>OY970299.1:0-3827830 GCA_963716225.1 uncultured Verrucomicrobiae bacterium | reverse complement strand
CTCATATTGCTTGGGCAGGCGCTGGGCGGGGGCGGGATTATGCGGGGCGGTCGGTGGTGACGATAAGCGCGTGGCGTCCAATGACGCGTATGCGCGCGCTATAAGGTGCGGATCGAGACGGAGAGCGAGGTGGAAGACTCGGCGGCGCTGGCTTAGATTTTTACGCAGCTTGGATACAAGCCGGTGTTCCGGTATGAGAAATACAGGACAGAGTGGGACGGCGGCGGCGGACATATCTTTCTGGACGAGACGCCGATTGGGGTTTATGCGGAGCTGGAAGGACCGCCGGAGTGGATTGAGGAGATGCGCGAACGGCTGGGGGTGAAGCCGGAGCAGTGCACGATCGAGAGCTACGGGATGCTGTTCCTCGGGTGGAAGGCGAGGATGCATAGCCCGGCGGAGAATTTGACGTTTGAGGAGATTCAGGAAGAGCAGACAGTAGAGAGGTAGTAGAGCAGACAGTAGAGAGGTAGACAGTAGACAGTGACAGTAGAGAAGGGTAAGGCGCTCCGTGGGAGCGCCTTTGCTGTATTAGCCAGGACCAGCTCTACTGTCTAGCGGTCGACCGTCTAGTGTCTGCTTTTAGAAGATCTGGAAGTTGACTTCGACGTTGAGGTAGACGGAGACGGCCTTGCCGTTCTGGGTGGCGGGTTTGAACTTGTACTGCTGGACGGCTTCGACGGCTTTTTCGTCGAGGCCCATGCCGACGCCGCGGAGAACGTGAACGTTGCGGGGACGGCCGTCGGCGCCGACGATGAGCGAGACGACGACGTTGCCGGAGAACTTGGCCTTGCGCGCTTCTTCTGAGAACTCTGGATCGACCTGGTAGACGACGATCGGCGGACGGACGGAGCCGCCGACTTGATAGACGCCTCCGCCGATGTTGCCGCCCGAGCCCGGGCCGATGCCGGCGCCGTCGCCGGAGCCGATGCCTGTGCCGTTGCCATTGCCCATGGAGAAGCCCTTGAGGTTGGAGTTGGGCATGCCGAGGTCGGGCATCTTGTTGTCGGCTAGCTTCAGGTTGGGCTGCACGACGACCGTGGGCTCAACCGCGAGCTTGGGCGGAATGGTCGGCGGAGCTTTGGGCGGAACGATCTGGGTCTGCGCCAGCTTGGGCAGGTGGCCCTGGGTTACGGGACCGAGATCGTGCTGGCCGCCGCCGCCGCCGATCTTAGTTTCCCTGGGCATGACGGGAGGAGTTGGCGGAGGCTCCAGGAGCGAGACCACGGCCTCCTTCATCGGTGCGGCAATGTGGACCTTGGACGCGATCAGAATGGCGATGATCGCGATGATCACGGCATGGATGCCGACGGCGAACGCAGTTGAGGCGGGGCTGCGCTTGGTCGCCATGCGGTCGGGGACCGCAACGGGCTTGGATTCGAGGACGAGGGGCGGAAGCTTGGGCGCGAAGAAGGCGTCGCGGATGTTGGAAATGAGGGAGCGAAAGACGCCCTCCTCCTTGATTTCGCCGCTGATGTGAGGCTGTTCGGTGGCGGGGCGCAGACTGGGGGCCGGGGCGCTGGGGTCGTAGTGGGGCGGGAGAAAGTTGGAATGAGCCATGAGGAGGACGGTTCGAGCGCCTGGGGTTCCTGGTTCCTTCTGCGTGCGCTCACCAGGATGAGATGTGAGAGCCGCGAGCTCCGGAACTTTTGTTAATCGTAGACGTGTCCCGGTTTTCGTGCTTTTTCATATAGACGAGGAAAGAGGCAAAGAGTCGCGCTCGTTGAATGAATGATTGCGGCGGCGGGCGAACGGCTAAGGCGAGTGCTCGCCGTACAATAGAGGTTTGGCCGCGATGCCGGGCGAACGCAGCTTGAGGGGAGGCGATCCGGCGGCCTGATTCACCCCAGCGAGCAAAAGACGCTCGCCGGGACCCCGGATTTCACCCCAGCGAGCAGAAGACGCTCGCGGGGGACTCCGATTTCACCCCAGCGAGCAAAAGACGCTCGCCGGGGACCCCGATGGAGAGTTCATGCCTGACGCACCACCGGCTGCCACCCAGCCCCTCAAACAAGCAGAGGCCCAGCCGAAGAAGCGGCTGAAAGACACGCTCAACCTGCCCAAGACCGAGTTCGCCATGAAGGCGAATTTGCCCCAGCGGGAGCCGGAACGGCTGGCTGCGTGGGAGGCGATGGGGCTCTATGAGCAGATTCGGCGGGCCCGGGCCGGGGCGCCGCAATACATTTTGCACGATGGGCCGCCGTATGCGAATGGGGCGATCCACCTGGGGCATGCACTGAATAAGTGCATCAAGGACTTCGTTGTGAAGACGAAGACGATGGCGGGGTTTGATGCGCCGTATGTGCCTGGATGGGACTGCCACGGGCTGCCGATTGAGATCAAGGTGGATGAGCAGCTCGGGGGCAAGAAGCTGGAGCTGAATCCGATTGAGGTGCGGCAGGCGTGCCGCGAGTATGCGCAGAAGTACATCGATTTGCAACGGACGCAGTTCAAGCGGCTGGGCGTGCTGGGCCGGTGGGAGAAGCCGTACTCGACGATGAACTTTGCGTATGAGGCTCGGATTGCGGAGGCGTTCTTCGGGTTTTATGAGAAGGGCTTCGTCTACAAGGGGCTGAAGCCGGTGTACTGGTGCTGGCATGACCACACGGCGCTGGCCGAGGCGGAGGTGGAGTACGAGCAGCACACGTCGCCTTCGGTCTACGTGCGCTACAAGATGACAACCGATCCAACGGATTGGGAGTTGCTCTTGCGCGCCCCAACGTCTACGCAATCATCTGGACAACGACACCGTGGACCCTGCCCGCGTCCATGGCTATCGCATTCAATCCTGACTTCGACTACGTCTTTATGCAGGCCAAGGAAAACGGGTTGCATAACAACGTGTATGTCGTAGCCGAGGCATTGGCAGAATCGGTTCGGCAGGCTTGCAACATTTCTGAATGGGGAGAGGTGTATCGCTGCAAAGGTTCGCAGTTGAACCTTGCAAAGTTCCAACATCCGTTTCTCGATCGCGAGATTCTCGGCGTGCTTGCGGATTATGTAACGACGGAGCAAGGAACGGGCGCGGTGCATACGGCTCCGGCGCATGGGCCTGACGATTTTGCGACGGGGCAGAAGTATGGGCTGCCGCTGACGTGCAATGTGGATGCGCAGGGCAAGCTGCGGAACTACGAGGGGCTGCCGTTCGACGGGATGTTTGTGTTCAAGGCGAATCCGGTGATCGTGGAGCTGCTGCGCGAGCGGGGGGCGCTGATGGGGCGGCATGATCTTACGCACTCGTATCCACACTGCTGGCGCTGCCATAAGCCGCTGATCTTTCGCGCGACGGAGCAGTGGTTCATCGGGATGGAGACGCCAGTGTTGTCGCCCAAGGAGAAGACGCAGACGACCTTCCGGGCGCGCGCATTAGATGAGATCAAGCGCGTCAGGTGGGACCCGAGTTGGGGCGAGGAGCGGATATCGAACATGGTGGCGACGCGGCCGGACTGGACGATTTCGCGGCAGAGGATCTGGGGGGTGCCGATTGCGGTGTTCCTGTGCGAGGAATGTCATGAGCCGCTAAATGATGCGAAGGTGAATCGCTCGATTGTGGAGTTGTTCGAGCGCGAGGGTGCGGATGCCTGGTACACGCATGATGCCGCGGCGCTGCTGCCCAAAAAGACGAATTGCGCGGCGTGCGGAGGCAAGGAGTTCCGCAAGGAGATGGACATTCTGGATGTGTGGTTTGAGTCGGGAGCGAGCTGGCTGGCGGTGCTGGAGCAGGAACCGGAGCTGCACTTCCCTGCTGATTTGTACACGGAAGGTGGCGATCAGCATCGCGGATGGTTTCAGTCATCGCTGCTGAATGCGGTTGCGCTGCGCGATGAGGCGCCGTACAAGATGACGATTACGTCGGGGTGGACGCTCGATGAGCAGGGCCGCGCGTTTTCGAAGTCGCTGGGCAATGGTGTGGATCCGGTCGACGTCGCCAACCGCTTAGGAGCCGAGATTGTGCGGCTGTGGGTGGCGAGTGTGGATTTTCACGAGGACGTTGCGGCCAGCGAGAACCTGATGCAGCGGGTGAGTGAGAACTATCGCAAGCTGCGGAATACGTTGCGATTTTTGCTGTCGAATTTGAGTGACTTTTCGCCGCGCGAGCATGCGATGCACTTCAGCCAGTTGCAGCCGCTGGATCAGTACATTCTGGCGAGGACGGCGGAGCTGGATGCGGCGATTCGTAAGGCGTACGACCAGTTTGAATTTCATCGTGCGTACCAGGCGCTGAACGAGTTTACGAATACGGATTTGAGCGCGCTCTATCTGGATGTGGTGAAGGACCGGTTGTACACGCTGGCACCGGATGCGCCGGCGCGGCGAAGTGCGCAGACGGCGATGTGGCGGATTGCGGAGGCGTTGACGCGGCTGGTTGCGCCCATTTTGAGTTTCACGGCGGATGAGGTTTGGCAGTATCTGCCGAAGCTGGAGGCGCGCGCGGCGAGTGTGCATTTGGCGCTGTTCCCGGATGTGGCGGATATTGTGCCGGGGCGCGTGGCGGGGCTCGAGGAAGACTGGGCGCTGCTATTACGCGTGCGCGAGCTGGTGAATCTGGAGCTGGAGGCGCTGCGCGCGAACAAGGCGATCGGCAAGGGACTGGATGCGAGTGTGACGGTGATTGCGACGGAAGGTTCTCACGAAGGCATGGTGCTGCGGCGCTATGAGGATGCGCTGCCGGAGTTCTTCAACGTGTCGCAGGCGAGCGTGCAGGCGGCCGGCGCTGCCGGTCCGAAAGATGGGGACGCCGCGGCGGTGATGGTGCGGGCGCAGGTTGCGAGGGGAGCGAAGTGCGAGCGATGCTGGCGCGTGGTTCCGGATGTAGGCGCGGATGAGCGGTGGCCTTCGGTGTGCGCGCGGTGCGCGGAGGCGCTGGGGGCGATTGGCTTCCCTGCTGCAAACCATGGGGAGGTTCGGTAGTGGCGGTTCGTGGAAAGTTGCGGGATGCGCGTTGGATTGCTGTGGTGATTGCGGCGTTGGTGATTGCGCTGGATCGATGGACGAAGCTGTGGATTGAGCACAATATTCGGATGGGGCATGCGCGCGTGATTATTCCGCACGTGCTTCGGCTGACGCATGTTCTGAATACCGGAGCGGCGTTCAGTTTGTTTGAGGAATCGACGTCGCCGGCGATGGTGCGGAATCTGCTGATTGCGTTTTCGGTATTTGCGGTGATTGTGGTGCTGGTGCTGCTGTGGAAGTTTGGGCGCGAGTTTACGCTGGTGACTTTTTCGCTGGCGCTGATTCTGGGCGGCGCCCTGGGTAACTTGTATGACCGTGTGCGCTATTTGCATGTGGTGGATTTTCTGGAGGTGCACATTGTGCACTACCACTGGCCGGATTTTAATGTGGCGGACTCGGCGATTTGTATTGGGGCGGTGCTGCTGCTGATCGAGATGCTGCGCCCGCAGCACGGAACGAAGAAGAGATAAGTGATGATTGCCGCCGGGACAAACGACGTTGCTGATCAGCCAGCCGAGCAGAGCTCGCGGAGGATGATGGAGCAGCCGCAGATTACGATTCGCGGAGCGCGGACGCATAACCTCAAGGGGATTGATGTTGACATTCCGCATAATGCGCTGACGGTGGTGAGCGGTGTGTCGGGGTCGGGTAAGTCGTCGCTGGCGTTCGACACGGTGTATGCGGAGGGGCAGCGGCGGTATGTGGAGTCGCTGTCGGCGTATGCGCGGCAGTTTCTGGAGCGGATTGAGAAGCCGGACGTGGACCACATGGATGGGCTGGCGCCGGCGATTGCGATCAAGCAGAAGAACCAGACGCGCAATCCGCGGTCGACGGTAGCAACGGCGACGGAGATTTATGACTACCTGCGGCTGTTGTATGCGCGCTGCGGGACGGTGACGTGTCTGCACTGCGGCGGTGTGGTGCGGCGGGACACGGTGGATGAGATTGTGGGGCGCGTGCTGGCGCTGCCGGAAGGGACGCGCGTGTATGCGTTGTTTCCGGTTCAGCGGCGCGAGGTAAAGCTGGAGCCGATGCAGGGGCCGGCGATCGCGGCCGCAGAGCTTGTGGAGGAGCCGAAGCCGAAGCGCGCGGCGAAGAAGTCTGCGAAGAAGAAACAAGATGCGACGCCGGCGTTTGATATTACGGATGCGCTGAAGGAGCGGATGGGGGAGCTGCGGAAGCGCGGGTTCAACCGGCTGTGGCAGCAAGCCCAGGTCTCAGAATCGAGATCTTCCACCCCAGCAAGCGAGCTTGCCGGGGACCCCGGATCTGGGGCACCCGCCGGATCGGACGGGAAGATTGTGGAGTTTTCGACGCCGGAGTCGCTGCTGGAGCTGGATTTCGCGGCGGCTTCAGCGGGTGTGCGGCCGATCTTTGTGCTGGCGGACAGGCTGGCATTGTCGGCGGAGATTCGCGCGCGGCTGGTGGATGCGATTGAAACGGGATATCGCGAGGGTGGCGAGATTCAATTTTTGCCGATACCGCGTGACGGTGAGATTGTCGCGACGGCGGCGCTGCGGTTTTCGACGGCGTTTGAGTGCGAGAGCTGTCATCGGGCATATCGCGAGCCGGAGCCGCGGTTGTTCAGCTTCAACAATCCGTATGGAGCGTGCCCGCGCTGCCAGGGATTTGGGAACACGATTGATTTCGATCCGAACCTGATTATTCCGGACCGAGCGCGGACGCTGGATGCGGGCGCGATTGATCCGTGGACGAAGCCGAAGTACAGGTCGCCGTGGCATGCGGAGATGAAGCGCGCGGCGAAGGCGGAAGGCATTCCGATTGATGTGCCGTGGTATGACCTGACGGAGGCGCAGCAGCGTTTTATTTATGACGGGCGCGGTGCGTGGATCGGGGTGCGCGGGTTCTTCGATCAGCTCGAGCGCAAGAAGTACAAGCTCCATGTGCGGGTGTTTCTTTCGAAGTATCGTGGGTACGCCGAGTGCCCGGATTGCCGTGGACAGCGGCTGCGGCCGGAGGCGCGCGCGGTGATGCTTGCGAGTGCGGCTGGTTCTCGCAATACCGGGGCCAAGAATATCTGCGAGGCGAGTGCGCTGACGATTACGGATGCGCGCGAGTTCTTCGACGCGCTAAAGCTGACGCCGTCCCAGGAAGAGATTGCGGGCAAGGTGCTCGAAGAAGTGCGGCAGCGGATTCAGTTTCTGGAGCAGGTGGGGCTGGAGTATCTGACGCTGGACCGGCTAGCGTCGACGTTATCGGGTGGGGAGTCGCAGCGGATTCAGCTGGCGACGTCGCTGGGGTCGCGGCTGGTGGGTGCGTTGTATGTGCTGGATGAGCCGTCGATTGGGCTGCACTCGCGCGACACGGCGCGGCTGATCCGGATCATGGAAGAGCTGCGCGATCTGGGGAACACGATCCTAGTGGTGGAGCATGATCCGGATGTGATTCGGGCGGCGGACAGGTTGCTGGATCTGGGGCCGGGTGCAGGAGAGCTGGGTGGAAGGCTGCTGGCGGCGGGGACGGTGGATGAGGTGCGGGACAATCCGAACTCGATTACGGGCAAGTATCTTTCCGGGCGCGCGCAGATTGGTGTGCCCAAGCATCGCCGGGAGCCCGGACGAGAGAAGCTGGCGCTGCGCGGCGCGCGGATTCATAATTTGCGCGGTGTGGACGTGGAGATTCCGCTGGGCCTGCTGTGCTGCGTGACGGGTGTGTCGGGCTCGGGCAAGTCGACGCTGGTGCACCAGGTGCTTTATCGCGCGCTGCTGCAGGCGTTGGGACAGGGTGAGGGTGGAGACCTTGCGAACATCTATCGCGAGTTGAGCGGGACGCAGTATCTGAACGATGTAGTGCTGGTGGACCAGTCACCGATCGGGCGCACACCGCGATCGAATCCGGTGACGTATATCAAGGCGTTTGATCCGATTCGTGAGCTGTATGCGGCGCAGCCGGATTCAAGAAGGAAGAGTTTGACGGCGGGCTCGTTCTCGTTCAACGTGCCGGGCGGCCGCTGCGATGTGTGCGAGGGCGATGGGACGGTCACGGTGGAGATGCAGTTTCTCGCGGATGTGGAGCTGCCGTGCGAGGAGTGCAATGGGACGCGGTACAAGGCGTCGGTTCTGGACGTGAAGTACAAGGGCAAGAACATTCACGATGTGCTGAACATGACGGTACGCGAGGCGATTCACTTCTTCGCGGGGCATCCGAAGATTGTGGACAAGCTGGCGGTGCTGGATGAAGTCGGGCTGGGGTATGTGCGGCTCGGGCAGTCGGCGACGACGTTGTCGGGCGGTGAGGCGCAGCGCGTGAAGCTGGCGCAGCATCTGGGAACGGTGCGGTCGGCGTCAGGCGGGGCGGCGCAGAACGGCCAGGCGCGGCGGGCGGCGTCGCGCGTGCTCTACATTCTGGACGAGCCGACGACGGGGCTGCATTTTGAAGATGTGGCGAAGCTGCTGGCGGCGTTCCGGAAGCTGATCGACGGCGGCGGATCCCTGTTGGTGATCGAGCACAACCTGGATGTGATCAAGTCGGCGGACTGGGTGATCGACATGGGGCCGGAGGGTGGATCGGGCGGCGGGCAGGTGGTCGCGACGGGGACGCCGGAGGAGATTGCGGCGAGTCCGAAGAGTTACACCGGGCAGTGGCTCGGGCGGGTGCTTCAGCAATAGAAGATTGGGCGCCCTTAGAAGATCTTTTTGCCGAAGGCCGAGCAGAGTAGTTGCACGGCGAGTTCGGCAGTGCGATTGTGTTCGTCGAGGATGGGATTCACTTCGACCAATTCGAAGCTGAGCATGCCGCCGTGGTCGGCGAGAATTTCCATGGCGAGATGCGCCTCGCGATAGGTTGCGCCGCCGCGTACGGCTGTGCCGACGCCGGGTGCGTCTTCCGGATCGACCCAATCGAGATCGAGCGAGACGTGATAGCCGGCGGTGCCGTTGGAGGCGATGGGGATGGCGCGCTCCATGACAGCGCGGAGGCCGAGCTCGTCGATGTGGCGCATGGTGAAGACGGTAACGCCGGCGCGGCGGATGTTCTCGCGTTCGGTTTCGTCGACGTCGCGAATGCCGATGAGGACGGTGTTCTGGGGCAGAACTTTCGGCGACCAGCCGAGCAGATCGCGCAGCGCTGCGGGTTCCATGCCGAGCAAGGCGGCGACGGGCATGCCGTGCACGTTGCCGGAGGGCGAGGTTTCCGGCGTGTTCAGGTCGGAGTGCGCGTCCATCCATATGAGGCCGATCTTTTGCTGGCGGCCGCGGAAGTAGTTTGCGGTGCCTGCGACGGTGCCGGCGGCAACGGAATGATCGCCGCCGAGAACGATGGGGATGGCTCCGTGGGTGAGGGCCTCCTGGACGCAGCGAGCTGTGGCTTCGGCGCTCCTGGCGATTTCGGTGAGGAAGCGGGCGCGCTCGTCGCCGCGGTCTTTGGTTTCGGCGACGGCGACGGCGACGTTGCCGCGGTCGATTACGTCGTAGCCTAGCGCTTCGAGGTTGGCCTGCAGGCCGGCGACGCGCAGGGCGGAGGGGCCCATGTCGACACCGCGGCGCTGCTGGCCGAGGTCCAGCGGAACGCCGATGATTTCGATCTGTGTTGTGCGGGCGAGCGGCATGGTGGATGGGCTCCAGTGGTGAAGAAGATAGCAGGCGAGCGCAAAGGCATCGTAAGTGCGCCGATGATTGTCGCAAACCGCGAGGGGGACGGCTATACACATGCAGTTACGTGAGCGGTCCGGGCAAGGTGCGGCTATTCTGAAGCACGATGCGATTTGAGTTGTTCGTTGCGGCGCGGTATCTGCGGGCACGGCGCCGGCAGGCGAGCGCGCGCGGCCACGCGGTTGCAGGGCTGGTGACGGGGATTTCGGTGCTCGGCATTGCGGCGGGGGTGGCGGCGTTGATCATCGCGCTGGCAATCACGAACGGGATGCGGCGGGACTTGCAGCAGCGGCTGGTGGGCGCGCTGGCGCACGTGGAGCTGATGCGAACCGCGGGGGATGGCATTCGAGACTGGCGGCCGCTGATGCAGCGTATGGAGCAGCAGCCGCATGTGGTTGCAGTGGCGCCGGGGATGTATGGGCAGGTGCTGATCTCGCGTGGGGCGCGGTCGGGCGGAGCGCTGATCAAAGGAATATTGCCGAAGGATGAGCTGCGGGTTGGAAATCTGCTGCAGGCGGTGAGGCAGGGAACGTATGCGGACCTGAATGCTGACGCGGACACCGGGCCGGAGCCGCCGCCGATTGTGCTGGGAGAGGAGCTTGCAGTGACGCTGGGGGCGGCCGTGGGAGACACGGTGCTGGTGACGAGTCCGCAGGGCGAGCTGACGCCGATGGGGCTGGTGCCGAGGTATGAGCGGTTTCGGGTGGCCGGAATTTTCAGCTCGGGGTTTTATCAGTACGACTCGGCATACGGATTTATGCGGCTTGCGGACGCGCAGCATTTGTTTTCAGAACCGGATCTGATTTCGGTGCTGAGTTTCAAGCTGGATGATCTGTATCGCGCGCCGGAGGTTGCGCGCCAGTTGGAATTTGCGGCGGGGCCGGGATATCAGGCGACCACGTGGATCGACCAGAACCGCGAGCTGTTTCGCGCGCTGAAGCTGGAGCAGGTGGTGACGTTCGTCATCCTGGCGCTGATTGTGGTGGTAGCGGCGCTGAATATCCTGATCGCGCTGACGATGATGGTGATGGAGAAGACTCGGGACATTGCGGTGCTGATGAGCTTTGGGGTTTCGAGCGCGCAGGTGCGAAGGATTTTTCTGCTGCAGGGGCTGCTGATTTCAGTGATCGGGAGTGTGCTGGGGCTGGTGCTCGGGTATGCGGGAAGTTTGCTGGGAGCGCACTATCGGTTTATCCCGCTCGATCCGAGTGTGTACTCGATCAGCTATCTGCCGTTCGCTCCACGGGTCGCCGATGCGCTGATTGTGCTGGCGGTGTCGCTGGGATTGTCGCTGCTGGCGACGTTGTATCCGTCGCACTCGGCGGCGAGTATTCTTCCGGCGGAGGCGTTGCGGTATGAGTAGCACAGTATTCTGCTGATGAGGTGATCGATGCCACGACTTTCCTACCCTAAGCTGGCTCCGGAGGCGTACAAGGCGCTGCAGGCGCTCGGTCACCAGCTGCGCACGCAGACCTCCCTCGATGCTGTGTTGCTCGGGCTGATCGATCTGCGGGCGTCGCAGATGAATCGCTGCGGGTTCTGCATTGGGATGCATACCCAGGAGCTGAAGCACGCGAATGAGCCGGAGTCGCGGATCAATGCGGTGGCGAACTGGCGTGAGTCGGATGCGTTTACACCGCGGGAGCGAGCGGCGCTGGCGTGGACGGAGGAGATTACGAATATCCAGGAGGGGCATGCGTCGGATGAGGCGTATGCGGCGGTAAGCGAGTTCTTCAAGGACAAGGAGCTAGTGGATCTGACGTTTGCGATTGCGACGATCAATGCGTGGAACCGGCTGGGAATCGCGTTCCGGACGGAGTGGAATCCGTCGATCAGGCCGGGCGCAGCGGTCGCGGCGAAGCACGAGGCGGCTGCGACGACCGCGAGCTCATGAAGAGGTGTGACGAGCTTTTGTGCGCGGTGGCGCTGAAAAAGATGTATCCGGCCGTTTCTGCAGGGGCAGCGGAGCTGGAGCTGTTTCGCGACCTGAATCTGCACGTTGCTGCCGGCGAGATGGTGGCGATTGTGGGGGAGTCGGGCGCGGGCAAAAGCACGCTGCTGCATATTCTGGCGGCGCTGGATTACCCCACGGCCGGCGAAGTGTGGTGCGGGTTTACGCACGTTACGGCGTTGTCGAAGACGCAGGCATCCGCGTTCCGTAATCGGGAGATTGGGTACGTATGGCAGTTCCACTACTTACTGCCGGAGTTCACGGCGGTGGAGAACATTGCCCTTCCATTGCTGGCGCGGGGTGTGGCGCGCGAGGAGGCGATGGGGGCGGCGGCCAAGTGGCTGGAGCGGGTGGGGCTGGGCGGCCGGGCCGAGAACCGGGCGGGAGAGTTGTCGGGCGGGGAGCAGCAGCGGGTGTCGATTGCGCGCGCGCTGGTAACACAGCCCAAAGTGTTGCTGGCGGACGAGCCGACGGGCGACCTGGACGGGGCGACGGCGGACCGGGTGTTCGCGCTATTGCAACAGTTACACCGTGACGAGGGGCTGACGAGCGTGATTGTCACGCACAACACAGACTTTGCGCGGCGCTGCGATCGCGTGCTTCGGCTGGCTGAGGGTCATCTGATATCTGCTTAGATACAAGTGCATCTCCCGATACTCCGCCTGGACGGACCTGACGAGTGCCGTTTTCCTCGCTGAAAACGGCCAGAGGGCTTGTGGCGCTCAAGTTACGGCTTCGCGAGAAATGCAGTTTGCATCCGTTTTCCCACAAACGCGTCCAACTTAAGGCTCCTTGTACGTTTGTGGGGTGGCACTGGACCGCACACTTACAGCTACACTGTGGGCACTACTCCTGGCTGCCTCAGGGCACTCAGTTTCTTTAGCGTCGCAGAACAGGGCGACGTAGGCCACGGTCCAGAGGCGCTCCGGCGCTTACCCGCGAACCGGAGCGCAGTTCGAAGGGGGAGCATGTTCGAACGCTACACGGAAAAAGCGCGGCGCGTGATTTTCTTCGCGCGCTACGAGGCCAGCCAGTTCGGCTCGCCTTACATTGAGACTGAACATCTCCTGCTGGGACTGCTGCGCGAAGATAAAGCATTGACGAATCGCTTCCTTCGCTCGCATGCATCAGTTGAATCGATCAGGAAACAGATAGAACAACACACGACCGTGCGGGAGAAGGTTTCGACGTCGGTCGATCTTCCACTTTCGAATGAGTGCAAGCATGTGCTGGCCTACGCGGCGGAAGAAGCCGAGCGGCTGAGCCACAAGCACATCGGGACCGAGCATCTGCTGCTGGGATTGTTGCGCGAAGAGAAGTGCTTCGCCGCAGAGATTCTGATGGAGCGCGGCCTGCGCTTGCCGGCCATTCGCGAAGAGCTGCAGCGCACGACACAGGAAAAACCCACGGCAACGAGCGGGAAGCAGGCGCGTCAGCAGCAGGAACAGTCGATGCTGGCGGAGTTCTCGCGCGACCTGACGCAGGCGGCGAGCGAGCAGTCGCTGGACCCGCTGGTGGGACGTGATCACGAGGTCGAGCGGGTGATCCAGATCCTGTGCCGGCGGACGAAGAACAATCCGGTGCTGATTGGCGAGCCGGGCGTTGGCAAGACGGCGATCGTTGAGGGGCTGGCGCAGAAGATTGCGGATGGCGAAGTGCCGAGCTTCCTGGCGGACAAGCGCGTGCTGTCGCTCGACCTTTCGCTGATTGTTGCGGGAACGAAGTACCGCGGCCAGTTTGAAGAGCGGCTGAAGACGATCATGAAGGAGCTGATGGAGTCGCAGAACTCCATCGTCTTTATTGACGAGCTGCACACGCTGGTGGGTGCGGGGTCGGCGGAGGGGTCGCTGGATGCAGCGAACATCCTGAAGCCGGCGCTAAGCCGCGGCGAGATTCAATGCATTGGAGCAACCACGCCGGCGGAGTATCGCAAGTCGATCGAGAAGGACCGGTCGCTCAAGCGGCGCTTTCAGGCGGTGAAGGTTCCGCCTCCGAACGAGGAGGACGCGATCAAGATCATCATGGGGATCAAGGAGCGCTACGAGAAGTTTCACGCGGTCAGCTATACGGACGACGCGATCAACTTCTCTGTGGCGCACTCGAGCCGCTACATCCCGGACCGGTTCCTGCCCGACAAGGCGATCGATCTGATCGACGAGGCGGGCGCGCGAGTGAAGCTACGGCAGACGACGCTGCCGGAGGAGCTGACCGAGGTTCAGAAGCGGATCAAGTTCATCGTGCACCGGATGGAGAACGCGATTGCGAACCATGAGTTCGAGAAGGCGCGGTTCTACTCCGACGAGGAGCGCAAGGAGCGCGACAACCTGCGCGCGCTGCGCGACAAGTACCACCTGGATGAGTCGAGCTCGGGCATTGTGACGCGCGAGGACATCGAGGACGTGGTCTCGCGGTGGACGGGCGTGCCGATTACGTCGATCAAGGAAGAGGAGACGCAGAAGCTGCTGCGCGTGGAGGAGGAGCTGCACAAGCGGGTGATCGCGCAGGACAAGGCGATTTCGGCGCTGGCGCGGTCGATCCGGCGGTCGCGTGCGGGGCTGAAGAACCCCAACCGGCCGATTGGGTCGTTCCTTTTCCTGGGACCGACGGGCGTGGGCAAAACAGAGGTTGCACGAACGCTGGCGCACTTCCTGTTCGGCTCGGAGAAATCGCTGATCCGGTTCGATATGTCGGAGTTCATGGAGAAGCACTCGGTGTCGAAGCTGATCGGTTCGCCTCCGGGCTACGTGGGCTACGAGGAGGGCGGCCAGCTTACGGAGCGGGTGAAGCGTTCACCATACTCGGTGGTGCTGCTGGATGAGGTTGAGAAGGCGCACCCCGATGTATTCAATCTGCTGCTGCAGGTGTTTGAAGACGGGCAGCTCACGGACGGGCTCGGCAACACGGTCGACTTCAAGAACACGATTTTGATCATGACGTCGAACATCGGGGCCAAGCACCTGATGAAGCGCGAGGGGCTCGGCTTCCAGTCGTCCAAGGACGAGGTCGTGCTTGAGAAGATGCAGGAGATGGTGATGTCCGAGGTGAAGCGGACCTTCAATCCGGAGTTCCTGAACCGACTCGACGAAGTGATCGTCTTCACGTCGCTGGGTGACGCCGAGCTGATGCAGATCCTGGAGCTGCTGGTGCAGCAGCTGAACACGAACCTGGTGCACAAGTCGATCACGATCAGCGTGCACGACGATGCGAAGCGCTGGATCCTCAAGAAGACCGTGACTGACCGCAACTACGGAGCACGTCCATTGCGGCGCGCGCTGCAGCGGTTCATTGAAGACCCGCTGTCAGAGGCGCTGATCGCGGGGCAGATAATGGAGCGGCCGGCGTTCCTCGAGGTTTATCTCGAGAACAACCATCTGTTCTACCGGCCGGTTTCGTCGGAAGGCGAAGAGAAGCTGGCTGGGCTGGCGCTCAGCGCAGTGTAACTCAGAGGTCAAACCAACGAAGCGCCCCGGCGATGAGCCGGGGCGCTTTATTGTGGGGTGCGTTGACACTGATGCAAGATGGGATCACTGGGCTGCGAGCTGCGCCCTGATCTTCGGCTTGCGCATGACCCAGGTGAGGCCGACTGCCGCGGTATCGAGGTCCTGCCGGAGACTCCTCTCGTAGGTCCCGGCGAGCATGAGGTGGGTGCCGATGGGCAGATCGAGCTCTGCCAGCAGTCCATTGTCTTCTGCCGCGCCTGCGCCTTGTAGGACCTGCGCGGTGACGGTCTTCCCATTTTTTTTCTTGCGCGTTACCGTGCCGTAAACGCTCTGGTTCCCAATTGGCAGTTCCTCATAGGCTTCGAGGTCCAGGTTGAGACCGAGAGGGAGATCGACGGATGAGCCTGCCTGAAAATTCGCGAGCGGACCGACAGCCACATACGGCTTCTTCACTGCCCTGTTGACGAGGCTGGAAGAGTCTCCTTCGCCGATCTCGATATCAGGATCGAACGGGCCGATCTGGTAATCGATGTGATTGGTGAGGTTGTACGTCTCAGTGTTTGCGCTCAAGCCGAAGCGGACGTTACCGGAAGGAAATGCGACGTAGACGGTGGCGGTGTCGTTCAGACGCGGGTGCGGCAGCTCATAGGTCGCGGCGAAGCTGGTATCGCCGAGGAGATTTTTGCCGGTCCTGAGTTCATTGTTAACTTTGCCGTTCACCTTAACGGGAACGAAGGCGTTGATGGTGGAATACCACGGAACGGAACCGCTCACAGAGAAGTGCCTGTTGAACCGGAAGGAAAGGACTGGAGTGGCAACTACGGCCCAGCCAGTTGCTGAGTTGTGCTGACCGGTTTCGTCAAGGATGAAGTTGACGCCATTTACGGGGGCAACCAGATCCACCGGCGACGGGCGGCTCGTGGCGTTCAATGAGCTGCCAGCCGGCGACGCCTGAGCTCCGCTGCGCTGAACAAGCGAGGACAGGATCAGCAGAAGAAGGACAACACCGCCCCTGAGCGAACTGTGACCCCGGGAAGACATGGAGGAGTGCTCGCTTTCGTCGAAACATTCGGTAAAGATCGTTTTTGTGGGTTTGTAAGTTCAATCAGAGGAGACCCCGGAGTTGGTCCGGGGTCCCCGATGGTTCGTTTTACTTCTTGTGCGTGCGGCGCTCGTCGCGATTGATACGGCGCGACTCCTGATTGAGCTGCTTGTTAAGCAGCTTCTTGTCTTGCGCGGTCAGCTTTCCGTGGTCCTGCGCGCGCATGCCGCTCTCTTCTTTGTTCAGGCCGGACTCCTGGGTCTCCAGCTTCGCAACCTGCCCATCGGTCAGCTTGTCGGAATTGACGCCTTTGGCGATGCGGTCCTGCTGATTCTCCAGACGCTTATTGACCTCGCCCTTGTCGGGCGGCTGGGTGGAGCTGTTGTGCTTGTCGGCATAGATGTCCTTCGACTCGACATTAAGCTGGGAGTTCAAGGTCGCCTTATCCTGCGCTGTAAGGTGGCCGTTGTCCTGCTGGCGCATGCCGTGCTCTTCCTTGTTGATCCCTGCTTCCTGGGTCTCAAGAGCTGCCGATTCGGAAGCGGTGAGTTCGCCACTGTTGACGCCCTGCGCAATCCGGTCCTGCTGATTCTCCTTGCGCTGGTTGACGGTGGCGTGTGTTGCGGAACCGGTAGTGGTGACGGGCGTGCTGACGGTGGCGGTTGATGTAGCCGTAGTCTGGCCGCAGGCGGCGCCGCAAATAGCGAGACAAGCTGCGCCGATTGTCGCTGAGATAGCTTTCATAGTTGTTAGCCTCTTGCCGAAAATTTTGTTGCCGGCACTGCGACTATTTCGCCACCTATCGCGTCGTGCACGTCCATAGCAGACACGAAGGTTGTCTGGGTGTTGCTCTTTCGAAGGAAATAATGTGAGCACGGAAGTAACTAAATATCGCAACCGGAGCTAATTCGGGGCGCGGAGCGGAAACAAATGAAGGGCGCGCCGCGATGGCGCGCCCTGTTTTCGCCCGTCGAGCTTCGAGCTCACGGCGGTGGTGTGGGTTTACATCAATCGTGTGCTGACGGACTGAGCGGCTTTGCTGGCGGTCTTCATGTAACCGCTTGCCGTGTCCATGACGCCGCCGAACTGTTCTTTGCTGGTGGCAATGAGTTTCTGAGCTTCTTTGGTGAGGCGGTCCGCCTGCTCCTTAAGGTAGTCGCCAGCATCCTGCAGGTTATCGCTGAGGTCTTCTACGCCGCGGCGCAGCTTACGGCGAGTCATTTCACCGGACTGGGGCGCGAGGAGAATTGCGGTCACGCCACCGACCAGAACTCCCAATCCGAACGCAATCCAAAAGGTCTTCTGACGCATGCTTTCCTCCAGTTACTCCATTCCTTTGGATTCCCTGCTGCAGTATGAGGTTGGACTGTGGAGAGTTCAGGACACCCCGGCGAGCTCGCGAGCACGCATGAAGATGCGCAGGAGCATGGCGCGGTTGAGCTTGCCGGTGTTGGTGTTGCGCAGCGAGGGATGATAGCTGCCGAGCAGCGTGATGCGGTTGGGCAGCTTGTATTCTGCTCCGTGGCCGAAGAGAAATGCGGACCGGCGCTCGATGACGCCGGCGCGGAGCAGGTGGGCGAGGTAGCCGTCCCAAGCGACCTTGCCGAGGCAGACGACGACTTTGACGCGCGTCAGGAGCGCGATCTCGTCCGCGAGATGGGGAGCGCAGTTGCGGATTTCGTCGGGTGTCGGCTTGTCGCCGGGAGGGGCGCAGCGGACGACGGCCGAGATCCACATGCCGCGGAGGCGGAGACCGTCGTCGATGTGTGTGGCCGTTGGCTGGTTGGCGAAGCCGGCGTCGTGGAGCACGGGATAGAGAAAGTCGCCGGAGCCGTCGCCGGTGAAGATGCGCCCGGTGCGGTTGCCGCCGTGCGCTCCGGGCGCGAGGCCGAAGGTGAGGACGCGGGCCTTCGGGTCGCCGAAGCCGGGCACGGGACGGGCCCAGTAGGTCTGGTCGAGGTAGGCGCGGCGCTTGCGTTCGCCGATTCCCTTGCAGTAGTCGCGAAGTCGAGTGCAGCGTTCACATGCGGCGATACGTTCATGCAGTTGTGTCAAATCGGATGGAACGGCGAGGCGTGTTTCGCGCACCCGAACCGCGTCTGGTTCCCGTCTAATCAACAACGTCCCCCAGACGATACTATCGTTGAGGCGCGCGGCGGTGGCCGGGCTGAAACGGAGAAGAATGGACTTCGGCAATCGGAAGCCAAGCGATCCTGCGAGAGACCCTGGAGAGCTTTCCGGTCTGCACCGATTTTCGAAGTCGGGGTACCTGACGCCGACACTGGTTGGTCTGCTGTGCGTGATTCTGCTGATCGCAGCGCACGAGCGCGGACACGGCAACTATCACAAGCTGCGCGAGCGGGTGATTCCGGTGGGGAACCAGCCGGACCTGACCACCGGCCCGGGTGGGCAGGAGGCGGTTGTGCTGCGGCGTGCGGCGAACGCGGTGGGTGGAGAGCCGGAGTTTCTCTCGGCGACGTTGCTGCCGGGGCGGGGCATGAACCTGCTGCAGATTACGGCTTCCGTTCCGGGCAAGGGCGAGGTGCCCATCCTGCTCTCGCCGTCGCTCGGTGATGCGGGCCGGGTGCTGACCGGCGCGGGCGAGGACGCGAATGGAAGCGTGAGCACGACGTTCGGCGCGGCCATCCTGGTGCCGTGGGCAGGACGGCTGACGGGCTCGCCGACATCGAGCGCCTCGACGCTGGAGAGTGTGTGGGAGGGTGAGCGGATTACGTTTCCTCCGGCGCGGCTTGGGAGCACGACTTCAACAATGGGGCTGATGCTGGATCGGCCGGCCGACAACATCAGCACGGATACGATTCCGGACGGAAGAGCGGTGACGGCGATCTATCATGCGGGCTCATTCTCCGGCGCGTGGCCGTCGATGATGGATGTAACGGTCCGCGCGGAGCTGGCCGGGCGCGCGTTCGACCTGACTATAACGGAGCAGAACACGGGCCAGGTGCCCGAGCCGGCCGGAATCGGGTGGCATCCTGTGTTTTCGCTTTCCGCCAACCGCGCCGATGCGCGTGTGATGATTCCGTCGATTACGAAGATCGATCTGGACCGGCGCACGAATCTGCCGACGGGCAAGACGGTTTCGACCGGTGGCACGACAGCGGACCTGATCCGCGCTCGCGGGACGCGCCTGGATGACATCAGCCTAAACGACACGTACACGAACCTGCAGAGCGGCTTGTTCGCCGATGGGCCGGTGGCGGAGATACGCGATCCGTCGGCGGGTTATGGGCTGCGGCTGACTCCCCTGACGGCGAGCATCAAGTTCATGCGCGTGGTGGCGCCCGCGGGTTCGGAGTGGATCTCGATTGAGCCCGACACCAATGTGGACGATCCTTTCGGGCACGAGTGGCCGAATCCCGACGACACGGGCCTTGTGAATCTTCAGCCCGGCGACACGCTGCAATGGCATGTGCGGCTGGAGATCTTCTCGCTGGCGACGCCGCCAATTCCACCGCCAACGAGCAATACGACGTCAAGTGTGACAACTACTGGAACGCCGCAATAGTCAGCGCGCGAGCGCGGCATGGTTTGACCCTGCCCAGCGCGCACCCGTATCCTTTGAGGGGACGGACGAGTTGCGACGTGTGAGTCGTCGCGCAGCCGGGCAGGCGAGGTTTGGGCTTTATGCCGCGTCGGCGATCGCCACCAGATTCCGGTTAATTCTTCCCACTGAGAGACAGTTTTGAGCCCCACAGAGACCACCAACGAAGAGACATTTGCGGCGACACCGGAACGCGTATCCGCCGAGGCGCAGCACGATCACGGCCACGATCACGACCACGCCGGCCACGAGCACCATCATCATGAGCCTGCCCCCACACTGAACCCGGAGCTCACCCGCTCGGTGGAGGTGGAGGCGCCTGCGGCGGATGTGGACAAGGCCTACCGGCAGGTGACGCGCAGATACGCGAAGATGGCGCGCATTCCGGGATTCCGGGCAGGCAAGGTGCCGGAGTCGCTGATTCAGTCGCGCTTTGCGAAAGAAGTCCGGCAGGAGGTTCTGGAGTCGCTGGTAACGGACAAGTTCCGTAAGGCGCTCGAGGAGCAGAGACTGAATCCGGTCTCGCAGCCGCAGGTGTCTGAGCTGCAGCTTGTGGAGGGGCAGCCACTGAAGTTCAAGGCGACGTTCGAGGTGCTGCCGGAGATCAATGTCGATGGATATGACGCCGTGTCCGTCCAGCGGCCGGACGCGGCGGTAACGGATGAGGAGTATCAGGGTGAGCTCGACGCGGTGCTCGATCACCACGCGACGGTTGAGCCTGTCGACGAGGACCGCGCGCTGGCGGAAGGCGACTGGGCCGAGATCAGTTTCAAGGGCAACGTGCAGGACCTCGCGCAGACCGTGACCGAAGAGGGCGTCGAGAACAAGACCCAGGAGCCGGAGCTGAGCGGAGAGGATGCGCTGCTGGAGATCGGCGGAAAGAACACGGTGCAGGCGTTCACCGAAGCGCTGCGCGGAGCGAAGGTCGGGCAGGAGCTGACGTTCGAGGCGAGCTACCCGGCAGAGTTCGGCGATGCGCGGCTTGCCGGCAAAACGGTGAGCTACGACGTGACAGTGAAGGCGATGAAGCGCAAGAGCTATCCGGAGCGCGATGACGAGTTCGCCAAGCAGCTTGGGAATTATGAGAGCTGGGGCGACTTTGAGACGAAGCTGCGCGAGCGGCTGGCGACACGCAAAAAGAATTCGCTGGAGACACAGGCGCGCGACAAGATGCTGGATGAGTTGATTGGGAAGTTCCAGTTCCCTGTTCCCGAAACTTATGTGCAGCAGCAGATTGATGCGCGACTGGAGCGCGGGCTGCGTGCGCTGGCGCAGCAGGGCATGACGGCTGACGCGATGCGTCAGCTCGACTTCGACCGGCTGCGGAATGCGCAGCGCGATCAGGCGGTCAATGAGGTGAAGGCTTCCCTTCTGCTGGACACGATTGCCGAGCGCGAGAACATCAGCATCTCGGACGAGGACATGGAGCGCGAGCTGCTGATGCTGTCGCTGCAGCAGCGTGAGCCGATTGAGACGCTGCGCAAGCGGCTGAGTGAGGATGGGTCGTTGAACCGGATTCGCGAGCAGCTTCGTCGCGAGAAGACGGGATCGATGCTGTTCGAGAAGCTCGCGGCTTAATTCTTACAAACCGCATTGCCGGCGGCTCCCACCTTCAGCAGCCACGCGAAAGTGGGTTGCCGAGCCGGCTTACCCTCACCACATCCTCATCGCGTGGCTGTATTCTGAGCCTGCAGTTCTGGAAAGAGAGAGCAAAACAGCTATGGGACTCATACCGATGGTCCTCGAGCAGACGAGCCGGGGCGAACGCTCCTACGACATTTACAGCCGTCTGCTGCGCGACAACATCATCTTCCTCGGCACACCGATCGACGATAACGTTGCCAACCTCATCATCGCTCAGCTTCTCTTCCTCTCCGGCGAGGACCCGGAGAAGGACATTCAGCTCTATATCAACTCGCCGGGAGGGTCGATCTCGGCGGGCCTGGCGATCTACGACACGATGCAGTACATCAAGAACGACGTGGTGACATTCTGCATCGGCCAGGCGGCGTCGATGGGGGCGTTTCTGCTGATGGCAGGCAAGAAGGGCAAGCGGTTTACGCTGCCGAACTCACGCATTCTGATCCATCAGCCATCGATGGGTGGATTGCAGGGCCAGGCGACGGACATTGACATCCACGCGCGCGAAATCCTGCGCATCCGCGAACTCACCAATAAGCTGATGGCGCTGAACACGAGCCAGCCGCTGGACCGGATCGAGCGTGACGTGGAGCGCGACTTCATCATGACGCCGCAGCAGGCCAAGGAATACGGCATTATTGACGACATCATCGATCGGCCGCGAGCTTAGGTCGCGCGGCTTGCATCGCAGAGGCGTCGGCTTCGGCCGGCGCCATTTTGTTTGTGTGTTCTTTGCATCGAAGCGCGCGCGATGCTTATCCATTCAGTAGACGCTTCGACGTCTATCTAACGTTTGCACGTCGATCCTCAGGAGATCTGTATGGCTACTCTGCTTCATGTTGACGTCAGCCCGCGCGGCGACTATTCGGTCTCACGCCACCTCAGCCGGTCTGTGGCTGAGGAGTGGAAGAAGAGGAACCCTGACGGCAAGGTGATCTACCGCGATCTGTCGCACAAGCCGCTTCCGTTTGTGGATTTGCCGTGGATTGCGGCTGCATATTCGACGCCGGACCAGCACACGGCGGAGCAGAAGGCGGCGATTGCAATGTCGAACGAGCTGGTGGATGAGGTGCTCGCGGCGGACGAGATCCTGATCGGCAGCCCGATGTTCAACTTCAACATTCCGGCGGCGCTGAAGGGATGGGTGGACCACATTGTGCGCCTGGGCCGCACATTCGACGAGAAGTACGAGGGGCTGGCGACGGGCAAGAAGGCACGCGTCGTGATGGCGAGCATGGGGACGTATACGCCGGGAGCGTATATGGAAAAAGCGGACTTTTTCTCGCCCTACATGCGCTTCATCCTCGGCTTCATCGGGATCAAGGACGTGGAAATCTACCTCGCCGGCGGGACGAGCGCGATCAACCAGGGGCAGACGACGCTCGATGCATTCCTCGGGGAACATACGGCTGCGGCGGTCACTCAACTGTCTAAGTAGCGGGTGCATCGCGGTTTTGTGGCGTGCTGTTTGCGCCGGGCATGAAGCCGTTTTCGGGAGTGCCCCGTTGGGTCGGGCGCGTGACGCTCGCCCCTGCGAGGCTGCCCCGTACCGGCGTCGGCACCCGTACTCAAGTAACCTACCTATGGCACGGAGGTGACGTTTGCACCCTCTTGCCCGGTGTAGACTAGCGATGTTGGTTCGAGTGTCCGCGCTCTCCCCGGCGGCGGTGCTCTAAGGAGCTGCTCTCGTATATGAAGACCTCTCGGGGCTCGGACGATTCGCTTCGCTGCTCGTTCTGCCATAAGTCGCAGGACGCCGTTGCGAAACTCATTTCATCGCCTTCGGATTACCCGCGGGCATACATCTGCGACGAGTGCGTGGGCGTTTGCAACTCGATTCTCGAAGACGACAAGAGCGAAGCGCAGCCGGGTTCAGCTCCCGCTCATCTGCCCAAACCCGCCGAGGTCAAGGCGTTTCTGGACGAGTACATCATCGGGCAGGACCAGACCAAGAAGAAGCTTGCGGTCGCGGTTTACAACCACTACAAGCGCATTCAGATGAATCGCTCGCGCACCGGCGATGTCGAGCTGGCGAAGTCGAACATCCTGCTTGTCGGTCCCACCGGTTCGGGCAAGACGCTGATGGCGCAGACCATGGCGAAGATGCTGGACGTTCCGTTTGCGATTGTGGACGCGACCACATTGACGGAAGCCGGCTATGTCGGCGAAGACGTCGAGAACATTATCCTCAAGCTGCTGCAGGCGGCTGACGGGGATGTTGCGCGCGCGCAGTCCGGCATTATCTACATTGACGAGATCGACAAGATCGGCCGCAAGGACGAGAACCCGTCGATCACCCGCGACGTTTCGGGCGAGGGCGTGCAGCAGGCGCTGCTGAAGCTGCTCGAAGGAACGGTCGCGAACGTTCCGCCGCAGGGCGGACGCAAGCATCCGCACCAGGAGTTCACGGTTGTTGATACGACCAACATCCTGTTCATCTGCGGCGGCGCGTTCGTGGGGCTGGAAAAGATCATCGCGCGGCGCATCGGCAAGAAGGCGCTGGGCTTCAAGGCCGTTGCGGACGACGCGAACGGCGGAGCCGAGATCACACCCATCCGTGCGCAGCGCGACACTGAGCTGCTGCGTCAGGCGGAGCCACAGGACCTGCTCAAGTACGGTCTGATCCCGGAGTTCATCGGCCGGCTCCCTGTCCTCGGCATTCTGGACGAACTGGATGAGCCCGCACTGATCGACATCCTGACGCGTCCGCGCAATGCCATCCTCAAGCAGTATGCGAAGCTTTTCGAGTACGAGGGCGTGAAGGTCACCTGGACGGACGAAGCGTCCCGCGCGATTGCACGCGAGGCGCTGCAGCGCAAAGTTGGCGCTCGCGGCCTGCGCATGATCCTTGAGGAGCTGATGCTCGACCTGATGTATCACGTTCCGGGTAACAAGAAGGTTAAGGAGCTGATCATCACGGACGAGATGGTGAAGAACCGTGAAATCACGCTGCCTGTGATTCTCGAGAAGGCCGGCTGAGCATTCACCAAATGATTCACAGCGAACGGCCTGCGGGCCGTTCTTCTGTTTTTGACCGGACCAAAGCGCGTGCGCGTGCATAACGAAACTCGCGCGCCACTATGGTGTTTACGTTACGTACCACCCTTTGCACATCCTCAAGAAACTGCGACTCCTAAGCCATAGACGCTCCCCCTAAAGCGCGTACAATTCCCCCCAAAGGCCCGGCTCGCATCGTTTCTTGTGCGGCACACGTCTAATTCGGGAGACCCATGAACCAGGACGACAAAGACATCCTTAACGGCACGCAACGCAAGCTCCCGATGATGCCCATCCGGGAGATGGTTATCTTCCCGCACATGATGGCGCCCTTCGTTGTGGGGCGTGAGT
Source organism: uncultured Verrucomicrobiae bacterium (assembly GCA_963716225.1). GTDB lineage: Bacteria > Acidobacteriota > Terriglobia > Terriglobales > Acidobacteriaceae > Granulicella. The sequence goes on along the minus strand of OY970299.1, from coordinate 3,803,283 downwards.
CGTCTGTGCGTGCGCTCGAAGAGGCGCTGAGCGGCGATCGCAAGATCTTTCTCGCAACCCAGCACGACGCATCGGTGGATGAGCCGACGGCTGACGACATCTACAGCGTCGGTACGATCGGCAACATTGTGCAGTCGGTGCGCATGCCGGATGGCAACATCAAGGTTTTGGTGGAAGGTGTCGAGCGCGCCCGCGCGACTGAAGTGAACGACGATGACGGCTTCTTCGTCGCCACGGTGCGGACCTCGCGCGCTGAGTTGCAGGCGACTCCGCAGACCGAGCAGCTTGTCGCTCGCGTGCACCAGTTGTTCGAGCAGTACTCCAAGCTGCAGCAGTCGCTGAATCAGGAGACTGCGGCGGCGCTTCGCACGGATGAGCCGGCGAAGCTGGCTGATGTGATCGCGGCCAACATGCCGCTGACGATTGAGGAGAAGCAGCAGATCCTGGAGGTTTTCGATCCTGAGGTTCGGTTGTCGCGCATCGCGGACACGCTGGACATCGCGATCGAGAAGCTGAACGTGGACCGCACCATCCAGTCGCGCGTGAAGCGGCAGATGGAGCGCGCGCAGAAGGAGTACTACCTCAACGAGAAGATCAAGGCGATTCAGAAGGAGCTTGGCCGCGGCGAGAAGTCGGAGTTCGATGAGCTGAAGAAGCGCATTGAGGATGCCGGCATGCCGGCCGACGTGAAGGACAAGGCCATTCAGGAGCTCAAGAAGCTCGAGGCGATGCCGCCGATGTCGGCCGAGTCGACGGTGTCGCGCAACTATCTTGATTGGCTGCTCGCTGTGCCGTGGAAGAAGCGCAGCAAGGAAATTCGCTCGATCGACAACGCCGAACAGGTGCTGAACGAAGATCACTATGGGCTGGAGAAGATCAAGGAGCGCATCCTTGAATTTCTTGCGGTGCGTCAGCTCGTGAAGAATCCGAAAGGCTCGATTCTCTGCTTCGTTGGGCCTCCGGGCGTGGGCAAGACATCGCTCGGCATGTCGATCGCGAAGGCGACGGGACGCAAGTTCGTGCGGCTGTCGCTTGGCGGCATTCGTGACGAGGCGGAGATTCGCGGACATCGCCGCACGTACATCGGTGCCCTGCCCGGCCAGATCATTCAGTCGATGAAGAAGGCGGGGACCAAGAACCCGGTCATCATGCTCGACGAGATCGACAAGATGGCTTCGGACTTCCGCGGCGACCCGGCCAGTGCCCTGCTTGAGGTGCTGGACCCGGAGCAGAACAATACATTCCAGGACCACTATCTTGACGTCGAGTACGACCTGTCGCAGGTGCTGTTCGTAGCGACGGCCAACGTGCTGCACACGATCCCCGGCCCTCTGCAGGACCGCATGGAGATCCTGCGGCTGACCGGCTACACGGAACTCGAGAAGCTCGAGATCGCGCGCCAGTACCTTGTGCGCAAGCAGCGCGAAGCGACCGGCCTGACGCAGGAGCAGGTCAGTTTTTCGGATGACGCTCTCCGCGAGATCATCCGGCACTACACGCGGGAGTCCGGCGTTCGCAACCTGGAGCGCGAGATTGGGAACGTCTGCCGCAAGGTGACGCGTCGCGTGGTGAAGCAATCAACTCACGTTGAGACGGTGACGGCGGAGTCGCTCGAGGACCTGCTTGGCGTCTGCGAAATTCCGCGACTCGCAGGTGCATGAGAAGAACGAGATCGGCCTTGTCACCGGGCTTGCGTGGACGGAGGTCGGCGGCTCCATTTTGCAGACCGAGGTGCAGGTGCTGGACGGCAAGGGCAAGATGACGGCGACCGGCCAGCTCGGCGACGTGATGCAGGAGTCGGCGCAAGCGGCGCTGACTTACATTCGCTCGCGCTCGCATCATCTCGGGCTGCCGCGCGATTTCTATCGCAATATCGACGTGCACATCCATGTGCCCGAAGGCGCGATCCCCAAGGATGGACCGTCGGCCGGCATCACGCTGGCAACGGCGCTTGCCTCAGCTCTGACAAAAATTGAGGTTCGCCGCGACGTTGCGATGACCGGAGAGATCACGCTGCGCGGCAAGGTCCTGCCGATCGGCGGACTGAAGGAGAAGCTGCTGGCAGCGCATCGCGCGGGGATCTTCGAGGCGGTGCTTCCGGCCGACAACAAGCGCGACCTGGCAGATCTTCCGGAGCTCATCAAGCGTTCGATGAAGCTTCACTGGGTGGAGACGATGGACGAGGTTCTGGAAGTCGCGTTGGCGGCGAAGCTTCCGCGCCTTACCGAAGAGACCCCGGAGGCCCTTGCGGCAAAGGCGCCGCTCCCGCCGCCCGTGCAGGAGCCGGTCCGGAACGTTCCGCGCCAGTAAGCCGCAAGATAGATGACAGCACGGCTGCAGCCACGCGCTGCAGCCGACTTTCTTTATCCAGATTTCTGCTCAGTTTTGTTAGACGGCTTTTCTGCCGGTAAACAGATGCGCGATCAGCGAGATGATCGCCAGAATGATGATGATGTGGATGAAGAAGCTTGTGATGTGAACGGCAAAAAACAGAATCACCCAAAGAATCGCGAGAATGATCGCCACCGCAAGGAACATCTCTCACCTGCTTTCTTTATTTTGGCAGCTCGGCCGGATCACGTCCCGGCACCTGCCCGCTAATGAGAGCCATTTCTGCGCCCGCGCGTTGCTCCGCTCGCGTTCGCAAATGTTCTGCCGCAACGAGATAACGGTGAGATGACGATCGGCATCTATTGCCGGAGAGCTTATTACGCTCTCCCTGGAGGGACGACCTTGCTTCTCATCATAATTATTCTGCTGGTGCTGATGTTCGCTTCGTTTCCCGCTTACCCGTACTCGCGGGGATGGGGCTACTACCCGTCGGGCGGTCTGGGCACGATTCTGCTGATCGTGGTGATTCTCTGGCTGCTACACGTTATCTAGGCGTGCACATCGGGCCGGCCAAGCCGCACTTCGGGCGAGTTTGAGTACGATAGAGGGGCGAGCTTCGGCGCGCCCTCTCTCTTATGTCCGCTGCCCCGTTTACCGCTGCGCCTTCAGGTTGTTCAAGTCTTCGCCTCAGCGAGCTCGCGCCCGGCCTCGTGCAGTCCGAGATTCGCGCGATGACGGTTGCGTGCGCCGACGCGGGCGGGATCAACCTGGCCCAGGGCGTCTGCGATACCGACCCGCCCCACCCGGTGGTTGAGGGCGCCATTCAGGCGATTCGGGACGGTCACAACATCTACGTGCGCCTCGACGGCATTCGAGCGCTGCGCGAGGCGGTTGCGCAAAAGCTTGCGAGCTACAACGGGATCGATGCTGACCCGAACGAGAATGTGCTGGTCACGAGCGGGGCGACGGGCGCGCTGCACGCGGCAGTCATGGCGCTGCTCGACCCAGGCGACGAGTGCATTGTGTTTGAGCCATTCTATGGGTATCACACGGCGACGCTGAATTCGCAGCGCGTCAGGCCGGTTGTGGTTCCGCTGGAACAGTCGGACTGGACGCTGGACCTTGACCGGCTGCGAGCAGGGATTACGCCGCGCACCCGCGCGATGATCATTAACTCGCCGGGCAATCCGTCCGGCAAGGTCTTCAGTCGGGCGGAACTGGAAGCGGTCGCAAGTATCGCTTTGGAGAACGATCTTTTCGTTTTCACGGATGAGATCTACGAGTATTTCCTGTACGACGGCGAGCGGCATTTCTCGCTGGCCACGCTGCCGGGCATGGCGGAGCGGACCATCACGATCTCGGGATTTTCGAAGACATTCTCGGTGACTGGATGGCGGCTCGGGTATCTATCGGCGTCCAGCCGCTGGATTCCGGCGATCGGCTACTTCCACGATCTGCTGTACGTGTGCGCGCCTTCGGCGTTGCAGCATGGCGCCGCGGCCGGGCTGCTGGAGCTTCCGCAGAGCTTCTATCACGAGCTCACGACGGAGTATCAGGTGAAACGGGACGTATTCTGTGCCGCCCTGACGCGCGCCGGGCTTACGCCGTCGATCCCCGCGGGCGCATATTACGTGCTCGCTGACGCGTCGCGGATTGCGGGTGCAAACAGCAAGGCAAAGGCCCGCAAGCTGCTGGCGGATACGGGGCTGGCCGCGGTTGCCGGCTCCGCATTCTTCGGTGTAGAGCCGGATGGGCGAAATCGAGGCGACCATCTGCTGCGGTTCTGCTTTGCGAAAAAGGACGCAGACCTGGCTGAGGCGTGCCGCCGGCTGGACGCGATGGCATAGCAGGACTTCTCCTTACACATCGGGCGGCGAAGTTCCTGCCACTTACCCTGCAAATTTTTGCACATTTCCTGCACTTGCTCGCACTCGCGGCGGTTTGGCTCCCGAAAAGCGAGTCTTTGGCGTAGGTTTGCGTCCTGACAAAGCGCAGTGGATTGGCAGGTGGATTGCTATGTATAGAGTATTCACCAGCTTTACATTCCAGCTTCATAGGACCCTTTATGAAACTCATGCGTTTTGTTTCCGCTGCCGCCGGCCTGTCGTTCACGCTGGCGATGGCTTCAGTCGGTCACGCCCAAATCGTTACGAACGGAAATTTCGGGTCTGGCTCGTCGCCTAGCCTTACTAACTGGACGGTCACGGATGTGAGTGGAAACAATCCTGGGATCGGAGTCACGGCGATCCACTTCGGTGCGAACGCCACACCGTATAACGACACGATCCCAACCGATGGCTCAATCGACACTGGCGCGTACTTCGTCGACGACAACGCCAACCAGTCACTCTCGCAGAACATTTCCCTGGCCGCCGGTACGGCCTACGCGCTCTCGTTTGATCTCTATGAGCCGAACTCCGGGGTGGGCAACACCTACGGCTTCACGATCTACGACAGCGTCGGCACCGCCATTGACAGCGTCAGCGACACCAGCCTGACTGCTGGCGTTTGGAATCCCGAAACGTTCGATTTCACGTCGGGTGGAGCTGGAACTTATCTGCTGGACTTCACCTATAACTCCGGCCCAACGCCCTCCAAGGACGTGGTCCTGACTGACGTTGCTGTGGCTCCGACGCCTGAGCCCAGCAGCCTGCTGCTCCTTGGCAGCGGTTTGCTCGGTGCCGCTGGTATCGCCCGCCGCCGCTTCCGGGCGTAATTCTCCGCACAAAAGAGCCGGCCGATACGTTATGTATCGACCGGCTCTCTCTTTTAGAACCAATGTCTCAACAGCGTTCGAGGATTGAGTCGTCGTAGGGCAGCGTAAGGAATCGACGCTGGCCGCAGCGGCCGCCGGCAATCGATGGGATGAGCATGACTTCATCGCCGTCCTCGAACTGGTGTGTGTCGCCGCCGAGGAACCGGATGTCCTCATCGTTGACGTAGACGTTGATGAACTTGCGGAGATTGCCGCTGTCGTCCTTCACGTTGTGGGCGAGCGCGGGGAACTTCTGGTCGAATTCGGCGAGCAGCCCGGGAAGGTTTTTGGCTTCGCTCGCGAACGTCTTTTGGCCGTCGGTGTGGCGGGCCAGGGCGGTGGGCAGGGTCACGTTCACGCTCAACGCGCACCTCCTGCAAGCACCAGGGCCTCCTGCTGTTGAGCCGCCGCGCTGTCGGCAGCGCTGATGTGTGCCAGCGATCCGTCGACCTCGCGAAGGTACGCGTCGAACTCCGCCAGCTTCGGCTTCACCGCGCGCTCCTCGGTGAAGCGCCCCGCGAGAGCGTCCGTGGTCTTGAGGCCGTTGCCGGTAATGCAGACGACGGTGGTCTCGTCAGCGCCGATGCGGCCTTGGGCGATCAGCTTGGCAGTGACCGCAGTGGTAACGCCGCCGGCTGTCTCGGTGAAGATGCCTTCCGTCTCGGCGAGCTCCTGGATGCCGGCGACAACTTCGACGTCAGAGACATCTTCGGCGTAGCCGCCGGTCGCCTGAATCATTTTGCAGGCAAGCGGGCCGTCGGCAGGGTTGCCGATCGCAAGCGAGCGTGCGATGGTGAGCGGGCGCTGCGGCTCGACGTCTTCGCGGCCGCTCTTCACGGCTGTGCTGATGGGCGAGCAGCCGGTGGCCTGGGCGCCGAAGAACTTGACCTCTTTGGGCTCGACAAGGCCGAGCGCAACGAGCTCGTCAAACGCCTTCTTGATCTTGCGAATGAGCGAGCCGCCGGCCATCGGGCAGACGACGTTGTCAGGAAGACGCCAGCCGAGCTGCTCGGCAATCTCGTAGCCGACCGTCTTCGAGCCCTCCGCATAGTAGGGCCGGAGATTCACGTTGACGAAGCCCCAGTTGTACTCGTCTGCGATGAGCGTGCAGAGACGGTTGACGTGGTCGTAGTTGCCGTCGATGCGAACGAGACGCGCGCCGTAGACCTGGGTGTTGAGGATTTTCGCGGCCTCAAGATCGGCGGGCACCAGGATGCATGCCTTCAGGCCGAGGCGGGACGCCTGCGCGGCGACGCTGTTGGCGAGGTTGCCGGTCGAGCTGCAGCCCACGACCTCGAAGCCGAAGGCCTGCGCATTGGCCAGCGCGACGCTGACGACGCGGTCCTTGAAACTCAGCGTGGGAAAGCAAACTGCATCGTTCTTGACATAGAGATTGCAGGATCCGATGCGCTCGCCGAGGCGCTTTGCGCGCACCAGCGGCGTGAACCCAACGGGGAGGTCGGGCTCGAAACCGGCGGGGATGGGAAGCAGGGCTTTGTAGCGCCAGATGTTCGCCGGGCCGGCGGCTACGCTCTCACGGGTGAAGCGGCCGCGAACGGATTCGAGATCGTACTTGACTTCAAGCGGAGCCAGGCAGTCGTCGCACGCCGACTGTGGCCGGTTGCCGAAACTCTTCCCGCATTCATTGCAGCGCAGCTCGTAGATTGTTTCAGCCGAACAGGCAGACTCCAAAGAAGAACTCATCGCAAAACACTCCCGCGGCATTTCGGGGTGCGTCGCCTGAGACGTTTCTCTTTTCTGGGAAATCACCGCGTTCGGCGGAGGGAATGAGAACGCGGCATGCAGTTAATTAAACCTGCTATCACCGAATCTCATGTTCCCTGGAATCCCAGGAGAGAGTTGACACCGGTACGCCTTTGTTCTGTCCGGTTGTCGTGGCGTCTCAGGGCTCGTCCCTCAGCCACTCTGCATGAAATTCGACCTGCCTTGCGGCAGATGGAATGTTTTGTTTGTAACACAGGATGCCGGGGCTGGCAAATCCACAGCCGAAAAATCCGGCAAAAGCTTGATGAAATTAGCTGGGCAAGTGCGGCACGATAGCCTGCACACCGTCGGCAAATGCGGCAGGATCGAACTCGGTACGGACGATCTCATCGGGGCAGTCGGTCAGGTTGGCGACCCGCCAGTTGCAGACGAACGCGACCAGTTGCTCAGGCTGCGCGGTCTTGATCTGCGCGCAGAGCTTCTCGGCCTCATCAATTCCGTTATCGCCCTCAACGTCGATCAGAACGAGGTCATAGTCACGCGCCCAGAACTTATCCAGCGCCTGCTTGATCGTAACGGCCGAGTCCACATCAAAGCCTTTGAGGCGCAGAACATGGTCCCGCAGTGGCCGAATCGTCTCTCGCGTACACACGTGGAGAATGGCGCGTTTCGCGTACGGCATGGACAAGGCTCTCCTTCTGGTTGCACCCGCGGCCGCCTCTTCGTGCAAGTCCAGCAGCCATGCAGTTTTCGGGTGGTTGCTGACACTATGCTTCCATCTGAGTGAAACGTTTGTCAATCCAGCGAAACAGCCTTTCACCACCTTGGGCAGCCGGCTAGCCCTTGACAACATCGCCGCCCGGGGAGCCATCTAATAGGTCGTGCCACACGGAGCGGAGGGGGTTCCCGATGAAACTCCTCGAGGCTATCTGCCGTGCCATGCTGCGCGTCTTCACCTGTGACTGCTACTGGCTGTGGTGAGCGCGCGCGGAGTCATTCGGCGGGATCGTAGTTGAGGCTCTGGCTGAGCCATCGCTCAACCTCTGTCACAGCCATTCCCTTGCGCGTCGCGTAGTCCTGTACCTGATCGCGATCGATTTTTCCGAGCGAGAAGTAGCGCGCCTGCGGATGCGCGAAGTACAAACCGCTGACGCTGGATCCAGGCCACATCGCGAATGATTCCGTGATGCGGATCTCCGTCTTTGCTTCGACGTCGAGCAGGCGCCAGATGGTCCCCTTCTCAGTATGGTCGGGGCAGGCAGGATAGCCAGGCGCTGGGCGAATGCCACGATAGTTTTCATGAATGAGCTCTTCGGGCGCGAAGGTCTCGGCGCGTCCGTAGCCCCAGGCGTCGCGCGCCTGCTTGTGGAGGTATTCGGCGAACGCTTCTGCCAGACGATCGGCGAGCGCTTCCGCCATGATGGCGTTGTAGTCATCGTGCTCGGCTTTGAAGCGCTTGATCAGGTCTTCTAGACCAATGCCGCTGGTGACGGCGAAGGCGCCCATGGAATCGCGTAACCCGGTCTCCTCCGGAGCGATAAAGTCGGCGAGCGAGCGGCAGGGCTCGTTGCCCTCACGGTTGGCCTGCTGGCGAAGGAAGTGGAAGCGTTCGAGCTGATTTGTGCGCGCGCCGTCGGAGTAAAGCTGCACATCATCGCCGATCGCGTTTGCATGAAAGAGGCCGTAAACTGCGCGCGCGGTGATCAGCTTTTCCTTGATGATGCGATCGAGGAGCCGTTGTCCCTCCTCGAAGATCTGCTGCGCCTGAACGCCGTGGCCTTCGTGCTCAAGGATGCGCGGGTAGATCCCTTTCAGCCCCCAGGCATGGAAGAACGGTGACCAGTCGATGTACTCGCGGAGCGTCTCGAGCGGAAAATTATCGAGCACGCGAACACCGGTCGAGTCCGGTTGTGCAATGTCCTCGGCCCGCCATTCGATGGCTGTGCGGCGCGCGCGCGCTTCCTGGATGGAAACGACGCTCTGCTTTGGAGCGGCATGACGTTTGCGGATCGCCGCATACTCCGCGCGGTACCCAGCTTCGAAACTCCGCGCGATGTTCGTCGCTCAGCAGGCTGGAGGTGACGGGCACGGCGCGGCTGGCGTCTGCGATGTGAACAACGGGCTCGGAGTAATGAGGCGCAATCTTGATCGCGGTGTGTGCGCGGCTGGTGGTGGCGCCGCCGATCAGCAGGGGAACGCGAAAATGCTGGCGCTCCATCTCCCGCGCGACATGCACCATCTCGTCCAGCGATGGCGTAATCAGGCCGCTGAGGCCAATGATATCCGCGCGGACCTCTTTCGCGCGCTCAAGAATTTTCTCGGCCGGGACCATCACGCCGAGGTCGATGACCTCGTAGTTGTTGCACGCGAGCACCACGCCGACGATGTTCTTGCCGATATCGTGCACATCGCCCTTCACAGTCGCGAGCAGGATCTTGCCCTGCGCTTTGACCTCGTGGCCCGCGGCGGCGAGCTCCGCCTTTTCGACCTCCATGAACGGCGTGAGATACGCCACTGCCTTCTTCATCACGCGCGCAGATTTCACCACCTGCGGAAGAAACATCTTGCCCGCGCCAAAGAGGTCGCCAACGACGCCCATGCCCGCCATCAACGGGCCTTCGATGACCGCGAGCGGGCGACCGAGCTTCGCGCGCGCCTCTTCCGCGTCAAGCTCGATGTAGTTATCGATTCCCTTCACCAGCGCGTGCGTAATCCGCTCCTCGACGGTCGCGCTGCGCCACTCTTCTGCCTTCTTCTCACCGGCGGCAGAACCCGCGCCGGCAACCTTCAGCTTCTCACCGAAGTCAACCAACCTCTCCGTCGCATCGGGCCGGCGGTTCAGCAGCACATCCTCGACAAGCGTCTTCAGCTCGGGTTCGATCTCTTCGTAGACCTCGAGCATGCCTGCGTTGACGATGCCCATGTCGAGCCCGGCGCCGATCGCGTGATACAGGAACGCCGCGTGCATCGCCTCGCGGACCTTGTTGTTGCCGCGGAAGCTGAATGAGATGTTTGAGACGCCGCCGCTCACCTTCGCATGCGCCAGGTTCTGCTTGATCCATTTCGTAGCGCGGATGAAATCGACCGCGTAGTTGTTGTGCTCCTCCATCCCGGTTGCAACGGTGAGGATGTTCGGATCGAAGATGATGTCCTCGGGCGGGAAGCCTACTTCGTCGACGAGAATGCGATACGCACGTTCGCAAATTCGAATTCGGTCTTCGTAGGTAGCGGCCTGGCCCTGCTCGTCGAATGCCATGACGACAACGGCAGCGCCGTACTTGAGCACCGTGCGCGCATTCTGCCTGAACTTCTCCTCGCCCTCTTTCATCGAGATGGAGTTCACAATGCCCTTGCCCTGCAGACACTTCAGACCTGCCTCGATTACCTCCCATTTGGAGGAGTCGACCATGAAGGGGACCTTCGCCACCTCAGGCTCGCTGCCGAGCAGTTGCAGAAAGCGCGACATGGCGGTGACACCGTCGATCATGCCCTCATCCATGCAGATGTCCAGGACGTTGGCGCCGTTTTCCACCTGCTGACGCGCGACGCTGACCGCCTCTTCGTACCGGCCCTGCTTGATGAGCGCAGCGAACTTCGGCGAGCCCGCGACATTGGTTCGCTCGCCGATCATGATGAACACGCCTTGCTGCTGCGTGAACGGCTGCGAACCCGACAGTCTCAGCGGTTTGAATCTCTGCGAAGCAGCGGTCTGAACCGGTTCTTTGTCGCTCAAGCAGCCACCAACTCTCTGCGCAAACTGCGCGGCGCCACCGTTTCAAGCGCCTTCGCGATTGCGGCAATGTGCTCCGGCGTGTTGCCGCAGCAGCCGCCGGCGATGTTCACGAGCCCTTCCTTCGCAAAGTCGCCCAGGAAGCGGGCCATGTCCTCGGGCTTGAGATCAAATCCGGTTTCAGAAAGTGGATTCGGCAGTCCGGCGTTCGGGTAGCAGGAGATCGCGACATCGGATTTCTCCGAGAGCTCTTCCAGAAACGGCCGCATCAGCTCCGGCCCAAGCGAGCAGTTGAGGCCGACACTCAGCGGCCTGACGTGGCGCACCGCATTCCAGAATGCCTCCGTCGTCTGCGCCGAGATCAGCGTCTCGCCCCCGCGGCCGACTGCGGCAGAGATCATCACCGGCACTTCGCGTCCGTCCTCATCGAAGACCTCACGAATCGCGACGAGTGCAGCTTTGGCATTCAATGAATCGAAGATTGTCTCGACAAGCAGCAGATCCACACCGCCGGCGATGAGCGCGCGCACCTCTTCGGCGTACGCGGTCTTCACCTGGTCGAAGGTCACGACGCGAAAGCCGGGATCGTCGGCGTCGGGAGAGTTCGAAAGTGAGACGGTCAGTGGCCCGATGGCACCAGCCACGAAGCGCTGCGTTCCGGTCTCGTTGGCCACGCGGTCTGCCCATTCCCTGCACTGGCGCGCGCTGGTCTCGTTGATCTGCCACGCAAGCTCCTGCAGAGATTTGTCCTCAATCACGCGCTGGTAGAACTCGGGATCTTTGCGTCCGCCCTTCTCGCGTGGATCCTCTACAAAGAACTCGCTCTGCGTAATTGTCGTAGCGCCGAATGTGTTGGTCTCGATGATGTCCGCGCCCGCTTCGAGGAAGCGGCGATGGATGTCGCCGATCATCTTCGGCTGCGTCAGCGAGAACAGGTCACCGTTGTTCAGCAGGTCCTTCGTCGCATGCTTGAAGCGCTCGCCGCGGATATCAGCCTCTTTCATGCCGTAAGTGCGGATCGTCGTGCCCATCGCGCCATCGATGATCGCTATGCGCTGCTCAAGAATGTTTTCCAGCGGATGCTTCGGTCTCATATTTCCCGCTCTCTGCACGCGAGTCTCGTGCCCATCATAATTTCGGCGAGCCTTGAGGCTCGCCGCGTTTGCTCATTCCTGTTACTCACCGGCTACGCAAGCACCTCAGCCTCTTCCTCCTCCGAGTGCGCTCCAGGCGATGCGATCGCCTTTGGCACCGGAACCAGCAGGTCTTCCTTGCGCATCACCATGCTGGTCGCGTTCAGGCTTGCCAGTTCAAATCCATGTCCGTGTGTGATCGCATCGGTTGGGCAGGCCTCGACGCAGTAGCCGCAGAAAATGCAGCGGTTGTAGTCGATGTTATAGACCTTCGCATATCGCTCAGATGAGCTGATGCGCTTCTCCGCCGTATTCTCCGCGGCCTCGATGTAGATGCAGTTCGACGGACACGCAGCGGCGCACAGAAAGCAGGCAACGCATTTCTCGAGGCCGTTCTCGTCGCGCTGCAACTGGTGCTTTCCGCGATAGCGCTCCTGGAACACCGCACCGCGCAGCGGGCCCTTGCCGTCCGGGTAGTTCTCCACCTCGGTCGGCGCGAAGCCCTCCCGAAGCGTGATGCTCATTCCCTTCGCAATCGCGGCCGCGTTCCGCAGAATCGACATGAATTCAAGTATACGTCCTGATGCTTGGATGCGTTCTGACGCGTCAATTACGCGACTTCATCTTCATCACCCACAAGCACCGCAGGCACGCCGCCCTCGCGCCGCATCTTCAAATAGCCGCGAATGAACGGCTCGAGATCACCGTCGAGCACGCGGTCCACGTCGCCCACCTCCACGCGCGTACGCAGGTCTTTCGCGATGCGGTAGGGCTGCAGAACGTAGCTGCGAATCTGCGAGCCGAAGTTGATCTCCAACTTCGAATCTTCGAGCTTCTTGCTGGCGGCGCGCTTCTTTTCGAGCTCGTGCTCATACAGCCGGGAGCGGAGCATCTTCATCGCCTTCTCTCGGTTTTTGTGCTGCGAGCGCTCGTTCTGGCACCCTGCCACAATGCCCGTAGGAAGGTGCGTGATGCGCACGGCGGAGTCGGTCGTGTTCACGTGCTGGCCACCCTTGCCGCCCGAGCGATAGGTGTCCGTCCGAATCTCGTCCGGCTTGATGTCAATTTGGATCGAATCATCGATTTCCGGCGACACATACACGCTCGCGAAGCTGGTATGACGCCGCTTGGCCTGATCGAACGGCGAAATGCGGACAAGGCGATGCACACCGGTCTCGCCGGAGAGCAGACCGAACGCGTATTCCCCCGTAACGGTGAACGTCGCCGACTTGATGCCGGCCTCGTCGCCATCCTGCAATTCGTTAATTTCCGTCTTGAAGCCCTGCCGCTCGGCCCAGCGCAGGTACATCCGCATCAGCATCTCGGCCCAATCCTGGCTTTCAGTGCCGCCCGCTCCAGGATGCACCGTGACAATAGCGTTCAGCGCGTCGTTTTCTTCACAGAGCATCGTGCGCGACTCAAGCTGCTCGACGTACTGGCCGAGGGAGTCGATCTCGCGCTTCAAGTCGGGTTCGACCGATGTCTCACCTTCACGCAGCAGCTCGAAGTAGGCATCAATGTCCCCGCTGCGGCGCTGGAGCTCCGCGTCGTAGCCAAGCTGCTCCTCCAGCCTTCGGCGCTCACGCATGAGCGGCTGTGACTTCGCCGCATCCGCCCAGACGGACGGGTCCGCGACCTTCTCTTCTACCACGGCTAACTGAGTTTTCAGGCGGGAGGAGTCAAAGATACTCCCGCAGATCGCGCACCTTCTCGCGGACCGGGGAGTAAGCAAATTCCAGATCGTTCAACATATCTCTAGTCTACTGTTTCGGTGTCGTCCGACGCATCCACATCAGGCTGGGTGCGATGAGCGCTGCAGTGCACAGGACGCATAGCCATGCGATCCAGTCGCCATGGCGCGTGTAGAACGTCTCGTCGGAGATGAAATCGAACCTGGCCAGCAGAGCGCCGCGGACATGCCGAGGCATCTGATCGACGATGCGGCCGTACGGGTCAATTGAAGCGGTTACACCCGTATTCGTCGCCCGCAGCACCCAACGATGATTTTCGATCGCACGCATGCGCACCATGTCCAGGTGTTCCCAGGGAGCGCTTGAGTCTCCATACCACCCGTCGTCACTGAGATTTACAAGTACCTGCGCCCCGTGCCTGACAAATTGCCGGATCTCATCTCCGAAGATGGATTCGTAGCAGATGAATACGCCGACTTTCCTTCCGTGGTCGTCAAACAAGACGCGCTGAGTTCCCGGTATAAAGGGAAGTCCATCCAGAAGATGTCCGGTAAAGAAGAACAGCGGTTTGTACGGCACGTACTCCCCAAAAGGGACCAGGTGAATCTTGTCGTAGTGTCCGCCATAGCTTCCATTGGCATTGAAGAAGCTCGCCGAGTTATAGAGACTGTAAGTTCCATCCGAATTCCTGCGCCCAAAGCTTAGATCGTCCGCAAGTACCGGAGCAGACGAGCCTCGCGCCAGTGTCTCCATAAACTCCCGATAGGCCGGATCAGAATCGACAAATTCCGCGGGCGACTCCGGCCAGGCGATTAACTGCGGAGCTATGGCTGTACTCGCAGTCGGAAAATCCGGATGGCGGCTTAGCGAGGCAAAGGTCGACAGCATTGCAGTTTTGTTTTCTTTCTGGGCTCCCGGGCCGACCGAAAGATTTTCCTGCACCAGCACCGCGCTCGCTGATGCGGGCGAAGCTGGAGCAATCGGCCCCCTGGTTTCGGTCCAGAGCATGCCAATCGAAATCACTCCCACGAAACAAAGAACCGCAACCGTATATCGCTTGCGCAACCTCGCCGCAGGCAGCGCCCAAAGCATATTCACGCCGGCGATCACCAGCGACAATCCAAAAACGCCGGTATAAGGCGCGATTCCGTCAAGGGTGAGATTGTCGATCTGCGCGTATCCCAGCAGGTCCCAGGGAAAACCAGTAATTCGCGCACGCGCGAGTTCCACGGCAACCCACAAGAGAGGCGAAGTGAGTAAAGCTACCGCGACACCCCAGCGTCTTCGCACCACCGCAAACAGGACCCCGAACAGGCCCATGTACAGCCCGAGGTAAAGCGCAAATAGGGCCAGAACTCCAGCCGATGCACCCTGCGATAAGTCGCCGTACAGGTGCATTGTTTGGTAAATCCAGTAACAATTTCCGAGATACCACGCGATCCCGCAGAGATAACCGAGCAATCCACTCTGTCCTATTCCGAGCGGTGCACTAGAACGCTGACATCCAGCCAGCGCCCATAGCAGCGGGACAAGACAGATCCAGCAGATAGCTTCTCGCCAGACAGGCACCGGACCGGCAACTGGAAACGGAATAACCTGCAGCCCCGCAGAAAGCAAGGCTGAAAGATAAAGCTGCAGGGGAATCCGTCGCACGCCCCGAGTCTACCATCCAGAGCGCGGGATATACGGGTAAAGGAGCTCCCCTCTAAGTGCCAGATTGTCGCAGTTATCAAGCTGGTTCTTTACTCCGTCGTTTGCCTAACTCAACCTGTCAGCCGTAGAGTTAACGAGCACTCATAAGGAAGGTTGAGATGGTGGCTTCATCGCTCCCTTCACTCCAAAGGAAGAAAAAATATATATGGATGTAAGTCGTATTCTTTCCGAGATTGATGCGGAGATAGCTCGCTTGCAGCAAGCCCGCACTGCCCTAAACGCGATAGCCGGAAGCGGCACCGTCGCCGCTCCACGTCGTGGCCGCCCCAAGGGAAGCACCAACAAGAGCACCGCAAAAAAAGCGCGCCGTAAGCGCAACCTCTCGCCCGAGGGACGCAAGCGCATTGCCGATGCGATGAAGCGGCGCTGGGCCGAACGCCGTGCGGCCACCAAGGGCTCCAGCAAGAAAGATTCGTCTAAATAGGCGATCTAAATAGGCGATCGAGCAATCAATGCACGAAGGGAGCCTATCCGGCTCCCTTCGTGTTGCAGCATGCTATCCGGAAAACAATTAGCGAGTAGCTGTAACCTCGCGGACGTTGTCCTTGCCAAGGAAAAATCGCGAGCTTGAGAATTTTTCGAGCAGCTTCTCGATCTGGCGGGTCTGATACACCTGTCGCACCAGGTAGTCGCCGGCGGGCACAACATTCAATTGATCGCTGTCGGTCAACTGGTAGCGCGAAAATGCGGTCTCCGGGCCTTCCGTTCGTCCATGGAAAAGCGCCAGCATTCTTCCCTGCGGGCGCATCACGGCATGCAGCCGCTCAAACATCGGAGGAACCAGCGCCGCCGGCAGGTAGTTTGCGGTATCCCACAGCAGAATCACGTCGAAATCTCGCCCCGAAAAATCCAGGCTCGATTTGACGAATCCCGGTATGTCATAGGTCTCTTTTCCACTATCGTCCGCAGGCAGCTTCCACTCCGGCCGGTTGGCGTCCTGCACCACGTTGGCCATATACACACTGTGTCCCAGCGAAGTGAGAAAGTTGATGTTCGCCGGCGAAGTTGTGCCGAAGTCCAGCACGCGCAGGCTGTCGCTCGCCTTCAGGAACCCCAGAACCTCCGCCCATCCCCGCGAGGGCCGTGTGCGTTCTGCGCCATGGCCGCCTGCGCCCTGCCCGCGGTCCTTACCAAATCTGCTGAACATCGTCTGAACCGCCTCTCGTACCGCTTCGCCGCAATATAACTCAAGAGTATCAACCGATTGGCGGAATCATCCTTTGACTCGGCTGGTACGTCTAACCGCTTGAGTGAGCCACGTTCCCCGATTTTCAAGCCACACGTTGCGGCGATCCGCGCTTTTGCTGCTCGGCGTGGTAACGGCGGCTGCCTCAATGCAGTTTGAATCGGCCGCGGCGCAAACCAGCGGCGCAGGCCCTGCCATCCAGCCGGCACTCCCGGCGGACGCGCCCAAATCGTGGGTCGAACGCGCCGCTCATCATCAGCTCGCAATCGTTCAGGACCAAATCCATCCTCTCCGTTATGTCATCCGCAAGCAGGACCGCCGCGGCGATATTACGCGCGAGGTGCTTGAAAGCGCCGAGGGCAACGTCGCCAGGCTGATCGAACGAAACGGCAAACCCATAACCGGCGCCGAGGACGCAGCCGAGCGCAGCCGTCTGAACGACATCCTTTCCTCTCCGAACGACTTCCTCAGACACCAACAGCGCGAGAGCGCGAGCCGCAATTACGCGATTCAACTGATCAAGCTTATTCCCTCGGCGATGATCTTCAACTACACGCCCGGTCAGCCGCAACCCAACGGCGCCACGTCGACCCAGGTTGTCATCGACTTCCGCCCAGACCCCAGCTTTCATCCGCCAACTATGATTTCCGAACTGCTTACCGGCCTGGCTGGGCGCGCCTGGATTGACGCCCGCACCGGCACGATGACGCGCATACAAGGCGACTTCTTACGCCCGGTCAACGTTGGTTGGGGCGTGGTCGCGCGCATTTACGGCGGCGGTCATATTGAGTTCGAACAGACCTGCGTCGAAGGCAAGCGCTGGGCCTACTCGCAACTGGATGAGAACCTCACCGTGCGTGAGGTCATGCTGCGCACTGTGAATGACAAGTCAAAGATGACCGCGTGGAACTTCCAGCTTCTCCCTGCGCCGATTTCTTTTCAGGACGCCGTGCACGCGCTACTCGCCGAGCAAATTCCATTGCAGTAATCGCTACGCGCGCAGACGGAACCGGCGCACGGTCACGCGCTCCAAGCGCTCGCAATCGAGTTCATATCCGCGTCCTGGCTTGTTCCATGCAACATCGATTTCGCCGTTCGGCGATACCGTCACGGCCGGCTCAATGATGTCCTCGGTCCAGTAGCGCGCCGACGCCGAAACATCCCCGGGCAGCGAGAAGTTTTCGAGCGAAGACAGCGCGATGTTTTGCGCGCGTCCTATCCCGGTCTCGAGCATTCCGCCACACCATACCGGCACGCCGTGCGCCTTCGCGACATCATGGATCGCGATCGCTTCAGTGAATCCGCCCACCCGGCCAACCTTGATGTTGATGATTCGTCCGCTTCCGAGCTCGAGCGCAGCCTCCGCATCACGGCGGTTGCGAATGCACTCATCGAGGCAGATCGGGGTGTTAAGCTTCTTCTGCAGCTCGCGGTGAAAATAGAAATCGTCGTACCACAGCGGCTGTTCGATCATCAGCAGGTTAAACCGGTCCCACGTGGCAATCCGGTCGGCGTCTTCCAACCTGTACGCGGAATTCGCGTCGCAGCTCAGCAGGATGTCGGGCCAGCGTTTGCGAACCTCCTCGAAGACCTTTTCATCCCACCCCGGCTTGCACTTCAGCTTCACGCGCTGATATCCCGCGTCAAGCTCGGTCTCGATCTTCTCCATCTGCTTTTCCAGCGTCGCCTGAATGCCGATGGAGACGCCGCACGGAATCTTCTTGCGCGTGCCACCCAGCAGCTTGGCCAGCGGAATTCCCTGCCGCGTCGCATCGAGCTCCCAAACCGCGTTCTCGAGCGCGGCCTTTGCCATCCGGTGGCCACGCACCTGCTCAAACAGCGGCGGGCAATCGCGCCCGCTCTCTACCTTCCCCTTCAAAAAACGCGGCGCCAGCTCGGTCTCGACGATATGCCATGCCGTGTCGATCATCTCGTCCGAGAAGTAGGGGTGCTCGCCCGCAACACATTCGCCCCACGCGCTCAGCTCCTCCGATTCGATCTCCACCAGCAGAATGCGGCGGCCGGTGGTCACGCCAAAGCTCGTCTCGAATGGATGCGCAAGCGGCATATTGATCTCGCGCAGTGTTATCGCCTCAATCTTCATTCATTCCCTTCTCTGCTCTTCGGCGCTGCACGGCCCGCTGCTTCACCGCGCTAGTAGCTCAGCGCCTCGTCCCACCTGCCAAGCAGAAAGCTACCATCTCCCGCGGCATTTCGCTGATACCCAAGTACGGACAGCCCGCGCGCAAACGCATCCTCCAGCGCCGACGCGTTCTCCTGTTGCACCCGCCTCGCCTCGGCACGCATCCCTCCGGACGCCTTCCAGTCGTAAATCGCCGCCGGAACATTCACCTGCTCCAGCACATCGAACTGCGGCTGCTCGCCTGCGAGCACGCCGCACACGCGCCGCGAGCGCAGCCACCACTCCGCATATACGCGGTCCGTCGGCAGGCCGCCCTGCAGCGGCGAACTCGAAGGTCCATAAAAATTTCGCTTGTACCGGCGCACAATTGCGCCCAGCCGCACGATGTTCAGGTGCGCGTTCTTGATCTCCAGCGGATCGAAGGTCCACTCCATCAGCTCGAAGCCGCGCTTCAGCGCATCCTCGCGCTGCGCCAGCTTCAGCTTCGCGCTAGCCCATGATTGCGAAACTCCGGCAGCACGCCCACCATGTGCGAGTGCAGATATGGATGTCCATTCCGATACGCCGGCAGCGCCATCGCAAAGCCCGCCATCACTCCGCCCGCAAACGCGCCCAGCACCTGGCCCCCGATCCGCGAGGCCAGCAGAAACATGCGCCGCGGAATGATGTCCGCCGGATCATATCCCCACACCGCCGTCTCAATCTCAACGCATCGATCGAACTCCCTCAGCTCGGAAAGCGATCGTATCTCTACAGCGGTCGCGGGCCGCAGCCAGTGTTCATCCGTGCTCGTCAATGCTTCTCCTGTGAACATTCGTCAGTATTTTGCGACCTGCTTCAGCCTTCTTCGCCCGCTGCCATAGTGCTTCGAGCTCTTGCGAGCTCATCGCCTCCATCTGCTCGCGGCCGCCAGCTTCGCTCTCCACGCGACCAAAACGCTCGCGAAACTTCGCATTCGCACGACGCAGTGCGAACTCCGGCTCAACGCGAGATGTGCCGCGCCAGATTCACCGCCGTAAACAACAAATCGCCGAGCTCATCCTCCATCCGATGACCGGAGGCGCGATTCAGCCGCAACCTCATCGCGCAACTCGCGCTCCTCCTCGGCCAACTTGTCGAACAGCCCATCCACGCTCGGCCAATCAAAGCCAACCTTCGCCGCACGCGACCCTAGCTTCGTCGCCTCCAGCATCGCGGGCATCGAGCGCGGAATGTCCTCGAGCATCGACGCCGGCTTCGCATCCCGCGCCGTCGCGCCCTTCTCCTGAGCTTGAATCTGCTCCCAGTTGCGCAATACGGCGTCGGAGTCCGCTGCCTCGACGTCACCAAACACATGCGGATGCCGCCGGACCAACTTCGCGCTGAGGTTTTCCGCCACATCTTCCAGCGTGAAGTAGCCGGCCTCCTGCGCCATCTCCGCATAAAACAGCACCTGCAACAGCAGGTCGCCAAGCTCGTCCTTCAACCCCGCCCAGTCTCTGCGCTCGATCGCGTCGAAGACCTCGTACGTCTCCTCGAGCGTATGCCGCTTGATCGAATCGAACGTCTGCTCGCGATCCCAGGGGCATCCGCCCGGCGCGCGAAGTCGGGCCATAATGGCTGCCGCGCGGCCCAACGCCGCCGAGGCGCCGGCCTGCTCCTCCACCTTCAGCTTCTCAGTCACATCCTCCAGCTTACCTGTACGCGGCGCGCCCAGCAGTAGCATCCTCGCAGCGTCGAACGCGTCCAATTTCTACGGACAGATTTCGTATTTTGCCGCTCTACTGTCTAATCTCTACTGTCTGCCTTCATGGACCTTCAGCAGAAAATCCGCACGCTGCCCACCGGCCCCGGCTGTTATCTCTACAAGAACGCCGAGGGCGAGGTCATCTACGTTGGCAAGGCGAAGAACCTCCGCGCTCGCGTGCGCAGCTACTTCCTCGCGGCATCGCAGGCCAACGCCAAGACCGGCTCGCTTATGCGCGAAGCCGTTGACCTCGAGTACATCACGGTCGCCAACGAGCACGAAGCGCTCGCGCTCGAAAACAACCTCATCAAGCAGCGCAAGCCGCGCTTCAACATCCTGCTGCGCGACGACAAAACCTACCCGTACATCAAGCTCACGCTCGCCGATCGCCACCCCAAGGTCTTCGTCACCCGCCGACTGCGCAGAGATGGCTCCGCCTACTTCGGTCCATACTTCCCCGGCAACCTCGCGCATCGCCTCGTCGACGTGATCCACCGCAGCTTCCTGATCCCCAGCTGCAAGGTCGACCTCAACCGCTATCACCCGCGCCCCTGCCTGCAGTACTACATCAAGCGCTGCCTCGGCCCCTGCGTCGAAGGCCTCATCTCCATCGACGACTACCGCCAGGTGATCCGCGACGTCCAGCTCTTCCTCGACGGCAAGTCCGATGAGCTCGAAGAAGCGCCTCACAACGCGCATGAACTCCGCTGCCGAGAACACGCAGTTCGAACTCGCCGCGCGCCTCCGCGACCAGCTCGTCACCGTGCACCAGGCCGGAGAGCGCCAGCGCATCGCCTCCGCCGACTCCTCCGACGACGCCGACGTCTTCGGCTTCCACTTCGAAAACGACATGCTCGCAGTCAATCTCTTTCACATGCGCGGCGGCAAGATCGTCGATCGCCGCGACATGTTCTGGGAGGATCTCCCCGAATTCGAAGACCCGACCTCCGCGTTCGCTGTTCGAAGAGGACGCCGACGCGACGGACCTCGTGAACGAGCCGCATCTCGAGCCCAATCCCAACTACCCCGCGCCCGAGGTCATCGCCGACACCGACGAGTCCGACCAACACTCCGTCCTCGCATCTCCGTTCGAATCCGACCTCCCGGCCGGCGACGTCATCTCCGCAAGCTGCGCGGTTCCCGAACCCGCATCTCGTAACTCGCATCTCGACTCTCAAAGCACCTCCTTCTCCCCGTCCGCGTTCTTCTCCGCTCTGCTCAAGCAGATCTATCTCGACCAGGCCTACGTTCCGCGCCACATCTACGTGCCCGTCGACTTCCCCGACCGCCAGCTCCTCGCCGACGCACTCCGCGAGCGCTCCGGCCACAAGATCGAAATCGCCGTCCCGCAGCGCGGCGAAAAGCGCTCCCTCGTC
Source organism: uncultured Verrucomicrobiae bacterium (assembly GCA_963716225.1). Classification (GTDB taxonomy): domain Bacteria; phylum Acidobacteriota; class Terriglobia; order Terriglobales; family Acidobacteriaceae; genus Granulicella. Next base: position 3,781,774 of record OY970299.1, on the reverse strand, counting down.
GACCTCGTCTGCCAGAACGCCAAGCAGTCCTTCGACCAGCGCTTCCGCGTACTCCAGCCCTCCATCAAAGCCATGCAGGAAGCCCTGCAGGACGCCCTCACGCTGCCCGATCCGCCGACACGCATCGAGTGCTTCGACATCTCGCACATCCAGGGCGCCGAAACCGTCGCCTCGCTCGTCGTCTGGGAAAAAGGCGCGATGAAGAAGTCCGACTACCGCAAGTTCAAGGTCAACTCCGTCACCGGCGTCGACGACTTCGCCTCGATGCGCGAGGTCGTGCTGCGCCGCTATTAAAAATTCAGTCGCCACGAAGTCTCTGGGATTGGCCCGCAACGGCGCGACCCCCACCGGCAAAGACGCCACCCTGCCCTCACTCGTCCTCATCGACGGCGGCCTCGGCCAGCTTCACGCCGCCGCGTCCGCGCTCCAAGAGCTCGGCCTGACCACGCAGCCGCTCGCGTCCATCGCTAAGCGCGAAGAGGTCATCTACGTGCACGGCCAGGAGGACGAACCCGTCGTCCTCGACCGCCGCTCGCCTGTCCTGCACGTCATCCAGAAGATCCGCGACGAGTCGCACCGCTTCGCCGTCACCTACCACCGCAAACGCCGCGAGATGCGCGACCGCACCAGCGAGCTCGACCAGATCCCCGGCGTCGGCCCGACCACACGCCAGCGCCTGCTCACGCATTTCGGCAGCATCCGCGCGCTGCGCCAGGCCGCCGAAAAAAACCCCGACGCGCTGCTCGCCGTCACCAACAAAGCGACCGCTGAAAAGATCAAGCGCTTCTTCGTAACCAGACTGGCGAGGGCGCGGGCACTCTGATAACTCTCCACTAGAGAAGGTCGCTATTCAAATTCGCGATGAACTTTATGCCCGGGACATGTAGCTTCACAAGATCTTTGTCATTCGTGAGAAACAGGTCAACCTCGGCAGCGGCCGCGCAGGCCAGATGAATCGTGTCAGCCGCAGAGGTACGATGCTGTGCACGTATGCGTCCGAAAAGCTCCATCGCCTCTGGTCCGAATGAGAGCATCTTCACTCCGGAGCGGCGAATGCCGTTAAGCACACGTACCGCATGCTCCGGTGTTTTGTCTCGATACACGCCCGCCAGGAGTTCGCCGATCGCGAGTGTGCTCGTGCAGAGTTCATCGCCTCGCTCCAGCGATCTGCGGCGCAGGTACTTCACTCTCTCGCCAAACGCAGGATCATCCTGTAGCAGATAGATGAAGAGATTCGTATCCCAGAAGATGCGCGTCATCGTGAGCCCGCTTTATCACGGCGGAGCTCACGGATAAACGCATCTGCTCCCTCGCGTATCGCTCCCTTCAAAACCCCCGCCAGCTCAAGCAGTGGATCCGAGTTCGTCTTCCCAACGGCGGCACTTGCACTCGCAAAGTGAAATCTCAAAATGGTCTCGTGCCGCCGCGGCTGTCCTGCCGGGGTATCCATCTCCAAACCACGGTCCCTCCAGAACCGCTCAGACTCCAGCGAAGTGAGAATTTGATTCGTATATCCGGCGGGAAACCCCTGCGGTTTCAGCTTCCGCTGCAGATCTCCCACCTTGATCTGTATCTCCCCTCGTTTGGCCCTGGCCGGATTGACATACTCCCTCTCCGCAACCTCTCGAATGCGCTCGCTCCAGCCAGTCTTCATCTATTCTCTCCTTCGCTACTAAAGTAGAAAAAGGAGAGAACAAAGTCAACTCCTGTCAAATTTACCGGCTGCTCAGCACAAACTTATTCCCGTCCGGGTCCTCGAAGGTCGCGCTCGTCCCCCAGCTCTCCTTCTTCGGCTGCTGCGCAAACTTCACGCCCTTGGCTTTCAAGGTCTCCGCCGTCTGAAACACGTCGTCGCACCACAGCGACATCGGCTGCGCCGTCCCAATCCGCGCCTCATCCCCTGGCATCGTGAACAGCACAAGCCCTGTCTCGGCGCCCGGAATCATCAGCTCGATCCATCGCTGCGGACCGAACGCCTGGTCCGTCGCCACCTTGAAGCCGCACTTCTCCGTCCAGAACGCCAGTGCCGCATCCTGGTCCCGCACCGGCACACTCACAAACTTGATTCCACGAATCATCCCTCTACCTCCATGCCGCAAAGCATAGGGCCGAGCTCTCCCGCGCACAATTGCCTATCGATCGCTATACTTGTCATCGGTATAGCTGATGCAAAACGATCGCGATCGACGACTACATCCTGGACACGCTGCTCCGCGACCTCACCGGCCACGACCGCAAGCCCGCCGCGTTCCTCGTCTATCTCTGGCTCACCGGCGAGCAGACCCGCCGCGCGCGCCCCTGTCGCCATCAGCTACATCGAGCTCGCCCAGAACACGGGCCTGTCGCGCAGCTCCGCGCAATCCGCCGTTCGCTGGCTCCTCCGCCGCAAGCTCCTCGCCGTCAGCAAGGCAAACCCCACCGCCGTGCCCGTCTACACCGTGCAATTTCCCTGGCGCAAGCGCGCCTGAAGCGCATCAACATCGCGCTACTGCGCCTGCGTTCCGCCAAAGGTATTGCACGCGCTCGGATCCCCGCTGTCGAACCCGCGCTTGAACCACATCTCCCGCTGCTGGCTCGACCCATGCGTCCACGTCTCCGGGCTCACCGCCCGGCCGGACATCTTCTGCAGATGATCATCGCCCACCGCCGCCGCCGCGCTCAGCGCTGCATCCACATCGCCCGGCTGCACAATCCCGCGCTGCTGCGCCGAGTGCCCCCACACGCCCGCATAGCAGTCCGCCTGCAGCTCCGTGTCAACCGAAAGGTGCAGCCGCTGCGAAGGCTCCTGCTGATCCAGCTGCTCGACCTTCTGCTCCGTCCCGATCAGGTTCTGCACATGGTGCCCGAGCTCATGCGCGATCACGTACGCCTGCGCGAAATCCGCCGTGCTTCCGCCAAACTTCTTCAGCTCGTCCCAGAAATCCAGGTCGATATAAACCTTCTGGTCCTGCGGGCAGTAAAACGGCCCCGTCGCCGCCTGCGCCGTCCCGCAGCCCGAGTACGTCGCTCCGCGAAACAGCACCAGCTTGGCATGCCTGTACGCCGGCCAGCCCTTCTTGCTGAAAGATCCCCGTCCACGTCTTCTGCACGTCGTCGAGCACAAACGACACCAGGTGCGCATCGCGGTCTTCAGCCGCGACTCTGCTGCACCGGAGCGCCCGGCTGCTGCTCCTGTTCCACCTGCTGCGTCGGCGCAGCGCTGCTGCCGCCGCCCAGGAACGCCCCCAGAAAGTTATGTCCTGTGACCAGGCTGATCACAAGCAGCACCAGGAATCCCACGATCCCGATCCCGCCACCACCGCCAAACCTGAAGCCGCCGCCCCACCGGATCGCCTCTGCGATCCTCGATGTCGCTGCTCATCCCTCCGGATTGCCATTCCATACGTGCACGCCTCCCTGTCCTAGGATGCACGACAGGTACAAGCCTGCACTCGCCGAAAAGGCGAAAAGAGCGTCGCCCTACAGCAGTTTCCCTGACACGATGCGGTGAGCTAACGAGATTCCGCCGTTTTGCCCTCAAAGGAAACGGCCTATGCACATCCCGTGCTCCGCGTATCAGGGAAACTGCTTACGTCAGCGCCACGCTCCCAACCGCCGCGATGATGATCGCAATCACCATCAGCACAAACCATCCAATTCTGCTGCGCGATGTCACGAAGAGACTCCCAGAACCAAACTCGATTCCAACTGCCTCTTCGTTGTATTCCCTACACCAAGGTCACGGTACTCCCCGTTAGCGACATCCGCCGCCCCACCCGTGTCACGGCCTCGGTGTTTGACTAAAGGTTTCTCCTGAATCGTGCACAGCAGGGCTGACTCCGCTCCGCATAATCTCTCAGCCAACAACACAGGCATTCACGCGGCTCACAGCTTGCCGAAGTATCTGAAGAAACCGTCTATGGATCACGCCGGCCTGGTCCACCGGCCAGTACACAAACGCTGCCCGGCCATAGATCAGGTCCCGCGGAACCGGCCCGAAATCGCGGCTGTCGCTCGAGATCGACCGGTGGTCCCCCATCACAAAGTACTCACCTTCGGGTAATACCATCTCCGGCTGCGAGCGCTCGTCCCTGTACCACGAGGGCACATAACGCTCCTTCAACTGCTTGCCGTTCACGTACACCGCTCCATGGTCGATCCGCAGATCGTCGCCGGGCAGCGCGATCACGCGCTTGATATAGCTCTTCGTCACGTCGTGCGGGTACCGGAAGACCATCACATCGCCGCGATGGATCGTCGCCAATCCGGTACGCAAACTTGTTGATGAACAGCCGGTCCTGGTCCTCGAGCTGCGGCAGCATGCTCGTGCCTTCCACGCGCACCGGCTGATACAGAAACAGGATGATGAACACCGAGACCATAACCGAGATCACCAGGTCGCGGGTCCACGGCCGCCAGCCGTTCTCCGGGCGCCGTCTGCGCCCGCGCACAGCTCTGGCTCGGCAGCGACACCTCCTCCGGCGCCTGGCCCGGCCGCCTTCTCTCTCGACCTGTTCGCTGATGTCTCCTGCATCGCTTCGTCTATTCTCCGGTCGCCGCGCGCTCCGCCGCCACCTACCAGTTTAGACGAATCCAGCCCCGATCGGTTCAGCGCGCTCGCTCGCAACCGCTCGTCACTCGCTCACCCCCAGCCCCGGCACCATCTCCTTCGCATCCAGCCCCTCCGGCGACCACGCATCCACAATCGCCTTCCCCAGCCGCGCAATCAGCATCTCCGCCGAGTTGTCCACCGTCCATCCATGGTCCTCGTTGTCCCACGTGAAGATCGAGATCACCATCGGCCCGCTCTTCCCCGCCACCAGCGCGACATCGTTCCGCACCGCATTCAGCGACCCCGTCTTGCTCGCCACTGTCTGATCGCCGCCGTTCGGCAGATACCGCGGAATCGTCTCGCGGTAGAACTGGTCCTTCAGCATCGTCAGCGCCACGTCGCAGACCGCCTTGTCCTTGTCATCCATCGGCGCCCACCCGGTCAGCCCTGTCGTCGCCCAGCCCCGACGGTCGTTGTGTCGGCGGATCCAGCCCTGCGCAGATGGCACTCCCCAATCTGCTCCATCAGCTCCGCCATCTCCCGCGCCGTCGTCTTTCCCAGCCCGAACTTCGCATAGTCCTCCGGCAGCGGCCCCGTCGCCGGCTTCATCACCTTCTTGTACAGGTGCGTGTTCTTCAGGCCCAGCGACTCCACCCGCGCATTCACCGCATCCACGCCGAACCGATCGATCGCCATATTCGTCGCCGTGTTGTCGCTCACGATCACCATCATCGTCAGCACATCTTTCAGCGTCACCGTCAGCGGCGTGTCGAAGAAGTGCAGCATCCCGGATCCGCCCACCGGATCGCCCGGCTTCAGCGTCAGCTTCTCGTCCCAGCTCGCCTTGCCCTCCCGCACGTCCACCATCGCGTTGTACAGAATCGCCAGCTTGATCACGCTCGCCGTCTGCACCGGCTCGTCGGCATCGATCGCGACCTCGTGCGCCGGCTGCGGCCCCGCCGTCAACTGCGCCGCATACACCGCCACCTTGCCATGATGCTGCTGAATCATCCCGTTCAGCGTCGCTGTCAGTCCCGGGTCCGCTCCCTGCTGTGCCGCCGCTGTTCCCACCACAAATGCCGCAACCAAACCTGCCAAACAACCCAGCCCTCTCACTCCGTGCGCCTCCAAACACAACAATCTCTTGCACCCAGCAGAGTACATCGAACCGTGCCGTTCACCGCCCAAAGTCTTTGTGTTCATCCCGTTTGCTTGATTTAGAATAGGTAGTTAACGGAATCCTATGGCCACGCTCACCATGCCGTCTCCGGCTTCTACTGAGAAGTCGTTCTCCTATCCCCTTGAACGATCTCCCCACCCTCACCACTGAGCTCCCCAATGAGGCCTCCGAGGGTCTTGACACCAAGTCCGCCATCGAGATCGCCCGCATCATCTCGCACGAGGACGCCAAGGTAGCCGCTGCCGTCAAAAAGGCCTTGCCCGAAATCGCCATGGTGATCGACACCGTCGCGCGCTCCCTGCGTGACGGCGGCCGCCTCATCTACGTGGGCGCCGGCTCCTCGGGCCGCATCGCCGCGCTCGACGCCTCCGAGTGCCCCCCGACCTTCTCCACCGCTCCCCAGCAGGTGCAATACATCATGGCCGGCGGCCCCAAAGCGCTCGCCTCCGCCTCTGACGTCAACGAGGACTCGCCCGAACTCGGCCAGCGCGACATCGCCCGCCGCCGCCCCACCCGCAAGGACATCGTCATCGGCGTCTCTGCTTCGGGCCGCACACCCTACGTCTTCGGCGCCGTCGACTACGCCCGCGCCCGCGGCGCCAAAACCGCCGCCGTCACCTGCAACCCCAACTCCGAGCTCTCCCAGGTCGCCGACATCACCATCTGCGCCGAGGTCGGCCCCGAGGTCATCTCCGGCTCCACCCGCATGAAGGCCTCCACCTCGCAGAAGATGATCCTCAACATGATCACCACAGGCGCCATGACGCGGCTCGGCTACGTCTACGACAACCTGATGGTGAACGTGCACATGAAGAATGCAAAGCTCGTCGAGCGCGGCATCCGCGTCCTGATGAAGCTCTGCGCGATCGACCGCGAGACGGCCATCCGGACCATCAAGGCCGCCGGCAAATCCATCCCCATCGCCGTGGTCATGCTCAAGGCCAATGTCGACAAGATGGAAGCCGTCCGCCGCCTCCAGAAATCCGACGGCAACGTCCGCCTCGCCATCGAAGACTCCCGCCTGGAACTATAGCTCCCATGAAATCGTTGAACCAAACGGGCCGCCTTCACACGGGCTGTAACACCGCTTGGAAGACCCACGAGTCGGCGGCGAGCTTGCTCCGCGCAACGACGCCCGCATGTACCGCGTTGTCATCCTGCGCCTCCAACTATCAACTTTCATCCTGAGCGAAGCGTCACGAAGTGACGCGCAGTCGAAGGACCCCGACACCTTTAGTCCGACCACGGCCGCTAAACCCTTCAGCCACTGACCGGCGGCTCGCGCGGTACTCCGTCGCGAAGGCGCAGCCGAAACGACAAATTGCAGACAAATCGAAAGGCCTGCCCTCTCGGACAGGCCTCTCTGTGAAACGAACAATCTGTTAGCGACCAATCCGGCGCCGCAGAGTTGCAACCGCACCGAGAAGTCCGGTGCCAAGCAATGCCAGCGAGCTCGGCTCAGGGGTGGGATTGACCGTGATCGTCAATGCGTTGGGCGGATCCTCAAGCGAGAAATAAGTCGTCGCGCCAGCCGCAAGACCCGTGATGTTTACGTCGCCAGTTACTCCGGACCCGAAGTTGGAGAAGGTGTTGAGCGGTCCCTCATAATCAAACGGATCGCCAGATTTGCAGTAGCTGGCGCCGGTGAAGGTGCAGATACCATCGCCATCGAAACCGAAGATGCCGTTGGTGCCGCCGCTCAGTTTGATCGTTCCGGTATAGCTGGCGCCCGAGTTGTTCACGACGCCCACAAGAGAGTCCTCGGTGCCGTCATACGGATTTGCACCCGGGACCGCCGCGCCAGTAACGGCGCCGCCCGCCCCAATCGTCAGGATGTAACCGCAGTCAGAGTTCGTGTATGCGGTGGTGGGGCATATGGTCGCAGCACTGGCCGACATAGCAAAGAACGTGCCGACGATTCCCGCAACGCAAAACAGTTTCGAAATGATTTTCATGTTTTCTCCTATGAAATTTGTAGAAGCAAGTCCCGGCATGTTACGAGCAATTGAGCTGCCAGTACATCTGCCACAAATGCTCATTCATTTCAACCACTTAGACCTACGTGTGGGGATGACATCGCAGTTCTCTGCATAGCTCGTAACACGCCCCTTTCCCGAAGCATCGCGACCCGGTCGAACCTTCTGCGGCAAACCAGCCGTCGCGCAACATCAGCAAAACGTGGCGGTCACCTCCTGTCTGCACGCAGGCGCCATGGCCCGGAGAGGGTCGAAATCTGCATCGGCGACACGTTTGGAACTTCGCCGCAGCGGCGGCGCCGATGCCGTAGCCGATGCCGTCGTGGCTAAGCGCAGACTCATGCGTCGCTTTCTGTTGCGCCGCATCCCCGGTTTCAACCGTCCTGTAAACTGAACCTATGGCGGCCCAAACCTCATCTCTCGCAGACTCGCCCGCCGGCATCCAGGATGCGCCCGCAGTCATCGAGCCCCACCCCGACCTCGCCCTCGTTGAGCGCGCCAAGGCCGGCGATACCGCTGCCTTTGAGCAACTCGTCCGCCAGTACGACCGCCAGATCTATCGCACCGCCCTCCACATCACCCAGAACCGCGAGGACGCCGAAGACATCACCCAGGACGTCTTCTTCAAAGCCTTCCAGAAGCTGGAACAGTTCCAGGGCAACTCCAAGTTCTCGACCTGGCTCGTCCGCATTGCCGTGAATGAGAGCCTCATGCGCCTGCGTAAGCGTAAGACCCAGAAGACCGTCTCCATGGACCAGGACGTCCAGACAGAGGAAGGCTCCATCCCTCGCGACTTCGCCGAGTGGCGGCCGAATCCGGAGCAGATCTACTCGCAGGGTGAGCTGGGCGACATACTCCGCAAGACAATCGCCGGTTTGCCTCCAGGTTTCCGAACCGTTTTCACCCTCAGGGACATCGAAAACCTGTCGACTGAGGAAACGGCTGAGGCGTTAGGATTGAGCGTCCCTGCCGTGAAGTCACGTCTGCTGCGCGCGCGTCTGCAGTTACGCGAACGCCTCAGCCGCTACTTCCGCAAGGCCGCCAATGAGGGCTCGAAGTGAACTGCACGGACTTTCTCGCTAAACTCACCGACTACTTCGACGGACAGATCGACCCCGAGCTCCTGACCGAAGTCAAAGAACACCTGGGAAGCTGCCACCACTGCGAAGTCGTGGTGAACACCACCCGCAAGACCATCGATATCTACCGCGGCCAGGAGCACTACGACTTCCCCGAGGACCTCTCCAGCCGGCTGCGCTCCGCGATCATGGCCCGCTGCCAAGCCTCCAAAGAGGGTGCCGAAGCCAAGGCCAAGCTCCACGCCGAACTCCTGCGCGACGCCTCCTCCCGCAACTCCTGAGCGACCCCCTCCACCCGAAAACATACCGGCCCGAGTTGACAAAACTCTCCCGGGCTCAGACCCCCTGCAAACACAGGTCCGCGTGTCTGGATCTTCCGGTGCGCTCAAGGTCCACCCATAACCCCTGCGCTCCGAAGACTTTGCGCAAAAAGTAGGGGAGAGGGGGGTACCCCACTCAAAGCAGAAAGGCGGCCCGAAGGCCGCCTTTGATGTTTGCTGAATTCCAGCTTACTTGACGACTACCTGCTGGAAGAGCGGTGAGGTCAGCAGGCCCGCGAACTGGCTGTCGGACGACGTGTAGGCGACGGTCAGGGTCCCGGAGCTCGAGTCGATGGAGGTGTCGTCCACCGCACCCTTCTCGAACGGCGAGCCGGAGGTCCGCTTGAGGATGGCAACGCCCTTCAGCAGCGCGGCGGCCGTGGCGGCGGTCATGGTGTCGGACATGACGACGGCCATCTCGAACCTGACGCCGTTGGAGAAGTCCATGGTGTAGCGCGCGCTCTTCATGCGGTTCTTCACGGTGTCGTAGTCGGCGAGCTGTGCGGCCTCACCGAGAACGCTCTTCATCATCGTCTGGGTGCCCTTCTGGTCCAGCAGGCTCCACACCGAACGGGTGTCGACGATGTTCATGTCATTCATCATGTCGCCGTTCTGGAGGAAGTTGGGTGCGAGGCCATCGCGCGCATCGAGCGCCGCCCTCACAGCATCGCGGTCGCCGAAGATCATGGTCGTCTGGTTGAGGAAGGCGACGCTCATGCCGGCCGCGCCCATGGGATAAATGCTGTTGTTGCGGAGCATCACGGGCCTGGTCTTCTGCTTGGCGAAGTTGGCCAGAATGCCCTGGTAGTTGAACTGTCCCTGCGCCACGCCGAGGATCCGGGTGGTCTCGACTACCGGGCGCGCGGAACGCTGCAAATGCGAGCGTGTCGGCGTCCTGATCGACCTTCAGGCCGGAGGTCTTGAGCGAGGTTTCGAGGCGCTTGAGCTCCGGCGGAAGAACGCGGTCCTTGAGCTGCATGGCGGCCGGCGAGTTCTGCATGGCGCGGTAGTCGACGACGATGATCTGCTGCACGTCACGTGGAATGGAAGCGCGCGCGTCGCCTGAGAGCTGGGCGGCACGGGCCAGCGAAGGAACGGCAGCAACGGCTGCCATCAGGGCCAAGGTTCTACCACTCTTCAACATCGTCGAAATCGTCACTCTGCGCACTCCGGGGGAAGGCCGCAACTGCAGCCTGTTTGTATTCTTTCCTGAACTGAAGCGACCTGCAAGGACCAAGGGGTACTGCTTTTGTTTCATCGGTGATGCTTTTGGCTCATCCTGCTTCTAACCCGCGCGGGTGACAAGTTCACGGCCACGCCAAAGGATGGAGCAGGCGGCGCTCGAGCACCCTCTGCTCGGGATTAAACCCGACTATTTGACGAACCCAATCAGCATTTGGCTCAAACGCCTGCTCGGGAATCAGGCCAATCAACTCTCCGGGACCCACCATCGCTCCGTGGCGGGCGGCGCTTTCGGCGACGGCGGCGTGGACGCGGGCCATGGGGGTGCGCCGGAAGTCGGTGACGTTCATGCTCACCTGCGCCTGGCCGTTGACCATAACTCCCATGGCCTTGAGTCCATAGAGACCTCCACTGGAAGCCCGAACCTCTTTGGCGACGGTGCGGGCGAGGCCGACGTCGCCGGGGCTGGACCCACTGTGCGCGGGGCCGCGGCGCGTCTGGAGGGTGATGTTGTAGGCGATAAGGAACTGCCGTGCACCGACCGCGGCGGCGCCCGCGGATGGGTGGATGCCGGGGCCGCCGATGTCCGGCTGGCGCGTGGAGTCGTTCCGGGAGTCCTTGAGGAGGCCTTCAAACTGGCCGCGGCGCACGTTTTCGAGCAGGATGCGGTCCGGACGGGAGGCGGCGGCCTCATAGAAGTAGACGGGAACGCCGCAGCGCTTCCAGATCTCGATGCCGGCCTGGCGCGCGAGCAGAACGCATTGCGGGAGCGAGATGCCGTTGACGGGCACGAACGGAACGACGTCGGCGGCGCCCATGCGCGGATGCTCGCCGGTTTGCTGGGTAAGATCGATGAGCTCGGCGGCCTTGGCGACGCCGCGCACGGCGGACTCGACGACGGCTTCAGGCGAGCCGGCGATCGTGACGACGGAGCGGTTGTGGTCGGGGTCGAGCGACCAGTCGAGCAGGTGGACACCGTCGACCTGCATCGCCCGAACGATCTCGCGGACCTTGTTGCGGTCGCGGCCTTCAGAGAAGTTTGGAACGCACTCGACGATTGAGGTGGGGAGGGACTGGGATTGCTGCTCCTGCAAGGCCGCCTGACTGCTCATGTACTGCTTTCCTACTTCCACCAGCTATAGCCGATCGAAAGCTGGACGCTCGCGTTCACACCGGGGTTCTTGTCGCCGAGACTTGCGCTTGAAATATGGACTGCGTTGGCGCTGACGTCAATGGATCGTCTGGGGCGGAAGAAGTAATGCGTTCCGACGCCGAACTGCGGGGTGAAGTTCCAGACGGAGGTGTCGCTGTGGGCGCCATCGTTGTCGAGGTAATACTGGCCGTTGGGCGGCCCGAACACGGTTCCCGCGGGAAATATGGGTGCAACGCCGAAAGCCGGGTACTTGTGGTTCGTCCAGACGACGCCGCCTGCGCCCTGAATCCACGGCATCCAACGCTTGCCGTGCGTGAGGTTCCAGCGCAGGATGATGGGCGTGACGCTGACGCCGGTGAAGGTGCCGCCGACGGTGTAGGGCGCAGAGCAAACGGCATAGGTGCCACTTGGCTGCGGCTCCGGTGGGAATGCCTGCACGCAGAACGCGCGTTGAAACTTCGGCGTGTAGGACTGCCAGAGCGGAAAGAGCTCGACGCCGTATTCGAAGTTGCCGCGCAGCAGGCCGGTGCCCAGGTTGGGTGTGAGGATGCGGCCGGCGTGCGCGCCGACCATGAGGAACTTGAAGCCGCCGCGGTCTTCGGTGAGGCCGAAACCGCTTTGCACGAGCGCGCCGAAGTTCCAGTTGGCGCGAGAGGCGGCGGCGCTGGCCGGCGAAGCGCTGGTGTTTGGCTGTGTAGCGGTCTGGGCCGCGTCGGTGCGAGCTGCGATGAGTGCGGCAAAGATGGCCAGCAGGCCCGCGATCTGTTTTGGCCTCACACGCACGCTCCTTTGCAGTGAAAAGCCGCCATCAGGATGGCGGCCTTGCGCTTCGTTCTGGTTCGTTAGACGGCTACGCGGGAACCTGAGCTTCATCCATCTCGAAGTTGGAGTAGACGTTCTGCGTGTCGTCCAGGTCTTCGAGAGTTTCGAGGAGACGCATCATCGCGGAGGCCTGCGTGCCTTCGAGCTTCTGGTAGGTGGAAGGGACCATCGTGACCTCGGCGGACTCGGTTTCGATCTTGGCGGCCTTGACGGCGTCCCGGACGGCTTCGAAGTCCTTGGGTGAGGTGAGAATCTCCCAGTAGTCGCCGTCGTTGTTGAGGTCGTCTGCGCCGGCGTCGAGAACGATCTCGGTGAGCTTGTCTTCCGAGGCTGCGGACTTGGCGACGACGATGACGCCCTTCTTCGAGAACATGTAGCTGACGGAGCCGGACTCGCCGAGGTTGCCGCCGTTCTTGGAGAAGGCGTGGCGGATTTCGCTGACGGCGCGATTGCGGTTGTCGGTCAGGACCTCGACGATGATGGCGACGCCGCCGGGGCCGTAGCCCTCGAAGGTGATGTCCTCGTAGCTGGCGCCCTCGATTTCACCGGTGCCGCGCTTGATGGCGCGGTTGATGTTGTCGTCGGGCATGTTCTCGGCCTTGGCAGCCAGGATGGCGCTGCGCAGGCGCGGATTGCCGTCCGGGTCTCCGCCGCCGGCTTTGGCGGCGACCATGATTTCCTTGATGAGGCGCGTGAAGATCTTGCCGCGCTTGGCGTCGAGTGCGCCCTTCTTGTGCTTAATCGTTGCCCATTTTGAGTGGCCGGACATGACTGGAAACCTCGTGCTGAAATCGTTTGCAGCCTCCGGAACGGGCCGAAAGGGCGGCTCAACGGAGGGTTTGCACCGAGGGAGATTTTAGCATGTGGGCTCTCCCGCGGGCAGGGCTGACAGGCCTATAGGAGCTCGGGGGTGAGGAGGTCGTCGAGGGTTTCGCGGCGGCGGATGAGGCGCGCGGTGTTGTTGTCGATGAGGACTTCTGGCGGGCGGACGCGGGTGTTGTAGTGCGAACTTAGGCTCATGCCGTAGGCGCCGGCGTCGAGCAGTGCGACGAGGTCGCCGGAGTGGAGTGGGTCGATCTCGCGGTCGCGGGCGAAGAAGTCGCCGGACTCGCAGACGGGGCCGACGATGTCGGCGATTTCTTTGGTGCTGGATGACGCGGGTTGGGCGACGGGGATGATCTCGTGGTGCGCGCCGTAGAGTGCGGGGCGGATGAGGTCGTTCATGGCGGCGTCGGTGATGACGAAGCTCTTGGCGCCGTTCTGCTTGGTGTAGAGGACGCGGGTGAGGAGCGCGCCGGCTTGTGCGATGAGGAAGCGGCCGGGCTCGAGGAGGAGATGTATGTTGAGCCCCGCGATTGCCGAACGGATGGCGGCGGCGTATTCGTGGGCGCGGGCGGCGGGATCGAAGGGGGCGCGGCCGTACTCGATGCCGAAGCCGCCGCCGGCGTCGAGGAAGTGGATGTTGATGCCGTCGGCGCGAAGATCTTCGATCAGAGCGCGGACGCGCTTGACGGATTCGGCGAAGGGTTGGGTGTCGCGGATCTGCGAGCCGATGTGGACGCTGACGCCGGCGGGCGTGATGCCAGCGAGGTGTGCGGCGCGGCGATAGACCTCGCGGGCGCGCTCGATGGCGATGCCGAACTTGTGCTCGCGCAGGCCGGTGGAGATGTAGGGGTGGGTTTCGGCGAAGACGTCAGGGTTGACGCGGAGGGCGATACGGGCAGTTTTGTTGAGGGCCTGCGCGCGGGCGGCGAGGAGGTCGAGCTCGGCTTCGCTCTCGACGTTGAAGAGAAGGATGCCCGAGTTGAGCGCGGCGTCGATCTCCCAGGCCTGCTTGCCCACGCCGGAGAACACGACGCGCGGGAGGGATTCGGGGGCGGCGCGGCGGATGCGCTCGAGCTCGCCGCCGGAGACGATGTCGAAGCCGCAGTTGAGTGAGGCGAGGAGCTTGAGGATGGCGAGCGAGGAGTTGGCTTTGACGGCGTAGCAGAGCGTGTGCGGGAGGCCGGTGAACTCGCGCATGAGCATGGCGACGCGCGAGCGGATGTCGTCAGCAGAGTAGATGTACAGCGGTGTGCCGAACTGCGCGGCGAGTTCGGTGAGCTTTACGGTGCCGCAGCAGAGCTCGGGTTGCGCGCGATCGTCCGCGATGTAGCGGAAGGGTCTGGGCGCTGGGAATTCACTCACGCCGGCGTTACACCTGTCCTTTGCGGCAGCAGGTAAGGCTCGTTGGGAATCATGATCCAAGCGATGATGTAGGCGATGGGAGTGGCGATCCCGCAGAAAATGGCAAGCACGGCAATCAGCCTGACCAGCATCGGGTCCCAGCCGAACCTCTGGGCCAGGGCTGCGCAGACGCCGGCGATTCGGCGGCCTTCACGGGGGCGCTCCAGGCGGGGCCATTGGCGGTTATACGGCACGGCATACACGGGACAACCGCACGCGCTGCAGAATCTCGCGCTCTCATTCAGATTCGATTGACAAGCCGGACAGGTCATCATTGCCTCCTCACGACACATCTTCACATACGCGCGGGGCGTGTGCGGAGTTCCTTTGCTCGAAAAAGGCTATCTGCCGGCGTAGGGAGTCCTCTGGTATTTGCGCGCGAGCTCGGCCTGCGAGGCGTCGCCGCCGGATGCGGCGAGCTGGTACATCTTCACGGCGTTCGAGCGCTGATGGAGCATGTCGTAGACCTGACCGGCGTTGACCTGCGCGCGGCGGCGGACCCAGTCGCTGCAGTCAGGCTGCGCCGCGGCCTCGAGGTAGGAGTTCACGGCGTCGGGAAGCTGGTTGTAGCCGCGCTCGGTTTCGGCCAGGCCGAACCATGCCATTTGGAGGCGCGGGTCGATGAAGTAACCCGGCTTCGCGGCGTCGGCGAGAACCTGCTTGTAGGCGGCGATGGCGTCGTAGCCGTGGCCCTGGTCTTTGAGCAGGTTGGCGACCTCGAGCGCGAAGAGAAAGTCATGCGGGTACTGCTGGGTGAGCGAGCGCTCTACATCGAGAGCTTCGTTGTAGCGGCCGTCGTGGCGGAGAAAGAGGCTTAGCGCGGTGCGTGATTCGACGGTGGTTACAACGCCGTGTGCGGCGGAGTCGCGCAGCAGGGCGAGGCCTCGCTGCTTGGAACCGCCGACGCCGAATACGCCGACCATCATGCGCAGAAAGCGCGGCAGGCTGGCGACGGCGAACTGCTGGATGCCGATAGCCATTTCGGCGTCCGCGTACTGCGGATCGATCTTGAGGACGGCTTCGCTGTCGTTGCGTGCCTGCAGACCCTGACGCGCCGCAGCGGTGAATGAGTGGTCGGCCAGCGTGATGAACGCGGCGTGCATGCCACGCGCGTATCCGCGAGCGAAGAGCGCGTTCTTATCCTGTGGATTTTGATCCAGGCGCGCGCTGCACATGCCGATGATCTTGTCGGTCAGCGAGTTGATCTGATCGTGCGCCTGTTTGGACATGTTGATCTCGCGTTTGGAGAAGAGGAAGCTGTCGTGCGCGTAATAAGTCGTGTCGAGCAGGTCCTGGTGGTAGAGCTCGCGGAAGACGGTGACGACGAGAATGTAGTTCCACGCCATGGGGTCTTGCGGGTGCTGCTGCGCGACCTGGTTGAAGTCCTTCAGCGCGGCATCGAAGTCGAGATTGTAGAAGTGGTCGTAACCCTGGCGGACCAGCGGGTCCAAGTTGAGCGGGTCGGTGTGCGTGTTCACGGGCTGGGCACAGGCTGGCAGGCAAAGCAGAAGGAGGCAGGCCAAACCGCGCAGCAGCCTCGATGGCGCCACCAGCCGCAATTTCGATCGTCGCACCCGGAGCGTCTCCTGAGACTGCGCAGCGCATGAGGCGGAGCGCAGATACACTATACCTTTGACGAGTGAAACGAATTTCAGTTCGCTCGGCTGTGTGAGTTCTAACGAGAGACGATGAAACTATCGATTGTGCTTCCGCCGATTCTGCTGTTGATTGCGTGCGGCGCGTATATCTTCTGGCCGCAGCGGCGGCTGACGCGGGCGCCCGAGAAGACCCGCCTGGATTACCTGCGCGAGCGCAAGGAAGTGATCTACGAGAACTTGCGCGATCTGAACTTTGAGTACAAGGCGGGAAAGTATCCGGAGGCGGACTACGCGGCGCAGCGGGATGCGCTGGAGAATGAGGCCGCGAAGGTGCTGGCGGAGATGGAATCGCTGGGCGGTTAGCGCGGGTTGTTAGCGTCGCATGCGCGCGTTGCAGTATCCTGAATTGTGCCTCGAATTCAGAAAATTCTTTATAGCTTTGCGCTTTTTCTCTTGTGTTCGTCGGTTGCGTTTGCTGCGACGCCGATCACAGGCGTCGTCACGAACAAAACGACCGGCAAGCCTTCCGTGGGCGATACGGTGACGCTGATTCGGCTGGCGCAGGGCATGCAGGAAGCGACCCATACGACCACCGACACGCACGGGCACTACACGCTTAACGTGCCGGATGACGGGCTGCACCTGGTGCGCGTGACCCACGATCTCGCGAATTACTTCAAGCCTGCTACGCCGGGAACGTCGACGGTGGACATCGATGTGTACAACGCCGCGGCGAAGGTGAAGGGTGTGACGCGCGAGGCCGAGGTGATGCGCATCGAGACCGACGCCAGCGGGACAGCCCTGCACGTGGTCGATCACTTCTTCGTAAAGAATGATTCCAACCCACCGATGACGCAGTTCTCAAAGCAGCCATTTGACTTCTGGCTGCCGGACGGCGCGGTGGTGGAAGGATCGGCGGCGGAGTCGCCGGATGGGATGCCGGTGCGGCAGGCGCCGGTGCCGCTGGCGGAGAAGAACCACTATACGTTCCTGTTTCCGATTCGGCCGGGCGAGACGCAGTTTCAGATAACGTACACGCTTCCCTACACCGGCAAGCTGGCGATTGAGCCGAAGCTGACAGTGCCGACCGATACGGTCGCGGTGATGATTCCGAAGTCGATGACGTTTCAGCCGGCGAGCGGAGCGCCATACAGCCCGGTGGACGATGAGGTGAACGCGCACACGCTGCTTGCTCGCCGTGTGACGCCGGATCAGCCGCTGGGTTTCACGCTGACAGGAAGCGGGCAGCTTCCGCGCGACAACGCGGCCACGCAGGGTGGCGCGCAATCCGCGGAAGGCGCATCGCAAGCCGCGGCGGGTGGAGATCAATCGGCGAGCGCGGACACGCGGCCTGGCGGCGGGTTGGGCACTCCGCTGGACGAGGGCGGCAACCATGATCCGTGGGCGAAGTACAGGTGGTGGATTTTATCGGGGCTGGCCGTGCTGTTGGCGGCGGCGGCGGGCGTGTTGCTGCGCAAGCCGAGTGTGGGCTCCGGCGCTACAAGCGCGAACGTGCCGCCGGTAGATCCCACGCGGAGCTCGAGCGCCGCGCTGAACGAGCAGACGCCGCAGACGCACTCAGCGCAGTTGCTGCAGGTGCTCAAGGAGGAGATGTTTGCGTTGGAGGCGGACCATCTGCAGCAGCGCATCTCTGAGGAAGACTACGTGGCGCAGAAGTCCGCGCTGGACCTGGTGTTGCGGCGGGCGCTCGCGCGTTCGGCTTCGCCGGCGACTGCACCGGACTTGATCTCGCGCTGAGCCGATGACCACTCTGCTACGTATCCTGAGGCTGTATCCACTGGCTCTGTGGGCCGGCGGAGAGGTGTTGTTCGTGGTGGTCGCCGGGATTGCGTTCAGCGTTTTGCCGGATAGGCACGCGGCAGGCATGGTGGTTCGCAGAGCGCTGCTCATTCTGCATCAAATTGGCTTGTACGGCGGTGCAATTTACCTGCTTGCAACCATCGCGTTGATGGTTACGCACCGCGATCGACATCGTGCCCGCCTGGTTGAGATTGCAGGTGTCGTTCTGATGCTTGTGCTGACGGCGTGTTCGCAATTCGCGGTGATTCCACGCATGGAAACGGACCGGATCGCGACGGGAGGAGATGTGAATGCCGTCCCCACCGGTAATACGGCGAGGCGTGACTTCGAGCGACTACATGGTGTTTCGGTTGATCTTGAAGGCGCGGTACTGATTGCCGCCTTTGTGCTGCTGGCGCTCGCACCGGTTCACGAACGGCGAGATGTCGAAGCGCGAGTTTGATGGCAAGGTTCTGATGGAGAGACGATGAAGCTTCTGGTGACGGGTGGGGCTGGATATATCGGCGGGACGGTGGCGACGATCCTGATGGAGGCAGGACATCAGGTGACGATTGTCGACAACCTGTGCCACAGCAAGCGCAATGAGGTGCCGGCGGGCGCGGAGTTCGTGCAGGCTGACATCGCCGAGCGGCCGCGGATTGAAAAGCTGCTGGGCGAATTGCAGCCGGACGGCGTGCTGCATTTTGCGGCGCTGATTGAGGCCGGCGAGTCGATGCACAAGCCGGAAATTTATTTTCGCAACAACACGGCTTCCACGCTTGCGCTCTTGGAAGCGATGCGTGCGACGGGTGTGAAGAAGCTGGTGTTCAGCTCGACCGCCGCAGTGTATGGCGAGCCTGAGCGTGTCCCGATCGATGAGTCTGCGAAGCTTGCGCCGACCAATGCGTATGGCGAGAGCAAGCTGCTGGTGGAGCAGATGCTGGTGTGGCTGAATCGCATTCACGGACTGCGGTATGCGTCGCTGCGTTACTTCAATGTGGCGGGCGCGCTGCCCGGGCGCGGCGAGGCGCACGAACCGGAGACGCATCTCATTCCGCTGATTTTGGATGTGGCGCTCGGCCGGCGCGAGAAGATCTTCATCTACGGCGATGACTATGACACGCCCGACGGAACGTGCATTCGCGATTACATCCACGTTGTAGACCTTGCGGCCGCGCACATTCTGGCGCTGAATGCGCTGGCCTCGCGCGATCGCGTGATCTGCAACCTGGGCAATGGGCAGGGCTTCTCTGTGAAGGAGGTTGTGGAAGGCGCCAGGCGTGTCACGGGGCATCCGATTCCGGTTGAGATTAAGCCACGCAGGCCCGGCGATCCGGCGCGGCTTGTGGCGAGTTCGGCTCGTGCGCAGGAAGAGTTGGGATGGCGGGCACGAACTCCGGAGATTGATCGCGTCCTCGCTTCAGCGTGGGAGTGGCATCAGCGGCGATACGCTGCGCACCAGGCAGATAACCTGCTCGCGAGATGAAAAGGCTGCATCATCACAGATGAGAGAGCGGCGCTGCCGAGTGTCGCTCTACGATAAGATGAATCGTAGCCGCCCTCCGCAATTTCACCCGCTTGAGAAGGACGTCATCGACACACAAACACATTCCGCCGGTATAGCGACGGTGGGCTCAGAAGTCCGTCGGAACCGCAGAATAATTTTGAGAGACAGCGTCACGCTGCTGGTGCTGCTTTTCTCCGCGCTCATTCTGTATGCGGTAACGTCGTTTTTGTTTCAGAGCTTCTCAGCGCGGCGTGCGCAACTCGGGCGACAGTTTGCAGCGGATGGCCAACGAGCGCTTGCGAGCGGAAATGCGGAGCAGGCGATTCGCGATCTGCGCGTTTCGCTTGAGTACGCGCCGGACGCCGCGAACAATCGTCTGCTGCTCGCCGAGGCGCTTGCGCAGGCGCATCATCCCGACCAGGCGCGAAGCTATTTTCTGACTCTGCTGGACACACAGCCGGCGGATGGATTTGTGAATTTGCAGCTTGCGCGGCTGGCCCGGCAGAAGAACGACACGCAGCAGACTCTGGACTACTACCGCGCGGCGGCGGGCGGAAACTGGAACGGCGATTCGCGAGACGAGCGCTTTCGAGTGCAGCTTGAGCTGGCTGATTATCTGCTCGATCAGCAAAATCTGCCCGCCGCGAGAGCTGAACTTCTGATTGCAGCGGCGGATGCGCCCGACGATGCCGTCATTGCTTCCATGCTGGCGGACAAGTTTCAGCAGGCGAGCGATGCGTCAGACGCGCTGAATCAGTATCGAACCGCAATCAAGCTCGACCCCAAGGACCCGACTCCGTTCTATAAGGCAGGGCGGCTGGCGTTTCAGCTTGGGGAATTTGCCGAGGCAGCGCGGCTGCTGTCGGTGGCGCGCCGGGAGAGCACGGCGTCGCTTGGTGAACAAGGCGCAGACGAACTGGACACTCTGCTGGAGAGCTCCCGACGGATCCAGGAGCTGACCATGGCCTCGGATATCGATCCGCAGGACCGAGCGGAACATATTCTGCGAGCGCTGCCCATCGCGAAGGCGCGATTCGAGAGCTGTGCGGCACGAACGAACGATGCGCAGATTCCGCCGCAACTGCAAGGGCTTGAGGCTGGATGGAGGGACGCAGACAAGGTAAGGCAGCGGCGTTCGATGCTCGAGGATGCAGCCGAGCAGGATGGGCTGGTGAGGTTAATTTTCGATACTGAAGAGTTGACCGCCAAACTTTGTGGCCAGCCGACCGGCGATGATGCGTTGTTGCTGCAACTGGCGAATTCCGCCCACGGTGTGCGGTGAGTGGAGATGCGATGAACGGAGAAAAAGCAACCGTGCATTCCGCAGAACCGGCCGAGCTAGCCGATGCACTTCCGTTTCGCGAAGAGCGGATCTTTCTGCTGCTCTCGATTTTTGTCGGCGTGCTGTCGGGCCTGCTCGTCGTCTCGTTCCGCATGGCAATCGAGTGGCTCAGCATACTTCTGCTCGGAGTCGCTCCGGAAGCTGGGCAGAAGCGGCTGTTTATTGTTCCTGCGATAGTCGGGCTGGTGGTCGCGGTGCTTACGCGGTACGTGTTCCCCGCTGTGCGCGGCAGCGGTGTGAACCAGACGAAAGCTGCGCTGTATATCCACAACGGATATATCTCGGTCCGCACCGTCATTGGGAAGTTTTTGCTGTCCGCGCTCGCGATTGGCAGTGGTCACTCGCTCGGGCCCGAGGACCCGTCGCTGCAGATCGGCGCGGGTGTAGCGTCGCTGATTGGACGGCGCGTGGGGCTCTCGCGTGCGAAGCTGCGGCTATTTGCGCCGGTGGGCGCGGCGGCGGGTCTGGCGGCTGCGTTCAATGCGCCAATCTCAGCGATCCTGTTCGTCATTGAAGAGGTCATCGGCAAGTGGACCGCGGGCGTGCTGGGTTCGATTGTTCTGGCGGCGGTCGCGAGTGTGGTTGTGGCGCGATGGTTCTGGGGATCGCAGCCGATGTTTCGCGTCCCTTCGATCACGATGCGCGATCCGCGAGAGCTGCTGGCGTATTCCGTCCTCGGTGTGATCGGCGGCCTGGCGTCGCTGGTCTTCGCCAAGTGCATTGGCTCGCTGCGGCCGTGGCTGCGGAAACAACGGCCGACGCTGCAGATGTTTCACCCGGCCATTGCCGGACTGCTGGTCGGGGCGATCGGATACTTTGGGCTGCCGCAGGTGATGGGCGCCGGATATGGCGCGATTGATCAGGCGATGCATGCGCAATTCGCGTTGAAGATACTGCTGCTGCTTGCTTTGTTCAAGATCGTGGCGACGACAGCATCGTTCGGCAGCGGAACGCCGGGCGGAATGTTTGCGCCCACGCTGTTCATCGGTGCGATGCTCGGCGCAGCGGTCGGTTCGTTCGAGAAGATGTTCTTCCCTCACCTGACGGGTTCGATCGGATCGTATGCGCTGGTCGGCATGGGCGTTTTGTTTGCGGCGTTCCTGCGGGTCCCGCTCACGTCGATGTTCATGGCGCTGGAGGTCAGCGGAAATTACTCGATCATTCTTCCGGTGATTCTGGCGAACACGATCGCCTATCTGATCTCGCGAAGTCTGCAGCCCGTGCCGATTTTTGAGCTGCTGACCCAGCAGGACGGGCTCTACCTGCCTTCGATGGAGGAGGAGCGTGAAGAGAGCGAACTGCGCCTGGAAGATGCTATGGAGCCGGTCCAGCTTCCAGTGTTGCGCGGCGCAGATTCAATCAGTGCGATCGCCAGGAATGATGCTACGCGTCGCGCGATATTGAGTTCTCCAATGCTTCTCGTGCAGTGCAGCAACGGGTGGTACGCTGCACGCAAAGACGAGATGGAGAAGCTGTTTGCGGAGTTCGAACGTGATCCGGAGCGCGCCGATGCGCAGAGTGCTTTAGAGCAGTTCCTGGGAAAAGAGCGTACGCCGCTCCTGTTTCCGGACCAGCCGCTCGCGAATGCATTGAGATTTTTTCAACGCTGGCCGGTGCTGCCGGTATCGAACCGTGCATCGCGCGGCAGACTGGAAGGTATTGTTTCGCTGCAGGATGTACTCGAGCGCTATCAGGGGACCATCGGCCAGAGATTTGCTGAAAAATAGTTGAAGACGAATGAAGGAACATCGATGAAACGAAACCGACTGCTGCAACACCCACTTCTTCGCAGGTATCTGCCGCTGGTGCATGAGGACCTTACAGCGGTTTATTCCCGCGACCTGCAGAAGTGGCTGCTGGTTGCACCCGCAATAGGACTTATCACCGGAGTTGCGATCACCGCCATCGCTGCGCTTCTGCTCGGCAAGCTGTGGCCGTGGGTGCTGAATTACTACCTCGCTCACCATTGGGCGATTGTTCCGGGCCTCGTCGTGGCGTTCGCTGTCACTGGCCTGATCATGCAGTACTTCACGCCGAACCCGGACGAGCACTCTACGGAAGAGGTGATCCGCTCTTATCACGAGCATGAGGGCGAGATCGAGATGCGGCCCTTTGCGCCGAAGATCCTCGCCGCGATTACGACGGTTGGCTTCGGGGGAAGCGCGGCGCTGGAGGGACCAAGCATTTATGGCGGCGCGGGAATCGCCTCGTGGCTGTGGACGAAGCTGCGGCGCTTCCGCTTCACGGGCCGCGACCGGCGCATCATGCTGATCTGCGGCGCCGCGGCCGGCATGTCGGCTGTATTCCGTGCGCCGCTTACCGGCATTGTGTTCGCGCTGGAGATGCCATATCGCGATGACCTGGCGCATGAGGCGCTGCTTCCATCGCTGATCGCGTCGGTCGTGTCCTACGTTACGCTTAGCTCCTTCCTCGGCTCGACTCCGCTGTTCGATTTCATCGGCACGACGACTTACCACCGCAACGATCTCTACTGGAGCGCTCTGCTGGGAGTGGTCATAGGAGTTGTGGCGATGGCGTTCGTGGTCACATTCCGCAGGGTCCGCGTGTTCTTCGTAGAGTGGCGAGTTCCGCATTGGGTGAAGCTTGCAATCGGCGGCTTGTTCACCGGCCTTTGCGGCGTGCTCTTCTTGCACATCTACGGTGGATCGCTGGTGCCGATCGGCCCGAATTATGAGGCGGTCGGAGACATCCTCAATCGCACGCACAGCAGCTCGCAACTTCTGGTCTTCAGCGGCCTCAAGCTTCTTGCGACAGTGTTCACGCTTGCGTCGGGCGGCGTGAGCGCCATGTTCGTTCCGCTGTTTCTTACCGGAGGCTGCCTGGGCACGGCGTTCGCGCAATCGATCGTGCATAGTCCCGCCCTTGGACTCTATGCGGCTGTCGGGATGGCGTCGTTTATCTCCGCCGGCTACAAGACGCCGCTGGCCGCTGTTGTGTTCGTGGCAGAAGCGACTGGAGGTCACGCGTTCATTATCCCGGCGCTGATTGGGGCGGCCGTCGCGTATGCTGTGTCCGGTGATGCATCCGCTTCCGGAGATCAGCGTCTGCATGAGGCCGCGAGGACCTCGCCGCTGCGCTACATTCCTGTGAGCGAGATCATGCAACAGCACGTGATCTCGGCTCCTGCGAATCTTAGCCTCGGCGAGTTCGTGCGGATGTTGTCGCCGGACTTGCAGCATGAAGCCTTTCCGGTGTTTGACGACGACACGCTGCTGGGAACGGTGAACCCGCTGTGCGTTACAAAGGTTGCTCCTGAACGCTGGTGGCAGACGCCGCTGCGAGACGTGATCGACCAGCGCATCGGCACGGTGGCTCCAGACTGCGATGTGATGGAGGCGGTCAGGCTGCTCACGGGCGAGCATCGCCGTCCTATGCTTCTTGTCGTTTCTGAGGGCAAGGTAAAGGGCATCGTAACGAAGACAGACATTCTTCAGGTTCTGAAGGACCATGGAAGGCCCACCACAGACTCGGAAGACAGCATGGCCCCAGCAAAGCATTGAGGAGATTTGTTGCAGCTATAACGTGACGCGATAGCCAGGAGGTTCTGCAAATGGCCGAGTTCCCGATTCCGGAGATTGCATCCATTCCGGAGCAGCAGTCCAGTAAGAAGGGACAGTTTGGTGTCGCCCTTGAACCAGAGATTGTGCGGATCTGCGGCTGTGCCGTTCTGGTCGGGCTGGTTGCGGGACTCGTCGCGCAGGGATTGCTCCTGCTGATTCAACTGTTCACGAACATCTTCTTCTTTGGACGGTTCTCGTTTGCGAACAGCAACCCAGCGCATCATCATCTGGGGTTGTGGGTGATCTTGATTCCTCCCATCGGCGCGTTGGTGGTGGGTATCATGATCCACTTCTGGGAACCGACGCTGAAGGGACACGGCATCCCGGAGGCGATGGAGTCTGTTCTCTTCGGCCACAGTCGCATGCGTCTGCGGGTAGCGGTGTTGAAGCCGCTGGCGACGGCATTTGCAATCGGAACAGGCGGTCCATTCGGCGCCGAAGGACCGATCATCCAGACCGGCGCCGCGCTTGGCTCACTGTTCGGTCAGGCAATTGGGCTCACGCCGTACTACCGCCGCGTCCTGCTGGCCTCCGGCGCCGCGGCTGGAATGGCTGCGACATTTACCGCCCCAATGGCAGGAATTCTGGTCGCGATCGAGCTACTGCTATTCGAACTGCGCGCGCGATCCTTCATCCCCGTCGCGCTTGCAGCAGCGACAGCAACGGGAATTCGCATTCATTTTGCGGGCTGGGCTCCGCTGTTTCCGACGCCGATGTTCAAATTGACGGGCATCAACGAGCTGTGGCTCTTCGCGCTGCTCGGCATATTGATGGGCGGCGTTGGGATCATCATGATCCGCGTGCTTGCATGGCTTGAGGACTTCTTCGACGAGCTTCCTGTCAGGGCGCCGCTCATCTGGGCTCCAGTCATCGGCGGCATCATTCTCGGCGTCATCGGGTACTTCTACCCGCAGGTATTCGGAACGAGCTACGACACGATACGCGACATGCTGAACGATCGCATCACACCGGGCCATCTGGTCGGCATTTCGTTTGCGAAGTTCTGGGCGCTGGTTATCTCGCTAGGCTCAGGAACGACCGGCGGCGTCTTCGCGCCTTCGCTGGTTGTGGGCGGCGGCCTGGGAGCGTCGTTTGCAATTCTGTTTCGGCACATTGCGCCCGGTCTGGTGAGTGATCCGGCATTCTACGCGCTTGCAGCGATGGCCGGCGTGTTCGGCGGCATCGCACGTGCTCCGCTGACGAGCATCGTCTTCCTTTTTGAGCTGAGCCACAATCCCAACGCTATCCTTCCGCTGATCGTTACCGTGATGATCTCCGATGCCGTCGTCCGACTGTGCAGCCGCGACTCGATCATGACCGTGAAACTTGTAAAGCGTGGGCTCGTCATTTTGCAGGACTACTCAGTTCCTGTACTCATGCGTGCGCGAATCGATCAGGTGATGCATAAGGAATTCAATCTTCTGCAGGCGGAGGACGAGCTGCGTACGGTATTGCAGACGTTTGTGCCTGGCGGTATCGGGTTGATTCCTGTCGTAGACGCCGACGCGAACATCGTTGGCATTGTCGAGCCGCATGATCTGCTGCGAACAGAACCTCCCGATCATCACTTCACGATGCGAGAGATTGCGCGGCGTGATTTCGTTCTGGCATACACCGGCGAATCCGTGGACCAGGTGCACCGCGAAATGATGCTGAAGAATACGGAGAACGTGATTGTCGTGGCACCGGAGAATCAACGTAAGCCGGTCGGAATCGCGCGCGCGAACGACATCCTGCAACTCCGGCGGTGGCTGTTGGAAGAAGAGTCGAGAGAAGTTGGAGCAAAGGTCAAGAAAACACGTCAACGGCTGAGGAGCCGTGCGAGCGATGAAGATAACGATCAAGCGCGCTTATGATCCGCCTTCCAGCGCAGATGGCGTTCGCATTCTGGTCGACAGGCTCTGGCCACGCGGCGTGTCGAAGGAATCGCTCGAAATGGATATGTGGTTGAAAGATGTAGCTCCGAGTGCCGAGCTGCGCAAATGGTTCGGGCATGATCCGGAGCGGTGGCCTGAGTTCAAGCGGCGGTACATCGCTGAGCTGAAGCAGAACGCCGCTGCGTGCGAAGCAATCGTTGCCGCCGCACGCAAACATCATGTGACCTTGCTATTCGGCGCAAAGGATCTGGAGCACAACAATGCAGTTGTGCTTCGCGATTTTATTCAGGCTCACGGTAATACGGGAGTGGCCCACCACTAGGCCGAAACTGACGAACTCTCTTTTGAATGATCGAACATGCCTTCGATCTCCTCGAGTGTCTTGCCTTTTGTCTCCGGCAGGAAGAACGCTGCGGTCACAAGGTACACCACGGTGAAAGCTGCGAACAAGTAGAACATCGTCGAGTAACCGTATTTGCCGACGACGGGCAGAAACACGGCCGCCAGCGTGGTCGACACTGTCTGGTTCAGAACGAGAGCAACGCTCATGCCGTTCGATCGAATTCGCGTCGGCATCAGCTCGCTCAGCGCGAGCCACACGCAAACGCCTGGACCCATCGCGAAAAAGCTGATGAATGCATACAGGCAGAGGGCCACGATCCAGCCGTTCCTTGTACTCGGCACCGGAGTGATATACGCGTGCTCGATCTTCAACGGAGCGGAGCGCGCGGCATTCAGATCCGCAAACGGATTCTGAAAGAACGCCGCCACCTTGCTCGACGGGATTGCGCTTGCGCGGTCGATCGTTTCCGGCGCGATATCACCCAGCAGAACGGGCTTCGTGCTGGAGGTGAAGTCGCCATAGGAATAGATGATGGCGAGTGATTGCTGTCCATTCACGGCTGGCGCGCCAAGGCTCACCGCCTGCGCGACGTCAAACCTGAAGCTCAGTGAGTCGCCGCTGGCGACCAGCTTCTGCACCGCATCGCGGGCCTCATAACGGCCCTTTTCCGTGCGCAGGAAAAGCGTTCCGACGGCGACCAAAGACACAATCACTCCTGAGGTCCCAATCACGAGCAGAAACTTGCGTCCCTTCTTATCGACAAGCTGCAGTCCGACAACTGTCATGAGGAAGTTCATGAGCGTGAACAGCACGTAACCCCAGTGCGCCAGCACGTCACTCAACCCGCTCTGGATCAGGATATCGACGTTGTAGCCGATGATGGAGTTGACTCCGGTAGCCGTGTTGCATACGAGGATCACGCAAGCGAGCAGGAACGGAAGCACGTAGCGCCGGCTAAGCAGCGGATCTTTGTACGCGACACCGCGCCTGCCCTGCGCCGCAATCTGCGCCATCTCGTCCATCTCGAGTGCAGCCTGCTCGGGGGTGCGCGAGCGCTCGAGTGCGGATCGCGCCGCATCTATGCGGCCGCGCTGGAACAGCCACCGTGGCGACTCAGAGATGAAGTACCCGGCAACCACAAAGAGCAGCCCCGGCGGGAGCGACATCCAGAAGATGCTGCGCCACGCTTTGTCCTTCGCTGCAAACAGCGCCGCAGCGGAAGCAGACTTCGCAATGTCGGCCACGTGATAGCTGGTGTAAATGCCGATCACCGCAGCCACGAAGATGCCCAGGGTGAGCAGCCATTGGAAGATGCCGGTTCCCTTTCCGCGCACCTTCGCGGAAAGGCACTCCGCCAAATACAGCGGCACCACCACACCGACCAGACCGCCGCTAACACCTTGCAGCAGCCGGCCGAGAAACAGCGGTCCAAAACCCTGCGACAGCGCAATGATCGGCACGCTGACCGAAAAGGCGACGCCGCTGAGCAGCATCAGCGGCTTGCGTCCGATCCAATCCGCCAACAGTCCGGCAAACAGCGTAGAGAACACGCTGCCGAGCAGCACGGCCGCGACGATGACCGAAATCTGCCCGCGATTCAGCTTGGAAGTAGCTTCGAGATAAGGCAGCGCACCGCCAATGATGCCGACGTCAATACCGTAGAGCAGGCCACCCAGACCGGCGACCAGCAACATCAATCGGCCATAGCTGGTGTGGCTCAGGCGAACTGCAGCGCCCATGCAACGCTTCCTCCCGAGTGCGGTGTGCTTCGGCTCATCCTACACGCTCGTTGGCACCGCGCACACTTGCTCGGTGAGGATCAGGCAGGACGCAGAAGCGCGGCGGCTGTCCATAGTAGCGGCGCCTGTCCGTGGAAGTCGCCGGTGCGCCGCTTGCGCAGCAGATAGTACTCGAGATCGTTCTTTTTGTTGGTTCCCTCGCAGACGCTGGTCACATCGTTGTTCTGATCGACGTAACCGGCGAGCGCGATCCAGGCACGACGTGCGCCGGCGGCGTAGGTCGCGCTGTTCAACATCCCGGAACGCACGCCCGACACCAACGCGAAGGCAAACATCCCGGTTCCCGAAGTCTCCGGCCATGAGTCGTCGCGATCGATCAGTTGACGCCATGCTCCGGCCGGCGGCTGGTACTTGAGCAGCGCTGCCATCATCGTCTGATATCCACGCTCGATGCGCGCGCGGTTTGCGTGATTGCGCGGGAGGTCGCGGAGCAATTCAGTCATGCCGACAGCGAACCATCCATTGCCGCGGCCCCAGTAGAACGGCACATCAGGCGCGTGGAAAAAGAGCCCGTTGGGCTGCTGCAGCTTGTCGAGATATGCGGCCATTTCGGTGGCTGCGCGATCGAGGTACTTCTGATCGCCGGTCGCGCGGAAGGCCTGCACCTGCACGATGGTGATCATGAACATGTCGTCGACCCAGAAGCGTGTCTCGTCGGTGAGACCCTGCGCGTCAGGCTTGCTCCACTGTGCGTCAGCGTATTGCAGGCCAAGATCGAGATACCGCTTGTCTTTGGTGAGGATGTAGAGCTCCAGAGGGAGCGAGCCGAACATGGAGTAATCGACGTGCTGACCTTTTGGCGGAAGCAGCGCAGCTTCCGATGTAAAGAGCGGATCGAAGCGCGCCTGGAGTTTTGAAAGCAGGTCTGTGTTGTTGGTTACGTGCGCTACTTCGAGTGCGCCGTACCACGCGCAGACCTCCGGATACACGATGCGGTCAGGATGGAAGTGCGGCGATGTGAGGAAGTGCTGCCCGACGCTGGTGCCAAGCTCGCGCGGATCATAGCCGTGTGGCCATTGTTGAAAGTCGGTCGATTGTGCTGAGCTCGCGTTGGACTCCGCTTGCCGGCCCGTGAACTCTGCGCCTGCGATGCGAGGCGCCGCGATTGCCGACGCCGACAGCAGCATCGACGCACTGAACTTTCTTCTGGTCATCCGGCTCATGCCGCACCTCCTGTGACCTTCGATCCATCGAAGTGAAAGACCTCGGGAACGTTAAGCCATTTCTCGGTGGCTGGAATTCCGGCCAGGCGTTGCTGCATGGGATCCATGATCGACCACCAGCGTTGCGTCTCCGGGTCCGCGGCCATTTTGCGCATGTCGGCATCGAAGTCCGCGCCGTGGTACTCGAAGTAGGCAATCAGCAGATCGTTGTGCAGGAAGATCGAGTAGTTGCGGATGTTGCAGGCATCGATGGTGGCCAGCACAGCGGGCCACACCTCGCGGTGGTATTCGATGTATTCATCGCGCCGCTCCGGGCGCAGGTGAATCAATTGGCAGTAGCGTTGCATGCGATGTCTCCGATAAAAGCGTTTCAGTGTGCGGTCGGCCGATCTGGTCTCGAAGATTCGGTTCCAAAAACAATTCGTACAGCGCCGCGGATTCCGGACGCGACGGGCTGGAGATTCTGCATGTCCTGCATCTGGAAGCGGTCTCCATATCTGGCCTTCAGGGCGGTATAGTCACGGGGCGGCTGGCCTGCTAGTTCATTGATAGCAGTGTTGAACACGCGCAGCTCGAGGGTGTTCTCGCCGGCATGCAACGCGGAGGTCACATCCAAAGAATACGGCGGATGCCAAAGATCTCCGACGCGCTTTCCGTTTAGGAGCACTATCGCGGCCTCACGAACAGGCGGGTCGAACCATGCGCGCATGCCGGCTTTGCCCGGCGGCTGATTGTTCTGGAGCGGCTCACCTGGCGCAAACTGAAGTTCGGCGCGCTCTCCGGAACCCACGGCGTGTGCGCGAAATGTGATGGTGTAGCGCACTTCGCCGGAGTAAAAGTGGGTGGCCGGGGAGTCATTCCAAAGCGTGTCCTGCGCATCGTGCACGGTTGGCTCGGGTGCGGAGCCGGCACTGCCGGGGAAGGCTATGGTCCAGTTGCTCAGCGTAATGGCAGGCTGAGTGTTGGGATGAAAGTGACTCGGTGCATTGGGGCGCGAAGGTGGATTGCCATCGTAGAGTACGAGCAGTTTCGAACCGTACGGAGCCAACGTGAGCGGCTCGCCGATTTGCGCCCGCTCGGCTTCGCCGGAGTCGGCGTCCCACCACTCGGCATTGCGCCGCGACGCACGCACGCTCGCGGCAAACGTGACCGGCTCTGCCGTGGTGTTCGCGAAGAAGTAGATATCCGAATCATTCCCGTGGCGGTGAATGAAGCCGACCTTTCCGCCGGCGGCGCCGAGCTCTACATCCGGGTGCAGCACGTGAGGCAGAGTTGAAGCGAGGCCGGCGGTATCGTAGATATGAGTGCTCTTTGCGACGAGCGCCGCGATGCGCTTTTGCACCTCGGGAGTATCCGCCGCATCGGCCAGTCCTGCGGCGCGCGAAGGCGTGCGGCCGACGAAGACGAGCTTGCCTCCACTGGCTGCATATTTCTCGAGCGCATGCACGCCGCTGAGCGGCATGCGCTCACTCGGGGGAACAACGACGACCGGATAGTGCAGGCCACGTTGCGCGACCGCAGCGAGATCGATGTAGTCGAGGTTGTAACCAGTATCGAGAATCGCACCCATCAGTTGCGGCGAGATGCGTGTGTGCATCTCGTCCGTGACGGAAACATGTCCCAGCCGGAACGCCGCTTCGGCATCATCTTCGGGCAGCAGCAGGGCGACGTCGTTCGCCGGCTCGCCCTGTCGCAACGCCCAACTGACGCGCTGCAAGTAGCGCATTAGATCCGGCATCACAGGCCACCATGGATTGTGCGCGTTCAACACCGCGGCCGCGTACAACGACCAGCCAGGCTCCTCAACGCCAGGCGCGGAGTATGGGAATCCGTGACCGACGATCTGGTTCACTCCCTCCAGGAACATGCAGTCCGCTTCTGCCTTCATGTCCAGCGGAGTTGCGCGGAATGCAGGTGAGTGCAGCCACGTCCACGTCTCGGCCGAGGAAATCCGGTTTCCATACACGTGGTTCGCAGAGCTTGCCCAGCGCGTAAACGAGAACGCGTGCCATTGCGGGCCCTCACCTTCCGGCAGTTGAGGAATGTGCTCGTCCAGCAGCGTCACAGCGGGCGCGCCATAGGTCTGCGAGCGGAAGCGCGTCGCGTGAGATGTAGCGTAGTCGGCCATGGGCCGGAGATAGTTATCGCGCACGAGATCAGACAAGGTGAGGCCCCAATCGCGGCGCACACTGTCGGCCTCGGGCATTCCTCCCTGCACCAGTTCCGGCAGGTGCGTGACGAGATCGTAGCCACGGCGTCGCGCGAACTCCGCCGGGAGATCCCTGGTCCAATCCGAACCGTACACCTCGAGTGAGTCGGAGAAAATTGCGTAGGGAGGCTTCACGTTGAATCCGCCCAGCAGCGTATCTCCGCGCGTGCGCAGATAGGTATCGATGGCCGGACGCGCCATGTGATCCAGCACGTATCCTTCACCGCCATAGGCCGCGCGCTTCACCTGCTGGCGCGTGTGGCTGGATATGAAGAAGAGCTCAACCTGCGGGCCGGCGCCCGCGGGCTTTGCGAGTTGCTGCGGCAGCGCATCACCGGGAAGCCGGCGCGCGGTTCCAGCGTCGAAGTGCTGCGGCGTTCCGCCGGCGACGAACGCTGCGATAAAGCTATCGCCCTGAGCCAGCTTTGGAATCGCGGTGTCGGATCCGGGCAGCGCAACCGCAACGAAGCGCAGCTTTCCTGCAGCGAGATCGATCGGAATGTCTGGGCCGCCGAAGGGCCATCCGCTGCCAAGCGTCAGGTCCACACGCATGCCGAGTTCAGTCGCATGCTGGTCGGCGAAGCGCAGCATTTCGACGTACTCCGGCGAGCCGTAACGAAGATTGAGGATACCCTTCGCCGGATCGTCGAGCGCGAGCGGATACTCCGCCGCAATCTCCACGCCGCCGATGCCGGCCGCGTGCATTTGGTCGAGTTCGCGTGCGAGCTCGGGCTTCACCACGGCGGGCCCGAACCACCACCATCGCACCATGGGGCGAGCATCGGCGGGCGGCGAGGCAAACTCAGCGCGAAGCTGCGCAATGGTTTGGCCGCAGATCGGTGCGGAGAAAGCGACCCATGCCGCTGCCATCCACGCCCATCCGAAAGCACTCGATCGCGAACGCCTGACTGTTTTAAAAGCCATCACCGTCGTGCACCGAACTGTATTAGCCCAGGATACCTGGTGTCAATACAGATACTTATTCTGATTTGGATGACCGGCGCTGAGCGAACACACACCGTTCAGCATTCCTGACGTATTACGACCCTTATTTGGAATAGTTCTCCTATTGACATCGGTCTTTCCGCAAACGTACAGTGCTGCGGAACCCACTTATCCGTTTCGTTTGGAGGCCACCAACGATGCACCCCTCTTACACCTCATTCTCCGGGAAGAGGTTCCCAAAGGCAGTCCGCACGCACGGACTCCGGGAACTGTACTTGCTCCCGCTATTCGTTCTCTGCCTCTGGTTGGTCCCGGGCGCAACGGCGCAGACCGGCGGTGAAGGCGGCATCCAGGGCACCGTGAGTGACCCGACAGGAGCCGCCATCCCGAATGCAACGGTCACGGCGACCAACAATGCAAACGGCACATCCGAGAAGCGCCAGACGACCAGCGCCGGGCTCTACACCATCTCTCCGATTTTGCCCGGCACCTATACGGTGACCGCAACGGCGCAAGGTTTCGACACCGTGATGCAGAAGAACCTCACGGTAAATGCGCTTGTACTTACTCCGCTGGACATCACCCTCACAGTTGGCTCAACCGCAACCGAGGTGACGGTCACGGCGGCGCCTCCGCAGCTTGAGACCACCAATGCCACTCTGGGCATGACGATTGAGAATGCCGCCTACTCGGGCCTTCCGCTGGCGCTGAACAACGCGCAGCGCGATCCGACGGCCTTTGCGACACTCGCGCCCGGCGCACAAGGCGGCGCGCGTCTTCCCGTGATTGGCGGTACGGGAAACTATCTGGGCCAGCTTTATCTCGACGGCCTTCCCGCCGAAACAGTCAGTCAGCAGGGTGACAACCGGCTTGTCTCGCAAGCCGTCAGCGTGGACGCGGTCGATCAGATGCAGGTTGTCACGAGCACGCCGCCGGCAGAGTACTCCGGTGCTGGTACGGAGAACTTCACGATGAAATCCGGCGGGCTGCGGTATCACGGCAGCGTCCAGGATTTCATCCGCAACACCGCCCTCGATGCATGGCAGTTCAGCAAAGGGGCAACGAAGCCGATCGACCACCAGAACGAGCTCTCCGCGACCGTCGGCGGCCACGTGCCCGGCACCAAACGCGTGTTCTTCTTCTTCGCCTACGACCGCTATCACAACCGCACCTACAATAACCCCGTCAACACCACCATCCCCACGCTGCAGATGCGCAAGGGCGACTTCTCCCAGCTCGTCTGCCTCACAATCGCGAATGCAGCCGACCGGCAGGCTTGCGCGTCGGCCGGCGGTCCGACCGGGACAGGCGGAAGCTTCACGTACGGCAGCACGACGGTCAACAACGTGCCTTACCTCTTTGACCCGACAAGCAACTCCTGCAACGGTGTCGCGAATACGCGCTGTCCTTTTGCAGGCCTGAAGAATGGTGTGGCCACTTACAACGTCATTCCTTCGAACTACATCTCGCCCATTGCGCTAGCCGAAGAGCAGTGGCTGCCCACACCGACGAACTCCGATGTGGTGAGCAACTTCACTGCCGGGCAAGCCGGCGGCTTCGATAATCACCTGTACGACTGGCGCGTGGACTTCGACGTAAGCTCCCGGCACCGCATCTCGACTGTCGGCGCGATGGGCACCGTCAATTACCTGAACAACTTCAACACGCCGTATCTGCCGCTTCCCTACACCGGCGGTGACTTCGCCAACATCTATCCCAAGGTCTTCGACGTCGAAGACGCCTACACAATCTCCAACTCGATCGTTAACCAGCTGAAGTTCGGCTTCGTTCGCTTCTACCAGAACATCCACAACACAACCGACAATTCAGCTACCTACGGCGCTCCAGCGCTGGGAATCACAAATCTCCCGGCTGGCCAGGCCGGCACGGAGTTCCCGGGCGCAACGTTCAGCGCAACCAAACTCTTCGGCACCACGCAGCAGTATTGGACCGGCACCACCACCGCTCCCGGCAACTCTGTCGCGACGCAGATCACCACGCCCAACAACTACGCCCTCGTCGATAACCTGCAGTGGGTTAAGGGAGCGCATTCGCTTACCTTCGGCGTCGTTGTCCAGTGGCAGGAGATCAACAACGCCAACCCGGCCACCTACACCGGTGTGATGGGCTTCACGTACAACGGCAACTCGACGGCCCAGTTCAACGGCAGCGCCGTTTCGAACGTCGCCACTGGCTACTCCTATGCCGACTTCCTGCTCGGCGCCGTCGGCGGCACGCCTTCGTTGGGTCTGCAGCCGGTCGCGGAGGTGGGCGGACGCTATCGTCCCATCGCTCCGTACGCCGAGGACACCTGGAAGGTGACCTCCAAGCTGACCATCGATGCTGGCCTGCGCTGGGACTTCCTTCCGCCATATCACGAGGTGAAGAACCGCTGGAGCTTCATGAACCCCAACATCACCAACCCCGCCACAGGAACTCCCGGCGCCATTCAGTTCGCGGGTAATTATGGCGGGGCAGGTGTGAGCTGCGGCTGCAGCAGTCCAGCCAACACCTACTGGAATAATTGGGGGCCGCGCGTCGGCATCACCTACTCCGTCGATCCCAAGACGGTCTTCCGCATCGGTGCCGGCCGCGTCTTCTCGCAAGGTGGCGGCGTCGGCGGACGTGGTGGCGCATTCAACGGCACCGGCCAGCTTGGCTTCAACACAACCGCAATTGCTCCTGCCGAGGTCACGACCGGTGGCAGCGCAGGTCCGTCGTTCTTCCTGAACAACAGCGCGTACTTCCAGTCGATCGGCCGCGCCAGCACAGCGCTCGCCTTCACCTACCCTGCGGCTCCTGCACCCAGCGCTGCCTCGCAGATCCTGAACACCGGGCATTACATCAACCCGACGACAGGCAAAGTTGTTACACCATCGAGCGTGTCCTACGCCGACCCGTACTTCTCCGGCCGCGCACCGGACTTCATTCTCTACAACGCCGGCATGGAGCGCGCGCTCACCAACAACCTCACACTTGCCATCAACTATGTCGGGAACGAGAGCCATCACCTCATCAACTCGACCAACACCGGCACGGGCACCGCGCGCGGCTACTGGTCGAATCAGCTCAACCCCGTCTTCCTCGTTGGACTTGGCGCAGCGACGGACTCGACCGGCAAACAGCCGCTGCTCACCGCGCCCGCCAACTCCGCAAACGTAGCGATCGCACAGAAGCTGATGTCCAGCATCAGCATTCCGTCTTTCTACGTAGCGGCGGCGAACGCCGGTGACACAACGGCCACCATCGCTCAGGGACTCGTTGCCTTCCCGCAGTACTCCGGCGTCTCTGACACCTGGGGCAACGTCGGCAACTTCAGCTACAACTCCCTGCAGGTCACGCTGGAGCAGCGCCTTGCACATGGCCTCACGTTCAACTTCAACTACACCTGGGCGCGAAACTTAGGCGACGACGGCCCATATCGCACCGGCTTTGATCTCCCGTCCGGCTCCGTCTCAGGCACGACGCGATCCTATCGCCAGAACCGTATCGACCGCAGCGAAACAACGCTCTCGACACCGAACGTCATCCACGCATTCGGCGTCTGGCAGGTTCCGTTCGGCCGCGGTCACATCGGCGCGAACAACTGGGCCGTTCGCACGCTCGCGGGTGGATGGTCGCTCGGTTCCATCTACACCTACGCTTCAGGAACTCCCGTGCAGATCACCTACGCCGGCTGCACCACCCCGCTCCAAGGCCAGTGCATGCCGGACCAATCGCCCACTTTCATCGGCTCGGCCCGCATCAATGGCGGATATGGCGACGGTCCGAGTGGCCGCACCGCAGCGAACCTTGGCCACGTGCAGTACATCAACCCGACCGCCTTCAACGCACCGGCGGCCGTGAACCCCAATACGTTGATTACCGGCACAAGCAACAAGGTGACGCAGCTGAACCTGATCGGAAATGCTGCGCGCACGGGAGCCTGGGACCTCCGCAACCCGGTGCAATGGAACATCGATTCCAACCTGCGCCGCACCATTCCGATCTTCCGCGAGCTGAATCTGGTCATCGAGGTGGATGCCTTCAACCTCCTCAACCACACGCTCTTCTCAAATCCGAACGCCGTCTGGAACTCCGCCACCTTCGGCGAGATCTCCAGCGCCTCCAACAAGCCGCGCTCCTTCGAGCTCGCAGGTCACATCAACTTCTAAACTGCGTACTCCCAGCCTCGGCGGCTCCGGGTGCCGAGGCTTTTCTTTCGAGGTTTGAAGTTGATCGCTCTTAGCGCTGCGATGTCGCCGCCGCCGTCTCCTGAACCTTCAGATAGTTTCCATAACCAACCACAACGGTTGATCCGATCAGCAGTGCCAGGCCGAGCGTCACAAGCACCTTGGTCGTCCGGCTCGTTCCCCGCCACTCGTGCAGCACCAGGCCCCACAGTGTCGCGAAGATGATGATCGACGCCATGTGCAGCGTCCACGACGAGAAGTCGTATTTGCCCATCTTCGTCTGCCCCATGGAGTAGAAGAAAAACTGGAAGTACCAGATCACGCCCGCCATCGCCGCGAAGACATAATTCCCAAACAGCGCACGCCCCGACAGCCGGTAGCTCGATGGATCCGTCGGATCGAACTCCGCCAGCGTCTCTCCGGTCGCGTGTGACGCTCGCATCGGATTCGATCCGGGCTCGCCGGCAAACTGTCGCACCGACTTGTTCTGGATGATCAGAATCGCCGACCACACAAAGTTCGTCAGAAATCCTCCCCACAGCACAATGATCAGAATCGGCAGGTTCTGCCACAGATCAAGATGTCCTTCAGCGAGCAACTGTCCCTTTGCCAGATCGCCGAGCGGTTTGCCTGCTGCGAGCCCAAACGCGAAAAACGAGCTCATGAAGCCCGCGAGAATCGCAATCAGAATTCCCTTCGCGAAGTTGTAGTCACGCTCACCCGCCTCTGCCTTTGCCTCCGGCGTCAGCTCGCGCTCCTTCCAGTAACCCGCCGCCCCATTCACCGCGACGCCCAGCACACAGACCAGCACACCCAGCAGGATCACCTTGCCCGAGGTCGCATGCGCCATCACAAAGATCTCCCGCTGGTTCAACGGCGCGACGCGATTCACGAACGGCGGCACCAGCGTGCCGAAGAAGGCGCACAGTCCCAGCGCAATCGCATATCCCAGCGCAATCCCGAGATAGCGAATCGCCAGCCCGAACGTGATGCCGCCGACCCCCCACAGCACGCCAAAGAAAAATGCATACTGCAGAGCGCGCGGATACGCCGCGTACGCCTGATGCAGCATCGGCCACACGTGCGGCACAAAGATGCTCGCCAACACAATCGGTGCGACAATCCACGCCGCGAAGCCCTGAATGATCCAGTACACCTCCCAGGACCAGCGGCGAATCTGGCGAAAAGGGATAAAGTTGGTAGCGGACGCGAACCCGCCGATCCAGTGATAAATCAGTCCAACAAACGGATTCGCTCCCACAATTTCTCCGTAGCGTAAAAAGTAGAATCATCCTACCGAACCGCCTTAGCAGTTGTGAAATAGAATCTGTATTGAAATTAGGCCAGCCAAGGAGCCGGTTTCTGCGCATTTCGCTCTTCATCACGTGCTACAACGACACGCTGTTCCCCACCACCGGCCAGGCCGTGGTGCGTGTGCTCGAGCGCCTCGGCCACGCCGTCGACTTTCCCGCCGGCCAAACCTGCTGCGGCCAGATGCACGTCAACACCGGCTACTGGGACGAAGCGCTCCCTCTGTTGCCGCGTTTCGTCGAGCAGTTCCGCAACTCCGAGGTGGTCGTCGTCCCTTCGTCAAGCTGCGTCGCACACATGCGCGAACACTATCCCGCCATGGCGCGCCAGCTCGACGCGACCGGCAAGCATGCGGGGCTCGCCGCTGCGGTCGACGCACTCCTCCCGCGCATCTACGAATTCTCCGAGCTGCTCACCAAGCGACTCGGCATCACGGACCTCCAGTCTGTCTTCCCGCACCGCGTCACCTATCACGCAAGCTGCCACGGCCTGCGGACCCTCCAACTCGGCGACGGTCCAACATCACTGCTGAACTGTGTTCGCAACATCGATCTCGTACCGCTGCCCGACGTCGAGCGATGCTGTGGCTTTGGCGGCACCTTCGCCATCAAAAACGCGGACGTATCCAGCGCCATGCTCGATGAAAAACTGAACGGTGTCGCTACCACCGGCGCCGCGATCGTCACTGCATGCGATAACAGTTGCCTGATGCATATCAATGGTGGGCTGCATCGCCGCGGCGCGCCCGTGCGCACCATGCATATCGCAGAAATCCTCGCAGCCGACGAGGACAGCGCACAATGAGCGGACCGCTGACACCCCTGAGCGGACCGAAATTAGACCCGCGCACAGCCCCGCCATTCCCGAAGGCCGCGCACAATCTCCTGCTCGACAAGCAACTCCGCAAGAATGTTCACCACGCAACCTCGGTCATTCAGAACAAGCGCGCACGCGTTGTCTCGGAGCTCACCGACTGGGAACAGCTTCGCCTCGCCGGCCAGCAAATCCGCGAGCACACCATGGCGCACCTCGACACCTACCTCGAGCAGTTTGAGCAAAATTGCATGCGCGCCGGCGGCGTCGTTCACTGGGCACAAGACGCCGAAGGAGCGCGCCACATTGCCGTCCGCCTCGCCCGCCTGGCAATCCAACAAAACGCCCAGACCACACCCGAGGTCATCAAGATCAAATCGATGACCACCGAGGAGATCGGCCTCAACAGCGCGCTCGAATCCGCCGGCATTCGCCCCTACGAGACCGATCTCGCCGAGCTCATCATCCAGCTTGGCCATGACCAGCCCTCGCACATCGTCGTTCCCGCGCTGCACAAAAACCGCCAGCAGATTCACGACATCTTCCAGCGCGAGATGAACCTTCCGCAGCTCGGCAACTCACCAGAAGCTCTCGCCGAAGCCGCGCGGGTCTTCTTGCGCGAAAAGTTCCTGCGCGTCCCGACCGCGGTCAGCGGCGCCAACTTCCTCATCGCGGAAACCGGCGGCGTGTGCATCGTCGAAAGCGAAGGCAACGGCCGCATGTGCCTCACGCTTCCGCGCACGCTCATCACCATCGCCGGCATTGACAAGGTCATTCCGCGCTTCCGCGACCTCGAAGTTTTCCTGCAGCTTCTTCCGCGTAGCGCTACGGGCGAGCGCATGAATCCCTACAACTCCATCTGGACCGGGGTCTACGCGAACGACGGCCCGCGCGAGTTCCATGTCATCCTGATGGACAACGCGCGCTCCAGCGTGCTCGCCGACCCTGAAGGCCGCCAAACGCTCAACTGCATCCGCTGCGGCGCGTGCCAGAACGCGTGCCCCGTCTACCGCGAAACCGGCGGGCACGCCTACGGCAGCGTCTACGCCGGGCCGATCGGCGCGATCCTCACGCCGCAGCTTCAGCAGATGGAGCACGCGCGCAGCCTCCCCTTCGCCAGTTCCCTCTGCGGCGCCTGCTATGAGGTCTGCCCGGTCCGCATCAACATCCCCGAAATTCTCGTCCACCTTCGCCATCGTGTCGTCGAGCATGATACCCGCGGCTTGGGCGCGCTTCGGCCCGAAGCGCTCGCAATGAAGATGATGACGCGCATCTTTCAGAGCGAAGCCCGCTTCCGCGCCGCGCAAAAATTCGCACGCACCGCCGATTCTCCGTTCGCCCGCAAAGACAAGAACGGCCAACGCTGGATTCACTGGCTTCCCGGTATGCTCGGCGGCTGGACACAATCCCGCGACCTG
This sequence comes from uncultured Verrucomicrobiae bacterium, assembly GCA_963716225.1. Lineage (GTDB taxonomy): Bacteria > Acidobacteriota > Terriglobia > Terriglobales > Acidobacteriaceae > Granulicella. The sequence goes on along the minus strand of OY970299.1, from coordinate 3,741,427 downwards.
CAGGCGCTTCCAAAACAAACCTTCCGCGAATGGTGGGAGCAGCGCAACCGCACACAGAAACCGCCAGCGACAGGAGGACCCGGTGTCCGCTGACGCGCGCTCCTCAATCCTCGCAGCCATTCGCTCGGCAAACTCCGGCGCGACCGATGCCCGCGTCGCTGAACTCGATTATGCTCAGATCGAGCGCAGCTACACCCAACACTCGTCGCTGTCACGCGCTGAAACCATCGCGCTCCTCACGGACCGTCTCCTCGACTACGACGCCCACGTCGCCGCCTGCACAGCCGATCAAATCCCCTCGGCTGTACGCGCAGCCCTCGACGAAGAGAAAGCTCAGCGCGTTCTCATCCCTGCCAATCTTCCACCTGAACTCCTTCCGTCCGGCCTGAATATCACGCCTGACCACAATCTCTCGGCCGCCGAGCTCAATCGCTTCGACGCTGCCGTAACTCTCTGCACGTTGGCAATCGCCGTAACCGGCACGCTCGTCCTGCAAGGCCTTGCGGGCGAGGCCGCTAGCCACGGGACTTTAGCCCGCCGCGCTGCCACGCTCGTCCCTGACGTCCACATCTGCATCCTTCGCGCCAACGACATCGTCGCCACCGTCCCCGAAGCCTTCGCCCGCCTCGCTTCATCCGCCACGCAGCCCCTCACCTTCGTCTCCGGCCCGTCCGCAACCGCAGACATCGAAATGACCCGAATCAAAGGCGTGCACGGCCCGCGTTTTCTCCACGTTCTGCTCGTCGACGACCTTCACGCACACTCCACACACGAAAATCTTTGACAACGCGACGCCAAATGCGCGAAGCTTGGAGTTTCAATAGGTACCGAGTTTCTCATTCGACTCCAGCCGATTACAGCGAGCAAGGCACCATGACCGACCAGAGCACAGAGCGCATACACAAAGCCCTCGATCAGTTCCGCATCGAGATCCCCTCCTGGGGCTTCGCGAACACCGGCACACGCTTCGGCAAGTTCATCCAGGACGCCGCCGCGACCAGCACCGCCGAAAAGTTCGCGGACGCCAGCGAGGTCTTCCGCCTCACCGGCATCACGCCCACTGTCGCTCTCCATGTGCTCTGGGACATGCCCAACGGTCTCGCGGACGTCACCACCATTCGCAACCTCGAGCGCGAGTACGGCGTCCGCGCAGGCTCCATCAATCCCAACCTCTTCCAGTCGCAGGAATACAAGTTCGGCTCCATCGCGAATCCCTCCCCCGAGATTCGCCAGACCGCCATCCAGCACATGATCGACTCCGTTGAGATCGGCAAGGCGCTCGAGTCCCGCGACCTCTCCATCTGGGTCTCCGATGGCTCCAACTACCCCGGCACGCAATCCATTCGCCGCCGCATCGGCTGGCTCGAAGAAGCCATGTCTGCCACCCACGCCGCGCTCGGTGCCAATCAACGAATGCTCATCGAGTACAAGCCCTTTGAGCCGGCGTTCTACCACACCGACATTGCCGACTGGGGCATGGCCACGCTGCTCTGCCGCGCCTCCGGCCCCAAAGCGAAAGTACTCGTCGACACCGGTCATCATTACCACGGCACCAACATCGAGCAGATCGTCGCCTGGCTGCTTCACACCAGCGAACTCGGCGGCTTCCACTTCAACGACCGCAAGTACGCTGACGACGACCTAACCCTCGGCTCCATCGATCCCTACCAGCTCTTCCGCATCTTCGCCGAGATCCTCTCCGCCAACGCGAACGCCAACGACATCGCCTTCATGATCGACCAGAGCCACAACCTCAAGGGCAAGATGGAGGCCATGGTACAGAGCGTCGTCACCGCGCAGGAGCTCTATGCGCGCGCCGCGCTCATCGACTTCGATCGCCTCTCCGAACTCCAGGACGCCTGCCGCCTCGTCGAAGCCGAGGAGCTCTTCCGCTCCGCCTTCTGGACCGACGTGCGCCCCGCAATTCGCGAGTGGCGTCAGCGCCGTGGCCTCACGCCCGAGCCACTCCGGGAGCTCGCCTCCAGCGGCTACGTCGACCGCATCAGCCGCGAGCGCCGCGAACGCAACCGGCAGTCCACAGCCACTTACGCCTGACCCTGCGGTCATTTACCGCCTGTAATCGAAGTTTTCACTTTGGTAATTCAATAGCGAAACTGTATCATCCCAGCAGAACCTATTCCGCTCGGGAGCTTCTGTGGCGAAGTCAAGTCCGCGCCTGTACCTCATCCCCGTCCTCTCCAAAGCGCTCGACATCCTCGAGCTGCTGCAGAACGAGAACCAGCCGCTCACACTCGAAGCCATTCACCGCCGCACGCGCGTCTCCAAGACCACCGTGTACCGCGTGCTCAAGACCTTCGCGCATCGCGGCTACATCTCGCAGGCGCAGGATGGCACCTATCGTCACGTCTCGCGCCCGAAGAAACTCCGCTTCGGATTCGCCGGCCAGAGCGCCGACATGCCGTTCTCGATCGAAGTTACCAACAGCCTCATCGAAGCCGCTGCAAGCTGCGGTGTCGATCTCATGGTGCTCGACAACAAATACGACGGCCCCACCGCGATCAAGAACGCCGAAGAGTTCATCGAGGCCGGCGTCGACCTCATCATCGAGTTCCAGGTCGAGCACGAAGTCGCTCCCATCATCGGCGACAAGATCGCCGCCGCGAACATCCCGCTCATCGCCATCGACATCCCGCATCCGCACGCCACGTTCTTCGGCGTCGACAACTACCGGGTCGGCATGACCGCCGGCGAAGCACTCGCGCAGTTCGCCGTCTCCGAGTGGCAAGGCAGCGTCGACTGGGTCATCGGCCTCGATCTTCCGGAGGCCGGTCTGCTCGTCCAGAGCCGCGTCTCCGGCGCGTTCGAGGCAGTCCGCTCCGCGCTGCCCGATCTCCCCGTCGAAACCTTCGTCCGCATCGACGGCCGCGGCATCCGCGAGCGCAGCCGCAAAGTCATCTCCGAATTCCTCGAGCGACACCGCCGCGACAAGCACATCCTCATCGCCGCGGCGAACGACTCCAGCGCTCTCGGAGCCATCGACGCGGCGCGCTCGCTCAAACGCGAGCGCAACATCGCCGTCGTCGGCCAGGATTGCATCCACGAAGCCGTCGACGAGATGCGCCGCCGTTCCTCTCCGCTCATCGGCTCCGTCTCCCACGAAACCAACGCCTACGGCCCCGCGCTCATGAACCTCGGCCTCGCCCTGCTGCGCGGCCAGACCGTTCCGCCCTATAACTACGTCACACACCGTCTCCTCACCCGGCGCTTGGCGCAGGAGAACGTAGCCGCCGCAACGGCCGTGAACGCCTGATCCGAACAGCATAGTTCAAATAAGAAACTGTTGCTCTATTGCTGTTCGATGTGGGAAACTGGTTGGGCATTTCTCCCCGAGAGAACACCGTATGCCTGCATCCATCGCCGCTCCAGCTCAGCTCAAATTCCTCCAGGACAAGTGGGACGACAACACCGCCGCCACGCTCGACGCGCCTGAGCTCCTCCGCTACCGCTCCAACCTGCTCGGCTCCGACCTCCGCCTCACCAACTTCGGCGGCGGCAACACCAGCTCCAAGCTCGAAACCGTCGACCCGGTCGACGGTCAGAAGAAGCTTGTGCTCTGGGTGAAAGGTTCCGGCGGCGATCTCGGCAGCATCAACCGCGCCGGCTTCGCCACGCTCTATCTCGACAAACTCCTCGCGCTCGAAAAGCAGTACCGCGGCGTCGACGAAGAGGACGCCATGGTCGAGCTCTACCCGCTCGTCACCTTCGGCAACAACCCCACGGCCGCGTCCATCGACACCCCGCTGCACGGCTTCCTTCCCTTCCCGCACGTCGACCACCTGCATCCCGACTGGGCAATCGCGCTCGCCGCATCCGCCAACGGCAGGCAGCGCATGGAAGAGTTCAACGCGGAGTTCGGCCACAAGCTCGCGTGGCTTCCATGGCAACGCCCCGGCTTCGAGCTGGGCATGATGCTCCGCAAAATCGTGCAGGAAACGCCCGGCTGCGATGGCGTCATCCTCGGCGGCCACGGCCTCTTCACCTGGGGCAACACGCAGCGCGAGTGCTACCTGAACACCATCACGATCGTCGACCAGATCGGCCATTTCATCGAGAAGCACGCCGCGCGGCCCACCTACAAGCGATTCGGCGGCCCACAATCCACCCCGAGAAACGATCGCAAGCAGATTGCCGCGAAGATCATGCCTCGTCTGCGCGGCGCCGTCTCCCAGAAGCAGCGCTTCATCGGCACATTCACCGATTCGCCGCAGGTGCTCGAGTTCGTGAACTCCGCGCAGGCCGAAAGGCTCGCACACCTAGGCACAAGCTGCCCCGACCACTTCATCCGCACGAAGATCCGTCCGCTCTTCGTGCGCTGGGATCCCAGCAGCGATCCCGCTCAACTTCCCGCGCTCTTCCACTCAGCGCTCGAAACCTACCGCGCCGAGTACGCCGGCTACTACACCAAACACGCCGAGCCGAACTCGCCGAAACAGCGCGACGCCAGCCCCACGGTTATTCTGATTCCCGGCGTCGGCATGTTCTCCTTCGGCAAGAACAAGGCGGAATCACGCATCACGGGCGAGTTCTACACCAATGCAATCGGCGTCATGCAGGGCGCCGGCGCGCTTGGCGATAACATACCGTGCAACGCCGTTCCGCAAGCTTCGCAGCGCATTCCCTCCGATCGCTTCACGGTTCACGACAACTACGTCGCGCTCCCGCCCAGCGAAGCCTTCCGCATCGAGTACTGGCAGCTTGAAGAAGCAAAAATCCGTCGCCAGCCCCCTGAGAAGCAGCTCTCCCGCCAGATCGCTCTCGTTGTCGGCGGAGGCAGCGGCATCGGCCGCGAGGTCGCTCTTCTCGCCGCCGAACGCGGCGCGCACGTGATGGTCGCCGACCGCGATCTCAGGGGCGCCGAAGCTGTCGCCAAACAAGTGCAGCAGAAGTACGGTAAGGAAACCGCCGACTTCACCTCCATCGACATCCGCGACCGCGCCGCAATCGGCTCCGCGCTCGAGGCGACTGTGCTTCGCTACGGCGGCGTCGATCTCCTCATCAACACTGCGGCAATCTTCCCGTCATCGCCGGACGGCATCATCAATGACGCGCAGTGGGCCCTCACGCTTGAGGTCAACGTCACGGCAAACTTCCTGCTCGCCGACGAAGCCCGCGACATCATCGAAGCGCAGAACCTGAACACCAGCATCGTCCTCACCAGCTCCGCCAACGCCGTCGTCGCCAAGCGCGGCAGCGAAGCCTACGACGTCTCGAAAGCCGCGCTCAGCCATCTGGTTCGTGAGCTCGCCGTCAGCATGGCGCCCCTCGCACGCGTCAACGGCATCAGCCCCGCGACCGTCGTCAAAGGCTCGACCATGTTCCCACGCGATCGCGTCATCTCGTCGCTCAAGAAATACAACCTGCCCGTCAACGAATCCACAACCGACGACGATCTCCGCAACGAGCTCGCGCGTTTTTACGCCAAGCGCACGCTCACGCACCAGCCGATTGACCCGAAAGACTGCGCCGAAGCAATCCTCTTCCTCGCCGGCCCGCTTTCGCGCTGCACCACCGGCCATCTCATCCCGGTCGACGGCGGTCTCGTGGAGGCCTACCTCCGGTGAATCCGCACGCAGCTCCAGCACCTAAGGACCAACGCGCGCTCATCGCCGTCGACCTCGGTGCCGAGAGCTGCCGCGTCTCTCTGCTTCGTTGGCATGCGAACGGAGCGGAAGCAACGCCCGAGATCACACTCGTCCACCGCTTTCCCAACGGCCCCGTGCAGCAAGCCGACGGAATCCACTGGCCACTGGACGCGATCACCTCCGGCATCGACGAAGGCCTGCGCCGCTGCGCCGACCTCGCCCGCGAAGGCATCCGCTCCATTGCCGTCGATGGCTGGGCTGTCGACTATGTCCGCCTGGATGCCAACAACCGTCCACTCGCCGCACCCTTCTGCTATCGCGATGCCCGCACCATCGCCGCTGAACAACAGCTCCACACAAAATTCTCGCCTGATCGCCTGCACCAGCTCACCGGTGTCCAGCTCGCGCGCATCAACACCCTCTACCAGCTCTACGCCGACTCACTCGCCAATCTCACGCCCGGCACGCGCTGGCTCAATCTCCCCGAGTACATGCTCACCCGCTGGGGTGCCGCGCGCTTCGCCGAATACACCAACGCGACACACACCGGCCTCATCAATCTCCGCACGCGCAACTGGAGCCCCGAGATCTTCTCCGCTGCGCAGCTCGACATCCGGCGCGCCGCTCCACTCACTCCACCCGGCACACGCCTCGGCAAACTTCGCGGCTCGCTCGCTCAAATCCCCGCGTTTGGCGACACCGAGCTCATCGCTCCCGCCTGCCACGACACCGCCTCGGCCATCGCCGGCATCCCCACGCACGCGGAGCAGTGGGTGTACATCAGTTGCGGCACGTGGTCGCTCATCGGCGCTCCGCTCGCGAAGCCCTGCGCGACGCCCGCCGCACTCGCCGACAACTTCACCAACCTCGGCGCAGTCGGCGGCCGCACACTCTTCCACAAGAGCCTCAACGGCATGTGGCTCCTCAAACAATGCATGGATGAATGGTCCACCGCAGGCTGCGCTTTCACCATCGACGAACTCATCGCCTCCGCTGAACGAGAGCCCGCTCCCTCTGCACTCATCGACGTCGCCGACCCCGAGCTCTCGCTCGTCGGAAACATGCCCGCGCGCATCAACGCCCAGCTTCGCCAACACGGTTACGCACCACTCGACGAATCACCCGCCGGCGCAGCGCGCATGGCCTCGCTCATCTTCCACTCGCTCGCCGCCGCCTACGCTGAAGCACTCGACCAACTGCGCCAACACACCGGCCATCGGCCCACCGAGATCGTCATCGTCGGCGGCGGTTGCCGCAACCAACTCCTCTGCCGGCTCACCGCCGAGCGCACCCGCCTTCCTGTGCGCCGCGGTGCGCCCGAGAGCTCCACCATCGGCAACTTCGCCGTGCAACTCGCCGCACTCGAATCCCGACACCGCGGCGACACCGCCTCATTTGCCGACGCCACGTCCACCTGGGCGGCCACGCTCCTGCACAACGAAACCGCCTCACAGCAAAGTCCCGCATGCGTCGCCGCGAACTCCTGAAGTCCGCCGCGCTCGCCACGCTGGCGCACACCACGCGCTCTCTCGCCGCGCTCGCACAACGCACCGCACCCGCAACATCCGCTCCCACCTTCACCACCTCCAACGCCACCTGGCAGTACGCCTACGACCGCGCCCTCCAAGTCCTCGCCGCCAACGTCCAGGTCCTCCCACGCTTCCCTGGGCCCGTCCTCATCGAAGGCGCAGAGTACGCCGGCATCTGGCAGGAGTGTGGCCCACACGAGTCGCTCGTCTACTCACCCTTCCGCCCTGACGTCGCCCGCAACACGCACATGACTTTCTTCGCCCTCCAGCATGGAAACGGCCAGATGCCCGCCAACAACAAGCGCGACGAAACCGGCTTCGGCCAGATCCAGATGGTCGTCCCCATCGCCGCCACCGCATGGGAGCTCGCGCGGGCGACCGGCGACGACGAGCTGCTCAACGCCGCCTACACGGCCTGCTCACGCTGGGACGCCTGGCTCATGCACTATCGCAACACGCGCGGCACAGGCCTCGTCGAAGGCTTCTGCACCTACGACACAGGCATGGACAACAGCCCGCGCTGGGTCGGCATGCCGCGCCAATGCCCCGACAAAGACGCTCGCAAATGCGCCTCTGTCCCCACGCTCCCGCGCCTCTGCCCCGACCTTTCCGCCACCACTTACGGCGCGCGGGTTGCTCTCGCCGCAATGGCCCGCGCACTCGGCAAGAACTCCGAATCCGACGAATGGTTGGCCCGCGCCGATACCCTTCGCAAGCTCATTCTCACAAAGCTTTACGTCGAAGAAGACGCCGCCTTCTACGACCTCGACGCACAAAACCACTTCGTCAAAATCAATTGCGACATCCTCTCGCGCATCTGCGGCGAACACGTTCCCGACCAAAATCTCTTCGACAAACTCTGGTCGCGCCAACTCGGCAATCCGCACGCCTTCTGGGCGTCATACCCTCTGCCGTCGTCCGCGCTGAACGACCCAACCTTCGTCCGGCCCATCCCGCGCAACTCCTGGGGAGGTCCATCGCAAGCCCTCACCGCTCTCCGCGCCGGGCGCTGGTTCGACCACTACCGTCGCGCCGCCGAGTTCGCGCACATGATGCAGCAATGGACCAACGCCATCCTGCGCGACCCATCCTTCCGCCAGCAGCTCGATCCCGTCACCGGCGACTTCACACAATCCGGCTCCGCCAGCTACTCACCCTGCGCACTCGTGCTCTACGACTACACCTGGCGCCTCGCCGGCGTTCGTCGCGAACAAGACGAGCTCCACTGGAACATCCGCCCCACCTGCGCCGCTGCGCAGAACGCAACGTTCCGGCTCTCACTCCGCGCCCTCACCGCAGAGCTCCGCTACACCCGCAACTCCGCAGAACTCCGCCTCAACAACAAGCTCCTCGCCCGCATCCACGGAACCGCGCGCCTCATCACCACCCTTACAGGCGAGCCCCGCAGTCTTCTCGGCATTCAAGCCGACCCATCAAGCATCACACTCGAGCGCGCCGGCCACCCGCCACTCGACGTCACCCTCGCAGCCAATGCCACGCACAATCTCAACGACAGTTAGACACTCACGGTCGAGCGCAGCAGATCTTCAATCCTTACCGGCAACTCGCGCACACGCACGCCCGTCGCGTGATACACCGCACTCGTAATCGCCGGCGCCACGCCTGCCAATCCGATCTCGCCAATCCCGCGCGCTCCATACTCGCCCATCATGGGGTCCGGTATCCCGAGGAAGTGCACATCGATCTTCGGCGCATCCGCACACGTCGCCACTAAATAATCCGCATAGTTGTCGTTGATCGGGTGCCCATTGCGCTGGTCATACACAGTCTGCTCCAGCAGCGCCATCCCCAGGCCCATCACCACGCCTCCCACAATCTGGTTCGTTCCCGTTTTCATGTTGATGATCCGGCCCGCGTCCATCACCGTCACCACACGGCTCACATGCAACTGCGCAATCTGCGGCCGCCACTCCACCTCCGCAAACTGCACTCCAAACGAGTGCGTCGAGTAATCCCGCGCCTTTGTATCCGACCCCAACCCACCCGACCGCCCGTCCGCGCTCGCGTAACTCACCTTCGCCGCGCGCAGCGCCTCCGGAAACGGAACCGCGATCGCGCGATTCGCCTTCAGGTGCACGCTCCCGCCATTCATCACCAGCTCATCCGGCTTCTTTCCCGCGAACTCCTTTACGCGATAAGCCGCCATCGCCAGCACCTGGCGCACCGCGCCATTCGCCGCATCTGCAACCGCGGGCATCACTGTTGCCGTCAGCGTCGACCCGCCCGAGGTCGCTCCCGGCACAAAGTCCGTGTCGCCCAGCAGCACCTCAATCTTCTCTACCGGCAGCCCCGTCTTGTCGCTCACAATCTGCGCCAGGATCGTATACGTGCCCATGCCAGGGTCCTGCGCCGCGCATGTCACGCGCGCCGTGCCGTCATCCTTCAGCGTCACCGTCGCCTGGCACGATCCCCTCCACGCTCCCCATGACGCCGCAGCCACACCCCAGCCCAGCACGGCATCGCCCTTCCGCATCGAGCCCACTTGCGCATCCCGCTTGGCCCACCCAAACTTCTCCGCCCCAACCTGCAGACACTCCTTCAAATGGCGCGACGAAAATGGCTTCCCATTGCTCTCGTCCGTCAGCGTGTCATTCTTCAGCCGCAGCTCCACCGGATCCATCTTCAACTTCACGGCGAGCTCATCCATCGCGGACTCCAGCGCAAACAATCCCGGCACCGCGCCCGGCCCCCGCATCGGGCATGGCGTCCCCACATTGCGCTTCACCAGTGCCGACGTCACCTCCAGGTTCGGCGTGCTGTACAAAAACGGCGTCGCCTCTCCGCAGTTCTCACGAAAATCCGCAACGAACGATGTGTGATTCCTATAGTGCTGCTCGAGCGAAACCAGCTTTCCATCCTGCATCGCTCCCAGCCGAATCTGCTGCTGCGTGCGCGGCCTGTGTCCCACATCCCAGAACATCATCTTCCGCGTCACCATCAACTTCACCGGACGGTTCAGTTGCCGTGAGGCCGCCGCCGCCAGCGCGGAATGCGCCCACGGAGACAGCTTCCCTCCGAAGCCCGACCCGATAAACCGCGACACGACGCGCACGTTCTCCTTCGGCACACCCAGCACCTGCGCCATCGTGTTCAGGTGCCCCACCACTCCCTGCGTCGACTCATACAGCGTGTAACGTTTCCCGTCCCACACCGCCGTCGTCGCATGCATCTCCATCGGGTTGTGCGTCTCCACCGGAGTCGCATACGTCTCATCCACCTGCACCGGCGCGCTCTTGAACGCCGACACATCTCCGCGCTTGCTCTCCGTGCGCGTCTCGACATCCGCATCGTCCAGCTTGGTCGCGACGTTTGGCTTGTCCGGCTCGTAAGCCACACGCACCGCCGCCGCCGCCGCCTGCGCCTGCTGCAGCGTCTTCGCTACTGCCAGCGCCACATACTGTCCCCAGTAGTGAATCTCCTCATCCTCAAACGGCTGCCGCTCTTCATTCAATCCCGCATGCGATCCAGGCACCGTATGAAACAGCGGCCCGATGTTGCCCTGATGCAGCACCGCGACAACGCCCGGCATCTTCTCCGCCGCGGACGTGTCCATCGCCTGGATCTTCCCATGTGCAATCGTCGCGCACACGGGCACGGCATGCACCAATCCCGGGAAGTTGTAATCCGCCGCATACTGCGCGCGCCCCGTCGTCTTCAGCGGCCCATCCACCCGCGGCAACGCCGCTCCAATCACCGCCGGAAACTCCGTCCTCACCTCAGCCTGCTTCGCGTTCTCTTCCTGCATCGCCGTCTCCTTCGCGATCTCGCTGCCTTTCCGTTACGCCGTGACCGTCGTCAGCGCATGCACGATGCACCGCTTCGCCAGCTCCACCTTGAATCCGTTGTCTGAACGCGGCTTGGCATCCTTCATCGCCGCGTCCGCCGCCCGCACGAACTGTTCACGCGTCGCCGGCCTGCCCATCAGCACAGCCTCCGCCTCACGCGACCTCCACGGCACCGTTCCCACACCACCCAGCGCCACGCGCGCGTGCGTCACCTTCCCGCCGCTCTGCGCAATCACCACCGCCGCCGATGCCAGCGCAAACTCATACGCCGCACGATCGCGCAATTTCAAATACATCGACCGCGCACCCGCCACAGGCGCCGGCAGCGTCACTGCCGTAATCAAATCGCCCGGCTCCAGTACCGTCTCGATGTGCGGCGTCGTTCCCGGCAGCTTGTAAAAGTCCGCAATCGGCACCCTGCGCTCGCCCGCCTTTCCGGAGCCGGCTCCGCGTATTTCGATCGTCGCCTCCAGCGCCATCAGCGCCACGTTCTGGTCCGACGGATTCGTCGCTATGCAGTGCTCGCTCGTCCCGAGAATCGCGAGCATGCGGTTGTATCCGTCCATTGCATCGCATCCACTCCCCGGCTCGCGCTTGTTGCACCGCTGCGCCAGGTCTCGGAAATACGGACACCGCGTCCGCTGCAACAAGTTCCCCGCCGTGCTCGCCATGTTCCGAATCTGCGGCGATGCTCCCGAAAGGATCGCCTCGCTCAGCACCGCGTAATCGCGTTTCACCGTCGCATCATTTGCCACATCGCTGTTGCGCGCCAGCGCACCAATCCGCAACCCGCCTCCACTCGCCGGCGTAATCCCGCTCATCTCCAGCGCATTGATGTCCACTACCTGCTTCGGCCGCTCCACATCCAGCTTCATCAGGTCGACCAGATTCGTCCCACCCGCCACAAACCTCACCGTCGCGCCCATCTGCGCCGTCTGACTCCGCGCCGCAGCCGCAGAAGCCTGCGCTTCACTCGTCGCACTCACAAACCCAAACTGATCCATGCTCGCCCTCCCTAACTCAGCCTTCTCACCTGCTGCACCGCCGCCACAATATTCGGATACGCCCCGCACCGGCAGATATTCCCGTACATCGCCTGCTTCACATCGTCATCGCTCGGCCCCACCGGCTCCTTCAGCAATGCCGTCGCCGACATAATCTGCCCGCTCGTGCAGTACCCGCACTGAAACGCGTCATGCTCCACAAAGGCCGCCTGCATCGGATGCATCTTCTCCGGCGATCCCAGCCCTTCAATCGTCGTAATCTCATCCTTCGCATGCATCACCGCGAAACTCATGCAGCTCAGCACGCGCCGGCCGTTCACATGCACCGTGCACGCACCGCACTGCCCGTGATCGCATCCCTTCTTGGTCCCCGGCATCTCGAGGTTCTCGCGCAGGCAGTCCAGCAGCGCCACCCTCGGCTCAACATTCAGCTTGTGCTCCACACCGTTCACCTTCAGCGTCAGCGGAACCGCGCGCGCCTCAGGCGCCGCACCCTCGCCCTCCTGCTTCGCCGGTTCCGGCACTGCCGCGACCAGCGGCTGCGCGGTCGCCACCACACCCGCCGCTCCTAAGCCTGAAAGAAAAGCGCGCCGGCTGACCCGCGTCTCCTTCTCCTGTCCCTCATCCGTTCCCTTGGCCATCGTTCCTCCTCGCCACCTCAGAGAATCTGCATCCATTCTCCCGCCTACCACCGCGGTTGGCAAAAACACCTGTCCTGCATCTATACCTCTGAATACGCCCTGACCCGGAGGAAAGCCGCACGGATGCCCCCGCTCGCCGCGCACACCCTGCTCATCGCGATCGTTGCGCTCAGCATTTTCCTCATGCTGCTCCGCCCCCGCAACGTCGCGGAGGTCTGGTGGGTCGGCTCCGGCGCTCTGCTCCTCGTCCTCGTCCGCCTCATCCCGCTCTCCCTCGCCGGCCGCGCCATCGCCGAAGGCAGCGACGTCTATCTCTTCCTCGCCGGCATGATGCTCCTCTCCGAGCTCGCCCGCGCCAACGGCGTCTTTGACTGGATCGCCTCCGTCGCCGTCTCGCACGCGCGCAACTCCGCGCGCCGCCTCTTCGTCCTCCTCTATCTCGCCGGCATCGCCGTCACCGTCTGCCTCTCCAACGACGCCACCGCGATCGTCCTCACGCCCGCCGTACTTGCCTCCGTCCGCCGCGCGCGCATCAACCCCATCCCCTTCCTCTTCGCCTGCGCCATGATCGCGAACGCCGCCTCCTTCGTCCTGCCCATCTCCAACCCCGCAAACCTTGTCGTCTTCCACAACGGCGTTCCTCCGCTCAGCCGCTGGCTCACCTCCTTCCTCGCACCGTCGTTCGCGTCCATCCTCGTCACCTTCATCGCCCTCCGGCTTTACTTCCGCAGAGATCTTTCCGAAGCCCTCACCCCCGCGCTCGAACCCAACGCCGAACACGCCATACTCAACTTCAACGGCAAGCTCGTCCTCATCGGCCTCGCCGTCATTGTCATCGTCCTGCTCATCGCCTCCGCGTTCGGCAAGAACCTCGGCCTCCCCACATTCATCTCGGCGATCCTCATCACCACCGTGCTCCTCATCCGCACCCGCTCCAGTCCCATCCCGCTCCTCAAGCACATCAGTTGGAGCACTCTCGCCCTCGTCGCCGCACTCTTCATCCTCGTCGACGCCATCCAGAGCATCGGCGGGCTGGCCTTCACCGAGGACGCTCTCCGCGCCGCCCAGCATCTCACCGCTCCCCTGTCGGCACTCGCCACGGGCTTCACCGTCGCCATCGCCAACAACCTCATCAACAATCTCCCGATGGGCCTCCTCGCAGCCAACACCCTCGCCCTCACCCACGCGCAAGGTCTGCTGCGAGACATCATCCTCATCGCCGTCGACCTCGGCCCCAATCTCTCCGTCACAGGCTCGCTGGCCACCATCCTCTGGCTGCTCGCTCTCCGCCGCGAAGGCCTCAACGTCACCGCGCTCGATTTCCTCAAAGCCGGCCTCCTCGTCATGCCGCTCGCCCTGCTCGCGAGCATCGCATCCAGCCTCTGCATTAACGTATTAACTGCAGCGCATTGAATAACTGCAGGCGCATTGAACTTCACACGATTGGCTCGCGTAATCTTTTGCATCGCCCGGGACATTCGGGAATCTATAGGTCTTGAAACTTCGCACGCTTGCGCGTGACAAACTTCGCACGCTTGCCCGTGACAAACTTCACACGCCTTCGCGTGATCAGAGAGGTCTGGATGAGCCGTACTCGTCCTGACGGACTTCAACCAAGCCGTCGAGCACACACAATCTATCTGCTGGCCTCCGCCGCTCTCGCCGCCGTGCTCCTCGCCGGTTGCAGCAGCCAGCACGCGCAGCCCGCCCAGGCCGCGTTCGGCGCCGTACCCGTCGACGTAACCACCGTCCAGCAGACCGACGTCCCGCTCACCAACGAGTGGGTCGGCACCCTCGACGGCTTCGTCAATGCGCAGATCCAGCCGCAGGTCTCCGGCTATCTCATCAAGCAGCTCTACCGCGAAGGCTCCGTCGTACAAAAAGGCCAGGTCCTCTTCCAGATCGACCCGCGTCCGTTCCAGGCCGCGCTGCAGCAGTCGCAAGGTCAGCTCGGCCAGGCGCAAGGATCCGTCGGCCAGGCGCAGGCCCAACTGCAGCTCGCCGAGATCAATGTCAATCGCGACACGCCGCTCGCCGCCGAGCACGCCATCGCCACCAGTCAGCTCGACACAGAAAAGCAGGCCGCCGCGCAGGCCGAAGCCACAGTCCGCTCCGCGCAAGCCCAGGTCGCCTCCGCGCAAGCCGCCATCGCCAACGCCAAACTCAACCTCGGGTTCACCCAGGTCCGCTCGCTCATCACCGGAGTCGCCGGCCAGGCCACCGTGCAGGTCGGCAACCTCGTCAGCCCGCAGTCCGTGCTCACCTCCGTCTCGCAGCTCGACCCCATCAAGGTCTACTTCTCCATCTCTGATTCCGAATATCTCGCGCTCTCGCGCCGCTCTTCTGACAGCGATCTCCTCCACGCCTCCGGCAAAATTCCGCTCACACTCACGCTCTCCAACGGCTCAACCTTCCCGCACACCGGCCGCATCATCTTCGTCGACCGCCAGATGAATCAGCAGACCGGCGCCATCCGCATCGCCGCCGCCTTTCCCAATCCCGGCAATCTCCTTCGTCCCGGCCAGTTCGGCCGCGTCCGCGCGCAGACTGACGTGATCCACAACGCTCTGCTGGTTCCGCAAACCGCCGTGCAGGAACTGCAGGGCACGGAGCAGGTCTACACCGTCGGCCCGGACAACAAGGTCCACGTCGTCAACGTCACCCTCGGCCCACAGCACGGACAGGACTGGATCATCCGCTCCGGCCTGCAGCCCGGCCGGCGCATCATCCTCAACAACCTGCAGAAGCTCAAGGAAGGCATGCCCGTCAACCCGCAAGTAGTCGAGCCGCCGCCCGTCACCGCTTCGACCACAGCCGGGAGCTAGCTCAGATGTCGAACTTCTTCATCCGGCGCCCCATCGTCGCCATCGTCATCGCCATCCTCACGGTTGTCATCGGCATTGTGTCGATGCTCAACCTGCCGATCTCGCAGTACCCCGACATCGTTCCGCCCGAAATCCAGGTGCAGGCCACCTACCCTGGCGCCGACGCCAAGACGCTCGAGCAGTCCGTCGCCACGCCGCTCGAAGAGCAGATGAACGGCGTCGACAACATGCTCTACATGCAGTCGGTCAGCGCCAACAACGGCCAAGCCACACTGTACGTTGACTTCGACGTCAAGACCAACCCCGACACCGACCAGGTGCTCTCGCAGCTGCGCGTCGCGCAAACGCAGTCGCAGCTTCCTCCCATCGTCAACACCGCCGGCGTCACGGTGCTCAAATCCCTGCACTCGCCGCTGCTCTTCATCAGTCTCAACTCGCCCAACGGCAAGTACGGCCCGGACTTCCTCACCAACTACGCCGTCATCAACCTGCAGGACGCGATCACCCGCGTCAAAGGCGTCAGCCGCGTGCAGATCTTCGGCGGCCAGTACGCCATCCGTATCTGGGTGCAGCCCGATAAGCTGGCCCAGCTCGGCGTCACCGCAACTGATGTCATCAACGCTCTACAGACCCAGAACAACGTCTATCCCGCCGGCCAGATCGGCGGCCAGCCCGTTCCTAACGGACAGCAGTTCACCTACACGGTCCGCACGCAGGGCCGGCTTGTCACGCCGGAGCAGTTCGGCGACATCATCCTCCGGGCCAACCCGGATGGCTCCGTCCTCCACCTCCGCGACGTTGCACGGGTCGAGCTCGGCACGCAGATCTACAACCTCACCGCGCGCTACAACGACAATCCGTCCGGCATCATGGCCGTCTACCAGCTCCCCGGCTCCAACGCGGTCGAGACCGCGAAGGCCGTTCGGCAGCGCATGGACGAGCTCGCCAAACAGTTCCCCGCCGGCATGGCATACAACATCCCGCTCGACACCACCAAGGCCGTCACCGCGGGCATTCACGAGATCGTCGTAACGCTCTTCATCGCGCTCGCTCTCGTCATCTTCGTCGTCTACATCTTCCTGCAGGGATGGCGCGCCACCATCATCCCGCTCATGGCCGTGCCCGTCTCGCTCATCGGCACGTTCATCATCTTCCCTGCGCTCGGCTTCACCATCAACACGCTCTCGCTCTTCGGCCTCGTGCTCGCTATCGGCCTCGTCGTCGACGACGCCATCATCGTCGTCGAAGCCGTCGAGCACCTCATGGACACCGGCCTCTCGCCGCAAGAGGCCACGGTCACCGCCATGAAGCAGGTCGGCGGCCCCGTTGTCGCCGTCGCCATCATCCTCGCGGCCGTCTTCATCCCCACGGCGTTCATCCCCGGAATCACAGGCCGCCTGTATCAGCAGTTCGCGATCACCATCGCGATCTCTGTTCTCATCTCCGCATTCAACGCGCTCACGCTCTCGCCCGCGCTCGCCGCGTTGCTCCTCAAGCCGCGTGATCCCAACCGCAAGCGCGGTCCGCTGGCGCGCTTCTTCGGCTGGTTCAACCGCTTCTTTAATCGCACCACCGACTCCTACGTCCACACCTCCAGCGTCCTCATCCACAAATCCGCACTCGCCATGCTCGGCCTCGCGGTCATCGCGCTGCTCGATATCTTCATGGGCTCGAAGCTCCCCACCGGCTTCCTTCCCCAGGAGGACCAGGGCTACATGTACTGCGCCCTGCAGCTTCCTGACGCTTCGTCGCTGCAGCGCACCGACGTCGCCGGACAAAAAATCACAAAGGCGCTTCTCCAGACACCGGGCATCGAAGGCGTTGTCGCCGTCAACGGCTTCTCACTCCTGACGCTGACGCAGCAGACCAACACCGCGTTCTTCTTCGTCACGCTCAAGCCGTGGGATCAGCGCAAGTCGCACGACCAGCAGCTCGCCGCCATCCAGCAATCCGTACAGCGCAAGCTCATGGGCGTCTCCGATGGTCTCGCCTTCAGCTTCCCTCCGCCCGCCATCCCCGGCATCGGCACCTCCGGCGGCGTCACCATGATGGTTGAAGACCGCTCCGGCAATGACGACCCGGCCTTCCTCACCCAGAATCTCTATGCGTTCCTCGGCGCTGCCTCCAAGCGCAAGGAGATCGCCGCGGCCATTCCGTCCTACCTGCCCGCCGTCCCGCAGCTCTACGCCGACGTCGACCGCGAAAAGGCCTCCGAGCAGCAGGTCGACCTCTCGAACATCTACACCACCATGCAGACCTTCATGGGCGGCTACCTGGTCAACTACTTCAACCGCTTCGGCCGCCAGTGGCAGACCTACGTCGAAGCCGAAGGGACCTCGCGCACAGACATCAACAACATCAACCAGTTCTACGTGCGCTCCAACAACGGCAGCCAGGTCCCGCTCTCCTCGCTCGTGCACGTCAAGCAGATCACCGGCCCCGAGTTCATCCTGCGCTATAACGAATACCCCGCAGCGCAGCTCAACATCACGGGTGCTCCCGGCTACTCATCCGGCCAGGTTCGCCACGCGCTCGAAGAGGTCTTCCAGCAATCCATGCCCTCCGGCATGGGATTCGACTACTCCGGCATGAGCTTCCAGGAGCAGCAAGCGGAACAAGGCGTGCCCACATGGGCGGTCTTCGCGCTCTCGATCCTCATCACCTTCCTCATCCTCGCCGCGCTGTACGAAAGCTGGTCGCTTCCCTTCAGCGCTCTGCTCTCCACGCCGGTCGCCATCCTCGGCGCATATCTCGCCATCTCCATGCGCTCGCTCGAGAACGACATCTTCGCCACCATCGGCCTCATCATGCTCATCGGCCTCTCCGCGAAGAACGCCATCCTCATCGTTGAGTTCGCCGTCGCCAACTACAAGAGGGGCCAGTCGATCTCTGACGCCGCACTCGGTGCCGCGCGTTTGCGCTTCCGGCCCATCGTGATGACGGCGTTCGCCTTTATCTTCGGCTGCATTCCGCTCTGGCTCGCCTCCGGCTCCGGCGGCGTCTCCCGCCAGATCCTCGGCACCGTCGTCATCGGCGGCATGGTCCTCGCCACCTTCTTCGGAATCCTCCTCATCCCCGTCAGCTTCTCGGTCGTCGAGTACATCTCGCACCGCTTCCGCCGCGGCGGCAAAGGTACCACCATGGACTCCAAGCACGACATCGACCCCCGCGACCTGGGCCGCCGCGCCGCCCTCGAAAGCCCTGCCGCCGCCGACAGCCCCCACGCCCACGCCGCCCCCCGCAATGAAGGAGGCCTCCACTAATGCC
Organism: uncultured Verrucomicrobiae bacterium; assembly: GCA_963716225.1. Taxonomy (GTDB): domain Bacteria; phylum Acidobacteriota; class Terriglobia; order Terriglobales; family Acidobacteriaceae; genus Granulicella. Next base: position 3,722,752 of record OY970299.1, on the reverse strand, counting down.
GCGCCTCCAAACGCACGCCAATAAGTCTGCCGTCATCCTGAGCGGAGCGAAGGACCTCCGTATTTTGTCTTTCGTCGCGCTCACCGTCGCCCTCACCGGCTGCAACGTCGGTCCCAAATACACGCGCCCTGCCGTCCCCGCTCCACCAACCTTCCGCGGCCCCGACAACACCGACGTCTCCTCACCGACCTCCATCGCCGACCAGCAATGGTCGACCGTCTTCCACGAGCCCGAACTCCAGGACCTCATCCGCACCGCGCTCCAAAACAACCTCGACCTCCGCATCGCCGTGCAGCACATCCTCGAGCAGCAGGCCCAGGTCCGCATCACCCGCGCGCAGCAGTTCCCACAGCTCGGCGCCACGCTCTCTGGCAGCGGCACCAACCTCCCGTCCTCCTTCCAGACAACCCCGCCGGTCAGCTTCGGCCTCTCCGGCTCCTGGACGCCCGACTTCTGGGGACTCTACCGCAAGCAAACGGAAGCCCAGCGCGACATCCTCCTCGCCGAGCAGTGGGCGCAGCGCGCCGTCCGCGTCACCCTCGTACAGGAAGTCGCCACCAACTACTTCCAGCTCCGCGCGCTCGACGCCCAGCTCGCCGTCGCCCAGAACGCCCTCTCCGCCCGCCAGAACTCGCTCTCGCTCACCCAGAAGCTCGAGACCGGCGGCGCCGCTCCGCTCTCTGACGTTCGCCAGGCCGAGCAGCTCCTCTACACCGCATCCTCCGAAATCCCGCAACTCGAGCAGCAGATCCAGCAGACCGAAAACAACCTCCGCCTGCTGCTCGCGCAAACCCCCGGCCCGGTCGCTCACACCGACCCCACCGCACTCGCGCCGCCGCCGGCCGACCTGCCGCCCGGCATCCCCTCACAGCTCCTCGAACGCCGCCCCGACATCGAACAGGCTGAAGCCCAGCTCAAGGCGGCCAACGCCAACATCGGCGTCGCCCGCGCGCAGTTCTTCCCCCAGCTCGCCCTCAGTGGTGAAGCTGGAGTCGGTGGCCAGAACTTCGCCAACCTCTTCAGCGCCATCATTGGCACCGGCTCCATCACCCAGCCGCTCTTTGAAGGCGGCAAGCTCCGCGGCCAGCTCCAGCTCTCTGAAGCCGAAAAACAGGAGATGGTCCTCAACTACCAGAAGACCATCCTCGGCGCCTTCCGCGACGTCTCCAACTCCCTCATCGCCGCCCGGAAAACCCGCGACACGCGCATCGAGCAGCAGAAGCTCGTCGCCGCCGCCCAGGACGCCACCCGCCTCGCCCGCGACCGCTACAACGGCGGCGCAACCAGCTACCTCGAGGTCCTCACCAACGACACCAACCTCTTCAACGCGCAGCTCTCCCTCATCACCGCGCAACAGAACGAGGCCCTCACCCTCGTCCAGCTCTACTCCGCGCTCGGCGGCGGCTGGCAGTAACATCTCGCAAATAATCAGCAAACAATCAGCAGGCAATCGACAGCGGTGCTCCTAAGCTCCTAACCTTCCGAGCTCACGAGCACCGCCGCGCGTCTACTGCACGTTCACCGTCACCGCGTTCGAGTCACCCGAGCCCGGATTCCGCACGGTCACGCTCACACTGGCCGCGCTCGTAACCTCCGCCGCGCCGACCGCCACACTCAAGTGCTGCGCATCGACGAACGTCGTATCGTGCACCACGCCATTCCACACCACGCTCGCGCCCGGCAGGAACCCGCTTCCCGTCACCGTCACCCGCTGATTCCCACTCCCAACCGCGACACTCCCCGTCCCTACCGAAGTCAGCGTCGGCGCCGCATTCGCCACCGCTTCCGCCGGCAGCACCCACGGTCCGCGCATCACCATGATCTCTGTCGGCGTCGAGCCATCGATGCCGCTGGTCAGGATATACGCCAGGCCATCCTGCCCCCAGCGCATTCCGGAAAGATTCTCCACGATTCCGTTCACCGGCAACTCGAACGAATCCTCCTGAACGAAATGTTCCGTATCAAAACGCGCCAGGAACAGCAGCCACGTGCCCGCAGTATTCACTCCGACGTTGAAGCTCTTTTGCTCGGCTGCATAAGGAACAACCCCGCCGCCTGCCAGCCCCGTATAGTACGGCCCTGTGCCATACGGCAGCAGGCCCACCTGTGTCATCGGGGTTGTTCGCGCATCCACGATCCCGCCGCCCGGCCCGTACACCAGGCCATTGTCCAGCGCGATCATCTGCGTAAACCCGCCCATCCCCAGCATCGCCTCGGTGTCGACCAGGTGCGCGCCGTTCGTGTCCACTGTGTATCGGCTCAATCCGCTCGTGTACGCATCCCCGGCATCCGCGAACACCGGTGGCGCCCCAAAGCTTCGAGGTCGGCCGCTCCGTCGCCGTCGTTCCGCTGAAGTCGAAGATCCCGACATTCCCAACGGAAACGCTGTTCTCGAGGCCCGGCATCGTCGCCACGCTCGTCGCCGCCACCGGTCCCGTCGGATACACCGCAGTTGACGTCAGCGCTACAGTCGCGTCCACCGCCTGCGTCGCCATGTTGAATCGAGCCAGCGTTTTCGCTCCGCTCACTCCCAGGTACAAGTAGTTGCCCCCTGTCGTCTCTGCAACCAGGTTCGGCTCGCTGCCCACCTGCACCGGCGTTCCCGTCTTTCCCGTCGTCGGATCAATCGACACCACGCTGTTGCCCGTGATGCTGGTCGACGTGCTCGGCAGCACCGCATACAGCTTCCGCGTGAACGGGTCCCACACCATAGCATTCACCGGCACCGGCAGCAGGCTGTACACGCTCACCGGCAGGCCTGCCGAGTTCCCTCCGCCCGGCGCCGCCGTCGCCACCGTCACCTCGCCCCATCCCAGGTTCGTGATCAGCGACGAGTCCACCGTCGCCGTCAACTGTCCCGAGTTCACCAGGCTGGTCGGCAGCGCCGCTCCATTCCACTCCACCGTCGAAGCCGACGTGAAGCCGCTTCCGTTCACCGTCAGCGTGAAGCTCGCCCCTCCCGACTGCACCACGTTCGGCGACAGGCTTGTCATCGCCGGCACCCGGCTGTACAGCGATCCGCTCGCCGTCGTCGTCGCGGTCGCGTTGTTGTTCGACGCGTTCGGGTCGTAGCTCTGGGAGTCGATCGCCGCATTGATCTGGTCCGTCCCCGCCGTCGATGGCATCGCCGTAATCGTCACCGTCGCATTCGCGCCGTTCTTGATCGCGCCCAGATCGCAATACAGCACGCCGCTTCCCGTGCAGCTTCCCTGCGACGCCGTCGCGCTTCCAAAGATCAACGCTCCCGGCAGGCTCGCCGTCAGCATCACGCCCTGCGCATCGTTGGGTCCGGCGTTGTTCACCTGCAGCGTGATGTTGAACGCCGTGCCCGTGGTCACCGTCGCCGGCGCCTGCGCCGTCACCTGCACATCCGCCGGCGAGCTGCTCGTATCCTTCACGATCGCTCCGTGCAGCAGGTACAACTGGCCGCCCGTGTGGAATGCCAGCCCATTCTGCCCCCAGCGCACCAGGTCTGCGGGAACATTGTTGTTCCCGATTGCCGTCGACACCATTCCCAGGCCGGTCACTGCAATCGACGTCACCGGATTGAACGTCGTCTCGTCGTACGCAACCACCTGCGACAAGCTGCCGTAGTTGTCCGGCAGCACCCATGCACGGTTCAGCGCCGACTCCGAAACCACCGGCCCCTGCGCCTGAACCGGTGTCGTCGAATAACTCTGCGTCACCGAGAACTGGCCCACCGTTGCGCCTGTGCTCGCATCGGCCACAATGCCGTTCGGGAAGTACAGCCGCGAGTTGTCGTACTGCACCGTCTGCCCGCCCCCGCTCGTCGCAAGCTGCTTGTATCCGGTGATGCCCGTGCTGTCCACCGTCAGCACATACGCATAATTACTCGTCGTATATGCCGACAGATAAAGCGTCGAAGCTGACGATCCGAATGTCAGCCCACCCGAATTGTTCCCGAAATACGTGTTCAACCCCGTGCTCGAATTCGCCCTCGCCACACCCGAGTCGAAGATCTGCACGACGCCACTGGTCGAGTACACCGCCACCGAGCTCGGCTCGCCCGGTACGGCCGCCAAACTGGACGCCTTGTACGGCGGGCTCGAATAGGTCTGTGCCCCCGCCGACAGCGTCCATTGCACACCCGCCGTTCCCGTCGTCAGGTTCACCTGCCGCACCGCGCCCGCTCCATCCAGCCCCACAAACGCCTGCGTGCCGTCATCTGAAATCGCCAACCGGTTCGGCTCGCTGCCTACAAAAATCGTGCGCTGCACCGTTCCCGTTGTCGGGTCGATACCCACCAGGCTGTTGCCCAGCCCCGGGCCGCCACTGCCCGCGATCGTCGCATACAACAGTCCGTCATGCGAGTTCCACACCAGGTCATTGATCGGCATCGCGACGAACACACTGAACCCCTGTGTCGCTGACGCTGCTCCCAGGTTTTCCGGCGTCAGCACGCTCACCGTCGCCGTTCCCGGGATCGTCAGCAGCGATGCCGGAATCGTCGCCGTCAGCGAGCCCGACGATGAATACGTCGTCGCCAGCGCAACACCATTCCACTCGACCACACTGTCCGGGAAGAATCCCCCGCCGTAAAGCGCGACCTTAAGGTCCGCGCTGCCCACCTGCGCCGCCGCCGGGTTCACGCTGAACGGTGCCATCGGACTGATCACGTTCAACGTTCCTTGCTTCGACTCCAGCCACGAATTGCCCGGCTCCGGATTGACAACATACACCGCGAGCACACCGGCGAAGTCGAGTTGGTTGGCCCCGATCGTCGCCACAATCTGTGTCGTCGTTTGCGAGACGATCGTCTCCTGCACACCGCTCACCAGCAGCGTCGCCTTCGGGTCGAAGTTCGTTCCCGTGACCGTGATTGTCTGGCTCACGGTCGAGTTATAGCTCTCCGCCTGCAATGTCGACGGGCTCACTGCAGTGATTACCGGAGGCGCCGCAATCGTCAGCGTCTGCGCTGCACTCGTGCCTCCACCCGGCGCCGGATTGTTCACCGTAATCTGCCCAGTCCCCGCACTCGCCAGGTCTGCCGCGGTCAAATTCACCAGCAAGACCGTGGGGTTGTAAAACCCGGTCGTCCGCGCTGCCCCATTCCACTGCGCCACCGACCCCGGCTCAAACCCGGTGCCCGTCAGCCGGATCGTCCCCCCGTTCAGCCCCGCCGCCACCGTCAACGGCGAAATCGTCGTCAGCACCGGCGCCGGCGCGGTCACCGCAAACGTCATCGGCGACGACATCGTCACGATCGGCGTCTGGTTCTGCACCGCCACCGCCGCGTTGTGCCCATTCACCAGCAGACCCGCCGGCACCATCGCCGTAATCGACGTCGCACTCACATACGTCGTCGCAATCGCCGTCTGATCGAAGAACACCACCGACCCCGTAACAAAGCTCGTTCCCGTCAGCGTGATCTGCAGCGACGCAGATCCCGCCGCCGCACTCGCCGGTGCAATCGAAGTGATGCTCGGAACCGGATACACCAGCACCGCTACCGGCACCGTCGCACTTCCGCCCGGCCCCGGATTGTTCACCGTAATCTGTTCCGTCCCCAGGCTCTGCAACTGGTCGGCCGACAGCGACACCGTCAGTGTCGTCGAGTTCACAAACGTCGTCGGCAGCGCCGTGCCGTTCCACTCGACGGTGGAGTTCGACTCAAACCCCGTTCCGGTAATTGTGATCGTCACGTCATGCGCCTGCGGCACACTCGTCGGCGAAATCCCCGCCACCTTTGGCGTCGGACTCATCACCGCAAACGTCACCGTCCCCGACGTCCCGCCGCCCGGACTCGGATTCGTCACGGTCACATTCGCCGACTCACCCGCGCTCAGCGCCGCCGCCGGCACGGTCGCCGTCAAGGTTGTCGAGCTCGCATACGTCGTCGCCACCGTCGTGCCGTTGAACGACACCACCGCGCCGTTCACAAAGCTCGATCCGGTCACCGTCAGCGTCTGCGCCGCCGCGCCCGCCGTCACGCTCGCCGGCGAAACCGACGCAATCGCCGGCACCGGATTCCCCGTCTGCTGCCCGCCACCACCGCCCGCGCCCGTCCCGCCGCCGCCGCATCCCGCCAGCAACGCAACCGAAAGACCCACAAACGACAGAAGAACCCCACCACGACGGACAGGCAGACGCACAGGCACACTCCACGGCCCAAAGCTCCGCGTCCGGCATTGAGACAAACTCATGCTTCCGGCGCAGCTTCGTGCAACTAAGGTTTTGGCAAGTCGCCAAACTATATCCGGGAGCGACCCGCTTCGCCACCAAAAAATCGTCAGCCAACACAATATTTCTGCGAACTTACGCTGCTCCCCCACTCTCGACCCCCTAAAAACCGCCCCATAGCCGCCCGCCGGCGGCAAAAAGACAGGACCCAGCTCTCCGCCCGGCCGTCGCGCTTCGGCCTAAACTCTTCCACGGTCTCCACTTACGCCGAAGCGTAGCCACCTCGCGGCCGGCGCGGATATATCGCCCGCGCATCCAGCGAATTCCACAGAAATCTTTTCACCTTCGGCCCAGCCCGACGCCGACGCGCACCATCACGCCGTCCAGTTCTACCAGGACGACTCCGCGCTCCTCGACAACATCACTCGGTCGATCGGCGCTGCGCTCGGCGCCGGCGGCGCCGGCATCGTGATCGCCACCGAGCCCCACCGCCGCGCCCTGGCCGCCCGCCTCGCCACCTTCGGCATCGATCTCTTCCTCGCCCAGCGCCAGAACCGCTTCGTCTCGCTCGACGCCGCCCGCACCCTCGACCAGTTCATGGTCGACGGCCACCCCGATCCCGAGCGCTTCCGTGTCTTCATCGGCGACATCATCGCCCGCGCCGCCCTCGCCACCGGCAGCTCCGCCGCTCCCATTGCCGCGTTCGGCGAAATGGTCGCCCTCCTCTGGGCGGAGTCCAATCCCACCGCCGCCCTCGAGCTCGAGCGCCTCTGGAACCACCTTGCGCGCACCCACAAATTCTCGCTCCTCTGCGGCTACTCGCTCTCCACCTTCGGCCGCGACAGCCACGACGACGGCTTCCGCCTGGTCTGCGCCGAGCACTCCCACGTCATACCCGACGAGACCTACACCAGCCTCGCCACCGACGACGAGCGCGATCGCGCCATCAGCGTCCTACAGCACAAAGCCGAGCTTCTCCGCGAAGCCCGCCACACCCTCGACCAGCAGCAGGACCGGCTTCGCAAAACCGAAAGGCTCGCCGCCGCCGGCCAGCTCGCCGCCTCCCTCGCGCACGAGATCAACAACCCGCTCTCGTCCGTCATCAACGTCCTCTATCTCCTCAAGAACGCTCCGCTCGACCCCGACTCCCGCGCCCTGGTCGAAACCGCCGACTCCGAGCTCACCCGCGTCGCCCGCATCGTCCGCCAGAGCCTCTCTTACTACCGCGTCGGCACCACCTCCCGCCAGCTCGACCTCTCCATCCTCGCCGGCGAATCCATCGCCATCTACCGCGAAAAGGCCCTCCACCTCGGCCTCCAGCTCTTCGGCCACATCGCCCCCGGCCTCCATATCACCGGCTTCCCTGACGAGATCCGCCAGGTCATCGACAACCTTCTTCTCAACGCGATCGAAGCCACACCCCCCACTGCATCCACGCCCGGACAGCCCGGCCGCATCGCGCTTTCCGTCCACCGCGCCCGCCGCTGGGCCACCGGCCAGCCCGGCGTCCGCCTCTCCATCGCCGACACCGGCTCCGGCATCCCGCGCGACCACCTCGCGCGGATCTTCGAGCCCTTCTACACCACCAAAGCCGAAAAAGGCACCGGCTTGGGCTTCTGGGTCGTCAGCGGAATTGTCGCCAAACACGACGGGCACATCTCCATCCGCTCCTCCACCGACCCCATCCACCCCGGCACGGTCATCTCCATCTTCTTCCCCTGCACCCTGCCCACGCGCTAGCGCCAGACGCGAATCTATTCCGCCGCCGCACCCTTGCGATGATCGACCACCTTGTACCCGTCAGGAGGCCGAAAGAACGACGCATCAGGCTCCGTCGCCGTAAGCTCCGTCACCGTAAAACTCTGCCGGCCAATCTGCGGCGCCTCCACCACAGAACTCAGATTCAATCCAAGCTCCTCGCAAAACCGATACTGCCGCACCGTCGACATGGGCATGTCGTTGCCGAGCACGCCCGCGTTCACAGTCGTCGTGTCCTTGTACTCATGAACCAGCATCCCTGCGAAAACCTGCGGGCCAAGATCTTCATGCGTGTGCGTCCCCGTCACTGCTCCCTTGTTGTCCCTCAGCAGCCCCGACTTGAACCGGTCAGGATCGAACCGAAGCGTCACCGAGTCTCTCAGGGTCAACAGCTCGCAAACCTTCAGCCGGACGTTGCATTGAGTCAGCGTATGCGTCACAGGATCCGCAATCTGGATCCAGCTCATCTGCGATGGAATCTTGCTGCCCTTGGGCGCCATCAGCCAGCGCTCCTGGTAGATTCTGCCTTCGCTGTCACGCTTGATCGGCCTGCTGTTGGCGGTCGTGAACGTGCCGCCGTTACTCATCGGCCGCGTCCACTCCGCCGCCAGGGTCAAGCTGAACGGCGCATTGGGTATATACGGCACGAAGATACTCTGCAGCACCTCCTGGCCGCCGCCGTCGAAGCTCACGCCTCCCTCGTCCGGCGTCTGCGCGCAAACGCACACACCACTCGTCAGCGCGACCACGAGCGCAAAAGCAGGCAGCCGTTTGTAGAGTCCACGTCCGAGATCACGAACCATGTGCACCTCACCGTCCAACGTGCAAGGCAGCTTTTGAATCCGCGTCTACGATAGAACATTTCCGCGAGAATGCTCTCGTGAATGCGTCCAGCTCTCGATCATCACCGCCCAGCAGAACGAAGCCCTCGCCCTCGTCCAGATCTACAGCACTCCCGGCCGCCGGCTGTACGCGCGATTCGATGGAGGTACCCGTACCCCATACTTTTTTGCGCAAAGTCTTCACGCAATTCGGCTTGAGGATGGACTTGAGGGGATGACCGGTGGTGGTCGTGGCTTCGGCGCTGGCCTGGATGTTGATGGTGGGTGCGTCGTCGAACTGTTCGAGGAGGAGTTCGACGGAGCTTTTCGGTTCGTTGGCGTGGAGCTCGGCGGGTGGGGCGAGGAGACCGTGCCGGGGATCGTGAGTGACCTCGGAGACGGGCTCCGGGGTCTGTTCGCGGGGGTTGGATTTGGGGAGATTGAGGCTGGCGATCTGGAGGCCGTAGAGGAGCAGGCCCGCGCGGCGCGGGTCGATCTCGTTGGAGGCGATGCGGCGGAGGACTTCTCCGATGGAGGCCTGGATGCCCGAGCGATCTGACAATTCACAGGGGTTGGGGAGGGTGAAGCGGGACTGGCGGCGCTTGCGTGTGGGCTCATGCTGGATGGGGCGGCGCGAGTTGTGGTGGTAGTAGCAGAAGGATTCGGGACCTTCGGCGCCGCGCAGGGCGGGGCTGCCGCAGCGATGGCCGTCGGTGAAGATGTGGCGGCACTGGAATTTGGTGGGTTCGGGAGTCAGGACTTCGGAGTTCATTTGTTTTCCTTGTAGGTTTGTGCGCGGCAGATAGGAAGGCAGTTCAGTCGTTTCGGCTTCGCCTCCACTCCGGCCTTCGGCAGAGCGGAAGCGCGCTTTGACGCGCGTGTGAGGCCCGAGGCTAAAGCCTCGGGTTGCCTAGAAGCGGGAGCCGCGGACAAAGACCACAGCTAGTGCGGGCGGCCTCGCGGCTAGAGTGGCTAGTCGATGCCGCCGATTTCGGGTTGGGAGAGGCGGTGGGTGAGGAAGAGTGCGGGTTTCTGTGCCGGTGGGGCGGGTTTTGATGTGCGGGGCAGGCCGAGGGATTTGGCGCGGGCCTGGCGGGCGGCGTGTTCGTGATCGGGGAGCGTAGTGCGGCGAGTGGATGGGGCTTGCGAGAGGATCTGGACGTGTTTCATGGGTCGGCCTCGGTGGGTTTGGGTTAAAGGGAAAGGCTGCCGGGCGTGTTTCGCCTGTGGCAGCCTTGGAATTTTGTCTCTATCTCTATTGTAGAAAATTGAGTGGAATTATTTCCGGATATTTTGACTTGGAGTTATCGGTTTGGTTTGTTGGGGTTAGGGGGATTTCCACGGCGGTGGGGGCTTGACAGGAATTTCGGGGGGCGGGCCCTGCGGACAGGAACGCAATTTAGTCATTACGTCTTGCGGACTTCACGACCGCCTTCGGCAGAGCGGAGCCGTCTTTACCGCGCGCTTCGGCCGCGCCTTTCGGATTGCACGCAGACAACATTCTTTGATCAAGCGATCCGGGGCGCATAGCCGGCGCCCTTTAAAGCTTCGACCTTGAATGCGGGAGAGTCTTCGTTCCAGCAAAGTCTGCCAGTCACACTCTTGAGATCGGGCGCTCCGAATACGTAACGCTCGTCATATCGCAAATATAGCGTTGGGAAAAAGTCTTCGATTCGTAGGGGGCTCTCAGCTGGCGGAAAATGGTCGAAGCTTAATCCTTGGTTCTCACCCTCGACCTCGATCAATGTCAGCCCTACAGCTTCGTAACGACTCACGTCATTTCGAATGCCCCTGCGTCCTTGGAGGTCGCGCAGGGCAGCGTGGTAACGAATGATCGCTTCCACCGGCTCGCCGCCTTCTCCAATTGCTATGTCGTTCGCTGCAAGCTGTTTCTGGGGAGACTCTTCGTCTGCCTCGCTGATCAATTCTGCGGCAGCGCCCAACGTTCGATTTGCCCGGATAACGAAGAAGTAGCCGAACACCAACGCGGGATACGTGATGTGGAGATTAGTGCACTCGCCGATGGTCTCTTCCATGCGATTGGTCAGATTGCGAAGAGCGCCAGTAATACCTTTACATGAGATGGCTAAGACCGGCCCGATGCCTGGTTTAGCAGCGACGACATCGACGTCCTTAGTTTTCAGGCCGCCCAGCACCGTCGCCTCCGAACCGGTCGCCACAGATGGATCGAACTCCAGCAAGGGCGGGCCACCTTTTTTTTTCTTGACGATGCGAAATGGAGGGCGCGGGGTGATGTCTTCGGGGCGGAACCCGCCTTCGACTACCAAGCGCGAAGCCATGTACCAGTGCAAAGGCTTGATATGTTGCTGCCCTTGGGTCTTTCCTGCAAAAGTGGCAAAGTTTCGAAGGGCCGACGATTCGGAAATCCAGAGGCATTTGCCCGCAGTGGCTGCCGCTTTCTGTGCGGCCCTCTTAGCAGTTGCCATGATGTCTCCAGCCGCGTAGCGTCTCTAACCCGTCTTCTAGTGAGCGCGCACACGAAGAGGTTAATAAGGAATCAGCGCCCATCAGAATGTTTGCAGCTTCTCGGACTTCGAGTTTCAGCATGCCCCCACCAAGCGGGTGCCCTTCAATTTCGCAGCTCAGCTGCGTAAAGAGAGATTTCCATGACCGTTCGACCTCGACCGCGTATTCCTGCTTCGTCAGCTGTACCGCATGTAGGGAGTTTGTGCAGGTGCACCGCGCTTCGTTTCTAACAAGGCTGGGGTACTCGCCCGACATGTAGGAAAGAAAGAACGTTGGCGTGCGAACGTCGGGCACCGAATACCAAGGCGTTCGGCTCCTGCATTTGAATGCATGTCGCGCCGTTTGTCCCTCCTGAGAGTCTAGGTATCGCGAGACTGCAATCGGAAACCGGCTATCCTTCGGAAGATTTAGGAGTAATACCGGCTCGTCTGCTGAGAGCCAGTTCTGCACATCGCGTTTTCCAAGTTTCGGGTTCTGTAAAACCCTACTATTTCGTACAGTCGGACGCAGAAAAGTTTCGGGTATCTTCCACTTTTCGGCGGAAGAGGGCCGAAGGTGGAAAAAATCGTTGGCACCGCTTACGTAGCCAATACCTATTCGCGCCACCTCTCCCAGCCGAAATGTGCCGGGGTCGTCGTTAGCCATGCGGTATAAGCTCCTAATGGCCGGCGGCAATAGGAACGGGCGCAGCCGAAAATTCCAGTCATTCCGAAGCTCCTCGACTGAGATTGTGGTGAATGTCTTAGGGAGGACTGGAGTGTATTTAAAGCGGTCTTGAAACGTGATCTCGATCTGACTTGTGCTTTCACCGAATTGTTCGGCGAAAAGAAGCCAACAATCTTCAGACAACAGTTGGAACAGCTTCTCTCGGATTGCAACGACTCGCACATGTCCAAAGTTGCTAATAAGGAACTCAAGCAGGGGTCTTGCGTATGGTGCGTGGCCAATCTCTGCTGGTACGACAAATGCAATCCGTCCGCCTGGCTTGAGCAGGCTCGCGGCTGCCACAAGGAACGGAGCCCACGAGGAAGCAAGGCCAGAGAACGACACACCCACTCTGGCGCATGCTTGAGCCGCGTTAGACCTCATCTCGCCTTTGAATGACTGATACCTGATAAATGGAGGATTGCCCGTCGCGCATTCGAATCGTTCTTTGGTGTGAAGTGCCCAAGAAAAGAAATCGCCTTCATGTACTAGGGACCCGGGGGCGGCCTGCATGGCGGCGGACGCGGCAGATAGGTTCTGTTCGATTCCGACGCTTCTCGCGTGGCAGGCGATAAAGCGCCCATCACCGCAAGACGGGTCTAGCATTCTGTCTGTTTTGCTACGTACAGCCCATTTGACAAGCGTTCGGACCACGGGGTCTGGGGTGAAGAAGGCGCCGCTCTGCTTCTGTTCGCTGTAGTCGCTGAAGTGGAGCTGTTCCATAAAGACGATGATAAGGCGAAAGTCCGGTTGAAAAGTCGTTCAAAATAGGTCCTCTTATGAGTCTCCTCGCCTGCCGGGCGGGCGGGGTACACTACTCCCCAAAATGCCCCAAGAGAAATCCACGCCGCCGCCCGGTGCCCGCGTCAGCCTGAAGATGCTCGCCGAGTACCTCGATCTCTCGCCGGCGACGGTCTCGTTCGTGCTCAACAACGCGCCGAACCGCTCGATCCCGGAGGCCACGCGCGAGCGCGTGAAGGCCGCGGCGCGCAAGTTCGGCTACCGGCCCAACCTCATCGCCCGCTCGCTGCGCGGCACCAATACCTGCACGGTCGGCATCCTGCTGCCGGTGCTGGGCGAGGGCTACCACGCGCAGGTGCTGTCGGGCGCCGCCGACGTCCTGATGCAGGAGGGATACTTCTTTTTCACGGCGCATCATCGGCACCGCCCGGACCTGGTGGCGGAATATCCTCGCCTGCTGCACTCGCGCGGGGTCGAAGGCATCCTGGCGATCGATACTCACCTCACCGAACCGCCGCCGGCCCCGACGGTCGCGGTCGCCGCCCATACGCCGCTGCCCGGGGTGACAAATATTGTTCTCGATGACACGCGTGCCGCCGAGCTGGCGCTCGGACACTTGTTCCGTCTGGGTCATCGCAAGATTGCGTTCATGCGCGGACAGGAGTTCAGCTCAGACTCGAGCGCCCGCTGGCGCGCCACGCTGGAGGTTGCGCGCACGCTCGGCCTGCGCGTCTCGCCCGACCTCATCATCCAGCTCGACAAGGACATGCAATCGCCCGAGCTTGGCTACCCCGGCACCCAGCAACTGCTGATGCGGCGCCGCGACTTCACAGCACTGGTTTGCTTCAACGATATTTCTGCGATCGGCTCGATTCGCGCGCTGCATGACGCCGGCGTTCGCGTTCCGCAGGACGTTTCCGTGATCGGGTTCGATGACATTCAGTCGGCCAGCTACCACGTGCCCAGCCTGACTACGATTCGCCAGCCGCTGCAGCAGATGGGTGCGCTGGCCGCAACAACGCTGCTCAAGAAAATGGCGAACGAGCGTCAGCCCGAAATGTTGCGCGTTGATCCGGAGCTGATGGTGCGCGAGTCCACGGCGCCTCCCGCCGATGCTCCCGCTGCTTCAACGAAGCGCGCTCGTGTTCGCGTTCGCAAGAGCTGAGCACGCGATTGGCAGACGGCCGTCGCGTCTCTGCCGTAGTCTGTTGATGCTGTCACTCTCAGACGTAAAACGCAATGGAGAAGCATGTCATCGAGCATCCTTGATCTCTTTCGGCTGGACGGCCGTGTGGCTCTTGTCACCGGCGCAGCCAGCGGGCTGGGCGCCGCGATCGCCACTGCGCTGGCGCAGGCGGGCGCGCAGGTCGCGGTGCATGGAAATCGCCGGGCGGCGACCGAGACAGCAGCAGCGATCGGGGGATCTGCGGCCGCGTTCCAGGCCGATCTCAGCGATACCTCGGCGGCAGAGAAGCTGTTCGCTGAAGTGAAGCAGCGCTTCGGACGCGTCGATATCCTGGTGAACAACGCGGGCACGATTCATCGCGATCCAGCCGAGCAGTTCAAGCTGGAAGACTGGCAGCGCGTGGTGCAGGTGAACCTCACCAGCGTGTTCCAACTATCGCAACTCGCCGGCCGCGATATGCTCGCGCGCAGTTCAGGAGGCCGCATTTCAGGAGGCAAGATCATCAACATCGCTTCGCTGCTCAGCTTTCAGGGCGGCATTCGCGTGCCTGCATACGCGGCATCGAAAGGCGGAGTCGCGCAGCTCACCAAGGCGCTGGCGAACGAGTGGGCAGCACACAACATCCAGGTGAATGCGATCGCGCCTGGCTACTTCGCGACAACCAACACGGAAGCGCTGCAGGCTGACCCAGACCGCAGCCGCCAGATCCTGGAGCGCATTCCTGCAGGGCGTTGGGGCCGACCGGAGGACCTCGCGGGCGCGGCACTGTATCTCGCTTCGCCGGCGAGCGACTACGTCACGGGAACGGTGGTCACGGTGGACGGTGGCTGGATGAGCCGCTAAGACGCGAGCGACCACAGCGCCGGCGTCACTCGATTCGCCTATCGACCACATCTGATCGCCGACTGCATCAACACAGCGAGAACCACAAGCCCGGTGAAGCACTTCCGCGTTCGCTCGCGCGCTGACACCATCGGGTCATTGGTCCACGCCCAACGCCGAACCATACTTGAAATTGCTATGCGCTTGAAATTGCTATGCGCAAGGGAGAGCCCGATGGCAGTTGAGGACCAGTTACTTGAAGATGTTGTCCTGCATCTGCCCGCGTCGCTGCGCGATCGCGCCGAGGAGATGGCCACTCGCGAGTGTGTCTCTCTGAACCTGTTCGTCCTCATGGCCCTCGCCGAGAAACTGCAACGGATGCAACTGCAGTTTTGCCTCGGTTCGAGCGAGGACTGCAGCCCTGATGTGGAAATCGCAAACGATCCCTGGCTTCGCGTCCACTAGCTGATCCCTTCACCCTGATCCTTGGCGCGCGTTCAACGGTCCGCGAGCGTGAACTTTGTGTGCATTCTTGCGGCGTGGACGCGCGCTAAGTCCTGAACGCTGCACGCGTTAAGCCCTCGCGCATGCTCAAAACTTATTGAGAAAAAGCTTTCCAGCGACTGTGCAGTTTGCTGCATGGTCACCGCGAAATGGTGACTCAAGTACTTCGAGCGGCAGAACAACCGTTTGCCAACCTTTCTGCTTCAAAGATGGTTGAGCACTGCAGATGTAGTTGGGGTCCACCGGGCAACGCTTCCGATGGTCCCCGTTCCTGGGGAGGGTCTGCAGCTCAGGTGGCAGCAACTTTCAGGCACTTCGCTGGAGGCGGAGTTTAGGAGGACTATGAAAAATACGCTGGTCAAGGTCTTTGCCCTTGGAGCCGCACTTGCAGCTTCTACAACCATGGCTAGGGCGCAATCTGTAACGGGAACGATGTCCGTTGCGGGCCCCGATACATTCAGCGAGACTGCGGGAACGATTACATTCCCACCGCCTCTCAGCCCCACATCATATGACGTGAAGGGTACGTCCAGCGGCACGCTTAGCGTGTTCGTGGATGGCACACCTGTAACCTGGCAAGCTCTGGGAACTCTGCCTCTCGGCACGATGAGCCCCAGCAGCACGTCTCTGATCTACAACTCACCTGGAACGGCCGGCCTCCCGATCTTCATGGCGACCGTTGGTTCCGGAACGACCGCGACGACCGTGAGCTTCACACTCACCTCTGAGGCGTGGTACACGGCCAACACTACCGGGTACAACTCCATCGACGTCCTTGGTAACGGCTACTTCACCGAGACCGGCTATACCAACACTCCGGCGACGTTCTTCTTCACCGCTCAGGAGAACACGAGCGGCGTAGCGACGACGTACCTGGACTTCTCGGGTTCGGGCACAGCTCTTGCTCCTGCTCCGACTCCCGAGCCGAGCAGCCTTGCTCTGCTTGGAACCGGTCTGCTGGGCGCGGCAGCTTTGGCTCGCCGCCGCTTCAGCGCGCGTTTCTCAGCGTAATCTTCCTTAGCTTCCAACAACCTAACAGGGAGTCCTTCGGGACTCCCTGATTTTCTTGGCGTTCGCTGCTTCCCTGCTGAGCACGAGAGCGCACGCAGACGATGTGCAGCACGCGCCGCCATGCATGCCGCTGTAAATCTCAGCGTAGTGAATTCGCGCAGTGCTGGGCGTCAGTAGTGCTCGGCGTCAGACGATGCCTGCGAAGCGATCCCGCAGGACCTGGGCGCGCGCCCCCTCACCCGCAACCTATCTTCCGCTCGCAGGCGTAACACGTGCGAACTCGTGTGCTACGAGGGCGGGACGCTTCCGGTCCATACGCCGGGCGCCATTAAGCGGCATTCGCTGGCAGCGGCCGATCGCACGGCGGCGATTCCCGCGCCAATGCCGCGTAAAAACAGCGATGAGCGACGCGGGAATGAAACTGGGCGACGAGAGAAACTCGCCCAAACTTCACGAGCAAGCTCGACGCAAGCTCACAATGTGGCAAGCGCCTGGGCGGCGTCCTTGCCAGACTGGCTGGCCGGCGCGAGGCTGACAGCTTTCTTCAGGTGTTCCGTGGCGGCGGCTTTGTTACCCATCTTGACGTAAACCATGCCGAGGTGGAACTGGATGGACGGATTGTTCGGGTCCGCCTTGGATGCATTCTCGAGCAGATCGCGCGCGGACCCGAAGATACCCTTGGTGTAGTAGGCCCAGGCCAGCGTATCGGCCGTGTTGGGCGCGTGCGGAAGCGCGCGGCGAGCCGACTGAGCCAGCGAAAGCGCCTGGTCTACGTCCTGTCCCTTCTGGAGCATCAGGTAGGCGAGGTTGTTCTCGGCAACCGGCTGGTCCGGCTGAATCGCAAGCGCCTTCTTGTAATCGTCCATGGCGCCGTCTGTGTTGCCACGGGCTTCTTCCAATGTACCCATCATCAGCGGACCGCGGGCATCGGTGGGATGCGCGTTGGTCCACGTCTGCCACTTTGCGATCGCGGCGGCGGGGTTGCCGATGCCGGTTTCCGCGCGCGTGTAAGCCATCAGCGCTCCGGGATCGGACGGGTTCAACTGCAGCGCCTTGTCTGCCGAGTTGACCGCACCGTTGACGTCCTTGTTGGCCAGTTGCACCTCGGCGAGCTCGTCGTACAAAACGCTGCTGTTGGGGTTCTTCGCAATCTGCTGTTGAATGAGTGCGATTGCTTTGTCCGGCTGATGCTGGAAGATGTAGTAGTTGACGAGCACCTGCAGGGCCGGCAATTGATGCGGATCTTCGTCGAGCGCCTGCTGCAGCATCTGGGCGCCTTCAGGGTAGCGTTTCTGCTGGAAGCGAATCTCGCCGAGCATCACGAGGGCCGCGGAATTTTTGGGGTCTTTCTTGAGCGCGGTCTGAAGGTCAGCCTCAGCCTGATCGGGCTGGTTCTGATTGCCTTCCGCGACCGCCCGCCACACGTAGCCGTCGGCCAGATTGGGGAAGTGCGTGACCAGCGTGCCGGCCACCTGCTCGAGCAGCGCGTTGTCGTGGGTCTGCGCGGCGATCGAGGCGAGCTCCTTCTGAGCCGGCAGGTTGGCCGGATTGGCCAGAGTCACGGCGCGGAAGTCCTGCTCCGCGCCCGGCAGGTCGCCTTTGGCCTTCAGCGCCTCGCCAAGCCAGAACTTGATGGCGAGATTGTCGGGCGCATTCTTCGCACCCTTTTGCAGGACGGTCACCGCGTCGTTCACCTTGCCGGAGCGCAGCATCAGCATACCGTTCAACGCGGCAACCTGCGGATCCGACGCGTTGGTCTTATTAAGCTGATCGACAACCTGCTGCACCTTGGTGAAGTCGCCAGTGTCGGCCAGCGCCTGCGCGTATGTCATCTTGATCGGCACGCTCTTCGGATACTTGTTGACAAGGTCGGCGTAAACTCCCGGCGCGCGGTCAAGCTGTCCTGTCTGGCGATAGAAGTTGTAGAGCAACGCTGCGCCGTCAGTGGTGTCATGCAGTTGGTCGGTTGCCTGCATCAGCGTGGACTCCGCCTTGGCCTTGTCGCCGGTCTGGAAGTAGAGCGCGGTCAGCGCAACCCAACCGCGGATGTTCTTGGGATCCGCCTGGGTGGCCGCCTGGGCTTCCGCCAAAGCGCCGGCCGTGTCGCCCTTGCGCTGCAGCATCGCCGAAAGCAACAGATGTGCGGGCGCGTTCTTCGGGTCGAGCTTCACCGCCTCGCGCACCTGCGCTTCCGCATCGCCGGCCTTGGCCGGATCGGAGCCTTGGATAAGGCCAAGCTGGGCGTGGAATCCGGCGCGGTTCGGCTCGAGCGCGAGCGCTTCCTGAATGTCCTTGAGGGCCTCGGCGCGGTCGCCGTTCGCCATCGCAATGCCGGACTTCAAGCCGTACGCGTCGGCGTTCTTCGGGTCGATGGCGAGCATCGCATTGGCCTGCTCAAGCGCGCGCGGGTACTGCCGGCCGGCCATCAACATCTGGCCGAGATCAAGTCGCGCCTGCAGGTTCTTCGGATCGGAAGCGACGGTGCGCATCAGCTCGGTGTAGGCGCCCATCGGGATGCCCAGCTTGAGGTAGGTCTTGGCGAGCTCGAAGTGCGCGTCCGCGTAGTGCGGATCAATTTTGATCGCGTTCGAGAACTGGATCGCTGCTTCCTTCTGCTTGCCCTGCGCGGCGTATGCCTTGCCGCTGTTCAGGTATTTGACCTTGCGGACGTTGGGGTCGCGCGTGCAACCCGCCAGCAGAACGACGATCGTGAGAGAAGCCAGAGCCGAGAGCAGGGCCTTACGGTGATTGGGAGACATGGTCATCAAAGTTCCTTCCCGAAGCCGCCACTCAGGCCGGCATCGTCATACTCAACGCAAACGAGTGAATCAAAGATCAAGGGCGAGCTGCCTGGTGCCGGGCGCGTCAGTCCGGAAGCGAAGACAGTCGATCTGAAGGTTTGGGCAAGCACGGTCAGTTGGGAATAAAGCGCGGCAGCATCGGAGTGACCTGGTTAGCGAATCCAATGGCACGCTGCTGCGCGTGGTCGAGCGACTCGGATGGAGCGACAGGCGTCACCACGCGCACCAGCGCGCCGTCTGTCCGGTTCCAGCGAATCGCATCCAGCATCATGTACGCCTTGGCCTTGTAGTCGTTGGCGATGCTGCGCCCATGCGCGAGATACCAGTACAGCACCACCTGCTTCTCTCCCGCATTGCCGATCAGATACTCACCCACCTGATACGGACGGCCGTTGGCGCTGGGCAGATCGATCACCTTGGACGACAAAAACGACCAGCCCGACCCGGGAAGACAGTTCTGCGGGGAATGAATCGACTGCCCGGTGCGCTGCGTCGGGAAGTAGCCGATAAACAGCGATATCGGAACATCCACCGGGCGGCCAGCCGGGCCGAGGTCGGTGTACACGCGGTTCAGAAAGCGGCCGTCACCGAGAATGTCCAGGGTTGCCTTATCGAGAGGAATGTCCTGCGAGGTCCAGCCATTAATTCTCTGCGGCAGAAGCTCGAGCGGCGCAGTGGCCGGCACGCGGTCCTGGTCACCGCGCAGCCGCAGCGTCGTAAAGCACGCCACCAGCAGAACGAGCACCGTCCAGAACTTGGGTGACTTCATGCGCGCCTCCGCGAGAGCCGCGACTGCATGTTCATTGCAGTGTGAAGCAGGTACAGGCAGAACAGCGAGACGACGAAGATCAGCCAGCCGGAAAATTCGTGGAAGAACCCAAGCGCCTTGTCAGGATCCCAGTACTGCACGGCCAGCCCGGTTCCGACGATGCGCGCGCTGTTGGCCACAACCGCAATCGGCAGCGCAGCCAAAGCCAGAATCACACGCCGCTTGGTACTCGGCTCGAGAAAGTAACCGTAGAAGATCGCGGCCGTCAGCAGGCTCATCAGCGAGCGGATTCCGCTGCACGCCTCGGCTACTTCGAGGTCCATCGACGGCAGCTTGATGATGTTGCCGTCGCGCAGCACCGGAACGCCGAAAACGGGAAGCACCGCGCCGGCTACTTTCGAGGCGAATATCTGGAGCGGGAACGTGATCTGGTTATAAACGACCGCCGGCAATGGAATCGCGAGCAGAAGAATCAGCAGCGCAAAGCGGACCTCTCGCAGCATGTGCCGCCCGGCCATGGTCCAGACCAGACCCGCAAACAACATGACCAGCGAGATCCGGGACAGAAAAAGCTCCGCGCCATAAACCCCGAGAAACAGCGTAACGATCGCAAGCAGGATCAGCGGAACGCCGGCCCAGCTCTGCTGCACGGGAGTCCGGCGCAATTCGTCGCGCTTTCTCCAGAGCAGGTAGGCCGAAAACAACGGCACCAGAAAGCCATGGGAGAAATCAGGGTCCGTGTACCAGTCATGGACGAGCTTGACCACGACGCCCGAATAGATGGCAACGACGAAGGCAAGCAATATTAAGTACGGCATTAACTGCCGCCATCCGGAACGCACGGGGGCCATCTCGCGCTCCTGGCTCGACGGAGCCAGAGGGGCCGGATGGACAGCGGGTTGGGTGACCAGCATAGGTCGAGGATCCTCTCCGATGACCAGAACGAGCAATTCGGGTGCCGTTTCCCTGCACCTTCAAATCCCCGGTCCAATCAGCCTACTGCACTTCGAAGCTGCCAGATTGAGAATCTTCTTGCACAACAGTGGGAATAATTTGCCCACGTTTGGGGTCTGACAGGGCGAGCGGTAATATGAGCCTATCGTCAAGGTTCGACGAACCCCGCGTAAATCCGTTACGAGGCGGCGGTTCGAGGCACATTCAAGGGCAAATTGCACAGGGTACCTTCGGGCGCACCCGCCGTAACCAAGCTTTGGCATTCATTGTGCTTACATTCTTAAGCAGGAGAGCATCTCGTGAGGGCATCGTTCCCGTCTGTCGCAAAAACGCTGAAGCGCTTTGTCTTTTTGAGCGGAGCCATGTCGATGGTCTCGAGCTTCGCCCTGGTGGCGAGCTCGGCCGCACAGGCTGCCAAGCCCATCCTTACCCCCGCTCCCGAGCCGGCCAGCCAGAGCGCTCCCCCGGCCCCCGCCATTCCGTCTTCTTCGGCCCCGGTCGACCTCTCTACCTACGTGATCGAGGCCAACGACGTGCTGCAGATCACGGTCTGGAAGGAGCCCACCCTGTCGGGCACCTTCCCGGTCCGCCCCGACGGGATGATCTCCATGGTATTGCTCGGCGACGTGAGGGCGGCTGGCCTGACACCGCAGCAGCTAACCGGCAATCTGACGGCAGAGTACAAGAAGTACATTCAGGATCCGCTCGTAACCGTAGGAGTTCAAAACGTTAATAGCCAGCACATCTATATGGTGGGCGAGATCGGCCACGTTGGTCCCATTCCGCTGCTGCCCGGCATGACCATGCTGCAGGCGATCGCCTCCGCCGGAGGCCTGACCCCCTACGCACACAAAACTCGCATCTATATTTTGCGTGGCCCTCAAGGAAAACAGCAGAAGATTCGATTTAATTACAAGGCGGCGCTGCGCGGAGACAACCAGGACGTCGTTCTTCAGCCCAACGATACGGTCGTGGTCCCATGAGAGGTAGACGCATGAATCGTGGCCGCCCGAAGACGCTGCGAATCAGCGCGGTCGCGGTGTGCCTGATGTGCCTTCCTCTGGTTGTGCGGGGGCAGGCGGACTCACCCGCGCCCGACACCAACAGCATGCCGACCAGTAACTTCGGCTTCAATCTGCCGACCCATCTGGGCACGCTTTCCTATGCGCTCAGCGGATCGGAGATGCTCGAGACCGGCTACGGGAGCGGGGTCGAGTCCCTCACCGGCGTCAGCGGAAATCTCGCCTATCTGTCCAAGAGCGAGCGCGATCCTTTCAGCATGGTCTACTCCGGCGGTTATCTCTGGAGTTCGGGGTCGGGCTACTACACCTCGAGCACCTTTCAAGATCTCGCCTTCTCGCAGGTCATGCGAACGCGCTCATGGGTCTTCGTGGTCTCGGACGGCCTCAGCTATCTTCCTGGAGCACCGACCACCGGATTGTCCGGTATCGCCGGGGTGGGAGATGTCGGTGTGCTTCCGGTGCAGACTGGCCTCGGGCCCGCGCAGGACATCCTGACCAATTATGCCCATGTCCTTGCCAACGGTCTCAGCGGAAGCGCCACCTGGCAGATCGGTCCCAGCCTGGACCTCCAGGGCTCTGGATCGTGGCAGCTCATGCGCTTCACCGGTGGCGGTAATCCCGGCATCAGCTCAAATTCTTACTCCGGCACTTTCGGGCCGAACTATCGGATCGATGCACGCAACTCGATCGGCGCCCAGGCTTACTACAACTACTCGACTTATCCGACGTACGCCAGTTACAGGATTGAAACCGAGGGCGTGAACGTGAACTACAGCCGGTCGTGGTCACGCCGCTTCAGCACCACCCTGAGCTTCGGACCGCAGAAAACCCATGGCATGACCTTTACTACCCTGCCTTCCAGACTGTCTTTCGCGGGGTCAGCCTCGGCGAGCTACGCGACCCGCACCACGGGCCTGACGGCGAACTATACGCGCGGCGTCAATGCGGGTTCGGGGGTCATCTTCGGCGCCATGTCCGATACGGTTGCGGTGGGGATGACCCACCCCATCAACCGCGATTGGCAATTGGGACTGAACGGAAATTACTCCCGCAACGTGGGCCTGGCGCCCTATCAGGGCATCGTGCCCGTCTACAACGCGGAGTTCGGGGCCGTGCAGGTATCACGCAGGCTTACTGAAACCCTGTCCTGCTTTGGAAGCTACACCGCGCTTCATCAAGCGTCACAGGGCAACTTCGGTGTCAATGTCTTCAACGGCACCAACAACATCATTGGATTTGGCGTCACTTTTGCTCCCGCGCCGCTTGTCAGCGGCCGATAAGGTACTCGCTTATGCTTGGTCACCGTACGCTCACTCTCGAAGATTACCTGGCGATCCTGAAGCGGCGCTGGATGGTTATCGTCATTCCAACCGTCCTGCTTCCGCTACTCGCCTTTGCCATCACCTATCGGATATCGCCGGTCTACACATCGCAGACCCTTGTGCTCATCGAGCAGCCGAAGGTCCCTGACACATACGTCAAGCCGGTCATCGCCGATGATCTGGACAGCCGGCTGTCCTCCATGAAGGAGCAGATCCTCAGCCGATCGCGCCTCGAGCCGCTGATCAAGCAGTATGGGCTGGGCGACACCAAATCTGACATGGATACGCGCGTGGCCAAGGTCCAGAAAGATATCGAGATCAAGCCGATCCACTCCGAGATTTCCGGAGCCGGCGGTCTTCCCGGCTTCTTCATCTCATTCAAGGCGGCCGATCCCCATACAGCTCAACAGGTCTGCGCCCAGATCACGTCCATGTTCACCAGCGAAAACCTGAAAGACCGGCAGACATCGGCGCAGAATACGACCGAGTTCCTCGAGGAGCAGCTGAACGACGCCAAGAACAACCTCGACGCGCAGGACGCCAAGCTGGCCGCGTTTCAGCGCGAGAACCTGGGTGCGCTACCTGACGACCAGCAGGCCAACATGAACATGCTGACCACGCTGAACACGCAGCTCGACGCAGCCAACCAGGAGCTGATGCGGCTGACCCAGGAGCGCTCCTACCGTGAGGCGCTGCTGGCCCAGCAGGGCCGCGACTTCCTGACGCCCGAGCCGGGACAGAAGGCCTCACCCCTGCGCGCTGCTCAGGCCACCCCCGAACAGGCGATCGAGCTCCAGAAGCTGCAGGATCAGGAAGCGGACCTGGCCAGCCGATACACGCCCGATTATCCGGATGTGGTTACGGTCAAGCGCAAGATTTCGGACCTGAAGAAGGAGATCGCGCAGAACGCCGGTGGCACAACCCTCGGACCGTCCGGCGCGCCCATCCGGGTCGAGCCGGCTGGCGTGCAGCAGCTTCGGCTCCAGATCTCCTCGATCGATGAGGCGGTCCAGGAGAAGCGGCGCGAACAGGCCGGCATCCAGCACCAGATCGGAATGTACCAGGGCCGCCTGCAGGCCAGCCCGCTGGTTGCGGCCAAGTACAAAGAACTAACGAGGGATTATCAGACCGCACAGGATTTCTACAATACTTTGCTGACGAAGAAACAAAACTCGCAGATGGCCACCGAACTTGAGCTTCAACAACAGGGAGAGCAGTTCCGCTTGATGGACGCCGCCAATCTCCCCGATGAGCCGACCTCACCGAAGCGGCCGATGTTCGCTCTCGGCGGACTCGCGCTCGGGCTCGGCCTTGGCCTCCTCATCGCGGCTTATCTCGAATACCGCGACAAATCACTTCGGTCCGAGCGCGATGTGTGGGCCTTCACCAAGCTGCCCACGCTCGGCATCATTGCCCTCAACTCCGCCGCGAACTCACCCGCGGCCGCGAACGGAAGCTGGTTCAAACGCCGTCTCAAACCGGCGAATCCGCCTCTGGCGAATGTAGGTGGATGAGCCATGTACAAAAAGTTCTTCGGTCTACAGAACAGTCCGTTCGGCACCAGCCCTGACCCGCGCTTCATGTACATGATGCCGCACACCCGCGAGGTCCTGGCCGGGCTCGAGTACGGCATCTTCGCCCGCAAAGGCTTTACCGTGCTCACCGGGGAGGTCGGCACCGGAAAGACGACCATCCTGCGCCGCGCCCTGAGCGCGCTCAGCCAGGAGCGCGTCTACACATCGTTTGTCTTCAATCCGCTGCTCGAGCCGCTCGACTTCCTCGAATTCGTGCTCTCGGACTTCGGCCTCACGCCCACCTCGCGCACCAAGAGCGGCATGCTTCTGCAGCTCAACCGCTGGCTCATCGAGCGTTTCCGCATGAACGAGACCTGCGTCGTCGTGGTCGACGAGGCGCAGAACCTCTCCTGGGAGCTGCTCGAGGAGATCCGCCTGCTCACCAACCTCGAGTCGTCTTCCGAGAAGCTGCTGCAGATCGTGCTCTCCGGCCAGCCGGAACTCGAAGAGAAGCTGCGCCACCCCAGCGTGCGCCAGTTGCGCCAGCGCATCTTCCTGTGGTGCCGCACCCAGCCGCTCACCTCCGATCAGACCTCCGAGTACATTGTCGAGCGGCTGCGCATCGCCGGCGCGACCAAGCCGATCTTCACGCCCGAGGCCGCCAAGCTCATCCACCAGCACAGCCGCGGCATTCCCCGCCTCATCAATCTGCTCTGCGAGCACGCGCTGATCCTCGGCTACGTCGAGCAGAGCACGCAGATCACCGCCGCGACGATCAACTCCGTCGCCGCCGATCTCGAGCTCGAGATGCAGTCCTTCATGATTGCTCCGAAAGACGAGATTCAGGAGTCGCGCATGGGTTCCGGGCCACAAGAGCGCGCCCATTCACTTCTTTGGTCGAACTGCGGAAAGGCAGGTCCGATGAGCCGCATTTACGAAGCACTGCAAAGAGCCGAAGCCGAGCGCCAGGCCGAACGCGAGGAGAGCACAAGCGGCAGCGTGCTTACGGGGCCGCCGGAGAAGCGAGACCGAACCGCCTCCTCCGCCGCCTCCGCAGCGTGTGCCGCCGGCCGCGCCGACCGTCGTCGCCCGCCCTGCGGTTGAGCGCATGGACACTCCCGAGCCGCAGCCTTTCCCTCCGCCGGCCGCCTCCGAGCGCTTCTCGCGCGCCGTCGATCGCATGCCGTCCGCCGGTCTTCGAGCCGGTCCGGCTCCTTCCCGAAAGCTTCCCCGCACCGGCGGTCCTCAGCAATGGAATCTCCTGGAACGGACTTCGTTCCACCGACTGGAACCTGGCCGTCGAGCGCTTCCCGGCGCTCGAGCAGCGCGGCGCGATGGTTGAGCAGTTCCGCAGCCTGCGCTCCCGCCTGCAGGAGTTCCGCGCCATGAACCGCCTGCAGTCGCTGCTCGTCTCGAGCGGCGTTCCGCAGGAAGGCAAGAGCTTCATCGCCGCCAATCTGGCTCTCTCGCTCGCGCTCCACAAGAGCAGCAAGGTGCTGCTGATCGATGGCGACATGCGGCGCTCCAGCCTTCAGGAATACTTCGGCTGCCAGGCCCACCCCGGGCTCTCTGACTATCTCTCCGGGAAATGCGAGATGGTCGATGCGATCCAGAGGCCTTCGCCGAACAGCGCGCCCTCTCGCCTGGTCGCGCCCTTTCTCAACAACCTGGCGCTGATCCCCGGCGGAAGCGTCGGCGACAAGGCCGCCGATCTGGCCGGCAGCCCGCGCTTTGAAGAGCTGCTGCGCGTGGCCTCTGATCACTTCGACTGGATCATCGTGGACTCTTCGCCGGTCATTCCGGTGTCCGATTCGGTGAGCATGGGCCGCGCCTGCGATGCGGTTCTGCTGGTCGCGCGCTCCGGCGTCACCAGCTATCCGATCGCCCAGCGCGCACAACACGAGCTCAAAGCCTCAAACATCATCGGGTTTGTTCTCAACGCCGTAAAGAACCCGCCGTCCGCGGACAGCTATTACACCTACGACGCAGTCAACTAAAGCTCTTTTTGAAAGCTCTTCTTGAAGTAAATGATGTTTTGATCGCGCCATGATCCGATTTCTGAACGTCTACTATCCGACGCGCACGGTCATCCTCCTCTTCTGCGAGGCCCTGATCGTCTGCGGCTGCTTCCTGGTCGCCTGCCTGGTCGTCCTGGGGACGTCGACGATGGGCGTTCTCACCGATCATCACGGCATTCTCAAAATCGGCATCCTCACCGTCATCACCATCCTCTGCGCCTATTATTTCGACCTCTATGAGCCGCAGCAGCTCTCCGCGCCCTGGGAGATCTACTTCCGCCTGCTGCTGGTCATCGGCTGCCTTTCACTTCTGTTGTCGCTTGTCCTATTCATGTTTCCGCAGGTGGACATCGCCCGCTACGTCCTTCTGCTCGGCCTCGCGCTGGTCGTCACCTTCCTCATCCTGTGGCGCCGCACCTTCGAGTGGATCAGCGGCAAGGCCATGTTCCACGAGCGGGTATTCGTGCTCGGCAACGGCGAGATCGCCGAACACCTGGTCTCCGCCATCCGCAGCCGCAAGGAAGCCGGCATGGAAGTGATCGACTTCAACAGCCCGCTTCTCGAAGCCCCTGACGGCAGCGGCTCCTTTCACGACGTTATCGCCCGCGTCGCCGCGCTGAAGCCGCCCATCCACCGCATCGTAATTGCGATGGAAGATCGCCGCGGCGCTCTCCCGGTCGACGACCTGCTCGCCATGCGCATGCGCGGCGTGGAGATTGAAGAGGTCGGCAACCTTCTCGAGCGGCTCACCGGCAAGCTGCAGCTCGAAGGCCTGCGGCCCAGCAATCTCCTCTTCTGCGAAGGCTTCAACATGAAGCAGTCGCTCCAGCTCACGCAGCGCAGCGCCTCGTTTGTCGTCGCGCTCCTCCTGCTTCTGCTCTTCCTTCCGTTCTTCCCCTTTGTCGCGCTCGCCATCAAGCTCTCCTCGAAGGGTCCCATCTTCTTCTCGCAGACGCGCGTCGGCCTCGACAACCAGACCTTCAAGGTCTACAAGTTCCGCACCATGTTCACCGATGCCGAAGCCAAGGGCGCGCGCTGGGCCACCAAGGACGACCCGCGCGTCACCCGGATCGGCGGCTTCCTGCGCAAGACCCGCATCGACGAGATCCCGCAGCTCTGGAACGTTCTGCGCGGCGAGATGAGCTTCGTCGGCCCGCGCCCCGAGCGCCCGGAGTTCACCTCCTGGCTCGCGCAGGAGATCCCGTTCTACACCCTGCGCCACATGGTCCGGCCCGGCCTCACCGGATGGGCGCAGGTGCGCTACGGCTACGGCGCCACACTGGCCGAGGCCCGCGAAAAGCTCTCCTTCGACCTCTACTACCTCAAGCACAAGTCGCATGGGCCTCGACTTCCTCATCATGTTCGAGACCATCAAGACCATCCTTCGCCGCCGCGGCGCACAGTAGCGCAGTTCACTCCGGCAACTCGCTTGACCCGCCCCCCTGCAGCGCGAGATAAAGGATGCGCAGAACAGGCTTGTGCCAAACGTTGAGGAGGCTGCATATGCTCTCGTCGCGCCGATTCCGGCTACCTCACCCCGCGCTGCTCCTGCTGACTCTGCTTGCCCCTTCTCCCACACTGGCGCAAACGCCCGCCCCCGACTTCACCATCACCGGCGAAAACATCACCATCTCACGCACCGGAAGCGGCGCGATTCCCTACACCCTCAGCTCGGTCAACGGGTTCACCGGATCAGTTGCGGTGGTATGCGATCCGCCGCCCGAGTCGCTCAGCGTGAATATTCCCGTCTGCGGCGCGGGCCCGGTCTTTGCCTACCCAGTTTCCTCCGGCCAGGTGATCCAGGGCAGCTTCACTCTCTACAGCAGAGGCACACCGATGCCTGCGAGTGCGATTGCCACAGAAAATCCCGCGCTTGCCATTCTCCTGTGCCTTGCCCTGCTCTGCCCACTCGCGCTTCGGCGCAAGCAGCTCTCAGGCTGGCTCAACCTTCCAGTGCTTCTCGTGGCCGCCACACTTCTCGCGGTGAGCGCCGGCTGTGGCAGCGGCCCGCAGGGCTACACGCCAGGTACCTACAGCTATCTCCTCACCGCCAGCCAAACCGGCTCACAAACGCCGCTCCAGCACAGCGCGACGGCCACACTCACCATCCAGTGAGTCCCATGCGATAGATTGGTCTCGTGCCATGAAAGCGATTTCAGGCGCACACGAGGGCCACAATTTCCATGCGCATTGTCGCCGGCGTCGACTTCGGAACTCTCAGCACCCGCGTCACGCTGCTCGACTCCGAGCGCGGCCGCCTCGGTACGGCTTCCGCTTCCTACCCGCTGCATCGCCGCCGCGAAGACCCCGACTACGCCACGCAATCTCACGACGACCAGATGGCCGCGCTCGTCGCCGCCATGCGCCAGGTGCTCGCCGAGACCCACACCTCCGGCGAGCAGGTCGAAGCCATCGCACTCGACACCACCGGCTCCAGCGTCATTGCCGTCGACGCCAACATGCAGCCGCTCGACGAGTACTACCTCTGGTGCGACCACCGCGCGCTTCGCGAAGCCCAGCAGATCACCGCCCTCGCCCACCAACGCAAACTCGAAGCGATCGAGTGGTGCGGCGGCGTCTACTCGCACGAGTGGGGATGGGCCAAGCTGCTCCACTGGCTCCGCCATAATCCCGACAAGCGCGCGCGCTTCGCCTCGGCCTTCGAGCACTGCGACATGGTCGCCGCCACACTCTGCGGCATCACCGACCCCGCGCAAGCCAAGCGCTCCGCCTGCGCCATGGGCCACAAGTGGCTTTGGAACCCACGCTGGGGCGGCTACCCTCCGCAGGAGTTCTTCTCCGCGCTCGACCCGCTGCTCGCGGGCATTCGCGACAAGATGGCGGGTGAGGTTCTCACGTCCGACCACATCGCCGGCCACCTCTCGCCCGAGTGGGCCGCCAAGCTCGGCCTCCGCGCCGGCATCCCCATCCCCGTCGGCGCGTTCGACGCCCACTGGGACGCGATCGGCGCGGGCTGCCGTGAGGGCGACGTCGTCAACGTGGTCGGCACATCGACATGCATCATCGCCATGGGTCGCGACGTCAATCTGATTCCCGGTGTCTGCGGCGTCGTTCCCGGCAGCGTCCACCCCGCGCTCACCGGCATCGAAGCCGGCCTCTCCGCGGTCGGCGACATCTTCGAAGCCATCGCGCGCCGCGCCGGCACCGACGTCCGCGCCCTCTCGCAAGGCCTCGAGCAATACCGCGCCGGCCAGACGGGACTGCTGCGCCTTTCCTGGGACAACGGCGACCGCACCGTGCTCGTCAAATCCGAGCTCGGCGGCATCACCCTCGGCTGGAACCTCCTCCACACCGCGCAGGACGAGCTCTTCGCCGCCATCGAAGGCACCGCCTTCCACACCCGCATCATCCTCGAGCGCCTCGCCGAGTACGGCGTTCCCATCAACCGTGTCATCAACGCCGGCGGCATCCCGCAGAACAACGCCGTCCTCAATCACGTCTACGCCAACGTGCTCAACAAGCCGGTGCTCGTCCCCTCTGCACCGCCCACCAGCATCGGCTCCGGCATCTTCGCGCAGCTCGCCGCCGGCATTTTCCCCTCCATCGAAACCGCGCAGGAAAAAATGTGTCCCGAGCACCGCGTCTTCACGCCCGAGCCGCGCGCCGCCGCCATCTACGAGATGCTCTATCCCCTCTACAGGCGCGTATACTTTGCCTTCGGCGATGAATCGTTGAACGCGCAGCTCGCAGACATCCTGCCCGCCCTGCGCGAGATCGCCGCCGAAGCACGCGCGCAAGCCTGACCGTCTTCCACCAAGGACCCTGCCATGCTGCTCAAACAACTCCGCGAAGAGGTCCTCGAAGCCAACCTCGAGCTGGTGCGCCGCGGCCTTGTGCTCTACACCTTCGGCAACGCCTCCGGCATCGACCGCAACGAAGGCCTTGTCGTCATCAAGCCCTCCGGCATCGACTACGAAGCGCTTCGGCTCGGTCACATGGTCATCACCGACCTCCAGGGCAAAATCGTCGAAGGCGAACTTCGCCCATCCTCCGACCTCGACACCCACACGCTGCTCTATCGCGAGTTCCCGTCGATCGGCGGCATCGTCCACACGCACTCCGAATTCGCTACCGGCTTCGCGCAGGCAGGCATGCCCATCCCTCCGCTCGGCACCACACACGCCGACTACTTCTACGGCCCCATCCCCGTCACTGCTGCACTCACCGACGACGCCATCTTCGGCCGCTACGTTCACGAAACCGGCCTCGCCATCATCGAGCGCTTCCGCTCCCGCGATGGCCATCCTGCGCTCGATCCCCTCGCCATGCCCGCCTGCCTCGTCGCCGGCCACGCGCCCTTCGCCTGGGGACGCAACCCGCACGAAGCCGCGCACAACGCCGTCGTGCTTGAGGCTGTCGCGCGCATGGCCTATCGCACGCTCACGCTCAAGTCCCAAGCCCCCAACGTCTCTCAGGCCCTGCTCGATCGCCACTACTTCCGCAAGCATGGCGCCAACGCCACCTACGGCCAGTCCTCCACGACCGGCGAAACCCTCTCCACTCAATCCACCGAACCAAATTGAACCAACGAGAACAAAGCGAAAAACAATACGCATGACATTGACGAAGAAGACCCTCGCCCTCGCCGCCCTCGCCTCCTGCACACTTGCCGCCTTCACCATTCCTGTCTCTACGGCGCAAGCCCAGCAGCCGCTCCCTCCCGCGCCCCGCAAGCTTCCCCTCGAGCTCGGCGCCGCCTGGTACCCGGAGCAGTGGCCCGAATCACGCTGGGACGCCGACCTCACCCTCATGGAGCAGGCGCACATCCACTTCGTGCGCGTCGGTGAGTTTGCCTGGTCCACCATGGAGCCGAGCGAAGGCGACTTCCAGCTCGATTGGCTTGGCCGCGCCATCCGGCTCGCCGAGAAGCACCACATCGCGGTCGTTATCGGCACGCCTACCGCCGCTCCGCCCGCGTGGCTTACGCAAAAATATCCTGAGACGCTCCGCACCATGCCCGACGGCCGCAAAGACACACACGGCGGCCGCCAGCAATTCGACTTCGCCGATCCCAAATACCGCGAGCTCTGCCGCATCATCGCGGGCAAGCTCGCCGAGCGCTTCGGGCACGACCCCGACGTCATCGGCTGGCAGATCGATAACGAGTACGCCGCCAACAGCGAAGGCCCCGACGACCGCGCGCTCTTCGACCAGTGGGTCGAGCACAAGTACGGCACGCTCGACAACCTCAATAAGCGCTGGACCACTGCCTACTGGTCGCAAACCTACAACGCCTGGGACCAGATCAACATCCCTCGCGCCAATCGCGCCGAAAACCCCGGCCTCGACCTCGCCTGGCGCGAGTTCGTGTCGGACACCTGGCGCAGCTATCAGGCCAACCAGCTCAACGAAATCCGCGCACACTCCGATCCGCGCCAGTTCATCACCACCAACATGATGGGATGGTTCGAAGCCTACGACCACTACACTGTCTCGCAGGATCTTTCGCTCGCCTCATGGGACGACTACGTCGGCAGCGGCCATCTTGATCCGCAACGCAACGGCGCTACACACGACCTCACGCGCGGCTTCCTCCGCAAAAATTTCTGGGTGATGGAGACGCAGCCCGGCTTCGTCAACTGGCACTCCGACAACAGCTCGCTCAGCAAGGGCGAGGTGCGCGCGATGGCTTGGAACGCCATCGGCCACGGCTCTGAAGCCGTCGAGTACTGGCAGTGGCGCTCCGCACTCAATGGCCAGGAGCAGTACCACGGCACACTCGTAGGCGCCGACGGCACACCGGTCCCGCTCTACGCCGAAATCCAGCAGCTCGGCTCCGACTTCGACAAAGCCGGCCCCGCACTCGCCGGCACAACCGTCCACTCCGACGTCGCTCTCCTCAACGACTATCCCTCACGCTGGGCCATCGACTGGCAGCGCCACAATAAAGCCTTCGATCCCATCGACGCCTTCATGAGCTTCTACACGCCGCTGCATGAGGCCGTGCGCTCCGTCGACGTCGTCAAGGACACTGTCCCGCTCGACCAGTACAAACTCGTCGTCGCTCCCGCGCTCAACCTCATCACTCCCGAAGCCGCAAAGAATCTCGAAGCTTACGTTCGCAACGGTGGCCATCTCGTGCTCGGCCCACGCTCCGGCATGAAGGATGAAGATAACGGCCTCTGGCCGGACCGCCAGCCCGGCCCGCTTGAGCCGCTCCTCGGCGCGCGCGTCGAAGAGTTCTACGCGCTCGACACCACCGTCCCGCTCTCCGGTGACTGGGGCGACGCGCACGACGTCCTGTGGGCCGAGCGCCTCACCCTCGAATCCCCCGACACCCGGGTCCTCATGCGGTACGGCAAATCGAATGGCTGGCTCGACGATCAGGCTGCCGCCGTCACGCGCCGCGTCGGCAAAGGCTCCATCACCTACATCGGCGCCTCAATGGATCCCGCCGCCCTCAAACGCGCCGCCTCCTGGATGCTCTCCAACGCCGGCCTCGCCCCCGTGCTCCCCAACATCCCCGAAGGCGTAGACGTTGGCATCCGCAGCGGTGACAACAAACACGTGCTGATCCTCACCAACTACAACGCCACTCCCGTCACCATCGCTCTGCCCTCCGCGATGCACGACGTGCTCGGCGGCGGAACCACCAGCTCCGTCACACTCCCGCAGTACGGCGTCGCCGTCCTCCAGCAATAACTCCGTTACACAAAGACAAAGGGCACGGCTTTCACCGTGCCCTTTGTCTTGTTCGTTCCCTGAGCAGCTACCGCACCTCCGCCACCCAGCTCGCAAACGGCGGCAGCGTCACCTTCTCCACTGACGTCACCCCGTTCAGCGAAGCATCACTCGCCGCCAGCGTCTTCAACATCTTCCCATTCACACGCGCGGCGGCCAGATCCAGCGACACCGTCTTCGCCGACGCACTCATATTCATCACCACTACCACCGGCCCACTGCCCTGTGGAGCCGTCCGCAGCCACGCCAGCACATTCGCGTCGCCCGCATCCAGCATCACGAACCCGCCATCATGCAGCGCCGAATTCGTCCGCCGCAGCGCAATCAGCTCCTTGTACCAGTTCAGCAGCGAACCCGGATCCTTCAATTCATTCTCGACATCGATCGTCGTGTAATTAGGCGGAATCGGCAGCCATGTCTTCTTGGCCGTCGAAAACCCCGCGTCCACCCCAGCCGTCCACTGCATCGGCGTCCGCTCGCCATCGCGGCCCTTCTCCTTCGGCCATCCCGTGATGCCGATCGGGTCCTTCACATCTTCCTTGCGAGTCGGCGTTGTCGTCCGCATGCCAATCTCCGCGCCGTAGTACGTCAGTGCTGTCGCCTTCGTGGTCAGCAGCATCGTCGCCACCGTCTTCGCAATCGCCACATCGTGCACACCATCGCCATAGCGATCGATCGACCGAATATTGTCGTGGTTATCAAACACAAACAGCGGCTGCTCTCCATCGAGCTCGGTCTCCGCCGCCCCAATCGTCTGCCTGAAGTGCGCCGCGGTGTACCCATCGCTGAATCCCACCAGCATGTCCATCGGCAACTGCAGCTCATTCGCCGCTGCGCCGCCGTACCACTTCAGCATCTCCGTCATGTTCGGCAGGTACGTCTCGCCAATCAGCACCCTATCGCCCGCATAGCTATCCACCATCGCGCGCATCCGCCGCATCACGTCATGCACCTCCGGCAGATTGCTCACGTACGTGCTCGTCATGTTCGGATCGCCCTGCGCATTCAGCCCACCCGTCTCCGTGTTGTCGCGCAGTTGCGGATCCTCAAACAGCTCCGGTATCGCATCCAGCCTGAACCCCGCCACGCCGCGGTCCAGCCAGAACCGCATCGTGTCGAACATCGCCTTCTCCACCGCCGGATTCCTCCAGTTCAAATCCGGCTGCTGCTTATAAAAGCGGTGATAGTAAAACTGCTTTCTCGCCGGGACCCACTGCCACGCAGACCCGCCAAACAGCGACTCCCAGTTATTCGGCGGCACGCGCCCGTCATGCTCAAACCGCTTTTGGTACGGCGTCACTCCCGGCGCATCCGCCGCCACGCCATCGTTCCACACATACCAGTCCGCCTTCGCATTCGTCCGCGAGCTCGCCGACTCCACAAACCACCTGTGCTTGTCCGACGTATGGTTCAGCACCATGTCCAGAATGATCCGCACATTGTGCTGCTTCGCCGCGGCCTCTAACTTGTCAAAATCCGCGAGCGTCCCATACTGCGGGTCTACATTTTCATAGTCCGAAATGTCATACCCAAAATCCACCTGCGGCGACGGATACATCGGCGCAATCCAGATCGCATCCACACCCAGCGCCTCGAGATACCCCATCCGCTCGCGAATCCCATTCAGATCTCCCACGCCATCGCCGTTCGAATCCTGAAAACTCCGCGGATAAATCTCATAGATCAGCGCATGCTTCCACCACGTCGCATCATGCGTTGGAGCCGCCGCGTTATACGCTGGCGCCGTCTGCGCCACACCGCTCCACGCCGGTCCCGCCACCAATCCAAACGCCACCGCAAACCCGGCCACCCAACGCATCGAACCCCGCATCCACATCTCCTCTCACGCGCACGCATCGCTGCAAGCACATCAATACTACCCATTACGAAACACGATCCACTTCACCTCGCCACAATCCCATACTTCTCTGCGAGAAACTCCGCAAGCTCGCGCGGCACAACCTCCGCCAGCTCCTGCCACGTCAGCAGCTTCAACCGCGAGCGCAGCTCGAACACCCGCACTGCTCGCATCACCCGATACCACATCTCCGCCATCTCCGGCCTGCGCGCATCGCACAGCACGCAGAACGCGCCTCCACTCGCATACGCCGCCAGCGATCCACGAATCAGCTGATACCCCAACACACTCTCGCCCTCACCCCCGCCGGCAAGCTGGCCGGGGACCCCGCCGCGCATCGGCAACTCACTCGCCTCAAACACCTCTTCAAAATCCCGATACCGCTCCACCATCCGCATCGCCGCACTCTGAAAATCCGTCTCCGTCAGCTTCGCCTCCACCAGCAGCTCACCCACACGCATATCTACTTCCGTACAATCCCGCTTCCCACGCAGCAGCGGAGTCCGCGGCTTCACACCAAATTCCGGCACAGCATTCTTCTCCACACCCAGCAGCGCGCGCACCGCCGCACACTCCATCACGCCCGGATAACAAAACACATTCATCAGCAGCGCATCCGAGCTCGCCGCACAATCCAGCTCCATCCATCGCCACTCCGCGCGCGCTCGCACCCTCCGCGACGCCGTATGCACTTTCGCCAACCTTCGCGCCCACTCCGGCCGTGCGCAGATCTCCGCATACGCGCGCGAATGAAAGTTCCCATGCCCGCTCTCCCCGCGCGCAAACACCACCCCCGGCACCGCACCGTCCGTCCGCTCGTACCCCAAGCCCCGCCGAGCCGCAAATCGCAGCGCGCGCAAACTCAACTCGGCCCGCAAGCTGACCCCCACACCAACTCCCAGCCCGGCTTCCGGCCCAACTCGCAGCCCAACTTCCAGCCCGACTCCCTCCGCAATCTCCATCTCCGTGCCGCGCGACATCCCCTCATCATAGGCGAAACTGCAGCGAAACCATCGCCGGTCTCCGAACCCTTCTCCCCACGACCGAAATCAGTTTCTTTTCGCCAACTTCTCTGCTAGCGTTGCCTCCAGCTTTCGACACATCGATCAAAGGTCTCCCGGGATGAACGCGCGTCACCGGCTCACACGGCTCCTCGCACTCGCCACTCTCCTCGCGCTATCCCTCGCCGCGTCCGCTCAAACGCCGTCCCCGCGCATCCGCGGCCCCATCGAGTCCGCTCCCTCCGTCACACTCCGCGGCTCACTCAACCCCCACGTCGGCACCGCGACCGACCTCGGTGCGCTCGCGCCCGACACCCTCATCCCCGGCATCACGCTCGTCTTCTCCCGCTCGGCTCAGCAACAAAAAGATCTCGATCAGCTCCTCGCCCAGCAGACCGACCCATCCTCTCCGCTCTTCCATCACTGGCTCACGCCCGCCGGCTTCGCCGCCCGCTTCGCACCCGCGCCCGCCGACATCGCCACCACCCAGGCCTGGCTCCGGTCCCACGGCTTCACCATCGACTCCGTCGGCGCCGACCGCATCACCTTCTCCGGAACCGCCGCCCAGGTCCACCAGGCCTTCGGCGCCGAGCTCCACCACTTCCTCTCACCCGCACGCCAAGGGAAACCGGCCGAGCTGCACTTCGCTCCCAACGCCGACCTCTTGATCCCACCCGCGCTCGCCCCCGTCACCGCCGCCGTCCTTCACCTCTCCGACTTCCGCCCCAAACCCAACGTCCGCCCCCGTCCCAACTACACCACCATCTCCGGCCAGCAACATTACCTCTCTCCTGACGACATCCTCACCATGTACGACCTCTGGCCACTCAGCGGTCACAGCTACGGCAGCTTCCAGTCCGTCGCCATTGTCGGTCAGTCCTACGTTCCCACCGGCCCAGAGTCCGAGGTCCTTCGCTTCTCCAGCGTGAACACCAGCACCGGCATCTCGCTTTCGCCCGTCCTGGTGCCGGGTTCCGGCGTCGAAGCCATCTTCCCCGGCGACGAAGGCGAATCCGAGATCGACATCGAGTACAGCTCCGGAGTGTCGCGCGGAGCAAACCTCTACTTCGTTTTCACCGGCGCCAACTCCAACTATGACGTCAATGACGCCATTGCCCTCGCCATCACGCATGACATCGCCCGCGTTATCAGCGTCAGCTACAGCGAATGCGAGCCCCTCGAAAGCTCCAGCAATCTTCAGCAGTTCAACTCGCTCTTCCAGCAGGCCGCCGCTCAGGGCCAGACCATCATCGCCGCTTCAGGAGATCAGGGCCCCACAGCCTGCGTCGTCTACGGCAGCAACAGCGGCCTCACCACCGCGCAGCAGCAGGGCCTGGCCGTCAACTTCCCCGCCAGCAGCCCGTGGGTCACGGCTGTTGGCGGAACGCAGATGGCCCCCGGCACCTTCGCGCCCGGATCCAGCACCTACTGGAACTCCGCGACCAACTACGACTCCATTGGCTCGCTCGTCGGTTACACACCGGAGGTCGTCTGGAACGAAGACTCACCCACGCAGGGCATCTTCGCCTCCTCGGGCGGCCCCAGCACTCTATTCGCGCGACCATCATGGCAAACAGGCGTCCCTGGCATTCCCGCCGGCAGCTTCCGCCTCGTCCCGGACATCTCCTTCCAGGCCTCGGCCGCCAATCCCGGCTACATCATCTGCAGCGACGACCCCTACCTCGGCGGCGACTCCTCTGATTGCGCCAGCAGCTTAGCCCTCGAGAACAGCAGCGGCCACTACGTGATCAACGGCGGCACCAGTTTCGCCGCGCCCATCTTCGCCGGCTTTGTCGCCTTCCTCAACGGATACGAGCAAAGCAACGGCCAGGGCAACGTCAACCCCATCCTCTACTCGCTCGCCGCCCAGCCGTCCATCTATGCGTCCACCTTTCACGATGTCACCATCGGCACCACCGCCTGCCTCTCCGCAGACTCCAACTGCAGCACCGCCGGCCAATCCAACTTCGCCGCTACCCCCGGTTACGACCAGGCCACCGGCCTCGGCAGCGTTGACTTCGCCAAACTCATAGCAGCATGGCCGGTCGATCCTTCCAAGAACCTCATCCAGACCGTTCTCTTCGCCAACCTTCCCCTGACCGCCGATCCCGGTGAATCGCTCAATATTTCCGTCCAGGTCGACGAAAGCTCCCCAACCGGCGCACCCGGGCCAACCGGCAGCATCTCGCTTATCGTCGACGGTGCTGCACCCGTTTCGCTGCCCATCACTACCTCCGGCACTAGCGCAATGGCCACCTATTCGGTGAACGTCCCCTCCGCAACCGGCTCCCACACCCTCAGCTTTATCTACCCCGGCGACGCCACGCACGCCGGGTCCACTACAACCGACTCCGTCATGGTCGGCTCCGCCGTCGCCACCGGCACCGTCACCCTCTCGGCTACCGATCTCACTCTGTCCAACAACACCACCGGATCGGGCCAGGTAACCGTCACGCCATCCGGCGGTTATAACGGTTTCCTCAACTGGACTATGAGTGTCACCGGCGGCACCGTCGAGACCACCTACTGCTATTTGATCGACCTCCCGCCCATCAGCGGCACGACCAGCGGCACGCTCCACCTCGGCGTTAACACCGCCTGCAACTCCCCATCCGCACTGGAGTCCCGCGGCACCACTCAGCGCGCCTCCACCAAACTGGCGCCAAGACCTCGCGCGGCCCGCATCCCAACTGCCGCCGTGCTCGCGTTCCTTCTCTGCGCAGTCTTCCCCTCGCGCCGGCGCAAACTCCTTCCTCTGCTCGCCGTCCTTGTCTTCGCAGTCGTCCCCTTCGCGCTCTCCGGCTGCGGCGGAGGCTCGGGCAGCGGTTCCGGTGGAGGCGGCGGTGGCGGCGCCGGCGGATCGCAGGCCCAAACCTACACCGTCACCATCACCGCCAAAGACTCCGTCCAGACCTCCATCACCGCGTCCACCAGCTTCACCCTCACCGTCGACTAAACCCGCCCACGCTTGACAAACCGCAGTCCCGTGAGCCGCCTCCAGCCCTCGCGATCACCCGCCCACCCTCTCCAACCGCCGTCGAAGTCCAAAGCTAAAGTCTCTGCTCCAAAGACTTTGCGCAAAATACCGGGGGAGGGGGGATACACACGCCGTATCCAACACCAAACTCCGCTACTCTAATCCTCGGACCAAATTCCCCGAGGCCGCACCAATGAATCTTCCGCCCTTCCAGAACGAGCCCTTCACCGACTTCTCCTCCCCTGACAACCACCGCGCCATGCTCGACGCCCTCGCCCGCGTCCGCTCCGAGCTGGGCCGCACCTGGGACCTCGTCCTCGGCGGCCACCCCGCCCAGACCTCCACCACCTTCACCTCCACCAACCCCGCCCGGCCCTCCCAAATCATCGGCACCCACTACGCCGCCGCGGCCGCCGAGGTGGAAAAAGCGATCGCCGCCGCGTCCGCTGCGTTCACCACCTGGTCACGCCGCTCCGCGCAAGACCGGGTCAGCATCCTGCTCCGCGCCGCGCAGCTCATCCGCGAGCGCCACCTCGACTTCTGCGCCTGGCTCGTCTTCGAGGTCGGAAAGAACTGGGCCGAGGCCGACGCCGACGTCGGCGAGTGCATCGACTTCCTCGAGTTCTACGCGCGCCAGGCTCTCGCCCTCGACGCCGCCACCCCGCCGATCCAATACCCCGGCGAGCGCAACCTGCTGCGCTATATTCCCTTGGGTGTGGGCGCGGTCATCCCGCCCTGGAACTTCCCGTTCGCCATCATGGCCGGCATGACCGCCGCCGCGATCGTCACCGGCAACGCCGTCGTGCTCAAGCCTTCCCCGGACGCCCCCACCATCGCCGCCCGCTTCTTCGCCCTCCTCGCTGAGGCTGGCCTGCCGGACGGCGTCGTCAACCTCCTCCAGGGCGGCCCCGAACCCGGCCGCCTCCTCGTCGAAAGCCCGCAAGTGCAGTTCATCGCCTTCACCGGCTCCAAGAAAGTCGGGCTCGAGATTCACGAGCGCGCCGCGCGCACCCAGCCTGGCCAACGCTTCATCAAGCGCACCATCCTCGAGATGGGCGGCAAGGACGCAATCATTGTCGCGGCCGACGCCGATGTCGACTCCGCCGTCGACGGCGTCGTCGCCTCGGCCTTCGGCTTCAGCGGCCAGAAGTGCTCCGCCTGCTCGCGCGCCATCGTCGAGAGCTCCATCTACGACGCATTCACGGAGCGCCTCCGCGACCGCGTCGAGAAGCTCAAGGTCGGCGACCCCGCCGACAATGCCTACAGCGGCCCCGTCATCAACAAGGCCGCCTACGACCGCGTGCTCAACTACATCAACATCGGCCAGCAGGAAGGCAAGCTCCTCACCGGCGGCGCGCCTGCCCACGAGGATGGGAAGCACGACAGCAACGGCTACTTCATCCAGCCCACCGTCTTCCGCGACGTCAGCCCCACCGCCCGCCTCGCCCAGGAAGAAATCTTCGGCCCCGTCCTCGCCGTCATCAAGGCCAACGACTTCGACCACGCGCTCGCCATCGCCAATGACACCGAGTACGGCCTCACCGGCGCCATCTACTCCGCCGATCGCAACAAGCTCAACCGCGCCGCTAGCGAGTTCCACGTCGGCAATCTCTACATGAACCGCAAGTGCACCGGAGCGATGGTCGGCGCGCACCCGTTCGGCG
The DNA here is from genome assembly GCA_963716225.1 of uncultured Verrucomicrobiae bacterium. Taxonomy (GTDB): domain Bacteria; phylum Acidobacteriota; class Terriglobia; order Terriglobales; family Acidobacteriaceae; genus Granulicella. Next base: position 3,681,974 of record OY970299.1, on the reverse strand, counting down.
GATTCAACATGAGTGGCACCGACTCCAAGGCCGGTGGCCCCGACTACCTGCTGCTCTTCACCCAGGCGAAGTCAATCGCGGAAAAGCAAGGCTTCGTCTCCGAAAAGGTCGAAAAACAGGAACAGCGCATGGGCCTCTAAGCCAGCACGCGCTGCTTTTTCCTGAACGTCTTTTCCGCGGGTGCCCCATGTCTCGATTTTGAGACGTGGGTTTGCAGAATGTCTGAATTTGCTAAGTGGCTCCTGCTACGCCGAACGCATCAGCTTCTCGCGCACGCGCTCGGCCGCCTCGGCCAGCGCACGATGATGAATCGTGAACAGCGCCAGCTCCAGGCGATCGCTCACCCCGGTCTTGTCATAGATGCTGCGCAGGTAGTTCTTCACCACCTGCTCCTTGGTGCCGAGCTGCATTGCAATCTCTTTGTTCTTCGAGCCCTCGGCGATCAGCGCGACGATCTGCAGCTCCTTCGGCGTCAGCCGCTCGAGCACATTCGCTCCCACGCGGTCCGGCGAGGGCATCGTCTTCACGTTGGCGCGCTGCACGCTCCTCTGTCCTGCAGCGACCCGCAGAAGGCAGTCAACCAACTGCGGCGCTGCGACCGAGCGCAGCACGGTCCCTTCCACGCGCGGGACATACTGCTCATCCAGCGTCGCTCCGTGTTCCAGAATGACAACCGAACGGCTTCCGGCCTGCTCGACCCAGTCCAGCAGCTCATTCATGTCCGGGGGAAAGCTGGAGGGGTAGATGACGATCGACTTCCGAAAGCTTCCAATCGCTTCCTTCAGCCGCTCAAAGTCCGGGCACTGCGCCACAACCTGCAGGTTTCGTTCCTGGCTGAGCACACGGGCTACGCCCGCGCGAAAAATCGCCTGGTTATCTGCAAGGATCACTTGATGAGCCAACGGGGTCTCCTGGCGGTGGTGGTAGTCGTGCCGGAGGCCCGACTCTCACTCCTGCTCGATAAGAAATCAGGGGAACCTCAGGAGAAATCCCACAAATCTGTCACGAGATTCCACAAAGCTTTGGCAACCCGGCCGCAGGTCGTACTCGACACTGCGCTTATCTGTCATTCGTCTCGCGACCCAACTGGCGCTTGGTCTGAGTTACCCTGACAGCGATGAGCCAGCTTCGTCCCTTTCACATCGCCTTCCCCGTCGACGACCTCGCCGCCGCGCGCCACTTCTACGGCACCGTCCTGGGCTGCCCGGAAGGCCGCAGCGCCGACCAGTGGATCGACTTCGACCTCTTCGGTCACCAGATCGTCGCGCACCACAGGGCAAAGCCTGCAGCCGCCGACAGCCCTCACAGCAACCCCGTCGACGGCCACGACGTCCCCATCCCCCATTTTGGCGTCGTCCTCACCCAGGCTGACTGGGATAAACTCGCCGAGCGCGTCCGCGCGGCCGGCGTGAAATTCATCATCGAGCCTTACACTCGTTTCAAAGGCGAGGTAGGCGAGCAATCGACAATGTTCTTCCTCGACCCCGCCGGCAATGCACTGGAGTTCAAGGCCTTCGCCGACCTCTCGCAACTCTTCGCAAAATAAATCTCGTTGCCTCGCATTTCCAGAGATCGCTGCTGCACGTTCCCTTTCGTGAGAAGAGCCGCCGTCGCCGTCACGCTCCTGCTCAGTGCGTCTGCATCCTCGCAGACGCTCCATCGAATTGACGGAAGCACGCTGAATGCGGCACACGCGCGGGCTATCGCCGACGACGAGTTGACCAGAGACAACGTCACGGGCGCACAGATCGCACTCCTGCACAACGGCAGAACCGTCTGGACCTACGCGTACGGTCTGCGCGACATCGAGCATCATCTGCCAATGACGCCAGACACCTACATCTGGGCCGCTTCCCTCACCAAAAGTGTCTTCGCTACGTGGGTCATGACGCTCGTCGAGCAGCATCGGCTCGACCTCGACAAACCCATCGCGACATACATGCCCACCGGCTTGCCCGGCTACTATCACGACACGTCCCTGCTGACTGCAGACCCGCGCTATCGGAGGATCACGCCGCGCATGCTGCTCTCGCATACGTCCAGCCTGTGCAACTACGCTCCCGCCGACATGCCCGATGGCAAGCTGCGCATTCAGTACGATCCCGGTACCCGCTATGCCTACTCGGGCGAAGGCCTTACATTGCTGCAGTACGTGATCGAGCAGGCCATCACGCATGAGCCGCTCGAGACTTCCATGCAACGCGATCTCTTTACTCCACTCGGCATGAACACGACGAGTCTCACCTGGAACAACCGGTTCGCGGACAACAATGCCGTCCGTTACGGCGCGATGAACAACTTCCTGAACTTCACGCGCAAGGATCACGCCCGCGCCTCAGGCTCGATGGCGACGAGTGTGAACGACCTCTCGCTGTTCCTGGAAGCTCTGCTCGCCAATCGCATCCTCAAACCTGCGACGCGTGCGCAGATGCTGGCGCCCCAAATCGGCATCCGCTTCGCACATCAGTTTCCGTCGAGCGACAGGAGCACGAGTGAAGAAGGCCCTCGCGTCGGCCTGAGCTACGGCCTCGGCTGGGGTCTGCTCACGCACACCGAGTATGGACCGGCATTCTTCAAAGAAGGTCACGGCGATGGCGCCGAGAACTACCTCATCTGCTTCACGCGTCACGACGACTGCATGATTCTGCTCACCAATTCTGACAACGGAGAGTTGGCCTTCCGTCCGCTGCTTGAGCAACTGCTCGGCGATACGGTAACGCCGTGGACGTGGGAGGCGTACACGCGCGAGCAGGTGCTTGGCAACGCCGAGCACCGTCCGCCGGCAGCGCGGTAAGCGATGCAAGTCAGGCGCTCAAGAGGCGGCGAGATGAGCGGCTTCAGCGCCGATGGAAGCACGGGTGCGCCTCACTGCAATTGCAATCAGAGCGATCGCGATCCCCAGGAAGATGACGTTTCCGATCCAGCTCACTGCGCGCGTCGACGCGCCGAATGACTTCATCGTGAAAGCGTGTACGCCATATTCAATCGCTCCGCCGGCCGCGAGGCCCAGCGTGTGCAGACGCGTCCACGCCTCACGACCAGACAGTACGGCCACGATTACGAGGAAGACAATATCGACAGCGAGCATCGCCGCTACCGCAGCCCAGCCCGCGCGCGGCGGCGTCAACTGGACCGCGGCTCCTGCGACAAACGCGATGACAGCCATCGCCCACACGGGTGGCACTCGCTCCGCACTTCTGCTGCGAGCCGCAACCGGAAGGACGAATGCCAGCGTCACCAGTAGGACCACGATCACCGCGCTGATCGCGAGCTGCAACGGCGACGCCCGGAAGTGGTTCTGCTTGAATCCGACGAAGACATTCGCCAGCGCGCCAAGAACAAACACCGCCGCGAAGACCGCTTCACCAACTTTGCCCAGCCATGGCTCGCGTTCGCTCGAGGGAAACAATCCCTCGGCCAGCGCAATCGAAACACCGATGCTCCAGAAGGTGTGGACGTTCAGCATCAGCATCGTCCACCAGCCGCCGATGCCGAGCAGCGCAATGTGCGCCGGCTGGAGGAAGTGCATGTGCAGCTTCAGGTAGTCGGGGTTGAACAGCGACTGCGTCACCAGCCCCTCTTCGAACATCGCGTACGCCGCGCCGAGACACAGGATCGTCAGCCACCCGCGCCTGTTGCGGCGCGCGAACTCGCGAATCAACACGGCTCCGCCGCCGTACATCGGCGCCATAAAAATCAGCGCCGGCAACAGCTTCAACGACAGGTCGCCGAGCAGGTACTCCGCGATGAACGGCGCAATGAAGAAGAGTGAGATAGCAGCAGGAACACTTCGGCCGGAACGCACCAAGCCAGTCCTCCATGTTGCAGCATGTGTCGGAACGAAGAGCCCGGATCTACACGGCGACGGTGAAGCTGTGTTTATACGGCGACGGTGAAGCTGTCTTTATACGGCGACGGTGAAGCTGTCTTCGCTGCGCGTCACAGCGCGGTACATGGTGTCGCGCTCGAACGGCACGCGCCCGGCCTCGATGATCAGGCGCTCGAGGTCGCGGCGGCGCAGTCCCTGCGGCGTGGTCGCGCCCGCATCGTGGTAGATCTTCTCTTCGACCACCGTGCCGTCAATGTCATCCGCCCCGAAGCGCAGCGAGATCTGCGCCATCTTGGGCGTCACCATCTGCCAGTAGCTCTTGATGTGCGCGAAGTTGTCGAGCAGCAGGCGGCTCACCGCAATCTGCTTGATGTCCTGCATGCCGGTCGACTTCGGCAGGTGGCTCAGCGCAGTGTGGTCCGGATGGAAGCTGAGCGGAATAAATGTCTGGAAGCCGCCAGTCTCATCCTGCACGGCGCGCAGCTTCAGCAGATGATCGACGCGATCTTCGTCGTTCTCAATATGCCCGTACAGCATCGTCGCATTCGAGCGCAGGCCGGCCTTGTGCGCCAGCCGCGCAGTGTCCAGCCACTCCGAGCCGTCGATCTTGTGGTCGCAGATGATGTGGCGCACGCGGTCCGCGAAGATCTCCGCACCGCCGCCTGGACAGGAGTCAACGCCTGCAGCCTTCATCCGCTCGAGCGTCTCCGCAATCGTCATCTTGCCACGCTTGGCGAGGAACGCGACCTCGACCATCGTGAACGCCTTGATGTGCACCTGCGGATAGCGCTCCTTGAGGCCGCGCACCAGGTCCATGAAGTACTCGAACGGAAGATCCGGATGCAGTCCGCCGACGATGTGGAACTCAGTAACAGCTTCAGTAAGGCCCTGGCCCGCGGTCTGCCACGCCTCTTCAAGCGCCATCGTGTACGTGTCCGCCGCGCCCTTTTTGCGCCCGAACGCGCACAGCCGGCAGCTCGCCACGCAGACGTTCGTCGGATTGATGTGCCGGTTGACATTGAAGTAGGCGACGTCGCCATGCATGCGCTCGCGCACAAGGTTCGCCATCCAGCCGACCGCAAGAATGTCGCCGCTGCGATACAGCGCCAGGCCGTCGTCGAACGTCAGGCGTTCGCCCCGCTCAACCTTCTCCGCAATGGGCTGAGCGCGGCGTCGTCGGTTTGAAACGAGTGGCGCGGCTTGGCCTCAACTGCGCTGCGGTCCATGCATTTATTCTACGCCGCCGTGATTACAGCTCAAGCTGTCAGCGGCCCCGAGCGCAACTCAGCGGACACTCGCTCTCGTCTGGCCGGCGAATGGCGAATCGACCATCTTCGGTTCCACGACCATGCCATCGAACAGCGTCGCGCCGACCAGGTGATCACCCACCGGACGAAGGAAGCGCAGCGTCCATCCTGTGTCCCAGTAAGTCACCTTGAAGTCCGGCACAGATGCCGCAAATCCAACCGTGCTGCTCGACGAGCTTACGAGCACGCGCTTGTTCGCCGCGTCGTAGTAGATACCGTCAACCTGCCGCACAAACAAATTGTGCAGCGTCTTCCACGATGCGCCGTGGTCGGCGGAGTAGAAGACACCCTCCGGCCCTCCGATCCACAGATCGCCCGTGCCGTCGATCGCCAGCGCGCCAATCTGCGTGAGTGTCGGCGGCGGCATCAAGCCCGTCCAACTGTCGCCGCCATTCTCGGAGACAGCCAGTCCCGTAAGACTTCCCGCGACGATCATCTGTCCGTGCGCCACAACGTAGCGCCCGTCGGTGAGCTGCGGTGCACGCAGTTGCGTCCAGCTCGCGCCGCTATCCTGGCTGCGCCACAGGCCCGCAGACGTGCCCGCATACACAGCGCCGCTGCCACTGGTCAGCGCGTAGATAGCAGCACCTGCAAGCGCCGGGGTCGGCACCTCGCGCCTGTGCGCAGCGGACGGCGTGGCTTGCGCAGGCTTGGCTACCGCCCTCACGCCCTTCACACCCTTTCTTGCTGCCGCAGTCGCGCCGGGCTTCTTTGCGCCCCCAGCCGCATGCGCAGACGCTGCCGAGGTCGACGGATTCCACATGCCGTTCTCCATCCGGAAGATCCCGTGCGATGTCCCCGCAAGCAGCGTTTCATCCGGCGTGACTGTCAGGCTGAGCACATCGCGCCCGGCCAGGCCATCGCTCATTTGCCGCCAGCGCACGCCGCCGTCGGCGCTCGAAAACACGCCGCCGGTCTCCTTGTCGTTCACCACGCCGACGTAAAGCTGCGCCGGATTCCGCGGATCAGCCGCGTAGGCCACCACCTGCCGGAGCGAAAACCCCGTGTTCGACGACTCAAACGTGAGCCCGCCATCCTCGCTGCGCAGCACGCCGCCGCGGTCGGTCGCCAGCAGCACATGCTGCGGCTGATTCGGATCGACGTACACATCGTTGATGGTCACGTCGTCGCGCGTCACGCGCACCCACGTGGAGCCCGCATCCGTCGACTTGAACAGCCCCTCAGTCGTTCCCGCGTAAAGCGTGTTCGACTGCGTCGGGTCCAGCTTCAGCTTGCGCGTACGCCGCGCGCTGCTCGGAATGCCCTGTCCCTTGTTGATGCTGACGCCGCCCTTGAACTGGCCGCCCGAATCCATGCTCTTGTAAATTCCGGAGCACGCGCTCGCATACACAATGTTCGGCTGCGTCGGATCGATCACGATCGAGAACACATCCGAGTCATCGATAATGCCTTCCTTGATGTTGTCCCAATGCGCTCCGCCGTCCGTCGTCTTCCACGGCAGGTGCCACGTGCCCGCGTAAATTATGTTCGGGTCCTTGGGGTCGATCGCAATCGACTCAACCTCGTGAATCTCCGTCGAGCTCTGCGGGCTGATCCGCTCCCAGTGCTTGCCATCGTCCTTGCTGCGAAAGATCCCTTCCAGCGTGCCCGCCACCAGCAGGTTGGGATCCGACTGCGAGCGCGCCACCGAACGCACCGACTGCCCGCTCATCTCCGCCTGGCTGGTCCAGTGCTTGCCTGCATCGTCCGAGATAAAGACGCCGCCGCCGCTATGGTTCAGTGTGTAGGCGCCGACGATGATGCGCTCCGGCGAAGCTGGGTCCATCACAATGTGCTGAATGACCAGATCGCTGCGGCCGTCCACCTGCGCAATGCGCTTCCACGACGTGCCGCCATCGTGGCTCTGGTAGAGCCATCCCGTCTCCGTGCCAAGATAAAGATGCCGCGAGTCGTGCGGGTCGACCGCGAACGAACGCGCATCGCCGCCGTACGGCCCCAGCGCAAACCACTGCGCCGCGCGCGCCGGCGCTCCCACCAGAAAACATGCCAACAGCATCACGCCGAGGCGGCTAAGCGGCCCTGCCCTCATTCGGTTCGTAGACTCCCTAGCTAGATTAATGCATTGGATGCACGCCGGGCTGTATCCCCCATCGTGAGTACACAGGAAACAACATTTATCGCCTGAAGATGCTCACAACACGGCCGCACCTGCGTAGGCCTGATCCCCCGCGCCGGCGCCGCGCGTGCCGGTTCCGCGCAAAAGAAAGCGGCTGACCGGTTTCCCCGGCCAGCCGCTCTCGGTTGCATTGGCTTACTTGTTGGAGGCCGCTGCCCTGTGGTGGTGATGGCGGCGCTCGTGATGGCGCTCCGGAGCGTTGCGCGGCACGGCGTGAATCGTCGACTCGTCCACCGGCGTAAGGCCTGTGGTGTCGAAGGTCGCACCGTCGGGGATCAGCGTGGTCGCGGCCGACTTGCTGCCCGCCGTCCCGGTGTAAACCGAGATGCGCGAGGCATCAATGCCCTTCTCCGTGACCAGGTAATCCTTCTCGTTGACTGCGCGCTCGGCTGCACGACGGTTCGCATCGTGCTCGTCGCCCGCGGAGGAGCCAACCACCGCCAGCTTGGCATTCGGATCCTGCTGCGCGCTCAGGGCGATGTCGTCAAGGCAAGCCTTGGCTTCATTGTCCACACGCGTCGGACGCCGTTCGTCGCGATCGAAGTTGATCGCGCAGAGGCTCTTGGTCTCCGCCTTCACAACCGGTGCAGGCGCCGAGACCGTAACCGTCGTCGTCTGCGACGCGGTCTGGCCCTTGTCGTCCACAGCGTTGCAGGTCACCGTAATCACTCCCGGAGCAACACCGGTCGTGGTCAGGGTCGCGGTCGAGGTGTTGCCCTCGATGGAGCCTGCGGTCGCCGAGTAGCTGTAGGTCAGAGGACGGTTCTGCGGGCTCACGCCGTTGGCCGTGATGGTCGAAGGATCGCCCACGTTGACCGTGGAAGGATTGGCCGAGCAGCCCACGGTCGGCGGCTGGAACTGCGTGACCGTAACGGTCGCGGAGCAGTCCGCAAACTGGCCGGGCTTCTTGCCCTCTTCCACATGGCCCTTCACCGTATAGGTGCCGGGGTTCAGCGACTTGGTGTCGATCGTCACCGTGTTCGTGGTGCTCGTCGCGACCACACCCTGGTCAGCCGTCCAGCTATAGCCGGCCGTCTTCTTCGGGTTCAGGTTGGTCGCGGTGCCGGTAATCGTCACCTGGTCGCCCGGGTAGACCGTTCCGGTCGGAGCGGTCACCGAGCAGGAGTACTGCACCGGCGGCGGCGGGATGATGTGGCCGAAGTGGACCAGAAGGCCGGTGCTCAGCTCAGCCGCGCCCAGGTTCGCGCGTCCGCCCAGCACGCCGTAGGTGGGCACGCCGGCATACGGACCGAAGTCCGCATGGATGTAGCGGTAGTCCGCCTGGAAAAGGCGCAGGCCGAAGCGCCCGCCCCCGAACGGCAGGTTATAGTCCATGCCGCCGCCGACCATAAGGCTCGGTCCCCACGTGTAGGGCTCGTGCTCAATCGTCGCCGGGTTCTCGCTGTTCGGTCCGCCGATCTTCACCGCGCCGGCTCCGGCGTGGGCAAACAACGTGAAGTTGTCCATCGGGGCGCGGACGATCGGGCCAAGATAGGCGCCGTACAGGCCGTCGTTCTGGCCGTCCGGATTGGCCACGAACGTAAATTCACCGCCCACGTACTTGTTGAAATAGAAGGCGCCGCTTCCAATCGCACCCTCGTCCACCGAGGAGTAGCGGATGTACGCAGGCTTCACCTCTCCGTGCGCGCCGAAGTACGAGTACCCCATGAAGAGATCTACGCGCGAAGGGTTGTTCTCACCAGGAGCGCGAGAAGTCGTCGATGACGTACTGGCAGACGCTGTGGTGGTCTGCGCACTCAGGCTCGCTACTCCAAAGCTGACCGCACATGCAGCCAGCAAACACCGGCTGATACTGCGAAACGGACGATAAGACATTCGACAACCCTCCACTAAGAAAACTTGCTGATTTGTTCTGCAGGCTCGTAGGTACGATGCGGCCCGCTGGACCTAGGACATTTCGAAAAAAAGTTTACCGCGTTTAGCCTTCATGTCGAGCACTAATTTGTTGTGCTTCTTATTATGTCACTATGACTTACTGCCTCCTGCAAGTATCACCCGTTACCAATCAAGCACCTGTTCACTACTCCGTTATGTGAGATTGAGGGTTTCCTTCAAACTCCCTCTCGTCGCCTGGATCTTCTCCTGCAGCAGAGTAATCGCGTAGATCAGTTGCTCCGGCCGGGGCGGACATCCGGGCACATACACGTCCACCGGAATGACCTGGTTCACACCCTGCAGCAGCGCGTAATTGTTGAACACGCCGCCCGAGGTCGCACACGCGCCCATCGAAATCACCCACTTCGGCTCAGGCATCTGCTCATACAGCCGGCGGATCACCGGGGCCATCTTCTGCGACACCCGTCCGGCGATGATCATCAGGTCGCTCTGCCGCGGCGAGGGTCGAAAAACCTCAGCTCCAAACCGTGCAATATCGTAGCGGCTGCCGCCCATCGACATCATCTCGATCGCACAGCACGCGAGGCCAAAGGTCATCGGCCACACCGAGCTCTTGCGCACCCAGTTGATCGCCGCGTCCAGCGAAGCCAGAAGCACGCCCTCCGGCTGACCTTCGCCCCAGTTGACCTCGGCAATCTTTTCGCGGTTCTTTCCGAAGCTATCCAGCTTGCCGAACAGGTAACGGTCGTTTCGCTGCGGAACCGTCGCCGGTCTTCCGCTGGTGGTCGTCTGGTTAGGATCAGTGCTCATATTGCTCAGTATACGTAGTGCCAAATCACCGTTTGGCGTCCCGGAGCCTAGCACCCCTTACCTAAAGATTCGTTGCTTGTGATGCACTCAATGCGCACTCGCGTTGTCGAAGTTTCACAAAAGACAATGCGATCTGCCGTCCCGTTATCGAGCATTCCCCTCAATCCCGTCCATCAGCGCGCTGCGCAAATCCCGTTTCTGGACAGCGGTCAATCGGCTGCCGTTCTGGGTGAGGTAGAAGACGTCGATCGCCGTTTCGCCCTCCGTCTCTACAAGCGCTACCTCAACGTTGAACCGCATCTCGCTCAACGTAACGCTGATCGTGCGCAGCAGCCCCGGGACGTCCTGCGCCACCACCTGCATCAGCGTGCTGCCCGCCGACGCCCCATCGTCAAACTCAATGGCTGTCTCCACCTCCAGCCGCGGGCTGTTGCGCCGCCCGCGCCTGCGCCGGCTCAGCATCTCCTCGGCCGATACCCTGCCCTCCACCACGTCCCGCACGCTGGCCACGAACCGCTCGCGCTCGCTCTCATTCAGCTCCAGCGTGCGAAAGGTGTCCTGAAACCGGAAACTGTCCACCACCACAGCGTCCGCATTTGCAAATGCCTCCGCAGTAACCACGTTCATCCCCCACGCCGCCAGCGCCGCCGTTATGCCCGCGAATAACCCCGGCCGGTCGCGGCTCACCAGTGTGATCGCGCTGGTCTCCGCGGCGTATTCAAACTCAAGCTGCACGCTGTCGCTTGCCAGCCGCTCGGCCATCTGGAACTGGGCATAGATCACCTTCGACGGCCGCGTCCGCACATACCGCTCTGGGAATCCCTCCACAAACCGCGCCAGCGCCGGCCGCTCCTCCGGCCTGGCCCGCGCCATCAGCCGCTGGATCCTCCCTACATCCCCCGCTCCGCCGCGCCCCGCCTGCACCCGCTCCTGGTCCACATTGCGGTCCAGTTGGTTCGCCGTCGACATCGACAGCCGCCACAAGTTCTCCGCCTTCCACGGCGTCAGCGCGTCCGGATGTACCGCGCGAATGTCCGCATACGTAAAGAGCGTCAGCATCCACAGCGACTCGTGCGTCTGCACCTTGCTCGCAAACGACCGCACCGTCTCCGTATCGAAAATGTCTCTCCGCAGCGCCGACGACATCTCCAGGTGCGTCTCGATCAACTGCAGCACCATCGCCTGGTCGTACGGATCCATCTCCAGCCGCGCCAGCACGCCCTCCGCCAGCCGCGAACTCTCCTTCGCATGGTCGTCGCTCGCGCGCCCCTTGCCCGTGTCATGCATCACCGCCGCCAGGTACAGCAGTGCCGGGTTCTCGAGCTCACGGATCATCGTGCCCAGCCGCTTCCTCCAATCCGGCGCACCCGGCCCCGGGTCCTCCTCGAGCTGATGCAGCGTGTCGATCAGCACAAACGTGTGCTCATCCACCGTGTAACGGTGGTAGGCGTCCCGAATCACCAGCGCATCAATCCCATGAAACTCCGGCAGTATCAGCTCCAGCACGCCCACCGCATGCATCGATCGCAGCGCTACACCCGCGCGCGCTCCGGTCAGAATCTCCGCCAGCCGCGCCCACAACGCCGCACCCTCCTCCAACCGCGCCGACAGCACCGGAATCATTGCCTCAATCCGGTCCTCACTCGCCGTCCCCAGCCGCACGCCCGTCCGCGCCACCGCCGCGAACGCCCGCAGCACCACATCCGGCTCCTGCGCGACATCCCACAGCGCCGCCCCCTTCGCCCCCAGTCCCTTCGCTCCGAGTCCCTTCGCCCCCGGCGCATCCAGCTCAATCCGCCCATCCACGACCCGGAAGCCGCGCTCCGCCGCAACCTTTGCACCCTCAATCGGCCGCACGCTGACGACACCCTGCCCCGCCGCCTCCATCGCCGTCAGCAGCCGCCGCTCCACCAGCCGCGCGTGCCGAAAATAAATCCGCATCCAGTACGCCGCATCCAGCTTTCTCGCCCCCTCGCGGGCGCCAGGCGGGGTCCCCGGCGAGCTTGCTCGCTGGGATGGAAGCCCCACCCCGCGCGCCGCCGCCGCATCCTGCGCCAGCCAGTCCAGCACATTGTCATCGCGCTCATGGCGCCAGTGCAGAAAGCACCGCGCCGACGTCAAAAACGCGATCGCCTCCTGAAACCCCTGCTCGTCGGTCTCCGCCCGCGCCCCCGCCAACTGCGCCACCCACCGGCACACATTCGTATCCCGCAGCCCGCCCGGGCAGTCCTTGATGTTCGGCTCCAGGTGAAACAGCGTTCCACCGTACTTGCCGTAACGCTCCCGTGTCAGCGACCCAAGTTCCGCCAGGATCCTTCGCCCATCGCGCCCACGCCGGTTCGCCGCCAGCCTGTGCCCCAGCGACTCCACCACCTCCGCATCGCCCGCCACAAACCGCAGGTCCAGCAGCGCCAGCGCAAACTCCGGGTTCGCTGCGTCGAATCGCTCGCAATCCTTCGGCGCCCGCGTCGTCAGCGCCACCTGCAGGCCCGAATCCCACAGTGTCTGCGAGAAACTCCGCACCGCATCCTTCACCGCGTCAGGCTTGGCCGCACACACCAGCAGGTCCACATCCGAATGCGGAAACAACTGCCCGCGCCCATACCCGCCGATCGCCGCAATCGCCACACCGCTGAAATTTCTGTCCGCCACCTGCCGCGCCCACAACCCGCTCACCACCTCATCCACCAGTGCGGTGCGCGCCGCTACAGCGCGTGGCCCATCGGCATCAGCCTCAAATGCGCGCCGCAGTTCCTGCATCCGGCTCTGATACTCCGAACGCGGAGCAGCGCCGCTCGTGATCGCTGTCGCCAGTGCCCCAGCCTCCCTTTTTTACAGCGCGATCTCTCCGCGCTCGTCGTTGCGGATCCGGATCGCCTCATCGATGCGCGACACAAAAATCTTTCCGTCGCCGATTCGCCCCGTGCGTGCCGCCGAGATGATGGCCTCTATCGCCCGGTCCTTCATCTCGTCCGTCACCACCAGCTCCAGCTTCACCTTCGGCAGCAGGTCCACCGCATACTCGCGCCCGCGATAGAACTCCGTGTGTCCCTTCTGCCGTCCATGTCCGCGCGCCTCGAAGATCGTGATCCCCGAGATCCCCGCTTCAACCAGCGCTTCCTTCACCGCATCCAGCTTCGACGGCTGAATCACCGCCTCAATCTTCTGCATACTCCTCGTCGCCTTTCCTAATTCCTAATCCCTAATCCCTGTTCCCTGTTCCCTGGTCCCTGCGCTCAAGCCGTTTCCCAGTCATACCCCTCTTCACCATGCTGCGACACATCCAGTCCCTCACGCTCAGCATCCTCGCTGACCCTGAGGCCAATCAGCTTATCAACAACGAACAGAATGACCAGTGTTCCGGCAATTGACAATCCCCAGGCAATCGCCACACCCACCGCCTGGTTCAGCAGTTGCTTCGCATTCCCCGCAAACAGCCCGTTGATATTCACGCTCGGATTAATGAACGCGCGCGCAAATAGCCCTGTCAGCAGCGCGCCCATCGTTCCGCCGGCGCCGTGCACGCCAAAGGCATCCAGCGAATCGTCATAGCCGAAGATGTTCTTCACCTTCACAACCATCCAGAAGCAGAACACACCTGCGATCAGCCCGATCCACAGCGCTCCCATCGGCGTCACAAAGCCCGCCGCCGGCGTAATCGCCACCAGCCCCGCCACCGCGCCCGAAATCCCGCCCAGCGCGCTCGGCTTGCCATTGCGAATCCACTCCGCCGCCAGCCATCCACACGCCGCCGCCGCCGCTCCAAAGTGCGTCGCCACAAACGCGCTCGTCGCTAACGACGACGCGGCCAGCGCCGACCCCGCATTGAATCCAAACCACCCCACCCACAGCAAACACGCGCCGATAAAGCTGAGCACCACGGAGTGCGGCGGCATCGGCCGCTGCGGATATCCCAGCCGCTTACCCAGATAAATCGCGGTCACCAGCGCGCTCACACCTGAAGTCACGTGCACCACCGTGCCGCCCGCAAAATCCAGGCACGGAATCCGACCGCCCGACACATTCAGAAACCCGCCCACGCCCCACACCATGTGCGCCATCGGGCTGTACACAATCAGCGCCCACAGCACCATGAACACCAGCATCGCGGAGAACTTCATGCGCTCCGCAAACGCTCCCGTAATCAGCGCCGGCGTAATAATCGCAAACATCAACTGGTAGATCATGAACGTCTGCTCCGGGATCGTCCCCGCATACGCCGCATTCGGCGTCAGGCCCACACCGTGCAGAAAGACATGGCTGAAGCCGCCAATAAACGCGTTACCCGGCCCAAACGCCAGAGAGTACTCCACCACCGCCCATAGCACCGTCACGACCGCCATCATCGCGAACGTCTGCATCATCGTGCCCAGAACATTTTTCTTGCGCACCAGGCCGCCGTAAAACAGCGCCAGCCCCGGCCCGCTCATCATCAGTACCAATGCCGCCGAGATCAGCATCCACGAGTTGTCGCCCGCGCTTTGCGCCCGCGCAATCGCCGCCGTGTTCGCCGCCGCGCTCTTCTCGAGCGCCGCAATCCTGTCCGCTCCTGCGGCGCCGGCAGCCGTCGCCACGGTCTGCGCCAGCCCTACGCACCCACTCAGCAGCACGCCCCCCAGCACCACTCCCATCGCCACGCCCCACCGTGAGCGTCTCCTGCCGAATGCAGCAAACAAGCGCATGCTCCTCAACCCCCCAAAAACCCAGCGTCCGCGTAGAGATACACGTCAAGCCGAACGCCCGAAAGCGCAGCCCGATTCAGATCGCTCGTCACGTCGCGGTGGCCGAGCCCTAACTTGTGGTCCAGATGCGTCTACTGTACAACGCATTCATCCGCGCGCCAACACTTCAAATCCCACCGCGCGCCCACGTCCATCCACTCCGGAAACCCGTACACTCGCCCTATGAACCAACGTCCCACCCACATCGCCTGGAGCTCCATCCCACCCGAGCAGCTCAGCCCTCTTCTCACCCGCCAGTTCGTCACCGGCCAGCAGGCAATGCTCGCGCGCATTCACCTCAAAAAAGGTTGCATCGTCCCGCGCCACACGCACGCCAACGAGCAGATCGCCTTCATCCTCTCCGGCGCGCTGCGCTTCTCGGTCGGCGAAGAAGGCTCGGCCACTGACTACATCGTTCGCGGCGGCGAGGTCCTCGTCCTTCCCGGCCACGTCCCCCACCTCGCCGAAGCCCTCGAAGACACCGAGAACCTCGACATCTTCGCTCCTCCACGCCAGGACTGGATCTCCGGCGACGACGCCTACCTCCGCGGCAAATAATCGATCCCTGATCCCTGCTCCCTGATTCCTATGTCCAACGAGCGCATCCTCGTCCTCGGAGCCTCCGGCCAGCTCGGCGCCGCGCTATTCCGCCAGCTCGGCCCCGCCGCCATGCCCGCCGCGCGCCGTCCGCCGTCGCCCGACTGGATCACACTCGACCTCAACACCCTCGTCGAATCGCCCGACGAGCTCGTCGTTCAACACAAACTCACCGCCATCATCTGCTCGGCCGGCGCCACCGACGTCGAGCGCTGCGAGTCCGACCGCGACTGGGCCGACGCCGCCAACCACCTCGGCCCGCTCGCCCTCGCCCGCGCCGCCGCCCACGCCGGCATCCCCTTCGTCTTCTACTCCACCGACTACGTCTTCCCCGGAACAGCCGAAAACCCGGGCCCCTACACCGAAGACGCACCCACGCATCCGCTCTCCGTCTATGGCGGCACCAAGCGCGAAGGCGAGTTCGAGATCCTCGCAGCCCATCCTTCCGCGCTCGTCCTCCGCACTACCACCGTCTACGGTCCCGACCCCCAGGAGAAAAACTTCCTCTACACCCTGCGCCGCCTGCTTGCTTCAGGCCAGACCATGCGCGTTCCCACCGACCAGCTCGCTACACCCACCTACAACGAAGATCTCGCCGCGGCGACCATCGCGCTCCTGAGCGCCGGCCATACCGGCCTCTTCCACGCCGCCGGGCCGGAAATGCTCGCGCGCATCGACTTCGCCCGCCTCGCCTGCGACATCCTGTCTTTAAATGCGTCGCTGCTCCTCCCGCTCACCACCCCCGAGCTCCACCAGCGGGCCGTCCGCCCACTCATCGCCGGCCTGGACTCCACCAAACTCCGCACCACGCTCGGCCGCGAGTTCTTCCGCACACCCCGCCAGGGCATCCTCGATTGGGGAAACTCACTCGAGAAAAAGTGACCCCCCACCTGTTAAGTGCTCTGCTTTGAATATTTTGCCTGTAAGCTACACATTCCAGAGATTTTGGCGAGACGACCACCGCTAAGTCACCTGCTCTGAAGATTTTGCGTAAATTCAGGGGGGAGGGGGTACCCTCCGCGATCCTATTACCGCACAGCCTGATCACTTATTCTCGAATCGACCCCTATGCTCGACATCGTCCGCCGCCACCTCCAGCAATCGCTCGACACCCTCACCAAAGTCCTCGCAGACGACACCCTCCACAAATCGCTGTTCGACGCCGCGCGCATCAGCGCCGAGGCCATGCAGGCCGGACGCAAGCTCCTGGTCTGCGGCAACGGCGGCTCCGCGGCTGACGCCCAGCACCTCGCCGCCGAGCTCGTCGTCCGCCTTACCGTCGACCGCCCCGCCCTCCGCGCCGTCGCCCTCACCACCGACAGCTCCATCCTCACCGCCATCGGCAATGACTACGACTACGACCACCTCTTCTCCCGCCAGGTCGAAGCCCTCGGCGTCGCCGGCGACGTCCTGCTCGCCATCTCCACCTCCGGCAACTCGCGCAACTGCATCAAGGCCCTCGATCAGGCCCGCTCGCTCGGCCTCTCCACTGTCGCATTCACCGGCCACTCCGGCGGCAAGATGGCGTCGATGGCAGACATCAACATCGTCGTGCCGTCCACCACCACGGCCAACATCCAGGAGTCTCACCTCGCGCTGGAGCACATCTTCTGCACCCTGGTCGAGCGCTGCTACTTCGGCCCTGACTTCGGCAAATAGCCTTCGGGAAATCGCCTTCGGGAAATCGCCTTCGGCAAGCAGCTAGACCGCGCCCACCAATCCCGCCGCGCTCTCCGGCTTCGCCCCATCCATCGCCAGAGGCAGCCGCACAACCACGCGGGCTCCGCCGCCGTCGCGGTTCTCCGCCGTCGCCGCCCCACCGTGCGCGCCCGCCACCGCCTGCACAAACGCCAGCCCTAACCCATACCCCCTCGACGCGTGCCCCTTCACCCCCGCCTTGAACAGGTCAGGCGTAATCTCGGGCGCGAATCCCGGGCCATCATCCTCGATCGTCATCTCCGCCACCGCACCCGTACCCGCCAGCCCGATCCGCACCGTCCGGCCCGGCGGCAGATGCTTCATCTCGTTATCCAGCAGGTTGGCCACCATGCGGTGCAGCAGGGCCGCATCAGCCATAACCTCGACCGGTCCCGAAGGTAAGAACTCCAGCCGCAGACCGCGATCGTTCATCCCCGGCCCATACAGCTCGATCATTTCGCTCAGCAACGCCTCAAGATTCACCGGGGCGGGGTGCAGCCGCAGCGCGCCGGCCTGCGCCTCCGCCACATCCAGCGACTGGTTCAGCACTTCCGTCAGCCTGTCGATCTCCTCAATCGCGCACTCAATCGACTCGGTCTCCTGCTCCTCTACGCCGCGCGTGAGCGCAATTTCGAGGCGCGCGCGGATCGCCGTCAGCGGGCTGCGCAGATCATGAGCGAGCGAGTTCGTGATCGTGTGAAGCTGATGCACGGACTGCTCAATCCGCTCCAGCATCCGGTTGAGGGTCAACGCGAGCTGCGCAATCTCGTCATGGCGACGGCTGGTAGGCACGCGCCGGCTCAGGTCGCTCTCGCCGATCTTGGCTGCCGCCTCGCTGATCCGGCGCACATCGCCGAGCGTTCGCCGGGTCGTGAAGAACAGGATTGCGAACCCGAGCAGAACGCATACACCCCACAGCTTCAGAAAGTGCGTGCGCATCTGCTCGAGCACATGCCGCTCCTCGCGCTGTGACAGGCCGAGATAGATTCTTCCGCCATCCGGCATGGCCTCCGTAGCGACGCGGTAGGGCACTCTGGACCGCGGAATATTTACATCGAAGGGCTCATCGGCACGGGCGTTCCCGGACGGTAGGAAATTACGGCGCGCCGCCTGAAGCGCACGCAGATACGCCTGCGCGTCGCCTGCACCGGCCCAAAGAACCAGGCTTCCATCGGCTGCCGTGCGGACAAAGAACACCGAATCGTTTGGGCCGCCATGCGACGGCGGACGATTAGGGATCTCGTGCTCGGCCAGCTCGGCGACCTCACCCAGAACACTGCTCGAATCGTTCTTCGGCGTGCGCTGAGCAACATCGCTCAGCACCTTCAGCTCGCCCGAAAGCCAGATGTCGCTTCTGCGCTGGATGTCGCGGGCGACAAACTGGTGCAGCGATAAAAACAGCACCAGCGTTCCGAGCGCGAACGCCACCGTTCCCCACAGCGAGATGCGCCACGCAGCGCTGCGCACGCGCGCAGGCTTAACGGTCGCGGAGGACATAGCCCACACCCCGCAGTGTTCGAATCAGCGGCGGCATCCCTTCCGCGTCTACCTTGCCGCGCAGCCGGTAGATGTGCACATCAACGACGTTGGTGGCGGGATGAATTCGCATTCCCCAAACCTTATCCAGAATCATCGAACGCGATACTACGCGCCCTGGGTTGCGGCAGAGATACTCGAGCAGCGTAAACTCCTGCGGGGTCAAGCTGAGCACACGCTCGCCGCGGCGTGCCTCGCGGCGCAGCAGGTCGAGCTCGAGGTCGAGCACGCGCAGCCGCGTGGCCTCGCTTGCAGGCGCATTCCGTTTCAGCAAATTGCGCAGCCGCGCCAGCAACTCGGCGAGCGCAAACGGCTTCGTCAGGTAGTCATCGCCGCCCTGCTCGAGTCCTTTGACGCGATCGTCGACCGACCGGCGCGCGGACAGAATCATCACGGGCGCACTTACGCCCATCTGCCGCAGCCGGAGAATGAGCTCGATACCATCGCCGTCGGGCAATCCAAGATCAACGATCAGCAGATCGTGCCTGCTCTCGGTCGCCAGCCGCTGCGCGGACTTCGCATCTCCCGCCGCGTCCACCTGATAGCCAGCTTCCGTCAGCGCATGCTTGAGGAAGGTCTGGATTTCGATGTCGTCTTCCACCAACAACAACTGCATGTCGCGATGTTAGTGCATGGCGCGCGTCTCTGGCCTGAGCCGCAGATGGGTTGCGCGCGAGCGAAATCGCCGCGCATGAACGGGCTGTCATCTGCACGTTTCGCGCTCATCATCTTCTCCACCTATAACTGTGTTCACGCGGTTGGCTGAATTGCGTCTCATACCGCAGAGGCCCAAATGTTCATCTCCCGATTCCGGAACGCTGTACGGCTCGGACTTCTCGCATTGATCGCAGCCACTCTCCCCGCAAGCGCGGCGTTCGCACAGAGTTATTCGAGCTCCGCCACGGTCGCGGAGGCGAATCCTGACACGCTGCCCGACGCTCCCTCGGCGCTGCAGCAACAGACGACGGCGCCGAAAGATCAGCAGCAGCAACAGCAGCAGCAAGCGCCGCCGCAGAATCCGAGCGCGCCTTCGCTGAGCGATCTGGGAATGTCTCCACAGCAGACCGCGCCGGACCCCGCGCTGCAAGCACGCCTTGACCGCCACACGCAGATGCTGAAGATCCACCAGAAGCTCGGATTGATCACGCTGATTCCGATGGCTGCCGCAGTGATCAGCTCCGGGGGAGCGACTGCGGGCCACAACGGCGGGGCCAGCGGTACAGGGACACTTACCAGCGGGCCTACGACCGGGCGCGATCTCCACGCTGCGCTGGGCGGCCTAACGGTCGGCATGTACGCCGCGACGGCCTACTTTGCCATCGCCGCGCCAAAGATCCCAGAAGGGCATGTGAAAGGCGGCATCAGGTTCCACAAGTACCTGATCTACATTCATGCACCCGGGATGGTGCTTACGCCAATTCTCGGCGTGATGGCGTTCAACCAGCTCAACAGCGGCCAAAAAGTCCATGGCATCGCCTCAGCGCATGCCGCGGTTGCGTGGACCACCGTTCTCTCTTACTCCGCCGCGATTGTTGCGGTCTCCTGGCCGATCAAGCTTTGACGTGCCGCCAAACTGAGCTCGCAAGTCGCAGTTAATGCCTCGCGGCTCATTCGCAACGCTTCACAGGATCCTGATTCTGACTATGGCCTCGATTCCCCGCACGCCTTCCGTTCTTATCGCCACGCTGCTCTTCGCCATACCGGCGCTCGCGCAGACGCCACAGAGCTTCGTCCTGATGCAATCGAGCCTGAGCTACCACATGGTGCATCCCATCCATACGGTCGATGGCACGAGTCACGCGGCGCGCGGGAAAGGCGTGTGCAGCGCGACCGTCTGCGACTTTCTGGTGGCCGCGCCGGTGAAGTCGTTTGACTCCGGCGACACGAACCGGGACGAGCACATGATTCAGGTGACGCGCGGCGCCGAGTTTCCGGTCGTCACGGTGCGATTCCGCCTGGCGGCCTCGGCGGTGAACGCTGCCACGCTTGATTGCGATCTCGAAGTGAACTTTGCCGGGCAGACAGCGCACTACTCTCACGTGCCGTTTCAGCAGAGCATTCAGGGCAACACGCACCACATCACCGGCACGGTTCCGGCAACGCTCACGGATTTCAAGATACCGGCGCCCAGCTTTCTGACCGTGCCGATCAAGAACGAGATCCCGGTGAAGGTCGACACGACCTGGCAAGCTCAGTAACTACTGGGCGCTGGCGACCGACATTGCCGGTGATGTTCCGATAGTCACGATTCGTAAGACCTGGTCGGCGCCGAGCAGCACCAGCTTCGATCCGCCCGCGATGAAATCCGCAAAGCGGAGTGGGCTCCCCAGGTGAAGGTCTGCGAGTTGCTTGCCCTCTGCGTCGTACACGACGGCCTCGTCTTCCCGGTTGTTGATGCAGACACGCCCTGTGTCCGCATTGTCTGCCCACACTCGCCCGAACACCTCGCGAAGCTCGTGGCCGTCCTTGAGTGAAAACACCTGCGTCCTGTTGTCCGCCGTTGTGGCGTACAGGTGGTCGCCGACGCGATTGAGGCCATCGGTGCCGGAGTACGCCTTCGACATGGACACGACGACGCTGGCCTCGGTCTTTCCCGTGGCCGCGTCGACGATCTCGATGAACCGGCCGTCGTCCTTCTTTTTCACCGCAGCGGCCTCAGCGGCAAGCGTCGCGTCCGCTTTGATCTGACCTTTCGCGTAGCTGGAATTCAAGTGGAAGCTGAACAGCATGTTCTTCCATCCGAAGCTTTCGGTGTAGTATGGCTGCCCCTCGCTGAAGGTCCGGCGCCAGAGCTCCGATCCATCGCTCATGCGGTGCACCACGAGGTCCTGCGCATGCTTGCCAGCGTCCTTCCACTCGCCCAGGATCGCGTACTGCACGTGCATGTCGCCGATCGCATAGGTCGTCGGCTTGGCATGCATCGTGGTCATCGACGCATCGACGAGCATGGCGTCTTGGTTGTCGCGCTTCGGGAACTCCATCAGCAGGTCATCGCCGCTCCACGCCGCATGGAATCCGCGCATGAGCATCATCCGCTTGCCAGTGTTCAGGTTCCACAAGCCTCCGCGCGTGCGGGTGGACAAGGCGAGGTATCGGCCATCGGGCGACATCGCGACCGAGTACAACTGCGCCAGTTGGCTTTCCGGCGGCGGCACTTCGCCCATTCCCTTCAGCTTGCCACCCTTTATCTTCCCAACCCAGATCCGCCCGTCTCTGTTCTCCGCGGCCATCAAGCCGCCGTTCCATATATCGAGCGCACCACCTTCGGATCCCAAGATCACCTTGCCCGTGTCCGCGTCCAACAGCGACAAGGCGAAGTCCTTATACCCGTCCGCCAGAAGATACGAGCTCCCATCCTCGGCAGAAACTCCGCCCATCGCCAGAAACGGCAGCTCCACTTTCTTCAGCAGTGTTCCGTCCGGAAAACTAAAGATGCCGGAGTCCTTGAAGTTGAACCGGTTCACGCCGGCCACGCGGTCGTTGCCCATGAACGCATAGGCTCCGGTCGCCTTGGTCATCAGCGCACCGCCGATCTTTACGGGCGTCCGCGTGCGGAGGTCGAAGGCGAGCTTGCTGGAGTCTGGTCCGATCAGCAGGAAGTTGCCGGCAGGCGAGAAACTCGAGGGCACCAGCTCGCCGGCCCACTCGCTTTGCCGTGACAGGTACATCACCAAACTGAAAAACAGGTTCGGCTGGAAGAAGCCTTTCTTCTCCCACACCGCGTCTCCGGTGGCGGAGTCCAGAAGGGATAGGTCCATCCACTCCGATTCGGGATTCCATTGCATGCAAATCACCGTTCGCCCATCTGGTGACAGCTTCGCCTGGACGCACTTGTGCTCGGTGATCGGCTCATGAACCTGCAGCAGCTTCTTCTGCTCGATGCTCCACTCCTCGGTGTGCAGACCCTGCGTCGCAAACACGACGCGCCTGGAGTCCGGCGAGAACTGCGCAGCCAACGCCTGCGGCGCATCGATCTTGAATTCGACCTTGAGCGCGTTGGCTGCTGCGGGGTCGACGCTCAGCACAAAGACGGTCGACTCATCCTGAGCCAGCAGCTTGGTCCCGTCGGGGCTGAAGCGCAGCCGGTCCAGGTCCATCCTGAGCGGCGGAGTCAGCTGAATCTCTCTGGCTCCGTCGATGTGCGCGGCTTGCGGGGCGCGATTCTCCAGCACTCGCTCGTGAAACGCGGCAAATCCGTCGTCCCGCGCCTGCTCGGTCGCTCCGCAGCCCGCCGGCAACGCGACGACCAACTTCTGTATTCTTCCGAGCCGCCTCTCGTTTGGCTTCGAGATACGGAAGAAGTCGGAGAGCGTTCCTCCGCTCTTTCCTTGCGTAAACGCCACCCGATCCCAGAACTCCGCGAATGCCTGCGGCCTGTATCCCGCGGCCGCAATCACGTAGACGCCCACGCGGTCGGCCTCCTCCTGGTGCGCATCATCATCGCCGCTCGCGGACGAATGGCCGGATAGCCGGGCCTCCTCCAACTGCTGGGCCTTCCGGAACACATCTGCCCGGTCGCCGAGGCTCGTCACTCCCAGCAGCTTCTTCATGTCGCGGGTTGTCTCGAATGCAAACTGGTGGGACGCAATATGGCCCATCTCATGTCCGAGGACGCTGGCCAGCTCGTCATCGCTCCTGGCTTCGGCCACCAGCTTGCGCATCAGGTAGATCCGGCCGCCCGCGATGCTGAACCCGTTCACCTCCGACGAATCGAGGATCTGCACCCGGAAATGAATATGGGTGTTGGGCAATCCCGCCGCCAGCCTGTCGACGATCGCCTGTAGATATGCAGTCGCCGCTGGGTCGCGCACGATTCGACTGTTCGCCTCGATCATCTCGGCGATTGCGTCGCCATACCACTCCTCCTGCTGCTCGGTGAAAATGTTCGACCGTGAATCGGCAGCCACGACGGGCGGGGCCCCGCATGCGGCATTCTGTTGAGCAGCCAAACCCAAAGGTGCATAGGCCAACACGGCCGGCAGGACGACTCGAAGCACGTTTCGGAGAGACATAGGGGCCAAAGGAAAGTTCGCCGAACTATACCATCGGCCTGCGATACCGCAAGTCCCACGCCCCGGTTACCACCCGCCCGGTCGCATCAGCGCCTAGAGCGTCTTGGCCAGGCGCTTCCTGGTCCTGGCTTCCGGCTCCTCGATCCGATCGCAGTACACCCTGACCGAGCGCCCGCCGAGGATGACTTTGTCGTGCACCTCGGTCTCGCAGAACGGGTCCTGCACGTTCTCGGTATCGAGCAGTTGCCGCCACGGCGTTTTATTGGGCGGCTCGGGCAGCACGTACTCGACGCCGGTGTCGGCCGCGTTCACAAGGATGAGGAAGCTGTCGTCGACGACCTGCTCGCCGTCTTCGTCCATCACGCCGAGCGTCCGGCCGTTGAACATGACGCCGATCGACTTGCTCCACGGCTCATTCCAAACCTGGTCGGAGATTTCGTTGCCGTCAGTCCCGTACCATGCCACGTCGCGCACCACCGAGCCGCGAATCTTGCGGTCCTGGAAGAACCGTCTGCGGTGCAGGTTGGGATGGTCCTTGCGCAGCTTAATCAGCTTCGCCGTGAACTCGAGCAGACGCTTGCGCGGCTCGTCGAAGTTCCAGTCGTACCAGGTGAGCTCGTTGTCCTGGCAGTAGCCATTGTTGTTTCCGTTCTGCGAGCGCGCGAACTCATCCCCGCCCGCCAGCATCGGCACTCCCTGGCTCATCATCAGGGTCGTCAGGAAGTTGCGCATCTGCCGTTCGCGCATGGCGTTGACGTTCGGGTCGTCGGTCGGTCCCTCAACCCCCATGTTCCAGCTGTCGTTGTTCTCCGCGCCGTCTTTGTTGTCGTCGCCGTTCGCCTCATTGTGTTTGTCGTTGTAGCTGACGAGATCGCACAGCGTGAACCCATCATGCGCCGTGATGAAGTTGATCGACGCCGCTGGCGTGCGTCCTTCGCCCTGGTACAGGTCGCTCGATCCGGTGATGCGATACGCGAAGTCGGAGAGCTGCCCGCTGTCGCCCTTCCAGAAGCGTCGCACGGTGTCGCGATACTTGCCGTTCCACTCCGCCCACAACACCGGGAAATTGCCCACCTGGTAGCCGCCTTCGCCGACATCCCAGGGCTCGGCGATCAGCTTCACGTCCGCGATGGTCGGGTCCTGGTGAATGGTGTCGAAGAACGCGCTGAGCTTGTTCACGTCGTGCAGCTCGCGCGCCAGAGTCGACGCAAGATCGAAGCGGAAGCCGTCCACGTGCATGTCCGTCACCCAGTAGCGCAGGCTGTCCATCACCAGCTTCAGCACCTGCGGGTTGTACATGTTTAGCGTGTTGCCGGTCCCCGTGTAGTCCATATAGAACTCCTGGTTGTCCGGCACAGTGCGGTAGTAAGTCAGGTTGTCGATGCCCTTCCACGAGAGCATCGGCCCCATCTGATTGCCTTCGCACGTGTGGTTGTAGACCACGTCCAGGATGACCTCGATGCCCTCCTGGTGCAGCCGCTTCACCATGCCCTTGAACTCGGCAACCTGCTCGCCTTCGCTTCCGCTCGAGCTGTAGCGCGACATGGGCGCGAAGTAGCCCAGCGTGTTGTAGCCCCAGTAATTTCGCATGCCTTTGTCGGCCAGATTGCCTTCGTCGATGAAGTGGTGAACCGGCAGCAGCTCAACCGCCGTCACGCCCAGCTTCTTCAGGTACTGAATGCTCGACTCATGCGCGAGGCCGCCATACGTTCCGCGCAATTTCTGCGGCACATCAGGATTCTTGATCGAGAAGCCGCGTACATTCACCTCATAGATGATCGAATCGGCAATCGGCGTCTGCGGCGTGCAATCGTCACCCCAGTCGAATCGGCTCTCGATGACGATGGCCTTCGGCACAGCCGGCGCGCTGTCCTGCTTGTCCATCTTGCGCGAATCACCCGCGGTCACATCGTAGGGAAAGATCGGGCCCTTCCAGTCCACCTCTCCAGTGAGCGCCTTGGCGTATGGATCGACGAGCAGCTTCGCGGAATTGAAGCGCTGTCCCTTCTCCGGCTCCCACGGGCCTTCAACGCGGAACCCGTAACGCTGCCCGGGCTTGATGCCGCGAATCAGCCCATGCCACACAAAGGCAGTGCGCTCGCGCAGATGCTCGCAATCCGTCTGATTGCCTTTCTCGTCGAAGAAGCATACGTGGACCGCCGTCGCGTTCTCCGAGTACAGCGCGAAGTTCGTTCCGTGGCTCGTCGGTGTCGCTCCCAGCGGGTAAGGTCTTCCGGGCAAAAGCGTGCGAGGCATAAGTGTGCAGCTCCGTCTTTAGATCGGCTTGGGTCCGTCTGGAACAATGGCCGTGGCGCAACACGAGTAGATGCAGACGCGCCCCCGGAAGCTGTCCCGTCTACTGCACAGCGAGCGTGACGTTTACCGCGTGATCCACGACATTGCCGGCCAGGTTCGTTCCGGTCGCCCGCACCTGGATCGTGAAGCTCTGTACGGGCAGCACGGACTCGGGCGCGGTTCTCGCCCCGCAGCCTGACAGGCTGAAGAGCCCGGCCACGGCAATGATGGCGGCCAGACGCGTAAGGGTGCTCCTGCGCCGCAGTGTCAGCAGCAGCAGGCCGCTGCCCAGCGCGACTGCGAGCTCAGAATCGGCCCGTGATTTGCGGTGTAGCGCTGTGGTCGCGGTGGTCGCAACCGTCATGGTCACCGCGGCGGTGGACGCGCCCGGGACGACCGATGGCGGCGAGAAGCTGACTGATGCTCCGCTTGGCAGTCCGCTGGCGCTGAGCGTCACGGAGCCGGTGAATGGAGAGCTCTGAGACCCTACCGTGAGCGCATAATTCGCGGTCGCGCCGGCAATGATTGTCTGTTGGGCGCTGCCGGTGAGGCCGAGGGTGAAGTCGGGTAGCGCGTTGATGGCTTCGAGCACGTTGGCAGAGGTGCTGGCGCGGAAGTTCGTGTCCCCCGCGTAGGCGACCGACAGCGTGTGTTGTCCGCTGGCCGGATTGAGTTCGATCGCTGACGCAGACCCGTTGACGAGCGGGACGGTCGCGATTACGTTGCTGCCGTCGAGGAACTCGACAGTGCCCGTGGGCGTGCCAGAGGTGGTCGATGCGATACGTGCGTTGAGCTGCAGGGGAAGCGAAGCGTAGGCGTTTGCGGGTGGCGTGAGGCTTGCAATCGTTGCCGCAGGAGCAACCGTCAGCGTGCCGGAGCTCGGGGTCAGCGAGAGTGTGTAGTTTGCACTCGCCGGTCCCATCAGCGCCGCCGCGATGGGATAGCTTCCGACCGAAGCGGGCGCTGGCACGGTTGCAGTGAACACCGCGCTGACTTTGCCTTGATCCTGCGGCAGAACGCCTGTCAGAGTTCCGGCGAGCGACGGCATAGCAGCGCCATAGCTGACCGTGGCTGTGGAAGCAGTAGCGGTGAGCGGAGCAGGCTGGATCACAACGGTCCCGGTTTGAGCAGCGGACGGATGCAGCCCGTCACCGAGATAGGTTGTGGTGAGGGTGTGATTGCCGGCGGCCAGTGTTGGAAGCGCTATCGTCGCGGCGCCCTGGTTGAGCACCGCGGTCGCGATTGTGCTTCCGGCTTCAGTAATCTGCACGACGCCCTGCGCTACGCCGGGGCTGGTCGTAACGCTGACCGCATTGGACGCGGCACCGTAGACTCCATTCGGCGCGGCGCCGGTGAGCGAAGCGCTCCGTGCACTCAGGCCGGCGGGCGCGTACAGCCGTCCGTCTGTGAAGAGAATCTGCAGGGTACCGTTTGCCTGGTCCGCAATCACCGGCCAGCCGAATGAGGAGACGGCTGCACCAGCGGGAAGATTCTGGGCAGAGGAGAGCGCGACTGAGCCATCGGGGGCCGGACCCTGGGTGCCCGTGCCTGCGATTGTGCTTATCGTTCCGTCCGCTGCGACCCGCCGCACGCGATGGTTGTTCTCATCTGTGATGAAGAGATTGTTGGCAGAATCGATTGCCACCGCTGTCGGCCGGCTGAGTTGGGCCGACGCAGCCGCGCCGCCATCGCCCGCGCTGCCCGGCGAACCCGTTCCGGCGAAGGTGGAGATGATCCCATTTGCGCTGATGACGCGGACTCGCTGATTGGCCGTATCGGCGATGAAGACGCGGCCATCAGAACTCGCTGCTACACCGGACGGTTGATTCAGTTCGGCTGCTGTTGCTGCCGCGCCCTCACCGGCGAATCCTTGCACGCCATCGCCGGCAATGGTGGAGATGACGCCGGCAGTTACGCCGCGCAGGCGTTGATTGCCCTGATCGCAGATCAGCAGCGCGCCGGCCGAACTAACCGCGACGGCTATCGGGTTGTTCAGCGAGGCCGCCGTTGCAGGACCGCCATCACCGCTGAATCCGCGTACGCCGTTGCCCGCGAAGGTCGTGATTGTTCCAGCCTGTATGGCCCGCACGCGCTGATTGCCTGTGTCCGCGATGTACAGGGTTCCGTCTGTGCCAATACCGACCGATGTGGGCGCGTTGAGTTCGGCTGCGGTCGCGGGCCCACCATCGCCCGAGAATCCCTGCGTGCCGTCTCCGGCCACGACCGAGAGAACGCCTCCCAAGGTGATTTCGAACACCTCGTTGCGCGCAGCGTCGGCAATTAACAGATCGCCGGCTGAGTCGTACGCGATCCCAACCGGCCGCAGGAACGGGGACGCCGTGCTCTGCGCGCTCGAATCGCCGGCTAATATGAGCGCAAACAGGAATGCGGAGGCGACACCGTACCGGGGCATCCAGCTCTTTGTTTGTGGCCCGTGCAGCAGGGATCTCCTTGATCCAGACGCGAAGTCTCGCGCTGATGATATGCAATTTCTGACGCTCGCTCGACCCCGCGAAAGTGGGATGGCTACTCCTGAACAACAGCCTTGACGAGATTGCGCGGACGATCGACATCCACGCCGTTCTCGAGCGCCATGTAGTAGGCGAAAAGCTGCAGCGGAATAACCTCGCTGATAGGAAGCAGGTACTCGCTCGCAGGCTCGATCGCAATGAAATCACTTGCGACTTCCTGTAGTTTCGCATCGTCTGCGTTGCCCAGCACGATCGTGCGGGCGCCCTGTGCTTTCAAGTCCGTCAGCAGCGCAACCGTCTTCTCGTAGCGCAGGACGGATTCGGCATCCTGCCAGTCAACCGTGCCAATGGCGACGAGCGGAACCTCATCCGAGACCAGCGCATTTGGACCGTGCTTCAGCTCGCCTGCCGGATATCCCTCGGCGTGCATGTAGGACGATTCCTTCAGCTTCAGCGCACCTTCGCGCGCAATCGGATAATGAATTCCGCGGCCGAGGTACAGCAGCGTCTTCGCCGAGCTGTAGCGAGCCGCAAGTGACTCCGTCTGCTCCCTCCATCCATCCAGCTGCCGCTCAATCGCGGGCGGAATCTCCCACAGCGCAGCCAACTGGCGCTCCATCTCCGTTGCTTCCATCGTTCCGCGCGCGTCGGCGGCCTGAAGGCTTAGCAGACGAAGGACCAGCAGTTGCGCGGTGAAGCTCTTCGTCGCGGGAATCGCGCGCTCGACGCCGGCGTTTGTGGGCAAATAAAGATCGGCCTCGCTGGCCATCGACGAATTCTCGACGTTGGTCACAGCGAGCGTTGGATGCTTGCGCTCCTTCGCCTCACGCAGCGCCGCCAGCGTATCGGCGGTTTCGCCCGACTGCGAGATGACCAGCACCGCCGGATCGCGCTTAGTGTTTGTCGAGCGCGTGATGTACTCGCTCGCGTACTCGACATCGACGGCCAGCCCGGCTGCGTCTTCGAGCATGATCTCCGCCGCCATGCCGGCGTGCCGGCTTGACCCGCTGGCTGCGATCACAAGGTCCTTATGCCTGCGAAAGCACTCCGCCGCTTGCCCCATCGACTTCATCTGAATGCGGAGCTCAGTGACATACGATTCCATCGTGCGCGCCAGCGCGTCCGGCTGCTCATAGATTTCGCGCAGCATCGCGTGCGCGAAGTTCGTATTGCTCATCGCCTGTTCTCCAGAGCCTTCATTGTACCGACGCTCAAGCACCGCAACGCTGTACTCTGAGGTGGATGCGACTCGTCCCGAAGTTTTTGTTGTCCGCGACCGCGCCCGAGCAGTTTCCCGACCGCGCCCGCACCGCCGACGCGCCCGAGATCGCATTTCTCGGCCGCTCGAACGTCGGTAAGTCTTCCCTCATTAATGCTCTGCTCGGCTCACAGGAGGCGAAGGTTTCGTCCACTCCGGGCCGAACGCGAGCGATCAATTTCTTCGCACTGCACGAGGGCACACCGCAGAAGTTCAACCAGCGGCCGGCGCTTATCTTCGCGGATCTTCCCGGTTACGGTTACGCCAAGATCTCGAAGTCGATTTCAGCGGAGTGGCCGAAGTTCATCGAGCCGTACCTCGCCGAACGCGAGACTCTGGCGCTCTGCATCTGCCTGGTCGACTCGAACATCCCGCCGCAATCAAGCGACACACAACTGATCCAGGCACTGCAGCAGATGCAGCGCCCGCACCTGATCGTCGCGACGAAATCTGACAAGCTGAGTGGGAATACGCTGGCGAAGTCGCTCGCCGCTCTGAAGCAGGCACACGGCGAAGAGCGCGTCCTGCCCGTCTCGTCCAAATCCGAGAACGGCGTGAAGGCGCTGTGGGCTGAGATTCTGAGCGTGCTCCCGAGCTAACGACAAGGGAAAGCCCCGCAGCATCGCCGCAGGGCTTCTCCGTAGTTACTCGCCTTTACTCGCCATAATAGTCCAGCCCCAGATGCGTGATCAGGTCCTCGCCCATGATGTGCCGAAGCGTGTTCTTCAGCTTCATCGACTGGATGAACAGATCATGCTCTGGATACACACCAGGCGCTGAGTCCGGGTCCTTGAAGTAGAAGCTGAGCCACTCCTGAATCCCGAGGTGCTTGAGCGCCGGCGTGCGCTGCGCCAGGTCCTGGAAGAGGCATAGATCCAGCGCAAGAGGCGCCGCCAGAATCGAATCGCGGCAGAGGAAGTCGACCTTGATCTGCATCGGATAGCCGAGCCAACCGAAGATGTCGATGTTGTCCCAGCCTTCCTTGTTGTCGCCGCGCGGCGGATAGTAGTTGATCCGAACCTTGTGGTAGATGTCGCCGTAGAGTTCCTTGTTCTTCTCCGGCTGGAAGATGTACTCGAGCACGCCTAGCTTCGAGACCTCTTTGGTCTTGAAGTTGTCGGGATCGTCCAGCACCTCGCCATCGCGATTGCCGAGAATGTTCGTCGAGTACCATCCGCTCACGCCGAGCTGCCGCGCTTTGAAGGCCGGCGCAAGCACAGTCTTCAGCAGCGTCTGGCCGGTCTTGAAGTCCTTGCCGCAGATTGGCGCGCCCATCTTCTTCGAGAGCTCGAGCATCGCCGGGATGTCTACACACAGATTTGGCGCGCCATTCGCGAACGGAATGCCTTCCTTCAACGCCGCCCAGGCATAAAGCATCGAAGGCGAAATGTCCGGGTCGTCGTCGACAAGGCCCTTCTCGAATGCCTCAAGGGTCTGGTGAACCGCCTTCTGCTCCTTGTAAATCTCCGTCGATCCAGCCCAGATCATCACCTGGCGGTCCGTGCCGGACTTCGAGCGAAACTCCGCAATGTCATTGCGGATCTGGTTGGCCAGATCGCACTTGTTCTTGCCCTTCTTCGTCACCTTCGGATTGAGGCGCTTTACCCACTCGTGGTCGAACGCCGCCGGCATCGGCTCAATGGATTCGAGGAAGGGACGCATCTGCTCAATCTGGTCGCGCTCGAGCACGGCAGCCGTCTTCGCTGCGTCGTACAGATTGCCGCCAAAGATATCCCAACCGGTGAACACGAGGTCCTCGAGCGGCGCCAGCGGAGCGAAATCCTTGACCAACGGCGTGCGGTCATCCGTGCGCTTGCCGAGGCGAATCGTGCCCATCTGCGTGAGCGAGCCGAACGGCTTCGCGTAACCGCGGCGCACGGCTTCCACGCCGGCAATCAGCGTGGTCGCGACTGCGCCCATGCCCGGGATCATGATTCCAAGTTTTCCAGTGTGCGGCTTGATGCTCGCTGCGCCTGTCTGCGCGGCGTCATTATTCGACATTTACTGCCCTTCTCTCTGTAGCGATTCTTATAAAGCGGACAAAACAGTATCTCTCACCGCGGAAGCACGGCGCAAATTCGCACAACCTAGTCGGCGTGCACGCGATTCTTCCAGTGCGTCCAGATGAACCAGATCACGCCAACAGCCAGCAGCACTTCAACGCCAAGCTGGAACTGATGGAACGTCGCCTTGAATCGCGGATCGGAGTCCCAGCGGTTGCCCAGCTTCATGCCGATGTACGCCAGCGCAAAACACCAAGGCCATGAACCGATGAACGTGTAGATGTGGAAACGTACCTGGTTCATCTTCGCGATTCCCGCGGGGAACGCAATGAAGGTGCGAACAATCGGCAGCATGCGGCCGATGAGTACCGTGATCGAGCCGTAGCGGTTGAAGAACCGGTCTGCAAGATCAAGGTCGCGCCGGTTGAGCAGAATGTAGCGGCCGTAGCGCTCCACCATTGGCCGTCCGCCCGCAGCGCCGAGCCAGTACGCCGGAATTGAGCCGATATTCGATGCGATTGAGGCGACCGTCGCGACCAGCGCAAGTTGCGCCCAGTTGTGCGCGAGTTTGTAACCTGCAAACGGCATGATTACTTCCGAAGGAATCGGAATGCACGCCGACTGCAATGCCATCAGTACAAAGACCACCGTGTACGCCCCGCCAGCGGACAGGCCAGCGAGCAGAACGCTTAGCTTTTAACCATTCATAACAAGTATAGCGAGCGCCCACCGCAAGCGCGCTCGCCACACCTTTTATGACGAGGTGCGCACAAACTCGACGCGCCGGTTGTTCGCCTTGCCTTCCGGCGTTTCGTTCGCGGCCATCGGTTTCGTGTCGCCATATCCCTTTGTGGTCAGGCGGCTCTCGTCGATTCCCATCGTCACAAGCTGGGTCTTCACGGCCTCGGCTCGCAGCAATGAGAGCGACTGGTTATGCGTCGAGTCGCCAGTGTTGTCCGTGTGTCCGTCGATCTCGAACTTCAACGTCGGGTCGCTCTCCATCACGGCCTTGATCTGGTTCAGCGTGCCCATGCTCCTGGCCGGATCGTCGCCTTGTCGACGTCGAAGTTGATCCCGTGCGTCACGATCTTCGCGTCGGTGAACTTCTTGCCCAGCATGTTCATTCCGCCGCCGGCCGCGATCCGAACATTGCGGAACGTGATCGGCTTCTCCTGGTCACCGATCCCCGCAAACTGCATCCACTGCGGATCCAGCTTGGCATCGGGAACAGTCAGCACGCGGTACTGATCGACGTATATCTTCAACTGCGGCTTGCGATAGACAACGGCCACGTGGTGCCATTTGTTGTCGAAATTCTCGTCACGCAACGCCGGCGGCAGCGCGCCTCCGAGAGTCACATGAGGGCCATCGTAACCTGCATCCGCTCGGCCCACGTGAAAGGTGCCGTCGTCGGAAGCTCCGAACATTTGTACTTGCAGCGCGTACGCGCCCGGATTGGCATAGACGTCATACTCCAGCGTGAACTGCGAAGGGAGATACGTCTTCGTCTTCATCCGCGGATTCACGCGAGCATAGTTCCCATCCGTCAGCAGAAACGCCTGGGACCCCGCTGCTTTGTTGACCACCGCCTGCCCCTGCTGCAGCTCCCACTGGTCCGGAAACTCGCCGTCCTGCGTGGTCGTGAAATCGTCAGCGAAGATGATGGTCTCCCCCGGCGTGAAGTCATAATTCTGATACGACAGCAGGCTGACAGGCGCGGCGGCGGTGGCAGCCGAAGCCGAGGCAGCAGTTGCGGCCGGCTCGGCCGGCGTCGCACCGGCGCCCGCCGAATTGCTGGAGTCTGCCGGCGTCGCAGACGAGTTCGCATTCGAACTTCCGCCTGCATTGTTCGGATCGGCGGAGTTCACCGCAGAGTCCGTCGCCTGGTCTTGCTTCTGGTTAATCTTTGCTTTGGCCTTCGCCTTCAGCTTGTCGAAGACGCTTTGGGAACGGGCTGCGGGAACTGCAGTGCCAAGTATGGTCGCTGCCAGCATCACGGGCAGCCACGGTCTGATTCGCATGTGTGCACTCCTCAAGGGTTTCAGGAGCCCGACTTTTTGGTGTGCACTGGAGCGTACTCCCTGCGCGCGCAGCGCGGCGACACAAAAATGCGGCGGAATGCGACCAACTCGCGCGCTTCAAATCACCAGGCGAGACGCACCGTAACAGCGCGCCTCAGCCTGCGATCCGTTCTTACGACATCCGGACGAACTCGACCCTCCGGTTATTCGCCTTGCCGTCAGGGGTGTCGTTGGAGGCCATCGGCTTGGTGTCGCCATAACCCTTGGTTGTCAGGCGCGCTGCGTCGACACCCATCGACACGAGTTGTGCCTTCACGGCCTCGGCGCGCTCTTGCGAGAGCGTCTGGTTGTGCGCTCCATCACCTGTGTTATCGGTATGCCCGTCAATCTCGAACTTCAGCCCTGGGTCCTGCTCAAGAACGGCCTTGATCTGGTTCAGCACGCCCATGCTCTCCGGACGAATCGTCGCCTTGTCCACGTCGAAGTTGATCCCGTGCGTGACAATCTTCGCTTCGGTGAACTTCCCTGCCACAAAGTTCATGCCGCCGCCGGCTGCTATCCGCACACCTTTGAAGACAATCGGCTTCTCTAGATCACCGCTTCCTCCGAACTGCACCCATTGCGGACTGAACTTGGTGTCCGGAATCGTCATGACGCGGTATTGGTCGATATACAGCTTCATCTGCTGGTTGTGGTACACCACGGCGACGTGATGCCATTTATTGTCAAACGCCTGGTCTCGCGAGGAGGCCGGCATTGAGCCGTTCAGGTCCACGCCGTCCGCGTAGTACTTTATCTCGCTGCGGCCGATCATTAATTGCGCGCTCTGATCCTGATGCCGGAAAAAAATCCGCAGCGGCCCAGCGTCGCGGACCGAGTAATAATCACACTCCACTGTGAACTGATCCGGCAGGTAGTTCTTTGTTCTCATTCGCGGATTCACAGTCCCATAGTTGCCGTTCGTAATCACAAACGCCTCATATCCGGCCTGCTTGTTGACCACGGCTTGTCCTTTGTCGATCTCCCACCCGGCCGGAAACTCCCCGTCCGGCGTGCCCGAGAAATCATCCGCGAACAGGATCTTCTCGCCCGGAACGAAGTCATAGTTCTGGTACGCCCGAATCGCAGGCACGTTCGGCGCTTCGGCAGTCGGCGATTCGGCAGTCGGCGCTGCCGCCGTGCTTGCTGTCGTCGTCGAGTTCTTGGAACTCGGCGCCGAAGACGTGTTCTTGTTGGGCGAGCCGCCGGTATTCGTCGTAGGATCGGCCGCGTTCACGGCTGAGTTGGCAGCGTTGTCTTCCTTCTGGTCGATCTTCGCCTTTGCCTTGGCTTTGATCCGATCCATGATGCTTTGGGAATCCGCGCGCGGAACGACAATCGCGAGGAAACAGCCGCTCAGCAGAACCGGCAGCCACATTCTGATTCGCATGGGTCCTCCTTGTGATTCAGGAGCCCGAACTTTCATGTGTGCACGACAGCCTACTCCTGTGCCGCGCCCGCTGTACTGAAAAGTTTCAGGCGATTTTCGCCTCATTCAGGCCACTGTTCATCCCGCCAACGACCGCCGACAGGCCACGCGCTTTGCTAGCATGAACCTATGCCAGAAGCAGCAACCGCCGTCGTCCCGGCAGCAGCCTCAACACCCGTTGAACAAAGCCAGAGCGCTCGCGCCGCCCACGCCGGCACCCCCGTAAAACGGCAGATCGTCTGCTTCAGCTTCTACAAGGTAATGCCCGAGTGGCGTCGCCTTCCTGCGGCCGAACGCACTGAGCACAAAGCCGCTTTCACCGCTGTGCTCGAGCGCTGGAATAAGCCCGGCGAGTTTCTCTCGATCACCTACTCAACCATTGGAACGCGCGGCGACGTCGACTTCTGCGTCTGGACCATTGGATACGCAATCGACGAACTGAGCCGCATGCGCAGCGAGCTCATGGCCACTCCACTCGGAGGCTACCTCGAAACACCGCATAACTTCCTCGCGATGACCAAGCGCTCCGTCTATCAAATCGATCGTGCCGACGAGTCGGAAGGCGAAGGTCGCGGCGCGATTCGTCCCGGCGGACAGAAGTACATCTTCGTCTACCCGTTCTGGAAGACCCGCGCCTGGTATCTGCTCTCGCTCGAAGAACGCAAGCGGCTCATGGATGAGCACATCCGCATCGGCCTCAAGTACCCTCGCGTCAAGCTCAACACCACCTACTCGTTCGGCCTTGACGACCAGGAGTTCGTCGTCGCGTTCGAGACGAACTTCCCGGAAGACTTCCTCGACCTCGTGCAGCAGCTTCGCGAAACAGAGATTTCGATGTACACGCTGAAGGACTATCCAATCTTCTCGTGCGTGCGACTGAAGCCGCTGGAGATGCTGGATCGTCTCGGATGACCCCTCCGGCGAAGAGCGTTTCAAACCGTGCGGCCAAACCCGCGCGCAAGAGAGCTCTTCCTCCTCCACAAAAGCTCTCGCCTGCAGAGCGCAAGACCGCCATCGAAGGGGTCGCTCCGGCCAGGGCGAAGAGAATCGCCGCAAAAGAACCCGTCGCTCCAAAGCTCAAGCGCGGCAAGACCAAGAATCCGCTCGCGCCCGAGCGCGTCGCCGCCATCCTCAGCGCGTTGCGCGAGACATACCCTAACGTCGTCTGCGCGCTCAATCATCGCAACGCCTTCGAGCTCACCATTGCCACAATCCTCTCCGCGCAGACCACCGACGTGCGCGTAAACATGGTCACGCCCGAGCTCTTCCGCGTCTTCCCCACTCCTGACGCGCTCGCAAAGGCGAACCCCACCGCGATCGAGCAGATCATCAAGAGCACCGGCTTCTTCCGCAACAAAGCGAA
The DNA here is from genome assembly GCA_963716225.1 of uncultured Verrucomicrobiae bacterium. Classification (GTDB taxonomy): domain Bacteria; phylum Acidobacteriota; class Terriglobia; order Terriglobales; family Acidobacteriaceae; genus Granulicella. The sequence continues at coordinate 3,645,591 of OY970299.1, read as the reverse complement.
GAGCGTCATCGGCGCTGCGCGCGTGCTCATCGAAAAATTCGGCGGCAAAGTCCCCCAAACTATGGACGAAGTGCTCGAGCTGCCGGGCGTTGCACGCAAGACCGCCAACGTCGTGCTCGGCTCCTGGTACGGCATCGCTTCGGGCGTTGTCGTTGACACGCACGTGCTACGCCTGTCACGCCGACTCGAGCTAACCGCCAACACTGATCCGGTCAAGGTGGAGCAGGACCTCCAAGCCGTCATCCCACAAGACCGCTGGATTCAGTTGAGCCACGAGCTCATCCACCACGGACGACAAATCTGCATCGCGCGCAAGCCGCGCTGCGCCGACTGCACGCTCGAACACCTCTGCAACTCGGCCGACAAGACCTGGAGCTCACACTAGCGGCTCGCCAACCTTACCGCCGCTTGCGCGCACCCGCACCCGTACCCTGCACCGGCCGCAGTGGCACCGCCACGGGCCGCCGCACCGGCACCAAGCCTGCCTGCTGCCCCTGCGCCTGCTGCATGCGGCTCAGCATCTCCGTCCGCACATACTCCACGAACCCCTGCATCTGGCGGTTCATCTCCTCCATGCGCTCACGCATCTGCAGGACAATCGCAATCCCCGCGATGTTCACGCCCAGGTCGCGCGCCAGATTCAGGATGAACTCCAACCGCTCCAGATCTTCATCCGTATACAGCCGCGTGTTTCCCTCGGAGCGCGATGGCCGCAGCAGCCCCTCACGCTCATACAGCCGCAGTGTCTGCGGGTGAATGTCATACATCTCGGCGACTGCCGAGATCATGTACGCTCCCTTTGACTTCCTCTTTGTGGCCATTCGCAAAAGGATACCCTGAGCCCGCCCAACCCGCATCCAAACTCAAAGCCACACCGGAGCACGAACCTGGGAATCAACCCACATCACCTATCGCCCCACGTCCTCAGGAGACCCCTCGGATGCGCCGCAACCTCAACCCTATCCTCCTGGCAGGCATAGGCGCCGGAGTCGCCGCTGCCGGCGTCGCAGCCGCCCGCGCCCTGCGCTCCTCGCCGCCGCCCGAAGGCGCCGTCGTCGTTGTCACGGGAGGCTCGCGCGGGCTGGGCTTCGCCATTGCCTCACGATTCGCGCAGCGGCGGGTTCGTCTGGTGCTCGCCTCGCGCGACCGCCTCGAGCTCCTCACCGCGCAACAGGCGCTCATCGACGAGCACCCGCATCTCCGTCCCGAAGACTTCTATCTCGTCTGCGCGGACCTCACCGACCCAACCGAGTGCCAACGCCTTATCGACGAGACCTTCGCGCGGTTCGGGCGCATCGATGTCCTGGTCAACAATGCAGGCATCATCGGCGTCGGTCCCGCCGAAGCCCAGACACTCGACGACTTCCGCGAGGCGATGGACACGCACTTCTACGCCACACTCCACACCACGTGGCACGCGCTCCCGAGGCTGCGTCAGCAGGAGCCTCTCGAAGGCTGGCGCCGTCGCGGCGCAATCGTCAACATCGCCTCGATCGGTGGCAAAGTACCCGTGCCCCACCTGCTTCCCTACACCGCGTCCAAGTTCGCCGTCGTCGGCTTCTCTGAGGCGCTGCATACTGAGCTTCGCAAAGCGAAAATCCTGGTCTCCACCATCTGCCCCGGCCTTATGCGCACGGGCGGCGAAAACCACGCCGAGTTTCATGGCAAGGCAGACGAGGAGCGCCGCTGGTTCTTCCTCGGCGCAAAGACGCCCGGCATCGCCACGACGCCGGAGCACGCCGCTAATCGCATCTACTCCGCCGTCGCGCACGGCTGCGCCGAGATCGTCATCACCCCGCAAGCCTGGCTCGCGGCGCGATTCCACGGTCTCTGCCCAAATACCACCCAATTCATTGCCGGCGCTGTTAACACGTGTATCCTTCCTGACGCTCCATGATGGAGGCAGAGATTAGAGATCAGATATCAAGACGAGAAGCGCCTGCGTCGATCTCTGCTCTTTCATCTCGTTTCTCTTTTCTCTGATCTCTCATCCGTCATCTCTGTTCTCTCATCTCTCCTTCCTGATACCTTCCTCTGGTGAATGAGATTGAAACCGTAGGTGTGGAAGCAGCCACATCTGCTCCGCTGAACGAAGCGGCCGCGCCGGCTCGTCCTGAACGTCCGTGGCTCTTCGGCTTTCTCATCGCACCCTCGGCCATCGTGGCCAACGGTGTCATTCAGGGCGGGGTGCTTGGCTTTTTGCTGAGTCAGCAGGGTGTCGGCAGCAAGGTACAGTCGCATCTCATCGGTCTGGCTGCACTGCCAACTGTTCTTTACTTTCTGTGGAGTCCCGTCACCGACTTTTTCGTTCGGCGGCGCACGTGGCTGCTGCTCGGCGGTGTGCTGGCGGCCGCCTTCATGGCACTCGCCTTCCATCAACGAGACCTCAGCTCCCGCAGTGCGCTCATCCTGATGTTGATCAGCGCATGCCTGTCGCAACTTGTTGTTTCGAGCTGCGGCGGAATGATGGGCGCGCTCCACTCGGAGCGTTCCAAGCGCGTAGCTTCCGGCTTTTACCAGGCCGGCGGAATGGGATTCGGCGCGCTCTCAGTAAGCATTCTCATCTGGCTGAGCTCGCGCGTGTCGCGCGATGCCCTGGCTCTGACGGCCGCCGCTCTGATCGGCCTGCCCGCTCTTATTGCACTTACCGCGCCCGTGCAGGATGAGATCTCGACCGGCTCCTTCGGCCAGACGATGCACGGTATATGGCTTGAGTTCAAAGAGACATTTCTGCGCTGGCGCGCAGTTCCTTACACGCTCTGCATGCTGTTTCCGATCGCTACCGGCTCCGCGGTCGGTCTGATTCCCGGCATCGCGAAGAGTTACCACGTCAATGGCGACAGCGTCGCGTGGATCAACGGATTGATTGGTGGCCTGCTCATCGCCGCCGGATCGATAGCAGCGACGGCGATCACCGCGCGCATCTCCGCGCCGGTGGTCTATCTCTGTGCTGGGATCGTCAATGCCGCGACGGTGTCTGTGCTATGGCTGGGTCCGATGACCCCGGCAACGTACTACGTCGGCGTCATGCTCTACCTGTTTACCGTCGGGCTGGCCTACGCACTTTTTACCGCCGTGGTGCTCGAGTTCCTCGGCAACTCCGGCCAGAGCGGCAGTGGACGCTACTCCATCATCAATTCACTTGGGAACATTCCCGTGCTTTACATGATCGAGGTAGACGGCTGGGGCGCCGACCGCTGGGGAACGCGAGGCTTGCCCGGAATCGATTGCATCGTTGGTGGCCTCGGGGCCGCGGTCCTTCTCAGCTATTTCCTGCTGCGGGGCAAGCCAGCCGGCAAGTCAGTGGGTTAGCAAGTTGGTATGTGGCATGTGGCAAGTCAGGGGCTCATCCCAACTCACCCCTAAACTTGCTCGCGTCTAACTTCCGGAACTCTGCTTCGTGAGGACCCCCGTCCCTTGGTCTGCACCGCACGGCCCGGTGAGCGACCAATTCGAAACCGTGAGGGTTGTGCCGTCGGTCGAAAAGTTTCCGGTTGCCGTGACGCTGTTGCCGGTTGTGTTGTCCGTGTAGGTCAGGACGAAGCTGCCGCCTGTCACGATGGAATTCACGATCGTCACGGGACTGACGAAGCACGCGTTGGTACCCAGGCTGGCGGTGCCGCTCAGGGTGAAGTTGCCGTCCGTGTCTCCGCTCGCCGACTGGGTCAGGTTCGCCGTGACATTCATCACCGGCTTCGTCGCGTCCGCGAAGGTGCCGGTGTACGTGCCCGTCACCGAGCTGTAGTTCTGCACCTGCGCCTGAACGGAGTTCGCGAAGGCGCACTGTCCGCCGCTGACGTTTGCGGTGGCGTTGGTGAGCGAGCGTCCATCGGAGGCCAGGCCGCCGGTTATCGTCAGGGTTCCGCCGGCCACAGACCCGGTGAGCGTGATTACTCCTTTGGTATCAGTCGTTCCGGTGATTGTTATGGGTTGCGTTGCGGTGGCGCAGCCGGTTGTGGCGTCGGCGTGCAGCACGCCGGTGAAAGCGCCGCTCGACGTGCCGACCAGCGCCCCCGAGATCTTCGGCAGCGTAACTCCATTGCCTGTCGCATTTACCTGCCAGTTTCCGTTGGCGAAGTTCTGGGTGTAGTCGTACACAACCCCATCGTCGGCGCAGCCGGAGAGCGAAAGCATCAAAACCAAGCAGGCGAAGGCGAAGAGGCTTCGCGGCGTAAATGTGGCAGACAGGCGGGATAGTGGCATCGGGGGAACTCCGGCCTTAGTGGCTGTCCGCAGTATGGCAAAGAGCGGGCTCCGGGCACAATTCCCCTGAAAGGTAACCCCAGAGGGACGATTGGAGCATTCGAACTTGTCAATTTTGGAGCGCTTTTCGCACGAAAAAGCGGGTTTTAGAGCAGAATCTGATTGCTGTTTTAAGCATCATATAGGTTGACAATACTCCACTCACATGCGAGAGTGAGGGAGGTCAGAAGGGGCGGCCCGCCAGTCAAGATGCGGAGCTAAGTCCCGTTACAGGAGCAAGTTATGGCAAAGATTATAGGTATCGATCTCGGCACGACGAACAGCTGCGTTGCCGTGATGGAAGGTGGCGAACCCAAGGTCATCCCCAACGAGGAAGGCGGCCGGACTACGCCTTCGGTTGTGGCGTTCACGAAGAACGGCGAGCGCCTGGTTGGGCAGGTGGCGAAGCGCCAGGCGATCACGAACCCGCAGAACACGGTCTACTCGATCAAGCGGTTCATGGGCCGGAGATTCAACGAAGTCTCTGAAGAGATGAAGATGGTCCCCTACAAGGTCGTCCAGCAGGGTGATCACATCGCGGTCGACGCGCAGGGCAAGCAGTACACCCCGCCTGAAGTCTCGGCGATGATTCTGCAGAAGCTGAAGAAGGCGGCGGAAGACTATCTCGGCACGAGCGTCACTGAGGCTGTCATCACCGTTCCGGCGTACTTCAACGACGCGCAGCGCCAGGCGACCAAGGACGCGGGCCGCATTGCCGGTCTGGATGTGAAGCGGATCGTGAACGAGCCGACGGCGGCAGCGCTTGCTTACGGGCTCGACAAGAAGAAGGACGAGACGATCGCCGTATATGACTTTGGCGGCGGAACGTTCGACATCTCGATCCTCGAGGTTGGCGAAGGCGTGATCGAGGTGAAGTCGACCAACGGCGACACGCACCTGGGCGGCGACAACCTGGACGAGCGGATCGTGGAATGGCTGATCTCGGAGTTCAAGCAGGAGAGCGGTCTGGATCTGCGCTCCAAGGGCAACGAGATGGCCCTGCAGCGCCTCAAAGACGCGGCGGAGCGGGCAAAGATTGAGTTGTCCACCGCACAGGAGACGGAGATCAACCTGCCGTTCATCACGGCAGACGCTTCCGGGCCAAAGCACCTGGTCCGCAATCTGAGCCGCGCGAAGCTCGAGTCACTGGTCGACGACCTGCTGCAAAAGTCTGTCGGACCGTGCAAGCAGGCGCTCAAGGATGCAGGCATCGACGCAAGCAAGATCGATGAGGTCGTTCTGGTTGGCGGACAAACGCGCATGCCGAAGATTCAAGCGCTGGTGAAGGACCTGTTCGGCAAGGAGCCTCACAAGGGCGTGAACCCTGATGAAGTGGTTGCGATCGGAGCGGCGGTGCAGGCCGGCGTACTTGCCGGCGATGTGAAGGACCTGCTGCTGCTGGACGTCACACCGCTGACGCTGGCGATTGAGACGATGGGAAGCGTGGCGACGCCGATGATCCCGCGCAACACCACGATCCCGACGAAGAAGACGGAGACGTTCTCGACGGCGGCGGATAACCAGACCGAAGTGGAGATCCATGTTTTGCAGGGTGAGCGGCCGATGGCTGGACAGAACCGCACGCTGGGCAAGTTCAAGCTGGGCGGAATTCCACCTGCCGCGCGGGGCATGCCGCAGATCGAGGTGACGTTTGACATCGACGCGAACGGCATCCTGAACGTGACCGCGAAAGATAACGCGACCGGCAAGGACCAGAAGATCACGATTACGAGTTCTTCGGGTCTGAGCAAGGACGAGGTGGAGCGCATGGCGAAGGACGCCGAGGCGCACGCAGCGGAGGACCGCGAGGCCAAGGACAAGATCGAGGCGCGCAATCAACTCGACTCGATGGTCTACAACGTCGAGAAGATGCTGCGCGAAGGCGGCGAGAAGGTTGCGGCGGCGGACAAGAGCGACGTCGAGACTGCCCTGACCGATGCGAAGTCGACGCTGAGCGGCGGCGATCCTTCGAAGACGGAGATGGACGCGGCGCGTGAGCGGCTCACCACGGCAAGCCACAAGCTGGCCGAGGCTCTGTACAAGGCGCAGTCCGCGCCCGGTACGCCTCCGACGGATGGTGACGCGTCGGCGGCCGGAACGGCTGATCAGCCGAAGCAGGATGAAGGCGTGATCGACGCGGAGTACGTCGACACGGAGAAGTAAAACTCTGGAATCGGAAGCGAAGTAAGAACCATAGAGCCTCGCGGCGCGTATTCAAAGGAGGAGAGCTTCAAACCTGAAGCCTCCTCCTTCGTCGTCTCAGCGTCGCGAACGCGACAAAGCGTTGACAAAGAAACGACACGGAAGTGACCACGAAGCGAATCGAATCCGTGCGGAGCGGGTTCTAATAGATAGCCGGAACGACGGAGAAGGGTGGAGCGGAATGACAAACCAGAGAGGAAGAGACGACGGGGCGTGGTCGCGGAACATTGAATGGAACCTCGGTATCGGACGCGAGCACATGAGCGACGTTCTTTGGCGTTGTGATGCTCTCCGTGCAGGACGTCTCTACCAGCGCAGCCTGTTTGCGACGCGCGAAGAGGCCGAAGAGTTTGTGCAGAAGATGCAGCAGGCCGAGCCTGACCAGATGTTCAACGTGGAGGCGATCAAGGCGAGCACGGTCTGGAACTGAGTTTTCAGGCATCTGATAACCGCGGCTCAAAACAGGGCCGCGGTTTCGTGTATCCGGATTCATTTGGAGAGTTGGCAAGATGAACGTGAATTGGCTGGCCGTGCAGGCCGTGGCCAGCGTTGTGCTGGTAGTTACGAGCGGCGGCGCGATCGGCTACGCCGCGCTGCAGCTTCGGCATGAGCGGCAGTACCGCTCGGTGAACAACCTCGAGAAACAGCTCAGCTTTTTTTTGGGCGACTCCTTCGCGGCGGCGCGGCGGCGGCTGGCGCAAGCGCGGGTTGGAGAGAACGGGCTGCTTGCGTGGAGCGTGGACGAGCCGCCGGTTGTGGCGTTTGAGGTGCTCGATTTTTACGAGCACCTGGGGCTGCTGGTGAAGAAAGGCCATCTCGACGTCTACGATGTGTGGCACACGTTTTACGAATGGGCGCAGCCGGTGTATGTGGACCTGCAGCCGCTGATTGAAAATCCGCAGAGCCCGTACTCGGTTCAATACAGCGATCTGCGCAAGCTGATACGAGCGATGGACGAGATTCAACTGGGGCGGATGCGTGCGAAGAAAGCGAACCACTGGGCGCTGTGGACGCCGGAGCGGATCGTGGACTACTACCGGTATGAGCTCGACACGTCGGTTGAGCACACGCAGCCGATGAGCCGGCGCGCGCGGAGGAGGAGCGAGGCTGCGGCGCGGGAGCGCGATCTTGCCTGAACGGCAACCAGATGCTGGGCTCCTTTGCCCGCGAGCGCAATGTCATGCCGCTCGGGAGCTGGGGCGTGGAGCCGTCGGTCTTACGCCCGGGCCCCCGGTGTGTCAGGATGCAACACCTCGACGATTCCCGGCTTACGCGTGAGCGCATCAGTAGAGTAAGTTGAAGAAAGCACACTATGGCAGGCCCACAGACCAAGGACTACTACGGCACGCTCGGCGTCAAGAAGACGGCCACGCAGGATGAGATCCGCAAGGCGTTTCGCAAGCTTGCGCGGAAGTATCACCCGGACGTGAACCCCGGCGACAAGAAAGCCGAGGAGAAGTTCAAGGAGATCTCCGAGGCAAATGACGTTCTCTCCGAAGAAAAGAAGCGCAAGGTCTATGACCAGCTCGGCTTCTATTCGGACAACATTGATCCTGCGGCGGCGGAGGCGTATGCGCGGGCCGGCGCGGGCGGCGGAGGGTTCGGCGGAGCGCGCTCGGCAGGTGGCGGGCAGGGTGTTCCGTTCGACTTCAACGGCTTCGACTTTTCCGACTTCACTCCCGAGGGCCGGCGCACCACTCAGAGCCCCGGCGGCGGCGGGTTTGGATCGAGCTTTCGGGACATCTTCGGGAATATGTTTGGCGGCGGACGCCAGGCACGCGGGCCGCAACCGGGCACCGACCTCGAGTATCAGGTGGAGATCGACTTCTGGACTGCCGTGCGCGGCGGTGTGACGCGGTTGCAGATTCAGCGGCAGTCGCAGTGCCCCACATGCAAAGGCACGGGCGCGGTCGGCAAGCCGATGGAGTGCCCGGAGTGCCACGGCACTGGACAGGTGCAGCAGACCGGCGGGCGCATGAAGTTCAATATCCAGTGCCCGCGCTGCGGAGGCTCGGGCAAAGTGCAGAACAATTGCCCGACGTGCGACGGCGCGGGCGTGACGACGCGGACTGAGCCGCTGGAGTTTCGGGTCAAGCCGGGCACGCGCGACGGGCAGCGCATTCGGCTGGCCGGCAGGGGGAATGCGGGCACGGAAGGCGCGGCGGGCGGCGACCTCTACCTGATCATCCGAGTCGGTCATCACAAGCTGTTTCGGCGCGTGGCTGATGACATCCACATCACGGTGCCGGTGACTGCGATGGAGGCGGCGCTGGGGGCGCGGATTGATGTGCCGACGATCGACGGCGAGGGCGCGCACGGCGGGCGCGCGCAACTGAAGATTCCTCCCGGAACGCAGGCGGGGCAGAAGCTGCGGATGCGCGAAAAGGGTGTGCCGAGCGCGACGCGTGAAGGTCAGCGAGGCGACGAGATCGTGGAGGTGACGATTGTGGTGCCGAAGATTCAGGACGAGCGCTCGAAAGAAATTTTGCGCGAGCTGCAGCGGCTGAATCCCGAGGATCCGCGGGCGGAGATGTTCCGGGAACTCTGAGATTTTCATGTCGCGGAGCTCTGCGCGCGTTGACTCGTTGCGCGGATGGAACGTAGCCTGAGCGCGATGCCCTTCGCGACCGCCAGAGCGGCCACAGGCCGTCGTGATCCGGCGCTCGACGGCCTGCGCGGCGTCGCCATTCTGCTCGTCTTCATCTTTCACTACGGCGGGGGGCTTCGCTCTCCGCACGGATTTTTGCGAGCTCTGGGGTACTTTACGGAGGCTGGATGGACGGGCGTGATTCTTTTTTTCGCGCTCTCCGGATTCCTGATCACCGGCAGCTTGTGGGATTCGCGCGATGAGCGAGATGTGCTGCGGAATTTTTACATGCGGCGCATCCTGCGGATCTTTCCGCTGTACTATGCGGTTGTTCTGATCGCGATTGTGGCGTCGATCGGGCGTGGAACACGGCTTGCCGAACTCAGACCTGTTCTGCTGTACGCGGGTTTCCTGCAGAACCTGCCGGGGCTGGTTACGACTGCACTGCAGCCGGTCTCGCCGCTGCCGCTGTTTCATCTGTGGAGCCTCGCGGTGGAGGAGCAGTTTTACCTGTTGTGGCCGGCGCTGCTTCTTTTCGCGGGAACGCGTAAGAGCGCGCTGAATCTCACGCTGTGGATCGTTGCGCTTTCAGAGCTGTTTCGCATCTTGACGCATCTTCCCGTTGTTCCGGGAGATCTTGCTGCGACGCTTGACCCATTTCTGCTGACGCACGCGGGCGCACTCGCGCTCGGGGCGGCGCTTGCGCTTGCACTGCGCGGACCGAAGTGGGAGCTGGTGGAGCGCTGGGCCGTGCCGGCCTTCTGGTGCGGGATCGCGCTTTATCTGCTATCGAGCTGGCGTTGCGGCAATTTTTATCTATCGCAAGCGCCGCAATTCGTGGTTGGCTTGTTCGGCGTAGGGCTTGCTTCCACGGCTGTGCTGCCTATCGCCATGCGAGGCGGCGCAACACGCAGGATTCTGGGGTCCGTGCCGCTGCGTTTTCTCGGCCGCATCAGCTATGGCTTTTACGTTCTGCACATTTTTATCGAGCCGCTGGTAGACGTGCTCGGCGAGCATGTCGCGCATGCAAACTCAGGGCCGTGGTATCAGTTCGCGCGTTTCGCAATTGGGTTTCCGCTCACGATTGTGCTCGCGACGATGTCGTTCTATTTCTTCGAACAGCCGATCCTTGCCCGCAAGCGCCGCTTCCCTATGCGATCGCCTCTGCCACCTCCATCACACAGCGCAGCGCCGGCAAATTCGTAGTCGGAATACGAACACGTTCGAAGATCGCCCGCCTGCATCCCATCGGAAACTCCCGCATCCAAAGCAGAGTGGCGGCGAAGCCCCGCCCTGACCCCCGCACGATGGAAAGCAGGCATCCGGACGCATGGCATCAGCTAGCGCCACACTCGATCAGTCGTCGACCGCTGCTGAGGCGCCGCAAGAGGTAACAAAGGGCGTAAATCCGTGGCTGATCGCGGCTTCGGTGATGCTTGCCACCTTCATGGAGGTGCTCGACACTGCGATTGCATCGGTTGCGCTTCCGTATATCGCGGGTTCACTTTCGGCATCGACCGACGAAGCGACGTGGGTGCTGACCAGCTACCTCGTGGCGAACGCGATCATTCTTCCGGCATCGAACTGGTTCTCTCTGCGCTTCGGCCGCAAGCGCTTTCTGCTTTCCTGCGTGGTCATCTTCACCATGGCGAGTTTCGCCTGCGGTGCGGCACCGACACTGGGCTTCATGCTGCTTGCACGCGTCGTGCAAGGCGCCGGCGGTGGTGCTCTGCAGCCGCTGTCGCAGGCGATCCTTCTTGAAGTTTCCCTCCACGCAAACGCGGCGCGGCGATGGCAGTTTTTGCATTCGGCGTGGTTGTTGCGCCGGTGCTCGGCCCGACATTAGGCGGCTGGCTTACCGACACGTACTCGTGGCGCTACGCGTTCTACATCAACATCCCGGTTGGCGCGCTGGCGGTATTTATGATCAGCCGATTCATCCATGACCCGCCATACATCTCTGAGACCAAGGCGCCACGGTTCGACAAGATCGGGTTCGGCACGCTCATCGTCTGGAGCGGCTGCCTGCAGGTGATTCTGGACAAGGGCCAGGAGGTTGACTGGTTTGGCGCGGTCTGGATCCGCTGGGCCTTCCTCGCCTTGATCATCTCGTTCGTCTGGTTTATCTATCAGTCATGGTGGGGCAAGGACCCCATGGTCGAGCTTCGCGTGCTCAAAGACCGCAACTTCCTGATCGGCTGCACTCTCATCTTCCTTTTCGGCGTCGGCATCTACTCCACGGTCACGATGCTTCCGCTCTTTTATCAGGAGCTGCTCGGCTACACCGCGTTCACTGCAGGCCTGGTCGTCGCACCGCGCGGCCTGGGGGCGATCTGCGGCATGCCCGTGATCGGGTATCTGTCCAATCGGGTGGACCCGCGTTATCTGCTGACGTTCGGGTTCCTGACGTTCGGGCTGACGACGCTTTACTTCGGCTCGATCACAACGGAGATCTCACCAACGACGCTTTTTCTGCCCATCCTGATCACGGGATTCGGCCTCAGCTTCGTCTTTGTGCCCATCAGCACCGCCGCGTACGGCACGCTGCGCAACGACCAGATCGGCAACGCCAGCGGCATCTTCAACCTGATGCGCAACGTCGGCGGCTCAATCGGAATCTCCATTGCGACGACGCTGCTCACACGTCGCTCCGACGTTCATCAGAACGAGATCGTCAACCACGTTCCGCAAACCGGACAGGCCTTCCAGAACAGCCTCGCCGGCACACAGCAATTCCTGGCTGGCCAAGTCGGCCCGGCCAACGCCGCACATGCAGCGCAAGCCAGCCTCTACGGCCAGCTTCTGCGTCAGGCGCTTATGTGGTCATTCGTCGACGTCTTCCGCTGGCTGTCGATCCTGTGCGCTGCATGCGTCATCGTTGTGTGGTTCTTCAAGAAGGTGAAGCCGGGCCGCGGCCCCGCCGGCGCACACTAGTGCTAAAATCCGTGCGACACGCGGAGGGGCCCATGAAGTTCGTCGTAGCGATGTCAGCCGGCCTGCTTGCCAGTACGCTGTTTTTCTCCGGATGCTCCGTTCCTGCAACCGGGAATCTACAGCCGGGAAAAGACGTGACCGGAAACTGGCAGTTCATTCCGATTGACGACTTCATGCATGACGACAAGCTGGGCGCCCTGGCTGGCAGCCTTATCAGCCAAGGGAACAACGTCACAGGCGTCCTACACGGCACTGGCTGTGTCGCAGCGACGCAGGACATCACGTTCGCCGGAACTGTAGATGCGAAGGGCAATCTAGCGCTCACCTCGACGAACCTTCCTGAGAATGTAGCCACGATCACCGGCAGCGTCTCCATCACACCCGGCGGCATGTTGATAGAAAGCAGTCTCACAGTCAGCGGTACAGGGGCGTGCGCGATGCCGCCCTACCTCGACTTCGTGGGCACGGAATATCCGCCGCTCAACGGCAGCTTCGCGGCAAGCCTCACATCCAGTTCCGGCGCAACCGCAACCCTGATGGCACAGCTCACGGCCGCGACGGCCAACAGCGATGGGCAAATCCCGGAGACCGGCACGTTCACCCTGGCTGGCGCGAGCTGTAGCAGCACATTCTCCTTCACCGGAGTAGCAGTGGGCAGCTCTCTCGAAGGCACTTTCTCCAGCACCTCAGGTTCAGCGGTCCCGACGTTCTCAGGCCAACTGAGCGGCGGCCCGCCGGCTGCTAACGTGTCCCTCGTTGTCCCCAGCGGCACCTGTTCCGCTGGTTCCTTCACTGGAACGCTGCTCGGCAAATAGATTGGAATGCTAGCGGACGCTGAACGTTCCCTCGAGCGGAAGTTCCGCAGACGACGAGCCCGCCATCACGCGATACTCTCCAGCCGGTCTGGTCCAGCGCTTCGCAGCCACATCCCAGATCGACTCATACGTCGGATCGATATCGATCGTCACCGTCCTGCTTTCGCCGGGCGCGAGCTCGACCTTGCTGTAGCCGATGAGGCGCTTCCACGGCTCGCCGGCGCTCTCGGGCAATGACGCATACACCTCCGCGATCTCTGCGCCTGCGCGTGAGCCGGTGTTCGTCACAGTAAGGGTGACCGACTCCCCGGCGTGCCCAACCTTGAGGTCCGAGTACTTGAACGTGGTGTAGGAAAGCCCAAAGCCGAACGGGAACAGCACCGGCTTATGCTGCGACTCATACCACTTATACCCAACTGCCGCGCCTTCGACGTTGTAGTCGACGCTGAAGCTCAGCACACCATTCTTCACGGGCGGCGGAGGCTGCGCTACCGTGCGGCGCGGCAGCTCGTCTTCGCTCTGCGGAAAGGTCATGGGCAGCTTGCCGCTCGGACTCACGTCGCCGAACAGCAAGCGCGCAACGGCGTCAGCTCCCTTCGATCCGCCGTACCATGCCTCGAGAACGGCGGCCGTGCTGTTGAGCCAAGGCATCGTTACCGCACTTCCCGTCTCCAGCACCACAACCGTGTGCGGATTCGCCTTCGCGACCGCAGCGATCAGCGCATCCTGGTTGTCCGGCAGCGATAAGTTCGGCAGATCGCCGCCTTCCGACTCCCACTGCCATGCGAACACAATTGCGACATCCGCGCTCTTCGCCTTCGCGACAGCGTCCGCGATCTGCGCGCCCGAGCTGAAGCTCACCTGCGCTGCCGGCGCCTTCGCGCGAATCGCTTCCAGCGGCGAGGTGGGGAACCAAATCGGTTTGCGCCACGGCGCTCCGCCAACCTGCCCGGGAGGGTCGACCTGCGCCGATCCGCCGCCGGAGATCATGCCCGTATCGGCGTTGTACCCGATCACGGCAATCGATCGCGCCTTCGACCCATCCAGCGGAAGCACCGCGCCTGGATTGCGCAGCAGCACCGCGCTTCCCTCTTCAATTTTCTCGGACACCTTGAACCCATGCACCGGGTCCACGACGCCCCTGATCTGCGGATGATCGACGACGCCGCTCGCGAACTCCGCCCACAATACGCGCCGCACATGCTCGTCCAATTCGGCCTGAGACACCTCGCCGCTCTGGACAGCTTTCTTCAGCGCCTCGCCGTAGTAGAAATCCAGCGGCTGCTCCTGATCGAGGCCGGCATGCGATGCCTTCACGGTGCTGTGCGTGGCGTCCCAGTCGGACATGACAAAGCCGGGAAATTTCCAGTCGCCCTTGAGGACATCGTGCAGCAGCCATGTGTTCTCGCACGCATACGTGCCGTTCACCCCGTTGTAGCTGCACATGACAGCGTCGGGATGGCCAGTCTTCACGCCGATTTCAAAGGCCAGCAGATCGCTTTCGCGACCGGCCCGCTCGCCGATGTGGGCGTCGACCTCCTGGCGGCCGCTCTCCTGGTCGTTGAACGCGTAGTGCTTGATGTCGGAGATCACATGCTCCGCACCCTCGCAACGGATGCGCGCGCCGACCATGGTCCCGGCGAGCACCGGGTCCTCGCCCATGTACTGAAACGTGCGCCCGTTGCGCGGATCGCGCGTGATATCCACACCGCCGCCCAGCGTCGTGTTGTAGCCCTGCAGCCGCAGCTCATCGCCGATGAGCTTGCCATACGCGCACGAGGCCTCCTGATCCCAGCTCGCGGCCGCGCCAAGGTTTGACGGCAGGGCCGTCGAATAGCGGCCGTTCTCCGCGCTCTGCCGCACACCATAAGCGGCGTCCGTCATCTGGATCGCCGGAACGCCGAGCCGCGGGACACCGAGAACGAAGCCCGCACCGCCGTTGGTCTGCGACTGCAGCGCTTCGATCTCCGGCGGAAGGTGCCGCTGGCGCGCCATGCCCTCCCCATGCAGCATGCCAATCTTTTCATCGAGCGTCATCTCGTGCAGCACAAGGTCCGCGCGCCGCTCGGGCGAAAGCGATGTGTTCATCCACGGCCGGTCTGCCGGCGCTTCCGTCCTGCTGTTTGCCTGCCCCAAACCTGTGAGGGCCGTCAGGCCAAGCAATCCCAGCATGGCCGCTCGGTTGGCTATCGTCATCACGCGCTTCGCTCCCTTTTGCATTTGCGCCGCAGTCTAGCACTCCGGACACACGTTTGACTAGATGAATCTCCGAAGAAAAACGATTGTCTTCAGCTCGTTTGGAGGGCCCGGGCAGCTTGCCGCTTGCTCTGCGCTACTGGTTTACGCCGCTGGCCAGGAACCCGCCGTCCACCACCAGGATCTCGCCCGTCACGAACGCCGCAGCATCGGAGGCCAGATAGACCGCGGCGCCCACGAGCTCCTCCGTCTTGCCGAACCGGCCCATTGGCGTGCGCATCCGCAGCTCCTTTCCGCGCTCGCTCTTGTCCAGCAAGTCCGCGTTCAGTGCGGTGCGAAATACTCCCGGCGCAATCGCGTTCACGGTAACTCCCTGCGCCGACCATTCCACCGCGAGCGACCGCGTCAGCGCGCCCACCGCCGCCTTCGAACACGCATACGCAGTCACCTCTTTCAGCGAGACAAATGTGTTCAGCGACGCGATGTTCACAATCCGTCCATAACCGCGCTCCAGCATCTTCTTTCCGAATATCTGGCACGCCCGCAGGGTTCCGGTCACGTTCGTATCCATGATCGAATCCCACTCGTCCTCAGGGAAGTCGACCGTCGGCGCGCGCTTGATTTTGCCTGCTGAGTTGATCAGGATGTCCACCTTCCCGAACGCGCCGACGATTGCATCGCACAGCACCTGCAAACTCGCGCGGTCCGCCACATCCGACGCTACACGCAGGCTGCGGCGTCCACGGCCTTCAATCTGCCTGGCCGCTTCGTCCACCTGCTCCTGACGACGCGAGCTCGCCACCACATCCGCGCCGGCGTCTGCGAGCCCAAGGGCCATCGCCAGCCCAATACCCGACGTTCCGCCCACAACCACCGCCGTCTTGCCCGTCAGATCGAACAATCCCGCCATCGTCTCTCCTTAGCTGCTTGCGTATTACGTGTTTGCGTGCTGCGCGGGTTGACCCTGCTCGCCCGCAGACGGGGAGACATGGTCCAAAATCTCCTGCACCACCTGCTCCGGCGGGCGATCGTTCATCACATGTAGAGCATCTTTCGGCGGCTCCAGCGTTGCGAGTTGGCTGTCCAAAAGCTTCGGATTCATGTACTCATGGTGCCGGGCCACCAGCCGCTCACACAGAAGCTCCTTCTCGCCGTCGAGCCACACAAACGTCATCGCGTTCGCCGCGATGCCCTTCTCCAGCGTCTGCCGATAGGCTTCCCGCAGCGCCGAGCACGCCAGCACGCCGCCTTCGCCGCTCTGATACCAGCCCTTCAGCAACCGATTCAGCGTCTCCAGCCAGGGTTCGCGGTCAGCGTCATTCAGAGCAATCCCTGCACGCATTTTTTCTTTGTTCGCCAGTGGATGATAGTCATCGGCGTCCGCGAACATGGTTCCGGTGCGCTGCGCGAGCAGGGCGCCGATCGTCGTCTTGCCCGACCCGCTGACACCCATCAGCACAACAATCATTCCGCGCATCTCCGAACAAACTCTCTGGACTTCCAGAACTCTACCACCGCAGAGGGCCTCGCACGAACTTACGCTGCGCCGCCGAAGAACACCGGCCGGATGTGGCGGTCCCAGAGGTTCGTCGTCACGTTCTTCGCAATCACGTCCACGTGCTCCTCGAGCTCGTTCGTGTACCGCTCGCCCATCTTCGCCGCCACCTTGAATCCCACGTGCAGCAACTGCCGGAAGCTCGGGTTATATGCCGCATTCCTCTGATCGTGCCGCAGGGCGCTGGTGTACTGCTCGCTTGTCCAGCCGTCCACTTCCTCAGGCTTCGGCAGCTTCGCGCGATCGATATCGATCACGGTCGCGTACGGCGCGCACAGCTCATCGGCATGCGCGTAGGCCTCGCGGTAGACCTCTTTCGCCAAGGCAAGCCCTGAGCCACCGGCCTCCGCGAGTCCAATCAGTTCCTCGAGCCACGTCGTGCCCGCCGTCTTCAAATGGACGCCCGCATCAAACTTCACTATCGCGGCATGAATCGACGAATAGATCGAGAACTTGTCCGACCCGGAGTGCACGCTCAGCTTCAAATTCTTCGGCAGCCCATACCGCTGCACGGCAAACGCAATCGCGGCAATGTCCTCCTCGAACTCCTTCGCAAACTGCTTCACATCCCCGACGTAATCAACCCCCTTGTTGAACCGCCCCGTAAACTTCGGGGCAATCGTCTGGATCGGAATCTTCTCGTCCGCAATGGCCGCTAGAATAATCAGCAACTCTACCGGCGTCTGCGGCGCATCCGTCTCGTCCATCGACACCTCAGGCACAAACTTGCCCTGGCCCTTCTTCTCCGCCAGGAACCGGTAAATTTTCCCCGCATCCTGCACCGCAGCCAGAAACTTATTCGCGACGTTCTTCACAAACGTTACATCTGTCTTGAACGGCGCCGCGATGCGCGGAATCCTCACCTCACCGACCAGCTCCGGATGCCTGCCGACGAACGCGTCCACATCCTCGGGCTTCGCCGGCTTACCAATCTCCTCGGCGACATCGATCGTGAAAAAATCGCAAGGCTCGAGAAACCGCTCCACGTTGCTCAAATTGATGTGGTCCGCGTCGAGAAAGTACGGCTCGTCCCAGTCAAGCGCCTTCACGGCCGCGTCGGCGGCCTTGCGGGTCTGCTTCGGCTCGCTGCCAATAATCGTGTGCTCGCGGTTGGACTTATTCCATACGGGCGACACCTCGCAGCCTGCCTCCTTCGACTTCACGCAGGCAGCGAGTTGTGCCTTCGCCTGGTGCGCGAACCGGTCGCCCACTCCCACCGAATACTTCGGCAAACACAGTTCACTCGCCATCACTTCGCTCCCATCCAAGCTGTTCTGGAATCTTCAGACGCACGCGCACAGCGGTGCGTCATCGCGGGTACAAGCATACCGACACCCGGTCAGACAGCGCAAGAACTGCGTCAGACAGCTAAGGTTTTTTCGTAAAGTTCGGTGGCCTTCTTGAGTTCTTCCCAATAGGCCTTGTTCCAATATCGCCGAGCCGCTCCAGAGGTGGATGGCAAGACGAAGATTCTGCTCTCGCCTAACTTTTCCTTTTGTAAGCCAAAAGCGATTTCTCGTGTCTTTTTTCCTAGAACAATCGACGCAGCCTTCTTGCCGTTGAAGGCCACGAAGAGTGGGCTAAATTTGCAGATGCGAGCACGGAGACCAACAGGATCGAAATCGTTCTTGCAGTGCACCGAATCCGGCCCTGAAGTTTTCTTCGCCAGGTCGGTAACCCCAATGCCATGGCAATTTAACAAAGACGATTCTTCTGGCTTGAGACGACGAGGCGTGAACCCCACCTCATGCAATGTCGGCCAAAAATGATTACCGGGACCCGCGTAGTAAGCGCGTCGCTGAGCCGATCTGTCTCCTGCCGCTGTGCCGCAGAAGACGACCATTAGACCTTCCCGCAAACGATCCTCTAGGACGTCCTCTTTCTCCATCTACCATCACCGCTGGAAGCGCCCGCGATACGCCCACAGCCCCAACCCCGGATTGGAGATGTAGAAGATCTCCTCACCATCCACGACATTCCACCCATCCTTCAGCTTCTCCGGGTCGTACTTCCGCATGTACTCGCCCAGGTCGCCGTACTCGAAATGCACGCCCTCAACCTCGTCGCGCGTCAGCCCGCCCGGACAATACCGAATCCGAAACCGCCCCTCGCTCGACCCATGAATCAAGTGCGCCGCCGCGCTCAGATTGCTCGCCAGCCCCGCATCTTCCTTCACATACTCCAGCGTCGCCGGCGTCCCGCAATAGCCAAACTTTCGTATCAGCTTATCGATCGTCGCGTCCTCGCCGAACTCATGCACACCCGGCGCCAGCACAATCAGCTCCGCATCATCCGCCAGCGCCATCCGCGTCCGGTACACACTCTTGTTCCCCAGCCACGTCGTCTTGAACTCATGCGGATCGAGAAACACCACCGCTTTCTTAATCTCGCGATCCAGCATCAGAAAATTGCACTGCAAACTCAGCTCCGCCGCGCGCTCAAACGCCTCGCCGTCATCGCCGATAAACAACCCGCGCATCACCAGCTCGCCCTGCGCATTCTTGTTCACCACCGTCTGCACATACACAATCGGCAGGTCCTTCGCGAAGTGCTCGCTCGCATAATTCAGCACGCGCCGCACCGGCGTATCCGCGCGCCCCATCATCCGCTCCATCCCATACACCGCGCCCAGAAAGTGCGAGCGGTGAATCCCCATCACGCCGCCCGTACCCACAAAAATATTCTTCGACCCATTCGCCATCCCCACCACTTCATGCGGCACCACCTGCCCAATCGACAGAATCAAATCGAACCCACCATCCCGCAGCAGCTTGTTCACCTGCGCCGGCCACGTGTAGTCCACCTTGCCTTCACTCACCTCGTGCAGAAACTCGCCCGGAACCTCACCCAGCGTCACAATGTCATTCCGCCAGTCATGCACGCGAATGCGATCCTTCGGCGTCTTCGGATACATCGTCGCGAGCTCGCTCTCGCTCATCGGCTTATGCGTTCCCAGCGCCGGCAGCACATCCGTCAACCGGTCGCCGTAGTACTCAAACGTCATATCCGTCAGCTCGCCGGCCTTCGAGTGAAACCGCGTAAAGTCCGGCGGCACAGCCAGCACCTTCTTGCGCGGTCGAATCTTCTCCAGCTTGTCCAGCGCCTCATACAAACCCGCGCGGAATTCTTCCGGAGACATCTCCGTCGTCGCCGACCCAGCAGCAAAAAATAGACTCATAGGCCTTTATCTTAGCTCTGCAGTCAGACCGCGCTACACTCATCCTGCGATGAAGCTGAGCCTGTCCGACTCGCCCACAAAGTTGGCCGTCCTGGCCGCCCTCGGCGGTCCTACCGCCTGCGCCCTCGCTCTCCTGCCCGGGCCACTGAATCACTCATGGCTGTTCAGCCCCTGTTTGCTTTTGTGCATTGTTGTAGCCCCTGTCTGCGCGATCCTCCCGTTCAAATTCGTCACCGACCTCCGGCACGGAGTTGAGGACGAGCGTTGGACAGAAGCACAGCTCGAACCGCTGCGCGCACTCTTGCAATCCCGTTACTACACAGCGCTCAGCGTCGGCCTGTTCGTCGCCTTCGTCATTGTTGAGTTCGCTCTGAAACAACGCTCCCTTGGCTTGGGAGGGGTCTGCCTTTTCTTCCTTGGAATGATCCTCTCCCCTCAAGCGCCAACCTTCATCCACTGCACCCATCGGCTGGCGAAACTCTGATCCCATCCGCTCCGATCATTGGGGCGAGCGCTGAGGTTTCTGTTGGTGAGATTGCACATGACGCGGCTGCTGTCGGGCTTACTGGGCATTCTTTTGCTCAGCTCTGCATCGGCGGCCCCAGCCCAGACCTGGCATCTCGTCTGGTCCGACGAGTTCAACGGCCCAGCTAACTCACTCCCCAGCGAATCCGACTGGAGCTTCGTCCGCGGATGGGGCCCCAAAGGCAATCACGAGATCCAGTTCTACTGCCGGCCCACCGACAACGACGGGCCATGCGATAGACAGCACCCCAACCTTTATCTCGACGGTCAGGGCCACCTCGTCGTCCAAGCCATCCACACCGGCCAGCTCTGGTCGTCCGCGCGGCTCAACACCCAGAACAAACACACCGTCCTCTACGGCCGCATCGAAGCGCGGCTCCGCATGGAACCCGGCGCCGGCTTTTGGCCCGCGTTCTGGCTGCTCGGTGACGATATCGACAAGGTCGGCTGGCCTGCGTGCGGCGAGCAGGACACTATCGAGTGGGTCCAGAAGTACGGCCCTTCGACCACCAGCTCCACCATTCACGGGCCCGGCTACTCCGGCGCCGGCGGCATCGGCCACACCTTCACCTTCCCCGCGGCCAACGGTGTCGCCGGCCGGATCGACGATGGCCAATTTCACACCTATGGGATGACCTGGTCGCCAAATCGCATGGAGTTCTATCGCGACGATCCGTCGAAGCCGTTCTTCGTGGTCACGCCGGCGAACCTGCCGCCCGGCACCCGCTGGGTCTACGATCACCCCTTCTACGTGATCCTCAACTTCGCGATCGGCGAGGCCGGCTTCTCCGGATCCACCGACTCCACTACGCCTGCCACCGGCCGCATGTGGGTCGATTACGTCCGCTTCTACCAGCAGCAATGACGGCCGCAGCTCAGCCCAGATCGCGCAGCTACAGCTTGTAGGCCTTCCTCACGAGGTTCACTGTCAGGTCCTCCGCCACCTGGAACGCCTCATCCTCATCCAGCCGACCCTCGGCCACCAGCCGCCCGAGAAACGCACAGTCTATCCTCCTGGCCACATCGTGCCGCGCCGGAATCGACAGGAACGCCCGCGTATCGTCGTTGAACCCGACCGTGTTGTAGAACCCGGCTGTCTCGGTCGCCTGCTCCCGGAAGCGCATCATGCCTTCGGGCGAGTCGTTGAACCACCACGGCGGTCCCAGCCGCAGGCACGGATAATGCCCTGCCAAAGGCGCCAGCTCGCGCGAGTACGTCGACTCGTCGAGCGTGAACAAAATGAATGTGAAATTCGGCTCGTTTCCATACTTCGACAGCAGCGGCTGCAGTCCGCGCACATATTCGGTCCCCGCCGGAATGTCAGCGCCCTTGTCGCGCCCGAACTTCGCATAAACCAGCGCGTTGTGGTTGCGAATCGAGCCCGGATGCAGTTGCATCGTGAGACCATCGTCGACGCTCATGCCGGCCATCTCGGTCAGCATCTGCGCCTGAAAGAGCTCGACGTCGCCGGCGTGCGTCTTCCCGCTGTAGATGCGCTCGTAAAGCGCAGAGGCCTCGCTGAGCGGCAGGTCTGCGGTGCGTGCAGCCAGGTGTCCGTGGTCTGTGGCGGTCGCGCCGTTCTGCTTGAAAAAGGCGCGCCGCTTGCGCAGAGCGTTGAGGTAGCCCTTGTAGCTCGAAACATCCTCGTTCGCCGCCTCGCTGAGCTTCTTCAGGTTGTCGTGGAAGCCGATGTACTCCGCGTCGACAACCGCATCCGGACGGAAGGTCGGAACCACACGGCCCTTCCATCCGCTCTCGCGAATTCTCCTATGTTGTGTCAGCGGATCGAATGGAGTGTCGGTGGTTGCAAGCACCTCAATGTTGAAGCGATCGAAGAGAGCGCGGGGACGGAACTCCGGTGTGCGCAACGCCTTGTCGATGACGTCGTAGTACACGTCGGCGTTTTGCGGGCTCAAGCGGTC
The DNA here is from genome assembly GCA_963716225.1 of uncultured Verrucomicrobiae bacterium. Taxonomy (GTDB): domain Bacteria; phylum Acidobacteriota; class Terriglobia; order Terriglobales; family Acidobacteriaceae; genus Granulicella. The sequence continues at coordinate 3,623,435 of OY970299.1, read as the reverse complement.
GTTCACTCCGAACTGCTTCTCGAACGCGTAATCGATCCACAGACGCGTCGGTGTTCCGCGGAACAGGTAGTAATTCTTCGCGAAAATCCGCCAGACCTCGCGCGGGTCCGCCTTCTGCTTTCCGTCAGACTGCGAAATTCCGAGCGACTCCAAGCTGACGCCCTGCGAGTACAGCATGCGAAATATGTAGTGGTCAGGCTGGATGAAGAGCGCGGCGGGGTCAGGAAAGGGCTGGTCGTCGGCGAACCACTGCGGGTCGGTGTGGCCATGCGGACTGATGATGGGAAGGTTCTTGATCTTTTCGTACAACTGAGCAGCCACTTTTCGGGCCGCCGGCTCGGCTGGAAACAGCCGGTTCTCATCCAACATGCTCACATCCTCTGACGCTGGTCGAAGCTGCGTGATCGCAAATCTGCTCGTAGTGCGCCGTTCGTCAGCGTATCAAAAATATTCACGCCTGTCTGACAGGTCCTTCAATAATGCAAAACGCAACGGCAACATGAGCATGCTCTACTGGATTTATGGGCGCTGACGCCCGAGATTCTTCTTCCGGAGAGCTGTCTGACGACGTTGCATAGCCCTGCTGTTCTCAATACCGCCGAGTTCCGGGCTCGCGTCCGTACGGCTGCCCAGGCCCTCGCGGTATTCGACTGCGATGGAACCTTGTGGGGGCCGGATTCCGGCTCGGCTTTCATGCGCTGGTCGATGGAGACAGGGTTGCTTTCCGCTGATGCGATGGCGTGGCTGAACGAGCAATACGCCGGCTACAAGCGCGGTGATGTATCGGAGCTTGCGATCTGCGGCGAGATGGTGCAGGTCTACCGTGGAATGCCCGAAGAGAGACTGCGCGCAGCGGCCGCCGAGTTCTTCCGCGAGCACATTGAGCCGCACATCTTTCCGGAGATGTTCGGGCTGGTTGGTGAGCTCCAAACTGCGGGCGTGGAGATCTGGGCCGTGAGCTCTACGTGTGACTGGGTTGTCGAGGAGGGCGTAAAGCGCTTCGGAATCGCCGCTGACCATGTGCTCGCGGCATGTGTGGAATGCGTTAATGGTTTCGCGTCCGACCGCCTGCGCGATGTGCCGACCGATGCGGGAAAGGTAACCTCGCTGGCTCGGGCCGGCATCACCTCTCCGGATGCAGTCTTCGGAAACTCAATCCACGACGCGGCGATGCTTTCGATCGCGCGGCATGCATTTCCGGTGAACCCATCGGCGGAGCTCGCACACTTCAGCGCGGAGCATGGGTGGCCGGTCTACTACCCTGCTCGGCAGTGCTGATGGCATACTCGTGAACTGAAGGGAATCTCGAACATAGCTGCATCCAGCGCGGTCGGTTGTCCGTCTACACTGGCAACGAGACGTGAAACGGCCGATCCGCAAACTGGGCTCCAACTCGCATTCGAACTCGCGACCACTCCGCTATGTCGTCGCGGCTCTCATTCTTCGGGGCGAGCATCCGCAACGCGAGGTCCTCATCTGTCAGCGCAGTCCTGACAAGCCCATGGGATTGAAGTGGGAGTTTCCCGGCGGCAAGGTCGAACCCGGCGAGAGCGCGGAAGAGGCGCTGGCGCGCGAGCTCGATGAGGAGCTCGGAATTCGCGCCACGATCGGGCCCGAGATCACCGCGATCCGTCATAACTACCGCAACGGTGGAGCGATTCACATTCAGTTCTTCAAGGTGGAGAGCTTTACGGGCGAGCTCCGCAACGTGGTGTTTCACGAGATGCAGTGGAGCACTCTGGAGCGTCTGCCGGAGTTCGACTTCCTGGCCGCAGACCTTACGCTGATTCGCGAGCTGGCCGACGGCAAGCTGCTCTAGGTTTCAAGAAGCCACCTTCGTCTGCTTGAGCAACCCGATGAGCATCACGATGGTGAGGATGGTGGCCAGCGTGGTCAGCGTCCAGGCGACGATGTTGTATGCGGTGCTGTTGCGCCTGCTTCCCATCAGGGACTTTTTGTTGACCAGCACCAGCATGAACACGAGCACGGCGGGCAGCAGGACGCCGTTGAGGACCTGGGAGAGCACGGCAAGCTTCGCGGGCGGCTCATTCGACAAGAGGATCACCGCGCCGCCCACGATGAGCAGACCCGTATAGAGCCAGTAAAAGACGGGCGCCTCGCGGAATTTCTTGCTGAGGCCGCTCTCGAAGCCGAGCGATTCGCAGACGGTGTACGCCGTGGAGAGCGGAAGAATGGACGCCGCAAAGATAGAAGCATTGAGCAGGCCAAATGCGAAAAGGATCGAGGCGTATTGTCCACCCAATGGACGCAGCGATTGCGCCGCATCTGCAGCATCGCGAATGTCGTGGATGTTGCCGACGAACAGTGTGGCCGCGCAGGCGATCACAATGAATGCGGCAACAATGATCGAGAACACGGAGCCGAATACAGCATCGATCTGCGCGAACTTCAACTTGGATTGCGGTGTGCCTTTATCGACTACGGAAGCCTGCAGATAGAACTGCTGCCAGGGAGCGACCGTGGCGCCGATAAGACCGACGGAGAGATAGAGGTAGTCCTTGTTGCGGAGGTCCCGCATGCGTGGAAGACGCAGCGTATCTTTGACCGCGGAGTTCCAGTTTGGGTGTGCAAGCACGGCGGTGATGATGTACGCGATATACAGGAAACTGAGCACGACAAAGAGCTTTTCGAGTTTCTTGTAATCGCCGTAGACAACCAGCACCCAGACCAGGACGCCGACGATTGGAACGGAGATCCATTTACTGATGTGAAAGAGCGCGGCGCTGGAGCTGACGCCGGCAAACTCGCTGACCACGTCTCCAAGATTGCAGAGCACAAGTCCGACCATCAGCATCGCCGTGATGCGGAGGCCGAACTCTTCGCGGATGAGCTCGCTAAGGCCCTTGCCGGTGACCACGCCCATGCGCGCGGAGATCTCCTGCGCGAAGGCGAGCATGATCGCCATCGGAATCATCGTCCACAGCAGCGCGTAGCCGAACTGCGCACCCGCGGCGGCATAGGTGTAAATCCCGCCTGAGTCATTATCGACGTTGGCTGTGATGAAGCCGGGGCCAAGCACTGCGAGGATCAGCAGAATGCTCATGCGCCAGCGCTTCCAGCGGTTCATCGACGGCCCTCCGGCGGTTGATTGGCTGCGGAGGCCAGGCCTTCCCGCTGCACGAGTTCATAGAGGCGACGAGCCGGCTGTTCCAGGCTCGCGTCCTCTGCTACACGGACATTCTCTCTGATGTGCGCCGGATTCTTGGAGGAAACCAGAAGGATGGTTTCGGGACACAGAACCAGCGCAGCCTTCAGCATAAGCGCTGCGAGGCGTTCGCGGCGCGCTAAATCATAGCCGGTAGCGTCTGACCAGCGCTGAAGCCGCGGCTTATCGCCGCGCAGCTCCTCGTGAATTTTTTGTAAACGGTCGGTCAGTGCACGGTGATGGATATGAAAGCCCGCACCGCACGCTTCGAGCGAATCGAGCACAGACCAGTCGTGCTGCACCACCCGGCAGAACGCCGGCCGCTGATGCAGAAGTGCCGGAATTTTGGCGCTATCACTTCCTACGCCAAAGGATCCGATTTTGCCCTGCGTAACCGAGTCCTCGATGAACCGCAGGAGCGAATCATCAGTCAGATCGCTCGCCTCGACCTCGTGCAGAAGCCATACATCGATGAATTCCGTCCGCAGCAGGCGAAGGCTATCCTCGAGCGACACGCGCGCTTCATCTGCGCTGAAGTGCGACTTTTCGGCTGGCGCAGCGACAGCGCCGGCGGCTCGCACCAGGCGCCGCTTCAGCGCGGGGATTCGCTGCAGCACCGGACCCACGACGCGGCGCGCAGAGCGCAGCAGCCCACCGCGCTTCGGTGGAGCAATGCCGTATTTCGTCGTGACCGTGATCTCATGGTGGCGTGCAATGAGTTCACCCAGGCAGCTCTCCGCTTCGCCATAGCCGTACATCGGCGCCACGTCGAAGTGCCTAATGCCCGCCTCATACGCGGATTCCAGCAGGCGCAGGCTGTCGCGGCGGCCCAGCGCGCCCATGATGGACGAGCAGCCATATCCGAGCCGAGTCGTCGCGCGGCCGGTGTGCGCAACCCTGATCTGTTCCACGATGCCTCCGCTTCATGGACTAGAGTACCGTCTCGCTTAGATGTCAATCACAGGTTCGCGAGATGATCCGCGAGCCGCATCGCAAGTGCGAGCACGGTGTGCGTCGGATTGGAAAAGCCTGAGGTCGGAAACACCGCGCCGCTGCACACGAAAACGTTGCGCGTGCCATGCAGGCAGAGGTTAAGGCTGACCACGCCCTCGGCAGCAGAGGCCGCCATTCGCATGCCGCCCATGTGATGATTGCTGTCATCGCAGAGGTCCAAAAATGCGGCATCGCTGTTAAGCAGGCTTTCGTCGGGCTCTACCTTCGCAATCCCCGCGAGGGAGTTCGCAGCCGTTTGCGCGAACATCCGAATCGTTTTCAACTCAAGCTCGGATATCCGCCAATCGAGACGCGCGCGCAGCATGCCAAGCGAGTCACGATCATTTGACAGTGTGATGGAGCTTTCGCTGTCCGGACGCTGCTCGCAGTGAACGCGCAGCCGAATCTCGGCGGAGGCGGGATTGTAGACACGGCGCCGCAGCGCGTAACGCGCTGCCTGGCGGGCCAGCAGCGGCGCGTGGCGGAGGGAATGCCGGATATCGGCCGGCGTGATCTTGCCAAAGCGGCCGCGGAGAAGGTGCTTCGCTGTAGTTTTCGTGGCGGCGAGCGCTTCGTCCATATCGCTCGAAAAGCTCATCGTCGCGGCGCAGTTCAGCACACGCGCACGTCGCTGTTCCCCCGCGGCGAGGCGGACTTTGGGGTGGTACTTGAAGCCGCGCAGAAGGATGTTGTCGAAGAGCTCGGCAAAGCGGCGGCGGTTGTGCGGCACAACGCGCGCGGCGTTGGCATCGATATGGTCCTGAAAATGACGCCCCAGCAGGCCCGAGCTGTTCCAGGGAAGGCCGCCTGCGCGGGGCTGCAGAAAGAAGCGAACACACTCGATGGTGCCCATGCAGAAGATGAACTGGTCGGCGTGGATGACCGCCTCGCTTCCCTGCTGCGAGCGGACGCGGAGCGCGCGCGCATTCTCGCCATCAAGCAACAGCTCGACCGCATTCGCATGCAGCCAGACCTGGAGGCTGTCACTGGCCTCCAGCCTTTGCGCATGCAGCCGCGCGAAATTCGGCTCCGGGCACCAGCGCGTCAGATACGACTCGAGCGACTGAAACTCCGGCCGTCCGAGACCAAGCGACTTCCAAACGCCGGCATCGTCGCGTAGAACCTTCCCGAGGCCTTCGAAGTGGAGCGCGCGCTCGTAGAAGGGCTCGAGCTCGGCGTGAGTGATCGGCCAACCGCTCGCGCGAATCCACTCGCGGCAATGAAAGTCTTCACGCATTCAGCTCGTAGATCTGGCCGCCCCATCGCGTCGTCGTGCCGCCGTGCGCGCGGAAACGGCCTGTATGAATGCCGCGATGGATGTGCCCGACCACTTCGCTGCGATAAGGCTCCTGCGCGGCCTCTTCGACATCACGGCCGCCGCCTTCCAAAACCATGACCGCCTTGCCGCGTTTCGAAAGCTCTAGCGCGAGGCAGAGGCCGGCTGCGCCCGCTCCGACGATGCATACCTCCGGACGGAAATCGGGCGAAGGCTTCTCATGCAGCAGATCGCGAATCATCGCGCAGCCTCGTTGGCGGCAACCATTGATCGAACCCGGCCGACAATCGCTGCAACCTGCGCGTCGTTGTGGTAACCGCTGACTTCGGCACGCCGGCGACCTGCCGCCGCGATTCGCGCGCGTGCCGCTTCGTCCGGCAAATAGCGGCGAATCTTGGCCACACACTCGTCAATGCCTTCAAAGAAAACTGCCTCTTCATCTTCGACGAAGCGCGCGAGATGGCCCGGCGAACGCTCTGCAAGGAGAAAGCCTTCACAGGCCGCGATTTCAAAGCTCTTGTGCACGAATTCGTCGTGGTTTGAGTGCGTGAGAAAGCTGAGATTGATCTTCGAACGCCAGATGCCTTTCGCGATACTCGTCACGAAAGAGCTCGCCGTGGCCGCGATAGAGCGCGGCAGTGGCTTCGGGACCAAGCGCCTTTTTCCAGACCAGACCACCGGAGATGACGACAGGAAATCCAAACTCCTTCCACAGTCGTGTAAGGAACTGCGCGCGATCATCGTAGGGCGTGCCGATGAACGAGACGCCGCGATCGCGGTCCTTGTCGCTCCAGCCGGCGGGCGGCGGAAAGTGGATCGTCGGCTCATACGCGGTCTGGATCTTCAGGACGTCGCGCGCGCCGTGCTCGCGATATTCAACAACGTTCTTATCGCGCTGCACAACGTGCAGATCGAAGTGCGGCAGGTCCTTTTTGTACAGCCGCCAGCCCGGATCGCCCCGCACGCCGAAAACGTTGTCGATCATGTAGCTCACGCTTACCATTCGCATTCGGCGGAGCTTCTGCAATGTAGAAGGCTGCAGAGACAGAAGCTTATCCGCCCAAAAAATGTCCGGCCGTTCGCGCTCGGCGAGCGCGAGGATATCGCGATTGAGGCGAGTCACCCAGGGGCCCACCTGCGCGCGATAGACGATCTTCTTAAGCAACGCTCCTGAAGGCTGGTACTCGTAGGCGTTCAGCGGGATGACGGTGTGGCCCTGTCGCTCGAGCGCCCAAAGCCTGTACAGCGAAGAGTCATTGGGCGAGAGCCCGGAAGCGTACAGGATTTTGAGTGGACGTTCAGCGGGCATTCGGCAATCAGCCCTCACGCAGTTGCGCGATGACCTGCTCGGCGTGGATGACGCCCGCGACGTGGCGCGTGGTGTTCACTACGGGCAGCGACCGCAGGTTGTACTTATCGAAGAGCTCGGCCACTTCGGAGTCACGAGCGTGCAGGCCGCACGAGACGATGTGGCCCTCCGAGAGCGATGAGAGCTTCGTGTCGGGCTGCGCCAGCAGCAGGCGCGGCAGCATCACCACACCATCCAGCTTCTTCTCATCATCGAGCAGGTAAATCTCGGAGATCGTGTCGGGATCGCCATCGAACTGGCGTAGCGCTTCGACCGCGTCGCCGACTGTCGCATCACGCGAGACGCTGATGAAGTCAGTGGTCATGAGTCCAGCGGCAGACTCGGCGGAGAACTCCAGGAGCTCCTCAACATCCTGCCGCTCCTCGGGCTCCATCTCTTCGAGAATCGCTTCCGATTCCTCTTGGCTGAGTTCGGCCAGCACGTCGGCGGCGGCGCCCGGGTCCATCTCCTCGATGATGTCGGCGGCGCGCTCGGAGTCCATGCGCTGCAGCAGTTCCTTCTGCAGCCGCGGATCAATCTCTTCGAGCGCCTCGGCGGCAGTCTGCTCGGGCAGGCTGGTGAAGACGGCTTCGCGCTCAGCGGGAGCGAGCTCTTCAAGGATGTCGGCGATGTCCGACGGATGCAGCTTTGCGAGCCGCTCCTGGCCAATCTTCAGGCGAACGCGGCGCGCCGGGTCGCGTTCGATCATATCCACGCAGCTCCACGGGATGACCTTCGAGGGAAGGCTGCCGACGATGGTGTCGACGGTTGAGACGGGAAGGCCTTTCAGCAGGCGGCGCGCGGCCCCGCGCAGGCCGATCTCGACATCCTGAATGACGAGCGACGTGCCATCGCCGGTCGTGCCGTCGCTCGTCCAGGCAAGGTTTACGTCGTTGACCCGAACGACCTTGCGGCCGTCGACGTCGATGATCTGCTGATCGAGCAGATCGCGCTCCAGCAGCAGTGTGTCCCTGAGGCTGGGCACGGCTTGCGGCTTGGCGTTCGTGCGCAGCTTCTTGTCGGTCGGCTTGGGCGGCTTGAGATCTTCAACGGCGACCAGAGTGCGGCGGGATTTCCCGTGTTCGCGCTTGGTCAGCAGCAGGCCAGCGACGCGGTTGCTGTCCTTGCCGACATCGACTGCGAGCTCCTGGACGCGCCCGCAGCTATGTCCGTCGGCATCGAGCACGTGCGTGCCCATCAGCATGGCCACAGTCGTCGGATTGGTCGCAGGCGCGTGCATAGCTCTTCCCTAACGTAACTCATCCTCGGCACAGCCGCTCTCGCAAGAATGGCTGACGGAGGCGTCTAGTGGTATTGAAGTCCACGGTGGGCGCCTGGCTATTCTGCGGATTGCCTTTGAAGTACTCGTTGCGGACCGGGAACCGCGATCCTGCCCAGAGGCTGTTCGGAAACTGCTGGACGTAGGTGTTGTAGTCCTGGAGGTCGAGGTTGTAACGGCGACGTGCCACGGCGATGCGGTTCTCGGAGCCGGCGAGCTCGTCCTCAAGACGCATGAACTGATCGTTGCCCTTGAGATTCGGGTACTGCTCCTGAAGCCGGAGCAGCGGAGCAGAGCCACGTCCAGCTGCTGGTTGGCATTGATGCTGCTGGCGCGGTCCGAGGAAGCAGCGATGACGGCAGCGCGTGCGTTGGCGATGTTGGTCAGGACCGTCTCTTCCTCTTTGACGTAGCCCTTCACGCTGGCGACCAGGTTCGGGATGAGGTCGAGGCGGCGCTGCTGCTCGAGGTCGACCTGCGAATAGTCGCTGTTCACCTGCTGGTTCAACTGCACCATGTGGTTTCGGGAGCTGATGTAGCTGCCCGCTCCCAGCAGCACCACGATGACAATCAGGCCAACCACTCCAAGTGCAACCCAGGCACCTCTCATCTTTTCTTTCTCGTGCGCTTTTATGTTTCGAGTCTCAGCTTACTTGAACTACCAGCCGCCGCTGGCGCCGCCGCCGCCGGAGCCGCCGCCGAAGCCGCCGCCGAAGTCGCCGCCATCTCCGCCGCCACCACCGCCACCGCCACCGAAGCCGCCGCCACCCCAGCCGCCATCGCCGCTGCGGCCGCCCATCATGTTGCCGAGGATGAACCACGGGAGCCAGCCGCCGCCGCGCAGGCCACCGCCGAAGATGAAGAACAGGATGACGAAGAAGATGATCGATCCCGAACCAGTTATTGCGGCCGCGCTGCGGGGCGGGCTGGTGGTACGGGCTGCTGGATGCCGGTGAGGGTGACGTGCGCGTCCGCGGCGATGACGCTGGCGATCTGCTGCTCGGCTTCGAGCAGGCCGGGGCCGTATTCGCCGCGCTGGAGGCACGGGACCATGGTGCGGCCGATGTCGCCGACCTTGGCGTCGTTGAGGATTCCTTCGAGGCCGTAGCCGACCTCGATGCGGCGCTTGTGGTCGTTGATCGCGAGGATCATGAGGACGCCGCGGTCGGAGGCCTTGGGGCCGACCTTCCACTTGTCTTCGAGGTCGGTGGCGAACTGCTCGATGCTTTCGCCGTCGAGCGAGTGGATGGTGACGACTTCGATGGTGGCGTGGGCCTGCTGGTAGACCTCGCGGCTGAGCTGCTCCATCTGCTGCTTCGAGCCGGAGTCGATGACGCCGGCGAAGTCCTCGACGTAGCTGGTCGGCTTGGGAAGCTGCGCGACGGACTCGGCGCGCGCGCAGAGCGCAGAGGACGGAGGCAATCGTCAGGAAGAGAACAGCGCAGCGCCGGAAAGCTCTCACAGGGCTATCCTACGCTGCACTCCCCCCCCCCTGTTTTTGCGCAAAGTCTTCAGGAGATGGAGCTTAGGTCTGGACTTGTGGTTTCGGGCGGTCAACGAACGCAGGGCTCCCGTTGAAGGAGGCCCTGCGGCTGGGGAGGGATTTGTCAAGCAGCGGCTACATGGGTTGGTCGCTGCCGCGGTGTTGGCGGAGGTCTTATGCCGAGCTTGCCGGCGATATGGTCCGCCATTTTGGTGTGCTGGGCGACGACCTTTTCGCCCTGCGCGACCGCCTGTTTGAAGGCCGAGTCCTTGGTGGTCTGGTGCTCGGTCTGGAAGTCGGTCAGGGCGATGTGGTGGTCCTTGTCCATGGCGCGCATGTACTCCTTGTCGAAGTCCTTGCCGGAGAGACCGCTCAGCTTGTCGTAGAGGGCCTGATGCTCGGAATCGAGAGAGGTCGCCGGCGTGCACACCCCACTGATCGGCAAAGGGCTTCATCTGCTGCTCGAGATTGGTGTGGTCGGTGACCATCTTGTTGGCAAATTCCTTCACGTCGGGGCGGCTCGCCTTCTGGGCAGCCAACTGGCTGAGCTTGATCTCGTTGAAGTCACTTTGTGAAGCGCGGCCGAGAAAGATCTTGTCCTGGTCGGACTTTGGGCTCTCGCCGGACGGCAGCATGGAGTTGGAAAGACTGCCACACCGATGGCCATAGGAACGTCTGCTAATCATCGCGTCTCCTCCGGGCAGATTGGTCGCGCTGACTGCCCGTATGGATAGAGGCCGGGGCGGAGGGGTGCGTTGCTCATCGATGCGTGTGCTGGACAGCTAAGTGACGGGTTTCCATGCGGCCAAAAGCAAAGGGCTGCAGGATGATCCTGCAGCCCGGCCTGTTGTTCGGTGCTCAGCTACAGCTTCTTCTTGAGGTCGTAGGCCATGTTCTTGTGCGCGGCGACGACGCTCTTGCCCTGCTCGACGGCGGTGCGGAACTTCGCGTCCTTGGTGTCCTTCACCTCTTTGGTGAAGGCGTCGAGGTCCTTGGAGTGGTCGCTCACCATGTCGGAGATGTACTCCTTATCGAAGTCATGGCCGGACATGCCCTGGAGCTTGTCGTACTCCTTCTGGGCGTCGGAGCTGAGGCCGGTCGGGTCGGAGATGCCCCAGGAGGTCGCGAACGGCTTCATCTTTTGCAGTGAGGCGGGTGTGGTCGGTGACCATGCGCCGGCCGAAGGATTTCACAGCTGGATTGGTGGCCTTCTGCTCGGCGAGCTTGCCGAGTTGAATCTCGTCGAAGTTGCTCTGCGAAGCGTTGGTGAGGAACTTCTTGTCGTCGTCGTTGGCCTGCGCCTTGAGGCTGGGGGTGAAGGCAGCTGCCGCTGAAGCGAGGGTAAGACAACATACAACGTACGTAAGTTTTTTCATTCTTCTCTCCCGGACGCGGCATCGCGCGCGCGTCATTAAATGACATCCGTCTCATTTGAGAGTCGGGTCGGGCAGGCGACACGTTGCATGCCGGTTCGCAACACGTATCGATATCCTGTACATAAGCGGAGACCTATGCAGACCACAGCAACACCACAGCCACCGATTGCCGAACGCGAACCACGCACGATGCCGATCCATTCGACCGAGCTGCACGATGACTATGCGTGGATGCGCGACAAGGACAGCCCGCGGGTGGTGGATTACCTGAAGGCGGAGAACGCGTACACGGCTGCGATGATGGCGGGCACGGAGGAGCTGCAGAAGCAGCTCTACGACGAGATTCTGTCGCACATCAAGGAAGATGATGTGTCGGTGCCGTACCGGGAGGGCGCGTGGGAGTACCTGGCGCGGACGGAGAAGGGGCGGCAGTATCCGCGCTATTGCCGGCGGCCGGCGGGGGCGGCGGGCGATGCTGTATTCGACGGAGCCGACGCCGGGTGAGGCGGTGATCCTGGATGTGAATCAGCTTGCCGAGGGGCGAGCCGTTTATGGCGATTGGCGACAGCAGTGTGAGCCCGGATGGGCGGCTGCTGGCGTACACGACGGACAACACGGGGTTCCGGCAATACACGCTGCACATCAAAGACCTGACGACGGGCGAGGTGCTCGGCGATACGGCGGAGCGCGTGGGGTCGCTGGCGTGGGCGGCGGATTCGCAGACGCTGTTTTACTCGACCGAAGATGAGCAGACGAAGCGGCAGGACCGGCTGTTTCGGCATCGCGTGGGCGATGCGGCGAGCGCGGATGTGGAGGTGTTTCATGAGCCGGATGAGCGGTTCAATTTAGGCGTGGGGCGGACGCGGGATCGCAAGTATTTGTTGCTGCAGATGGGCAGTCATACGACGAGCGAGAGCGTGGTTTGTTTCGAGCGCGACGCCCGAGGAGCCGTTCAAGTTGATCGCGCCGAGGGTGGATGACGAGGAGTACTACGTCGATCATCGCGATGGATTTTTCTATGTGCGGTCGAATCGCGGAGCGGAGCAGTTCAGGCTGATGCGCGCGCCGGTGGCGAGCGCCGGATCGCGAGCACTGGGAGGAGTTGATCGGCGGAGCATAAGGATGCGCCGTTTGAGGACTTCGATCTGTTTCAGAGCTTTCTGGTGGCGGCGTATCGGGAGCGCGGGCTGCCGGTGCTGCGGGTGTTTTCGCTCGGCGGTGATGGAAGGCCGGTGGATCCGCGGGAGATTCGCTTCCCTGACCCGGCGTATACGGCGTTCAGCGATGTGAATCGGGACTTCAATGCGACGAAGTTTCGGTATGGGTATCAGTCGCTGGTGCGGCCGGCGTCGGTGTTTTTGTATGACGTGACGACGGGCGAGTCGACGCTGCTGAAGCAGCAGGAGGTGCCGGGCGGGTTCGATGCGGCGCGGTATCAGTCGGAGCGGCTGTGGTTTCGGGCGCACGATGGGACGGAGGTGCCGGTGTCGCTGGTGTACCGGCGCGACGCGTTCGCGAAGGACGGGAAGAGTCCGCTGTATGTGTATGGGTACGGGAGCTATGGGTATCCGCTGCCGCTGGGATTTTCGGCGTCGCGGCTGGCGCTGCTGGATCGCGGCGTGGTGGTGGCGTATGCGCATATTCGCGGCGGCGGCGAGCTGGGCGATCCGTGGCACGACGCCGGCAAGATGATGCAGAAGCGGAACACGTTCACGGACTTTATCGAGGCGGTGGAGTTCCTGGTGCGTGAGGGATATGGCGATCCGGACGCGGGTGGCGATTGAGGGTGGAAGCGCGGGCGGGTTGCTGATGGGCGCGGTCGTGAATCTTGCGCTGGAGGCTGGGAAGCCGGATCTGTTTCGCGCGGTGCTGTCGCATGTGCCGTTCGTGGATGTGATGAACACGATGCTGGATGCGTCGCTGCCGCTGACGGTGGGCGAGTATGAGGAGTGGGGCAATCCGAATGAGCCGGAGGCGTTTGAGTACATGCGGAGCTACTCGCCGTATGACAATCTGCGCGAGGGTGACGTACCCGGCGATGCTGGTGAAGACGAGCCTGAATGATTCGCAGGTGATGTATTGGGAGCCGGCGAAGTATGTGGCGAAGCTGCGGACGCTGAAGACGAACGACGCGCCGCTGCTGCTGCACATCAACATGGATGCAGGGCATGGCGGAGCGTCGGGACGGTATGACTACCTGAAGGAGATCGCGTTCGACGATGCGTTTCTGCTGCGGGAGCTTGGGCGCGGAGAAGCGAGTATGCGGTTAGCAGCTCGACCTCTTCGGGGACGCCGCCGTCGCCTTCGCCGGGAGCGAGGAAGAGATTGGTTTCGAGGCCGTGCTGGCGGGTGTAGAGATCGAAGTAGCGGCCGGCTGCGGCGTAGAGCTGCTCGTGCGTGCCGCGCTCGATGATGCGGCCTTCTTCGACGACGAGGATCTGGTCGGCGCGGCGGATGGTGGAGAGGCGATGGGCGATGACGAAGGTGGTGCGGCCCTGCATGAGGTAGCTGAGGCCGTGCTGAATCATGGCTTCGCTCTCGGAGTCGAGCGAGCTGGTGGCTTCGTCGAGGATGAGGATGCGCGGGTCGGCGAGGATGGCGCGGGCGATGGAGAGACGCTGGCGCTGGCCGCCGGAGAGCTTGACGCCGCGCTCGCCGACGATGGTTTCGTAGCCTTCGGGGAAGCGCTCGGCGAACTCGTCGACGCGGGCGATGCGAGCAGGCGTTGAGGAACTGCTCCTCGGTTGCGGACGGGCGCGAGAACAGGATGTTCTCGCGGATGGTGCCGTCGAAGAGGAAGGTCTCCTGCAGGACGACGCCGAGCTGGCTGCGGTAGCTGGCGAGGCGAATGGATGCGAGGTCGTTGCCGTCGACCAGAACGTGCGCCGCTCTGCGCGGTGTGGAAGCCGCAGACGAGGCTGATGATGGTGGATTTGCCGGAGCCGCTGGAGCCGACCAGAGCGGTGACGGTGCCGGGCTGGGCGTGGAAGCTGACGTCGTGCAGCACGGGCTTGTCCGGCGACGTAGGCGAAGTTGACGTCCTCGAAGCGGACGTCGCCGCGGATGATGCCGGCGTCGTGGGTGCGGCCGGGGTCGGCGTCCTCGGCGCTTCTCGCTCATGACTTCGCGGGTGCGATCGAGGCCGGCCATGGCTTCGGTGAGCTGGGTGCCGATGGCGACGAGCTGGACGAGCGGCGCGGTCATGAAGGCGAGGAACATGACGTAGGCGAAGTAGCCGCCGGTGGTGAGCCTGCCCGCGGCGTGCAGGTGCGCGCCCATCCACATGACGACGGCGCCGACGACGCCGAGGATGACGGTGGAGGAGAGCGTCATGAGCGACTGCGCGGTGAGCGAGCTGATGACGTTGTTGAGCAGCCGCTCGACGCCGCCGGCGAAGACGCTGCGCCTCGCTGGATTCGGCGTGATAGCCCTTGACGACGCGGACGCCGCCGAGCGATTCGGTGAGACGGCCGGTGACTTCGGCGTTGATCTTGGCGCGCTCGCGGAAGATGGGGCGGATGGTCTTGAAGGCGCGCTGCAGACACAAGCGCAAAGGCGGTCATGATGACGAACGCGACCAGCGTCATGCTGACGCTGACGTGCAGGAGGTACGCGAAGGCGAAGAGCGCGGTCAGGACGCCGCCGACGAAGTCGACGACGCCGGTGCCGATGATGTTGCGGACGCCTTCGACGTCGGTCATGATGCGGGCGACGAGTGTGCCGGTGCGGTTCTCGTCGTAGAAGGCGACGGGCAGGCGGCCGACGTGCTGCTGCACCTGCTTGCGCAGTTCGGCGATCATGCGCTGGCCGGACTTCGAGAGCAGCTGCGTGAGCGCGTAGGAGGTGATGCCCTGGATCAATGGTGGCCAGCAGCACGGCGCCGACGACGAAGGGCAGCAGCCGCATGCGTCCGAGCGTGAACACCTGATCGATGAGCGGCTTGAAGGAGAGCGGGAGCACCAGCGAGCAGGCGCGGTTGACGACCATGATGCAGAAGCAGCCGGCCATGAGCCAGCGGCGCGGTATGACGAGCGCCCGGATCTCCGGCCAGATGTCGCGCAGCTTGACCTTGGGGCGCTTGGCGGTGAGGTCCGCGCCGATGGCTTTGCCTGTGTTGCGTGAAGGCCTGTCGGCCCCCTTCATTCCACTACCGAGACCTGCCTGTCCGAAGTCCGCCCATGCGTGCTTTCAGTGTAGCGTCACGTGACGGCGCTGCATGAGAAACAGTCGTTCTACGCAGTGGTCAGGCGAGCGGCGCGCGCGGCGATGAAGCTGCGCACGCAGAGCAGCGTGAAGATGAGGCAGATGACGGACATGATGGCCTGCTCTTCAACGGCTGGCGCGTGGGCGAGCGGACCGCCGTGCGCGGCGACCCACTCCTTGATCGCCATGAAGCCGGGGAACAGAAATCCGAGCAGACCGATGGTGACTGCGATGTGCATCCACAGCATGCGGCGGCGCGCGTTCTCGGTGAGCGCGAGGATGCCGCAGAGGATGAGCACCAGACCGAACCATAGCGGGATGAGTGCGGTCGGATGCGCGCTGCCGGTGCGATAGAAAGAATGCGACGCCAAGCGATTCCGAGCATCAACGCCAAAGCCAATCGTCAACTTCGCCAAAATTTCCTCCTATGCGGCCGCGGCGTGCTTTACCTGATCGAGCACGGCCGCGACGCTCCAGTCGTTGGTGGGATAAAACGCGATCACTTTGCCGTCTTTGCCGATGAGGACGGTAGCGAGCGAGTGCTGCAGGGTTCCCTTCTCGCCGGGCGTTACGCCGACGTCGAAGTACTGCTCCATCTTCGGGAGTTCCTGTTGGCTCGGAGCGGCAAACTCCCAGTGATCGAACGTCTCTTTCGAATACTTACCGGTATAAGCTCCGCCGTAGCTCTTGAGCACCTTGGGAGTGTCGTAGGTGGGATCGAAGCTGACGCTGAGCAGATGCGTATCCTTATACAGCTTCGGGTCGGCCGCGAGCTGCTGATCGATCGCGGCGAAGTTGCGGCTCATGCGGGGGCAATAGTCGGCGAGCGGGCAGCGTGTGTAGATGAAGGTCATCAGCAGCACCTTGCCGCGGTATTGCTTGAGGTGATCTTGTGGCCGGACTGATTGGAGAGAGCGAAATCGGGAACTGCGTCTCCCGTCGCCGGGCACGTGATACTGCACGGCGGGCACATAGTCGGGCCTGGCCTGCGCAATGATGACGATGTCGCTGAGGCGGAGATTTACGGGGCCCTGCGGGCTGGGATCGGCGAGCATGGTCGCCATGATGCGTCGCCGGGATGCAGCTCGGAAAGTGCCGCGCGGTCGGTTACGGGATACGGCATGGTCATGGCTTCCATGAGGCCGGGAATGGCGTCATGCTGCAGCGTCACCTGACCATCCTGCTGATCGACGCGGACGACGGTTCCGCGAATGTCGTACTTACGGCTGGTGCTCTCGACGGCAC
Organism: uncultured Verrucomicrobiae bacterium; assembly: GCA_963716225.1. Classification (GTDB taxonomy): domain Bacteria; phylum Acidobacteriota; class Terriglobia; order Terriglobales; family Acidobacteriaceae; genus Granulicella. The sequence continues at coordinate 3,607,067 of OY970299.1, read as the reverse complement.
TTTGCTGCCGGTGGCAGCCGGTGATTCCAAGTGGCGCAACTACGAAGATGAGAGCGGAAAGGAATGCGAGAGCTTTTTGCCAGTCACTGCGTTCGAACCATTGCTTCACACCTTCCATGATAGTCGCGTGCTAGCATCTACCCTTTGCGGCGCTTCAATAGAGTCGACCAGGTGCGGCGGCTACTGCGGGAAGGCGCGGCCAAAGTGTTTGAAGGCAGCCCCGTTCGTAACGCACCTTCAGCCGCGGAGTCGCGGAATTTGTCTGGAGATGTGCGGTTGAGATCAGAGCACAATCAATCCGCGATAAGCTCCGGCCCATCGACCCCGTGGCTTGCAGGCGACTTTCTGCTGGCGGGTCTCGGGACAGTATTGCTGGGGCCGCTGCTTCCTGCGGTTTCGCACGCCTGGCAGCTTACGGATGCCCAGAGCGGCGTTCTGTTGCTGGCGAAGTTTGTGGGCGCATTTTTGGGAGGGGTTAGCGTTCCGCGGCGGCTGGGGCTCGGAATCTTCGCCGGATCGCTGCTCGCGTTTGTCGGTTTCGCAGCGTTCGCGGTCTCACACTCGCTGTTGACGGGCTCGCTTGCACTGCTGATCAGCGGCTTTGGGTTGGGACAGATCATTGCGTCGACGAACATCCTGACGGGACGCCGATATCGCACACACACGGGATCGGCGCTGGCGTCGCTGAACTTTTTCTGGAGCCTGGGCGCTGTGATCACGGGGGTGCTGGTTGCGGCGTTTATTCCGCGGTATGGATTGCGCAATCCGCTGTTGTGCTTTGCGGTCCTGTATCTGCTCAGCGGGTTTGGCGGGGTTATCGGGCGCAGAAAGACGGAAGACTCGGGCTCCGCTGAATCGGTGAGCTCGACGCCGCTGGCTTTCGGCGCGCTGGGTTTCTTCGCGCTGCTTCTGTTTCTTTATGGTGGGCTGGAGACGTGCCTGACGGCGTGGATCACAACGTTTACGGTTCGCTTCTCGAATCTGCACCTGCTGGGCGATCAATCCGGTGTTGTTCTGTTGTGGGCTTCGCTCACCGGCGGCCGTGCACTGGCTTCGTTTGCACTGCGGCATGTGACGGAGCGGGCGGTGTTGCGAGCCGGGCTGCTGGTCGCGAGTGTTGCGATCGGCGTCCTGGCATGGGCGCATAACGGATGGCTGATTTCGGCGTGCTGCATTGTGCTAGGACTGGCTCTGGCTCCGTTCTTCCCGGCGGCGTTCGCGCTGCTGATGCGACTGCGGCCGCCAGCGCGGAGTGCCGGCTTCATCCTGGCGGTGTCCGGGCTTGGCGCGGCGCTCTTCCCGTGGTGATGGGAGTGGTTTCGACGCGGACGGGATCGCTTCGGATTGCAATGTCGATCCCATGGGGCCTGACGGTTTTGCTGCTGGTTTCGAGCCTTGTATTCCGCTCAGAAGGCCCGTTTTCCACCCGAGCAGAAGGCGAAGGGACGGTGAAAGCGGGCGTATAAAGGGGAGAGGATATTGAGTTCAGGAAGACGGCACGGCGGGCATGTCAAACGCATTTACGGAGGGGTCCCTGCTGGACGCGCTGGCGCGCGGAGCGGTCGTCGTGCTGCCCAACCGGCGTGCGGCGCGCAGCTTGCGGCGGGCGTTTGAAAAGCGGGAGCGGGATGCGGGACGATTGGCGTGGCAGTCGCCGAGCGCGCTCACCTGGACAGATTGGGCGCGAAGCCTATGGACCGAGCTCACCGTCACTGGCCGCGAGGATCGGCTTCTGCTGAATGCAGCGCAGGAGCATAGTTTGTGGCGCGAGATCATCGCGTCGTCCACGGCGGGAAAGACGCTCAGTTCGGCGGATGCGCTGGCGGAGATGGCAGGTTCGGCATACTCGCTCGCCGCCGCTCATCTTGCGACGCCGCGGATTCGAGCGACAGCAAATACCTTTGACAGCCGAGCGTTTGCGGGCTGGGCGGAGAGCTTTGCGAAGATAAGCGCCGGCGAGGATTGCCTGCCTGCGGCGCGGCTGGATGATGCTTTGAGCGAGCATGTGCGCAGCGGCGCTCTGCGGGTTGGCGGCGCGGTGCTGGTCGTTGGATTCGAGGATCTGTCGCCGGCGCAGGTGCGGTTGATTGAGGCGTTGCGAGCGGGCGGTGCAGATATTGCCGAGGGAGCGGTTGAGGGCGACTCATCGCGAGAGCAACGCCGGGCGCGGACGGTTGTGGGCACACCGCGCGACGAATTGATCTTTGCGGCGCGGTGGCTCCGGGAACAGTTCTCGGATGCAGGTGCAGAGGCGCCGAAACGGATTGCGGTGGTGCTGACGCGGCCGGAAGAGAGCCGTGCCGAGATGGAGTCTGTGTTCCGGGAAGTGCTTGCGCCCGAGCTGCAGCCCGTCGCGGCCGACACGTCGACTGCGCCGTGGGAGTTCGTCAGTGGAGCGCCTCTCGCTACTCAGCCGATGATTGTCGACGCGCTCGCATTGATTCGGCTGGTGCGGGGCCCGCTTGCGATCGAACGCCTGAGCGCATTGTTGCGATCGCCATTCATCGGGGTTGAATCGGAGCGGCTGCGAGCGGCGCCGTTTGACGCACAGGTTCTGCGTCGAGGGCCGTACCTGATGCCGGAGGTCGATCTCGACGGGCTTAGCCGGCTTGTTCGAGTTCAATCGCAATCGCGCGGAGCGGCTGCATATCGTCCAGCGTGGTTGAGGCCGCTGATCGAGCTGCAACGAGCGAGGCTGAGACGAGCGGCGAATCGCGGTTACGCGGAGTGGGCGGAGGTTATACGCGAGCTGCTGCGCACGGCGAATTGGCCCGGTGACCGGCCGCCAACGCCCGCCGAATTTGCATGCGCGCGGGCTTGGGATGCGAATCTCGATCTGCTGGCGACACTGGATTTTCGCGGCTCACGCGTAAGTTTTTCCGCTGCGGTGGAAGAACTTGAGCATGTTCTCGCGAAAGCGCGTGTGAGTCCGCTGCCGGCAGATGCACCGGTCGAGATCATGCGGCCGGAAGATGCCGAGGGATCGAGCTTCGATGCGGTGGTGCTGCTGCATGCGACGGATGAGTCGTGGCCGGAGGCGGTGGGTGTTGATCCGCTGCTCGGCTGGCCGCTGCAGCGTGAACTCGGGCTCGCCGGCGCCGACCCGTCGCGCGATGTGGCGAGGTCTCGCGCACGGCTGGAGTCGTTGGTTCGTCGGAGTTCGAGCGTGCTGGCATTGAGCGCAAGCGCCGACGAACGCGGCGCGTTGCGACCATCACCGCTGCTCGAACAGCTTGGGGTGGTGGCGGTTGCGGCTGAGGAAATGCTCGCGCCTATTGATGCCGCTCAGGCGATTGCGGAAGAGATCGTGGCGGATGATGTTGCCCTGCCTGCGCTTCCCTCACCTGAGCTACACGGCGGCGCTAGCGTTCTGAAACTGCAGGCCGCCTGCGGTTTTCAGGCGTTTGCAGAGATGCGGCTGCGCGCGGAAGTTGTGGATGGATGCGAGCTCGGCCTGGATGCAGGCGAACGCGGCAGCCTGGTGCACCGGGCGCTCGAAGAGCTTCTGGAGCGAGACACGATCGCAGGCGGAGCTGCGTGGGCTCTCGAATGAGGAGCGCAGCAGGCGCCTGGAAGATGCGATGAGCGCCGCGTTTGCGAAGCTGCCGCCGCCAGCCGCGGGATGGAGTTCGTCGTACACCCGCGTGCAGCGTGAGCGGCTGCGTCGGCTGCTGTGGGCGTGGCTCGATGTGGAGCTTGAGCGTGGCGCCTTCACGGTGCAAAAGCGCGAGGAGCGGACGGTGATTCCGATCGGGCCGCTCGAGCTTAGGGTGCAGCCTGATCGCGTTGATGAGGTGGAGGGCGGGGTGGTGCTGGTTGACTACAAGACGGGTCACAGTGCGCATCGAGCGCATTGGAGCGGGGAACGCCCGGATGATCCGCAGCTTCCGCTGTACGCGCTGCTCACGGAGCCGGGCAAGTTGCAGGGGCTGCTCTTTGGTCGAATCCGTGCGGGGTCGGAGATGGGATGGCACGGCGTTGCGGCGAACCGAACGGTCTTGCCGGAGGAGAAACGGCAGAGGCTTGTTGACCTTGAGCTTCGGCGCGAGGAGTGGGACGAAGTGCTGACGAAGCTCGCGAATGATTTTGCGGCTGGAAGAGCGCACGTGGACCCGAAGAACTACGCAGTGAACTGCACAAATTGTGCGCAGAGGCTGCTCTGTCGCGTGGACCCGAACACGCTGGCGACGGCGATGCTGGATGAAGATGAGGAGGAGAGCGATGTCTGAGCTGCTCAACTTTCCGCCTCTGGAGCCAATTGATTCGCGCGTTGATTCGGGTCTTGATTCGCGTGTTGATTCGCGTGTTGATTCGCGCGTTGATCCCGACGGTGAGCTGCCGGATGCAACTGCGCGTGCGCGTGCGCTGGATATCCGGATCTCTGCGATCGTGGAGGCGCCGGCCGGCTCGGGCAAGACGGGGCTTCTGCTGCAGCGATATCTGAAGCTGCTGGCTGAAGGCGGCGTGTCGCAGCCGGAAGAGGTGCTTGCAATCACCTTCACGCGCAAAGCGACGGCGGAGCTGCGGGAGCGGGTGGTTGCACAGCTTCATGGGGCGGCGGCGGGCGATACGCTCGCAGAAGATCCGAGCGGGTTCGAGCGCGAAACGCGATCACTCGCTGAAGCGGTACTCGCGGCGGATGCACGGTTGGGCTGGCGATTGCTGGAGCAGCCGCAGCGGCTGCGGATTCGAACGATTGACGCGCTGTGTGCGGAGATCGCGCGCACGATGCCGCTGCTCTCGGGATCAGGGACGAGTGAGCCGGTTGAATTGGCGGAGCCGTTGTACCGCGAAGCGGCGCGCCGGACACTGCTGGAGCTGGGCAGTGCGGATGATGTGCTGAACGATGCATTGCGGACGGTGCTGCTGCACCGGGACGCGAACCTGAAAGATTGCGAGACTCTGCTGGCGCGCATGCTGGAAAATCGGCAGCAATGGGGCGAGCTCGTTCCGCTGAATGCGGCGTCGCTCACGGACGAGCATCTCGACCACGAGGTGCGCACGCGGCTGGAGCGCTCGCTCGAGGCCGTGATCTGCTCTGCGCTTTCGCATGCAGTTGAAGCGATTCCGGCTGCTGAACTCACCGACTTAGCTGGACTGGCTGCGCGGCTGGCGTCCGCGCCGTCGTACGATCCGGGCGAAGTGTCACCTGTTTCAATCTGCGCAAATCGATCCGACCCGCCCGAGGCGCGGCCGGAGGATCTGGAACATTGGCTGGCGCTGATCGGGCTGATGTTTACGAAGCAGGGAGAATGGCGGAAGGTATTCGGCCCCTCTAACTTAGGCTTCGATATTTCGTACGAGGACCGCTCCGCCATCAGAGAGATTGTCGCGCGCATCCAGAGCGATGATCTTGCCCAGAGACTCATCTCAGTGCGTCACCTTCCGTCGACGCGCTTTCCGGATGATCAGTGGCATGTGGCGAAGGCGCTCTTCCGGTTGCTGCGGCACGGGCTGGCGCATTTGAAGGTGCTGTTCGGCGAGACGGGACGGTGCGACTTTGCAGAACTGGCACTCGCTGCATGTGAAGCGCTGTCGGCGGAGCACGGCGCGACGGACCTTGCGCGCTCGCCCGGCGCACGGCTCACGCATCTGTTGGTCGACGAGATACAGGACACGTCGTCATCGCAGTACACGCTGCTGGAGCGGCTTACACGCTCGTGGGACGGCCACTCACAGACGGTGTTCCTGGTCGGCGATCCAAAGCAATCCATCTATCTGTTCCGGCAGGCGCGCGTGGAACGGTTTCTGCGCACCGCAGCGCAACGACGGCTCGGTGACGTCCCGCTGGAACCGCTGCGCCTCACCGCAAACTTTCGCTCCCAGGCATCGCTCGTCGACGGATTCAACGAGACCTTCGCGCGAGATATTTCCGCAGAACGCCGGCAGATTGCAGGCGCTAGGACAGGAGCTCGACGTCGCATTCGTTCGGGCGAATCCGGTTCGCTCCGGTTCATCGCCTGCGGAGGCAATCGTCTGGCACACAGAGGTGATGCGCGAGGAGGGGACGCCGGCCATTCCACCGCCAGCGCCGCGCGAACTTCGAGCGGCGCGCATGCGGCGGGAGGCGCGGCAGATCCGCCAAATCATCGAGGACTGGCGCCGGCGCCCGCTTCCCGCAGGGCGCACGAAACCGTGGAGTATCGCGGTCCTCGCTCGCGCACGCAAACACCTCACGGCGATTACTGCAGAGCTCTCGCGCGACTCGGGCGGAGGTCCGATCCCATTTCGCGCGGTCCAGATCGACGCGCTGAACGAGTGCCTGGAGGTGCTCGACGCACTTGCCCTCACGCGCGCACTGCTGCATGCCTGCGGACCGTATGGCGTGGCTCGCTGTTCTGCGCGCGCCGTGGTGCGGTTTGTCTCTGGTCGATCTTCTACGTCTCACGGGCGAAGGCCCGGACAGCGACAGCAGCCTGACGGTTGCCGAACTGGTAGGTACGCGCAGGCCGCTTCTCAGTTCAGAGGGACAGCAACTGCTCGCGCGCTGCTGGCCAACGCTTGAGGATGCGGTGAAGACGCGGGGGAGAACTTCGTTTGGCGCACATATCGAGCGCACGTGGCTCTCGCTCGGCGGCGACGCGGCACTCTCTCCGGAGCGACTCAGCAACGTGCGCCGCTTCTTTGAAGTGCTTCGGGAAGTTGAACAGGAGGGCGCCGGATTCATCGATCCTGTTGCACTTAACGCACGTCTGGCGAATCTGCATGCAGATACTGCGGCGCACGAGAGTGCGGTGCAGTTACTCACGATTCATAACAGCAAAGGCCTGGAGTACGACGTCGTGCTGATTCCGGGGCTGGAGCGGCCCACGAACCGCAGCCGGTCGGAGTTGCTCAACTGGCTGGAGCTCGACCCGGCAGATGGCGAAGCGGCGCACATCCTGCTGGCGCCGGTGGCGTCGCGAGGCGAACAGGCGGGCGGCCTCAATCAGTGGATCGCGCTGGTGCGGCGCGCGCGCGAAAATGCCGAGCTTCGCCGGCTGCTTTATGTCGCCTGCACACGCGCACGTGAGGCACTCCACCTTTTCGGAGCGTGCGAGACGCAGCGAGATGGCGGCGTCCGCACTCCGGCCGAAGGCACGCTGCTGCGGGCAGCATGGCCGGTTGCTGCGGCGCAGTTTCGGCCGCTCGGCTGAGAGCGAAGCGGACGAGGTCTCCACTGCTCCGGCTACTCTGCCGTGGAGCAACCTTCTTCCCTTCGCATCGGTTGCGGCGACAGACAATGGACTCGCGCTCGCCGCATCCGCTGACGACGAGGCGGCCGCTCGCGGACCGAGCGTGCGCCGGCTACCGCGTGACTTCGATCCGCTTGCTCGCTTCGCCGCTGCAGAGAATGTGCGGCTGCCGTACACGCCGGCATCTGCGCTGCCGAGTGCGCCGTCGTTCGACCGGCCGGAAGGCTCGTTCTCAGTGCGTGCGTTCGGGAATGTGGTGCATCGATTCCTGCAGCTTGTGAGCGTAACGCTCGCGGAGAATCAGGACGCGAGTGGTCTGATCGCAGAGCTGCCCTCGTGGCAAGCACGCCTGTCTGCCGCGCTGCGCAATGAGGGGCTCGCGCCCGCAGTTGCGCAGCGAGAGTCACCGCGCGCGCTCGTGGCAGTGCGCAATTCGTTGCAGGATCCCGTAGGCAAATGGATTCTCTCGGCGCACGCGTGGGCTGCCAGCGAGTACGCGATTGAGTCTGCCGGAGCTTCGGTGTTGCGGGCAGACCGCACATTCCTCGCGGGCAGAGCGCCGCTCGTGGAAGGCGAGGATCACCTGTGGATCGTCGATTTCAAGACGACTGAACAAGGATCACATTCAGTTGAGCGCTTCGAAGAGGATGAGCTCCGAAAGTACCGTGAGCAGCTTGAACGCTACGCTAAGGTGCTGAGTGAACTCGCTCCTCAGCGACGACCTGTCGTGCTTGGTCTCTATTACCCGCTGATCCCACGTTTGTTGCACTGGACGTTCTGAGCCTCTCGCGCGTCTCACATAGTGAAGGTTTTCAGAGTGCTATGCTTCTATCTCACGCACCGGAGGACAGACAGGGCCATATGTCACAACCTGCACGCCTGGTGCTCTGTGTGGATGACGAGCGGGTGGGACTGCACGTCCGTAAGCTTCTTCTCGAGCGATCGGGGTACAACGTGTTGACGGCAAACGACGGCAATACCGGGCTGAACCTGTTTCAGGCCTATCCGGTGGACGCCGTGGTGCTGGACTACGCGATGCCCGGGATGCATGGAGGCGAAGTGGCGGCGCGGATGCGAGCGGCGAAACCCGACGTGCCGATCCTGCTTCTCTCCGCTTATGTGGGATTGCCCTCAGATGTTACCGGGTTAGTAAACGTCTACATGACGAAAGGTGAAGGCGCTCCGGCTCTTTTGGAGAAACTCGACGCACTTTTTTCGCATATTAACTCGTAGCGATTGCGAATGCCCTTAAGTGTCGCGTCTGCGGGCACTTCATCTTAGCTTGCTGCGCATGGATCGTTGTCTGTTGCCCAGTCTGAACCGTTGCTGTTGCGAGTGCGCCGATTGAACCTGAGCCAGCTCAACCGCATACTGCTGCAAACCCTGCTGCTGCCGGTCGTCGCGCTTTTACTCGTATCGGGCGCGCTGATTTGGCAGGTGGGGAACGCGCAGAAGACTGTCGCGGATCTTGAGGATGCGGACCGCGACATCGCGGCTTCAACGTACATCCTCGCACTGACGGTGGATGAAGAGACGGGACTGCGCGGATTTCAGAACACGACCAACGAAGCGTTCCTGGAGCCGTTTGAAAAGGCGCAGGCTCCTCTAGCCGCGAGTGTGTCGTCTCTCCACAAAGACCTCGTGTCACGCGGCCAGGACACGCGACCGCTGGATGACTTCATGACCACGCATCGTCAGTGGCTCGACACGTTTGCCCAGCCCATGATCGACCACGTTCACTCCGGAGGAGATACGGGCGATGTGGCTCTGAACCTGAGCGGCAAAGAAGACATGGACCACATGCGGGCCGCTCTGCATGAGCTGATCGATTCGCAGAAGCTGCGGCGGCAGAATGAAGTGCAACACTGGCAGACCCAGGTGCGGCACACGCTGGAGGCGATCGTCGGTTGCGCTGCGCTGATCGGACTCCTCATCGGGCTGTTTGCGCGCAGCCGGCTGCACATGGTGACGCATGCATTTCAAGGAGCAATGGGAGCACTTCGCAAGAACGCGCAAGCAACGTATGACTCCGAACAGCGGCTGCGGACGACGCTCACGTCGATCGGCGACGGCGTCATCGTGTGCGATCAGCAAGGGCGTGTGGAGTTGTTGAACACGGTGGCTGAGCAGCTTACGGGCTGGACGCAGGCCGAAGCGGCACAGCGGCCGATCAGCGAAGTGTTCCTGATCGTGGACGAAAGCTCACGCGAGCTCATGGAGAACCCGGTGGATGCCGTGCTTCGCTCCCGTCGCGGGATTTCGCTGGCGAACCACGCCGTGCTTCTGCGTCGTGGCGGAGGCGAAGTTCAGATCGACGACAGTGGAGCTCCAATCTTCGACCGCTCCGGCGAACTCGCCGGTGTTGTGATGGTGTTTCGCGATGTGACGGAGCAGCGACGCACACAGGCCGCGCTGCTGGCGAGCGAAAAACTGGCCGTGACCGGCCGGCTGGCAGCAACGCTGGCGCATGAGATCCACAATCCTCTGGACTCCGTCGTGAACCTGCTGTACCTGATGAAGAACGGATCGACCCCGGAGGAGACGAGCGAATTCCTCGACCTCGCCCGTTCCGAGCTCGATCGCGTCACGCAAATCAGCCGTGCGATGCTGGGCATGTATCGCGAGTCGAAGACGCCGATTGAGATCGATGTCAAGGATCTGCTGGACAGCATTTTGCTTTTGCTGCAGCGCCAGATTACGACGGCAGGGATCACGCTCCAGAAAAATCTGGCGGACAATGTAAAGATAAGCGGATATCCTGCCGAGCTTCGCCAGGTCTTCACGAACCTGCTGACGAATGCGATGGACGCGTCGCCGCCGGGTGCGCTCATCGAAGTATTGCTACGTCCAACAGCGTCTCTAGACGGGCAGCGATCACGCAGCACGGCCGCCGGCGTGATTGTGTCGGTGATCGACCATGGGCCGGGCATTCCTGCTGATACGCAGAAGCAGCTGTTTCAACCGTTCTTCACCACGAAGGGCGAAAAAGGCACGGGCCTTGGGCTTTGGGTGAGTCAGGGTATTGTGCAACGGCACGGCGGCAACATCAAGCTGGAATCGCGGACGACAGAGGACGACCACGGCACCACGGTCTCCGTCTTTCTGCCGCGGACTTCCGTCATCACTCAATCAGAGGCTGCAACCGCTCAGGCCTGAACTGTCACCGGCGTCAGCAGCCGCTGCAGCACTGCGGCGGCGCGCTGGCAATCTTCGCGACTGACATCGTAATGGGTGACCAGCCGAACCGCTCGCGGTCCGATGGCGCTCGCCAACACGCCCTGCTCACGCAGTCTGCGGACCAGGGCCTGCGCGTCTTCGGAAAAGTCTTCGTTGAGCGAGAAGATGACAATGTTGGTCTGCACTTCGGCAGGGTCGATCTCCGCGACCTCGCACTGCGCAATTGCTTCTGCGAGAAGCCGCGCGTTCGTGTGGTCCTCCGCCAGACGCTTCGGCATCTCTTCGAGCGCGATCAATCCCGGGGCTGCGAGAACGCCCGCCTGACGCATGCCGCCGCCGAGTGCCTTGCGAAACACGCGTGCGCGGTCGATAACCTCACGCGACCCCACCAGCATCGAGCCCGCCGGCGCTCCAAGTCCCTTGCTGAGACAGAACATCACCGTGTCAAAGCCGCGCGTCAGCTTGGCAACATCGAGACCCAGTGCAGTCGCCGCATTGAACACTCGCGCACCGTCGAGATGTACCGGCAGCTTCGCTTCGCGTGCTCCCTTCCAGATCTCTTCGAAGACCTCAAGCGGCGTCACGGTGCCGCCGGCCATGTTGTGGGTGTTCTCAAGCGAAATTAATCCCGTAGGCGCGCGGTAGTAGATCTTGGGGGCAATCACTCTGCGAATCGACTCCCACGAAAGCACTCCGCGGTCACCTTCGACGGCGCGCGGAACGCAGCCCGAGAAGGCGGATACCATAGCCATCTCCCAGTCGAAAATGTGCGACCGAGCCTCGCAGATTACTTCCTGTCCGTGTTCGGTGTGCAGGCGAATCGCGATCTGGTTACCCATCGTGCCGGTCGGGACGAAGATTGCAGCCTCGCGCCCGAAGATCTCCGCGGCACGCTGTTCAAGACGATTCACCGTGGGGTCTTCGCCGTAAACGTCGTCGCCTACTTCAGCAGCGGCCATCGCCGCGCGCATCGCCGCCGTGGGCTTGGTTACTGTATCGCTGCGCAGATCGATCACGTTCTGGTTTGCCAAAACTATTACTCCTCCTAAGCTGTGACGGCGAGCAACTCGCCAAAGACCTCGCTGGAAATCAGGCGCCCACGCATTGTAAGTTTCCATCGGGCGCCATCGACGCGCATCAGGCCTTCACGTGCCAGATGCTGGACGCGCTCATCGCAATCTTCTATCCAGGCGCGCGCGAAATGCTGTCTCAAGCCAGCGACCGAGACGCCCTCGCTCAGGCGCAGCCCGAGAAATATCGCTTCCTCGAAGGCGTCTCGGACGGTAACCTCTGTCACTTGGCTGCGCTGACCGCGATCGTATTCAGTGAGCTCGTCTGCATTGGCAAACCGTAGCGCGCTTCCATTTGCGCGCAACAGCATTGAGTGCGCGTCCAGACCGAAGCCCGCATACGGAGCTCGTTCCCAGTACTTGCGATTGTGACGGGACTGGTGCGGGCTGCCGTCACGCGCGAAGTTCGAAATCTCATACTGCGCGAATCCATTTGCTTCGAGAAATTCGTACGCCTCTTCGTACAGTTGCGCAGCAAGTTCCTCATTCGCCACAGCCGGTGCGTGCAGGCGCGCGCCACCGCCCAGCACTTCGCGGCCCAAGCGTGACCCCTCATCGATCTCCAGCAGGTACACGCTCAAGTGCGTAAGCTCTGAGCCGCACGCGCTCTCCAGCGAGCTTCGCCAACTCTCGGCCGTCTGGTAGGGGAGGCCAGCGATCAGGTCCGCGCCGATTTCCTTCACACCGCGGACGTGCAGCCGCGCGATCTCCTGGAGGCATTCTTCACCGCCGTGTGTCCGGCCAACCGCCGTGCACTCGCGATCGACAAAGCTCTGGACACCAAAGCTCACGCGGTTAACACCGAGCCGCATTGCCTCGTCGAGCAGTTCATCGGCGATCTGGCCCGGCGCGGCCTCAAGCGTAATCTCCGCACCCGGAACAATGACAAACTGCGCGTCGAGCGCGGCGAAGATCCTGGCCATCTGCTGCGGGTCGAGCAGGCTCGGCGTTCCGCCGCCGAAGTATACGGTGTCCACAACGCGCGGCAGTTCGACGCCGAGGCGCTCTGCCGTCGCGGCCGCTTGCTCGATCTCCGCGCGGAGGCGGTCGACGTATTTCGCAACCGTATCCGCTGACGAGACCCCCGAGGCGAAGTTACAGAAGCTGCACTTGGCCCGGCAGAAGGGCACGCTCACATACACGCCCAGCCGCTCTGTCGGCAATTTGGTCATATATTCCCATTCTTTCACGCGACCAAACCGGCCAACTACAATCGAATGATTATGGCGGCGCGAACAGAGGACAAGAAGAGCAAGGCGCCGGCAGCCGATGCGGCGGCACCGCCGCGCTCCGGCCCAGATGACGATGTTGTCGGCAAAGCGTATGACTCGCGGCTGATGCGCCGTCTGGTGCGCTACCTTGCGCCGTACAAGCTGGCCGCGGCGGTCTCGGCCTGCGCCATTCTGCTGAAATCGGCTTCCGATGTTGCCGGTCCCTACCTGATGAAGGTGGCGGTCGACACGTATCTCGCGCCCACGAATAATCGCGGCTGGTTGGCGCGACATCTCAGCGGGTCTGCGCTCACTGGCATTGGACAAATCGGCCTGCTTTATCTGGGCGCGCTGCTGCTCAGCTTCGGCCTCGAGTTTGTCCAGACCTACCTGATGCAATGGACGGGGCAGAAGATCATGTTTGATCTGCGCTCGCAGATCTTTCGGCACGTCCAGCGCATGCACGTTGGCTTCTTTGATCGCAATCCTGTTGGCCGGCTGGTCACGCGCGTCACATCGGACGTCGACGCGTTGAACGAGATGTTCACCTCGGGCGTGCTCGCGATCTTCGAGGACGTCTTCGCGCTGACGTTCATCATCGCCATCATGCTCCGAATGAGCTGGCCGCTCGCGCTGCTAACGCTGTCCGTAATTCCGGGGATTCTGTACGCGACGAAGCTCTTCCGCGAGCACGTCCGCGACAGCTACCGCCGCCAGCGCTCGGCGACTGCGAAGATCAACTCATTCACCCAGGAGTACGTCTCGGGAATGAGCGTAGTTCAGCTCTTCAATCGCGAACGCCGCGCCTTCCGAGATTTCTCCGCCGTCAACGCGGAGAACAAACATGCGTGGACCGATGCGATCTTCGCCTACGCACTCTACTATCCGGTCGTCGAGTTCCTCAGCTCGATCGCGATCGCGATGGTGATCTGGTTTGGCGGCCGTGCAGTGCTCTTCTCGCAGTTCGTCAGCAATCACGGGCACTGGATCAAGCATCACTCGCACATCTATACGCTTGCGGGCGCGCCGAACACGGTTTACGTCTCCGTATTCGGCGCAGTTTCCCTCGGCATTTTGGTGGCCTTCATCCAATACGCGCAGCGGTTCTTCCGGCCTATTCAGGACCTCAGCGACAAGTACAACATCCTGCAGGCGGCGATGGCAGCCGCCGAGCGGATCTTCAAGCTGCTCGACACCGCGCCTGAAATTGCTGCACCGGCGCATCCCCGTATGGGCAATGGCTCGGGGATGATCGAGTTTCGCAACGTGTGGTTTACGTATCAGAAGCTGAGTGCTGAGGACCAAGCGGTCATCGCATCGTCCTCGGATCCAGCCAGCGATCTCCCAGAGGTGGAGTGGATCCTCCGCGACGTCAGTTTCACGATCCATCATGACGAGACCGCGGCGATTGTCGGCCATACGGGCGCCGGCAAGACCACGCTGACCGCGCTGATGATGCGCTTCTATGACGTGCAGCGCGGGCAGGTTGTGGTCGACGGCGTGGATGTTCGCGAGCAGGACCTTCTCGAATTGCGGCGCCGGTTCGGCGTCGTTCTGCAGGACCCATTCCTGTTCTCAGGTGACATTCGCTACAACATCCGGCTTGGTTCGGCCTGGATCACCGAAGATGAGGTCGCGAACGCGGCCGACCAGGTCAACGTCGGTGAGTTCATCCGCACGTTGCCTGGCGCATTTCGCGAACCTGTGCTCGAGCGCGGCTCGACCTTGTCAACGGGACAGAAGCAGCTCATCAGCTTCGCCCGTGCGCTCGCGCACAAGCCGGGGATTCTCATCCTCGACGAGGCCACAAGTTCGGTCGACACCGAAACTGAGCTGCGCGTGCGGTCCGCGCTGGAGCGCATGATCACCGGCAGAACCAGCGTGCTCATCGCACATCGTCTCTCGACGATTCAACGAGCCGACACCATCCTCGTGATGCACAAGGGCAAGCTGCGCGAGCAAGGCACGCATCAACAGCTACTCGCACGCCGCGGGTTGTATTACAAGCTGTACCAGCTCCAGTACAAAGACCAGGAACTCGGAAGCCCGCTCTCCGAGACAGCCAGCGCGTAAGCCGTCCGGCTCGCATACCTTCACCATCGGCGATCAGGGCGTAAGTTGGGCGCCGGTGAGACGGCCCCGGAAGCCCGGCTTAGCATCACACCTGCAGGATTTTGGCCGGGAGCCACCCGCATGCACGTCCGTTCGCTGGTTCTTTTTACCGGGCTCGCGCTGTCCGCCTCCGCGCAAACCCGCAACACACACCACGCCGCGCCGGCACCCGATAAGACGGCCATCCATAACGTTTTCTGGCAGCCGAATGAGCTGCATCAGGGCTCGCCGATGTTTCTGACAATCGAGCTTGAGCGCGCCGCAACGCGAGTCACCGGCAACTTCGTGAATAAGCCGATCACTTTCTTTCCGGATCCAGCGAACAAGAAAACGTGGCACGCGCTGGCTGGCGTTGACCTCGAGGCTCAGCCCGGCCAGTACGGCCTTGACGTCACCGCGACACTCGCCGGCGGTCGCGTTGGGCATTGGACGCAGCAGGTCACCGTCTCTGCCGGCGACTTCAAAACCGGTGACATCAATGTGCCCGAAAATTACGTGAACCCCACCGATGAGGAGCAGAAGCAGATTGCGCAGGATGAAGTGCTGAAGAAGCGCGCTTATGCGCACTCCGCGCCGCATCCGCTCTGGTCGGGCGACTTCATCAAGCCGGTCAATGCCGCGTCCACGCCCACGTTTGGCGAGTCGCGCATCCTCAATGAAGAGAAGACCAGCCTGCACACTGGCACCGATTTCCCAGCGCCTGAGGGCACGCCAGTCGTGGTGTCAAACTCCGGTGCGGTCGTGCTGGTGCGCGATCTTTTCTATGAAGGCAACACCGTTATCGTCGACCACGGGCTGGGTGTCTTCACCGTTTACCTGCACATGTCGCGCATCGACGTGCACGAGGGAGACAAGCTGGAAAAGGGCGCCAAGCTCGGCCTCTCCGGCGCATCCGGGCGCGTCACCGGACCGCACCTGCATCTGGGTGTTCGCTGGAGCGGCATTTGGCTCGACCCGGTTCAGCTTCTCGGCCTTACCCTGCCGAAGCTGAAAGCCGGCTCAGAGGCGACCGTATCGCATAGGAGTGCCAGGAGCACTCGCCGCCGCTAAACAGTGTCACGCAATATAAGGTCAACGTGTGGCCGCTGTTCTTACGGGCTAGTCGTTCCCCGGCTGCACCGGTTTGCCCTGCAGCACGTCCTCAAGCGCCTGATGCACAAACAGCAACGACAGCGAACGCGCATCGGTCGCCGGTTGTGATTGTCCGGGGTTGTGGATCAAGAGCGCTGGCCGTGGGTCAAACTCGCCATTTGAGGCTTGATCGTCCTCCTCGGTCCATGCCGGCAAGCCATCCCACAGCATGACGCGCCATGAGTGGTCTCCCTGCACGATCACCGTGGTGTCCTTCCATCGCGGCGATTGCTGCAACTGCGCCAAGACTTTCCCCAGCGTAACGTCCGCCAGCGCAAGATTATCGAGGTAAGAGCTTCCGCAACCGCGCGCATACTGGTCCTTCACGCGGCTCCAGATATTTGGGCTGTGCGGAATGGCGAAATGCAGGAAGACGAAGTCCGCCTGGTCTTCCTTCAGCAGCTCCGCTGCATGCTGCTGCAGGCTCAGGTGGGTCCGCAATCTCTGCCGCACATCGAAGCCGCAGCTTCTCCGGTCTGCCAGCGCGGGCGAAAAAAGCTGGATGGCGAGGCCCTGGAACGGCCGTACGGTGTTTCTCCACAAGCTGTACCGCTGCGCCATGTCGCCTTCGATGCGGTCCAGATTCATCCAGTAGCAGCTATCGAGCGCACTTCCGTAGATCGTGCAATACGGGTTGTACCAGCCGACGACGGCCGTTCTCCACCCGGCACGCTGCGCATCATGAAAGATCGTTCCATTTCCGTCCAGCGGGTGCCATCCGTGCACACCTTCGAAGTGGACCTTCAAGGTGTTGTTGAAACCGTATCCGAAGTCATCGACAACAGCGCCGCTGAGCAGCGACGGCACCACCTTAACGGTCTTCAGCCCAATCGGCTGCATGTCGGTGTAGAGCGTGCTCTCGTTCCGGAGCGCGTCGAAGTTCGGCAGCGTCAGATCATGCGCACGATGCTGGAACAGCTGGTCATACGAGAGCTCGTCGAAAAGTATCCACACGACGCGCGCATGATCGCGCGGAGGTTGTGGCTGTGTGCTCCATGCCGCCCGGATCTGTTGCCGTCCCGGTTTCCACGCAATCACCCAGAGCAGTTGCACGATGCTGCACAACCCAAAGATCGCGAGGAAGACGCCCACTCCATCGCCCAGGCGAAGCATGCGCCTGTACGCCAGCCGAAAGCGCAGCAGCAACAGCAGCAACAGCGCCGCCCACAACACGCCAAAGATCAGAATGGTTCCGTCAGTCAGTTGTACCGGAATAACTGTGCGGGTCCGTTCCAGCAGATACGGCGGAGCAAGCACGGCGAACAGCAGCCGGACCCACGCGTAATACCTGGTGCGCAACGCAATCGCGAACACAGCAAACAGCCCGAGGCCCAGCAGCAGGATGTCGAGAATGTGCGCGACGCATATTCCCACGAGCGGATAAGGGACATGCATCCGCACCTCCGCTCCGCCCCCAAGCAGCTCACCGTAGTTGACAACCAGGATCAGTGAAGCAAGCCCCATGCATTGGCAGAGCTTCTTCAGCATCCCGCGGGGCGGTGGCGCTAGCGGCGTCACGCAGCCTCGCCGAAGCTTCGCTCCAGAAGAAGCAGCACGCGTCCGTTCCCCAGAGTCTCCCTGCGCCGCACCGTAAACAGATCCTGGCATGCATCCATCAGGTCACGCTCGCTCAACGATCCATAGAGATCATCACGTCCGCGCATCAAGCTCACGAACATCGGATCACTTGCGGGCACCCACTCCACGATTACAAATCTCCTCGTCAACCGGCGGCACAGCAACAGGATCGCGCGCAACGGAATCTGCTCGAGCAGCAGCAGGTGGTGGATGACCGCCAGCAACATCACCATGTCGAACTGCTCTTCCAACCGCGGCAGCAGCGCGCTCGATTCACGATTCTCCCACCCAACGGCCGGCGTGGGCCGCGCCAGGTCCGCATGGAGGGTCTGGATGTTCAGCGATTTCGCCGCGCTCATCTGTGCAATCCGCTCCGCCGCATCTGCATCGCGCTCCAACGCGACCACAGCCGCGCCCATGTCCGCCGCCATCGCGCTGAACTCGCCCGTGTTGGCGCCCACATCGAGCACCGTCGCCGGTCGCAGCTCCTCAAGCACGGCGGCAATCCATGCACGCTTCTGCTCGCTCTCCTGCTTCGTGTAGTGCGCCAGCGAATTCGTATACTCCGCCCACTCGGAGCTCCCACTCTTCGGCGCCGCTGCTCGCGTACGCTTTCGCAGGCCGGCAACCGTGCGCTTCAGTGTGTGCAGTGTCAGCTCGGGATCACGCTTCGGCCGCGTGGCCGCGGGCTTCGGCTGCGCGGCTTTTCGCCGATCGAGCAGCGCCGGAATCGTCACCGGCCACAGCGCCGCCGGCGACAAACGCTTGCCCCAGCCGAGCGCACTGTACAGCTCGGCCGGCTCATATCCATCGCGCCGGAATGACGTCAGCTGCAGCGGCCAGTGCAGCATGTTCTTCATCAGCAGCGGCAGCAGGAACGTCCGCACATACTGTCCGTAGGCCAGCCACAATGCGCTGCCCGGATCGCGCCGCTTAAACGACAGCACATCCACCAGCACTGGCCGCGCACCCTGGAACAGCACATTCAGTGGAGTCGCATCCTTCAGTATCCAGCCATCATCGAGCGCTTCATCGCACGAACGCAGCGTCAGCTCCGCCGCGGCGACCCACTGCGACGCAGCCCACTCCCACGGGTAGCTTGCAATCCATATGCGGGGATGAATCAGGCGCAGGCCGTCGGCGCCGTCCTCTACCGTGCTGGCGACCATGTCGCCGCGCTCCACCGCACGACGGTAAAAGTTCGAATCGAGGAACTCTAAAACAGGCTCGCGAAACCCAGGCCGGATCTGCCGCACCACCCGGTCGCGCTGGACAATTACAGAGCCTGCGGGATCGCGAAAGGTCGGATCAGCAGGACTCAGATTCATGCCGCTTTGCGGGTATCACCCTTTCCTTCGCCGACGAAGACCTCCGCCTTGCGGCGGAAACCGAACAGGGCACGAATCTTCTTGCGCAGAAAGAAGGCCGCAGCCGCCATCACGGACGCCGCAGACTGCAGCGCCAGCAAACCTGATCCCGGATCTACGTACATGGCCATCGCTCGCTGTTCCGTGGCAATCAAAACACAAACGCACACTACGCAGCCAAGCGCAAAAGAAAGGAGACGCTTCATCGATACTCTCCGTTAATCCGGCGGTCGGATTCCCGGCCGGTATTCAGACTGATTCGAGCCCGTTACTCTGTTGCCGTAAACGCAGTATCGGCGGTTTCGTCGTGCAACTTAAGTCCGCCACGCCGGATGACCGACGCAATTCACACACAGAGACGAGCGAGGCCCCGGAAAAGACGACCCTGGGAACAGAAAAATTTCAGAGTTGTCATAAATGGCGTTATCAGGAACAATAAGGATTAACCGAACGCATCCGCCGCAGGCAACCTGAGCTGTCAATCCTGCGGCGTGCCGCTCAGCCCTGCTCCACTACTTTCTGGACCCGCCGCTCACGCGCTTCCGGCGTCTGGTAGTAGTACACGGCCAGAAGCTCGCAGCGGCGCTGGTACTGGCTCATCCGCTCCCATCCGAGCCTCGCCTGCGGGCGGCCGCGGAACGCCACGGCTGAGGATCGGCGGCATCTCCCGCTCCCCTTCCATCGCAAACAGCAGGCGTTCCGCCATCTGTTGCGCCCGCTTGGTTCGCGAGGCGTCGCTCTTCACGCTGCCGATCCACTTGCCGATCTCCCGCCGCATGCTCTCGCTCAAGGAGTCATAGAACGCCGCGCAGGCCGTCCTCCTCATCGAGCAGAAGTGTCCAGTTCTTCAGGCAGCTCCGCGGGCCGCGGCTCCAGGTCAGGCTCCAACGAGAACCCTGCGTGGTCGCCCAGCCGCACTCGCCCGCCTTGCTGCATCGCGCGGTTCACCAGCAGGTAGAACGCGCCGCCGCCCATGTACGGAAACAGCGAGGTGCGAAAGGCAAACCCGTTGACCGTTCCCTCTCACGCGGAGCCGCAGCATCTCCGGCCAAATCTTGTGCGGAACGAACGGCACGCGGGCCACCGTCCACCCCAGGCCGTTGTCGCCTTTTTCCAGCACCGCCTCAAACCGCCTCGCCTTGCCTGCCCCACGCCTGGCCATCTGCGACCATCTTAGGGCGAGCTCGGTGCGGTCCAGCGGGTAAACTTTCCTCATCGCCGCCGCGTCCAACCCGCGCATCTTTATCTCCGCCGGAGAGGCCTCTGGCGACGCGTACGGCGCGCAGCTCATCTCGGCAATCCGCAACCGCCTCCCGGCCGCAACATTCACCGGACTGGGCGGGCCGCAGATGGCGCGCCAGCACCAGCAGCAGGTCGTCCGCGCGGAAGACGTCGCTGTAATGGGCGTGACGGAGATCCTCCGCCACATACCGCACATCTACTCCAGCTACCGCCGGCTGGTCGCGTCCATCCGGCGCGAGCGGCCCTCAATCGCAATCCTCATCGATTTTCCGGACGTGAACTTCCGGCTTGCCCGGCACCTCCGGCGCGCCGGCGTTCCGGTCGTCTGGCTGGTGTCGCCTCAGCTCTGGGCGTGGAAGCGGCGACGCCTGCGCTGGATCCAGCAACGGGTGACTCGCGATGCTCGTCATCTTCCCGTTCGAGGAGACCTTCTACCGCGCCCGCGGGGTCGACGCCGAGTTCATCGGTCACCCCCTCCTCGGCGGCAGAATCCACAGCACCAGCCGCTGCCGCGTGAGACCTATGCAGCGCAGCATCATCTGGACCCCGACAAGACTTGGATTGCCATTCTTCCAGGCAGCAGATGGAAGGAGATACGGGCAAATCTTCCAGCATTGCATGAGCTCGCGATGTCCGACCTGATCGCCTCGGCCGCTGCCCAGACCACGTTCGACGGCCGAAAGATTTCCACACCTTCGGACCCGGCCGCGCGCACCCGCTTTGAGTTCCTCTTACCGGTGGCCTCCACGATCAAATCCGCCGATCTCCAGAAGTACATTCACCAGCTTAACCGCGAGCACCTCAAGTACTTCGGACCCGAACCCGGGGCCCCCGACGAGCTTGCCTGGAGGGGTGGAGAGGCTTCGGCTGTTCGTTTGACCCTCGTGCCGGATGCTCGCGAAGCGCTGCACCACGCCCGCGCGTCGGTGGTCGCCAGCGGAACCGCCACCGTGCTCGCCGCGATTGTGGGAAACCCCTTTGTGGTGGTCTACCGCGTCTCTGCCCTGACCTTCGCCCTCGCCAAGCGGCTCGTGCGCTATCCGGACGAGTTTCCCGATATGACCGACGACTCCGGCAATCTGCCGGTGGCCATGCCGAACCTTATCGCCGGCCGCCGCATCGTCCCCGAGCTCCTGCAGTCCCGTTTCACCGCCCAGAACGTCGCCTCCGAGCTGGCGCCGCTGCTGGCCGACACCCCCGAGCGCCAGGCCCAGGTCACGGCCCTTGCCGACCTCCGCAATCAGCTTCTCGCCCCGGGAGACGTCGAGGCAGCCCCGCTCGAACGTGCCGCAGACGTCGTCCTCGAGCTCCTCTCGGGTGCGTCGCCGGTCACCCCGCCAGCCAGCGCCTAACCAAAACGCAGCCGTAGTCCGCCAGCCTTCCGCTTCGTCTAATCTGACAGACACTCGCGGAGAACCCACTGTCTGCGGTAGCTTTGCCTTAGGCTGCCTTCTTCGCGAATGCGCCAAGGACCCCATGCTTCGCCTGCCTTCCCAGCTTCGCCTGCACACCCGCCTGCGCCCTCTCCTTGCGATCGCACTGCTCGCGCTCGCCCCCCTCGTGGCATCCGGGGCGATCCCTCTGCGCCAGCAGATCGACGTCTCCAACTACGTCATCCATGCCGACCTCGATCCCGCGACCGGCCGCCTGAACGCGACGACAACCGTCACCTTCACCACGCTTGAAGATCTCACCAGCGTCATCTTCGGGCTCAATAACGGCCTGCAGATCACGACCCTCACGTCCGCCAACAAATCGACACTCACTCCGGAGCGCAACGCCGCCGACTCGACCGTCCGCGTCGGCGTACCAACGCCGCTCGCGAAAGGTACGACCTCCACGTGGACCTTCACGTACACCGGCGTTCCGACTGTCGACACCAGCCCCGTCGACGGCGTCAACTTCGTCCAGGTCGCCGACCCGATCAGCATTCTGCTCTATCCGGGCCGCTGGTTCCCGATCTCGCTTCCCGGCCTCTACACCGACCGTTTCACCGCGGAGATTCACGTCACCGTGCCTGCCGGCGAGCGCGCCATCGGCAGCGGCGTTGCCGGGGAGCACACCGCGCCCCCCGTCAACGGACAAGCCAGGACCGAGTTCATCTTTAACTGGAGCAAGCCTGGCTTCCCCGGCACCATCGTCGCCGGCAAGTTCCTCCCGCCGGTGCAGGCCGCTGATGCTCCGAATATCCACGTTTACGTGACCGACGCCAGCAAGTCTCACGCTCACGACTTCGCCGAGACGGTCGCCAAAGAGTTCGAGTACATGACCAACGAGTTCGGCGCGGCCGAGTCCCCGCTGATCAACGTGGTCGAGCTCCCGGGCGATTCCGTCTCCGCCTCCTGGGGCCCGGAGGTCGTGGCGATCCGCGCCGACCGCGGCAACACTCGCCTGCTCGCCAACACCGTCGCGCACCAATGGTGGGGTTCCGAGGTCTCGCCCGCCACGCTCAACGACGAGTGGATCACGAACGGCATGACCCGCTACGCCGAGCTCATGTACCTCGAGGACCAGAGCGGCAAGACCTCGCTGCAGAACGCCATTACCGACACCGAAGCCGCGGCGCTCGCGTATGACACCGAGCCCCTCACCTCGCTGTCGCGCCTCGATCCCTTCTCGCCGCAGTTCCAGAACATGACCTACGACAAAGGCGCGATGGTCTTCCACATGCTCCGCTGGGAGATGGGCGACGAGGTCTTCACCAACTTCCTGCGCGCGCTGCTTTCGCAGAACATCGACAAGTCCATCCGCACCTCGCAGGTCCAGACCATCGCGCGAGGCGCAGTCGCACCTCGAGCTCACACCCTTCTTCTCGCAATGGGTCGACGGCACCGGCGCGCCCGAGTTCGGCAACAACTACCAGGTCTACCGCCTTGGCAGCGGCAAAGGCTTCCGCACCGTCGGCACGGTCACGCAGGACCTCGACCTCTTCAAGATGCCCGTCGAGCTTCGCGTCGAGACCGAAGGCAAGACCGAAGAGCGCCGCGTCGATCTCTCCGGCACTGAGTCCGCCTACAACGTCGAGACCTTCGGCCGTCCGCGCAAGATCACCATCGACCCGGACAACTGGCTGCTCAAATCCACGCCCGACCTCGCCATCCGCGTCGCCGTGCTGCGCGGCCAGCAGGACGTCGCACAAGGCGATCTTCTCGGCGCCATCGCCGAGTATCAGAAGGCGCTCGACCAGGACCGCGGCAGCTCACTCGCCAACTACCGCCTCGCCGAAGTCTTCCTGATGCAGAAGAACTACCAGTCCGCTGCGAACAGCTTCCGCGACGCGCTGCGCGGTGACGGCGACCCCAAGTGGATCGAGGTCTGGAGCCACATCAACCTCGGCAAGATCTTCGACATCACCGGCCAGCGCGAGCGCGCCGTGAACGAGTATCGCCTCGCCATCCAGACCAACGACAACACGCAGGGCGCGATCAACGAAGCGCGCGCGCTGATGCAGCGACCCTACAAGCGCGAAGACGCCGCCGGCGAGTAGCGCGCTCGGTCAGCACGACGGCCCTCGGTACACCGCGCCGCTAGTGCAGGTCTCGCGCACAACGACGCAGCTCAACCCGTCGAGCACCGGCGCGAGCCTCTGCCAAATCCACTGCGCGAGCACTTCACTCGTCGGATTCTCGAGGCCGGAAATTTCATTGAGATAGCGATGGTCGAGCTGCTCCTCGAGCGGCAGAAACGCGGCTTTCAAATCCGCAAAATCCCGCACCCAGCCGACCTTCTCATCGACCTCTCCGCGCACATGCACCTCAACCCGGAACGAGTGCCCATGCAGACGCGCGCACTTGTGCCCTTCGGGAACATTCGGCAGCCGATGCGCCGCCTCGAAGCGAAACTCTTTGAAGATTTCCATCTGCTTTCAAGTTTAAGGGACGACCCGCCCTGCAGGTAAACTGGTCAGATGGCGGAAATAGCCCATAGAAGGTCAACCGAAGCGAAGCAAAAGCTGGCTGTTGTACTGCTGAGCGGCGGCCTCGACTCCTCGACTGTCGTCGCGATTGCGAAGTCGCAGGGCTTTTCGGTTTACGGGCTCAGCTTCGACTATGGCCAGACGCACAAGGCAGAACTCGCCGCCGCCGCGCGCATCGCCGCGGCCCAGAACGTCGCACGTCATGTCATCCTTAATATCGACCTCAGCACCTTCGGCGGCTCCGCGCTCACCGGCGACGCAGCCATCCCGAAGCACCGCTCGCTCGAAGAGATCGGCCACGGCATTCCGGTCACCTACGTGCCCGCGCGCAACACGGTCTTCCTCTCGCTCGCGCTCGCCTGGGCCGAAAGCCTCGGCGCCACCGACATCTTCATCGGCGTCAACGCGCTCGACTACAGCGGCTATCCCGACTGCCGCCCCGAGTTCATCCGCGCTTTCGAAGCCATGGCCAACCTCGCTACAAAGCTCGGGACCGAGGGCCGCCGTATCAGCATCCACACGCCGCTGATCTCGATGACGAAGGCGGACATCATTCGCACGGGCCTGTCGCTCGGCGTCGACTACGCGATGACCGTCACCTGCTACGACTCGTCAGATGAAGGTGAGGCCTGCGGCGCGTGCGACGCCTGCCTGCTGCGCCTCAAGGGCTTCGCCGAGAACTCGGCCACCGACCCTGTGCACTATCGGAACATTTAGCGATGCCATACGCCGTCAAAGAGATCTTCTACACACTGCAGGGCGAAGGCGTGAACGCCGGCCGCCCCGCCGTCTTCTGCCGCTTCAGCGGATGCAATCTCTGGAGCGGCCGCGAAGCCGACCGCGCGCAAGCCGTCTGCAAATTCTGCGACACAGATTTCTTCGGCACAGACGGTGACGGCGGCGGCAAATTCTCCACCGCCGGCGAGCTCGCCGACGCAATCACACAGCGCTGGCCTGCGCACTACACAACCCAACGTTTCGTCGTCTGCACCGGCGGCGAGCCTCTGCTGCAACTCGACGCCGCGCTGATCGACGCCCTTCATCAGCGCAACTTCACCATCGCTGTCGAAACGAACGGAACCATTGCTGTGCCTCACGGCATCGATTGGGTCTGCGTCAGCCCCAAGCAGAACGCGCAGCTCGCCGTCACCGCTGGCGACGAACTCAAGCTCGTCTTCCCGCAAGGCAACGATCCGAATGAGTTCCTCAAGCTGAATTTCAAAAACTTTTTCATTCAGCCAATGGACGGCCCGGACAGTAAGACCGCGCTCGCCGCTGCAATCCAGTTCTGTCTGGACAATCCAGCCTGGCGCCTCAGCCTGCAGACGCACAAGCTGCTCGGCATTCGCTAAATCGCGCCCGCGAATCCCGACCCGAACAACGTCCCCCGCCCCAGCAATTCATCCGGATCGAACCGCCGCTTCACCGCACGCATCGCCTCAATCTGCTCCGGCGTGTACTGCAGTTCCAGCAGCTTGGCCTTGCGCTTGCCTAGCCCATGCTCCGCCGAAACCGTTCCACCCAGCTTCACTGCGTGCTGCGCGAACTCCTTCAGCAGACGCGTCGCAGTCTCGGCCTGTTTCGCTGTCGCGGGCAGCATATTCAAGTGCACGTGCGCGTCGCCGAGATGGCCATAGATCACATAGTGGCCCGGCAGCTCCGCCTCCAACCGCTCGCGATAGTAGCGCAGCATCTCGCGATCCTGATCGAGCGGGACGGCGTAATCCGTGCCCATGTTCATGAAGCCGCGCTTGCGCATTATCTCCACAACCGCCTCCGGCAGCGCATGACGAAACGCACGAAAGCGCTCGCGGTCCTTCGCCTCGAGCCCAAACCACGAAGCCTCCAGCAGCGCATGACTCTCCTCGAGCCGCTGTTCCCAGGTATCGAGATCGTCGCCCTCAGCTTCAATCAGCAACGCCGCCTGCGCCGCACGCGGAATCTCCGGATAGCGCGGCTGAATCAGATCGAGCGAAGGCCGGTCCGCATACTCCAGCATGCGCAGCTCGGGCACGCTCCGCCAGCGCGCAACCGCGTCGAGCGCATCATCGTCACTCGCAAAGAACACCACACCCGAAAGCAGATGCTCCGGGATAGGCAGCAGCGCGACTTCTGCGTCTAATGTCACGCCCAGCGTTCCTTCTGACCCGCAGAACAGGTCAATCCAATCCATGCCCGGCGCGAGCCGGTAGCCCGCGGTGTTCTTGGTTGTCTGTGGATTCGGGAGCGCGGGCACATCGAAATCAATCGCCTCACCGCGCCGGAACCAACGCACAGTTCCATCCAGCAGCCCCACCTTCAGCGCACGCAGATGCCGCCGCGTGCTGCCGAATCTGAAACTTCTCGATCCGCTTGCATTCGTCGCGATGCTGCCGCCGATCGACGCCGTAATCTCGGTCGGGTCCGGCGCGTAGAACTGCCCGGTCTTCGCCGCCGCATCGCGCAGCTCCAGCAGCGTGATGGCAGGACCGACGCGCGCAAATCCTTCCTCAATCTCGAGCCTGCGAAATCGCTCCATCGAAATCGCCCATCCACCCTGCGGAACGCAGGAGCCGGTCAGTCCGGTGCGCGATCCGAGGATCGTTACAGGGGTCTTGGTCCGAACAGCCTCGGCCAGAATCTGTACGATCTGCTCCTCGCTCTCCGGCACGATGAGCCGTTCCGCCGATCCCTCGAATCCAGACGCATCCACGATACGCACAGCAGTTGCCATCAGCCGGATTCTATCGTGCCGAGTTTTTCGAGTCACAGACGCCACGATGAAGCCGCATCATAGATTGCGTGGGACATACAGCCCAAACAGATTCGAGCGATCTCGCTCCGGGAAGCGCGACGCCGCCCAAGTCGGAGCAGGAACACATCGGCACGTTTGAGCCGCTGCGCATCGCGCTCTTTCGCGACCGCTGGATAGCGTCGACCATCTCGGGCGTCGGCACGTGGATGCAGGACACGGCCGGCACGTGGCTGATGACTGTGCTCACCACGTCGCCGCTGCTCATCGCGCTGATGCAGACCGCGGCGAGCCTTCCCGTACTCGCGCTCGGCCTCTTCGCCGGATCGACCGCCGACATCTACGACCGCCGCCGCTTGCTGATCTTCTGGCAGGCATGGATGCTGGTCAGCGTTGCGATTCTTGCGGTGTTGACATTCACCGGCGTAGTGTCTCCCTTCGCTCTGCTCTTCTTCACGTTCCTGCTGAACGTCGGCTCGGCGATGAACAACCCGGCATGGCAGGCGATTGTCCCGGAGTTGGTGCCGATGGACTACATTCCCGCCGCCGTCACGCTGAATGCGGCGAGCAACAACATCGCGCGCGCGCTCGGCCCGGCGCTCGGCGGTCTGCTTGTCGCCGCTTTCCTGCACGCTTACACCGGTGCAGGATGGGTTTTCGCGCTCAACTCCGCGTCGTTCGTCGCGGTGATCTGGATTCTTTGGAAGTGGCGTCGAACACCGCTGTTCTCGAGCGCGCTTCCCGCAGAGCGCATGCTTGGATCGGTGCGATCCGGACTGCGCTATCTGCGCTACGCTCCGGATCTGCAGGGGCCGCTCATCCGCGCCTTCGTGTTCACCTTCTTCGTCAGCGCGATCTGGGCGCTGCTCGCGCTTGTTGCGAAGAATGATCTTGCGGCAGGGGGCCATGGGGTACGGCATTCTGAACGGCTGCCTTGGTGTCGGCGCCGTGATTGCCGCGACTGCACTGGGCTGGATACGGCGTTACATCCCTGCGGATGCACTCCTCGCGATCACGTCGGTGTACTACATCATCGCCTTGGTGGTGATTGCGCTGGTGCGCTCGCCATGGGCGGTGATTCCCGCGCTGCTGGGCTCGGGCTTCTGCTGGACGAGCACGATGTCAACTCTGAATGTCAGTGTGCAGTTGTCAGTGCCGCAATGGGTGCATGCGCGGGCGCTGGGGCTTTACCTGATGACCTTCCAGGGCGGTCTGGCGCTGGGCTCAGTGATGTGGGGAGCGATTGCGCAGCGCAGGTCGGTTCGCGAGGCATTCATCTGCGCGGCTGCGGGGCTGGCGCTGTCGCTTCCCTTCACGTCGCGAATCCACATCCTCAAGGGGTCTCTGCCAGATCTGACTCCTTACAAGCCGAAGCGACCGCTGCCGAAGCTGCGGGCCGTTCCCGAGCCGGATGAGGGACCGGTACGGATCTCGATCGAGTACTGTATTCCGGCGGAGAACTATCCGGAATTCACGCACGTGGTGCAGGGGTTGAAGGGGGTGCGGCTGCGGGATGGGGCGGTGCGGTGGGGGATTTACCGGGATGCGGCTGAGCCGTCGCGGGTGAATGAGACGTTCATCATGGAGAGCTGGCTGGACTACCTGCGGTCGCGGGAGCGGGTGACTGCGGCGGACCAGGCGATCCGGGAAAAAGTATGGGCGCTGCACCGGGGCGATGGGCCGCCGAAGATTACGCATCAGGTTTGGGTGGGCGAGGTGGGGGACTCCCCTCCCCCCTGGATCTCGCAAAATCTTGAGAACAAGGCCTTTGTGCGGTGCTCCTGGTCAAAATATTCAAAGCAGAGACTTTGCGCGCAGAATCTTGAAAACAAAGGATTTGGGCAAGAGGCGATCGCCCGGCTGGGTGCCGGGCGCTGGTACTTCCCCTATTTCTAGTTTAGCAGCGGCGTCAAGCACTTAAGTCGATAACCGCGAGAGGCATGCTTTGCCGAGGGTTTGCCGAGCCGATGGAGCTCAGCTAGAGTCGGTCTCATGTTTTCGGTCAGGTGCGGCGCAGCCGGTTTGGCGTTATTGTTTGCGGGTTTGTCTTCGGGCATGGCTCAGACGAAAAAGACAGCGGCGGTGGAGAGCCACACGATCGGTGCGGCGACGGGGGCGGAGGAGCGGTGGGCGGAGCGGATGCTCAGGCGGATGACGCTTGAGGAGAAGATCGGGCAGATGATCGAGGTGCGCGGGATCTTCGGGTTCTATAACTCGGACGATCCGCGGTGGAAGAACCTGATCTCGGACATCAACAAGTACCACCTGGGCGCGGTGCATCTGTCGGTGAATGTGGATGGGCCATTGCTGCTGCGCGTGCCGCCGTACGAGGCGGCGATGACCACGAACCTGCTGCAGAAGGGATCGAAGGGCAAGGTTCCGCTGATCTTCTCGGTGGATTTTGAGCGGGGACCGTCGATGCGGCTGACCCAGGTGGAGGATTGGCCGGAGCCGATGGCGTTTGGGGCGACGGGCAATCCTGGCTACGAGGAGCAGTTCGGGAGGATTGTGGCGGAGGAATCGCGGGCGCTGGGGATCGACTGGAATTTTTATCCGATCGCGGACGTGCAGATTAATCCGCAGAACCCGATCATCAACACGCGGTCGTTTGGTGAGGACCCGGCGGCGGTGTCGCAGTTTGTGCAGGCGTATATCAAGGGATCGCATGCGGGCGGGATGCTGACGACGCTGAAGCACTTTCCGGGGCATGGCGATACGGATGTGGATTCGCATTTGAACCTAGCGCGCGTGAATGCGCCGCTGGAGCGGCTGAATACGGTGGAGCTGCCGCCGTTTCAGGCAGGGATTGACGCAGGGACGGATGCAGTGATGATTGCGCATGTCGCGTTCCCTGCTCTCGAGCCTGATCCGACGAAGATTGCAACGACGTCGCGCAAGGTGGTGACGGGCTTGTTGCGCGAGCAGATGGGATTCAACGGCGTGATCGTTTCGGACGCGATGGAGATGCATGGGCTGACGAAGCTGTATCCGGGCGATCCGAGCAAGGAGGCGGGGCGCGCGGCGGTGGACACGGTGAAGGCCGGGCAGGATCTGCTAGAGCTGCCGTCGGATCTTGAGGGTACGTTCAGCGGGCTGCTCGCGGCGGTGAAGTCAGGGGAGATTCCGCGCAAGCAGATCGATGCGAGTGTGCGGCGGATTCTCCTGGTGAAGGCGAAGGCGGGGTTGAATGCGCCGGGGCGGCATCTGGTCGACCTCGATGATCTGCAGAATCATGTGGGCAAGCCGGAGAGCTATGCGCTGGCGCAGGAGGTTGCGGATAAATCGGTGACGCTGGTGAAGGATGACAATCATCTGGTGCCGATGAGCGCGGCTTCCGCTGGTGATGCCGGCGAGACGCTGGTGGTGATCTTTGTGACGGATGCGCATGGCGATGAGGGCCGTGTGTTTGAGCGGCAGTTGCGTTCGCGCTTGCGGAATGCGCGTGTGGTTTATGTGGACCGGCGGTCGGCTTCGCTAGAGGCAGACGCGATCAGTGCGCTGGCGAAAAATGCCCAGCGGGTGATTGCGGCGGTGTTCAGCGTGTCGCAGCCGGGGCCGGTGGAGGCTGCGGCGACGAGTGCGAGTGGGTTGTCGGCGGAGGGGTCGGCGGGGATTCTGCGGGGGATTTTGTCGACGGCGGGAGATAAGACCGTTGTGGTTGCGCTGGGGAGTCCGTATGCGATTTTGAACTTTCCGGGGATCAAGAGTTATGTGTGCACGTATAGCTGGGTGACGACGTCCGAGCGCGCGGCGGCGAAGGCGCTGGTCGGGGAGATTGGGATTAGTGGGAAGCTGCCGGTGACGTTGCCGGGGGTGGCGAAGCGAGGGGATGGGATGGTGGTGGGGGCGCAATAACTGGTAAGTGTCGACAGGCGGCCAGAGAGCTTGGGGTGTGAGCTATGCTTGACTCTCTTTAATCCATCGAAAGGAACGCAGTTCTCATGTCACGCAAAGAAGTCGTGCTCCTTGTCAGTCGAGCGTTCGCTGGAATTCAGCTGGTCACTGCGCTTATCGAAGCGACTTACTTGCCTGAACGCTTGTTCTCCCTGCATCACTTCGGCAACGTTCGCAGTGTGTTGTTGACGAATTTGGACGTGAATTACTACGCAAAGATCGCCGATCGAATCGGAGTTGTTTCGCTGATCGCAAGAATCGTTGGCTTGCTGATTTTGACCGTGGTCTTTTGGAGATGCGGTCCCTGGGTTGAGCGCGTTCTGCTTCCAAGTGAGGAAGCTTGAGACGGCCTCGATGTTGCCGCCGTGTTTCATCGCTCGGCCTGTGTCGAAGATGCGTGAGGTCGCGTCCACTCTACGATCAATGGGCTTCTCGACAAGAAGGCAAGGGCATACCCCAGGGGCTAAAGCCCCTTTTCTTTTGGCGACTGAGAGGCCCGAGCCTGAAGGCTCGGGTTACCTAGAAGCAAGGCACTCGCGCGTTTAACGCGCGATACCCCACCCTTTCACGATGAAACCGTGAAAGGATGGGCCACCCGGTTCGTGGTGGTCCCGAGTGGTTTTGTCTCGGGCGACCTGCACCCCCACCCACGCCTGCGGCGTGAATGGGGCACCCGGTGATCGTAGTCAGGTTTTCGGCTTGACGGTGTTCGCCCAGGCCAGGCGATTGCCGTGCGTTACGAAGCTGATTTGGAGGTTGTAGCCGTTGGGCGTGGTGGTGTGATAGCTCTTGCACGCTGCAACGTGGATGTCGTCGTGGGTCCCAGTGTCCATGCGCGCCTGGAGGCCGCGCTTTTCGAGTTGGGCCTTTACACCGTCTGTATCCCATGGCGAGATGCCAAACGAGATGTGATCCAGCCGTGCTGCGCGCGCGGTGCTGTCACTTTTGAAATTGGGATCGTTCAGGTTACCTCCACGAATGATGATGTCTCCGACTTCACCGATCTCAAGCTCGTTCTGACTTCCTTCGTCGTAGGTCGGCTTCCATCCCAGGAGGTTGGAGTAAAACGAGGCCGTCTCTTTGTAGTTCGTGACTCGAAAGGAGAGATGATCCAGCCATACGGTCTTCCACCCGGTCGGATCGAACGGCAGTGACGCGGACAGCTTCGCAGTTGCGCGGGTTTTGCGGGCCTGCGCGAGGCCGTTGCCGTTGCTTATCTGAAGATCCCATCCGTCGGGATCTTTTACATGGAAGCTTTCGAATCCGTTGCCGTCGTTGTCAGCCACTGGGGTCAGACCGCGGTTGCGAAGTTCCACCTCCACGGCCGTGGCGCTCCATGGCTCGATGACGAAGCAGAAGTTGTTCACGATTGCGGCTGCTTCGGCGGGCGCATGTTCGAAGACGGCTGATCCCCAGTGGCCGATATCCAAGACGGCCTTTGTACCGTCATCGCTACGCAGCTTCCAGCCCATGAGGGCGATGTAGAAGGCTGCCTCCTTTTGGTAGTCGGGCATCTGGAATGTGAGGTGGTCGAGCGCCACAGTCTTCCAGCGGGCGGGCGCGAAGAGCGGCTTGATCGGGGCAGTCGCGACGTCCGCAGATAGCGGACACGCCGCTGTCTTGTAGCCGTCTCTACACTTCCCCTGTCCGAGTGCGGATGCAGCGAAGGGAGTGCCGGACAGCAATACGCCGAAAGTCCGAAGCATTTCACGACGCGAGATCCGGCCACGGTCGTAGACGTTCTTTTGGATTTCATCCATGAGGAATGACGCAGCAGACTTTGTGCTGACGCCCAAGACTATAGCCTGCGAGCACCGAGAAACAACGCAAAGGCAGATTCCCTTAGGGAGTGACAACGAAAACAACGGCGAAAGGGTTAGCGCGGATTACTCGCTCTCGTGGCGAGTCCGAGTGGTTTGTCTCGGGCGACCTGCACCCCACCGACGCCTGCGGCGTGGATGGGGCACCCGGCGGAAGGCATACCCCAGGGGCTAAAGCCCCTTTTGCTTGTTCCCTGAGAAACCCGAGCCTGAAGGCTCGGGCTACCTAGATGCGCGTGATTACTATTTCTTGTTGGAACGCGCCTCGCGGGCGACGCACTCTTTTCTGATTCGCTCGTAGCGCTTTTCGATGGCGTCGAGTTCCTCGTCGCTGAGGGATTCGATGTTCATCATGTCGTCGCCTGCGCCTTCAATGGAGCGGATCACTTCGTCGAGTTTCAGGTTGATGGCGCGGGCGTCGCGGTTCTGCGTGTTTTGAATGAGGAAGACCATCAGGAAGGTCACGATGGTGGTTCCGGTGTTGATGACGAGTTGCCAGGTGTCGGAGAAATGGAAGAGCGGACCGGAAGCGCCCCAGCCGACGATGATGAGAAGTGCGCCGGCGAAGGCCCATTTGGAGCCGAGCCAGCCGGAGGCGGCAGAGGAGAATCGGCCGAAGCGGTCGCCCTTGGTGACGACGGCGACTTCGGTGGAGACGCGCTTCAGGGCGGGCCCGCCGTTGCGGGCAGACGATCGACGTTTCATGTGCGGATGATTATAGAGAGCGGAGTGAAGGGTGCTGGTAGATGGCGGAAGAGCAAAGGTGAAGGGCCCATCTGAAGATGGGCCCTGCCGGTTTGCGTGATGGCCGAAGGCGAGGTTGCCTGGAAGCCGAAGGCAAAACCGCCTAGAGGCCGAAGGCGAGGTCGATGAGGGTTTTTTCTTCGAGCTCGTGGGCTTTGGGGCTGCCGGTTGCGGGCGATGCGGAGGCGGTGCGCTTGACCGAGAGGACGGCGCGGTTGCCGGCGAGCTTGCGGAGCAGCGGCATGACGTAGACGAGGGCGCCCATGTTCGCGGGCTCTTCCTGCACCCAGACGATTTCGTGCGCGTTGGGGTGCTGCGCGATGGCGGCGGTGAGCTCGGCTTCGGGCCAGGGATAGAGCTGGTCGACGAAGATGATGGCAGTGTCTTCGATGTTGCGCTTGGCGCGCTCGACGCGGAGGTTGTGGCCGATTTTGCCGGAGCAGATGAGGACGCGCTGGGCGTTGGATTCACGGCCGGATTCAGAGCCTGCGGACGTGATGGATGTGTCGGCGAGGACGGTTTGGAAATGCGGCGCGGAGAAATCGGGGACCGTGCTCATCGCGTCGACGTGGCGGAGCATGGATTTGGGTGTGAAGACGATGAGCGGCTTGCGCCACTTTCGCATGGCCTGGCGGCGCAGGAGGTGGAAGTACTGCGCGGCGGTGGAGGGCTGTGTGACCTGGATGTTTTCCTGCGCGGCGAGCTGGAGGAAGCGCTCGATGCGTGCAGAGGAGTGCTCGGGGCCCTGGCCTTCGTAGCCATGCGGGAGCAGGAGCACGACGCCGGAGAGCAGGCCCCACTTGGCTTCGCCGGCGGCGATGAACTGATCGATGATGATTTGCGCGCCGTTGGCGAAGTCGCCGAACTGGGCTTCCCAGAGGACGAGGGCTTCGGGGTAGTCGCGGGCGTAGCCGTACTCGTAGCCGAGGACGGCGGCCTCAGAGAGGATGGAGTTGTAGCACTGCCAGCGGCCTTGCTTGCCGTCGGGCGCGATGTGCGAGAGCGGCGACCAGCGGACTTCGGTCTCGGTGTCGATGAGGACGGAGTGGCGCTGGTTGAATGTGCCGCGCTGGGAGTCCTGGCCGGAGAGACGGACGGGCGTGCCGGACTTGACGAGCGAGGCGTAGGCGAGGAGCTCGGCGAAACCGTAGTCGATGGGGCGCTTGTTGTTGCCCATTTCAATGCGCTGTTCGAGGAGCTTCTGGACCTTGGGGTGGACGTGGAAGCCTTGGGGCGCGTGCGTGAGTTTGCCGGTGAGTGCGGAGATTTCGGCGGCGTCGACGCCGGTGACGGGGTTGTCGTCGGGTGAGAGCGGGCCGCCGGCGTAGGGGTTCCAGTAGTCGGGCAGCGAGTGCAGGCGCTTCATGACGAAGGGCGCGGAACGCTTGGTGGACTGCGCGGCTCTTTCGTCTTTGGCATCCGATTTGGCGGCGGCGCGCTGGGCTTCGAGGAGGTCGTTCTGGACGGCGGCGACCTCGGCGGTGATGTCGGCCGAGAGTTTCTGCGCGTAAAGCTTGTAGAGCGGCGCGTGGTCTTTGATGAGGGCGTAGCGGCGCGGCTGGGTGACGGTGGGGTCATCGACTTCGGAGTGGCCGTGGCGGCGATAGCCGATGAGGTCGATGACAACGTCGGAGTTGAAGGCGGTGCGGTAGTCGGCGGCGATGGCGGCGATGCGGACGACGGCTTCGGGGTCCTCGGCGTTGACGTGGAAGATGGGGATGGGCAGGCGCTTGGCGAGGTCGGAGGCGAAGCGCGAGGAGTTGGATTCTTCGGGGTTGGCGGTGAAGCCGAGCAGGTTGTTGACGATGACCTGGATGGTGCCGCCGACGGAGAAGCCGTCGATGGTGGCGAGGTTGAGGGTCTCGGCCCAGATGCCCTGGCCGGCGAACGCGGCGTCGCCGTGGATGATCATGGGCAGGATCTGCGCGATGCCGTTCTGGTCACCAGCGGCGAGGGCGCGGTCCTGGCGGGCGCGGGCGCGGCCCATGATGACGGGGTCGGCGGCTTCGAGGTGCGAGGGGTTGGAGGCGAGGTGGAGGGCGACGGTCTTGCCGGTGGCGGTGGTGAATTCGCCGGTGGCGCCCATGTGGTACTTGACGTCGCCGCCGCCCATGGTGGTCTCGGGGTTGACGTCTTCGAACTTGGAGAAGATTTCTTTGGCGGCGCGGCCGACGGTGTTGACCATGACATTCAGGCGGCCGCGGTGGCTCATGGCGAAGACGGAGCGTGTGACGCCGTTTTCGGCGGCGGTGGTGAAGAGCTGGTCCAGGAATGGAGTGAGCACGGTGAGGCCTTCGAGGGAGAAGCGCTTGGTGCCGAGGTAGCGCTGCTGGATGACCTGCTCGAAGAGATCGGCGCGGATGAGGTCGGAGAGGATGCGCTTCTGCGAGATGATGCCGGGGCCGGGGCCGGCGTCAAGACGCGACGGGTCTTCGAGGCGCTGCTGGATCCAGTCGCGGCGCTCGGGCGAGGGGATGTGCATGAACTCGGCGCCGATGGAGCCACAATAAAAGCGGCGGGCGAGTTCGGCGTCCGGGCCGTCCTCACCCGATTCAGGAGCGCGCGTAGGGAATGGCTCGGGCGGGAGGTACTGGCCCAGGGGATCGAGTGAGGCCTGAAGATAGCCCCAGCGGCGGAAGATGTCGAAGACGGCTTCGCGGGAGGCAGATTCAGCGGTGGGTTTTGCGGTGGGGAGGGACTCTGTAGCGGCCGAGGACTTGATAGGCATGGCTGCTTTTATGTTAAGCCTTCGAGCGAGCGGATTCGACGGTGTGGGCGGTATTCGGATGCGACGTTCGGGATCCTGTTTCTCACCCACTGGTTGGGCGTGAATGGGGCGTCCGGGATCCGTTATTGGAGGTTTTCCTGGGCCAGCAGGGCGTCGTCCTTGCGCTTGATGGCTTCGATGGCGCGCGGGAAAAGGCGGCGGAGAAGCTCGACGATTGCGATCGGATCGAAGGAGTCGATGACCTGATCGGCGCCGGGGCACTCGGGGCCGCCGGGGCCCTGGACGACGATGATGGGAAGCTTCGGCGCGCGGCTGCGGATTTTGGAGATGATCTCGTGGCAGGGCAGGTCGGGGATGCCGGCGTTGAGGATGGCGGCGTCGACGGCTGGGAAACGCTCGAAGGTTTCGATGGCTTCAACACCGGAGTAGGCCGAGATGACGTTGAACTTGGCGGACTCGATGACGAGCTTGCGCATGGAAAGCGTGCCGGAATGTTCGCGATCGAGGACGAGGAGGCAAGGACGCATCATAAACCGATCCTACGCGCGGGATGTCGAGGTGCGAGGCAGCGTGATAGTTTCGTGGGATGTCTGAGCAACATCGGCACCGTGGGATGAAAAACTATAGCGCTGCGCAGGATGGCGAACGCAGCGGAGGGCATGGGCAACAGCACGCAAACGCGGGACACAAGCATGTTGATCCGGACCATTTTGATCTGGCGCAGGCCGCGCTCGACGAGATGCACGAGGCTGGATTCCGGCCGGAGTTCGGGCCGGGTGTGGCGGAGCAGGTGGAGGAGATTCAGCAGAGTTTGAGCAACGAGTTGTCAAAGCCGGCGCCGGGGTATGGTGTGCCGGACCTGCGCAGCTTGTGCTGGTCGTCGATCGATAACGACACGTCGCGGGATCTTGATCAGATTGAAGTGGCGGAGCGAGTGGCGGACGGGATTCGCGTGCACGTGGCGATCGGCGATGTGGCGCGGGCGGTGGAGAAGGACTCGCCGATTGATCAGCACGCGAAGGCGCAGACGCAGACGATTTATACGGCGGTGAAGAATTTTCCGATGCTTCCGCTGGAGCTCTCGACGGGCATGACGAGCCTGAATGAGAACGGCGACCGGGAGGCTGTGATGATGAGCTTCACGGTGGGGAACAACGGCGAGATGAGCGATGAGCAGGTTTCGCGCGCGTGGGTGAAGAATCGTGGCCAGCTCGCGTACTCGCGGGTGGGACCGTTTCTCGACAAGCACGCGGCGGCGACGAACGCAGCAGGTATCAGTCTGGAGGATGTGACAGCGCTGCGGTCGGACAGTGCGCGCGAGCATGATGAGCAGACCGGGCCGGCGTTTGCCGACGATGATGAAGGCAAGCGCCTGGCGTCCGAGCTTGCGGAGCAGTTGTTGCTGCAAGCGCAGGCGACGGACGCGCTGCATCGGGCAAGAGTGCAGAACGGAGCGCTGGAGTTTCATCGCGGTGAGGTTGAGCCGGTGATTGCGGACGGGCACGTGGTGAGCGTCCATGACGTGATTCAGAACCGCGCGATGTACCTGATCGAAGACCTGATGGTGGCGGCGAACGGCGTGATGGCGCGGGCGCTGCGCAAGGGCGGGAGGTCCGGGCTGCAGAGGGTTGTGCGCGTGCCGCAGCGGTGGGACAGGATTGTGGCGCTGGCGGCGGAGCACAACTCGGAGCTGCCGGCGAATCCGGATTCAGACGCGCTGAACAACTTTCTGGCGCAGCTGCGCAAGACGGATCCAGACCACTATCCCGATGTCGCGGTGGCGGTGATCAAGCTGATGGGGCCGGGCGAATACATGCTGATGAAACCGGACGATGATCCGACCGGACACTTTGGATTGGCCGCGCATGACTACACGCATTCGACCGCGCCCAACCGGCGGTTTCCGGACATCGTGACGCAGCGCGTGCTGCACGCGATGATGGAGAACACGCCGGCGCCGTACAGCGATGCGGATCTCACTGCGATCGCGACGCATTGCAACGAGGCGGACAAGGGGCTGCGGAAGATTGAACGCGACATGCGGAAACGTGTGGCGGCGGTGGCGCTGGCGCATCGCATCGGCGAGGTGTTCCGCGGAGTGATTACAGGCGTGAGCGATAAGGGCGTGTATGTGCGGGTGATCGATCCGCCGGTGGAAGGACGCGTGATTCAGGGCGAGCCGGGACTCGACGTCGGCGATCGCGTAAGCGTGAAGCTGCTGCATACCGATCCGGCGCGCGCCTTCATCGATTTTGCGCGCGTAGCGGACGGGCAGAGCAGCTCCACGCCTGCGAGCAAGGCTTAGAACAACAACTTCAGGCTGAGCTGAATTTCGCGACTCGTTCCTGCTGTTGACGTGACCACGCCGGCAGTGGGGCTGAGGATAGCGGCCGTGTTTTGGCTGCTGGCGCTCCCCTGCGTGGGTCCGCTCGAATAGACGACCGCGTTCGGCGTCTGCAGGTTGGTGTGGTTCAAGATGTTGAAGAACTCGGCGCGGAACTGCAGGCGCGTGGCTTCGGAAATCTCCGTGACCTTCGACAGCGAAAGGTCGAGGTTGCGGTAGCCGGGCCCGGTGAGCGTATCGCGGCCGAGATTGCCAACAGTGCCGAATGCGGGCGCGAGAAATGCATTCGGATTGAAGAAGCGTGCAGCACGACTGGCCGTGCTGCCGCGCGTGTACACTCTCCCGCTGAACTTGGGATTGATGTCTGGGCGAACAGGGTTGCGCGTGTCGCCAGAGCCGGTCGGGTTATAGCCGAGTTGCGGGCTGAACGGAAATCCGGTTTGCAGATTCGCGATCGCGACAAGTGTCCAGCCGTTCGAGACGCGAGATACGAGATGCGAGCCACGGGTTTCGGACGGCAGATCCCACGAGGCGTTGATCGCGGCAGCGTTGCGGACGTCGGTCGCGGCGGGGCCGTAGTCAAGACGCGGGAGCGAAGGCACGGAGACGAATGCGGGTGTGTTGGCGGAGACAGAAGTGTTCCACGCGGACCCGTCGTCGAGATTTTTCGACCACGTGTCGTTCACGCGGAAGCGGATGCCATGCGTGAGATCGTGGCGGAGATCGATGATGAGCGCGTTGTAATTACCGCTGCCCGCGGAGAACCAGGATGTCGTATTGGCCAGCGCGGGATTGGGCTTCGTTGTCGACGGGTAGTAGATCGTGTGGTTGGGTTCGGTGATGAACGAGGGCTCGTTGAGGTCGCCGGACAGAATCTGGTGAGAGCTGTGCGAACCGAGATAGCCGACCGAAAGAGTGGTCGCGGGAGCGAGTTGCTGCTCGATTCGCAGGTTGTAGCTGATGAGCGCGGGTGTGGCGATATCCGGCTGGACAGTTGAAGGCGAGATGCTCGCCGTGGCGGACGTCGGATCCGCGACGGTCGTGTTCGAGTACGCGAGCGTGGAGTTGAAGGGCGCAGCCTGATCGAGCCGGTAGTCGAGCGCATCGAGCAACGAATGGTGCAGACCGGCGGATGCGCGGATACTCGTGTGTCCGTTGCCCCGGACGTCCCATGCGAGACCGAGGCGTGGCTCTGGAAGGAAGAGTGCGCGGTTCTGTGCGAGCGCGCTGGGCTGCACCGCCGGGATGGTGTTGATGACGCCATTGCTGAACAGGAAGACACCGGCGCGGCCCTGCTGTTCATTCCAGCCGGAGGAAGACTCGGTCCGGATGCCTGCGCGGACTTCAACTCGCGCCGTGAGGTGGAAGGTGTCTTCGACGTATGCCGATGCGAAGAGTGCGCGCCAGCCGAGCTCGGTCGGCGTGGGCACGACGGTAAAGGTCTTGATGTTGCCGGCGAGAAATGTTTGGAGCGAAGCGAACGACGCCTGGCCATATTGGTTCTGCGCGAGGTTGTCGTTCGATTGCAGGCGCTGCAACCAGACGCCGATCTCGAGCTGATGACGCCCGACAGTCCAGAAGACGTGATCGTCCGCCGTGAACAGATTGCGTGTGATGGCGTTGTTCGAGCCAACGTTCGCGCCCGCTGGGGTGATCTGCGAGCTGCCGTTCGAGGCAGTGGAACCGGCGATGACGACTGCGCCGGTCGGCTTACCGGGGACGAATGTCGATGTGGCGGCCTGGATGTCGGAGGGGACGGAGCCGAGGAAATAGAAGCTAGCGCGCGAGTAGCCGAAGCGTGCGGTGTTGAGGAGCTTCGAGGAGAAGATGTGTTGCTCCTGAAGACTTGCGACTTGTTCGCGCAGGCTCTCGTTGATCAGCGAGTAAGGATTTTGCGTGGGCGTGTGTGCGGTGGACTCGTCGACGGTGTAGACGGCGAAGAGAAGATCACTGGCGGTGATGTTGTCGTCGAAGCGGGTGGTGCCGAAGTCTTCGCGAATGCGCTGCGTCGGCGAGGAGAATGCTTCTGCAATGCCGGTGGACTTGCCGTTGCTGTCCAGGAGCTCGGGGCCGTTGGCGACGGGCCAGAGGTTGAGCAGCGGCTTGACGGATGCGGCGGCGGTGCCGCGGGAGGTGTTGTCGGGGACGAGTGTGACGTCGGAGAGGCCGAGGTTCTGGCGGTAGCCTTCGTAGTTGCCGAAGAGGAAGAGCTTGTTCGTGCGCAGCGGCCCGCCGAGCGAGGCGCCATAGTCGTTGCGCTGAAACTCGGGAATGCGCGCCTGGTCGAAGTAGTTGCGCGCGTCGAAGAAGCTGTTGCGCAGGTACTCGTACGCGGTGCCGTGGACGTGGTTGGTTCCTGATGCGGTGACGATGGAGATTTGCGCGCCATCGCGCTTTCCGTACGCGGCGGAGTAGGAGTCGGACATGACATTGAACTCGCGGATGCCATCGACGCCGAGAAGCTGACCGGAGGCTCCGCCGGGCGTCATGTTGATGAGCGAAGCGCCGGTGTACTCGATCCCATTGAGCAGATAGACATTATCCTGCGGGCGACGACCAGAGACGGAGAACATGTTGCCGACGGAGGAGTTCGACGTGCCGATGGTGCCGGAGCGCTGGCCGGTGGAGTTCACGGTTGCAGGATTGAGCGTCAGCAGTTGGTCATAGCTGCGGCCGTTCAGTGGCAGGTCCTTCACCTGACGCGCGTCGACCACACCAAACGTTTCTTCCGTCGAAAGATTGACACCGAGCGGGTGTGAGCTGACATCGATGGTGTCGCTGCCGGAGATCGCAAGGGCGACGTGCAGGGTGATGGATTGTCCAACCGTGAGCGGCAGGTTGATGAGCTTGTAGTTCGCAAAGCCGGGAGCTTCGGCCGTGAGCGTGTAGCGGCCGGCGGGCAGTGAGATTGCGGCGAAGCGGCCGTCGTCGCTGGTGGCAAGATCGCGGTGCGTGCCGGTCTCTTCGTTGCGCACGACGACGATCGCGTGCTGGACGATCGCGCCGGATGGATCTGTAACGATGCCGGTTATGGTGCCGCCGACGACCTGAGCGTAAGCGGCAGTGGCGAGGAACAGAGCGGCGGCGATAGGCGAGAGGATGCGCGAGAAATTCTTGTTCGACGTAAACATGGCTCTCCGAAAGATGAAACGGCGCGCCTGTAAGGGACAGGCTGCGGTGTGAGGACGCGAGGGCGCGGAGGTCGCGCACAGGTGGGGAGATCAGCGTCGACAACGACAACGTGCGGAGAGGAGAAAGAGGTGCCTCATCGGATGGCTCCGTGAGTCGCGAAGAAGACCATCGCCAGCGTGAGAGTCGCGAGGAAGATCTCGCCGAGCACGCCGACGAGAATGGGACGCCAGCCCTGGTGAATCAGGTCGCGGAGTTCAGTGCGCAGACCGACGCCGGCAAATGCGGGAAGGAATGCCCACTTGGAGAGATTGCCAAGTGAGCTGAGTTGCGATGTGGAGAAGAAGCCGACGGTCGCGAGAATGGAAATCGCGACAAAGCCGAGGATGAATTTGGGGAACTTCTGCCAGAGGAACAGGGCCTTGTTCTGTACGTGGCTGGCCTGGCCGCGCGAGGCCCAGTAGACCGCGTACGCGAGGACGACGAAGCCGATGAACGATGAGCGCGCAGTCTTCGCGAGGATGGCGATGCGCCCGGCTTCGTCGCCGTAGAGCGCGCCGGTGACGGTGGCTTCTGCGGTGTTGTCGACGGCAAGGCCGGTCCAGATGCCGTAGGACTGCTGGCCCATGTGGAGCGCGTGGCCGATCGCGGGGAAGGTGAAGAGCGCGAGCGCGCCGAGTGTGAGGATGGCGGCGATGGCGGTTGAGGTGTCCTGCTCTTCGGGGTCGATGGCGCCTTGCGCGGCCATGATGGCGGTGACGCCGCAGATGGAGCTGCCGATGGCGAGCAGGCTGGTGAGCTTGGGCGGCAGCTTGAACATGCGGCCGAGCAACGTCATGACGGAGAGTGACAGGACCAGCTCGATCGCGACGAGCACGAGTGAGAGGCCGCCGAGGTGGAGCATGTCGCCGAAGAGAAATTTTGCGCCAACGAGAACGATGCCAAGTTTGAGCCAGAGCTCGTAGGTGGCGAGGCCAGGGCGGAAGATTGCAGGCAGGCGCACGGCGTTGCCGATGAACAGGCCGAGCAGGATGGCCCAGAGGACGTACTCGACTTGCGGGAATGGGATGTGGCGAGTGGAGCGGAGGTAGTGGCCGAGCGATTCGATTCCCTTGCCGGCGAAGCCGACGGCGAAGAGCAGAGCCGTGCCGGGGATGAGCGCGGCGATTTGACGCCAGCGGGGCCGCCGGCGTGCGTTGGCTTCGAGCGGCAGCGGAATGGTGCGCGTGGACACGGTTGTCGGCTACCAGCCGATGTGCGGAATGATGTTGAGCCGGATGAGCGCGGCGAGCGCGAGTGCGATGACAATGGCTGCGGCGTCGGCGTTGAAGATGAGTCGTGCGGACTGTGGGCGGGCCATGCGGATCTCCTGCTGACGTGTGGGAGTGCAGGTGAGGGATGGCGCGGGATGCTGCAAATAGAAAGCCCACGCCCGGGGAACGGTTGCGTGGGTGCTTTGGGGATCAGCGACTGCTTAGAGGATCGCGATCAGACCATGAGGACAACACCGGCGCAACAGTGCATGCGGCAACAGTGCATACAACAGAGCGCGGCGGTGTGGAACAGCCTCATGTGTATGAGGCTATGGGTGAGCGGGCTGGAAGTCAAGAGTGGCGGGGGGCTGGAGCGAAGTTGTAAGTTCAAACAATATCGCTGACACAGTTGGAGTGAGTTGCGTATGCTGTTTGTCCTGAGAGGAATTGAGCCGTGAAAACAATGCAGAAGTGGATGACATATGCGGCCTGCGCATTGGCATGCGCAGCGATGATGGGTGCACGAAATGCGAGCGCGCAGGCGGGGCAGCCGGCAATTACGACAACGCCGGAGGTGCTGAACTTCAATGAACTGGCGCAGCGCGGTAAGGCTTTGCTGGACAAGGCGCGCAGCGGCAATGGGAGCGCAGGAATTACTCTCGCGAATTACAACGGCCACTACACAATG
Organism: uncultured Verrucomicrobiae bacterium; assembly: GCA_963716225.1. Lineage (GTDB taxonomy): Bacteria > Acidobacteriota > Terriglobia > Terriglobales > Acidobacteriaceae > Granulicella. The sequence goes on along the minus strand of OY970299.1, from coordinate 3,563,757 downwards.
CTGACCGCGCGCACGGCGAGCGGCGGAGCGGAGATGCACGGACGCTACGCGGATTTTCTGATTGTGATTGACGGCGAGGGAACGGAGATGACCGGAGGGACGATTGTGGACCGCAAGGACGGCGCGAATGGAGAAACGCGTGGAAAGACGCTGGAGGGAGCGACGGCGCATGTGCTGCACAAGGGCGATGTGATCCACATTCCTGCGGGCACGCCGCATCAAGCGATCGAGGCGCCGGGGCAGTCGATCACGATTTATGTGATCAAGGTCGAGGAGCCGATTGCGGACGCTGCGGCCGGGCGGTAAGGGATCGGGAGGAGGAAGAGATGAAGCTGTTGCAGATGGCCGATCCGGTGCGGTATCCGCGGATGACGACGGAGGAGTTGCGCGAGACGTTTCTGCTGAGTGAGATGTTTCGCCCGGGAGCGATCACGCTGGCGTATGTGGATCTCGACCGGACGGTGGTGGGTGGAGCGGCGCCGACGAGTGGAGCGTTGAAGCTGGAGAGCTCGCCGGAACTGCGCGCGCAGTTTTTTCTGGAGCGGCGCGAGCTTGGTGTGCTGAATGTCGGCGGCGCGGGCACGGTGACGGTTGATGGCAAGGAGTTCAAGCTCGGCAAGCTGGATTGCTTGTATGTGGGGCGCGGGAGCAAGGATGTTTCGTTTGCGAGTGCGAGTGCAAGTGAACCGGCGGCCTTTTATCTGCTGAGCTATCTCGCGCACGCGGAGCATCCGACCGCCATGGTGAAGTTCAGCGACATTGAGCCAGTGAAGCTGGGTGCGGTGGCGACGTGCAACAAGCGCGCGATCTACAAGGCGATTCATCGCGACGGCCTGAAGAGCTGCCAGTTGGTGATGGGCTTCACGCTCCTCGAGGAGGGGTCGAACTGGAACACAATGCCGCCGCACACGCATATGCGGCGCAGCGAAGTTTATGTGTACTTCGATCTGGATCCGGCGCATCGCGTGGTGCACCTGATGGGACCCCCCGAGGAGACGCGGCACCTGATCATGGCGAATCGCGAGATTGTGGTGTCGCCTGGATGGAGTGTCCATGCCGGTGTGGGCACGACGCGCTATGGGTTCTGCTGGGGCATGGGCGGAGAGAACCAGGCGTACGACGATATGGACGGCGTGACCGTCGCTGAGCTGAAGTGAGCGGGAGAGAACGGATGAGATGGATGAGTGCGCAAAGGCTCTGGGCGGTTGGGTGTGCGGTTGTGTTCAGTGCAGGCGTTGTGAGTGCGAATGCGCAGACGCAGCCTCCAACGCAGCCGCAGCGGCCGAGCTCAAAGCAATTGCATGATGCGGCAGGAGACGTTTCGAGCGACCCGGGGCCGATTGATACTTCCCTCTCGGCGAAACTCACGCATGCGGATGTGCGGGGTGTGATGAAGAAGGTTGCGGATTGGTCGCTCGAGCATGAACAGCCGCACTTCACGCAGGACTGGACGTATGCGCCACTGTACACGGGGCTGCTGGAGACATCGAAGACGCTGGGCGATGCGCGATATCACGATGCGGTGCTGGCGGCGGCGGAGAAGTTCAACTGGCAGTTGCTTCCGGGACGCCCGGAGCACGCGGATGATGAAGCGATTGGTCAGGCGTACGAGGCGCTCTACGCGGAGAACCATGATCCGATGCGCATCGCCGCGGTGCGTGACAACTTTGTGCTGGTGATGGCGCGCAAGGATGATCGCAACAAGGACCTGTGGTGGTGGTGCGACGCGTTGTATATGGCGCCGCCTTCACTCGCGAAGCTCGCGCAGTTGACGGGCGACGAGCACTACCTCACGTTCATGGAACATGAGTGGGGGCTGACCCAGGGACACTTGTACGACTACGACGAGCATCTGTTCTTCCGCGACGCGACCTTCCTACACAAGACGGAGAAGAACGGGAAGCCGCTGTTCTGGAGCCGCGGCAACGGATGGGTGCTTGCCGGGCTGGCACATGTGCTGACGGTGATGCCGAAGAATGATCCGCAGCGCGCGGGGTTCGAGACGCTGTTCAAAAATATGGCAAACCGGGTCGCTGATCTTCAGCCGGCGGATGGGCTTTGGCGCATGGGGCTGCTCGATCCGGATGCGTATCCGCAGGGTGAGATTTCCGGCACGGCGTTCTTCACGTATGCGATGGCGTGGGGTGTGAACAATCATCTTCTCGATGCGGCGAAGTTCAGGCCGGTGATTGAGAAGGCGTGGGCGGGGATGCTCGAGCACGTGTATGAGGATGGAAGACTGGGCGCGATTCAGCCGATCGGCGCGGCACCGGGCGAGCTGCAGCCGGGATCAACCTGGGCGTATGGAGTGGGCGGGTTCCTGCAGGCCGGCGCGGAAATCGATCGCGGGCTGGCGCCGGAAGCGCGCGTCAGGAGCAAGGCTCGAAGCAAGCGGCGGCGAGACAAGAGCTAACGCGTCCCGATTCAACCGGGCGATCGTTACTTTTGCGGAGCGATCCCCTTGCCTTCGGTGATCACGTAGAAGCGGTCGATTGCGGTGGGCGGCGCAATAGTTTCCGTGTGCCCGCTGGGCCAGCGGATTTCGAGCTTGTCGATCTTCGTCGCCTTGCCAAGCCCGAAGTGCGGCCGCTGATCGGAGCTCGACGCGAAGCTGCCGCCGGCCATCACATCTGCGCGCTGCGTAAAGCCGTTCGCGGTCAGCAGCACGCACGCGCCGACTGCATCGCGCGGACTCCCGCGCTTGCCGGGCCCGGGCGACGGCGCGCCGACCACCTTGAATGCAATCCAGTGGTTGCCGTTGTCCACCACGTTGCGCAGCAGCGATGGCGTGCCATCGAGATTGTTGATCACCACATCGATGTGGCCGTCGTTGAACAGATCGCCGTAAGCCATGCCGCGCGCGGTGGTAAGTTCGGCGAGCCCGGTGCCTTCGACCGCCGGCACAAGCTTCAGCTTTCCGTTTTCGCTGTGAAACAGCAGCGGACGCTGCGCCCACGTTGTGCCCCAGTTCTGCTTATCCACCTCGGGGTAGACGTGGCCGTTGACCTCCATCAGGTCAAGCCAGCCATCGTTGTCGTAGTCGAAGAACGCCGTGCCCCAGCCAAGGAACGGAACCGTGGGCTCCGCGATGCCATCCTGATAAGACGTGTCGGTGAAGTTGCCCGAGCCGTCGTTCCGGTAGAGCGGCTTGTAGTCGTCCGAGAAGGTCGTGTTGAAAATGTCGACCGTGTTGCGATGCATGAGGTCACCGGCAGCAATGCCCATCGAGGCAGTCTCGCGTCCGCTGTCGTTAAGCGCGTAGCCGCTCGAGAAGCTGTCGTCCTCAAACGTGCCGTCACCTTTGTTGATGTACAGGTAGTTCGGCGTGGAATCGTCGGCGACCAGCAAGTCCACCTTGCCATCGCCGTTCACGTCAACGAACAGCGACGCCAGACCGTAGTAGCGGCTGGGGTCCGAGACTCCGGCATGCTGGCTCACGTCGGTGAAGGTTCCGTCGCCATTGTTATGGAAGAGGTGGTCAGGTTCGCCGTGCAGGCCGCGCGGACCGCACATGACGGTCACGCCGCGGAACTTGCAGAAGCTGAACTCGCGCGGCTGATCGTTTATGTCGTAGTGGACGTAGCCCGGGACGAACAAATCGAGAAACCCGTCGCCGTCGTAGTCGCCCCACGTGGCTCCGGTGGACCAGTTGCCGAGCGTAACGCCGGCCTTCTCGGCGACATCGGTGAAGGTGCCGTCGTGATTGTTGTGATACAGCCGGTTCTTGCCGAAGTTCGTAACGTAGATATCCGGCCAGCCGTCGTTGTCGTAATCACCGACAACTGCGCCGATGCCCCAGCGGTCGTTCGCCACGCCAGCCTTGGCGGTCACATCGGTGAAGGTGCCGTCGTGGTTGTTGTGGAAGAGCGCGGCATGCGGCGGCGTGGTTTTGCCGGAGAGCGCGTCATAGGTCGATCCGTTGACCAAATAAATGTCGAGCCAGCCGTCGTTGTCGTAATCGAGCAGCGCGACGCCGGAGCCGACGGTCTCGATGATGTAATTCTTCGCCGGCGTGCCCATCGTGTGCTTCCACGTCGTGAGGCCGGCGCTCGCGGCAATGTCTTTGAAAATGATCGGACCGGAGCTCACGAATCCGCCCGCTGTAATCGGACGGTGCTCCGCATCGAGCACAGCCGGATGCGGCGCGCCGGTCGAGACACTGTTACTCGCCGCAGGCTGCGATCCCTCCACGGGCTTCTGCGCTTGCTTCTCCAGCGGATTCGGATTCTGCGCACGTGCTGGAGTACTCGATGCGAAGACAAGCGCCATCGCGAGAAGCAGGAATGCCACCCGCTGTGCCTTAACCCGACGCGTCCTTGTGAACAGCTTGCCCACGTTCTTCCTTTCAGCTCGCGGGTACTGCCTTCGGAGCTTTCTTCATATGTGCAAGATAGTCGACGAGCTTGCGCATGTCGTCCTGGCTCAGCGCATCGCCGAACGGCGGCATCTGCTTGCCTCCGTCGCGGATCTGGTGCTCAATGGCGTCCTTGTGCATACGCTTGCCGACGGTGAGGAGCGAGGGTCCACGATCCGTACCGACACCGGCGACGCCGTGGCAGTGCTCGCATCCAGTCGTTTTGAACAACTCCGCTCCCGCGGCGCGGTCGGCACGGGAGGACGCGCGTACACCTGGTCCTGGGAGGCCGGCGAGAATACAAACCACCGCAGCGCACAGCAACAGCCGGCCGAATACTTGCCGGGACCCCTTGATTTCGAGCGGCACATCGGACAACCTCATCGTGCGTGGGCCTCGGACGCCGCGGCCATCGCGTTCGATGGATTGGTCGGCAGCATCTTCATCTCATGCGTGTGCCAGGGCACGCTCTCGTTGGCAAGGGCCGGGTGCTGGCGCAGATATTCGAGCGCATAGGTGGTCGCTCCGGGATCGTCCTTCTCATCCGCAAAGCTCGCAGCCTCTTTGGCAGCGTTTTGCCGGTCGCCCAGGCGGCGGTAAAGGATCGCCAGGTTGTAGTGCGCGGCGAGATCGTCCGGCGCGATCGCCTGCAGCGCCTGGTACTGCTTCATCGCGTCCGCGTATTTGTGCTCCTGGTACAAGGTGAAACCGAGCTCACGATGCGCGTCGCGCGACTCAGGATACTGCTGCGCCATCTGCTCGAAGTCGGCGATCGCGAGATCAAGCTTGCCTTCGTTGCGCTCGACCAGCGCGCGATAGTAAAGCGCACGCGCGTTGTTGGGCGAGAGCTCCAACGCCTTCGCAAGGTTCGGCCGGGCGTCGGCGTATCGCTCCCATTGAATGTCGACGATCGCCATGTTGGTATACGCGTCGGCGTAGTCGGGGCGAAGTTTTGCGACTCGCTGGAACGCCGCGTAGGAGGCTGCATACTGCTGCGCATCCAGCAGCGCGATGCCGTAATTGTTCCAGCGCATCCACTCCTTGTTCTCGCTTGGTCCGGGCGTGGTGGGCGCGTTGTCTCCGACGCGAAGTGTGCGGCTGGCCGAGACCATGTCGACGACCGGTTCCTCGTAGTGCCGCGCCATTCCGAAGTCCATGAAGTGCTGATCGAAGCGCCGGTACTTCACTGTTGCCGTCACGGTGACGGCGCCCGAGGCATCCGAAGGCGTCGTGAACGTGTAGCGCACGTCCTGCGAGCGGCCGGACTGAATCGTGTTGTTGTACGCGACGACGCGGTTCGCCCATACCTGGTGCAGATCATTCAAGCCGCCTTGCACGTTGATCAGGCGATTCGTGAAGCTATGCGCTTCAGGGTCGAGGTCCCCACCGGGTTTGAGAAACCCGCTCTCGCAAAGCAGCCTGCCGCTCGAGTCCTTCACCGTGAAATCCACCCAGGACTCATACATGTCGCGCTGCTCAGGCACATGGCTGTGGCCAATGCCCTTGTTCTGGATGATGACGTCGACGGTCACGCGCTCACCGGGATCGGTGCGGAATGCAACCAGTCCCAGGGGCGCGGCGATCTGCTCGGTTGATCCGTTGGCCGCCGTCCCATGCTCGAGCGCGAAGATGTCGACGTTGAATACGTTGTTCTGGAGGAACTCTTCCGTGCGGCGCAACTGTTCTTTGAATCCGTAGAACTGCGGGATGACGGTATTGGCGCCGAGCCAGCGGTGCGAGGCGAGCTTGCCCTGCTTCGCTCCCTCGTCCCGCGTCTCTACCGCTTCGCGTGGCATGTGGCAGGTCTGGCACGTGGAGACGGAATCCTTCACGTAGAACGGCAGCGGAGACTGCTTGGCGAAGGAAGATGCCTGCCACTCCTCATAAAGCGAGATCGCGCGCTGCCACTTGTAGTCATTCAGCGATCTGGGCAGGGCGGCCTCATGGCATGCCGCGCAGAACTGCGATGTCTTGTAGAACGGCTTCATGACGGCCGCACTGTGGCGATCGAGATGAGCGAGAATTTCGGCATCGCTCACGGGGCGAGTTATGGGCTTTCCGTTCTCGTCCACCAGCACCGCCGGAACGCCGATGACGTAACTGCCTGTGCCGCGCGTGTCGACCTTCTGGATGGAGTGGCAGACGCTGCACGTGATGCCCTCATCGTCGTACCACTTTCTTCCCGGCCCGTGTTCTGTGAGTGAACCGCTGACCAGCGCAATCGGATCATGGCACCCTTCGCAATGACGCGAGTACTCAACACCTTTCTCGGTATCGAGCAAACCGACGTTGCGCAGATACCACACCGGCCGGTTGGAGTTCGAGTGCGCCGATTGGCGCCACTGCGTGTGCGCCTCCTCATGGCAACGCCCGCAGTACTGCGCGGTCGGAAAGCTCTTCGGATCCATGAGCTCGCCATTGTCGGTCGTAGCGAGCGAAGGCAGGAAGTGCGCTTCGGCCCCGAAGCGATTGTTGTAGGTCGCGAGCGTCTTGTCGTTGTAGACCTTGCGCGCAGCTTTTGCAGCTTCGTCGTCAGAACCCGCGTGGACCGCGCGAAACATCCAGCCTGCGCCTGCCACAATCGAAACCACCAGCAGCAACCTGAGGGCCCATCGCGAGTTAATGTGCGAATCCATACGATTTCTTGAGTCTCGGCGGAGAACCTATAGAAAACCTGCGTTTCGCGCAGACTGCTCCTGGAAATTCGAGAAATTCTAACAAACCGGAGATACACCTTACATCCATCGAAAGGTTGACTCGCAGCCTGCCGGCGTAATCACCGCGCCTCGTGCTTCGCAGTCATCAGCGCTACTCGGAAACGATGTAGTGCCCGGCGTGGTCGAGCACGACCACGCGCCGCGCCCCGCCTTCAGCACTCTCGCCCGGCTGGCTCTTCCCGTTGACGCGAACTGCGGTCGCGTTCGCACTGGAGACGGGCACGGACAGGCGGGCAGTTACACCTGCGGGCAGATCGACCGCAATCTCCGTCGCAGTTCCCTTCTTGCGCGCGTCGAGTTTGATTAGCCCATGCGGCGTCGGCATTGTGCCGCGGGCCCACTCAAGGTCGACCAGGTCCGGCCGCAGATTCACAGTCTTGAATCCAGCACCTGTCGGTTGAATCCCAAGCACCTCTTCCATCAGCCACGCGGTCGGCCCTGACGACCATCCGTGCGCGAGCGAAACGAAATAGCCGGAGCCGTTGTCGGCCTGCAACGAAGCATGAAAATCGCCCTTGTACCAGTCGACATCGTAGGCCTCCCAGAAGCTCGTTGCGCCTTCGGCCAGCATGCCGCCCCAGAACTGGCGCATCCACGCGAGCGCCGCATCGCGGTGATTCATCTTCGCCATCGCGCGCAGCACATAGTCGCCGTAATACGGCGAGATGATGGGCCCGTGGCCGAGGCCTGGCCCCGCCGGCTGACCGATCTTCGCAAGCGAATCGCGCCAGATCGCGTCGTAGCGCTCCGGCCCGGCAGCGCCGCTGATCACCGCCGCCGCATTCGTCTCCCAGCGCGGACCGAAGCTGCCGTCGGGATCGGTCAGATATTTTTCCGCCGCCGTCTTCACAAGATCGGTGCGCTCGCGATACTTCGCTGCGTTCGCCTGGTCGCCGGCTTCTGCCAGCAAATACGCTGCCTCGCGATACGCGCGCACGAATTCAAGCGTCGTCGCGCGCCGCGTCTCCGGCGTGTCGCCGTTCAGGTCTTCGGACCAGTCAACATACAGCCAGCGTTTGCTGTTGTTCGCATAAATATTGCGCTGATCGAAGTCGCTGTCGACGAGCCGCAGCAGTTCCAGCATCCGGTCGTGCTCGCGCGCGAGCCACGCCTTATCGCCCGTGTGCCGATAGAGGTCGGCGGCGCCTGTAAACCAGAACGACGAGTAGCCCGGAATGCCATTCACGTGCTCCGTCACTGGCTGGTTCGAGTTCGGCGCGAGCAGATGATCCAGCGTGTCCTCGAGCAACATCTTGTCGCCAAACACATCCTCGATCACCGGCCCGCTCACGTCCGTGTCGCCCATCCAGCGGCCGCGGTCCCGCTTGCTCGCATCCCACACATCGTCCTGCATGCACAGATGCGCGGTGTACGCTCCCGTCTCCCAGATGCGGTTCAGCAGCGCGTCCGAGCTCTCAAACGATCCCGCATACTCGACCGGATAGTAGATGTGGTCTGCGTGAATCGACTTGATCCGCAGCTCCGTCGCTCCCGCAAGGAAGCGCACCTTCGCATATCGGAACGCGCCCTTGGACGAATGCCCGCTCCCATGCGGCGGAATCGTCAACTGATTGACGCCGAGGTACGGGTCCTTCAACATCTCCGCTTCCGACTCGCCCATCTGCATCGTCACCGTGACCGGCTCAGCCGAGTCCGAATCGATCTCGAGCCTTCCCGTCAGCTCGCGCCCGAAGTCCAGCGTCACGCTCGGCGCCTCCGCATCGGTCGCAACCGCCGCAGGCATGTGGACGACGAGCTCGCCACTGCCGCTCTCCAGATTGTTCAGCCCATCGATGCTTCCCTGCCCTGCAAACGACGTCAGCACGCGCTCAACGTGCAGCGGCATATGTGCGAGGAACGGCGAAAGTCCGTCATAGCCCGGCCAGTTGTACATCCCCGCATCCACGTTCCACTGCAGCATGTCGATGTTGCTCTCGATCCCGCCGAGCGTCGTCACGGGCTTCCAGTCTGCATCGCGAAACCCGGGCTGCTCCCATCCCTTTTCGCCGCTGGCTGAGCTCCGCCAGTCCGGCCCGCTATGCATCACATCCGGCGCTTCGACCCCCGGCGCGGCGGGCACGATCTTCGCCACCAGCACCTGCCCTGACGTCATCTGGTTCAGCACGGCGCTGTTCGCTGCACTTGTTGATCCGCGGCGCCGCAACGCTTCAATCGCAACCACGTTCTCACCGGCCCGCAGCGCGTGCGCCACGTTTGTGGCAAACACATGCATGCGCAGGGGCGAACTCGGATCGCTCTCCACCTTCTCAACCAGCGCGCCGTTCACCCACACCTGCACGGCGCGCGGACCGGCCACATACAGCGTTGCCTCGCGCGGAACCCTCTGGAGCGTGAAGCGCGCGCGAAAGTAGATCGGCGGTATCTCTTCCGTCGCAGCGTGCGACTGCGTGGGTGCCTGACGCTGCTCCGCCGTCCACACATACTCCTCCGCGAGCGCCGTGTGGATACTCTTCTCCAGCACAGGCGCACTCACGTTGCGCGAAGCGTCGAGCGGCTCGAGCGAATTCATCCGTTGCGCGCCAGTCTGTCCGCACATGGTCATCCACGCGCTCATCAGCACTCCAGATACCGCAAACCGCGTCATAGTCGCCGCCATATTCATCTCCTTGCGCAACCTCGCCCTTATACGAGACCGCCGCCCACAACGCAATGTCATGTCAAACCCGCTTGGCCATTTACCATCACCCCATGAGCGAAACTCCCATTCGCGCTGCGGTCCTGGGCTACGGCCTTGCAGGCAGGGTCTTCCATTGTCCATTCATCTCCGCGGTCCCGGGTCTTGAACTCACCGCGATCGTGCAGCGCAAAGGCGACGAAGCCGCGCAGGCGTATCCGTCGGCGCGCATCCTGCGCTCGGTGGAAGAAGCGTTCGCCGACGCCACGATTGACCTTATCGTCGTCGCCACGCCCAACGAGACGCACTTCGATCTCGCCGCTCTGGCACTCCAGGCCGGCAAGCATGTTGTCGTCGACAAGCCGCTCACCTCGTCCGCGAAATCCGCGCAGGCACTCGCGGCGCTGGCGAAGGCCCATCATCGTCTGCTCGCGCCCTTTCACAACCGCCGCTGGGATGGCGACTTCCTCACCGTCCGCAAGCTGCTGCGTGAGGGCACGCTCGGTCGCGTTGTCGAGATCGTCTCGCGCTTCGATCGCTTCCGCCCGCTGCAGCGCGTCAACACGTGGAAGGAATCGGCGAGCGCCTCGACCGGGCTGCTCGTCGACCTCGGTCCGCACCTCGTGGACCAGGCGCTCGCGCTCTTCGGGCCGCCGGCCAGCATCACTGCGCTGATTCGCTATGACCGCGAGCGCACCGACATCGACGATGCATTTGACATCGTGCTCGAGTACGAGATGGGCTACGGCCGCGCGCTGCATTACTTCTGCCACGCCACGATGCTTGCCGCAGATCCGTCTGCGCGTTTCGTCGTGCACGGAACGCAGGGCAGCTACCGCAAGTTCGGTGTCGACCCGCAGGAGCCGACCCTGCTCAACACTGGCCGCCGTCCGCCGTCGCTCGCGTCTCAAGAAGACTGGTTGGCGGAACCCGAGTCCGCGTGGGGCATAGTTACGATCGCGCGGGAGCCGTCGCAAACGCCGGAGCTCACGCGCTCGCCGTATCCCACCGTAGCCGGCGACTACCGCCAGTTTTACGCGAACGTGCGCGATGCGATCCTCGGCCGCGCTCCGCTCGCGGTTTCGGCGGAAGATGGCTACCGCACGCTGCGGCTGCTGGATCTCGCTCGGCAGTCGTATCAGGAGCACCGCACGCTTCCGGTCACGTTTGAATGAGTTAGGAAGTTAAGGACTGAGGGAACAACCAGGCAGTCAGAACGCGTCTGTGCGATTCCCTGATTTCCTGACTCCTCACCTGCTGAGTCTGTTACCTTCCCTCAATGTCCTCGCCGACGGTTCTTGCAATCAGCACTTACGAAAAGGGCCAGGCATTTTTGCGCGAGATTGCGCGCCTGGGCTGTCCGGTTCATCTGCTCACGGTGCACAAACTGCGCGAGGCAGACTGGCCGCGCGAGATCCTTGCCGGCCTGCACACGATGCCGGAGGGATTAACCGCCGAACAGGCGCTGCCGCACATCGCCAACCTCATGCGGCACATTCCGATCGCGCGCCTCGTTCCACTCGACGAATTCGATCTCGAGACCGCCGCACTCGCACGCGAGCACCTGCGCCTGCCTGGATTGGGGCAGACTGCAACCCGGTGGTTCCGCGACAAGTTGGCGATGCGCGAAGGCGCGGCGCGCGCCGGCGTTGCAGTCCCGCCGTTCTCATCGGTTGCCAACCACGATGGGCTGTGGCGCTTTCTGCAATCGACGGAAGGTCCATGGCTGCTGAAGCCGCGCTGGAGCGCGTCGGCCATCGGCATCCTGAAGATTGAGCGGCCTGACGATGTGTGGCCGCACATCGATCGGCTCGGCGACCAGGCCTCGGACCATCTCATCGAGCGCTTCGTTCCCGGCGACATCTTCCACGTGGAGGGCATCACGTGGAACGGCGAGGTGATCTTCGCCGCTCCGCACAAGTACGGCCAGCCGCCCTTCGAGACGATGCACACGGGCGGCATCTTCTCGACGCGCGCGCTCGACCGCAACAGCGCCGAGGCCGCCCATCTGATCGCGATCCATGCAGCGACGCTGCGCGCGCTAGGCATGAACGCCGGCGTGACGCACTCGGAGTTCATCCGCGCGCACGCGGATGGGCGTTTCTACTTCCTCGAGACCGCCGCGCGCGTGGGCGGCGCATACATCGCTGAGGTTGTCGAGCACGGCGCGGGCATCAACCCGTGGGTCGAGTGGGCACGCATCGAGGTTGCACTCGCGCGCGGCGAAGAGTACACGCTGCCGGCGATCCGGCCCGACTACGCGGGCAGCCTCATCTCGCTCGCTCGGCAGGAGTGGCCTGACACTTCGGCGTACACGGATCCGGAGATCGTGCACCGTCTGCGGAAACGTCATCACGCCGGGCTGATCGTTCGCTCCGGGGATGCTGCGCGTGTCGAAGCGCTGCTCGCGGACTACACGCAGCGGTTTCTGACGGACTTCTATGCCCGCATGGATGCGCCGCCGAAGCCGACCGCGTAATCAGTGCGCTGCGGAGAACTCGACGAAGTCGCGCCCGAGGTATAGGCGATAGTGACCGTTTTGCCCGGCGATAACCTGCAGCGGACGCGGACGCTGCATGCCGGCGTCGTGCTGAGTGGGTGCATGAAACAGCTCGGCGCTGCCGAGGTCCATCACTTCGAAGCCTGGGCCATTCAGAAATCCCGCACCATACGCTCCGGGCGCGAGACGCTTTCCGCCGATCTCAACCGGAACGTCGGTGAGGATGTAGAACTGGTAGCGGTCGCGCACGCCGCTCGAGTATCCGCCCGTGTCGACGATGCCGAAGAGCGTCTGCTTACCCTCGGCCCAGCGCACACCCCCTGCGTTGCGAAGCTGCACGGTGGCGCTCTGTCCACTGAAGTAAACCGAGGCCGGAAACAGCGACTGAATCTGCGCGGCGTCCAGCACGCCTGGCTTCTGGTTGGGCGTTTGCGCGTTCGCACGCGCTGTCAAAGGCAACAGCAACAGGCAAAGAAGCAGCACTCTCATTGGGTTCTCTCCTCTGCCAGCCTTTTTACCACCCGGCGCGGGAGACGGCGAGCGCGTCCGTCATTCGCGCTGCGATTGGTCTTCAAATTTTGGGTGTGAAGAATGGAAGGAAGTGGTGAGCGGGCTGGGGCTCGAACCCAGGACCAGCGCCTTAAAAGGGCGATGCTCTACCAACTGAGCTACCCGCTCGCTCTTCAGTTAAAGTAGCACGATAAGAAGAAGCAGACAGTAGAGGGTAGACAGTAGACAGTAGAGATCAAGCTTCAAACTGTGAGATTCACAAGTCGCGAGGATTCGGCGTTCTCGTCGGCGACGGTGCGCTTCAGTTGCCCGCAGGCCGCGTAGATATCGCGGCCGCGCGGGCGGCGGATGTAGGTGGGCATGCCGCCTTCGATCATCATCTTCTGGAAGCGCGCGACGTCGTCGGGTTTCGGTTGGACGTAGTCGATGCCGGGACCTGGGTTCCAGACGATGAGGTTGACCTTGGCGCGCATGCCGTTCAGCAGTGCGAGAACCTCGCGCGCGTGTTCGGGCTGATCGTTGACGCCGCCGAGGAGAACATACTCGAAGGTGACCCACTCGCGTGTGCGGAGAGGGATGCGTTTACAGGCTTCGAGCAGCTCGGCGATCTTCCACTTGCGCGTTATAGGCATGATGCGCTCCCGCACGATGTCGTTGGACGCGTTGAGCGAGAGCGCGAGCTTGGGGCGAATCTCTTCCGTCACGAAGCGCTCGATGCCGGGAAGAATTCCGCTGGTCGAGACGGTCATGCGCGACTCGGGGATGCCGATGGCTTCAACCAGCAGGCGCACGCTGCGCATGAACTCGTCGTAGTTGAGGAAGGGTTCGCCCATGCCCATGAAGACGAGGTTGATGCGGTCTTTGCCGATCTGAATTGCGTGGCGGTTGAGCACGGCGGCAACCTGGCCGGCGATCTCACCGGCGGTGAGGTTGCGCTTGATGCCGAGCTTGGCGGTGAGGCAGAACTGGCAGTTGACCGCGCAGCCGACCTGCGAGGAGATGCAGATGGTCGCGCGGCGGAAACCTTTTTCGGCGAGTGCGCCGAAGTTGGAGCGCGCGCGACCGTTGCCGCGCCGGTCCCAGTAGCTGAGCTGCGAGGGAACAGGGATCAGGGAACAGGGATCAGGGCCATCGACGGCTTGTTCGGCGTCGACGGTTTCAGTGGCTTCTTCGTCGGCGGCTTCGCTGCCGTCGCCGCGTTCGCCTCCGTCGCCGTCGGGCATCCAGACGGTCTCGACGGTTTCGGCGTCGGCCATGCGCATGAGGTAGCGCTCGGTGCCGTCGATGGAGCGGGCGGTCTGGACGATCTCGGGAAGCCCGACGCTGTGGCCGGCGGTGATGAGGCGCTCGCGGAGCTCTTGCGACAGCGTGGTGATGTCTTCAACCGTTGCGACGCGCTGCTTGTAAAGCGCTTCCCAGAGCTGGCGGGCGCGGAAGGGCTTCTGACCGAAGCTTTGCATCAGCTCGGTGAGCTCGGGCAGAGTTTGGCCGAAGAGCGCAGGCACACTTTCAGTGTATGCGTCAGGGCTGGCGCGGACGGCGCGCTAATGCACCTGACGCGCTAGGCGGCGGCTAGAGCGGCGACGCGGCGGTCGGCTTCGGCGACGCCGTCGGGGACGCCGACGTTGGCGTAGAGGGTGCGGGCCTCGCTCCAGTGTGCGCAGGCGTGATCGCGTTCGCCGGCGGCAGCTTCGGCGAGGGCGAGGACGCGGAGCGCGTTGGCCATCTCCAGAGCGTTGGGGTTGGAGGTTCGGTAGTAGTCGATAACGGCGCGCGCCTCGCGGAGGCCGGTAGCGGCGTCGCCGGAGCGCACGGCCATCTCAGCCGCGTGTCGCAGGGCATGCGCCCAGCGGGCTGGTTGTTGTTCTGCCTGGAAGGAGTGTGCTGCTTCCTCATACAGCGCCGTTGCGTCGGAGAGCCGACCCTGGCGCCGCGCTGACTTTGCTTCAATCACGCAATCGTCACCGCTCATGGCGACAATCTACGCCCGCGAAGAGCTGTTGAAAACAGCGGAGAGGAGAGATTTTTGGGTCGTGCTGAGGTGGGGTGGGTAACCTCCCCTCCCCCTCCCGGCGCCGCCAAAATATTGAAAGTAAAGGCAGAGTACCTGCAAAATATTGATTGCAGAGATTTTGCGGCCAAAATATTGCAAACAGAGGCCTTAAAAACGAAGCCGGAGGCTGAGGCCTCGGGTGTAGAAGCAGGCGGTTTCTCCTGCTTGACTCTATAAATCCATTATAGCAAATCGAGTGAAATTCTTTCCGGAGTGATTGGCCGGCGGTTTGGGCTTTCGTTTGTGGGGGTTGCTAGGTTTTCCACGGGAACGGGGGGTTGACAGGATTTTCAGGCGGGGTCGGGACGGCATACCGCAGGGGCTAAAGCCCGTTCTTCTAACGGCCTGAAGAGAGGCCCAAGCCTGAAGGCTCGGGTTACCTAGAAGCAAAGGCAAAGGAGCGGCAGGGGCAAAGGCGAATACAGGGGTCTCTCCGCTCCGCGGCTTCGCCGCTCCGGTCGAGATGACGGTGTTTTGGTCAGGCGAGCGTTCTCGTGATCCGGGCAATACAGAGGTCCTTCGCCTACGGCTCAGGATGACGTTCGTTGGGGTGAGGTGCCTTGATAGCAGCGTGGTGCGCTCCGTCCGGTCGGGATGACGGTCTTTGGTTAGGCGAGCTCGCTTCGGTCGGGATGACGGTGTTTTGGTCGGGCGAGTGTTCTCGTGATCCGGGCAATACAGAGGTCCTTGCCTACGGCTCAGGATGACGTTCGTTGGGGTGAGGCGCCTTGATAGCAGCGTGGTGCGCTCGGTCCGGTCGGGATGACGGTGTTTTGGTCAGGCGAGCTCGGTCCGGCCGAGACGACGGTGTTTGGGGCACGCGTCTGGACGTTGTAGGGGAGCGGCGGACGCCCGGGTCTGGGGTGGGCGTGAAAGAATGGAGCTAATGCCTATTTCTGTTCCGGTCGCGGAGAACGCGACGCCCAGCACACCTCACAGCCGTGATATTCGTTCTACCCGCCTGGCCAATGGCCTGCTCGTGCTGACGGAGCGGATGCCTCACATGCGGTCTGTGTCGATGGGGGTGTGGCTGGATGGAGGGTCGCGGGATGAGACGCCGGCGACGAACGGTATCTCGCACTTTTTGGAGCACATGGTGTTCAAGGGGACGACCACGCGAAGCGCGCAGCAGTTTGCGCGGGAGACGGACGCGCTGGGCGGGAACCTGGATGCGTTTACGGGCAAGGAGACGGTGTGCTTCTCGATCAAGGTGCTGGATGAGAGCGTGCCCGCAGCACTGGATTTGTTGACGGACCTGGTGCTGCATCCGACGTTCGCCCCGGACGATATTGTGCGCGAGCAGGGCGTGATCCTCGAAGAGATCAAGATGGACGAGGACAATCCGGACTACCTGGTGCACGAGTTGTTTACGCGGAATTTCTGGCCGCACGATGCGCTGGGGCGCCCGATCCTCGGAACGACGAAGACAGTTGCGAGCTTCAACCAGCAGATTGTGCTGGAGGAGTATGCGAAGCGGTTTACGCCGGCGAATATGGTGTTTGCGGCGGCGGGGAACCTGGAGCATGACGGATTTCTGGCGCAGGTTGAGGCGGCGTTCGATTCGCTCGCCGCAACTTCGAGAGACCGGCTGGTGCATGGGCATGCGCCGGCCGTGAAGCCGCACATTACGTTGAAGAACAAGAAGTCGCTGGAGCAGGTGCAGATGTGCCTGGCGGTGCCGTCGATCCATGTGGCGCATGACGACCGGTATGCGGCGTTTCTGCTGAACTCGATTCTCGGCGGAGGCATGAGCTCAAGGCTGTTTCAGTCGATTCGTGAGGAGCGAGGCCTGGCGTACTCGATCTATTCGGAGCTGAGTCCGTTCCGTGATACGGGGTCGCTGGCGGTGTATGCGGGGTGCGCGGTGGAGAGAACGCGTGAGGTTCTGGAGCTGACGCTGGCGGAGCTGGGACGGATGAAGGATGAGCCGGTTTCGGACGATGACCTGCGGCGGGCAAAGGACCAGATCAAGGGGAACATGGTGCTGGGGTTGGAGAGCTCGTCGGCGCGGATGAGCTCGCTGGCGCGGCAGCAGATGTATCACGGGCGGTTTTTCTCGGCCGAGGAGATTACGGCGGAGGTGGAGCGGGTGAGCCCGGCGGATTTGCAGAGATTGGCGCGGGAGTTGTTTGTGCCGGAGAAGCTGGCGCTGACGCTGCTGGGGAATCTGGGTGGGATGGAGATTGGGCGGGGGGATTTGGTGTGTTGAAGGTAGGGAACGGCCGGGATCCTGGTGGAAAAGGGTTGACGGCGATTGTGAAACGGGCATCTCCGGGGTCCTTCGACTTCGCCACGCTCCACCCCAGCGAGCAAAGAGCGCTCGCCGGGGACCCGGTGCGCGGCTTCGCTCAGGATGACAGTCTTTGAATATGCGGAGTCAGGAAAGCAGGTTCCTCGGCTGCGCTTCGGAATGACAGCAAGAAGGGCAAAGACCACTTTGGGTGTACATGGGTGGGCATGACGGGTGGGCAGGGTCGTGCGTCTATACTTTTGAGTTGTCACACCGATTGAGGACCCCTGCCTTGCAAACTGCACGTTCTGAGCGCGCTTGTTCTTCCGAAAATTGCTTTGAGTCTTCGATATCCGGGATTCGGGTTGAATCTTCTGTAGCGGAGGCCGGCTTTACGCTGGTCGAGCTGCTCATTGTGATGTCAGTGATTCTGATCCTGATGACGCTGGCGATTCCGCAGATGCAGAAGGTGATCAAGCGCGGCAATGAGACGTCGGCGATCCAGTCGCTGCGGACGCTGGACTCGATGGAGGGGCAGTACAACTCGCAGTATCCGACGCATGGATTTGCGTGCACGCTGGCGGAGCTGGGCGGAAAGGCGGGGTCGGGGGCGCCGTCGGCGGAGGCAGCGCAGTTGATTCCGGATGACCTGGCGAGCGGGGTAAAGGCGGGGTACACGTTCACGGTCACGTGCGGATCGAAGACGACGGTGAACAACGTGGACCAGTACAACAGCTATGTGATAACGGCGGTGCCGAACGCGGTGAATAAGACGGGCGACCGCGGGTTCTGCTCGGATGGGAATGGGATACGGTACGACCCGAAGGGTGGAACGAACTGCACGGAGCAGCTCGGGCAGTAGGCGGATGCGGTCAGGCTGTTTGTTGCTGGCGCTTCTGGTGGGAGTGAGCGCGGGTGCGCGAGGGGCGCAGCCTGCTGCAGCGCGGTCACAGGAACCTGCGACAGCCCGGTTACAACAGCCGAGCACAACCCGGTTACAAGAACCGGGCACAACCCGCTCACAACAACCGAGCGCGGCGGAGCTCGCGAAGAAAGTCGATCAGCACTATAACCATCTGCATTCGCTGGAGACGCGGTACGCGGAGCGCTACCAGGGCATGGGGATGGACCGGACGGAGACGGGCACGCTGACGCTCGAGAAGCCGGGGCGAATGCGGTGGGCGTATGACATGCCGGCGGGCAAGCTGTTTGTGCTGGACGGCAAGGACGCGATTTCGTATACGCCGGGCGATGCGGAGGCGACACGGTTTCCGGAGAAGCGGCTGGATGATCTGCGGTCACCGCTGCGGTTTTTGCTGGGGCATACGGAGTTGGAGAAGGAGCTGCGCGGGCTGAGCGTGACGCTGGTGAAGCTGGAGGATGGCCGGGTGGGATATGCGTTGTGGGGCGAGCCGGTTTCGGGCCAGCCGGCAAGCTCGCCGGGTACCGCGGCGGCCGATCAGCAGCGGGTGCATGCCGTGTCGGTTACGGTGGATGGCGAAGGCGTGATTCATGAGCTGCGGATCGAGGAGACGGACGGCGCGGTAACTACGTTTAGCTTCTCGGATATGCGGGAGAATGTGCCGGTGAAGGAGGGTGTGTTCCGGTTTATGCCGCCGGCGGGGGTGACGGTGGTGGACGGCGGGAACCCTATTTGAGTGGAGTTGGAATAAGGCGGCCCGTCGCGGAGTGGGGATGAGGGGCGCGGCTGCACGGAAGTACTGAATTACGTCGCCATGTGGGCATCCGGTGGGTTAGAGTGGATGCCGCAATGATATCGATATCGCGCCTCGCCCGTAGCCGTTCCCTGTCCATTTTGAGCCTTGCCGGTGTGGCCGGCTGCGCTTCGCTGCTGCTGACGGGTTGCGGCGGCGGAAACGGTGGCGGCGGGACGTGCCAGGGAGCTTCGTGTCCGGTCCAGAGTTACACGGTCAGCGTGGCGAGCACGAATCCGGCGAGCGGTGTGTCGATCAGCTACGGCAACAGTTTGAATAACCTGGTGACGACGGGGACGACGCCGTTTCAGCTGACGGAGAGCTCGGGCTCAACGATGATGTTCAGCGCGCCGGCGACGGCGGGGAACAACAACTTCAGCGGGTGGACGGGGTGCTCGTCGGCTTCGGGCGCGACGTGCAGCGTGACGGTTTCGGGGAATGTGACGATCACGGCGAACTATGTGGCGGCGGTAGCGCCGACGGTGACGGTGACGCCGTCTTCGAGCTCGATTACGACGGGACAGACGCTTTCGGTCGCGGTGACGGTGGCGGGGCCGACGGGAGCAGCGACGCCGACGGGATCGGTTGCGCTGACCAGCGGGACGTATAGCTCGTCCACCGTGGCGCTGAGCAGCGGGGCGGCGACGATTGTGATTCCGGCGGGATCGCTGGCGACAGGGGCGGATTCGCTGAAGGTGACGTATACGCCGGATACGGCGGGTGCGGTGGCGTATACGAGCGCGACGGGAACGGGTCAGGTGACGGTGAATGCGCCGCCGGCGCCGACCATGGCGATCAGTTTGTCGTCGGCGACGATTTTGATTAATCAGGCGCTGACGGCAACGGTGACGGTGAGCGGAGGCAGCGGGAATCCGACGCCGACGGGAACGGTTGCGGTGAGCGGTGGAGGGTATACGGGAGCGGCGGTGGCGTTGAGCAGCGGGAGTGCGACGCTTACAATTCCGGCGAACTCGCTGACCGCGGGGAATGACACGCTGACGTTTACGTACGCGCCGGACTCGGGGAGCTCGGCGAATTACAGCAGTGGGACGAAGACGGCGAGCGTGACGGTGACGGGCGTTTACAGCCTGATTGTGAATACGACGAATCCGGCGAGCGGGGTGACGATTACGGCGAGCCCGGCGGACCAGAATGGCAAGACGAGCGGCGCGAGCCCGGTAACGCTGAGCTATGCGGGAGGAACGGCGGTCACGCTGACCGCGCCGGCGACGGCGAGCAGCAATCCGTTCAGTGCGTGGAGCGGGTGCACGAGCGCGTCAGGCACGACATGCAATGTGACGGTGAATGCCAACACGACGGTAACGGCGGCGTACACGGCTGCGGGGCCGATGGTGACGGTGACGCCGGCGAGCGGCAATGTGACGATTGGCGGATCGCAGACGTTTACGGCGACGGTGACGGGGTTGTCGCCGGGCACGGTGACGTGGAGCGTGGCGGTGGCGTCGGGGACGGGAACGGCGGGGACGATCAGCTCGGCGGGCGTGTACCAGACGCCGTATCCTGCGCCGACGACGGTGACGATTACGGCGACGAGCACGGCGAATACGGCGATCAAGGGATCGACGACGGTGACGCTGGTGGCACCGTCGACAGCGGCCGGGCCGGCGCTGACGGTGGATGCCAACGCGAATGACGGCAATCCGGCGAACCCGAACTGCACGAGCGGGAGTCCATGCCCGATTTCTCCGCTGATCTACGGAGCGAATGCGTACCTGCTGGATCAGGCGAGCGCGCAGACGATGGGCATCACGGTAGCGCGGTGGGGCGGGGATGCAACGTCACGCTACAACTACCAGAACGGGAACTCCAACTCCGCCGCCGACTACTTCTTCCGGAATGGCGGGACGTATGCGTTGCTGACGACGAATCCGAACAGCGTGACGTCGGAGTCGAACTTCAACGACTACATTGCGGAGACGAACGCGTTGGGCATTGCGTCGATCGGCACGGTGCCGGTGCAGGGGTATGTGAGCAACAGCAGCACGACCGCATGCAGCTTCCCGAAGGCGACGTACCCCAACCAGCAGAGCTTTGACCCGAGCGGAACGTGCGGCAACGGTGTGGCGTCGGAGGGGAAGACGGATTTGTTCGGCGATCCGACGGCGACTCCGCCTACGTGGTCGATTACGAGCCAGCAGGAGCCGCCGCCGAGCGTGCCGGGCGTGGGCAATAACACGGCCTTGTGGGCGACGAGCACGTGGGCCGGAAGCTGGGTGAACTGCCTGCTGACAAAGGGGAGCTACTGCACGAACGCGGCGGGCAAAGATGCGACGATCTGGGACCTGGACAACGAGCCGGCATGGTGGGATGCGGTGCACCGGGATGTGCATCCGAGCCCGTCCACCTACGACGAGGTAACGAACGGCGGGATTGGGACGGCGCTGGCGATCAAGACGGTGGACCCGAATGCGCTGGTCGCGGGGCCGGTGATCGACAATTGGTGGAACTACTTCTACTCGAAGAAGGACATTGAGAGTGGATGGGGGCATGGGCCGTGCTATCAGCCGTGGGACAATCCGACGGACCGGCAGGCGCACAGCGGCACGCCGATGATGGTGTATTACCTACAGCAGATGGCGGCGGCCTCGAACACGTACGGCAAGGCGCTGCTGGATTATCTGACGATTCATGCGTATGTGGCGGCGAGCTACAACGGGTCATCGGTTGCGTTCACGACGGCGGGCGATACGGCCGAGCAGCAGGTGCGCATGAACTCGACGCGCGCGCTGTGGGACGCGACTTATACCGATCCGAATTTCCCGCAGCCGAACTACTCGACTGATACGAACTACACGACGAGCTGCAGCGTACCGCTGCAGGCGCCGCAGACGATCCCGATGATGCACGGATGGATTACGTCGGGGTGGACCGGCACGAGCTATGCGGCGCCAAAGACTTCGATTGACGAGTACAACTTCGGAGCGACGGAGTCGATCAACGGCGCGGTGACGCAGGCTGATGTTCTGGGCATCTTCGGCAAGTATGGGCTGGACATGGGGGTGTTCTGGCCGACGTCAGGGTACGCGGGGCAGGTGCCCGGCAATATGGCGTTCGCGATCTACCGGAATTACGACGGCAGCAAGTCGACCTTTGGAGACAACGAGCTGACCTCGACGACTGCGGACCAGAGCAAGCTGGCGATCTATGCGGCGTCGCGCACTTCGGACAGCGCGGTCACAATTGTGGTGATCAACAAGACGTACGGATCGCTGACCGATACGTTGTCGATCAAGAACCTGACGAGCACGGCCACTTCAGCGCAGGTTTACCAGTACAGCAATGCGAACCTGAATGCGATTGTGGCGGGGCCGGCGGCGGCGATCACGGCGCCGGGCACGGGATCGACCGCCAGCACGATCACGGCGACGTTCCCGGGGCAATCGATCACGCTGATCGTCGTACCGTCGCACTGATTCGCTCGCACGGAGCTGCTTACGGGGTGATGTGGCCGGACGTTCCCACGGGAACCGCTCCGCCCGTGACTGCGGCAGCGAGGTATTTCGCATAGACGACGAACTTGCTGTTGGACGCTCCCCAGAAGTCGCCTTCGGTGACGTCGACGTGGCGGACGGCGATCTGGGGATCGCCATCGCCCTGCGGAAACCAGGCTTTGTACATGTTCGGCAATCTTGCGGCGTCCTTGGTGGCCGGTGAGTTCCTGATATTTCGAGTCGCGCCCGTTGTGTTCGCTGATGCGTTTGATCTCCTCAGCGTGGGGTGGATGCAACGTTTGATGTAGCCACGAGATCACCTAAGCTTCTTTTCGTTCGAGCGATGCCCGTGTACCGTTATCCCATGCGTTTTGTTGTATTGGCTCTTCTGGCCGGAGTGTCGGCCATCGCTTCAGCACAGGCTGCGCCCAGTCCCCTTCACCTGATTCCGATGCCGCGGGAGGTCTCGTTGAAAGGAGACCAGCCGGTGACGGGTGTGACGGTGGAGTGCCCGAACTGCGGCGCGGAGGACCAGTTCGCGGCGAGCGATTTGCGCGATGAGCTTGCATCGCGCGGTGTTCCTGCGGGCAATGGTCTGCGAATTGTGCTGGAGCGGCTGGGGCAGCATCCGGATGCGTCGTTTACGCCGGCGATGCACGCAGAGGGATACACGATCGTGTCATCGGGTTCTTCGTCCGGCGTGCTGACGCTGACGGGAGCGACGGGCTCGGGTGTTTTTTACGCCGCACAAACTGTCAAGCAGATGATCGAGCGGGAGCCGAATGGAGCGTTCGTGCTGCACGCTGCCGATATCCACGACTGGCCGGCGATGCAGTACCGCGGGTTGAGTGACGATCTTTCGCGCGGTCCGGTGGACACGCTGGAGTTTCAGAAGAAGATGGTGCGGACGCTGGCGGAGTACAAGGCGAATTTGTACTCGCCGTACTTTGAGAACACGCAGCAATATGCGTCGAACCCGCTGC
The DNA here is from genome assembly GCA_963716225.1 of uncultured Verrucomicrobiae bacterium. Classification (GTDB taxonomy): domain Bacteria; phylum Acidobacteriota; class Terriglobia; order Terriglobales; family Acidobacteriaceae; genus Granulicella. Next base: position 3,540,608 of record OY970299.1, on the reverse strand, counting down.
CGGCGCCGCCGGGAGGAAGCATCTCGGCGGATGACGCGCGCGCACTGGTGGCGTATGCGGCGAAGTATCACGTGATGGTTGTGCCGGACCAGGAGGCGTTCGGGCATCTGCGTCACATGCTGGTGTATGAGGAATATTCACCGCTCGCGGAGACGCCGCATGGAGCGGTGCTCGCGCCAGGACAACCGGGGTCGCTGGTTGTGATCAAGCAGATGTTTACCGAGCTGGCAGCGCTGTATCCGTCGCCGTTTTTGCATGTGGGCGCCGATGAGACGTTTGATCTGGGTGTGGGGCAGACGAAGCCGGCGGTGGACGAACAAGGGCTTGGGCCGGTGTACCTGAACTTCATGCAGCAGATTGATGAGACGCTGCGGCCGCTGAACCGGCGCTTGCTGTTCTGGGGCGATATCGCGGAGCGCTCGCCGGAGCTGCTGAAGGGCATGCCGGAGTCGTTCAAGAAAAACACGATTGCGATCAGTTGGCACTACTCGCCGTCGGACAAGGGCTTCACGCGCTACCTTGATTATTTCAAGTCGGCCGGGATTGAGACGTGGGTCGCGCCGGGGATCAACAACTGGTCGCGGATCTATCCGAACTACAACATGGCGCTCCAGAACATTCAGCAGTTCACGCGCGATGGACAGAACATGGGCGCGACGGGACAGTTGAATACGGACTGGTATGACGACGGCGAGGCGCTGGCGGCAAACAACTGGTACGGCATTCTGTTTGGCTGCGCGGCGGCATGGCAGCAGGGCGAGAGCAACATTCCGCAGTATCAGGCGAACTATGGACCGGTGTTTCATGGCGACCTGACTGGCAAGCTTGACCAGGCGCAACAGGAGTTGATGGCCGCGCACGACGTGCTGAAGTATGACGCCAAGGTGGGCGACGGATCCGACGCGTTGTTCTGGATTGATCCGTGGTCGACGGATGGCGAGCAGAACGCGGAGAAGGTTCGCCCGTACACGCATGAGTTGCGGATGCATGCGGAGCGAGCAATGGACTTGATTGCGCAGGCGCGCGCGGCGTATCCGGCGCCCCCGACGCCGGTGGTTTACTCGCCGACAAACGAGCTTCCGTCGGACCCGACGACGTTGCGCGAAACGGACGCGATTGATGCGCTGGAGCTGGGCGCGCGGCGGTTTGATTTCATTGGCGAGAAATTTCAGCTCGCCGACGAGATGGCGGAGAGTTACGCGCGAGCGCAGGCTGACGCGATGTCGGACGATCGCAAGCAGCGCGCGCAGGTCGGGCGCGAACTGAGCGACATCAACGGCGTGAACGGGCGGATACAGGACATCAAGGACGGCTACTCGCTGATTCGCGATCTGTACGCGCAGATGTGGCTGCGCACGAACCGGCCGTACGCGCTGCGGCCGGTGCTGGAGCACTACGATTCGACGATCGGGATTTGGCTGGGGCGCATGGAGAAGGTGCGCAGCGCGCAGCGGCAGTGGGGTGATGCGCATTCCCTGCCGAGCGCGAGTGAGGTTGATATTCCGGCTCCTCCGGCGATGCCTGTGCAGACGCCGGTTTCTCCAACTCCGCCTGCCGCTGTGCCAGGGCCGCCCGCCGCCGTACCGACTCCGCCCTCGAGGTAAGACGTGCCTACGATCATCACAGCCCGGCGATTGCTCACAGATATTGGCTCGGTGGAGTTCCCTGTTCTCATCGTCGCCGATGACGGCAGTCTGTCGGATATCAGCTCCGACCCGACGGCGCTCGCGCGTGAAGAGGACACACTGACCGCGGCGTTTTTCGACGTGCACATTCATGGCGGCATGGGCCACGATGTGATGTCGGCGGGACGGACGCAGATGTCGGAGCTGCAGCGGTTCCTGGCGACACGCGGCGTCGCGAATTACCTGCCGACGACGGTGACGGCTTCGCTTGATTCGACGCTGCATGCGCTGGAGTCGCTGGCGGACGCGATTGAGTCTGAGCCGCAGCCGCTGCAGGCGCAGCCGCGCGGCATTCACCTGGAAGGGCCGTTTCTCTCGCACGTGAAGCGGGGGGTGCACCCGGAGGAGTTCCTGCAGACGCCGAGCATGGAGCTCTTTGACCGGTTTCAGCAGGCGGCGCGCGGACACATCCGGCTGATCACGATTGCGCCGGAGTTGAAGGGCGCATGCGAGATGATTGCGTACGCGACCAGCGTGGGCGTGCGGTGTTCGCTGGGACACACGAATGCGATTGCGGCGGAATCGCTGAATGCGATTGATGCGGGAGCGAGCAGCGCGACGCACACGTTCAACGCGATGCGTGCGCTGAATCATCGGGAGCCGGGCGTGCTGGGCGTGGCGCTGGATGACGAGCGGATGTATGCGGAGCTGATCTGCGATGGGGTGCATGTGGCGCCGGAGCTGATTCGGCTTTGGTTGAAGGCGAAGGGTGCGGAGCGCGCTATTCTTGTGACGGACGCGATGTCGGCCACGGGCATGCCGGATGGCAGATACAAGCTGGGCCCGCTGGAGGTCGATGTGCAGGAGGGGCGCGCGGTGCTGGCGGAGGATTTGACGCGCGGAGTGTACACGCTTGCGGGCTCGGTGCTGACGCTGGATCGCGCGGTTGAGAATCTGCAGCAGTTCACGGGAGCAGCACTGGGCGACGCGACGCGGCTTGCATCGCATAATCCGGCGGCGATGCTGGGAATTCCGGAGTTGACGCGGCTTGCGCCGGGAAGCCCGGCAAACCTGAACCGTTTTGATTCGAGCGGACATTTGCTCGCTACTTACATTCGCGGCGAGCTCGTTACCTAGGCTGTCGGGCGCACCAGAGGGCGCCTTCGAGCGGCTGCACTGCGGCGGAATCGAGGACGATTTCCGGCCAGGCAGTATGCAGATGCGCCTCCATCGCGCGAAGCACGCGGGGGATCTTTGAGAGCACGCTGCCGGCGAAGGCGACGTGCGTGGCATGCTCGGCGGGGCAACCGGCAGCGCGCATTTTCGAGATGACGAGGCTTACCTGGATTGCGAGCTCCTCGCCGGCGCGGTCCAGCACGCCTTGCGCGAGCGCGTCGCCGGCGTCCGCGCAACTGGCGACGACTGTGGTGAGCGAGGCAAAGTCCGGGCGCTCACGGACGTTTGCTTTGGCGACGAGGGAGCCGAGATCGTCGAGCTGCCAGGTGTGCTGAATCTCGCGCAGCAGGCAGGATTCCACTCCGCGATCGCGCGCACGCAAACTGGCACGAATGGCTTCGAGGCCGATCCATGCGCCGGAACCTTCGTCGCCGAGCACGGGGCCCCAGCCTCCGGCGGTGACGGTTGTTCCGTCGGCGCAGCGCCCGGTGACATTGGATCCGGTTCCCGCGACCACGAGCACGCCGGGGCCGCCGCGGAAGGCGGCATCGAGCGCGATCTGCTCGTCGCCCGTGATGATGATGGGTCCGCTGACGAGCTCGTGGAGCGTAGCTTCGGCCCAACGGCGAACGTCGGCGCTGGACGAGCCGGCGAGACCGAAGCAGGTGCAGGCGATCGAATCGCCAGCGACGTTGGCGGCGCCGAGGGCCTCTCGTACGACCGAGCGGAGAGCGGCAGTGGCGGGGTGCTCGCCGACATTCATGATCTTGACGGTGGGTCCTGAGGCCTGGCCCAGCACGCGCGACTGGTCGGCCACCCAGCACTCGGTCTTTGTTCCACCCGCATCCAACGCGACAAAATACGGCATCTGTTCCGAACTCCTCACATCGTGTCGAGCAGGATGTACACCAAGCCCGTTATCATAACGTGCAACGCCGGCCCACGTCAGCGCAACTCCGATTCACGTAATTGCCAGGAGGAGAGAGTCCGCTTGTCCTGCTCGATCAACGCACTTGCAGCGTTCGTTGCTGCGCAGCGACTCAGCGCACTGGATCTCGCTCTCGTTGCGGTGTACCTGATCGGCATCACGCTGTTTGGTCTGCGGTTTCGCAAGAGGCGCGGCGCTGCTAGCGCAGACCGCTCGCTGAGGAGCTACTTCCTCGCTGATAACACGATTCCGTGGTGGGCGATCTGTCTTTCGATCGTGTCGGCTGAGACTTCGACCCTTACCATCATCTCGATTCCGGGCGTGGCGTTCGCCGGTGACTTCGGCTTCCTACAGGTGGTGATTGGCTACATGCTGGGGCGCGTCGTCGTTGCGGCATTGTTTCTGCCCCGCTATTTTGCGGGCGAGATGCTTACGGCGTATCAGCTTATCGACCGGCGCTTTGGAGGAACGCTTCATAAGGTCACGGCAGCGCTGTTTCTCGCGACACGCGCGGCGGCGGAGGGCGTGCGGGTTTTTGCGGTTTCGATTGTGATTGGAATTGCGATCGGCACAAGCGATGTGCTGTCGATCGGAATTATCACAGCCTTGACGCTGCTGTATACGTTCGAAGGCGGAATGGCGGCGGTTGTGTGGACTGATGTTGTGCAGATGGCGATCTATGTCGCCGGTACATTTGTCGCGTTGATCACGCTCGGCTCGCATGTGCAGGGCGGATGGCCGGCGATTCACACGGTTGCAGCGGCGGCGGGCAAGTTCCACATGCTGAATTTCTCGGTGAACCTCACAACCACGTACACGTTCTGGGCGGGCGTAATCGGCGGCACGTTCCTCACAATGGCTTCGCACGGAACGGACCAGTTGATGGTGCAGCGGCTGCTCGCCGCGCGAAACCTGCGGGAGTCGCGCGCGGCGCTGCTTAGCTCGGGAGTGGTGATCTTCCTGCAGTTCGCGCTGTTTCTGCTGATCGGAGCGGGGCTGTACGTCTTTTATCAGCAGCACACGGGCGCGACGTTCCGAACCAACGATTACATCTTCCCGACGTTTATCGTTCGCGAGATGCCGATTGGCGTGGCGGGCCTGCTGGTTGCGGCGATTCTCGCGGCTGCGATGTCGAACCTTTCCGCCGCGCTGAATTCGCTGTCGTCGACGACGGTGGTGGACTTCTACATGCGTATGCGGCCCGGCGCGGATGACCGCGAGCGCGGGATGATTGCGCGTTCGTCTACGGTGGTATGGGCGCTTGTGCTGTTTGCGATCGCGGTGTACTCGGTGCACGCGGGCGGCAAGGGACACGTGGTCGAGATTGGGTTGTCGATCGCGTCAGTCGCGTACGGCTGTCTGCTCGGCGTTTTTCTGCTTGGAACATTAACGCGTTTTGCGACGGAGGCGGGTGCGACGATTGGAATGATCTTCGGTTTCGCGTTGAATCTCGCGATCTGGCTTATGCCCACGAATACGGGTTGGACATTTACGACAGCGAAAGGAACTCATTACTTGGCTATCACGCATATCGCCTGGACGTGGTACGTACTGATCGGCGCCGCCGGAACATTTTTGATCGGGTCTCTCGCGAGTCTCGTGGTGGGCAAGAACACACGAAGGCGTCCGGCGGCTGTTGCCGTGGTGCTGGCATTGTGCTTCTGCTTGCCGTTGCAGGCGCGAGCTGAGAGCAGCGGCTCGCACCGTCAGGTGCAAGGTCCTCCGTCGCTTACCGCGCCTGATTTCAGTGCAGCCTCGGCGCTTATCGACGATGCCATCGCGTACCATCATCTGCCCGGCGCGGTGCTGCTCATCGGGCACAGCGGGCGAGTTGTCTTCGAGCATGCCTATGGCGATCGCAAGCTGGCGGGCGAACCCGGCCTGGATGGCCAGCCGTCGCCGGCCGAAGCGATGACGGAAGACACGATCTTCGATATGGCATCGTTATCGAAGTGCCTTTCAACGGCGACGGCTGTGATGCAGCTCTTTGAGCAGGGCAAGCTGGAATTCGACGAACCGGTGCAGCAGATTTTTCCGGAGTTCAATCCGGCGAACGATCCTGTGCGTGCACAGGTGACGCTGCGGATGTTGCTGACGCACCACTCGGGTGAGCCCGCAGATGTGAACCTCAAAGATGCGTGGGGTCTGGCTGCGCCGGATAAGGGGGAAGGCATTCGGCGCGCGCTTACGACACCGCTGCAGTCGCCTCCAGGCGCGACGTTCCGCTACTCGGACATTAATTTCATTCTGCTCGGCGCGGTTGTCGAGAAGCTTTCGGGCGAGCCGCTCGACGTGTATGCGCAGGAGCATATCTTCGGGCCGCTCGGTATGACGGATACGCGGTATCTGCCGATTGCAAAGGCCTGTGGTCCCTTCAAGATCGTGGGCGCTGCGATTGAATACAGGTCAAATGTAGAAAATGGGACGAATCCTGACGGAACGATGTGGACCCGGACTTCCGATTACGCTTGCGGCGGCGGGGATAAGTGGATTCCCCTGGCGCTGCTGCCCCGCATTGCGCCGACAACACACGACGACGAATCGAAGCTTGATCCTGAGGCAAACCCTCACTTCGACATGCTGACGCGCGGCACGGTGCATGACCCGACGACGCGCCGCATGGGTGGAGTGGCCGGACATGCCGGTGTCTTCTCTACCGCGCATGATGTGTCGCTGTTCGCGCAGGGGCTTCTCGATCGTCTGGCTGGGCGGCCGAGTAACTTTCCTGTGAAGCAGTCGACGCTGGAGCTGATGACTACGCCGGAGCAGCCGGGGCATCACGCGGGACAGCTCGAAGCGGCGAATCAGGCTGAGGAGTTTGCGATGGCGCATGGTGAGAAAGGTGCGGCGCCGCTGCTTGCGCCGCGATACCCAGCGATCCACGGGCAGGATTTACGCGGCTATGGATGGGACATCGACACGGCGTTCTCGAAACCGCGCGGGATGATCTTTCCAATCGGCAGCTTCGGTCACACGGGATTTACGGGTACGTCGGTGTGGATGGATCCGGGATCGGATACGTACGTCGTGCTGCTCGCGAACGCGGTTCATCCGCGAGGTAACGCGCCGATCTCGAATTTGCGGGGCGAGGTCGCGACGGCGGTTGCGCAGGCACTGCACCTTTATCCCGACGCTCATGTTTCTGCGGCGACGGCTTCCACCGCGACAGAGTCTGTAACGCTTACCGGAATCGATGTGCTCGAAGGGGACCGCTTTTCCGAGCTCTCGAGCATAGCTGCACAGCATGGCGGCGCGCTTCGCCTCGGTATTCTTACGAATCAGTCGGGTGTTGATTCGCACGGACGCCGGACGATCGACATTCTTTCTGCGGATTTGCCCAGGATAGTCGCGGGTGCAAAGCTGACGACGATCTTCTCGCCGGAGCATGGGATCTTCGGCAAGCAAGACACCACTTCATTCGGGCCGGAGACGGATCCCACGACAGGATTGCGCGTCACGTCGCTGTATGGCGCGCATGAGGAAGACCGGCGTCCGTCGCACGAGCAGATGAAGGACCTGGATGCGGTTGTCATCGATCTGCAGGATGCGGGTGTGCGGACCTACACGTACGAAGCGGTGACGGGCTACTTTCTGGAAGCGGCGGCGCGTGAGCAGAGCGAGTTTCACCACACGGTGAATATTGTTGTGCTTGATCGGCCGGACCCGATCGACGGGGTTGCTGCGCAAGGACCTGTATCCGATCCCGGACATGATGAGGAGTACACGGATTACGGACGGGTACCGCTGCGGCATGGGATGACACTTGGCGAACTCGCGCGGTTCTACAACGGGACGAAGCACATTGATGCACCGCTGACAGTTGTCGCGATGCAGCATTGGACACGCAGCGAGTTCTACGATCAGACCGGGCTGGCGTGGATTAATCCGAGTCCAAACCTGCACAATCTGACTGCAACGATTCTGCTGCCGGGCCTCACACTGCTCGAACCTACGAATGTGACGGTGTGCCGCGGCACGCCGACACCGTTCGAAATGATTGGAGCCGGTTTGCCACCGAAAGACAAGAAGACAGGCGCGCAACCGCCGGCGTGGTTCCGTGCCGCGGATGTTGCGGCCGCTTTGAATGCGCGGCACATTCCCGGCGCGATCTTCGCTGCAACAACGACGACGGTTGATGATGATGCGATCCATCCGTATCACGGACAGACGATTGAGGCGGTGCGGATCAGCGTGACGGACCGCGATGCGCTCGACTCACCGGAGCTGGGAGTGGAGATCCTGAGCGCGCTGCACAAGCTGTATCCCGAGCAGTTCCGGCTGGACCGCGCAGCGAATTATCTGGCCAGCGAAACGACAATGGAAGCGCTTCGGCGTGGTGACGATCCGCGAGCGATCGCGGCGGCATGGAAGCCGGGGCTCGAGGAGTACGAGAGAGCGCGCGAACAGTACCTGCTTTACCAGTAGCGATTGCTGTGCGCGCGGCTATCGCTTGGACGGAATTGCATCCCAGATTGCAGGGTCTTCACCGCCCAGCACCCAGGAGCATACGCCTTCCAGCCCGCGCTGCCTCGCGAGCTCATAGCGATCCATGAATGCGCGCTTGTCGGTGTAGAAGACCCACTCGCGTGTCTGGTCGCGCGTTATGTAAAACCAGGGCGTGTGGTCATCTTCATCCCACTGGAGCTTGCCGTCATAGCTTGCGCGGAGAAACTCTGCGTTCGCGGCGGTGATGGACTCTGCTGTCGGGTTGGGCTTCTGATCCGGCTTATTCAGGCCGGGATCGCCGGCAAACCAGTGATATCCGTAGAGCGCGATGCCGAGCGACAACTTCTCTTTCGGGACCTGCTGCAACGCATAATCGAGGTTCTCGATGGTCCACTGCCATCCGTCGACGGGGCCGGGTGCGGTGTAGCGCGAGTGCTGATCGTAGGTCATGAGGCAGATGAGATCGACAGAGGCCGCGAGCGCCTTGAGGTCGTAGCCACCACGCCATTCTTCGAACATCCAGCGTGCATACGGCAGCGATCCCGCGTGTCCGGGCGCATTGGGTACGGTCGCGATCTGCACCTGCAGGTGCTGTGCGTGAAGCACATCCGCGGATCTTTTCACCAATGCTGAGAGGCCGTCGCGGTCCGCCCAGACGACGTGTTCGAGATCGAACTGGATTCCTTGATAGCCATGCTCTTTACACTCGCGCACAAGTGCGGCATTCATCACATCCTGCGCTTTTGTATCGTTGAACAGCTCATGAAGCTGCTGCTTGTCGAACAGCACGACGATCGGAATCACCTGCACGTGCGAGGCTTTGGCCTCCCTGAGTACATTGCGGTCAGGTTCGCCGGAGATGAGGCCGTGGCCGTTCACGGCGTACCAGGTGGGCACAAGGATGTCGATCTTGTCCTTATGCTGCTCGAAGGAGAGCGCGCCGGCAGCGTTCTCCTGCATGTAGAAGAGCGTCTTCTGAGCCGCGGCCGTCGCGGTGAATGCGCACGGCAGCGAGCACACCAGAGCTGCAATCGCGGATAATCTCACCCGTGTGTCCTTCACTTTCTCTTTCACGAAAAACTCCTGCACTATCTTTCTTCAAAGGCAAGATAGCTGTGCGGCGGCAGCGTAACGGTGAACGCGGAAAGCGGCTCGGTTGTAGGCGCCTCGACAGACGCGTGAGCGCCCTGGGGAGAACGCTGGACAGCAGAAAGCGTGGCGCCGGTCTGTAGATTCTTGAGCGTCGTGCGGCTCGCATCCGCGAGCACTGTAACCTTTAACTGGCTCGTCGCGGAACGATTCTATGATGAACGTGCCGTTGTCGTAGGCGAAGAGACTGACCCTTGAGGGCGCTTCGAGCCGCAGCGGAAAGGCGCCGGTCAAGTAGCTGCGAAGCGTGTTGAGGGCCGGTTCGGGCAGGCGATACAAGTCAGTGAAATTATCAGGCACGGTGAGCACATAGAGAGTGCCTTTGCCGTATTTGTCGCTGAGCAGAATCGGGAAGGCGTTGTCGTCGGCGATGCCGCGGATAAGCGGCCAGGCGTCGTTGGTGAAAAAACGAATCTGCGGAAACAGGATTGGCGCCTCCGCACGGCCGAGCGGGGTTCCGGCGCCGGGGCCGAAGGCTCCGATGAAGCTGGTCACAGGCTCGGGCAAGGTGCTGTAACGGAGCTCGACGACATCCTCGATCCCCTTCCCTTCCAGTGCATGCAGCAGACCGGAGGTGATCACCACGTTCTTGCCGGCCAGGAGCTGCGTTTTCATCTCAGCGACGATGTTGGGATCGGCTTTGGCCGCCTCGGTGAGCAACACTGTCTGGGCATCGGTTGGGAAGGTGGAGCAAAGGTTGATCGGGATCCCAATCATGCCGAGAAAATTGTGCAGAAAGTCCTCACCGGTGGCATGCAGCGGACGATAACTGGCGATGCCGATAGGCGTGCCGAGACTGGGGATGAAGGGCTTGATTTGATCGAGCGCATCGCCGGCGACGGAGGCGAAGATCGGTTCGCCATGCGCGCGGTCGTTGATCCGGTGCCAGTCAACGTCGGTCGCCTGTCCACTCCACGTGCGCTCACCCGCTTGGGCGGCGCCGAGCAGATTCATGTAGTTGAACAAGGTCATCTCGTGGGCCTTGGCGAAGACCGTGAGCCAGAGTTGCTCGGCGTAGCGGTCGACATAACGAATGTCGAATGTATCAACCCAGCCGCCGCCCATGTGCCCGGGATCGATGTTGGTGAAATATCGGACGATGTTGTAGCTCTCGTATTGCTGAAGGTTCTGATCGGTTTCGACAGGATCGCGGGTTTCCGTCCCGGCGTAGATGCCGTCGAAGATCTTCGGCTCCTCGCGAAGGTCGTACCCGTTAGCGGCGAAGTGCTCATACCAGTTCGGAAACTTGATGATCATCTTCACCTTGGGATTGACTGCGTGGGCGGGACCGACGATCAAATCGCGCGAGACCTCGTCCATTTCCTTCAAGCGAAACTCTGTCCAGCTCTGGTTGCCCTTGGCCGCGATATCGGAGGGTGACTTGGTGTTCGCGAAGAAAAAATCATCGAGGATCACTTCATCGAAGTGACGCGCCGTGAATTGGGAGACATGCTTCACATACTCCCGGTCGGCCAGCCTGGTGTACGTGAATGAGGCGAACTGACCGTTGTCATTGTCGGAGTAGCAGATGCCGCCGGCAACTTCGACCCCATGCTGCGCGAAGAACTGCTTTACGGCCTCGATGGTGGCGTCATCGGCGAGAACGCGGCTGCGATAGGTCTCTATGTATACCTTGTCGACGTGCAGTTGACCGGAGATGCGGGCCCAACTCTGTTCAAGCCACCGCTGATCCTTCATTTTGAGGACCACCTGGACCGGTATGTAGACGACGGTCTTAAAACCGTCCGGCGCGGTTTGCGCGCGCGTTGTTGCGGTGTTGCAGGTGAGCAGGAAGAAGAACAGGAAAAAGACGCGAGCTTTCACACAGATCTCCGAGGCAGTTGAAGAGGCAGTATAACCGCCGGACAGAGACGTGCGGCGGCGACGTCGAAGTGCGGACGGAATGACTATGAGGGTTGACTTGTTGGGTTGATGCACACAAACGACAAGGCAGCAACAGGACCTTGATAGAAGAACTCATGGCGCGCCATTCGTCGTCTGAATGATGCGGCCGACTTATTGGTACCAACCAGATCAGGCGAGCGCATTCGCGATAACGCACTTAGGGGGTATCTTCCAATTGCTGATGACGGATCCAGGGTGTCTACTGCGCCGTTCGGGCTCGCTGTCCTTCTCATCGCAGCCTCGCATATTCCGTCTGGGCCTGCCTGAGGACAGGAAGATCGGGGTCGGCGTTCTTCCATAATGCGAAGAACTTTTCGTAGGCATCCCTGGCTTGAGCGCGCTCGCCCGCAAGCAGGTAGCCGCGTGCCATGCCGAGACAAGACAGCGCATAATACTGCCCCCAGTACGGGTGAATCCAGGTGGCTCCCCAACTGAGGCCTTCATGGTCCACGATCTTGCGGAATTCGGCCGCCGCTTGCGCACCGCTCTTCAATTGCAAATAAACCAACCCGCGCACGTACACCGCATCGGGATAAGCGCGCTCGTACGGCGAGGCGGATGCCAGCCGCTCGATGCCTTTGGCCGGTTCGCTCATCGCCTGAATTTCGGGCAACTGCACGGCATTCCAAATCGTTCCGTTGGGCAAGAGCTTCGAACCTTGCGCGGCGAGCTTTTCCGCCTCCGCAGTTTCACCGCAGATTGCGAGCGCCAGAGCGGGACGCCCGAGCCGGCGCGAACTTTGGCAACTACCGGCCAGCGCATCGGCACGCGCGTCGGCATCCTCGAAATCTTCAGCGACGTAGCGAAGTCCCTGCCTCCTTGCCGTCTCCGCAGCGCGCTGGTATTGCTCACTGGATTCACGTCGTTGGCCATGCATGTTCAGGTAGGCCGCCTGCAATCCGAAGCTGAGGTACTCTTCGGGTTTGCCCGAAAACCACTGAATCTCGCGGGTGATCGAAGGGCGATCGTCCTGGAGATACGCCAGCTCGAGAAAGCGTTGATGAATTCTCGAACCGTCGAGGCCTAGCGTCCGAACCTTCGACGCCACGGCTTCAGCTTCAGGCAGCCGATTCAGGCACATCAGGGCATCCAGTTGACGGCGCCAGGGCGGCTCCACATGGGGTTCCAGGCGAGCCGATTGCTGGCCTTCCCTGAGCCCCTCTTCAAACTGCCCGATGTCGATGTAGGTAACGCTTAGCTGGTTGTGGGGACCCCAATTGCGAGGATAGTTGCGCGCAGATAATTGCCAGGCATCGATCTCTTTATCCAGCTCACCCGTGAATCTGTAATAGTAGGCGGTGATATCGGTCCGCTCGGTCTCGGATACGCGATCGACGAGGCTGAAGGCTTGTTTCGCATCTTCGGCACTGCGTTCCATGTCACCGGCCTGTTCGTACGCGATGCCCCGAAGATAGTAGGCCATGGCAAAGTTCGGATCTATCGCGATCGCCCGCTCGAATAATGGGATCGCCGCTCGAAAATGACCCTGCCCCATGATCGAAAGGCCCCCGGTGTAATTCTGAAGAGCATCGAGCGAAGAAGTGGTGGCCTGTTCGAGCGGAGTGTCGTGCTGGCGTATCGTGCTGAGCGATTCGCCGACACGGGAGCGGAAGTTGCTCGCGATCGTGGTTAGAGCGTTGAGTACGTCTTCCTTTCGCGCTACCTGCACCTGCTCCTCATCGAGGGTCTCGCCGTTGCGACAATTAACGGCTTTCAGGCCCAGGACGTACTGGGTCCCGAGGCTCGCGATCGAGCCTTCCACGACGGCAGCGCTTCCCGTGCGCTCGCAGATCTCCTGGGCGATCTGCCGGGTGACGCGCGCGTCTGCCGGCTTACCCATCAGGCGAAGGGTCTGCTGGATTCGTTCGTCGGAGGTCAGGCTCAGGAACGGCGATTGTTCCAGTTGCACAGCCAAGCCCTGGCGCAATGTGCCATCAAAGACGGGATTGCCGGTGGAATTCGTGAAGTCCGCGAGCACGATGGTGTCTTTTTGAGTTAGCGCGCGTGCGCGATGGACAAACAGCTTCCAGGCGGCGACGGACACCATGACGAGAAGGACTGCCACGGCGATCCCTTTCCACGGGTTGGTCTCTTCCACCAGCACTTCGACATTGGAATGGCTCGCGGCAATAACGCTGAGTTCCCGGTCCGGCACCAGTTGCACGTCTTCGGCAAACCGGTAGCCGCGTCCCGGAACCGTGACGATGTACTGGTGATCCTGCGCACTCTCGCCGAGCGCCTTGCGCAGGAGGAAAATGTTGCGGCTCAGGTTGGCTTCTTCGACGAAGGTATTTGGCCAGATTGTCTTCATCAGGTCGTCTTTGGTAACCACCTGCTTCTCGTGAAGGATGAGAACCAACAGGATCTGAAAAGCCTTGGGCGCAATGGGAACGCTTCCGTCTTCGCGCAGCAGCAGTTCCTTCTCCGGATCGAGGCGGAACGGGCCGAACTCGTATAGTTGCCGGGCCTTCGGGTCTGCGCTTGCGGCCATCAGAAGGCACCTCGTACCGGAGCTCCGGCAAGACCAGGGCGTGCATGGGCCTGCTCAGCCGTCCCTGAGGTTCATCCCTTCCTGCATGTCGGTTCAAATCTGGAGAATCGGCTGCGGGTATACAACTCCGGCCTTGCGATTGTGACGGATTCTAGCATGATTCTCCTGCAACCCAGGCGCGCGACTCTTTCCTGCAGAGTGCCGGAAAGCCGTTGTTTCTGCCGCTTAGCGGTAAAGCGAGAAATCATCAGAAATAATCATCCCGCTCCAAAGGACTTCCCAGCGCCATTCACGCAAGCTGCCTCCATGCTTTCCCGACAGCGGTTCTCGGGACGCGCAAAGGCAGGAGCGATGGCGAAGCACACCAGGATCACAATAAAAACCGATTCGCTTCTGGTTCTTCGGGGGCGAAAGTCGTTGCGGGCGTGGTGTCCGCAGTGCGGCGCCGAGGCGGAGATGATTTCGCTGGATGACGTCGGTGTGGTTTCGAATCTGCCGCCGGCGGAGGTGCAGGCATGGATCGAGTCTGCGGATCTGCACCACACGAAGACGCCTGAGGGCACTGCTCTCATTTGCCTGAACTCCATGCTCAAGCGGGTCCGGAGAACGACGCAAGGAGAATCGGCCTTCGGCTGATCTCTTGCTGCTGCGGGAAAAAAACGCAACGAATGCAAAGGAGAGACTATGAAACTCAACACAGCAAAGTCTATGACGATCGTCGCAGTGTTCACGCTCGCTCTAACCGCAGTACCTCGGGCGAAAGCCGCCGACAGGGGCTGCTTGAACGCTACCCTAAGCGGCACCTACTCCGACCAGGACACGGGAACCATTGTTGGAGTCGGGCCGTTTGCCGGTGTCAATGTCGACAGCTTTGATGGAAGAGGCCACGTCACGATTAATGGAGTGTCCAGCTTGAACGGCAGCGTTTCCCCGGGAGAGGAAAGTGGCGCTTACCAGGTCAACGCTGATTGCACCGGTACTTATACGGTCACGGGCGGAGGCGTAACGATTGACGCCTTTTTCGTGATTGATGAAGCGCGGAACGAACTGCAGATCGTCATCACAGACCCCGGCACCGTGATCAACTGCGTCGCACGAAAGCAATTTCCAGAGCACCACGACTAAAGCCGGCTATCTGTTCTCCAGTTTGGATGGGGCCGAATCGTTGCGAGTCGGCCCATCCATTCATCGGTGCTGAGGACCTGTAGCTGGGTCCACCAGCGCCAGAACGGCGAGAGTAGGGAGATGCCGAGATTTTCGAATTCTGTTGCGTTCGGGTGAGTGCTGACCGCATCGGTGCGTGCTAGATTCTTTTTCCCGGTCCCTTGGGACACGAGAGGACCGCAAAGCAGTCCAAGTGGTACACCACCTCCTGTTGGAGTTGGGTCCGATCCTTACGATTCTGTACACCAGCCTCAAGTGCTTCGAGTCCCCGCATCCTTTCCGGATGCGGGGAGGAGGTTCAGAAACGAGCCGGGCTAAAAACTGAGTTTGACGGATGCCTGCAGCACGCGGGGCCCACCGACGCCGTTAACGACGCCGGCGCCACTGGAGAGGATCGAGGTGATCTTGCCGAAGCTGCCCGAGGTGATCGCGTTGGTAGGATTCGCGAACTCCGGGGTATTGGTCATGTTGAAAGCGTCGAACCGGGCGTCAAGGTTCCAGCGCTCGTGGATCGGGAAGGTCTTGAATATGGAGAGATTGTCAGCAAAGTAACCGGGTCCGCGAAACTGATTGCGGCTCGTGTTGCCCAGGGCGCAGGGGATGGGATTTTTGGTTGAGTATGGTGTGCAGGTGGCCGGCGCGCTAAACGCGGTGGGATCAAACCAGGTCGGCGATCCACTCGCAATCACGCTGGTGTGAGCGTGAGTAACGTTATAGGTGCCGGTCAGATTTGCGGTCTGCGTGACGCCTGGAGTGGAGCTGTTCGCCGTTACAGAGAATGGCAGTCCTGATACTCCCTGCAGAATGGCGGATAATCTCCATCCTCCCAGCGTGTAAGCACCAATGCCGGAGCTGAGATATCTGTGGCCTTTGCCTACCGGAAGTTCGTACGTGATAGTGGACGAAAGATTGTTGGTACGGTCGAAATCCAGGACCGAGTAGTTCATGTGTGGGTTCGGAGCTGCCAAGCCGTAGAAAAGCGCGCCGGTCTGTGCACCCGTAACGTAGCCGGACGCCTTACCCCAAGTGTATGCCACTGTATAACCGAAGCCGCTATGGTAACGCCGGTTGAACTGTACCTGTAAGGATTGGTAGTTCGTCGACGTGCCAACCATGTACTGCGTCACCGCAGCCGTTTTGCCGAATGCTATCGCCAGTGGGTCGTAGGAATTACCCTGGCCATAAATGCTGGGGAGGTTGATGTTTTGCTCGATGCTGATGCGCGTGCCGTGATTAGCCACATACGCTAGTTGCAGTGAGGATTCCCGCGGCAACGCTTGTTGCACGACGGCATTCCAGGAACTTACGTACGGGTTTCTAAAGTTTAGAGGGATGTAGAGGTTCGCCAAACCGATCGTTCCGTTCGCGGCTGTTTCAGTGAGGGTGCCGTTCGACGTGAAGGGTGCGGTCGGAGTGGCTGGGATGCCCGTTACGAAGTTGACGACGCCGCCGACTGGGTTAAGGGCCTGGCCGTAGGTCGCATTGTTGTTGTAGAACGTGCTTGTCTTGATGGGGTAGTTGTACGCATAGGTATTGTCAATGAAGGGCACGTAGCTGACGCCGAACCCAGCGCGAGCCACGAGCTTTTCATTGAGCGCGATACGCCACACCCAGGCGCGGCGCAAAGTTCTTGTAGTTGCTCTGCATGCCGAGGTTCGACGGATTTCCGTCCTCACCGGCGACCACGAGCTGATTGTTGCTGGGGTTATAGTTCACGAAACCACCCGGCTTGCGCGGCGTGGCAGGTGGGTAGAGTTCCCAGCGAAGACCAATATCCAGCGTGAGTTTGTTGGTCGCCTGCCACTTGTCAGACGCGAAGAAGAAGAGCCATGTCTGACGGTATGCGGGAAACGTGCTGTTGGTGTCCTGGCCGACCTGGAAAGGCACAGCAAACAGGACGCTGGCGAAATCGTTAGCCTGGCCGGTAGTGCCGCCATTGAACGAGGTCGCACCCGGAGCTGAAGTGGCGTTCTCATTGAAGTAAAAATTACCAGCGGCCGCGTTGTTGTTGCCCTGCAATAAGTCGTCGCGGATACGGCGTATGTCCGCGCCACCCTTCAACTGGTGGTTACCGATGATCTTCGTCCAGTTATTGGCGAAGTCGATGTTGGATTCTGCGCGCAGCCAGGGCAGCGAGGCCGAGTATCCGATCAGGGGGTTGGCGAAGTTGGGTACGTTGAAGGCTATCTGACCACTGGTTGTCGGCGTGTTGTTCGTGCCATTGGGACCATTGCCAGGGATGCCGAGTGTGCGCGCATCGTTTGCACCGTAGTCCGTCTGCGTGGCGAAATTTCGCAGGTGAGCGACACCGGCGCGGGCCTCCGTGAACAAAGTCGGCGAGAAGATGTGATCGTAGTTCACACCTGTGCTGTATGCATTTTCGATACCGGTCGCTTCGAAGCCACCGCCGGCTGGGCCACCCAGAAACGCACCGAAGAGCGGCGCCTGGAAACTGTTAATATGCTGATGGCTGAAACGGCCGCTCAGGTGGTCCTTGCTGCTGATGTTGTAGTCGGATTTGATGTCATAGCTCCACATATCCTTGTGGAAGGGCAGGTTGGCGGAGAAGTTGTTACTAGTAGCTCCATTGAGATAAGCAGCCGAATTGAGATTAGTCTTCGGGCTTCGCGCCAATGCATCAATCGCTTGAAATACTTTGATTGCAACCGGGCTTACGCCTGCGTTTGACAGCGGAATCAGGTTGCCGGCAAACGCAGCCCGGCCAACACCGCAGTTGGTTGGAGCTGATCCGCCCTGGCAGTCGGTGGTGTCGCCAGTGTTTGGGTCATACACCTGGCCCTTGTAGCCGGCCAGACTGAGCACATTGTTGCTCACGTTGTAATAGGGGACTGTGGTGGTGGTGTTCGCTTCTTCGTGGTCAGAGACTCGCAGAATGTCCCCAAAGATGAACAGCTTGTTTTTGACGATTGGACCGCCGATACTGCCGCCCGAGTAGTTGTAAACGAGACGTCCATTGGGACCGGTCTGAAAGTACGGGCGCGCATTCACGCCGTTGTTTTCCATATTTTGGAAGACGTTGCCGTGCCAGTTGTTTGTGCCCGATTTCAGTGTCACATTCACGACCGTCCCGACGGCGCGTCCGAACTCGGCTTCGAAGTTGTTGGTCGTGATATCGACGTTCTGGATGGCGTTGGCGGGCGGCACCAGGATGATGTGGATGCCGGTGCGCTGGTCGTCGTCGATGCCTTCAATTTGATAGAGATTCACGTACGACGACTGCCCATTGGCGTTGACAGAAAGATCGTTGTTCGCGTTGTAAAACTGCGAGTTGTTGAACACGATTGGCGCCATGCCTGGCACGGTGTTAAGTAGGGATTGAAAACTATTGCCGCTGCTCAGCGGCAGCTCGGCAATCTGCTTGGACTCGATCGTGGAAGAGATATCTGCCCGGTCCGTCTGCAATTGCGGAGGCGCGGTCGTCACGGTGATCTCTTCAGATGTGCTGCCGGGGGCCAGTGATGCATCGACGCGCTCGGTCGTGTTGGTCAGAACCGCGATGTTGTCGTAGACCTGCTTCTTGAATCCCGTCGCACTGATTGCAACGCTGTAGTTTCCCGGCGGCAGGTCGGGCTCTGTGAAGTTGCCGCTCTCATTCGTCCTTGAATTGTGCGAAACGTTTTGCCCGAGCAGGCTGATCACAATCGTGGCGTTGGGTACAACAGCACCTGTCGCGTCGGTGACTGTACCGACGATCGTTCCAGTAACTGCCTGCGCTAGTAGACGTGGTGCACAGGCTATTAGAAATACTGCAACAGGCAGGACGGCGAGTTTCTTTCGAATCGACTTCAGGTACATGCGGTGGTCTCCTTGCGAAACGGATCAGGTCTAGATCAGTAGTTCGTTGTGGGCCCGCCGTTGAGAGTGCCGGTCGTTTCAGACGTTTAACTCCCAGCCGTTTTCGTAGGTTCTGCGAGTCATACGGTTTGCTTCCGCATCGTTCCGGATTGTGCCGTTTGCCGCACGACTATATGCGGCAAACGGGATGTAACGGCTCGACTTACGAGCATCTTTCGCGTTGCGACGGAATCGCAATCCTCAAGAACGAAAAAGCCGCCCACGTGAGCCATCATTTGGTTGGCTACTGTGGGCGGCTTTTTCCAATGTTTACCGTGAACCGAAACGTTATGTGATTGTTGTCTCCGTTGTCAACTTGTTTTTACTGAAAACTAAATGGTTGAATCCTCCTGCTACTGGGGTGCAGAAGGTCGCGAGGCTCGGCGCGCATCGATCAAAAAATTCCTGCGCTTCGCTCGTTATCAGATACATCGGGTGCTGCTGCTGGCCATCCTGCGCAATCTACGCTGCTGGTAGCGAGCCGTCGCAGATGAGAACCTCATCCAATGCCTTGCCACTCACATCGCGGAACAACCGCAGATGTGATGTGCCTTACATGCAGCCGGCTGCGATCAGATCTTTTTTCATGCCGCTCCAGCTTCTGTCGCTGCTCTGCTCAGGCGTCCCGGCCCCGCGCCAGTGAGTCTCAAGGTTCACCGCATTCGAGTAGCCGATTGCCTTGAGCGCTCGAAACTGCGCCGTCCAGTCGATGTACCCGATATCGACTGGCGACCACTGGATCTTTCCCTGCGCATCCTTCGCGGCGTTCTTCACGTGGCAATGGTGGATGCGGTCTTTCGGTAACGCCTCCCAACCGTTGGGGAATGCATCCAACTCACCTCGCATCACCGCGTTGCCTGGGTCCCAATTGAGCGCAAGATTCTGCGTAGGGATTGCCGCGAGTGTTGCTGCTGCCTCCCGGCCTGTCGCTGTGTTGCACGCGAATTCGTTTTCGAGCACCAGCAGCATGCTCTGTCTGCCGCAAAACTCGGCAGCTTTACCAAGTTGCTCGTCGATCGCTGCGCGATACGGCGCCACATCGTCGATCCGCCAGAAATCGAAGCAGCGCACCTTGTTCGTTTTGAACCGCTTGCCCAGCTCGATCGATCGCCGAAGTACATCATCCTGCTGCTTGAAGGTCGTATCAGCCGCGCCATGCAGGTCGGCCTTCGATCCATATCGTGAAGGCGGAGCGCCCGGCCAATCCACCTTGTACAAGGGGCTCGCAATGTCTGTTACGGTCAACGCGTACTTTGCCAGAATCTGCTCCGCGTTCGCGAGTTGATCATCGCTGGCATCCTGCAGGTTCTTCCCCCAAATGTCGCGAAGCTCGACATAGTGCAATCCATACTCTTTCGCGATCACATGACAGGCGTGGTCGAAATCCTGCGAGATTTCATCTGAGATGACGCCGATGTGGAACTTAGATCCCTGGGCCAACGCACGGACCGGAAGATACAGCGCAGAACCTACACAAGCGGTTCCTCGTACAAATTGACGGCGACTTAACTGTTTCAACTCCGATGCTCCTCACGTTGATCCTTCAATTCAGATCGTTGGCAGTCTAACGCATGAAGAACCGCCCGCCGAGTACAATCGTGAACTCGGGTGGGCGGGTTGATCAAATCTCTACACCCAGGATGTCATCTCACGCGCGAACAGAATCCCTCAATCTATGCAGATTAGCGCGCTTAAATCATAAACGCGGCAAACATCGACACAAACTTCGCCACCTCAAGCAGCGTCACTCTCCTTGGAACGGGTGAAGAAGGATGAAGTGCTCGATATTTTGCAAGTGTCAGGGTTGGATTAGCCGGTACCAGTGCTCTTCGCCACAAAATTCCGCGTGGTGGCACCCCAATGCCTCGTTCCATCTGTTGAAAGATCGCCTCTTCCCATATGGTTGTTGCTATGCAGATCACGACGATGCAGATGATTAGGATAGTTTTTGACTTGGACATAGTCTGTCTCAATACCCATGCGCCATGCACATTTGATTCAGCGTGAACAATTGTCTGAGCGAAAGGATCGGCTACAAGCGTCCAGTATTTACCTGACCGTTGTGGATGGCTATAGTCAGTCGCCGCCGCCATAAAGGCCCGTGACCCTGGCGGCGCGGCGGAAGCGAATATGACCATATGCCCTTCGCAGGGCTCAATGCTTTCGGACTTCTGGCCTTCGCGGCGGCCCGGCGCGGGCGGTCTAGACAAGAGATTCCGCCTCCGACAATCCACTCCCCAGCAAGTGCGCACCGCGATCATCCAGAAACCTCGTTCGCGGAAATCGGTGGGAAGTCTCGATAGGAATCCTCGAACGAATGTCCAGCTACAAAATCACCTACAGCGCTATAGCGACAAAAGACAGATGCGCTAGCTGCAGCCAGCGCATCTCTTGAGTCCCGAAGCTTATCATGGTCGGGGCGGAGGGATTCGAACCCCCGACCCTCTGCTCCCAAAGCAGATGCGCTACCAGACTGCGCTACGCCCCGACAGATTTATTTTCCCATACTCGGCCATGAGAACGGCGAGGCGTCGGCACCGCGGGGCTCTCAAACGATCAATGCCAGCCCGGAGCCGAGACGTGGTGCAACAGCGCGCCTCCCAGCCACAGCAGCAGGAAGAACGGAATCATCGCCATCGCGATCAAGCTGATGCCAAGCACAAGCATGAAGATCCAGTCCTTCCAGGTGTCGCGACGGCCTACCGCGAGGCTGCGCTCCAGCAGATGGTAGTTGCGGCGATTGGCGCGCCACGCAATATCGAAGAGATTGCCGGCGACAGGGACCGCGCCAATGCCGATTTCGATGGCGAGGTTCACCACCATGCGCGCGATGGTGATGATCGGCACGCCGCGAAAGAACGCCGCCAGCACGATGACGCAACTCGCGAGGCCGGCGAGGAAATCGCCGATGCCCGGAATGAAGCCGATGATGCCGTCGAGCCCGAAGCGAATGGACGTGCCGGGCACGCGGAACCATGTGTCGAGCACGCGCGAGAGCAGATCGAGGTTTTCATCGCGGAAGGCTCCGCCTGCACCGCGAAAGCGCGGCTTGAGCTCACCGGTAGACACCATTCCTGGAGGAAGCACCTCACCGTATCCGGTCTTCGTTGGCATAGGCTCGCGCTCCCTTCGTCTCATCCGTGTTGGATGCTACAATCGACAATGGTACGGCGGCTATAGTTCAGTGGCAGAACGCCGCTCTGTGGCAGCGGATGTCGTGGGTTCGAACCCCACTAGCCGCCCCAACCATCCGCTTCACGGGCATTTTTTTCAGCCGCTGCACTCTATTATCCGCGCGATTCTGTTCCATTCTTTTCGCGGAACTGGTTCGCGAATCGTGAGATCGCCCTTTGCCGCGCGCAGCCAAAGCTCCCGAGCCAAATCCCGCTCCGCCCATACAGCGCCGAATGTGTTCATCGGCACGTCCGGATGGGCGTATCCCACATGGAAGCCGGCGTTTTATCCGTCGAACGTTCCGGCTCGTTCCTTTTTGCGCTTACTACGGCTCGCAGCTTAACGCTGTCGAAGTCAATTACACCTTCCGCACGCTTCCCTCCTCGACTCAGCTTGAGAACTGGCTGGCGAATGTTCCGGACGGGTTCCGTTTCGGCTTCAAGGCCCCCCAGCGGATTACGCATTTCTCGCGGCTGCGCGATTGCGGATCACTCGTCGAAGGTTTTCTGAACTCACTTGCGCCGGTGCGCGCCGGCCATCTTGGTCCGCTGCTCTTTCAGCTTCCGCCGAACCTGCAGGCGAGCACGCGAGCTGCTCGCGACGTTTTCTGGGCCTGCCCGCGTTCCGGCATCGCACACGTTCAGCTTGCGTTTGAGTTCCGGCACAAGAGCTGGTTCACAGAGGAAATCTACGGCATGCTGCGCGAGCACAACGCAGCTCTGTGCGTGGCCGAGAGCGATGAGCTCTCCACGCCCGACGTGCAGACGGCGCCACATCGCTGCTATCGGCTGCGGCGGTCCGGCGGCTACACCGAAACAGAGCTCGATGCACTGGCGCAGCGCTTCGTATCGCTGGCGCGTGACGGCGAGATCTTCGTTTTTCTCAAGCACGAAGACGACCCTACCGGCGCTCTCAACGCGAGATATCTTCTCAGCGTGCAGCCGCGCTCGCATCCACAACAGCGCTTGCATCCACTACAACACGGGGCGCGAACGGATGAGCTGTTCCTGCGCGTGCACTCCCTGGCCCTCGC
Source organism: uncultured Verrucomicrobiae bacterium (assembly GCA_963716225.1). Lineage (GTDB taxonomy): Bacteria > Acidobacteriota > Terriglobia > Terriglobales > Acidobacteriaceae > Granulicella. The sequence goes on along the minus strand of OY970299.1, from coordinate 3,517,662 downwards.
AGTTTCCTCCATTTCACCCTCGCCGCTGGCTCTCCAACGGGCACCTGCAGACGATTGCCGGAAATTTTCTGCCCCGCGAGAACAACCTTCCTGCACCTGTAGCCGAGCTCGTTGAGGTTGCACCCGCGCGCGGAACGCAAATCTCCACGCAGGTGCTCTGCGAATGCCACTGGCAACCGGCAGCCGTCCGCGCCGAGCGCCCGGCCGTGATCATCCTGCACGGCCTTGAAGGGTCATCAGAGTCGCAGTACGTCATCGGGAACGCGAACAAGTTCTGGAACGCGGGCTGCAACGTCATCCGCATGAACATGCGCAACTGCGGCGGCGGGAAATATGAGACGGCCAAGCTCACGCCAACGCTCTATCACTCCGGCCTGTCGGCCGACGTTGGCCGCGTGATGCAGTTCTATATTGAGCGCGAGCGTCTGGAAAGGATCTCGCTGATCGGCTACTCGATGGGCGGCAACCTGATCCTGAAGCTCGCGGGCGAGCTTGGCAGCGATGCTCCGCGCGAGCTTACCAGCGTTATCGGGGTATCCCCTGTGGTCGATCTCGGACCGTCTGCCGATGCTCTGCACGATCTGCAGAACCGCATCTACGAGCGCAAGTTTCTACGCGCCCTGCTGAAGCGCTTCCGCCAAAAGGCAGCCATGTTCCCGCGCGCATTCGACCCGCAGATGGCGACGGGAATCAGCTCGCTACGCGACTTTGACAATCGCATCACCGCGCTCTATTCCGGCTTCCAATCCGCGGACGACTACTATCACCGCGCGGCGTCGGCTCGCGTGGTAGATCGCATCGCAGTTCCAACCCTCCTCATCCACGCATGCGACGACCCGTTCATCCGGTTGACGCCCGACACGCGCGCCATCATCGCCTCGAACCCCCACATCACGCTGCTGGAGACCGAGCACGGCGGCCACTGTGCGTTCCTTGCAACCCCGGAGCCGGGCAATGGAAACGACGGCTACTGGGCCGAGCATACGGCCCTCCGCTTCGTCCTCGCGCACGCCCGGGGAACCCTGCACGATGCTCCCACGCAATCGTTTGCGATAAACCCTGTATCCTGACGCCAAATGCATACAGAATGGACCGCCGAGTGTGCGGCCGACGCTCCAATGCTCGTCGTGCCGTGGTCTGATTCCGCGCAGCCCGCCTCCCAGGCCGGCGCGCATTTCGTGAACCTGCGCACCGAACCCTACTCGATCGCCGAGATTCCCGAGGCCGAACGCTATCCGGACCTCGCGCGCGCGCTTCGCGCCCTGAACGCGGGCCGGTCGCCATTCCTCACGGCCAAATGTGATGCGTGGCCGCTCTCTTCGCGCGATGCAGCCGAGGAGCTGGAGGCAATCCGCAAGGAGTTGATGATCGAAGAGGAGGAGGCGGCGTTCGCGTTCACCTGCTACATCGACCTGCTGTGGCGCGAGCGCGCGGTCTTCGCCTCGGGGCACCAGCAGCAGGACCGACTCGACCGGCTGACGCGGCGCGCCGCCAAACTGCCGCATGCGGAAGCGATGCTGCAGTGCGTTCTCCGTCCCGCCATGGTCGATCTCGGCGCTCCGCTGGAGGGATTTGCGACGACGCTGTATGTCACGGCGCTCGGAGCCGACGCTGAAACTGCGCATCGCCGCTGGGCCAGCGCCCTCGAAGATGTTGTCGATCTGCTGCGCGCTCGTGAGTTCGAGGTGAATCGCATGTCCGTTACAATCGACGTGTAGCTCCCACACGCGCTCACAATGCATCTCAGGGGCGAGTAGCTCAATTGGATAGAGCACGGACCTTCTAAGTCCGGGGTTGCAGGTTCGATCCCTGCCTCGCCTACCATCGCTCGAAAATTCTTTATGCCGGCTCGCTCTCACTCGCGGGCATGTGCACCGCCGGTTGTGGATGACGCCTGCTGAAGCCGGTCATGTGCCGCGCGCCCGCGGCCGCGATGAACAGCAGTTCCAGAACGCAAACGCCATCCCACTGCCAGCGCGCCCAGGCGAGCGTCGCGAGCGCGGAACCAAGCGCGCCCCCAACGAAGTACATGGTCATGTAAATCGTGTTCAGGCGACTGCGCGCCTGCGCTCCGAGCCCGAAGATGCGCGTCTGGTTTGCCACCTGCATCATCTGCGCGCCAACGTCCAGCGCAACGACTCCAATGACCATGCCGAGCATGTGCAGCGCCACCGAAGCATGTGCCCTTTCGCTGACCCACAGCCAGGAATACGAGCCGGTGAGCACCGCACCCGCCGCGCTCACCACGTACCTCGTTCCGCGCTTGTCGGCGAGTCTTCCCGCGAACGGCGCAACCAGCGCGCCGGCCGCGCCGACGACACCAAACGTCCCAGCAACCCCAGGGCCCATGCCGTAATGCGCCTGCAGCAGGAAGGCGAGCGTGGTCCAGAAGCAACTGAACGATGCGAACACCAGTCCCCCGAGGACACCGGCTTCGCGCAGCAGCGGCTCGGTATGGAAAAGCGTCCACAGCGAGCGCATGGTCTGCGCGTAAGTCAAGGACTCGCGCGGGCGCATGCGCGGCATCACGCGGTAGATGAATGGGACGAAGAACGCGTTCATGACGGCTGCGACGACGAAGACCGTTCGCCATCCATTGAAGCCGCTCACCCATCCCGCAAAGGTGCGCGCGAGCAGGATGCCGAGCAGCAGTCCCGTCATCACCGTGCCGATGGCCTGGCCGCGACGCTCGTGCGGCACAAGGTCCGGCGCCATCGGTAAGGCAACGTGCGTGACGGAAGCCATCAGGCCGATCAGCACGCTGGCTGCAATCATCCATGACAGATTGCGCGCGAAGGCGGCGAGCAATAGCGCAGCCGTAACGCCCGCGTACATGCGCATCATCAGCGCGCGGCGCTCGGCTACGTCACCCAGCGGCACAAAGAACAACAAGCCGCCGGCGTACCCCACCTGTGTGGCGACGGCGACGAAGCCAATCTCGCGCGCGCTCTTGCCCAGGCTTTGCCCCATCACGGAGAGCAGCGGCTGGTTGTAGTACATGGACGCGACGCCGACCGCGCACGACACCCCGAGAAAGGGCAACGCCCACCGTCCGCCCAGCGTTTCCTTTGTTCCCTCCACCATTGGCCCCAACGATTTCAGTCTACACAGCCGAATGCGCGAGCGCCTCAACCGTTTGGGTCGATTCAGCCGACGCAGGGAAACAGATATTCGCGCAGCAAAACGGAATTCGCGCAGCAAACCGATATGATAGAGAGTTGGGCACTATGCCGCAGAACGAGACCATCGCGATCGCCATGTCGGGCGGCGTCGACTCATCGACCGTCGCGGCGATGCTGCACGCCCAGGGCATACGGTCGTCGGTCTCACGCTTCAGCTCTGGAACCAGCGCCGGCTGGCCGGCCGCGAGGGCATGCCCGAAACAGTCCAGGGCCGCTGCTGCTCGATTGACGATGTCTACGATGCGCGTCGCGTCGCCGAGCACCTCGGCATCCCCTACTACCTCGTGAACGCGCAGGACCGCTTCGAGCGCGAGGTCGTGCGGCCATTCGTCGACGAATACCTCGCCGGGCGCACGCCCATTCCCTGCACACTGTGCAACAACCACCTGAAGTTCGATCAGCTTCTCGCCACCGCGCGCGCAGATCGGCGCGGACAAGATCGCGACGGGCCATTACGCGCGCAATCACTTCGACCGCGCGCGAAACCGCTGGGTGCTCTCGCGGCCTGCCGATCGCTCCAAGGACCAGACTTATTTCCTGTTCGGGCTCACGCAGGAGCAGCTCTCGCGCACGCTCTTCCCGCTCGGCGATCTGCACAAGCCCGAGGTGCGCGAGATGGCCGCCGACGCGGGGCTCGCGCTCGCCGCGAAGCCCGACTCGCAGGAGATCTGCTTCATCCCCGGCGGCAGCTACTCGCAGTTTCTGAAGGCATATCTTGACGAGCAGGGCCGTGAGCTTCCTGACAGTTCCGGCGAGCTTGTGCGGGCTGGCTCAGCCGAGAGTGACGCGCAAGTGCTCGGCCATCACGAAGGCATTCACGGCTTCACGGTTGGACAGCGCAAGGGCCTCGGTCTCAGCTCGCCGGAGCCGCTCTACGTGCTCAGGATTCATCCTGATTCGCATCGCGTCGAAGTCGGCCCGGACAGCGAACTCTACTCACGCACGCTGCGCGCCAATCGACTGAACTGGGTCTCGATCGGCCGCGCCCGGCAAGCCCATCCGCGTGAACATCAAAATCCGTCATCGCCATGAGCCCGCGGCCGCAACCCTGCGCCTGATCGATCGAGACACCGATCGAAGCCATCTTCGACGAGCCGCAGCGCGCCATCACGCCCGGGCAGTCTGCTGTCTTCTACCAGGACGACGAGGTCGCGGGCGGCGGTTGGATCTTCTGATCAGGCCTAGACGTCGTACGGTCCTGTGCGCCTGAAATCGCTAGTGGTCTCGTAGGAAGACGTACTCTCGTACGCAGTCGATTCTCGCCCACGGGTTCTCATCTTGCGGATCAGTGGCGAGCGGTCGGCCAGCGTCTCCAGCCCTTGCTTGAGCCCGGAGATCATCCCTGCGACCTGCTGCACCGGCTTGCGCACGCTCTCCTGAATCGTCTCTGAGACGTGATGGATGCTGTTCAACGCATCGGTGATCATCGTGTCCACGCGCGAAACCTTCGCCTGTGTGCGCGCATTTACGTCCTTCACCGTGCGGTTGATCTCACTCGCCGTCACGCTGAACTCATCGACCTTGCCGCGCACCGTATAGGTGATCTGCTCGACGTTGGTCGTGATGGTGCGAATCTTCGGCGTGAGTTCCTCAACCAGCGCGTGCGACTTGTCGATCAGCGGCGAAGCCTTGCCTTCAAGCCGCTCGACCATGCGTGCGCCTTGCGCACGAAGCCCAGCAGCATCACGCCGCCGATCAGGAATGCTACGAAGAGGACCACGACCGCAATCGCAACGATCCCTATAAAGATCATCAGCAGGTGGACGTCATGCTGCAGCCCTCCCGCGTCGTCCTGCAACAGCGCCATACCCAGGCAGCCAAGTGATTGCATCATTCACCTCGTCGAATCTTCATTGTGGTGCCCCATTGAGCTTGTCGCAACCGCCCAGCTTGTCGCAACCGCGCTCTTCCGCGCGCCAAACAGAAAGGCCGGTCCGCGAACCGGCCCTTCGTGTCATCCCAGCATCTTTATGCCTGTGGCGTGTCGGTGGTCTTCTGCATGTAGGCCTGCTTGCCCGCGTCAACGGCCGCCGAGACCGCGTCCGTCTGGGTCTGGATAAGGTCCTGCCCTTGTCGACATACTGCGACCACTGGGTGCGGCCCTTGTCGTACATACTCCTTACCCTTGTCCATGCCCTGCGCCACGTACTGGCTCGCCTGGTCTTTACCCTGGCTGTAGAGCTGATTGGCCTTGTCCCGCGCCTCAAGCGCGCTTGCCATCAGGTCATCGCGAGTCTCCTTGCCTGACTTCGGCGCATACAGAACTCCAACCAGCGCACCAATCCCAAGCCCCGCCAGAAACCAACCAAACCCGCCTACGCTGCTATCGTTATCCGCCATACTCGTCTCCTGAACTTCGTCGTTCGATTCACATCTGTCTTCAAACCAGGACTTCGCGAGCCCGGCCGAAAGCTTGCGATCTTGCGGGCGCCTCCATAACTCTCCGGTTGCGCGCGCCCAAAGCGGGTCGCCCGAAGGCACCCATCCATTGCGGGTAGATGCCGGGTCGGCCATCTCCGGTTGCGTTTAACACGCTCTATTTCGCGCTCATAGACGCTATCACAAAGCCACCAGCCCCGGGACGGGCTCGCCGATTCGCCGCGCTGAAGAATCATCGAGATGCGCGGTCACTCCCCAGTAACTGCGGCTCCGGCGCTAACCGCCTTGCCACTCAAGCATCTAAACTTAACGAATGGCCCGTTGTGCGCGGCAGCTTGTCCGTCTGCTCTCCCTCTCCATCCTTCTGCTCAGCTTTGCTCGGCCGAGCGTGGCTATCGATGCGCGCTTTGATCTGGTTGGTCCGCGCATCAACGTCCGTGTCACGCGCAACGGCGTCACCCTTCCCATCGCAGAGGTCCCGAACCTCCAGCCGGGCGACCGCATCTGGCTGCATCCTGACCTTCCGCCCACGCAGTCCGTCAAGTACCTCCTGATCTGCGCCTTCCTTCGCGGCACCACCAACCCTCCACCGGACGAGTGGTTTACCCGCATCGAGACCTGGCAAAAGAACGTCCGCGAAGAGGGCGTCTTCGTCACCGTTCCCAAGGAAGCGCAGCAGGCGGTCCTCTTCCTCGCTCCGGAAACCGGCGGCGACTTCTCCACCCTGAAGTCCGCTGTCCGCGGCCGTCCCGGCATCTTCGTCCGCGCCTCGCAGGACCTGGCCGAGGCCGGCTTCGAGCAGTCCCGCATCGAGAGGTACCTCACCGACATCCGCCGCGTTCCGCCCGGCGAGACAGACCAGCTCCTCAAGCACTCGGACCTGCTCGCCCGCACCCTCGCGCTGAAGCCCAACGACGCCTGCTTCAAGCAGCCCGTTGATATGCAGTTCACCTGCCTCACCCAGACCGGCTCGCAGACCCTGCTCGACGACGGCCACGGCAACTCCATCGCCGCCGCGCTTTCCAACGGCCCTAACTCGGACTTCATTGCCGCGGCCAGCTACACCAGCTTGGGCGGCGGCGGCCTCTACTCCGCTTACGTGGGCGCCGTTGTCGACCTCATCCGTGTCATGGCCAACCTCCACACCGCCCAGTACCAGTACATTCCCGCCATCGCCTTTCCTCAGAACGATGCCATGAACCTGCGGCTCAATATGCCGCCGTCCTTCCACAATCCCAAGTCCGTGCTCGTGATCGGCCTGCCCGCCGTGCAAGCCTCGGCAACCCCGCCGCTACGCCCCACGGACCCCAACTACGTCGCCTGCCTGATCAAACCGTCCGTCACGCTCCCAATCGAAGGCGCTCCGCTGGTCTTCTCCACCACGCTCGCCCACGACCTCGTCCTTCACCTCAACCTGCCTCCCGGTGCTCCGGCCGAGCCCGACATCCCGCTCGTCGCCGACGCCTACCACGGCGGCCTCGTTCTGCAGCGCACTCCCGAGCATCACGTCCTGCTGCACGATGTTCTTCACCCCGACACCAGCGACAACCAGAAGGGAGCGAACGCGACCGGCAAATCCAAGCCCGCACCGAAGCCGCAGCCCGAACCCATCCGGCTCACCGGCACCATCGAGGGCCGGTGGGGCTTCGACGCGTTTACCGGCCCGACCGTACCGCTGCAGCAGCTTCCCGGCAGCGAATGGCAGATTGCAAATGGCGACGCCAGCTCCGACACAAGTCTCATCGCCGGCAAGTCCGCGCAGCTCCTGATTTCCTCCACCGGCTCGGCCTGCGTTCACGAGATCACCGCGCAGCCTCGCGACTCCGGCACGCCACTGCAAATCAACTTCAAGCCGGCCCCCACACCCGACCAGCCCAACCTGCTGGCCCTGACGCTGCCGTCTGAAAAGGACGTCACTCCCGGCGACCTCCACATCGCGATCCAGCAGTACGGCCAGCCCAAAGCCGACGAGGTTTCGGCGCGTACCTTCGCCGAACCCGCACACGTTGACTCGGTCGAGTTGCACGCCACCGACCGCACCATCCTGCTCACCGGCCTTCGCCTGAACGAGATCGACCGCCTCACACTGGGCGACCTCACCTTTCGCCCCATTCCGGCCAACGCTGCGGACGCCGGCGAGCCGGGCGAGACATCCAACTCGCTGCGCCTGTCGCTGCCTTCGGACGCGCCCGCTCCCCCGACCAAGGTCGGCGACCACCTGTCCGCACAGATCACGCTCCACGATGGCCGCGACCTCACCATGCCGGTCATCGTCTCCGCACCGCGCCCCTCCGTCACTCTACTCAGCAAGAGCTCACAGGTGCCCGGCGCTCCGGTGATCTCGCTGTCCAGTCCCGATGATCTCCCGCTGTCCGCGCCTCTCACCTTCACGCTCAAGACCGCGCAAGCCTTCCCGCGCTCCGGCCGCGTAGAGATCGAGACGCTCGACGGCACGCTGCGCGCGGTCCTCACGCTGGCGCCGTCCGGCGGGCTCGTCCTGCAGGACCCCCACACCGTCGTCGCCACGCTCGATCCCCTGCGCGCCTTTGGTCCGAGTGCGTTCGGCGCGCTGCATGTTCGCGCCATCTTCCCGCCCCACAAGCACGGCGAAAACGGGGCAGCCACCACCACCAACCCCGCATCCACCTCTGCTGAGGACGACTCATCCAGCGACTGGCTGCCGCTCGGCACGCTCGTTCGCCTGCCCGAGCTCTCCACGTTGCAGTGCCCGCCGGATCCTGCCGCCGCATGCACGCTTTCCGGCGCCAGCCTCTATCTCATCGACGCAATCGCGCCCGACCCGGCCTTCGACAACTCCGCGCGCGTCCCTGACGGCTACACCGGCTCCACCATCACGGTGCCGCACCCAGCCAGCGCGGGCACGCTCTTCCTCAAGCTGCGCGACGACCCTAACGCCGTCGACGCCGCGAACATCGCATCGCCCACACCACCACCGCACCCGATCACTACGGCTCGCGTCCGTCATTCGGCGCAGCCCGCGGCCTCCCATCTCTCCTCTGAGACCAGCGCGTCGCGTTCGTCCTCTGACACCACTTCGGCTGCTGATTCCACCGAAGCTCAGCACATAAAGAAGAGCGCGACTGAACCTGAGACGAGCACACCCGACTCCGGCAGCAGAGCCGCCTTCAACGTCGCCGAAGAACTAAACTCCCGTCAGCCAGTCAAGAGGCCCGGCACATGGCCGGGCCTCTTACTTCGAAGCGCACGCCTTATCCCGGCAACCTAACCCGCCGCTGCCGTCTTCCGATGCGCATGCTGCACCTTGCTGTGCCGCGTCGAGTACCCGAAGTAAATCACCAGGCCAATAATCAGCCAGCTGATGAAGCCGATCTTCGCCGGCGTATCCGACGAAACCATCAGCGCCAGCGCAATGAGCATGCCCATAATCGGCACGAACGGCACCCATGGCGTGCGGAACGGCCGCACTGCATCGGGTTGCTTCTTTCGCATCACCCAAACGCCCACGCACACGATCGCGAAGGCCAGCAGCGTGCCCAGGCTCACCAACTCGCCCAGGAAAGAGATGTTGAAGAACGCCGCCAGAAACGCCACCAGCACCCCGACCGCGATCGTTATCAGCCACGGTGTGCAGAAGCGCGGATGGATTTTGCTGACCCATTTTGGCAGCAGGCCGTCGCGCGACATCGTGTAGAGCACGCGGGTCTGGCCGAGCATCATCACCAGCATCACAGAAGTGAGGCCCGCAATCACGCCGAGATCGATCAGGCACACGCCCCACGTAGCTCCAATCGCCGCGGCGCCGTCAGCCACCGGCGCCGGCGTGTTCAGCGATGCGTAGGGCTTCACGCCCGTCAGCAGTCCGGCAACGATGATGTACAGGATCGTGCAGACAATCAGCGAGCCCAGAATGCCGAACGGCATATCTTTCTGAGGATTCTTTGCCTCCTGCGCCGCCGTCGATACCGCGTCGAATCCGATATACGCAAAGAAGACGACGCTCGCCCCTCGCATAATGCCCGACCATCCATACTGCCCGAAGTGTCCCAGGTTCTTCGGAATAAACGGGTGCCAGTTCGCCCTCATGTGCTCCGGATGTGCGAAGGCGAAGACCGTAGCGATGCCGATGAAGAAGAGCACCATCGAAACCTTAATAATCACCGCGGCGCTGTTGAAGTTTGCCGACTCGCGCACGCCGACGACCAGCACCGCCGTGACCACGATGATCGCGCAGAACGCGAAGATGTCGACCCTGGCGGAGAGCGCGTGTCCAAATAAGCTCAACGAGATCGCAGGCGTTGGATTGAATGGCAAGCGGACGCCGAAATATCCCAGCAGGCTGCTCACGTAGCCGCTCCACCCGACGGCCACGGTCGCCGCGCCGAAGGCGTATTCCAGGCACAGCGCCCACCCGATGATCCACGCCACCAACTCGCCCAGCGTCGCGTAGCCATACGTGTAGGCCGAACCCGCAATCGGGATCATCGCGGCGAACTCCGCGTAGCAGAGACCGGCAAAAACGCACCCAATACCCGCCACCACGAACGAGAGCACAATCGCCGGCCCCGCAAATTGCGCCGCCGCCGTTCCCGTCAGTACGAAAATTCCTGTGCCAATGATCGCGCCGATGCCCAGCGTAACCAAGTTTATCGGACCAAGCGCCCGCTTCAGTCCGCCACCCCCACCCTCCGCTTCATGCAGTAGTGCCTTCAGCGGTTTGATTGCCAACGGCTTCGCCATGCGTCGTGCTTCTCCTAACCCCTCGCGGCTTCCTGGTCCCTGATCCCTGATCCCTGTTCCCTGCTGTTTGCTCTTCTCCACACCATGTACACAGGCACTCCCAGCAGCACCAGAATCAGTCCCGGCCACGTGTATTGGGGCTTATACCGCAACAGTACAACACAAATCCACACCGCCATGACGATATATAGCGCGGGCAGCACCGGGTACCCGAACGCCCGGTAGGGCCGCGGCGCGTCCGGCTGCGTACGACGCAGCACAAACAACCCCACAATCGTCAGCACATAGAACACCAGCACGGCAAAAATTACATACTCCAGCAGGTTGCCGTACTGCCCGCTGAGGCACAGCAGACACGCCCACGCGCACTGCATCCACAGGGACGTCCGCGGAACGCCGCGCTTGTCCAGCCTCCCCGTGCTTCGGAAGAACAGCCCATCGCGGCTCATCGCGTAGTACACGCGCGCGCCCGCCATCAACAGCCCGTTCACACAACCGAACGTGCTCACCAGGATCGCCGCCGCCATCAGCTTCGCGCCCACGCCACCGAACGCGACCTGCATCACCGCCGTCGCCACTCGATCCTGCGGCGCGCTGGTTATGCCGCTCATCGGCAGCACGCTCAGATAAACAAAATTGCACGCGATATACAGCGCCAGCACGGTGCCGGTTCCGATGACCAGGCTTAACGGAATATTGCGGCGCGGATTCACAATCTCGCCGGCCGTGAATGTCACGTTATTCCACGCGTCGCTCGAGAACAGCGACCCCACCTGCACGACCGCGACCACCGTCAGCACACCTACAACGGCCGTCCCCCCACCAATCCCGAAGAATGAGCCGATCTCCACGGCATGCCCCGTATGCCAGCCCGCATTCGCCCAGAAACTATGCCACGCCGGCCCAAAATTGGCGGCCATCGCCACAGCGTTGCGCGCAACCAGCCCCACGACGATCACACCGAGCAGCGCCAGCACCTTCGCACTCGTGAACACGTTCTGCACCGCCGCGCCCGTCTTCACGCCCAGCGTGTTCGTGAACGTCAGGAACACGATAATGACAATCGCCGCCAGGTTCGCCGTGCTCAGCCCCACGTTGCCCGAACCCACATGCCAGATCCAGTTCGTCTGGCTCACGCGCGGAAAGAACACGCCGAGAAACTTGCCGAACGCCACGCCCACCGCTGCCGTCGTCCCCGTCTGGATCACCAGGAACAGCGTCCACCCATACAGAAATCCCCACAGCGGTCCGAGGCTCTCGCGCAGATACACATACTGCCCGCCCGCCTTCGGCATCATGGCCGCCAGCTCGCCATAACTCAGCGCGGCGATCACCGTCATCACCGCGGTCACCACCCACGCCGCAATCAACAGCGCCGGCGAGCCCAGCGTCCGGCTCATCTCCGCCGGCACAATGAAGATGCCCGATCCAATCATCGAGCCCATCACAATCGCCGTCGCCGAGAACAGCCCCATCCCCTGCACGAAGTGCGGCGCAGTCGCGTTTCCATTTCGGCCGTCATCCTGAGCCGCACGCGAAGGATCTCTGTATTTTGTTGGTTGAGCCGTTGCTGTCTCTGGATTCACTCCCCCGTACCCTACCCCAAAATTTCAAGAAAGTCCCGCGCAACATCGCGCACCCGTCGCCCCTCAACAAACACCCCGCCAATCACCGCCACCGAATCCGCTCCCGCATCGATCACGCTGCGCGCATTCGCGAGCGTAATGCCCCCAATCGCCACAATCGGCAGCTCCGTCATCTCCCGTGCCCGCCGCACAAAATCCAAACTCACCACCGGATCCGGATTCGCCTTCGAACTCGTCGCAAACACCGGTCCGACGGCGACGTAATCCGGTCCACCCTCAATCGCCCGCAACTGCTCCTCGTTGTGCGTCGACAACCCAACGATCGGCCCAACAACGTTCGTCATCTGGACAGGAGCCCCCAGGCCGGAGCGGAGAGACGCCTGCATTTTGTACCCGTCTCGCATCACCCGCCTGACCGCCTCGACCGGCAAATCCCCCTGCCCCACATGCACCCCCTCCCACCCCGCAAGCACCGCCAGGTCCGCGCGATCATTCATCACGCGCACCACCTCACCGCCCTCAAACGCGCCATCAATCTCCCGCGCCGCCCGCAAAATCTCCTGCGCCGCACTGACCTTGTCCCGATACTGCACCAGCCGCACGCCGCCCTCGCCCAACTCCCGCGCAAACTCGCCCACGCCCATCGCACGCGCGTCCAGCGTCGCCCGGTCCACAATCGCATATAGCCTCGGGAACTGCTCTCGCATCCCATCAGCCTACCCTGCAGAGCGCCGCCCACCGGTCTACAATTTCCCGCATGAGACTGCTTCCGCGCCCATCCAGCATAGTCAAGACGACCGCAGCCGCCGGACTCGCCACGGCTGCTGCAGCAACAGCCGGTGCCATCGCTGTCGGTGCCGTCGCCATCGGAGCCCTCGCCGTCGGGAAGTTCGCCATCGGCAAGCTCAACCTGAAACTCGGCGGCGTCGGCAGGCTCCACGTCAGCGAGCTCACCGTCGATCACCTCGTGGTTCGCAACCGGACCGACGCCTGACCGCCTCTCTGCCGTCCAAGCAAAAAGCCCGGCTCTCGCCAGGCTCCATCTCTGTTCCCTGATCTCTGTTCTCTAATCCCTATCCTCTATCCCTTCGCCGCCTTCTGCCGCTCCAAGAACCGCTCCATAAACTTCGTATCAAACTCTCCGCGCCGAAAATCCTCATCTGCAAAGATCTTCTCGTGCAGCGGAATCGACGTATGTATCCCCTGCACCACAAACTGGCTCAGCGCTCGCTGCATCTTGTTCATCGCCTCTTCGCGATTCTTCCCATGGCAGATCAGCTTCGCAATCATCGAGTCGTAGTACTGCGGCACCACACCTTCCGCGTACTGCGCTGTATCCACGCGCACACCGTTCCCGCCCGGCAGATTGAACACCGTGATCCTTCCCGGACTTGGCGTGAACTTCTCCGGATGCTCCGCATTGATGCGGCACTCAATCGCATGTCCGCGAATCTCCGGCACCTCCGGCACAATGTCGCGCAGCCGCTCGCCCGCCGCAATCCGTAGCTGCGCCTTCACCAGGTCCACACCCGTCACCATCTCCGTCACGCAGTGCTCCACCTGGATACGCGTGTTCATCTCGATAAAGTAAATCTCGCCGTCTTCATCCATCAGGAACTCAATCGTTCCCGCATTCCAGTAGCCGATATCACGCAGCGACCGCTCGATCGTCTTGCCCAGCCGCTCGCGCAACTTCGGCGTCACCTGCAGACTCGGCGCCTCTTCAATCAGCTTCTGATGGCGCCGTTGAATCGAGCACTCACGCTCGCCCAGCGACATCACATTGCCGTGCTCATCCGCCAGCACCTGAAACTCAATATGCCGTGGCCGCTCGATAAACTTCTCCATGTACAGCGCGCCGTTGCCGAACGCGTTCTGCGCCTCGGTCGCCGCCTGCGCATACAAGCCCGGCAGCTCTTCCTTCGCGCGCACAATCCGCATGCCGCGCCCGCCACCGCCGGCCACCGCCTTCAGGATCACCGGATAGCGAATCTTCTCCGCCGTCGCGAGCGCCTCTTCCTCGTTCTCCAGGATGCCCTCGCTGCCCGGCAGAATCGGCACCTTCGCCTGCTTCATCGTCTGCCGCGCCGTGGACTTCTCGCCCATGATGCGCGTCACCTCAGGCCGCGGCCCGATGAACTTAATATTCGACGCCCTGCACACTTCCGCGAAGTTTGCGTTCTCACTCAGCAATCCATACCCGGGATGCACCGCGTCCGCACCCGCAATCTCCGCGGCCGAGATCACCGCCGGAATATTCAGGTAGCTGTCCTTCGATGGGGGCGGCCCAATGCAGATCGCCTCATCCGCAAACTTCACGTGCAGGCTGTTCCGGTCGGCCTCCGAATACACTGCAACCGTGCGAAGCCCCATCTCCTTGCACGCACTGATCACGCGCAGCGCAATCTCACCCCGGTTGGCAATCAGAACCTTACGAAACATTCAATCCCTTTACCTACTCGCCGCGCCGCGCTTCAATCAGCCGCCGATATGTCGAGAAAACTGCAAGAGGCAGCATCAAAGCCAGCCCAACGATACCTGCCCAAAATGTAAACGCATCGCGATGCGCATAAACCTGCACTGCGGCGAACACAGCCAAAAACCACATCATCCAGATCGAAGTCTTCTGTGCCTCTACACTGCGCTTCATTCCCACTCCGGCGAAACGGCTGGCCATCGCGCCTTTCACTACCTACTAACAACTAACAACGAACCACTCGCCTCACTGCCTGATCGCAAACAGCGACTGCCCATACTCCACCGGCTGCGCCGTCTTCACAAAGATCTTCACGATCTCGCCGGACGCATCCGCTTCAATCTCATTCATCAGCTTCATTGCTTCAATGATGCACAGCACCTGCCCGCTCGTCACACGATCGCCCACCTTCACGAACGCGTCCGCATCCGGCGACGGCGATTCATAGAACGTCCCCACAATGGGCGACTTCACAATGTGCGCGCCCGCCTCCGGCCCTTCTGCCGCAGCAACAGGCGCCTGCCCCGCCGCAGCCGCTCCACTCGCCGCCCCAACTCCCTGCGCAACCGGCCCACCTGCAGCCTGCACATTCGGCAGCGCCGCCGGCACAGCCACCACCTGCGGCGTTCCCTGCGCCGCAATCGCGCTCGCCAGATTCGAAAGGCTCGAAACATCAACGCCCGTCGAAGGCTGCAGCCCCGCAAACTTCAGCCGCACCTTCAAATCGGTCCGCTCTATGTCGAACTCGGCGATACCATTCGCCTTCAAAAACTCAACCAGCTCTTTGAGCTGCTGCAGATCGTCTGCCATCAACCACAACTCCTGTCTCTCCTACTAACCACTGACTACTAACCACTGACTACTAACCACTAACCACTTGCCCTACAGCTCCATCCACGTCTTCGGGCTCGCCTTCGTCAGCACGTCGCGTCCCCTGTCCGTCACCAGCACCATATCTTCGATGCGAACTCCAAATTCTCCTGGCAGATAGACTCCGGGTTCAATCGTAATCACCATTCCCGGTTCCAGCACCTGCTCCTGCTTCGCCGCGACCCGCGGTCCTTCATGTATCTCCAATCCCACTCCGTGGCCCGTCGAATGCGTAAACCAGCGGTCCAGCTTTGCCTTGCGCAGCACCGACCGCGCCGCCTCATCCACATCCGCACAGCGCACGCCGGCAGCCACCGCGGAAACAGCGGCCTGCTGCGCTTCCAGCACCGAATGATACACGTCGAACTCGCGCTGCGTGGCCTTTCCAAGGTGAACAGTTCGCGTCATATCGGAGCAGTACCCATCCAGCACCACACCAAAATCCAGCGTCACAAATCCACGATGCGGCAGCTTCGCCGCGCTCGCCCGTCCATGCGGCAGTGCGCTGCGCTTCCCGCTCGCCACAATCGTCTCGAAGCTCATGCCCTCCGCGCCCGCGCGCCGCGCCTCCAGCTCCATCACCAGCGCAATCTCGCTCTCCGTCTCGCCCGCGCTCAGGTTCGTCAGCACGCCTTCGAACAACCTGCATCCCAGCGCCGCCGCTCGCCGCGTCTTCCGAATCTCGTCAGGGTCCTTCACCTCACGCAGCCGCGCCACCAGGCCGTGCGTCGCCACAAGAAAACTTCGCCGCACACTGCCCGGCAATGCCTTGCGCATCGCGTCCAGCCCCGCCACCGTCATATTCACCGCGTCGAAGCCGCACTTTTTCGCCCCGCGCTCCGCCAGCCACGCCGCCGCCTGCGCTCCCGGCGATCCCTTGCCGATCACCACCCTCAGCCCCGCCGCTTCGGCCTTCGCCTGCGTCGTATAACGGCCGTCTGTAAACAGAGCTGAGCCATTCCTGCCCAACGCCACCGCTCCACTCGAGCCCGTAAATCCGCTCAGCCACCGCACGTCCGCCAGATGCGTCACCACCAGCGCATCTGCTCCTGCACCTCTTGCCGCTTCCAGCGCTGCCTGCCGTCTCGGTCGATGCTGCATCGAACTGATTCTACCCGGCGTGCCCCGGAATCCCGGGTGCCCTTGAAAGCCGGGGTCCCCAGCAAGCTCTGTTCCCTGGGGTGGAATCCTCGGTATCATTCTCTATGCCCGTCGAACCCACGCGAGCACACCACCTTGACTCGGGACCAGCCCTGCGCAGCCTCACGCGCCGTGGTTTCCTCCTGGGTGGCTCTGCTGCCGGGCTCTCTCTCGCCGCCTTCGCCGGTACCCACGCGCGCCACGAGATCGAGGTCACCCACCACACCCTCGCCCTCCGCAACTTGCCCGATTCCTTCCTCGGCTTCCGCATCGTCCAGCTCTCCGATATCCACCTCGAGGAGTTCACCGAAGCCTGGTTCCTGCGCCGCGCCGTCGCCACGATCAACCAGCTGAAGCCTGACCTCGTCCTCCTCACCGGCGACTTCATCAGCCGCGGCCCCGGCGCAGACTCCATCGCCTGGCACGCTGCTGGCGTCGCCGCCGAGATCCTCTCCGAGCTCCGCGTCCCGCAACGCTTCGCCTGCCTCGGCAACCACGACGTCGCCGTCGGCGCCGGCCACGTCATCCAGCCGCTCGAGGCCCACGGCACCCCCGTCCTCGTCGACAGCTACGTCCCCATCGAGCGCGGCCACGACTTCTTCTGGCTCTGCGGCTCAGACGACGCCGGCACCCGCGACCCCGACCTCAACCTCACCGTGCCCGCCGCCACCCGCGCGCCCGTCATCCTCATGTGCCACGAGCCGGATTACGTCGACCACGTCATCCGCCACCCCCGCTTCCCCTGGATCGACGTCATGCTCTCCGGCCATACCCATGGCGGCCAGGTGCGCCTGCCCATCCTCGGCCCGCTCATCCTCCCGCCCATGGGCAAAAAGTACATCGAAGGCCGCTTCCAGTTCGGCCAGATGGAGCTCTACGTCAACCGCGGCCTCGGCACGGTCGGCCTCCCCCTCCGCCTCAACTGCCCCGCCGAAATCACCCACTTCACCCTGCAGCGCGCGTGAGCAGCGACGGACGGAGTCTTTTTGCGGGAATGCTCGTTCTATCATCATGACGAACAACCTGAAACGGCTCGCCATAATGATGGCCATCACTGCATCCTGCGGTATCGCCCTGGCACAGAAACTTTATCCTGTTCAAGGACCACTCGCGTCTTCAGCGCCGCAGACAGTTTATGCAGGCCACATGAAATTCAGAGTGGTGTCTGCTGGCCCTCCCTTCCGTCTGCTGAAATCGTGGACTGTCGCCAACGGTGAGGTCCTTCAGGGCGAAATTGTGACAGTCAAAAAGGCGCCCATGAACACCGCTCCGCTGGGTTCTCCGGCAGGATTTCCACCTCAATCTGACCTGGCTGCCGCGTGGGATGCTGTCTTCGGTCAGGGATACTTCGTCGCGCGCGTGTTGGGCAATACGCTGGACCAGGGAATCTTCAAAGGGCCGCAAGGCACCGTTCTTCAGGTTGAATCCCTCGACGGCCAGAAAGGCGTCGCTATCGACAACCGGGGAAACGTCTACAAAATGGTCTGGTGACCGTCTGGTCCGCCTACCTTGCTTTCCCCACGGGCTTCTTCTTCGTCACGTCCACCGGAGCCTGAGCCGGGCTCACACCGCTCTTCTCATCCATCCAGCTATCCAGCAGGCTCTTCCGAAAGCGCCAGCGGTTCCCCAGCTTGAACGCCGGCACAAACCCCTCGCTCGCATAGCGGTAAAGCGTGTCGCCGCTGATTCCCAGGTACTCCGCCGCCTGCCGGATATCCATCACCTCGCGCAATGCGGTCTGTGCCTGTGCAGCCATGTGTTCTCCTTAGGCTCGTTCGGAGCCTTTCGAATCAATCTCTCGGGCGTTTCTTCTTTTACCCGGTTTCCCTGCCTTAGACAAGCCGAAATCCTGCGGCCAGGTCCTGCATTCCTTGGCTCTTGGCAAGTTTCTAACCTGTCCAGCCGTTCCGCGGGCATTTATTTCGAGTATTGGCGGTTAAAGAATCGCGCCCTTTTGAGCCAAAATATCGCGGTTTTTGCACGAAAATGAGCGCCTTAAAACCGCCGAAACGGGTCCGCCCACCATCGAGTCTGCCCGCTGCCCTCAACCACCTCCGTCGGAACGCCAGGCTCCGGCGTCCACAACGCCATTCCCTCGCGCTCCGCCAGCTCTTCCAGGCGCGAAATCGGCTCGCGCCACCCATGCAGCGCCAGGTTGAACATCCCCCAGTGGATCGGCATCAGCGGCCCCGCCTTCGCCAGCCCGCCCATCGCCTCATACGCCCGGGCCGCCCCCTCCGGGCCCAAATGAATCTCCGCCCACAGCGGATGAAACGCCCCAATCTCCAGCATCGTCAGGTCAAACCGGCTCCCATCCTCCCGCTCCGGATACTGCGCCGCAATCTCGCCAAATCCCTCCCACCACCCCGAGTCTGCTCCAAAGAACACCCGGTGCTGCGCGGCCTCGATCACAAACGAGCTCCACAGCGTCGTGAACCGGTCCCACGGCATCCTGCCCGAAAAGTGCCGCGCCGGCCACGCCGTGAACCGCACACTGCCGCCCGACCCCGCCGTACCCGTAGGCACTTCCGTCGACTGGGTCCAGTCCAGCTCTCGAATCCGGCCCTCCGGCACGCCAAACTGGCGCAGCCTCTTGCCCACACCGGCCGAGGTCACCCACACCGCCCGCGCGGTCGCATTCATCCGCGACAGCCGGTTCACCGTATCCGCGCCCAGGTGGTCGTAGTGGTCGTGCGAGATCAGCACCGCGTCCAGATCCGGCATCTGCTCCAGCGCCATCGTCGCCGGAAAGAACCGCTGCGGCCCAAACCACTGCAGCGGACTCGCGCGCTCCTCCCATATCGGGTCGATGAGCACACGTGCCGGGGTCCCCGGCGAGCTTGCTCGCTGGAGTGAGGCGCCATCCATCTCCAGCAGCATGGACGAGTGCCCAAACCACGTCACCCGCAACCCGCTCGCCGGCGGCTGGCGAAACACCCGCACATCCGTCCGGAACGGCCCCAAAGGAATCTTCGGCTCCGTCTCCGCCTTATTGCTGAAGTACAGCGGAAGCACCTTCAACATCAGCCGAAATCCGCCGAGCGCCGTCGGCACCGGGTTCAGATACTTCCCACCCTCACGCTTCGCCCGCTGCAAAAGCCCCATAAAGTCCTTCGATACTCTCACACGATCAGCCGCTTCGGCTCTCTGGACCCTGGACCCTGCACCCTCGCCCCTGGACCCTCGCCTCACGGAATGAAGTAGAACGGATTCGGCAGCTTCACGCTCACATCCGCCTGCGGCTCTCCCAGCAGATCGCTCCACTGGTCCCCCACGCTCAGCAGAATCCTGTATCCATCCGCCGCAATCAGCCTGCGCTCTTCGGACTTATACGCAATCGTCGGCATCTGCTTCTCCGGTCCGTTGCGCAACCGCAGCCCGGCGTAACCGCGAAATCCCGCTGCCTCCAGATTCCGCGCCGTCGCCGCCGTCTCATCATTTGCATCGGCAGTCTGCGATCGCGCATCTCCCTTGCCGGGCCGGCCGGTGATGAAGAATACTGCCACGCCCGCCTCACGCGCCTCGTTGAACAGCCGCAGCGCGCCGGGAATTGCAACAGCCGCCTCCGGGCTGACCTCCCACGGCCGATACAGCGACGGAATATAGCCGAAATCCTCGCGCCGCTTTTCACACCAGTTCGTCAGCGTGGTCTCGTCGATATCCATCACGATGGCCAGCTTCTCCGCACCCTTGCCGGCAAGCTGACCGTGCGCGCCACGGCCCAGGCTCCTCGCGGAAATCTCATCCTTCAGGGCCGCCTCCGCGCGACGGTACTGCGCATCGAGGTCGGCCCAGTAGCACCCGCCGTTGCCCGTGCACTCGCCGTACTCGATCAGCTTGTAGCGCTCGACATCGAAGTTGGGGAGAGATTCGCCGGAGAGAAGAATGTGCGAGTTCTCGACTGCATCCTTCTGCTCGGCACGCGCGCGATCCAGCGCGTCGTTCTTCGCGGGCGCCGTCCCTCCAACGCTGCACGCAGGCGGCCCGTAATGATCGGTCGGCACTGCACCCGGCGCTGAGCGCGCCTGCTGCGCTGCCCCCAGGTTGGGCGCACCCGCCGCCAAGGCCACCACAACAAGCGAAGCAAAAACCTTACTCGCCATCTGCGCCGCCATAGATCGCGTTGATCCTGCCCCTGTATTTCTCATTAATGACGCGTCGCTTCAGCTTCATGCTCGGCGTCAATTCGCCCGATTCCGGCGTCCACTCATCCGGCACAATCGCGAGCTTCTTGATCGTCTCATGATGCCCCAGCCCTTGATTCGCGCGGTCGACGATCGACTTGTACACCTGCTTCACCTTCGCGTCTTCCACCAACTTCGCGCGCTCCTTCGTCGCCACACCGTTCTGCTGTGCCCACTTCTCGAGCGCGTCAAAATTCGGCGAGATCAGCACACTCACAAACTTGCGCTGGTCGCCGATCAACGCCGCCTGTCCCACCAACGCATCCACTTTCAGGCGGCTCTCGAGCGGCTGCGGGGCTATATATTTCCCGCCCGAAGTCTTCATCAGCTCCTTCTTACGGTCCGTGATCGAGAGAAAGCCGTCCTCCACCTTCGCGATGTCGCCGGTCTTGAACCATCCATCCGGCGTGAACTCCTTCTTCGCAGCTTCTTCGTTGCCCCAGTAACCCCTAAACACCGAAGTCCCTTTCACCTCCAGCTCGCCATCTTGCGCCAGCCGCGTCTCGATGTTCGGAATCACCGTGCCGACCGTGTACGGCCTGTACGACGCATACGTGTTGCGCGAAATTACCGGCGAGGTCTCGGTCATGCCGTAACCCTCAAACACGCGAATCCCCGCGCTCAAAAACCAGTCCGTCGTCTCTTTGCCCAGCGGCGCTCCGCCGGAGATAAACAGCCTCGCATTGCCGCCGAACGCCTCGTGAATCTTCGAGAACACCAGCTTGTGCGCAATCTTCCATCCCAGCGAGTCCGGCTGCTCGCCCGCAACGATGCGTTCCTTCTGCGTGCGCCCGCGGCCTAGAGCCCAGTTCAAAATGCGCTTCCGCATTCCATGCGCTTTGCCTTCCACTCCCTGCCGGACTTTCTCGAAGACACGCGGCACCGCCAGGAAGATCGTCGGCTTCACCTCTTTCATCGCGGCCGGCAAGCGGTCAAATCCCGGCAGATACGCCAGGTATCCGCCGTGCGCATAGATCGCATAATCCAGATGCCGCGCCAGCGCATGGCTCAGCGGAAGAAAAGAGATCGCCGAGTCGCCTTCACTAATCTGCAGATCGTCGGTCGAGTGATGCAGGTTGTCGCAAAGATTTTTGTGCGTCAGCATCACGCCCTTCGGATCGCCGGTCGTTCCGGAGGTGTAAATAATCGTCGCGAGCTCTTCCGGCTTGGTCTCGCTGAGCCGGGCATCAAACGCTGCGTCGCGCGTCTCAAGCTGCGGCGCCGGCTCCAGCAGGTTGCTCAGGTGCTCCGCGTTCGGAAAGTCGCCTGCATCGAACACCACCACGCGTTCGACCGCAGGCAGCTCGCCCGCACTCACCACCTTGTCGTACTGTTCGCGCGTCGAGACAAACACCACGCGGCTGCCCGAGTCGCGGAGCATATATCCCACCTGCTCCGGCGAGAGCGTCTGGTACAGCGGCACATCCACCGCGCCAATCGCCATGCACGCAAAGTCCGCCACCGGCCACTCCCACCGGTTCTCGCTGATGATCGCGATGCGGTCGCCGCGCTTGATGCCCCAGCCATCCAGGACCTCGACCAGCGCGCGCACACGGCCGTACATTGTCCGCGCCGCAATCGGCGTCCACCCCTCGGCGCCCTTACACATCGCCACAGTCCCATCGCCGCGCTCCGCAATCCCCGCGAAGATATCGTTGATCGTGCTTAACTCCAGCATCCTGTTCTCCTTGAGTTCGCACTAACTCTGATGCAAGAGACTACACGCCCGGAGAAAACACCAGCTCCCGTCAATTTCCAAAGAACGACGTCAAACGCTGCTCAGCGAGCCCCACTCACTCGCATCTCACATCCCCCATCCCGCATCTCGCATCTCGAATCTCGCCCTAGCCGCAGTCGCCCAGAATGCCCTTCGACAGATACCGCTCGGCGGAATCGGGAACGACGGTGACGACGCGCTTGCCCGGCCCCAGCTCCTTCGCGATCGCGATCGCCGCAAACACATTCGCGCCCGAGCTCGACCCAGCCAGCACGCCCTCTTCGCGCGCCAGCCGCGTCACCGTCGCGAACGCATCATCATCCGTCACCTTCACGATCCGGTCCGTCACGCTGCGGTCAAAGTTTGCCGGCACAAACGACACGCCGATGCCCTCCACCTTGTGCGGCCCGGGCTCGCCGCCCTGCAGAATGCTTCCCTGCGTCTCGACCGCGACCGTAATAACACTCGGCAGCCGCTTCTTGAAGCAGCGCGCGATCCCCGTGAACGTCCCTGCAGAGCCGACGCCGATGACCACAGCATCGATGCGGCCCCCCATCTGGGTCCAGATCTCCTCCGCAGTCGTTTCCTCGTGGAAGTCGGCGTTCGCCGGATTCTCAAACTGCAGCGCCGCAAACGCCCCATCGGTCTCCTGCTCAAACGCGAGCGCCCGCCGTATCGCGCCGGCCATCATCTCCGACTCCGGAGTGCGCACCACGTCCGCGCCGAGTCCGCGCATCAGCATGCACTTCTCTTCCGCATAGCCTTCCGGCACAAACAGCTTCACGCGATAGCCGCGCTGCACGCCGATCAGCGCCAGGCCGACGCCGGTGTTGCCCGCCGTCGCTTCGACGATCGTGCCGCCGGGCTTCAGCACGCCGCGCCGTTCGGCGTCGAGCACAATGCCCAGCGCCGCGCGGTCCTTGATGCTTCCGCCCGGGTTCATCGTCTCCAGCTTCGCCCACACCTCGGCACAATCCGCGCCGGCCAGCTTCCCCAGCCGCACCATCGGCGTGTGCCCCACCAGTTGAGTTACATCAGTTCCAGTCCGCACGCTGCTGATTAATCTCCAGTCGTCCCGTTGCCTGCCCCACCCACAGCGGCGACCCTCGGAAAATATCCTGAGCGTGTCCTCACCTGCAAGCCGTGGTATCCCTTCTGCTTCGCCTCGACGTGAATCTGCCGGTATCCGCCCAGTTCCGGAGACTTCGTCGAGCGGTACTCAATCGTGTACTGCGAGCGGATGTCCTGCGCCACCTCGCGCGTAATCCCATCCACCTCCTTCAGCGACCGCGGAAAGTACGCTATGCCCCCCGTCTGCGCCGCCAGCTCCGTCAGCACCTCGCGCGAGTGCCGCGCCTCGGAGTGGCTCACGTCCTCGCCGAACAATAGCCCAATGCAATAAATCGCCGGCCCATCGAGATCCTGCACGCGCCGGATCGTCTGCTCCAGCGTGGCGCTCGACGCATTGTCATCGCCATCGGTCACGATCAGCAAAACCTGCTTCGAGCGCTTCGCGTTCTTCGAGAGATAATCCGCCGACGCGATCACCGCGTCATACAGCGCCGTCCCTCCGCTGGACTTGATATACGCCAATCCCTGCTGCAGCTTGGTGATGTCGCTGGTGAAGTCCTGGTCGATATACGCCTCCGAGCTGAAGTCCACCAGGAACGCCTCATCCTGCCGGTTTGACAGCCGCACCAGATCCAGCGACGCCGCATCCACCGCCGCGCGCTTGTCGTACATCGAGCCCGAGCTGTCGATCAGAATCCCCATCGACACCGGCACATCCTCATGCCGGAAGCCGACGATCGTCTGCGGCACGCCGTCCTCGTACACATGGAACGCATCCTGCGGCAGGTCCTCGACCGGCTGCCCGTTGCCGTCGATCACCGACGCATTCAGCCGCACCTCGTACGCGTTCTCGCGCAGCGTGTACTGCCCATTCTGTCTCGTGATCTCGCCCGGCTTCGGCGGTCCGGTCGGCGCCGGTACCAGCGTCCGGTCAGGGTCCGGCGATGGCACCGGGTCACTGTCAACCGTCGGTACCTGCTGCTGGCCGGTTGTCTGTGCGGGCCTTGCAGGCGACTGCACGGGCGCCGTCTGCGCCCGGACTCCAGGTGTCATGGCCGTGCTCGTCAGCACCGTCGCCCAGACCACCAATTTTCCAACTATCCTCAATCGATCCTCACTGCCGCGCGGCCACATATCCATCCGGCCCCACGACTTTCATCTTCTGCGTGCGCAAGTCCTCATCCGCTGCCACACGCAACTTCCGCTTCTTCCCATCCGGCGCGGCATCACTCGCCGTGAACTCCAGCTCATACCTTCCTCGTACAGCCTCGATCAAATGGTCCGCAGCCGGTACGGCCTCATTCGCTCTCTCCACGGGAAACGCCAGTCCGCCGGTCCGCTCGGAAAGATTCACCATCGACTCCCAATCGGCGGTCTCGGTCCGGCCTTCACTCCGGTTCGCAATCGAATAAACAACCGGCGCCTCCGGCCAGTGCAGTACGTCCCACACCTGGGCCGCATTATGCTTAGACGCGTTGTCCCCTCCATCACTCACCAGAACGATCACCCGCTGCTCAAAATGAGCATTCTTTTCCATGTACCGCGACGTAGCCTCCATCGCATCCAGCATCGCGGAGCCGCCCGACGACTTCAAATAGCTCAGCCCCTTCCTCACCAGCCCGCGGTCCATCGTCAGAGGCGCATCCACGTACGCCGACGTGGCGAAATCCACAAGACACAGCTCGTCAGCCGCCGGCAGCTTATTGATGAGCTCATCCACTTCCGCATCAATCACGCCACGCGCCTGGTACGTCGAGCCCGACGTATCCACCAGCAGGCAGACCGACTCGGGCGCGTTTCCCGCCGGGCGCAGCACTGCATCCTTGACCAACGTCTTGTCGTCCCTGACTTCCACTGCATCGGCGTCCACGCCCACCGCCGGCGCGCCGTTCCGGTCGATGATCGACACATTCACTCGAACGCGTGGCCATTCAGGCAGATTCGCCTGTTGCAAGCTCGCCTGTTGCGCACCCGCCGTTACTCCCACCATCAAAAAAAAGCCCGCAGCCTTACTGCGTCGGCGCATAGTAGCCCTCGCGGCTGTGCACCGTCAGCGGAGGCAGCCCGCCAGGCTCCATCAGCTTCACTCGCAACTTCCTCCATTGCCCGTCGCGTCGCCGGTCCGTCGGCGTATATCCAATCACGTATTCGTTGCGCAACTCTTCGCTGATCCTCTCCGCGATATCACTCAAATCCTGCATGTCCATCACGCGAAACAACCGTCCGCCCGTCGACTCCGAAATCTCATTCAACAGCGTCGGCCCGTTCACCTCTTCTTCCGTCGGCGCAAACGCGTCGAAGATGCCAATCGAATAAATCTGCACCTCGCTCTCGCGCACAATCCTGGTCAGTTCGCCCTCCGTGTACCGGCTGCGATTATCGCCGCCATCCGAAATCACCAGCAGCGCCTTCCTCTGATAGCGCGCCTGCCGCAGCTTGTTCACGCCCAAATACATCGCGTCGATCAGCGCCGTCCGGTTCTCCGGGTGCAGCATCACCATACGTGCTTCGACGTCTTCCACATCAGATGTGTAATCAACCAGCACCGCCGGCCGGTCATTAAACCCCACCACAAAAAATTCATCCTGCGGGTTGCAGGTCCGCAAAAACGCCGTCAGCGCCTTGCGCGCGCGCAAAAATTTCGACTGCATGCTCCCGCTCAGGTCAAACACAATCCCAATCGAAAGCGGAGCATCCTGCACCGCAAAGCTCTTGATCGTCTGCAGATAATTGCTGTCGTAAACCTGGAAGTTGTCCTTCTCGAGCCCTGTCACCAGCCGGTTCATCGGATCCGTCACCGTCAGCGGAACCAGCACCAGGTTCGCGTCCACACGAATCGTCGCTCCCGCCGCACTCGTCGCCTTGCTCGGGACATCTTTGCCCGTAATCACGATCCGCGGCTCGTTGCTCTCGCTCGGCGCCGGCGGCGTCGGCGTCTTCACATCGCCCAGCGGGTTCTCCTGCGCTCGAGCCCGCCCGGCCCCGCCGATTCCCAGCAGCACCAGCAGCAACACCGGCCACAGCACCGTCCCGCCGCGCCGATCACCCTCTACACCACGTCCACCCCGGCCCAACTGCAAGCACCGCATACGGCACCTCGCGCCCCTCAACGCCCGTCCCCAGGTCGCGTCAGGAGCCCTGCGCTTATAACTATCGCACCGCCCAGCCCTCCTTCGCCACACTGCCATAACACTCCGCATCATCTTCCGGCCCCCCGAACTGGCGTCACCATTTGTTCGCTCGCCGACATTCCCCACCGCCAGGCAGTAATCTGCCGCAGAACACCATCTCACCCAAGACATTTTTAATTCTTGCCCGGAGTACAATTGGCCCGATTGAGCACGCCCGAACGACAAATCAGTCAGGTCCCGTCTGGATGCGACATCCACCCGCGCCCTGATCTTCGGTCCGGCACGCATTCCGTCGACTTCTCTACGCCGACGACGCCGCTTTCCTCGACAACCTGAGCGAGACCATCCGCCGCGCCCTCGAAGCCGGCGGAGTCTCGGTCGTCATCGCCGCCGCGCCTCACCGCCAGGGCATCGCCCAGCGGCTGCGTGCCGCCGGCATCGATCTCTCCCTCGCCGTCCGCAACGGCCGGTACGTCCTGCTGGACGCCGAGGCTACCCTCGAGAAGTTCATGGTCGACGGCATGCCCGACGCCGACCGCTTCTTCTCCACCCTCCATCCCGTGCTCCTCTACGCCAAAGTCAACCTCGGCCCCGACGTGACCTTCCCCGTCGCCTTCGGCGAGATGGTCGCCCTGCTCTGGGCCGAAGGCAAGCGCGACGCCGCCGTCCGCCTCGAACAGCTCTGGAACGAGCTGGCCCGCCGGCACTCCTTCCATCTGCTCTGCGCGTACCCCCGCGACGGCTTCACGCCCGGCGAGCAGGACGCCTTCTTCCAGCAGATCTGCGCCGAACACAGCCACGTCGTGTCTTCCGGCAGCAGCAATTAGTCGCTAAAGCGATTTCGGGCTGTTATCGCACCGTAGACGTTTCGTTTCGATTGACCCCTTCCCATTGATAATGCTCTAATTCGCCAGTCTCCCCTCATACGGGAGCACGCCCAGCGGTCTCCTTCCAGACCGGACAACCTACTTTTGACCCTGCTCCCCTTCAGGAGGACACCTCTTCATGCATTTCGGCGCACCCGCGGCTCTGCTGGCCATTCAGACCTATTACCCAGCCGCCCCCACCGTCTCCTCCAATGACATCATCTGGCTCTGGATCGCGCTCGCTGTCGGCGTTCTCGCCCTCATCGCCGCGGCCGTCATCGCCCGCTCCGTGCTCGCCGGCGATACCGGAACGCCGGACATGCAGGAGATCTCCAACGCCATCCGTGAGGGCGCCGAAGCCTTTCTCGCTCGCCAGTACCGCACCATCGGCATCATCGCCGCCATCCTCGCCGTCATCATCTTCATCGGTTACTTCATCTCGCCGCGCACGCACGGCATCGCCGTCCAGACCGTCGTCAGCTTCCTGGTCGGGGCCACCTGCTCCGGCATCGCCGGCTTCACCGGCATGTACGTCTCCATCCGCACCAACATTCGCGCCGCCTCCGCTGCGCGCACCTCGCTGAACAAAGCCCTGCAGGCCGCCCTCCGCGGTGGCGCCGTCACCGGCCTTGTGGTCGTCGCGCTCGCTCTCATCGGCGTCAGCGTGCTCTTCCTCGCCTATGGCGGGACGACAAACCCAACCGCAGTGGTCTATGAGCTCGTCGGCTTCGGCTTCGGAGCCTCGCTCGTCGCCCTGTTCGCCCAGCTCGGCGGCGGCATCTACACCAAGGCCGCCGACGTCGGCGCCGACCTGGTCGGCAAGGTCGAAGCCGGCATCCCCGAAGACGATCCCCGCAACCCCGCCGTGATCGCCGACCTCGTCGGTGACAACGTCGGCGACTGCGCCGGCCGTGGCGCCGACATCTTCGAGTCCACCGCCGCTGAAACCGTCGGCGCCATGATCCTCGGCGCCGCGCTCTTCCCGTCTTCGGCATCAAGGGCATTCTCTTCCCCCTCATCATCCACGCCATCAATCTCATCGCGTCCATCGTCGGCGTCTCCGTCGTCCGCTCTTCCGAAACCGAAGACCCCATGCGCGCTCTCAACCGCGGCTTCTACGTCACCGCCGTCATCGCGCTCGCCGGCCTCGCGCTGGTCGTCTGGAACATGCTCAACGGCCCCGGCGTTGAACCCGGCTGGCTCTTCCTCTCCGGCGTCATCGGCCTCATCACCGCGTTCCTCTTCGTCTGGATCACGCAGTACTACACCGAGAGCCGCTACCGCCCCGTCCAGCTCATCGCCAAATCCTCGCTCACCGGCCCGGCCACCAACATCATCTCCGGCCTCGCCGTCGGTATGGAGACGCCCGCGCTGCCGGTCATCGTCATCTCCATCGCCCTGCTCGCCAGCTACTACTGCGGCGTGCGCGCGCTTGCCGGAGCCACCGACGCCTACGGCCGCATCCTCGTCATCTCCGACTACGCCAAGGGCATCTACGGCACCGCCATCGCCACCATGGGAATGCTCGCCACTGCGGCCTACATCCTGGCGATGGACACCTTCGGCCCCATCACCGACAACGCCGGCGGCATCATCGAGATGTCGCACCAGCCTGAAGCCGTCCGCAACATCACCGACAAGCTCGACTCCGCCGGCAACACCACCAAGGCCCTCACCAAGGGCTACGCCATCGGCTCGGCCTCGCTCGCCGCTTTCCTGCTCTTCTCCGCCTACCTCGAAGAGGTCCGCACCATCGTCGTCGACAAGGTCGCCGCCGCCGGCCCCAACGGCTACATGCCGCCCGGCTGGTCGTTCACCAACGTCAACCTCGCCGAGATCCCGGTCTTCGTCGGCGCGCTGCTCGGCGCCATGCTCGTCTATCTCTTCTCTTCCATGGCCATCAAGGCCGTCGGCCGTACCGCCGAGAAGGTCGTCGAGGACGTTCGCGCGCAGTTCCGCGAGAATCCCGGCATCATGGAAGGCACAGCCAAGCCCAACTACGCGCGCTGCGTGTCGATCGTCACCGGCGCCGCGCTCAAGGAGATGGTCCTCCCCGGCCTGCTCGTCGTCGGGCTTCCGGTCGCCGTCGGCCTCATCTTTCGCAACTTCTCCGCGAGCTACGGCACCAGCTCCGTCACCCTCGCTCCCGGTCAGATGATGAACGTCCCCACCATCAACGGCATTCCCGTGAACCTCGGCGGTGCGACCGCGGTCGCCGGCCTGCTCATGGTCGGCACCATTGCGGGCATCCTGCTCGCCATGCTCATGAACAACGGCGGCGGCGCCTGGGACAACGCCAAAAAATTCATCGAAACCGGCCAGTACGGCGGCAAGCGTTCGGACGCCCACAAGGCCGCCGTCGTCGGCGACACGGTCGGCGATCCCTTCAAGGACACCGCCGGCCCTTCGCTCCACGTCCTCATCAAACTCCTCGCGACAATCACCCTCGTGCTTGCACCGTTGTTCCTTTAGAAGCCTTGCACC
The DNA here is from genome assembly GCA_963716225.1 of uncultured Verrucomicrobiae bacterium. Taxonomy (GTDB): domain Bacteria; phylum Acidobacteriota; class Terriglobia; order Terriglobales; family Acidobacteriaceae; genus Granulicella. The sequence continues at coordinate 3,487,857 of OY970299.1, read as the reverse complement.
ATTCTTCGTCCAGGGGGCTTGACGTCGCTTGTAAACTGTAAGTAGGGGACAGATCGCCCGGCGGCGGCCGGCGGCGTCCTTCAGGGCCGAGCTCGCAACATCCGAAGTCCACCCTCAAAGTCTCTCCTTCGAAGACTTTGCGCAAAAACTACCGGGGGAGGGGGTACCCTCCCAAACTTTGTTCGCTGGGATATCACAGCACTGGAGACCGCTCGATGAGCTCCGTCCGCGTCCTCGCCGGCACCCGCAAAGGCGCCTTCATCCTCACCTCCGACGGCAAGCGCAAGGACTGGAAGATCTCCGGCCCGCACTTCACCGGCTGGGAGATCTACCACCTGAAGGGCTCGCCCGTAGACCCCAACCGCATCTACGCCTCCCAGACCTCCGGCTGGTTCGGCCAGCAGGTCCAGCGCTCCGACGACGGCGGCCAGACCTGGAACCCCGTCTCCGCCCAGTTCACCTACGACGGCGTCCCCGGCACCCACCAGTGGTACGACGGCACCCCCCACCCCTGGGAGTTCAAGCGCGTCTGGCACCTCGAACCCTCGCTGACCGACGCCGATACGGTGCTCGCGGGAGCGGAGGACGCCGCCCTGTTCAAGTCCACTGACGCGGGAGCGTCCTGGACGGAGCTCTCCGGCCTGCGCACGAATGCCACGGCACCCGGGTGGCAGCCCGGCGCCGGGGGCATGTGCCTCCACACCGTGATCCTCGACCCGACGAATCCGGATCGCATCGTGATTGCAATTTCAGCCGCGGGAGCGTTCCGTACGGATGATGGCGGAAAGAGCTGGAAGCCCATCAACAAGGGCCTCCACTCGAAGTTTCTGCCGGATCCGACTGCGGAGGTCGGCCACTGTGTTCATCACATCGCGATGAATGCAAAAACGCCGAAGACACTCTTCATGCAGAAGCACTGGGACGTCATGCGCTCGGACGACGCAGGCGACAATTGGACCGAGGTCAGCGGGAATCTGCCGACCGACTTCGGCTTTGTCATCGATATCCACACGCATGAGCCGGAGACGGTTTACGTTGTGCCGATCAAGTCCGACTCGGAGCACATCCCGCTCGACGGCAAGCTGCAGGTCTTCCGCTCGAAGACCGGAGGAAATGAGTGGGAGCCGCTGACCAAAGGTCTGCCGCAGCAGGACTGCTACGTGAACGTGCTGCGCGATGCGATGTCGGTTGATGCGCTCGACGACTGCGGGATCTACTTCGGCACAACCGGCGGACAGATCTACTGCTCGCCTGATGCCGGCAACACCTGGACCACGATCTCCGAGCACCTGCCGCCGGTGCTCTCGATTGAGGTGCAGACACTCGCATGAAACCGGAACGGCCAACGCAGCGCATTCGCGTGGAACTCCCCGCGCCCCTGCTGCGCCACGCCAACATCACCACTTATCACGAGGTCGCGCTTGAAATCGAGCATCCCATCACGCTGCGCCGCGTGCTCGACGCCCTCGAGGCGACCTATCCCACTCTCTGTGGAACGATCCGCGATCAGTCGACAAAAGATCGTCGCGCATTCATCCGCTTCTTCGCGTGTAACGAGGATCTCTCGCACGAATCGCCGGACGATCCGCTGCCGCAGGAAGTCGTCAGCGGCCGCGAGCCGCTGATCATCCTCGGCGCAATTGCCGGAGGCTGAGCGTCAGAGCTCCTTCTCCATCATGACGAAGTGCAGATTCTCGCGCAGCGGCGTGCCGAAGCGAGCATCGCCGGTCGGATATGGCTCGGTATCGCCGGTTGCGCGATAGCCTCGGCGCTCGTACCACGCGATGAGCGTGTCACGAACATGCAGCACACCGATGGACATGCGTGTTGCTCCACGCACGCGCGCATATTCCTCCGCGGCGGCGAGCAGCTTTCGTCCGAGCTGCTGATTCTGCAATTCGGGGCGGATCGTAACCAGCCCCATCGACCACACACCATCGGCTTCCGGATTCAGCCACGCCGTGCCGAGCAGCGGACCATTTTCTTCGCGATAAACGAGCAGCGCTCCGTCCGGCTTTTCGGCGAGTTCCTCTTTCAACAGCGAGTCACTGACTCGCGAGCCGCCGACGATTCCCTTCTCGATGTTCCAGCTCGGCGTGGTTCCTTCTCTGCCGCGATAGGCGAGATTGGCGAGATCGATGATCTCGGCGAAGTCGGCTCGCGTAGCTTCTCTCAGGACCATTTCGCTCCAGTGTATGCGGTCGAGAGATCTCTTCAACCTTCGTACAATGGAAGGATGGCACGCATCTTTCCGTTTCGCGCTCTTCGCTACGATCCAACCTGCGTCAACATGACTGACGTCGTGACGCAGCCCTACGACAAGATCGACAAGCAGATGCAGGAGCGCTACTACAACCTGAGCCCGTACAATCTGGTGCGCGTGGTGCTCGGGAAGCATCAGCCGGATGACAATGAGGAGCACAACGTCTACACGCGCGCGGCGGAGACGCTGAAGGACTGGCGCGCGAAGCGGATTCTGCGCGAGGAGTCGGCGCCGGCGCTTTACGGTTACTCACAGACGTATACCGTTCCGGGAACGGGCGGCGACACGGGCGTGAAGGCGGAGATTCGCGAGCGGCGCGGGTTTATCGCGCTTGGGCAACTGCACGATTATGCGGACAAGATTGTCTACCGGCACGAGCAGACGTTTCCGAAGCACAAGTCCGACCGGCTGGCGCTGTTCAAGGCGACACGCGCTTACTGCGAGCAGATCTACATGCTGTACTCGGACCCGGAGTTTGTGGCGGAGAAGGTGATCTTCGAAGCGCCGCCGGCGACTTCCGACAGCGGAGCGTCCGTTCGTCACGATGCGCGCACACCGGATCTGGAGATTATCGACGAGTACCACGTCGTCCATCGCGTGTGGAAGGTCACAGATGCAAAGCTCATCAAGCGCGTGGTTGATGCGATGGCGGATAAGTGGCTGCTGATTGCCGACGGACACCACCGTTATGAAACTTCAACCGCGTACATGCACGAGCGCGCGGAGGAGTTGCACGTGGATGCAAACGCCGCGCCGAAGTGCACGCCCGATGGTCTCCCGCAGCCGGCATTTCCGGAACAGGCGATGATGATGACGTTCGTGAACATGGATGCGCCGGGGATCACGATTCTGCCGACGCATCGCGTTGTGTCGGGGCTCACAGACTTTTCCGTGAAGAAGTTCGGAGAGAGTGCGAAGCCGTACTTCGACATTCAGGAGCTGGGCAGTTCGCTCAGTCCCGCGCAGTTGCTCGCGAAGCTGAACGAGACGGAGGGTGTCACGTTTGTGGCGGCGGCGCGTGAGGGCAACCTGCTGCTGAAGCCGAAGGCGGACGCGATTCGGCCGGTGCTGGCGGGGCTTTCGCCGCGGCAGCAGCAGCTCGACGTGACGCAGTTGCATAAGGTAGTGCTGGAGAAGCTGCTCGGGTTGGACGAGGACACGATTCGCAAGGGCGAGGTGATTCGCTACTATCGCGAGGCGGCTGAGTCCGTGGAGCGCGTGAAGAATGGGAAGGCCGACGTAGCGTTTCTGATTAAGCCGGTGACGCTGGAACAGATGAAGGACGTCTCTTTGAATTTGGAAGTCATGCCGCAGAAGTCGACTGACTTTTATCCGAAGCTGCTGAGCGGGCTTGCGATGTACACACTGGACTGAGGGCAAATGCAAGATTTTGCACGTCGGGCTACGACGCGATTCGTTGCAGCCACAGCGCCCGGGTCAGGGTAAGCTTCGTGCATGCCGAACCTGGTTCAGACAACATCTTTCATGCATGTTCCACTGTCAGAGTTTGAGGCGGCAGTGCAGTTCTTCGAGGAACTGCTCGGCTTCACTTCGCATATTCATCGCAACGACTATGCATACCTCGACCGCGATGGGTGCGGCATTCGCATATGGGGACGACAGGACCCGGCGGATGCTCCGCGCGGACGAAGGAACTTCCGGTACTACTTCGATGTCCGCGATGTCGACGTGCTCTATGAGGAACTGAAGCCGAAGCTGGACGCGCTGCCGAAAGGCGACGTACACGGCCCGGCGGACAAGGTGTATCTCCAGCGCGAGCTGCTGGTCCTCGCACCCGATGGCGATCTCGTGTGCTTCGGGCAGCGGCTGTGAATTGAACGTCGTAAGCTCGGTGGATGGGCATTGAGCTTGTGACGTTTGAGGGCGAGCACGTGCGGCTGGAGCCTCTGGAGCGCAGTCATGCGGCGGCGCTGGTCGAAGCATCGGCTGCGGACACGTCGCTATACAAGTGGAGTCTTGTGCCGGTGGGGCGTGGGGCGGTGGAGCGGTACATCGATACTGCGCTGAAGTGGAGAGACGCGGGAACGGCGCTGCCCTTCGCAACGATTCGCAAATCGGATGATGTCGTGATTGGCTCGACGCGCTTCTTTGGCCTGGAGCGGTGGGCGTGGCCGGAGGGCTCAGCGCATTACGGCAAGCATGTGTTCGACACCGGCGAGATTGGCTACTCGTGGTTGACGGCGCCGGCGGTTCGGACTGCGGCGAACACGGAGGCGAAGCTGCTGATGCTGACACACGCGTTCGAGACGTGGCGGATGAATTCGGTGAGCTTCTGCACGGATGAGCGGAATGAGCGCTCTGCGGCGGCGTTGAAGCGGATTGGGGCGAAGCTCGAAGGCACGCTGCGCGCGCACAGGATGGCTGCGGACTTTGTGCCGCGGAATACGCTGCGGTTTTCGGTTGTGGCGAGTGAGTGGCCAGAGGTGAAGCGCCGGCTCGAGGAGAAGCTCGCGCCCTAGCGCGAGATCCCTTCGATGGGAGAGCTGGCGCTGGCGTAGAGCTTCTTCCCCATGCGCCCGGCCAGGAAGGCTTCGCGGCCGGCTTCGACGGCCTTCTTCATCGCGGACGCCATAAGCACGGGGTTCTTTGCGCCGGCGATGGCGGTGTTGAGGAGGACGGCGTCGAAGCCGAGCTCCATGGCGAGGGCGGCGTCGGAGGCGGTGCCGAGGCCGGCGTCGACGATGAGCGGGACCTCGGTGATGAGCTCGCGCATGATGCGCAGCGTGTAGGTGTCGGCGATGCCAAGGCCGGTGCCGATGGGCGCGCCGAGTGGCATGACGGCGGCGGCGCCGACATCGATGAGGCGCTTGGCAAAGACGATGTCGCCGGTGGTGTAGGGCAGGACGGTGAAGCCTTCGTTGACGAGGACGCGGGTGGCTTCAACGGTGGCCTGGACGTCGGGGTAGAGGGTGGGCTGGTCGCCGATGACCTCGATCTTGACCCAGTCGGAGAGGCCGACCTCGCGGGCGAGGCGCGCGGCGCGAATCGCTTCCTCGGCGGTGTAGCAGCCGGCGGTGTTGGGCATGAGGAAGAAGCGCTGCGGGTCGATGAAGTCGAGGAGCGATTCTTTGGAGCGGTCGAGATTGACGCGGCGGACGGCGACGGTGACCATCTCGGCGCCGGAGGCCTCGATGGCGGCGGCAGTCTCCGGGCCGTCCTTGTACTTGCCGGTGCCGACGATGAGGCGCGAGCGGAAGCGGCGGCCGGCGATGATGAGGACGTCGGCGGTGGTGGTCTCTGCGTGATCGAGGACTGCTTCGCTCATGGAAATAGATTTTAGAGGTTAGATTTTAGATATTGGAAATGCAGTGGCTACGGGATTGTTCCACGTGGAACAGTTGCACGAAGGTCAGGCAGAAAATCTGCTGTGGAAACACGAAGGGCCCGCCTTGTCAGGCGAGCCCTTGCGCGGTGAACTGTTGAGATTGACCTGAGGCATCCGTCGTCGGATGGGCCTCGGCAGAGTTGGTCTTGCGAACCGCCTGGTCTAGAGCAACGGATGCTCTAAGCCTCAGTCACCTCACGTGTTGTGTTGCAACTTGTACTGTCAGATTTCATAGGCTGGACCATCCTCCTTTCCCGTGTAATGACAGTTTAATCGATTGTCGAACCGTTGCGTCAAAGGGGGCGTGGCGCATCATTTCAGGTAGGCGCGGACGAGGTCGATGAGCTCTTCGCCGAGCTCGGGGGACATGGGGCGGGCGCCGATGTGCAGGCGGATGTGGTCCTCGAGGATTTCGGCCATCAGGCCGTTGATGCCACCCCTGACGGCGGCGAGAAGCATCAGGACGTCGGTGCAGTCGCGGTTCTCGGTGAGCGAGCGCTCGATGGTTTCCATCTGGCCATGGATGCGCTTGGCGCGATTGATGAGCTTGGCACGTTCACGGTTTATCTCCACTGGTGTCCTCCGCAAAAAACTTTACGACACTTTTAATACCCTAGGGGGGTATACTACACGCATAACCTGTGCTCCTGACCGAGCGTAGAAAGGAGGAGACTCCCATGAAGAACCTTGTTAGCCGCTTGGGACGTCCTGCGGAGACGAGCGCGATGATCCCGCGTTTCAGCCGTATGCACCTCACGCGCACGTTCGTTGAGACGGGCGATGAGCGCTGCCCGATCGCGGGCATCTGGTCGCGTCTGGAGAGCGAAACGACCGCAGACGACGGTGAATTAACCCGGCCCGCCATGTGGAGAGATCTCCTCTGGCGGGCCTTTTCATGCTGGTTTCGTGTCCCGGCATTTTGATTCCAGTGTTGCCATCGGTTCTGCTGTAATTTTTTCGATTCCCATGAGTCTGCGCCTGGCCGGAAAACTGACGCTGATGCTGTGCCTATATGCCGCGGTGCCGGCGCATGGGCAGACGCAGCCGCCGAATCCCCCTGCAGCGGAAGAGCCGGCGACGACGGCCAACGAGCCGCCACAGCTCACGGTGTTCGCGCACCCGGATGAAAAGCGCTGGCTGGTATCAGGGCAGGCGAACATCATCTTCCAAGCGCACCCGGGGTTTCACTCGCCATACTCGGGGCCGAACTCGATGCTGGCGCGCGGCGAGTACAAGACGTCGATGGTCGGGACGCTGTTCACGGGCCTCCAGCTTCATGGGAATTTGCGCTACAACACCGATGCGATCTTTGATTTGGAATCATCGGGCGGCCGTGGGATCTCGGAGGCGCTCGGTCTGGCGGGGTTCACGAATCTGGATGTGGTGAGGAATCCGCAGCTTGGGCCGGTGCCGTATGTCGCGCGAGCGCAGATTCACCAGACGATTGGGTTGAGCTCGAAGATGGTGGATGCGCAGCGAACGCAGTTCTCGCTCGCCACCAAAGTACCCGCCCGGCGGCTGGACCTGCGCGTCGGCAAGATGGGGCTGCCGGATGCGTTCGACCAGAACAATCCGGGTTCGGACTCGCACCTGCAGTTTCTGAACTGGACGGTAGACAACAACGGCGCGTGGGACTACGCGGCGGATACGCGCGGATATACCTACGCGGCGGTGCTGGAGTACGACGATGGGCCGTTTGCCGCGCGCTACGGCATGGCGCTGATGCCGACGGTGGCGAACGGGATCGATCTGCAGTCGAGCCTGCGCAAGGCGCGCGGCGACAACTACGAGGTGGACTATGCACGCACACCGCTGGCAAGGTTTCTCGATCCGAAGCGGCAGGGTGCGGTGCGGCTGCTGGGCTACGTGAACCGGGCGAATATGGGCGACTACCGCGTGCAGAATGCAAAGACTTTGGCGGCGCGGGCGAATGGAGATCCGACGGCTACGCCGGTGATTACCGACCATCCGTTCGGCACGACCGTGAAGTATGGTGTGGGGCTGAACTTCGAGCAGGAGCTTCCGGCGGATCTGCGGGTTTTCGGGCGGTTCGGCTGGAACGAAGGCCGGCATGAGAGCTACGCCTATACCGAAGTCGACCAGACGTTCCAGATGGGCGCCGACCTGGCCGGCAATCGATGGTCGCGTCCGAACGACAAGTTTGGTGTGGTCGTGGTATCGAATGCGATCAAGCGCGACCACCAGGCGTATCTCGGGCTCGGCGGGCTCGGGTTTCTGCTGGGAGACGGCCGGCTGAGCTACGCGCGCGAGGACATCCTGGAGAGCTACTACACGGCGCACAACTGGAAGGGGCTGTTCAGCTCGCTGGATCTGCAGTTCATCGCGCACCCGGGCTACAACCGGGACCGCGGGCCGGTGGCGGTGTTCAGCGTGCGAACCCACGTGGACTTCTAGAGAGGTGCGGTTCAGCGAAAAGCAGAACGGCTACCCCGGAGGGTAGCCGTTGGAACGTCAAGCTGATTCAGGTTTAGCGATGTCCGCCGCCGTGACCACCGCCACCGCCGTGGAAGCCGCCGCCACCGCCGCCGCCGTGGAATCCGCCGCCTCCGCCGCCAGAGAAGTGTGCACCGCCGCCGCCGGAGAATCCGCGTGATCCGCCGGAGAATCCGTGCTGGCCGCCGCCGGCAAAGGCATGACCGCCGCCGACGTATCCGCGAGTGCCGCCCGCATAGCCGTTACGGTATCCACCACCGGCGTAGCCACGGTAGCTTTCTCCGCCACGGAACGCTGCGCCGCCGCGATAGCCATAGCCCGGGTGCGGGCCGTATCCGTAGCCGCCGCGACCCCACGACCAGCCGCCGTGGCCCCAGCCCCAACCGCGATAGCCCCAGCCATTCCACGGCCCGACGCCAATGAAGAGGCCGTCATAGAACCAGTTCGGACCGTAGTAGCCATAGGGTGCGCAGGCATACGGAGCGTAGTTGTAATAACCGTAAGGGCAGTCCGGGGGATATCCGTAAGGCATCTCAACCGGTGCAGCTTCATACACCGGAGCGCCATAGGGAACGCCGACGCCGACGCCAAACGAGACTTGTGCCTGAGACGGCCTGGCAGACCCGACAAACAGCGCCAGGAGCGCCATCAGCCCGAAATATTTTAGATACCGCATAGTGACAACCTCCGACAGAGCCCGACGTTCAAAAACTCGCGGGACTTTCACGTGCTCTCGTCTCAAGCCCCTCAGTGTCTAGAACACGAAAGAGTGCAGGTAGTTGCTCGCGCAGTATTCGATTTCGCAGCGGCCGCCATCTGATTGGATTCGCTGCGTTTATGACGCTTTATGCAGAGTAGATGCTGGGTCGTCTGAGCCGCAGTTTCGGCGAACGCCGGGCAACTCGGAACCTATACTCAGGCTATGGTTCTGCTTGCCTTTGAGCTTCCTGCATTTCTTCTCGGCCTGCTCTTTGGCAGCTTTCTGAATGTGTGCATCTCGCGGCTGCCGGAGCACCGCAGCGTGGTGAAGCCGCGGTCGCACTGCCCGCGTTGCATGGCGCCGATCCGGTGGTACGACAATGTTCCGCTGCTGAGCTGGGTGCTGCTGGCGGCGAAGTGCCGGAGTTGCAAGGCGGCGATTCCGTGGCGGTATCCCGCGGTGGAACTGGCGACGGGGCTGTGGTTTGTGCTGCTTGGCGGTCACATCTTTGGAATAGTTCAAGCGCAAAGAATCTGGGATTTTGGCCGTCCGGCGACAGGCGACGTGGTGAGCCATTACGTTGCCGCCGTCGGAATCGCGCTTTTCGGCTTCCTGCTCATCGGGCTGCTCGTGATGGATTGGCAGACCCGCACGCTGCCGGATGCGTTCACGCTGACCGGCACGGCGATCGGGTTCTTCCTGGTTTGCGTGCAGGCGATTTTTCTGCCGCGCGGTGTAGGCGATATCCACCTCAGTCCAAAGAACCAGCTCAGGCTGTCGAGTCCGGGATCGTTTGCGAGCCAGGGCGATGTGTTTCTTACCGGGCCGGAACATCTTGTGTGGGGACGGGTGCTGGCGATCTGCTGCGCGGCCGCGGTGCCGTGGCTGATCCGCGCGATCTACAAAGCTGTGCGGAAGCAGGAGGGACTCGGAATGGGCGATGTGAAGTTGATAGCGATGATCGCGGCGTTTCTGGGATTTGCTCCGGCGATGCTGGCCTTGTTCATCGGCGTGATCTTAGGCGCGATTTATGGCGTGATGCTGCTGGCGCGACGCCGGGCTACGACGGCGAGTCAGATTCCTTTGGGGACGTTCCTGTGCATCGGGGGACTTGTCGCTGCCGTTATCGGCGGGCCGCTGGTGGCGTGGTACCGCGGATTCTTTTGAGTGGCGGCCTGGTGACGCTGGCCGAATGTCTGGGCGAGGAGGCCGATCCCAATAACGATAAGGCCGATGTAGACGTAGCGCAGGAAGGCTTCGCCTCGCAGGCGACGGTTGATCGCGGTGCCGAGCAACGTGGCCGGGGTCGCGGCGAGCAGCGAGATCAGGAAGTCGTGGGTGACGGCCTTGGTCCAGATTCCGGAGACAGCGTAGCCGATCACAACGACGGCGCTTGCGGGCAGGAAGTAGGCCTGCAGCGTCGCGCGGAAGTGCTGCGGCGACCATCGGCGCATCGCGCCATAGATGACGAGCGGAGGGCCGTTCATCCCGTAAGCTCCGCCAAGAATGCCCGCGACAAAACCGCAGCTTAGCAACCACCCGCGGCTCTCCTGCTCGAGATGAGGCGTGCGCTTGGCGAAGAGCGAGTAGCCGGCGAATGCAAGGATCACGGTCGCGAGTGCGGCTTTCAAAAGTGTCTGGTGGGCAGATTGCAGCAGCCAGATTCCAAGCGGGATTCCGGCAAATGTCGGCAGAAGCAGCCACGCGGTGCTGCGGAGATGAATCTTGCGCCAGTCCTGTACGACGACGACGGCGGCGATCGTGATGGAGACGAGAACGGCCAGTGGAACGGCAATTTGTACCGGCAGAAAGAGCGCCAAGAGCGGCACGGCGATGAGCGCCTCGCCGAAGCCGAATACCGCGCGCACGAGTGACGCTATGAAAATGACCGAAAGAATTTGAAGGGTAAGAACGTGCACGGATGCCTCTCAGTGTCTACTCGGAGGCGTCTTTTGTCTTGTACGTGCTGACGCTTGACCGGACGAACGCGCTGACGGCGCTCGCCTTGACCCTTGACGACCTCACTCCTACACTCAAAGATGGGCATGCAGAGCAATCCATACATCTGGCAGTATGTTCCGCTCGCTATTCAGATCCTGGTGGCGATCGGCCTGGCGTGTTTCATGGTGGTCGCGTCGTATTTCCTTGGTAAACACCGCCGGACACGCACCAAGCTGGGGACGTATGAGTCGGGCATGGACCCGGTGGGCGATGCGCGCGGCCGCTTTTCCGTGCGCTTCTACATGGTGGCGATGCTGTTCATCCTGTTCGACGTGGAAGCGGTGTTCATGCTGCCGTGGGCGGTGATCTACCGTCAGCTTCCGCACATTACAGGATCGCGGCTGTTCGGCTTCTGGGAGATGCTCGTGTACCTCGGCTTCGTCGCCGTGGGGCTGTTCTATGTGTGGAAGAAGGGCGTGCTGAACTGGTCGAACGACCGGGGTGATCTTTAAAACTGTTTCGCTTTGAGGAGTGGCTGCGCAGCGATGTCTGAACCCAAGGATCCAATCCAAACACCCGCCACTCCTGACGCCGTTTTCGGCAAGGAGGCGGTCTCGGCAGCGCTGGCCGATCATGTCGCGGTGCAGGCTCTCCAGAACTTCATCGCCGACGCGAAGTGGGACCGCGGCGAGCTGACCCTGACAGTCGCGCCCGAGACGATTGTCGCGACCTGCGAGGCGGCGAAGGCAGCAGGCTACGACTTCTTCGAGGACGTGACGGCGGTGGATTGGTATCCGACTGAGCCGCGCTTTCAGCTCAGCTATTCCCTACTCTCGCACAAGCTGAAGCAGCGCATCCGGATTGTGGCGCGGCTGGCGGAAGAGAATCCCGTCATCGATTCCATCACCGGCGTGTGGCCGGCGGCGAACTTCTATGAGCGCGAAGTTTTTGATCTGTTCGGGATTACATTCGCGGGCCACCCGCGGCTGACGCGCATCATGATGCCCGACAACTGGAACGGACACCCGCTGCGGAAGGATTATCCGGTGGAGGGCTACCGCTAATGGCTATCGAAGCTCCAGAGAAGCCCGCCACTGAATCGCAGGAACCGCCGCGGCAACCGTTTGCGGGCCGGGTGAATACGCAGATTACGGGCGCGACCCTGACGGGCCTGCGGCCGGCTGAGGACATGATCATCCCCGGCGTCGAGGACGTCGTCGAGGAGTCAGTCTCACACCGCAAGCCAAAGGGTTCGGACCCGCTGTCGGATCAGACGATGATCCTCAACATGGGCCCGCAGCATCCGTCGACGCACGGCGTGCTGCGGCTGGTGATTGAGCTGGATGGCGAGACGGTGATCTCGCTGGCGCCCGACATCGGCTACCTGCATACGGGGATTGAGAAGACGTGCGAGGCGAAGTTCTATCAGCAGGTGGTTCCGCTGACTGACCGCATCGACTATCTCGCGCCGATGATCAACAACACGGCCTATGCGCTCGCTGTAGAGAAGCTGCTGGAGCTGGAGATTCCGCCCAAAGCGCAGTGGATTCGCGTGCTGTTCAACGAGCTCTCGCGCATTAACTCGCACCTGGTGTGGCTGGGCACGCACGCGATGGACATCGGCGCGCTGACGGTGTTTCTCTACTGCTTCCGTGAGCGCGAACATATCCAGCGGTTCTTCGAGGCGGTGAGCGGGCAGCGGATGATGACCAGCTACATCCGCATCGGCGGTGTGGCGCTTGAGCCTCCGATCGATCTATTCAAACGGGTTCGCGCCTTCCTGGATGACTTTCCGTCGAAGATCGATGAGTACGAAGGCCTGCTGAATGCGAATCCAATCTGGATGGGACGGCTGAAGGGCGTGGGCCACCTCTCGTATCAGGATGCGATTGCGCTGGGAGTTACCGGGCCTCCGGGACGCGCTTCGGGCATTGACTTCGACGTGCGGCGCGACATGCCGTATTCGAGCTACGAGAAATTCAGCTTTGAAGTGCCGGTGTCTACAGATGGCGACACATGGGCGCGGTACATCCTTCGCATGCAGGAGATGCGCGAGTCGACGAAGATCTGCCTGCAGGCGCTGGACGGCATGCCTGAGGGCCGCTACGTTGCCGACGCGCCAAAGATTATCCTGCCGGACCGCGAGCAGATGAAGACGCAGATGGAGTCGCTGATCCACCACTTCAAGATCGTGACGGAAGGCTTTGCGGTTCCTGCGGGTGAGGTGACGAGCTCCGTTGAAGCAGGTCACGGCATGATGAACTACTACGTTGTGTCGGACGGCACGGCGAAGCCGTATCGCGTGCACATGCGCAATGCGGATTTCTCGAACCTGCAGGCTTTGGAAGTGATGTGCAAGGGAAGACTGATCGCCGATGTGGTCGCGGTGATCGGGTCGTTGGATATTGTGCTGGGGGCGATCGATCGATGAAGCCGCATACTGGAACAATTCCGTTGAAATCGGCAGGAAGGACTCAGGGCGACGCCAAAGCGATGTGGGTGATGGCTGGCTTGCTTGGCATCATGGCCGAGGTCCTCGTAATCGGGGTTCGTCTTGTACCTTCAGTGCGGCACCCCTCAATTCACACGCTGAGCGCAATCGCTCTTGTAATTGGTTCGATCGCCCCGTGGACAAGCGGTCGCCGGGTTGAAAAGCAATTCGCAAGAAACCGTGACATAACAGAGCAGAGTCGTATTGACCTGTCTTATCAACTTGGATCGCTCGTGATGTTTTCTTATCTGCTTTTGGAACTAGCGTTAATTGCATTCAGTTAGCTCATTGGACCCTGCCCTCCACACCGAACTTTGGACCTCCTGGGCGTCTCTGCTTCGCAGCTACGCAGCCGCTCACGGACTGAACAGTACGCAGCACGCAGTTGTTGAAGTAAGCGCAAGTGAAATCACCCTCCGCGTGGGCAGCCGCTGGCTACGGTTCACGCCGAACGAGGTAACAGCCAGCGATCATCCGCCGCTCGCGTTTTGTTTAAACGAGGACGGCACAGCAACCGTCGGCAATCAACCGCAACAGGAGATGGACATCGCCGCTGAACAGTTCGCCCGCGAGATGCTCCACGATCCGCAGTAGCTTTTCGCAACTCGTATCTCGCATCTGGAATCTGGATTTCACCCATGGCCGCAATCGCCAACTCGATTTTTTCTCCGGAGCTCGCCGCACGGTTTGACAAGCTGGTGACGCTCTATCCCATGAAGCGTTCGGCGCTCGTGCCCATGCTGCTCTACGCGCAGGATGAGCTCGGCTATGTCTCGGACGAGGTCGTCGCCGAGCTTGCGCAGCGCCTCGACTTGCTCGAGCTCGATGTGCGCAATGTGCTGAGCTACTACTCGATGCTGCGCACCCGGCCCGCAGGCAGGTACAACGTGCAGGTGTGCACGAACATCTCCTGCATGCTGCGTGGCGCGTATGAGCTGCTCGATCACTGCAAGCACCGGCTCGGCGTCGACCACAAGGGCGTGACACCGGATGGCCTCTTCTCGCTCGAAGAAGTCGAGTGCATCGGCGCGTGCTGCTGGGCGCCGGCGGCGCAGGTGAACTACGACTTCCATGAGTTCCTGACTCCCGAGAAGATGGACAAGGTGCTGGACGACTACGCCGCGGGGCGTGATCCGTATCAGGGAAAGGACGTGGAGTAATGCCGAACTCCGTCTCGCACCCGGATGAGGTGATCGTTCTGAAGCGGCGCTTCGGTCAGGGCGCGGCCGACATCGACAAGTACCTCGAGCTCGACGGCTACAAGGCCGTCCAGATGGCGCTTGAGAACGGGCCTGACTGGATCATCAACACGATGAAGGCATCCGGGCTGCGCGGGCGCGGCGGTGCTGGATTCCCCACCGGCATGAAGTGGAGCTTCGTTCCGAAGCAGTCGGAGAAGCCGAAGTATGTGCTGGTGAACGGCGATGAATCGGAGCCTGGCACGTGCAAGGACCACGTTATTTTCCTCGACGATCCGCACGCCGTGATCGAGGGAACGATGATTGCCGGCCTCGCGATCGGCGCGAAGATGGGCTTCATCTATCTGCGCGGCGAGTACCGCTACCTGCTGAAGATCATGGAGAAGGCCGTCGCGGACGCGTATGCGAAGGGCTTCCTGGGCAAGAGCATCTTCGGCAAAGACGGCGTTGATTTCGACATCGTGACGCAGACCGGTGCGGGAGCGTACGAGGTTGGCGAAGAGTCCGCCCTCATGGAGTCGCTCGAGGGCAAGCGCGGTGTGCCGCGCATCAAGCCGCCCTTCCCCGCTGTCGTGGGCTTGTATGGCGGACCGACCGTCATTAATAACGCGGAGACGATCGCGAGCGTGCCGCACATTCTGCTGATGGGCGGCGAGGCGTACGCGAAGCTAGGCACGGAACGCAACGGCGGAACGAGGCTCTTCGGCATCAGCGGCCATGTGAACCGGCCCGGCGTGTACGAGCTGCCGATGGGCTACTCGCTGCGAAAGGCAATCTATGAAGTTGCGGGCGGGATCAAGGACGGCAAGCAGCTCAAAGCTGTTGTGCCTGGCGGGTCTTCCTGCCCGGTGCTAAAGGCGGACGAGATTGATGTTGGACTGGACTTCGACCAGATGGCCAAGGCTGGAACGATGCTTGGCTCGGGCGGCATCGTTGTGCTCGATGAGACGGTCTCGATCGTCGAGTTCGCGATGCGCGTGATGAATTTCTATCAGCACGAGTCGTGCGGATGGTGCATCCCCTGCCGCGAAGGCACGGACTGGCTGAAGAAGACGCTCATCCGCTTCCACGCGGGCGGCGGCAGCCGCAAGGACATCGACAATATTCAGTACCTGGCCGAGAACATGATGGGCCGGACCTTTTGCCCACTTGGCGATGCGGCCGCGATGCCGACGCTCGGGTTTGTGAAGAAGTTTCGCTCGGAGTTTGAAGAGTATCTCGACGGCAAACGCACGGAGCCGCTGCTCATTCAGATTCAGCCGGTCGGCGAACCCGAGCTCGCAGGAGCACATTGATGCCAGATGTAACGTTCACAGTAGACGGCAAGAAGCTCACCGCGCCCGCGGGCACGCTGCTGATTGAAGCGTGCAAGTCGGCGGGTGTCGAGATTCCAGCCTTCTGTTATTACCCGGGGCTTTCGCTGCAAGCCGCATGCCGCATGTGCGTTGTGCGGATTGAGAAGATGCCGAAGCTGCAGACCGCGTGCACGACCCCGGTCACCGAAGGCATGGTGGTCACGACTGAGTCGCCTGAGATCGCGCAGGCGCGCAAGTCGACGATTCAAATGCTGCTCGGCAATCATCCGCTCGATTGCCCGGTGTGCGATGCCGGGGGGGAGTGCGAGCTGCAGGACATGACGTTCAAGTACGGCGCGGCTACGTCGTTCTATACCGAGCCGAAGAATCACCGCGACGAACAGCAGTGGTCGCCGGTAGTCTTCTTCGATCGCCCGCGCTGCATCCTCTGTTATCGCTGCGTGCGCATGTGCGGCGAAGGCATGGATGTGTTCGCGCTTGGCATTCAGAACCGCGGGTCGTCCTCGGTCATCGCGCCGAACGTTCCTGCTAATATCTCCCCCGATCATCTTGCCCGCGTCGACTGCGAGCAGTGCGGCATGTGCATCGACGCGTGCCCGGTTGGCGCGCTGACCTCCGGCACGTATCGGTACAAGACGCGGCCGTGGGAGATGAACCACGTCGCGACCATCTGCGCGCATTGCGGCGATGGTTGCAAGACCACTCTCGGAGTGCGCGCGGTGAGCGAGGGCACGGAGATCATCCGCGCCGACAATCGCGACAAGAGCGGCATCAACGGCGACTTCCTGTGCAACAAAGGCCGCTACGCGTTCGACTTCGCGAACAGCGCGGAGCGCCTCACGCAGCCGCTCGTCCGCAAGAATGGACAGCTCACGCCCGTGTCATGGGAGGACGCGCTGACATTCGCGGGCCACAAGCTGCGCGAACTGCGCGACACGCGGGGACCGCAGACGCTGGGCGTCATCGGATCGAACCGCACGACGAACGAAGAGAACTACCTTCTGCAGAAGTTCGCGCGCACTGTGCTGGGCACCAACAACATCGACCACCATCGCACGGCTGACTTCGTGACACTCGCGGCGGCTCTGCAAGGAGCTGTGGGCCGCTTTGCCTCCCAGCGTGACGTGGCAAATGCTCCCGCGATCCTTCTCGTCGGCGGTGATCCAACCAACCAGGCGCCGCTGACTGGATGGAACATTCGCGCGAATGTACGACTCAAGAAAGCGCGCGTGTACGTCGCAAATACGGATGAGATCAAGCTGCGCCGCCAGGCCCGCGGCTTTATCCAGGTCGCGCCCTTTGCTTACGGGAACTTCGTCAGTTATCTCGCCGGTGACGACGCGTCTGCGAGCGCCGCCTCGGTGATTGCACAGGCCGATGAGCTCTCAAACTTCCGTTCTGCCGTGCTCGGCGAAGAGGAGCTCGTCGTGCTGGTCGGGAACGAGCTCCGCGATGGCGAGCTGGCGCGCCTGGTGAACACGCTGCCGAACGCTAAGTTTGCCTGCCTTGCCGATTACGTAAACTCGCGCGGGGCGTCGGATATGGGCCTGTTGCCCGATCTGCTGCCGGGATACCAGCCGCACTCCGGCTCGGTGATTGCGTCGGAGTATGGCTCGCCTGCTGAGCCCGGTCTCGACATGCTGGCAATGTTTGACGCGGCCAACGCCGGCAATCTTGCCGCACTCTATGTGGTCGGATCGAACCCTGTCGCACGCTACGGCGTCACGGCTGACGCTCTGGAGAACACGTTCCTCATCGTGCAGGACCTCTTCCTGACGGAGACGGCCGCCATCGCCAATGTCGTTCTTCCTGCCGCGGCGCTGTACGAGAAATCTGGCACAGTGACGAACAGCTACGGCGATCTGCAACTCGTCTCCAAGGCCGCGGATAGAGCCGGCGCGCGGCCTGATTTCGAACTGATCGTCAGGCTCGCCGACAAGATGGGGCACCCCGTGAATACGCTCGTGCCATTCGGCAAACGTGGGTTGCGCGCGGACGTCGGCCAGTCGCGCGGAGCGCAATCGGGCGAGGCAGATCAGCACGCCGTGTGGCTAACGGCGCAAAATCTGGAGCCGAAGCTCTCGCCGTTTGATCCATTCGCCATCCTCGACGAGATTCAGCGGGTCGTGCCTGGCTATGACAAGCTGCTGCGGCTGCAATTGCTAAGCGGGAATGACCAGCATCTGACCCCGGCTTCTTCCGGCCTCGTTCAGATTACGAACGCGACCTCCAGAAAGGATCTCGTGCTGCCCTCGTCCGACACGCTCTTCACGTCGGGCTCGCTCACCAAGTACTCGCCCATGCTCCTCGACCTCCAAAAGCACGAGCAGCGCGAGGTTGCCGACCACTTCGCGGAAGCCGATTAACTCTTCACCACTTCCGGCAGATCAGAGAGGAGCGACGATGACACCCGAGCGACGAAAAGCTGTCACCCTCAGCTTGCTCATTCTTTGCGGAATGACCGTCTGTGCCGTTCTTTCCTTGCGCCGCTTCCCGCACCACAACGCATTCGGCCTGGCTTTTGACGCCCTGATGCTTCTCAATTTCTTGCTGCTTTACCGCTACAACTCCAAGCGTCGCCAGCCAGACACGCTAATCCATTTGTTCCCTGAGTCCGCTGCAAACTCTAAGGAAAGACCGTAAATTTCGTGAATCATCTCTCCAGCTTCGAGATCTTCCTGCTGATCAGCATCGTCAAGATCGCCGTCGTGCTGGGCATCACGCTCACGGCTGTCGCGTATACCGTGCTGCTCGAGCGCAAGGTGCTTGGCCGGCTGCAGAATCGCTGGGGACCCTCGCGCGTCGGCCCGTTCGGCATGCTGCAGCCGCTGGCCGATGGCATCAAACTCTTCCTCAAGGAAGACATGATGCCGCTCGCCGTCGAGCGCCCGCTGTTCATCCTGGCGCCGCTGATCGCACTCTCGTGTGCGCTCGTGTCCATCTCGATGGTGCCGTTCGGCCGCCAGACCTTCGTGCATGGCGTGGACATCTTTCAGGTTTCCGACGTGAACATCGGCCTGCTCGTGATCCTCGGTATCACGTCGATCGGCGTCTACGGCGTAGCGCTATCCGGCTGGAGCTCGAATAATAAATACTCACTGTTCGGCTCGCTGCGCGCCTCCGCACAGCTTGTCAGCTATGAGCTCGCGCTTGGGCTGTCGCTCGTCGGCGTCGTCATGCGCGCCGGTTCTCTGCGGCTGCGCGACATCGTCGGCTCGCAATCCGCGCACGGATTGCTGTCCTGGAACATCGTCATGGGCGGACAAATCGTTGCGTTCTTCATCTATCTGATGGCCGCGTACGCCGAAACCAACCGCACGCCGTTCGATCTTCCCGAAGCTGAGTCCGAGCTCGTCGCCGGCTATCACACCGAATATTCGTCGATGAAGTTCGCGATGTTCTTCATGGCCGAGTACGCGAACATGATCACCGTCGCGTGTGTGGCCACGCTGCTCTTTTTTGGCGGCGCGGATTCGCCCTTCGGTCACGCCTTCGACGGCGTTGCGGCCCTGAACGGCCCGGTAATCGGCGCAATCCTTCCGGTGATCTGGTTCGTCATCAAGATATTGTTTTTCCTCCTGCTCTATATCTGGGTGCGCGGCACGCTTCCGCGCTTCCGCTATGACCAGCTGATGAATTTCGGCTGGAAGTTCCTCATGCCCGTCGCCATCCTCAATATCCTGGTGACGGCCCTCGTACTCGCTTACCGCAGCTGAACACTCGTTTGCGTCGCATCGAATTGCGGCACAACTCGTCACGCTGCGCGTTTTACAATCGTAGTTACACGCTACGTCAGAAAGACCACAAAGACAGCAACGATGGAACTTGCTCTGTTCATCATCTTCGGTCTGCTCGCGGTCGCAGGAGCTCTCAACCTGCTGCTGCAGCATCACCCGATTAACTCCGCGCTCTCGCTCATCGTGGTGATGATGTCACTGGCGGTTCTCTATTGGTCGCTCGGTGCCGAGTTCCTGGCCGCTGCGCAGGTCATCGTTTACTCCGGCGCCATCATGGTGCTGTTCGTCTTCGTCATCATGTTGCTGAATGCAGGCGAAGAGGACACCAGTCCCGCTTCCAGGTTCTCTCGGGTGGCAAGCATCGCCGGGTTTCCCGGGGCGGCTGCCATCTTCTGCCTCTTGACGTTCGTGTTCCTCTCCGATCGGCACGCACTCGGGGCTGTTCACGTGGGCGGATATCTCACCGGCGGAGTCAACAACATCGTCGTGCTGTCGCACACGCTATTCACTTCCCTTCTGCTTCCGTTTGAGGTCACGTCCATCCTCATCCTGGTTGCGATTCTGGGCGCCGTCGTTCTCGCCAGGAAGGAGCAGTAGCTGATGAATCTTTTTACTGACAAATCCAGCCATGACTGGCTCTCGTTCGCGCTCGGCGTTGTTGCCGGCCTGCTCACCGTTTTCCTCCTCAAACTGCGCCGCCGCAAGGAGAACCGCTGATGGTCCCGATCGCCTGGTACCTGATCCTCGCGGCTGTTCTGTTCTCGATCGGCGTCTGTGCCTTTCTGCTCAAGCGCAACGTGATCACGATCTTCATGTCGATCGAGCTGATGCTGAACGCGGTCAACCTGACCTTCGTTGCCTTCGCGCACATGTGGCACCGCATCGAAGGCCAGATTTTTGTCTTTTTCGTGATGGTCGTCGCCGCCGCTGAAGCGGCCGTCGGCCTGGCCATCATCATCGCGCTCTTCCGCGCCCGCATGACCTTGAACGTCGATCAGGTCAATCTCATGAAAGACTAACGAGCCCGCACAAACCGCATGAACGAAACTCTGCTCTGGCTCATTCCGATTCTTCCCTTCGCCGGCTTCCTCGTCAACGGAACGCTCGGTCGCAGGATGCCGCGTCAGGTCATTGCGGCTGTCGCGCTGATTTGCACGCTCTTGCCTGCCCTCATCGTTTCGAAGCTCTGGCTGTTCATGCGCTCAGCCGGCGCGCCGGAGCATTTCGCAATCACCGGCGCTCCGTGGATTCAGGTCGGCGGATTCCAAGTCAACTTCGGCTTCGCCATCGACCACCTCACACTGGTGATGCTCGGCGTCGTGACCGGCGTCGGCTTCCTGATCCATGTCTACTCCGTCGGTTACATGGCTGAGGAGGAGGGTTACTGGCGCTTCTTCGCCTACCTGAACCTCTTCATGTTCTTCATGCTAATGCTGGTGCTGGCGTCCAGCTTCCTTCTGCTCTTTGTGGGCTGGGAGGGTGTCGGCCTCGCCTCGTACCTGCTCGTCGGCTTCTACTTCCGCCGCGACTCCGCCGCGAACGCCGGCAAGAAGGCATTCATCGTTAATCGCATCGGCGACTTCGGTTTCCTGCTTGCGATGTTCCTCCTCATCGCGCACTTCGGCTCACTCGATTTCGCGAACGTCTTCGGCCAGGTGAACGCACTGCCGCACGGCCTCACCGGCGGATTCCTCACTGCAATCTGTCTGCTGCTCTTCCTGGGTGCAGCCGGAAAATCTGCGCAGATCCCGCTCTACATCTGGCTGCCGGACGCGATGGAAGGCCCCACGCCCGTTTCGGCGCTGATCCACGCTGCGACGATGGTAACGGCCGGCGTCTACATGGTGGCCCGCTGCCATGTGCTCTTTGATCGCTCGCCGTTCACACTGGGCATCATCGCCATCATCGGTGCGGCCACCGCGTTGCTCGCGGCGACGATCGGCATGGTCCAGCACGACATCAAGCGCGTGCTTGCCTACTCCACGGTCTCGCAGCTCGGCTACATGTTCCTGGGCTGCGGCGTCGCGGCGTACTCTGCCGGCATTTTCCACCTGATGACGCACGCCTTCTTCAAGGCGCTGCTCTTCCTCGCTGCGGGTTCGGTCATTCACGCACTTAGCGGACCACAGGACATGCGCGTCATGGGCGGCTTGCGCAAGCGTATCCCCATCACCTTCTGGAGCATGACCGCCGGCGTGTTCGCGATCGCGGGCATCCCTCCGCTCTCCGGGTTTTTCTCGAAGGACGAGATCCTTTACCGCACCTTCACATTCGGTCCGAACCCCGCGCTTGGCAAGCTGCTTTGGCTTGTCGGCCTCATCACCGCAGGGCTCACGAGCTTCTACATGTTTCGGCTCTGGTTCAAGACGTTCTTTGGGGAAGCGCGCTTTGATGAAGGCGCACTCGCGCACGGACACGGCGCACATGCCGCATACAGCGCCGCGCCTGAAGACCTCGCCTCCGTGCATGCACGCCGTGATTCACACACGACGATGGTCGCCGAACCCGAGCACGACAAAGGACAGGCCGCCCATCCGCACGGTGTGCACGAATCTCCCGCCGTCATGTGGATCCCGCTCACCATCCTCGCCATTCTCTCAGTAATCGGCGGTTGGGTCGGCATCCCTGCAGCGTTGCACGGCGGGAACCACTTCGAGCACTTCCTCGATCCCGTCTTCGCCGTCACCGGCCATGCCGAAAACGCACTCAACGCCGACCAGGTTTCCCACGGCCTCGAGCTCGGTCTCGCTGGGCTCTCGGTGCTGGTTGCCCTGCTCGGGCTATTTGTTGCGTATCTCTTTTACTATCGCAAGCCCGGCACTGCAGCCTCGCTCGCGCAGCGTTTCCGGCCGGTGTATCGCCTTGTGGACCACAAGTATTGGGTCGACGAGATCTACGGCCGCTTGATCGTCGCTCCTCTGCTCGGGTTCTCGCGGCTCGTGCTCGGCGCGCTGTTTGACGGCATCATCGTGCAGGGAACAGCAGCCACACTCGCCGGCGGAACGCGCGGCCTCGGCTGGCTTGCGCGCCGCATGCAATCCGGAAACATCCGCTCCTACGCCGGCTGGCTCGCACTCGGCGCGGCCGTCGTTATCGCCATCGTTCTCTTCGCAGTTCACCCGGTACACGCCAACACTGTCGTACTAAACACCCGATGAATCTCGATCACTCCATCCTGACGCTGCTGCTCCTCACGCCTCTCATCGGCGCCATTATCATTGCGTCTATCCCGGACCGCGAAGAAGACTCGAAGCTGCACCACATCATCGCGCTCGTCGTCACGCTGCTGACGTTCCTATTCACGCTGCATCTGCCGGCGCACTTCGACTACGGAACCTTCAATCGCTTCCAGTTCCAGCAGAACTACTCCTGGATCACCAACCCGGCCATCCGCTATCACCTCGGAGCCGACGGCCTCTCGATGTGGCTCGTCGTCCTCACCGGGATCCTCGCACCTTTGGGCGTGCTCGCCTCCTGGAACACCGTTCGCTCGCGCTCGCGTCTCTTCTTTACGCTGTTCCTGCTTCAGCAGGTCGCGATGCTCGGCATTTTTGTCTCGCTCGACCTGTTCCTCTACTACGGCTTCTGGGAGCTGTCGCTTGTCCCGATGGCGCTACTGATCGCCACATTCGGGCGCACTGAAAACCGCCGCCGCGCCGCGATCAAGTTCTTCCTCTACACGTTCATTCCGTCCGCGCTCCTGCTGGTCGCGATGATCTGGCTCTACGCGCACACGTTTACGTTCGATCTGCCCACGCTGCAGGCGCTGGCAGCACGACACGCCATCTCCACCAACAGCACAGCGCTGCTGCTCTGCTCGCTCGCGTTCCTCTTCGCCTTCGGCGTCAAAGTCCCCATATTCCCGCTGCACGGCTGGCTCTCGGATGCGGTTCAGGAAGCGCCCACGGCCGCTGTCATGGTGCTGGCCGCGAAGCTCGGCCTTTACTCCATCCTGCGGTTCAATTTCAGCATCTTCCCGGAGCAGGCGCGGCAACTTGCTCCCTGGCTCATTGCGCTCGGCGCGATCGGCATCGTGTACGGCGCGCTGCTTGCGCTCGTCCAGAACGACCTGAAGCGCCTCGCCGCCTTCTCCCTGCTCTCACACGTCAGCTTCATCGTGCTTGGCATATTCAGCCTCACGATTGCCGGGCTCGATGGCGGCACCTTTCAGATCCTCAACGAATCGCTGATCGGCGCCGCGCTGTTCATCCTTCTGGGCCTGCTGTACGAGCGCTATGGCACGTACGACATGCGCGACTACGGCGGACTCGCCGCACGCCACCCATGGATGATCACGTTCTTCGTCATCACCGGTCTCACCGCCGTTGGGCTGCCGATGCTCTCCGGGTTCGTCGGCGAGTTCCTCATCCTATCCGGCGCGATACAGACCTTCATCGCGCACCACATCCTCTGGACCGTGATCGGCACAAGCGGCGTGATCTTCTCGGCCGCATACATGCTCTGGATGATTCAGCGCGTCTTCTACGGCAACATTGGTTTGCGTCCTGAGGAGATCCCGGGATGGGACCTGAGCCCACGCGAACACATCGAGCTCTGGCCGCTCGCGCTCCTCTTCCTTATCATGGGAATCTTCTCGCCGTACTGGACGAAAGCCATCGACCCATACAGCCAGGAGGTGGGGCGCCGCGTTGTAGCTGCGGGTGAGTGCCCGCTCGCGCAACATTGCACGGCCCGTTTCGCAATCGGATCCAGCCTCACGGATGCGGACCGCGCCAGGCCCGCAAACCATAACGGCTTCGTCGACCCCGACCTCGCCGCCGCCGCGCTCGGCAAACAAGCTCCTGCGACAAATAAAGGAGCACGCTACTGATGCCTACTTCGCTCCTGTCCATTCTTCCAGAGGTTATTCTCGTCGTCATCGGCGTCATCGTCATGGTGGCCGAACCTGTCATTCCCGCGAGCCGCAGCCGCAAGCCGCTTGGCTGGCTGGCTATTCTTGGCACCGCCGGCGCAAGCCTCGCAGCTCTCTACCAGCACAGCCTGTTCAGCCAGTTCCAGTGGCATACCATCAGCTCGTTTTATGGCACCGTGCAGGTGGATGACTTCTCCGTCTTCTTTCACCTGCTCATCGCCGCCATCGTTCTCGTCACCCTGCTCGCCACGCTCGACTACTTCGAAGGCAAGCCAAACAGTCACGCCGGCGAGTTCTACGCGCTGACGCTGTTCGGCGCCAGCGGCATGATGTTCATGACCTGCTCGGTCGAGCTGCTTATGGTCTTTATCGGCCTTGAGATCTCGTCAATCTCCACCTACATCATGGCCGGCTTCCGGAAAGGCCAGGCCACAGCATCCGAGTCCTCCCTCAAGTACTTCCTGCTCGGCAGCTTTGCCACCGCATTTTTCC
Source organism: uncultured Verrucomicrobiae bacterium (assembly GCA_963716225.1). GTDB lineage: Bacteria > Acidobacteriota > Terriglobia > Terriglobales > Acidobacteriaceae > Granulicella. The sequence continues at coordinate 3,463,045 of OY970299.1, read as the reverse complement.
TGTATGGCATCGCGCTCTGCTTCGGTGCAACCGGCTCAACCTCCATCGCTGCAATCCACGCCAGCATCGCAGGCACCGCCACACCGCACCTCGCGATCCTCGCTATCGCGATGGTACTCATCGGCCTCGGCTTCAAGGTCTCGCTCGCTCCGTTCCACGTCTGGACGCCGGATGTCTACCAGGGCGCGCCCGCGCCTGTGGTCGGCTTCATGTCGACAGCGCCGAAAGCGGCTGCCTTCGCAGTCCTGCTGCGCTTCCTCTTCAACGGCATGCCCACGCTGCGCCCGCACTGGATCATCCTCATCGAGTTGCTCGCGGTCGCCAGCATGTGCATCGGCAACCTCGGGGCCTTGGTCCAAAAAGACGTCAAGCGTCTGCTCGCGTACTCATCCATCGCGCACGCCGGCTATCTGCTGGTCGCCTTCAGCTCCACGCGCGAGAATGCCATCTCCGCGGCGCTCTTCTATACCGCTGCCTACGCCGCGATGAACGTCGGCGCCTTCATAGTCATCACCGCCGCATCCGGCTACGACGAAGAGGCGCGCACGATCGACGACTACACTGGCCTAGCTCTTCGCCGGCCCGTGCTCGCGGCGGCGCTCAGCTTCTTCCTCATTTCCCTCATAGGTATTCCCTTCACCGGCGGTTTCTTCGGCAAGTTCTATTCCTTCACCGCCGCAATGTACACGGGACACGTTTGGCTTGTTGTCATCGGCCTCATCAACTCCGGCGTTGCATGCTTCTATTACCTGCGTCTGCTCGCCGCGCTCTACACTCGCCCGATCACCGCAACGGAAGCCACGCTCGATTCGCGCAAAGTCGCCGTGCCGATAGGAATCGCGCTTGCCGCGAGCGCGCTGGCAACTCTGGCGCTTGGCATCGTACCCGGCCGTCTCCTGCACCTCACCCAGCGCGCGACGCCGATCACGTTGCCCGTTGCAACCAGCACCGCTCCCGATACCACCGCCGCACCGCAGCCGACGCCCGGCGAATAGACTTTCTTTGTTCCAAACAGAAAGGCCTCCGCATCGCGGAGGCCGTTTCATTCTTATCTACTGTCTACACTCTGTTGTCTTGCTTCCTTACGGCTTGACCTTTAGGAAGATGATGACGAACGTGAACAGTGCGAGCGACTCGATGAACGCGAGGCCGAGGATCAGGAAGATAAAGATTCCTGGCCGCGCTCCGGGGTTACGCGCCAGTGCCAACGTGGCCGAAGCGGTTGCATTGCCCTGACCGATGCCGCAAAGCCCCGCGGCGATGCCCATACCGATACCGGCGGCTATCGGAACCCACTGGCCCGCCGCGCTTCCGCCGTTGGCCTGCGCCAGCGCCGGCGAGGCGATCAGGAACATCGCCAGTGTCATGAACAAATATTGCAGATTACGCATTGTGTTGCTCCTTGCCCCCGTCAGGATGTCCGCCAGTGGTGGCAAATACGATGGAACACCCTCACACTGTGCAGCAACTTACAACGACCGGCAAGAGGGGGCGCCCCGTGACCGGCAAACTTCAATTTAATGTTCGTGCGCCACCGCCATCGACAGGTAGATCGATGCCAGCAGGAAGAACACGTACGCCTGAATGATATCCACACCGAAGTGAAGCCCGATGAAGACCACCGGAATTCCGATCGGAATGATCGAGAAGAACGCCAGAATCAGCAGATCGCCCGCAAAGATATTCGCATAGAGTCGAACCGTCAGCGACAGCACGCGCGCCAAGTGCGAGATGATCTCGATCGGAAACAGCAGCGGTGAAATCCACCACACCGGTCCCAGGAACTGCTTGATATAAGCACCCTTGTTCGCGCGAATGCCGTGGAACTGATAGTAGAGAAAGGTTACGATTGCCAAGCCAAGGGGCGCGACAACATTGGCCGTCGGCGACTCCAGTCCAGGAATCAACCCCATCAGGTTGCAGACCAGGATGAATAGCCCCAGCGCCGTCAAATAGCTGGTAAACCGCTGGTATCCCTCGCCGATGATCTGTTCACTCTGGTCGACGACGAACTCATTGATGATCTCGGCCAGATGCTGTACGCCATTTGGCTTTTCGACCGTCAGGCTCAGGCGCACGATGACGAAGTAAACCAGCAGCACGATGAACGCCAGCAGCTCCATGGCAACGGTGTTCGTAATCGGCGCCCGGGCAGACGCCGGCGTCACATGCACGAGGTGCAGCAGCCAGTTCGCCGCACCGGCAAACGAGTGGTTCAGAAGTCTTGTCAATAAAAGCTGTGTCGGCATAACTAAAGGGTCTGTAGGGTCCGCAGCTTCGCCTGATCTGTTTGAGCTAAACCGTCCACGCCTTCACCATCTTCAGAGCCTCGAACGTGAGTGCAAATACACCCATTCCGAGGCCTGCGGCGAGCGCATAGACCGAACCATTCAGAAATCTTAGACTAACATAGAGGACCGCAATAGCTGCCCCCAGCCTGAGGAAGAATCCCGCCAGCACCAGCACCATCGGCCGCGCCTTCGCCCCTCCGTCCATGCGGACCATCACCGCCGTCATCAGCCGCAGCCACTCCCACAGCCCCGATCCCGAGATCGCCGCCCCAATCGCCAGCAGCGCAGCCGTCTGCCAGCCCATCTTCCACCACAACAGCAGCCCCGCCACCACCGTCACAATCGCCATCAGCCGGAGCGAGCGCAGCATAACCCGGCGAAAATCGCCGTCGCTGAAACCCTCCATCATCTTGTCGAGCATCAGCGGTCGCCCCGCTTCAAGTACCCCGAAGCCGTCCTGAAGATCTGCACAAATCCGGCAACCGCGCCAAGAAGAATCCCTACGATCTGGATCCACTCCGTATGGAAGTGATGATCCAGCAGCATGCCGATGAACCACCCGATCAGACAGCCGGCCGGCAGCGCGAGCGCAAGCTGCACCATCGACTCCGCCTGCACCAGGCTGCCGAAAATTCCTCCGCCCTTCTTCGAGCTGTTGCCGTCCTCAGCCATCGCCAAACCTTACCATCCCGCCCAACCGCGCCGCCACTCGCCCATATACTTAAGCCTCAACCGTTTCCGACCAAAGCGAGTCCCTGCATTGTCCCAGTTTGAAAGCGAATTCGAAGAAAAGCTCTACGCGCAACGCCACGAAAAGCTGCGTGAGATTTCCACCATCGGCCAGCGCCTCGGCATCTCCGCCGCCGAAAGCATCTACCCCAACCGCTTCCCCACGGCCCACGAGCAGATCACCTTCGCGCACATCCCTGACCTCCTTGCGCGCTTCGACTCCGAATCCGGTCCGGTATCCAGCGAAACGCTTGAAGCCCAGCACCCGCAGTTCGCCGTAGCCGGCCGCATCATGTCCATCCGCCTGCAGGGCAAGGCGGGCTTCGCGCACCTGCAGCAAGGCGGCAAACGCCTGCAGATCTACGTGCGCAGGGACGACGTCGGTGAAGACATCTTCGCGCTCTACAAACTTTTCGACCTCGGCGACCACATCGGCGTGCGCGGCCAACTCATGCGCACTCGCACCGGCGAGCTCACCCTGAAGGCACTGCCCGTCGGCAACAAGCCTGCCATCAGCTTCCTCTCCAAGGCGATGCTCGCGCTCCCCGACAAGTATCACGGCCTCGAGGACGTCGAGCTCCGCTACCGTCAACGCTACGTCGACCTCATCATGAACTCCGGCACTATGCCGAGGGCGGAAGCAGTCGCCGCGACTGACGCTTCAACCGAAGCGCCGCCAGAACCCGCCGAACCACGCAACGTTCGCGACGTCTTCGTCAAGCGCGCCGCCATCCTGCGCGCCATCCGCCGGTTCTTCGATGACCGCGGCTACCTCGAAGTCGAAACGCCGATGATGCACACCATCGCCGGCGGCGCCGCCGCGCGCCCGTTCCGCACGCACCACAACGCGCTCGACATCGGGCTTTCGCTGCGCATCGCGCCCGAGCTCTATCTCAAGCGGCTTGTTGTTGGTGGGTTGGATCGCGTCTACGAGATCAACCGCAACTTCCGCAACGAGGGCGTCAGCACGCAGCACAACCCCGAGTTCACCATGCTCGAGTTCTACCAGGCGTATGCGAACTATCACGACCTGATGGACCTCACCCAGGAGCTCATCGCAACGGTTGCGAAGCAAGTGAACGGCACGACAATCACAAGCTTCAACGGTCACGAGATTGACTTGGGCAAATGGCAGAAGCTCTCGATGCGCGAGGCGATCATCAAGTTCTGGCCAATGGAATCGGATCCGCCGGAGCTATCCGACTTCTACAGCACCGCGCAGCTGGCATCACGGCTTCGCGCGGCCAGCCGCGAGATGAAAGCGCATCGCGGAAAATCGGGCGACATTCAAATCGCGGACTCCATCGAGGACACCAAACCCTCGACTTCACAAGGGCGCGAACGCTCGCGCCTCGCAGACGTCGAGGTGTACTTCGAAGCAGTAGCCAAGAACCTCGACGAATGCAGCTCCCCAACCGAGATGGGCAAAATCATCGCTGAGATCTTCGAAGCTCTTGCCGAAGAGCACCTCATCCAGCCCACTATCATCTACGACTTCCCACTCGCCGTCAGCCCACTCAGCAAGGTCAAACCCGACGAGCCCGACTGGGTCGAGCGTTTCGAGTTCTACATCGGCGGCTTCGAGGTCGGCAACGCCTTCTCCGAGCTCAACGACCCCGACGACCAGCGCCGCCGCTTCGAAGACCAACTCAAAGAACGCGACCGCGGCGACGACGAAGCCCATCAGATGGACGAGGACTACGTACGCGCTCTCTCCTTCGGTCTGCCACCCACCGCAGGCGAAGGAATCGGCATCGACCGACTCACCATGATCCTCACCGGCGCCCGGTCCATCCGCGACGTCATCCTCTTCCCGCTCATGCGGCCCGAAACCAAAACGGCAACGGGCGAAGAAGAAGGCAACGGCCACATTCACGGCGAATCTGCGGAGTAGTGCGATCCAACTCGCGGTTTAAAAGGGTCTACAGTTCTCGCGCTCAATCGGCGCACCCGCCTTCGCGATGTGGAACATGTACGAGCAGTTCACGGTCGCCGCGCCGGTCGCGGAAGCGCCCTGATACACATACAGCACCCGCTGCCCGGGGTCATACACCGTGAGCGCATTGTTCAGATCGTTCTTCATGAACTGAAAGCTCAGCTCACCGCCAGGCGCGCTGCTCGCGTGCACCGCCGCGCCGCTATGCGCCCACCATCCGATTGCAGCAGCCGCTGCCACCAGCACTCCCTCACGCCACCACGCTCGTTTCATCGCTTCCCTCCATCAATAGCGCTGCCCGTTGGACGCGCCGATTCAGCCTTCGCTCACATCAAACCGGCGCAGCACCTTGCCCACAATCTCTACACCCTCGAGCGTCCGTTCCCTCTCCACCTCAGCTCCCAGCGCCAGCCGCAGCCCACGCCCATACCCTGGCGCGACCGCGCACCACTTCCCATTCGTCACAATTACACCTGCCTCATTGCACGCACGCTCCACCGCATCCACATCCACACTCTCCGGCAGCCGCACCCACACATGCCACGCGCACCGCGCTCCTGCAGCAACCGGATCCAGCCCACAAACATCTCCCAGCAACTCCCGCGCGGCACGATTCCGCAACGCGCCCTCTTCCCGCTTCTCGCGCATCACGCGATCGAGCGTCCCATCCTCACACATCGCCAGCGCCGCCATATTCGCCGGCACATCCGTCCCCGTCGCTGTGCATTTCAGAGCACTCGCCATCGCAGCCGCCGCACTCTCCGGCGCGACCAGAAACCCCGTCCTGATCCCCGGCGCAAAGCTCTTCGCCAGCCCGCGAACATAGAACGTCCGCTCCGGTGCGAGTTCCGCAAAGCTCGCCGGCGCGTGCTCCTCCATAAAGCCGTAGGCATCGTCCTCGATGATCGTCAACGCGAACTCGCGCGCAATCTCCACAATTTCTTTCCGCCTCTCCAAGGGCGTCACGAACCCCAGCGGATTCTGCACCGTCGGCATGGTGAACAATCCACGCACACCACCACGCCTGCACAGCTCGCGCAGCGACTCCGGCACCAGCCCCTCGTCATCCACCTCACACGCGACCATCTCCGTCTTCGTCGCGCGGCACTGATCCAGAAACCCCGGATAGCTCGTTCCCTCCAGCGCCACGCGCTCACCCGCAACCCCAGAGGCCATCAACGCATTCAGCGTCCCATGATGCCCACCGCACGTCAGCCACGTTCTCTCGAAGGCAAACCCCAGCCACTTCGCCGTGCGCGCACGCAACGCCAACTCAACAGTCCGGAACGACGGCCGCAGCGACTCCACTGTCGCCCGCTCAAACTCGTCCAGCGCCGCGCGCAAATACCGCGACCAGATCCCCTTCTGCTCCTCGAGCAGCGGAAAGTTCCACACCAGATCGATCATGGCCCCGAGTCTACCCAGTTACACTCATCGAGTGAAGATTCTCTTTGTCGGGGACATATTCGGCTCCGCAGGCCGGCACATCGCACACGAACACATCCCCCATCTCCTCGACACCCACTCGGTCGACCTCCTCATCATCAACGGCGAGAACGCGGCCGGCGGCTTCGGGCTCACGCCCGCCATCGCCGAAGAGCTCTTCGACCTGGGCGCGCACGTTATCACCACCGGCAATCACATCTGGGACAAGAGAGAGATCTTCGAGTACATCGCCGTCCCCGAAGATACCCACACACGCGGCCGCCGCGTCATCCGCCCCGCCAACTATGCGCACGGCACACCGGGCTTCGGCTTCTACCAGGGCATGCTGCCCAATGGCCCCGCCTACGCCGTCATCAACCTGCAGGGCCGCGTCTTCATGTCCTCCTGCGACGACCCCTTCCGCAAGTGCGACGATCTCCTCACCGAAATTCGCGAGTCCTCCGGCGCGCGCGTGATCCTCGTCGACTTCCACGCCGAGGCCACCAGCGAAAAGGTCGCGCTCGGCTGGTATCTCGATGGCCGCGTCACCGCCGTGCTCGGCACCCACACCCACATCCCCACCGCCGACGAGCGCGTGCTCCCCAATGGCACCGCCTTCCAGACCGACGTCGGCATGTCCGGGCCATATGATTCAATCATCGGCGTAGAAACTGAGATGGTCCTTAAGCGCTTCCTCACCGGCATGCCTGGCAAGTTCGAAGCCGCCAAAGGCAATCCCAAACTGTGCGCCACACTCATCGACTGCGATGGCGCGACCGGCCGCGCCCGCACCATTCAGCGCATCATGCTCGGCGAGTAGTCGGCTAAACTCGCAGCAACATGTCTGACCGCATCTCCCGCCGCGCATTCCTGCAGACCACCGCCGCACTCACCACCGCCGCCGCAATCACTCCATCACTCGCGCTGCCTGCAAACACGCAGCCCGCAGAACTCCCGTATCCCGAAAACGGCACGCTCATCCCCGACGAGGGCTGGCATCTCTGGATCGACGACAAAGCCGAGTGGCAAAACGACGACATCTTCCTCCCCAAAGACATCGAGTGGATCAACGCTCAACTCTGCGCGAAGGGCAAGCCGCTACCCGTGAATCCACCAACAGGCGGCTGGTCCGCGCTAACGCATGACACCGGCCTCGAGGTCACACTACCTAGTTCAGTCGAGCAGCACTTCTGGGGCAAGTACGGCGCCGGAGCTGACGACAAGCCGCGCCCCTACACGCCGGAAGAGTACCGCTACGCTGCGACTACTCCGCCGAAGCCGCCGGCCGACGACAACGTCCCGCAAAACGGAGCCTACTTCGGCGTCTCCTGGTTCCACCGCCGCATCGACATCCCCGCCGAGCTCCGCGGCAAGCGCATCTTTCTCCACATCCGCGGCGCGCACCTTCGCGCCGAGGTCTACCTCAACCAGAAGCTCGTCGGCTACTCGATCATAGAGGAGCTTCCCTTCGAGTGCGACTGCACCGGCGCCGCCAATCCCGGCGGCCTCAACGTCCTCGCCATCCGCATCACCAATCCCTTCGGCCGTTTCGATTGGGTTGACGGCCTCAACGCCAAGTGGGGCAAGGTCTCGCTCTATCGCTCGCACGGCTTCGGTGCGCTCGATCGAGGCATTACGATCAGCGCGCACGATCGCATCCGCATCAAGGATGCGTGGGTGCTGAATAAGCCGAAGGCGACCTCAATCCAAGCGCGCGTTATTGTTGAGGCCTTCGGCGATGAGCTGTGTCCTCAGGACATCACTTACGAGATCATCGACGCTCGAACCGGAAAGGCTGTGGGACTTATCGCTGCCGAGGGCGATCAGTGCGCGATGGAAGGTTGTACTCGCCCGGATATGAAGGCGTGCCGCGCGGATATTCAGCGGAAACACAAATCGTTATTTGTCACGGAGCACAGTGCAGATCTGACTTATGACCGGGCGGCCCTTTGGAACTTGAGTGCGGCAACTCTCTATCATCTCCGGATTACGCTTTCGAACAACCACGGCCACAAAGACACACGCACCATCGCGTTCGGCTTTCGGTCTTTCGGCCCCACCGGCGTTGATCCCAACAACCCGAACTCCAAAGCCGTCTTCCGGCTCAACGGCAAGCGAACCAAAATCTACACCGCAATCTCCTGGGGCTACTGGGGGCTCAACGGCATGTTCCCTATGCCCGAGCTCGCCGAAAAAGAAGTCCGCGCCGCGCAGGCACTAGGCTTGAACTGCCTCAACTTCCATCGCAACCTCGCTAAGGAAGACGTCCTCCGCTGGCACGATCGCCTCGGCGTCCTCCGCTACATGGAGCCCGGCGCCGGCAAGATGGCGATCGGCAAGCTGCCGCCCAAAACCGAAGCCAGCTCGCACAGCGTCGTCATGCAACAGCCCACGACAGAGGCCGACAAGTTCGCGCAGCGCTACATGTTCACCAAGTGCGTAGAGATGGTGAAAGCCTTCCGCTCGCACCCCTCTGTCATCGAGTACTGCCTGCAGAACGAGTTCGGCGCCGACCTCAACAATCCCGCCACACTCGCCGTCCTCAAAGCCATGCACGACGAAGACCCCTCGCGATGCGTGGTGCTCAACGACGGCTTCGAAGCGCGCGGCGCCGCCCAAGCCTGGTACGAGCCCTGGGACGATCAACTCAAACAGGGCAAGCTTCACCGCAGCGACGAAACCCCATTCGGCGACTGGTGGAACAACCACCAGGGCGCGGGCGATCAGTGGTACGACGAGTTCTACAAATCACCCACCGAATACACCTACAACATCAAACTCCGCAACATCCTCACCGAGTACGGCGAGATGGAAGGCTGCGCGCGCCCCGACATTCACGGCCTCATGGTCCACCAGATTACCGAGACCTACGAGAAATACGGCGGCGACTCCTACGATCTCGCCGACCACGAAGAGATCATCGCCGGCTACAACCGCTTCCTCGACAAGTGGAGCTTCCGCAAATCCTTCCCCACCCCCGACCACGTCTTCCGCGCCGTCGGCCGCACCTGCTACGAGTCCTGGCAGAACTACGTGGAGAACGCGCGCATCAACGACGCGCTCGACTTCGCCGCCATCTCCGGCTGGGAATCCACCGCCATCGAGAACCACTCCGGCATCGTCGACAACCTGCGCAACTTAAAGTCCGACCCGCACCTCATCGGCGACACACTCCAACCAATCCGCCCCTGCGCCAAGCAGCGCGCCCTCTCCATCGAACTCGGTAAACCCGCCGTCTTCGACCTCTTCCTCTTCAACGACTCGCACCAGCCCGCCACCGGCACGCTCATCTTCTCGATGATCGCGCCCAGCAACAAGCGCATTGAGCTCAAGACACTCCCGGTGCCCACGAACCAAACACCCGACCAATTCAGCTATTTGTTACATGAAGGCTTCGTTACGCCACCACTGAAAGAGGAGGGACTTTATAAATTCAGGTTTGCACTATCGTCCGCACCAGTCGCGACCCAGACAAAAGAAATTTGGGTCACGCGCTCGTTTGCTGATGTTGAATGCCGAGCCAGCAAAAGAGTAGGCGTGACGGGCATCACCCCGGGCTTACGGAAACAGATTGTCAGTGCGGTAGGGCTCGGTTGTTTCCATCTCGAAGATTTCAAACCCGGCGAGCACTACGACCTCATCATCTCCTCCGGCATCACTTCCCACACCCACGCCAACGGACAAATCGGTGAGACCACCGGCCTCGAAGCCGCACCTCCCGCCAAACCCGGCCACACACCCGAGCCCGGCGAAGAAGCCCAGATCATCTCCCTCGGCCACCTCGAAACCGGCATCCTCGACGCCGCCCGCGCCGGCACACCACTGCTCGCCATCCCGCAATCCGACACACTCTCCGAAGGCGTCGCCAAAGAGCTCGCGGCCGCCGGAGCCTTCACCTACAACGGCACGGTCGGCGACTTCCGCGCTCCTTGGATGGGCAACTGGTACTTCGTCCGCGAGCACGCGGTCTTCAACGGCCTCCCGCAGAACTGCGCGCTCGGCGGCTTCTACCAGTGCAGAGGCCGCGAGTCCAACGGCCTCCTCATCGACGAAGCCCCGAACGGCGGGCCCATCGAAGTCATCGTTGGCTACTCGCGGGACCACGACCGCAACGTCGGTGCCGGCACCTTCACCACACGCCTCGGCAAAGGCAAAGTGCTCTTCCACCGCTGCCCCGACTTCCATCCCGTTCTCCAGCAACGCTTCCTCGCCAACGCACTCCGCTGGCTGACGACCTAATGGCCGTCACCGCGATACCATCAACCTGTGATCCCCGCGCAAGTCATCGCTGAACTCCGAGCAGCCGTCGGCGATCGAAATCTCATCGTCGACCGGACCCAGCTCCAGACCTACGAGTGCGACGGCCTCACCAACTTCCGCGCCGTCCCCGGCGCCGTCGTTCTCCCGCGCACCGCCGAGCAAGTCCAGGCAGTCGTGCGCGTCTGCGCGAATCACAAGATACCCTTCGTCGCGCGCGGCGCAGGCACAGGCCTCAGCGGAGGCGCGCTTCCCTCACCCGGCTGCGTCGTCATCGGCCTCGCGCGCATGAACCGCGTTCTCGCTATCGATCTCGAAAACGCCTTCATCACCGTCGAACCCGGCGTCACCAACTCGCAGGTTACTGACCTCGTCCGCGCCGCGGGCTTCTTCTACGCGCCCGATCCCTCATCGCAAATCGTCTGCACCATCGGCGGTAACCTCGCGGAAAACGCCGGCGGCGCGCACTGCCTGAAATACGGCTTCACCGTCACGCACGTGCTCGGCTGCGAAGTCGTCCTTCCCACCGGGGAGCTCGTCTGGCTCGGCTCACCGCACGGCGTTCCCGAAACTCCCGGCTACGATCTCCCCGGCGTCTTCATCGGCAGTGAAGGCACACTCGGGATCGCAACCAAAGTCGTGCTCCGCATCGTGCGCCGCCCGCAATGCGTGCAAACACTCCTCGCCGCATTCGACTCCGCCACCGCCGCCGGCCAGACCGTCTCCGACATCATCGCCGCTGGCATGCTTCCGTCCGCGATGGAGATGATGGACCGCATCTCGATCTCGGCCGCGGAGGCCGCCGTGCACGCGGGCTACCCGGACTGCGAATCACTCCTCCTCGTCGAGCTCGACGGCCCAATCGACGAAGTCCACTCGCAGATGCAGCGCGTGCGCGAACTTTGCACAAAGAACGCTGCCTGGGAACACCGCCTGGCGCAATCAGATACAGAACGCGCCCTCGTCTGGAAGGGCCGCAAAGCCGCCTTCGCCGCCATGGGACGCGTCTCGCCCAACTACATCGTGCAGGACGGCGTCATCCCACGCACGCAACTTCCTCGTGTTCTCGTGCGCATGCAAGAGATGTCCGCCGAAACCAGTCTCCGCATCGCTAACGTATTCCACGCCGGCGACGGCAACCTGCACCCCATGGTTCTCTATGACGCCTCACATCCCGGCGAAGAAGAGCGCGCGCTCGCTCTCTCCTACAAAATTCTCGAGCTCTGTGTCGACGCCGGCGGCTCCATTACCGGCGAGCACGGCGTCGGCCGCGAGAAGCAATGCATCATGAGCTATATGTTCGCCGAGCCGGACCTCGCCACCATGCACCGCGTGCGCCACGCGTTCGACCCCGACAACATCGCAAACCCGGAAAAGCTCTTCCCGACACCACGCCTCTGCGGCGAGCGCTCGCGCGGCTCATACGTGCCCCAACCCATCGAAGCCGCCGGCCTCGCGGAGGTCTTCTGATGCTTGCCTCCCTCGCCGATCTCAACATCAACTCTCACGAACAAGACGGCATCACCGTCTACTCACCGTCAAGCACCGAACAAGTCGCCACTGTGCTTCGCTCCGCAAACTCACGCTCCCTCGCGGTCGAACCCACTGGCGGGCGCACCAAACTCACCTGGGGATCGCGCGTCACACCGCGCATTCAACTCAGTACACAGAAGCTCTCCGGCATTCGCGAGCACGTCTGGCAGGACATGACCGCCACCGTCGCCGCCGGCACAACATGGTCCGCCATGCAGCACGAGCTCGCGCGTCACAACCAGCGCGTCGCGCTCGATCCAGTCTTCCCTGATCGCGCCACCGTCGGCGGCATCGTCGCAACCAACGACTCCGGCGTCCTCCGCCGCCGCTATGGGAGCCTGCGCGACCTCGTCCTCGGCATGACCATCGTCCTCGCCGACGGCACGATCGCGCGCTCTGGCGGCAAGGTGGTCAAGAACGTTGCCGGTTACGATCTCCCCAAGCTGCTCACCGGGTCCTTCGGCACGCTCGGCATCATCACTGAGGTCACCTTCCGCCTGCACCCGCTGCCGACAAACACTCTCAGCCTCACCGTGCGCTCCGCCTCCATCACTCAACTCGCCGACCTGATGCATCGCATCACCGCCGCTCCGCTCAGTGTCGAAACCATGCAACTCCGCAATGACCTCACCGAGTTTGCACTCGACATCCAACTCGCCTCCGAGCCCGATGCTCTTCGCAACCAGGAGCAACAACTCTGTGAGCTCGCGCGCGACTGCAACTTCGATCCCGCAGACCCAAACATCTGGTCCTTGCGCGAACGCCTCTTCGCCGAACCCGACGCCACGGTCCTCAAAATTGCCACTCTGCCCTCCAAACTCGCCGCACTGGTCGGCGCCGCCGCGCTGCTCAACGCGCAGCGCGACACGCGCGCGCACTGCGTCGCGGAGCCCACCGGCGTCGCAACCGTCGCGTTTTCCGCGTCTACACCGAACCTGGCCGCACTGGCCAACGACCTCCGCTCCCGCCTGCGCGCACACGGCGGCAGCGCGGTCCTTCTCCGCCGCGGTCTCCTTCCGCACTCGATCGATTCGTGGGGTGATCCTCCGGCGGCTATCGAACTCATGCGTGCCATTAAGCACGAGTTCGACCCCAACCGCATCCTCAACCCCAGTCGCTTCGTCGGAGGCATCTGATGTCCTCCACTCCCGAAGCGGTGCCAACCGGCGAAGCCACCGGCCGCGCCACTCAATCCGCGCTCACGCAGATCGCATCGTCACCCCGGCCCAGCTCCTTCGATTCACACAACGCACCCGAGCCCGCCGTCATGGACAAATGTGTCCACTGCGGCTTCTGTCTTCCTGCGTGTCCCACGTATGTTCTCTGGGGCGAAGAGATGGACTCACCCCGCGGGCGTATCTGGCTCATGCGCAAAGCCGCCACAGGCGAAGCTCCTCTCGACAGCGTCTTCCAAACTCACATCGACCGCTGCCTCGGCTGCATGGCATGCATGACCGCCTGCCCCTCCGGCGTCGAGTACAACAAGCTCATCGAAGACACACGCGGCCAGGTCGAACGACAAGCCGAACGCCACAACACGCGCTCGCTGTCCGATCGCCTCTTCCGCAAACTCCTCTTCGCTACCTTCCCGCATCCACGCCGGCTGCGCATCCTCGGCGTTCCACTCGCGATCTACCAACGCAGCGGCCTGCAACGCCTCCTCCGCGACAGCGGCGCTCTGAAGCTCCTCCCAGAACGCCTCCGCGCCATGGAAGCGCTGCTCCCTCCCGTACCACTCAACCCCTTTCACTCGCTGCCGCGCACCGTCTCGTCCGCCAACAAATCGCGCGGACGCGTCGGCATGCTCACCGGCTGTGTGCAGGACGCCTTCTTTGCGCACGTCAACGCCGCCACCGCGCGTGTGCTCGCCTCCGAAGGCTTCGAGGTCATCATCCCGCAGTCACAATCCTGCTGCGGCGCGCTCATGGTCCACTCCGGCCTCGACGATGCCGCACAGATCTATGCGAAAAAGATGATCGCCACCTTCGAGGCCGCGAACATCGACACCATCGTCATCAACGCGGCCGGCTGCGGCAGCACCATGAAGGAGTACGCCCATCTTCTCCGCAACGACCCCGCCTGGTGCGCGCGCGCCGCTGCATTCTCCGCAAGATGCAAGGACATCTCCGAAGTCCTTTCCGCCGTTGAAGCGATCGCGCCGCGACATCCCGTAAACCTCCGCGTCGCTTACCACGACGCGTGCCACCTCCGCCACGCACAAGCCATCTTCACGCAACCGCGCGCTCTCCTCGCCCAAATCCCTGAGCTCACCATCGAAGAGCTCGGCGAACCCAACCTCTGCTGCGGCTCAGCCGGCGTCTATAACCTCCTCAACCCCGAGACCGCCAACGAACTCGGCGACCGCAAGGTGCAACACCTGCTCGCCAGCGGAGCCGACGCCGTCATCAGCGCCAATCCCGGTTGCCTGCTCCAGCTCATGAACGGCCTCCGCCGCCGCGGCCACGCCGAGCTCCCCACCTTCCACATGGTCGAGCTCCTCGACGCCTCCATCCGCGGACTCACCGTCGACCAGCTCCTCCACGGTCCGCGTTCGCTCGACGTCGAGTGACTGTCCGGGGGAAACTACCAACATGACCGGCTCTGAAGAATCCCGCATCCTCGCCGCCGCCGATACCCTCATCGAGGCGCGCCGCATGGGCCACCCGATCGCCGACCTGCCCGCGCATCTTCAGCCGCAGTCGCTCGAAGACGCCTACGCAATTCAGGACCGCATCGCCACCGCGTTCGGCGACATTGGCGGATGGAAGATCGGCGCGCCAACGCCCGAAGCCACGCCCATGTACGCTCCCATGCCCGACGGCTGGATCATTTCATCCGGCAGCACACTCACGGGGAACCGCTGGCGTTTCCGCGGTCTCGAAGCCGAGATCGCCTTCCTCGTCGTCCACGACCTGCCGCCGCGCAGCGAAGTCTACACACGTGAAGAAGTACTCGCCGCGATGGCCTCCTGCCATCCCGCCATCGAGCTTCTCGAACCTGCCTTCGAAGACCCATTCAAAGTCTCGCGAAGGTCGATGATCGCCGACCTCCAGATGCACGGCGGCTTCGTCTACGGCCCCGCCGTCCCCAACTGGCAGTCCATTGATTTCACCCAAGAGCACGTCATTCTCGCGGTCGACGCTGTCGTCCGGTTCGATCGCACCGGCTCCAATACCTCCGGCGACCTCCTGCGCCTGCTCCCCTGGCTTGCCAACGAAGGCGCCGCACGCACCGGCGGCCTCCGCAAAGGTCAATGGATCACCACCGGCTCCTGGACGTACTACACCCTCGCGAGCCCCGGCTCCGCCGTGGAGGTCAACTTCTCCACGGCCGGCCGCGTCGACCTCCGGTTCGAATAAGCCTCGTCTCTGTTTTGTTGTTGTCATCCGAACCAATCTGCTTTTCTGCACGAGATTTCACCATGACCCTCCCACCCAACACCGCCATCCACGCCACCACCGCCGACCGCTACTCCCGCGTCCTCACCCGCGAAGCCCTCGACTTCATGGTCGCGCTCCACCGCGAGTTCAACCCACGCCGCAAACAACTTCTTGCTGCGCGCATCACTCGCCAGCAGCAGATCGACTCCGGCGTCCGCCCCGACTTCCTCGCATCCACACGCCAGATCCGCGAGACCGAATGGACCGTCGCGCCCATCCCCGCCAACCTCCAGGACCGGCGCGTCGAAATCACCGGCCCTGTCGATCGCAAGATGATCATCAACGCGCTTAACTCCGCCGCGCGCGTCTTCATGGCCGACTTCGAAGACTCCACCACGCCCACTTGGGAAAACCTCCTCGACGGCCAGCTCAACCTCATCGACGCCGTCCGCCGCTCCATCACCTTCGACGACCCCGCCACCCACAAGCACTACGCCCTCATCGACAACCCCGCCGTCCTCTTCATCCGCCCGCGCGGCTGGCACCTCGAAGAGCGCCACATCGTCATCCAAAATGGGGATGACACAGCCGGCGAGTACATGTCCGGCTCCATCTTCGACTTCGCGCTCTTCCTCTTCCACAACGCGCGCGAGCTCATCTCCCGCGGCTCCGGCCCCTACTTCTATCTCCCTAAGCTCGAGTCGCACCTCGAAGCCCGCCTCTGGAACGACATCTTCCTCCGCGCACAAGAGATTCTCAACATCCCGCGCGGGACTATACGCGCGACTGTTCTGATCGAGACGATCCTCGCCGCCTTCGAGATGGACGAGATCCTCTTCGAGCTCCGCGAGCACTCCGCCGGCCTCAACTGCGGCCGCTGGGACTACATCTTCTCCTTCATCAAAAAGCTCGCCGCCGACACCTCCGTCCTCCTTCCCGACCGCTCGCAGGTCACCATGACCACGCACTTCATGCGCAGCTACTCCAAGCTCTGCATCAAGACCTGCCACCGCCGCGGCATCCACGCCATGGGCGGCATGTCCGCGTTCATCCCCATCAAGTCGGACCCCGAAGCCAACGAGCGCGCCCTCACCCAGGTCCGCGCCGACAAAGAACGCGAAGCCTCCGACGGACACGACGGCACCTGGGTCGCGCACCCCGGTCTCGTCCCCATCGCGACAGAAATCTTCGACCGCATCATGCCCACGCCGAACCAGATCTCGAAACAGCTTTCCGACTACCACCCCACAGCCGCCGACCTGCTCGCCATCCCCACCGGCACGATCACCGACACCGGCCTTCGCCAGAACATCGCCGTCGGCCTCGGCTACGTCGAAGCCTGGCTGCGGGGCATCGGCTGCGTGCCGCTCTTCAACCTCATGGAAGACGCCGCGACCGCGGAAATCTCACGCGCGCAACTCTGGCAATGGGTGCATCACGGCGCCACACTCTGCGACGGCCCCAACGCCGGCTCCCGCATCACCACCGCACTCTGTGACGAGTACATCGACACCGAGCTCGCCCGCGCGCGCGAATCCGTCCCACCTGCACGCTTCGAGGCCTACGAGCACGCCGCATTCCTCATGCGCGAGCTCATCAAAGCCCCAAAGTTCCAGGACTTCCTCACCGTCCCCGCCTATGCCCGCATCCTCGACCGCGAAATCTACACTGCGTGAGCTACAAATCTGTTCCATCAATCCGTGATCGAAGTTCACACCGGGTTACGTCCTGGCCCCGCGTTTCAGTTGTCTGTTGGGAGATCAGTGTGGTCGATTACGATCACTTCGACGGGAGCTTTGGTGGGCTTGAAACGTAAGCCTAGTTGGTCGGGCAATGCGGTGAAGAGCGGTGGCGCGTCGCTCTCTGCTGCATCAGACGAGCCGGGTTGCGGAGTCAAGGCGAGACTTTGGCGCATCCAGCGAAGGGTGAAGTCATAGAGCCCGCTGAGGCCCGTCTGGTTGACCACAGGACGGCCTCCGACTTCGGAGTAGCCCGCGAACCAGGACGCAAAATCATCCAGCGAGGCGTGCCTGGCGGTCATCTGGGCGGACTGGCCCTTGTAGAGAACAAGGATGCCGTGGCGCAGGTCCTCGGGTTTGGATGACAGTGGAATGGGTACAGGGCTTTCTTGTGCGGTGGACTCAGGTTGATTTGTGCTCTCGACGAGGTGCGGGTTCGGTTTGGCGACAACCAGTGCATACACGGTGAGAACCCTGGTTTGGAAGTGCAGCTTCAGGTGGAAACGTTCGGCCAGGAGAGATTGCAGCATGAGGCTGATTTGCCGCTTCTGCTGATCGCGCGACAGTTTTTGCTGGGCCCCCGCCAGGTCACCGGGGATGCGGGCGACGATGTCGTAGCGGTTGGTGTCGAGCCACGCTGGACCGCCGAGAACGCATTGGTTTTCCGCAGACGTCCAGGGGATACCGTAAGCCTGCTCGATGAGGTTCCGAACCGTCACGTTGGAGATGTGAACTTCGGCGGGAGAGGCGCTGGAGGGCCGCGGCTGCGGCGAGGCGGGTTTGATGGTCGCGACTTCGAAGGAAGGAAGCGGGTCGGTTGCGTGGATGATCTGCGCGGAAGAGGCGATGGCCAGGCCGAAGCATGTGGCAGCGACCAGCAAAAGACACGGGCAGTTCTCCTTCGACGGCATGCCGGAAGTTACGCTGCAGTAAGCCGGCGGGTTCCCTGCATTCCGATTTCGACCAAGCGCTGCGGCGAACCCGGATGAGACCTGCGGAAATCGAGCTGTACCGATAGCGGCCAATCGCATCAGCATTGACGAATTTCTAACTTGCCAAACCGATTAAGTCGGTTCCCGACTCGTCACCACACTGCACCTCAACTTGGGCATAGCATTCTCGCGCATTCGCGTGCACACTAAGGTTCTGCAGTCGGGTCCGCTAACGGTTCCAGATACATCCCTATCGCGCTTCGCCCCACTCTCAACCTTCAGGGCGATCCGCGCCCGAGGTGAAGGATGGCACGTCCCTACTGGAGTGGACAGGTAACAATCTCGCTCGTCTCTTTCGGCGTCAAGCTCTTCGTCGCTACCGAGGCGAAGAGCCAGATCAGCTTCCATCAAATCGATCGCCGCACCGGTGAGCGCGTCCGCCACCAGAAGGTGCTCGCCTCGGCCATCGAGCGCAACCCCGACGAGGCCGCCGATCAATCCGAAGTCGTCGGCAAGAGCGAGATCGTCAAAGGGTACGAGTACTCCAAGGGCCACTACGTCACCATTGAGCCCGAAGAGCTCGCGCACCTCCGCGTCCCCTCCAAGCACACCATGGAAGTCGCGCAGTTCGTCAACGAGGACGAGATCGACCCCGAGTTCTACGAGAAGCCCTACTTCGTCGTCCCCGAAAACGAAGCCCAGACCGAAGCCTTCCTCACTGTCCGCAAGGCCCTGCAGGAAACCAAAAAGGTCGCCATCACCAAGATCGCCTTCGGTGGCCGCGAGCACATCGTCGCGCTCGCTCCCGGCGGCAAAGACGGCCGCTCCGACACCGAAGAAACCGGCGGCATGATGGCCTACACCCTCCGCTACGACGCCGAGCTTCGCAAGCCCGCCGAGTACTTCGCCGACATCAAGCACCACTCCATCGACAAGGAATCCCTCGACCTCGCCAAGGAGCTCATCAAGCGCCGCTCCGGCAAATTCGATCCATCCAAGTTCGTTGACGGCTACGAGGTCGCCGTCAAAGAGCTCGTCGAAGCCAAGCTCAAGCACCTGCCCATCCCCAAGGACGTCGAGCCCGCACCGCACCGCGGCAAGGTCGTCAACCTCATGGATGCGCTGCGCAAGAGCGTCACCGGCGGCGCTGCAGCCGAAGACCACGCGCCCGCCAAGCGCGCCTCCTCGAAAAAATCCACCGCTGCCGAGAAGAAGCCCGTCTCGATCACCTCCGGCAAGAAGCCGCCCAAGAGCGAGAAGTCCGCACGCTCCACCCACAAGCGCAAGAGCGCCTAAGCGAACCGTTCCAGCATCGCCGCAAGCTCCGCCGGCTGATCGATCATCACATCGTGCCCGCACGCCACAGTCGCGGTCTGCCACGTGCTGTCCGCTCGACAGTGCGCCAGCGCATCATCAAATCCCTTCTGCGCAAACAGTGGCGCTCTGACGTAAAGCTTCTTCGCAATCGACTGATACGCTCCCGTCACCTTCAGCTTGTCCGTGAAACACGCCGTCGGATGCGCCGTCAGCTTGCTGCCCACCCACGCAGCATCCTTCGCGTTCACATGAAACACGGAGACCGGCAGCGGCGGCGTCACCGGTTCCGGCCACGATGTCCTGCTCGAATAATCCGCAAGCGCCTGTCCATCAGCCGGTATGAACGCATCCAGGTACACAATCGCCGCAATCCGCTCGCGCATCTGCTCCGCCACACCCGTAATCACCATTCCGCCATACGAGTGTCCCACCAGCACCACACGATCCAGATCCTTCCACTTCATCTCACCGACCACATCCTGAACCTGCGCCATCAGCCCGATATCCTCCGGCTTCAGATGAGATCGTTCACCCACACCCGACAGCGTCGGCGCAATCACATAGTGCCCCTTCGCCCTCAGTCGATCCGCCACACGCCGCCAGCACCACCCTCCGTGCCACGCTCCATGCACCAGCACAAAGGTGCGGCGCTTCGTCTCGGCCCGCGCGACAACAGGCGACGCAAGCTGCACGGCAGCCGCAAACCCGGCAGATACAAATCCACGACGAGAGATCGAGACCTTACGCGACATCCTCACCTCACAACTCCAATGACTGGCTCTGGAACGATGCCACAGGCTACCACCTCATCCCGCCGCGAAGTGACGAAGAATGAGCACTTGCGCTCGCGTCCCCTGCATCTGATACATCTGAGAACTCACACGGAGTTGACCTGATGGCACCCGCACGCAAGTCCGCCCGCAAGTCAGCAACAACCAAAGCCGCTCCGGCCAAATCATCGGCCACGAAAGCCGCGCGCAAATCCTCTGCGAAGAAGTCCTCCGCACCCCGCTCAACAAAGTCCGCCCCCACAAAGAAGAAGCCGACCCGCGCTCGCGCAAAAGCCCACCCACTCTCTTCCGCCGATGCCGTCGACACTCAACTCGCGCGCTACCGCTCCATGCGCGACTTTCAAATCACCGCCGAGCCCTCCGGCGCTGACGCCCGCGCAAAAAAATCCGCCGCCTCACGCACCGCTGACTCCGCCCACGGCCTTCCCTTCGTCATCCAGAAGCACGCCGCCTCGCACCTCCACTACGACTTCCGCCTTGGCTGGAATGGCGTGCTCAAATCCTGGGCCGTTGCCAAAGGGCCCAGCTACGTCCCCGGCGATCGTCGCCTCGCCGTCCAGGTCGAAGATCACCCGATGGAGTACGGCGGCTTCGAAGGCATCATCCCCAAAGGCCAGTACGGCGGAGGCCCCGTCATGGTTTGGGACCAGGGCACATGGCGCCCGCAGCCCGGCTATGAAGACGTCAACGAAGGCCTCCGCAAAGGCTCGCTCAAGTTCCTCATGGACGGCTCCAAGATGCACGGCAAGTGGACGCTCGTCCGCATGGGCCCGCGCTCGTCCAGCTCTTCCGGTTCGCGCTGGGGCTCCTCCGACAAACCCAACTGGCTCCTCATCAAAGAGCACGACGACTTCGAGCGAGGGCCCAACGACCCCGCCATCACCGACGCCGAGCCGAACTCCGCCGTCACAGGCCGCACCATGGACCAGATCGCCCATGAAAGCGACCACGTCTGGAACTCCAAAGAAACCGCCGGAACCGGCCGCTCCTGGTATCGGAACGACGCTCCACCCGGCTCGAACGGCTCCTCATCCACCACTGCAGCTTCGGCTCGTAACTCAAACGTAGGCGCTAAGTTCGATATAAACCCGCGCCGCCCACTGAAGTCTCCTACCTCCGGCCCGACACAAAGCAAAACCCCCACCTCCACCCCGCCTTCTGGACCCTCTACCCTGGCCCCTAAACCCTCCCTCGCCAAGCTCCCCGCCGAACCCCAGCCCACCTTCATCCCTCCCCAGCTCGCCGAAGAATCCTCCGCCACCCCGGACGGCGCCGACTGGCTGCACGAGATCAAGCTCGACGGCTACCGCATGCAAGCGCGCAAGTCCGGCTCCAAAGTCTCCCTCCTCACCCGCAAAGGCCTCGACTGGACCCACCGCATGCGCGCCGTCGGCGACGCCATCGCCGCCCTCCCAGCCGACAAACTCACCCTCGACGGCGAAGTCGTCGTCCTCGACGAGCGCGGTATCTCCTCCTTCGCCAACCTCCAGGCCTCCTTCAACGAAGGCCAACGCTTCCCCCTCACCTACTTCGTCTTCGACCTCCTCCACCTCAACGGCCGCAACACGCGCAACCTCACCGTCCGCCAGCGCAAACAGCTCCTCGCCGGCATCATCCCCGCCACTGACGACGGCACCGTCCGCTTCTCCGACCACATCGACGGCAAAGGCCCCGAAATCTTCCACGAAGCCTGCAAGCTGGGAACCGAGGGCATCATCTCCAAGCGCGACGTCCCTTACCGCTCCGGCCGCTCCTCCGACTGGCTCAAATCCAAATGCCTGCTCGAGCAGGAGTTCGTCATCGGCGGCTACACCGACTCCACCGAAGGCCCCGGCCGCATCGGCTCGCTCATCCTCGGCGTCTACGAGAACGACAGCCCTCACCAGTCCAGCTCACCCGCGCTTCTCTACGTCGGCCGCTCCGGCACCGGCTTCACTCAGAAGATGAAGCGTGACCTCTACAACCAGCTGCATGCATTGGAAACACAGAAGATGCCCTTCGCGCGGCAGCCGCAGGATATCCGCCGCGGCTACCACTGGGTCCAGCCCAAACTGGTCGCCGAATGCCGCTTCGCCTCCTGGACCGCCGACAACAACATCCGCCAGGCAGCCTTCCTTGGCCTGCGCGAAGACAAGTCCCCTCACGAAGTCGTTCGGGAAGTCGCCACCGTCAAACCCAAATCCGGCAAGTCGGCCCGCACGGCCCCAACCCGCAACTCAAACGGGAAGACTCCGCCAGCTGAACCCTCCGCCAAAACGACCACAGCGCGGCCGACGAAAACGAACCTAATCCCTAATCCCTATTCCCTAATCCCCGCTTCCCTCCGCCTCACCCACCCCGAAAAACTCCTTGATCCCGAATCCGGCCTCACCAAGCGCCAACTCGCGGCCTACTACCTCACCGTCGCCGACCGCATGCTCCCCCATATCATCGACCGCCCGCTGTCTCTCGTCCGCTGCCCCGAGGGCGCCGGCAAACCCTGCTTCTTCCAGAAGCACGTCAACCACATGCTCCCGCCCGGAATCACCGGCGTCGATGTCCCCAACGAAAAAACCGGCGTCCCCGAGAAATACATCACCATCACCAAGGCCAACGCGAAGCCCGAAACCCTCGCCGGCCTCGCCCAGATGGGCGTCCTCGAAGTCCACCCCTGGGGCTCGATAAACAGTGATTTAGAACACCCCGATCGCCTCATCTTCGACCTCGACCCCGACGAATCCCTGCCGTGGACCACCCTCGCCGCCGCCGCCGAGGAGGTCCGCAAGCGCCTCAAGCGCGCCGGCCTCGAATCCTTCCTTAAGACCACGGGCGGCAAAGGCCTCCACATCGTCGTGCCAATCAACCCCAAGCATGACTGGAACACCGTCAAAAACGCCACCCACAACTTCGTCCTCGCGATGGAACGCCGCAACCCGTCCCTCTACCTCACCAAGATGACCAAGTCCGCGCGCGTCAACAAAATCTACCTCGATTACCTCCGCAACTCGCGCGGCGCTACGGCAGTCGCCCCCTTCTCGCCCCGCGCCCGCGTCGGCGCCTCCATCTCGCTGCCGCTCCCCTGGTCCGCCCTCAAGCTCTCCCAGCGCCCCGTCTTCCGCGTCACCGACCTCGACCGGCCCGACTCCGACCTCCGCAAACACCTCCCCACCGATCCGGGGGCGCCCGGCCAGCTTGCTGGCAGGGGTGGTGACCCCTGGAAGCCCATGCTGTCCCTGCGCCAGTCCCTCGACCCCAAAGCCCTCGCCGGTGATTGAACTCTCTCGCTTCCAGGTACCCCGAGCCTTCAGGCTCGGGTCTCATAGCCCGCATGAAAAGGGGACGTGGTCCGGGGCTTTAGCCCTGGGCCACCCCGAGGCAGGCACTTGTCTCTTCAGGATTCCCCCCCCCAACCCATCCCCACCTCCCCCCGCATCCAACGGTATAAGCACGACCAAAAATCATGGAGTCCCCCACCCATGGCCGCTGAGTCTTCTGCCGAAGTTTTGAATTTCGCTGTACCGCAACCGCCGATGCCGACCGACACCTTATCCGTCGACCCGACCGCCGCCGAGGCCCTGCTCTCCGCGCAGCAGCTTGGCCAGCGCATCAAGCGTCTGCGCCTCAAGCGCTCCATGGGCCTCGTCGAGCTTGGCCGCCAGACTGGCCTCTCCGCCAGCTTCCTGTCTCAACTCGAAACCGGCCGCGTCGTACCCACCCTCCGCAACCTCGCGCGCATCGCTCTGGTCTTCAACAAGGACCTCTCTTGGTTCTTCGAGTCCGCCGGCCAGTCCGTCTTCCGCATCCAGCGCCGCCGCGACCGCGTCCGCCTTCCCGTCGGCTCACCCGACCCCGACTACATCGCCGAGAGCTTCGGCATCCTTGTCCCCGAAGGCGGCCTCCGCCCCTGCCTCGCCGAGTTCCTCGCCGGCGACGAGCGCTCCGCCTTCCACCCCGATCGCTACACCGGCGTCGAGATGGTCTATGTCCTCAACGGCTCCATCGAGCTCCGCCGCAAAGGCGAGCCCCACATCCTCAACGCCCGCGACGTCTGCTACATCTCCGGCGAAACCCCGCGCACCTATCGGTGCCACGGCGACGAGCCCGCCCGCGCGCTCATCATCTCCTTCGACCGCGACACCGAACCCCGCCGCCCCCGCCCCACCCCCGTCTCCGCCGTCAGCTAAACCGGAGTAGCAGCGCTACTTTCGCGCGCGGTAACTAGCAAAAGCTAAAAATGTCCGAC
Organism: uncultured Verrucomicrobiae bacterium; assembly: GCA_963716225.1. Lineage (GTDB taxonomy): Bacteria > Acidobacteriota > Terriglobia > Terriglobales > Acidobacteriaceae > Granulicella. Next base: position 3,438,493 of record OY970299.1, on the reverse strand, counting down.
GCCACTGCTCCGTTCAGCCAATGAGGCCTACTTCGCCCCCGAACTCCCCGCCTGCTGCATCTTCTGCTGCTCATTCGCCTTTCGCGCCCCAATCGCCCTCTGCACCCACTCGTTGGCCGTCGCCAGATCCTTCTCGCGCTGCTCCGCATTCCCGCACGCAAAATCGGCCTTCCGCCGATACGTCAGATTCAGGTACTGCATCGCATCGTCATAGGTCCGCCGCACCTCAACCGCCCGCGTCAACTCCGCAGTCGCATCATCCACCAGCGCCGCATTATTCGCCACCAGCGCCTCACACCCCGCCGCACTCAACTTCACATTGCCGTTCCCATCATCCTGCAGCGATTCATTCGCCAGCGTCTGCACGGCAAACTTGTACGCCTTCGTCCAGTCGATCACGCCAATTGTGTAATGCGCCTCCGCATCCGTTGGATCGATCGCAATGATCTTCCGCTCCGTCGCAACCGCATCATCAAAGCGCTTGATGTTCCGCTGAATCGACGCGACCTGCCGCAGCGCATCGAGCTCCTGCGGATTCGACGCCAGAATTAGATTGAACTGATCCAGAGCCCGGTTCGCGATTGCCAGATTATCCGGAGTGTCTACATTCGGCACAACCTCGTACGACAGCGCCGTCGCCAAATAGAGCCGAGCCGTACGCCAGTCCGGCTCCGCGTCCACTGCGGACTGAAAATCCTGCGTGGCCTCCGCATACTGGCCGGCCTTGAACGCGTCCACACCATGCACCAGGCTTTGGCGCGCCGCATCCGAATACTGCACATCCTGCGCACGGGCACCAAAACTCAACACAAGCAGCGCAACAATCAGCCATCCACGCATAGCCGATCAACATACCTCAGCCACACACGAATCACAAACGAAATTCGCGCTGCGCCCCGTTGTTTCGCCGCACCCCTGCCCTGCTACCATAGGTGCTTCTTTCTCAAGGAGCACCCATGGCCACCCTCGCGTCCGCACCCGAATCCACCACCGAAAAAACAAACCTCCGCGAGATCACCCACTGGATCAACGGCCGCCCTGTCGCCGGCGCCTCCAACCGCTTCGGCGACGTCTTCCACCCCGCCACCGGCCGCGTCCAGGCCCGCGTCCCCCTCGCCTCGGACGCTGAACTCAACTCCGCCGTCGACGCCGCCGCCCGCGCCTTCCCCGACTGGTCCTCGCAGCCGCCGCTCCGCCGCGCCCGCGTCCTCTTCCGCCTGCGCGACATCTTCGAGTCACGCATGGACGAAGTCGCCACCCTTCTCAACCGCGAGCACGGCAAAGTGTTCTCCGACGCCAAAGGCGAGGTCATGCGCGGCCTCGAAAATATCGAGTACGCCACCGGCATCTGCGAGCTCCTCAAGGGCGAATTCACCGAGCAGGTCGGCACCGGCATCGACACCTGGTCCATGCGTCAGCCGCTCGGCGTCGTTGCCGGCATCACGCCCTTCAACTTCCCCGCCATGGTTCCGCTCTGGATGTTCCCGCTCGCCCTCGCCTGCGGCAACACCTTCATCCTCAAGCCCTCGGAGCGAGACCCCTCCGCTTCCATCCTCCTCGCCGAAATGCTCAAGGAAGCCGGCCTCCCCGACGGCGTCTTCAACGTGGTCCACGGCGACAAGTCGGCCGTCGACGCCATCCTCTCCCACCCGGCTATTCAAGCCATCAGCTTCGTCGGCTCCACGCCCATCGCCGAGTACGTCTACGCCACCGGCACCAAACACGGCAAGCGCGTCCAGGCCCTCGGCGGCGCAAAAAATCACATGATCGTCATGCCCGACGCGGATTTAGATCAGGCCGCCGACGCCCTCGTCGGTTCCGCCTACGGCTCCGCCGGCGAGCGCTGCATGGCCATCTCCATCGCCGTCACCGTCGGCCAGCAGACCGCCGACAACCTCCGCATCAAGCTCGAAGAGCGCATCGCAAAACTCCGCATCGACTCCGGCGCACCCAACACTCCCGAAGCCGACTTCGGCCCGCTCATCACCAAACAGCACCGCGACAAAGTCTCCAGCTACATCGACCTCGGCAAGACCGAAGGCGCCGAGCTCATCGTCGACGGCCGCTCCCACCCGCTCCCCGCAGGAGCCCTCAGCAACGGAGAACCAGCAGGCTTCTTCCTCGGCGCCTGCCTCTTCGACCACGTCAAGCCCGAGATGCGTATCTACAAGGAAGAGATCTTCGGCCCCGTCCTCGGCGTCGTCCGCGTCAACAACTTCGAAAAAGCCCTCGAGCTCATCAACGAGCACGAGTTCGGCAACGGCACCTCAATCTTCACCCGCGACGGCGACACCGCCCGCGACTTCGCCCGCCGCGTTCAGGCCGGCATGGTCGGCATCAACGTCCCCATCCCCGTCCCCATGGCCTTCCACTCCTTCGGCGGATGGAAGCGCTCCCTCTTCGGCGACCACTCCATCTATGGCCCCGAAGGCGTCCGCTTCTACACCCGCCTCAAAACCGTCACCACCCGCTGGCCCACGGGCATCCGCACCGGCGTCGACACCTCGATGCCCACGCTGGGTTAAACAGTCCCACTCCCATCGCGTCATCCTGAGCGGAGCGAAGGACCTCTGTATTTCGGGCTGGCGGCCACGTACATTGGGACGCATGCAATTCTCGGCCTGACCGTACCCGGCCCCGATCAGGATGTGCTTCGCGCCCACGAGCATTCGATCCGTCATCGACCGGAAATCGAAGAGAGCGCCGTCTGCGGATGCTTCTACTGTCTACGCATCTTTAAACCAGAAGAGATCTCGATATGGATTGATGATGAACAGACTGCGCTCTGCCCACTCTGTCCAGTTGATTCGGTCATCGGCTCAGCATCAGGCTATCCAATCAACCGTGAGTTCTTGCAGCGCATGCACGACCACTGGTTCTGAGGCCGGGTGCCCCACGTCTCGATTCTGAGACGTGGGTTCCCAGGATGCCAAACCCCGCCTAACCTCTCCGACGCGGAACACCCCTCAGTCCAGGTGATGTTCCACCCAGCGCAGCCAAACGTCGTGCGGCTTCCCGCTGAACCAAGGCCTGTAAGGCATAACGCAGCAGCGCATCGATATCCTCAACCCCGCTACACTCGCGCCCCCGCGCAAGAAGTTCATCATCGAGCAACACTGTCACGTTCACGGCTTTACCCCAACAATGCCCGGGTGCCCCATTCATGACGACGAAGTCGGCATGAATGGGGTCGGCCTCAACTATCCCCTCGCAGCGCCGCCATCCACCATCTCAGCCAGAGCCATCAGCGCCGCCTGCGCCTGGTCATCCAGAGCTTCATTGATCTGCGCCAGATCCGGGATCACATAACTGAGATTCACCGCCAGCAGATTCTCCTGAACGATCTGCGCAATGATCCGCCGCAGCCGGCAGAACTCACTCAGCATCATGCTCGGCGTGTATCCATCGAAATTCCGTCCGGCTGTCGGCCTCGCAACAGTCTCTTCGTCGTTGGCGCGGTTTTCTCCGCTGTACGCTTGCGCCGCCGGAATGATCTCCGCCAGAACGCCATGCAAATGATCCAGCCGTCGTTCGCTGCTCAACAGCACCTTCGACAGCGCCTTGTCGTCCTCAATCGACGCCAGCCAGAGCTCCTCGATGCGTTCTACATGCTCCTGCAGAAGCATCGCCACCCGCTTCGGCGGAGGCAACTGCCGCTGCTTCGGCGGCGTCGCCAGCTTGCTCTCAATCGTGCTGACCAATACCGGAATGCTGGCCGGCTTCACAATGTAGTCATCCACCTGCTGCCGGATCGCTTCGAGCGCGGTTTCGAACGCAGGATAGCCGGTGAGGATCATCGTCACCGCCTCCGGCTGTGTTCTCCGCATCGCGCTGACCACGGTCAACCCATCGCCCGGATTCCCAATGTTCAGGTCCGACAGCAATACATCGAACTTCTCCGAAGTGATCTTCTGCAATGCCTCGGCCACCGTTGCCGCCGTAGTCACATCAAAACCGTGCTTTTGAAGCACGGTTCCCAGCGTGACTCGAATCAGCTCTTCGTCGTCCACGAACAAAATCCGTCTGTGCATGGCTTTCAGAATACGCTGCGACCGTCTTTCTACTACCGCGCCGCCCCCAGCAACCCCTGCCCTCTCATCCACGCATCGAGCAGCGTCGGCCAAAGATCCAGCGCCGCATCTCCCCTGCCCAATCCACTCCCATGCGCTCCATGCGCAAAGCTGTGAAACTCCACCAGCACCTTCGCCGCCCTTAGCGCCTCAAAGTAATCAATCGACGCCTGCACATCCACCGTCCTGTCATCCGACGTGATGTAAATAAACGTCGGCGGCGTCGCGCTCGTCACAAACCGCACCGGGTCGTACTTCGTCTGAAACTCCTTGCATCTCTCCGCACTCACACCCGCCACCTGCGGCTTCGTACTGCAGTACGTAATCAACCCCGCCGTATTCGGCACCATCGCATTCAGCCACGGATACCCCAGCACCACAAAGTCCGGCTTGCTTGACGCCCGATCCACCGCGTCCGCCGCAGTCGCATCCGCCGTCTCCGCACTCACCGACTCCATCGCCGCCAAATGCCCGCCCGCCGAAAACCCCATCATCCCAACCCGCTTCACATCAATCCCATACTGCGCCGCATTCGCCCGCACCCACCGCACCGCCCGCTGCGCATCCTCAAGCGGCACCGGATACACATACTTCGGCCCCATCCGGTAGCGCAGCACAAACGCCGTCACCCCACGCGCCGCAAACCAGTCCGCAACCTCGCGCCCCTCCAGGTCACTTGCCAGCTCGCGATACGCCCCACCCGGCGCAATCACCACCGCAGTCCCATTCCCATGCCATCGCGGAGCAAACACACTCAGCGCCGGCACATCACTCGGCGCACCCCCCTGCTGCCCCGGAGCCCCGCCGGGCCACAGCTCGACCGTATGGATGTTCAAACCGACATCGACTAGCTCAATCGGCGCAGAACCCGCCGCTCCACTCTGCGCAACCGCCGCACTCGCCGCCATCGCCAACCCGAAACAAACGACCACAGCCCGCATGCTCTCTCCCGTCTGCTCTACTTCTGCGGCTTCGTCGGATTATCCGCCTTCCCACTCGCCGGCTTCAGCCCAATATGGTCAGCCAGTTGCGATCCATCGAACGTATCCGTAAAACTCTCATCGATCTCCGGCAGCATCGTCGCATTCCACTCAAACCACTCCGCCTCCAGCCGATCGTAAATCTCTTTGTGCCGCGCCTTCAGGTTGGCCCGTTCCATCGGGTCCGCCACCACATCGAACAAGAACGTGTTGTCCAGAATCTTCAGGAACTTGAAGTCCCCATCTCTCGCCGCCCGCTGCGCATTTCCCTTATATCGCCAGAACAGCTTCCTCTCCACCGGCGCCGCATCTCCCACCAGCATCGGCAGCAGGTTCATCCCGTCCAAAGGAAAGCGCTCATCCTGCGCCGCACCTGCCGCCGCCAGCAGCGTCGGCAGCCAATCCATGCTGATCCCCACCTGCTCCGTCGTTCGCGCTCGCTGAATCCGCGCCGGCCACGAGAAGATCGCCGGAATCCGCAGCCCACCCTCCAGCAGCTCCGTCTTCCTCCCCGTAAACGGCCACGTATCCGCAAACCTCTCTCCACCGTTATCGCTCGTAAAAATCACAATCGTGTTTTCCTCCAGCCCATGCGCGCGCAACGCCTCCAGAACACGCCCCACCTGCCGATCCAGGTCTTCCACCATCAGCTCATACGTCTTCTGCGACCCTCCGTCGAAATCCATCAGATGTCGTCCACCCAACCGTTTCGACTCCGAGTCATCGCCCGGCACCTCCCACGGCCAATGCGGCGCCGTGAAGTGCAGGCTCAGCAAAAACGGCCGCCCCGCCCGCGCATACCCATTCACCACATTCACCGCATGACTTCCCAGCAGGTCCGTCAAATACCCAACCTGGTCCACCCGCACATCGTCGTCCCACAAATCGTCCGAGTGCGTGTAGTAGTCCGCCGCTCCCTTGCGAATCCCATAAAAATGGTCATACCCGCTCTTCAGCGGTCCATACGCCGGCAGCAATCCCAGATGCCACTTGCCCAGCAGCGTCGTTCCATACCCCGCCTTCTTCAGCAACGACGGCAGAGTCGGCATATCCGGCGGCAATCCCACATCGCGCCCCGCCAGCGGCTCATCCAATCCAATCGACAACCGGTCCTGGTACCGCCCCGTAATCAGCGCCGTCCGCGTCGCCGAACAAACCGCCGAGTTCGCATACCCCTGCAGGAACCGCACGCCTCTCGCCGCCAGCCCATCGATATTCGGCGTTCGCAAATCCGGCCGGCCATAACAACCCACATCCGCATACCCAAGATCGTCCGCCAGAATAAAAACAATATTCGGCAGCCGCATCTTCGCTTCACCCAACAGCGACTCCGCGCCCGACGCCAGCGCCGCCAAACCCACCGCCAGCCGCTCCCCGAAGCACCTCCCGCCGCGTCACACTCCCCGCCGCACCATCACCCACTCGCTCGTCCACTTTCACTCACAGCCTCGCTTCTCCGAACGCCCTCGTCTCAAGGCCCGCGACCCCGCCTCACCTTACAACGAAACCCGCCGAAGCGATCGCCTTAACTGCATCTCGAAACTCGCATCTTGAAACCGATCGCATGAACGTCCCAAGGGCTTGCCGAAATATGACAGCCCCCCAGCTAGAGTGAGACATTGGCGTGGCGCGACCGCGCTCTATTCACCATTCCCTACTCACTCTTCACGATTCACTCGAGAATCACTTCTCCGCCGTCGGCGGCACAATCCCCTTCAGCCGCAGATACGTCGACAGCTCCGCATACTGCTCGTTGTCATGCGACACATTCCCCCACGCCATCCCAATCCGCGTCCGCTTGCCGCGCCCCGCATCCACCAGCTCCGCCACATTTGCATCCGTCAGCGCGCCATACGCCTTGTCGCACACATCAAACGAAGCCTTCAGCCCCGCCACAATCGTCGCCTTGTCCGCCGTATCGCTCGGCACGCTCTTCGGATCAAACGCCGCGCCGCTCAGCGCCGAGCACGTATGCTGCTGCGCCTCTGTAATGTGATTCACAATCCGCGCAAACGTGCGGATATCCGCCGTCGGCTTGAACTGATAATCCGGCTCCGGCATCTTCTCCGCCGCCTTGATCACATTCGGCTTCAGCCGGTTATAACTCCCCTGAACCTCCGCCGCCAGCCCCGGGGTCCCCGGCGAGCTTGCTCGCTGGGGTGAAGGCCCACTCGGCGCCGGAACCTGCGCCGCACAAACCGCCGCTACCATCCACACCGCCGCCAGCATCACAATCCGCTTCATCTCGCCTCCTGAACGTCAACCACACACTACCACCAACAACTTCGGTTGACTCAGAAGCCATGATTGAAATCCGGTAATCCAGCGCTCGGTGAGTGCATCGGCGATTTGGATCAACCTACCGCACTCCTTCCGAGAAGCGCGTTTCTCAGGACGGTCCTGGACGCGTGTCGGTGGGTATCCCGCTATTTTCGGAATACGCGCGCTTGAGCACCAAACTTTGATTCGCGAGTCGGCACATTCACCGTTACGCTGTAGGGGACTGGCGTAGCCGTGCCTCGTGTGACGGTGTAGGTGACCTCATAGAAGGAATTCGATCCACAGCCGCTGTTCGAGTTTGTACCCGGAAATCCAATGGTCCGCTTGTATGGACCATTTTGCGTCCATAATGCCAAATCTGCACCGGTCGCGGGGATCGAATCTGCCACGACAGGACCATCGCAATCGGGACCGAAAAAATTGATAGCGTCTCCTACGCCACCTGCGATGGCGCCGAGAGCCGATCCTACTACCGGGACAATACTCGCTACCTTGCCTATGATTCCCGTTACTTCCGTCGTGGTGGCTTGCGAGCTCGGATCACCGGCGTTGACGACGGCATCGACGAAGTTCAAGCGGTCACCAGGCCTTACCTGGGTCACTACGATCGAGAAGCCAACGTTGTGATTTCCTCGCTTCACATCTCCGATGGTTTCACCGGCAATGGCTGCCTGCGTTCCATTGACTACCACCGTCGTGCCGATCACATCCGTGTCCGTGCCGTCTACTCCTGCATGATGAGTCCGAGGATTCCGAATCATGATGCTATTGATCGTGAAGGTATAGTCCGCCTGGCCCGGCGCCGGTACCGTTGGAGGTAGAGGAGCTACATCGACGGTCATGCTGGCGTCGCCGAGCCCCCAGCACTGGTCCATATTTCCGTTATCGCTATTGCGCTTAGAATACCCGTTGTCGGCGTAATTATTGTCGGTGTACCCAAGCTGCAAATGCATCTGGGCCGCTGGGACGGATGTGTTTGCCGGAATCGTGAAGACCTCGGGCGTCCTTGGTAAGAAATCGACCAGACCGGAGGTCGCGCCGGGGATGGAAATCTGTCCATGGTAAAGCGAACTTTCCGCACCGTACTCGGCTGGATCCACGTAACGTTTCCAGGTATGCCCATGCCCACCCGTTTGCACGCAGCCCGTAGCCGTGACGGTAACCAATTGTCCTGGTGCGAATTTGATCTGAGGGTAGTCCTTGTTGGATACATTGACCTGTGGCTGGTTAATTTTCCATACGGTATGTCCTGGTGCGCCTTGAATCTGCGTGACCGTCTCAGTTGCGTACATAGTGGGCGCGCCGAATAAGAGAAACGCGGTCAGCAGCCCGGCAAGGAAACGAACATTGGGGGTGGCTGGTAGTAAAAAGGAAAGAATCATGGACTGCCTCCTGTTCATGGGCGGCAGTGTATGTTGCGTTCTGTGGGTCAACAATACGTAGGATTGCGTAGCTGGTTCAGCGGTCGCAATTGAGCGCTGCTGCAACGATCGCAGTTCGACCCTCAAATGCAGTTTTTCGATAGATGTTCTCGCAGTGCTTCTGCACAGTGCGTTGGCTGATTCGACAAACACTCGCGATGTCTTTATCGCACTGACCGCAAGTGAGATACCACACGATCTCACTCTCGCGGTTCGTAAGGCCCATGCTCCGTTGCAGGTGTTCGATAAGGTAGTTCTTATCGCGGGAATTTCGGAAGACTTGTGTGCTAGAGTTGCGGCTCTTCATTTCTTGTACGGCGTACCTTCGCGCGTTGGCGATGTGGGGCAGGAATGCTGCAAGGCGGTTCTTCTCGCTGGAATTGAAGTCAATGCCTTTGCGACTCAGGATAAGCACATCCGACGATCCGTCTGAGCAGGCAACACTGACACCCATCTGTACATCCACTCCGATCGGCCTGAGAAATTGATCATAGAGTTCGAGCTCATAAAGATGCGACCTGCTCATCACGTCTGAAATTCGCAACGCATCCCGTTGCAGATGCCCCGAGAGGAACGCAGGAAAGAGAGGGTGCGTCGTTCCCAACCGATGAAACGCCGCGAAGTGTTTTTCGATGAGGCCATCCGAATCTCCGAGCAACCGCTCAACCCAAACACCCGCGTTGTCAAAACATTCCACGGCGGCGAGATCGAAACGGATCAGGTAGGAAAGGGCCGAGGCGAGTCTTTCTGCAAGACTCTCTTGTCTCCTTGTGCTATTGAGAATCAGAACACTTTCATTGAGTGCACGCAGATCAAGAACGCCTAGGTCTCTCATTAGCTGTCGCCCCCTCTTGGAGCAAATCGAAGATCGGACTTTCCGAGAGAACAGAACTCAGAGAATTCTCTTAGTACCCAGCGACTATGGCATTCGATCGGGTGTCGTACAGTGAATCAGAAAACCGCAGGTACCCAGCCGTAAATAAGCGATCCCGAAAGAAGATGCCACTCCTATAAGACCTCCTCAACTCTTCTCCCTCGGATTCGGGGAGTTTACCAGCCAATCAGTCAGATGAATCGGCTTGTGTTCACTATTCCCGAATTCAAGTGGTGCCAACATGGCGTGCGCTCTTTGAGCAAAGGTCGAGCCGATCCGGAGCATTAGTTCTGCGAAAGGCGCTTCCCGGCTTTAGATATCGGAACGAACCCACCTCTCGGCGTGTAGAAGCCGCAGCCAAGTTTGATATAACCAGCTTCTGCATGCCCAAGCGCCCTAAACACGGCTACAAATCCAAACACATCGCCCGCGCCAGCAACATCCCTCTGCTCGGCCGCAACCCTGTCCTCGCCCACATGCAGAGCTCGCTCGCCGAGTCCGGCCACATCGGCCGCTATCCTCTGCTCGCCATCTTCGCGCAGCGCCCCTGGCCCTGGATCCGCAAATACATTCGCGGCATCTTCACCGGCCGTTACAAGCCATTCCCCACCTACGCGCTCGACGGCCGCGATGGCATCTATCCGCTCCAGTCCGGCACCCACAGCGCCACCATCCGCCTCTCCATCGCCGGCGACTGGGGAACAGGCACCGAAGAGTCCGCCCGCGTCGGCGAAAACATGGCCGCCTTCCACCCCGACTACACCATCCATCTCGGCGACGTCTACTACATCGGCGACGAGGTCGAGGTCGACGAAAACTTCCTCGGCATCCAGCGCACCGGCCAAACGCCCGTGCAGTTCCCCCGCGGCGCCGTCGGCACCCTCACCATGCCGGGCAACCACGAGCTCTACGGCGGCGGCCGCCCCTTCTATACCAAGGTCCTCGCCTACGGCTCGCCCCTTCCCGGCCAACGCCAGCGAGCCAGTTTCTTCTCGCTCGAATCCGAACACTGGCGCATCATCGGCCTCGATACCGGCTACAACTCCGCCGGCGTTCCCATCCTCGGCTCCATCCCCGGCCTGCGCTCCATCAAAGCCCTCGGCGGAGACGGCCGCCTCGAGCAAGCCGAGCTCGACTGGCTTCGCTCCAACGTCCGCCCGCAAGACCGGCCAAAGGCCACCATCCTGCTCTCGCACCACCAGTACTACTCCGCCTTCCCCGACGAAACCTTCCCCAAACCCGGCCAGCAACTCGCCGAGTTCTTCCCCAACCAGGACATCATCTGGCTCTGGGGCCACGAGCACCGCCTCGCCGTCTACGGCCTCCACGCGCCGCCCGATCGCCCCGCCCTGCGCTGCTTCGGCCGCTGCATCGGCCACGGCGGCATGCCCGTCGAAAAAACTCCACCCAAATACAAAGAAGTTCCACTCCGCTTCTACGACCGCCGCACCGACTACCCCATCGGCCAGGGCGACACCGCCGGCTGGAACGGCTTCGCCAACCTCACCCTCTCAGGCCCACACCTCACCATCGACTACCGCGACCTCACCGACCACCGCCTCTACACCGAAACCTTCACCTCCACCCCCACTGGTTCCGTTCAGCTCACCTCTTCTGACTGACCTGCCGGACTTGACTTAATGAGCCCTCAACAACCCCCCTGACTTTAAGGGTAATAATATACTTGACTGAACCAAGATAGCGGCGTAGTCTAGTCTTGTTATGGACAGCCCAAAGACCTTACTCGAAGCGATTCAATACTTTAGCGACCACGAGAACTGCCGGAAGTTCATGGTGGACGTGCGCTGGGCTGATGGAGTCGTTCGTTGCCCGAAGTGCGGCAATGATAAGGTCTCGTATCTCGAAAAGGCGAAGCTCTACTTCTGCCCGGTGAAGCACCCGAAACAGAAGTTCTCGCTCAAGGTGGGAACCATCTTCGAGGACTCCCCTATCGGTCTCGATAAGTGGCTTCCCGCCGCATGGCTGATTGCGAATTGCAAGAACGGGATCAGCTCCTACGAACTCGCTCGGGCCATTGGAGTGACCCAGAAGAGTGCGTGGCACATGCTTCATCGGCTCCGGCTGGCGATGAAGCCTTTTCTGGACGGAAGCAAGTTCGGGAGCAATGAGGGCGGGGCGGTCGAAGTCGATGAGTCGTTTGTGGGCGGCAAGCTGAAGAACATGCACCGCCACAAGGCGAACGCCATTCGCGCCAACATGCCTCAGGATCGCTTGGACGGCTACGAGACCCGCTGGGACAACAAGACTGCCGTGCTGGGCATGTACGACCGCGAGAGCCGCACTGTACGCGCCAAGGTGGTGCCGAACGTGAAGCGCGAGACTCTACAGAACGAAATCCTGAAGAGCATCAAGTACGGCTCCAGCGTCTTCACCGATGAGGCCGTGGTCTATGACAAGCTCGGCCTACGGTATGTGCACGACACCGTGAACCATGCCGAGACCTACGTGAACGGGCAGGTGCATACCAACTCGCTCGAAAACTTCTGGAGTCTGATGAAGCGGAACCTGAGCGGCACCTACGTTGCGGTCGAGCCGTTCCATCTGGACAAGTACATCGACGAGCAAGTCTTCCGGTTCAACAATCGCCAGAACAAGAACGATGCAGACCGCTTCAAGAAACTCCTATCGCAGGTCGTGGGAAAGCGGCTGACCTATGCCGAGGTCACTGGCAAGGGTGACGAAAGGCAATTCTAAGAAGCGTCGGCAGGGCCGTGGGAAGCGGGCTTCGGCTTTCCGAACACCTTCCGCATAAGATCGGTGAACACCTTGAAGTCTCCGGGGGTGTTCATCGTTTCTTTTGATGGCTGCCTCTTTGTGGGGTCTTCCCAGTCCTTCTTCATGGCAAGATTCTACGCCGCCTCAGCAGATAGAATTGACTCAACTCAAAAACGAAAGCCCGGCGCGTGGCCGGGGCAGTCGGTGTGAGTCGGGATACCCACATCGTAACGCCCTTCACCGTGCCGCAGCAAGAGTGTGCGTGCCGAAGAGCGAGCCAGCCAAAACGACAATTCCTCAGGGCGCTGTCATCTACATGTCAGTAACCAGCGGCTTTCGGGAAGTGTATGTCCATGGCCCGGACGGATTGCTGACCGGTGGCACAGCGAAGAAGGGGAACGTTGAGGTAGTCCTGCCGCCCGCCACTATTGCGGGCGTCTCGCCGGGAACCTGGCATGTGGCGTGGGACGGCGGAACGTATCGCCTGATGCCGACGCTCGAAAGTATTCAGGAAACCGATAGGCTCACGCTAATCGGGTCTGTTACAGTTCCGGCTTTCTCTCTCCTCGCAGACAATGTTACGGCCTTGGGGGGTGGGCATCTTCCCGGTTCTGCATTGCTCATCATGGCGGATGCGGCGACTCGCAGAGGACAACAGACCGAACGGCCGCCATTACCACAACTCACGCTAGAGGCTACAGAGCAGTTGTTGCACCGTATCGATCAGATTCACTGGCCCCTCATCGCAAAAATGCGTGTGCCGAAATTTATCCCACTGGACACTCCAGTACCACCTCGAACGCCACAAATTCTTCTCGGCCAGATCGTGTGGTATGCCAGCAGGCTGTTCAAAGAGGAAGCGGAGCAGTACAAGGCATTTCATGGCGACGCAGCATATTCCGGTTGGCTTCAGCGGCTCGCCGAACGTGTGATGAGGCGGGTAGTCGTCGCACTCAACAGGCTGGAGGAGGGGGATCCGAAGACTCTTCTGATGAGCTACCACGGCTTGTCACAGAAAGAGATGGAAAAGGGGCTGCGGAAAGCATTCATGGAGTTCGCCGAAAGCTACGTGCACAGCCCTTCAGGAACTATGGCAACCCCCGCCTATGCCCCGCTACGGCCAAAAACTCAGCAAATTGCGGAACCTGCTGAAGAAACCATCGGCAGTCAGATCGAACGGTTTCGCACAGAGTGTGATGTCACGGTGGAGATGCTGGCCGAAGCGTTGCAGGTTGACGTTCGCCAAATCTACCGACACCAAGCTGGAACGACAGTGCCGCGTAAGACACACATTGCCGCGTATCAGAAGTTCTTCTCTGAAAAGCTCAACCGCCCGGTCACGCTAAGAACGTCAGCAAAACGTCAGGTAAAGCGCAACAAACGTCAGTAAACGTCAGTGACGTCTCAAAACGTCACGCTGACACGTCGCAAAGAAGTCACGCCATAAGTCATTCTTTTATTGCGGGTTGGTCGCTAACTTCATACTAGGAGGTGCACAGTGACACCGCATAACCAAAGGAGGGCAGCAGCCCGCCGCCATCCCGTCCACCGTGACGGCGGGTGCAAGCAAGAAGGCTCAGGTCGCTAAATCTCTTTGCCAGAGACGACCTGAGCCTTGGTGGACTTCCAAAACCAACGGGGCGGTAGGAGCCTAAAGCTCTGGCCGCCCTTCCTTCATTTTACAGCACAGCCCTGTCACGGCAAGCACAGTATACTTCAGCCAAGTATGTTATTACCACTTTAAGCCGTCTGACCGCAACCCCCATAGAATCAAGATTTTGCCTATAAATCCTCTGGAATCAGTATTTTGCGAAATAGTCCCAGGCTATCTTCCTTGTTTTGAAGATTTTGGCAAAACCAGGGGGGAGGGGTACTACCGTCCCAACTGCTCGTCTGCAATCGAAAGATATTTATCCAGAATCGCAATCCCTTTATCCAGCTCCTCCCGCGTCACGATCAGCGGCGGCGCAATCACGAAGTGGCTCACCCAGGCCTGAATCATCACCCCATCCCCAGCCATCTTCGCCACGATCTGGTCCACCAGCAGCGGCTTGCCGCTCACCTTGTCCGCATAGGTATTGAACGGCTCCTTCGTCTCCCGGTCCTTCACCAGGTCCACCGCCCAGAACAGACCCTTCCCCCGCACATCCCCCACGCTCGGATGCTTCGCCTTCAGCGCCTCCAGCCGTTGCTGCACAAACGGCTCGAGCTCCTTTGCCCGCTCGACCAGCTTCAACCGCTTCATCTCGTTGATCGTCGCCACCGCTGGCAGCAGCGTCATCGGATGCGCCTCGTACGTATGCCCGTGCGCGAAGTAGTGGTCCTGGAAGTAGTCCCCGATCTTCTCGCTTGTCGCACACAGACCCAGCGGCACATACGCTGACGTAATCCCCTTCGCCGTCGTCAGGATGTCAGGTGTAACACCCCACAGGTCCATCGCAAACCACGCCCCCGCCCTCCCCCACCCACTCATCACCTCATCCGCAATCAGCAGCACACCATACTCATCGCAGATCCGCCGCAGCTTCGGCATGTACTCCACCGGCGGAACAATCACGCCGTTCGTCCCCACGATCGGCTCAATCAGCACCGCAGCTACATCGCTCTCGTTCCGGATCATGTGCTCCAGGTAATCCGCGCACGCAATCCCGCAGCCCGGATACGTGTGCCGGATCGGGCACTTGTAGCAGTGCACCTCCGGCCCGAAGATAACCCCCGGTCCCTTACCCCGCGGCTCCATCGCCCACCGCCGCGGATCGCCGGTGGCAGCGATGGAGCTCGCAGTAGAGCCGTGATACGAGCGATAGCGCGCGATGATTTTTGTCTTACCCGTATACATGCGAGCGATCTTGAACGCCGCTTCGTTCGCGTCGGTTCCGCTGGTTGTGAAAAAGAACTTGTTCAGTCCTTTCGGCAGCACCTCGAGCAACAGCTTCGAGAGCTCCGCACGGGCCGTCGTCGCGTAGCCAGGCATCGCGTACGCGAGGTTCTGGGCCTGCTGCTTAATCGCATCGATCACCGCCTGGTTCTTGTGGCCGAGGTTCATGCACATCAGTTGCGCGCTGAAGTCCAGGTACCGCTTGCCGTTCGCGTCGGTGATGTAGCAGCCCTCCGCATCGACGATATGGATCGGGTTCCATCCCTTTTGGAATCGCCACGTGCCATAGTTCGTCTCGCGCGTAATCTGAACGACTTCATCGGAGGTCATGGAGCTCTGCGAAGTCTCGGAAGGATTCACTGAAGTCGCGCTCATGCGATTGCCTTTCGGTCCTGGTGAATCTGACGCTCGAGCCGGGAGCGCAACCCGAGCATCAGCAGATAGTAAACAACGCCGGCAACGAAGAAGCCGACGAACCATGCATAGCCGTAAAGAAACGCCAGCGATGGCACAAACCGCCCAACGAGCGCCGTCACTACACCGCAGACCAGCGCGATGATCGCTCGCGGATTGAAGCCGTTGCGATACTCATAGATCCCGCCGCGCCGATACAGCGAATACGTGTCGAGCTGGCGGCCCCGCAGCAGGAAGTAATCCGTAACCATGATGCCGGCAACCGGGCCAAGCAAGCCCGAGTAGCCGACCAGCCAGCCGAACACGTAGTTGCCGAACGTCGACAGCCAGTACCACGGACACATCAGGATTCCCAGGAATCCCGTGATCAGCCCACCCATGCGGAAGCTGATGTACCGCGGCGCCAGATTCGAAATGTCGTTCGACGGGCCGACAACGTTCGCACCGATGTTCACGTTCAGCGTCGCAACAAGGAGCGCGATGAGCCCGAGGAAGGCGAGCAACGGCTGGTGGAAACGGCCCAGCAACTCGACTGGATTCCAGATTGGTTTGCCGAATACGACCGCCGAAGCCGACGTGACCGCGATACCGAGGAACGAGAAGAGCACCATCGCGACGGGCAGACCGATGGCCTGGCCGACGAGCTGCGCGTCCTGGTTTTTCGCGTAGCGCGTGAAGTCCGGGATATTAAGCGACAGGGTGGCCCAGTAGCCGACCATCGCGGTGAGCGAGGGGAAGAAGAAGTTCCAGAAGTCGTGACGCGTCGCGAAGTGGTCCGGAGCCGAGAGCATCGGACCAAAGCCGCCGGCCTTGTGCAGCATGAAGCCGAGCAGCAGGGCCGACATCACAATCATGAACGGCACGGAGTAGCTCTGCAGGAAGCGAATCGATTCAACACCGCGCCACACCACGAGCATGTTGAGGAGCCAGAAGCCGAGGAAACAGAACCAGAGCACAACGGGTGTGCCTGTTGTCTGCGGCCAGAGCACGTTGATCATCGCGTCGATCGCCTGGCCGCCGATCCAGGACTGAATGCCGAACCATCCGCACGCGACAATGGCGCGCAGGATTGCGGGAATCTGCGCTCCGCGCGGACCGAATGGTGCACGCACGAAGACAGGAAATGGAATGCCGTACTTGGTGCCTGCGTGCGCATTCAGCAGCATCGGGATGAGCACGATGAGATTCCCGAACAGGATTGTAAGTACCGCTTCTTTCCAGTTCATCCCGCCGGCGATGAGCGACGACGCCAGCATGTACGTCGTCACCTCCATCGACATGGAGAACCAGAGCGCGATGTAGTTGTAGGTCGACCAGGTGCGGCGGATTGGCTCGGTGGGGGCGAGGTCGGCGTTATAGAGGCGCGGGTCTGGTGTTTGGACCGCGTCGCCGCGATGCGAGCCGGGATCGACCGAGTTGGCAGGCGTCGAGATCAGGCCAGCCCTCCTGCGTTCGCCTCGCGTTTGACGAAGCGGCCGCGCCCGGTCTGGCCGAGGAATTTTCCAGGCTGCGTGGTGTTGTCGACGACCAGCTCGCCGCGCGAGAAGACCTTCGCGGCATTCCCCTTCACCTTCCAACCTTCGAACATGTTGTAGTCGGTCGCCATGCACTGCGTGGCCGCGGTTATTGTGTAGTCGGCGTTCGGGTCCCAGAGCAGGATGTCGGCGTCGAGCCCGCGTGCGATGCTTCCCTTCTGGTTGCCCATACCGAAGATCTTCGCTGGATTCGTGCAGCTCAGTTCGACGAATTTCTCCGGCGTGATGCGGCCCTGGTTCACGCCGAAGTGCCACAGGATTTGCAGACGGTTCTCAACGCCAGGACCACCGTTGGGGATTTTGGTGAAGTCGTGCCGCCCGAGCTCCTTCTGGTCCTTGAAGCGGAAGGGGCAATGGTCGGTGGAGACGACGGACAGCGATCCAGCATTGAGCGCCTTCCACAGCGGCGCTTGATGGCGCTTTTCGCGCAGCGGCGGTGTGAAGACGAACTTCGCTTCATCCCAGCTCTTGCCAGGCATCTGGTCTTCGATCGAGAGCACAAGATATTGCGTGCAGGTTTCGGCGAGTGCGCGTGCGCCGCGCTGCTGCATGAATTTGAGATCATCGAGCGCGTACTCGTTGGAGAGATGAACGATGTACACGGCGGCTCCGGCCATGTCGGCGAGCGCGATACTGCGATGCGTGGCTTCGGCCTCGGCCTTCGGGCTGCGCGAGAGCGCGTGGAAGTGCGGCGCGGTCTTGCCTTCGGCGAGCGTCTGCGCGACGACGACGTCAATCGCGCTGCCGTTCTCGGCGTGAATGAGGCACAGCCCGTTCAGTTTCGCGGCCTTCTGCATCACGCGAAACATGAGCTCATCGTTAATCATGAGCACGTTGGGATATGCCATGAAAAGTTTGAAGCTCGAGATGCCGAACTTCACCATCTCTTCCATCTCGCGGAGCGTCTCTTCTCCGTTCTTGCCGTGCAGATTGGTAACGGCCATATGGAGCGAAAAGTCGACACAGGCCTTGTTGTCGGATTTCTTGAGCCACGTCTCGAGTGCGTTCTGGAGGGTGCTCTGCTGATTCTGCAGAGCGAAATCGATGACGGTGGTTGTGCCGCCGACGGCTGCGGCCTGTGTGCCGGTGGTGTAGTCGTCGGCTGATGTCGTGCCGCCGAAGGGCATGTCGAGGTGCGTGTGGACGTCGATGCCGCCCGGCATCACGAGGAGGTTCGTGGCGTCGACGACGATCTGATGGCTGTCGTCCGAGATGTTCGCGGCGACCTGCGTGATCTTCTCGCCTTCGATGAGCACGTCGGCGCGTTGCGAGCCGGTGGCGTTGACGACTGTTCCGTTCTTGATCAGGGTTCCCATTGGATCGTCTCTCGGAAAGCTAAGCGTTCGGGTTGGGAAGTGAGTGTTCCGCCCCTTGCGGCACGGTACCAGCGGCCACTCGTTGATCCCAAGTCTGCGGCGGAAGACCGTTCTCTACGCGGTCCATCGTGATGCAATCGGGGACGGGGCAGACGAGCGAGCAGAGATTGCAGCCGACGCACTCGTGCTCGTCGACGCGCGGGATGCGGGCGAGGGGCGTGCGGTAGGGGCCGTCGGCGCCGGGACCGTTGAGGTCGAGCTTGGGAATTGGCGTTGTGGTGATGCGGCGTGGGGCTTCGGCGGCGATGAGTTGTGGTGTGCGCGTGGTGTCGGGCTGCGGGAGTGTGCGGTCGAGGTGGATGCACTGGTGTGCGCCGTCCCAGCAGGCGGTGTAGCAGAGCTCGCAGCCGATGCAGAGGTCCTCGTGGATGTGCGCGACGATTTTGTAGTTGAGGTTGAGGTGCTTCCACTCGGTGACGTTGGGGAGCGAGCGGCCGCGAAAGTCGTCGAGTGTGGCGAAGTTTTTGCGGCGCATCCAGGTGAGGAGGCCGTCGGCCATGTCCTCGACGATGCGATAGCCGTAGTGCATGGCGGCGGTGCAGACCTGCACGGTGCCGGCGCCGAGGAGGATGAACTCCGCGGCGTCCGACCATGTGGCGATGCCGCCGATGGCACTCATCGGGAGTACGGCGGAGGGATCGCTCATCACCTGCTGGACCATGTTGAGCGCGATGGGTTTGACCGCGGGGCCGCAGTAGCCGCCGTGCGAGGATTTGCCGTCGACGTTGGGGCGCGGCTCGAAGGTGTTGAGGTCAATGCCCGTGATGGAGTTGATGGTGTTGATGGCGGAGAGCGCGTCGGCGCCGGCGCGTTTCGCGGCGCGTGCGGGCATGCGGATGTCGGAGATGTTGGGCGTGAGCTTGACGATGACG
Organism: uncultured Verrucomicrobiae bacterium; assembly: GCA_963716225.1. Lineage (GTDB taxonomy): Bacteria > Acidobacteriota > Terriglobia > Terriglobales > Acidobacteriaceae > Granulicella. The sequence goes on along the minus strand of OY970299.1, from coordinate 3,419,057 downwards.
GGAGTGCGCGCGGCTTCTTTCACCCACTCGGTGATCTGTTGGCAATATTCCGGCACCTGGCCGACGGCCGAGCCCATGCCGCGCTCGCTCATGCCGTGCGGACAGCCGAAGTTGAGCTCGAGGCCGTCAGCCCCGGCGCCTTCAGCGCGCTTGACGATGTCATGCCAGGTCTCACGTTTGGATTCGACCATGAGCGAGGCGATGACGACGTGCTTCGGGTAACGGCGTTTGACTTCCTCGATCTCGCGGAGGTTGGTTTCGATGGGGCGATCGCTGATGAGCTCGATGTTGTTCAGGCCCATCATTTTCGTCCCGTTGTAGTCGATGGAGGAGTAGCGCGAGCTGACGTTGGTGATGGGCTCGCCGATGGTCTTCCAGACGGCGCCGCCCCAGCCGGAGTCGAAGGCGCGCATGATCTGCTCGCCGCAGTTCGTGGGCGGAGCGGAGGCGAGCCAGAACGGATTGAGGCAGCGGATGCCGGCGAAGGTGGTCTCGAGCGTTGGGCTAATGGGCGCCATTGTTGCCTCCCAAAACGGCGGCCATGGCGACGCCGGCGCGCTTGCCGTCAGCAACGGCGTCGACGACTTCTCGGCCACCGTTGGTGCAGTCGCCGCCGGCGAAGTATTTGGGGTTCGAGGTCTGTCCTGTCGCGCGATCGATGAGGATGCGGCCACGCTCGAGCTTGAGCTTCGTGGGTTTTGCGTCGTTACTGGCGAGGAAATCGGTGTGTGTGGATTGGCCGATGGCGAGGATGATGTGGTCAACGGGGAGATCGAAGCCGGAGTTTGGGATTGGGATCAGCGAGCCGTCGGTTGTGGTCTCGAGGCGCTCGAGTTGGAGGGCTTCGATTTTGTTCTGGCCGATGAGAGCGGTGGGTTGCACATGCCAGAGGAAGCGAACGCCTTCCTGTTTGGCGTGGTCGTACTCGAAGTCGAAGGCGGACATCTGCTCGGGGCCGCGGCGGTAGACCATGGTGACGGATTCTGCGCCGAGGCGTACGGATGCATTGGCCGCATCGATGGCGGTGTTGCCGGCGCCGATGACGGCGACACGCCCGGAGATTTGTGTGAGTGCGCCGCGCTTGTAGTCGGCGATGAAGGAGAGCGCGTTGGTGACGCCCGGGAGATCTTCGCCGGCGATGCCGAGGCGGTGAATTGTACCGAGCCCGAGGCCGAGGAAGATTGCATCGTGCTCGGCTTCGAGGCGTTGCAGCATGGCGGCGTCAACAACGGTGTTGAAGTGGAACTCGACGCCGAGCTGCGCGATGCGGTCGATCTCGCGCAGGCTGGCGGAGAGTGTGAGCTTGTACTCGGCGACGCCGTAGGTGTTGAGGCCGCCGGGCAGCGGGCGCGCGTCATAGATGATGGCGCGAATGCCGTGGCGGCGAAGTTCAGCCGCGCAGGCCAGCGATGCGGGACCGCCGCCGATGAGTGCGACGGAGCGGCCGGCGTCGGGTGCAGGCGTGAACGGGAGCGTGTTGCCGTTCTGCTCCGTCGATTCCATCGACTCCATGGCGAAACGCTGCAGGCGGCCGATCGCGATGGGCTGCTTGTTGTAGCGATGCAGAACGCAGGCGCCTTCGCAGAGCACATCGACCGGGCAGGCCCGGGAGCAGCTCTCACCCAAAATGTTGGATTCCAGGATGGTGCGCGCAGACCCTTCGAGGTTGTCAGCCGCGATCTTCTTGATGAAGCGCGGCACGTCAATGTGCGTGGGGCACGCCGTAGTGCAGGGCGCGTCGAAGCAGTAGAGGCAGCGGTTGGCTTCTGCGACGGCGGCGGTGCGGTCGAAGGGCGGATGCAGGTCAGGAAAACGCGCAGCAATCTCTGGTGAACGGGGAGACTGCTCGAAGAACGTCAGCGGCTCACTCAAAGGCGTCGCGCACTCCCTCTTCTCACCGTGGGGAAGACAGACCATGTGCAGGTCTCAGCGCTGCTTCCGGTTGCGGAGTCTTCCTATGCCAGCGGATTGGAAGTCACGATTATGCACCATCGCCGGGCAGTTGGTGAACCGTGGACGTAACTCTTTAGTGGCGCAGGATCCAGTCCATCGTGAACTCGGCCAAGCGGTTCATCGCGATGACAGCCTGCTCCAGGTGCTCGCGTTTGGTGTCTTCGGCGCGATTGTGGCTTAGCCCATTCAGCGACTGCACGAACATCATAACGGTGGGAATGCCGAGCCGCGCGACTTCGGCGGCGTCATGCAGAGGACCGGAGGGCAGCCGCTCGCTTGTACCGACGGTCTCGAGGATTGCCTTGTCGCATAGCTCGATGAGCTCGGGGTGGAATGGGATCGGCTCGATCGACCAGATCTTCGACCAATCGACGGTGCAGCGCTCTTCGGCGGCGAAGCGCTCGCTCGCATTGCGGGCATCGCGGAGCATGCCGGCGAGCACATCAGCGTCGACGTCGCGCATGTCGAGCGTGGCCTCGCAGCGGCCGACGACCGAGGTCACAATTCCGGGGAACGTTTTGACGCTGCCCATCGTGGCGACGGAGTTCGGATGTTTGCGCGCGATGGAGCGAATCTCGAGCGCGAGTTTCGCGCAGGCGGCGAGCGCGTCGCGGCGAACCTCCATCGGGGTTGAGCCGGAGTGCGCCTCCTGACCGTGGAATGTGATCCCCCAGCGCTCCACTCCCTTTGTGCCGAGCACGACGGCGAGTGACTTGTGCAGGCGTTCGAGGATGGGCCCCTGCTCGATGTGCAGCTCGAGATATGCGGCGAGGTTTTTGCGCTCGGCCGCGGCCTCGCCGACCCGATCAACCGAGACACCGCAGGCGCCGAGTGCAGCTTCGAGTGTGGTCCCGTCGCGGTCGGCGCGATTGCGGTCTGCGTCAATCGTTGAAGTGCCGGCAAAGGCAGAGGAGCCGAACAGGCTGCGGCCAAATCGCGCACCTTCTTCATCCGCCCAGTCGACCAGCTTGATGGTGCAGGGCGGACGTCCGGCGTGCTTCTCGGCCTGATGCTTCAGGATATGGAACGCGGCGAGGACGCCGAGGCAACCGTCCAGCCAACCGCCGTTGGGAACTGAATCAAGATGACTTCCTAGAACGAGTGCGCGATCGGAGGCTCCGGGAAGCGTAATCCAATGATTCCCTGCCGCGTCGTAATGATGCTCGACCGGCAAGCCGGCTAGTTTCTCCTCAAACCAGGCGCGTGCACGGAGCCAGATGGGCGACCACGCGAGCCGCTGCGCTCCACGTTCGTCTGCGGTAAGCGCACGAAGTTGTTCAAGATCAGTGAGAACCGTCTCGGGAGCGATCATGGCCCATCAGAGTACCAGTAATTTTGGCGCTCTCTCCAGATGAAGGATGGCCGTTTTGTCGGATGTCGAACACATCTAACAACTCCTTCGACAACTCACAGAAAAGACTCAGGCTGTACATCGAATTGCAAGGTACAAAGGCAACCCGGTCCATCTACAAAGCTTCTACGCCTACAGGGACCCCGGTGAGGTGGCAGCAGTCGATGCTGCTTCCTGCACGCCTCTCACGGGACATATCCGCAGAACCCGGCGGAGGTTTCATTCAACCCACATGTGGAGCAGGCCCCTTGGTTGAAGCAATCGTTCTTTGGAATGAGCCTAACAATCTCTCCCACTGGAACTTCCATCTCGACCCCCAGTGGAAACGCTTCGCGGAAATGGTCCGGTCGACGGCCACCGCGATACGTGAGGTAAATCGGAATCTTCCGATTGTGTTGGGCGGCGTTTCTTCCTGTGACTGCGATTTTCTGCGGCTGATGGCCTCCTACGGTGTGATGGAGTACATCGACGCTGTCGGCGTGCACGGATTTCCGCTGGACTGGAACCACTGGCAGATCAACGATTGGCCGGAGCGAGTGGCCGAGGCCGCCGAGGTTTCCGGCAAGCCCGTGTGGGTAACGGAGGTCGGGGTCTCTTCCTTCGGCGCGGAAGAGGTGCAGGAGTTTGGGCTGCGGCGCACGCTCGATCTGCTGCAGGGACGCGTGGAGCGCATTCATTGGTACAGCCTGTTCGACTTGCCGCCGACCTGGCCCGCCGAGACGCGGCACAAGGAAGCCGAAGGCTCTTCGTATTACCGGCACTACTACCTCGGCCTGGTGAAGAACGACGGCACGGCGAAGCTTGCAGAGCGGTACTTCCCCACCGACGGCAGCGTGGGCTTGTGCCAGTGGTTTCACTTTGAAGATCCGCGGCTGGACGACGCGGTCGAGTGGATGCACGAGCACGGGGTTGAATATCTGCGCACCGGGCTGAGCTGGGCCGACTCCTACCGCGAGAACGCGACGGCATGGTTTGACCGCCAGATGGAGGCGCTCGCGCCGTTTCGCGTCGCGCTGACGCTGTGCTTTACGCCGGCGCACCTCGGGCTCGAAGAGCACCACACCAGCCCCCCGAAGGACATCCGGCAGTTCGCTGATTTTGCTCGTTGGGCAGTCGAGCGGTATGCACCAGCGGAGTCGGAACAAGAGGCTCCTGAATCGCAGAGCGTCACTCAAGGAGAGATCTGAGCATGCAAACTTCAGGGCAAAATGCGGGGCAGAATTCCGGGGAAACACCGCAAGCGTCGCAGCCCGGCCGGCCGCGGCAGGTGCTGATCACGGGCGGGGCGGGTTTCGTGGGCTCACACGTTGCGGATGGGCTGCTGCGCGCCGGACATCGCGTGCGGATCATTGATGACCTGACGCAGCAGGTGCACCCGCAGGGACGGCCTGACTATCTATCCAAGGATGTCGAGCTGATCCAGGGTGACGTTCGCGATCCGAACCGGCTGCGCGATGTACTCGCGGGCGTCGATGTGATCTTCCACTTCGCGGCTAGCGTCGGCGTCGGCCAATCGATGTACGAGATCAGCCGCTACATGAGCGTGAACACACTGGGCACGGCGGAGCTGCTGCAGGCATTGCTCGACTACAAGCTGCATCCGGAGAAGCTGATCGTTGCATCTTCGATGTCGATCTACGGCGAAGGACGCTATGTCTGCACGATGTGCGGAAGGCCGTCGTTTCCGCCGGTGCGCAGCGTGAAGCAGCTTCGCGAAGGCAAGTGGGAGGTGCACTGCGCTGTCTGCAACGGCGTGCTGGCGCCAGTTCCGACAGATGAGACCAAGCCCTCGGAGATCAATTCTGTCTACGCGCTCTCGAAGCGCGATCAGGAAGAGCTCTGCCTGATCTACGGCCGAAATTATGACCTGCCCGTCACCGCGCTGCGCTTCTTCAACATCTACGGCACGCGGCAGGCGCTCTCGAATCCGTACACCGGGGTGGCGGCGGTATTTGCTTCGCGCATGCTGAACGGGCAACAACCGCTGGTGTTTGAAGACGGCGAGCAGCAGCGCGACTTCGTCAGCGTGCATGACATTGTGCGCGCGAACCTGCTGGCGATGGAGCGGCCGGAGTCGAACGACCAGGTCATCAATATCGGCAGCGGCAAGCCGATCAAGATTCGCAAGATTGCGGAGATTCTGTCCGCTGCTCTGGGCCGCGAGGTCGAGCCGGTGATTACGCAGAAGTATCGTGCGGGCGACATCCGGCACTGCTTTGCGGATATTTCGAAGGCACGCAAGCTGCTTGGGTATGAGCCGCAGGTAACCCATGAGGAGGGATTCAAAGACCTGGCCGAATGGCTGCAAGGCCAGGAGGCTGAGGACAAGGCGGAGACGATGCTTCAGGAGCTCAGCGCCTACGGACTAACGGCGTAATGAACGAGAAATTATCGCCGGGCGGAGAAAGGCAAGGAGAACCATGGCAGAGCAAACAGCGCGAACCATCCTGATCACAGGAGGCGCGGGCTTTATTGGCTCCAATCTCGCACAGCGTCTGCTCGCGGATGCTTCGGCGCGCGTGCGGATCTTTGACAACCTGTCGCGCGAGGGTGTGGAAGCGAACCTGGAGTGGCTGCATGGTCTGGACGGCGCCGAGCGGCTGGAGTTCGTCAAAGGCGATGTGCGCAACGCGCCGGCGCTGGCCAAGGCAGCGCGCGGCGTGACGGAGATCTATCACTTTGCCGCACAGGTTGCGGTTACAACGTCAGTCGACGACCCGCGGACCGACTTCGAGATCAACGTTGGTGGCACATTGAACATGCTTGAGGCCGCGCGACTTTCAGGGCGGCGGCCGTTCGTGCTGTTCACCTCGACCAACAAGGTTTACGGCTCGCTGCCCCGCGTTCCGGTCGAAGTTGACGGCCGTCACTACCGCGCCTCGGCGGCCGATTTCTGCGGAGTGAATGAAGACGAGTTGCTCGATTTTCATTCTCCGTACGGCTGCAGCAAAGGAGCAGCGGACCAGTACGTTCGTGACTACGCACGTATTTATCAACTGCCGACGGTGGTTTTTCGGATGTCGTGCATCGCGGGTCCGCGGCAGTTCGGGACTGAAGATCAGGGGTGGGTTGCGCATTTTCTTTACTCCACTCTGGAGCAAGAGCCGATCACGGTGTACGGCGATGGCTTTCAGGTGCGCGATGTGCTGCATGTGTACGACCTGATCGACGCGATGAGCGCGGCGCGCATTCACCGACGCGCCGCCGGCGAGATCTACAACCTGGGTGGCGGCATGAGCCGCGCGGTCTCGGTGCTAGAAATGCTCGAGGCAATTCAGCACGCCACGCGCGTCAAGCCGCAGCTCCGCTATAGCGCCGTTCGACCCGGCGATCAGCCGCTCTACATCGCGGACACGTCCAAGCTCTCCGCGCACACTGGATGGCGGCCGCGGCGCTCTCTCGAAGACACGCTCAACGACATTCACGAATTCTGGCGTGACCACCGCAACCTGCTGCGCGCGCAACGCAACGTTATGCGCAGCCAGGAGTTGGTTGGGGAGGTGGCATGAGGTACGCGCTCGTCAATCCGCCGTGGAGCTTCGCCGGATCGACCTACTTCGGTTGCCCGGAGCCGCACTTTCCGCTCGAGCTGCTGAGCGCGCGTGAGTTCCTGCGCGCTGAGGGACACGATGTGCTGCTCATCGATGCGTTTATGAGCCGCCTGAGCGTGGACGACGTCCGGAAACAACTGGACGGGTTCAACGAAGATTTCTTAGTGATTCCGACGGCGCCTTCGTATCTCTTCTGGCGGTGCCCGCAGCCGGAGCTGCGCGTTCCGCAGCAGTGGATCACCGCTCTCGATCGCGCCTCGCAGAAGGTCGTCATCGGTCCACACGGATCCGTGACCCCGGAGACCACTCTGCGCAAGACAGGCGCCGACATCGTGCTGCGCGGCGAGCCGGACCAGACGCTTCCGTTGCTCGCCAACACACCGCGCGAGATGATTCCTGGCTGCTGCTGGAAGAGCAATGACGGTGTGATCCACTCAACGCCGGGACTCGGCGCGACCGACATGCGCGCGCTCGGCACTCTTGACTACTCCGACTATCCCGTCGAGCGGCACTCACATCTGCATCACATCTTCCGTGGCAACGGCGCGGACCACCTTCGCCGTGGCGCCGAGGTCGAGTTCGCCCGCGGCTGCCCGTACTCCTGCACGTTCTGCAACAAGACGCTTTTCCGGAACAAGTACCGCGAGCGGAGGCTGGAGGCGGTGCTGGCAGAGATCGACCAGCTCATCGGCCGCGGAGTGGACTACATCTACTTTATCGACGAGATCTTCGGAGTCGGCAAGCAGGTTCGCCAGCTCCTCGAGGAGATCGTCAAGCGCCCTGTTTCCATAGGCTTCCAGACGCGAATCGATCTCTGGGACGAGGACTCGCTGGACCTTCTGGGCCGCGCCCGCTGCGTCAGCTTCGAGTGTGGAATCGAGTCGATCACCGACGAAGGCCGCGACGCGATGAACAAAAACTGTCGGATTTCGACAGAAAGAATCTCCGAACTCTTAATTTTTGCGCGTCAGCGCATTCCCTGGGTGCAGGCAAACCTCATCAAAGTTCCTGAGGACGACCCAGCTCAAGTAGCTGCCTGGCAGAGCAACCTGAAGGCGCACCGCGTCTGGGTCTCGGAACCTGTGCCGATGTTTCCGTTTCCCGGAAGTCCGGAGTACGTCACCACGTTTGGCGCCCAGCCTGATGAGCAGGCCTGGGAGCGCGCACACAATTTTTACCTGCAACTCTTCTCTCACCAGGGCTGGAGCGATATCCAGGATCAACAACCGCTCCCACTCAGCGAACTTGAATCAGCTTCCCACAAGAAGGAGCTTCTATGCGCATCCTGCTGACCACAGACACGATTGGGGGTGTCTGGACATTCACGAAGGAACTCTCAACCGAACTATTGAAGCGCGGCCATGCAGTCGCGCTGGTGAGCTTCGGCCGCCAACCCTCTCACGAACAGCAGGCATGGTGCGCAGCGCAGAACCTTACATACGGCGCTTCCTTCCAGTACACCGCTTCTGCAGCGCCGCTTGAGTGGATGCAGAACAACGAATTTGTCTATACGCAGGGCGCGGGTGTGCTCGCCCATGTTGCACGCCAGTTCCAGCCGGACCTGCTGCACTCCAACCAGTTCTGCTTCGGCGCGGTGTCGCTGAACATTCCCAAGATCGTGACTGCGCACAGCGACGTGTTCTCGTGGGCCGACGCCTGCCGCCCGCGCGGTCTGGAGCGCTCGCGCTGGCTGAGTCAATATCGCTCGCTTGTCTCGCAGGGCCTGCGTGGATGCGATGTCATCACCGCGCCGACACGCTGGATGGCGAATGCGTTGACTCATCACTACGACGTCACGCGTCCCTCGTATGCGATTCTGAACGGCCGCAGCATTATTGCACCGCAATCGCATCTCCGGACAGTCCAGGCAGTCACGGTTGGAAGGCTGTGGGACGAGGCGAAGAATATCGGCATGCTGCACTCTGTCAATTCGCCGATCCCGATCTACGTCGCTGGCGAGCGGCAACATGGTCACTCCATCGTTCCGCGGCAGATGGGCAAGTCCATCCTGCTCGGCTCGCTGTCTGAGTCCGTGCTGATGTCGCTGTTTGCGCGCAGCAGTATCTACATCGCGACCTCGATCTACGAGCCGTTTGGGCTTGCTCCGCTTGAGGCGGCTCTATGCGGATGCGCCGTGGTCGCCAATGACATACCTTCGATGCGCGAGGTCTGGGGAGACGCTGCGCTGTACTTCAGCGGACCGCGTTCGCTCTCGACCGTGCTCCATCAGCTCAACCGCGATGGGCAGGAGCTCGCAAGAGCGAGGCGCCACGCCTATGCACGTGCGAGCGAACTCTCGGCGCAGCGCATGACCGACGGCTACGACGCGATCTACGGCAGACTGCTCTCCAGCCGCCAGAGCACGCGCCGGCCGGTCGAGGTGCAGCCGGGACTTGCAGCGCATGCAGCGTAGGCAGCGCATCGGCTACTTCGCTCACTCACTGCGCTCGGATTGGAACAACGGAAACGCGCACTTTCTGCGTGGGCTTCTTCGCGCCCTTCACTGCGCGGGCGCAGAGGTCACAGCGTACGAGCCGGAGAGCGCGTGGTCCATTGAAAATTTGCGTGCCGAACGCGACGGCGAGCGTGCGCTGGACAGCTTCACGGCCGCGTTCTCGGATCTCGACATCCAGACGTACGCGCCCGAAGAATCTGACGAGCTTTGGATCGAGCGCCTGCGCGGGACCGAGCTTGTTATTCTGCACGAGTGGAACCCGCCCGAGCTCGCGCAGCTTCTGCTGCGCTTGCGCGATCAGCTTGGCTGCACGCTACTGTTCCACGACACGCATCACAGGGCATCGTCATCACCTGAAAGTTTCGCGCAGTTCGGACTGCACCGATTCGATGGCGTGCTGGCATTTGGTCACGCGCTTGAGATGATCTACCGTGAGCGCTTCAGGATTGAGGACGTCTGGACCTTTCACGAAGCTGCCGATATCAGTAACTTTCATCCGCATTCCGAGATCTCCCGCGACCCACTCATCGTGTGGATCGGAAACTGGGGTGATGATGAACGCTCGCGCGAGATTCGCGAATATCTTCTGAGACCGGCAGAACAACTTGCGCCGGCGTTCCACACGCGCATCTACGGCGTTCGTTACCCCGCAGAAGGACTCGAAGCTCTGCGCAGACACGCTGTGGATTACGCGGGCTATCTGCCGAACCTTGACGCGCCACGTGTGTACGCAACCGCGTGCCTCACCGCGCACATTCCGCGCCAGCAGTATACGCACGCGATGAAAGGCATTCCGACCATCCGAGTCTTTGAGGCGTTGGCCTGCGGCATTCCGCTGGTCTCCGCGCCGTGGTGCGACACCGAGCATCTCTTCCGTGAGGAAGATTTCGCGATGGCGCACTCCCCGGCCGAGATGCTGGAAACGATGCGACGCCTGCTTCGCGAGCCGCATCTGGCCGAAGACCAGGCTGCGCGCGGTCTCGAGACTGTGCTGGCGCGTCACACATGCACGCATCGCGCCCAGCAACTGATGGACATCTTCGAGGAGATTCGCGCGTGAAGATCTTTGCCTTTGGATCGAGCATCGTCTCGTCGTACTGGAATGGAGCCGCGACGTACTACCGCGGCTGCTACAAGTACCTCGCGCGGCTCGGGTATGACATCACCTTCGCAGAGCCCGACGCGTACGGTCGTCAGCAGCACCGCGACAATGACGATTTCAGCTATGTCACGTCAGTCGTTTATGAACCAGGCGTTGACCTGGACAGAATGCTCGCACTCGCCGCCGAGGCAGACATCGTGGTCAAACACTCGGGCATCGGCGTTGACGATGCAGAGCTGGAGCGCCGCCTTCCAGCAGAATGCTCGCACACGGCGCTGACGTTTATCTGGGATGTCGATGCACCCGCCACGGTTCATCGCATGCGCAGCAACCCGGACGATCCGCTGGCGAAGTCGTGCGCCGGTTACGACGCGATCCTCACCTACGGTGGCGGACCTAAGGCGCGTGAAGGCTATCTCGAGTTTGGTGCGGGCGCGTACTACAGCATGTACAACGGGCTCGATCCGGAGACACACTTCCCTGTTGCTGCCGACCCTGGGCTCGCTTGCGACGTCGTGTTCCTCGGCAATCGGCTCCCAGATCGCGAGGCTCGCGTCGAAGAGCTCTTCCTGCACGCTGCCACACTTGCACCCGATCAGAAGTTCATTCTCGGTGGTGAAGGCTGGGGGGACAAGCGGTTTCCGCCTAACGTACGCTGGATCGGACATGTTCCAACGGCGGACCACAATCGCGTGAACTGCTCGGCCGGCATGGTGATGAACATCAACCGCGCCTCGATGGCGGACTTCGGATTTTCCCCGCCAACACGTGTCTTCGAAGTTGCCGGAGCGGGAAGCTGCATGCTCTGCGACGACTGGGAGGGCATAGCAGATTGCTTTGAGCCAGAGCGCGAGATTCTTGTCGTCCGCGCCGCGGAAGACGTGGCGGCTGCGCTTCACCTCTACGACACAGCAAGGCGCAAAGAGATCGGGGAAGCGTTTCACGCGCGCGCGCTCCGTGACCACACCTACGCACAACGCGCTGCACAGGCGGACCACGCATTCCGTGAGTGCCGCGCGAGGCGCCAGGGCCTCATTGGCGTGCAGACGCTTGCGCTTGCGACGATGGGCGACTGGGCGCAGGTGCCAGATTGGCGCGACACCGCAGCGCGAATCGAAGCGTCAGAACACCTGTCTGAGGCCGCACGCTGATGAAGATCGTGGTCTACGGCCTGACCGTCACCTCGTCGTGGGGCAACGGTCACGCGACGACATATCGATCGCTGCTGACGGCGCTCAATCGCCGCGGTCACCAGATCCACTTCGTTGAGCGCGACGTGGAGTGGTACCGCAGCAATCGTGACCTGCCGGAGCCCACGTTCTGCACCGTCCATCTATACGACTCGTGGGAAAACGAGGCCGCAGCACTGCTTGGGTTGAGTAACAATGCGGATGCCGTTCTCGTGGGCTCATACTTCCCCGACGCGATCTCTGCGACGCGCTCACTTATCGAGAGCGCTCGCTGCCCCGTGCTGTTCTATGACATCGACACGCCCATCACGATGGCGCATCTGCGCAAAGAAGGCCGAACCGAATATCTCTCGCGCGATCTGATCCCGCAGTACGCCGCGTATCTCAGCTTCACCGGCGGTCCCGCCCTGCAGGAGTTGGAGCAGCGCTTCGGAGCACAGCGAGCTGTCGCGTTCTACTGTTCGGTCGATCCAAACCTCTATCACCCCATAGCCCCCGAAGGGGAGTTCTGCTGCGATCTGAGCTACCTGGGAACGTATGCGGCAGACCGTCAGCCAAAGCTGATGCGGCTGCTCGACGACCCCGCGCACAGGGTGCCAGAGAAACGCTTCATCGTTGCCGGCCCGCAATATCCCGAAGACATCCAATGGGCACCGAACGTCCAGCGGATCATTCACCTTTCTCCTCCGCAGCATCCGGTCTTTTACTCTTCGTCGCGGTTCACGCTCAACATCACCCGCGACGACATGGTCGCGGCCGGCTACTCTCCTTCGGTGCGGCTGTTCGAGGCCTCCGCGTGCGGCGCTACGATCCTGTCCGACTCGTGGCCCGGACTGGATGAGTTCTTCACGCCGGGCGAGGAGATTCTTCTGCCGAACGATGCGGCCGGCGTAGTGGGAATTCTGAACGATATCTCCGACGAACAGCGCGCCCGCATCGGAAAGCGCGCGCGACAACGGATTCTCGGCGAGCATACGTCGGAGCACCGTGCCGCGCACTTTGAAGAGATCGTCGCTACCTGCTCTCGCGGCTGACCGGCAACGCTGCCGTCTGCTCAATCAGCTCCGTCAACGAGCTCACCAGCATGTCCGGCCGCTCATCTACCAACGTTTCGAAGCTGTAGATTCCCGTTGACACCGCGATCACCTTCAACTCATTGGCTCGGGCAGCCTTGACGTCTGCCGGTGTATCGCCGATCACGCAGATGCTTATGTCGTCGCGCTGCGCGATGCTTCTCGCACAGGACGCAGCCCGCCGCACGACCTCCGCGCGGGTCTCACAGGCGTCACTCCATCCACCAAAGTGAAACAAATCGAGCAGGCCTGCCATCTTGAGTTTCGCCTGCCCAATCGCCTCGAGATTCCCAGTCGCTGTGCCCAGAATCGCTCCGCGTGCGCGCAGATGATCGAGCACCTCGCGTACACTCGGCAGGACCGATATGCAGAACTCCTTCTGACGCGCTGCAACGAACTTGCGCATGCGTTCGAGAATTTCAGGCAGCCGCGGTCTCCACTCCTGCTCCGGAATGCCCGCACGCGCGAACGCATCGCGAATGATGCCGACATCGACGTTGCCGTGCGCGACCACACCATCGATCGTCAGCGGCCTTCCGGCAATTGCACTCAGCGCGTCATTGAACGCGAAGTAGTGCACCGCGTCCGCGCAGTTCATCAGCGTTCCATCGATGTCCAACAGGTACGCGTCGAACTCGTCCCATGCGCAACCGAGCATGCTCTGAATATTTGTCATGACAAGAACGCCTCTACATCGGCTCCGACCGCCCGGACAACGCTCGCCCAGTCTCCAGGCGCGGGCTGGCGGTACAGACGCAGCGATGGATACCACGGAGTATCTCCACGATCGGTCATCCAGCGCCAGTCAGCAGCGAACTGCAGCATGACGAACGCGGGTTTGCCGAGTGCACCGGCCAGATGTGCCGCAAGCGTATCGGGCGTGATCACCGCATCGAGATTCGCAATCGTGGCGGCGAGCGGAACCAGCCCGTCCGCCATCTCGCGCGCATCGTGCATCTGCAGCGAGCGACATTCCGCAGCCGACGATTTCGCTTGCAGGTTCCAGAGCTCCACGTCGAGATCACGCAACGCTTCCAAATCCGCCGCCGCAAGGTTGCGTGAAGGATTCCATTCGCCGCATGTCCAGACCAGCCCGACACGAGGACGCCCTCGAGGTCCGAGCTGTCTCGCAATGGCAGCGCGCTGTTCTTCCGGAACGGCGAGATACCTTCGTGCAATCGGCAGAGCTTCCACTGTTGTCCGAAACAGATACGGAAGCTCCAGCAACTCAAGCTGCACATCCCATGCAGGATCCGCGTCGCTCCAAGTGATCACGTGATCTACCCCAGGAAAGCAGCGCATCAGCGGGAGCATCTTCGGAGCTGCTTCCCAGGTTACGTGTGCAGCGCGCGCGGAAAGCAGCGGAGCGTAGCGCAGCATCTGCACCGCATCGCCAAAGCCATGCAAACAGCGGACGATCACGTGCTTGCCGTCGACACACTCCCCCGTCCACAAGCAGTCCTCGCCCTGCGTTCCGCGCAGCCGAATGGCATCGCTCTGCTCCCATGCGGATTCGAAGTCGCCGCGCAACATCGCCACTTGCCATTTCCCCCCACTGCATCGGTCGGCCTCTGCTCCGGCACGTTCTGCTGCAAGAAAGGACCCCCACGCAGCATCGACGAACCTTTCGTCGAGCAAACGTTCGGCCTCTTCCAGCAACTCCGTCGCGCTGGAGGGTTCCGCGATCAGCATCCGTTCGCGCTCCGCTTCGGATACACACAATGGGGTCCATCAGGAGGAACATCGACCGGCTTCCAGCGGCAGAGATATACCTCATCCTCCGGCTGCAACTCGATCGCGAACCCTGAAGAGCGCAGCATCGCTTCAACGCACGCCCGATTCGGAACCCACCAGTTCGTCTCATCGTGCGAGTAGCGGCGCTCGATAAAGTGCATCTTCGGATATCCGGGATGGTCGAACGGACAATCCGCGTTGAAGTCGTAGTCTTCTTCCAGCTCTACGATCTCGCGGCTTCCGCGCTGCATGCTCTGAAACAGCAGCATGTCCTTCGCGACGTGCTCGTGAATCAGGTCCAGTGCGAGCAGCGGATGGCGCAGGTGATACAGCACCCCCATAAAGATCACGACATCGAAACGCTCGCCGAGCGCGCCGACGTCCCACACCGGCATGCGGCGGAACTCGACATCAGCTCCGGTCACTTCAGCCGCAAAACGAGCCTGCTTCAGATAGTGCTCGTCCGTGTCGATGCCGAGTACACGACACGCGCCGCGACGCTTCATCTCGAACGAATAGAAGCCTGCGTTGCAACCGATATCGAGCACGCTCTTGCCGGTCAGGTCTGCCGGAATCGCATCGCGAAAATGCTGAAACTTGATGCGCGGATAGTCGCCTAGAAAATGCTGCGGTGCGGTCTCGATCCCTTCCAGGGATAGGTTGTGAAACCACGGTCCAAGTTCTTCGATGCGCTGGCGCATCACGTCCTGCCTGGCCGTCGACCGCTGCGCGATTTGCTCGGCAATCATCGATTCGCTCCTGTGATGAGAGTTCGATCCTCAGCTTCACCGTTCAGCAAACGTACAGCCTCGCGATATCCATGCACTGTGCCAACGTCGACGTAGGCCGCGCCGGCGCGCAGGCCAACGGCCTGTCCGCCTTCACGCAGCCACGCGTTTACGAGTGTGCCGAGGTACTCGTCCATGCGATCCGGCCTGCACCACAGATGATGGAGCTCGTGAAAAATTCGCCCTGGCATGCGCACCGCGCCCCATATCCAATTGGAGCGCGCGTTCTCGTGCTTCACCTGAATCTCTTCCACGCGTCCCCGGGAGTCGGTCACAACCGCATCGAACAGCTCCGGCCGTTCTACGGGAAAGAGCAGGAACGAGAGCACATCATCGGGCAGTTGCGCAAAGCCATCTTCCGGATACCAGATCGTGTCCGGCAGGCCGAGCAGCACCGACTCATCCGCGGAGATCAGCGGCTCGGCGCGGAAGAGTGCATCGCAGAGACCGCCAGGCGAAGGCTGAACGACGTAAGCGATATCCGCTCCCCACAATCGACTGCCGTAGTACTCGAGGATGTCGGTCTTGCACGGCGAAACGACGAAGCAGAGCTTGTCCGCGCCAGCGCGAATCATGCGTTCCACGAGGAACTCGCTCACAGCGCGCGGCCGTTCCTGGCCGTCCTCGATCCGGCTGCCGACCGGCAGCAGCTCCTTGGAAAACGCTAATGGCTGAATCCTGCTGCCTGCTCCCGCCGCCGGAATGATTCCCCACATGCTGCACCTCGCTCGACCGACTTACGCCTGTGCTGCGACTGGCTCGAGTACAGCCGCGCAGATGGATTCGAGTTGTTGCACTCGCAGATCGCCGGTGTGTTCTGCAAGCGTTCGCTCCAGCGCACGATTCGCCATCTTTCGCAGCTCTCCGTCAGAAAGTTCGAGCGCAGCACACATCTCGTCTGCCGTGTTGACGCACAACAGCTCTTTGCCGGGAGTGAAGAACTCTTCCAGCCCTTCCCAATAATCGGATAGCAGTGGTGCACCGCACGCCGCGGCCTCGAACAGGCGGCCAGACGGGCAGTAGCCGTAGCGAGCCATCACGCCACGTGTGAGATTCAGAGTCGCGCGGCAGGAGCTGAAAAATTCCGCGTGCATCGGCGGAGGAATGTGCCTGACGAACGCGACGTTCTCGAGCCACGGAAAGCTCTCCGGATATTGCGCGCCGCCGATAAGGAAGCGGTCCTGCGGCCGCATGCGCGCGGCCCCGAGGAAGAGGCGCTCGAGCGCTGCCTGGCGATCCGCTGCGTATGTGCCGAGGTATGAGACCGATGCGCGGAACTCCTCGCGTGGCGTTGCGGGACGGTGCTCATCGGGATCAACGGACCCGTAGAGCGGAACCGCGTTGCGCGCGCCGAGCTTGATGCGCAACTCGTCCAGCGCGCGTCCGCCGGTGAAGCTGAGCACCAGGTCGAAGCCGGCCAGGCCGCCATGTGGAAGATAGTCTGCCAGCTGGCCCTGATCCAGACCGTCGAGCGTGACGGGAGTGTCGAGATCATAGAAGGCGCGAATCGCTGCGCGGCTGGAGAGAATCAATTCCGCAGCAGCAGCGCCATCCGGGCAGTAGCTGGTTGAGAGCGCGAGGTCCGCGTGGTCCATCTCGCGTGCAGCTTCGTGCCGAATGTCATTGAAGTCTTCGTACAGGCGAAGCCGTCCGCCTTCGGGAAGCTCATCGAGATCGCGTTCTTGCGCGTAGTAAGGGACGCTGCGCTCGTAGAACACAACCGTGTGGCCGCGGCGCAGCATGGCTTTCACGAGCGAGCGCCACAGGGTCGCGTGGCCGTTGCCCCACGAAGATGAGATCGTCAGCCCGAAGATAACGATATGCATTCGACTCGCGTACCCGTTCCGGTTTTCGGTGCCGACTGGGAAGATCTGCTTGCGTCCTCCGTTGATTGCGCACGCTCCAGCGGCAGCATCGCGGCTGAATGGCGTGAGCCCTTGGCTGCTGTGATGTTCAACGTCAAACGGAAGTTGCCGGAAGCAGGCAGGTTTGTGGTCGCAGCACTTAATGCGATTCCAGTTACGATAAGACTTTGACAGTTTTTCCGGAGATCCTCTCTACTTGCCTCTCGCGCTTCTGGTCGTGCCGGTCTTCTCTACCCTGCTGGGCGGGATGTTGGCGCTGCGCCTGCGATCGTCGCTCGGCATATTGATCGCATTGAGCACGGGCCTGCTGCTGGGAGCGGCGCTGCTGGACCTGATGCCCGAGGCCGTGAATCTGCAGCGCGCCGCGGGTGGGAGCGCAGCAACGATGTTCGCACTCGTGCTGCTGTCGTTCCTGGCGTTCATGCTCCTGCAAAATCTGATCGCTACCTGGAGCGAACACCTGAACCTGCGGAGCTCGCCGAAGGCGTGGGGCAGGATCGGCGGTGGGATGCTGATCGCACACAGCTTCCGCGATGGGATGGCGATCGGCGTGTCGTACGCCGCGTCTCATCCGGCGGGATACATCGTTGCGGCAGGCATTGCAGCGCACGACATCGGAGACGGCGTGAATACCATCCTGCTGAGCACGCGCGGCGAACGGCCCGAGCGGTTTGACTATCTGCTGCTGGCGGCCGATTGCCTGGCGCCGCTGGCCGGGGGGCTTGCAACCGCGTGGCTGCCGCTGTCCACCGGCAGCTCCGCTGCGCTGCTGGCCATTACAGCGGGATTCTTCCTGCACATGATTGCGGATGAGTTGCTGCCGCAATTGCGCGTGGATAAAACGCCGCGAATTCCACTGGCGATGGCAGTCGCCGCCGGCGCACTGCTGATATTCATTGCCACAAGACTTGCGTCGTAGCCGCAGTCGGAGTCTGGGCGTGAGCCGTGCTAAGCACAGTCCGAGCACTGGCCGAAGAGGAAGAACTCGTGGCCGGTGACGTGGAAGCCACGCGGAAGCTTGGGCCTGAGGCTGAGGTCGCAGCCTTGCAGTTCGAAGACTTTGCCGCAGCCGTTGCAGCGGAAGTGGTGGTGATGGGCCTTGCCGGCGACCTCGTAGCGGAGCGTCTCGCCGGGCATGGAAACGGCGGCGAGCCAGTCGCTCTCGAGCAGCGAGCTGATGTTGCGGTAGACAGTGGCGATGCTGAGGCCTTCTACCTCAGACTGGGCGGCGCTCAAGACCTCCTCGGGCGAAAGCGGACGATCCGTACGCAGGAAGGCCTCGCGAATAGCTGTCTTCTGACGCGTGTTGCGGGGCTGGGTTGGCAATGATGTGTCCTGAACGCTGACGCTAACCCGGTCTGCGTGGGGGATGTTGCTGAGTCATGGGCCACTCCACGTACGATGAGGGTGACCTGGAAGGGAGAGACCGATGAGCATTGCTACGAAACGAGGAGATTCCGGTGAAACAGGACTGATCGGGGGCTCACGGATTTCGAAGGCCGATGCTCGAGTTGAGGCTTACGGAACGGTAGACGAGTTAAATGCTGCGCTGGGTTTCGCAAAAAGCGTTTGTCCGGATGATTCTTTGCGTACCGCAACTGAGAAGATTCAGCGGACGCTGTTCAGTGTGGGAGCGTCGCTGGCGACGCCGTCGGAGAGCCGGCGGGGGGTGGCGGGGTTAGGGCAAGGGGATGTGGAGGAGCTCACGGCTGAGGTGCACCGGATTGAGGCGATGGACGGCATTCTGGCGGACTGGACCCTGCCGGGAGCGCAGGTGCCGTCGGCGGCGTTCGAGGTGGCCCGGACGGTGTGCCGGAGGGCCGAGCGGTGCGCGGTGCGGCTGGCGGAGAGCGGCGAGGAGGTCCAGCCGGAGGTGCTGGCTTATCTGAACCGGTTGTCGGACCTGATCTGGTTATTTGGAAGATTGCTGGAGCTCGAGGCGGGGGATGATGCGAGGCTGCGGAATGAGGGACCCGGTGGGCGGTGGTCGAGGGCTTGGTAGACGGCGCTCCCCCTCCCCCGTCAATTATGTGCAAAGTCTTCGAATGATGAGACTTGCGGGTGGACCTCAGCTTGGCTTCTTCTGTAAACTCTTGATTTCAAAAGAGCAAAGCTGCAAGAGAAGCTGCAAGCTTTCCAAAACATTGCACTTAGCTTAGGAACACGAAAGCCCGGCGGCGAGCCGGGCTGATCTTTCCCTTTAAGTTAATTGTATCGTGCGCGTCAAGAGGCCGGGCGTTCGGCGGCCCGGTTTGGTGTGCATAGAAGATTTTTCAGCCAGATTCTTCAATAAGTTCAGGGAAATGCAGCACTGAAGATTGTGCAGAGGCGTTTGCGTTCCGGCTTCGCCAAGGGCGAAGATATGGCGAATATGGCTTTGGCGGCGATTCTTCGAAAGCAGATTGAGGCGGCTCTGGAGCGGAGGATTCCGTCTGCGCTGACGCCGGCGGCGAAGGTGAGGAGTGCGGTCCAGGCGACGGGGATCCGGGCGCTGGATGAGTTGCTATCACCCCAGCGAACAAGTTCGCTGGGGACCCCGGCTCCACCCCAGCGAACAAGTTCGCTGGGGACCCCGGTCGCGGGTGGGTTGCCGGAGGGGGCAATCAGTGAGCTGGTGGGACCGGAGTGCTCGGGGCGGACGGCGGTGGCGCTGAAATTTGTGGCGGGGATGACGCGTGCGGGGAAGGTGTGCGCGTGGATTGATGTGACGGATTCGCTGGATCCGGTGTCGGCGGCGGCGGCGGGGGTGGATCTGCGGCGGATGCTGTGGGTGCGGTGCGGGGTTTCGGGTGAGGTGGCTTGGAGGCAGAGGCGATTTGAGAGCGGGAGGTTTGAGTTCCGGGTTCCGGAGCAGTATTTTGTGCCGCCGGCGGTGAAGAAGGGACTGCATGGGGGTGGGTTTGGGGGGCATCCGCGGAATGAGGTGCGGGGACTATCTCAAGCGGTGGATGGATTGTTTGAAGACGCGGAGGAGGTGGTGGGAGCGAAAAGCAACAGCAACGACAAAAGCAGATCCCCTGCGGGGATGACAGAAAGAAACACAAGGGCAAAAGCAAGTGCGACGGCAACGGTAAAAGCAACAACAACTGCAACGGCAAATACAGGGGTCTCTCCGCTCCGGCCTGCGGCCTCCGGTCGAGATGACGGTTTTGGGGGAAGGAGGCTTGGATTGCCAGGAAGCTTCGGTCGAGATGACGGTTTTTCGGGAACGCGACCGGAGATTACTCGCAGGCCGTGGGGGCGGATGGAGCAGGCGATGCGGGCGGCGGATCTGTTGCTGCAGGCGGGTGGGTTTGGGGCGGTGGTGATCGATATGGGTGGCTTGCCGCCGGAGTTCTGCTCGCGGGTGCCGCTGGCGACGTGGTTCCGGTATCGGGCGGCGGCGGAGCGGACGCGCGCGAGCGTGGTGCTGCTGACGCAATATGCGTGCGCGAAGAGTTCGGCGGAGGTGGTGCTGCGGATGGAGGCGGAGGAGGTGCTGGCGGAGCCGACGGTGTTTGCGGGGTTGAGGCCGAGGGCCACCTTCGGTGGGGCGGGCCGCGGCGCGCGGCGCCGCCATGAAGCAGATTGTGAAGCTTCAGAGTTCAGTTCGAGCAATGTGGTGTCGATCAGGAAGCCGCCGCGGAGGGAGACGGGCGCGAGTTGGGAGAGCAGGACGGTGATTGGGGGAGTGGTTAGTGGTTAGTGGTTGGTAGTTAGTGGTTGGTGGTTCGTGGTTCGTGGTTGAAAAGGGATCGAGGGCGTTCGTGCGTTGAGCATCCTCGGGGTTCTTCGACTTCGGCTCGCACGCGAGCCTTCGCTCAGAATGACAGTTCATAAATTTTGCCAGCTCGATTAGACGCTGTTCGCTGAGGACGACAGCTAAGGATTCGGTGAGGTTGCGGGCAACAGCAAAATACGGGGGTTCTTCAACTTCGGCTCGCAAGCGAGCCTTCGCTCAGAATGACAGCGGTTTTTGTTGCGCTCAGGAGGACAGTGACGAGTGGATCAGGTGGACAGATGGAGCGGGAAGGCGGTGATCGGGCTATGAAGCAGGAGCTGTATGCGTGTGTGTATTTGCGGGAGTTTCCGGTGCAGGCGGTGCTGCGGTTGAGGCCGGAGCTGGGTGAGAGTACGTGTGTGGTGATGGAGGGTGAAAGGCCGCTGGAGCGGGTGTGCTCGTTGACAACGAAGGCGAGGCTGGCGGGGCTGCGCAGTGGGATGAACCGGACGGATGTGGAGAGCTTTCCGGGGGTGAAGGTGCTGAAGCGGTCGCAAAAAATGGAGCAGGCGGCGCGCGAGGTTTTGCTGGAGTGTGCGGGGACGTATTCGCCGCGGGTGGAAGAGGTGAGCGGTGAGAGGGATGGGCTGAGTTGTGCGGATGGCGGCCGGCTTAATCATTCCAGCGCTTGTTCTTATTTTTTATGCGTGATGGATGTGGCGGGAACGGAAGCGTTGTTTGGGTCGCCGGAGTTGCTGGCGCGCAAGGTGCTGGCGCATGTGCGCAGCCTGGGAATGCAGGCCCGCGTTGTAGTGAGCAGGAACTTTCATGCGGCGGTTTGCCTGGCGAAGGCTGCGTCGGTGGTGAAGGGCGGGACGGGGCGCAGAGCGATTGAGGTGATTGCGGAGGGTGAAGAGGCGCGTGCGCTGGCGACGCTTCCGGTGGATGTATTGGGGCTCGATGAGCGGCAGCGCGAGGTGTTGGCGCTGTGGGGGATTGAGACGCTGGGGCAATTGGCCGCGCTGCCGCGTGCGGAGTTGATTGCACGCATGGGGCAGGATGGGCGAAGGATGCAGGAGATGGCGCGCGGGGAGAGGCCGCATCTGTTTCAGCCGCGTGAGGCGCCGCTGCGATTGGAGGAGCGGCAGGAGTTGGAGTTTCCGCTGGAGTCGCTGGACTCGTTGATGTTTGGCGTGGCGGTGATGCTGGAGCAGTTGATTGTGCGGGCGAAGGCGCAACTGGTCTCGCTGGCGGAGGTGACGGTTGCGTTGGAGCTCGAGGGTGGGCTGACGCACACGCGCCGCGTGCGGCCGGCACAGGCGACGAATGAGAAACAGTTCTGGGTGAGGCTGCTGCATTTGGAACTTCAGGCGCATCCGCCGGAGGCTGCGGTACTGGCGGTGGCGGTGCAGGCGGAGCCGGGAGATCGAAGCAAGATTCAGATGGGACTGTTCTCTCCCCCGCTGCCGGAGGCGGCGCGGCTGGATGTGACGCTGGCGCAGTTGAAGGCGATGGTGGGCGAGGGAAATGTGGGCGCGGCGGTGCTCGAGGATACGCATGCGCGGGAGGGGTGGCGCGTGGAGCCGTTTCGTGTGCCGGGCGATGTGCGCGGCGATTCGTCAGGCGGCGAGTTGCGGGACGGGCTCCGAATTGAGGAGGTGCCGGAGCGTGTGGCGGTGCGGCGCGTGCGGCCGCCGGAGCGGGTTGCGGTGCGGATGGAGAGTGGGCGGCCGAAGGAGTTCTGGTTTCGCGAGCAGAGGGTGGTGGTGGAGAACTCGTATGGGCCGTGGATGGCGAGTGGCGAGTGGTGGAATGACCGGTTGTGGAGGGTGGAGGAGTGGGATGTGGTGGGGAGAGTTGTGGGTGCGGGGATGATGTGCTGCTCGTTGACGCGGGATTTGTGTGATGAGGAGTGGCGGGTGACGGGGCTGTATGACTGAGAGGCGAGATACGAGAGGCGAGAGGCGAAAGGCGAGATGCGAGATACGAGAGGCGAGATACGAAAGGGGAATTTCGACGAGGGACTTATCGCGTCTCGTATCTCGCATCTCGTATCTCGATTTGAGGCTGTATGAGTGAGGGATATGTAGAGCTGCATGCGGCGAGTGCGTTTTCGTTTCTGGAGGGTGCGTCGCAGCCGGAGAAATTAGTCGAGCGCGCGGTGGAGTTAGGGATGTCCGCGATGGCGCTGGTGGATCGCAATGGTGTGTATGGGTCGGCGCGGTTTCATACGAGTGCGAAGAGGAATGGTGTGCGCGCGCATGTGGGCGCGGAGGTTGGGGTTGCGGGATTCGGCGAGAGGCTAAGGCCGGCGGAGTGGTTGCCGCATCAGCAGGCGAGCGAGCCGGCTCGGGTGGCGCTGCTGTGCGAGTCGCGTGAGGGATATCAGAATTTGTGCCGCATGATGACGCGCTTCAAGATGCGCGAGAAGACGAAGGCTGAGGGCGCGGCGACGGTTGAGGATTTGTCGGAGTTCGCAAAGGGGTTGGTGTGTTTGACCGGGGGCGATGAAGGGCCGCTCGCAGCCGCGTTGATGCGTGGAGGGGAGCGTGCGGGGCGCGAGACGGTTAAGCGGCTGGTGAGGATTTTTGGTGCGGGGAATGTGTACGTCGAGCTGCAGCGGCACTATGAGCGCGAAGAGGAGTGGAGGAACCAGGCGGCGCTGCGGATTGCGAGTGCGCTGAAGTTGCCGGTGATTGCGACGAATGGTGTGCGGTATGCGACGGCGTACGATCGCGAGGTTCTGGATCTGTTTACGGCGGTGCGGAGCCACACGGAGCTGGATCGTGCGGGAAGATTGCTCGCGGTGAATGGGCAGCGATTTTTGCGGCCGGCGAAGGAGATGGTGCACCTATTTCGCGATGTGCGCGGAGCGACGGCGGAGAGTGTGGAGTTGTCGGGGCGGCTGCAGTTTGAGCTGGCGGATCTTGGGTATGAGTTTCCGAAGTATCCGGTGCCGGATGTCGAGACGATGGACAGCTTTCTTCGCAAGCGCGTGGAGGAAGGCGTGGCGCGGAGGTATGGGCGAGCCTGTTTATCAAACCAGGCGCTGATGGAGCGTGCCAAGAAGCAGGTGGAGCATGAGCTGAAGCTGATTGCGAAGCTGGGATTTGCGGGGTACTTCCTGATCGTGTGGGACATTGTGCGGTACTGCAAGGAGAACGGCATTCTGATCCAGGGGCGAGGCAGCGCGGCGAACTCGGCGGTGTGTTATGCGCTGGAGATTACGGCGATTGATCCGGTGGGCATGGAGCTGCTGTTTGAGAGGTTTTTGAGTGAGAGCAGAGGCGAGTGGCCGGATATTGATCTTGATCTGCCGTCGGAGGAGAAGAGAGAGCAGGCGATTCAGTATGTGTATCGGCGATATGGTGAGCTGGGCGCGGCGATGTGCGCGAATGTGATTACGTATCGCGGCAAGAGCGCGGCGCGGGAGGTGGGCAAGGCGCTGGGGTTTGATGAGGAGTCGCTGGCGAGGCTGGCTGGGTTGGTGAGCCAGTTTGAGTGGCGCGGGCCGACGGATTCGATGGCGCACTCGTTCCGGAATGCGGGGTTTAATCTGGGGCATCCGCGGATTGCGAAGTATCTGGAGCTTTGCATGCGGATTCAGGATCTGCCGCGGCATTTGGGGCAGCACTCGGGCGGGATGGTGATTTGCGAGGGCGCGCTGGATGCGGTGGTGCCGCTGGAGAGGGCGTCGATGCCGGGGCGGACGGTAGTGCAGTGGGATAAGGAGGATTGCGCGGACCTGGGGATTATCAAGGTGGATTTGCTGGGGCTGGGGATGATGGCGGTGCTGAAGGATTGCCTGGAGTTAATTCCCGAGCATTATGGCGAGGAGGTTGATCTGGCGCATCTGCCGGAGGATGAGGAGGTGTACAGGACGCTGCAGCGCGCGGATACGGTGGGGATGTTTCAGGTGGAGAGCCGGGCGCAGATGGCGTCGCTGCCGCGGAATAAGCCGACGCGGTTTTATGACATGGTGGTGCAGGTTGCGATTATTCGGCCGGGGCCGATCGTGGGCAAGATGATGAATCCGTATATGCGAAGGAGGCAGGGCAAGGAGGCGGTGACGTATCCGCATCCGTCGCTGGTGCCGGTGCTGGAGCGGACGCTGGGTGTGCCGCTGTTTCAGGAGCAGTTGCTGCGGATTGCGATGACGGCGGCGAACTTTACGGGAGCCGAGGCGGAGGAGCTGCGCAGAGCGGTGGGGATGAGAAGGTCGTGGGAGCGGATGAAGAATCTTGAGGGCCGGATGCGGGAGGGGATGACGGCGAATGGGATTGATGTGAAGACGCAGGAGCAGATTATTGAGCAGATCAGCTCGTTTGCGCTGTATGGGTTTCCGGAGTCGCATGCGGCGAGCTTTGCGCTGATTGCGTATGCGTCGGCGTACTTCAAGGTGAAGTACCTGGCGGCGTTTACGTGCGCGATTTTGAATAATCAGCCGATGGGGTTTTATATGCCGGCGGTGCTGGTGAAGGATGCGCAGCGGCATGGGCTTCGCGTTAAACCAATTGATGTTCAGGTGTCAGGATGGGCGTGTGCGGTGGAGCATGAGAGCGATGGCGCGCTGTCGTTGCGGTTGGGTCTGGGGTATGCGAAGGGATTGCGCAAGCAGGTGGGTAAGGCGATTGCGGAGGCGCGGCGTGGTGGGGCGTTTTGCTCGGTGGAGGATTTGGTGGGGCGGGTGCCGGGATTGAACCGGAAGGAGCTGACGACCCTGGCGCGGATTGGAGCGTTGAACAAGCTGGAGGGCGTGGAGCATCGAAGGGATGCGTTGTGGCAGGTGGAGCGTGCGGGTCGGCCGGAGGGACCGTTGCTGAGTGCGAATGGCGAGGTGTTGCGGGAGAGTGAACGTGAGGCCGTGAGCTTGGCTTCGGGATTGAGTCCGCTGCAGCAGATGTCGACGACCGAGCGGATGGTGGCGGATTATGCGGGTACGGGGCTGACGGTGGGGCGGCATCCAATGGCGTACCGGCGAGAGGAGTTGCGGCGCGAGCGTGTGCTTTCCGCGAAGGAGTTGAACGGCGTGCGGGATGGGACGTATGTGCGCGCGGCGGGATGCGTGATTGCGCGACAGCGGCCGGGGACGGCGATGGGATTCATCTTTCTATCGATAGAGGATGAGACGGGGATTGCGAATGTGATCGTGACGCCGGATTTGTATGAGCGCGAGCGTGCGGTGGTAACGAGGAGCAAGTTCATCATGGCGGAGGGGCCGCTGCAGAACCAGGATGGCGTGATTCATGTGAAGGCGACGCGTTTGCGTGCGCTTTCGGAACAGAACCTGGAGATGCGATCGCACGATTTTCACTAGGGCGCGGGGAGCGGCTAAGTCACCCGTTCTTGTTAATGGACGCTAACGGCCCATCTAAAGAGGGGCCCTTCTCAGAATCACGCCTTACTCCGCTAAGTCCGCCCTTCTGGTTTCTAAGGGCCACGTCGTTGACCGCTCAAGTTCCGGCGCACCTCACCGATAAACAGAGTGTGCCTGTCCCTTTTCGATTCAACGCTCGTGAACTGCCTTCTCGTACTTTCCATCGCCTGATTGTTACGGCTGTGCTCGCGTGTTGCGGCCTGCTCACAGTTCAGGATCTGAGCGCGCAGGCGGTTACTCAATTTTCCGGCACAACAACGGTCGGCCAGAGCTCTGCGGCGATAACCGTGCCGATTACGCTGACGTCTACGGCGCAGACGTATGCGGCCACGGCTGTCACGCAGGGTGTCGAGAACCTGGATTTTTCGATCATGTCGGAGACATGCACGGCCGATGAGCCGTCGCCTCCAGTTGGAACCGTGTGTACGGCAACGGTTGTGTTCACACCGAAGTACCCGGGCCTGCGTTCGGGCGCTGTACTGGTGAAGTCGAGCGACGGCACCACGCTGCTGGGCAGTACGTTGATCTCGGGAGTGGGTACAGGGTCGCTGGCGGTGCTCGACCCGGGCGTGATCAATACCGTTGCGGGTAATCAGTTCTGGACCTATTCACCGGGAAACGAAGGATATCCTGCCAGCTCTTCTTCGCTGTATCTGCCATACGGCGTCGTGGCGGATCCGTCGGGAAAGGTGTACATCTCCGACACGCTGAACGGCCGCGTTCGCATGGTGGATACAAGCGGCAAGATCTGGACGATTGCGGGCGATGGCACGTTTGGATACTCCGGCGACGGTGGCGCCGCAACCAGTGCGGAGGTGAATGAGCCTTCAGGACTGGCGATCGATGGTGCGGGAAATATTTATTTCGCCGACAGTGGGAACGATGTTGTCCGGCGCATCGATCGAGTGAGTGGCGTGATCACGACAGTTGCGGGCACGCCCGGCAATGCGGGCTTCTCCGGGGATGGAAGCGCGGCGACGGCGGCGAAGCTCTCCTCGCCTGAAGGGATTGCGTTTGATGCAGAAGGCGATCTGTTCATCGCCGATAGCGGCAATGAGGTGATCCGCAAGGTGGACGCGACGAATGGCACGATCAGCACGGTGGCGGGCGAGCCGGGCGAGGCGGCCTACAACGGCGAGGGCACGGCGACAACGCACATGCTGAATTTGCCGTGGTCGGTTGCGGTGGGGCCGGATGGCGCGTTGTATATCGCGGACACGGGAAACAGCCGGATCCGCAGAGTGATCGGCGGTGTGATCTCGACAGTGGCGGGAAGCAACGTGCAGAGTTATGGCGGCGATGGACATCCGGCGATCCAAGCCGCATTGAACCAGCCGTACGGAATTGCGTTGGATCCGGCAGGCGATCTGTACATTGCGGACTCGGGCAACCACTGCATTCGCAAGGTAAGCCCAGGCAGTGGCGTGTCGAATGGCACGGCCACCATTCAGACGATCATTGGCACGCCTGGGAACGGCAACTACGGCGGTGATGGGAAAGCAGCCAATCTGGCGCAGGTGAACGGGCCCTACGAGCTCTACTTTGCGCAGAACGGCGATTTCTATTTCGCGGATACGCACAACAATCGCGTGCGGGAGGTGGTGGCTACGCCGTTCACGATGCCGGCGTTTCACGATACGAAGGCGACGAAGTTGTCCGACGATGTGCAGACAGAGAACGTGGACAGTGACGGGAACGCCGACCTGCAGTTGAACGCACCGGCGCTGAACAATGCAGCGCTGGATTCGAACACGACAACGTGCAGCTTCACGCAGCCGACGACGCAGGGAACGGCATGCACGGTGGGCGTGCAGTTTGCGCCGTCGATCGCGCAGCAGGATTTGCAGGGCACGGTGACCATGGGGTCGGATGCAGCGAATGCGCCGGAGGTGATCGACATCTCCGGCAACGGGCTGGATGTGAACCCGACGACGGTAACGGTGACGTCCGGTGAGAACCCGAGTGTGGTGGGCGACAACGTGCTGTTCACGGCGGCGGTGACGAACAACAATGCCGGGGCGCTGACCGGAACCGTGACGTTCACGGACGGAGCGACGACGCTGTGCAGCAACGTGAACCTGAATGGAGGAAGCGCGAGCTGTCCTGGATCATTTTCGGTGGTGGGGACGCATACGATTGCGGCCAGCTATTCAGGCGATGCAAACAACGAAGCGATGTCGGGTACGGTCGCCGAGACGGTGCTGCAAAGGACGACGGTTTCGCTGTCGTTGACTCCGCTGGAGGCGACGGTGGGGAGCACGCTGCAAATGTCGGTGACGGTAACGGCGCCGGGCGCAACGCCGACGGGCACGGTGACGCTGTATTACGATTCGACGGCGTTCCTGGGACCAACGGCGATCCAGCCCGGAGGCATGGGTGTCTACACGAACGTGATTCCGCCGGGACACCACAACGTTTGGGTTTCGTACTCGGGCGATGCGAGTAATGCTGCGGGCACGTCGAATCAAGTCGCGGTGGTGATCGATCAGGCGGCCACGACGACGACGCTTGCGACCTCGCAAGCGAATCCCACGGTGGGGCAGAGCGTGACGCTAACGGCGACGGTGAGCGGAAGCCAGGGGTTCACGCCGACGGGATCGGTGACGTTTACGGATAACGGCATGGCAATGGCGGGATCGCCGGTAACGATCAGTGGCTCTGAAACCGCAACGTTGACGGTGAGTTCTTTAACGCCCGGGAACCATGCGATCACGGCGACGTACGGCGGCGATACGGACGACGCGGTGAGCTGGTCGACACCTGCTGTGGTGGCACAGGTCGCGCAGATTGCGACGCTGACGACGGTGACTGCGGACGCGAATCCGCTATCGGCGGGCGCGACGCTGCACCTGACCGCGACAGTTGCGCTGGCGCAAGGTGCGGCGGCAGATGGAGCGTTGACGGGGCAAGTAACCTTTACGGGCAACGGCACAGCGCTGAATACGCCGATCAGCATTGATGCGTCGGGTCATGCAACGCTGGCGGTGAGTTCGATGGCTATCGGCACGCACGCGATTGTGGCGACGTACAACGGAGCGGCGAACTATGCGACGAGCAGCTCGTCGGCGCTGAGCGAGCAGGTACAGCAGACGGCCACGGCGGTTGCGTTGACTGGCTCCGCGACCAGTGTGCTCGCGGGTAAGCCGGTGAGCTTTACGGCGTCGGTGACGAGCTCGACGGGTGTGCCGACGGGCAGCATGACTTTCAGTGACGGTGCGGCAGTTCTGGGGACGGTGAACCTGAGCGGGCAGAACGCGGCAACGCTCACGATCAGTTCGCTGACGGTTGGATCGCACAGCATCACGGCGGCATACAACGGCGATGCGAACTACTCCGGCGCCAGCTCGTCTGCGGTGGCGGAGACCGTCAGCCTGGCGCAGCCGATGGTCACGCTGAGCGGACCGTCGAATGCAGTCGAGGTAGGAACGGCGGTTGTGCTGACGGGCAGTGTGACAGGCCCGGGTGTGACGCCGACAGGGACGCTTACGCTGCTGGATATCGGCACGATTGTGGGAACGCAAGCCGTTGCAGCGAGCGGGCGATTCACCTTCAGCACGAGTTCGCTCCCGTTGGGAACGAGGTCGCTGTCGGTTGCGTACAGCGGCGACAGTGGTAACGCGGCAGTGAGTTCGGCGACGATCGCGGTGATTATTCAGCTCGCGCCAACGGCGACGGCGCTGAGCGCGAGCTCCAATCCGGGCACGGTGGGGCAGCCGGTGACGCTGAGTGCGAGCGTCGTCAGCGATAGCCCTGGAGTATCCGGCACGGTGACTTTTCTGGACGGTGCGGCGACGCTCGGGACTGCGTCGGTTGGAACGAGCGGCAATGCATCGCTTTTGGTTCCGGCACTTGGGTTTGGGGTTCATTCGGTGAGTGCCAGCTACAGCGGCGACGCAGCCCACGCGGCTTCTAGCTCTGCTGCGGTGAGTGAACGGATGACGGAACCGGCTACAGCAACGCTCAATTCGAGTGGGAATCCTGCAATCGCAGGGATGGATGTTGTCTTTACGGCCACGGTTGCAGCGAATGGAGGACAGACTCCGACGGGGGTCATTGTTTTCAGCGATGGTGGTGTAGCGCTGGGAAGCGCGGCGCTGAACGCTACGGGCACCGCGGTGTTGCATACGTCGTCGCTGACGGTGGGGCAGCATTCGGTGACGGCGAATTATGCAGGCGATGCGAATGTGGCGCCGACGTCAGCGACGCTGACTGAGACGATCGTGAGTGCGACGACGCAGGTGAGCGTGAGCTCGAGCGCTGTGCTTGTGACCTACAACACCGCGGTGTCACTGACCGCGACAGTGACGAGCGATGGCACGCCACCGACGGGGCAGGTCACGTTTGTGGACAATGGCGCGGCCATTGGCAGCGTTGGCGTGAGTGCGGAAGGAGCCGCAGCGCTGCCGCTCGCAACTCTTGCACCAGGCAATCACAGCGTTGTTGCGCAGTATGCGGGAGATGCTCGAAATGCGGCGGCGAATTCAAGCGCGTTGAGCATCGTTGTGAAGCAGGCTACTTCCCTGCTGGTAACGTCATCCGCAAATCCTACGCTGACCGTGAGCCAGATCACACTGACAGCAAAGCTCGCAAACAGTGGCGCGGCGGTGGCGACGGGAACGGTAACGTTCGCGGACGGAGGCCACACGCTGGGAACGGCCAGCCTGGATGCCAATGGCGCGGGGTCGCTGACGGTTTCTTCATTACCGGCCGGGAGCCACTCGATTACGGCGAGTTATGCCGGCGACGGCGAGGACTTTTCGAGTAATTCTCCGGTGTGGCTTGAGGTCGTGAATTTGCGCCCTTCTGTCACTACGCTGAGCGCGTCGCACACGGACGCTTCGAACCCGCAGGAGGTGACGCTGATTGCAGTTGTGCAGGCGAGTGGGCCTGATGCCGCCTCAGGAACGGTGAGCTTCAGCAGCGGATCGGTTCAGATTGGCGAGGCGAAGCTGGATGCGACCGGGGTCGCGACGCTCACGATCCTTCTGGATGAATCAAGCAACGCCGAGAACATCGTTGCGCAATACAGCGGCGATACCGTGTATGCCGCATCGAGCTCCGCAGCAGCCAGTGTGCAGGCAGGGCCGGCGACGCAGTTCACGTTGTCGATCGATCCGGCTGCAATCAGCGTTGTGACGAAGCAGCATACAACGGTCACGCTGTCGCTGAACTCCATCGCTGGGTTCAACGACACGATCCAGCTGGGATGTCTCGGGCTTCCGTTTGCGGCGACGTGCACGTTCTCCGCACCGCAGACGAAGCTGAGCGCGGATGGCAGCACGAATGTTCAGCTCACGATTGATACGGGTGATCCGTTGGGCATGGGTGCGCAAAGCAGCGCGAAGCTGCGGGGTTCCGGCGGCGGAGTTCTACTGTGCGGTGTGCCGACGTTGTTGCTGATCGGTGTGCTGCGACGCAAGCGGAAGCTAGCGTGCGCGTGGGTGTCGCTGGCGTGCATGGCGATGATGATCTCCGGCTGCAGCGGATTGCAGAGTGCAAGCACGGCACCAGGAACGTACACGTTCAAGGTAACGGCATCGGGCGTGGGATCAGGAGCAACGCAGTCGCAGGTTTTGACTCTGACGGTGACACAGTGACAAAGAGTGTGCGGTCCGTTGCCGGATGCTTGGCTTCCCTGCTGATTGCACTTTGCAGCGGGGCAGCGTGCGGGCAAGCACGGCCGACGGCCGCCGGCCCTGGAGCCTCAGTTGTTGCGGGGGGCGGCCTGTCGATATTCCAATCGGTGTACGGGCAGCGCAATCTGGGTGGAGGTTTCACGTTTGTGGACTTCAGCCCACACTGGCGATTCGATCTCGAGGGTGAGGCGCGGTATCTGCGGGTGCATAGCGCCGAGCAGGTGACGGAGCAGAACTACCTGCTCGGTCCGCGAGCGCTGCTGACTGCAGGCCGCGAACGCGCTTATGTGAAGTTCCTGGTCGGTGATGGACATATCGAGATGCCGTTTCAGTATGGGCGTGGGAATTTTCTTGCGCTGGTGCCGGGCGGGGGTGTGGATCTTGATCTGAACGACACGATGACCGTGCGGGTGGTGGATTTCGAGTATCAGCTCTGGCGGAATTTTCCGTTTGGGACGATGCGGCCTTACGGCATCAGCACGGGAATCAGTTTCCGGCTGACGCCGATCATCCGCCTGCCCAAAGGCGGCCGCTTCCGCAGCGATAGCCGCGGGCCAAAAGACGAGGACACGAGCTATTGAACAGGGCTCGAATAAGCAGGGTGTCGAATAAGCAGGGGGCGAATAAGCAGGGGGTCGAATAAGCAGCGGCTTGAGTAAGCAGGGGTTCGAGATCACGAAAGCAGGCTATTTTCACGGCAATGGCGCCGCGGGTGGCCAGTCTGCTCATACCGGTGGCTGTGGCTTGACCTACGCGTTGAGCATGTGACGAATTGCATCTCGAAGCTGGACGCATCAAAATTGGGTGCGATGGCAAAAGCGGACGATGCAGAGCTACTGGAAGTCGCAGGCCACACGGTGCGCGTCAGCAACCCGGCGAAGGCCTACTTCAGTCGGGGTGTGCGGCTGACGAAGCTGGACATCGTGCGCTACTTTCTGGCTGTTGCACCCGGTGCTCTGCGTGGGATCGTCGATCGGCCGATTGTTCTTAAGCGCTTTGTGAACGGAGCGGAGGCGGAGCCGTTTTATCAGAAGCGCGCGCCAAGCGATCTGCCGGAGTGGATGCGCACCGTGACGTTGTCGTTCCCTTCCGGGCGCACCGCAGACGAAGTTGTGGTGGATGATGCAGCGGGGTTGGCATGGATCGTGAACCTGGGGTGTATCGAGTTGCACCCACACCCGGTACGCACCGGTGACCTGGATCATCCGGATGAGTTGCGCGTGGATCTTGATCCGCAGCCCGGTGTGGAGTGGGCGGACGTACGCACGGTCGCGATGGAAGTAAAAGCGCTGCTGGACGAGCTGAGCTTAGTGGCTTGGCCGAAGACCAGCGGATCGCGCGGCATGCACATCAACATACGAATTGAGCCGCGGTGGGGATTTACGGAGGTGCGCCGGGCGGCGCTGGCGCTGGCTCGTGCGGTGGAGCGGCGCTGTTCGCTGGCGAGCAGCAAGTGGTGGAAGGAGGAACGGCATGGTGTCTTTCTCGACTACAACCAGAACGCGAAGGATCGAACGACGTGCTCGGCGTTTTCAGTAAGGCCCCTGCCTGACGCGCGTGTGAGCACGCCGCTGCGCTGGGATGAAGTGATGACGTGCGACCCCGCGGAGTTCACGGTACTCACGGTTCCCGATCGGTTCGCGAAGGCCGGCGATCCGCACGCTGCCATGGATGAGCACGCGGGTGCGCTCGATGCGCTGCTGGAGCTGGCCGCGCGTGATGAGGCGGAGGGCATGGGCGATGCGCCATGGCCGCCTCATTTCGTGAAGCAAGCAGGCGAGGGCAGGCGCGTGGCCCCGTCGCGAGCGAAGAAATTTTCGGACCAGATCGAGGAAGGGTTCGGCGCGAATCGATTCCGGAAGCAGTCGCAGAAGCGTGAGGCGTCAAAGGACGCCGCGGCCGAGCCGGCGAGTGTGAAGCAAAAGCGAAGCGGGCGTGTACCGAAGATGCCTTTGGTCATCGCTTCGCAGAGCCCCGACCGCTCCGCGGCGGAAGCCGGCCTGGAACGATGGAAGCAGCAGCATCCCGAAGCCGCCGCACTGCTGGCCGCGGACGATGTGCTGGTGGACCGGATGCGCGGCTCGGCCTACGTGTGGTATCGGATTCGGGTGAACCTGCGGAATGTGCCGGAGGCGTTGCGCCCAGCGCAGGGCGTGCCCGATCCCGATGATGATCCAACGCGCGAGTGGCGTGAGGACAAAGCCAAATCGTGAAGTGGGGATGCGGGGTCGTGACCGCGCCTAGCCGCGTTCCGGAAAGATGCTCATCAGCTCTTGAGGCGGAACGACCTCGAGCTGCTCGTAAGTGCAGGCCTTCGGCGGCTTGTCGGGGCGCCAGCGCCGGAAGTGCGCGAGGTGTCGAAAGCGTGTGCCCTGCATGTGCTCGTAGGCGACCTCGACCACCAGCTCAATGCGCAGCGGTTCCCAGCTAAGATCTTTGCCGGCGCTCCATCGCGACTGGCCGCCGGGCATGCGTCCGCTGGCTTGTGCGGCGTCGCTTTGCCAGTCTTGCCAAGGATGATTGCGCAACGCGTTCTTGCGATAGGGCTCGAGGAAGCCGACGAGTTCCTTGCGTTTGGCCGCGGTGAAGCTGGCACAGACGCCGACGTGCTGCAGCTTTCCTGACGAATCGTAGAGGCCCAGAAGCAGGGATCCCACGGCGCTGCCTTCTCCGTCCTTGTGCCAGCGGAATCCGGCGACGACACAGTCGCAGTCACGCTCGTGCTTGATTTTGAGCATGGTGCGTTTGTCGGGTGTGTACGGGCCCACGACAGGTTTCGCGATCACGCCATCAAGTCCGGCGCCTTCGAAACGTGTGAACCAGTCGTGCGCCGTTGCGCGGTCTCGCGTTGCAGGCGTGAGATGCAATGGCGGACGCGCCTTCGCAAGGACTCGCTCGAGCTCGGCACGCCGCTCTCTGAAGGGCTCGTCGCGCAGATCACGATCGTTGAGTTGAAGCACATCGAAGAAGACAACTGAGGCAGGCAGCTGTGCCGCCAGCGTTTTCACGCGTGATGCCGCGGGATGGATGCGCAGGGTCAGGGCATCAAAATCGAGACCGCCGTCTCGCGCGATAACGATTTCACCGTCCAGCACGCATTGCGGGGGTAACTGCTCCAGCAGCGGCTGGCGAAGCTCAGGAAAGTAGCGGTCGAGCGGCTTGCCGTCGCGGCTTTGGATGAGAAGATCGTCGCCGCTGCGAAAGATGACTGTGCGAAAACCGTCCCACTTCGGCTCAAAGATCCACGCATCGGCATTAGATGGAATCTCCTCCACCCGCTTGGCGAGCATGGGGAGAATTGGCGGTGATAATGGCAGCGGCACGATGGGTTGGATGCGAGTAAGAGGTGCGAAGGACGAATACGCGATGAGGTGATCGAGCGACTCACAGTTCTGACGCAAGCACGATGGTAAAGACAGAGCCCTGCGCTAACTGGCTCGTCAGTCTGATGGCGCCGCCGTGCGCCTCGACGATGGCACGGCTGATCGGAAGGCCCATTCCTGTCCCGGGGCCCGATTGCCCTGCGCGGCCGCGATAGAAGCGTTCGAAGATCAGCGCCTGCTCGATGGGGTCGATCCCCATGCCGCGGTCGGCAACGCTGATCGTGACCTCACTGGCATTACGCGAAGCGGTAATTGTGATCGGCGTATCTGGCTGCGAGTACTTTGCTGCATTCTCCAGCAGGTTGCAGAGCACTTTGCCGAGCAGGTTCTCATCCGCGCGCACGCGCAGTTGCTGTTCGATGTGCAGATCGACCGCGTGCTGCTCCTCCACCCAGGAGCAGGTATGCAGAGCATTCTGCACAAGGGCGCGCACGTCCACAGCGTGGAAGTGGAGCTGCACCTGGCGGGCGTCAAGCTGCGCCATCTCAACTGCCTCCGAAACCAACTGATTCAGCCTGTCGCTTTCCTCGTCGATGATCGTGAGCAGTTCATGAGCCTGGTGTGTGGGCACATTCTCC
This sequence comes from uncultured Verrucomicrobiae bacterium, assembly GCA_963716225.1. GTDB lineage: Bacteria > Acidobacteriota > Terriglobia > Terriglobales > Acidobacteriaceae > Granulicella. The sequence continues at coordinate 3,383,321 of OY970299.1, read as the reverse complement.
TGGAGCAAGGCGGTGGCGGCTCCTTTGATCGACGTCAGCGGTGTTCGCAGGGCGTGCGTGACGGAATCGATCATCAGCGACCTCAGGCGTTCACCCTCCTTCGTCGCGTCCGCGCGAGCGACACTCTCAAGAGCCTGCGCCCTGTCAATCGAAACAGAGATCAATCCGCCGATCGCATCGGCAGTTGCCATGGAGAGTGTCACACCGCGCAGCAGAAACACACCTTTCGCGCGCACACCGGAGCGGATCGGGATCTGAATCTCTTCATTGTCCAGGTGCGACTCGGTGATCGCCCCGCTTAGCCGGCGGAGGTGAGGAAACTCCACTTCCGAGATAACGCTGCTGTCGTCGGTGCCGGCCTGATAGAGCTTGTCTCCGTCGATCAGATACAGCGCGCCGGTCCTCGCGGCGGTAACGCTCGCAACCGCCGACGGAATGGACGTCAGCAGTGATGCCACGCTGTCGGTCTGCATCAACTCGCTGCTCAGGCGGAAGAGGATCTCCAGTTCGCGTTGACGAGCGAGCGCATCCGCAGTCTGATCGCGCGCCTTCTGCGAGAGCCTGCTGGCGATGATTGCCGTGGTGAGAAATGCGAACAGCGCGAGCCAATTTTGCGGGTCCGCGATTGTGAATGTTCCTACAGGCGGAAGGAAGTAGAAGTTATAGAGCGCCGTTGCAACGAGAGAGATGACGACGGCGTAGCGCAGTCCCCATTCGGCGGCGAGCACGAGAATGAAAAGCAGAAGAGTGAGCGCCACCGTCGTGGGGTTCACATGGAGCCATCGGTGATAGACGAGTACAATTCCGCCGAGAGCAACAACTGCGATCGTCCATTTCGTGACAAGAAGTAAGCGTCGCGAGTTCATGGGGGAATTCTACGAGTGGCGGCGTCTACCAAATCGCCTGAAGATTGGCTGCTGTCGGCCGAGACCGAGAAGCAGAAAGGGCGGTTCAAGATATTTCTCGGTTACGCGCCCGGAGTCGGCAAGACCTTCAGCATGCTGAGCGAAGGCATTCGGCGCCGCAGCCGCGGTGAGGACGTCATCATCGGCATCGTGGAGACCCATAGCCGACCCGCGACGGCTGAGCTCGCGTCCAAGCTTGAGCAGACCGCTCGCCGAGAGATCGACTACAAAGGGACGCTGTTCACCGAGATGGACGTCGACGCCATCCTCGCGCGCACGCCGCAGGTGGTGCTGGTGGACGAACTCGCCCACACGAACATTGAAGGAAGCCGCTTTGCCAAGCGCTACGAAGACGTTCTCTTCCTGCTCGAGCACAACATCGACGTCCTGAGCACGGTGAACATTCAACACGTGGAAAGCCTCGCGCCACGGGTGCAGGCGCTCACTGGAATTGCGATACGCGAACAGGTGCCCGATTGGGTTCTCGACCGCGCGGACGAGATTGTCATCAGCGATCTAACTCCTGAAGCCCTGGTCACGCGCATGCGGCGCGGCGACATTTATCCAGCCGACCGGGTCGAGCGCTCTCTGGCGAACTTCTTCCGTCGCGGCAATCTCATCGCGCTGCGGGAGATGGCGCTGCAGCGCGTGACGCGTGCCGTGGACCGCAATCTGGATGACTATGTTCGCCGCAAGAAGCTCGGCCCTCACTGGAGCGTCTCAGAGAAAGTCGCGGTCTGCATCAGCTCCAGCCCCCAAGGACGCGATCTGATTGCACGCGGCGCACGGCTCGCGGAGGCGCTCGGCGCCGAGCTCTACATCCTGCACGTTGAAAGCGCGCGCGACCAGGAGGCCGAGCGCAAAAAGATTCTCGAATCGAACCTGCAGTTCGCCAGGAACCTCGGGGCCAGCATCGTCCCGCTCACCGGCGGCGATACGGCGCGGGCCACCGCGGCGTTCATTCGCGACAATCGCATCACGCAGGCAATCGTCGGTCGCTCGGCGACACATGGGCTGAAAAGTTACATGTACTACCTTGCCATCCAGCGACTCATGTCGGAAGCTCCGCACGTCGATCTTCACATCGTGACGCAGGAGCGTCACTGATAGCATCGCCAAGGCACGCCCTTTGAAACGCATCCTCATCGTCGACGACGAGCGTCAGATCGTTCGCATGCTCAGCGCCTCGCTGCAAAGCAGTGGATACGAAGTGCTCAAAGCGTCGAACGGCCTGGAAGCTTTCCAGCAGTTCGAATCCGAGCGTCCTGACCTGATCATCACCGATCTCGGGATGCCGGAAATGAACGGCCTGGAACTCACGCAGGCCGTTCGGCGCGTGGCGCAAACACCGATCATCGTGCTTAGTGTTCGCGACACGGACGCAATGAAGGTGCGCGCGCTGGACGAAGGTGCCGACGACTATCTCACCAAGCCGTTCAGCATGCCGGAGCTTCTCGCGCGCGTTCGCGCGGCGTTGCGCCGCTCCGGATCAGACCAAATGGAGACGCACGTCGAGGCCGGTGATTTCATCGTCGACACGGACACTCATACTGCCTCGGTGCGTGGTCAGGTTGTGCACCTCACACCCAAGGAGTTCGACCTCCTGCTGTTTTTTGCGCGGTCGCCGGGCCGCGTCCTCACGCACAAGGTCCTTCTGCGCGCCATCTGGGGACCGGCGGGGGAAGACCAGCCCGAGTATCTCCGGGTCCTGATCGCCGGGCTGCGAAAAAAGATCGAGAGCGCGGAAGGCCCTAAGTACATCCGGAGCGAGCCCTGGATCGGCTACCGGTTCGAACCGTCAGGCTATTCGCTTACGAATTCTTAACGGCTTCCCTACGGATTTTCTACTGCCAACGGCGTTGCAATAGGCGTGGTTGATTATGCCGCGTCTACGTAGGTCGACACGTTTGTTACTGCTGGGGATGGGCGTCATCTGCGGCGCGACGGCGGTGACACTGCCATGTTTCAAAGCACTGCGAGGAACGCATGCTTGATCTGATCTCGATCGTTTCGATGGTTGCCATGTTCGCGCTGAGCTATGTCTATGTGCGCGGCTGCGATCGCCTGAAAGGAACCCGCTGATGGTTGTGAACGCGGTTCTTCTCGTCGTCTCTTTGCTGCTTCTCGTGTACCTCGTGTACGCCCTCCTTCGTCCGGAGAAGTTCTGATGTCGCTGAACGGTTGGCTCCAGATCGCAGTATTCATCGCCGCTGTGCTTCTGCTTGCGCGGCCCATGGGCCTCTACCTGGTTCGTGTCTTCGAACGGCGCCGCACGTTGCTTGATCCGGTCTTCGTACCCTGCGAGCGCCTGCTCTACAAACTCGCCCGCATCGATCCCGCGCACGAGATGCGATGGAGCGAGTACGCGCTGAGCATGCTCGTGTTCAGTGGCGCAACCATGCTGCTCACCTACATCATCGAGCGCCTGCAGCACTCTCTTCGCTTAAACCCGCAGCATCTTCCCGGCGTCGAGCCACTGCTCGCTTTCAATACGGCCGTCTCGTTCACTACGAACACGAACTGGCAAGCCTACACACCCGAGAGCACGATGAGCTATCTCACGCAAATGCTCGGGCTCGCTACGCACAACTTCTGGTCGGCCGCTGTTGGCGTCGCGCTCGCTATCGCCTTCATCCGCGGTATCTCGCGACGTGAAACGAACGTGCTGGGGAACTTCTGGGTCGATCTCACGCGTGCCACGCTGTGGGTCCTCCTGCCCATCTGCATGGTTTACTCGGTAGCGCTCGTGTCGCAAGGCGTCGTGCAGAACTTTCGGGCGTACGATAGCGCCACGCTGCTCGAGCCGCAGAGGGTCACCGCCGCCGATGGCAAGACGAATGCCGTCACCACGCAGACGATCGCGCAGGGTCCCGTCGCATCGCAGGAAGCGATCAAGATGCTGGGCACGAACGGCGGCGGATTCTTCAACGCCAACAGCGCCCACCCATTTGAAAATCCCACTCCGCTCTCCAACTTTCTTGAGATGCTGTCGATCTTCCTTATTCCGGCGGGACTCGCGGTCGCACTTGGGCAGATGACGGGCTCTCCGCGCCACGGCTGGGCGGTGCTTGCGGCGATGGTCTTGCTCTGGTTCCTCGGAGTCTTTACCTGCTATTGGGCTGAGTCGCAGCCGAACCCGTTGCTGCACGGCGTGGACCAGCGCGCCTCGCTGCTGCAACCCGGCGGGAACATGGAAGGCAAAGAGGTGCGCTTCGGAATTGCGAACTCGGCGCTCTTCGCCACAGTTACGACCGACGCGAGTTGCGGCGCTGTGAATTCAATGCACGACAGCTTTATGCCACTCGGCGGTCTCGTGCCACTCGCCAACATTCTGCTCGGCGAGATCGTGTTCGGTGGGGTCGGCGCGGGGCTTTACGGGATGCTCGTCTTCGTGATCCTCTCTGTGTTTATCGCCGGCCTGATGGTCGGACGCACGCCGGAGTACCTCGGGAAGAAGATCGAAGCCTTCGATGTTCAGATGGCTATGCTCTATCTGCTCATCTTTCCGCTGATCATTCTTGGCTTCTCTGCGATCGCCGTCGTCATGCCCAGCGCGGGACTCTCAGCACTCGGCAATCATGGCCCGCATGGTCTCAGCGAAATTCTTTACGCCTATAGCTCGGCGACCGCTAACAACGGATCCGCGTTCGCAGGTCTCAACGCCAACACGCATTGGTATAACGTTTCGCTCGCGGTCGCAATGTTCTTCGGCCGCTTCCTGATGATCGTGCCCATGCTCGCGATCGCCGGCAACCTGGGAAGAAAAAAGATCGTGCCCGCATCCGCCGGCACCTTCCCGGTCACGACGCCGCTATTCACGATACTGCTTACCGGGGTCATCCTCATCGTCGGCGCCCTCACCTTCTTCCCCGCGCTCTCACTCGGCCCTGTGCTCGAGCATCTGCTACTGCGCGCGGGTCACACCTTTTAGCTGCAGGAGAACAAATCGGCTATGTCGTCGCACGCCAGTCCTCGCTCGCTGTTCGACAGCAAGATCGTCCGTCGCGCTGCATCTGACGCGCTCGCAAAATTGCATCCGCGCGTGATGATGCGCAACCCCGTTATGTTCGTCGTTGAGATTGGGAGTGTTCTCACCTCAATCCTCCTCATCTGCAACCTGGTGAGTCGCACCGGGCACTTTCGTTTCAACCTTCAGATCACTCTGTGGCTCTGGTTCACGGTTCTCTTCGCGAACTTCGCGGAGGCCATGGCTGAAGGGCGCGGCAAGGCTCAAGCGGACGCGCTCCGCGCGGCAAAATCAGAGACCACTGCTTACCGCATTACCAACGCTGACAAAGATCCTGGAAAGGTGAGCCTGGAGGAGATTCCAAGCTCGCAGCTTCGCGTCGGGGATCTGGTCCGCGTCTCCGCCGGGCAGATGATTCCCGGGGATGGGGAGGTGATCGAGGGCGTCGCGTCGGTCGACGAGTCCGCGATCACAGGTGAATCGGCTCCTGTTATCCGTGAAGCGGGAGGCGACCGCAGCGCTGTAACGGGAGGCACGCGCGTGCTGTCGGACGTCATCAGCGTCCGCATCACGTCCAATCCCGGCGAGACGTTCCTGGATCGCATGATCGCACTGGTCGAAGGCGCCGAACGCCAGAAAACTCCAAACGAGATCGCGCTCAACATCCTGCTCGCGGGGCTCACGATCATTTTTCTTTTGGCGGTCGTTACTCTCGAACCGTTCGGCATCTACTCCGGCGCGCCGCAGAGCGTTTTCGTTTTGATTTCACTTCTCGTCTGCCTGATTCCGACGACCATCGGAGGCCTCCTCTCCGCGATCGGCATCGCGGGCATGGACCGGCTCGTGCAGCACAACGTTCTCGCCACTTCAGGGCGCGCCGTCGAGGCCGCCGGTGACGTCAATACACTTTTGCTCGACAAGACTGGAACCATTACCCTCGGCAACCGGCAGGCATCTGAGTTTGTGCCCGGCCCGGGCATCGCGGAGCACGCATTGGCGGACGCGGCGCAACTCTCCTCGCTCGCGGACGAAACACCCGAAGGACGCTCTATCGTCATTCTCGCCAAAGAGAGGTTTAATCTACGCGGACGCGAACTGGCGGACTTCAACGCAGAGTTCATTCCCTTCTCCGCGACCACTCGCATGAGCGGCATTCAGGTGGATGGCCGCAGCATCCGCAAAGGTGCTGTCGACGCGATCGCCCGGTATCTGGAGCAGCACGGCTCCGAGCTGCCCAGCCAAATCCGCTCCACCGTCGAGACGATTGCTCGCAGCGGCGGCACACCGCTTGTCGTGGCGGAAAATGACCGCGCGCTGGGTGTCATTCACTTGAAGGACGTCGTGAAAGGCGGGATGAAGCAGCGCTTCGATCAACTGCGTGCAATGGGCATACGCACGATCATGATCACCGGCGATAACCCGCTCACCGCCGCAGCGATTGCTCGCGAGGCCGGCGTGGACGATTTTCTCGCCGAAGCAAAACCCAAAGACAAGATGGACCTCATCAAGCGGGAGCAGGCGGATGGCAAGCTTGTCGCGATGACCGGGGATGGCACCAATGACGCGCCTGCGCTCGCTCAGGCGGACGTTGGGGTGGCAATGAATTCCGGAACGCAGGCGGCGAAAGAAGCCGGCAACATGGTTGATCTCGACTCAAATCCCACAAAGCTCATCGAGATCGTAGCGATCGGCAAGCAACTGCTGATGACACGCGGCGCGCTCACGACGTTCTCCATTGCCAATGATGTGGCCAAGTATTTCGCCATCATCCCGGCGATGTTCGCGGGCGTGTTCCCGGTGCTCAACGCGCTGAACATCATGCATCTTAGGAATTCGGAATCGGCGATCCTCTCAGCCGTCATCTTCAACGCACTGATCATCGTTGCACTGATCCCGCTGGCTCTGCGCGGCGTCAATTACCGCCCGCTCTCCGCCGCTGCACTGCTGCGCCGAAACCTGATCGTCTACGGTTTCGGCGGAATCATCGTGCCGTTCCTCGGTATCAAGCTGATCGACGTGATCATTACCGCACTTCACCTTGCATAAAACGCCATGAAAAAACACATCATCACCGCTCTGCTCTATACCGCCGTCACAGCTATCCTGCTCGGCATAGGGTACCCACTGCTCATCACCGGAATTGCGCAGCTCGCGTTCCATCGAAACGCAAATGGTCAACTGATTGTTCGCAACGGCCAGATCGTCGGCTCGCAAATTATCGGCCAGCCGTTCACCGGCACCGCCTACTTCCACAGCCGACCCTCGGCGGCAGGGAGTGGCTACGACGCAAGCTCCTCGTCGGGATCAAACCTGGGTCCTACGAGCAAAGCACTCATCGACCGCGTTTCGACGAGTGTGCAGTCCGAGACACGCGGCGAATCGGTTCCAATCGACCTTGTGACTGCCTCCGGTTCCGGCCTTGACCCTGACATCTCGCCGGCCGCTGCTCTCTTCCAGGTTCCGCGAGTTGCAGGCGAGCGTCATCTCGCCGAAGAGACGGTGCGCCAGCTCGTCGAAAGCCACGTGACGCCGCGCCAGCTCGGGCTGCTCGGCGAACCCCGCGTGAACGTCTTGTCGCTGAACCTCGCACTCGACGACCTGGCACGTTTACAACCTAAAAGATGAGGCTGCATGCGTTGCACGGCCAACCGGCCTACGCATGGCATCGGACGGGATTGTTTTTTCACAACCAAGGGGACGGCGCAGGGCGTCACAACTTGGTGTGCTGGTGCCAGAGGCAATTCGCGAGTTCGTTCGCTGCAAGATACTGCGCCCGCTGTTACGACTTCTGCGCGGGGGGGTAACGCCCCGGCGTATGGCGTGGAGTTTGGCGTTGGGGATGGTCATCGGCATCAACCCCTCGGTGGGGCTGACCACAATCGTGGTTGTGCTGCTGGCCTGGAGCCTGGGCCTGAATCAAGTGGCATCTCAGATCGGCGCGCATGTAGTAGCGCCTCTGCACTTGGTTCTGTTTGTACCGTTCATCGAACTCGGCGTGCACCTGTTTCATACCCGGCAGCTTCCGCTGAGTCGACACCAGATGGAGCACCTGGCCCATCATCCGTTGCACCTGATCCATAACATCTGGGCGTGGGAGTGGCATGCACTGATCGTGTGGGGTGTGATTGCGGCGATCGCGATGCCGCTACTCGCTTTGTATATTCGACGGGCGCTGGTGGTGCTGATGCGGCGCCATCGGACACTGGTCCGTTCGCGACCGGCGGTGCGGGTGGGGTGATTCTGGACCCTCCCCCTCCCCCCTCCCCCCGGTTTTTTGCAAAATATTCAGGCGAAACGGGTTAGCGGAGGGCGTCTTGGCAAAATCTCTGGATTCAGAGGCTTACAGGCAAAATATTCCATTCAGGGGAGTTAACGGGTGGGGGGTCACTTTTTTTCGTGGGTAGGACCGAGCTCATTTGACCCCTTTGTCAGGGTTCCAGGAGCCCTGGAGTTTGCGGACGTAGACGATTTCGCCAAGATGGTAGGCGTTGTGGGTGCCGATGTGGGCAATCATGTTGGCGCCTTTGGCGAGGTTCGGGGCGGGGGCGGCCTGGACCCACTGCTCGAGGTCGGTCATGTTGTGGTCGAAGCGGGCGGTCAGGGCGGACCACTCGGCGGGGGTGATGTGATTGACGTCGTAGCCGACGAAGGTGTCTTCGTTGTTGCCGGAGTAGGCGGCGGGCTTCTGGCCTTTGAGCCTCGCGAGCGCGTTCTCGTTCCAGTAGATGAGGTGGGCGACGAGCTGGGCGACGGAGTGCATCTGGCCGGGACCGCCGGCGTGGGGGGTCCAGCGGGCCTGCTCGGGCGTGAGGCCGGCGACGGCGGTGTCGAAGCAGACGAACCACTCGGATTTGTCCTGGGTGGAGTGGAGCTGCTGAGCACGGCGGCGCGCAGGTCCATGAGTTTGGGCTGCGGGGGCGACTGCGCGGAGGCGAGGGTGAGCGGGGCGGCGATCAGGAGAGCAGCGGAAAGGATGGCTTTGCGCATGCGGGGATTGTAGGTCGGAGGGTTGCGGCGGACGAGGGAAATGTGACGGATGTGGGCGCGAGCCTCGACGCGAACCGGGCTTAGTGGGTGGCGAACGGGCAGACGGCGGTGGGCTCGGGGAGGGGTGGTGTGGGGATGGAGTGGCGTATGCGGGTAGTGGGGGTGAAGGACATGCGGATGCCTTGGCGGGGGCGGAGGATGACCATGGGGCGGGCTTCGATGGTCTGGCCGGGGGTGAGGGTGAAGTCGTAGCGGCGGAGGAGGTCGTTGAGGATCATGAGGATCTGGAGCATGGCGTAGTTGCCGCCGATGCAGCCGCGGGGACCGCCGCCGAAGGGGAGATGGGTGAAGGGGCGTCGGGTCTTGTCGTTGGCTTTGAGGAAGCGGGAGGGGTCGAACTCTTCGGGGTTGGGCCAGGAGCTGGGGGCGTGGTGGGCGCCGTAGACGTAGACGATGACGGTGGAGCCGGCGGGGATGGCGATGTCTCCAACGCGGTCGTCGGCGAGGGCCATGCGGTCGATCATCCAGAAGGGCGGGTAGAGGCGGAGGCCTTCGTTGATGACCTGGGTGGTGAATTCGAATCTGGGGACGTCGGCGTAGGTGAGGGGCGCGTCGCCGAGGATGGTGTCGAACTCCTGGCGGACGAGTTCGAGGCAGTCGGCGCGGGAGCTGAGGAGGAACATGAGCCAGGAGAGTGCGTTGGAGGAGGTCTCGTGGCCGGCGACGAGGAGCTGCATGCTTTCGCTGAGGACGAGCTCGTCGGGCATGCCTTCGCCGTCGGCGTAGCGGGCGTCCATGAGGGTCTGGAGGAGGTCGTTGCCGGGAGGCTCGCGGCGGCGGCGGGTGATGTATTCGAGCAGGACGGCGTCGGCGCGGGTGCGCATCTGCTCATGTTTGCGGAGTAGCCCGGAGGCGCGGAACCAGGGATTGAGGTAGGGCTGCAGCGTCTGGCGGACGATGAACTCCTGGACGGTGCAGATGGTGTGGCTGACGAGATCGATGTCTTCGTTTTTGAGGCGGGCGCCGAAGAGGGAGCGGGCGACCATGGCGAAGGTCATCTTCATGAGGTGCGGGTAGATGTCGACGGGGCCGAGGCTGGTCTGGTGGTCGAAGTCGCGGAGGGAGTCGGTGAGCGACTCGCACATGATGGAGGCGAGGGCGTCGAGCTGCTTGCGGTCGAAGCCTTTCTGGATGAGGCGGCGCTGGGTGCGCCAGGGTTCGCCGTGGGTGGTGAGAAGACCTTTGCCGAGGAAGTGACCCATGCGTTTTACCTGGATCTCGGACTTCTGGTAGTTCTCCCAGTTGGTTTTGAGGACGTGCTGGATGACGGCGGGGTCGATGGTGACGATGGCTTCTTTGAGGCCGCCGAGATAGATGCGGAAGGTGTCGCCGAACTCCTGGCTGTAGGTGGAGAGGGTGCGCACGGGATTGTCGGACATCGCGCGGGAGTCGGCGAAGCAGCGCAGGCGGGAGACGGCGGGGATGGGTGAGGAAGTCATCGATTGTGGCGCCGGGTGTTTGCGCTTGCGTGAGGCGGAGTTAGTTTTGGGTTCCGAGTTGCTTCAGAAGTATCAAGTGGTGCCAGATGGCACGGGTCATGGTGGGGTGCTGGCGGTACGGGACGCCGAACTCTTCAGCGGTCTGCTTCACGATGCGAGTGAGCGAGGGGTAGTGAGTGTGGCAGACGAAGGGGCAGAGATGGTGGACGACGTGGTGATTGAGGCCGCCGGCGAGCCAGCCGACGAGCGGGCTCTCAGTGGCGTAGTCGGCTGTGGTGGCGAAGATGTGATAGACGCTGTTGTCGAACTCGTTGCGGTCGACGGGAAAGTATGTGGTGTCGATGGTGTGGGTGGTCTGGAAGACGAGGGTGACGCTGAGGCCGACGATGATGTGGACGAGAAGGAATGCGCCGGCTACGAGCAGGGGCGAGCGCCGCAGCACCAGCATGGGAAGGACAAGCATGTAGGTGAGATAAAAGGCCTTGCCGGCGAAGAGGATGATGTACTCGCGGAAGGGGTGGCGGCCGCGCTTGAGGTAGTCGTGGGTGGGAAAGAAGAAGCACTGGAAGTCGCGGAAGAAGACGTAGTCGAGCGAGAAGACCGCGTAGACGAGCAGAGCGTAGATGTGCTGGAAGCGATGGAGCGGAGCGCGGGGTTCGTGGGGTGTGAAGCGGAAGATGCCGCGGCCGGAGAGGGCGTCGTCTTCGCCCTGGAGATTGATGCAGGAGTGGTGGCCGCGATGATGCAGGAGGCGCCACATGTAGGAGCTGATTCCGCAGAGATCGAAGACGTAGTTCAGGGTCTTATTGATGAGCGGGCGCGAGGAGATCGCGTTGTGGTTGCTGTCGTGGGCGATGTTGAGCAGGAGGAAGGTCTGGGCAAGGCCGCCTAGCAGGTAGAGGGCGGTGAACTTCCATGAACCGAGCCGCAGCGCGTAGATTGCAATCCAACTGCCGAGGAGGACGGCGAGACCGCAGGCGATTTTGAGCCACATGGCGGAGTTGGCTTTGGGCGAGAGGTCCTGGTCGGCGAAGAAGGTATCGAGACGGCGGCGCAATACTTTCGGGAAGGTGGTCGCGGATGCGGGCTCGATGGGTTCGCGGATGGGGACTTCGAAGGACGAAAGCTCAAGGGTCTCAGCGGATGGAGCGACGGCCGTTTGCGAATCGAGTGTCACCTGGGCCTCCGCGCTCATGGTAATTGAACCGGAGGCGTTCGAGAGGTGTGGAGTTGAGGTCCTGGGCACTTGCGGGGTCCTGATTGCGGTCAGGCCGCGTGAAGATGAGGAAAACTGGGCTGTATCTGGTGGCTTTTGGGCTTCGATGGCTGGAATGAGGCATGGCATTCCGGGCGTGCTTTGCTACCATGGGAGTAACAATGCACGCTGACAACCGGGATCGCCGGCACGGCTCCAGACAAGCTCGGCTGAACTCCGTAGGCGTGTATGGCGGCCTGCGCGGCGAGGGGAAGTTCCCGTTCCAGTGGGACGAGCGATTCCCGGGCGGCGAAGACCTCAAAGCTATATTCCGGTCAATTACCAGAAGGGCCTTCTCCCGGAGGGAGAGCGCATCCTCCTGCACCACAGGACAAACACGATATCTGGTTTTCCTTGCATTCGATTCAACCTGGAGGATCGCGGCCCCATGACGGCTTCATTGATAGACCACCTGGACAAGCTGGCGGATGAACGCCCGAGCAAGCTCCTCTATTCGTTCCTCGACCTGAACGGCGATACGATCGAGAGCTACACGTACGCGGCCTTCCAGCACAGGACGAGAGCGATTGCCGCACACCTGCGCAAGGAACCGCGTTTCACACCCGGGGAGCGGCTTCTGCTGGCCTACCCGCCGGGCCTGGAAATGATCTGCGCCTTTTTTGGCTGCGTGCGCGCTGGCCTGATCCCAGTGCCGGTTTATCCGCCCAGCTCTCGCGGGTTCCAGAGCGCGCTGTACAAGATGGTGCACATCGCGAAGGATTGCAGCGCGGCGGGCATTTTGACCAGCAAGGAGTATCACGCATCGCTGAAGACCAATCTTGCGCGGAGCGGCGTTTCGAGCTCAGGCGTGGATGTGGAGTACATTTCCGGGCTGCCGTGGATCGCGACGGAAGACTTCATCGGCGCGACTCCACATCAGGCGCCGGTCGAGCCTTCGGAGATTCTGTTTCTTCAGTACACGTCGGGATCGACGATGGAGCCGAAAGGCGTGATGGTGACGCACGAGAACATTCTGAAGACGTGTCCGCTGGTGATCGACCATGCGTCTCCGGTGGTGGTGTCGTGGCTCCCGCAGTATCACGATATGGGGCTGATCGGGTGCTACCTGTATCCGGCGCTGAAGGGCGGAACGACGTATGGCTTCGCTCCGATGGACTTTATTCAGCGGCCGATCCTGTGGTTCGACACCATTACGAAGTATCAGGCGACGGCGACGGCTGCGCCGAACTTCGCCTACGACTACTGCCTGCGCGCTTCGCGGTTATCGAAGGAGAGCCTGGAGTATTGCGATCTGAGCTCGCTGCGTGTGCTGATGTGCGCGGCGGAGCCGGTGAAGCCGGATACGTACACGCGGTTTCTGGAGACGTTTCAACCTTATGGGCTGAAGTCGGAAAGTTTCTATGTGGCCTATGGGCTGGCCGAGAATACTCTGGCGGTGTCGCTGGGCGGGCGCACGATTGTTTCGGTCGAACAAGCGTGCGCTGGCGCTGGGCAAAGCGCGCATGACGACGGAGGTTTCGGAGATCGACGGCGCAACGCAGATTGTCAGTTGCGGAACGCCGCTGCCGGGATTCGATGTAAAGATTGTCGATCCGGAAGGACATTTTGCGCTGAAGCCTGGGCGCATCGGTGAGATCTGGATTGCGGGAAGCGGAAAGTGCCTGGGGTACTGGAACAATCCGGAGCTCACGCTGAAGCAGTTCCGCGCGCGGCTGGTGGATGATACTCCGTATGACGATGGCTATCTGCGGACCGGCGACATGGGGTTCTTTCACGAAGGCGAGCTGTACGTCTGCGGCCGCATCAAGGACATGATTATTCTGCGGGGCCAGAACTACTATCCGCAGGACATTGAAAACATCGTTGAGAAGTCATCGGGGCTGATCCGGCACAACTGCGTCGCGGCGTTTCAGATCCAGGAGGACAGTGAACCGGCGCTGGCGATTGTCGCCGAAGTGAAAAATCCAAAGATTCTTCCGGATGCGCGCAAGATTGCGACGGCGGTGCGGAATTATTTGAACGTGGAGGTCGCGGTGATTTCGCTGATTGCGCCGCGCGCGATCCCGAGAACGAGCTCCGGCAAGATCATGCGGCACAAGACGAAGCAGATGTGGATGAACGGCGAGTTCAGCGTTCTAACAGACTTCTCGCGCGAGAAGGATGCCGGGTGCGCGGGCGCAATTGCGGAGATGCATGCGCCGTTCGGTGAATTGAAGGCCAGGTATAACCTCACCGGGCAGGAATCGTACAACCTTGTCGAAGCAGGGCTCGATTCACTGGACCTGGTTGTGTTCATGCACGAGCTGAAGGAGCTGCTGAAGGACAAGGGCGCCGAGATGCTGGCGAGGCAGGTGGACATCGGCGTGATCCAACGGGTGAGTGTGGCCGAGCTGTTTGGGCTGGCCGAACATCTGGAGCGCGCGCCCGAGGAAGCGCTCGATCAACTTCGGCATTCGCTGGCCGCGTTCCGTGAAGAGCAGAACGCTGCGAAAAAGAGATGATGAGCAGCGATTGCAAGCTGCTGTTTGAGCCATCGTGCGCCGGCGGCGCTGCCGGAGCATCCGGTGCTGAACCAGGTGCTGCTGACGGGAGGGACGGGGTTCATCGGGCCGTTCCTTATCAAGAGCCTGCTGGAGCAGACGCGGGCGAAGATGTATGTGCTGGTCAGGGCATCGGACGAGGCGCAGGGCATGCAGAGACTGCGGGCGGCGATGGAGTCGATGGGACCGTGCGATGCGCGTGTGATGGAGATGTTTGAGGCCCGCGTGATTCCGGTGTGCGGCGATCTTGGGCAGCCGCAGCCTTGGGCTGGCGCAGGATACGTGGGACTTCCTTGCGGACGAGATCGACACGATCTTCCATAACGGCGCGACCGTGAACTACCTGTTCAACTACGACCGGATGCGCGAAGCCAATGTGCTGGGAACGAACGAGATCCTGCGGCTCGCGTTCGAAGGAAGAGCCGAAGGAGTTCAACTACGTTTCGACGACGTTCGTGTTCGGCTGGGCGGTGAAGTCGGTCCTGTACGAGACCGACCAGAACAGAATATGGAGCTGCTCGACTTTGGATACAGCCAGTCGAAATGGGTAGCGGAACAGGTGTGTTCGGACGCGCGCAGCAAGGGGCTTTCGACGCGGTTTTCCGGCCGGCGCTGGTGAGTCCTTCTGTGACGGGCGGAGGCAACAACTTCGATATTGCGGTCCGGCTGGTGGCGTTCATGGTGAATCACGGGATCGGCGTGGATGCGCTGAACCAGGTCAGTTTCGTTCCGGCGGACGTCATGGCAAACAATATCGTCGCGATTTCGACCACGCCGGGCACGGCGAACAAGACTTACCACGTGGTGCGCGATGATTACTCGAACATGATGGACATCACGCGGCCTGATTACGGAGTCGACGGGACGGCAGTTCGAGATCTTCGGCTTCGCCGGATTTTGTGCCCGAGCTGATCCGCAGATGCCGGAAGGAAGATCTGCTCTTCCCGCTGCTGGACTTTCTGGTGGGCTCTGTCGACAACATCTCGGCGATGGAATTCAAGCGCTATGAGAACTCGACGTATCAGACGGCGCGGGATGCTTCGGTGTGGGGCAAGCGGACCCGTCGCTCGAGGATACCGTCAACGGCATTCTGCGGTTTATGAAGCGCAAAGGCATCATTTCGGTTGCGCCGCCCGTGAGTCTGCGTCACTGATGACGCCGGGAATCCGATTCTGGCTGCGCGGATGCGCTATCGTTACTGCTTCCTGAACAGCAGCTTCTCGTTGAAGCGCTGACCTGTTTCCAGCATGCCGGTGGTGGTCAGCGTCATCTGCTTGCCCGTCCGGGGAGACGACATACCGGTCTTTTTGGAGTCACCTGGTTGTCGCGCCGGTAGGTCGCGTCCACCGTGTGAGGGTCGACAAGCTGGAGCGTGACTGTGTCGTTGCGGCGAGTTTCTGAACGTCGTATTGCTTGCCGTCGAAACGGGCGGTGTAGCTGTAGTCGCCCGGAAACGGACGCCATCGTTTCCGTCCGCTTCAATCCTGAGCGCCAATCCCTGCGCGCAGGCGGGTCTTGCTCAGATCCTCCGTCCAGTCGCCGGCGAACAGGTCGCTCGGCAACCTTCTCGCCTCCGGTCCCGCGTCCATACTGTTATCTGGTCGGCTTGGCCGGTCGTCACGGTCGTGCCCGTCAATTCGTTTCCGTCGGCTGGAAACCTTTTCGCGAACGGTCGCGACGAGCGCACCGTCCTTCTTTTCCTTGAGCTCGACCTGCTTTTTGCCGATCCTTCGCAGTTCGATTTGGTCGAAGCCGAGATTGCCGGGGGCGGGCGATGTCGTGTCCCTTCGTCCGCGGAAATCGAGATGGGTCTCGCCGGACATGACGACGTGGACGCCTTCGTGCAAAGGCGTAATAGAGAGTGTGTTGGGAGGATCGAGGCTAGATTGCGCCGAGGTGAGAGTCCACGATGCCGATCCGGGGATCAGCGGTGCGGGCTGCATGGCAGCGAGCAAACCGAGCAATACGAGGAAGAGCATGGGTCCTCCTGAGGCAGTCGCACAGGCTGCGTGAATTGCGGGCGTGTGCGCGAGTCAGTCTATCCCCGGCAGGGCTGACGCGCCGGGAGGAAGCCTGCTTTGCGACCTAGGACGCGTGTTTAGCTTCCGCGGTTCGTCTGAGCTGGAGAGTTTAATCGGCGACGCGCATGTATGAAATCATGACTGCCATGCACGTGCGCCGTTTCTGGGTCGCCGGGGTCGTCCTGGTAGCTGTCCTTGCGCTGCTTCCCTTCTCGTTCCATGCTGAACGACATCTGGAGACCGCAACGCGTGTCGACGGCAGCCAGGCCGAGACGGTCGAGCGGGATCTGGCGAGCCGGTTCCACTCGCCCTTCGTGGATCGGGTGGTCGCTGCTGGTTCAGGGATTGCCGGCTGCGGATTCAGACGCAGGGAGCGCAGGCGTTGGCAACGATTGTGGATGCGCTGAAAGACCAGCCGGAGGTTTCCGGCGTGGTGTCCTATCTCGATTTTCGCGATCCGATTTTCCTGGGCAAGGGCGGGGGGACGTTTGTGATGGTTGGGCTCGCATGAGCGATGGCTCGGTGGAGTCGCTTGTGCCGAAGCTTCACGCAGCGGCGCAGCTCGCTCAGAAGCAACTGCGTGGCGCGCTATCCGGCGGTGAAGCTCGAAGTGACGGGCGAGATACCGCTGAATTTCGACGTCCGGCAAAGCCAGCGCGGACGACGTGCGGCGCGGCGAGAGCCTGGTAATTCCTGTGACGCTGGCGCTGCTGCTGGTGGCTTTCGGAAGCTTGATCGCGGCGTTTATTCCTCTGGCCGTCGGCCAGCTTGCCATTGCGGCGACGCTGGCCATCACAGGATTTCTGGCGCAGCGCTGGCATCTGTCGATTCTGGTGCAGAACCTGGCGACGATGCTTGGGCTTGGGCTTGGGATCGATTATGCGCTGCTGATGGTCAGCCGTTTCCGCGAAGCGTAGCGGCGGGCAACGAGCGGACCTGCGGCGTCGGTCATCGCGGCGCGACAGGCGGGCCGGACGCTGCTGATTTCCGCCTCTACGGCGGCCATCGGATTCCTGGCGCTGCTGACGGTGCCGATCAGCGAAATTCGCTCGATTGGCGTTGCCGGATTTCTGGTCGCGGGATGAGTGTGTTGCTGACCAATACTCTTGTTCCGCCGTTGCTGGCGTTGCTGGGATCAAGATCGATGTTGGAAGGCTGCCGTTTACGCCGAAGATTGGACGCGGAACATGCCGCACGCGCGGGCCATCGGTGGAGGCACTGGGGAACTGTAATTGTGGCGCATCCGTGGCTGGCTCTGTTGCTGGCAGGCACACCGCTGCTTCTGCTCGGCGTGGCAGGCTACGCAGCTCGATACGCGGTGTGCCGACGGTGGATTGGCTGCCGCAGAAAGCGGAATCGGTGCATGCGCTGCACATGCTCTGGAGCGGATGGACCGCGCCGGCGTGGTGGAGTCGTTGCGTGTTGTGGTGGATCTTCCGAACGAATCCATTACGCAGACGCGATGCGGGCTGGAATGCGATCGATCGGCTGAGCAAGCGGCTTGCGAGTGATCCTCGCTGCTACCGCGTGATCTCCATCACCAGTATTGCAGACGGCAACCGGGATTCGCTGAGCAGCCTCCCGCGAGAGACGCGCCGGACATTTCTGAGCAGCGATGGGCACGAGGCGCTTGTCGAAGTGGTCCCAGCGAATTCGATTTCGCTGCGCGATCAGGTGGACTGGGTGCGGGAGCTGCGCAAGATCGGCGGCCCGACTCTCACAGGCGTGCCGGACGCCAAACTTCTTATCGGTGGGATCCCGGCGCTCAATGCCGATTACGAGACGATTGTGCGAAAGAGGTTTCCGTCTGTCATGGCGATGGTGGTCGTGATCACGCTCCTGGCGTTGCTGGGCGGTTTCCGGTCGGTGTTCGCGGCAGTGAAAGCAATCGGGCTCAATCTGCTTTCGGTTGCGGCGTCCTTCGGCGCGTTGGTTTTGGTGTTCCAGTATGGGCACGGGAGCCGGTTGCTTGGGGTTCCTGGCGGAACGGGCAGCGTGTTTCCGCTTGTGCCGATCGTCGCGTTCGCGATTGTCTTTGGCTTGAGCATGGACTACGAAGTGTTTCTGGTGGCGCGCGTGCTGGAAGCGCGAAGGAGCGGATTGAGTGAGACGGATGCGATTCCGGAGGGGATGGCGAGAACCGCGGGCCTGATTACGAGCGCGGCGGCGATCATGATCGTGGTGTTCCTGGCGTTTACGTTTCGGGATTTGCTGGTGGTCAAGATGATCGGATTTACGCTCGCTGTTGCGGTACTGATTGACGCGACGCTGGTGCGGATTGTGATCGGCCCCGCTCTGCTTCGACTTGCGGGCGACTGGAACTGGTGGCCCGGGGGTCTTACAGCCGCGCAGAAGAGGACGGCTGGGGCATCGCACGAGTAAGAGTGGGGCTGGACTGCAGCATCGCTGAACGGTGAGTCTCGTTGAAACGAGATGAGCTATGTGGCGATTGTGGTCGTGGTGCGGAGAGAAGACGATGCCGATGATCGGGGATGAAGATCCGTCATCGACGCGTTGCGCACATCTTCTCAGATGACGCATTGCGATGCGGACGGCGTACGGGTTCCGAGGCGGTTAATGCGATATGAAATGCAAATACTTCCGGATTCGTGGTAATGTTCCAAGCGCAAACAAATTGGCTGTTTTGCTGCTGGCCAAAAGTAGCGCGCAAAGCGCCCGAAGATTAAAGCGTACTTACGACTCTGGAGGCAGACATGAACGTCACGAGAACAAAGGTTTGGATCGCAGCGTGCATAACCACTTTTGCGCTCCTGTTCGCCGGAAGCGCTTCAAGAGCGCAGGACATCTTCGGCGTGATTTCAGGCAATGTTACGGATTCCTCAGGGGCAGCGCTGCCCGGCGTGACTGTCACGATCCAGGATGAGGCGACGAAGCAGACGCGCGTGGTTACATCGGACGCGATCGGATTCTATACAGCGCCGCAGCTCGCGGTCGGCCACTATACGGTCACGGCGGAGAAGCAGGGGTTCAAGAAGGTACGGATCACGGGAACCAACGTGACCGCGGGCGCGCACGCCACGGTGAACGTCGCGTATGCAGGTGGGCGCGGTGGCCGAAACCGTCGAGGTGACGGCGCTCGGCGATACGGTCAACAGCTCCAGCGCAGAGATTTCGCGCGTGATCGATCAGCAGCAGGTACAGGCGCTCGCGCTGAATGAGCGCAATTACGTGCAGCTGACAACGATCGTTCCTGGCGCGGCTACAGTCACGTTCGACCAGACGTCACTGACGACGGGCATGTCGACGGCTGCGGCGGCCATCAACGGCATGCGCACGGACCAGAATCTGTTCACGGTGGACGGCGGTTACAACCTGGACTCCGGATCGAACAGCTCGCAGATGAACAATGTCGGTATCGACTTTGTCCAGGAGGTTTCAGTACAGACTTCGAACTTTTCCGCGGAGTACGGCCGAAATGCGGGGGCTTCCGTGAACGTGGTCACGCGAAGCGGCGGCAACCAGTTCCATGGCGGAGCGTTCGAGTTCGTGCGCAATGACATTTTCGACGCAATCTCTCCGGGTTCGAAGCTGAACATT
This sequence comes from uncultured Verrucomicrobiae bacterium, assembly GCA_963716225.1. Taxonomy (GTDB): domain Bacteria; phylum Acidobacteriota; class Terriglobia; order Terriglobales; family Acidobacteriaceae; genus Granulicella. Next base: position 3,363,628 of record OY970299.1, on the reverse strand, counting down.
ACGCCTACAACGAACATTGCCTCTCTGAAATCGAAGCTGCGCTATAACGACTTCGGGTGGGACGTCGGCGGGCCGATCCTGCACGACAAGCTGTTCTTCTTCGCGGGTGAAGAGTGGAAGCGGCTGCGCATTGGCGCAACGCCCCAGAACTTAACTGTGCCCACGTCTGCAGAGCTCACCGGTAACTTCTCCGACATAGCGGCGAAGCGTGACGCTGAAGACGCCGGCGAATGCTCCTGCGGGCTGCACCATCACGGGCAATGTGATGAGCTCGGCATGCATCACTGCAGACGGCAAAGCGATTGCGAATGTCTTCAAGGCTGATGACAGCGCAGGCCGCAGCGTTCAACGATAGCCCGACCACGAGCAACGCGACCTTCCAGCCGAACGATCCGCAGAACTTCCGCGAAGACATTCTGCGGATCGACTATCATCCCTCGCACAGCCAGGCGCTGTACTACCGTTATCTGCACGACGACATCAACCTGATTGATGCGTTCGGCACCTTCGTTCCAGGCGGCTCGCTTCCGACCGTTCCCACCAACCGTCTTCGTCCGGGCTACGGGAACCAGATCGGTTGGATATGGACGGTTTCGCCGAAGCTGATTAACAAAGCGAAGTTCAATGCGTCGTGGAACAAGCAGCGCATTCCGCCGGCAGGCAATACATGGAAGCGCGAAACCTACGGCTTCCAGTTCCCGCTTCCCTTCCCTAACGCAGGCACGTATCCGGACGGATTGCCGGATATCACGTTTACCTCTGTCAGCGGGATCCCGAACGCCGGACTGGCGCGCATCCCGGGACCGTACTTCTCTCTGCATCGCGCCGACGACGGATATCGCGCCCTCGGATACGGTGACGTGGGAGCGTGGCCAGCACACGTTGAAGTTTGGGGCGATCTACGCGCGCAATCGCAAGGACCAGAACTCGCGGCCTGACTCTTATAACGGCAGAATCGTGTTCCAGGTAAGCGGCAATCCCAACAGCACGGGTGATCCGTTTGCGGACGCGCTGATGGGTAACTTCAACAGCTTCTCGCAGCAGTCGGCTGACCCGATAGGCCACTTCCGCTTCAACGATATTTCGCTGTTTGTTGTCGATAACTGGAAGGCTACGGAGAAGCTCAGCTTCGAGCTGGGACTGCGTTATGAACGCACCACGCCGACGTACACGCAGGGCAACAACATGTCCAACTTCGACCCCAGCCAGTACACGGCGGCGAAGGCGCCTACGTCAATCAGCTCCGGCAATGTGCCGAGCGGCGGCGAACTGGACAACGGCTATGTCATCGATGGCCTGGTGCGCGCGCCCGATGTACCTGCGGACCAGGTGAATCGTGTTCCGGGGGCCACATCTTCCTTCGTGACGGCCGTGCCGGCGACCGCGCCGCGCGGGCTCTTCCCGGTGGAGAACCTCTTCGGCCCGCGGATTGGGCTCTCCTACCTGCTGGACAACAAGACGACGATTCGGTTGGGCTACGGCTTGTTCTTCGACAAGCCCGAAGGCAATATCATCTTTGGCCAGCCGGGCAATGTACCGTTCCTGCAGTCGGTCAGCTATCAGAACGGCAACCTGGCCGCACCTTCGGGTGGCGGCGGCACGATTCCGACGATCTACGGCATGAGCGCGGTGCAGCCGGATCTTCGCGTGGCGCGCTATAGCCAGTACAGCGTGAGCGTGCAGCGTGAGATCCCGTACGGCTTCCTGATCGAGACTGCATACGTCGGCAATCTGGGGCGGCATCTTTTGCGGCAGCCGAACATCAACGCGCCCGACCTTTGCGGCGACGGCAGCGCATCCCGGAGTTGCCGGCAACCAACTTCGTCCCTACTTCGGATATACCGATATCACGCAGTTCCGCGGCGACAGCATCTCGAATTACAACGCGCTCCAGGTTTCGGCAACGAAGCGGCGCGGCAATGTCCTGCTGACCGTGAACTACACATGGTCGAAGAACCTGGCGACCAGCAGCGGTGAAGGCGATAACCCCGAGCCGGAATGTCCGTTCGTCTGCACTTTGGCCGACGGTTCGACCATTTCGTGGAACAGCTACTATTACGGCTCGACCACGCTTCGATCGCAGGCATATCTTCTCGACGACCTACACGTACGCGCTGCCGTTCTTTCATGGGCGGCACAGCGTGGCGGGCGAGGCGCTGGGTGGCTGGTCATTGAGCGGCATTACGCGCGTGCAGAGCGGGCAACCGCTGACCATCACAGCAAGCGAGCCAATAGGTGCGTCGACGATCAACGGCAAGTCGGTAAGCGGTTCGATCTCTTACTCGCGCCGCGCGAATTATGTGCCAGGGGCGCCGCTGCGTTCGGGATACACCTGCCCGACCGGCAAGGTGTGCTGGTTCAATCCGGCCAGCTATACCGGCGCACCGACTATGCGGCGGGCTCTGCTGGCGTGGGGACGGTTGTAGGACCAGGCTATTTCGCAACCGACCTGTCCCTCCGCAAGACATTCCCTCTGTGGCGTGAGGCTGGCCTGCTGCTGCAGGCTGACGCTTTCAACGTCTTCAACCGCATCAACTGGACGAATCCCGGAACAAATGCACTGAGCGGGCTCGGGCTGATTACCGGGGCCAACCCGCCGCGGAACCTGCAGTTTGGGGCCAAGATCAACTTCTGAGGCGGTTGGGGCCGTAGACCACTGAACCAGCATGGCAGAATTACTTCCTGCGACTACTACTACTACTAAGCTGGCCAAGTACGCTCTTCAACTGTTCAAGCTTTTGCCCAGCTTCGCCGAGCTTGCCTGCGGCAGTCAACCGTTGGTAATCGTCAAAGTCCTTGGCCGCTTCGGCGATCAGTTCATCCGTATTCGTTGACGGGGATGCGCCGGTCGGCGGTGCAACCGGCGTCGCCGCCTCAGTTGGATTTAGCGATGAAACTTCGCCGCCGAATAGAGATCTGAGCGCTGCCTCAAAGCTAGTGCCGTACGCCAATTTGTCTTGCAACGCGAGCACAACCAGCCGCAGTTCAGGCATTGGACTCTGCTTCGCTTGAAGATAGATTGGCTCCGCATATAACAAAGCGCGGCCCGATGGAATGACCAGCAGGCTGCCGCGGAGTACGTGCGAACCTTGTTGGTTCCACAGCGTCAATTGCCCGGAAAGCTGCGCATTCTGATCGATGCGAGCCTCAATCTGTTGTGGTCCGTCGATCAGTCTCGTCTTGGGAAAGTCGTAGACGGAGGCCGTTCCATAGTTTGTGCCGTCGCAGCGGCCGGCAATCCATCCAATCAGGTTGTTCCGGTTCGCGGGAGTAAACGGCAAAATCTCCACGAACTCTTCGCTCGTGCCTCCCGGTAATTTCATCAGGACGAAGTTCGGCAGCATTGGCTGAATGGCTTGATCGCCATTGCTGTCAGTTCCAGTTTCGGTGGCGACGGTCCATAGGTCCTCGCGATTAAAGAACACCTCAGGATTGGTCATGTGGTAAAGGCCATAGACTTCCGACTGCAACTGAAATAATGCCTCCGGATAGCGAACATGCCTGCGAAGGTCTGCCGGCATCGCTGCTGCATCCTTGAAGAGGCTGGGAAAGATGCGCCGATAGGTTGCCAGGACCGGATCTTCGCTGTCGAATACGTAGAAGGTCGCTGTTCCGTTGTAAGCGTCAACAACTGCTTTGACGCTATTCCGCATGTAATTAACGGAGTTATCTCCGAGACCGTAGTGGGTCGAATAGGGATAGCTATCGGAAGTTGTGTAGGCATCCAGGATCCAGGATAGCCGGCCGTCATCGCCGACTACTAGATAAGGGTCCTGGTCAAAGGTAAGAAATGGCGCGAGCTTTGCGACCCGTTGGCGGATATTACGCCATAGGAGCATCCGGCTCTGCGAATTGACATCGTCGCTGAAAGGCAGCGTCGCAACGTCGTCGCGAGCGATGGCGAGCAGGAGTCGTCGACCGAAGCCTCCCATCAGGATCCCACCCGTCCCCTGGTAAGACGTCAGCGTATTGTTCTGGCCTTGCGGATAATCGAACTCCTGCTGCCTCGTCTTAACGTAAACGTCCGTGTCTGTGAGTTCGCCAAAATAGATTTCGGGCCGAGTCACCTTTAGACCAGGAACTGTGCTTTGAACCGGCATGTTGCTGAGCAACAAAATTGGCAGACCTTCCGGCGTAAACCCGTTCACCGGATTCATTGTCACGCCGTAGCCGTGGGTGTAAATAAGCTTTTCGTTGATCCAATTGCGACTGCTCTCCGGCAATCTGTCGACATTCAATTCGCGGGCGGCGAGCATCACCTCGCGGGTCGTGCCGTTGAGATCGTAGCGGTCGATATCAATATCCGGGAAGTCATAGTAGGTGCGAATCTCCTGAATCTGACGCAGTGTGTCTTGCAGTGCATGCCAGTCCCACAGCCGCACGTTCTGAAGTGTTGCCTGATTATTCGCAGCGTCGACCGCATCGGGAGTGGTCTCGGCGGGAAACTCACTCTGCGAGAACCGGTCCAGGCCATAAGCATGTCGAGTCGCGTCAATATTGTGCACAATATATGGTTCTTCGCGATCCAACTGATTCGGATGCACGATGAAATTGCCGACATACCACCCGAAGATTCCTATCACCACGTAACACAATATGGCTGGACCGATTGCAATCAGGAGCCATCGTCCGCGTGATTCGCGCATCGCGTTCGCCGCCGCGATCGCAGCACCCAGCACCAGGGCGGCGCACAAGACGAGTGCGCCCGGGATGGCTACATGCGCGTCTGTGTAGTTCACGCCATCGAAGATTGTGTGATGTTCCAGCAGGGTTTGGTAGCGATTCACGTACGTGATCATCGCCAGCACAAGCAGTAGAAAGGAAAGTGTCAGCGACAGACCGCGCCACGGCGCTGGGCCATAACTGAGTTTTCTGTTCTCGATCGAGCGCGAGCCACTGGTGATGAAAAGAAACAAGACGGCGACTGCGCAGGTTGCGATTGCAAGTGTCAACAGCCAATCGTTGATGATCTGCCACGCAGGCAAGGTGAATAGAAAGAAATTGAGAGGTTTCCCAAAGACGGCATCGATCGCGCCACTTGTGGCGTGCGGCGCGTACCAGAAGAGTGCTATCGCCGGCCAGTCCGCCGTGAGGGTCAAGCCGGCTATCAGCGCGAACACAATCGAAACGGCCAGTGAAATGAACCGCAACGCTGGTTCTACAGAAAAACTAACTGGTTGGCCACCGAGGATGATGGCGTGTTTGGTTGGCAGATTACCTTGATGCATCCGCCTGATCCCCCAGAACGCCGCGCAGAGGACAGCGAACGTGATCACGGCGGCGACGACGAAAATGCTCACTTGCAGCCAAATCGTCCTCCAGAAGACAGATCCGAAACCAAGTGACCTGAACCAGAGGAGGTCGACCCAATTCGATAATGCGATCCGTCCAAGGATGAAAACGACGAAAAGAAGTACCGCAATAAGAAGCACCTTACGACGCCTGCTTCTCCAGCCCAGCGCTAACTCCGGATCGATGATCGTCGGCACCTCGGCCCCCACTTTCATTGATGATCTTGAACAGACGAATTGTATAGGGCTTCTCGATCGAGAGAGCGGACCAATGCGAGTGACTTCGTGCCCGGTCGATCTTCTCTTTCGCGACTCAGCTCATGAGAGCTCCCGACCACAAGGGACGGAGGCAGCTTCGCCGGCGAGCGTCTAAACCTCGAGTTGCGAGGCCGCCGGCTTCACGACGTATGCATGCACACGCGAGTAGACGAAGGATCTGTCGCGGGAAAGGAGGTCTTCGCTGAGCGCCTTCTGGAGCACGATCTCGTTCGCAAGGGGATCCGGCACGGCGCGGGGAATGATGAGATTGCGAAAGCAGACGCGGGCTCCGGGGCGTGCGGAGCGGGCGACGGCGGCGAACAATCGCGCGGTCTCGTCCGGGCTCATCAGCTCGCAAATGTTCGAGAGACTGAACGCATCGATCGAGGATGGCGCCTGCTCGCTCATCCATTGCTGCGCGGGTGCGGTGACGATTTCGATGCGGTCGAGCCGTTGCTTCACGGTTGGGAGATTTTCGCGCCGCAGGTAGGCGGGCACGGCGTTCTCGTTGCGGTAGCGTCCTCCGAAATATTGTGCGAGGAAGTAGTTGGAGCCCACCGGGATGTCGCAGATGGCGCGCCGGCTGCGGCGGAACATACTCTCGGAGAAAGACGTCGAGCCGTCATCGAATTTGAAGTAGTCGGTGGTGAGCCCGCGCCTGGCGAGGATGCGCTTGTTCACGAGCGCTTTGATCAGCAGGCGCCACTGCGGAGTATTCCATCTCTTCTCGAAGAAGCTTTGTTGTTCGGCAATGGAGGAGCAGTTGAAAAGCGCTTCAATCCGGCGTCTTCCCTGGATGACGCGCAGGAGGCCGCTGAAGAGGCGCACGAATGACTCGTACTTGCCGGCGTGAATGACCCCTTTGCGCAGCGCGTCCTGATTGCTGCTCCAGTAGCGCTGAGCGTTTTCACTCAGGTCGCCGCTGATTGCGTGGAACGTTTCGATGCGGTTTGTGGAAGGAGCAAGTCCCAGGAAGGCGCGCAGGTCTTCGTAGGAGAGCTGGCGCACGGCCGCGCGTTTGAGCTCGAGCAGAAAGGATTGCGATGGATTGATGTCGACGGCGTAGATCTTCGCGGGGTCGTCGAGCAGCAGGGTGAGTGTGTTGCAGCCGCCGGAGGTGACGGTCATCAACGTCTCGCCCGGGCGGATGGCGAGGGCCCGCTGGTCCGATGCGGGATCTTCCCAGCTGCTGCCGAATAGAAGGTTGGAGAGCTGCACCTGGTCCTGTGCGGTCACGCCCATGTCTTCGCAACCTCCATTGCGTGTTCCGGCAGCGCACCATCGCCGTTGTGAAAGGGTGCGAGGTGGACGCCGTGGCGCGCAGCGATGCGCTCGATCTCGGAAACGCGTTCAGGTGTGATGAAGCCTCTCCCGGAGGAGTACGGTTCGAAGCGATCCTCGAGAGCGAGCACCATTCCCTCAAGAAGGCAGCCGTGGAGCACGTTCGGAAACGGATGGCGCTGCAGCACGTGATGTATATCGGGCGCAAAGGCGAGCGTGCCGTGTATCTGACCAAGGCCACCGTGGAAAACCGTGCAGCCTTCCACCACACCGCGAGCAGCAAGGTTCTTGGGATAGCCGGCGTCACATACGATCGCGTCCGGCGCGAGGCAGCCGAGCAGCAACGATGGGGACTCCAGACTGGCAACGCAGAGCACGATGTCAGCCCGCACGGTCAGCTGCTCGAGATCCGTCGCGATTTCTACAGTCGCGCCATCAGCGCGCAGTTCTTCATCCAGTCTCCGCAGCCGAGTAAGGTTGCGCGCGTTGAGAATCACACGGCCGACCAGCGGAGCGAGGCAGCGAGCGGAGCCCGAACCGACATCGCCCGTCGCGCCGACGATCAGCAGCGTGGAACTGGCGAGATCGCGGCCCTGCAAGGCGCAGAGCTGTCGTATTCCCTGGGCGATGAAGGCGACGGTGAGCGTATTGCCTGTTGTGAAAAATGTGCTTTCGGTCGGGGGCAGCCGGCGCACATCTCCCTCGATGAGTATGGAGCTGAAGCCGCCCAGGCTCACGATGCGCGCGCCGGATCTGATTGCACATGCCGCCGCATCGCGCACTCGCGTGACGTTCTCGTGCCGGTGTCCATGGCCGAGACAATCAGGGGGGACAAACGAGTCGATATAGAGTCCGCGGATGCTGCGGCCCAACGAGGACGTGAGTTCGATGTGACAGACGGCGCGCGGCGGTATCCAGGGAAAGAGGTCCTTCAACTCGTCGTCTGGTAATCGCGAGTGGGTGGGGCCGCGCAGAACGAACATGACATCCGACGCAGCCTGCCAGCTCTCCTGATGGCCGATCAATGCGAAATCGAGACCCATGCGTGCACGTTCCTAGACCGGCAGTTGCGCGACCCACTCGAGCGTCATCTCACCGGGCAGGCCAAGCGCGTCAAGGCTCGAGAGATATTGGCGCAACGCGGCGCCGCGCAACTCGCCCACGGTGAGGCCCACATCGGGCAGCATCGGCTTGACGCAGGCGCCGTGGCATAGTTCGCAGTGGCCATCCTTGTCCTCGCGCGCAAGCATCTCGGCGAGCGTGGTCATGACGTCGAGATGCAGGCGATGCATCTTGGCGTCGAAGGCAGCGACATCGCGCTCACGCTCGGTACGCAGGATGGACATGGAGTGCTCGATATGGCCCTCCTCCTCCGCGGCTATCGCGGTGAAGGTAGACCCCATGCTGCCGGGCGCGACTTTGCCCACGCGCTGATAGCTAGCAACAGCGAAGGACTCGAGCATGATCTCCTGGATGATGAGGCAGGCTGTGAAGTCGCGCGCTTCGATCGAGCGCATGAAGGAGGAGCGGAGGCGCTTCCAATATTTGGCTTCGACGTTGTTGGGGACTGTGATTCCGAGCTTGCGGCCTTCGGCGGCGAACGCTGCAGCGTGACCGCGCTCTCCGTCGGCGTGCTCGAGCGCGTCGGCTAGCTCCTCGGGATCGTCGCAGATGCCGGCCAAGGCAGTGTAGTTGAGCACGGCGACCAACTCTCCGGTCATTGCCTGCGCGAGGACATCCTGCCAAATGAGAGTGTTGGACGATGTGACTGCGCTCGCATCGTGATTCAGAGTTGTAACGACTTCCATGACAACCTCCTTGGGCTATACGAGGGCGAAATCTTCGTAGGGGATCTGACTGTTGCGATCTGACGGTTTAGCTTGCGTGAGAATACGAGCGGCAAACAGAAGGGATCGAAACGTAACACGCGCCCGGCCAGTCACTGCGCTTCGCAGAGGATCGCGCTGATGCAAGCCAACCGAGAGGAAGGTGAAGCCGCCGCGAAACGCGCGGGCTCTCGCGTCGTCGACAAGCAGCCGCAGAGCGTCCACGGCATCCGGAGCGCACGCCATGTGCCGTACATACAGCGTCCTGATTGGGCGGCCGAGACGCGGGATGGTGAGTTGAGGCACCAGCAGGGCAAAGGGCCGCGCCGCTGCGAACCCCCATCGTAAAGTCGCGGGCGCGCCGATCAGAACATTCTGCCGCAGCGGGAAAGTATCTTCGAGCGCCAGCGTGGCTACAACGCGAGCGCCCTCGCGCGCGACCATGCGGACAGCGAACGGAGTTTCAGGAGAGCTCATTGCCGTGCTGGATGAGAGGTGCTCGACTGTGATGCGGGGAGCGAACTGCCGCCGGCGATAGGTCTCATCGAGCATCGCTGCGATTGCGGGTAGGTCGGCCGTGGTGGCCTGTTCGATCGCATAACGCGTATCTCTCTGCCACATCGGGCGCGCGAGCAGCTGGTCCACGATGAAGTGACCCAGCGGAACACCTGCGGGTGTGCCGTGTCTTCCGGTGCGGACAGACGTCACGCGATTGTTGCCGTCGGCGATCAGTGCGACACAGACATCAATGCCGATTTGTTTCAGGTGCGACTCAAGAGCTGCCGTCAGATGGCTCGACAAGCGTTGGCCGGAGAACAGCGGATCAACCTTCAGATCGCCGATATGGGCGACCTTCTCCGGCATGCCATCGACGTAACCGTCATGGATCGCGGCGGAGATGCAGCCGATCACCTGGTCCTTGCAGCTTGCAACCAGGACGATTGCGTCGCCGCGCCGCCGCAGCAGTGCGAAGAAGTCGGGATCGCGATCGATACGCAGGGCGATTCTTCCCGCCATCGGTGTTACACGCGTCAGCGCCAGCAATTGATCGTTATCAGCGTCGGTGGCCGCACGGATGAGGATGGCGCGATCCGCCAGAGGTGAGGCCAGGAGCGGAGCATCCATCACCGCGGCGTTCATTGCGCACCCTCGGGCAAGTGGGCGTCGCCACATCGCAATCCTCGCGTCTGCTTCACCATGGGAGGTCCGAGACCGAGGTGTGCCTGTGTTCGCCTGCCGCGGGCAGCACGTCTGGAAGAGGCCCCGATAGCTGGTACTGCGGTGGCCATGCCTGCTCCACTGGCTCAGGCGGCTGCCACAGATTGAAGTAGGTGCGCAGATAGCCGCGTGCCGGCTGCTGCGGGGAAATCGAGGGCAGCTGATTCCACGGCACCCACACTGCAAGATGGTGCGTCAGGTGATAGTTGAAGTTCAGATATAACCAACGCACCGGGGTCCAGAGCTTCAGATCCAATGCTCCGAGTACGGCGTGGCGTGGCGTGCGCACGTGGTAGACGTACTGCTGGCTCGCCCATGAAAATCCGAAGGCCGCGTAACAGATGAGCACGGCAGAAAGCCGAAGATGCAGCAGCGCAGATGAGATACCCCAGACCGCGGCCGCAACGAGCAGATCACGCCTGATCCATCCCGGCCTCACCTCGTTCAGGAACTGCGCGAACTTACGGAACGTTCCGGAGTCATCCTTGGGGCGAGGGAGACGTATACGCTTGCGCGGGATGAACGCGATCGCAATCGACGAAAGCGGAAGAAGGATCCAGAACAGGCCCGAGATCAAAAGGTAATACATCACGCGCTTGAACCAGGGCGATTCGCCCGGCAGAACGTAATCTTCGAGTTCGTCATCGGAGCGGTTTCTGCGGTGATGAATCAGGTGCGCGACCTGGAAGAAGTGAAAGCTTCCAGGAAACAGCGAGAACATCATGATGCCGACGCCCAGATTCACGCGCGCGTTCGAGTGCAGCTTGCGATGCACCGCTTCATGCGCGATGCAGAAGCCCATCTGCATAACAAAGGCGAACGCGATTGCCGAGACTATGAGCGGGAGCCAATGATGCGTATGCGAAGCCAGTGTCAACACCAGCAGTGCCGCGGCCATCTGTGCGGTGGCGAGCACCAGATTCAGCGTTCCGGGTATGGGGTACTGCGCTCGATTGCGCCGGATGAGAGGGCGGCCTGCGGTCGCAGCTTCCTTCGTGCGCAGCGGCTCATGCGGAAGGCTGCCTTGCATCACCCTGGCGGAGCCGGTCATACGGGTAACTCCCCCCAACGTTGATTCCAGGCTGGTGCGGCGCAACGGAATTCAACTTCAGTTGAGCCTCTCGAACTCTCGCTCACCTGCGTGCGCGATATGTGGAGCGGTTTTGGTTACGGCGGAGAATACCACAAGAGGCAAGGAATCCTATGAACCCGCGCAGCTAAATCGGCGCCTGTCATGCCCACCATAGGTCGTGCATCGACGTAAATTCAGCCATGCCTGCCTGAAGGCACCGCGCTGGATATGCTGCCCAAAAGTGAAAGGGGGCTCTCAACTCGATGATTCAGAGGAGAGCCCCTACTTCCAGGATGGTTGCGGGGGCAGGATTTGAACCTGCGACCTTTGGGTTATGAGTGGCCGCGCACTCACGTATCTAACTGATTTCTTTGGCACAGATAGCAACGCGGAAGTACGGAAAAGTACGCTCCAGACACCCTATTGGGAGTCTATTGGGAGCGCGTTTTGAAGATTGGGTTTCTCACCCAACGGCCTTTGGTTCCGGAGGAAATCCACGGATTGTCACGACTTTCGTTTGCTTCGATTCTTTGGGTTCGCTGCGAATAAATGGGCAATATCCATGAGGTGATGTGATGTCCCAAACACTTCTAAAGCCGACTCTGCCCACCGAAATGGATGCCACGCTCGCCAGAGAAACCAGCCGTTTTTGCTGGCCCCCCGTATGCGCTCCAAAGCTCCCCTGAGCGTTCGCGTTGGGGATGCCTCCAAAGAGGAGACTTTGCAGCTTCCGGCACCCGCCGTCAAAATGCTGGTTCGCATTCTGGGCACGTTTGGAAGATCGTCTGCGATATCGAGCAGATTTAACTTCTGGGATGTAGCGTCAGCGGTGCCTCGCGTCGCTTCTGTACTGAACGAGTACATAGACAGAGCAAAGGCCGGAGTTGATGACATTGGACGGGTCCGTATATGCCATATGCCCCCAAACTCCGCGGATCAAGGCTGACCAGAGAACGCGGTCGGTATAGTGATGACTCTCGATGCTAAGATCGAGCATCAATTGGCGCTAGCATCAGTACCAGCGAGCCCCTTATCGGTAATGACGTGGCGCGAATATCACGAGGCAACGAAGCACAGCGTTGAATCGCTGAGGCGAGAGCGGGACGTTCTCGACTGGGCGAATATGCCTGATCCATTTCGTCACTACGAGGGCGTGCCGATGCTTGATTTGCCGGCAGATCCTCCCGCCGCAGAAATGCCAGCAATCGACGCGCTTCAAGGCACCTTTGGCACCACGCCTGTGAGTGACGGACCGGCTTTCCTATCGCAACTACTCTTCTATTCCGCCGCGATTAGCGCGTCCAAGCGAGTTCCGTCCACCGGATATACGTACGCGCTAAGAGTGAATCCGTCCTCCGGGAATCTACACCCGACGGAATTCCACTTCCTCACACGGGGTCTGAAGGGGTGGCCAGATGGTTTGTATCACTACGATCCGTCCAGGCACATGGCGGAGCAGCGCGGGCGCGGTAATTTCGAAACGAAGTTGATCAGCGGATTTGCGCCAATTATGTTTGTTTTGACAAGTATTGTGTGGCGTGAGGCGTGGAAGTACGGTGAACGGGCATATCGTTACTGCTTGCACGACATAGGGCATGCCTGGCAAGCGCTCGCACTCTCCGCCCGCGCTATCGGGTGCGACAGCTTCGCGGTGGGACACTTCCCGGACGATGAAGTGGCGGAGTTATTCCACCTTAATAGCGACGAGTGGCCAATGCTCATCGTCAGCCTGCACGGCAAGTCTATTCCCGTGCGCGCAGCAGATACCGGAGAGGCTATCTGGTTCGGCGGGCAGGCGAACCAGCTCTCGAAGCAAGCGATTGCTCACCCACTGATTGACACCATTCACTTCGCCACGAAACGAAGCAGCAGCGGGAGCGGTGAAACTTCGTTCGGAGAGTCGACCTCAACTGGCTCCGGCGAGATCAAGCTGCCTTTTCCGGCTTCATCGATCCGCAGCTTTGGCCAGGTTGCCCGCATGCGACGTTCGGCGCTCGACTTCCTAGGCGGGAACCGATCGATGTCATTGCCGGAACTCTCGGCAATCCTCGCCATTACAGTGCAGCCATTGTCGGCTGACTTTGCTGGCACGAGCTTCATCAGGCTCTATTTGTATGCTCATCGCGTCGATGGGTTGGAACCCGGCATCTATAAGCTCTGGTCGGAGCGTGCCGAGCTGGAGCAGATCAAGAGCGGCGACCAGCGCGTGGCGGCCGCTGGCCTGAGCCTTGGGCAGGAGCTGGCCGGTAATGCCTGCGTGACCTTTTCGATGATGGGCGACCTCGAGCATGCCGCTCGCACCTATGGTGACCGTGGTTATCGATATGTGCACTTTGAAGCAGGCGCTATTGGCCAACGCTTGTATCTCGCGGCTGAGGCACTTGGACTGGGCGCGACCGGCATCGGCGCCTTCTATGATGATGAGGTGCAGCGTCATCTCAACCTGGGACCCAACCAGGAGCAGGTCGTATACCATTTTGCCATCGGTTATCCAATCCCTGATCCGCGCGTCTCAACGTCAAGCGAGCCCAAGGAAATTGTAAGGTAGGCATTACTATGCATGGCCGCCCTTCGTCAGACGATTCCTGTCGTTGCGTCGAGCGAGATCCGGGTCGAAGATCAGAATGGAGGGTTACGGCCGGAAACTGGCTGACGTGATTGACGCTTAGCACAGCGACAGTCTGCGCAAGCCTCGCAACCGCCGATATTGTAGCGAGGCCCGTGTACTCGAATCGACATGTGCAGATTTCCCAGTGCGGGGACGCGCTTTAACTCCGTCAAGACTCTCTGAGTACTTGGTTCCTCCGCCGGGCTGCCAACTGATCTTGCCCAGATTCAGAGATATTTTAAGATTTCAGGGCGTGACTTCCGCTGAGAAGCATGCGGGGAAGACCCGATCTGCTGGCTGGACGATTGCGTATTGAATCGGCCCGGAGCAATGGGCGCAATGCGTATCGCGGATGAGGCGGACGTCTTTGCCGAGAATCTGCGGGAACGCTCTCAGGCATTCCGGACAGGTGACCATCACATATTCCTCCCCGGATGGATCATGCCCATTCTTGGGAATCCAGATCGGCGCCGGTATGCTCGGATGCCGGACCGATGAGCGGTCTGTCTGGGCCATCGCTCTTACGATCTCCAACAAAGCGCCAGGGCTGCTTCCCTTTTCGTAGAAAACGTCGGCGGCGATCCCGATGGGCACAGTATTGCCTGAGAACGCTCCGCTCATCGCGATCACCTGGATTGCAGGAAACCGCCGCCGCACCACCGAGAGCAGTTCGAAGCCTGACATCCCCGGCATATTGAGGTCCGAGAGGAGGATGTCGGGCATCTCCATCCGGATTTGACTGAGCGCAGAGAAGCCGTCTTCGGCCGATCGTACGCTATGTCCAAATGTCTTAAAGATCAGCGACAAGGAGGTTCGCAGTGATACCTCGTCATCCACGATAAGGAGTTTTACTTTTGCATTGGGCATCGTTTGCCTTCCCGCAAGCATCAGAGCAAGGCCTCAGGCAAAAGTATTTCATGTCACCAACGTCGATTCTGTTCACTTTTGCTCACGTCAAACGGCCCTGGCTACCTTTGAACGGACCCGTGAGGGGTCCAGAATCGGCGGCTTTTCCGCATTCTGCTCCGGTAGCCGATCGTGGAGAATCACGTTGAGCAGTGACTTGTGCACGCGGATGCGACCGTTGTATTCAACAAAGCCCATTTTGCGAAACCGGTTCATGAAGAAGCTCACCCGGGAGCGAGTGGTTCCGATCATATCGGCGAGAGTCTCCTGAGTGATTTCCGGTATCAGCGTCTCCGGTTCGCCCGGTTTGCCGAACTCCGCCATTAGCAAAAGAATTCTGGCAAGGCGCTTTTCGCTGGAGTTGAAAAGCTGATCGACCAGATCAGCCTGGGTTCGCATACTCCGGGCAAGCAGAAATTTCACGAATAGATCCGAGAAGGCATGCTCCTGGTGCATGACGCGGATCATCTCTACTCGCTCAATTTTGAGCGCCGTGCATGCGGTAACCGCAGTGGCCGTCGCCAATCGGAGCCCAACCGCTCCGGCGATCGACTCCTCTCCGATGAAATCACCTGCCGAGAGAAATGTGATTGTAGCTTCCTTGCCTCTTTCCGAGACCACGGTGATCTTGGCGCGGCCCTTCTGAAGGTAGAACGCGGAGTCAGCAGCATTCCCTTGCGAAAAGAAGACGTCCTTCGGTTTTAGCTTAACGATCCGCCTTCCGAGACCCGCTTTCGCGAGAAAGTCGGCGGCGTCAAAACTGGCGTTTCCTGGCTCAATCATCAGAATGGCCCCCTTTCCCTGTTCGACCGTCGCGGTCCAAGAACGATGTACATGCTCCTACCATATTTTCGCTCTTTTGGGGCGACCGCGTCTGTCCTGTTTTGCTCACTTTCGATAGACGATATGGAAGCGCGGAGCACGCGAGTTTAATGAGGTCCGTGCGGCTTGTATTGATAGCCTCTTCCCTACGAGGTGAAGTCGAGATTTCGGCTCTTCTTATCAAGAACGAAAAGTGAAGGAAAGCGGGAAGGGGCCCAAAGGCACCGATCGGCTATTCTTGAAGGAGGACGCTAGAGCGCGCTCCCCACGAACCTGGACCGATGGATGCGCGTCGGCTCGCCGCCATATATATGGCATGTGGCACTATTACCTAGCAAAGCGGTGGGCACGATGGCGACGAAAAACTTCAAAGTGGGAGATCACGTCAGTTGGAATTCGGAAGCCGGTCGGGTGAGCGGCACGATCACAAAGGTAATCACCTCCGAGATCGAGTTCAAAGGCTACAAGGTTCATGCAAGTAAAGATGAACCGCAGTACGAGATTAAGAGCGACAAAACGGATCACATTGCGATGCACAAAGGCTCGGCGCTTACCAAGGTTTCAGCGTGAAGCGTCCACCCGGCACATCCGCGTGTGAGAATTCAATGGTCCAGCTGCGGTGCCAGCTATGAGATCGTCGCCCGGCCGATGCACGCCAACGGCTGCCGAAATCGGTTCTGCGATGGGCTGCCGCATACCCGATGTCATTGCGCCTGGACTCAAGGTTCTGTTCTGCGGGGTCAACCCAGGACTTTATTCCGCGGCAACGCAACGTCACTTCGCACGTCCAGGTAACAGATTTTGGCCGGCGCTGCACCTTGCCGGATTCACCACGCGGCTATTGGCGCCGCACGAAAGTCACGAACTCCTCAGGTCGGGATACGGGATCACGAGCCTCGTGCGCCGTGCTACCGCGACAGTTCGCGAGCTAGCGCCATCAGAGCTGGTGGCAGGCAGACGCAGACTCGTTCGCACCGTGCGCACTTATCGTCCGCTTTGGGTTGCCGTATTCGGCGTGGGTGCCTATCGCACGGCTTTTGCCCAGCCAAGCGCGCAAGTGGGCCAGCAAGATGCGTTTGGCGGCAGCAACCTGTGGCTGCTCCCTAGCCCCAGCGGCGCGAACGGAAGCTATCCTCTGGTCGATCTCACCCGTGAGCTTCGCGCATTCTATAACACAGTCAATCAGTCAGAGTTCGACGAACGTGACTTGCACGGCACCGCCAGCTCTTGCGTGCGATAACGCTTCCAACTCGCCTCCCGCCATCGCGTAACTCTCCTAAGTGCCATATCCCCGATGCTTCATCGCCTGGAGCTTCTCGTTGTCTGGCCAAGAAACGGTCAGCAAAAATGCGGACTCTTCGAGAGCCTCCACCTCATGCTTAATCGACGCGCCCAGCGTCAGCAGATTGCCCGGCCACAGATCGCGCGTCTGTCCTTGTACAGTGAAGCGTATCGATCCCTTTAAGACATGCACGGAGATTCCGCCGTCGGCATGATGTTCCTTGATTCTGGCGCCCCCTTCCATCGAGATCAGCACGATCCTGAAATCTGACTTCTTAAACAGGGTTTTGGCATAATGGCCAGACTCCCATGGCTTCTTCCACTCCGAATCCGCCATCTCCTGCGCCAGGTCGAACTGCGCTAGATCCTTTAACATGGGTCCCATCGTCAGCAAAACCTTCCGTCGTCATGTGTTCCAACCTTTCTCCTGGCTTCGATGCGGTCTCGCTAAAGTCGGAAGTCCGCAGAAAGCTGTTCCAGCTTCAGGCGCCCGAGCGGCAATCTGGAGCCGTAATTACGTCGATAGCGTGCAGATAACCATGGCGGAGACCTTTGGGGTCGCTGGGAGAGGTCGGTTCTATGACGCGACCGGTGCGGTCCGCGACGTTCTTCAAAACCACCTACTTCAGGTGGTGAGCTTTCTCGCCATGGAGCCGCCGACGAATATGTACTTCGAGTCATTGCATAATGAGCAGGCGAAGGTGTTTCATATGATTCCTCCGCTTGACCCGGCGCACCTGGTACGCGGACAGTTCCGCGGCTATCGAAATGAACCGGGAGTGGCTCCCGACTCTCAGATTGAGACATTCGCCGCGGTGCGCCTTGAAGTCGATTCATGGCGCTGGGCGGGCGTACCGTTCCTGATCCGGGCTGGAAAGTGCCTTCCGGCCGCGGCGACAGAAGTTGTCGTCAAGCTCAAGCAGCCGCCGCTGAGCAAGCTGGCCTCAGAAAGCAACTATTTCCGATTCCGGCTCGGACCCGATTTATCCATAAGTCTTGGCGCCAGAGTAAAGCGTCCCGGAGCGGAAATGATCTCGATGCCATCAGAGCTATCCGCGCTTACAAGCAATCCATCTGAAGAGCTGGAAGCCTACGAGAGGCTTCTTACCGATGCGATGCTTGGCGACAACATGCTCTTCGTACGTGAGGACGTTGTGGAAGCAGCATGGTCTATTGTCGAACCGATATTGGGTGATGTTGTGCCGCTGCGCGAGTACGACCCCGGAACGTGGGGACCCACCGACGCGGAGCTGCTTGCTGCCGACATTGGAGGATGGCACAACCCAGAAAAGACTGCATAGGTAGGCAATGCTAATCGTCAAATGAATGCCTTAACATGAACAGCTTATTGAAGCGCGCGTTGCAAGAAGTCTGCTTACAGGAGTTTTTTGGAAGCCGGAAGTAACTTGGTGTTCCGCTAATTCATAGTAAACGCAAGAGTTGCAGACACCCGTGTGCCGCACGCTTTGGATTTTTCACCCAACGGTGTTTGGTTTTCTGACGAAATGCCCTCAACCCGATCAATTTCGTTTGCTTCGACTATTTGCGTTTACTGCGAATACATGGGACAATATCCATGAGGTGATGTGATGTCCCAAACACTCCTAATGCCGACTCTGCCCACCGAAATGGATGCCACGCTCGCCAGAGAAACCAGCCGTTTGCTGGCCCCCCGTATGCGTTCCAAAACTCCCCTGAGCTTTCGCGTTGGGGATGCCTCCAAAGAGGAGACTTTGCAGCTTCCGGCATCAGCCGTCAAAATGCTGGTTCGCATTCTTGAGGAGATGGCACGTGGCAATGCCGTTACCTTGATTCCGGTCCACGCAGAGTTGACGACACAGGAGGCGGCAGACATGCTGAACATCTCCCGCCCTTCCCTCATTCAACTGCTGGACGAAGGAAAGATCGAATACCGGAAGGTCGGCACGCATCGCCGCATTCGCTTTGACGCCATGATGGCCTACAAACGTCAGATCGACGCAGAACGTCGGGCGGCTCTTGCAGAACTAGCGGCCTACGACCAGGAGATTGGGATCTGATTGTGGCCGCATTCATTGTTTTCTATGACGCCAACGTGCTTTATCCAGCGGAGTTGCGTAACGTTCTCATGCACCTTGCGCTGATCGGAGTGTTTCGCGCCAAATGGTCCGCCGACGTGCATGAAGAATGGATTAGCAGTCTCTTGGAACATCGTCCGGATCTTACCCGTGAGAAATTGGAGCGAACGCGACAACTCATGGATAAAGCCGCTCCAGATGCGCTTGTAACGGGATATGAACATCTGATTTCGGGTCTTGTTCTTCCAGATGAAAAGGACCGGCATGTCCTGGCAGCGGCGATCCGTTGCGGAGCCAGTGTTATCGTGACTTGCAATCTGGTGGATTTTCCGCGTCAGTCGCTTCACGAGTTCGGCATCGAAGCACAGCATCCCGATGAGTTCATCCTGAATCTCCTCGATCTTGCACCTGGTCTTGTCATCGAAGCAGCAGAAAACCATCGAAGCAGCCTTAAGAATCCAGCCAAAACCGTGGATGAATACCTCACCATGCTGGAATCGCAAGGATTGACGCAGACGACATCTGTACTGCGGGAATATATGCGCGGCTCGAATTGAAAATTCGTAGCCTTCCATCCAGACTCTCTCTTTCTTGCTTCCCTAGACAACAACTAATCGGGATTCAAGAAATATTGCGGAGGCTTCTCGTAGACTTGAGCAAGCTGGATGAGTTCAAAGACTTCGATGCTGCGCTCGCCTGTCTCACATTTTGAGAGGAAAGAATGCGCCCTCCCCATGCGTGCGGAGACATCGCGCTGAGTCAGGCCGGCTTCTTCGCGAGCTGCGATCAGTTTTTGCAGAAATCTGTCATAGAGAGCCTGATGGGGTGTCGTCCTCCCCTTGCGCGAGATTCGAGTCTCAGGCTTCTTCTGCTTCCTCACCTTTCAAGTGTGGTGAACGCTTGACGAATCCCCTAATAAGGGACACCCTGTCCACAGTTGATTGTTTTTGGGAGGTAGCGTGTCGAGAAATTATGTGGAATGTGCTGAGGTCGCGGGTAAAACCGTCAAGGCGCTCAAAATATACGAGGATGATGCAGATGGTTGTGAAACCCTGATCGAGTTCACGGATGGCACATCATTCTCTTGCTCCGTTTGCAATGAGCCGAATGTAAAAGCGGCCTTGTTCAAGGGCGGCGTCGGCACTCCTGAGATCATTCGCGACTATAAGGTACAGAAAATACCTTATCGAACCAGCTCTCGTTATTCCCACACGGAATAACGCTCTCCCGAAAAGTTATTGGACGTTCTTGCATCCCGCTCTTAGCGTTGCGCCTAGCTGACACACCAGGTCAGCGGAGGTGCAAAAATGCCGAGAATCCGCTCCATATTCCGATTGAAAAGGCCTCTCAATCGGTTGTCCAATTCCCCCGCGATAAGCTGGCCACAACTCCTCTCTAAACGAAAGCTGCTCCACGCCGCACACGTCATGGGGCCGACACTGCTTGCTCTCGCCTTCGCCGGCGTCAGCAGCGGCGTAGCCCACGCCCAGGGAACGATGGACTTCTCCGGGGCACAAACGCTCATGGGAACTTTCAAGACGTTCGCCATGTACGCCGGGGCTGTCATCTGCCTTGGCGGTCTCATCTTTGCGGGAATCCGCATGATGAGCGGACGTTTTCAGGATGCCATACCTGGCCTCTTCGGCGCGCTGTTTGGTGCCGGAGTCCTGGGGTGGGGCGCCGGCTGGATTGGTTCCCTTACCGGCCAGTCCATGTGAGGTGCGCCCATGACCAAGCGGGGAGAACCGTTACCGATCAACCAAGCGCTGAATCGTCCGAGAGCCAAGCTCGGCCTCGACCTCACAGCATGGATGGCGATTGTCTTCGTCTGCGTAACGGTTTTCCTCGTTGGGTTTCGCCTGCTGGCGATGATGGCCTTCCCGACGCTTGCGATAGGCGCGTGGCTCATTGTCCGTAAACACCCGAAGATGTTTCAGCTCTGGGGCCTGAGCCTCAGCCAGAAATCCTACTATGACCCGCGCAAATACTGAGCAAATCAAGCATACGCCGTGGTTCGCCAATGCTGGGGCCGCGTGCAGCATCGTTCCGATTGCACGCTTCATCGGCCAAAGCATCTTCGCTTTGAAGGGCGGCGGCTACGGATGCCTGTTTGCGCTCTCCGGCATCGACGAAGAGGGTTTGACCGATCAGGAGCTTGATTCACGGATGAGGTCGATAGAAGGCGCGTTGCGCGGGCTTCCCGAAGGTTCCTGCCTCTACCAGTACACCCGCGTCATGTCGGGGTATGAGCTGCCGCGCCAGAAGAAGTACAGCAATCCCGTTACAGAGGCTTTCGTAGACTGACCGCTTGGCCTTCCTTGAGAAGACGGCGGGCTTTCGGCGCATTGATCTTCATTGGTGCCTCACCTTAGAGCCGTCGAAGCTGAAGGCGTTTGAGCGTAAGCCGCAGGAGAACGCCGCCGACACCTCGCGGATGCTGGCAGAGCTACAGAAGTCCGCAACGATTCTGGAAGGTCATCTCGGCAGCATGTTGGGACTGCGATTGCTCGATAAACAGGCCGCTTTTCAGTTCTTTTCGTACCTCTTCAATCTCGAAGAATGGGCCACGCAAGCGCAGCTTCGCGACGATGCGGGTGTAGACCGGCAGATCGTCAGCAATCCGGTCGCATGGCACAGCGATTACCTGCGCGTCGGCAAACGCTATGTGCAGATGTTCTCTCTTAAGACGACGCCGGAGGCGTCGCGGCCCTGCCTCTTCTCCGGCCTGCTGACGCTCGATTGCGATAGCGTGCTGTGCTCGACATGGCGGCCCAAGTCCACGACCGCGGCCCGCAGTGAGATCGACGCGCAAGAGAAGTTCATCAGCTTCTTCAAAGTCGGCGTGCTGACTCGCGTGATGAGCGGACGCGACACCGCTTCGCTCGAAACAGGCGCAGGCGCGAAGGCTGCCAACAGCAGCGTAGATGACTTGAGCCTTGTCATCCGCGAACTGGACAAGAAGGCCCAGGGCGAATACTCACTCCGCTTGCTGCTTGCCGCCAATGGCGCAGAGCAGCTACGCGATACCGCGCCAGCCGTGCATCGGATCTTCGTCGATGCCCGCGCCCAGGTGATCGAGGAAACGCTTGGCAATCTGTGTGCGTTCTATGCCATGTTCCCCGGCAATGGGAAGTTCAATGTCTTCCCGATGTGGCTCTCCGAGGAGCACCATGCACGATTGTCTTCGGTCTTCGCCCCGCACATCGGCCACCCGCATTCTGAAGATCTGGATTCCGAATATCTGAACGTCTTCGAAACCCGTACACGAACGCCATTCTTTCAGGACGTATACGTGGACGGCGTGCGGGTCATGCTCATCATCGGGCCTACAGGGTCAGGTAAAAGCGTGATCGGTAACGCGACGGTTGCGCTGGAGCAGAAGTACGGCGGCTTTACTTACATTTTCGACATCGGCGGCAGCTATGAAAGCGTCGTGGAACTGTATGGCGGTCGCGTAGACCGTATCGGCAAAGACGGCCCTCGCGTCGCTTTGTTCGCTCTGGAGCCGACCGAAAGCAACATCAAGTTCCTGTATAGCTTCATCAAGCTCCTGCTCACCAACGGCGGCGCGGAGTTGGAACCGGAAGACGATGATGTAATCCACAAGGCCGTGCAGGACATTTACCTGCTCGACCCGGAGAACCGCCGCCTCTCGAATCTTTTCCTGCCCAAGAAGCTCGATAGGTACCTCTCGAAATGGGTTGGGAGAGGCGTCTACAGCGCCATCTTCGACAACGTGGAAGACAGCCTTTCGCTGTCTCGCGTACAGTGCTTCGACTTCCAGGGCGTCAATAACCAGCAATACGCCGACCTGATTGAACCGCTGATGGTATGGCTGTTGCGGCGCATCAACGATGTACTGTACGACCCCGCCAATCTAGGCGTTCCCAAGCACATCCTTATCGAAGAAATCTTCAGTTCGATGAAGAATCGCCAGTTGCTCGAAGGTGCGCTCGCGTCCATCAAGACCGTCCGCAAAAATCTTGGCGGCGTCACGATGATTGGTCAATCGGCAGAAGATTTAGGCGAGAACGCCGACTCCATCGTGAACTCCTGCACGTCGTTCCTGTTCCTGAAAGATGCGACGTTCAACCGGAAACGGTACGCCGAGTTGTTCAAGATGACCGAACAGCAGCTCGCCCTGTTTGAGAGCTTGCAGGACCGCGAGGCGCTTTACATGCGCCGCGATGGACTGACCAAAGTTGTTCGTTTGAATCTCGATAGCCGTAGCTATGCCACGTTCTCCACCAAACCGAAAGACCGCGTGCGCCGGTCGAAGCTGATTGCCAAGTATGGACTCACCGAGGGCATCACGCGGTTCGCCCAGGGCGAGTCTGCATAACCGAAAGGACCAGAGACAATGAAACCACCCATCCTCATCTTCGTCGCCTGTGGACTTGCCTTAACTGCTTCCGTTGCCTCTGCGTCCGGCCCCACGACGTCCGAGCAGAAGCACCTTCAGCCGAACGCACCGCGCACGATCACCGTGTCCGAGGCGGACACGCCGCCTGTGGTCCGTGCTGGTTTATTGCAATCGACATTGATCCTTCTTCCTGCCGAGGAGAAGGTTGCCAATGTCTTCGCCGGGGATACGGTGGATTGGGTCTTCGATGGCGGCCACGTCGCCAGCCGCTTCATCAGCATCAAGCCGAAAGTTGGCGGACAGCACGACGGACGTGCATATCGTCTCCGACCACGGCAACGAGTACACCTTGCAGTTGCGGGAAGTCTCCGGCGACGACGATCCCCACTTCGATTCCAAAATCTTCATTACGCCCGGCGACAAGGCCGCGAAAGACAAGCTGGCCGAGCTGCCCGTCTTCGTGCCCGCTGCCGAGCTGGACAAGGTGAAGCAGGAGGCAGCAGCAGCGCAGGCCGCCCAAGCCGCCACGCTGAAAGCGGAGAAGACGCAGGAAGAGGCATACCGCAGCCAGTATCCCGGCTCACTGCACTTTGACTACACCTGGGACAAGTCGAAAGGCAAAGAGCTTGGCTTGCAGGAGATATGGCGCGATGACAAGTTCACCTATCTGCGCGGGCAGTTTCAGGAGACTCCCGCGCTCTATGAGGTGAAGGACAAGAAGCCTTCGCTCATCAACTTCGATTTCTCGAATGGCCTCTACACCGTCCCGAAGGAGCTGGATAACGGCTACCTCGCCATCGGCAAGCAGAAGGTGGAGTTTCACCGCACCGAGGAAGCGAGGTAGCCATGCCGGAACCAAATCAGAACGTCCCTGCGACCGTTCCCGAGCAGCCGGAAGCCAAGCCGCCGCTGCGGAAGAGTATGCCGGTCGTCATCGCCCTGGTTGTCATCATCGGGCTTATCGGCATCGCCAATCTCTCCAGCCTGTTGAGCGGCAATAAGAAGAATGCCCCAGCCAGCGCCATGCCCATGCGCCCGGCAGCGCCGAACGCGCAACAGGTAAACAGCTTCGAGTCGCAGCAGCAGTTGCAGGCGCAGCGCGACGCCGAAGCGCGGCAGCATCAACAGGAGCTTGCCGCCGCGATGCAGCAGCTCCAGCAGACGGAAGGTGCGCCCGGCCCGGAGGCCGCAGGCGCACCGCCGATGACCGCCGCGCAGCGTGACGGCGATCTACGGCGACAGCCCCAACGCGCCGCAGCATACCTCCAATATGTCCGAAGCGCAGGCCGAGGCCAAGCAGAAGGAGCTTGCCAAAGAGAAGCAGCAGCAGGACGCCATCAACAGCGACACCGTGGCTATTGACTTCGAGCATTCCGCGGCCGCACTCCGGCAACCGTGACAGCAGAGGCCGCGCAAGGGACGGCTGCTAGCGCAGCCGGCGGCGCGGCTCCTGCAAAGCCAGTCAGCTACAGAAGCCAAAGCGGACAGCAAAAGCAATCCGATGGCCGCGTACGACTTCGATACCTACGATGGCCGTCTCTATCGCGTCTTCGAGGGCACGGTACTTGAGGGCGTCGTCACCAATCATATCGACGGCGGTTTCAGCGGCCCCATCATGGTTTCGCTGACGACCGACCTGTACTCCCACGACCACCAGCAGCTTCTCTTGCCGCAGGGAACGCGGCTGCTTGGCGACGTGCAGAGTGTCGGCAACGCGCAACAGCGCAAGATGTTCGTCACCTTCCATCGCGCCATCTGCCCGGATGGGTTCTCGCTGGAGTTTGCCAAGTACATCGGCCTTGACCAGATCGGCACGACCGGCCTTGCGACGAAAGTGGACCACGGCTACTTGCAGGCGTTCGCCGCCGCCGCCGCTATCGGCGGCTTAGGCGGCCTTGCCCAGATCGGCAACAACGGCAGTGTCCTCGATCCTTCGACGCAGATTCGCAACGGCATCTCCGAACAGTCCGCAGCCGAGGGCGAGCAGGTGTTGAATCACTTCCTCAACCGGCTGCCCATCATCACGCTCAAGGAAGGTTCGCGTGCCCGCGTGTACATCGGCACCGACCTCTTGATTCCGTCCTACGCGGAGCATCGCGTCGATCCCACGTTGTAGAAGGAGCATTGCGATGAATGACCGTTACGAACATCTGCTCCGCAAGTCCCGCGATGCCAAGCGCGGAGGGCATGAAGCATGGGCCGTGCAATCCACCGGCGAGAAGGTTGCCGTCGCGCTTGTCCTCAATCGTGCCGATTGGCTTGCCGAGATCGGACTACACGATTGCCGAAGCCATCGAGCGCAGCGGCGCGGAGTGGGTTGCGATCATTCCGCAGGTTGCCCGCCAGCTTGCAGAGGAGGAATGACGACCATGCAGACGATTCCGCTCCATCGCTTCTATCAAGTCTTCGGAATCATCGCCGCCATTCTGCTGGCTCTCCTGCTTCGTTGGGACACCTACCGGCACGAAACGCACTTGCGTGGATTTACCTCCAGTCCACCGAGGCCATGACAAACGCAACACACATCTCACGCATTTTCCCTGGACAGGTTCGACCCGACCTGCCCGCAGTGCATGTAGTTCAACCCAACCGCAGGAGGCAGTATGAAATTCACACTCACCAACCGTCGCAAGTGGCTTATCGGAGCAGGCGCGGCATTGCTTGCTCACGGCAACGCCGAGCTTCGCTCTGTTCGGCATCGGGGATATTGTCTTCGACCCCACCAGCTACGCCAGTCTCGTCTCGCAGCTCACCACGCTGCAGACGCAGTACAACATGCTGAAGAACAACATCACGCATTTCTCGCTCAAGCAGCAGTGGCAGACGACGCTTCATGCTCTCGAAAACGTGAACGTCGCCAATATGTTCGGGGAGACGGCGGGCATGAGCATTGCGCTCAATACCAATTCGCCGTCCGCATCGAGCACGGCATGGAAGGCGGCCACCGTCACCATGAACGGCAGTGCGCCGACCTACCTTGCCAGCCAGTCCCTCGGCAGCGCCCGCACGTCGCAGCTTGCCATGATTGAAACGTCCGATGCCGTCTCTCCCGACTGCCTTACCGCTGTGGGCCAGTACCGGAGCGATCGGAGCACCAACGCGACGGCCAACAGCTCGCTACTCTCACAGCAGTTCGACGGCTCCGACAGCACCAATAGCGAAGTCCAGCAGCTCAATCTCCTGAATGCAGCAGAGGCGCAGAAGACGGCAGAGATGCAGTCGCAAGGCACGCTGCAGGCTTGCCTTGCCTCGCAGATGACGCTCGCCAACATGGAGCGACGCAATGCCGCCGTCGAAGACCTCAACACCGCTGTCTTCGTCCAGCAGCAGCGTTCCGCCAACGACACCAGCGCCGCCAACGAGGGCAGCACCTGGGATAGCTACCTGCCGTAACGGAGAGCGGCGATGCTGAAAGCGATCAATACGAAAATCCTGCTCGCCATCCTTGCGGCTCTGACCGCGATCGGAGGCGCATTGACGTACCAGCGGCATGAGGCGGCGAAAGCCGCCGCTGCCGCCGCCAAAGCTGCGGCCATTCTTCAGCAACAGCAGAAGGAGGCCGAGGAACGGAAGGCCGAGGATGAAGCGTTCCGGCAGCGTGTGGAAGCGGACAAGAAGAAGCACAACTCCGCCGCCGCGCACGAAGGCAAGACCTGGCAGAAGTACATCCCCTAAACGTGACCGAGGGAGAGTAGCGATATGGTTTCCGTGGCGTTGTTAGCACAAGCATTGCCGAGCGCAAGTTCAGGCGTCGATTGGCTGTATCAGTTCACCAACAACCTGACCAATCTCACGACGCAGAACGGCGGCGCGCTGACGCAGCTTGGACTCACGGAGCTGGCCTGCATCTCTCTCTTCACGCTCATCAGCCTGGTCATCAACTGGAATACCACCAGCATGACGTTTCGCTTTCATGCCCAGCCTGTCCATGCGGGCGATTTGGTCAATTTTCTGTTGCGGCTCATCATCTGCTGCCTGCTCGAAAGCTATTGGGTGAACCCGTTCCCCGGCGCGAGCTTCGGCATCAATCACTTCTTTTCCTACATCGCGCAGGCGATGGTTGCAGCCTTCGATCAAAACTCGCTCAACAACCTGCTCCAGCTTCTCAAGACGGCTGGCGACAATACCGCGATGCCGTCGCTCATGGCCCCGATTCAGATCCTTTGCTACTTCGTTGTGCAGGGTCTTCTTGGCATCGCGTCGGCCATCCTTTTCGTCATTAATTGCAGCGCCTTCATTCTCTATGGCGTGACCGCACTATTTGGTCCCGTCTTCATCCCGCTGCTGATGACGAAGACCTTCCGGGCGAAGTTCTTTCACTTCCTTGACGTGCTTATCAGCTTTGCGATGATTCGTGCCGTAGCCGCTGCCTTCATCTTCGTGTGGGCTGGTTTTATGAACGCCTTTATCCAGCAGACCTTCAATGGAAATTACTCGATGGAGATGTGGCTTGCCAATCTCATTCCGTGCATCATGGTATTCGTCGCGTTCATTGTGAACATGCTCTTTATTCCGAGCATGACGCAAGCGATCTTCGGCGGTGCGGCTGGATTGACTTCGGCATGCACCAAGGCCGTCGGCGGAGGAGCTGCTACTCACTGGCGAAGACTGGAGGTGGATAGTGAGCAAGTGGCTTATGGTTGGCGTATCCTGATTGCAGAGTGCAAGCTTGCAGTGGCCTCGGTTGGTATAGTCCTCGTGCTGGTGATTTCTTCTAATCGGCATTCTCGCAGCCGGATTGATCTACGCCTTTGTGGTTTTCAATGCCGTAACGGAAAGGAGTCATTCTCCCCATGTCCACGCACACAGTACCCATTGAGGCAGTCCCTCGACGCCGGAGCAAGCGTTGCTCACGGATCAGATCGGCAATGAGGTCTATGCCTCGCACTATGCCGAGCGAAAAGCCTACCGCCTCATCCTCGCCTGTGGAACGGTCCTGCTTTGCGGCTCCATGTGGCTCAACTTCTCCCTCGCCCGCCGCCCTCTCGTAAACCGCTACATCCGCATTGACGAGATGGGCCGCGCCCAGGCGATTCAGTACAGCGATTTGAACTACAGCCCGCGTGAGGGAGAGATTCGTACCTACCTCACCGATTGGGCGAACTACCGCTATACGATCAGCCGCGACACCATCGCCAAGAAGTACCCCCTCAACTACTACTTCCTGTCCGGCAATCTCGCCTCGCAGTTGATGACGGAAGACAACCAGAATCACCTTGTCTCGCAGGTCGTCGGCGGCCAGATCGAGCAAAGCGACGTGGAGGTGAAGGATGTCACCATCACCGTCCATGTCTCAGGAGACCGTACAGGGCGCAATCATGGCCCGTGGCACGGCGCTCCTTGCCCTGGACAAGCTCTACTCCCCAAGCCATTCGCGGGAGCCGAGGACCGAGCATTGGATGCTCAGTATTACCTACTACCTCAATCCCAAACAGGTCAGCGATCAGGCCAAGATTTACCCGCAATATGAGTTCATCAATCCACTCGGATTGACCATCACCGAGTTCCATGAAAACCGCGTCTCCGTCGATCCCATCGCGCCCGGCGCTCCGGCTCCAGCTGCGAACGGAATTGCGGTGCCAACGGCAGGAGCAGTCCGGTGAGCTTCGAGCTGATATTGCCGTTCTTTCCCGAGGAGCTGCGGGCGCTCTTGCTTGACCCGTCCATCTCCGACCTGATGATTAACGGGACGACCGGCGTTTATGCGGATCGTGGCGGCGTGGTCGAGCATATTGCGCTCTCCACGCCCTACACCAACGACCGCTTGCAGGCGGCGATTGAGCGTGTCGCCCGCCTCCTCGGACAAGACCTTACCAGCCAGAATCCCATCCTCAATACCCGCCTGCCGGACGGCTCCCGCGTCGCCGTTGTCGGCTCGCCCTCTTCGATCAATGGCCCGACGTTCACCGTGCGGAAATTCAATCGCTGGTTTACGTCCGAGGAGCTGATTGCGTCGGGCAGTCTGCCGGAGCAGATTCGGGATGCTGTTGTGGGCTTCATTGCGAGAGCGGAAGAACGGCATTATCAGCGGCGGAACGGGCAGTGGGAAGACAACTCTGATGAAGGCGCTGCTTGACCATGTGCCGCTGCAGGAACGGCTCATCGTGATCGAGCAGCCAGCCGAGCTAAAGATAACCCATCCCAATGCCGTTCGGTGGGAAGCCGTCGAGGCCATCCCCGGCCAGGTTGCCGTGACGCCAAGCCAGCTTGTCGCCGCTGCGCTGCGCCATCGTCCCGACCGCATCATCATGGGCGAGATACGCGATGAGTGCGGCTATGACCTGTTGCAAGCGATGAATACCGGCCATGGCGGAACGCTCTCGACCATTCACGCAAAGAGCGCGTGGGACGCCCTCAATCGGCTATCGGATCTCGCCCTGAGTGCCAGGCCGAATCTCAACCACTCTTTCATCCGTTCGGAGACGGCGGAAGCCATCGACTTTGTTCTGTATTGCGAGCGCGATCATGCGGGCCGACGCAGAGTACGCGAGCTGATTCGCGTGAAGGGCTACAGCCATGCGGACCAGTCCTTCGAGACAGAGGAAATCTATCGCGCTCCCTCAGCGGCAGCGGCGGCATGAGACGCGGATGGAACCGGAATCGTTATGGTGCTTCTCACCCACAACACGGAGCTGAATCTTTCGACCGGAAGGTGTGCGCCTGAGCATGGCGCAGGCCGCCTGAAGACATTCGGTTTCGGAGCTGACTTGCGGCTCTTTGCGGAGTCCTTGGTGGGGACGAGTGAACGCTGATTTGCCGGTACATAGCATCGTCAGGAAGCGGATGAAGAGGATTGTTCAGGCGGGTGTCTCCCGTATGTATCCCGCTTTCTGCACGGTCACTGCTTCGGGGTCAAACCGACGCCCGGCGGCAGGCTCGTTCTTCTGCTTCGGCTTGCGCCGCCTTCGGTTACGGTTTCCATCTGCGACGGACCCTCCGTAAATGCAGAACTTCGGCCTTGGGAGTCGGACCCACTCGCTAGGCTTCGCCAGGTGTGACCCGAGCAGATCGGGAATTTCAAAAACGGAGACACAATCATGTACCTGAACAAAGTAATCCTCATGGGCTTCCTCGGCGGCGATGCAGTCGTTCGCACCGGCAAAAACAACAAGCAGTTCACCACGCTCTCCCTTGCCACCAAGGAGTCCCGCAAGGACAAAGAGACCGGCAAGTACAACGAGCGCACCGAATGGCACAACCTCATCGTCTTCGGCAAGCTGGCCGAGTTCGCAGCCAAGCTCAAGAAGGGCGCTCACATCCAGATCGAGGGCAAGATTCAGCACTCGGAATACAAGGGTGTGAAGACCGACACGATCCGGGTGACTTCCATCCTCAAGCTCGACCGCGCAGAGCGGGTTGCCGCCGAGGAAGAGTTCGATGAAACCTTCGACGAGGACGTGGCCGCATAGGCCATCTCCTCCATCGCAGAAGCCCGGTGAAAGCCGGGCTTCTCTTCTGCTAAAGGCCCGCATGATTGCACGCTCGCAAGAGGTGCCACCATGAGTCAAATTGCCGCCAGCTTTCTCAGACGTTGTTTTGCCCCGGAAGAGACGATAGCTGTCCTGCTTCGCAGGCAGGATGCCGCTGCTCCCATGCAACGAGTCGTGCGATTGGAGCAGGTGTTGGAAACGCCGGTATATGGCGTGGCTCTCCTACGAGAACCAACATGGTCGCAACAACATCTATGTCGCTGCCAATCCGCTTCGCCCTGGCAGCCGGAAGCGTACCAAAGAGTGCATCGCATCCGTTCGCCATCTATATATAGACATCGACACGGATGGAGATGCCCGGCTCGCTGCGCTCCGGGCATCGGATATGGTGCCGCCGCCGACCTCGATTCTCTCCACATCGCCCGGCAAATATCAGGTGCTTTGGCGGGTCGAAGAGTTTCGACTTTGCGCGGCAGGAACAGACGCTCAAGCTGCTCGCCATTGCCTTCGGCGGCGATCCCGCTTGCACCGACTGCAACCGTGTCCTGCGCGTCCCCGGTTTCCTGAATCGCAAGTACGATCCAGCCCTACCGTGTCACGGTCGAATATCCCGACGATTCCATCTGGACTCCCGATGACTTCCAGCTTGATGCAGGCGCAGTCGATGCCATGCTCTTCGCGGCTACTTCGGCGCCGCGCAAACCGCCGTCGAAGCACAGCAATTCGGAGAGCGATTGGGCATGGGTTTCCCATGAGCTTGCCCACGGCAAAGATGCCGTGAAGCTGACGCGGGAGCTGGCTTCGCGCCGCTCCGACAAGCCCAATCCTCTGTACTACGCGCAACGCACCGTCGATGTCGCTTCGGCTCGCCTGTGGTTCATCGAAGGCATCCGCTTCGATGACGTAATCACCATGCTTGAATCCCGCCGCCGCTTCGAGCTTCCCGCCGCACTTTGCTCCGCTCGTGCGCGGGAGATTGCGGCCACGGCAGAACGCATGATTGCCCGCAGAAAGTCCGCCTGATTTCAACCCTAAAGGAGAACGCAATGCCACTCATCGAAGTCACCCAAATCCGCCGCGTAACCGCCCACGTCCGGTTCAATGAGCCGGTCGTTACGCAGATCGATCAGTATGCGGCTTTCATCGGCGCAACGCCCGATGAAGTCGTCAATAAGGGCTCGAATATCTCTTCGATAAAGACCGTGATTTCGCGAGCCTTTCGAGCCTCCGATAAATGCAGGGATTATGCCGGAGCTTCTAAGCCCCGTCGCGCTAATGGAACGAAGGCTCCTCGCAGCAGCGCGAAGAAGCCTTCCGCCGCGGCGTGGAGCCAAGCACCGGCAGTTCCGTGGCGGGTTCGGAGAGCATGATTCTCCACCTACATCCGTGGCAGTACCAGAGCGGTGCTGCGCACCGGGTGTATTTCGACACTCCACCCCTCATAGGGTCGTGCAGGTATACCAACGTAAACCTGCACAAACAACAAGGAAATACGCTAAAGCCGGTATACGCAGGTATACCGGCCCGGAGCTATCAAAATGGCGCTCCTTACTCCAGCAAACGGCACAAAGAAGACCGACCAGTAAGACGGTCTTCCGCAACACCACGCGCTGCCTCAAGTTGACCGAAGACGAAGCGCGGTTGGTCGATGAAGTCGCCACGGCGAAGGGCGTTCCCCGTAGTGAATGGATGCGTGATGTGATCCTGCGTGAGCTGCGCTGCGAACCTGCACCCGATCGCTTCGCTGGCGGAGATTCTTGGCGTTCGCCTGCTGTTGGTCAATGTCCTGCGACCGCTCGCCGCAGGCCAGAGCATGTCGCTCGAAGCGTTCGACAAACTGCTTGACCAGATCAGCACCTTGAAACACGAGATGGCCGGGAAAGTCCTGGCCGAAGGAAGGAGATAGGGCGATGGCAAAGACAACGTGGGGTCGCAAAGAGACGATCATCTGGCCGCAGCACCGGCCCATCTATACCTATGGCGCAATCTTCGCCGCCATGTTTCTGACGGCCGTATTTCTCTACGGTCGCCTTCGGTTCATCGGTACGCCGTTGCAGCGGTTCTATATGCCGGTCTATGTGCGGACTTCTGTCTTTGGCATCGTTCAGCCGGACGCACCGCAGCCAGTACCGGATGCTCTTTCTGACCGGGCGCGGCGTGAAGCCGAGCCCCGCCATGAATGACGATGTAGTGCAGTGGAAAGACGCTGGAGCCGGGTGGCCGCATCATCCCTCTGGCGCTTTCCTCCGGCTGCGCTCCAGCGTGGCGACGACCTGCTCTTTCGCGGCCCGGTACGGAGCTACGTGGACGCCCGGTTGTGCGACTACCTCAAGGTAGCTGTCTATAAGGGCAACGACCTGTCCGCCATCCTGAAAGCTCCGCTGCTTTGTGGCGCGGGACTCTTTCTGGTGCTGCTGCCGTTCGCCGTCACCAAAGACGTGAAGCGGCAGAAATCGCTGAAGTATGGACGGCGGCTGAAAGGCCCGGAACGGCTCACGCCGCAGGAGTTCAATCGGACGGTCAAAGGCAATGGCATCGGCTTCAAAACGCGATGGCATGAAGGAGATGATTCGGATTCCGGCGAAGGCCGAAGCGCAGCACATGCAGATCATTGGCGACACCGGCGCCGGTAAGTCCGCGATGCTTTTTCAGGTGCTCCGGCAGGTGCGGGGCCGGGGAGATTCGGCCATCGTGTATGACCCGGCACGCGAGTTCGTGAAGCGATTCTACGACCCAACGCGGGGTGACGTAATCCTCAATCCACTGGACAAACGTTGCCCCTATTGGGGGCCAGCCGAGGAGCTGCGCAGCCGCTCCGAAGCGAAGGCCCTGGCCGCGTCTCTCTTCCAGCCGCCGCAGGATCGGAAGGGCGAGTTCTTTATCGAATCGCCGCAGAAAATCTTTGCCTTCCTGATGGCTTATGGGCCGACGCCCGATGAGCTGGTGCAGTGGATGTCGAACCCGGATGAGATCGACCGCCGGCTGAAAGGCACCGAGCACGCGCACCTGATTGACCCGCGAGCGCACCAGCAGCGGGCCGGTGTTCTCGGCTCGCTCGGCCTGGTCGCGGACAGTCTGCGTTTGCTTCCGAAGAGAGAGGAAGGCAATGGCGCATGGACGGCAACCGAATGGGCCGAGAAGCGGCAGGGTTGGGTCTTCATTACGTCTCTTCCCGCCGAGCGCGAAGCCCTCCGGCCTTTGCAGAGCTTGTGGATTGACTGGCTGGTTTTGCGGCTGCTGAATGAGCCGACCAAAGACCAGAAGCGTGTCTGGTTTGTGATTGACGAGCTGGCGAGCTTGCAGAAGTTGCCGCAGCTTCATACGGCGATCACCGAGGGGAGGAAGGGACAGAATCCCGTAGTGCTTGGCTTCCAGGGGAAGGCACAGCTTGAATACCTGTACGGGCATCTGGCCGAGGTGATGCTGTCGCAGCCTGCGACCAGCGTTTGGCTCACCACCAAAGAGCCGAATGCCGGGGAGTGGGTGTCAAAATTCATCGGCAAAGTCGAGATCGAGCGGCTGCGCGAGACGCACTTCGACGGCACCCGCGCAGGACACAATTTCACCATCGAGAGGCAGGTTGAGCCGCTGGTGTTGGAGTCGGAAATCTCCGGCCTCCCTGACCTTCACGCCTTTATGAAATACCAAAATTATGTGACCTACTTTTCGTTTCCGTACTTCGATATGCCGGAGGTCGCCAAGCCGTTCGAGCTGCGCGAGCGCACGGACGACAAGCTGCCTTACGATCCCAAAGCCGTGCGCGGCGGCAGGCCGGAGGCGGAACTGAAGCAGGAGCCGGAAGCCTGCCGCTCCGGCCTGCGAACCCAATGAACCTGCCACCTCGGAGGTGATACAGCCGGAGCTTTCTACCGTCCCCGACGCCCACGAAGAACAGAACGTGATTACCCACGGTTGAGGTGACGTCATGCTCAATATCTCGAAGCCGCTCTCCGCAAGCCAGGCACAGACCTACCACGCGAAAGAGTTCACCGCCGCCGAGCAGAACTATTGGAAGCAGGGCGACACCATTCAGGGCGAATGGCATGGGAAGCTCGCCGACAAGTTTGAGCTGTCGGGAGCCGTGGGCGCGGAGGAGTTCGCCCGTCTCTCCGAAGGCCAGCACCCGCAGACCGGCAAACAGTTGGTTTTGCATCGCACCGTCCATGAATATCGTAATGCTGACGGGGAGATGGTCTCGCCCGTAGAGCATCGCGCCGGTTGGGATGCGACCTTCTCTGCTCCCAAGTCCATCTCTCTGACGGCGCTTGTCGGTGGCGATGACCGGGTGCGCGAGGCGCACCGCGAAGCCGTCAATGTCGCCTTGAATGAATTGGAGAGGTACACGCAGGCCCGCATCGGCGGCAATCATCCCGCCGAAACCACCGGGCAGTTTGCGGCGGCGAAGTTTGAGCATGACACCGCGCGTCCGGTAGACGGCTACGCCGCGCCGCAGCTCCACACGCACGTTGTTGTCTTCAATATGACCGAGCGCGAGAACGGAAAGATGCGGGCCTTGCAGCCGCACTCGCTGTTTGAGAGCCAGCAGTTTGCCACCGCCGTCTATCAATCCCATCTCACGTACAAACTTCGCTCACTCGGCTACGAGATCGAAGCGGGCAAGAGCGGAGCGCCCGACATCAAAGGCTACACGCGGGAGTACCTTGACGCCTCCAGCCCGCGCCGCCAGCAGATCGAAGAAGCCCTCTCCCGCAGCGGTTTCGCCGGCGCCGGAGGCCGCGCAGATTGCGGCGCACAATACCCGTGATAAGAAAGTCATCCTGTCTCCCGATCAAATCCTGGCCGCGCATAAACAGATTGCCGATGAGTTCGGCAATCAGGCCGACCGCGTTGTGGCCGAGGCGCGGGAGCGCAGGAAGGAACAGACGCAGGAACGACCGGAGCAGGAGCGCCGCCAGCAGGTACGGGAGGCCGTCACCTTCGCCCGCGATAAGGGCTTCGAGCGTGAGGCCGTCGTGGACGAACGTGCTCTCTATGTGGATGCGTTGCGCCGGGGCATGGGCGAGATGACCTACCCGGAAGTTCGCGCCAGCTTCGAGGCGCGTGTCGCCTCCGGCGAGTTCAAAGAGATTCCGGCAAAGGTGCATGAGGCCGGGCGCAGATTCACCACCGCGGCGACCATCAAAGCCGAGAGTGAAATCGTCCAGAAGGTGCAGGACGGGCAGAGCCGCGCACCGCAGATCATGCCGATTGAGGCCGCAGTCCCGCTCGCGGAGTCACGCCCTCATTTCAATGCCGCGCAGAAAAGGGTTGTCGAGGAAGTTCTTACCTCACGCGATCAGCGTACAGGGATTGCAGGGACGGGCAGGCTCAGGCAAAACTTCGGTTCTGGAGACCATACGCGAAGGAGCCGAACAGAACGGCTACGCCGTGGAAGGTTTTGCGCCGACATCGCGTGCCGCGAAGCAGCTCCGCGATGCTGGAATCAAGGCGGACACGTTGCAACGCTTCCTCGCAGGCGGCGGCCTGCAGGCCGCCGGCGATCCTGCGAGCAAGCATCTCTACATGGTCGATGAATGCTCGCTGGCATCGACCCAACAGATGCGTGACTTCCTTAACAAGATCGGTCCACAAGACAAGGTACTGTTGATTGGCGATACACGCCAGCATCAGGGCGTCGATGCCGGAAAGCCCTTCGAGCAGTTGCAGGAAGCGGGCATGAGGACCGCGCAGCTTGACCAGATCATGCGCCAGAAAGATCCCGAGCTACTGAAAGCCGTTGAGCATCTGTCCAACAATGAGACTGCTATCGGCATCGAGATGCTTTCGCAGCAGGGGCGGATTACGGAGATTGTTGACCCGCAGGAACGCATCGCGGCTATCGCCAAGAGCTATGCCGAACGTCCCGAAAACACGCTCATCGTTTCGCCGGATAACGCTTCGCGCCGCGCCATCAACCAGGCCGTGCGGCAGGAGTTGCAGGCGCTTGGCGTCGTGGACGCGAAAGACCATTCCATGCGCGTGCTTGCGCCGCGCAACGATATGACCGGCGCAGACAGAGAGTGGGCCAGCCGCTATGAGCCGGGAGATGTCCTGCATTACAGTCGTGGCAGCAAAGAGCATGGCATCGAGAGTCGAAGCTACGCTCGCGTCGTCAGCACAAACCCGAAAGAGAATCTTGTCACCGTGCAGAAGCAGGACGGCCAGCAAGTGGCCTATGACCCTTCGCGGCTTGCGCGGTATCGCCGCATACCGCGAGATCGAGCGTGAGTTTGCTATCGGAGACAAAATCCAATTTACAGCTCCGCAACAGAGACTTGCAGGTTGCCAATCGTGACCTCGGCACCATCCAGCACATCGGGGATGACGGCAAGATCAGCGTCCGCATGGATGGCGCGAAAGACAGAATCGTGCGCTTCGATGCCGACCAGATGCGGCACTTCGATCATGGCTATGCCGTGACCTCGCACAGCTCGCAAGGTCTGACCTCGGAGCGTGTCCTGGTCAACATGGACACCGAGGTTCACCCGGAGCTAATCAATGCGCGCTTTGCCTATGTTTCGGTCTCGCGTGCTTCGCACGACGCACAGATTTACACGAACAATGCTGGGTTGCTCGCCGAAAGTCTCGGTCGTGATGTCTCGAAAGCATCCGCGATTGAGTTTGGCAAAGTGAAGACTCCGGTTGCGACTATGGGCTTGGAACAAGCCGCTGCCCCGAGAAAAGCATCTATTGCTGGCCTCGGACTTTCCCTCTGAAGGCTTCGTACTGGAACTGCCCCTTGCCCTTCCACTGCGTAGAGACGTAACCTAATCGTGGTAATGCGTATTCTTCGCCAATTCGGTGTGCTGACTTTGCTGCTCATCTCGTGCTTTGCGCCTGCGATGGCCTGTATGGTTCCTGCCGCGCAGATGAATTCCGAAGAGCGCGCCTGCTGCCACATGATGAAGAATCAATGCGGGCAGATGGAGATGCCGGCGTCGCAGAATTGCTGCCAGAAAGCTCCGCCAAGCGTTCACGATAACGCGCTGGCCACTCAATCAACGGCGTTCCAGCCGGTGATGATCCCTATTATTTGGTTGGCTGCTCCCGAACTACTAAATCCGGCCTCTACCGTTGTCGGCTGGGTGGAGCACACCGATTATTCGCCTCCGAAGTCGCCTCCTGCGACCATTTCCATCCTAAGAATCTAGTCCGCTCCTCTCGCGCACTCTACTTTTGCCGAGCGTACACGCCTGTGTGCGTGTCGCGGTAAATGCTTTGAACTGCATTTGAGATTGGAGCTTCCATATGAGCCGGGTCACTTTGACGGCCGTCCTTATGCTTGTCACCGCATTTTCTGCTTTCGGGCAGACGCCGGTGGAGAGCATACCCACACCTCTGGCCCAGCTTCTAGCTGAGGCCGTGGCAAACAACCCGCAGATTTCAGCAGCAGACCACGACGCACGAGCTGCGATGCAAGTAGCACCACAGGTAACTATACTGCCTGACCCAAAATTTACCTACCAGCAGTTCAGTGTGGGCAGTCCGAAGCCGTTCGCAGGCTACACCAACAGCGACTTTGCCTACATCGGAGTAGGCGCATCTCAGGAATTGCCCTATCCGGGGAAGCTGCGGGCTCGCGGAGAAGTTGCCAAACGCGACGCCGACACGAAGCAGGCCGAGGTTGAAGTCACGAAGACCGGCATCGTCGATGCGATAAAAGTTGACTATCTCCAACTGGCTTATCTGCAACAGACACTTGTCATTCTGCGGCAAAACAAATCTGTTCTTGACCAACTCATTCAGGATGCGACCGCCCATTATCAAGTCGGCCAGGGGATGCAGCAGGATGTCCTCCAGGCGCAGGTGAACCGGACCAGGATAGTGAAAGAGATCACGATGCACCATCAGAAGATGGGGCAGATACAGGCGCATCTCAAGGGTCTGCTCAACCGGGATCAGGGATCGCCGGACATTATCGCTGAAGATCTGATTGAAACCCCACTCAAACGTACTTCCGAGGACTTGCTTGCGGCCGTCCGGCAGAACAACCCTCAGATACAGGTCGATGCAAGTTCCATTCGCAAACAGGACGCGCAATTAGCCTCCGCGAAGCGCGAAGGAAAGCCGGACTTCGAGGTCGGTTACATGTACCAGAACACCGACCGTAAGTACCGGGACTATTACATGTTCACTTTCGACGTGCGCTTTCCTCGCAAAAGCCGCGTCAACGCCGAGGTCGCCGAAGCTGCGGAAAAGCGTTCCGCATCGCAACAAACCCTCAATGCCCATCTGCAACAGCAACTCGCAGAAGTGCAGCAGGAGTATGTGAGAGCAACCAGCGATGAAGAGCTGTTGAAGGAATACCGTGGCGGTCTGGCCCCACAGTCGGATGCGGCGTACCGGGCGGCGGTGAACGCCTATGCGTCGAACCGCGAGCAGTTCACGCATGTGCTCTCGTACTTCACCGATCTTCTCACCGTGAAGCTCGAAGAAGCGCAGACCCTCGTGGACCACGAAACTGCTTTGGCGCATCTCGAAACTCTGACGGGAGTGACACTCCGATGAACAAGTACATTCTGCGTACCTCGCTCTTCTGGCTCTTGATCTTCGCGGTAGTTATCGGCGTCGTAATCTCCCGATCCCGTCAACGACAACCGCCAGTTTCACATTCTGACGGCATTCAGCCCATTGCCTCCGGGCCGGCAGTACAGCCATCGACCCCGCAGATGACGAGCAGTATGGCGATGCCATCACAAAGAATGGAAGCTCCGCTTGTGCCTGTGCAACTCACCTCCGAACAGATGCAAAGCATTGGAGTGAGGACTGGGACCGTCGAGTACAAAAAACTCAGCGACGACATTCGGGCAACTGGCACGGTCGACATCGACGAGCGGCTTGTGTCCTATGTGCAGGTTCGATTCCCTGGATACATCCGTAGGGTCTTCGCCAACGCGAGCTATCAGTATGTGAAGAAGGGCGAGCCGCTCTTCACCATCTACAGCCCCGATCTTGTCGCCACACAGCAGGAGTATCTGCTGGCCCGGCAGAATCAGAAGGCCATGAGCGCCAGTACCGTCGATGGAGTTGCAGCGGGAGCGGCAGCGCTTTCGACTGCGGCGGAACAGCGGTTGCAGCAATGGGACATCCCCGAAAGCGAAATTACCAAGCTGAAAGAGACAGGCAAAGCTATTACAGACCTGACGATTAACTCTCCGGTGTCGGGCTACATCACGGAACGCAATGCGCTCCCCAATATGTATGCCGAACCTGCAACGCGCCTGTACACCGTGGCCGATCTTTCGCGGGTATGGGTGAACGCACAGGTATTTCAAAACGATGTTGGCAGAGTGAAGCCGGGAGACCATGCCACGGTCACGGTCGATGCTTACCCTGGCCGGACGTTTTCAGGACGGATCGAGGACATTCTGCCGCAGGTAGACATGACGACCCGCACGGTACAGGTGAGGATTGCCGTCAGCAATCCAGGCGTCAAGCTGAAGCCGGGCATGTTCGTGAATGTTGACTTGAAATCAGCACTGGGGCGGCAGCTTGTCGTGCCAGCCGCCGCCATCTTTCAGACAGGCACTCGCCAGCTCGTCTTCGTCGATCATGGCAATGGAAGTCTGGAGCCGAAGGATGTAGTCCTCGGTCCGCGTGTCGGAGACGACTTTGTTGTGCTCAAAGGAGTCCAAAGCCATCAGCAGATCGTCACATCGGCCAACTTCCTGCTCGACTCAGAGAGTCAGCTACAGGCGGCTGCCGGTTCCTACACTCCGCCACCACCAGGCGCAGGCAATACTGCCTCGCAGGCTTCGACGGTGGGTATTGATTTCATCACCGATCCCAACCCGCCCCATAAAGGATCGAACATCTTCCGCGTAAAACTCACTGGCGGAAATGGCAGTCCGGTCACGGGAGCGGATGTTACCGTGACCTTCTTCATGCCTTCGATGCCTGCAATGAGCATGGCAGCGATGAACGAGACCGCAAAGCTCACGCAGAAAGGCGATGGCCTGTATGAAGGCCAGGGCAATCTCGGCTCAGGTGGAATATGGCAGGTGACCATCACCGCACAACAAAGCGGGA
The DNA here is from genome assembly GCA_963716225.1 of uncultured Verrucomicrobiae bacterium. Classification (GTDB taxonomy): domain Bacteria; phylum Acidobacteriota; class Terriglobia; order Terriglobales; family Acidobacteriaceae; genus Granulicella. Next base: position 3,323,186 of record OY970299.1, on the reverse strand, counting down.
AGGTTATTGCCACCAAACAACTACACATCAATGCCGAAGGAGGGATGTGACATGCTCTCCAGAATCATTGACCTCTGCGTGCGCAATCGCTTTCTCGTCTTCACCTGTGTCCTACTACTCACTCTTACAGGCATCTGGTCTCTGAAACACGTTCCCCTCGATGCACTGCCCGACATCTCGGATGTGCAAGTCATTGTGCATACAAGTTGGGTGGGACAACCACCGGACATCATTGAGGACCAGGTAACTTATCCCATCGTAACAAGCCTGTTGGCTGCGCCGCACGTCAAAGCCGTGCGTGCGCAGACTATGTTCGGCGACTCCTACGTCTATGTCGTTTTTGAGGATGGCACCGACCTCTATTGGGCGCGTTCGCGTGTCGTCGAATATCTCCAGCAAATTAGCGGCCGTCTGCCCGCCGACGTTCATCCGGCTATCGGCCCGGATGCAACAGGCGCGGGATGGGTCTTCGAGTATGCCATCGTCGATAAGAGTGGAACTCAAAGTCTGGCCGATCTGAGGAGCCTGCAAGACTGGCACCTGCGCTATGCCTTGGAGACAGTGCCCGGTGTCGCCGAAGTAGCGAGCATCGGCGGCTATGTGCGTCAGTATCAGGTGCGTCTCGACCCGAATAAGCTTTTGGCCTACAACATCCCCCTCTCGACCGTGATCGACAAGATGAAGACCAGTACCAATGAAGTCGGCGGCAGCGTTCTGGATCTGAGCGGGACGCAATACATGATCCGCGGTCTCGGCTATCTGCGCTCCCTGGACGATCTCGCATCTGTGGCCGTGGGTAGCAAAAACGGTACGCCCATATTCCTACGCGATCTTGGCAGCGTCGGCTTCGGCCCGGATATTCGAGAGGGAGTCGCCGAGTGGAATGGCGAAGGTGAAACTGTTGGCGGCATTGTTGTCATGCGTCAGGGCATGAATGCGCTCAAGGTGATCGCAGGAGTAAAGCAAAAGCTACGCGAAATTGCTCCGTCCTTGCCGCCTGGGGTTCAGATTGTCGCGGGATACGACCGCTCCGGCCTCATTCAGGACTCGATTGCAACACTTCAGCGGGATTTGCTGGAAGAAGCAATCATCGTGAGCCTGGTCATCATCATTTTCCTCTTTCACTTCCGTTCGGCTTTGATTGCGATTGTCACTTTGCCTATCGCGCTCCTGGTCTCCTTCATACCGATCTATTTTTTGGGTGTCAGCGCCAACATCATGTCTCTCGGAGGGTTGGCACTCGCCATCGGGGTGCTGGTCGATGCGGCTATTGTCATGGTCGAGAACGGCTACCAGCACTTGTCCGAGCGCCAGCAGTCAAGCGAAACGCCTGTCACAGAATCAGAACGCCGCGAAATCCTTATTAAAGCCGCGAAGCAAGTTGGCCCAGCACTCTTCTTCTCTCTGCTCATCATCGTCGTCTCTTTCCTTCCAGTCTTCCTGCTCGAAGCCCAGGAAGGGCGAATGTTCCGGCCTCTCGCCTGGACGAAAACGCTCGCGGTTGCGTCATCTTCCATCCTTGCCATTACACTCGTACCGGTCTTGATGGTGCTATTGATTCGCGGGCGGTTAAGGCCGGAGAATGCCAATCCCATCTCACGCTTCACAAAGGCGATTTATCTTCCCGTACTCCGCTTTTGCCTGAAATACCGGAAGTTGACCATCGGACTCAATCTGATCTTCTTGATTGCTACGTTGCCTGTGGCGTTCAAGTTGGGGAGTCAGTTCATGCCACCGCTCTTTGAAGGTTCTGCGCTCTACATGCCGACCGCACTACCCGGTATCGCCATCGAACAGGCAAAAATACTGCTGCAAAAGCAGGACGCGATTTTACGCACTTTTCCCGAAGTCGCCAGCGTCTTCGGTACGGTTGGACGCTCGGACAGCGCGACCGACAACGCCCCGCTCGATATGTACGACACGACCATCATGCTCAAGCTGCGCGAGCAATGGCCTACGGGCATGACCTACGAGAAACTCATTCAGGCGATGGATGCAAAACTCCAATTTCCTGGCCTCTCGAATACATGGACCAGCCCGGTCGAGAACCGCCTGGATATGGAACTGACCGGCATCAAAACCCCGCTCGGCCTCAAGGTTCAGGGACCGAACGTGGATGGTATCGAACAACTTGCTGCAAAGGTACAAGGCGTTCTATCCACAATGCCGCAGGTGCGGTCGATCTTCGCAGAGCGTATCTCGCAAGGCTTTTACATCAATGTAGAACCGAACCGCGAGGAGGCCGCCCGCTATGGTCTCAGTGTTGCTGACATTCAAACCGCTGTATCCTCCGGCATCGGTGGGGAAAATATTGCGGAGAACATCGAAGGACGTGAACGCTACCCCATCAATGTTCGCTACTCGCAGGATTTCCGTGACAGCGTGGAGAGGATGCGGAGTGTGTTGATTGGGACTCCTTCCGGGGCGCAGATTCCTCTCGGACAGGTTGCGCGCATCTCGTTTTCACACGGCCCGGCCATGATCCGTGATGAGGACGGCCAGCTAACCGGGTACGTCTACATTGACCTCAAAGACACCAACTACGGTGGTTTCGTGGATGCAGCGACCCGGAAGCTGCATAGTCAGATTTCCTTACCGCTGAACTATGAGTTTAAGTGGTCCGGGGAATACGAATTTGAGCTGCGTGCCAAGCAGCGACTCAAGCTCATCCTGCCCATAGTCTTCTTCCTCATCTTCGTGCTGTTGTACATGGTCTTCCATTCGGTTGCCGAGGCCGTGGTGCTGATCGTCCCGACAATCTATGCCATGACCGGCGGCCTGTTGCTGCAATGGCTACTCCACTACAACTTCAGCGTGGCGGTGTGGGTCGGCTACATCGCACTGTTCGGCATCGCAGTTGAGACCGGCGTTGTCATGGTGGTCTATCTCCACGAAGCCCTGGAACATCGCTTGCAACAAGGTGCTCCGCTGACGAACGCCGACATAGAAGCTGCCGCGATTGAAGGAGCCGTTCACCGGCTGCGTCCCAAGCTGATGACCGTCACGGCTGTACTTGCCAGTCTTATTCCCATCCTTTGGCAATCCGGCATCGGTTCCGATGTAATGAAGCCGATTGCCGCGCCCATTGTTGGAGGCATGATTACCTCCACCATCCACGTCCTGATCCTGGTACCGGTCTTCTTTGTAATGATGAAGGAGCGGGCATTGCGCAGAGGGCATCTGCACGCGGAGAATCGAGATTCTGGCTTCAATGACTGAGAGATGTTCGGCCTGCTGTGCGTTCAGCAGCAGCCACAGCTCTCGCCACGGAGAGCCCGTCGCCCCTCGACGATCAGGATGGGCAATGCCAAAAGTGCTGCTGCTGAGTCCACCCAGCGAATGTGCCAGAGAGCATTGATAGCCAGTCCAGCCAGAGTTATCGCGGCAAGATAAGCACAAGTGGCGGACTGCATGGCATCTGCGGCCAAAGCTCGATTGTTCGTCTGCCGTGCGGTCCTACGTTTTGCCCAGGCCAAAATTGGCATCACGACAAGGGCCGCAAACGTGATAGCGATACCACTGCAACTCGTCTCCGTCCTGACACGGTATAGAAACGAAAGGACGGTCATGAGTGCGACTATTCCTGCAAGGATGAAGAGCAGGATTCCAGCCAGCCGTGCGGCGCGGTCTTTCGTGAGCGGAAAAGACGGGACAATCGCCAACAAAACGACGGTCGCAGACAGCAGTTCCACAAAACTGTCGGCTCCAAATGCCAACAGCGCAGGGCTATGCGCTGAAGCGGCTCCATAAAGAGATACCGAGCATTCCACGAGCATCCATATCAGGGTGATGCTCTGTAGCCAGATCACAGTACGAGTCCCTTGCAGCGGTGGAGAGCAGTCCACCGGCTCACGAGTCGATTTGATATCGGCTTGAATGAATTGAACCATAAGACAAGTTTACGATTCGGGATTATCGGCATTCGGGGGTATCCTTCACAGGGTCACGGCATATCTCGAAGCTCATGCACCATGAAGTCTTGTGCAGCAGGTACGAAATAGCGCCGTCGTATCCAGAAAGCGACATTGACGAGTCCGATGAGTGCCGGGACTTCAATGAGCGGACCGACGACACCCACGAACGCCTCTCCAGAGTTCAGGCCGAAGACCGCGACGGCCACGGCAATCGCCAACTCGAAGTTGTTCCCGGCAGCAGTGAAGGAGAGCGTGGCAGACTGTGCATAGTCCGCGCCGAGCCGCTTGCCCATCCAAAAGCTGACCAGGAACATGATGAGGAAGTAGACGACCAACGGGACGGCGATCTTCACCACGTCCAGCGGAAGCTTTACGATGAGATCGCCTTTAAGCGAGAACATCACCAGAATGGTGAAGAGCAGCGCAACCAGTGTGAGCGGGCTTATCCGAGGAATGAAACGAGTCCGATACCACTTCTCTCCCTTGAGTCGAAGCAGGACGAAGCGTGTCAGGAATCCAGCGACGAATGGAACCCCGAGGTAGAGGCCGACACTCTTCGCAATCTGGCCGATCCCGATTTCGACAATGCTCCCCTGAAGACCGAACCACTTCGGAAATACGGTAAGGAAAGCCCATGCATAGAAGCTATAAAAGAGCACCTGAAAGACGCTATTGATAGCGACCAGACCGGCGACGTAATCCGTATCGCCCTCCGCCAACTCATTCCAGACAAGTACCATCGCAATGCAACGTGCAATGCCAATCAGGATGAGGCCGCGCATGTATGCTGGTTCGCTACGCAGAAAGACGACTGCAAGGACGAACATCAGAATCGGCCCGATGAGCCAGTTCTGCACCAATGATAGGCTGAGCACGCGCTTATTGCGGAAGACTTCGCCCAACTTGTCGTAACGAACCTTCGCCAGCGGTGGGAACATCATGATGATGAGTCCGATAGCGATAGGGATATTCGTTGTACCCGTCTGAAAACGATTCACGAACGACGCCGAGTTGGGAACAAAGTGGCCGATGCCCACGCCGACAGCCATTGCGAGGAAGATCCAGAGCGTCAGGAAGCGGTCCAGAAAGGGTAACTTTTTTCGTTGTGTAGGAGCGCATACGCGGCCTTGTGTCACTGTTGAGTTCATGTCTAGCAAGCCTCGCAGCACTGCTCCGTAACAACGGAGGGTAACGGGGCGCCTTCAAGCGCGGGATACTTCGACGGAGAGCAGCAAACCTTGGTCAGACGCGCTCTATCCGATTGCATCGCCTTGTCCTGCTTCAGCCAATCGAGGGTCTGCCGGAGAATCTGTGCCGCTCCGATGTGCGGCGGCATGACGATGCGGTAGTGCATCCACTTGCCCTCTCGTCGCGCCGAAACGATCCCTGCGTTTCGCAGATATGCCAAATGCCGGGAGACCTTCGGCTGAGGACCGCCGAGGATTTCCACGAAGTAGCAGACACAAACCTCCTGGTCTCCCATAAGGTTGAGCAGCCGGAGACGGGTGTTATCTCCCAGGGCTTGAAAGAACTGCTGCATATCGAACTGTTTTGTACGTCTTGCCATAGATAATGTATATGCCTTGACGAATACGAAAGCAAGAGATACATTCAGCGTAGCGAATATGTGTGGAGGTGGGAACATGGCAGAGCAGATTCTTGAGTCCGTCAGGTCGAAGTATGGCGCAGTGGCAAAGAGCACCCTATCGAGCAACGATCACGGCGTGAACGCGGTTGCAGAAGCCTTTGGCTATTCAGCGGAAGAGTTGACCTCGATTCCCGCAGAGGCCAATATGGGCCTGTCTTGCGGAAATCCCACGGCCACCGCGCACATCCGGCCTGGTGAGGTAGTGGTTGATCTCGGCTCCGGTGGCGGCTTGGATGTCTTCTTGGCGTCGAAGATGGTGGGGCCGCAGGGTCGAGTCATAGGCATCGACATGACTGTGGCGATGATTGAGCGGGCCAGAGCGAACGCAGCGGCAGGCGGCTATACCAACGTGGAGTTCTATCTGTCCACTATCGACCGCATTCCGCTCCCGGATGCTTCTGTCGATTGCGTCATCTCGAATTGTGTCCTGAACCTCGCGCCGGATAAGACTGCCGTCTTCCGCGAAATAGTCAGAGTGCTCAAGCCCGGTGGCCGGGTAGCCATAAGTGACATTGCCTTGAAAGGCGAATTGCCAGAAGCCGTCGCACGCAGCATGGCTGCTTACGTGGGCTGTATCGCTGGCGCAATGCAGATCGAAGAGTATCGGAACGGTTTGGCCGCGGTTGGATTCGAGCATGTCGAGATTGTGGACAGCGGAGCGGACCTGAATGCTTACACCAAAGTCGAGAACCAATCGGGCTGTTGCTCACCGGCAATGGATGGAGAGTCCTGCTGCGTACCCGCACCCGACACGGCAGTTTCACTCCACACGGAACTGACCGACCTGCTCACAAAGCATGACATCAACGCGGCAGCCGCAAGCGTGAAGGTCTATGCGATCAAGCCAAAGACCGACACGTCCGCTCCTTGCTGCGGGCCATTGTGCTGCTCGTAGGAGTGACAGTGCCAAACTACAATGTTTTGTTCCTCTACACTGGCAACTCTGCACGCTTGATCATGGCCGAGGCGATCATGAATTGGAAAGGCAGAGCGAACTTTACGGCCTACAGTGCTGGCAGCCATCCCTCGGGGATCGTTCGCCCGGAGCCACTTCGACAGATCGAGGCTCCGAGCCTGAGCACTGCCGGTCTGCACAGCAAATCATGGGATGAGTTCGCCAAACCGGACGCGCCGGTAATGAACTTCGTCTTCACGGTCTGCGACAATGCCGCGAATGAACTCTGCCCTGTGTGGCCGGGACAGCCGATCACCGCGCATTGGGGTGTGCCTGACCCGGCAGCGGCGAGCGGAACACCAGAAGAAATCGAGCGAGCTTATAGGCAAGCTTTCTCCATTATGGAGAGGCGCATTACCCTCATGCTTTCTCTTCCACTTGCCAGCCTCGATGCAATGGCACTCAAGAGCGAGTTGGACAACATCGGAAAGAAGTAGCAGGAGATTTCATGCTCAAGGTCATTTTCGCGTGTGTTCACAATGCAGGGCGTTCCCAGATGGCGGCAGCGTTCTTCAACCAGCTTGCAGACCCGCAAAAAGCGCAGGCCATGTCAGCGGGCACGGAGCCGGGCTTACGCGTCCATCCTGAAGTGCAGGCTGTCATGCATGAGGTAGGGATCGACCTCAGCAGAGCAAAGCCGCAAAAGCTGACTGAAGAACTGGCACGGGATGCACAGATTCTCATCACAATGGGATGCGGCGATAAGTGCCCCTACGTTCCCGGTTTGCGACGCGACGATTGGCCATTACAGGACCCCAAGGGACTGCCCATCGCAGAGGTTCGCGCGATACGTGAAGACATTAAGCGTCGTGTACAAGACCTTGTGGACGGCAGGCAAGTAAAGCTAGATGGTGTATAGGAAAGACGAAAGAGAAAGTCGTATCGGCCTTGTGAGTGCGTCGTTATCTACAATTTGCCGAGGATTCTATCGTCGTTGTACTCATACAAGGTAACATCCCCAAGTTGAGCTAAATACTGATCAAGCTCGTGACGTTCATGGCTGGTCGCCAGGATAACTTGTGCTCCCTTCCGATTGGCGGCGTAGTGAAGCATCGCTCGGAAGGAGTTCTCCTCGACAGATTGTTGTTGAGGCTCGTCCATGATTAACAGGCCAGGATGATTGCTTCCTCCTGAGGTCAAACCAACCTCAAGCAGCCCCAACAGATAGGCCCACTGCATTCGAATTAGATCGCTGCCCGAAACGTCTGCACCCAGATTCAAGCCGTCAACCTCAGGTTGATAATAGTCCCGCGAGATATTCAGTTCGTGAGGATCGACGCTTCCCATCTTGTAATTTATTAGCTGATCCCGGAACGATTGCTGAAGCGAGGAGATCTTCTTCTCGTCCTCATCCGAGAGTGCTCCTTTGGGAAGTCGAGCACGTCGTTCCTGCACGGCTCGCCATTCTTCGGCAAGCTGACCAAACTCGGAGAATGCGTCATCGAACTGCTCTGCCAAGCGATCGAGAGACTCCCCGCGCTGCTCCAGACGAATGCGCTCCGTCAGGGCCTCGATTGATGGAGTGTTTGCGGCTGAAACCAAAGTGTCTCGAATGGCACGGATTCTATCCCGCAATTTCTCAACTTCAGCGCGATGAGCCTGAAGTTGAATTTCGCTCGACTTGATTGAATCCTCGGAATTCGATAACACAGCAGAGAAAAGCTGTACCTGCTCCTCGTAAAAGCTGACGTTCTGGTCTACCGACATCGGCTCGGCTTTCTTGCCCGTATCCAGTAACGAATCAACCAGCTCTTGATGACACGTTGGACAAGCTCCGCCGACGAGATGCACATCGTCGTCAGATCCGAGTCTGCGCAGCCGCCTTACATCCTTGTACTTTCGTAGATCATCTTGTATCGCAGCAATTCGTTGTCGAAGAGCATCGGCTTCTTCCCGTTCTGTTTCAATCTTGTTTAGAAGTGCGCGAATAGCGTGTTCGCGCTCTGCTAGGTGGCCCTCAGCTTCCTGAAGTTCCTGCCCCAACTGAGGTTGCACCGACTGAGCGGACGGTATCGGCTCAACCACGAGTGTATTCAAACGATCACGGATGACACCTCTGTACTCACCGAACGGAACCCAATGATTCGAGCGAGACATCAACATGTGAGGAACGACATCAGGAGGCCATGCAGATACCGGCTCGGCCGGCAACGCGTTCACGAGACCTCCAGCAGCGGCGATCAACTTTGCTGTTTGGGACCTGAGCGTTGTCCATTCTCCACGCAGTCGCGTTATCTCGTCCTGAACAGCAACCCGTTCAATAGCGATAGCGTATGCATCCAGACCCAGCAAGAACTCCACCGTGCGCCTCGCAACATCACGGATACTCAGCCATGTTGGGAACCGAGCCGGAATTCTTCCCCAACCGAGCTTTTGTTCGACATAAAGAAGCGGAAATATCGTCTCCACATAGAGCAAGCAGTCCTCGTCATTAAACCGTGGAGCGCTTGGAAGAGACCAGCCAATGAAATCCACTAATTTTGCGTGGAATCCGCGTTCGCTTGTTGCGGCATTGCGCTCCCGAACAAAGTAATCTGTGCGTGTTTCAAGCCCCTCCTGAGAGGTGATCGCTCTGCCATCGTAGACCGTTATCAGATGACGGTGACGCTCGCCCGCGATACTACGCTGCGCGGTCATGAATTGGCCTTTAGCATTCTCGATCTCGATCGATACCATCGAGTCAAGAACTTTTGCCCGACCGCTCGGCGTTTCCAAATAATCAGTGACTGCGTGAGGGAGAGGCACTTCGTGAGAAGGCGTGAACATGCCTTCGAGACCCAAGGCGTAGATGATCGACTGAAGTAGCGTAGATTTTCCTGCCCAGTTTTCGGCACGTACAACATTCAAGCCGTCGCGAAAGTCTCGCTTTGCTCCGAACACACCTTGATCCGTATTGATACTGATGTTCAGATGTCTAATTCGGAGCATTTGCCATTACCTTGTCCCGAGAACCCGGTCTGCGATAGCCTCGGTCACCGACTTGCCAAGTGTTTGCAGGAAAGTACGTTCTTGTTGCATCAACATCTGGTCTTTGAGGGCGGCGGTTACAGCCTGCTTGCCTTTAGGAGAAATCTGCAGGCGGTTTCCTCCTACCCACGTCACCAATCCATGACCCACAGCGAGGTCAATCGCACGAGAAAAGGCAGGCTCGAATCGAATTGCAAAGCCGAATAACGGCGACGGATCGTTCAGAATGGCAGTAAAATCTTCGCCAAAGCGTTTCGAGCGAACGGCCCAATTGAGAACGTGCAATCGCTTCAATGAGCTTTTCCCGCCGTGGGAACTTAGTTGCAGGCTCATTAACAGCGTCATCACCTTCCAGTCTGGGCGTAGCTCTGCCGCAATCGCCATCGGTTTCCGCTGGAAGCGAAAAGGCATGTCGATTACGGTTTCTTCGCGATTAGGCGCGTTCGGCATCAGTCAAAATCCATCGGGCAACGAAATAACCAGTCAGCAACAGCCTCGTTGGCCAAAGTAGCAGCGATCCGAGGACTGATCCCCGGAATATTTACAAGTTCAGAGCGGTACTGTTGCAGCGTTGACTCGAAAAATTCTGAAGGAACTTTGCTCGTGGAGAACGATTCGGCCTCAAGGTCGGCTTCTCGCTGCACCTTGAAGTCGATCACCTTGCCGTATGTTTCGGGCAGTTCTTGCTCAAGTTGACCGAGGACTATATTCCCACCGATATAGTTCGCTGCCATTCTCCCCTGAAATCTACTTCGAGATTGCTCCGTTTTCCCAGCACCGATGAGCGCTGCTTTCCTTGCTAGATTCTTCACTAAATCCAGATTAGCAGTCCCTGCCATCCAAGTTGAAAGACTCTCTGTAGAGACCGAAGGCGTTTGCGGGTCAAATTTGTAGAGATCAATTCGCGCCAAAAGTTGGGCTTCAACAGCAAAGTCATCCGCGGTAAGGACTGAAATCCGAAAATCATGGTCCGCATGTTTGAGCTTAAGTGCCCTCACTTCGCTCGTCTTGGCGGTCGCATGTTTCAGAAGGTCTTTGTCCGTCCAATACGGGACAACAAAATTCCAGATGCCAATCTTGATGTCCCCTAGAATCTCTACAAGCTCATTCTCCTTTTTGATGAAGGTCCCAATATCCCTGGTAATCTTGTTCCGCTGCTTAGTGTAGAGTTGCTGGGAATTCATGCACTCCTGCGCTGCGTAGCACTGGTACGCAGTACGATCCACTGCGAAGCCTTCGAGGCCGCAGTCGCCATGTACGGTGGCCGAGATTTGTTGATACGATCCGGGAGGATGAGCATATCGCTTCTTTATGAGAAGCTGCACATGGTTTTCCCACGCGGTCGTACCCCAGGGTCGAGCATCACCAGGCATATTCGTCAAGTAATACAAAGGACGCCTCATTTTAGGTGCAATCCCCCACAAACGCAATGATTTGCGATTTGTCTCCCCGTTGCTTGCGGCAGCGAGAGGCAAACTCAGTGAAAATCATGCGAGCGCATGTCAATCGTTCCAAGTTCCAAGACACGAATCGCAGATGTTTTCACCGATATGACACCATCCTGATTTTGAAGAACGCCTTCCACCATGAGGAACTTGCCTCGCGTTACGGCCACTCTGTTTTGCTCATAGAGCTTGGGGTGAATGATGGCATTGGAGATGCCTGTTTCATCTTCATTGCTCAGAAAGATAAAGCCGCTTGCGGTGCCGGGACGCTGCCTCGCAATAACTGCCCCAGCCACCCGAACAAACGTCCCGTCAGGAATGGACTTCAGCTCAGCGGCACTCAGGACGCCACATTCGTTCATCTGCGTCCGGTGATAAGCCATCGGATGCGGGCCGATGGTAAAGCCAGTGATGAAGAAGTCCGCCACCAACCGTTCATCTATGGTCATGCTCAACAGTGGTGACGAATCTTCGATTTCGTATTCGTCGGGTATGTTCTCAAAGAGCGGCCCTGCACTCTGTCCAGCACGTCCCGCCCGCCACAGTGCCGTGCGGCGGTCATGTTTATTGCCCGTCCAGTTGAATGCGCCGGCCTTCGCCAACAACGCCAGCTCCGCTTTGCGTATGGCAGGCACACGTCGCTTGAGATCGTATTCCGATGCGAACGGTCCGTCGCATCCTCTCGCTTCAGCGATGGCCTCCCCCATCTCCTGCCGTAGTCCCTTCACATAGCGGAGTCCGATTCGCAGTGCGAATGGGTCGGTGTACTTTGTGCGCTCGACTTCACTCAGCGTTTCGAGGGTGCAGTTCCATTCGGAGTGCTGTACATCGATGGGCAGAACCTTCAGGCCGTGACGCTTTGCGTCGTTGATGATCGTCGAGGGGCTGTAGAAGCCCATCGGTTGATTGTTCAGGAGAGCGCCGGTATAGGCAGCGAGATAGTGGAACTTCGTATAGGCGCTCGAATACGCGATGGATGCAAAACTATGTGCGTGCGACTCGGGAAACATGAACTCTCTGACGGTCGAGAGTATCCGCAGAATCTCAACTTGCACCTCCGGCGCGATGCCGTTAGCGGTCATGCCATTAATCAGTCGTTCCCTCATCCGGGTAAGGATGGCATCCGATCGTTTGCCGCCCATCGCCTTGCGTAGCTCTTCGGCCTCGCCTCCGGTCAGATTTGCGGCAACCATCCCCACCTTCATCACTTGCTCCTGAAAGAGAGGGACACCGAGCGTTCTGTGAAGGAATGGCTCGAAGGACGGATGCAGGTATGTGACCGGCTGCCTGCCCAGCCGGCGCTCAATATACGGATTGACGAACTTGCCCGTCACTGGCCCAGGGCGGATGATGGCTACCTGCATGGACAGATCAGCAAAGCATTTCGGCTTCGTGCGTGGTAGCGCGGACATCTGAGCGCGGCTCTCGATTTGAAACAGCCCAACGGTATCCGCTTTTTGGATGCCCTCATAAACTTCGGCATCCTGCGACAGTTGGGCATAGTCGAGCGTCTTCCCGTAATGCTTCGGCACCAGTTCCCGGCAGTCCGCGAGCACAGCCAACATGCCGAGGCCGAGCAGATCGACCTTGATAATCTTCATGTCCGAGCAATCGTCTTTATCCCACTGGACGACCGTGCGCCCGGCCATTGACGCACGTTCAATCGGCACCACCGAATCAAGGTGTCCCTGGCAGATCACCATGCCGCCGGAGTGTTGACTGAGGTTGCGGGGAAGGTTCTGTAGCCGTTCACACAGCTCCAGATATTTCGCTATACGTGCGTTCCGCATATCGAAGCCAGCAGTCTTGAAGGTGTTCTCCAGCGTGTCGCTTGGCCCCTTCCATTCCCACGCGCCTACCAATCCAGAGAGCCGTCCAGCCGTCTCTCTATCGAATCCGAGCGCCTTGCCCGCCTCACGGGACGCGGAGCGGCTACGGTAGGTCGTGACATTCGCGGTCATGGCCGCTCCCAATTCACCGTATCGCTGATAGACGTATTGGATGGCTCGCTCGCGGTCAGTCACGCTCGGCAGGTCAAGATCAATGTCCGGCCACTCGCCACGCTCCTCCGATAAGAACCTCTCAAAGAGCAGGTCCAGACCGACCGAATCGACAATGGTGATTTCGAGCGCATAGCAGACGACGCTATTTGCCGCGGAACCGCGGCCCTGGATCAGAATGCCATTGTCCTTGCAGTAACGAACGATGTCCCACACGATCAGGAAATATCCCGCCAGCCCCAACGTCTCGATCAACGTCAATTCGCGTTCTGCCTGCTTGACGGCTTTGGTGTAGAGCGCAGCGTCATTCTTCGGCAGATAGCGGTTGCGGATGCCTTCCTCTACCCGCTTGCGGAGAAACGAGTCCATCGTCTGCCCGTCCGGTACGGGATACGCCGGGAACTCATAACCGAGGTCGGTCAACTCGAATTGCAGGCGCGTGGATAGCTCTCGCGTGTTGGCGATGGCATCGGGATAGTCATAGAAGAGTTTCTGCATCTCGCGTGCGGAACGGAGATGCCGCTCTCCATTCGCCGTCAGCAATCGGCCTGCGGTATCAAGCGTCGCCCCATGCCGAATGCAGGTGAAGAGATCGAGGATTTCACGCTCATACTGCGTCGCATAGTTCACGCCACCCGTAGCTAGCAGCGGCAGGTTCAGCGACCGTGCAATGCGAATCGCCATCCGGTTGCGGTGTTCTTCCTCACGTTCGAAGTGGCGTTGTACCTCGACATAGACATTTTTCTGGCCGAAGAGACGTATCAGCCGTTCGACGCTCTCTTGTGCGGCGTCATAGCCACCGCTTATTAACGCAGCGGCCAGCGGCCCCTCACTACCGCCTGTGAGACACACTAAACCTTCGCTAAACTCCTCAAAGTCTCTGGTAAGCGCAGCGCCTTCGGCCTTCGTTTCCTCGCGTAGTTTGAAACGGGTGATGAGCCGGCAGAGATTTTTGTAGCCGGTGCTGGACTCGGCCAGGAGCGGCAGCCGTACAGGTTCAATGGGATGCTGATGCGGCAGGTATGATGCAGGCCGCAATCGCTGTCCCATATCGCTCACGCTAATCTCTGCGCCGATATGCGCCCGCACACCTTGCCTCTGGCCTTCCATGTGAAAGCGCGGCGCACCATAGACACCGTTGCGATCCAACAGCGCCATCGCGGGCATCTCCATCGCTGCGGCCTCCTGTATCAGGAACTCTGGCATCGACGCGCCTTCGAGGAAGCTGAACGCAGAGCGTGCGTGCAGTTCGATGTACTCAGTCATACGTCCCCTGCATATACCAGCAGCGGGAGCGAGGATCGAAGGCGATGCGACAGACACGTTCAGAGGTTTCGGTTGTCAGCCGAACGTCCCACTCTTCGCGGCACCAGTTGGCTTCCGACCACCACTGCCCGCTGACCCGCCACGGCCCCGCGATCTCACGGACGGCATATCTCTGCCCGCCCCAAAAGACTCGCGTGGGCCTGTCGTCTGTGAGAGCGACGCCGACCGCCTGCGGAGGCCGGGAGACACGCAGAGCCGTAGGCACGGATAGGGATTGCTTTTCCCTCTTCGCGGGCGGGGGAGGCGCGAATGGAACCATGCGGAACGCATTCGGTCTGTGATCGTCTTTCAGTTCCACCGAACCGACACGCTCATCGCCCAGGAGTTTTTTCAACTGCGCCAACGTAACCTCCAATCGTCCCGGCTCCGGCGCTTGCGGCAGAAACAAGCCATGCTGTGCCCGGTACGGTGCGGCAGATTGCGCGTGCAGTTCGAGACGGAGAATCGCGGCGCTTGGCGGATGCGTCTCCAGATCAAGTTGCAGCAGCTTGAGCAATGTCGGTTTGTCCTGAAGCGGCAGAGCGGGCCGGACGATACGCTCATGCTGCTTGGAGCCTTCGAGATGCAGCACGACCCGCAGCGAGGCAATCGCAAGGGCCTTTTCCTTCACCCGCTCCAGCAATGCGTCTGTCATGCGAGAGAGCAGAAAAAGCAGCGGCTCCAGCACCTCTACCGGATGATCCAACTCCATGCGTTCGGTCAGCCCATCCGCGAAACTCGGCTCTATCGGAAACATCAGATGAGGCCATTCGCCACGAGCAAGCGCATGGAGTTTTTTGCCGGCCTGACCGATACGTGCAATCAGGTCAGTTTCAAGGAGCGCAGCCAACTCCCCGCAGGTGCGGACGCCCCACGAATACAATGTCTCTTCATGTTCCGGCTCCAGGGGCAGCACATGCACAGGAAGATCCCGCAATGCCTCTCTCTCGCAGCCCGGCGCTGCAATCGAGACGCCAGCTCTGCCCAATGCGAGGCAGACCGCCGCATGGAAATTTTCCGCGACGGCTACGTTGGCAAGGAAGCCAGCAGCCATCGTGTGCCGCCGGAGCCTGGCCGCGAGTTGTGTCGCGTCGCCGTACAGACGATTCATGCCCTCGATGTCGAGCGCATAAGTGCCGGGAAATATTTTGATGTGCTCGATGCGTGGAGAGAAGAGGCACACGACGTTATGAAGGATTGTGTGTGCCGAGGCTTCGTCCGCTGGCGTCCGCGAGAGCGCCGTGACTTCAGGGAACGATTCTGCTTGCAGGCGCGTCATGCCTGCCTCGACTCCTAAAACGCGTGCGGCCTTGTTCGCAGCAATCACGAACTCTGCCGGTGGCTCCCCGTCGAGCAGCGCAAAAGGCCGTTTCCGGAATTCCGGGCGCGGATGCGCCGCCGCCTGTGCATAGAAGTTCGGAGGATGGAGGACGGCATACATTACCGCACCCGCGACCACAGCGTTTCGGCGTGCCATGCCGCACGCAGGAGTGGTTTCTTCTGAAGGAAGACAGAGCTTTCGTTGCGGTTCCTTTCTCGTATCAGCGTGTATTGCTGATGCTCAAAGAGCGCCGTCTCACCGTTGCTGCTGAAAGATCGAACATTGGCCGGTTCGCAACGCAAGGCGAGAGCGGCACAACTATGAGCGCAGGGCGCTTGCGAAAGAAAGATGAGCGCGGTGCGGGCCTGCTCCGCCGCGAGGCGGAATCGATACCACGTCGCCAGAGGAATACGCATGATGTGTTGCGGGAGCACATCGCTCATATCGAGGACGATGGCTCCGAAGCCTCCAGCCTGAAGGAGTAAATCGGTCGCCTTCAATGCCTGTTCCAGTCGTGGCCACGGTTTGTCTGTGAGCTTCTGTTTGCGCTCTGTCGAGGTGCGGAGCCAGAGCAGTCGCTTCAGTTCCACACCCGCCGCCGCCGCCGACTCGGGCGAGAGCGCATCGCTGACATCGACCCAGGCGCAGGCAGCACCAGATTGTGTAATGGCGCTGATGGCCGATAGACCAAACGAGGTTTTACCCGTCGATGCCGCGCCTGCTACCTCGGTGATGCCGCCGCGTGGAATGCCGCCGTCCAGAACCGTATCGACCTCCGCAATGCGGGTCGCAAACAGTTCTGGGGCCTGCTTGATCTTGAGCGTCAGGGGGGCAGGCACCCGGTTTGCCAATGTTGTTTCGATCTGAAGACGAATTGCGGCGGACGAGGGCATAGATTTGTCTTCGCTTTATCTTCGCCTATGCCAGCCGGGGCATGTCAAACGGCGCTTGACCTGTTACTTGTGCAGGATGCCTCTAAGTCATTGCTGATATGCGGCTTAGTTTTATTGGAAACTGGGCCGGGAATACACTGGACTCATGTGTGGCCGCTACCGTCGCAAATCCGACAAGCAACGCATTGCCGACGCCTTCGGGGTAACTGCCGGTCTGGATGACATCGACGTCGCTCCCGAGGACGATATTGCGCCCGGTTCCGTACAGCCGGTCGTCTCCGTCACTCGCCAAGGCGAACGCCGGATTGAGCTGATGCGGTGGGGGTTCAAGCTGCCCGACCGTCTTCTATTCAACGCCCGCTCCGAGGGCATCGAGACCTCGAAGTTTTGGAAGGATTCATTCGAGCAACGCCGTTGCATCGTTCCTGCCGATGCCATCTTTGAATGGCAGAAAGTGGAGAACGGCAAGAAGCCGAAGTATGAAATCAGCATTCCCGGCCAGCAGCCCTTCGGCATGGCCGGTCTCTGGCAGATCTGGAAGAACCCGAAGACGAATCAGTGGGAACGCACCTTTGCGGTACTTACCGGAGAACCGAACGAACTTGTTGAACCAATCCACGACCGCATGACGACTTTCCTTGAGCCGCGTGACTATGCAGAATATTTGACTACTTTTGAAAGTCCACCGGTTCATCTCCTCCGTATCTTGTCGGCGAATGAGATGCGCGCCAAGATGATAGAAAAGTCGGGCACCACCAATGAACAAGTGGACTTATTCGATAGCCAATAGCCTATTTCTATGGTCGAGTGAAAGCCAAGAGCCTCCCTAGATAACCGAGCAACTCCCCATCGCTAACGGCCTCTGTCTCCCATGCCTGATTCGTATCGTGGTGATACCGATTGGAATATTCCTTCAGGTCAAACAGTTCGTCTATTTTGTGCCGGTTAAGAATTTGTGACGGGCGCCCATATTCTCGTTCGCATCTTGCATGGAATGGACCCAACAACGTCCCAGGGGGAAATGTGGCGGGACAAGCAGTACGCAGGTAGGCTTCCAAATGAGGACGGACTGACCGCGCTACCTCACGGCTATTGCCGTTAGGACCATTTGTACGATACTCGTTGAATAGTGCATCTCGCCGATCATGCTCTGTGATAGCATCCTGCCGAACATCCCAGGCGACAACCGTTGATCCGTTCCCATTGCGCTCGATTTGTAAAGCTGATCGCGTGTTGGGATCGGCTCCTTCCCATAAACGACAGAGGAACAATTTACTATGCGACAGCACGATCATCTGTCCAACCCTTTGCGAAAAGCGCCGCAGTTCTTGTGTCGTTGCTAACATTCGATGTTCATCAAGACTGGACACCGGATCGTCAATTACGACAATTTTGGTTGCCAACGCCGGATCTTGTTCCAAAGCCGCGAAGAAAAATGCTAGGGCTAGAGTGTTTCGATCACCAGCACTAAGTGTTGTTTTGAAGGATGGCTCGCCGGCGCGTTCCGCGCCCCCGGACACCGCCACATGAGTGTTGTTAATGACGAGACTGTAATTGCAGGTCGGGCCGCCACGCGTATCGGCGGATGAAACTCGATCCACCTGGAAGCCTGCGTTAAATCGAGAGAGATATCTATTGATCGCCGTCTGATAACCGGGGAATACCGTGGCCCTGTATTGTTCGAGTGCCTCTTTCGCCGCGTCGCGCTGCTGCTCCGTACTCCGTTTCGCCTGTTTCGCAGCCAGATATTCATCGCAGAGTGGGATCATCGCCGCGCTGTGGCGCGCTCGCACCGCTCTCAATCGAGCCAAATTGGCTTGGGTCACAGTTGCACTCGCATTGCCGGCTCTCTCTTTAACGACCGCAATGCTGCGGTTTGCTTCGGTGAGACTCTGATTGTAGTTTTCCATCCGCACCAGATTCTGTTGATGCGCTTCGATTGCGGCCATGTCTTCTCTGGGTAATTGAATCGCTTCGAGTGGGGCTTGCAATTTAGCTGCTAGAGCTGCTGATACGGCTCTATGAGCAGTTTGGCAATCACGAACGATCGAAGCGGTGTCCAGCGTTAAGTCAGGAATTTCCGTGAACTGTCTCCAAAATTGCTCCCGCTGCACGATCACCCGCAGGTTCCTCTCGAATCCGGCTGTGACCTCGCCACCGTGCGCCCGTTGCACGGACTGAGCATAACCAGCAATCTGCGTTTTAAGCGCAGCATAACCTTCACCGAAATACTCTCGATATGCTCCGAGAACGGATGATCCTTCTAGCGGTTGAGCGCAAAAGGGGCAATCGTCTCCATGAATACGTGGTATGCCCTGAGACACCCAGGATTCGCCTCCCTCGCCAATCGTTGCAATATGCTCTTGAACCCTATGCACAGCTTCCGCGTCGAGAGCAGGCATGTCACGACTTAAAAGTGCCGTTATCTCGTCAAGGTTAAAGCCAGGAAGATTCAATGAGTCAAACGCGCTTGTCGCGTTCACAGAAGCGGATTGTTGTGCTGCTGCTAGTGATCGTTCTTCGCCGAGAATCGCATCCTCTATGTCAGCTCGCGCTGGAAGATCGCAGAAATCGTCTGCCGACAATCCGCCGCGATCATTGGCTGGAATCGCACTGGCAGCAGTTCGCATTCTTGTGTTGTGAGCTTCAATCTGCTGGACTAATGCCGCGACAGCACGATTGAGCGCCACGCCCTGCGGGCCAAGGATAAGTTCATGGAGATTCTGGCGATGTCCAGACTCTACATCCAACCCGGAACAGACGTTCTCATCGACGAAGCGGTCGTCGAAGATGGCGACGTCGGGCACAGTACGATTCCATGCACCATTCTGGAACATCGCTGACGGCGGATCACCTGTGCAGTCCAAAACAACATGAGGCGGTTGGTTTGCCGATAGTCGTCTGCGTTCGAGAATGTGTACTGAATCGCCCGTCTGGAGCGAACGCAGGATCGCAGTTAGCGTCGTCTTGCCTCGTCCGTTTTCGGCATACAGGAAGACATTGCGCTGCAACTGGAAGGTGACTCCGCTAGTTGCTACCGAGTCGAATTGGCCAATATTACGCACTAAACGAAGGCAGTTAATCACGACTTCCTCAAATAACAAACCAAGTGAGATTCAAGAAATAAAACTGTTTGGATTCATTTTATCTGCTGCCCTCATAGCGCACGTCATGGGAGGAAGTTTCCTCCCTCTCTTTGACCGCTTCGCGTTCTCCGCTTCCCACCTCCGCGGCCTGTTCCTGCCGCGACGCGACCCTGAAAATTATGTGCGCTGACGCGCACGAATAAGGAAACCAAACCTTCGCTGAGGGCGCTGCCCTGGCGCGGCGCAAGGGTTTCCCCAATCTTCCGCGCTTCGCTTGTGCAGACCTTCGCTGCGCTCGCCCTCCGCTCCGCTCCGGGTGGGGATACCCCTCCCTTGCGCCTTGCCGCCCGCCTTCGCCAGGAGGCGTTCGGCATGTAGGTACATGCCGCGCACGGCATGAAAAGCAAAAGCCAAAGCAAAGGAGCAAACACCATGAGCACCATCGCCACCACCACCAGCAGCAACACCGACCAGCAGCAGCCACGCACGGCGAGAGAAGTAATCGCCGCCAACGTGCAAAGCCTCATCGAGCAGCTAGAGACAGGACATTCCGACGCCCTCACCGCCTATCTGAATGCGATGAGCCGCTTTCACAATTACAGTTTCGGCAACATTTTGGAGATCGCACGGCAGCGCCCCAACGCCACGAGAGTAGCGGGGTTCTGGAAGTGGAAAGAGCTAGGCCGCTCTGTGAAGAAAGGCGAGAAAGGCATTCGCATTCTCGCTCCCATCATCGGCGTCCGTCGCAAGAAGCAGGAGGAAGCCGAGAAGGACATTGCCAAGCAGAATACGGCGGTATTGGTTGGCTTCCGTTCCACCTATGTTTTCGATGTTTCGCAGACCGAAGGCGCGGAGCTTCCAGAGTTGCGCGAGATCAGCGGCGACGTGGGAGAAAACCGCGACCGCCTCATTGCCTTCATCGAGCGTCAGGGCATCGAGCTTGTCTTTACCGAGCGCATCGCCCCCGCGCTTGGCATGAGCTACGGCGGACGCATCGCCATCCTGCCCGGACAATCGAAAGCCGAAGAGTTCAGCACCTTAGTGCATGAGCTGGCGCACGAGATGTTGCACAAGGCCGAGCGGCGCACGGCCACAACAAAGGTTGTGCGTGAGACAGAGGCCGAGGCGATCGCGTTCATCATCGGCAAGGCCGTAGGACTCGAAACCGGAACCGCATCCGCCGACTACATCCAGCTTTACCACGGTAACGCATCCTTGCTGGCCGAATCGCTTGAAGTCATCCAGCAGACCTCCGCTGTCATCCTTGCCGCGTTGGAGCCTTCCATCGAGGAAGCGATGACCACCACCGAGCTTGCGGAGGTGGGGTAATGAAGACCATTCTTCGCATTCTTGAGCGGGCCGGGGGATACCGGCCCACGCTCTCCCTCAAGGTCGAGAACCCGCCCTATATGGCCCTTGTCATCGAGGCCACACCGGAGCCGGGGCCGCTTGGCAGCCCTGCCATCTCCATAGCCCACTATGGCGAACAGAACGGCGACCTCATGCGCGACCCGGAGATGTGCTTCGAGTTGTCGAAGCCGCCGCTGTGCAGCTTAGAGTTATCGGCCTACTACTGGCGCAACGATTACGTGGGAGTAGAGCAGTATTCCCGCTATATCGAGGGGACAAATTACGTCTTCGTTCCCAACCTCTACGAGCAGCACCGGAAGTTTGCGCGGCTTTGGGACAGAAACATCCGCGCCCAGGGCTTTTTAGAAGCGTTCACGGACAAGTGCATTCGGAGCTAGTCCGCTCTCTTCGGAGCGGAACAGCCAGCACGTCTCCGCTCCGTTTCCATTCACCCTCAATCGCTCGAAAGGAGCTTGCATCATGGAAACTCAAGTCATCAATGCAACCGAATACCGCAATGTCTCGCTTTCTCTTCTCACCGAATCGAAGAATAACCCGCGCCGCACCTTTGACGATGTGGCCTTGCAGGAATTGGCCTCCAGCATCCGCGCCCAGGGCGTTCTCTCTCCCTTGCTTGTGCGTCCATTGAGTGAGCGCAGCTTTGAGATTGTCGCAGGAGCACGGCGTTACCGCGCCGCACGACTGGCCGAAGTCAACAGCGTTCCCGTCCGTATCGTGCAACTCACCGATGCTCAGGCTATCGAAATGTCCATCGTGGAGAACCTGCAACGAAGAGACGTGCATCCCTTGGATGAAGCGCAGGGCTTTCGCGCTTTGCTCAATCTGGACGAACCCAAGTACAGCATCGAACAGATTGCGGCGAAGACAGGCAAATCGCCCGCATACTGCCTTGCTCGATTGAAGCTGACCGAGCTTGCCCCCGCAGTGGTCGAGGCATTCTCGAAAGATGAGATTGGCGTAGGCCATGCGCTCCTGCTGGCAAAACTCCAGCCCGACCAGCAGGAACAGGCTCTTGCCGCTTGCTTCAAGGAGGATTGGAGCGCGGGCGGGCAGAAGGCGAAACGCATCCTTCTCCCCGTTCGCAATCTCCAGTTCTGGATTGAGTCGAACATCCTGCTCATTTTG
Organism: uncultured Verrucomicrobiae bacterium; assembly: GCA_963716225.1. Classification (GTDB taxonomy): domain Bacteria; phylum Acidobacteriota; class Terriglobia; order Terriglobales; family Acidobacteriaceae; genus Granulicella. The sequence continues at coordinate 3,301,156 of OY970299.1, read as the reverse complement.
AAAGAAGCCCCGTTCGACAAGCGGGATGCGCAGCTTGTCCCGGTGGCCGGGAGTTGCGTGGACTGCCCGAAGCGGACGGGACACAACAAGCTACTCTTCTCCGAACTGGGCAAGCAGGATTCGTGCAGCGATCCGAATTGCTACCAATCGAAGGTCTCGGCGCATCTTGCCAAGACGATTGCGGCGAAACCGCAAATCGTGCAGATCAGCACCGCCTACGGCGTACAGAAGGAGGGCAGCACCACGCTTCCGCGCAACAAGTACACCGCCATCCGCGACGACAAGCCGAAATCGAAAGACGAGGCAACGCGCCCGGAGTTCAAGGTGTGCAAGTTCACCACCGACGCCATCATTACCGAAGGCAGCGACGTTGGCACTGTCCACAAGGTCTGCGCCAATCCCGCCTGCCCGGTGCATCATCCGAAAAAGCAAACCAGCACGGACGATGCGAAGTGGAAGGCCGAACAGGAGAAGCAGCGCAAAGAGGCTGCTATTGCCAATACCACAGGCATCCGCGTTCTCGCCGCCATCGCCGCAGCCGTCCCGGTGCGGCTGATGAAGCGTGATCTGCTTTTCATCCTTGAGAAGCTGGTAGGCGTCATGGATGAGAACCGCCTGGAGATGTTGGCGCGTCAGCACGGCATCCGGCAGAAGCGGGATGATGGAGGCGTCAGCAAGACTCTGGCGGCCTTCATTCGTCGCGCTGATGAGGGCACGCTCTCCCGGTTGCTCGTGGAAACGACCATCCTGCTTGCCGCTGCGCGGACAAATGCTGTAACAGTCCTGCGCGATGCTGCCAGTACGTACAAGGTGGACACCGACGCCATTTCTCTCAAAGTGAACAGGAATTCGCCGCAAAGGAAAAAGTGAAGCTGGCGAAGAAGCCTGCCGGAAAGCCTGTTCAATCAAAACTCAGGAGATCGGCGTAGAAGTCAGGAATCACCTTGGGGTCTGCCTCGGCAGACCCATTTTTTCGTGCGCCCGTCTTCCCACCCTTGGGCGTTGCTCCTGCACGGGCGGCAGGAGCGCCATTGCCCGCCCACCCGACGGGCTTGCCATTGAGCATCCCGGTTCTTACATGGGGAAGACCGTGATCCGTGGGGTGTTGATTTATCCTTCATTGTGTCCCTTAACAGCTTTTGCCAGTGCTCAAAATGTCTCCTTGTTTTGTTCCGAACGGGAAGAACAGAACGGCGCGTGGAAAAACATGACAAAGGATTCGGAAATTGACTTTGTGAGTGGTGACGGATGGCAAAACTAACCGAGCTGGAGCAGCAGGAAGTAATCCGATTTGTGGAGGCGGGAAAGCCACTGCCGGAGAAGTACCGATTTCTGCTGTTTGACGACAAGCGTGAGGTGGAACTGGTCTGGAACGGGAAGACCAACGAGGTGACGAACGTAGTTCTGCCGTTTCAGGTAATCGAACAGGTGGACGAGCCTCGGGCGGAGAAGCCGGAGGATACGGCTGCCCAGGGCGGACTGTTCGATGCGCGGGGGCGCCAGTTGAAGGGTTGGACGAACAAGCTCATCTGGGGCGACAACAAACTAATTCTTTCTTCGCTGAAAAACGGACCGTTGCGTGATGAGATCGAAGCGCAGGGCGGCTTGAAACTTATCTATATCGATCCGCCATTCGATGTGGGTGCGGACTTTTCAATGGGTATAGAAATTGGGGATGAGACTTTCACGAAGAAGCCGGGAATCTTGGAAGAAATTGCTTACCGGGATACATGGGGTCGCGGCGCTGACAGTTTTATTGCCATGCTCTATGAGCGTTTGTTGCTTATGCACGATCTACTTGCTGACGATGGAAGCATTTACGTCCACATTGGCCCGAATATCAGCTACCTCGTGCGTGCTCTTGTCGAAGAGGTATTCGGCTCAGGCCGTCCGTCTACTGAGATTATCTGGAAAAGGGTTACAGCCCATGGCGACAGTAAGCGCTGGGGTGTTATTCACGACGCAGTGATTTGGAAGACGCGTGGGGATTCGTTCATTTGGAATCCAGCATTTGAAGCGTATTCGGAAGACTATCTTGATTCCAAGTATACGAACGAGACATCGGATGGCAGGAAATATCGGTTAGACAACATCACTAGCCCAAATCCGAGACCGAACATGATGTATGAATGGCGCGGCCACAAAGCACCTAAATTGGGTTGGCGCTACGAATATGAAACGATGGAGCGACTGTATTCCGAGGGGCGTATCGAAATTGCGAAAAAGGCTGGCGGGCGTCCTCAGCTTCGCCGATTTTTGGATGAAATGCCTGGCGTCCCGGTCGGAAGCGTTTGGACTAGCCTCTCGCCAGTAAACTCTCAAGCTATTGAAGACACGCAATATGCGACTCAAAAACCTGAGAGCCTCTTGCAGCGGATAATTCAAGCTTCTTCAAACGAGGGAGACTTGGTTGCCGATTTTTTTGCTGGCTCCGGAACAACAGCGGCGATAGCAGAGAAGCTGGGCCGTAAGTGGATCAGTACTGACCTGGGTAAGTTTGCAATCCATACGACGCGTAAGCGGTTGATTGGGGTTCAGCGAAACCTGAAAGCAGCAGGCAAGGACTATCGTGCTTTCGAGATCTTGAACCTTGGCAAGTATGAGCGTCAGCACTATGTCGGCGTGAATCCGAATCTGCGTGAGGCGGAGCAGCAGGCGCAGCTTGCGCAGAAGGAGGCAGCCTTCCTTGACCTGATTCTGCGGGCTTACCGGGCAGAGAAGACAGATGGCTTTGCGACGTTTCATGGCAAGAAGGCCGGTCGGCTGGTCTCTGTCGGGCCGGTAAACATGCCGGTGACACGGCTGTATGTGGAAGAGGTCATCGCCGAGTGCAGGCAGAAGCGCATTACGCGTGTGGACATTCTGGGCTTCGAGTTTGAGATGGGCCTCTTTCCGAATGTGCTCGACGAGGCCCGCGCCAAGGGCATCGACATCGCGCCCAAGTACATCCCCGCTGAAGTCTTCGACAAACGCGCGGTGGAGAAGAATCAGGTGCGCTTCTACGATGTCTCCTTCATTGAGGTGAAGCCGCATGTGACGAAGAACAGCGTGGCGATCGAGCTGACAGACTTCTCCGTCTTTTACACGCAGGACTCCATCGCTGCGGCAGAGGAACAACTGAAAGACAAGGCCAGCAAGATTGTGGTTGAGAAGGGCCAGATCGTAAAGGTGTCGAAGGACAAGAACGGCATCGTGACGCGGGAGGTCCTGACAAAAAAGTGGTCTGACTGGATCGACTACTGGGCGGTGGACTTCGACTGGGAGAGCAAAAGGGAAATTATTCGCAAACCTATCGTTCCAGAAGAACAGCCCTCCATTGCCGGAATGGAGCCGCCGCAGATGGACTTGGAAGCGTATGAAGAGGTTTGGACGGGTGATTACATCTTTGAGAATGAGTGGCAGACATTCCGAACAAAGAAAGACCGCAGCCTGGAGCTGAAAAGCGTTGCGCGGGAGTGCCCTCCGGGTAGGCGGAAGATCGCCGTGAAGGTGGTGGATATCTTTGGAAACGACACGATGACGATTGTGGAAGTCACGGTTGGAGGCAAAAAGTAATGGCGCTCCACCCGAATTTTCCCGATTCACCGTATGCCATCCTCGACCCGTCTGTTCGGTGGTTTCCTGCGGATGAGACCCTACGGGAGACAAGCGCCGAGAAGCTGATGCCGCCGCTTGTGCCGGCGCTGCGCAAAAAGGTAAAGGAGTGGCGCGACGGCGGGTACGCCGGCGCGACCGGAACGAGCCGGAGCCTGCTGCAATGGTGGTTCCTGACGCCTCATCTGATGCCACAGGCCGATGGCAGCATGGCAGAGTTCCAGTATTACTTCGCGCAGCGTGAGGCGATAGAGACGATCATCTATCTCTATGAGGTGGTCGGGGCAAAGGACAAGCATGATCTGATGCGGTTTGACGGATCAGGCGTCGTAGCTGGCGGAATGTTCGATGAAAGCTGGTTGCGCCTTGTCGTCAAAATGGCGACTGGCGCCGGGAAAACCAAAGTATTGAGCCTTGCGCTCGCCTGGAGCTTTTTTCATAAGACGTATGAACCAGACTCGGAGCTGTCGCGGAACTTTCTGGTGATCGCGCCGAACATCATCGTGCTGGACCGAATTCGCAAAGACTTCGACGGGCTGCGCATCTTCCTGAAGGATGACCCGATTCTGCCGGACAACGGGGTGGACGGACGCAACTGGCGGGACGACTTCCAACTGACTCTACATGTGCAGGACGACGTCCGCGTGACACGGAAGACCGGAAACATCTTCCTGACAAACATTCACCGCGTCTACGCCGGGGACGATATTGCGCCTTCGCCCGACGATGACGACACGATGAACTACTTTCTGGGGCCGCGACCAACCGGAGCGACAACAGACTCCAAAGTAGATTTGGGAATGATTGTGCGTGAGATTGACGAACTGATGGTCTTGAACGATGAAGCGCACCATATCCACGACCCTAAGATGGCCTGGTTTAAGTCAATCGAGGACATTCACAATCGGTTGCTACAGAAGGACGGCGCTCTTGCGTTACAGGTGGACGTGACGGCAACTCCGCGCGGCAACAACGGGGGGATATTTGTACAGACGGTGGCGGACTATCCGCTGGTGGAAGCCATCGCGCAGAATGTCGTGAAGCATCCAGTATTGCCGGACGGTCCGAGCCGGGCAAAGCTGGTTGAACGGCAGAGCGCCAAGTACACCGAGAAGTATGCCGACTATATCGACCTGGGCGTTATTGAATGGCGCAAGGCATATGCAGAGCACGAAAAGATGGGCAAGAAAGCCATCCTGTTCCTGATGACGGACGATACGCGCAACTGCGACGACGTGGCGGAATACCTGAGAGGACATTACCCGGAGTTGTCTGGCGACGCCACGCTTGTGATCCACACTAACAAGAGCGGCGAGATTTCCGAGTCAACATCGGGAAAGAACAAGGATGAGCTGGACAAACTTCGTGAACAGGCAAACGACATCGACAGCCTCGCCAGCCCTGCCAAGGCCATCGTGTCGGTGATGATGCTGAAAGAAGGCTGGGACGTTCGGAATGTGACGACGATCGTGGGCCTTCGCGCCTATTCCGCGCAGAGCAACATCTTGCCGGAGCAGACACTTGGACGCGGATTGCGGAAGATGTATCCCGGTGGGGCCGAAGAGTACGTGAGCGTGGTGGGCACAAATGCGTTCATGGAGTTTGTGGAGTCGATACAGGCCGAGGGAGTCATCCTGGAGCGCAGACCGATGGGCGCGGAGGCCCAACCGAAGACTCCGCTGATGGTCGAGGTCGATACAGAGAACGAGAGGAAAGACCTTGCAGCGCTGGACATCGAATTACCCCGCCTGACGCCCCGCGTATACCGCGAATACAAAAGCTTAAGTGAACTGGACGTGAGCGCGATGGGTCATCAGAAGGTGCTCTATCAGCAGTTCAGCGAGGAGGAGCAGCGCGAGATCGTCTTTAAGGATGTGACGACGGGCGAGGTGACCCACACGACGATTCTGGACACGGCTGGCATCGCCGACTACCGAAGCGTGATTGGTTACTTCGCACATACGATCATGAAAGACCTGCGATTGGTTAGCGGGTACGACGTGCTGTATGGCAAGGTGAAAGTTTTTGTAAAAGACGAACTCTTTGACCGTGAAGTCGATCTTGAGGATGCCAACACAATTCGGAATCTGTCAGAGCTTGCGGCGACCAGAGCGGTTCTGGAGAGCTTCAAGAAGGCGATCAATGCGTTGACTGTGCGCGAGAAGGGTGACGCGGAGATTCGGGATCGTATCAAGCTCCGTGAGACGAGGCCGTTCGTAGTAAAAGAACAGGGGTACGTCGTATCCAGAAAGAGTGTCTTTAACCGGACAATCGGGGACAGCTCATTTGAATTGGAAGTTGCGGCCTTTCTGGAGCAGTGCGTCGATGTAGAGTCCTACGCAAAAAATTATTTCGCGGTTGGCTTCAAGCTCGATTATGTGAAGGCGGATGGGGACATCTCAAACTACTACCCGGACTTTATTGTGAGGAGAGCAGGCGGAGAGATATGGATTGTCGAAACTAAGGGCCGGGAAGACTTAAACGATCCTGGTAAATGGGAGCGGCTCAAGCAGTGGTGCGCCGATGCCACCGCGCTCGATTCAGGGCATTCCTACCATGCACTTTTCATCCGCGAGGAAGAGTGGGAACGGTATAAGCCGAAGAGCTTCCATGACGCCATCGCGGCATTCTCCGCATAGGGGTTGTTGACCGTAATTGCAAGAGGTACTAAGGTTTATGGTGAAGTGATACGCTTAAGTTGAAGGTTGCTGTCTCAAGTCTCGCCGCGAACGGAGAGTAACGTGACTATAGACGGATCCGACAAACCACATCCTGCCCTCCTGCATTTTCATGTTTGCATCCATTGCAACAGCGCATTTCGGAGGGAAGAGTTTGAGGGAAGATCACTCACCTCCGGCCTGTTTTTGTGCCCTGGATGTGACACCGAAGGCCCTTTGAACGTGGAAATACGAGATTCTGCAGAGCTGGCGCACCAGTAGGTTCGCATAGCAGTAGCGCTCATTCGTTCAGCGATAGCCGCCCCTGAACGACAGGTCGAGTGTGGGTTAGCTTGCGCGCAACAGCCCTGATGTATTCATTCACGATACGTGATTTGCTATTTGCGAGCACTGCGAGACTTGTAATGAGACGCAGGCGGTCCTCAGCAAGCGGTCGCATTGTGATTCCATCCCGCGCAATTCTCCATGCGCCGTGTCGCGGAAGAAACGCCAGACCTCTGCGCTCACGAATCAATTCGGATGCTTCTTCTGGACTCATGACCTGATGTGTATCCGCGATGCGGACACCTTTGTCTGATGCAACGCGCTGGATTGAATCGTACAAATGTGGGTTTGCGTGTCTACCGAGGAGAATCCAGTTGCGATTGTGCATGTCCGTCATGCGTATTTCGTGATTTGCGGTCAGTTCGTCCTCCACCGGCATCGCGATGTAAAACGGATCGTCCGCAAGGTTCAGGACGCTCAGTTTCGGGTTGTCGGGCACGCCGGTTATCAGTGCCAGATCGAGCGTTCCCGCAATCACCTGGCGAGCAATTTCGTTGGAATAGTTGCTCCACAGCTTGACGCTCAGGCCGGGGAAGAGCGGCAGACGAACGGACAACAGAGTCGATACCAGATAGGGGTCGCCATACGGCGATTTCCCAATGTTGAGGATTTCGTCGGCGCCCTTAAATGTGGCCTGTGCTACCAACACTGCGCGCTCCACATGCAAAAGCGCTTCGCGGGCTTCCTCAATAAATGCGCGTCCGGCGTCCGTTAGATCGACTGTCTGATGATTGCGCTCAAACAGGCGAAACCCAAGCTGGCCCTCAAGCTCGTAGATTTGCTTGCTGAGTGCTGGTTGGGTGAGCCGTAGACGTTCCGCAGCCCTTGAGAAATTCAACTCTTCCGCAAGGGTAATCGCCGCTTGTAGCAATCGAATCTCCGGCAGAGCCATGACCATCCTCCAAAAGGTGGACTCTGGGGCAAAACAACAAGCGAATCAATGAACACAAAAAGAAACCAAATTTAGTGGCTTTGGATGCGGCGATTCAGAATTGCGATTCAGAAAATAGCGTCTCGAACGGACCGTTATTCCAAGCAGGAATAACGCTCTCCCGAAAAGTTATTGGACTAACGAAACCATGAGCGCGAACCTCATTCGAGAAGCAGCCAACGATTCGGTTGGAGAGGAGGCTTCCCGATGTCTGATGAGAAAAAGCCACCGGCAAGTGCAGGAGCGCCGGATGGCCGCCCCAAAATCGACCGCGAACCATTGCTGGACAGCCATCAAGCGGCAGCCATCCTGAAGGTTCATCCGAGAACCCTACAGAGGCTTGTGCATCGCGGTGAGATTACCGCCGTGCATGTGGGCAAGCTGTGGCGTTTTCGGGCATCGACGCTGACAGAATGGATCGACAGAGGGATGGCAAGCTGAGAATAGAAGCCTCAACGAAATCAATGCTTTTTCGTGATTTTCCGAGGGGATAGCGTTACCCTGATGACAGCTATCTGTGCCGGGAAATCAAGGAAAGGAACCTTGATGGAACGTGCATGTTACCAATTTGGAAATCTAACCAGAAAGAAGCGGGCGAAGGGGCCAGACACCTGGGAGTTTCGGTTCTACGAAGCGACGGAGCGAGGACAACGAAGACGAAAGTCTTGCATTGTCGGCAACGTCGCGCAGTACCCGACCAAAGCTCAAGCGCAGAAGGCAGTCGAAGCTCTTCTCCTAAAACTCAACTCTGAAACTCCACAGCAGCGTATGGCCGTGGTGACGTTCGGCGCAATATGCGACCGTTACCTTCAAGAAGAGATACCGGAACGGTATTCCACCTCGAAGTCGTACCGATCCAATATCAAACTTCACCTGAAGCCGCGCTGGGGTGAGTATCTGCTCGACCGCATCCGTCCGATGGCGGTCGAAGATTGGCTGAAGAAGCTCCCTATGGCTCCGAAGTCGAAGACCCATATCCGAAGCGTGATGCACCTGATGTTCGAGTGCGCTACACGCTGGGAACTATTCAGTGAGCGGAGAAATCCCATTGCGCTGGTTCGTGTGAAAGACGGATCGAAGCGTCGGCAGCGTCCAGCGATTCTGACTGTGGACCAGTTTGAAACCATCATTGCATTATTGAAAGAGCCGTACCGCACGATGGCATATATCGCCCAATGCCTCGGTCTTCGCGTGAGCGAGATCGCGGCGCTTCAATGGGACGACTTCGATTTTGGAAAGAACCAGCTTCTCGTTCAGCGCAGCATCGTGAACGGGAACGTGGATGATGTCAAAACCGAATACTCCCAGGACTACGTTCCGTTGCACCCGTCGTTGACTGAGGTGGTTTTGGAGTGGAGCAAGGAGGCCGTGCCGACGGAAGAAGGCTGGGTCTTTGCCAATCCCATCACCGAGAAGCCTTATTTTCCGACGGAAATTCAGAGGCGACACATCCGGCCTGCCGGATGGTGTCTGGTGGACTGCCCGAAGTGCGGTGCCGGTGTTGGAGCCTGGTGCAGCCAGGACAAGCCCACGCCGAACGGCGCACGGCTGCCGATCCACAAAGAGCGTCGGATCGCAGCCGGGAAGTACAGCTCGATTGGCTGGCATACGTTCCGCCATACCTATCGTTCGTGGCTGGACGAGACCGGAGCGCCGATGAAGGTGCAACAGGAACTGATGCGACATGCCTCCATCCAGACGACGATGAACGTCTACGGACAGGCCATGTCGTCATCGAAGAGAGAAGCGAATGGGAAGGTTGTGGAGATGGTGCTCAAGCCGGTGAAAGCGAGCGCCTGAAACCATGAATTTTCTTATTGGGAGATATTGGGAGTCTGTCGGTAGCACCGGATTCCCGTAAGTGATTGATTCTTTGGTTGCGGGGGTAGGATTTGAACCTACGACCTTTGGGTTATGAGCCCAACGAGCTACCGGGCTGCTCCACCCCGCATTTCTATGATGCCACTCGGGAGAGCACTGGTCAAACCTCGGCTGTGGGTTTGAAATCATAAGTAATGGACAACCACTCCGGCGACAGAGGAAGCCATGCCGGGACGGAAGTACGCGCACGACCGGAACTTTTCAGAGAAAATGGCGTCTTCTTTGATGGACGGTGATGCGCCCGAGCGGACGCGTCCGTTGGACCCCGGCCAGAGCATCACCGGGAGCAGGATCAGGAGCAGATCGACTATGAGTCGCAAGGGGTTATCACCAATTGGGCATTCAGTTCTAGCGACAAGCCTCATGCTCGCAACCGCGGCTATAGCGCAGGACCAGGCGAAACCGGGTGCCATGCCGGACGCGCAGATTGAGGCCAATGTGCTGCGTGCGCTGGCGAGCGCGCCGGAACTCTCGACGCAGAATATTCAATCTTCGACCGTCTACGGCACCGTGACTTTGACAGGCAACGTCCACGACGACACGATGCGGACGAAGGCTGAGAACCTGGTTGCGCGCGCGCCGGGAGTAAAGAAGGTACTCGACGAGCTATCGCTCGGTGACACACCGGCGGCCGCCGAAGACGCTTCGGCGCAGGACCAGGGAGCAGCGGCACCGGCAAATGGCGGTCAACTGCAGTCGGATGGAAGCTACGCGCCCGCGCCTCCCGCTTCGGAGCAGGCCGAAAGCGCACCGCCGAATCCGCAGGATCAGACATACAACGGGCAGCAGCCACAGCCGCAGCCGCAGCCGAGCTATCAGGACCAGCAGCAACCGCAGCAGGGTTATCCGCCACAGCCGCAGCAGGGTTATCCGCCACAGCCGCAGCAGGACCAGCAGTCTCCGGACGCTAGCCAATACCCTGGCGGATACGGGCCGCCGCAGGGACAGCAGCAGCCGTATGGTGCGCAGCAGGGACAGCAGCCGTATGGGGCGCCGCAGGGCACGCAGCAGTATCCCGGCGGATATGGACCGCCGCAGGGGCAGTATCCCAACCAGGCACAGCAGCAGCCTTATGGACCGCCGCAGGGCAACCAGCAGTATCCCGGCTATGGACCACCGCAGGGGCAGTATCCCAACCAGGCGCCATATGGAGCGCCGCAGCGGCGACCTCTATATAACAACGGGCCAGAGCAGGGCTATGCGCCTCCGGGAGGACAGCAGGCCGGACTCGAAGTCACGGTTCCCGCGGGCGCCACGCTGCGCATCCGCATCAACCGCGGGCTCGACTCCAACCACCTCAAGCCGGGAACGCCGTTCGACGGCACAGTCCTGAACGATATCCCGGCGGACGGTGCGATTGCCATTCCGCGCGGAGCGACGGTGCAGGGCACGGTCATCGACGCCGAGAAGTCGGGCGCGCTCAGCGGCCGCGGCGAGCTCAGTCTGCAGATCAACAGCATCACGCTTGGCGGCGCTAACTACCCGCTGACCACTGAGCTTTGGGCGCAGCATGGGCGCGATAAGTCGACCACCACGGTCAACAGTGCGCTCGGCCTGGGCGCTCTCGGGGCGATCTTCGGCGGCATTGCCGGAGGCGGCGCGGGTGCTGCCATCGGAGCCGCTGCAGGGGCGGGGGTCGGGGTCGCCGGCTCGGCATCCTCGCCGAGCGGCCGCGTGATCGTTCCGCCTGAGGCCGTCATCACCTTCCGGCTGGCGGAGCCCGCCGTGGTCAAGACCGTGTCCGAGCAGGAGATGGGGCGCCTCGCCTACGCTGCGCCGGCCAACCCGCAGCAGCCGCCGATGCGCCGCTACTACAGCCCGTACTACGGCTACTACTACGCTCCGTACTACTACGGGCGGTGAGCTGAAACCGGCTGACGTGAATTGAGGCAACAAAGGGCTGCGGGAATCCGCGGCCCTTTCCCTTTCACGACTCACTCTCCACTCGAACATCCCCCGTTTCCGGCGGATGCCTGCGCCCGCTGATTTATACTCAGAGCCAAGCCCCTGCAAGCAGGTGTGGTGGGTCTCGGCCACGGGACGACCATGCATCCTGCGCAAAAATCCCCGGGCAGCACGAGACCGCAACGGCTCGTTTTGAAGTGAAGGTCGTCAACCAGGCATGATCCGCATCTTTCAGCAGGACAATAAAGCCACCAAGATCCTCTTCGGTGTCATCATCGCGGCCGCCAGCGTCGCCATGGTCATCACCCTCGTGCCCGGCATCTTTAATGACGACTCTGCGGCCAACAACACCGCTCTCTTCGCCACCGTGCGCACGCCCGGGATCTGGAGCAAAATTCTGGACGGCAGCACACAGGTGACGATGCAGGAGGTCGAGCAGCAGGCGCAGCGCCAGATGCAACAGCAGCACCTGCCCGACTACGCGCTTCCCTTCATGCTGAACCGCGTCGGACAGCAGCAGGTTGAGCGCGCCGTGCTCTTGCGCGAAGCCGACAACCTCGGGCTGCAGGTTTCAGACGACGATCTTCGCCGCGAACTGCGCACCGGTCCGCTCTCGCAGTACATCTTTCCCAACGGCAACTTCATCGGCGACCAGCAGTACATGAACTTCGTCGAGCAGTTCTTCGGTCTCGGCGTCACGCAGTTCGAGACCGAGGTGAAGCAAGACCTCGAACTGCAGCGGCTTGAGTCGCTCGTCAGCGGTGGAGTCACCATCTCCGACAACGCCGTTCGCACGGCGTACCTTCAGCAGGGTGAGAAGGTGAAGTTCAGCTACGCTGTCATCTCCTCCGATGACATCAAGAAGACGATCAACCCGTCTGACGCGGACCTCCAGACATTCTTCAAGCAGAACTCCTCGCACTACGCGAATGCGGTCCCCGAGACGCGCAAGATCAGCTTCATCGCGTTCGACGACGCAAGCCTTCCCGGCGGCAAGCCGCAGGTGAGCGAATCCGAAATCTCTGCCTACTACAACGGGCACCAGGACCAGTTCAAGGTTCCTGAAGAGGTGAAGACCCGCCACATCCTGATCACCGTTGCCAAGGGCGCAGACGCGAATGCCGATGCGGCCGCGAAGGCCAAGGCGCAGGACATCCTCAAGCAGGTCCAGTCCGGCGGCAACTTCGCCGAGCTCGCGAAGAAGTACACCGACGACCCCGGCTCGAAGGACCAGGGCGGCGAACTGCCGATGATGCCGACCAGCAATCTGGATCCGGCGTACGCGAAGGCGGCCATGTCGCTCAAGCCCGGCCAGACGTCAGGTCTCGTGCGCTCGCAGTTCGGCTATCACATCATCCTGCTTGAGGCCAAGGACGCGGCGCACACCAAGCCGCTCTCTGAAGTTCACGACTCGATCGTCGCTGCGCTCGAGAGCGAGAAGTCTGCCAGCGCAGCGCAGAACTATGCCAACCAGCTTGTGAATCAGGCGAAGAAGGACGGTCTCGATAAAACCGCGCAGGCGCACAATCTGCACGTCGTCACGACGGATTACATTGGCCGCGATGCCACCATTCCCAGCCTCCCGGATTCGACAGCGCTGCTGAGCGCTGCGTTCAGCGCGACAAAGAACGAGGCACCGCAGAGCGCGTCCACTGGTGAAGGCTACGCGATCTTCCAGGTGCTCGATGTGAAGCCCGCGCACGCTCCGGACTTCGCCACCTGGAAGCCGCACGTGCTCGATGACTACCGCGAGCAGAAGGCGCCCGAGTTGCTGAACGCGCAGCTCATCAAGCTCGCCGACCGCGCCAAGGTGCTGAACGATCTCTCCAAGGCCGCCGCGGAGATGAAAGTCCCGGTGAAGACCAGCGATCTGGTAGGACGCGACGCACAGGTGCCGGACCTCGGCTCGATGACCGGCGCAGCATCGGTGCTCTTCTCGCTGCCAAAGGGTGGGATCTCCGGTCCGATTGACGAAGGTCCCAACGGCTCTGTCGCTCAGGTCATCGACAAGCAGGAGCCCACGCCGGAGGACATCGCGAAGAACCTTCCCACCGTGCGTGAGACCGAACTCGAGCAGAAGCGGCAGGAGGCATTCGGTTTGTTTGCCGCTTCGATGCTGCAGCGCTACCAGCAGAGTGGCGCGGTGATTTACAACCGCAAACAACCTGCTGGACTTCCCTAAATCTGCATAGCGAAGCGCGGCATCCCGCCCGCGTCCGCTTGCCGTCCTACGCTTCAGGCTAAACCGGGGTGAAGGAGCGCGATGACGTCGGAGCGGGTTTCAGGGGTGTTGCTGCACATTACATCGCTTCCTTCGTATGGTGGCGTCGGCGACTTTGGGCCCGCCGCCTATTCTTTCGTGGACTTCCTCGCGGCAGCGAAGCAGCGGCTGTGGCAGGTGCTGCCGCTCAACCCCACTGGATACGGCAGCTCGCCGTACTCGGCGCTGTCAGCATTCGCCGGCAATCCGCTTCTCATTTCGCTCGAGCGGCTCGTCGAAGCAGGATGGCTCGCGGCCGATCGTATCGAGGGACTTCCCGGTCACAACGGCCCGTGTGATTTCGATCGCGCATTTGAGGCGAAGCGTCCGCTGGTCGAAGAGGCCGCGGCGAACTTCATCGAGCGGGCGGGCGGCGAAGATCGCGCGCGCTTCCAACGCTTCGCCGAGGACAACATCTCGTGGCTTACCGATTGGGCGATCTTCGCTGTGCTGCGCCGCCGCTTCAAATACACGAGCTGGATTGACTGGCCGCAGGAGTACGCGTTTCGCCGGTCCGACGCCATGACTGCGCTGCTGAGCGATTGTGGCCGCGAGATCGCGATCGAACAGGCCGTGCAGTTCTTCTTCGCGGAGCAGTGGAACGCGCTGCGCGCCTATTGCGCTGAACGCAAGATCAAAACTCTCGGCGACGTCGCAATCTTCGTCAGCTACGACTCCGCCGACGTGTGGACGCACCCTGAGATCTTCGAGCTCGATGAGCAGCGCAAGCCCACGCGCGTTTCAGGGGTTCCACCGGACTACTTCTCTGCAACCGGCCAGCGTTGGGGCAATCCTCTGTACAAGTGGCCGTTTCTGCAGGAGCGTGGCTTCGATTGGTGGATCGCACGCATTCGCCGCTCACTCGCGCTTTACGACTCGGTGCGGCTCGACCACTTCCGCGGATTCGAAGCTTTCTGGTCGATCGCCGCCGATGAAGAGACTGCGATTAAGGGGCATTGGGTGAAAGCTCCTGGACACGCGCTTTTCAATCGCCTGCGAGAGATCTTCGGCGAGCTTCCGTTCGTCGCTGAGGACCTCGGCGTAATCACGCCCGAAGTTGACGAGCTGCGCGAGTACTTTGGGATGCCCGGAATGCGCATCCTGCAGTTCGGATTCGCGGAGCGCGGCGGGCATACGTATCTTCCGCACCGCTTCGTTCCAAACACCGTCGTCTACACAGGAACGCACGACAACAACACGACGCTGGGCTGGTGGCGCGAGGACAGCACTCCCGATGAGCGCGCGAATGTGCAGACGTATCTCGGTGCACTCGATGGCCACAACGATCGTGCGATCGTCTGGTCGATGATTCGCGCGGCTGCGGATTCGGTGGCCAACGTTGCAATCTATCCGTTGCAGGACGTGCTGGAGCTGGGCAGCGAGGCGCGCATGAATCGGCCCGCCGCCGCTAACGGGAATTGGTCATGGCGCTTTGGCCTTGACGATCTGAAGCCGGAGTTCGCGCAGCGCCTCTCGGCGATTACCGAGATGTCCGATCGCGACGGCTACCAGAAGCCTGTTGAAGGCGAACGGGCGGGCGAACCGACGGACTCAGCCGCCTTGCGCAAACAGGAAGGCTCCGCTCGCTAGAGCACCTCTCGGCGAGGTATGTAGCGGAGCTATAGAGCGCGTACACTAACAGCAGACCAGCCAGGAGATTTTCGAGTGCCTCTTTCCGGTGAAGCCATCCGCACCATGAACTACGTTGACGATATCTCGGTCACCCTGCGCCGCATCATGTCCGTGCTGCCGGTGCTCTCGGCTGAGGAGAAGGCCCGCGTCGCCGAACACATCCGTCACTCGGAACCGAGCTACGAGTCCGTGATCACGGCACTCACCACCAAGTAAGCCGGCCGATGCAGCCAACGTCGGAGCTGCGCCGCATCGCGGTGATCGGTGCGGGAGCGGCAGGGCGTGACGTGGCGCTTCGATGCGTGCACGCCGGCTTCGATGTGGTTCTCGAGGACGTTATGCCCTCACGGCTGCGCAACGCTCAGCAGACTTTGTTGACCGAGTTGGATTCAGGAAGGCTGCGCGTGGCTTCGACGGTCGAAGACGCGGTTCGCGACGCCGACCTGGCCATCGACTTCGTTCCCGATGAGCTCGAATCCAAGCTCGAGATCTTCTCGATGCTGGACCGGATGGCGCCTCCGCGCACCATACTCTGCACGCCGACAACAGCGCTCAGCATCGCGGACCTCGCGTCCTGCACCTACCGTCCACAGCTATGTTTCGCCGCCCGATTTCCGCGCGCTGGATTCGCGGAGCTTGTGACGACGTCCCGCTCCTCGGCGGAGGCCGCTCGGGCAGTAGAGCATTGGCTGATCGCGATTGGATACAGCGTGACGATGCGGAATGATTCTGCCGACGCAGCACCAGCGTAAGCGCCGATTTCCGCGTCCTATTCGGCTGAGTGGTCATCATCCGCGCACTTGTCGCTGTAATTCACGCGATCCTGCAGACCGCGGCGTCGGCGCTGCTCGCTGGGTTCTCGCTGCTGTTGCTGGTGGTGATCGCGCTGGCGGTGGTGGGGGGATTGATTGCGACGCTTGCCGGGGGGCTCGGGATGGGTGGAGTCCACTGGCTGCGGCGGCGGTCGCGCGACCGCCGCGACTCCGATCCGAGCGATGGACCGCACACCTGAGTGCCGTGTGTATAGTGGGCCCATGCATCGCCGGGTCCTCGCTGGAGTCGTGTGCGTTCTCGCCTGGACGTGGGCGGCTGGCCAGCAGAACTCCCCGGTTGAGCAGCGTTCAGCGGCTTCCGATGCCGCGCTCTCGGCTCCTCTGCCGGACATCCAGGCGCTGCTGACCCGCGTGACAGCACGGAACCACGCGCTGGAGACGCTGCGGAAGAGCTATATCTGCACCATGACGCAGGTGGCCGACGAATTCTCGACGGATGGATCCAAGAAGACACATACAGACCAATACCAGGTCTTCTATGTGGCGAACACGGCGGTCTTTCAGCACATCTCGCGCGATGGCAAACCGCTCTCCACCGAGGATGCGCGGAAGGAGCAGGAACGCGTCGACAAGCAGGTCGCGAAGCTGAAGTCCGGCGGCAACAAGCGGGATAAGGACGAGTTCCGGCTGAGCAACGCGCTCAAAGACGCGACGTTCAGCGATGCGCATCGTGAAGTTGTGAACGGGCGCGCCACCCTGGTGTTCGACTACAAGGGAGACCCGCACGCGAAGGCCGAGAACCTGGGCCAGGAGATCATGCGGCACCTGGCGGGGAAGTTGTGGGTTGACGAACAGGATGATGCGATCGTTCGGTTTACGGGGAGCCTTGATGAGAATTTCCGGGTGGGTGGGGGGCTGCTGGTGAACATCAGGAAGGGGAGCTGGCTGGACCTTACGCAGTCGCGTATCAACGGGGAGATCTGGTTTCCGGCGGAGTTCACGGCGCATGTGGACGGGCGGTTTCTGCTGGTGAAGGGGTTCGACGGGGATATGCGGCAGACGTTTTCCGAGTACCGGAAGATGAAGACCTCCGTCACCATCCTGCCGGGTACCCGCGTGCTGGAGGAGGGCAGTCCTGACGGTCCGGCACGGCCCGAGCCTGACTCGAATTCGGCTGAGCATCCTGCAAGCGCACCGAAGCCGTAGGCCGCGATGGGTGCACGGGGGCCCCCCCCCTCCCCCTCATTTTGCGCAAAGTCTTCAAAGCGGAGAACTTAGCTTTGGACCTAGTATGCGCTTAACCTCGCGACCGGTGTGGGTCAGCTATAGGGGAGGGCGTTTCCGCAGGGTGGATCTGTCAAGTCAGGCGCGCGAGGACCTGAGGAGGCAGGGCGCGGCGGGAGCTGAGGGGGTGGCTGTAACGGACACAGGGACAGCCGGAGCTGTCCCTGCTCAATCTGATAGCGTCCCTACAAGCCTCAAAAAAGTATGTTGAATCGTGCGGGGTGCGACCGGTCTATATGTACTGTTGACTGACCGACGTACAGCGAATTAGAGAGGCTGAACGTCCGACGCCTGCCAGCCCTTGGGCCCCTTGACCACGTTGAACTGAACCGCCTGACCTTCCTGGAGGCTCTTGAAGCCATTCGTATTGATGGCCGAGTAGTGCACGAACACGTCCTCGCCGTTTTGCCGGCTGATGAAGCCAAAACCCTTGGCGTCGTTGAACCACTTTACTGTTCCCTGTTCCATGTCTCGCAAATCCTTCGCTTTGTGACGTTTGACGCTGATACAAATCGGGGCTTCGGCCGGTTGAAACCTGCGGAAAACCAATCTGTTTCAAACGATGTGGGAATGGTAGCACGCTTGTCGAATTTTCCAGAAAAAATTTCGATTATGGCGATATGCACTTTTCTTTGTGCAGCTTAGCGGTACTTTCGGCTGGTCCGGAGCCGACTAAAGTCGGCCCTTTTCATTTAAAGGGGCGGCCCAACGGCCCATCTGAAGATGGGCCCTTCCGAAATGACCCGCGCCAGGCTGTGATCGGAAGGTGGCCCTTTCGGAAGTTGGCGCGACTCAGCCGATTTCCTTGTGCAACTTAGCGTCCTGGACGTGGCTGCGGACGATGGCCTCTGCGGCTGCGAGGACCTCTTCCAGGGTCATGGCGGTGGAATCGAGAACGACGGCGTCCGGGGCGGGACGAAGGGGGGATTCGACCCGGTTACGGTCGCGTTCATCGCGTTCACGAAGCTCCCGGATCACGGATTCCTCGGTAACCCTTGCCTGCCCGGAATCGCGCTGACGGTAACGCCGATTTCCACGGACTTCGGGTGCTGCGTCGAGAAAGATTTTGACCTCTGCATCGGGGAAGACGGCGGTCCCGATGTCGCGACCTTCCATGACGACGCCGCCGCGCTCGCCCAGCTTGCGTTGCTGCGCGACCATCCAGGCTCGCAGGCGGGGGTGGACCGAGACCCTGGAGGCGGCGGCAGTGACATCGGCGTCGCGGACGCGCCGGGAGACGTCAACGCCATCGAGGAAGACGCGATTGCCTTCGGCCTGGGGCTCGAGAGCGAGGCGCGTGTAGTCGGCGAGATCGAGCAGGGCGGTCTCGTCGTCGAAGGGGAGATCGCGCTCGATTGCTTTGAGAGCAAGTGCACGGTACATCGCTCCGGTTTCGAGGTTGAGGAAGCCGAAGCGGCGCGCGAGGTGGGCGGCGAGTGTGCTCTTACCGGCACCGGCGGGACCGTCGATGGCGATGACGGGGTGTTCGCGGGCGGGCTTGTTGGTCGCTGGTGTGTCGCTCATCGTTGCCAGCTACTCCTCGGTTTCGCGGCGCGGCCTGGCCGCCCCTTTCTTTGGGGCACCCTTGCGCGGCGGCTTGCCGGCGAACTTCGATTTGCCGAAAGGCTTGCCGTCCGGTTTGCCGGAAAACTTCGATTTTCCGAAGGGCTTGGCACCCGGTTTGCCGCTGGAAGACTTGGATTTTCCGAAGGGTTTGGGACCGGGTTTGCCGGAAAACTTTGGCTTGCCGGAAAACTTTGGCTTACCGCCGAACTTTTTCGCACCGCCGGGGCCAGGCCTGGCGGAGAAACCGGGCTTGCCGGGGGAACGCGGACGTGATGCGCGCTGTTCACCGGCTTCACCCGCACCTTCTGGTCGGGGCGTAAAGGGCTTCGATGGCCGGCGTGGGCTGAAACCTTCGCCGCGCTCAGCGCTCGGACGGAACGGACGTTGAGGACGCTCGCCTCGATCGGATCCGGTCGGCGGGCGGCTGCGTTGGAATGGACGGCGCTCACCCGCGTCGCCTGCGCCTTGTTCACGACGGGGGAACGGCTTCGATGGCCGGCGCGGCGTAAAACCTTCGCTGCCCTCGGTGCGTGGACGGAACGAGCGCTGCGGACGTTGAGCTCGGTCGCCGCGATCGGATCCGGCGGGCGGGCGGCTGCGTTGGAATGGACGGCGCTCACCGGAACCGCCTTCGCCCTGTTCACGACGGGCGAACGGCTTCGATGGGCGGCGCGGCGTGAAACCTTCGCCGGTCTCGGCGCGGGGACGGAACGGGCGTTGAGGACGCTCGCCGCGATCGGGTCCGGTTTGCGCGCGGTTGCGGTCAAATGGCCGGCGTTCGCGACCCTCAAAGCTCTTGCCTTCAGCACGGGGCCTGCGTGGCTTTTCTCCGAACGGCTTCGCACCACCAAAAGACCTGGCGGGCCGTTCACGGGTTTCGCGTGGCGGGCGGTCGCCTTCTTCGCGGCGCTCACGCGGTTTGCGATCCTCATCCCAGGGACGGGTGAACGGCGGCCGCTCAGGTTTGGAGCGATCACGCTGGAAAGGCCGCTGTTCGCGATTGCGGAAGGTCCTGGCGTCGCCGCGGCCGGTGGATTGTCTCTCGCGCGGCTTTCGATCATCGAAGCGTCGCGGCCGGTCCTCGCGCGCGGGGCGAGTGGGCCGCGCGGCACGATCGTCGCGAGAGCGCTCGGGGCGGGGAGTGGGCGGGCGGTCGAAGCGGCGAATTCTCTCCGCAGGTTTGGCGGCGCTCTGTGCTGAAACGGCATCGACGGTGGTGTCTTGCTGCGCGACTTCCGCGGCTGCAGCTTCAGGGAATTCCGGCAGAGCGTCGGGCAGGTAGAGCAGCCGCTTGCCTTCGAGCACGATGTCCTGGAGCTGACGCCCGGCGGTGAGGCCATGCAGCACATCGCGCACGCGTGAACGCGCGGTGAGCGGCGAGAGGAAGGTCTCGATCTCTTCCTCGAGCGCAGCATAGACCTGTGCGAGATAGAGCGATATGAGCGCGGAGAGCGCGGTGGGCTGGCCTGCGTTGGCGCCGGATTTGATCTGCTTTGTGAAGCGGCGCGTGGTGAGCTCCCACATAGTGGCCGAGCCGTCCTGCTGGAGCCGAGGGATGACGCGGAGTTGCGCCCAGAGCTCGTTGAGTGCGCGGAGAATGGCGTTTTCGTTGAGCTCGCGGCCGAGCTCGGCGACCAGCTCTGCGGCCGTCATGGCCTCGCCTTGCGCGAGAACTTCGTAAACCTTGAGTGCGAGCAGGGAGACGTTTGCGCCGCCGGAGGTTGCGGGCGGCTGTTTCCAGGCTTTGTCGCCGCGGAGGGTAAAGACGTAGCCGAAGACCTGCGCGGAGACGATGAAGTCCGGAGTGTCGCCAGAATTTGTTTGGCCGCCGAGGAGATTCAGCGCAATTACATGCCCTTCTGCCGTGAGGCGCGCGACCAGGGAGCGTGCGGTTTCGGTCTGGGCTGCGGTGGGCGCTGGTGTTGCGCTGCCGATTGTGGCTTCGACCAGGGACGGTGCGGGCGCGGAAAGTTGATGCGGGCGTGGAGCGAAGAGCACGAGGCCGAGCTCGGCGATCCAGTCGCGTGCGGCTTCGAGCGTGAGCAGCGGATCGCCGGGCTGGTCGCCGGATTGGCCTGCGGCCTGGTGCCAGCGTGTGTTGCGGGCGGCGGCGAGCTGCTCGTGATTGAACTGTGGTGTGGAACTCAAGGTGAAACTCTCAGACTGCGGTGTTGGCCGCGTAAACAGGGCTTGTGCAGGCCCAAACAAGACTAACCTCCGCTCGCGGCGGAGGTGGCTAATTCATTAGAGGATCGTTGCATTTAACTCTTAAAGAATCTCTGCCCGTTCTTTTATAGCCTTTGCGTTCAGATGCGCTGGAAGGCGCGCTGGATCTCTTTCAAAGAATACCGCAACGCGATGGGGCGGCCGTGCGGGCAGCTTGTGGGGTGCTCGGTTTGGGCGAGCTCGCGGAGCAGCCAGTCGATCTTGGCGGGTTCGAGCGGCATGTTGATTTTGATGGCGGCGTGGCAGGCGATGGAGGCGGCGATGCGGGTGCGGCGGAGCTCCTGGTTTTCTACCTGCGCGGATTTTTGGGTGACGCCGAGGACCTCTTCGAGCATGCGCTCGAGCTCTTTGCCTTCAAGGCCGACGGGCGCCGCTTTGATGGCAAGTGTGCGCGGGCCGAAGGGCTCGGCTTCGAATCCGTTGAGCTCGAGCTCGGAGGCGATTTCGGCGAAGGTGACCATCTGCTCGGGCAGGAGGTCGATGAGGACCGGCATGAGGAGGCGCTGGCGCTGGACTTTTTCTACTTGACGTTCGCGGAGAATTTTTTCGAAGAGGACGCGCTCGTGGGCGACGTGCTGGTCGATGATCCAGAGGCCTTCTTCGTTGACGGCGAGGATGAAGGAGTCGCGGAGCTGGCCGAGGGACTTGAGTGTGGCGAGCGAGTTGAGTGTGGGTTGGGGTTCGGCTGTTCTCGGTTGTCCGTTCTCCGTTGTCGGCTCGTCATAGCCGATGGCGAGGGCGGCGGCGTCGAAGCCGAGGCGTCCGGGTGAGGGCGGGACGATGCGCTCGCGGAGCTCGAAGGAGGCGATGTCGGTGGGCTCGATGAGGCCTTCACTTTGCGGGGCGAGTGTTTCGTTCGGCGCGAAGGTGGGTTGCTCGATGCCGGGGAGCGGGCTGACGTCGATCATCAGCGACTCGGAGGCGCTGGGAGCGGAGTGCAGCGCATGGAAGAAACTGGCGGCGGGGCGTGCCTGTATGAGCGCGGTGCGAGCGGAATCGCGGACGAAGTCGTGCACGAAGGCTCCCTGGCGGAAGCGGACTTCGGTCTTGGCGGGGTGAACGTTGACGTCGATCTCCTGCGGCGGCATTTCGAGGAAGAGGAGAACGACGGGGAACGATGTCGGCGGGATGATGTTGCGGTATGCCTCGGTGAGTGCGTGGAGGACGAGGCGGTCGCGGATGAGGCGGCCGTTGGCGAAGATGTAGATGGAGTTGCGGTTGAGTTTTTGCAGCTCGGGCTTGGAGACGAAGCCGGTCATGCGCAGGAACCCGGGTGCGAGCGGCGCATAGTCTTCGTCGCGCTTCCACGGTGGGGGTTCGGGAAGGCCGGCGCGCGAGAAATCGATTTCGGCGGCGACGGGGATGAGGTGAGCGAAGGTTTCGGCGCCGAAGATCTGGAACAGACGCTCGCCGGCGTTGGCGACGGCGGGGGCCATGACGAGCGCTTGTGTGGATGTGTGGAGCTCGAAGTGTTTGGTGGGGTGCGCGAGCGCGTAATGGGTGACGAGCGCGGCAACGTGGCCGAGCTCGGTCTGCTCGCTGCGAAGAAATTTGCGGCGCGCGGGCGTGTTGAAGAAGAGGTCGCGAACGGCAATGGTTGTACCTTGAGGAAGGCCGGCGTCTTCGACGCGGAGCATGTTGCCGCCGGAGATTTCGACGACGGTGCCGACCTCGTCTTCGGATGCGCGGGTTTCAAGCAGCAGGCGGGCGACGGAGGCGATGGATGGGAGGGCTTCGCCGCGGAAGCCGAGAGTGGAGATGGAGAGCAGGTCGTCGGAGGAGCGGAGCTTGGAGGTGGCGTGGCGCTCGAAGGCGAGCAGCGCGTCGTCGCGGCCCATGCCGTGTCCGTTGTCGGCGATGCGGATGAGTTTGCGGCCGCCCGCTTCGACCTCGAGCCGGATGCGCGTGGCGCCGGCGTCGAGGGAGTTCTCGAGGAGCTCTTTGACGACGGAAGCAGGGCGCTCGACGACCTCACCGGCGGCGATCTGGTTCGCGACCTGGTCGGAGAGGACGTGGATCTTTCCCATGGAACAAAGATACGAGATGCGAGATACGAGATGCGAATTTCGTTCAGGATTGCACGGTGTCCGCCTTCAGCGATCGAAGCATGGAGTGGAGCATCCGACTGACTTCGTCGCAGAAGGATCGGCAGTGAGCAAGTTCATCGAGGTTGCCGAACCAAGTTCCTGCGCGAGAAGAAGCTGGGCCTCTACCTCAAATGCTGATCCGCGAGCGATGGACAAAAACTGACACAGTTGAGCCGTTGAACCGCGTCCATGACCTTCAGCAATATTGCTGATAACTGAAACTGCAGCTCTTCGCAGTTGCGACGTTAGACCATAAAGCTCGTCGCGAGGGAAACCGCTTGTCAACTTATAAACGGAAACATTCGGGTGCATCGAACGCGCCCAGACGTCCAGCTCGCGGTATGACCTTCCCATCAGATTCCCTGGCCCAAACTTCGTATCTCGTGTCTCGTATTTCGGATCTAGCTTAGCGGTCGCCGATGAGGTGGAGGCGCATGAAGTTTGTGGCGCCGGTGCGGGTGGAGGTGCCGGCGACGATGCCGACGATGTCTTTGGGGCGGACCAGGCCGGCGCGTTCGAGAGTGTCTTCGGCCATGCCGACGAGTTTGTCGGTGTCCTTGAAGCGCTCGCAGCAGATGGGGAAGGTGCCCCAGAGCAGCATGCAGCGATTGACTACTTCCTCGAACGGCGACATGGCGTAGATAGGAGCGTCGGGCCGGTACTTGGAGAGCAGGCGGGCGGTGTTGCCGGTCTCGGTGAAGATGGCGATGGCGGCAAGATCGAGGTCCTGGGCGGAGTGCGCCATGCACTCGCAGATCGTCTCCGGGACATTGAGTGACTTGCGATGCGTGGAGGCGGCGAGGCGCGGCAGAAGGCGCATCTGCGACTCGGTTTCGGTGACGATCTTGGCCATCATCGCGACGGATTCGACGGGATACTTGCCCGCTGCGCTCTCGGCCGAGAGCATGACCGCATCGCTGCCGTCGTAGATTGCGTTGGCGACGTCGGAGGCTTCGGCGCGCGTGGGGCGCGGGTTTTCGATCATCGACTCGAGCATCTGCGTGGCAGTGATGACGGGTTTGCGATACTCGGCGGCGCGGCGAATGATGTGCTTCTGGATGGCGGGGACTTTTTCGGGCGGGACCTCGACGCCGAGGTCGCCGCGCGCGACCATGATGCCGTCCGCGGCTTCAAGAATGGTGTCGAGATGGTCGACACCCTGCGGCTTTTCAAGCTTGGCGATGACCCAAGCGTCCGAGCCGAGCGCGGCGACGCGGCGCTTGACGTAACGAACGTCCTCGGCGGTCTGGACGAAGGAGACGGCGATGCTGTCAACGTTCTGTTTGATCGCGAACTGGAGGTCTTCTTCATCCTTCTCGGTGAGTGAAGGGACTTTGACGGGAATGCCGGGAAGGTTGATGCCCTTCTTCTCGCCGAGCGGGCCGCCGTTGATGATTTCGGCGATGACGTCGGCGCCGTGCAGTTCCACTACACGAAGCTCGATCAGTCCATCGGAGAGCAGAAGGCGGTCGCCGGGCTTCAGGTTTTCGGCGAGCGTGGTGAAAACGGTGCTGACGCGATCGGCAGTGCCCTCGACCTGCTGGGGCGTGATGGTGAGGCGCTTGCCGGTCTCAAGCATGACGGGTTTGTGATCAACCAGCGTGCCAGTGCGGATTTTGGGACCCTGCAGGTCGGCGAGGATGCAGATGGGTTTGCCTTCGTCATGGGCAACCTTGCGGACCATGGCGATGAGTTCGGCTTTCTGCTGATGCGATCCGTGCGAAAAGTTGAGCCGTGCGACGTCCAGCCCGGCGCGCAGCAACTGGCGAAAGACCTCTTCCGTACTCGATGCCGGTCCGAGTGTTGCAACAATTTTTGCTCTGCGCCCGCTGTCTACACGCATCCCGTTTTCTCTGACGTCCATTAATTCCCTTTGCTGGTATGTGTCGTTTTCCACCGGTAATTTCTCTTCTGCAGCTCAGGCGGTGCAGGTCGTTTAAACGATTTTCACCTGATCAGTCAGTCATTCTAGAGCATTCTCGCGATACGTGGCTTCGACCAAACCAACGAGTGCCGTTTTGTTCGCTCAAAAAACGGCGCAAGCCGTTGCGGCTCCGAGCTAGATCTTCGGGACCGGCCGCGGGCGACCGGTGCGCGCGGACTTCCACAAAGCCGCCGGCGTACCGGCACCGCGACGCTCCGCGGCGTACTGGGCATTGAACTCTGCGCCGATGAGGATGGTGAGGGCGATGATGTAGAGCCAGACCATCAGCGCGATGGCGGCGCCGAGCGAGCCGTAGACGCGGCCGTAGTTTGCGAAGCGTGTGACGTAGAAGCCGAACGAGAGGGTTGATGCGAACCAGAGAGCCGTGGCGAGCGCCGCTCCGGGCAGGCTGGCGCGCCAGCTCCAGTCGGGCCGCAACATCACCCAGGGTTCGCGGACCATCGGCTCGAGCTCCTGGCGGACGTGCTGGCTGAGGTCGGTGCCGAGATGATAGATGACGGCGATCACGCCGACGCTGGTTCCGAGAGCGACGGTCCAGCGGAGGGCGACGGACGCGATCAAGAAGCCGGGCCGCGCGTAGGAGGGAATTTCCTGCGCGAGCCAGTGGGTGAGGAAGTGGCCAAAGACGATGAGCCCGCTGGCGACGGTCATGGGCAGGAGCGACAGCGGAACCAGAGCGAGTGCGCGGCCGCGGCGTGTCCAGAAGCTGCCGCGCAGCAGCGGCAGTTCATGCGCGCGGCGGAAGCCTTCCATGAGGGTGGCCATAACGTTGGCGGCGCCGAGAAGGCTGACGACGCCGGAGCTGAGCAGAGCGCCGGCGGTCTGCGAGGCGTGATGTTGCGTCGCAAAGTACCAGTCCATCAGCGGACTGATGGTGACGGGCATTACGCGCTCGAAGAAGTCGGCCATTTGCATCTTGAGCGGGAGCCATGGCGGCAGCAGCGCCACCAGCGCGGCGATGACGACCAGCGCAGGAAACAGCGCCACCATGGCGGAGTAGGCCGCGGCCTGGGCGACGGTGAAGGCGTCGTGTTCCACCGCAGAGAAAAAGGTGCGCCGCAGCAGGCGGCCGAAGTCCGCTGCGCGCCGCACCGGCGCGATCACCACGTTCTGCCACACGGCCACGCCTGTCACCGCATACATTGTCGCTTAGTGCGGCTTCCAGGCCTCGAGAAAGGTCGTGAGATCTGAGCTCTGCAGGTTGCGCATATTCTCAAACTCGCCGCTCTTCTGCCCGTAGACGACGGTGCCGTCCGCACGCAGAACGCTCAAGGCCGGAACTCCCTTCTTCAGCAGCACGCCATATTTGGGGCCGAGGTCGGTGTTCTGGTCGATGTGGCCGACGTTCACGTCCACTACGAGGTAGTACTTATCGATCAGCTCTTTGTTGGGGCTCTGATGCATGTAGTAGTTGAGCACCTGGCAGTCGCCGCACCAGTCGCCACCGAAGTCCAGAATGACGCGCTTGTGCTGGCGGCGGGCCTTGACGAGGGCGGCCTGAATATCGGTGTGCGCGGCCTGGACGTCGGGGTAGATATGCGCGTGCGGAATCGTCGTCGGAGTCTGCGCAGTCGCCACGATGGACCCAACAGCCAGCACTGCTCCGGCCGCGATAGACCGCATCCCGTTCCCCACCAGTTTTTTGAACATGCCGAACTCCTTTCGTGTGCACTCTCATGATGCGCGAAAGCCGCTCTCGATTCCAACTCACTTCACGTTCGCGCGCCGGCCGGCATCTAAAAGGGTATGAGAGAAGAGCAGCAGCACCACCCGGAGCACCTTTCGGAGCGACTCAAAGAAGTTCCTGAATTCATCAAGGAGCAATTCGGCACGATGGAGCAGCAACCGCCGAATAGGCCGAGCTTCCTTTTCGTCGTGCTACTCTCCGGGCTCGCGATCATTGTCATCTTCATCGTGGCCATCTTCGTTCTTCATCTGGGCGGTGCGGGGCTGACGAAACATTCGTTCCGGAAGCAGCCGACATCGCAAGTGGTGATGCCGTCGTTACCGGCGTCGGCAGCCCGTTTGCCGGCGTAGCGTCGCCGAGCGTGAGCCGAGAAGCTACTGGCCCATGTAGTAGCCGTCACGGGTCTGGACGTCCATTCGTTTCTTCGCGTCGTCGCCGGTGATTGCCAGCGAGATCTGGTGATAGCGGTCTTTGGCGGCGTCGCCGGTGGGCGTGAAGCCGAGCCGGTACTGTGAGTGCAACTCCTCGCTGATCTGCCTGTAGATGTCGTCGATCGACTGTTTTTTGTTCAGGTCGAAGACACGGCCGCCGGTCTCGCCGCAGATGCGCTCGAGGACGTGGCGGCCGTCGACGTAGGGCTTGTGGTCGTCGCCGCCGCGCGGAGTCGGAGGTGGCTGTTGGCCTCCTTGCGGGTAGTTGCCGGGATAGCCACCGGGGTAACCGCCGCCGGGATAGCCACCGGGATAACCGCCAGGATAGCCGCCGGGGTAGCCATTGTCGTAGCCGCGACGCTGATGCGGCTCGTTGAACTGCTGGCGCGGCGATTCGCCTCTGTAGTAGATCCCGTAGACGATGGTGTCGGCGCGCTGCGCGGCTTCGATGGCGTCGGTGAGCGACTCCTTGCTGCCGCGGTCCACGCCGTCGGTGATGACAATGAGCGCGCGGCGCTTGCCGTGCTGCTTGGACATCACCTCGTCGCCGGAGAGAAAGATCGCGTCATAGAGCGCGGTGCCGCCGTGATGAACGTAGCGGCCCTGGCTGTCGGTGTTGGGGCCGGAGGTGTCGTCCGCAGTGTGGAAGGTCGGGCTGTCGGTGCCGAGCTCGGTGAGTGCGCGGTCGAGTTTCGGCTGCGAATCGGTGACATCCTCGAGGAGCTCGATATCCTTGGCGAACTGGACAATGAAGGCTTTGTCTCCGCGATTGGCGCTGGAAGGGGCGAGCATGGTGTTGAAGAAGGCCCGGCTGCCGGCGCGCTCGTCGTCGAGCGCCTTGCGGTGGTCGGTGCTTACGTCAACAACGAGACCGAGCGTGAGCGGGATATCGTTGTCGTGGCTGAAGTAGCCGATGGTTTGCGGCTGGCTATCGACCTGAAGCGAGAAGTCCTCTTTCTTGAGGTCGTTGATCAGGGCGCCTTTGTTGTCGCGAACGATGACCGGCAGGATGATCAGGTTTGCGTTCGCGGCCGGAGCGGCGGTCTTGTCGCTGGTTTTGTCGGCAGTAGCGGCCGTTGCGGCGGCGCTGGTGGCCGGTTTGGAATCCTGCGCGACGGCGGCGGTGCAGCCGAGCAGCGCAGCCAGACCGGCACTCCACAGAAGATGTTTCATGTTTGAGATAGACGTCTCGTTTCAGAAAGCGGTTTCGCGCCGCTACGGTTCGTCCGGCCGTCCGGCTACTCCTCGTTTTCCTTGAGCTTGGCGACTACGCTGAAGTCTTCGAGTGTGGTGGTGTCGCCTTTGACGTCGCCGGTGGTGGCGATCTCGCGCAGAAGGCGGCGCATGATCTTGCCGGAGCGGGTTTTGGGGAGCAGTTGCGTGAAGCGCAGATCGTCGGGGCGGGCGAGTGCGCCGATCTCTTTGGCGACCCACTGGCGGAGCTCCTGCTTGAGCTCGGGCGAAGGCTCGTTGCCCTGTTCGAGCGAGACGAAGGCGGAGATGGCCTGGCCTTTGAGATCATCGGGGCGGCCGACGACGGCAGCTTCGGCGACCTTGGGGTGGGCGACGAGCGCGGACTCGATTTCCATCGTGCCGAGGCGGTGCCCGCTAACGTTGATGACGTCATCGACGCGACCCATGAGCCAGAAGTAGCCATCCTGGTCGCGGCGCGCGCCGTCACCGGTAAAGTAGCAGCCGGGCACGTCGGAGAAGTAGGTTTTGACGAAGCGCTCGTGGTCGCCCCAGATCGTGCGTGCGCGGGATGGCCAGGGTTTGCGGATCACGAGAAGGCCGCCATGTCCGGCGGGGACCTCCTTGCCATCGCGAGTAACGACCTCGGGCGTGATGCCGAAGAAGGGTTTGGTGGCGGAGCCTGGTTTCGTCGCGACGGCGCCGGGGAGCGGCGAGATCATGATGGCGCCCGTCTCTGTCTGCCACCAGGTGTCAACGATGGGGCAGCGCTCTTTGCCGATTTCGCGGTGGTACCACATCCACGCTTCAGGGTTGATGGGCTCGCCGACGGTGCCGAGCACGCGGAGGCTGGCAAGCGAGTGCTTCTGGACCCAGTCGTTGCCCCATTTCGCGAAGGCGCGGATCGCCGTGGGCGCGGTATAGAAGACAGTGACCTTATGGTCGTCGATGATCTTCCAGAAGCGGTCGTTTTCGGGCCAGTTCGGCGCGCCCTCGTACATCATCACGGTTGCGCCGGTCTGGAGCGGACCGTAGACCACATAGCTGTGGCCCGTGACCCAGCCGATATCGGCCGAGCACCAGTAGACGTCTTCGTCGCGCAGATCGAAGACGTACTTCGTGGTGAGGTAGGTCTGGACGGCGTAGCCGCCGGTGGTGTGTACGAGACCCTTGGGTTTGCCGGTGGTCCCGCTGGTGTAAAGGATGTAGAGCGGGTCTTCAGCATCCATCGGCTCGCAGGCGCATTCTGGCGCGGCTTTGGCCATTTCGTCGTGCCACCAGAGGTCGCGGCCAGGTTTCATCGGGACGGTTTTGTCAGCGCCTGCGGCTCCTTGCGAGCCAGCCCGTTGGTACACGACGACCTTGCGCACACCGGGACACTTCTCAAGCGCCTCGTCGACGATCTGCTTGAGCTTCACCTCGCCGCCGCGGCGATAGCTGAGGTCTTGGGTGACGATGACCTGGCAATCGGAGTCGTTGACGCGGTCGGCGATGGCGTGCGCGGCAAATCCGCCGAAGATAACCGAGTGCACGGCGCCGATGCGCGCACACGCCAGCAGAGTCACGGCGAGCTCCGGGCTCATGCCCATGTACACGGCGACGCGATCGCCCTTCTTTACGCCGTGCGCTTTGAGCACATTGGCGAAGCGCTGGACTGTTTCATGGAGGTCGGCGTACGTGAGCTTGCGGATCTCGCCCGGCTCACCTTCCCAGAGAAGTGCGATTTTGTCGCGACGAGCGCCGCGTGCGTGGCGGTCGACGCAGATGTGCGAAAGATTGAGCTTGCCGCCGACGAACCACTTCGTCTCGGGGCCTTCGCCGTCGATCACCGTGGTCCAGCGCTCGAACCAGTCGAGCTCGCCGGCGGCTTCGGCCCAGAACGCCTCCGGGTCATCGACGCTGCGGCGGTAGATGCGCTCGTACTCAGCCTCGGAGGTGATCCACGCCTTGGCCGCAAATTCAGGCGGCGGCGGGAAGACGCGATTCTCGCGCAGCACGGACTCCATCACGTTGCTGTCCTTCGCTGGGTTCGTGTCCGGGTGAGTCTGGCTGGACGCCTGCCCGTGGCTATGGATTTCCGTTGGCATCTTCGGCGACTATCTCCGTGGGTTGGGGTTTGCTTTGGCGGCGCATTGCGCGCACACCGCCGCAGAACCCGAAGCTACGCCATCGCTTTGCGGACGTGCAACCGGTTGTGCCGTTTTGTAGGGCCTCGCGAGCGACTCAGCGAGGCACAAAGTCGAAGGAGCAGGCCCGTCGCACACCGTTTCGATTTAGACGATTGAAGAAGGGAACCAATTTAGCTTCGAAATGCCGCTCCCAATACCCCAAACGTGGCAGCGAAGTCCTGTAACGTTACTATCTCGCTCCGCCGAAGTGCTATGGTCACAGGACCTTGCGGGCTCGAAACTCAGCTCAACCACGATGCTGTGCCGGGCCAGCAGAGCGCCTGTACACGGCTTCGTGGGACGTATCGTCCATAGCTTCAGAAACTGGTGAGGTCGTCGTACTTAAACGCGACGGTCTCATCCGGAGGATGTACCAGACCGCGTGACGTGTCATCCGACAAACCGTGACCCTCGACTGGCGAGCCACAGGAGTGCTTCCGTGCTTCGCGTTCGGGGTCGGCTGCGCCCGGCAAACGATGCACCCGAGCTGGAGGGGTGGCTGCCGGGCAGCCGTGAAGGACGGCACAATGTTCGTGTGTCTCGACCTTCGCGGACGCCGCAAGCTTACGCGCCGTACCTAGCTTCGTCCGGTAATCTCTCCGCGCAGAGCCATCACTTCGGCGCGCAGGTTGTCGAGGGCCGCCATCAGCTCCGAGCGCTCCACCTGATCGCTGGACGGCTGCTTGCCCTTCACGTAGAAGGCGCCGTTGGGCTCGAGAACGCAGATCTCCACCTCAGCCGGATCATTGAAGCCATTCTTGTTGAGAACAGAGATCAGCTCTTCGCGGGTGAGAGTTTCGGAGCGCAGCGCGGACTCGTCCACCTTTCCATTGCGAATCAGCGTGGTCGGCGAGCCTTCGAGCGCCGCATCCACCTTCGGCGCGCGGTACAGCACCCACATGAGAACCCAGTTGATGGCGAGCAGGGCGAAGGCGCCTATGATGCCGCCGGTGACGGAATTGTCATCTCCAATGATCGCGTTCTGGACGGTATTCGACAGGCTCAACAGCACGACCAGGTCGAACGGATTGAGCTGGGCCAGCTCGCGCTTGCCGAACAGACGCAGAAAGACCACCAGGCAGAGGTACACGATGACGGGGCGGAGAAGTTTTTCCAGCACCGGCACGGGCAGGTGAAACATGTCATTGGAAAGGGTTTGCAGAAGTGTGTGAGTCATGAACGCCTCCCGGCGGCAGTTTCCCTGGCTGCGGGCATGGCTTCCGCGCCGCTTGCAGCCATCTTAAGGGCATCTCCGGATCAGGCTCGTGGCAGGCCCGGTACAGCCCGAAGCAGGGTTTTTAGAGTCTAAGTGAGTGCAGGTTGGGGTTTGCCCAAGTGCACTTTCTACCGAAATCCGCCGGCAAATTGCGAGGCTCTGGTATCGTTTGAGTTACTACCAGAATACCCGCCGCAAAGCATCGGCTTTACCTGAACGACAGCGATAAGGATCGACCAGAGATGCCTAAGCCACTTCGCAGCGACGACCCGAATCCGCAGCCGGTGCAATTCGCTCACTTCGGCGTGCTGAACGACGGTACCCGGAGCAAGGGTGCGACCGTTACGGCCATTATTATCAATTGCACGATTCTGGCAGTGATTCTGATTTTGGGAATGGTCGTCAAGACGAACCCGATCATGGCCAAGAAGCTCGCCGAGCTGACGCTTCCGCCGGAGCCGCCCAAGGTGACGCCGGCGCCGAAGCCGCCACCGCCGCCGCCGCCGCCGAAGATCAAGATGCCGCCGCCGCCGAAGATTGAGCCGCCGAAGATCAAGATACCGGATCCCGTTAAGGTTCCGGATATCAAGCCGGTGGTGACGCCGCCGACGCCGAAGCCGATGATCGAGCCGCCTGCACCGAAGAAGGTGACGCCACCGCCCGCTCCCGTGAAGGTGAACCTGGGCGTGGCAATGGCTGCCTCGGTCCCGAATCATGATGCCAACCCGACGGCCGTGCGTCTTGGCCAGTCGACGAATCCACTGAAGCCGCTGACGGGACCTGCTGTCTCGCCCATCAACATGGGCGCGGCAGGTATGCCGGGCATGAACCGCTCCAACACGGGCAATGGACCGCGCGCTGTGACGGTGGCCATGGGCTCGGGTTCGCCAAACGGCAAGATGGGCGGACGCGACAATGCGGTCCAGCCAATCGCCGGATTGGGCACCGGTGTTACGGGCGGAACCGGCCATTCGCCGGCCGGTCCGGTCGCGGTCTCGATTACGCCTCAGGTGCAGCAGCAGCCGGTTGTGCGGCGCATAGAGCAGTCCACGATGGCTTCAGCGCCGAAGGTTACTTATAAGCCCACCCCGGTCTACACGGAGGAGGCGAAGGCGATGCACCTGGAAGGCAATGTTTCATTGCGCATCCGGGTGACAGCCAGCGGCGCAGTCCAGGTACTCGGAGTTGTGCATGGCCTCGGCCATGGACTGGACCAATCCGCGATTCAGGCAACAGAGGCCACCCGCTTCAAGCCCGCCCTCGACCAGTCAGGACACGCTATCGATTGGGAGGGTGTCGTTCTAGTGAACTTCCAGATGAGCTAATTCTGCTGCACTTTACCGGAATCGCATTATCGTTAGTAGATAAACCGTAAGCGCGACGTCCCCGCGCCGTGCCAAACGTAGAAGTCCGCCTTCGGGCACCGTACCCCAAGGAGCACCCCCGCCTTATGAAGCTTTCGACCCGGCTCACCTCAGCCCTAACCGCTGCACTCGTAGCGGCGACCGCCCTGCCGGCCTCCGCTGCCGTCTTCGGCAAGAACAAGAAGAAGGCGGAGACCGCCTACGAAATGCGCAAGCTGACCCCGGCTCAAAGCGCGCTGATCGATAAGTCCATTGCCCGCGAGGCAGTGGTGATCAAGACGCTCCGGGAACGGGCTCCGATTGTTGAGACGTATATCCAGAACATGCGTCCCGACCCGGTGATGGGCCAGGTGCCGGATTCCGACGTTCACTTCCTCGCACGAGTGAACTTCGGCAAGGTCATCAACGACCAGGGGTATGTCCAGGAAAAGCAGGACACCAAGGGTTTCCTGAAGCACTCGCTGAGCTATCTGACTGGACTTTCGGGCAGCCTGCACCTGACGTATCACGAGTCGGGATTCGTCCAGATGCTTCTGGTGGATTCGAACAGCTACAACCGCCAGATGTATAACTTCAACTTCCTGCGGAACGACTTCCTGGGCACGATCCCGACGGTCGTGTTCGACGTCCAGCCCGCGAAGAAGACGGCAGTGGGCCGCTTCGCCGGCCGCATCTGGATCGACCGCAACAGCGGCAACATTGTGCGGTTCAACGGCAGCTTCTCGGGTGCTGAGAAGGACGTCCGCGAGTACTACCACTTCGATTCCTGGCGGACCAACGTGCAGGACGGCCTGTGGCTGCCGACCTCGGTGTATATCGAGGAGAGCGATCCGAAGAGCCCGCAGGGCACTCTGAAGTTCAAAGCGGTCAATCACATCTGGGGCTACCAGTTGAAGGTGCCGCAGTCTGAAGCCGACCAGACGGACCTGCAGGTCGTCGGCGCCACGGATGAGAGCCAGCAAGCCTCGGACATCTCGCCGTTGCAGGCGCAGCGTCAGTGGGTCGAGCAGGCGGAGGATAACGTCATCGACCGGCTCTACACCGCCGGCCTGATCGACGCTCCCAGCGACTTCGACAAGATCCTCGAGGCGCTCGCCAACAACATCCTGGCCTACAACAACATTCCGATCGATCGTCCGATCCGGGTTCGCACGCTGCTCACCGAGCCGCTGGAGTCGCTGTCGGTCGGCAACACGATCCTGCTTTCGAAGGGTCTGCTGGACACCACCGCGGTTCCGACCGCCGATGGCGCGCAGCAGATGGGCAACCTGAACGCGCTGCTCGCCTTCCAGGTCGCACACATTGTTCTCGGCCACCACATCGACACCAAGTATGCCTTCAGCGACCGCCTCATGTTCCCCACCGAGTCGGCGTTTGAAAAGCTGCCGATGCACCACACGGACGCTGATAATGCGGAGGCCGCGAAGAAGGCGGTCGAGCTGCTCGGCACCAAGGAGCTCGAGGGCGGCGAACAGTACTTCAGCCTTTACCTGCAGCAACTCCAGGCCCGCGAAAAGGGCCTGAAAGCGCTGACCGATCCGCAAATCGGCGACGGTCTGGTGCGCCCCGACGGCACCTTCTGGCTGCAAGCTCTTGTAGCCAAAGGACCCAAGCTCAACAACAGCGACCTGAAACAACAGGCCGCCATGCCCCTGTCGCAATTCCTCCGGTTCGACCCCTGGACCGACCAGGTGATTAAGATGAACACAGCCTATGAGCCGCTCCTGAGTGCTCGCGATAAGCTGCCGTTCGAGATCACCCCGGTCTACCTGAGGCTCGCTTACTGGACGCCACCGGCCGCTCCTGCGGGAGCTCCTGCCGGCACCCCAGGCGCGGCCGCCGCAACGGGATCGCCCGCACCTTCGGCGAGCTCTAACCCTCCGGCTCCACCGGCGGCTGATAACGCAAGCGCTGCACCCGCTTCAGCTCCTGCCACGCAACCGCAGAATTAGGCAAAGCTCCCCGGGCCCTAAGAACAATCAGACCCCCGCAGCGTCCCTGAGTTGCATCCTTAGACTCAGGGACGCCCGCGCAAAGGAGAGTCTCCTGTGATGAAGAAGACCTGCCTGCTGTTCCTCGTTGTTTCCCTCTTCACCCTGCTGCCGTCTCGGATTCATGCCCAGGCAACGGCCGCGGCGACACGTGGCGGAATTGCCCAGGTAGGCGGCGCATACACTTTCTCAAACGAGGATGAGTATCCGGGCAAGCACCTTCAGGGAGTGACGATCTACGGCACATTTGACCTGAATAATCACCTGGGCGTGGAGGGCGATGTCCATATGGCCTCGCTGTTTAAATCGTATTTCAACTACAAAGAGACGAGTTACGATGCCGGCCTGCGGTGGACGCAGCGGTACCGGAAATTCGCTCCATACGCGAAGGGCCTGGTAGGCTTCGGCCACTCGACCGCCAACACAACCAATCAGATTGTCGGCGGCAGCACGCCGGGATCGTACATGCTGTTTGGCCTGGGCGGCGGTCTGGACTATAGCCTTACGCCCAAAATCAACATTCGCGCCATCGACTTCGAGTATCAGCGCTGGCCGAACTTCCCTCCGCACGGATTGACACCGCCGCTGTTCACATTCGGCGTCGCGTACCGCCTGCGCTAACCTCTTCAAATCCTTCGGCCTACAATGCCCTGAGACACCTCAGGGCATTTTTGCGCGTCCAACGGGGTTCAGAGACCACTTCCGCAGGGAGCCCCTCTCTTGAAGCTAATCCGCTTTGTTGCTTTAGCCGCCGGGCTCATCCTCTCAACCGCAGCGCACGGTCAAGCGCTTCCGACCGCGACTCGCCCGGCTGATCTGCAGGTCGGCGGCGGATTCACCTGGGCGCATTCGGACTACGTGCCCAATGACATCGGCGGTTTTGCAGCCTACGCCGACTACGATCTGCGCGGCCACTATGGGATTGAGGCAAACTTCCACCGCGTTCGGGATCCGAACTCCGATGCTTTAGTGCCTAGCAATCATTTTTCGGAAACGACGTATGAGGTCGGCGGCCGCTATCTACGCCACTACGATCGCGGGCGACTGGCTCCGTACGCCAAGGTGCTTTACGGCAGAGGCATGGTGAACTTCCCCGCGCATGAGCTGATCGTGCCGGGCGGCCTGGAGATTTACATCGACAACATCGCCTACAACCTGGTCGCGCTGGGCGGAGGTGCAGACTACCGCCTGACAAACCGCGTGAATGTGCGCGCCGATTTCGAGTTTCAGCACTGGCTGGCGCATGACAACGAGCTGCCGAGTGGTCTTTCTCCTTACCTGTTCACGTTCGGCGCAGCGTATCACTTCCCTTCCCGCGGACCGTTCAAGCTCCTCCCGTAACGGACCGCAGGGTCTCGCACACGAAAAGCCCGGCCGAAGCCGGGCCGTCGCACACCTTGACCTGAATATTAGAAGTGGTACGCGATTCCGATCGACGGAGTCGACATGACGTAATAGCGGTTGGTCTTGAAGCTGGCCACACCGAAATCCGGAGCCTTCAGGATGAAGCCGCGGTACTCCGCCCGGATATCGAAGCTGGGGCTGATCTCATACGCCAAGCCGGCACCGAACAAGCCGCCGATATTGGTGTTCTGCTTCACGTCTATATCGGAGGTTCCGTTGTCGATGATAGGCGTGAAGATGATGCCGCCAACGCCGCCCTCGGCAAATGGATTGAACCGTCCGTAGGTGCGCGAATATACGTACGCGCCTGAGATCTCCTCCTGGCGCGAGTGCACATGCCCGGAGTAGCTGGAATTGTTGTAGTAAATCGTGTTCTGCCCCCAGGCGTAGTTCAGCTCGAGCGCGCTGCGTGGGGTGAGCATATAGCGGTAACTCGCCAAAGCACCCGTAACCAGCGTCGAGCGCATCGGAAAGACACCCAGACCATTTACCTGTGGAGCGACCACCTCAGTTGCACTGAGGCTGACATCCTGCCGGCTTTCCTGCGCATATCCTGCCACAGTAAATCCAACCAGCAGAACACCAAGAAACATCATCTTCTTCATGCGTTGCAAAACCCCTTCACGATCGAGCACACCCGGCCCCGGTCCGTATCGGCCGTTCCGAAGACAAAATGCCAGCGGGACTGACTCATTTCCCTGCTCGGCGCTCTGATCCCTAATTGTACCTGCACATTGGGTGGGAAGAGCTCAACCCAACCGTTTCCGAGAAGCCGGAAGAAGAAAGGCGCGGAGTTCAGTCCGCGCCTTCTGTCGGCTTGGTCTGCGTTAGTTTTGAGGTGGCGGCGGCGGCGGCGGAGGCGGAGGCGGAGGTGGTGGCGGAGGCGGTGGTGCTGTATCTCCCGCCGCTGCTCCGCCCGGACCGCCGCGGTTGCGGTCGCGCATGCGCTCCTGCATCTCGTGATACTTCGTCTTCTGGTCCGGTGTCAGCAGCGCGTCGATCTTGTCATCCTGAGCCTTACGGACGGACATCATCTGTGAGCGGCGATCCTCCTGCGAGGCTGACGAGTTGGAACGCAGCGCTTCCATCTTCGTGCGACTGTCCTCGAGAATTGCCGTCACCTGCTTCGTCTGATCATCCGTCAGATTCAGCTCATGCTGCATTCTCTCGGCGCGCCGCGCGGGATCCATCATCCCTCCACGCGGGCCGCCGCTGGGCGGCTGTCCCATCTGGCCGGGTGGCGGGGGCGGCTGATCCTGCGCGACAGCGCCGCCGGTGACCGCAAGGCTTAGCCCGCAAACCAGCACGGCCGAGCCGAACATCAACTTCCGTTTGCTTGTCATTCCTCTCACTCGCTTTCTGCAAAATGCGCCGACGGGGGGCCGGTAATCGGCGGCGCTCCGACTAGATCATAGAGACGGGAGAGATTGCAAAGAGGTTCCGCAGCGTAGCGTGCATTTCTTTTCAAACGCGCTCGATCGTAAAGCAAAATGGATCGCCATGCTCCTGGGCGTGTTCTTCTACGAGCTTGAGAAACGCCTGGGCGGCGTGCGAAAGCGTTGCCTGGCGGCGCAACACCAGCCGCAACCGCCGCTCCAGCGGAAGCTCCGGCACGGCAATGCCGACCAGTGCACCTGACGCAAGTTCGCTCTCCACCGTAAGCTTCGGCACAAGCGCAACGCCGTCTCCTTGCTGGACGAAGCGTTTGATCGCATCCAGGCTCGGCAGCTCGATCTCCATTCTCAGCGGCTGCTTGTGACGTTTAAACGCAGCAATCACCTTCTGCCGCAAAGGCGAGGGCACGTTGTGCGCGACGAAGCTCTCACGTCCGAGCCGCTGGAGCGTGGCTTTGCCGCTCCTGGCCAGCGGATGCGACGGGCTGACCACGCATACCAGCTCGTCGCGATAGACGGCGATCGACCGAACTTGCGGGTCCTCCGGCCGAAAGCTCACGACGCCCATGTCGACCGAGTGCTGCAACACCTCATCGGCGACGCGGCTGGCGAGGGTTCGCTGCACGGCGACTTTCACGCGCGGATGCTCGCGCCGGAACGCGTGGATGAGCGGCAGCAGATAAAGGCAGGTGTACTCGTTCGCCGCCAGGGTCAGCTTGCCGGTGTGCATGGAACGCAGGTCCGCCAGCGCGGCGCTCGCGTCAGCGCGCAGATTCAGCATCTTCTGCGCGTATTCCTTCAGCACCTCGCCAGCGTCGGTCAACGTTCCGTCGCGTGAGCTCCGCTCCAGAAGGGTCTCGCCAAGCTCGGCTTCCAGCTTGGCGATCACCTGGCTTACTGCGGGTTGCGTCCGGTGTAAACGTGCCGCCGCCCGCGAGAAGCTGCGCTCTTCCGCGACGGCCAGAAACGTCTCCAGTTGAAACAAGTCCATCTCCGTCCTTATCCTTCTGTGTCGGCCACTCACGCCTGCGACACGGGCTATAGCGGCATTAGAAATGCGAATAAACTCCTGGCTCATCATAAGGGCAGGTTATGCTTGGAAACAACGGAAAGGTCACCGGCCATGGCACTCTCCAACCAGATCGTCTTCTTTGACACCACCTTGCGCGACGGTGAGCAGTCTCCTGGCTGCACCATGCACCACAACGAGAAGCTGCGCATGGCGCATCAGCTCGCCGCGCTGGGCGTTGACATCATCGAGGCCGGCTTCGCGATCGCGTCACAGGGAGATTTCAACTCCGTCAATGCGATCGCGAAAGAGGTGAGCGGTTCAGAGCATCGTCCGCGCATTGCTTCCCTCGCCCGCTGCAAGCGCGAGGACATTGAGGCGGCGGCGCGCGCAGTTGAGCCGGCGCGAAAGAACCGCATTCACACCTTCCTCGCAACGTCTGACTTGCACCTGGAGGCCAAGCTGCGCATCACGCGCTCGCAGGCCATTGATCAGGTTGGCGAGTGTGTCCGCCTCGCCCGCAGTTACACCGACGATGTCGAGTTCTCCACGGAAGATGGCACACGCTCTGACATCGACTTTCTGATCCAGATGGTGAACGTCGCGGTCGAGGCGGGCGCCACGACAATCAATATCCCGGACACCGTGGGCTACACAACGCCGAACGAATACAAGGCGTTGTTCGAGAAGGTTCGCGCCAACGTTCCGAATTCCGACTCGATCATCTTCTCCACGCACTGCCATGACGATCTCGGGATGGCCGTCGCGAATTCACTGGCCGGTGTGGATGGCGGCGCGAGACAAGTCGAGTGCACGATCAACGGCATCGGCGAGCGTGCGGGAAACGCTGCACTGGAGGAGATCGCGGCGGCGCTGACCACACGTCACGATCGGTATCCCTACACGTCAAACATCGTGATGAACCAGCTCTACCCAACCTCAAAGCTGCTGGGAGAGATCATCAGCTTCACCTGCTCACCGAACAAGGCCGTGGTTGGCAAGAATGCCTTCGCGCACGAGAGCGGCATCCACCAGCATGGCGTGCTGGCGAACCCGCTCACGTACGAGATCATGACGCCGGCGTCGGTCGGCTTTGAAGGACAGAACATCGTGCTCGGCAAACACTCCGGTCGCAAGGCGCTGGAACACCGTCTCGCGGAACTCGGCCACAAGCTGTCCAAGCCGGAGCTCGACGCAGTCTATCTGCGCTTCACGGAACTCGCCGATCGCAAGAAGTCGATCTACGACCAGGACCTGCTCGCGCTGTTGAACGAACCGCTCGCTGACTACGCGAACGTGCCGTAGCTTCCGTCCGCCATTCTCTGCTCGAGACGGCACGTTGCATTTCGCTTTCTTGCTGTCACTCCCGAAGGGAATCTGCTTCTCTTCCAGCACGCTGAGGAACTCATGAAGCTAAAGATCGCCATCCTCGCCGGAGACGGCATCGGCCCCGAAGTCACCCGTGAAGCCGTCAATATCCTCAAGGCAGTCGCCGAGTTCGGCGGCCACGAGTTCACGTTCTCCGAAGCGCTGATCGGAGGCGTCGCCATCACTGCCGAAGGCACGC
Source organism: uncultured Verrucomicrobiae bacterium (assembly GCA_963716225.1). GTDB lineage: Bacteria > Acidobacteriota > Terriglobia > Terriglobales > Acidobacteriaceae > Granulicella. Next base: position 3,260,648 of record OY970299.1, on the reverse strand, counting down.
CGCTGCCCAAGCACACGATCGACACCGCGCTGGAAGCCGATGCCGTTCTCCTGGGCGCAGTCGGCGACAACAAGTTCAATCACCTCACTCCGGACAAGCGCCCCGAAGCCGGCCTGCTGCAGATTCGCCAGGTGCTCGGCGGGTTCGCAAATCTTCGTCCGTGCCTCGCATTCAAGGCCCTCGGCGACAACTCGCCTCTACGCACGGAGGTCACGAAGGGTGTGGACATCCTCTTCGTGCGCGAGCTTCTCGGCGGCCTTTACTTCGGCCAGCCGCGCTGGTGGAACAAGGAAACCGGCGAAGCGATCAACACCATGCGCTACACGAAGGACGAAGTCGTTCGCGTCGGGCGGGTCGCATTTGAGCTCGCGCGCAAGCGCCGCAAGAAGCTCACGCAGGTTGACAAGGCCAACGTGCTCGAATGCTCGCAGCTCTGGCGCGCCACCGTTGACGAGCTCAAGCCCGAATACCCGGATGTCACGGTTGAGCATCAGCTCGTCGACTCGATGGCGATGCACCTGATGAATATCCCGCGCAACTTCGACGTCGTGCTCACGGAAAATCTCTTCGGCGATATTCTCTCCGACGAGAGCGGCATCATCACCGGATCGCTCGGCATGCTGCCATCAGCGACGCTCGGCGGCAAGGTCAACCTCTACGAACCCGTGCACGGATCCGCGCCGGATATCGCCGGCCAGGGGAAGGCGAATCCACTCGGCGCAATCCTCACTGCTGCAATGCTGCTGCGCTATTCGGCGAATCTCGAGGAAGATGCACGGGCGATCGAAGCCGCGGTGGACAAAGTTCTGGAAGCCGGGCATCGCACGTCCGATATCGCTCGCGGCAGCGCGTCCGCCAACGTCACGACACACGAGATGGGCCAGCTCGTGCACGAAGCGCTTGCGCAGTCCATCGATAAGCAGCAATCACTGCACGCCGTCTAGCCACGCATGCGCCGAACTCTCCAACTCGCTAGTCTCGCATTACTCCTCACCGGAGCTGCGGCAACCGGCGCGCAGATCACCAGCCCCGACACGCTGGTCGCACCGCCTCCGCACAATCCGGCGCGCACTCCGCTGACTGGGCGTGACAGTCTCCAGTGGCTCTGGGCGTTTGCGCAGCCGGAGCCTATTGGCCGCGCCACCGACCTGCGGCTCGACGCGCGTTTTCACGCGCTTCTCGCCGATGAGTTTCACCGGCCTCAGGCCATGTGGGGCGACAACCCTGCGGGGCACAACGAGCCGCTCGATTCCGTCATTCCGCTGTTCCTCTCGCAATTCGGGACGGTGACAACGCAGGAGAATCGCTACCTCAGTCTCGACGGCTGTGTGCCGAGCTTCTGCGCTGCGCATGGTCTGCTTTGGTTTGATCTCGGCACACCACATCCGCTCATCGTCTTCGCCGCTGTCAATTGGCTGCCTGAATCTCACTCGACCAGCGAGCGTGCCGCGGATTACGATCTCTGGCTCTTCCCTAACCGCGAACTCTCCGCTGACGAGCTTCCGCTTCCGTTAACCGAGGCACTCGCACACTGGGACAGCCGTCTCTCCGCCGCACATCGAATCGTGCCGCACATCGTGCATGCAGTGCTTATCGAACCGAGCGGCACACCGTACGCGCTCAAGCCCGAACTTGCCGGAGCGAACACCATCGCTCCACAACCCGACACCACCGCTTCCAAACCTGATGAGGAATGAGGCATGAATCGCATCTCTCGTCGATTACTCGCGCTTGCATTCGCTGGCGCGTCCGCTTCTGGCGCTCAGACGGTGCATAGATCAATTCGCCCGCTCGATGCCACCTGGGCGAAGGTCTATGCCACTGACTGCGGCAGCGCGGAGAAGCATACGTGCCCGCCGTCGGACGATGGTTACGAAAATGAGTTCAATGGTGACCCGCGCCTTCCCGAACTCCTCCGGCGCGCACTCCCGCAGCGCGAGTCCTGGTGGGTCAACGGCCGTGCAGGATCCACTCCGGTCAGTAGCATCGTGCAGGAGTTCATCGGAGTTCCAAAGGAACTGTCCCTCGATGACGATCGCTACGTCACGGCGAGCGGCTGCGTTCCGCATGACTGCACAACGCATGGCATGCTGTGGATCGATACCGGCTCCGTACCGGCCGTCGTCGTCTTCGCCGCAACGGACGACATCCAGGACTTCACATCTTCGACGGTTCACCTCTGGCTCTATGGCAGTGAGACGCTGAACTTTGAAGCCCTGCCTCATGACTTCCTCATCAGCCTCGATCGGTGGCACACGAGCATCATCAACCCAAAGTACGATCCTCAACACATCACAGTCGCCACCCTCGTGCAGCCCAATGGACGCATGCGGGACCTGACCTACGACATGTTGTTCTACAAACAGCGCGCACCTCAGTTCCACACAACCGGAGTAAAGCAATGACCGCACCACGCACCATGTTCGAAAAGGTCTGGCAGAACCACGTCGTTGCCGAGCCCGAAGGCGAGCCAACGATCCTCTACATCGATCTCCAACTCGTGCACGAGGTCACCTCGCCGCAGGCATTCGATGGCCTGCGCCTCGCCGGCCGCAAGCTGCGCCGACCCGATCGCCACATCGCGACGGTCGACCACAACGTGCCGACGACCTCTGCTCACGATCGCCTCGTCATCGCCGACCAGGTCTCCGCCGCACAGGTTAACGCGCTGCGCCGCAACTGCAAGGAGTTCGGAGTCGAGTTCTTCGACGTGCAGGACGCCTCACAGGGCATTGTGCACATGATCGGCCCTGAGCTTGGCGCGACCAAGCCCGGCATGACGATCGTCTGCGGTGACTCGCACACCTCGACGCACGGAGCATTCGGGGCACTCGCGTTCGGCATCGGCACCAGCGAGGTCGAGCACGTCATGGCTACGCAGACGCTGCCGCAATCCAAACCAAAAACTTTCCGCATCAAGGTCGAAGGTGAGCTTCCCTACGGCGTCACCGCGAAGGACATCATCCTGGACATCATCGGCCGCATCGGCACGGACGGCGCCACAGGCTACGTCATCGAGTACGCCGGCTCCGCCATTCGCGCCCTCTCGATGGAAGGCCGCATGACGATCTGCAACATGTCGATTGAAGCGGGAGCCCGCGCCGGCATGATCGCGCCGGACGAGACAACGTTCGCGTATCTGAAGGGCCGCCGCTTTTCGCCTGGCACCCGAGAGCTTCCCCGGCCTTTGCGGCCTAATCCGGGAGGTGGCGGCAGTCCCTACGGCGAAGTGAAGACGGAGGTAGACGAAGCGCAGTGGAACGCCGCCGTCGAGTACTGGCGCTCGCTCGTCACCGACGAAGGTGCGACCTTCGACCGCGAGCTCAACATCGACGCTACAAAGCTCGTTCCGACCGTGACCTGGGGCACCTCGCCGGGCATGGTTACAACCATCGACGGCACAGTTCCCTCACCCGAAGACGCGCCCACTGAAGCCGACAGGAAGTCCTTCACGCGGGCGCTCGAGTACATGGGGCTACAAGCGGGGACAAAGCTCGAAGATATCAAGGTGGACGCGGTCTTCCTAGGTTCCTGCACCAATGCGCGCATCGAAGATTTGCGCGCCGCGGCGAAAGTCGTGCGCGGACATCACGTCGCGACGTCTGTGCGCGCGATGGTCGTTCCCGGCTCACAGAAGGTGAAGCACCAGGCCGAAGCTGAAGGTCTCGATGACATCTTCAAGACCGCCGGATTCGAGTGGCGCGAGCCCGGCTGCAGCATGTGTCTCGGCATGAACCCCGACATCCTGCAGCCCGGCGAACGCTGCGCTTCCACCAGCAATCGCAACTTCGAAGGTCGTCAAGGACGCGGAGGCCGCACCCATCTACTCTCGCCCGAGATGGCCGCCGCCGCCGCGATCACGGGCCACCTCACCGATATCCGCAAATGGAAGCACGAAGGCTCGGCAGATTTCAACGCCGATCAGGTCCTCGCGCCAGGAGGTTCGCGCTAAATGCAGCCCATCAACATCCTGACAAGCACCGCCGTCCCGCTGCCGTTCCCGAACATCGACACCGACCAGATCATCCCCAAGCAGTTCCTCAAGCGCATCGAACGCACGGGCTACGGCGACTTCCTCTTTTATGACTGGCGCTACAACCTCGACATCCCCGATCATGTCGAACCGCGCCGTGACTTCGTCCTCAATAAACCCGAGTACAAGGGCTCCGAAATCCTCATCGCCGAAAAGAACTTCGGCTGCGGCAGCTCGCGCGAGCACGCCGCGTGGGCCATCAACCAGTACGGCTTCCGCGCCGTCATCGCACCCAGCTTCGCCGACATCTTCTTCTCGAACGCCGGCAAGAACGGCATCATCCTCTGCCGCCTCTCTGAAGAAGACGTGCAAGAACTCTTATCCCGCAGCACAATAAACCCCAAACACCTCATCAACATCAATCTCGAAGCACAGACCGTCACCGATGACGAAGGCTTCCATGCGCACTTCGACATCGATCCCTTTCGCAAATACTGCCTACTGAACGGCCTGGACGACATCGGCCTCACGCTCCGCCATGAGAGGGAACTCGACAAATTCGAATCCAAACACGACGAAGAATTCTGGTCCGCACCCAAAGCTAACGAAGCCGCATAGTCAAAGGAAAACCGAAGTGCCAGACGCTCCAAAGAATCTCCCCGCAGGCAAAACAAACTCCGTCGTCCTCACCGAAGGCCCATCGCGCGCCGCGGCGCGCAGCTACTTCCGCGCTGTCGGCTTCAGCAAAGACGACCTGCACAAGCCCATCATCGGCATCGCGAACACCTGGACCGAAGTCGGTCCCTGCAACTTCCATCTTCGCCATGTCGCCGAAGCCGTGAAGGAAGGCATCCGCGAAGCCGGCGGCACGCCCATGGAGTTCAACACCATCACCGTGCACGACGGCATCACCATGGGCACCGAAGGCATGAAGGCCTCGCTCATCTCGCGCGAAGTCATCGCCGACTCTATCGAGCTCGTCACGCGCGCCAACTCCTTCGACGGCCTCGTCTGCATCGCCGGATGTGACAAGAACATGCCCGCCGCCATCATGGCGCTCGCGCGCCTCAACATCCCCGGCCTCATGCTGTACGGCGGCAGCATCGCGCCCGGCAATCTCCGTCAGCCGGACGGCAGCAATAAAGAGATCACCATCCTCTCGGTGTTCGAAGCAATCGGATCGCACGCGGCCGGCCGCATCAACGACGACCAGCTCGAAGCCGTCGAAGCCGCAGCCTGCCCCGGCCCCGGCGCGTGCGGCGGCCAGTTCACCGCCAACACCATGGCCATGGCCGGCGAGTTCCTCGGCATCTCGCCCATTCAACTCTCCGGCGTCCCCGCGATGTCGAAAGAAAAGCACGCCGCCAGCCGCGAAGCCGGCCGCATGGTGATGGAGCTCGCGCGCAAGCAGATCAAGCCGCGCGACATCCTCTCGCGCGACGCGATCGACAACGCCATCGCCGCCGTGGCCGCATCCGGCGGCAGCACCAACGCTGTGCTCCACCTGATCGCGATCGCGCACGAGCTCAACATTCCACTCTCGATGGAAGACTTCGACCAGATCTCCGAGCGCACGCCCTTTATCTGCGACCTCTCGCCCGGCGGCAAGTACGCCGCGACTGATTATCAAAACGCCGGCGGCTCGCGTCTTCTCGCCAAGCGGCTCAAAGAGCACAGCTCGTTGAAAGACATCGCCACCGTCAGCGGCAAAAACCTCTTCGCTGAAGCCGACACCGCGGTCGAGACTCGCGGGCAGGAGGTCATCCACGACTGGGACAAGCCGCTCAAGCCCACGGGCGGCCTCGTCATCATGCGCGGCAATCTCGCGCCCGACGGCTGCGTCATCAAGGTCGCCGGCCACGAGCGCCTCAACCACACCGGCACCGCCCGCGTCTTCGATCGCGAGCAGGACGCGTTCGATGCCGTCGAACATGGCAAGATTAACCCCAACGACGTCATCGTCATCCGCTACGAAGGCCCGCGCGGCGGCCCTGGCATGCGCGAGATGCTCGCCGTCACCGCCGCGATCAAAGGCATCCCCGAGCTCTCGGAAACCGTCGCGCTGCTCACAGACGGCCGCTTCTCGGGCGCAACGCGCGGGCTGATGGCCGGCCACGTCGCTCCCGAGGCTCAGCTCGGCGGCCCGATCGCCGCCGTCCGCGAAGGCGACACGATCACCTTCGACATCCCCAACCGCAAACTCACACTCAACGTCACCGACGAAGAGCTCGCCTCACGCCTCAAGAACTTCAAAGCTCCCGAACCAAGATTCAAGCGCGGTGTCTTCGCCAAATACGCGAACAGTGTCAGCAGCGCCAGTGAAGGAGCTGTCACCACCTAGTCATGCTCCTCGCGAAACCAACTCGATGGGCGCTGGTGATTGTCGGAGTACCTTGCCTGCTCTTCGTAGCCCTCTGGGGAGGGATCCTCGCAAGCAATGTCGGTGCGGGAGTGCTGAGCTCGATTCTCAATCGGAGACCAACTATTACGGAGTTCATCGGTGACTACGAGTACCAGGCAAACTGGGGGCGAGCGCAGCTTCACATCGAACCCAATGGCAATTTTCGTGAGGAGATAGCTGAGAATGGCAAACCCGCTCGATTCATCTCCGGACATTGGCAAGCGCTCGATGACGACAACTATCTAGCCGTCAGCTTCAAACCATTCGGAATGGTTTGGGATCAAGATCACGCCAGCCAAACTCAAGGCTTTGGTACTCAGTTCTACAAGCCCCGAAATGGGAAGACATATGGCGTCATCGATGACGATTTAGGCGAAAGGTTTCAACAGCAGTAATGATCGAAGCACTCAAATCGCTCTTCAATCGCGCCACCGCGGCCCGCAACGAAGGCCACGACGACGAAGCCGAGCGCCTCTACAAGGAAGCGGCCGAAGCCGCACGCGCACAGGACACCGTCGGACGTGCCGAAGCGCTCATCGGCGCAGCCCAGGTCCGCCGCCACCGTGGCGATCGACCCGGCGCGTCCATCTATCTCTCCGAAGCCATCACGCTTCTGCGCAACGAGTTCGCCGTTCAACCGGAATCCATCGCTCCCACGCTGGCTTATGCGCTCATGCATGCCGCAGAGCTGCGCAGCGAGCTAGGAGAAAACGCAGTCGCCGGAACCCAGATCGAAGAGGCCGTGCGGCTCTACCGTGCCATTCAGCCCGTTCCCGCGCTCGATCTGGCCAACGCCCTTCGCGTCTCCGCCATGAACAACGAGCGTGAAGCACTCGCCGCGTGGACTGAAGCGCAAGCGCTCTACATCACCATCTCGCAAAACGCACGCATCGACGAAGCGCAGGAGCACCTCGAACACCTCCAACAGATCGCACCAGCCAATCGCACCAGCCCCGCAGTTGACCGGCAGGAGACGACCACATGACGAACTCCAACCATCACCCCACGCTCACCGGCTCCGAGATCCTCTGGGCCACGCTCGCAGGCGAAGACGTCAGCACCGTCTTCGGCTATCCCGGCGGAGCCATCCTTCCGGTCTACGACGCGCTGCGCAAGTTCCCCACCATCCATCACGTGCTCGTGCGCCACGAGCAGGGCGCCGCGCACATGGCCGACGGCTACGCACGCGCGTCCGGACGGCCCGGCGTCTGCATGGCCACCTCCGGTCCGGGCGCGACAAACCTCGTCACCGGCCTCGCCACCGCGATGCTCGACTCCATCCCCATCGTCGCGATCACCGGCCAGGTCTCCTCCAAAGTCCTCGGCACCGACGCCTTCCAGGAAATCGACATCACCGGCATCACACTGCCGATCACAAAGCACAACTTCCTCGTCACGCGCGCCGAAGACATCGCACCCGCCGTGCGCCAAGCCTTCCAGATCGCCACGTCAGGCCGTCCGGGCCCCGTACTCATCGACATCACCAAGGACGCACAGCAAGCCTCCGCGCTCTTCGACTTCGACGCCGCCAAGCCCGCGCCTTATCGGCCGCATCCTATGCTCCGCGCCGAATCACACTCTATCCGCGAAGCGATTGAGCTCATCCGGCAGTCGAAAAAACCGGTCATCCTGGGCGGTCATGGCATCGTCGAGGCCGGAGCCGAGCGCGAGTTAATCGCCTTCGCCGAAGCGCTCCAGATCCCCATCGCCTCCACGCTTCTGGGCCTCGGCGCGATCCCTGCCGGCCATCCACTCTCGCTCGGCATGATGGGCATGCACGGCGAATCATGGGTCAACAACGCCATTCAGCAATCTGATCTCCTGCTCGCCTTCGGGATGCGCTTCGACGACCGCGTCACCGGCAATCTCGCGCACTACGCGCCCGCCGCAAAAAAGCTGCACATCGACATCGATCCCTCCGAGATCAACAAGAACGTTCGCGCCGACGTGGCCCTCATCGGCGACCTCAAAGAAGTCCTGCAACTTCTTCTTCCATTGCTGCCCAAGAGCTCCGACACCTCCTGGCTGCAGGAGATCAACAAGAGCAAAGGCACCGCCGCCGTCCGAGATATCATCAACCTCCCCGACAACGGCCATCTCTACGCCGCGCACGTCATCCACGACATCTTCCGCGAAGCACAATCCGCCGGCCGCCTCGAAAACACCATCATTGTCACCGACGTCGGCCAGCACCAGATGTGGGAAGCCCAGTACTTCAAGCACGAGTCGCCCCGCTCGCTCATCACCTCCGGTGGCCTCGGCACCATGGGCTTCGCTCTTCCCGCTGCAATCGGCGCAAAGTTCGCCTGCCCCGAAAAAGACGTCTGGGTCATCGCGGGCGACGGCGGCTTCCAGATGACCGCCGCCGAGCTCTCCACCATCGTGCAGGAGCGCCTCGCCATCAACATCGCCGTCATCAACAACGGCTTCCTCGGCATGGTGCGCCAGTGGCAGGAGACCTTCTACGAGAAGAACTACTCCGCCTCGCCCATCCTCTCGCCCGATTTCGTCATGCTCGCCGCCGCGCACGGCATCGACGCAGCCAACGTCATCAAACGCCCCGACGTTACACCCATCGTCACGCGCGCACGCACCAGCGGCAAACCATTCCTCATCAACTTCGCCGTCGAGAAGGAAGACGGCGTCTACCCGATGATCGCCCCCGGCGCCGCGCTGCACGAGATGGTCCGCCGCCCACAAAAAGATCCACTGCTCGAAACCGCGGAGGATGAATAGTTGGCGATCTCATGAACGCTCGAGATGACAGGACAATGATCGATGGACCGGTAAAAGTAGCGGGCTGGACGACGGCCGGCGCTTCGATCTCGCCGGAAAGTTGGCTCCGGCGGAAGCTTGCGCACTGGACACCCGTCGATCGTCTCATCGTCTGGTTGATCGCTGTCCTCGGCGTGCTAACAACGCTGGCCATTTTGCTGGCGCCCAGGTTGCTCCTGGCCGCGGAAGATGCCGTGATTCTGTTCCAATACAGTCGCAATCTCGCGACCACCGGCGCCATCACCTATATTTCCCACGGACCGCACGCCGAAGGTGCCACGGATTTCCTTTGGATGCTGCTCGTCGCGTTGGGAATGAAGCTCGGCGCAAAGCCCATGTGGGTTGTGGCCCTGCTCAATCTGACGTCGCTCGGGGTGATTTCCTATGTCCTGCTCCGGATTGCAAGAGCCCGAATTCGTCCGCTCGCAGTTCTGTTCATAATTGGGGCCTTCGGACTCGTTCCACAGATCTTTGCTGCCGCCCTCGGTTTTTCTGTGTTGCCCTTCACCGCCCTCTTACTTTTGCTCGTCTATGCCTTTTTGCAAAAGAATATTTTTGCGATGCCGATCGTCGCATTGGCCCTATGCCTTTTTCGCCCAGACGGCGTTGTATTTGCTGTTCCTCTGCTGGTCGCAGCCCTGCTGCTGAACAGCAATTGGAGCCGCAGCCTTACTCTCGACCTCGCGTTCTTCGTTCTCCCTGGTTTGCTCTACTTTTTGTGGCGCTGGCACTATTTCCACGGGTTCCTCCCTCTACCATTTCTCGTGAAGTCAGACACGCAGCGCAAGGCGCACTTCCTGGTCCCGAATTCGCTGCAGTCCGCCAAGCCCCTCCTGGTTTTCACATTCATCGTCGTCCTCGTCGCGCTGCGCCGGCACTGGAAGGATCAGCAAAACCGCGCCGTCCTTCTTTGCGTCGTTGTGCTCCCTACCTTGTTCTATCTGGCCATGCGGCTCGACCAAAACATCGGGCGCCGGTTCTTCATCTACCTTCCCGCCGGCACCGCGGTTCTCATTGCGATGAACTGGCGCCACCTGGGCCCGCAGAGTTATACGCTGCTGCGCACCGGCATTCTGGCGTGGGCCGTAATTCTATGTGCGGGTTGGGTAGCCGATGGCGTTAGCCTTTGGTTTCAACAATGCGACACCCGCCAGGCCATCGCCCAGGATATCGCTGTGCTCCCTCACGGCACGCTGCTCACCACCGAGGCAGGCCTGGCCGCGTATTACTCCCAGTGGAGGACCTATGACGCTTGGGGTCTCAACACCGCAAAATTTGCGCGTCGCCTTCTGCAACCGTCGGACGTGACCGATCTCAACCCTGACCTGGTGCTGGTCTACACCGACACGAGTCCCGACGACTGCTTACCTCACGCCGACTGGCAGGTCCCCTATCAACAGCGGCAATGGAGCAATCTTACGCATAACATCGTCGCCGCAGTCGATCCGGAACGCTATGATCTCCGCATCATTCCGGCCGGCAACAGCTCCTATCGGGCTCATGAACAAATGCTTCCCTGGCAAGGAAAAGAGGACTGCTGGTTTGTCCGCCGTGACAGCCCCATGCACGACAACGTTGATGCTGTCCTCGACCGCCATGGGGGGATGACATTCTCTCAATATGAGTCTCACCAAACACCTATATCGGCCAACGCGAGCGCGCAGCAACCCGTTGTGCGAAAGTCCATGGTGACCTCAACCTTGCTTTTTCCTGCGCGTGCAGCGCTCCATCTTTGGCGCGACATTGTCTACTAATAATCGAACCCGCAACGCTGGCGTATAGAAGAACAACCAATACCGAGCGATAGCACGGCGCCTATCTTGACGATGACTCAAAATGCGATACGACGACCGGACGCCAGACGCATGGCATCTCTGACACTGATCGTCCTTACACTCGTAGGCTGCAAATCCGCACCCGCACCCACTTCACAGCCCTTGATTCATCACATGCAACTCCCGTCGTACCCACCACGCCCCGCCACCACCCCACCACCCTTCAAGCTCTTCCACACCACCGACAACTCCATCACCCTCGTCACCGACGCCAACGCCACCGACGACCAGATCGCCGCGATCCTGTGGCACCTCCACGACGCCGCCCACAACCACACCTTTGACCGACTCCACATCCCACAGCAATTCGTCGACAAGCGCGACCCGATCATCTGGTTCCACATCTACCGCGGCGCAAAATGCGCAGACGAGAAATACACCACCGAAAAACTCCCCTGCGGCCCCAGCTATCACGCTGCCGGCGACTACACTCTCGGCAGCTTCTCCAACAAAGATCGCGATGACGGCGTCCTCCTCCACGGTGACGACAACCAAACCGAACTCTGGAACCCCGACACGCCTTGATCTTCTCTAATGTCTACTGTCTACCCTCTACTATCTGAGGTCCCATGCTCCACACCTTCGTCGCTCTCGTGCAAGACAAACCCGGCGTACTCACGCGCGTCGCCTCGCTCTTCCGCCGGCTCAACATCAACATCGTCTCTCTGACGGTAGGCGAAAGTGAGCGCCCCGCTACCTCGCGCATGACCATCGTCTGCGAGGCCCACGAGCACGCCGCGCATCGCATTCGCGCCTCGCTCTACAAGCTCGAAACCACGATTGATGTCGACGAGGTAAACCGCGCCGACGCCGTCGTCCGTGAGCTCTGCCTCATCAAAGTCGCCGCTGGCCCCAACCAGCCGCACGGCGTCCACTCGCGCTCGCAGATCTTCGAGCTCGCCAACGTCTTTCGCGCGCGCGTGGTCGACCTCGCACCCGAGTCCATCATGCTCGAGATGACCGGCTCCGCCTCCAAGATCGAGGGTCTCCTCCAGGTGCTGCGCGAAACCGGCTACGAGGTCCTCGAGGTCTCGCGCACCGGCCGCATGGCCATGCGCCGCGGCCACCACACCTCGCGCGTCCTCAAAGCGCTCGGCAGCGGACCGAACGCCGCAGAAACCGGCGCACCCGATACCCCGCAGCAAGAGCTCGATCCCTCCGCGCTCCCCGATGACGACAAACTTCCAACAGAATTCGACGAGGCCTGACTCAATGAACCGTCGCGACTTCCTCAAATCCACCACCGCGCTCTCCGCCACCGCGCTCTCCCCGCGCCGCCTCCGCGCTTTTGCTCCGAGCCCCGCCGCACCGCTCCGCCAGCTCGACTACTCGCAGGTGCAACTGCTCGACTCACCTTTGCGCACACAGTTCGACCAGAACCACGCGCTCTTTCTCGCGCTCGACAACGACCGCCTGCTGAAGCCCTTCCGCCAGCTCACCGGCATGCCCGCACCCGGTGAAGACATGGGCGGCTGGTACTCGCCGTCGCCACTCTTCGACCCGCCAAAAAACTTCACCGGCTACGTTCCCGGCCACACCTTCGGCCAGTGGGTCTCCGCGCTCTCGCGGATGTACGCCGCCACGGGCGACAAGCCCACGCAACAAAAAGTCCACGCACTCCTCACAGGTTTCGCGGCGACGGTCTCGCCGAAGTTCTACGAAAACTACTGCCTTCCCTGCTACACGTTCGATAAGACGATGTGCGGTCTCATTGACGCACACGAGTTCGCGCAGGATCCCATCGCGCTTGACGTCCTCGGCCACGCCACCGACGCCGTGATGCCCTACCTCCCCGATCACGCACTCACGCGGGCTGAGATGGCCGCGCGTCCTCACCCCAACATCGCCTACACCTGGGACGAGCCCTACACGCTGCCGGAAAACTTCTACCTCGCCTACACGCGCAGCAACAATCCGCGCTACCGCACACTCGCGCAGCGCTTCCTGCAGGACAAGGCGTACTTCACGCCGCTCTCGCAAAACCAAAACGCGCTCATCGGCCAGCACGCGTACTCGCACGTCAACGCATTCTCCTCCGCGATGCAGGCCTACCTCGTTGACGGCAGCGAAATGCACCTCACCGCCGCGCGGAATGGCCTGCGCTTCGTTCAAGAGCAGAGCTTCGCAACCGGCGGCTGGGGTCCTAACGAAACCTTTCAGGATCCCGCGTCAAACGGCCTCGCCGATTCGCTTCACACCACCCACTCCAGCTTCGAAACGCCCTGCGGATCCTACGGACACTTCAAGATCACGCGCTACCTTCTCCGCGTCACTGGCGACTCTCTCTACGGTGACAGCATGGAAACCGTGCTCTACAACACCATCATCGGCGCGCGGCCCATTCAGCCCGACGGCACCAGCTTCTACTACTCCGACTACAACAACGACGCGCACAAGTTCTGGCACAACGACAAGTGGCCCTGCTGCTCGGGCACCTTTCCGCAGGTCGTCGCCGACTACGGCATCAGCAGCTACTTCGCTACGCCGCGCGGCCTCGCCGTCAATCTCTATCATCCGTCTCGCGTAGATTGGAAGCAGGCGGGTGCGAACGTCTCGCTCACGCAATCGACGAATTATCCGGTCAGCGGTGACATCACACTCTCCATCAACACAGATCGCAATCGCTCGTTCCCGATTTCGCTGCGAATCCCCGCCTGGGCGGGCGCTGCCACACGCGTGCGCGTAAACGGCCGCACCGTACCGAACACAACACCCAAGCCCGGCACATGGCTGACCATCGATCGCGAGTGGCGCAACAACGACCGCATCGAGCTCACACTCGACATGCCACTCCGCCTCGTCCCCCTCGACGAAAGTCATCCCAACCTCGTCGCTCTGATGCACGGTCCCGTTGCTCTGCTCGCCATCCTTCCAGCACCCAATCGCATCACGCGCGCCCAGCTTCTCGAGGCAAACCAAACCGCACCCGTGACGAACGACCACATCGTTACAACCGACAGCGGTGACATCGACTTCGTCCCCTTCACCTCCATCACCGACGAGCACTACCGGCTCTATCACCAGATCTAATTCGCTCACTCAGGCTCTTCATCAAGTACTCCATCGAAAAGGAAACATCACAATGGCAAAGACCTACCACGATCAAGACGCAGACCTCTCGCTCATCCAAGGCAAGAAGGTCGCCATCATCGGCTACGGCTCGCAGGGCCACGCGCACGCCCTCAACCTTAAGGACTCCGGCGTGCACGTCAAAGTCGGCCTGCGCGCGGGCTCTGCGAACGCGAAGAAGGCCGAGCTCGCCGGTCTTGAAGTCACCTCACCCGCCGAAGCCGCCAAGTGGGCCGACGTCGTCATGCTGCTCGTGCCCGATCAGACTGCGGCCAAGGTCTATAAGGAGATCGAAGCCGGCCTGCAATCCCAAGGCTCTGACGGACAGCCGAAGACCCTGATGTTCGCGCACGGCTTCAACATCCGCTTCCGCACCATCACGCCTCCGCCCAACATCGACGTCTCGCTGGTTGCACCCAAGGGCCCCGGCCATCGTGTGCGCGAGGTCTTCACTGAAGGCGGCGGCGTTCCCGCGCTCGTCGCGGTCGAGCAGGACGCCTCCGGCAAAGCGCACGCCAACGCGCTCTCTTATGCCAAGGGCATCGGCGGAACGCGCGGCGGTGTGCTCGAAACCACCTTCACCGAAGAGACCGAAACCGACCTCTTTGGCGAGCAAGCCGTCCTCTGCGGCGGCACCGCTGCGCTGGTCAAGGCAGGCTTCGAAGTCCTCACCGAAGCCGGCTATCAGCCCGAGCTCGCCTACTTCGAAGTCCTCCACGAGCTCAAGCTTATCGTCGATCTCCTCTACCGCGGCGGCCTCGAATACATGCGCTACTCCATCTCCGACACCGCCGAATGGGGCGACTACGTCGCCGGCCCGCGCATCGTCACACCTGCAGTGAAGGACGCCATGCGCAGCCTGCTCTCCGACATTCGCGACGGCAGCTTCGCCAAGCGCTTCATCGAAGACCAGAACACCGGACGCAAGCAGTTCGAAAAATTCCGCGAACAGGAGCGCAATCACCCCATCGAAAAGGTCGGCGCCGAGCTCCGCAAATCTATGCCCTTCCTCGACCCCGTAAAAGTCGAGAACGGCACCGTCGTCAAAGCGTAATTTCGAACTTCGCACAACAGGTCCCCACCCATCGCGCAGCTTCATCGCGCGACGGGTGGCGTCACTTCTTCCAACACCACTGATCCGCAGCCAGCCAAGACTATGCCGCTCACCATCCCCGTCGAAAATCTCCTCACCTGGAACGACACCACCGCGCAGCACTGGCGCGACTTCATCCATTCCAACTTCGAGATCCTCGCGCTCCCCAGCGACATCCGCAACAGCATCACCGTCGCCGACACACTGCAGCACATCTTTGCCGTCGAGCTCCGCTACGCGCAACGCCTTTCCGGCCTGCCTGAGTCTCGATACGAAGATGTCTCGAAAGATTCCATTGACGCTCTGCTCGTCACGCACACGCAAGCGCTCACTCTCGTTCGCACTCTCCTCGCCGACCGAGCCTACGACTGGTCCACCGAGCTTACCTTCGAGACCATCACTCTCGGCCGTCTGCGCGCCTCACGCGAAGCCATCCTCATCCACCTCACGCTGCACAGCATTCGCCACTACGCGCAACTCGCCACACTCGTCCGCCAGCACGGATTCAAACCCACCTGGCCCATGGACTACCTTTTCATTGCCGCCCAACCCGCCTGAAACAACACCCCCTACGCGCCACAACCATCCAACCAGTCATGCCCACCGCACTTCGCCTTAATGCCTTCGGCCTCGACAACCCCGTGAACCTCGCGCTCGAGCCCACCGAACTCCCCGCGCTCGGCCCGGCCGACGTCCACGTACGCTTCCACGCTGCCTCGCTCAACTACCGCGACCTCATGATCGCGCTCGGCCACTACAACCCCAGGATGCACCTCCCGCGCATCCTCGGCTCTGACGCCGCCGGTGAAGTCGTCGCCGTCGGCTCCGCCGTCACGCTCTTTCATCCCGGCGACTGCGTCTGCTCGCTCTTCTTTCAGGACTGGCTCGACGGCGAAATCCAGCCGCTCACCGGCAAGTCCGCGCTCGGCGGCGCCATCGACGGCGTCTTCGCCACCGAACGCATCCTCCCCGAAACCGGCCTGATCCAGACCCCCGCGCACCTCAGCTTTGAAGAGGCCGCCACACTGCCCTGCGCCGCGCTCACCGCCTGGAACGCGCTCGTCGAGCAGGGCCACATCCGCGCCGGCCAAACCGTCCTCGTGCAAGGCACCGGCGGCGTCTCGCTCTTCGCCCTGCAGATCGCCCGCATGCACGGCGCCACCGTCATCCTCACCAGCTCATCCGACGACAAACTCGACCGCGCCCGGCAGCTTGGTGTAACTCACACCATCAACTACAAGTCCACGCCCGACTGGGATAAGACCGCCAAAGAGCTCACCGCCGACACCGGCGTCGACCACGTCGTCGAGGTCGGCGGCCAGGGCACCATCGCAAAATCGCTCTCCGCCGTGCGCCCCGCCGGCCACGTCCACGTCATCGGCGTGCTCTCCGGCACCGGTCCCGAGGCAGCCCCTGGCGTAGACGTCCGCTCCATCCTCACCAGATCCGTCCACATCAACGGCATCTACGTCGGCAGCCGCGCCATGTTCGAGCGCATGAACGCCGCCATCTCCGCCAACCGACTCAAGCCCGTCCTCGACCGAGTCTTCCCCTTCACCCAGGCCCGCGCCGCCTTCGAGCACATGCAGCACGGCAGCCACTTCGGCAAAATCGTCCTTTCGCTCAACCCGCAGTAGCGCCCACCCGCAACGCGCTCGAACGGCGCCCCATCAGCCAGGGACTCCTGACGCAGAAAGCCCCTGCGCGCTGGCAGGGGCTCTCAATCCGAATTGTGATTCGAGGCTGGCTAAACCGTGATCTCAACGCCGCGCCAGAACGCCACGTGATGTTTCACTTTCTTGGCCGCGGGCCTCGGATCCGGGTAATACCACGCTGCGTCCAGATTCTCCTGGCCGTCCACTAAAACCGTGTAGTACCGGGCGCGTCCCTTCAGCGGGCACGTCGAGCTGCTCGAGCTGGGCCGCAAATACGCCCGGTTTACAGTCTCATCTGGGAAGTAAATGTTTCCCTCAACGGTCTCAACCTTGTCGCTTTCCGCGAGGGTCTGTCCGTTCCAAACCGCCTTTGCCATATCCGCCTTCCTGTCTTTTCAGTCAGATAGCAGCAGCCGAACCCGTCGATTGCCATCCCGCAGGTCCGTGCCGCGGCGCTATGCCGCTGGTCTATAAGGAGTTTACCATGCTTGTACCGGAAATGGAAAGTCCGGTCCCGGGTTCCTACAGAACCACATATACTTTCGGGCCGACGGACATTACTTCGGTTTCCGGGCCACCCAAGCTCAGCCAATCTGCGGCGACGCCGTGGGCCTACGCCACCGCCTCCACCACCGGCCGCGTCTTCTCCGGGTCAGGCCGCTTCAGCTCCGGCGGCTCCTCCTTCGGCTTTGGCGGGCCTATCTTCTTCTCGTACGTACAAACCACGGCCCGGGCCGGCTCCTCTGCAGCACCCTTCTTCCCACGCCGCTTCGGCAGCCGCTCCTGGTTATTCGGGCAGACCAGCCATGTGCCTTCCTTGTCCGAAAGCTCCAGCAGGTACGGCGACTTGCACTTCGGGCACGCCTGCGCCACCAGCTTCTGATTGCTCGTGAAGTCGCACTTCGGATACCGCGTGCAGCCGTAGAACACATCTCCCCGCCGGTTCTTCCGCACCGCAATCTCGCCGCCGCACTTCGGGCACGGCACGTCCAGAATCTCCTGCTTCACGTACTTGCACTTCGGGTAGCCCGAGCACGCGATGAACTCGCCATACGGCCCCTCGCGCTGCAGCAGCGGCTTGCCGCACTTGGGGCACGCCTCTTCCAACTGCACCGGAGGCTTGGACTGCACCTTCTGGTTCAGCTTGCGAATTGTCTTGCACGGCGGGTCTTCGTTGTACCCCGGACACGCCATAAACGGTCCCCACGGCCCATTCCGCAGCACCATCACGCGCCCGCAGTTGTCGCAGAACTCCTCTTCCTGCTCCTCCACCGCATCCGCGCCCGGCGCATTCAGGTCGGGCTTCGCAGCGATGTTCTCCTTCGTGTAGTCGCAGCTCACCGGCTCGACCGACACCTTCTTCCAGTCCTTCATCGCCAGTTCGAGCGCTGCCGTCAGCTCCTTGCGGTCCTTCGAATCCGTGACCTCCACCGACCGCACCGCGCCTTCAGCATCTGTGCCGCTTACCTTCAGGGTCGCGTGGTGGAACTTCGTCGCAATCTTCTTCAGCATCTCGCGCTCGCTCTTCTTCCAGCCAGTCGCGCTCACCGCCATCGGCTTCTCATTCGTGTAATTCGCGCAAGAGTAGAAGCTCCCGAACTTGCCCCACTTCAGATACAGCGGCGCCCCGCACTTCTCGCAAATCTGGTCTGTCTCTTCCTCCATCGCCTTGACGTCCTGCATCGTCTCGCTGGCAACTTTCAGCTCGCCCTCAAGATGGTCGTAAAACCCGTTCAGCAGGTCCGTCCACTTCTCCGTTCCCTCTTCCACCGCGTCCAGCTCGTTCTCGAGGCCCGCCGTGTACCCCACCTCGAAGATGTACGGGAAGTTCTTCACCAGAAGATCGGTCACGACCATGCCGATCTCCGTCGGCACCAGGCGTGCCTTGATCTTCTTCACATAGTCGCGCTCCTGGATCGTGTTGATGATCGACGCATACGTCGACGGTCTTCCAATGCCGTTCTCCTCCAGCGTCTTCACCAAACTCGCTTCGTTGAAGCGAGGCGGCGGCTGCGTGAACTTCTGCTGCGAGTCGATCTTCACCTTGGTCAGCGCCTGCCCGTCGTTCAGCTCCGGCAACCGGCGCTCGGCCTCATCCTCGCGCGTCGCCTCGCCGCCATCTCCATCGCTGTCGTTATCCGCGCGGGCGTCCTGCGCCTTCTGCTCCAGCCTCGCCGCCTCGACGCTGGCCTTCGCATCGCGCGCAGCCTTGGCCTTCTTCGCCTGCTCCTCGTACCACAGGAAACCCGCAAATTTCAGCACGCTTCCTGTCGTGCGGAAGTCATAACTCATGTCAGCTTTCGCCTCAATGTCCACCGTTGTCTGGTCGAACACCGCGGCAACCATCTGGCTCGTCACCGCGCGTTCCCATATCAGCGAGTACAACCGGAACTGCTCGTCGCTTACATACTTCCGAACAAACGCCGGCGTCCATTCAATATTCGTCGGCCGAATCGCCTCGTGCGCATCCTGCGCGTCCTTCTTCGACGAGTACACATTCGGTTTCTCCGGAATGTACCGATCGCCCATCTGCTTGCGCACATGCTCGCGAATCGCATCGATCGCATCCGGGCTCATGCGTGTCGAATCGGTCCGCATGTACGTGATCAGGCCAACCGTTCCCTCTGCACCCACCTCAACGCCTTCATACAGCCGCTGCGCGACGCCCATCGTGCGGCGCACGCCAAACCCGAGCCGTCCCGCCGCCTGCTGCTGCAACTGCGAGGTCGTGAATGGCGGCTTCGGCTTGCGTCGCGTCTCCTTCTTCTCGACCGAACGCACGCGCCACGTTGCGCGCTCGAACTGCGCCATCACCTCATCAACCGCAGCTTTGTCCGGCAACGCGCTCGCAATGTACTTGCCTTCTTCCGCGCGGTCCTCCACGCGCACCGGCTGCCCCTGCACGCCAACCAGGCGAGCAGTGAATTCGCCATCCTTCGTGCCGGTCGGAGCCAGCACCGCATCAATATTCCAGTACTCCGTCTCCGGGAAGCCCGCGATCGCACGCTCCCGCTCGACGATAAGCCTGAGCGCAACGGTTTGAACACGGCCCGCGCTCAACCCGCGCTTCACCTTGTCCCACAGCAGCGGTGAGATCTGATACCCCACCAGCCGGTCCAAAACTCTGCGCGTTTGCTGCGCATCGACGAGATTCTCGTCCACATCACGCGTATGCTGAAACGCCTGCTGCACGGCCTTCTTCGTAATCTCGTTGAAGGTCACGCGCTGAATCTTCTTCTTGTCCTTCACCGCTGGTAGAAGCTGCATCCTTAAATGAGCGGCAATCGCCTCGCCTTCTCGGTCCGGGTCAGGCGCCAGAAATACCGCGTCGCTCTTCGCGGCCAGCTTCTTCAGCCGGTCGACCACCTTCTCTTTACCCGGAGACACAATCAGCGTCGGCGCGAAGGTCCGCCGCTTCAGCTCCACACCAATGTCGTTCTTCGGCAAATCCATGATGTGGCCAATCGAGGCCTCCACCACATACTCATCGCCGAGATACTTCCCGATCGTCTTCGCCTTTGCCGGCGACTCTACGATCACTAAATTTTTTGCCATTAATTGCCCTTACTGAAGTCCTCTCCGGAAAGCGCCGCCGGAGGAGCCAACGTCACTGCACCCTAACACGCCCCGCCGAGGCAGAGTCAAACTGAAGGCCAACTCGGCCTCAACCCCGCGCAATGTACTCCGCCGTACGGTCCTCAACAGCCGGTCGTTCCGTTGGACGTTCCGTTTCGTAGGAAATTGTGGAAAAATCATGCGTTCAAAACGCACCAAAACGCGTCGAAAACGCTTCAAAAGTACTCAAAAACAGCGCACGTAATTTTTGCCGGGCATCTGTTTCACCCTGCCCGCAAGCTCTAACTCGAACAAAGCAGTGAAGATCTCACCCGAGACCATTCGCGGCGACATCCGCTCGATCAGCTCATCCAACTGCACCGCTTCATCATGGCGCAACTCGCTGAAAACAAGCGACATATGCTCGTTCATCGGCTGTCCGGCACCGTCGGGGCCGCTGTCTGCAAATAAGGATGCGGTCACCCCTGCGGCGGATTCATTTCCTCCCTTTTTGCGCTCCAGTTCGTCCTCCAGCTCCACCCGAACCTGGCTTGGCAAATCCTCCCAAATGTCCTCCCATGTCGCACTTAGCTTCGCTCCCTGCTTGATCAGAGTGTTCGGTCCCCAGGCGTTTTTGTTGGTCGCATTGCCGGGAACGGCATACACATCCCGGCCCTGCTCCAGCGCGCAACGCGCCGTAATCCGCGTCCCCGAATACTCTGCCGCCTCCACCACCAGCACGCCAACACTCATGCCGCTCAGGGTGCGGTTGCGGATGGGAAAGTTCTGCGGGGCGGGAAAGGTGCCGAGCGGAAACTCGCTGACGATGGCTCCGCCGGAGGCGACGATCTGCTCCGCAAGTTTCTTGTTTTCTTTGGGATATATCACGTCGATGCCGGTTCCCCAGACGGCGACCGACCTGCCTCCGGACTCGACGGCACCCTTGTGCGCGCAGGTGTCCACGCCGCGCGCCATGCCGCTCTGGATCACCATTCCGCGGAGCGCGAGGTCGCGGCTCAGCATCTCGGCCATGCCCGAGCCATATGGCGTGGGATTTCGCGTCCCAACGACCGCAATCCCCGCACGATTCAGAATCGACGAATCGCCGCGAACCCAAAGCACGGGCGGCGGATCGAAGATCTCCATCAGCCGGGCGGGATATTCCTCGTCATCCATGGTCAGGAAGGTAGCGCCGGAGTCGGTCAGGCGGCCGATCTCCTCGGTGGCGGCGGCCTTTGCGCGGCCACTGAACACAAACTGCGCGGCTTCCGCCGGCAGACCCAGGCCTTCGAGCTCGGTGACGGACGCGGCGAGAAGGCGCTGGGCGTCGCCGCCGAGCCTCTGGACGGCGCGAATGCAGCGGGTCGGTCCCATGCCGGGGGTCAGCACCAACGCCATCCATGCCAGCCGCGCTTCGCCCGAAACTGCGGCTGACACTCCCACCTTATCCTTCAAAGCCCCATCAACCATTCTGACCCGACTCCTCAAGCTTTCGATTTGCTCGCATCGTATCGCAATACGCGTCAGTCACGAATCCCACTGAAATATCTATCTCTCTATCACTAAAATCACTCCCGTGCCCCTTCGCGTCTCCGCCATCTCTTTCCTGAATCCGGCGCCACTTCTCTTCAACTTCCAGCACGAGCCCACCGCGAGCGTGCTGAGGTCCCAATATGAACTCCATTACACGACGCCCGCGCACTGCGCGCGCGAGCTGCACTCGGGTGCGGCGGACCTGGGGCTCATCCCGATTGCGGAGCTCACGCCGGAGCTCGCCATTGTGCCGGGCTGCACGATCGCGTCGCTCCACGAAGTCCGCAGCATTCTGCTTCTCGTCAAGAATCTTGGGAATCTTTCCGTTGCTGAGGCTCTCACCCGGGTGGCCACCATCGCGACCGACAATGCCTCGCGCAGTTCGACCGCCTATGCGCACATCCTGTTTGAGCGCTTCCACAACACGCGCCCGACGTTCACGGAGCATCGGGCAGAGCCGGTCGCGATGCTTTCAAACGCAGATGCTGCGCTGCTGATCGGTGATCCCGCGTTGCTGGCGCGCGAACTGAGATCCGAGATCGAAGCGGCGGCCAGCCCAACCCCGCTGCTTTGGCTGGACCTGGCGGCGCTGTGGCGCGAGCATACCGGGCTGCCGTGGGTGGCCGCGGTTTGGGCAGTACGGCCGGAGTCGCTTCCGCTTTCCGGGCTCACGACCGCGCAGCTTACGGCAGACTTGGCCGGCAGCCGCGACGCCGGTTTAGACAACGTCGACGCGCTTGTCCGCGAGTGGACGCCGCGCATCGCGGTCCCGGCCGAGACCATCCGCACCTATCTGACCCGCAACATCCACTACACGCTCGATCCGGACTGCCTGCGCGCAATCGAACAGTTCCGCGCATTGGCGGCAGAACTTGGCACGTTGCCTGCGCTTGCGCCGCTCAATCTGCTGGGCTAGCGGAGATTTTCGATTGCGATGTTAGATATTCGATGTTAGAGATTTCAGTGGCCCATTTTGCTTCGAATTACTAAACTCTAAGATCTGCCGGCCAGACTTCGCTTCAACTCCAAAGCGCTGCCTGGCGTCTTACATCCAGCATGACGACAGCCTCTCACCCTGCCGCAGCCCTGCTCCTCGCCGCTGCGGGTCATCGACTCATGCACTACTTTTACAGCGCGGGCCTTGCGGGCCTGGTGCTGATCTCGACCGTGGACAGCTCATTTGTGCCACTGCCGATTCCGGGCGTCACGGATATCCTGGTGATTCTGTACGCCGCCAATAAGACCAACGTGTTCCTGCTAATTTTCCTGGCGACGCTGGGCTCGGCGCTGGGTGGCTTCCTGTCGCATTGGGCGGCGCAGGCGGGCGGCATGGCGTTCCTCAAGAAGCACGTCTCGGCACGGTATCTGAAGCCGATCCAGCGCTGGGTGGAAAACCACGCGATCCTCTCGGTCGCGGTTCCGGCGATCCTTCCGCCGCCGGTTCCGCTCTCGCCATTCGTTCTGGCGGCGGGCGCGGTGAAGATGAACCGCAAGAAGTTCATGACGGCATTCACGTTGAGCCGATTCGCGCGGCACACCATCGCGGCGTGGCTGGGCATCCGCTACGGCAGAGAGGTCCTGCATCTCTGGAACCAGTTTTCGGCGCGTTGGGCAGTCACAATTCTTATCGTTTTCTGGTCCGTCACGATTCTGTTTACGGCGATCGGCATCTGGAAGCTTGTGCAGACCTCGCGCAGGATGAAAGATCAGCGAGGCAAACCTATCCAGAACGCCGCCTGATTACGACACCGCCACAGCCTCGATCGGCCCCTTCGGCTTTGATGGCCGCGTGAACCTGTGCTTGTAGTACGCAATCGTTAGCGCTATCGCCGGCACGCCTACAATCGTCGGCCACAGCCACACCCACCAGTGATTGCCGACGACACCCGTAAGCGTCACCACGCTGAACCCCGACCACGAAGCGATGTAGCTGCCGATAAACAAGCCCAGGTGTTCATACCACCAGAACATCTTCTGTTTCGGCTTGCGTACAAAACTCTTCATCTGCGAGTACGCCAGCCGCATCCCTGAAAGATAGTATGTCAAGCTGAAACTCGTTCGCGCGACCTACAGTTCGCCCGAGGGTCCACGGTCAGGGTCCATGGTCCAGATAGCACAACTAGAAAACGTGTTGCGCGACAGAGGTGGATGCAGTGCAGCTGACTTGTCGGCTGCGTGTTTGTCCTTGTTGCCGGAGCCCGTTCCCTGGACCCTGCCGTCGACCCTGCAGCCGGGTTCTCAGTGCTAAACTAACTCCTGTGCCGGGTCCTACGCGACGCGTACCCGCCAACCCCGCCAGGTCCGGAAGGAAGCAACGGTAACGGGCACACGCGGGCGCAGTAGGTTAACCCGGTACACTTATTTCCCCTCAAAATCCTGCGGATGTTTTGCGGCCCGCGCTCGGCGGCGCGGCGGACGTGTTGCGTGGCGCTGAGGCTGTGCTCTCGCGATAAGATTCTGTCTGTTGCACTTTCCCAGGAGGACGCCCACTTTGAGTCTGACTCTGAAGCCCCGGTCTGCCGTCCGCGCCAAGATCTCCGCCGTGGGCACCTACGTTCCTCCCCGGGTGCTCACGAACGCCGACCTGGAAAAGATGGTCGAGACGAATGACCAGTGGATCGTCGAGCGCACGGGGATTCGCGAGCGTCACCTGGTGGACAAAGGTGTGGCGACGAGCGATCTGGCCTGCGCAGCGGCGCGGCGATGTGTCGCCTCGCGCGACATCCCGGCGAGTGAGATTGAAGTGATCATCGTCGCGACGGTGACGCCGGACATGATGTTCCCTTCGACGGCATGTCTGGTGCAGAACAAGCTGGGCGTGCCGGGCGCGTGGGGGTTCGATCTTTCCGCGGCATGCTCGGGGTTTCCGTACGCGCTGCAGGTTGGGGCGAAGCTGGTGGAGTCCGGCGCGCACAAGAAGGTGCTGGTGATCGGGGCCGACGTGATGAGCTCGATCATCGACTATACGGACCGCTCGACGTGCATCCTGTTCGGTGACGGTGCGGGCGCGGTCTTGCTGGAGCCTTGCGTCGACGGCGAGATTGGGCTGATCGATTTTCTGCACGAGATCGACGGGGCGGGCGGCGTGTCGCTCAACATGCCGGCGGGCGGGTCGCTGCTGCCGGCCTCGCACGAGACAGTGGACAGGCGGCAGCACTTCGTCTACCAGGACGGTCAGTCGGTCTACAAATTTGCGGTGCGGAAGATGGCGGAGGCCTCGGAAGCGCTGCTGCAGCGTAATGGCGTTGCTGGGGGCGAGCTTGCGTGCTTTATTCCTCACCAGGCGAATAAGCGGATTATCGAGTCGACGGCGCACCGGCTGGGCATGCCGATGGACCGCGTGATCATTAATATCGATCGGTTTGGCAACACGACGGCCGGGACGATCCCGATGGCGATGCAGACCGCAATGGAAGAAGGCAATCTGAAGAACGGCGACCTGGTGCTGCTGGCTTCGGTGGGCGCCGGGTTTACCGTGGGCGCGACGCTGCTGCGGTGGGAATTCTAGTTATCGGCCAAGCAGCGCTCGCACCTTCCTTCTGAGTTCCGTTGTAGAGTGCCTGAGGGCGTACTGCCTAGACTGCGCCGAGAGTCTCTTCAGTGTGTGCTGCTACAGCGCTGTCGGTGGGCGACCATCCGCATTCAGAGACAAGCTCGGAGATAAGACCAATCACCTGCGCAACACTGACTTCGAGGATGCAGTGCGCCTTCCCCTGCTCCGCACGCACGCACATATCGACACAGTTGTCCGCACCCACAAGCGGCCTCGCGATCCTATGCGGGACCGTCCAGGGACCGAACCGGACGGGCGACCTCACATGCCATTCCGATCCCGTTGCGGGATGACAACTGATCTCAAGGATTGAGAGTCCCAGAGCTGCGGCAATATGCATCGGGCCGGTGTCGTTGCCCACGTACATCTCACAGCTGTCCACCACTCCCATGGTCTCCATGAGAGAGGTCTGCCCCGTAAGGTTGACCACGGAGCTGCTTTCTCCGCATATCTCCTCCACGGTCCGCGCCCAATCCATCTCCCCCTTCGCTCCGATAAGGACAATGCGGGCACCCAATTCCGTGATCAGCCAGTGTGCCACCTCTGCAAACCGATCCTCGGGCCAGCGGCGCCCCGGCACGCTTGACCCGACCATCATGGCCACGCGCAGGCCGCCTTCCCACTCCAGCGGCAACAGGGCTCGCCCACGATCCCCGCTCTCTTCGTTGAGCCACACCTCCAGGGGACCGTCATCGGAAACCACCCCTCCCATCGCCCGGATGATCTCGAAGCTGTTCTCTACCTCATGAGCCGCTTCGTGCACGACAACCGGGTGCGTGTACAACAACTCTTCTTCCCGGTCA
This sequence comes from uncultured Verrucomicrobiae bacterium, assembly GCA_963716225.1. Taxonomy (GTDB): domain Bacteria; phylum Acidobacteriota; class Terriglobia; order Terriglobales; family Acidobacteriaceae; genus Granulicella. The sequence goes on along the minus strand of OY970299.1, from coordinate 3,234,403 downwards.
TCAAGCTCGGACCGCGTCTCGTCACGTCTGGGAATGGGCCCAACGCGCATCTGAGCTCCGCTGAGGTATGCGAGCGCTGCCTCTCGATAGAAGCGGAAGTCGCGACGAATGACGATCGCTAAGTCGAACCGCCTCGGCCAAGCGACCCGCATGGCCCAGCGAAGCTCCTCCAGGAAACGTATCGCCTGTCCCATAAAGCGGGGGCGGAACAGCGCGTGAGTCTCTATTCGATCGATATAGGGGCAGCCTTCCATGATCTCTCGGAAAGCGGGATGGATCAGCAGCGTGATCTCCGCTTCCGGCCAATTGCTCCGCAGCTTCACGTAGGAATGCGCTCGTGAGAACCAGATCGCCGAGCTTGTCGTCAGGCCTCACGACAAGAATGCTGCGCGCACCGGCGAACGAGTTGAGTTGCGGACGGCGTCTGCCGCTCCAACGAAACCACGGTTCAAACAGACGCAATTGCTGCCTAGGCGATGTGAGTCGCCTCAAAATCTGTCGCAACACGGTACCTCAGGGATAGGTTCTGGACACAATATCTCCATTCCCCACGTGAAACAACGCCCGTGTGCGTACACTTTCGTAACCTGCGGTCATCACTCTTACGCGCCCTAATCAGATCGGATCTTGGATCAGGGCGCTAAATCCGCGTCGCGATGCGGACTGGCATGGATCCGGCGGCTCCGCTACCCACCGAACGACCCCGCGCGCGCCCGTCCAAGAAAGCTTTCTCCGGGTTTCGACCACAATATCCATAGCGACCTCCGTAAGCACTAAAGAGTTGCCGCGAGCAATCCCTATGTCGTGGTATGGTTCCTTCTTCTGCATCACTTCTGCGTTGAGGTTCCGCGTATGGCCACAAAGATGTTCTGGGGCGATAGCCTCTGGTGTGAGTTTTGGGAGAGTAAGGATCGCCACCTGCTCGTAACCCGCGTGCTTTCACAGAGCACATGGGCGGCATTGCGGTACGGAACATGGCTCGGCGAATCCTACTCCTCCGCAGATGCGGCAGCGAAAGGACTTGGTGGCGTGCTCGACAATAGCCGAGCCTGGGACACGAGCTGGGCGGGCCCGAACGGACATTATGTGCTGAGCAAACCGCGCGCGGGGCGGGCGGTCGCCCCTATTTCTGCGCATCCTTGCCCTGTCGCTTCCGAGGAGCCCGAGGTCGCAGTGCGTGTCACCTAGAAGCCGACTCCTCAGGCCAAACATAATGTTGGGTCCGACCGCGCCATAACGCAGTAGCGGCGCGGGGTGGAGTCAGGATGTGCGAAGTTTGCGGCGCGCGGCGGCGAGGATTCCTGCCAAGCCTGAGCCAAGCAATGCGAGGCTGGCGGGCTCGGGTACCGGCGAGGTTCCGGGTGTTCCGGTGACGTCGAAGGCTGAGAAGCTGTTGCCGGCGGTTGCTGTGGTCCAGGGACCGGTGGCGCTGTTGAGCTCGTTGTAGTACCAGGTGCCTGTGTCGCTCGGGCTAAAGAACCAGCCGGTGGTGTTGGCGGCGTCAGTCTGCTGTCCGACGATCCAGTAGGTCGTGCCGGCACTGAGGGTCGCGCAGCTTCCGGCGCAGGCGAAGTTGACGACGCTGGTGGTGGGGTAGTGCGAGTAGGTTCCGGTTTGCGTCAGGGTAGCGAGGATGCTGCCGGGCATGCCTGCGGTGCTGGATTCGACGTACACGGTCAGCGGAGTGGTGGACGCGCCGGCAACAGTGGCGAGCGCGAGGTCCGCTCCGGTCACGTTCGCCGTCTCAGTGGGGACGAAGGAGAACGCGTCGACCTGGGTGCCAGCAGTTGATGCGCCGACGTTCCACCAGCCGGTGCCGTTGTAGGTCTGCGATGGGCCGAAGTTGGTGAAGACGGTATCCGCACGCATTTGTTCGGGTGAAGCGGTGAAGAGCAAGGCCAGGGCCGCAGCCGGTACCAGACTGAAGAGTCGCAGACGCATGGGTAAATCCCTCGTTATAGGTTTGAGGGAGAAAGTGTTGGAAAAAGATGCCCTCGGTAACAAACCGTTCCTATTGGAGCGTATCGGGCGCCATATTCGCGAGGCCCGGCCGCGCGCGGTATACTCCACTGCCATGTCTGTATTCGTAATCCTGCCCGCTGCGGGCATCGGCACCCGTATGGCCTCCGCTACCGGAGGAGCACCAAAGCAGTTCATCGAGTTAGGGGGGATCCCCATCCTGCTGCACTCGTTGCGCGCGTTTCTGGCCGTTCCGCGCGTGACTGGGATCTACATTGCCGTCCGCGAAAGCGAACAGCACCGTGTCTCGGCACTGCTCGAGCACCACAAGCTCTCCGGCCGCGTGCATGTGGTGGGGGGAGGCGACACCCGCCAGGAGTCCGTCGCGAACGCGCTGGCGGCTCTGCCCTCCACCTCCGGCGAGGACATTGTTCTTGTGCACGACGCGGTGCGGCCGCTCATCGACGCGGCGACGATCAACCACGCTATCGAGGCCATCGATAAACATGGCGCCGCGATCGTGGGCACGCCGGCCATCGATACCATCAAGCAGGTCGAGCGCACGGCGGACGGTGCCCTCATCACGGCGACCATCCCGCGCGAGCTCATCGTCCACGCCCAGACACCGCAGGGCGCCAAGGTGCCGCTCATGCGCCGGGCGTTCGACGAGGCGACAGCCGACGGCTTCGTCGGCACGGATGAGGCGTCGCTGCTGGAGCGCGCCAATATCCCGGTGTACGTAGTTCCGGGAAGCTCGCGCAATCTGAAGGTGACGCAGCCGGGCGACCTGGAAATTGCCGAGTTTTACCTGGCCGGCTGACGTTTTCGCCAAGGTCTAATTACTTGTCTTGACCTATGCCTACATTGTAGGCACTGAGATCAGACGATCGACTGCCCGTTGTGCATAACGCCGAACGCTGGCATTACACAAAAAAGTAGGGCGTAGGGGTAGCCGCGCCGACTTCGGATTTACGATAGTCAGAATGTCGATTCGGATCGGTCTCGGCTTTGACTCCCACGCCTTCAAGGCCGGGATTCCGCTGATCATTGGCGGGCTGAAGATTGACCATCCGGAAGGACTGGCCGGCCACTCCGACGGCGATTTGCTGCTGCACGCCATTACCGACGCGCTGTTGGGAGCCGTTGCTGCGGGTGATATTGGCACGTTCTTTCCGCCGAGCGATCCGAAGTGGAAGGGCGCCGATTCAACCGTCTTTCTGAAGACGGCTCTGGAAGAGGTTGCGCTGGCGGGCTACAAAATCGTCAACCTGGACTGCGTGCTGGTGATGCACCGCCCGAAGATTGTGCCGATCGCGGGCGAGCTGCGCGAGCGCGTGGCCGATCTCCTGCACCTGGATATGAAGAACGTCTCGATCAAGGGAAAGACTCCCGAGGGTCTGCCGCAGGACTCGACGGCTGTTTGCCATGTTGTTGTTTTGCTGGAATCGATTGAGCTTCCGGCAGAGGATAAGCTCATCGCGGTGGCGGCGGAGGCGCCGGACGAGTCGGATATCGACGGCGTTGTCAGCACGCTGCTGGATGATTCCCACGACATGTCGGCGCTGGGCCGCAAGCGAACGCCGTTCGATCCCGACGACCTGACGTAGGCCAAAGTAACCGCCGAAAAAATCCAACGTAACCAAATTTGCGAATCGCATAGAACCGCATCTTCCACTTGGTTCAGCTTCACTTCTCCGCTACAGTGGCTGCAACATACTGGAGGCAAATCTGATGGATCAGTATCAGCAACAACACATTGCCGGGCTGATGGCAGGGATGGGATTGTTTGTAGGCTTGATCATCCTGATCTTTGCGATCTTTTTTATCTTCTGTTTCTGGCGCATTTTCACAAAGGCCGGGCTCGCGGGTCCGTTGGCGCTTCTGGTTCTCATTCCCGGGCTTGGACACCTTGTGGTCATCTGCATCCTGGCGTTTGCGCGTTGGAACGTGGTTCCGGCGGCCCCGCAGTATGGAACGCTGCCGCCGAATTATCCGTCGCCTCCGTATCCGCCGGCTCCTCCGGCGCCTCCAAGCGCACCGCCGCAGTTCTGAGGCATTACGTGGCGGGTGGGCAGCGAGGTTGCCGGCGGGGTGAGGAGAAGGCTCTAGTACCATGAACTTGTACCAATGACTGAGCCTTCCTCCGCCCCACCCCAGAGCTCCCGCCCTGTCCGCGTCCGCATCGCCCCTTCTCCGACCGGCGACCCCCACGTCGGCACTGCCTACATCGGTCTTTTGAACTATCTGTTCGCTGCACAACGGGGCGGCAAGTTCGTGCTGCGCATTGAGGACACCGACCGCACGCGATTTGTGCCGAGCAGCGAGCAGATGATCTTCGACGCGCTGCGCTGGCTGGGTCTGAGCTGGCATGAGGGCCCGGATGTTGGTGGGCCATATGGGCCTTACCGGCAGTCGGAGCGCACGGCCATTTATCGCGAGTACTGTGACAAGCTGCTGGCGAGTGGGCACGCGTACCGCGCGTTTGAGTCGCCGGAAGAGCTCGAGGCCGAGCGCAAGGCGCAGCTCGCGGCGAAGCAGCCGCCGAAGTATGCGGGCGCCTCGCGCAATCTTTCGCAGGCGGAGATGGACGCGAACCTGGCCGCGGGCAAGCCGTTCACCGTGCGGCTGAAGGTGCCGCCGCATTCGTCGGACCAGACGGGCTCGACGACCTTCCGCGACGAGCTGCGCGGAGAGATAACCTTCGACCACTTCAACGTGGATGATCAGGTTCTGCTGAAATCTGATGGATTTCCTACCTACCACCTCGCGAACGTCGTCGACGATCACCTGATGCAGATCACGGATGTGATTCGCGCGGAGGAGTGGATTTCATCCACGCCAAAACACGTTCTGCTTTACAGGGCTTTCGGATGGCAGCTTCCGCGCTTCTGGCACATGCCGCTGCTCCGCAATGCAGATAAGTCGAAGATTTCGAAGCGCAAAAATCCGGTGTCGCTGAACTACTACCGCGATGCAGGATTTTTGCCGCACGCGATGCTGAACTTCCTCGGCCTGATGGGCGGAGGGATGCCGCACGCGACCGAGCAGGAGATTGTTTCGAAGGGGCTCGACACCAAGCAGGTCGATCTGTTCACGATCGACGAGATGCTGGAGCGGTTTGATTTCTCGCGGATTGCACTCGGCGGGCCGGTGTTCGATCTGGTGAAGCTGCGGTGGATGAATGGCGAATATCTGCGCAAGCTTTCTGCGGAGGAGTTCTTCGCGGCCATGCGGTCGACGGTCTTCTCGGACGGCTATCTGAAGGCAATTGCGCCCTTGGTGCAGACGCGCATCGATACGCTGGGCGCTTTTGGCGACATGGCGGACTTCTTTTTCAAAGACAACGTGATGCCGGCCGAGTCCGTGTGGATGCCGAAGAAGCGCACGCCGGAGGAGACGGTGGCGTTCGCGTCGGAGCTGCTGACGGCGCTTGAAGGAGCGGCGTGGGAGGCTGAGGCGATCGAGGCCGCGATGAAGAAGCTGGGTGAGGAGAAAGGCTGGAGCGTGAAGGAGAACTTCATGCTTCTGCGCACGATCATCACCGGAAGCACGCAATCGCCGCCGTTGGTGGATTCGCTGATCGTATTCGGCAAGGCGCGCTCGATCGACCGTGTACGGCGGTTCGTCGAGACGCAGAAAAAAGTTCGTCGGTAACGAGAAACAGGATTAGGCTGGCGGCATGACTCCCGCCTCCTTGCGTCCAATCGGCTTTATTCCTACGCGGAACGCGGAGGCCGCACGCGCTTTCTACGAGGGCGTGCTTGGCCTGACGTTCGTCAGCGACGATCAGTTTGCACTCGTCTTCCGCCTCGCCGACGATGTGATGTTGCGCGTAGTTCGCATCGCCGAGTTCGAACCCGCGCAGTTCACGATTTTCGGGTGGGAGGCGATGGACATCGACAGCAGCATCGACGCGCTCACGAAGAAAGGGCTCGAGTTCCTGCGCTTCGACTTCATGCAGCAGGATGAGCGTGGCGTGTGGACCTCGCCCAGCGGAAATAAGGTCGCGTGGTTCAAAGATCCTGACGCGAACGTGCTCTCGCTTTCCCAGCACTAACGCGCAGTGACGGCGATCTTAATCGGCAGCACTTTTGCGGGAAAGCAGGAGGCGTTGTCGCAAGCCTGGTAGCGCAGAGTGCCGGTCAGCGTCGACGGGCCGCGCGGCGCTTCAACACGCAGCATCACGCGAAACTCGTCCTGGTAGACCTCCAGGTCTTCGCCGCTGCCGATGGCGAGGTGGAAGTGCGAGCCGGGAGGGTACTGCTCGCCGGCGATATGGATGGAACCGGCGTCGAGCTTCAGTTCGGTCGGGATCAGGAGCTCGTCTTTCGGTGCGTGCGAATTGATATGAAAGCCGGGGTCGACGCGGAAGCGCAGCTCGATATCCTGCGGCTTGTTCGCGGTTAATTGAAGAGCGTCTGAAATTAGCTCAACGTGCTGTTTTTTCGCTTCGCCAGGGCGGTCGATTCCACCGAGTTGAATCTGGGCGGCAGCCGCGAACGAGAGCATAACAACAGCGCTGACGAAGGCGAATCGGGTCCTCGAAGAACTCGCCTTCACGCTCCACCTGCGGCGATGGTCTTCTGGATGAGCGCCTCCATCTCGTTTTTCGTGGGAGCGCCGGCGGTTACATCGACGACCTTGCCCGCGCGGTCGATGTAAAAGGTTTCGGGGAGATAATCGACCCCGCCATACTTCTTCGCAACTTTGTCGTCCGGCATCAGGACGGTGTAGCTGACGCCGAGCTTCTTCGCTGCGTCGGCAACGTCCTCGCGCGAGGCGCCATCATCTTGCGAGAGGCCGAGCACTTCGAGTCCCTGCGGCTTGTACTTCGCGGAGAACTCCTGGAACCAGGGCATCTCCAGCTTGCACGGGCCGCACCAGGTAGCCCAGAAGTTCACGATGACGGGATGGCCTTTGAAGTCGGCCAGTGAGACCTTCTTTCCCGAGACGTCGGTCAGCGTGAACGACGGCGCAGCCTTGCCGCGCAGATCATACCCTTCCGCATCCGGTGGACCGGAATCCGCAGTCCCGGGAGAAGCGGGAATCAGCGCAACGTGGTTAGCTTCGGCCAGGGCGCGGCGGTGGCGCAGGTTATGCATGCCGGCCCAGAAGAGCACGCCCAGAACAGCAAACATGATGGCAAGCACGGCCAGTCGACGTCCCACGATGACACTCCCCTTCTACTTGACTCTCACTGATTTTACCGCTGCACGCGCGTGCTTACCGGCGCGAGCGGAGGGTGGGCTCTGCTAGCATGAGCGTCAGTTCGCCGATGCCCACGAGATCGCCCGAGTCGCAAACGCCTGAGAATCCAAGCCCCTCCGCGCTGGTGCGCATTGAGGCGGCCGCGCTCGAACAACTCGCGATGCGGCTCGATGGCGCTGACGGTGAGACGTTCGAGCGGGTCGCGACGTTATTGACCGACGCTGCGCGCAAAGGACATCGCGCAATTCTGACCGGCATCGGCAAGAGCGGGCTGATTGCGCGGAAGATTGCGGCGACGATGATTTCGACCGGAACCCCGGCGTGTTTTTTGCATCCGAGCGAGGCGCTGCATGGCGACCTCGGGATGGTGAACCACGGTGATGTGCTGATTGCGCTGTCGTACTCGGGCGAAACGGATGAGTTGTTGCGATTGCTGCCCGTGCTGCCGCGGCTGGGAGTGACGTTGGTGAGCTTCTGCGGATGCGCGGAGTCGACGCTTGCGCACGCAAGTGAGTTTGTGCTGGATGTAAGTGTCGGACAGGAGGCGTGTCAGCATCAGCTTGCACCGACTGCGTCGACGACTGCGATGCTTGCGTTGGGCGATGCCCTGGCGGTTGATGTAAGCCGGCGGCTCGGCTTCCGGGCGAACGACTTCGCCGAGCTCCATCCCGGCGGCCATCTGGGGCGGAGGCTGATGCCGGTTGCGAAGCTGATGCATGCAGGCCAGGCGGTTCCGACGGTCGCGCCGAGCGCGAGTCTGCCCGAGATTGTGCACGAGATGAGCGCGAAACGGCTGGGCATGACGACTGTTCAGGAGAACGGGCGGCTGCTCGGTGTGCTCTCGGATGGCGACCTGCGTCGCCTGCTCGAGCGCGATGGACCGGCGGCGTTCGGCAAGACTGCAGGTGAGGTCATGAACCGCTCGCCACGCACCATTGCGCCGGAGCCGCTGGCGCCGGATGCGCTGGAAGTCATGGAGCGGCACAGGATCACGTCGCTCGTGGTCACCAGGGATGGCACGCCGGCGAGCGCTGTCGTGGGCGTGCTGCACACGCACGATCTGTGGACGGTTCCAAATCCCGCCAGCGAAGCGAAGAGTTAGCTCCCGTCTCCCCACACGCGGCGATGCGCCGCACTCACGATGGAGTAGCACTCGCACGCGGCTTCGACGGTGCGCGCACGATCGAGGATGGTGATCTTGCCGCGCGAGTAGCTGATCAGCCCGCGTTCCTGCAGTGCGCCCGCAGCGACAGTCACGGTCGAACGACGGGCACCGAGCATCTCGGCCATGTATTCCTGCGTGACGTTGACCTGGTCGGCCTCGACGCGATCTGCGAGCGTCAGAAGCCAGCGCGCGAGGCGCTGCTCGACCTCGTGCAGACGATTGCAGAGCACGCTCTGCGTCGCGAGCACCATGCGCATGTAAAGGACGCGGTTTACGAGAGCGCGAAGCTCCGGCGATGTATTGACCGCGTTGCGGAATGCCTGCGCAGGTATCCGACAGCCCCGCCCGGCGACCTGCACCACAACGCCGTGCGCCATCTCTGGCAAATCGAAAACCGCGGCGACACCGGAGAAACCTTCACGACCGGCCATGAAGACTTCGACCGATTCACCGGCTGACGTGGTCGCGACGGTGGAGACGACGCCCGCCGTCGGGAAGTAAATGAATTCGACCGGCGCGTCAGGCTGCGTCAGTTTCATGCCGAGCGGCATCTCGACTTCTTCGAGCTGAGCTGCGATTTCGCGCCATTCCTCTTCCGGTATGCGATCAAGCAGATGATTTCCGGTCTGTCGAAGCGTGTCGGAAGGAGCGAGAGTTGGTTGCAGGGTAGCCATAGCTGAATTCTGTTCGTACGAGGGCGTTCGATACGGTTTGCGATTGCCGCGGGCTTGCGTTCGATCTGATTGGATGCTGCGGGAAGGATTCGCGTCACCGGGAGCACCGAGGCAGCTTCGGTACAATCGAGCCAGACATGCATCGTTGGTCCAACCTCTTCATCCCCACCTTGCGCGAGGCTCCGGCGGACGCCGAGGTCGCCAGCCATAAACTGCTGCTTCGTGCCGGGTACATCCGGCAGCTCGGCGCGGGCATTTACAGTTATCTCCCGCTGGGCCAGCGCGCCCTCAATAAGATCATCGCAATCGTTCGTGAAGAGATGGACCGCATCGGACAGGAGTTCTACCTGCCGGCGCTTAACCCCGTGGAGCTCTGGCAGGAGTCCGGCCGCGAAGCCGTTATGGGCCAGAATCTTTTCCACCTGAAAGACCGCAAAGGCGCCGATCTCGTCCTGGCCATGACCCACGAAGAGGTCATTACGTCGATCGCGCGCAATGAAGTGCGCAGCTATAAGCAGCTTCCGCAGATCTGGTACCAGATTCAAACTAAGTTCCGTGACGAACCGCGCCCGAAGGCTGGTCTGCTGCGCGTGCGGCAGTTCATCATGAAGGATTCGTATTCCTTCGACCTTGACGCGGCCGGGCTCGACGAAAGCTACAAGAAGCACGATGCCGCTTACCGGGCTATTTTCACGCGCTGCGGCCTCGATTTCGTTGCGGTGGAAGCTGATTCCGGCGCGATGGGCGGCTCCGGCTCACAGGAGTTCATGGTCTACACCGATGCTGGGGAGGACTATATCGCCAGCTCGTCGTCCGGCTACGCTGCAAACCTGGAGAAGGCGACCTCACAGCTCGCGCCGGTGAAGGACCTCGACGCGACCAGCGACAAACCCGAGCTGGTGCACACGCCGGGGAAAGCGTCGATCGCAGACGTGACGGAGTTCTTCGGCATTCAAGCCGCGCAGGATATTAAATGCGTGGCGTTCATGGGTACACCCTCCGGCCAAAAGGCCGGGCAGCCGCTGTGGCCGGTGGTCGCGTTCCTGCGCGGCGATCACCAGGTGAATGAAACCAAGCTGAACGCTGTGGCCGGAACGGCAGAGCTCCGGCCAATGCTGCCCGAAGAGCTTGCGGTGTACATCGGCGGACCCGCGGGTTATCTCGGGCCCGTGGGCATCGAGCAGGTCATGACCGGCGGCTCGCTGAATGGGCTCAAATCGGGCAAGGCGCTGGATAAGCTGAAAGGCGTGTTCCGCGACAATCCTGCCGAAGGGCTGCGCACGATCGTCGTCGTCGATCCCGGGCTTGAGAACCGGAAGAACCTGGTCGCCGGCGCGAACAGGCTCGACTACCACTACAAGAACGTCACTCCGGGCCGCGACTTTCAGTGGACGATAGTGGTAGACATTCGTAACGTCAATGAAGGCGAACCTGATCCGTCCGGCGGCCAGCCGCTGCGCATCGGCAAGGCGGTTGAGGTCGGGCACATCTTCAAGCTCGGCACCAAGTACTGCGAGTCGATGGGAGCGCGGGTGCTCGACGCCAACGGCAAAGAAGTGATGCCCGTCATGGGCTGCTACGGAATTGGGATCGAGCGCATTCTGACTGCGGCCATCGAAAGCTCGGCTGCCGCGTACACGGCGCGCTTCCCGGATGCGGAGCCGTCGGTCAAGTCGTCGGAACAGTACGCTCTACCGTCTCCCATCGCGCCGTTCCAAGTTGTGATCACCGTAACCAACGTCCGCGAAACCGAACTTCTGAATGCCGGTGAGAGGATTGCCGAAGATCTGACTCGCGCAGGTGCGGACGTTCTGCTCGACGACCGGGACGAGCGCGCCGGGGTCAAGTTCAAGGACGCTGAGCTGATTGGAGTTCCGTATCGCGTCAACATCGGCAAAAAGCTCGCTGAAGGCAAGGTCGAAGTGGTCGACCGCCTGAAACACACCGTCACGGACGTAACGCTCGAGGCGCTCACCAGCCACATCCAATCCTTATTGGCGTCGTCCAAGAGGTAACATCCTCTCCACGAGGCCCACCCCGGAAACTCATGCCCGTAAAAGTAAAGATCGACCCAACCCAAAAGCACTCCGTCTGGTGGACAGTCCTGCGCGTTGTGCTCGTTTTGATCGTCACCGTCCTGGTCGTGGGCGCCGCGATCTTCGGCTACTTCTATCACGAGTACCAGGGCATGGTGACCGATCGCCTGAATCAGGGACCGCTGTTCGCCTCGGTGGCGCAGATCTACGCGGCTCCGCAGGAGGTTCGCCCCGGTCAGCGACGCAGCGCGGACGATATCGCCACCTCACTTCGTCGCGCCAGCTATAACTCGAACCCAGACATGGGAACCTTCCGGCTGCAAGGCGACACGATCCAGGTGAAGCCCGGACCGGAGAGCTATTTGGCGGCGGATGGGGCAACGATCGTCACATCCGATGGCGCCGTGCAGACCATTACAGCCGAAGACGGCGCGCCGCTCGCGGGCTACAAACTGGAACCGCAGCTCATCACGGCACTGTCTGAAGGCAACAGCCGCACCAAGCGCCGGATGGTGACCTACAACCAGATTCCGCCGCGCATGGTGCAGGCCGTTACGGCTATCGAAGACCGGAAGTTCTTCGAGCATGGCGGCATCAACTACGCCCGCACGTTCAAATGCGCCGTGCAGGATTTGATGGCGCATCGCATGAACTGCGGCGGCTCGACGATCACCCAGCAGCTCGCCCGCGGCTTCTTCCTCACGCCGGACAAAAAGATCTCGCGCAAAATTGCCGAGGTCATGATCACTTTCCAGCTCGAGAACCGCTTCACGAAGCAGCAGATCTTCGAGATGTACGCGAACGAGGTCAACCTCGGCCAGCACGGCTCCTTCGCGATCGACGGCATCGGCGAAGCCGCGCAGTCGTACTTCGGCAAAGACCTTCGGCAGCTCGATCTGGCCGAGACGGCGACCATCGCGGGCCTCATCAACAGCCCCAACTGGCTGAACCCCTACCGCCATCCGAACCGCGCCATGGAGCGCCGCAATCTCGTGCTCGACGCAATGGTCGAGACGGGCGTGATCAGCTCCGTCAGAAGCCGAGCGCGCAAAGGCCGAGCCGCTGCGCCTTGCGCCGCCGAACGTCGATGGCAGCGAAGCGCCTTACTTCGTCGATCTCGTGCATGACCAGATCGTGCAACGCCTGGGAGATACGGACCTCGCGCGCTCCGGATCGCTGCGCATCTATACCTCGCTGGATCCTGCGTTGCAGGCCGCCGCGGCAGATGCCGTCGATGCCGGCATGAAGCACGTCGACGATCTGATTCGCAAGCTCCACCGGAAAAACGAGCCCATCACCTATCCGCAGGTTGCGCTGATCGCGCTCGATCCGCACACCGGGCAGGTGCTCGCGCTGGTCGGCGGCCGCAACTACGGAGCCTCGCAGCTCAATCACGCACTCGCCGAACGCCCGACCGGATCCATCTTCAAGCCGTTCGTCTACGCGGCTGCGTTACAACACGTCGCTGAATGGAACGCCACTCGGCAGTGGCGGCGTGTTCAACGCGCTCACTCTGCTGAATGATGACCCGACGACCTTCACCTTCGATGGAAAGGAATACACGCCGGGCAACTTCGTGCGCGGCGAGTACCCCGGCATGGTCACCGCTGTGATGGCGATCGCGCATTCGCTCAATATCGCGACCATCAATCTCGCGCAGATGGTTGGCTTTGAGAACGTGGCTGCACTAGCTCGCACTGCAGGAATCGTGAACGCGCGCGGGACGCCCTCGGTCGCGATCGGAACCTACAACGCGACGCCGCTTGACATGGCGGGCGCCTACACCGTGTTCGCCAACAATGGCGTGCACCTCAAGCCGTGGCTGCTCTCCAGCGTGCGCAACCCGAACGGCGATATCATCGCGGACTACGCCCCGGACGCGAAACAGATCCTCGATCCGCGCGTCGCGTTTCTCACCCAATCGCTGATGGAAAACGTGATGAATATCGGCACCGGTTCTGCCGTTCGCAAACTCGGTTTCACCGCTCCTGCAGCCGGCAAGACCGGCACCGAGCACGATGCGTGGTTCGCGGGCTACTCCTCAAACCTGCTCTGCATTGTCTGGGTCGGCAATGACGACTACACCGACATCTCCCACGGACTCACCCATCGGCTTCAGGGCGCTGACACTGCCGCACCTATCTGGGCGGAGTTCATGAATCGGGCCGTCAAACTGCCGCAGTACTCGGACATGAAGCCGTTTACCGCGCCTGACGGCGTACAGGTGCTTCGCATCGACCGAGCGACAAATCTGCCCGCCGACCAGACCTGCCCGAGCGACAGCATGACCGTGGCGTTCCTCATCGGAACTGCGCCACAGGGCACGTGCTCGCAGATGGGCGAGGACTCGCAGACGCTCGCGAACCGGCTCTTCAACCCAGGTGCCGACTCAAACGGCACGCCGGATGACGTCACCAAGCATCGCAACCTGTTTGAGAGAATGTTTGGCTTGAACAAGGACAAGGACAAACAGCAACAACAGCAGCAACCCGCTCCACCGCAGGATTAGGGGCCGCCTCTCCGCCATTAATTTTCTGCGGCAATCCACGGCTGACAGGCAGGACACCAGTAGGTCGACGCGCGCTCCAGTCCCCTGCTTTCTTCGCTCGATCGTGGCGCCGCAACGACGGCACTCCTGTCCGGCGCGGCCATACACCCAGAGCCGCGCACCGTGCGCCATCGCGGCTGTCGTACGGCGCAGCCCGGTGTAAGTGACAATCGCCTCGCCCTTGCGCCTCGGCGACGTTCGCCTGCATGTAGCGCTCCGCAATCTCCGCGATGCTCTCGAGTTCACGTTCGCTGACATTGCTTATCGCGCGAAACGGATTAACGCGAGCCGCAAAGCAACTCTCCGACTTGTAAACGTTGCCTATTCCTGCAAGAACACGCTGATTGAGCAGCACGGTCGCGACTTCCGCGTCCGGGATATTCAGCCCATACTCCTTCAGGGCCTGCGTCGCACGCGTCACGTTGTAGTTACCGCCGAGCACATCCAACCCAAGCTGCGGCACGTCTGTGTTGCGCTCGAGTGATCGCGATGTATGAAACTCCGCGACGGGAATATTGAAACCGATCGCCTGGACCTCACCGCACGTGATCACAACCCGCATCGCGCGGCGCGGAAGTTGCCACCGTTCACCAACGCGGTACAGATGCCACGAGCCTGACATTCGCATATGCGTCAGCAGGATGAGATCGCCGGAGAAGAAAACAAGACACCACTTCCCGCGCGCCTCAACTCGCTCTACTGTCCGGCCTGCGACCGGCGCATCGTCATTCAGACTCGCGAGCTTCGCGACTGCTGTCTCAAAGCTGGTTACGACTCGGCCGCCCAGCGCTTTGTTCAACGCCCGCGCTGCGCGAAATATAGTGTCGCCCTCAGGCATCGCTGCGCGTCTCCACCGCGGCACCCGGCAGGGGCGGCAACCCGCGACGCACGTTGTAACCCAGCGGCGCCGCCTGGAATCCGGCATCGAGCAGGAAGCGGGCCAGCGGATGCTCAGCAACGGGCACGCCGTTGACACTGCTGATCAGCATCGACGTGCGTCCGCGTCCTTCGGGGTTGTCAGGCCTCTGCACGTAGCTTGCGAGAAACTCAGCCAACGCCCGTGCCGCTTGCGAACGCGCCGGCTCATCCTCCGGCAGCATCACCTGAATGTTCGGGTTGCCCCGCCGCAGATATGCCGTTAGCGCTCCATCGACCAGCACGACACGTGCACCGACGGTTCGCGTCAGTGTTGAACCCTCCTCCGGCGCCGCCGGCCAGCGCAGCAGCGCGCCATACGGATTCCCCGGATCCGTCGCTGCGAGCATAACCACCTCCTGCTTCTCTGTTGCTGGGGCTCGCAGAGAGCGCAGCAGGTCCACCGCGCCGGGCAGCGCAAACTGGGTTGCTCCGAGGTCGGCCGCGAAGTATCCGCGCCGAATCTTTCCACTCTCCTCCATCGCCTTCAACACGTCGTAGATGGCGCTGAACCCGCCCGGCAGATTCTCCGCGTGCGCCGTCTCCCGAAACACGATTCCGTAGCGCGCGAGCAGCTGCTGCGCGATGGCGTGGCTCCATACCGTCTGCTCTGCCGCACTTGCATTCGTCTCCGCCAGCGCCACCGCATTCAACGCCCAGCGTCCTTGTGCTGTGGGCGGAGTCGTTCGCCTGCTGCGAAATCCCTGCTGCTGATTGTGAATTCGGCGGGTCTGCTTTGTGCTGCGCGACGACGTTGTCGGTCTATCGCAGTATGCCCGCAGCGCGTTCATCGCATCGTTCGTCACAAACCCGCGCCAGACGAGCGACCACAGCGCATCGATCGTCTCTCCGGGATATCCGCCGCCTACGCCATCGTGCAGCGGCTGGAAGAAAGACGCGCCGCCGCGCGTGAGATATCCCACGATCGCGCGTTCTCGCTCACTCAGGGCGGCGCCATCTGTCTGCGCGACCGGACCCGGCCGCCACAGGGACGCAAGCTTCTCGGCCAGATAAACAGCTATGCGTCCGTCGCGCTCGCCCAAGGGCTCCAGCCCCACCCACACCACCTCTCCCGCGGCAATCAACGTGTCCAAATCAGATCGCGAATAATTCGCAACACGCGCGGGCAGGATCTCGGTTTCCAGCAGCGATGCCGGCAGCGCTGCTCCCTGCAAGGTCTCGATCACATCCAGCAGAGCATCCAGCCCACGACGCGGCTGCACAACACCCTGCCATCGCGTGAACAGCCGCGCGAGGATGCGCTGCTCAACTGGCTCCACCTCTTTGCGCAATCGCGCCAGCGAGCGCCTGCGGATCGTGCGCAGCACATCAACATCGACCCACTCGCGATTTACACCGCTGGGACGGAATCCTCCCTCAACGACGCGTCCCATCCCGACCAGCCGCTGCAACACGCTCTCCACCACCGCGTGCGAGATCCCATACCGTTTCGCAACCTCCGCCGCTGTGAACGGCCCATGAGTGCGCGCGTATCGGCGCACAATATCGACGAGAGCGTCTGGAGCGGTCTCCAGGAACGCGGCGGGTACGCCCGGCGGCAGCGGAACTCCGAGCGCATCGCGCATACGCGCAGCGTCCTCGATCGCGACCAGCCGGGGGTCTCCGCTAATTCGCACCTCCAGCAGACGCCGCGCACGCAGCAGTCTCGTCACGGCAGTTTCGAGCTCGACACTGTCAGAACGCGCCGCCAGCTCTTCGCGCGTCAAGTCCCCGAGCCTCAGCAGCAGATCATGCACTCCATCTAGATTCCGCGCCTTGTATCCCTCCGCCAGACTCTGTAGCTGCTCCTCCGTCTCCTCAATCGCGTTGACATCGAGCAACTCTCGAAGATCCGCATCGCCCAGTAATTCTCGAAGCTGCTCCTGGTCGATGGATAACGCTTGTGCGCGGCGCTCTGCCAACGGAGCATCGCCGTCATAGATGTAATTCGCCACGTAGCTGAACAGCAGCGCGCTCGCAAACGGCGATGGCGTGCGCGAATCAACTACGTGCACGCGAATGCTGCGATTTGCAATCGCGCGTAATGTCTCCGCCAACGCCGGCATGTCGAACACGTCGCGCAGACACTCGCGATACGCCTCGAGCAGAATTGGAAAACTGGCATACCGCGCGGCCACACTCAGCAGATCGTAGGCACGTTTGCGCTGCTGCCATAGTGGCGTTCGCCCATCCGCTCGACGTCGCGGCAGCAGGAGCGCGCGGCTCGCAGCCTCGCGAAACTTTGCCGCGAACAAGGCGGTTGATCCAAGCTGGCGCTGCACAAGCTCTGCCGCTTCTGCGGCATCCAGCAGAAAGCCGTCGATTTCCGGCGGAGCATCCGTTTCGGGGAATCGCAGAACAAATCCGTCCTCACTCCACATTGTTTCGACATCAAGCCCGGCAGCTCTCATCTGCGCACTCGCTGCCATCGCCCAGGGTGCATGCACGCGGCTGCCAAAGGGCGTCAGGCAGCACACCCGCCAATCCCCCAGCTCATCGCGCACGCGCTCGATCACAATTGTGCGGTCGTCCGGAACCTGCCCCGTCCCCAGCTCCTGGTCTGCAAGATACCGCAGCACGTTCTCCGCAGCCTGCTGATCAAGATCATGCTCCCGCGTCAGCTTCGTGATCGCGGCGCCGCGTGGAAGCTCACGCAGCTCCCGTACCAGCGCACCGATCCTCCTGCCAAACTCGATCGGCCGACCCGCCTGATCGCCATGCCAAAACGGCATCTTGCCAGGCTCTCCGGGCGCGGGGCTCACGAGCACGCGGTCCTGCGTAATCTCATCGATGCGCCACGTCGACGCACCGAGCACGAACGTCTCTCCTTGACGCGCCTCGAACACCATCTCCTCGTCGAGCTCACCTACACGCACAGGCTTGGCATGCGTGCCGCTCAGGAACACGCCATAGAGGCCACGATCCGGAATCGTTCCACCGTTCAGAATCGCAATGCGCTGCGCGCCCTGACGCGGCGTGATCCAATTGCGCTGGCGATCCCAGGTCGCACGCGGACGCAGCTCGGCAAACTCATCCGACGGATAGAGCCCAGCCAGCATGTCGAGCACGCCATTGAACGTCGCCTGGGTGATCCCGGCGAACGGAGCCGAGCTGCGCACCAACGCAAACAATGCGTCATACGAGATGCCCGGCGATTCGGGCTCGATCTCGCCCCGCGTGCGCAAGCGTTCCGCCTCTGCAACAGGCAGCGGTGGATACGCCACAATCGCCACCATCTGCTGCGCGAGCACATCCAGCGGGTTGCGCAAAAAGCGCGTCGACTCCACTTGCCCTTCGTGCATGGCCTGCGTCACCGCTGCGCACGCAATCAGGTCCGCGCGATACTTCGGGAAAATAATGCCATGCGATGGCGCACCGACCTGGTGTCCCGCGCGCCCAATGCGCTGCATACCGCTTGCGACACTGGGAGGAGCTTCAATCTGGATCACCAGATCAACCGCCCCCATGTCAATGCCAAGCTCGAGCGATGACGTGCACACCAGCGCACGGATACGACCTTCCTTCAGCATCTCCTCAATCTCGCTTCGCTGTGCCGCTGCCAGCGATCCATGATGCGCGCGCGCGATCGACTCGCCTGCAAGCTCGTTCAATGCCCCCGCGAGCCGCTCAGCCACACGCCGCGCATTTACGAACAGCAGCGTTGATGTGCGACTGCGGATGATCTCCAGCAGACGCGGATGAATCGACTGCCAGATACTGGTGCGCTTCGGTCCCTGCGCGGCCGGGCCACTGGGCTGCTCCTGCATTTCGCCGAGCTTCGCCATGTCCTCCACCGGCACCTCGACGCACAGCTCCAGCCGTTTGCGCGCGCCCGCATTCACAATCGTCACAGGACGATACCGCACACCAATTTCGCGACCGCTCTCGTCACCCGCCGACTGCATCGCGACCACGTCGGCCGAACCCTTCGCCTCCGCGCCGCCCAAAAACCTGGCGACCTCTTCAAGCGGCCGCTGCGTTGCACTTAGTCCAATGCGCTGCATGGGCCGATCGACAAGCGCCTGCAATCTCTCCAGCGACAGCGCCAGATGCGCTCCGCGTTTCGTCGGGACAAGCGCGTGGATCTCATCGATGATCACCGTCTCGACGGAGCGCAGCGCCTCACTCGCGCCCGACGTCAGCATCAGGTACAACGACTCCGGAGTCGTGATCAGAATCTCGCCGGGATGCCGCCGAAAGCGCGCGCGCTCGCGCTGGCTTGTGTCGCCGGTGCGCACACTGATCTCCGGCAGGTGAACCTTCACACCCTCGCGCTCCGCGATGTTCGCGATGCCCGCCAGTGGCGAACGCAAGTTGCGCTCCACATCCACCGCAAGCGCCTTCAACGGCGAAACGTAGAGCACTCGGCAACCCGGCGCGCTCGGAAGATCACGCAGCATTAGCCGATCCAGGCACCACAGAAACGCCGCCAGCGTCTTTCCCGTTCCCGTCGGTGCAAGGATCAGGGTCGACTCGCCGCGTGCAATCGCCGGCCAGCCTTCGCGCTGTGGCGCCGTGACCTCCTGAAACACAGCTCGGAACCACGCTTCCGTGACTGGATGGAACAGGCCGAGCACATCGTTCGCGGACGGCTCCGCGGCGGCGCCGTCAGACGCTCGCTCTGCCTTCGCTCGACTTTCGCGCCTGGCCAATCAGTTCGCTCCGGTTGCCTCTGCTTTTGGATGCAATCACGCACCACGGGGAACCAGACTTGCACCTGTTCCCCACGCTCGGCACCTTGCCTTCGCGCCGCCAAGCGTCTACTCTGAACAACTCACGATGGCGCATTCCGCTGAACCAAATCCGCTCTCCGCTGCCGACCAGCAACATCTTCGCGACCGCGCGCGGGCCGCCGCGCAACACTCTTACTCGCCCTACAGCCACTTCCGTGTCGGCGCGGCGCTTCTGCTCGACGATGGTTCAATCGTCACCGGATGCAACGTTGAAAACTGCTCGTACCGGCTCACGACCTGCGCCGAGCAGGCAGCCATAGCACGCGCCGTTTCCGAAGCGGGACCAGCGATCCGAGTGCGCGCCGTTGCAGTCGCCAACCTCAATAATTCAGCATCAATGCCCTGCGGCGCGTGCCGCCAGACGCTCAGCGAATTCGGCGATGATCACATGCTGATTCTCTATCCCGGCGAGCACGACACACCGCAGTCCACCACGCTCGGTGAACTTCTGCCGCACGCCTTCCGCATGCAGTTCCTGGAACAGAAATAGCTGAATAGTCTCTCTATCTCGATATGGCCGGGCACGTCTTCCATTCCATCGATCTCATCCTCCGCAAGCGCGACGGCGGTGAACTCACCACGGAACAGATCCGGCAGTTCGTCTTGAGCGTGGTCCAGAGTTCGGGACCGGCCAAACAACAAGACAGCAGCACGACCATCACGGCCGCGCAGCTCGGCAGCTTTCTCATGGCCGTCTTCCAGCGTGGTCTCTCGGCGCGCGAACTCGCTGACCTGACCACCGCGATGCGCTTCTCCGGCGAGACCTTCGACGCTGCCGGCCTCAACACATTCACCGTCGACAAGCACTCAACCGGCGGAGTCGGCGACAAGACCTCGCTACTCATTGCGCCCATCGTCGCTGCCGCGGGCCTCGAAGAACGCACCCAGCATTTCCGTGCCGATGATCAGCGGACGCTCTCTCGGCCACACCGGAGGCACACTCGACAAGCTCGAGACCATTCCGGGGTTCGACACGCAACTCACAATGCCGCGCATGAAAGAAGTGCTACGGGAGTGCCACGCTGCGCTGGTTGGTCAGACCCCGCGGCTCGTCCCCGCCGATCGCATCCTGTACGCCATGCGCGACCATACCGGCACCGTCGAATCGCCGTTCCTCATCACAGCCAGCATCATGAGCAAGAAGCTCGCGGAAGACCTTCGCGGCCTCGTGCTCGACGTGAAAGTCGGATCCGGCGCCTTCATGCCCACCTACGAGCAGTCGAAGTTGCTTGCTAACCTGATGGTCTCGACCGGCGAGCTCGCGGGCGCGCGCACGGTCGCCCTGCTCACCACAATGGACGAGCCGCTCGGCCGATTCTCGGGAAACTGGATCGAGGTCTGGGAATGCGTCGACATCATGCGAGGCGCGCGGCATCCCATGTCGTCTGATCTCGTTGAGCTCTCGAACGCGCTCTCCGGCTGGATGCTGTTCCTCGCCGGCAAATCGCAATCACCCGACGATGGTGCGAAGCTCAGCGATGACCTGCTGCGCTCCGGCGCAGCCTATAAAGCATGGCTCAACATCGTGCGCGCGCAGGGCGGTGACACCACCATCTTCGAGAATCCGGCCGCATTCCATAAAACAAAAGCGACTCGCATCCTCAAAGCGCCCCGTGCAGGCTATCTCGCAGGCATGGATTGCAAGCAGGTAGGCTGGGCCGTGCAGCGTCTCGGTGCCGGCCGCACCAGGCCCGGCGATCCCGTCAGCGCCCATGCAGGCATTGAATCGCACGCCAAGCTCGGCTCAAAACTGGAAACCAGCCAACCCATGTTCACGCTCTTTGCTGAGGACGAAGCACTGCTCGACGAGCCGTTCCAGATGCTCCAGCAAACGATCCGCATCGAGGACAGGCCGCCCCAACTTCTACCGCTCATCCGTGAGGTCGTTCGCAAACAGTAGCCGCGATCTGCCGCTACGCTTTGCCCTTTTTCTGCATGTACTGACGGACGCTCGCCTGCCAATCCAGCGACGTTCCCGCATACGGCGTGCTGCTCTGTCGCCGCTCGCCGCGATTGAGCGTGACAGCCTCAGGCAACGCCACACTCGCCGACGTCTCCGCAACCGCAGCGGCCTCCGCAACCGGTTCATCCTTCGGACGCAGTGAGCGCGGCAGCTCGCTGGTCTTGAACTCAACACCCTCAGCGGCCAGCCGGCGGGCCGTCTTCACCAGGGTCTCGCGTTTCGTCGTCAGCTTCTGTGCCGCAAGGTCGCGGTCCGCATCTGAATCGAACTTTTCGAAGTTCATCAGGTGCGCCAGCTTGCGATCAAACAGGTCAATCTCTTCGTGAATGGATTTCAGGTGATACTTGTCGGCGACAACGGCTGCCATGGTTCCTCCGGCCTTCGGTTTAGATGCAGGTGCGTGCCAGCCAGCCAAAACACCTCAGCGCTTGCGAACGCGCAGAAAGCAAAAGGGGCGGCCGAACGACCGCCCCTGCGTGATTCTTTTGTTCGCCAGTTAGATAGGGCGAACGTTCTCCGCTTGCCAGCCCTTCGGGCCCTTCACAACGTTGAACTCAACCTGCTGGCCTTCCTGTAGCGAGCGAAAGCCGTTGCTCTGAATTGCCGTGTGATGCACGAAGACGTCGTCGCCCGTGGCGCGGCTCAGAAAGCCAAAACCCTTCGCATCGTTAAACCACTTCACTGTTCCCTGTTCCATTTGATTGTTCCTGTTTGAATTGATGTACCGCTGAACGCAATTTGGTAGTTTTTGCGAGGTCGAGCAGTAAGCTGGAACAGGCAAGAAAATCCAGATCGGATTCGTCGATCTCTTCTAGTATACACTTCTACACTCCAGACACACACATATCTCTCCGCCACAGCAGGAGTGCACGCGTTGGGCAGATTTACTGGACTCATTGGCCTCATTGTTCTTCTTGGCGTTGGTTACGCACTGTCCACTGCCCGCGGGGCAATCCGCTGGCGCACCGTGGCCTGGGGTCTCAGCCTGCAGGTCATTTTCGCGTTCCTCGTGATCAAGTGGAGCGTCGGCCAGGTCATCCTCAAATGGTCCGCCGACCACGTCACCTCCATGCTGGGCCACGCCGCCGACGGCTCCATCCTGGTCTTCGGTCCGCGGCTCGGCGACCCCAAGAGTCCGCTCGCCGTCTTCGCCTTCGCCGTCCTGCCCACCATCATCTTCGTCTCCGCGCTGTTCGCCATGCTCTATCACCTCGGCATCATGCAGCGCGTGATCCGGGTTGTCGCCTGGGCGATGCAGCGGACCATGGGAACCTCCGGCGCAGAATCCACCAATGTCGCGGCCAGCATCTTCATGGGCCAGACCGAGGCCCCGCTCACCATTCGCCCCTTCCTCGGCGACGCCACGCAGTCCGAGCTCATGACCATCATGACCTCCGGCATGGCGCACGTCTCCGGCGGCATCATGGCCGCATACATCCTTTTTGGCATCCACGCGCAGGACCTGCTCTCCGCCGTCATCATGACCGCGCCCGGCACCATCCTCATCGCCAAGATGCTCGTGCCTGAGACGGAAGTTCCCGCCACGCTCGGCACCGTAAAGATGCCGGAATCGGAAGAGCACAAGGAAGAGAACCTCGTCGGCGCCGTTGCGCGCGGCACCATCGACGGCGGCAATCTCGCCTGGAACGTCGCGATCATGCTCATCAGCTTCCTCGCGATCGTCGGCCTGATCAACGCCATCATGCTCGGCATCTCCAACGACCTCTGGGCGCACGGCCACATCCATTTCCCGCACTCGCTCGGCAACGCGCTCGGCGTACTCTGCTCGCCCATTGCGTGGATGATCGGCATCCCGTGGCACGATGCGCCCATCGTGGGCAACCTCATCGGCACCCGCGCCGTGCTCAACGAGTTCATCGCCTACACCCAGCTCGGCACGCTGGCCAAAACTGGCGCGGTCAGCGCGCGCACGCTCTCGATCGCCACTTTCGCGCTCTGCGGATTCGCGAACATCGGCTCCGTCGGCATGCAGATCGGCGGCATCGGCGCCCTCATCCCGCACCGACGCAACGACCTCGCTCGCCTCGGCCTGCGCGCCATGCTCGCCGGCACAATGGCAAATCTTATGTCCGCGAGCATCGTCAGCATGCTGCTGCCCCGATAATCCTCATGGCTACAGCCGCCGACTTCCGCCGCATCGCGCTCTCATTCCCTCATGTCGACGAGCACGAACACGGCGGTCAGCCGGCGTTCACCGTCGGAGGGCGCAGATTCGCCGGCCTTGCCAGCGTTGCTGAGGGCTATGGCAATCTCGTCCTCACACCTGAGATTCAAGCTGGCCTCGTCGCCGACGCGCCTGACATCTTCCTCCCTATTCCAGGTGGCTTCGGCCGCATGGGACATACGCATATCGTTCTTGCATCTGCGAATCGAGACACACTCCACGACGCGCTCCAAACCGCTTACAAACTGCGCGTCAGTAAGAACGCCTCGGGTTCCAGGCCCAGGTCGCCGAAACAACACTAGCCCGTACAATCGTTTCGATGGCCACGCCCACGGACCCGAACACACCCGACTTCCACACCCGCGTCACGCAGGCGCTCACGCACATCTTCCTCAAGGCCGACCTGAAGCCGACACTCGGCATCATCCTCGGATCCGGTCTTGGCGGCTTCGCGTCGCAGGTCGAAAACGCCGTCACAATTCCTTATAGCGAGATCCCGAACTTCCCGCGCTCCACTGTCGAAGGCCACGAGGGCAAGCTCGTCCTCGGCTCCATTGCCGGCGTCGGCGTCGCGGTCATGCAGGGCCGCGTGCACGCCTACGAGGGCTACGGAATGCCCCAGGTCACCTTCCCCACACGCGTGCTCGGAATGCTCGGCTGCAAGGCGCTCATCGTCACCAACGCGGCCGGCGGCGTCAATAAGACCTTCGCGCAGGGTGGCCTCGTTGCCATCTCCGACCACATCAACCTCACCGGCCAGAACGCCGCCGTCGGGCCCAACGAAGCGCGCTTCGCCATCCGCAAAGGCGCGGGTCTGCGCTTCTTCGACATGACAACCGCCTACTCGCCGCGCCTGCGCCAGCTCGCCGCCGCCGAAGCCGCAAAGCAGGGGATCCCGCTGTCTGAAGGCGTCTACCTTGCCGTCCTCGGCCCCAGTTACGAAACCCCCGCCGAGATCCGCGCGTTCCGTACCCTCGGCGCCGACCTGGTCGGCATGTCCACGGTGCACGAAGTCATCGTCGCCCGCCACATGGGCATCGAGGTCCTCGGCCTCTCGCTCGTCACCAACATGGCCGCGGGCGTGCCGCAGAGCGCCGGCCAGACGGAGGCCCAGGTGATCCATCACGAAGAAGTCATGGAGACCGGCAAGCGCGTCGAGGCGCAGTTCACCTCACTCGTCAAAGCCCTCATTCCGCAGGTTGCGGCGACCGTTGCCTAGTTTTCTTTCTGCCATCGATAAACTAGACCTCGTGCCCGACCAGCCAGAACAGCTAACTCTGCCCGCGCAGCCGATCCTCATCGGCATCGCAGGCTGTTCCGGCTCCGGTAAAACCACACTCGCGCGCGAGCTCGCCACCCAGCTCGAGGCCACCCTCTTCCCACTCGACCTCTACTACCGCGACCTCGCACACTTCCCGCTCGACTCGCGCCACAAGCAGAACTTCGACCACCCCGATTCATTGGAATCAGCCCTCTTCATCCCGCACCTTCTGGCGCTGAAACAAGGTCAAGCGATCGACCGCCCGATCTACGACTTCCGCACCCACACACGCGTGCCAGGCGAGTTCGACCGCATCGAGCCCACACGCTTCATCGTCGTCGAAGGCATCATGGCGCTGCACTGGCCCGTGCTCTGCGAAGCGTACGACCTCTCCGTCTACGTCCACGCACCCGACGAGCTCTGCCTCACCCGCCGCATCCATCGCGACATCCGCGAGCGCGGCCGCACCGAAGAATCCGTCCGCGAGCAGTACCACGCCGCCGTCAAACCCATGGCCGAGCGATATGTCATTCCGTCACAAGATCGCGCCACCATGATTGTCCTCGGCACCGACGCGCTCGACTGGTCCATCGAGCAGATCTTCCGCGAGCTCCGCACACGTAACATGCTCTGAGACCGCGATGACCACACTCTCACTTTCCGGCAACATCGCCCCGCTGGCGACCGGGGTCAGACGCGGACAACTCAAGCGCATCTCGTCCGACTTCTCGCACTACGGCTGCCTCGCGATCACACTCTGGCTCACCTCCGGCGAGGGGTTCCGCCTGACATCCCGCATGCATCAGCTCGTCGATGGCATCGAGATAGGCGTTCTGCAGGTTGAGCCCGTGGTCCATCCTCTACCGGACGAAGCCTCCGTAAACCTGCCCTGGTCGTTCAGAAACGGTGGCTCCATCGCGAAGCTCATCATCGAACAACGCGGATTCCGCGCCGAATCCGGCCTCCTGCTCCACAGCGAAGGCCACGACATCGTAATCGTCTCTGCTGCTTTCCCGTATCACCTTTACGTCGGCGGTGTCGCTGCACCTCCACAGGAAGTGACGCCCGAATACAGCTTCAGCCGATATCTTCACGAAGGAATCTAAGCAGAACGGCGCAGCCTAAGCTCCGCCGTTCTACTGTCTACCCTGTACCGTCTGCCTTTACGCAGTGACCAGATCCAGCTTCTCCGCAAACGCCTTGCCCTTGCGCGCTGCGTACGCTTTCTTGTGAAACGCATATCCCGCGATCAGCGGGAACGCGATCGTGGCTTCGGCGAAGACCATCTGCTCGTAGGTCAGATCGACCTTGCCCCACGAGCTCGCTTCCTTCAGCGTCGATCCCGAGAGCGCGCCATCGCGTGCATCGGCCACGGTAATCTGAATCGCGTACTTGTGCATCGAGGCCTCGACGCCGAGGATGTCGGCCGCGACAACGATGTCCTGCGCGAAGTTCTTCGGCACGCCGCCGCCGATCATCAGCAGGCCCGTCGTTGGGTTCTGGATCTTGATCTGCGTCAGCTCGTAGAAGTCCTTACCAGAATCAATCGAGCAGTGCGGCTTGGCCTGGTGCGCGTGCATGTGTGCCACGATGCCGAAGCCAAAAGAGCAGTCCGAGAACGCCGGGACGAAGATCGGCACGTTCTTCTCATAGCAGGCGAGCACGATCGAGTCAGCATTACCCTTCTCCGGCGTGCGCCCGTTCTCCTTCAGGTAGCGCCCCATCTCGCGGATGTACTCGCGCGACGAGTACGCGCCGGGCTTCATGCCGTTAATGATCTTCTCGGTCGTCTCATCGCAGATGCGGAGCTCTTCCTCGTCGATGAACGTGTCATAGATGCGGTCGATCATCATCTCGCGCAGGTCGGCGTCGCCTGCGCCGTACTTGTACTCATCGCCTGCGATGTAGTGGCGGAAGCCCAGCGCCTCGAAGAAGTCCTGGTCGACGATGTTCGCGCCGGTCGACACAATCGCATCGACCATGTTGTTGCGCACCAGGTCGACGATGACCTTCTGCAGCCCGGCGGAGATCAGCGAGCCGGCGAGGCAAAGGATGACGCCGCACTCAGTGTCGCGCAGCATCATGTCGTAAATAGAGGCCGCACGCGCGAGATCGCGCGAGCTGTAGGCCATCGAAGCCATCGCATCCACCAGCGGCACAACATTGTGCTCGGTGATGTCGATGTGCTGAATCTGCTTGTTGAGGAGTTCTTTTTTGGTAGCCATGTCAGCTGTCAGTTTATCGCGTTTTAGCCTGAAAAGACGCGGGCATTCGCGCGGATTTCGAAATAAGAAACACGATTGCCGCCCGCATCTTTCCGCTACTTCAGGAACTTCTCAAGAGCGGCGTCAAACTCAACGGGCTTGTCATACATAATGAAGTGCCGCGATCCGTCGAACTTCACCAGCTCCACGTTAGGAAGCGTCGCATACCCCGCCTTCATCGTCTTCTCGTAGGCGTCGGCATTCGGCTGCGCCATCGTCGTGTCGTGCTCGTACATCACCAGCACGGGTATCTTGATGTCCGGCAGACCCGCGCGCACGTCGGTGGTCAGATCTTCGGCCATTGCCTCGGCCATCACCGCACGGTCGCTGCTCAGCATCGCGGCGGCGATCTTCTTCTGTCCCGCGGGATCGTTCGAGAACTGCGCGGCCATCGCCGGTGCGCTGGAGGCGAAGTCCTGCGCGGACCCTTGCAGCATCTGTGCCTTGATTTGCTCCGCGATCGGCTTTGCGCCGGCAACAGTCGCGTCGGGCGTGAAGAGCAGCGCGTAGAACGGCAGCGAATCCACAATCACCAGCTTGCGCGCATCATCGGGATACTTTTCGGCAAGCATCAGCGTCAGCAGACCGCCGAGCGAGTGCCCGACCACTACCGGATGCATGCCCGCGCCCGCAATGTACTGGTGCAGCTCATCGACGATCCCAGGCAGAATTTCGCCGGTCGCATTCGGCCCCGCGGCCTGGCCCGCGAATCCATTCACCTGGACGAGGTGCAGGCGGTAATTCGGCGCAAGCAGCTTCGCCTCCGCTTCAAACGTGTCGCGGCCGCTGGCCAGCCCCGGAATCAGCAACACATCGGGAGCGCCCGCCTTGCCCTCATCGACGACCGTGAACCGAGTTGGCGCAAACGCCTTTGCCTGACCCTGCGCCGGGCCGCCCCATAGCAGCGCAATCCCCGCCAGCATCAGAACGGCCGATACGATCCACTGCATCCACGCCATCACCCTCGACTGCATACGTCTCTCCTTATCGCCCGACTTCATGTTCCCAGCCCGTCCGCCCGTATCCCAGCGCCGTTCGTCATCCATCTCCGGTGACACTTGTCACGGACAGCGCCTGCCGCGCAAACGCGCACCCAACAGCAGTGCTGTCACGCTCACGATGATGCCCGCCGCCACCCCCACCAGCCACCAGCGATCATGGTGCACCGGGTGCGCACCGTTGGTTGAAATCAGCACCGCCATTACCGCTATCCAGACCGCCGCATTGTTGTTTGTTCTACGACACCACCACTTCATACCTGCTCCTTGTAGTGCGGCGTCTAATCCGCCGCGAAGATCGCTTCAATTGCGAGCCCGAATAATCGAGCTATCTTGAACGCCAGCGGCAGCGACGGATCGAAGCGGCCGGTCTCGATCGCGTTCACGCTCTGGCGCGAAACCTCCAGCTTCTCCGCCAACACCTGCTGCGACCAGCCGCGCTCGGCCCGCAACTCGCGCATCCGGTTATTCATTGCCTTTCACCCGGTTGCGAACGCCCTGAATCGCCTGGGCAATCGCCAGCGTGAACCAGAACACCGTGAATTCCGCGAACGGCGGCAGCGCGCCAATCGCCCCGTAGCTGCGCAGGAAATCGACAAAGGCTGTCAGCCCGAGCGTGATTCCCACGGCCCACAAAATCGACAACACCAACTGGAAGCGCTTGAACTCATCCACCTCTTCGTGCAGGTACACGCCTACGATCACGATCATCGCCACCACAGCCAGGGCCGGCGTGGCTGCCAGCAGAATGAGCTTGCTCCCCGTCGGGTGATGGTCATGCACATACGTTGTGATCAGCCAAACGATCCCGATGTACAGCAACGCCACCGCGGCCATTCGTTGCACATACCGCCGCGCCGCTTTTGTCGGATTTCTGCAGATCAACTCCATCACTCAGCTCCCAACGTCTTGATCGATGACAAGCAAACTTTACGTCAAGTATGCTTGTCATGTCAAGTGTGCTTGTCAAAATATTTTTATGCTCGAAACCGCGCCGCTTTCGTCCGTTACGCTGGAAACACATGAACGTGAACTTCGCCGAGCGCGCGCACAATCACAACTGGAAGCTGGACCCGATCGTTCGCTCGATGCTCGACACGGACTTTTACAAGTTCCTGATGCTGCAGTTCATCTGGAAGAACTTTCCGCGCGTCACGGCGACAAGTGAGATCCAGAACCGGACCGTGAGAGTGCGGCTGGCGGAGCGGATCTCGGCCGAAGCGCTGCGCGAGCAGATGGACTACGTGCAGCGGCTGAAATTCCAGCGCTCAGAGCTGGTATGGCTCGCGGGCAATACGTTCTACGGCGTGCGGCAGATCTTCGAGCCTGCGTTCCTGGACTGGATGGAGCATAGTTTTCGGCTCTCTGATTACGAGATCAGCGAGCATGATGGGCAGCTCACACTACGGTTCTCGGGATTGTGGACCGAGGTGACCATGTGGGAGGTCTACTCGCTTGCAATTGTGAGCGAGATGAAGACGCGCGCGGCGCTCGCGGAACTGAACGAGCTCGAGCTCGACGTTTTGTACGCGCGGGCGAAGACGCGGTTGTGGGACAAGATTGAGCGGCTGCGCAGGGTGGACGGGTTGCGGCTGTCGGACTTCGGCACCAGGCGCAGGCACAGCTTCCTGTGGCAGGAGTACTGCGTGGAAGCGCTGCAGGCGGCCCTGGACAACGGCGAGGAGCGGTTCAGCGGAACGTCCAACACGGCGCTGGCGTACAAGCACAACCTGGAGGCGATCGGGACGAACGCGCATGAGCTACCGATGGCGATGGCCGCGATGGCGGCGCGCGGCAGCGATGAAGACTTGCGCGCGTCGCAGTATCGCGTGCTGGAGCTGTGGCAACAGAGCTACCACGGCGAGCTGCTGATTTTGCTTCCAGACACGTTTGGGACGACGCAGTTCCTGGAAGGGGCTCCGCAGTGGGTGGCACGGTGGACGGGGGAGCGGGTGGACTCGAAGGACCCGTTTGAGGCGGGGGACGAGTACATTGCATGGCTGCTGCGCCAGGGGCAGGACCCGAGGACAAAGCGGCTGATCGCGTCGGATGCGCTGGACGCGCAGACGATCATTGCACTGCATGAGTACTTCAGCGGGCGGATACGGTTTGCGGCGGGCTGGGGGACGCTCCTGACGAACGACTTCCGCGGGTGCCATCCGCGCGGCGAGGACACGCTGGAGCCGATCTCGCTGGTGTGCAAGCTGACCAGTGCGGATGGGCGGGCGACGGTTAAGCTTTCTGACAATGGCAGCAAGGCGACGGGGCCGGCGGAGGAGGTGGCCCGGTACCGCAGGGTGTTTGGGTCGCCGGTGCTGAGGGAGCTGCCGGTGCTGGTGTAGGGGGTACCCCTCCCCCCGTCATTTTGCCTGAATCTTTGTTTTCTACAGGTTGCGGAGAGGCGTGGCTGCAAAATCTAGATTCCAGAGATTTTGCTCACAAAATATCTGGAGTCTATGTTTTACCCGGATCCGTTCTTTTTCCGGATGCGAGTGCCGGAAAAAGCGAAAGGCTGCCCGGTGGCAGCCTGTTCCTTGTTCAACCTTCTATTTCCATTATAGCAATTTGAGGGTAATTGGCCTGCAGCGATTTTCCCTTTTGTTTCAAGGGGATAGGCGCTGAGGGGGCTTGACAAGCTGATTTTCGGGCAGATTGGCGAAAGATTGCTGCAAGTGTATGGGAAAAAAGGCTCGGGGCGACCGAAGGCGGGCCGTTCCTGGCATGGACGTGAGTGGCCAGGCGCCGGTCGGAAGGGGTGGGTGGGTCGTCGTTGCTGATTGAAGAGGCTAGGTATACTTCGGGGCATGCGAGTTGGGCTGAGGGTTGTGAGCGGCGTGGCGGTGGCCGCGGTGGTGATGGGTTGTGGGGCGGGGCGCGCTTGGGCGTGGGGCAGCGATGGGCACAGAATGATCAACCGGCTGGCGGAGCAGGCGCTGCCCGACGATGTGCCGGCGTTCATGCGTGATGGGCATGCGCTGGATGTGGTGGAGTGGCTGGGGCCGGAGCCGGACCGGTGGCGGAATCGCGCGGAGAGTGAGTTAGTGGCGGAGCAGGCGCCGGACCACTTTATCGATATGGAGTGGGCGGTGTTCGGCGAGGTGCCGTGCGGGTCTGCGCGGGCGGGTGATTCGGGGACTGCCGGCGGTGGGACCGCCAGGGGGAACCGAACAGCGAATGCGGCGGGTGCGGATGATGCTGCAAATGACTGCGGGGCGGATGGGAAGATGCTGCCGAAGCGGCGGTATGACTTTATTCGGGCGCTGGCGGCGGCGCAGGCGAGGCATCCTGATATTCAGTTGACGCCGGAGAAGGTGGGGATGCAGCCGTGGGAGGTGGAGGAGATCTGGCAGAAGCTGAAGGTGGATCTGCGGGAGTACAGGAAGGCTGTGGCGGCCAATGAAGACCTGAGCGGGGTCGAGACGGCGGTGCTGTATGACGCGGGGTGGTTGGGGCACTATGTGGCGGATGGCTCGCAGCCGCTGCATGTGACGATCCAGTACAACGGGTGGACGGGGCCGAATCCGAATGGATATACGACGGAGCACAAGATCCACTCGCAGTTCGAGTCGTCGTATGTGACGGCGAATATCAAGCGCGATGAGGTGAAGCAGCTGGTCGAGTCGAGCGCGCCGGTGAAGATCGACGATGAGTGGGGGCAGTACCTCGGATATCTGAAGCAGACGGCTGCGGATGTGGAGCGGGTATATCAGTTGGAGAAGGCCGGCGGGTTCACGGGCGCGGGCACGCCGGAGGCGAAGATGTTTACGGACGAGCGGCTGGCGGCGGGTGCGATCGAGCTGCGGGATTTGATTGATGCGGCGTGGGTGCACAGCGCCGATCCGGTGGAGGAGTTTCACGGGGCGCAGTGAGAGGCGAGTGGTTTGTGGTTCGTGGTTAGTAGTTAGTGGTGAGTAGTTAGTGGTGAGTAGTTAGTGGTCAGTGGTTAGTGGTGAGTAGTTAGTGACTGGTGGCCGGGGATTGGTGAGTGTATTGAGGAAGCTGTGGCGGGCGGCGAAGGTGGTGTGGGTGTTCGCCGTGAATCTGGCGAAGCTGATTGTGACGCGGCCGCGTACGAGGCCGGAGCGGGCGGCGTGGCTGTCGGCGTTCTGCCGGCAGACGCTGCGCGTCGTCGATATGGACGTGATGACGCAGGGGCCGGTGCCGATGGATGGCGCGGTGATCACAAATCATTTGAGCTATCTGGATATCGTGGTGCACGGGTCGTTGAGGCCGTGCGTGTTTGTGTCGGCGATTGAGACGAGGAAGATGCCGCTGATTGGGTGGATCAGCATGATGGCGGGCACAGTGTATGTGGAGCGCGGAGGCGGTGGGAGTGCGGAGAGAGCGGCTGAGGTGATGGCGAAGGGATTTCGCGATGGGCTGCCGGTGGTGTTCTTTCCGGAGGGTGGGACATTTGTAGGCGATGAGCCAACCATGCCGTTTCATAGCGGGCTGCTGGCGCAGTCGCTGGAGGCGGGGGCGGCGGTGACGCCGGGATTCATACGGTATGAGCTGACGGAACGAGATACGGCGGCGGGCAAGTCGCCGCGCAATGATGTGCACTGGGGGCACCAGACGCTGCTGGCGCACCTGTGGAACTTTCTGGGGCTGCATGGGGTGCGGGCGACGGTGTCGTTTGCGGATGGGCCGATTGCGTTCTCGCCAATGGCGTATGAGGACCGCAAGGTAGCGGCAGCGGAGGCGCGGGAGGCGGTGGTGGCGGTGAGCGGGGAGAGGCAGGGGGAAAAGCAGGGGGAAAAGCAGATTTTAGATGTTAGATATTAGATTTTAGGCGGGCTGACGGGCTCGTCATGGGGCGTTTGTGGCAGGCCGGCGGGTGTGCTAAGTGGCTCTAAAATCTGAGATCTAACATCCAGGACCTGGTTGCGGGGCGATTCTTCGCCCTGTTAACGGTGCTGATTCTCCGCCGCGCAAGTCTAAGCTTGAGGTCTCCCATTCTGTTCTGGCGTGTCTGCGGCGGTGTAATCAGCGGCATTGGCGGAGCAGTTAAGAGGCCATAAGTCGAACTGGATCAAAGACCTTCGTACTTCAACTGGTACCACGATTGTTGCAGGTCTGCGTTACCATTAGTTTCCGGCTTCCTCTGTTTTTTATGCTTTTGATCTGGCTCTCTGCGGCTTTGGCGGTCGTGCTTGTGGTGGTCTCGGTGGCCCTGGTGCGGGCCCGCCGGAGAAGTGCGTTGCTCGCCGATGAGCTGGCGCGGGCGATGCGGGAGAGCCTGGCGCAACAGGCGGCGCTGCAGCAGCGCAAGCAACTGGACAATTTGAAGGATGAGTTCATCTCGACGGTGTCGCACGAGTTGCGCACGCCGTTGACGAGCATTCATGGGGCGCTGGGGCTGCTTTCATCGGGCAAGGCCGGACACGTGGATGACAAGGCCGCGAACCTGCTGCGGATTGCGAGCAGCAACACGGACCGGCTGGTGCGGCTGATCAACGACATTCTGGACCTGGAGCGGATGGAGTCGGGGCGGGCGCCGCTGCAGATGCGCAAGCTGACGCTGCGCGAGGTGGTGGCGCAGGCGGTGGAAACGATGAGCTCGATGGCGGAGAAGTTTGAGGTGGAGCTGAGGATTCTGCCCGAGCCGCTGGAGACTGCGATCACGTTTGATGGCGACCCGGACCGGATTCAGCAGGTGCTGACGAACCTGCTGTCGAATGCGATCAAGTTTTCGCCGAAGGGTGGACGGGTTGAGGTGAAGACGGCGTCGGACGGCGAGAACCTGGTGCTGCAGGTGGAGGACGCGGGGCGCGGCGTTCCGGTGGACAAGCTGGAGAGCATCTTCGACCGCTTTGGGCAGGTGGAGGCATCGGATGCGCGGCAGAAGGGCGGGACGGGGCTGGGCCTGGCGATCTGCAAGAGCATTGTGGGGCAGCACGGCGGAACGATCTGGGCGGAGCGGAACGAGGCGAGCGGCAAGGGACCGGGCACGACGGTGATTCTGCGGCTGCCGCGGTACTCCACTGTGGAACAAACGGCGCTGCTGCCTGATGCTTCCGAGGGATCGATTCTTGTGGTGGATGATGATCCCATTGTGCGCAATGTGGTACGCGAACATTTACGGCGCAACGGGTATACGGTGATTGAGACTTCGAGCGGCGAAGAGGCTCTGGATGCGGTGGGCAAGCAGGACGTGGATGCGATCCTGCTGGACTTGTGCATGCCAGGGATGAGCGGATGGGAGACTCTGGAGCGGCTGAGGAAGATTCCCAGCGCGGCGGAGGTTCCGGTGGTGGTGCTGAGTGTGCTCTCGCCGGCGACGCGAACGGCGGATGTGCCGACGACGCAGGGATGGGTGCAGAAGCCGTTTCACGAGAGCTTGTTGCTGACCGAGATTGGGCGGGCGCTGCGGCCGTCGAGCGGGCCGGGACGGATCCTGCTGGTGGAAGATGATGAGGATCTGGCGACGGTGGTGCTCTCGGGGTTTCGCACGGCCGGGGAACATACGCCGATCTCGATTGACCATGTGAGCTCGGTGGCGGACGCGGAGACGTATTGTGAGCGGACCCCGCCGGACCTGTTGATCCTGGACCTGACGCTGCGGGATGGGTCGGGGTTTGCGCTGGTGGACTGGCTCAGGCAGCAGCCGAAGCTGCGCACGCTTCCGCTGGTGGTTTACTCTGGCAGCGAATTAACGGAGGCCGAGATGGCGCAGTTACGGTTGGGACCGACGCAGTTCCTGACCAAGGCCAGGGTGCAGCCGCGGCATGTGGAGGATTTGATACTAGCGATGGTTCGTCATTTAGGGAAGCCTGCACTGGGATCGGTATCCGCGTAAAATTATGCAGCAAATCACTGGCAGCAATTCTTCTTCAGGTCTGATTACTTAATGCGCCGTATTCTCATCATTGATGACGAGGATGACATCCGCGAAGTGGCGGCTCTGTCACTGGAATCCGTTGCGGGCTGGAGCGTGCTGACGGCATGCTCGGGCGCGGAAGGGATTCAGAGAGCACATGCTGAACAGCCGGACGCGATTCTGATGGACGTGATGATGCCGTCCATGGACGGGCCGACGACGTTCAAGGAGATGCAGCGGGTTCCGGAGATTGCGAATATCCCGGTGGTCCTGCTGACGGCGAAGGTGCAGGGAGTGGACCAGCGGCGGTTTGCGGGCCTGGGCGTTGCAGGAGTGTTGTTCAAGCCTTTCGATCCGCTGACCCTTGCCGAGCAGATGGCAGCAACGCTGGGCTGGAGTTAGCGCGCGATGGAGACGGGCGCCGATCCGCGGAGGCGCGGAAACAAGAAATGAGCAGCCCGGGTGCAACTAGACCGGGCGAGGTGGCGCGGCAACTGATCAGCGCACTGTGGGAGCGGAGCGTTCCGCTAATCAGGGACAGGCTGAATGGGCTGGATATTGCGTGCGATGCGGCGGCGCGGGGAAGGCTGTCTCCGCTGATGCGGCGCGGGGCGGCGGATACGGCGCACAAGCTGGCAGGGTCGCTGGGGATGTTTGGATATCCGCGGGGGACGGAGCTCGCGCGGGAGATTGAGCAGTTGCTGGAGAGCGAGGGGTTGGTGGATCCGGGGCTGCTGCGGGAGCTGGTGGTGGAGTTGAGGGAGTGTCTGCCGCTGTGAGGCGGCGAGCGGCCAAGGGTTGAATTGGCGGCGAGCGAAAAGCATACCCCGGGCTAAAGCACCTTCATCTAGAGACGATAAGAGACCCGAGGCTAAAGCCTCGGGCTACCTGTTCTTCGCGTAAATGACAGCCTGTCACTCGAGTTTTCATTGCACAAGGTGAGGTCCAGGCCCGTACGCCAGATCAATTGCAGGTGAGTGAGGTCCAGACGCCGGCGGTGGTGCCGGAGGCGCCCGTGACGTGGAGGTCGACGAAGCTGCCGGCGGGGATGGAGACGGAGCCGAGGGCGGGACAGGAGCCGGCAGATGGTGTGCAGGAGAGCGCGGTGTCGGCCATTGTGGCGCCGGAGGCGCCGACGCGCAGGGTGATGGTGATGCTGCCGGTCTGGTGGGATGCGACGTCGAGCTCAGTGGCGGTGCAGGCTGTGGGGATCCAGGCGAGAACGGAGTCGGCCTCGGTGGTGGCGGCGTTGGGCGAGTTGAGCGCGTAGAAGGCGTTGTTGTAGCTGACCGGGTGGTAGATGGCGGCGAAGCTGCCGGAGGTGGTGGTGCTGGAGCCGGAGCTGCCGGAGGCGCCGGCGGGTCCTTGCGGGATAGCGAAATTGAGAACGGCGTCCTGAGCGGTGCCGGAGTTGGTGACGGTGGCAGGCTGGCCGGCGGCGAGGGTGGTGACGGTGCCGATGGAGACAGTGGCGGAGGTGCCTGCGGGACCGGTTGGGCCGGTGCTTCCGGCCTGCGCGATGATGGTCCAGGCCTGGGTGTAGAGGTCGGGCTCCTGGTTGGAGCCGGCGGCGAGGGCGAGATAGGTTGAGCCGTCGTAGCTGACGGCATCGTTGGTGGAATAAAAGGTGGCGGGCGACCACTGTCCGCGGAACGTCATGCCGGGGGCGCCGGTGGCCCCGGTGGCGCCTGGCGGACCGGTGAGGCCGGTTGCGCCTGCGGGGCCGGGGGAACCGGATGCGCCGATGGCGCCTTGCGGGCCGGTCGCTCCGGTTGAACCGGCGGGGCCCTGGGCGGCAAGGAGCATCCAGTAGGCGGGAGATTGGTCGGGGGCCTGGCCGTGGTTGGAGGCGGTAACCGAGGCGTAGCTCGAGCCGTTGTAGCTGACGACGTCCCCGAGGTTGTAGCTGGTTATCGCGGAGTAGGTCCCGGTGAGGTTGAGGCCTGGGCCGGCGGGACCGATCGGGCCTTGGGAGCCGGTCAGGCCGGCGGGGCCTTGGGGGCCGGTTGAGCCGGTTGGGCCTTGCGCACCAGTGGCACCGGTGGGGCCTTGGGGGCCAGTGCCGCCCGCCGCCGCGAACATCGACCAGGCGGAGGGGGTCTGGTCGGGGGCGTTGCCGTGGTTGCCGGGGAGGAGCGAGACGTAGCCGGAGCCGTTGTAGAGGACGGCGTCAGCCAGCGCGTAGTTGTGGGTGGGGTCGTAGGGGCCCTGGAAGGTGAGGCCGGTTGGGCCGACGGGACCCTGGGGGCCGGTCGCTCCGGCGGGGCCCGCGAGACCTTGCGCGCCGGTGAGGCCCTGGGCGCCGGCCTGTCCGGGGATGCCTTGCGCGCCTTGCGCGCCGGTTTGGCCGGGAGGGCCGGTGGGGCCCAGGGGGCCCTGGGGACCGGCGACGCCCGGAGTGCCTTGTGCGCCGGTAGCTCCGGCGGGGCCCTGGGCGGTGAGTTGACCCCAGAAGGAAGGGGACTGGTCGGGTGTGTTGCCGTGGTTTCCGGTGGTGCGGGACACGTAGCTGGAGCCGGAGAAGAGGACGACGTCGCCGAGGACGTAGTTGTGGGTGGGGTCGTAGGCGCCCTGGTAGACGAGGCCGGGCGAGCCGGCCGGGCCGATTGCGCCGGTTGGGCCGGCGGGGCCTTGCGGGCCGGAAGGGCCGGTGAGACCGGCGGGACCGGATGGGCCTTGTGGACCGGAGGGGCCTGCGGGGCCTTGTACGCCGGTGGCTCCGAGAGCGAGGGTGCCCCAGTCCCACGGAATGGAACTGGGAGTGTTGCCGACGTTGGAGTTGATGAGCGAGACGAAGGTTGAGCCGCCGAAGGTGACGACGGCTCCCTGGGCGTAGTTGGTGGTGGCGGAGTAGGCGCCCTGGAAGACGAAGGCGCTGGCCCCGGAGGCACCGGCGGGGCCGGCGGGGCCTGTAGTCCCGGATGGGCCTTGCGGGCCGGCGGGGCCGGTAGCTCCGGATGGGCCGGCGGGGCCGGTAGCTCCGGATGGGCCGGCGGGGCCCTGCGGGCCGGTGGGGCCGGCGGGGCCTTGGGTGCCCGCGGTCCCGGCGCCGCCGGCGGCGAGGGCGATTTCGAGTTCGGGGGAGTGGGAGGTCTGGTCGTTTTCCTTGCTGTCGAACTGGAGGACGGCGGAGGCGGCGGTGAGGGCGAGGCCGTTGTTGGACGAGGGCGTGGTGATCCAGGACTGGACGGCGGAGGTGACGTCGATGGTGATGAACTCGCCCGGGGCGGAGACCTGTGCGGAGCCGACCGAGGAGCCGGTGGCGGGGAGGGTGTTCCAGGTGACGCTGTACTCGCCCCAGGCGGCGTTGAGGGGCGCGGCGGAGAGGGTGCCGGGCGTGTCGGCGCGGTTGCAGTAGAGGCGGAGGGTGGCGCGGGTGATCTGGGCGGCGGTGGTGCCGGCGGGGAGGACGCCGAGGTCGAACTGGATGAGGGTGGTGTAGCCGCCGCCGACGTTGAGATTGGTGAGGGTGCCGGAGTTGACGTCAGGCTGGGCGGAGGAGACGTGAGCGTCGGCGACGAGGGTGGCCTGAATGGCGTCGGCGCACGGGTTAAAGGCCAGCACGAACGCCGCGCAGAGAATGCGCGTGCATCGTGCCAAATGTCCCAAACGGCTGGCCCTCAATCAACGGTCCCGATATTGCGGTATGGCACACGGCTGCGGGGGAGAAGACCGCGCGGCAATGTGTTGAATACAAATTTTTTGTAGCGTTCCGGGACGTGGGCCGCAATACCACCGAATGTTCATGCTGGAGTTTGCGAACAGGGAGGCCTAGACTTGGTGGCATGCTGGGCTGGCGGAGCACAGGCACGTCGGTGGCAGTGCACGCGGCGGCGGTGGCGCTGCTGCTGGGGGTGAGGATGCAGGCGCCCACGCTGGCGCCGAAGCATATGCCGGGAACGGCGCAGGGCACGATGCTGATGTTCAACTATCAGCTTCTGGGAGCGCCGCCGGGTGAGACGACCGCGAAGGCGCGCGAGCAGGACAAGGGGCCGGCGATGCCGCAGCCGGTGAAGAGCGACGTTGACAAGGCGAAGCAGCTGGCGCGAGCGGCGACGAATGAGGCTCCGGGAAATGCGGCGGATGGAAGCGAGGGCGATGGCAATATCAGCATCGCGCTGGTGCAGTTTCATCCACGGCCGCAGCCGGACCTGTCGACGCTGACGCCGGGGGCAAGCGGCGATGTGGTGCTGGATGCGCTGATCGATGCGCAGGGCAAGGTGGCGCACTTGTCCGTGACGAAGAGCCTGGGGCCGAATGTGGACCAGCAGGTGATTGCGACGGTGCAGACGTGGACGTTTGCGCCGGCGACGCGTAATGGAGTGCCGATCGCGAGCGAGCAGGAGCTGCTGTTTCACTACGAGCGCCGCGGAAGCGCAGGTTAGGCCCGGGCTTCAGTTCGCTGGACCGTTCCGGTTCTTTCATTCTTCCGGTTCATTTCGTTGTTTCAGTTCATTCGTTGTTTCAGTTCACTTCGTTGTGAGTTCATTTCATAGTGAGCAGCATCAGCTCGTCGCCGAGGAAGACCGTGAGCAGAAGGGTGCGGCCGTCAGGGGAGACGGTGATGTTGCGTGGGAATTCGCCGGTTTTGATCGTTTGCAGAACAGCAGGTTTGGCGGGGTCAGAGAGATCGATGACGGTGGCAGTGCCGGGGCCATTGGCGAAGCGGTTGGAGTTGGCGACGAGCAGCTTGCGATCGTGATCGAAGACCGCGAGGCCGACAGGCGCTTGGCCACCGGAGGGGATGGCTCGGAGGAAGGCGTGAGCGGGATCGTGCTCGAGGGCGGCGGTGTCGAAGGCGAGAACTTTGTTGTCGCCGCGCGCGGTGACGAAGACGGTGCGGCCGTCGGAGGAGATGGCCTCGCGGAC
Organism: uncultured Verrucomicrobiae bacterium; assembly: GCA_963716225.1. Classification (GTDB taxonomy): domain Bacteria; phylum Acidobacteriota; class Terriglobia; order Terriglobales; family Acidobacteriaceae; genus Granulicella. The sequence continues at coordinate 3,194,805 of OY970299.1, read as the reverse complement.
GGGTGAGCAACCGGCGTTGATGAGGCGCGGCGTGGCGTCGTGCGCCTGCTGTGAGGTGAAGTCGGAGGGCAGCGCGGCGGCCTTGGCGGTGTCGATGACGAAGAGACCGCCGTTGGGGCGCGCGGGTCTGCCGATGGCCTGTACACAGCCGTCATGCTGGAGCTCGGGAATTTCATGCCCGGGGAGTTTCAGGGGCCAGCCCTGTGGGAGGATTTCGTCCACGGCGTAGAGGCGCGTGCCGTCGGGCGAGAGGGCGATGCCAGGCGTAGCAATCTGAGTTCGCATCTGCGCGGTGGTGGTGGGATCGAGCTGGCCCTGAGCATTGCGGCGGAGGGCGATGATGCCGACGCTGCCACCGTTGAGGTATTCGTTGGCGACGAACAGGGTGCGGCCGTCAGGGGTGACGGCGAGGTAGCCGGAACCGGGACGGTCGCCCTGCGGGATAGCGCGCGGCGTGGCTTTGCCTTCGAGTGTGGCGTCGAGCGGAAGGAAGCCGACGCCGGTGTCGGAGAGCCCGACCGCAAGCACGCCGGTGTTGGGAATGAGCACGATCCCCTGCGCGCCGGAGTCGCCGAGGGGTTGAAAGGCCACGCGCTTGAGCTTCGCGCCGTCAACGCGGAAGATCTCGATACCGGAGCTCGCGCCACGTCCGCGATTGATGGTGACGAGAACGTTCTTTCCGTCAGGGGTCCAGATGGCCTGGGTGGGATGGCCGTCGGTGGAGAAGGTGCGGGAGTCGAGGACCTGGGCCGAGGCAATGGTGCAGACTGAGAGTGCCGCCGCGAGGAGCAGAGAGCGCATGAGCAACCATATCGCGGGCCGAATGCTCCGTCAGCAGTGAAGTGTGAAGCTTTTCGAGCGACGGAACTTCGCCGTATGCTTGAGCCCTATGCCTACGGAAAAAATGACCGCAACTTCGGGTGCGACGGAGAATACGCCGGGGCATCTTTCCTCACCTGACCGGCTGGTGAATGTGCCGCGGCTGATCACGGCGTTTTATGCCCGGCATCCGGATGTGGCGAATCCGGCGGAGCGGGTGAGCTTCGGGACGAGCGGGCATCGTGGGTCGTCGCTGACGACGAGTTTTAATTATGCGCACATTCTCGCGATCACGCAGGCGATCTGCGACTATCGCGCCAATGAGAAGACGACAGGGCCGCTGTTTCTGGCGCAGGATACGCATGCGCTGAGTGAGCCGGCGTTTACGACGGCGCTCGAGGTGCTGGCGGCGAACGGGGTGCATGTGCTGATTGACAGAGACCTTGGATATACGCCGACGCCGGCGCTGTCGCACGCGATCCTGAAACACAATGCGGAGTCGAAGGGAGCGCGCGCGGACGGAATCGTGATTACGCCGTCGCACAATCCGCCGGAGGATGGCGGCTTCAAGTACAACCCGCCGACGGGCGGACCGGCGGACACGACGGCGACGAAGTGGATTGAGAATCGCGCGAATGAGCTGATTGCGGCGAAGCTGCAGGGCGTGCGACGGCTGGCGTATCACCGGGCGGTGTCAGCGGAGACGACGCAGAAGTATGACTTCGTTGGGTCATACGTGGATGAGCTGGCGAGCGTGGTGGACATGCAGGCGATTCGCACCAGCGCGCTGAAGCTGGCGGTGGACCCGCTGGGCGGCGCGGGCGTGCACTACTGGCCGCGGATTGCGGAGCAGTACAAGTTGCCGCTGGAGGTGCTGAATCCATACGTGGATCCGACGTTCCGGTTCATGACACTGGATTGGGATGGGCGCATTCGCATGGACTGCAGCTCGCCATACGCGATGGCGTCGATGATTGCGAACAAGGACAAGTACGACGTGGCGTGGGCGTGCGACACGGACCATGACCGGCATGGGGTTGTGACGCGGACCTCGGGGCTGTTGAATCCGAACCACTATCTCGCGGTGTGCATTCAGTATCTGTTTATGCATCGTGAGCAGTGGGGCGAGAAGGTCGGGATTGGGAAGACGCTGGTGTCATCGAGCATGATCGACCGGGTTGCCGCTGGGCTCGGAAGAAAGATGCTGGAGGTGCCGGTGGGCTTCAAGTGGTTTGTGGATGGGCTGCTGGATGGCACGCTGGGTTTTGCCGGCGAGGAGTCAGCGGGTGCGAGTTTTTTGCGCCGCGATGGCAGCGTGTGGTCGACGGATAAGGATGGGCTGATCTGCGGTCTGCTGGCGGCGGAGATGACGGCGACGACGGGAAAGGATCCGGGCGTGTTGTACGGGCAGCTCACGGCGAGATATGGCGCGCCGGTGTATCAGCGGATCGATGCGGCCTGCTCGAAGGAAGACAAGGCGAAGCTCGCGAAATTGTCGGCCTCGCAGGTGAAGGCGAAGGAACTTGCGGGGGATGCGATCACGGCGATCCTGACAGAGGCGCCGGGGAACGGCGCGGCAATCGGCGGGCTGAAGGTTGCGACGGAGAATGGATGGTTCGCCGCGCGGCCGAGCGGGACGGAGGATGTGTACAAGATTTACGCGGAGAGCTTCAAGGGTGAAGAGCATTTGAAGCGGATTCGGGAAGAGGCGCGGGCGGTGGTGAGTGCGGCGCTGAAGGGGTGATGGCGTTGCGTCTAATTCGCCGAGGGCGGCTCGACGTGATCGATTGCGAAGACGCCGATCGGGGCTTTGACAGCGTCCAGCCTTAGCCCGAGCTGCTCTTTGATGGCGGTGAAGAGGCTGGGCGGCGCGTTCGGGTCGGTCACGTGGACCACGTCGAAGGTGTAGCGCAGAGTGAAGTCGTGGCGGCCGGCGATGCCGGTCTGGTCAAGCAGCGGACGGTCGAAGAAAAATTGCATGCCCAGGATGAAGTCAGCCATGGTTCCGTTGGTGATCGTCACGGTCACCTCGGTGCCGTGGCTGCTGGCGTCCTGGTCGGGTTCGGCATCGGGATTGGCGGGAGGCTTGAGCCTCGGACCGCCTTTTGCAATCTGGATGGCGTAGACCGGCAGATCGCGCGTGTCGCGGTGGAACTTGAGTCCGAAGCGATCGGCGAGCAGCTTCTGGAGCATCTCCTGCTGCTGGTGGAGATTGGGTTCGCCGGGAGTGTCGGTCTTGCCCTCGATGTCGAAGCGGTCGGCGCCGGCCCACGCAGGTGCATCGACAACCTGGTGCTTGTGGATGGAGTAGGCGAACATCATCAGGCTGACGATGGTCTGGTTGCGGATGGTGTAGCGGTCGCCGATGGCGTTGAACCCGGAGCGGTCCGAGTTCGGATCGTGGAGCTTGATGGTTGCAACTGCGAAGGAGGGATGCGCATCCGCGGCCATTCGCTTGACCGGCGTGGGGGCTTGCGCAGAAGCGCCGGCAGCGGCCAGGGTCAGGGCGACCACAGCCGTCTTCCACAAACGAGTGGCGCGCATTGGGAGCCTCCGTCTGGTTTGGGACGCTACATGAGGATACGCAGTATCGTCGCCGGTGTTCCATGGATACGGTGATGCTGGAGCAACTGCTCAGGCGGTGACGGTGTGGCGGAGGTGTGGGCGGACGCGCTCGAGGGCGGCTTCGGCGGTGAGGCCGTAGCGTGCGCGGAGAGCTTCGACCTTGCCGTGCTCGATGAACTGGTCGGGCCAGCCGATGCGCACGATGGGTGTGTCGATTCCCTGCTCTGCGAGCGATTCGAGGACTGCGGAGCCGAAGCCGCCGGCGAGGACGTGGTCTTCGAAGGTGACGAGAACTTCGGAGCGCTGCGCGTAGCGGGCGATGCATTCGTGATCGAGCGGCTTGGCGAAGCGTGCGTTGATGATGGCGACGCTCTGGCCTTCGCGGCGCAGCATGGAGGCGAGCCGCTGCGCGTCCGGGAGCATGTTGCCGAGCGAGAAGATGGCGACATCGAGAGTGGCGCGTGAATCTTCTTCGATGAGCTCCGCTTTGCCGATCTGGAGCGCTTGTGGCTCGGCTTTCGGCAATGTGCCGGGACCGACGCCGCGCGGGTAGCGGATGGCGCTGGGGCCATTGTGCTGGAGCGCGGTGAACATCATGTCCTGGAGCTCGTCTTCGTCCTTGGGGTCCATGTGGATGAGGTTGGGGATGCCGCGCAGATAGCTGATGTCGAAGAGGCCGTGGTGCGTCGGGCCATCATCGCCCGAGAGGCCGCCGCGATCCATGCAGAAGACGACGGGAAGATTTTGCAGCGCGACGTCGTGGACGACCTGATCGAAGGCGCGCTGGAGGAAGGTCGAGTAGATGGCGCAGAACGGGCGGAAGCCTTTGGTGGCCATGCCCGCGGCGAAGAGCACGGCGTGTTCTTCAGCGATGCCGACGTCGAAGTAGCGGTTGGGGTGATGCGGGCGGAAGAGGTCGAGCGCGGTGCCGTTGGGCATGGCGGCGGTGATGGCGACCACCTTGTCGTTGTTGTTGGCGAGTTTCGTGAGGCTGTCGGCGAAGACCTCCGAGTAGGTCTTCTGGCCCGCGGTTTTTGTCTCTCCGGTTTCGGGGTCGTAGGGACCGAGGCCGTGAAACTTCTTCTGCTTCTCGAGGGCGGGCTGGAAGCCGCGGCCTTTTTGTGTGATCGCGTGGAGGATGACGGGGTGATCGAGTTGCTTGAGCACGCGGAAGGTTTCGACGAGAAGCTGAATGTTGTGGCCGTCGATGGGGCCGTAGTAGTCGAGGCCGAACTCTTCGAAGATCATGCCGCGGCCGACGATGCCTTTGGCGGCTTCTTCGGCTTTGCGGACGATATGGCGAGCGGCCTTGCCGCCGATTTTTTCGACCAGGCCTGTGGCGCGGTCGTGCAGGTTGATGTAGGTCTGGCTGGTGGCGATCTTGTGCAGGTACTCCGCGATAGCGCCAACGTTTTTGTCGATCGACCACTCGTTGTCATTGAGAACGATGATCATGCGCCTGGTCTGCGCGGCGATGTTGTTGAGGGCTTCGAAGCTGATGCCGTTGGTGAAGGCGGCATCGCCGGCGAGCGCGACGATGTGCTCGTTGCCGCCGGACATGTCGCGCGCGACGGCCATGCCGAGAGCGGCGGAGAGTGCGGTTCCGGCGTGGCCCGCGCCGAAGCTGTCGTGCTCGCTTTCGGTGCGGAGCATGAAGCCGTTGAGGCCTTCGGGCTGGCGGATGGTGTCGAAGCGCGACTCGCGGCCGGTGAGCAGCTTGTGGACGTAGCTCTGGTGCGAGACGTCGAAGACGAAGCTGTCGCGCGGTGTGTCGAAGACGTAATGCATGGCGATGGTCAGCTCGACCACGCCGAGGTTTGGGCCGATGTGCCCGCCGGTCTTCGCGCAGCTAATGATGAGGCGTTCGCGAATCTCTTCGGCCAGCCGTTCTAACTCGACCCATCCAAGCCGCTTGAGGTCCGCGGGCGACTTGATCCTGCTCAGGTACTCACTCATTTGTGGAACTCGTTTCCCACTGGCTCACAGCGTTTTGCGCGTCAGCACCGACTCCTCAGTGTATCAAGCAGGGCGTCGGACTGCTGCGCGCGCTTGACGGTTGCGGTAGGATGGCGCGCATGAAATCAACGGCCCTTGCGATTGTGTTGTGTGCGCTTGTTGCCGGCGCTCGTTACAGCTCCGCACAGACGGTGTTGCCGCTATGGCCTCATGGGACACCGGAGCCGCCGCAGACGAGCGAAGCGGAGAAGGACACGACGACGGACCAGGACAACCTGATCAGCGGACACCGCACAGCACGTTTGACGAATATTACCGAGCCGACGATGACAGTATTTCTTCCGCAACATTCTGCTGGAGTTACGGCGGCGGCGGTGGTGTTTCCGGGCGGAGGGTATCGGATCCTGGCGTGGGATGGCGAGGGACTGGACGTTTGCCGGTGGCTGAATTCGATCGACATGGCGTGCCTGCTGGTGAAGTACCGCGTGCCGGAGAAGGGACATTATCCGGAGAATCCGGCGGACCTCGAAGACGCGCAGCAGGCGATGCGGGTGGCGCGCGAGCATGCGGCGGAGTGGCACATCAATCCGGCGAGGATTGGCGTGGTGGGATTTTCAGCGGGCGGCCACCTGGCGGTGGTGCTTTCGAACCATTTCGACGACAAGGGACGTGGAGAGCACGCCGGCGGCGAAGGATGTGGATGCGAGTATCAGCGCGCGACCGGACTTCGCGATCCTCGGCTATCCGGCGTATCTGGCGACCGGGCCGACCAAGAGTGAGCTCGATCCGGACCTGACGCCGAACCTCCGCACGCCGCCGACTTTCATCGATCCAGGCGGAGAATGACAGGACGTACATCGACAGCTCGCTGGTGTACTACCAGCGCGCTGAAGGATGCGGGCGTGCCGGCGGAGCTGCATCTGTATGCGACGGGCGGACATGGGTTCGGGGTGCATCCGGCGGGTTTTCCCGAGGAGCACTGGACGCACACGGCGACAGACTGGCTGCGGCGAATTGGGATGCTGCCGGTGCGCGAACGAGCGCATCGCAGAACTGCCGTCAGGGCGCGCCCACGCCGCTTCCCTGCCCATCGCACCAGTTGGCGATCGGAAAGCCGACGGCGGCATCGACAGGCGCCGTCCGGACCACCGGAAAATCCGAACTGCTTGTAGCGTTTAGTCGAGTGCAGCTTCGAGCACGGCGGGTGTGGGCTGCGCCGGATCATTTTCTGCACGGAAGGCGTGCTCCCATTTCGCGATGACGGCGCTGGCGAGGCAGTTGCCGACGACGTTGGCGGTGGTGCGCGCCATGTCCATGATGGTGTCGACGCCGAGCAGAACGAAGATGGGCTCGGTGGGCAGGTGGAAGGTTGACGCTGTCGCGAGCAGCACGACGAGCATGGCGCGCGGAACGCCGCCGATGCCTTTGCTGGTGAGCATGAGCGTGAACATCATGGCGAGTTGCTGGCCGATGGTGAGGTGAAGGCCCGCGGCCTGCGCGACGAAGATTGCGGAGACGGCGAGGTAGAGCGTCGAGCCGTCGAGATTGAAGCTGTAGCCGGCGGGGATGACGAAGGCGACGATGCGGCGCGGAACGCCGAAGGCCTCCATCTGCTCCATGGAGCTGGGAAGCGCGGCCTGGCTGGCGGAGGTGGCGAAGGCGATGGTTGCGGGCTCGGCGACGGCGCGCAGAAAGCCGCGCAGCGGGAACGCGGAAGATCAGCGCGATGGGAAGCAGCACGCCGACACCGAAGACGACGAGCGCGACGTAGAGCGTGAGCAGCAGCTTGCCGAGATTGACGAGCACGCCGAGGCCGAGGCCGCCGACGGTGAAGGCCATCGCGCCGGCGACCCCGATGGGCGCGGTGTACATGACGATGTTGGTGAACTTGAACATGACCTCGGCGAGGCCTTCGCAGAGGCGCAGCACGGGCGCGCGCTTTTGCTGGTTGGTGAGCGCGAGCGCCATGCCGAAGAGAATCGCGAAGACGGCGACCTGCAGGATCTGGCCTTCGGCGACGCTGCGCGCGATGTTCTCGGGGAAGATGTGGACGAGGAAGTCGTTCCAGTGCGTGGGCGGCGGAGCGGTGCGGCGGCAGCGCCGGACGGCAGTGAAGGCGAGGCCGACGCCGGCCTTGCTGATGTTGATGGCGAGCAGGCCGATGGCGAGCGCGACGGTGGTGACGGCCTCGAAGTAGACGAGCGATTTGACGCCCATGCGGCCGACGGCTCTTGAGGTCGCCGTGGCCGGCGATGCCGACGACGAGTGTGGCGAAGATCAGCGGAGCGACGACGCACTGGATGAGGCGCAGGAAGATGTCGGAGAAGATGCGCATCTGCACGGCGAAATGCGGTGCGTCGAAGCCGAGCTCCGCGCCGGCGACCATGGCGATGAACATCCAGACGGAGAGGCTGCGGCGGAAGGCGGCGAACGCGAGCAGCGCGGCGACCCCGACGCAGCGCAGCGCGAGCGCGACGGCGTGCGGCGCGTGCAGCGCGGCGGCGATGATGCCGGCGGAGAGGCAGACGATGCCGGCGATGAGGCTGGCCGCGGCGGTTTCGAGCGCGGCCGCGCGGCGCGGGCGGGTCTGAGCTGCGGGAGTGCGTCTGCATTGTGCGGGAAGGATATCAATCTGCGCGCGGGTTGCGGCGCGCGCGGGTGCGTGTACGATAGCTCACATTCAGTCAATCTCATCCGGGAGATGCCTGTGCGTCTGCGTCTTGCCTTTCTCAGCTTTGCCGCTTGTCCGTGTTTTCGTTGTCCGCGCTTGCGGCCGATCCTCATCCGCACATTCTGCAGCAGCCTTCGATCAGCAAGGACCTGATTGCGTTTAGCTATGCGGGCGATCTGTGGACGGTGCCGCGCGCAGGCGGACGCGCGACGCACCTGACGACGGGCGTCGGCATCGAGAGCCAGCCGGTGTTCTCGCCGGACGGGCGGACGATTGCGTTCACGGGCGAGTACGACGGCAACACGGACGTGTTCACGATTCCGAGCACGGGCGGCATTCCGAAGCGGATTACGTATCATCCGGCGGCGGATGTCGCGGTGGGATGGACGCCGGACGGCAAGCATATTGTGTTCCGCTCGAATCGCGACTGCGGCGAGCCGGTACACGCAGCTCTTTACGGTGCCGGCGGAGGGTGGCGTGGAGAAGGCGCTGCCGCTGCCGACGGCGTACGAGGGCGCAGTTTTCGCCGGATGGATCGCGCATTGCGTATAACCCGCTGCGGGCCGGGCTCGGCGTTCAACTTCACGAGCTATGTTTCGTGGGGCAACTATCACGGCGGCCTGGCGCCATCGATCTGGATTACGACGCTGCCGGGGCTCGATTCGGTTGAGGTGCCGCATGAGGTTTCGGCGGATTATTCGCCGGTGTGGGCGGATGGCAAGCTGTACTTCCTGTCGGGGCGCAAGGGGGCGATCACGATTTACAGCTACGATCCGGGAGCAAGGCGGTCGCGGAGGTGTATCACAACACCGGGCCGGACATTCACTCGCTGGCGAGCGATGGACACACGCTGGTGTTCGACCGGCTGGGCGAGCTGTACACGCTGGAACCGGGCGGGCAGCCGCAGCTGGTGGACATCGATGTTGTGGGCGATCTGCCGGATGTGCGGCCGCATCTGATGCATGTCGCCGACCAGATTGAGAACATGTCGCTCTCGCCGACGGCGGTGCGGGTTGCGGTGGAGGCGCATGGCGAGATTCTGACGGTGCCGGCGAAGCATGGGCCGATGCGCAACCTGACGAACTCGCCGGGCGTGATGGAGCGCGAGCCGGCGTGGTCGCCGGACGGGCAGTCGATTGCGTTCTTCTCCGATGAGCCGGGCGCGGATGGCAAGCCGGGGCTGTATCACCTGCATGTGGTGTCGCAGACGGGTCGCGGGAGCGGTGAAGAAGTTTGCGCTGGCAACGGAGCCGGCGTACTACTTCGATCCGGTGTGGTCGCCGGACTCGAAGCTGATTACGTTTTATGACAACCGGCTGCATCGCTATCTGCTGGACACGACGAACGGCAAGCTGACGGAGGTTGGCGACGCCGAATGTGTATGGCGGATTTTCGAACGCGACGCATGACGTCGCGTGGTCGCCGGACTCGAAGTGGCTGGTGTATCCGCGGTCGATGCCGAACCATCTGCACTCGCTGTTTCTGTACTCGGTGGATAAGGGCACGTCGACGCAGTTGACCGACGAGATGGCGGACGCGCACTCGCCGGCGTTCGATCGCAACGGCAAGTATCTGTACTTCCTGGCCAGCAACAACGAGGGCGCGACGGAGGCCGGGCTGGACATGACGAGCGACCTGTACAACGTGACGAGCTCGATCTACTCGCTTGCGCTGGCGGCGAAGACGGCCTCGCCGGTTGCGCCGGAGAGCGATGACGAGAAGGCCGCCGCGCAGGTGAAGGAAGAGGCGAAGGAGAAGACGGACGTGACGCCGGCGGGCGCGACTGCGGAGGAGAACAAGGAGACGGAGAAGCATCCGAACCTGCAGCAGAAGCCGACGCCGCCGAAGCCGACGGAGATCGATCTCGCGGGCATGAACGTGGATGCGATCGCGGTGCGCATCGCGGCGCTGCCGCTGCCGCCGCGCAACTACAGCGATCTGTCGGCGGGCAAGCCGGGGACGGTCTACTTCCTGGAATCGATGACGCAGGACGGACTGGGCCGGGGCGGCGGGAAGGACCACACGCTGAGCCGGTTTGTGCTGGAGGGCCGCAAGACGGAGAAGCTGGCCGAGCACGTGATCAGCTATGAGGTCTCGGCAGACGGCGAGAAGATGCTGCTGAAGATGGGCAACGCCGACGAGAATGCGCGCAGCCGCCAGCCGGAGGCGAGAGCCATCAGCCGCCGAAGCTGTTCATCGTGCCGGCGAACGCGCCGGTGAAGCCGAACGACGGCGCGTGTCGATCTGAAGGATGTGCAGGTGAAGGTCGATCCGCCGGCCGAGTGGAAGCAGATGTATCACGAGGTCTGGCGCATCGAGCGCGCGTACTTCTACGACCCGCACTATCACGGCGTGAACACGGTGGAGGAGGAGCGGCGCTTTGAGCCGTACGTGGACTCGATCGCGTCGCGCGCGGACCTGAACTACATCTTCCAGGAGATGCTGACGGGCTTCTCGGTGGGGCATCTGCGCGGGCACGGCGGAGCGATTCCGGAGGCGCAGCATGTTCCGGGCGGGCTGCTGGGCGCGGATTACACGATCAACGAACAACCGCTACTGCATCGCGAAGATCTACACGGGCGGGACGTGGTCGCCGAACGTGAAGGCGCCGCTGGCGCAGCCGGGGCTGAACGTGCATGTGGGCGACTGCATTCTCGCGATCAACGGGCAGAACCTGACGGCGGCGACGAACATCCAGGAGCCGCTCGAGGGCACGGCGGGGCACGCGATCACGCTGCGGATCGGCGCGGCGAACGGCGAGGGCGCGCGCGAGATCACGGTTGTGCCGATCCCGAACGAGCTGCAGCTTCGCAATGCGGACTGGATCGAGGCGAACCGGCGCAAGGTGGATCAGCTCTCGGGCGGCAAGCTGGCGTATGTCTACCTGCCGGACACGGGCGCGGGCGGATTCACGAACTTCAATCGCTACTTCATGGCGCAGACGAACAAGGAGGGCGTGATCGTCGACGAGCGCTACAACGGCGGCGGGCAGGTGGCCGATTACATCATCGAGGTGCTGGGCCGGCATGATCGAGGCGTACTGGTCGCCGCGCTATGGAGCGATCGAGCACACGCCGAACTCCGGCATCTACGGGCCGAAGGTGATGATCGCGAACGAGTCTGCGGGCTCGGGCGGCGATGCGCTGCCGTGGCTGTTCAAGCACAACCATCTGGGCACGCTGGTCGGCAAGCGGACCTGGGGAGGGCTGGTCGGCATCGGCCCGATTCCGGTGCTGATGGATGGCGGCGAGGTGACCAGCCCGAGCGTCGCGTTCTTCTCGCCGGCGGGCGAGTGGGACGTGGAGAACCATGGCGTCGAGCCGGACGTCACGGTGGAGCAGGACCCGAAGGCCGTCGCCGAAGGCCATGATCCGCAGCTCGAGAAGGCGGTCGCGGTGGCGCTGGAGCAGTTGAAGCAGAACCCGCCGCCGGAGCCGCACCGGCCGGCCTACCCGAACTACCACAGGCGCAGTAGGGGCCGCGCGAGCGGAGCGCTTGCGACGGGGCATGCCGGCGGACGTAGACTGCTGGCATGCCCCGTCGTGCCTGCCGTTCGCGGTTTGCGCGTTCATGTTCGCCGGTCCTTTCCTCGGCCTGTTGTCGGCTTTGCCGGTCTGCGTCGCGGGCGCGCAGCAGACGGCGGTGCCGCCGCCGCAGCCTGCTCGGCCCGGACAAGCACACGCTGATCCCGTTCCAGAACGCCGACGATCTCCACCGGGCGCGCTGGAGCTGGTGAAGCTGGAGGGCGACTTCGAGAACGCGGTCGCCAAGGGCGGCGGCAAGGCGTTTGCGTCATGGTTTGCAGAGGACGCGGTGACCCTGAACAACGGCCAGCCGGCCGTGCTGGGGCAGCGGGCGATCGCCGCCCAGGCGACCTGGGACCCGCAAGACCTACCAGTTGACGTGGTATGCGGAGGGCGCCGCAGATGGGGCCGTCCGGCGATACGGGGTTCACCTGGGGACACTACGAGGCCCATGGGCAGGACGCCAAGGGGCAGCCGATCTCGAGCTCCGGCCGCTACATTACCTTCTGGAAGAAGGTGAATGGGCACTGGAAGGTGGCCCTGGACGCCAGCGCAAACGATGCACCTGCGGGCGGTGCGCCGACCGTGAAGAAATCCACAGAAAGCCCACAGGTAGAAGAGGTTGCCTTGACCATCGTTCGCCGCTTGGCGCGAAAGTGGGAGGCGAATCCCCGGGTACAGTTCGTATCCTCGAGATTCGTAAGCATGATCGAGCTGAGCCCCATGAACTCGTCGATTGAGCTGCCGCGTTTGCAGGCGTTGAGCCACTATGACCTGCGCGAGGCGCCGCACGACCCCGCACTGGACGACATCGCGCGTCTGGCAGCCCTCGTGTGCAATGCGCCGGTGGGCGATGGTGACGATTCTCGAGCGCGACCAGGTGCTCATCGTGGGACGGCATGGGATTGACGCGATGACGGCGCCGCGGCGCACGCTTCCCTGCGAGACGACGATCACCGGCGACGGGATTTATCAGATTCCGGACGCGCGGCGCGACCCGGAGTTCGCACCGAACGGCATTCCGCTGGGCAATGCACGATTCCGCTTTTACGCAGGCGCGCCGGTGCTCACGCCGGATTCGGTTCGCGGTCGGCTCGCTGGTGGTACTGGACCACTCGGCGCGCAAGCTGACGCCGACTGCAGCTTGAGTCGCTCGAGTCGCTGGCGAACATGGTGACGACGCGGCTGGAGCTCGCGCGCCGCGTTCGCGAGATGGGCCAGTCATCCCGCGCGCGGCAGCGGGTCGAGTCCGCGCTGACGGTGGAGCGCAACTTCGTCTCCGCGGTGCTCGACACGGTCGGCGCGCTGGTCGTGGTGTTCGACACGGCCGGACGCATCGTGCGCTTCAACCGCGCTTGCGAGATCATCTCCGGCTATCAATCGTCGGAGCTGATTGGGAAGTTCGCGTGGGAGCGGCTGATCCCGAAGGACGAGATTCCGGAGTACGTCGACAGCTTCCAGCGAATCCGCAACGGACAGTTCCCTACGACCTACGAAAATCACTGGCTGTCGCCGATGGCGTGCGGCGGCGGATCTCGTGGTCCGCGACGGCGATGCTCGACCAGCACGGGCAGGTCGCGTTCGTCATCGCGACAGGCATCGATGTCACGGTGCAGCGCGTCGCGGAGACGGCCATCCGCGAGAGCGAGTCGCGCTACCGGCAGATCGTCGAAGGATCGCTTGGCCTGGTGTGCACGCATGACATGCAGGGCAAGATTCTGTCGATCAACGAGCACGGAGCGGAGGCGCTCGGCTACAGGTGCAGGAGGTGCTGGGCAGGACGCTGCAGGACTTCACGCAGCCGGAGCGGCGCAGCCTGCTCGAGACGTACTTTGACGAGCTGCGCACAAAGGGCGAGGCGCAGGGGCTGCTGCATCTGCGCCACGCACGCGGCGACGAGCGCGCCTTTGCGTATCGCAATCGTGTGGTCGCGCCGGTCGATGGCGAGCGCTATGTGCTCGGCTTCGGCGTCGACATCACGGACCAGATTCGCGCCGAAACGCGAGCTGAATACGCTGAGCCGGCAGAGTAACTCGGTGCTCGAGTCGGTGGGCGACGGCATCTTCGCGCTCGATCTCGACGGCCGCATCACGCTGGTGAACCCTGCGGCTGCGCAGATGCTTGGCTACAAGCAGGAAGAGATCCTCGGGCGGCACATGCACGAGCTGATCCACCACACGCGCGCGGACGGATCGCCGTACTCGAAAGAAGACAGCCCTATCCAGGCCAGCCTGCGGCATCTCTCCACGGTGCGCGTGGCCAACGAGGTCTTCTGGCGCAAGGACGGCACGAGCTTCGCCGTCGAGTACGTCGCGCGTCCGCAGATTGAGACGGTGGACCCTGACGACGAGGCAGGGCTCGATTCCGGCCCGCGGCAGCCAGCGTGGCGCGGACGTACAGCGGCCCAGGTTGCGCTCACGGAAGCGGAGCTCGCGGCGCTCGGCGGCGACGCGATGGAGCTCTCGAAAGATGCGCACGGACACGCGGTCGGCGTGGTCGTCGCGTTCACGGACATCAGCGAACGCAATGCGCTGGACCGCATGAAGGACGAGTTCATCTCGACCGTTTCGCACGAGCTGCGCACGCCGCTGACTTCGCTGCGCGCGGCGCTTGGCCTGCTCTCGGGCGGCGCGCTGAATGCGCGGCCGGAGAAGATGCGGCAGATGATGGAGATCGCGATCGGCAACACCGACCGTCTCGTTCGCCTGGTCAACGACATCCTCGATCTCGAGCGCATCGGCTCCGGCAAAGCAGAGCTGCACTTCGCGCAGACGTCGGTGGATGACCTGTTCAAGCGCGCGACGACCAAGCATCAGGCAGCGGCGCAGCGCGGCAACATCCGCTTCGCGATGGAAGCGAACAATGTGATGGTGTGGGCGGACCCGGAGCGCATCGTGCAGACGCTCGACAACCTGCTTTCGAACGCGATCAAGTTCTCGCCGCAGGCCTCAACCATCCCGAGCGAGATTCGCCTGGCTGCGCACTACGTCACACCGGACGAGGCGCTGATCGAGATTGAAGATCATGGCCGCGGCATTCCCGCGGACAAGCTGCAGCAGATCTTCGAGCGCTTCAAGCAGGTGGAATCGTCGGACTCGCGCACGATGGGCGGAACCGGCCTTGGGCTCGCGATCTGCCGCAGCATCGTGCAGCAGCACGGCGGCCATATCTGGGCGACGAGCACGGTCGGCGAAGGCTCAACGTTCCATTTCACATTGCCGACAAAACCCAGCAGCCACCTCGGCTGAGCGCACAGCGCTCAAATCAATGCGGTTTTCGGCCTTTTTGCTTGGGTCGTGAAACGCTCCATCTAATCCACACAAATTCCATCATTTGCACTTGCATGCACAGGTACGTGATCCGTAATGTCTGTCCAACTGATGAACGAGCAGTAAGTCGAAAGTGAATCGCTGGAAGGGCTGAAGAGCACGGCAGCCGACGCAAGTCGGAGGTTTTGATCAGAAGCAGGTTCAGAGAGGACCGGACGATTGAGGCCGGAAGTCGGTCGAAGGCACACAGCCTGAGGACGGAGTCAGCCGACGTGAGTCGGCAAGGACCAGCCACAGGAAGCCGGAAAGCCAGGGCACCCGACGCGAGTTGGGAGATGCCGGGCAGACCGGACGGGCCGGAGGCAAGAGCGCCTGGCGCAGGTCAGGAACGCTGGCCACCGGAAGAGCCCGAGGATTCGAACAAGCTGGCGCAAGCCAAACGGTTCGGAACCAACGGCAGTGACGGAGGAAGCGGCGCCCGGCGCAAGTCGGGGAGGCCGGCCGCCGGAAAGCCTGAGACGGGATCCGCCACACTGCACGATCTAAGTGATGAAGACGCCAGAGACTCCGTCTCTGGCGTTCTTCTTTTTGCATACAAAACGGCGCGCGCGGCCGCGTATCAAGGCTGCCCTTTCCCTCCCCCCGCACCGTAGATGTTGCCGGTTGTATAGCTCGCATCTTCGGCGGCAAGCTGCACGTAAATCGAAGCGAGCTCGGCAGGCTGACCTGCGCGGGCCAGAGGGTAATCACCACCAAAGTTTTGGAAATGCTGCTTCGTGGCTCCGCCGGAAATCTGCAGTGGCGTATAGATGGGACCCGGAGCGACGCCGTTCACTCGAATGCCTTTCGGTCCCAGCATCTTGGCCAGCGATTTGACGAAGTTCATCGTGGCTGCCTTGGTCTGGGCATAGACGTAGAGGTCGCCATTGGGGTCATAAGCCTGCTCGGAGGTTGTGGCGATAATGGTCGACCCGGGTCGCAGGTGCGGAACGGCCGTTTTGATGATGAAGAACGGCGCGTAAATGTTGGTCTTCATTTGCCAGTCGAACATCTCCGTCGTGATCTCGTCGAGCGACGGCGCCTCGATCTGGCGTCCGGCGTTCGAGACGATGATGTCCAGGCCGCCGAGTCCGCTGATCGCCTGCTCGACCAGGCGCTTGCAGTAGGCCTCTTCGCGGAGGTCCCCGGGTATGGGAATGCACTTGCGGCCTTCGGCCCGGACGAGTTGGACAACTTCTTTGGCGTCAGGTTCTTCAGTGGGGTAATAGCTGATGGCGACGTCTGCTCCCTCGCGCGCATAGGCGATCGCGGCGGCGCGGCCCATGCCGGAGTCGCCGCCGGTGATGAGCGCTTTGCGGCCCGTCAGGCGACCTGAGCCCTTGTAACTTTTTTCGCCATGGTCGGGCGGCGGCTGCATTTTGCTGGCCAGGCCCGGCCAGGGCTGTTGCGTGGTGTCGTAGGGGGGCTTGGGGTATTCGACCGGCTGCGCGGTCGAGCCGCCCGTAGTATGTGGCTCGTTCTGCCCAAACGCGGGCATAGCGGCCGCGGCATGTCCGGCTCCCATACCACCCACTAACCTGCGCCGCGAAAATCGCGACTGAACACTGCTGCTCATCGGCTGCACTCTCCTTCGTGGCTTTGGTGCGCGCCACGAAAGCGGAGTTGCGCGAAAACGAGAGGGCAATTTGATCCAGCGGCAACAATCGGCCAAAACTCCGGCGGGGCGCTAAGCTGCCCGTGAGTTCTGCGGCGCTGTCTGGTTGATTGCCGGCGGGCTCTCCGGCAACATGGGAGGCCAGGCGCGCAGTGGAACCGACGCAATTGTCTGCAGGAGATGATTCTTCCGGGCGCGGAGACTGTGCTTCATCAGCTCGCGCGCGAGCAGAAGCAGCAGCGACATGCGCACAGTTGGCCGGCACACCAGCAAATCTGCGATGGTGTCCTGGTCGAACGAGTAGCGGATGGAATGCGGTGTGCCGCCGAACATCAGGAGCTTGCGGGTTCCACGCGCAATCTGGTTTTCAAGGAAGAACGAGCGCATCACAGTGCCGATTGAATGTTGCTCGAATCCCGCGGAGTTGAGCTGCCAGTGGAGCACTGTTGTGGTGTCGTGACGCCAGCCGCCGACGAGACTGAGCCAGCGGCCGTCGTCGGCACGGATGCCTGCGCAGAATCCGCCTGGAAGCTCGCAGGAGCTGCGCCAACGAAGACGAAGCTCCTTCTCCGAACGCACTGGGTTCAGCGATGCACCGTTGAGGACTTTGAATTCTTCAAAGCTCAGGTGCGCAGAGGCGTCCTCGACGAAGCTGATGTTGAGCTGCGATTCGAGTTTGCGCCGATAGTAGCGAAGATTACGGCGCGTCAGGCGTCCCATCCGTGCAAGCGTGTCTTCGTAAGTGGGGCCGAGCGTGAGCAGGCGTCTCACGTGACGTTCGCGATAACCAAGCAGCGCACCCTGCACATGCGGCGGATGGTTTACTTCTTCTTCTCCGGGCTCGTATGTGGTGAGAACAAGCAACGCGCCGCGATGCAGCAGTGCGCGAGATGCTCGTTCGGCAAGAGCCGTCCGCTCCGCAGGAAACGCGATGATCGTGCGGAAACCTACGGCGTCGTCGGTGGAGAAGATCCGCGTACGCCAGCCGGCGAGGCGGTACTCGAAGAAGAGCGCTGCAGCAAGAATGTCTTCAGTGGAGAGTTGGGCGAGGAAGGCTGCGGGGGAAAGTTGCAGAACCAGATACGGCGGCTTGGAAGCGAGCGACGGCGTGTCGAAAAAATATTCGAGCCAGTGCATCGCGCCAAGCTGTCCTGTGCGCTCGGCGAGCGCCTGTAGCTGCGGTACAAGCTCAGAGAATGGATTCGCGATCTCGGACAAGGAATAGATCGTCGCCGAGCGGAAGCACAGCCGATGAGAGCACTCACTGACCTCTTCTGCGGAGTGTAGTCTTGCTCTACTGAGAAACTGGACTCATTATTAGACGCAATTTGCGGAGCTCGCGTCAATCCGGCTCGTGCACCGCAAAATGACCGTAAGGTCATCCGGTGAGGCGACGGGATCGGAGGCAGCGTCCTCCGGCGAAAGCGGAAGCACACCACGCCAGAGCTCGCGGAATCCAAGCTGCTGGGTAAACACATGCGCGAAATAGGCGTTCTGGTAGATGAGGTCGACAGTCCGGTCAGTCAGCGCGGCGCTGCTGAGTCGGGTTGCGAGCTGACGGACAAGCGGCTCGGCAAATGCGTTGTAAAGGAACAGCAAGGTTGGCGTGTTGGGCAGCGGCGGGTCTGCAGCATCGCCCAGGTGAACGCCGATCGATGAGCGACATTCACGCGATGACTGCCAACGCTCGACGTTGCGCTTTGCGATGGCGGCGAGTTGCGGGTTCAGTTCAATCCCGATGACCTCGCGAAACGGGAAGCGGCTCGCCAGCAGAAGAGCGCGACCCTTGCCGCAACCGAGATCGATGAAGCTGTAGCCGGCAAGGCCTGGAGCTGCGGGAGAGGATCCGATGGCGCTGCTCCATTGCTTGATTGCGGCTTCAAAACGCGAAGGAGAGATGCCTGCGTAGCCGGTGATGTGAACGTCGTGGGCATGACCCACGGCCAATGAGCCGCCTCCGAGCACGCCGCCAGTATCCGTGCCGTAGCGAGTGTCAAAGGGATGCTGCGCAGCCGGTGAAGAGCGGCGCGCGAGCGCGTGCGGAAGCGCTCTCAACGTACCGGCCACGCCGCGTTGAGCAATCGACCAGCGCAGCTTCCTCCAAACTGTCAGCATGATGGCGAATCGGCTAGAGCGGCTGCGTCTGCGACGGTGGGGGAGTCGCCGTCCGGGATCAGCGGGTGGGAGAGCCGGTGCTGCAGGGCCTGATAGCTGCGCTCAGTGACAACGATGGTTTCGGCGAGGCGGTCCTGGGCGCAGCGGCGGTAGGGGTGCAGGAAGAACTGGATGAAGCCGAAGCCGCCTTCGAGCGCGGCGGCAGCGTAGCCGAGGGCCCGCTCGACCGAGTGCCAGAAGCTGAGGTGGCGATGCATGATGGAGACGACGCGGATCTTCATGATGCGCTTGCCGGGAGTGCGGCCCTTGCCGGCCCAGCACAGGATGCCGAAGTAAAGGATGGGGACAACTATCTCCTGGATGACGTGATCGGCTTCGTTCTCCTGATACTTTTGGATCTTCAACGTGCCGTTCCCGATCTTCTCTTCGTCGATGGTTTCGGTTTTGTCCTTCATGAAGCCAACGGTGTAGTGGCGGAAGTCAGGCAGCGGCTTGCCTTCGAGGCGCAGCAGGCCGAGGTAGCTCACGCCGACGAGCATCACAACCGACGTGAGGACGGCCCAGATGAATATCCAGTCCATGAGGAAGGCGAGGGCGCGCTGGCGGAAGCTGGCGAGCTCTATACCGTCGAGCTCTTTGAGCCACTCTGTCTCGCGGGCAGAGAAGGTGCGCATGCGAAGAGTGTAGACGGGTGGGAAGCCTTCGCAGGCATAAAGTATGAGTGGCCACCCCCATGGGGTGCCTGGAGCTCTCGAAATGCCTTTCCCGGCAGTGCCGTTTGTGTTTCTCGCGATTGTCGTCTTGATCTGGATCGTCCGGTGTTTGAATATTCTGCCGGAGTACGAGCGGGCCGTTGTGTTTCGGCTGGGGCGAGTGCTCAAAAGTTCGAAGGGGCCGGGTGTGGTGCTGATCATCTGGCCGATCGACCGGATTGTGAAGGTGACATTACGAGTTGTCACGTGGGAGATTCCGCCGCAGGACATCATCACGCGGGACAACGTTTCGCTGCAGGTGAACGCGGTGGTGTACTTCCGCGTGGTGGACGCGACGCAGGCGGTGATTGAGGTGGAGAGTTATCGCTACGCGGTGGAGCAGGCGGCGCAGACGGCGCTTCGATCGGTGCTCGGCGAGGTGGAGCTGGATGATCTGCTGTCGCAGCGCGAGACGCTGAATGAGAAGCTGCAGAAGATTCTTGATGATCACACGGAGCCGTGGGGCGTGAAGGTGGATCGCGTGAACCTGAAGCAGGTGGACCTGCCGCAGGAGATGCAGCGCGCGATCGCGGCCCAGGCGGAAGCCGAGCGCGAGCGCAGAGCGAAGATCATCGCGGCTGAAGGCGAGTTCCAGGCGTCGACGAGGCTGGCGGACGCGGCCACTGTGCTGGCACGCGAGCCGAACGCGCTCACGCTGCGCTACCTGCAGACGCTGGTTGAGATCGGGGTGGAGAAGAATACGACCATTGTGTTCCCGCTGCCGCTGGAGTTGCTCGGGCATTTGGGGGTGAAGCTGGCCGGTGGGGTGACGCCGTCGCAGGGTGACGCCGCAAGGTAAATCCCATTCAAAGGTGAGCTTTGGGGCGTGGCTCTTATGCAAGCTTGCGCGCGGTGAACAGCAGCGCCAGATTGGGCCCCGAAACGTCGATCAGTTCCATATTGGCGGCGCGCAGCCACGTTTCGATGTCGTCCATCTTGAACGCGCGGACCGACATCACTCGTTCCACCGTGCCTTGCAGCAAGCGATAGCTTTTCGACGGCGACCTGCGAAACGTGAAGCAGGTGAAGGTGCCGCCGGGCTTGAGCGCGCGGCCGACCTCTTTGAGAACGCGCGGCGTGTCCGGAATGAGCTGCAGGGAGTTGGAGCAGTTGATCGCACCGAAGGTGGAGTCTGCGAATGGCAGGGTCCACGCGTTTCCGCGCACGAGTGCGGTGTCCGGGTTTGCAGCGCGGCATGCGCGCAGCGAAGCGAAGCTCAGGTCAAATCCAATGACATCGTTCGGACCGAAACGTTGGACGAGGGTGCGGGTCCAGCGGCCGGCGCCGCAGGCCAGGTCGAGCACCGGGCCGCCGGCCGGTTTGACGTGGTCCAGCAGATACGTGTCCTCCAACTCAGGCGTGAGCGCGCGATTCCAATTGCGGCCCATGGAACGAACGAAGGCGGGGCGCCAGACGCGCTCGTAAAAGCGGACGAGGAAACCGATCTCCATGCCTAGCTGGCCGAGGCCGCCCTGGTGTTTGATCTCAGGCGAGAAGTCCACGAAGCCCTCGGTGACCGGATACCTCCGCTGACATCCCGTGCAGGACCAGACGGTCAGAGTTCGGTCCAGAGAGCTATGGCAGCTCGGACAGATACAGATATCGGGCAGTGTCGTCACGTGGAACAGTATGAGGCCTTTGGTTGGAGCCTGCACGCGGGTCCTGAGTTTTTGATCTCAGGACCGGAGGAACAGCTTCGTGGCACCTGCAAACCATTGGTTGAGATTGGGGTGGAGAAGAATACGACAGTGGTGTTCCCGCTGCCGCTGGAACTGCTGGGGCATTTGGGAGTGAAGCTTGGGGGGTGGGGTTGGGGGTTCGCAGGGTGAAGCTGCAAGGTGAATCGCCGTGCGAGCCTGAGCGATCTCGCCTCATAGCGATCTCGCCTTATAAAGCATCCCTGTCGTTCCGCCTGCGGCTCCGCGACGGCCTACGGCAGTAAGGAAGGCGCTTCGCGCTGGTTGTTTGCGGCACGGCAGAAGCCGTGCTCTTCCGGTTTGTGGCTCCGAAAGACCGGCGGCAGCATACCCCACCCATCGCGATAGGACCGCGATGAATGGGGCACCCAAGATGTGGCGCTGAAAGATGGGTGGGCCACCCGCCCATTGAAGGGTTCAGTAGTCCCATGGGTTATAAACACGCAGGGCTGCGGTGCCGGTGCCATCGCAGGTGCCGCCGGACACTGTGTAGTTCCCGTAAATCGAATAACTGTCAAATTCGAGATCGTAACTGTTCAGGTCCACTGTTCCAGTGAAAGTGATGGTGCCGTTGGGGGTTTGAAACTGAACATCGACCTCAGGTCCAATGAGGAAGCTGCCCGACGAAAGAGTTCCGGCAGTTACGGTTCCCGAACTGAAACACGGCGTACCGAAAGTAAATGGGGACTCTCCCGCAAGTCCGGAGCTACCGTCCGGGTTGACGGCCATTTGATACAAACCGCCGGACACAGTAAATGTTTGCTGTTGGCTGGTCGTGAATGTGCCGTCCATGGCCTGATCGAGATATATGTTGACTCCGGTGACAGTTCCTTTGTCGCCACCGCCACATCCGCCGGCGACCGTGTATGTACCGGTGAAATTGTCGAAGGCGCCGGAAGCGTTACCCACGATTGTTCCGGTGAGCGCAATAACCTGCCCGTCGGATGCTGTAGAGGTCAGGGACAATTGGTTGCCGGTCAAGGTGCCAACCAGACTGATGGGGGCCAGATGGCCAAAACATGTCGAACCGTCGACAAGCATCGCGCCGGTTACTGAACCGCCGGATTCAACAAGACCACCGCCGACCTGCATCGCTGACATGCCGGTCGTTGATGTTGTGCTGAATTGCCAATCGCCCGAGATAGGCAAGAACTGCGGTGTCGGAGGTGTCGCAGGTGTCGGAGTCGTGCCTGGGCTCGCGGTTACGCCTGATGGAACCGGGGCCGGTCCTGGTGCCATGTTGCAGGCGGTTAGAAGAGCGGCCGAACCAAGAAGAATGACGGCGATGCGACTCATCGGATTTGTCCTCCGCGATTCTGGTTGCGCAAAACGCTAGGACGTTCCTGAGGGTATCTGCAAGCAGTAAGACACGGGGCCGCGTCTGTTCTGTTGAATACCGCGGTTTGCAGCGCCTCCAGCGTCCGAACGCGCTACAATTTGGGGCACAATCGGGAGAGTCCCATGGATGGACCATCCCCTGGTCCGCCTCCATCCGTTACGCCAAGCGAAGACCGTTTGGATTCCTGGAAGGAGATTGCGGCCTATCTTCACCGCGACGTGACGACAGTCCAGCGCTGGGAAAAGCGCGAGGGGATGCCCGTTCACCGGCACTTGCACGAGAAGATCGGCTCAATCTACGCTTCGCGGGTGGAGCTGGATGCCTGGGCACGCAGCCGAAATTTTCAAACGGCACAGGAGAACGGAAACAACGCCGTTGGCGATGCTTCGCGCGTCGCGGCGATCAACGCTGACACAACCTCTCGGCGCACGACTAGGCGCTACCACGTCGTGATCGCAGGGATGGCAATCTTAGTTCTTGTGGCCGGTTTGGCCGTGTGGCGACTCTTTTTCATCGGACCAGTACTCACCGGCAGCGATGTAATTCTCCTGGCAAGTTTCGTCAACCGGACCGGTGATCCGATCTTCGACAACTCGCTGGACAGAGCACTCGAAGTAAAGCTAACCGAGTCTCCCTTTTTGAGCCTACTGCCCGAGGCCGATGTCCGGCGCACGCTGGGCACGATGCGCCATGGCCCCGACGAGCGCGTGACCCGGGAGCTGGGCGTTGAAATATGCCGCCGCCAAGGGCTCAAAGCGGTCGTAGTGCCGGAGATCGACGCGGTCGCCGGCAAATACCTCATCACCCTGGAAGCAATCGATGCAAGCAGCCAGAAGACGCTCGCGCGGCGCCAGGAAGAAGCGGAATCAAAGGACAAGGTAATTGCCGCACTGGGCAAGGCAGCTGCGGAGCTGCGAACGCGGCTGGGTGAAAGCCTGAGCTCCGTCGAAAAGTACAACGCTCCTCTCGATCTCGCGACCACGAGTTCGCTGGATGCGCTGCAGGCTTACAGCACGGGACTTACGTTGTACCGCTCAGGAAAACGGCGCGATGCCATCGCCCTTTTCGAAAGGGCCGTCGACCTGGACCCGCAGTTTTGTTCTGCCTACGTTGCTCTTGGCAGCGCGTATCACAGTGTCGGTGACGAGGAGGCGGCCAGAAGAAACTTTGCCAAGGCCTTTCAGCTAAAGGACAGCCATCTGACGCAGGAAGAAAATTTTGAGGCGACTGCGCTTTATCACTCGGCGGTAACGGGGGATCTGGAAAAAGAAGATGCGGTGGTTACGCTGTACAAGCTGGCTTATCCCCGCAGTGTGAGCGCGTATAACCTGTCGGGAATCGTTCATGCGTCGCTCGGCCGAACGGAAGAGGCCCTCGGCGAATTCGAATGGTGCATTGACCACGCTCCAATCCCTTCGTCGAATGCCTACTCTAATGCAAGCCGCGCACTGCTCATATTGGGTCGACTTGACGAGGCCAAGGGGATGCTAGAACGCTGGCGGCAGAAAGGTTCTTTCACGCCGATTCAAACAGAGCTGCGCTACGAAATTGCCTTTATTGAAAACGATGCGGTCACGATGGACCGGATCACCCGGGAAACTGCGGCAGATGACATGCGCTTGCTCCACGCGCGCGAGGAGCATGCATTCTTTCGCGGCGACTTCAACGAGCTTCGTTCGCTAAACGAGACCCTGGTGAAACAACAACTTCGTCCGAATGGAATGGAAAATGCGAGTTTCGAGCTTGCGTGGCATGCCAGGCTCGAATCCATCGCCGGCAACTATCCACTGGCGCAAAAGCTGTGCCTCCAAGCTGAAGAGTTGGGGAATAGCAAATCGGCACTCGAGAATTGCACCGCCGCATCAGCTTATGGCGGCGATGTGGCGCAGGCTGAGATGCTGGCAGCGAAACTGAATCGACTATTTCCTGAGGACACGCTGACCCAGAAAGTCTATCTGCCCTTGTGTCGGTCGATCATCGAGCGCAAGCGTGGAAACAAGGTAAACGCGGTGAATTTGCTTGTTCCCGTCACGCAATTTCCCGAGGCATCGATCTTTTATAACCGAGCGCTGGCTTATGTAGATGCAGGAGAGTACAGCAAAGCTATCGACGAATTCCAGACAGTCATCAGCCATCGAGGATGGGACCAGTGGCCGATCTATGCTCCACTAGCGCAGCTCGGCCTCGCGCATGCGTATGCCATGCAAGGAAATCTTGATGACAGCCGCAGAGCCTACAACGAATTCTTCACTACATGGAAAGACGCAGTCCCGGATATACCCATACTCCGCCAGGCGAAAACCGAATATCAGAAGCTCACCGAAACGGGATCTGCCTCATATCCATTGCCGGACAAAGGCAGCCGTTCTTGACTGTGAAGACACAAAGGGCGGACTCTTTCGAGTCCGCCCTTTTGGTTTTGGCGCGAAGCGCATCTCGCCGACCGCAATGGTCTAGATGGTTTCGGCGCCGAGTTCTTCCTGTTCGCCTTCCATGCGCATGGCCTCGAGCTCGCGCTCTTCGGCTTCGTGGGCTTCCTGCACTTCCTGCTGGATGGCGGCTGCCGCTTCTTCGAGCTCGGGGGAGAGCTGAACGTTGCGGTAGTAGTCCATGCCGGTACCGGCGGGAATGAGGCGGCCGACGATGACGTTTTCCTTGAGGCCGCGCAACGCGTCGATCGAGCCGTTGATGCTGGCTTCGGTGAGCACGCGGGTGGTCTCCTGGAAGCTCGCCGCCGAGATGAAGCTGTCGGTGGAGAGCGACGCCTTGGTGATGCCGAGGAGGAGCGGACGGCCGATTGCGGGGCGGCCACCCTCCATGAGCACGCGCTGGTTTTCGTTGTTGAAGCGGAAGCGGTCGATCTGCTGCTTGAGCAGGAAGTTCGAGTCGCCAACCTCTTCGACCTTTACCCAGCGGAGCATCTGGCGGACGATCGTCTCGATGTGCTTGTCCGAGATGGACACGCCCTGGAGACGGTAGACCTCCTGGATTTCGTTGACGAGGTACATCTGGAGCTCGCGCTCGCCGAGGACCTCGAGGATGTCGTGCGGGTTGCGGGGACCGTCGATGAGAGCGTCACCGGCGCGGAGGCGTTCGCCTTCCTGCACGTTGACGTAGACACCGCGTGGAACGCTGTACTCCTCTTCCTGCCCGTTGTCGGCGGTGACGTAGACCTTGCGCTGTCCCTTGGTGACATCGCCGAAGCGGACCACGCCGTCGATCTTGGAGATGATCGCCGGATCACGCGGCTTGCGGGCCTCGAAGAGCTCGACGACTCGCGGCAGACCGCCGGTGATGTCCTTGGTGCGGGTGGTTTCGCGCGGGATCTTGGCGAGGACGTCGCCAGGGTGAACCTCGTCGCCGTCCTGCACCATGAGGTAGGCGCGTGATGGCATGAGGTAGCGCTTCTGTGGACCGGACTTGCTGAGCGACTTCTCCGACGCCTTGATGAGGATGGCGGGCTGGCGCTTCTCGTCGGCGGACTCGGAGACGACGAGACGGGAGAGGCCGGTGACCTCGTCGATCTCTTCGTTGACGGTGAGGCCTTCCTGGAGGTCCTTGAACTGCACGGTGCCGGCGATCTCGGTAAGGATGGAGAAGGTGTACGGGTCCCACTCGCCGAGCAGATCGCCGAGCTTGACCGACTGTCCGTCTTCGACGCGAAGTTTTGCGCCGTAGACGAGGGCGTAGCGCTCCTTCTCGCGACCCTTCTCGTCAATGATGGCGAGCGAGCCGGCGCGGTTGAAGGCGACCAGGCCACCTTCCTTGGAGCGGACGGTGACGAGGTTGATGAAGTGCACCTTGCCGGCGTTCTTGGCTTCGAGGTGCGAGGCGTCGGCAACGCGGGAGGCGGTGCCACCGACGTGGAAGGTACGCATGGTGAGCTGGGTTCCGGGCTCGCCGATGGACTGCGCCGCGATGACGCCGACCGCTTCACCCATCTCGACCATCTTGCCGGAGCCGAGGTTACGGCCGTAGCAGAGGATGCAGCAACCGCGCTTGGATTCGCAGGTGAGGACGGAGCGAATCTTGACGCGCTCGATGCCGGCAGCCTGGACGTTGGAGGCCTTGTCTTCGTCGATCTCCTGATTGATGTCGACGATGACCTTGCCTTCGTAGTCCTTGAGTTTCTCGAGCGAGACGCGGCCGATGATGCGGTCGCGCAGCGGCTCGATGGTCTCGCCGGCCTCAATGATCGGGGTGACGTAGATGCCTTCGACGGTGCCGCAGTCGTGCTCAGAGATGATCACGTCCTGGGCGACGTCGACGAGACGGCGGGTGAGGTAGCCGGAGTCAGCGGTCTTGAGCGCCGTGTCAGCCAGACCCTTGCGGGCGCCGTGGGTCGAGATGAAGTACTCGAGCACGGTGAGGCCCTCGCGGAAGTTGGCCTTGATGGGAGACTCGATGATTTCGCCGGAAGGTTTGGCCATCAAACCACGCATACCGGACAACTGGCGGATCTGCTGTTTGGAGCCACGGGCGCCGGAGTCGGCCATGATGTAGATCGGGTTCATGGCTCCTTCCTTGTCCGCCTTCTTCATGTTGTTGAACATCTCGTCCGCGACGCGGTCGGTGACTGCGGACCAGAGCTGGGTGACCTTGTTCTGGCGCTCCTGGTTGGTGATGGAGCCTTCCAGGTACTGGCCCTGGAGAGCGATGACCTGCTTTTCAGCGTCGGCGACGACGGTGTACTTGGACTCCGGGATGACCATGTCGTCGAAGCCGACCGACAGACCGGAGAGAGTGGCGTAGTTGAAGCCGAGCTCCTTGATGCGGTCGAGCGTGTGCACCGTGATCTCGAGCCCGAGATTCAGGTAGATGTAGTTGATGAGCTGGCCCATGCCCTTCTTCTTGAGCAGGCCGTTGACGAAGGGCATTCCCTCCGGCAGGGCATCATTGAAGATGGCGCGGCCGACGGTTGTGGAGATGTACTGCTTGTTGAAGTCGACCGGCTCGGTATGGGTGAGGTCCTGGTCGTCGTAGGCCGTGGTCATGTCGAGCACCGGGCCGGTGTAGCGCAGACGAATGGGCGTCAGCGTCTCCACCTGCTTGGCTTCGAGCGCCATCAGCACTTCCTCTACGTTGGCGAACGTGCGGCCTTCGCCCTTCGCGCCGACTTTGACCTTGGTCAGGTAGTAGATGCCAAGCACGAGATCCTGAGTGGGAACCGTGATCGGCTGGCCGGAGGCCGGCGACAGGATGTTGTGCGAAGCGAGCATGAGGACCGAAGCCTCGATCTGCGCCTCAGGCGAGAGAGGAATGTGCACGGCCATCTGGTCGCCGTCGAAGTCCGCGTTGAAGGCGGTGCAGACGAGCGGATGAATCTTGATGGCCTTGCCCTCGACAAGCACAGGCTCGAAGGCCTGGATGCCGAGGCGGTGCAGTGTCGGAGCGCGGTTCAGCAGCACGGGGTGGTCTTTGATGACCTCCTCGAGGATGTCCCACACGATCGGGTCCTGCTGCTCCACCATCTCCTTGGCCTGCTTGATCGTGGTGCAGTGGCCGGTCTGCTCGAGGCGGTGATAGATGAAGGGCTTGAAGAGCTCGAGCGCCATCTTCTTGGGAAGGCCGCACTGGTGAAGTTTCAATTCCGGTCCGACGACGATGACGGAGCGGCCGGAGTAGTCCACGCGCTTGCCGAGCAGGTTCTGGCGGAAGCGGCCCTGCTTGCCCTTGAGGGTGTCGGAGAGCGACTTCAGCGGACGGTTGTTGGCACCGCGCAGGACGCGGCCGCGGCGGCCGTTGTCGAACAGAGCATCGACGGCCTCCTGCAGCATGCGCTTCTCATTGCGCACGATGACCTCAGGCGCATGGAGGTCCATGAGTTTCTTGAGGCGGTTGTTGCGGTTGATGACGCGGCGATAGAGATCGTTGAGATCGGACGTCGCGAAGCGGCCGCCATCGAGCGGCACCAGCGGGCGAAGCTCGGGCGGGATCACGGGGATCACGTCGAGGATCATCCACTGCGGCTTGTTGTCGGACTTGCGGAAGGCTTCGACAACCTTGAGGCGCTTGGAGTACTTGAGCTTCTTCTGCAGCGAGGTCTCGGTCTTCATCCGCTCGCGCAGCTCGATCGCAAGCTCCTGGATCTCGACGCGCTTGAGCAGCTCCTTGATGGCCTCGGCGCCCATCATGGCCTTGAAGCCGGTGGGGCGGTACTGCTGGTCGAGCTCGCGGAAGCGATTCTCGTCCTTGATGACCTCGCGCTCCTTGACGGGAGCGTCGCCTGGATCGACCACGACGTAGGACTCGAAGTACAGGACGGCTTCGAGCTCACGGAGCGAGATGTCGAGCAGATGGCCGATGCGCGAAGGCAGGCCCTTGAAGAACCAGACGTGCGAGCAGGGGCTGGCGAGCTCGATGTGGCCGAGGCGCTCGCGGCGGACCTTCGAGAGTGTGACTTCGACGCCGCACTTGTCGCAGATGACTCCGCGGTGCTTCATGCGCTTGTACTTTCCGCAGAGGCACTCCCAGTCGGTGATGGGGCCGAAGATACGCGCGCAGAAGAGTCCGTCGCGCTCCGGCTTGAAGGTGCGGTAATTGATGGTCTCGGGCTTGGTGACCTCGCCGTGCGACCAGGAGCGAATCTTCTCAGGCGAGGCGAGCTGAATCTTGATGGAATCGAAGTCGGTGATGGGACCGGCGAGTTCAAAGGGGCTGGAGCGGAACATAGGGTGATCTCCGTTGGGGCAGCTTCGTTTCGGGCTGCGGTTACTTGTTCCTGCGATCACTCTCGGCGGATCGCGTTGCCGTGGTTCTGGTGCTGCTGCCTTTGTCTTCAGTTGTCAGTCGACGATTGGGTCAAGGCTCGTCGGGGCCGATGTTCTAAGAACCGGGGCTGAAGCCCCTTTGAATGTGTGCGGAGCCGGGGGCCCGAAGGCCCCCTCTCCACCGTATGCGGTTAGTCGGCGACGGCGAGTTCGGGCAGCGCAGGGACGCCCCCTTCGTGAGTGCCCTTGACCTTCACCAGCTCGACGTCGAGGCAGAGCGACTGCAGCTCGCGGATGAGCACGTTGAACGACTCCGGCACGCCGGGCTCGATGGCAGCCTCGCCCTTGACGATGGCCTCGTAGATCTTGGTGCGGCCGTAGACGTCGTCGGACTTGGCAGTCAGGAGCTCCTGCAGGATGTAGGCGGCGCCATAGGCTTCGAGCGCCCAGACCTCCATCTCACCGAAGCGCTGTCCACCGAACTGCGCCTTGCCACCCAGCGGCTGCTGGGTGATGAGGGAGTACGGCCCGATGGAGCGTGCGTGGATCTTGTCGTCGACAAGGTGCGACAACTTGAGCATGTAGATGTAGCCGACTGTAACCGGCTGCTCAAACGTCTCGCCTGTCATGCCATCGATCAGAGCGCTCTTGCCCGAAGTCGGAAGGCCGGCTGCTGTGAGCAGTGCCTTGATCTCGGTCTCGCGCGCGCCGTCGAACACAGCGGTGCCGAACCAGATGCCGCGCTTCATGCCCTTGGCGACGCGCAGGGTCTGCTCGTCGTCGAGTTCAAGAAGATGGTTGAGAGCAGCCGTGTTCTTGAACTCCTCCTTGAAGACCTCGCGAACGTCATTGGCCTTCTGGAAGTTTTCGACGAGCTTGGCGACTTTGGCGCCGAGGTCGTGCGCAGCCCAGCCGAGGTGCGTCTCGAGGATCTGGCCGACGTTCATACGCGACGGCACACCCAGCGGGTTGAGCACGATCTCGACGGGAGTTCCATCGGGGAGGTACGGCATGTCCTCTTCCGGCAGGATGCGCGAGATCACGCCTTTGTTACCGTGACGTCCGGCCATCTTGTCACCGACAGAAAGCTTGCGCTTCATGGCGATGTAGACCTTCACCATCTTGATCACGCCAGGTGAGAGCTCGTCGCCCTTGCCCATCTTGGTGATCTTTTCGTTGGTGATCTTGCGGAGAACGTCGATCTGACGCGAGGTCATCTCTTCGATCTCGTCGATCTGCTCGTTCACGCGCGGATCCTTGTCGGCGTAGCGGATACGCTTCAGGTTGCGCGTAGAGATCAGCTCGATGGTGTCGCGGTCGAGGATGTCACCCTTCGCGAGCAGCTTCTTGTTGGTGCGCTCGTCGTGCAGGTCGGCCTGGACTTCCTTCGCGCCCAGGATGGATTCGAGACGCTTGAGGCGCTCGTCGGTGAGGATTCGAATCTCATCGGCGAGGTTGCGCTCCAGCTTCTCGATCATCTCCTGCTCAATTTGCAGCGCGCGCTGGTCCTTCTCCTGTCCCTTGCGGGAGAAGATGCGGACGTCAACGACTGTGCCCTCGATGCCCGGGGGGCAGGTGAGCGAGGCGTCGCGCACGTCGCCGGCCTTCTCACCGAAGATGGCGCGGAGCAGCTTCTCTTCAGGAGTGAGCTGCGTCTCGCCCTTCGGCGTGACTTTGCCGACGAGGATGTCGTTGTGCGCAATCTTGGCGCCGATGCGGATGATGCCGCTCTCGTCGAGATCGCGGAGTGCATGCTCGGAGACGTTGGGGATATCACGCGTGATCTCCTCCGGTCCGAGCTTGGTGTCGCGGGCCTCGATCTCGAACTCCTCGATGTGAATGGAGGTGTAGTAGTCCTCCTTCACAAGCTTCTCGGAGATCAGGATCGCGTCCTCGAAGTTGTAGCCGCGCCACGGTGTGAACGCGACGAGCACGTTACGGCCGAGGCCGAGCTCGCCCTGCTCCGTGCATGGACCGTCAGCGATCACCTGCCCCTTAAGAACGCGGTCGCCCTTGCGAACAATCGGCTTCTGGTTGATGCAGGTGTTCTGGTTGGACCGTTTGAATTTAGTCAGCTGGTAGATGTCCGAGCCAACTTCACGCGAAAGCTGCGTGGGGTGGTGTTCGCCTTCGACGCGCACGATGATGCGCTCGGAGTCGACGGAATCCACGAGGCCGTTACGCTTGGCCAGAATGACGGCGCCGGAGTCGCGCGCCGTGACGCCTTCCATGCCGGTGCCGACGAACGGAGCCTCGGAGACAAGCAGAGGAACCGACTGACGCTGCATGTTGGCGCCCATGAGAGCGCGGTTGGCATCGTCGTGCTCGAGGAACGGAACGAGCGAGGCGGCGACAGAAACGAGCTGCTTCGGCGAGACGTCAATGTAATCGACCTCTCCCTTCGGCACGAGAACGAAGTTGCCCTGCTTGCGGGCGTTGACCAGGTCCTCAACGATGTTGCCCTGCTGGTTGATGTCGATGTTGGCCTGCGCGATGGTGTGGCGGTCTTCCTCCCACGCGGAGAGATAGAAGCTGAAGGGCTCAAACTCCGTGACGCGCTTGCCATCTTTCTTGAGCTGCTTGTTGAGCTTCTGCGCCTCATTGATCTCGAGCGTGTCCCCCTGACGGAGACCGGATTCGCCGGCGTTCGTGACGGCGACGTAGTCGAGCACCTTGCCGTCCTTGACGCGGCGGTAGGGCGACTCGATGAAGCCGTACTCGTTGATGCGAGCGAAACAGCTGAGGGAGCTGATCAGCCCGATGTTCGGTCCTTCCGGCGTCTCGATGGGGCAGATGCGGCCGTAGTGCGTGGGGTGAACGTCGCGGACTTCGAAGCCAGCGCGCTCACGCGAGAGACCGCCCGGCCCAAGCGCGGAGAGACGGCGCTTGTGCGTGATTTCGCTGAGCGGATTGGTCTGGTCCATGAACTGCGAGAGCTGCGACGAGCCGAAGAACTCGCGGATCGCGGCCATGACGGGCTTGGCGTTGATGAGGTCGTGCGGCATCGCCGTCGACATCTCCTGGTAGACGGACATCTTTTCCTTGATCGCGCGCTCCATGCGAACCAGACCGATGCGGAACTGGTTCTCCATGAGCTCACCGACCGCGCGGACGCGGCGGTTGCCAAGGTGATCGATGTCGTCGACCAGGCCGATGTTCTTGCGCAGCTTGAGGAGGTAACGGATGGTGCCGTAGAAGTCCTCAGGCGTGAGGGTGCGCTTGTCGAGGCCGGTGGCGTCCTGATTCTCGTACAGCTTGATGTTGAACTTCAGCCGGCCAACGCGCGAGAAGTCGTACTTGCGCGGATCGAAGAACATGCCCTCGAAGAGCGCGGTCGCGGTGTCGAGCGTGGGAGGATCGCCGGGACGCAGCTTGCGGTAGATCTCGATGAGAGCTTCCTCAGGCTTGCGAACGGAGTCGCGGCGCAGGGTGTTGGAGATGATGTTGCCGACGTCGTCGCGCTCGGGGAAGAAGACCTCGAAGGTGGTGACGCCGGACTGCACGATCTTGTGCAGCTTGTCGGCGGTGAGCTCGGCGTTGGCCTCGTAGAGCAGCTCGCCGGTGGTCATGTCGACCACTTCGGAGGCAGTCATCGCGCCTTCGAACTCAGAGGTTTCGATTTCGATCGACTGGATGCCGGCCGCGCGGATGTGCTTCAGGGCGGAGGCGCCGATCTTCTTGCCGCTGGCAACGATCTCCTCGTGCGATCCCTTGCCGCCGTGCAGCGCGGAGGTCGAACGCGTGCCCACCAGATGGGTCGGCTTGTCCTCGGAGGTGACGGTCCAGTGGAGCTTCGAGTCCTTCACGGTGATGGTGTCGACCGTGTAGAAGGTCTTGAGGATGTCCTCATCGGAGCGAAGGCCGAGCGCGCGCAGGAAGATGGTGCCCAGGAACTTGCGCTTGCGATCGATGCGGACGTAGAGCGTGTTCTTCTGGTCGTACTCGAACTCCACCCACGAACCGCGATACGGAATGATCTTGCCGAGGAAGTAGGTGCGGTTGTTGGCGGTCTCAAAGAAGACGCCGGGCGAGCGGTGCAACTGCGAGACGATGACGCGTTCTGTTCCGTTCACAATGAACGTGCCGTTGGCCGACATCAGCGGGATGTCGCCGAAGAAGACCTCCTGCTCTTTCATGTCGCGCAGGCTCTTCACACCGGTCTCGGGGTCCTTGTCGTAGATCTTGAGACGGATGGTGACCTTGAGCGGAGCCGAGTAGGTCATGCCGCGCTCTTCGCACTCTGCCTGGTCATACTTCAGCTGCAGACCGACAGGGTCGCCGCACTTGGTGCAGAAGTCAGGGGTGTTCTTGTTGTAGGTTCCGCAGAACTTGCAGAGAACGTCGCCGGGATGAAACGGGTCGGTGATGACCATGTGCCCGCAGTTGGAGCAGGCGGTGCGCAGGTGGTTGAGGCCCTTGAGGTAGCCGCACTTGCACTCCCAGTTGCCGATCGTGTAATCGACGAACTCGAGCTCTGAGACATTGCGGAAGTCGGTGATGGGGAAGACAGATGTGAAGACGGACTGGAGGCCGTTGTCCTCGCGCTCCTGGGGGAGCTTGTCCATCTGCAGGAAGCGCTCGTAGCTGCGGCGCTGTACCTCGATGAGGTTCGGAATCTGGATGCTGGTTGGAATCTTCGAAAAGTCGAGACGGGTACGAACCGCACGCAATTCGTTATTGTTGGTCGAGTCGGACATGAGCTCTCCTGTTGCTCGGCCCCAGGGTTATGGGGCCTATTGGCTCGAGGTGCGAGAAGTGAGCGCTGGTGGGGCGTTCCCTTCTGCCTGGACTTGCTTGTGCGCCCGTTCGGGAGTGACCGTCCTCGTTCCGGCCACGCCCAAGGCGCGGTGTGCTGCTCCCCGCGAAGCATTCTGCGGAGTAAAAACTTGATGTTTCCGCTTCCACATGGGAAGCTGCTACAAAAGCGCTGACGCGGGACTTCAAATTCCGAAAACCGGGCGTGAGCGCGCGGCGCTAGGTGTCGCTGAAGACGCCGAAAGCGCCCTGCGGGCGCGAATGCCCGGAGAGCGCGGAATGATCTCGATGTTCAAGTTGTAGGTCGAAACGCTGGATAGTCGCCGCCCTTTGAGAGCCCGCCGCAAGGCGCCCAAGAGTTTGCCGCTGGTCAGACGTTTCACCCCGTGGATCCGCCGCTAGAACCACAGGATGGCCGGCTCCTTAGCCTGCGTCCCAATACGCAGGATGAACCGGATACTGCACAAGAAACTGCCGTTATCTACTTTGCCGCTTATCGCCGAAAATCGCTGTCTGGTTGTCGCCGAAGATCTGAATCACTGTCGCCGAGATGTCTGGTGTGAACCATCGAGCTTTTTGCTCGGAACGGCTGCGTCGGTTGCGCACCGCGGTCCTTGCCCATTGGTAAGGATACAGCAACTACGCACAAGGATGCAAGTGAAGTGCCAGAGCGGCATCGCCGGGGTAAAAACCTCGACAATGCCGTCTGGCTGCTGCACTTCAAAATTTATCGATAGGGCAAAGCTAAGCTCCGCCGTGCCAAGACATTGCGGGCTTTTGGACAGCGCCAGCCGAAGCCGGCGGGTGCCGTAACCCGTCTTGTCAGATCTGTGGCCCGGGCCGGCTGATGCCGACCGCCCTACCGTAACTTCGACAAAGTCGCGAAGCTATTTGATCTCGACGCCCGCGACGCCTTCGAACTTCTTGGCGATGGCTGCCGCATCTTCCTTCGAGATGTTCTCCTTCAGGGGCTTGGGCGCGCCGTCGACCAGGTCCTTGGCCTCCTTGAGACCAAGCGAGGTGACCTCGCGCACTGCCTTGATGGTGTTGATCTTGTTCGCGCCGGCATCCTTGAGGATGACGGTGAACTCGGTCTTCTCCTCGGCTGCCGGGGCCGCCGGGCCGCCCGCTGCCGGAGCCGCTGCCACGGTGGCCGCTGCCGCCGAGACGCCAAGACGCTCCTCAAGCTTCTTCACCAACTCTGAAGCCTCGAGCAGCGTGAGGCTAACGATTTGATCTTCCAACTGCTGAATGTCCGCCATTTTGTTCTCCAGTACTGCTAATTTCTAAAACTCGGTGTTTCCGATTGCATTTCCCAGAGCTTGCGCCCCAGGTTGCTGACCGTTTCCGCCAAAGGTTCCGTTGCGCCAGACTTGCGCCCCTCGGAGGTTGCGAACAGCGAAACTTTATCCTTCGACCGGATTGGTACCCGCTGCCTCGCCGCCCTGTGAGGCGGTGGAGTTCTCAGGCTGCGCCGCGCCGGAGGGCTGCTCGCCCGCCGTCGATTCTTCGACATGCGCGGCTGCTTCGGTTGCGGCAGGAGTTTCTGCCGCGGGAGCCTCAGCCTTCTCCGTCTCCGCCTTGGCTGCGGGGACTTCGCCAGCCGCGAGCTTGTTCTGCTCGACTGCCTGGTTCACCACGACCGCCAGGTTGCGGCCGGTTGCGTTGATTACCGTCGCCAGGCGCGTGGCCGGGCTGTTGATCAGGAAGAGCAGCTTCGAGAAGAGTTCTTCCTTGCCGGGCAGAGTCGCGAGCGACTGAATCTCCTGGACATTGATGACCTTGCCATCGATGATGCCCAGCTTGAAGGTGAACTCTGCGTTGTCCTTCACCCAGGTGGAGAGCGCCTTCGCGAGCGCGACCGGATCACCCGAGGTATAGGCGACGGAGCTGACACCCTTGAGTCCATGCAGCGCCTTCTCCACCTTGGTGCCCTGCGCGGACTTCGCCGCCAGCTTGTTCTTCACCACGTGATAACGGCCGCCGGCTGCGCGGATGGTCTTGCGCAGCTCAAAGTCCTTTGCGGCTGTCAGGCGGGTAAAGGTCCCGATGATCGCCGAGGTCGAGTGCTCCAGTTCGCTGGCGAGCTGCTTCACCTTGTCGTTCTTCTTTGACTTGCTCAGTGCCATGAGAAAACCCTTGCCTTCCAACTGCCGGCCGCGCATTCAAGCTGCGGTCCGTTTCAATGATTCCCGCGCGATGCTGCATGGTTCGCGCGTGTACGAGGTTTACGCCCCGTAGTTAAGCCTTGGTCGCGATATCTGCCGTCTCGGGCTGCAGCTCAATACCGGGGCCCATCGTGGAGCTCAGCACAATCCGCTTGATGTACTTGCCCTTGGCCGCGGACGGCTTGGCCTTCACGACTGCCGAGACAACCGTCATGGCATTCGCCTCCAGCTTCTCCGGCGTAAAGCTCAGCTTGCCGACCGGGACGTGGACCAGCGCCGTTTTGTCCGCGCGGAACTCGACCTTACCGGCCTTGATCTCGCGGATCGCGCCGGCAACATCGGTGGTCACCGTGCCGGTCTTCGGGTTCGGCATCAGACCGCGGGGGCCGAGCACCTTGCCCAGACGGCCGACCGAACGCATCATGTCAGGGGTCGCAATCAGCGCATCGAAGTCCGTCCAGTTTTCCTTCTGGATCTTCTCGACGAGGTCCTCACCGCCGACGAACTCCGCACCGGCCGCCTCCGCGTCGCGAAGCTTGTCGCCCGACGCGATCACCGCGACAACCTTCGACTTTCCGCCCAAACCATGGGGCAGAACCACCGTCCCGCGGACCATCTGGTCAGCATGCCGGGTGTCGACGCCCAGCCGCATGGTCAGGTCGACGGTCTCATCGAACTTCGCAAACTTGGCCTTCTGGAGCAGCGGAATCGCCTCGCCGATGGCATAGGGACGCTGCTCGACGAGCGCACGCGCCCGGGCAGTATTCTTGGAAACCTTACGTGGCATATCTTCTTATTTCTTCCTCGGTCTCCCACCCCGGTTCCCCGTTCTGGCTGGCACCTTCAGGGACATGCGCTGTTCCGCATGGGCGTGGTTTCGACTGCAGTCTGCGCAGGAAGCACAGACAACCTCTTAAGTATGCATGAAATGGCGAGCTTTATCAACCAAAGCCGCATGCGCGCGAGGCAAGTCGTAGGGCGAAGTACTTTCCGCGCAACCATTTAGGGGCAACGCACGGGGTACGGGTGGCCGTCCGATTTAACAAGACGCGAGGGCCCAGAACGATGATGCGTGCGGGAACGAAGATTTGGGGTTTGGTGGCGCTTGCCACGCTGAGCTTTTCGGGCACGCGAGGTACGGGACAGACGCAGCACGCGGGACAGCAGTTCGCGCAGCCGTCTTCTCCGGCCTATGGGCAGACGAACCTGGCCGGCTCCAGCAGCAGCGCCGACGCGACGAGCGCCACACTGCCCGACTCTCCGGGAGCGGTCCTGGCAAACTCAGACGCGGGCAACATTCGTGGATCGGCTGGCTCCGAGCTCGTTGTTCGCAACATTCAGAACACGAACGTGATGCTGCCGGCGCACAAGAACCGGCGCATCATCCGTCCGTATGAAGAGGCTGCGCCGCTGGACGCGTACGGCAAGATCGAGCTTTCGATTATGAGCCGGGCGACGCCGGGCGAGGCCTTCGCCACAGTCTTCAGCGCGGGATGGAGTCAATTGCGGGACAGCCGGCCTCATTATGGAAGGGACACCGGGGCGTTCGAGAAGCGGCTAGGGGCGCTGGCGATCAAGCAGACGTCGCAATCATTCTTCAGTTACGGCGTGTACGCCGCGGCGTTTCACGACGATCCGCGCTACTACGTGATGGGATCGACAGTTCCGCTTTGGCGGCGCGCCGTGTACTCGGGCACGCGGACATTCATCACGCAGAAAGACGATGCCACACCGGCGATCAACTGGCCGAGGCTGGCCGGAATTGCGACCGCGACGGCGCTCACGAACTTGTACTACCCGAAGGTTGATCGCGGCTTCGGGGATCAGTCGAAGGCGTTCGCCGTGTCAATCGGGACGTCGGTGATGAATGATGAGCTGCATGAGTTTCTCGGCGATGCAATGCGAATGGTTCACCGCAACCGGTAGCCGCTTTCGCCGGACCGCCGCAACGAATAGACCATTGGAATAGCTGCTTGACACGCACAAGAGAGCGGCATAGTCTCAGTCCACTGAGGCGAAGAAATGGCGAAACACGCGAGCTCCTCCACAACCCTCTTCCCTATCCTTCCATCGCGTCCGGTGGGCCTGGCGCGGCTCGCCGCCGAGGCCACGCATGCCGACGACGGCCACCTGATCGAGTTCAGGGCGATGAAGGCGCGCTCGCTGCTGAACCACTCGGTCTCCAAGCGCATGGGATGGGTGGCGTGGTCCATCAATCCGTTTCGCGGATGCGAGTTTGGCTGCCGTTACTGCTATGCGCGATACACCCATGAGTTTCTGCGGCCGGAGCCGGTGGCGCATGTGCCGGCGGGAAGCTACGAGGCGCCGGTGCAGGCGTGGGCGACGGCCTTTGAGCACGAGATCTATCTCAAGGAGAACGCCGCCTGGCTGCTGGAGCAGGAGTTGAAGCGCATCGATCCGAAGGTGGAGATTGCGATCGGCACGGCTACCGACCCGTATCAGCCGGTCGAGAGGCGCGTCGGCATTACGCGCTCGATCCTGGACGTGCTGGCGAGGCGCGAGGGATATCGCATCGGGATCGTGACGAAGTCGACGCTGATCGAGCGCGACATCGACCTGCTGACTGCGATTGCTGCGCGCAATGTGCTTACAGTGCACCTGACCATCACGACGGCAGACTCGGCGCTCGCGCGGAAGCTCGAGCCGCGCGCGCCGCGTCCGGACCTGCGCTTCGCCACCGTGAAGAAGCTGCGCGAAGCGGGCATCACGACAGGCGTGCTCTGTTCGCCTCTGCTGCCCGGCATCAATGACACTCCGCGCGCGCTGGACGCGGTCGCCGGCCGCGCGGCGGCAGCGGGTGCGAGTTTCCTGGGAGCGCACCCGCTGTTTTTGAAGTCGTGCTCGCGGCCCACATGGATGAGCTTCGTTCGCGAGCACTTCCCTCACTTGATGGAGGATTACAACAAGCGCTTTGCGCGCGCAGATTTCGTCGACTCTGACTACCGCGAGATGGTGGCAGAACGGGTGCGTGCGGCGTGCCGGAAACACGGGCTGGCGCGGCGTGCGGCGGATCCGCTGCTGTCGGATGCGCTGCTGTCGAATGCACTGGGACCGCAAGCCAACGGCGCTCATCCGGGGAGCTCCGCGCGCAAAGCGCCGCAGCCGGCGCGCGATGTCCTTCGAAGCGAGCAGCCTGCGCAAGGCACGTTGTTCGCGATCGCGTGAGCACTCAGCTCAGATCTCATTTTCGGGAGAGTAGAGCATCGATCTCTGCGCGTTTGGGCATCGAGGGCGCGGTGCCCGGCCGGGTGACTGAGATGCCTGCCGTGGCGCTGCCGAAGCGCACGGAATCGAGCAGCGGCTGGCCTTCAGCGAGCGCGGCGGCGAGACCTCCGCAGAAAGCATCGCCTGCGCCGGTCGTCTCGAGCACGGGTCCCGCATCGAATGCCGGGATGATCGTGGTCTCGCCTGCGGCTGTGCGCACGAGCGCGCCGCGCGCGCCGAGCGTGAGGATAACGTTGCGCGCTCCGCGTTGCTGCAGTGCCGCGGCGGCGCGATCTGCGTCAGCAATCGTCTCCACCTGCAGGCCGGTCAGGAGCGCCGCCTCGCTCTCGTTGGGCACAACGAAGTCGGCTAGTGCGAGCAGGCTGTCGGGCAACGGAGCAGCCGGTGCGGGTGCGGGGTTGAGGATCGTCGTGACGCCGGCCTGCCGCGCGATGCTGAGGCCGCGCTCTACTACGGGGACAGGCATTTCAAGTTGCGTCAGCAGAATGCCAGCCGCGCGAATTGCGTCGGCCATCGCGTCGACCTCTTCGGTCGTGATCGTGAAACACGCGCCAGGGACAACGATGATCGCGTTTTCACCGCGCGCCTGGTCGATGAGAATGGCTGCCGCGCCGGTGGCGCTTCCACAGTTCGGTGTGAGCGAATCATCGATTCCGGCGTCGGCCCACGTGGTGCGCGCGAGTTGGCCGAAGGTGTCGTCGCCGAGCTTTGAGGCCATCTGCACACGCGCTCCGGCGCGAGCGGCAGCAACGGCCTGATTGGATCCCTTGCCCCCGGGGCCGAGCGCGAAGCCGGAGCCCATCAGGGTTTCGCCCCAGGCGGGCAGGCGTGAGGCGCGGAAGGCAACGTCGGCCACGAAGCTGCCGAGGACGAGAACGGTCTTACTCATGCGGACTTGCTCCGTAGACGGGCGATGAGGTTAGCCCGAATGTGCGCTTGCGATCAGGACGATGGCGAGGATGTAGGCGGCAAACATTGCGGCCAGATAGCTCTTCGCTTTTGTGCTCGCGCCGCGGAACTCATGCCACACGAACACGCCCCAGAGACACGCGACCATCGGCGAAGCCTGGCCGATGGCGTACGAGATGGAGACGCCGACGGCCGAGCCCGCGACAAGATTGAACGCCATGCCGACGCCCCAGATCGCGCCGCCGAGCAGGCCAAGACCGTGATAGCCGGCCGGCGCGCGGAAGTAGTCTCCGCCGGCGACGGGCGTGCCGATGATAGGCTTGCGCATCAGGATGGTATTGAAGAAGAAGCAGCACACGAGCGCGCCCAGAGTGAGAAGGACCGTCGTCGTGTACGGCGTCAACGTGTGCTCGCCGCGCGTCATCGCGAGCGTGACGAACGGCGCCCATGTACCCATCAGCAGCCCCGAGATCACGCAAACCACCGTGCCTTTGCGCGAGGTCGGTCCAGCGCCGGCGCGCAGCGCACCGTAGGCCTTGCCGACCAGAACCACCGCAACCAGGCTCATCAGCACGCCGAGACCGAGCAGCACCGGATTGCCCTTGGGTTCGAGAGCGTAGGCGAGGATCGCGCCTTCCGCCAGCGCGATGCCGATCGAAAGCGGAAAAGCAACGGCA
Source organism: uncultured Verrucomicrobiae bacterium (assembly GCA_963716225.1). GTDB lineage: Bacteria > Acidobacteriota > Terriglobia > Terriglobales > Acidobacteriaceae > Granulicella. The sequence goes on along the minus strand of OY970299.1, from coordinate 3,153,979 downwards.
AGCCCAACGATCTCAATGCCAGCGATGAGCAGCACGTTCGCGATGTTGAAGATGAAGCCGCCGACTGCGGCGTACGAGAGGTTGAGAACGCCTGCGTCGCGGAGATTCGGAACAAACGCGGTCGGGCCGCCGGCCGCGCTGCCCATCGTGAGCGCAAGAATCACCGCAATCAGAAAAATCCCAACTGCGTAGTCCCAGTAGTAAATCTCGAAGCGGTAGTTGCGTGTGCCTTTGAAGGTGTTGGCGAACGACCCCCAGCAGATTGTGCTGACGATCGTCATCAGAAGCGCGACAGCAAACGTAGAGGGCGCAAACATGTGGGGGCGGCGGTCTCCAGAGCGCGTGCGCGGAAAAGAGCTTACACGCGGGAAGCAGCCATTATGCCTTCGCAGATGGCGATTGACCAGAGCAAGTGTGCTGGTAAGCTCCCGTCAAGACGCGCATGCGACTCTGGTTTGCTCCCAACGCCGAGGTTCCGCTGTATCGCCAGCTCGTGACCCAGGTGCAGCTTGCCATCCTGAGCGGCGACCTTCGGCCCGGCGATCGCCTGCCCAGCACACGCGAGCTGGCGCGCCGGTTTGCGATTCATCCCAACACGGTCAGCGCGGGCTACCGCGAGCTTGAACGCGATGGATGGACAGAGCTGCGGCATGGAAGCGGCGTTTATGTGTGCGAACGCCGCGAGGATCAGAGCGCACAAGCACGCATTGACGCGCACATCGCTGAATTCTTTCGCCGCGCACACGAGCTTGGCCTTCCAACAGCGGCGCTTCGTCAGCGCATGGCAGAGTGGGTTGCGGCACCCGCGCCGGACCACCTGCTGCTGGTCGACCCTGACGCGGAGCTTCGCCGGATCATAGTTACCGAGCTGCGCGGCCTCACCTCGCACGACGTGCAGGATTGCTCACTCGCGCACTGCAGCGCGGAGACGCTGGCCGGCGCTGTCGTGTCTTGCCGGCCAAGTCAGGAGCGTGCGGTTCGCGGCGCTCTACCGGCCGGTGTTGAACTGATTGTGCTGCCGATCACATCCGCCACAGAGTGGCTGATTCCGTGGACTCCAGCGCCCAAGGGAATTCTCATCGCGGTCGTCTCGCACTGGCCGGAGTTTCTGGAGAAGGCCCGCACCATGCTCGCCGCGGCAGGTGTACCTGCGGACGCGCTGCTGTTCCGCGATGCGCGCAAGCCAGGATGGCAGCGCGGGCTGGAGAGCGTCAGCGGCATTTTGTGCGATGCGTGTACAGCACTCGAGAATGGGCTTCCGCGCAGCGCGAAGCTGGTTGTGTTTCCGTTGCTCGCTGGAACGGCTCAGGAGTTGCTGCGGCAAGCCGGGCTATGACAACGCCACGACGCAGTTGAGCTAACTGGTTGCTTCACTCTCTACCGCCTGCATGCGTTCGATCTCCTCGCGCAAGAGTTCGGGCGCGCTGGCCTTCTCGCTGTAGCTTCCTTTGCGAATGATGATGAGGTTATGAAAGAAGGCCATCTCAACGATGTTCTGATCGAAGTAACTGGGCGTATAACCCGCGACAGGATACTCGACATGATTAAGTCCGTCGGTCAGGCTCTTGAAAAACGCCATCAACGTGCCGCTTCTCTCAACTCCTCCGCCATAGCCTGGCCAATAGGACGTCTGCGTGTCCTCGATCGCGTAGATCCCGTTCTGGCGGAGCAGCGGAAACAGGGTGTGAAAGGTCTTGATGACGTGCTCGTTGATGTGGCTTCCGTCGTCGATGATGATGTCGAAGCCGCCATACTCGTCCGAGAGCCGCTTCAATTTGGCGGCGTCGGTCTGGTCGCAGACGCGAATATCAATTCTCGGTTCGCTCAGTTTCGTTTTGTCGAAGAGATCGATGCCGACAATCCGGGCATTCGGAAAGTAGCGCTTCCAGATGCGCAGAGAACACGCCCCGCTCTGGGTGTTCTCATATCCACCCACGCCAATCTCCAGCAGATTGATCCGCGCTGTTCTCAGCGGAGCGAAATAGCGCTGGTAATGCTGCGTGTACCAGTGCTGACCCCACTTGTCAGTCCCGTAGTAGCCGGCGAGAAGGTTGAGGTTCTTCCGGTAAACAACCGGAGCTATTCCCCGGCGCAAAGAGCCCGGGATCAGATTTTTAAGTCGCCTGGCGAGGGGCATGAAACGCGCTCCGGATGTTCACGGCCACGATACATTCCCCGGCGCAAATCACCAATAATCCTTTTGCGATCCACGTCGATCGGCCGCCGCACCAGGTGCTTGCGTGCTGCGCGCCCGAGCCTGTGCGTGCAGACGCGCCGATGGATGCAAGCTGCATGGGATGAATAACAATAAAGGGAGCGCCATCTGGCGCTCCCTTTATTTGATTCGCTGCGTTGAGTTCTTAAGCGACGACTTCCAGTCCCATCGAGCGGGCAGTGCCGCGGATGGTCTTGGCTGCTGCCTCAACGGAGGCGGCGTTCATGTCGGGCATCTTCTGCTTGGCGATCTCGAGGATCTGTTTCTCGGTCACCTTCCCAACCTTGTCCTTGTTCGGCGTGCCTGAGCCCTTCGGCACGCCCGCCGCCTTGAGCAGCAGGACCGGAGCGGGAGGCGTCTTGGTGATGAACGTGAAGCTGCGATCGGCGAAAACGGTGATGACGACCGGGATCGTCATGCCGGCAAGCGCGGGCTCCTTGCCCGTGCGCTCGTTGAACTGCTTGCAGAACTCCATGATGTTGACCTGCGCCTGTCCGAGCGCCGGGCCGACCGGCGGCGCGGGCGTCGCCTTGCCTGCCGTGATCTGGAGCTTTACGTAGCCATTTACCTTCTTCGGTGCCATATTCGTAGTCCTTCCATATAAATGCTCAGCCGGAGTGCCGGCGCGGCATTGGATTCATGGTTCCTGAGGAGCTAGAAGGTCCGGTGAAGCGGCCGGGCTGGAACTCCTGCGATCGTTTCCGGGAGCCGATGAAGATTCTTGAAGCGTGAATCCTCCAGGCCCGGTGGAACTCTTCGGGGTCCCCATCGAGCTTGCTCGCTGAGGTGAACCTCGGGTGCAACACTTGTTGGCAACCTCCGGAAGTTGCTCCGGAAAAGCTGCGGAAAACCTTGTGACCGGCCGCTGAATTTGTTGTGCAGCACGGCACGGAAATCCTGTGTACCGATACCCCGGGAATCTCTGCTCCCAGGTATCGCGCAACTGCTTACTCCTCTGCCTTCTCCACGTTAGCGAAGCTGACCTCGGTGGGCGTCGGACGGCCGAAGATCGAGACCATGACCTTGAGGGTCTGCTTGTCTTCGTTGACGTCGTCGACCGCACCATTGAAATTGGCGAAGGGGCCCTCGGTGATGCGAACCTGCTCACCCTTGGTGAACTTGAGCTTGAGCTTCGGCTTCTCCTTGGTCACGTCGCTGCGGTTCAGCATGGCGTTGACCTCAGCCTCGGAGAGCGCATTGGGCTGATCGCCGGTCTGCAGGAAGCCCGTGACGCGCGGCGTGTTCTTCACCACGTGCCAGAGATCGTTGTCGAGCGCCATCTCGACGAAGACATAGCCGGGCAGGAACACGCGGTCGATGGTGTACTTCTTGCCGTTGCGAAGCTCCGTTGTGGGCTCGGTCGGGATCTCGATGCGGCCGACGCGGTCCTCAAGGTGGTACGCGGCGACGCGCGACTGCAGCGACTCCTTCACCTTGCGCTCGAAGCCGGAATACGCGTGGATGATGTACCACTTGAAGTTCTGGTTGGCAGCCGCGGGTTGTTCCGCAGCCGCCTCCGTGCCGGCGTCGAACGCCGGGGTCTGGTCAGCCTCTGCGCCGAGGTTCTGGTCGACCGCCGCCGTCTGCTCTTCCGTGGTCTGTTCGAGATTCAACTCGTCTGCCATCGTCATTACTTTCCATGTGCGCAGTCCATTTGGAACACGCTGAAATCTTGAAAAAACCGGGCCTTAGTGACGCGTGAGGTGCAGGAACATCTGGTCGATACCGCGGCCGAGCACGAGGTCCACCAGCTCAAAATAAGCGGCAAAGAGGAAGACCGTCACGATCACAATGATCGTCGTGTTGCGGACCTCCATGCGGGACGGCGCCACCACCTTGTCCATCTCCTGGCGCGTTTCCTTCAGGAACTCGACCAGCCGCTGCGGGGCTGCCGTCACCTGCTGAAGGCTGGAGTTGGAGTCGTCCGGGTTCGCTGCTGCTGCAATTGCCTTGGCCATTCTGGTTCCTAACATCTAGACGTGCCGCAACCCTCGCGGGTGCCCGAAAATCTCCGAAAAAGAAACTGCGGAAATCTCGAAAAAATACTGGCAGGGGAGCTCGGATTCGAACCGAGAAGTCCGGTTTTGGAGACCGGCAGTTTAACCGTTGAGCTTACTCCCCTGTGTTGGCGGAGAGCCTACTTGGTCTCCTTGTGATCCGTGTGTTTGCGGCACGTATTGCAAAACTTGGAGAACTCGAGACGCCCCGTGGTGGTCTTCTTGTTCTTGGTAGTCGAGTAGTTCCGGTTCTTGCACACCGGACACTGCAGGCTGATGATCTCGCGCATTTCTAGTTCTCCTTCATAACGTGGCCAGCCACCTCGGCTGGCAAGCAGCTTGTCGTCGATTCTGCAAGGTTTCTACCCTGCCCATCTGACACGCCGCGACGCAGGGCTTATGGTCCCTGCTGACCCAATCCTGATTTGTGCTGCTGGGTGGAGCGCTTCAGGCCGCGCTCTCCCCTATTATCCACGAAAACGGCGGATTCTGGAAGGGCATTCCGAGCTCAAGCTGGTATGGTCTCCGATCCCTCATGCCTAATGACCTGGTCGGATTCGACGACCGAGCCGAGCCTCCTGGGTCCGTCTCCCCAGCGCCTGCGCAGCCAGCGATTCACCGGCTCTGAATAGCCTCTGGCCACGAGCACTCCCAATAGAGCTGAGAGCACGATGGCGACAAAAAAAAGCGCGGGAACCGCCTTCATCGACTTACCGGCGGAGAGAAACAGGCTGAAGACGCCCAATACAACAAAGACATGCGTCAGGTAAACCTCATAGCTGCGCTGCCCGAGGGTGAGAAGCGGATTGAGGATGCGCGGCGCCTGCCACTGCGTCTGCGCCGCTGCCGCGATGACCATACAAGTCCCCACAGCAAGCACCGTCATGTTCAGCCCGTTCCGGCCAAGTCCCCAGATATACGCCCGAATCGAAAAGCACAGGCTGAAGATGAGCAGCGCTGTCCCCACACAACCCGCCATCCACAACATCCCACGCGAAAGACGCCTCCTCGCCATAAACAAAGCCGTCAGGCAGCCCATCGCAATCGCATCCATTCCGCCCAGATACGAATATTCTCTCCACACCGGATTGGGATTGAACACCCGCGCTCTGGCAAACGGACCGAGCACGACGAATACCAGCAACGGAATCGACAGAAACCGTCCTCGCCGAAAGATACGGCAGGCCAGCGGGAAGAAGAGATAGAACATCTCCTCCACAGAGAGTGACCAAAGAATGTCCCAACTCGCTGGGAGGTATCCGCGCTGGGCCTCCAGCAGATTCACATGAAATGTCAGCGTAGCCAACAGAGCTCGCCCGAGGCCACCCGTCTTCTGCGAAACAACAAATTGCTTTATATGTGCGAGGTGCAATCCACTCAAAGCTGCCAGCAGAAGGAGCAGCAACGGCGCAATCCGCGCAAACCGCAGCTGATAGAACTCGCCGATATTCACGCGCCCTGGCGCTCTCCACCGCCGCAGCGTGGTTGCTGTAATCAAAAATCCAGAGACTGCAAAGAAGATCTGCACGCCGAACTGGCCGTTCCACACCAACGAGGACACGAGCTGCGGCGGCAGGCCCTTTGTATAAGGAACCCTGGCTCCGAGCAGTCGCATGTTGACGTGATTCATCAAGACAAGGAAGATCGCCAGCCCGCGAAGCAGGTCGACACCATCCAGCCGGGTCCAGCTGCGCGCAGGGTTTGTGCCTTCGACCGAAGCCATGCCTCATTGTCCACGAGGCTCTAAGCTCGACAGGTGTCATTCCGGATTCGTGCTTTTGAGGCGAGCAGGAACGAGAAAAACGCGGCGAGCCGAAGCTCGCCGCCTTCTCCACGCTCTACTGTCTGCCCTCTACTGTCTGCCTTATTTGATGATCTCGGCGATGGTGCCGGCGCCGACCGTGCGTCCGCCCTCGCGGATGGCGAAGCGGAGACCCTTCTCCATCGCCACCGGCGTATGCAGCGTGACCTCCAGCGCGATGTTGTCGCCCGGCATCACCATCTCGGTGCCGGCCGGCAGCTTGGCCGAGCCCGTGACGTCGGTCGTGCGGAAGTAGAACTGCGGACGGTAACCGTTGAAGAACGGTGTGTGACGTCCGCCCTCTTCCTTCGACAGCACGTAGACCTCGCCCTTGAACACCGTGTGCGGCGTGATCGAGCCGGTTTTGGCCAGCACCATGCCGCGCTCCACATCTTCTTTGGCGATGCCGCGCAGCAAGAGACCCGCGTTGTCTCCCGCCAGACCTTCGTCAAGCTGCTTCTTGAACATCTCGACGCCCGTGACCACCGTCTTGCGCGTCTCGCGGAAGCCGACGATCTCCGACTCCTCGCCAACCTTCACCTTGCCGCGCTCGATACGGCCCGTGACCACCGTGCCGCGGCCCGAGATCGAAAAGATGTCTTCGATCGGCATCAGGAACGGCAGATCGACCAGGCGGTCAGGCTGGGGAACGTTGTCGTCCACTGCCTGCATCAGCTCGTCGATCTTCTGCTCCCACTGCGCCTCTCCATTGAGCGCACCGAGCGCGCTGCCGCGGATCACCGGAACGTCATCGCCCGGGAAGTCGTACTTCGACAGCAGCTCGCGCACTTCCATCTCGACCAGGTCGATCAGCTCCGCATCTTCCACCGCATCGCACTTGTTCAGGAACACCACGATGTACGGCACGCCAACCTGGCGAGCGAGCAACACGTGCTCCTTGGTCTGCGGCATCGGGCCGTCCGTCGCCGCAACGACCAGGATCGCGCCGTCCATCTGCGCTGCGCCCGTGATCATGTTCTTGATGTAGTCCGCGTGGCCCGGGCAGTCGACGTGCGCATAGTGCCGGTTCTTGGTCTCGTACTCCACGTGCGAGGTCGAGATCGTAATGCCGCGCTCGCGCTCTTCCGGCGCGTTGTCGATCGTGTCGAACGAGCGAAACGTGTTCTTCGGGTTGTGCTTGGACAGCACCTTGGTGATCGCCGCCGTCAACGTCGTCTTGCCATGATCAATGTGTCCAATCGTCCCTACGTTCACGTGCGGCTTGCTGCGATCAAATTTTTCCTTCGCCATGACTAACTTGTCTCCTGTATCTAGCCGGACCTCCGGCAATTCAACTCAAATCTTGCAGAATCTTGTCTATTTTTCTACGCCTCAGTAATAGGCATAGAGCTTGAAGTACTTCTCGCGCAGTGCAGGCTCGACCTGCTTGAGCGACGCGAGATAGAACTCGCGAATCTGCCCCTGGTCGCCGTCGGTCAGCTTGTTGTATTCGACCGCCGTGCTGACGCCGAGCCTCCCGCCGTTCAGCACCGCCTCGAAGTCACGGATGCGAAGGCCGGCGCGCTCGAGCGAGCGCAGAAACTTCTCCACATTGTGCGCGGCAAAAGAGCTCTCGACGGCCGTCTTCACGGTGCGGAAGGTCGGCTCATCGACGATAGTGACGGGAGGGCGCTCATAAAGCGCGTGCGAGCGGTCCACGTGGCTGAAATCTGTTTCTTGTGGTTGCGACATGCGTCTCCGAAACCTGCCTAAGATCTGGAGCGGGAGACGGGAATCGAACCCGCGACCAACAGCTTGGAAGGCTGTGACTCTACCACTGAGTTACTCCCGCAAACTGCAGATGCGAGAAACGAGATGCGAGATACGAAGATTTCACAACAGGCAGTACTCCTCGTATCTCGTATCTCGCCTCTCGTATCTAGAATTCTGGAGCTGATGATGGGGCTTGAACCCATGACCTCTCCCTTACCAAGGGAGTGCTCTACCACTGAGCTACATCAGCTTCTTTTGAATCGCTCGCGCGATTCACTTTGGATTAAAGCCCGAAGCTACCGCTTTATTACTCCATCTTACGCGCCCGCTGCCAACCGATCAGCACACGTGCTGCGAAAAACCCCAGCAACAGCCATGCCAGCTGCTGCACCTTGCCCGGGTCGATCGTGCGCCACACCAGCAGCGCCAAAATGCCCAGCACCACCAGCGCGACGACCATTCGCCCCGTACTCGCCGGTGCCATCTTCGAAGGACCCTTCGCCATCCGGCCCTCCGTCAAAACGTGGTGCACAGGGGAGGATTCGAACCTCCGTACGTCATAGACGGGCAGATTTACAGTCTGCTGCCATTAACCACTCGGCCACCTGTGCCCTGCTGCCTGCCTTTCAGGTTCTGGAGGATTCGCTTCACCCATCGCGCCGCCTGCCGCACTTGCGCACGACAGACAACCGAGAACGATAGGCTGGCGGACACTGCAGAGGAACTTCCTGGCAAGCAGTACAACCAAACTCGTCTCTGCACTGCCTCGCGATCTGACATCGCGCCGGAGGACTGGAGCTGGCGAAGGGATTCGAACCCCCGACCGCCTGATTACAAATCAGGAGCTCTACCAGCTGAGCTACGCCAGCCTAATTCCGAAATCCACTCAGCAAATCGCCGAATGGACGCAAACAGCACAGCGCGCTGCCAGAATGCGCAGCGCTGAATATGACTTTACCATGAGCCGCGTCGCGACGGAAGCTTTGCCGGCCCGGATCCTAGTGGACGATCTGCGCCGCTCCCGGCTTAATGTCGCCGCAATCAGGGCCTATGTAGTGCGACTGAGTCTTGACCGTTATCGGCATGCTGCGCCCCTGCATGTTGACCGTGATGCTGATCGTGCTGTTGATCGTACTCGTGTCCGGAAACTCCGCGTCAAAATGTCCAGAGCCCTGCGCGCCGTTCGGCGATTTGCAACTCACATCGCCGCTCATGTTCGCGCTTCCTCTGGAAAGGTTGGTGAGCGTGCAGCCCGCCGGAACGTGCGCCATCTGCTGCTGGTAGCTCTGCTGCGTCATGCACGAGCGGGTCTTCATCGGTGTGCTCGTGCTGGACGTGATGCTCGCCTCCCACAGTCCCATCTTGATGGGCGGTAGATTCGAAGCGGCAGGATTCTGAACGGCGGCGGTCTGGAGCAGGAATGGAAGTGCGAGGAGGAGCTTGGAAAGCATGGCACGATCTCCTATAGCGAGTCTGCGTATAGGCCCGGGCAAGCAAAGCTGCGCAGACGGTGTATCACATCCGCGCCACCTCATGCCAACGCCGCCGACGCCTCCCGGTGATACGATGTGGCGCATGACGACGTTCGTCCAGCCGGCCGGCGCCTCTCGTCTGCGGCCTGCGTTCGGGATCCTGCTCTTCCTGTTGATTGCCCTCGGCTCCTCGCGCGCAGCCGCGCAAGCCACCCCATCCACCCCATCCGACGATGCCGGCCCCATCCAGCCCTCAGCCGACGTCTCCCGCCCCCACTACATCGACAACGACGCGGTCATCAAGATGTCGAAGGCGGGGCTCGACGACACCATCATCATCCAGACCATCCAGACCCAGCCCGGCCGCTACGATACCTCCCCCGACGATCTCATCGCGCTCAAGAACGCCGGCCTCTCGCAGCAGGTGATCGCGGCCATGCAGGCCCGCAGCGCCGGGCTCGTTTACCACGCCACGAACAAGGTCAATCCCGCTCCGCTCGCAGCCGGGATCGATGAGATCGGCGCCTACTACCAGGATCGGAAGACCGGCGAATGGATCCCGCTCAAAACCGAGCGCGTCGAATTCAAGTCCAGCGGCTGGCTGAAGAATGCCGCGACCGACGGGCTGATAAAGCAGGACATGAACGGCCATCTCGATGGCCAGCAGTCACCGCTGGTTCTCCAGACGGGCGTCAACATCCTCATCTACACACCGGCCGGCACGCAGCCCGAGGAGTATGACTTCATTCGCTTCGAGCAACACGCGCACAGCCGCGATTTCCGCGTAAAAACCGGTGGCCTCTTCCACTCCACCACCGGCTCCGACCGCGATGAGGTTGAGTTCACACCGCACAAGGTCGCCGCGCAGATGTACGTCTTCACCGTTCCCGTCGATATCATCAAGGGCGAGTACGGCATCCTTCCACCAGGCTCCTCCAATGTCCCGGGACTTTCGGACGCCGGCAAAATCTTCACCTTCTCCATCCGCGAGTAATGGCTTTCTCTTACTCCCCAGTCGGTCGTATCCTGAACTCGTGAGACTTTCTCGTCGGTGCGTGGGCCGCTGATGCGACGACGCACGTGGATTTCGCTCGTCATTGCGCTTGCCGTTCTGGGAGCGCTCGCGCTCGCCCTCTTTCTCCGCGCTAAGGCGCCGCCCGAAGCCGCGCGCCTCTTGCCCGAGAGCGACGCAATCATCTACATGAACCTGAAGCCGCTCCGCGCGGCAACGCACTTCGACCAGACGCAGGTCGCGCGCACCGCTGAGCTTCAGCGCTTCATCGACGAGACCGGCATCGTCCCCGAGCGCGACCTCGACGCCGCCGCCTTCGCGCTGCACCGCATGCCGAACCCCCGCGGACCCAACGGCGCCGTGGCGTATTCGGAGGTCTTCGTAGCCCACTTCGACGGGCACCGCCTCGCGCAATATCTCTCCAGCATCGCGCGATCCCAGGAGACCTACGCCGGGCGCATCATCTACACCATCCCGGTCGAAGGCCGCCAGCTTCGCATCGCGCAGCTCGGCTATGACATGGTCGCGGCGTCCAACATGCCGACGCCCGAACAGATCCATTCCATCCTCGATCGCTCGCGCGCCTCCGCCGTCAGCTCACCCGGTTCCTCTCTTCTCGCCGCGCGCTTTCGTGACGTGCCCCTGCTCTCCGAGGTCTGGGGAATCGGCCACATCGGCCTCCCGTTCGCGCACGAGGGACACATCTCCTTCCTGGGCCTGCAGCTTCCGGTCTCGTCTGAAAGCGACCTCGTCGCCAGCATTCGCTGGACCACCGCCGGCCCTTTGCACGGTGGCTCCGCTGCCCTTCGCGTCGAGGAGTTTGCCGGTGATCCGCTCGATGCCGAGCGGACCTCTAACGCCCTCAACGCGCTACTCAGCATCGTTCGCGGCATCGCCAGCGCCGCGCCGCCACGCGGTGCCGCCGACACTGCGCTCCGTCAGGTGCTCGACTCCGCCACCTTGCAGCACCGCGACGATCGCGCCATCCTTCACGCCTCCGCGACCCTCGACCAGCTCCAAGCCATGCTCTCCGAACACAACCCCGCCTCTGCAGCCATCGAGCCTGAGGCTTCAACGAATCCTGCAACGTCGAAATAATCAGCAGAGAGCCCTGTTTCGCAACGCATCACAACATTTGTCGGTCAAAATCACCCGCGAGGTCGTGGATGCATACGCTGCACAATCTGAATTCTTTCGTCGTCCTTTCCATCTTTTCCGCCCTCACACTCCCTGCCAGCGGGCAGCAGCTCCTTACCGGCCAGTCCGCATTCACTGACTACGCGCAGGAGCAGCCCGGCGTTCGCCACAAGATCACGCTTGCCGACCTGCCGGAGCCGAATCCCGCCGAGGCCGTCGACAATGGTCCGACGGTTGTTCCAAAACCTGCAGGCGCCTGGCCCACCGCACCCGCCGGCTTCAAGGTCACGCTCTACGCCGGCGGCGACTCCACGCCCATGCAGCGCGCCGACATGAAACGCCAGACCACCCAGGCCTCTCGAGGAACGTTCGTCGAACCGCGCCTGATCCGCTTCGCGCCCGACGGCGACCTCTTCCTCGCCGACTCGCAGGCCGGCATACTCTTCGTCCTCCGCGGCGTTGGCCCTGACGGCAAAGCGCAGCAGATCGAAAAGTTCGCGACCGGTCTCGATCACCCCTTCGGCATCGCCTTCTATCCGCTTGGCCCGGATCCGCAGTGGGTCTACGTTGGCACCGCGACAACCATTGAGCGGATTCCATATCACAGCGGTGATCTGCACGCGACTGCCGGTCCGCAGACGGTCGTGCCCAACATTCCGGGCTACGCACAGCTTCGCGGCGGCGGCCACTGGACACGCGACGTCGTCTTCTCGGCCGACGGCAAGCACATGCTCGTGTCCGTCGGCTCAGGCTCCAACGTCGACGACGCCGACACGCACCCGCGCGAGTTCCACCGCGCCGACGTGCTCGAGTACACGCCCGACGGCAAGTTCGAAGAGGTCTACGCGCACGGCATTCGCAACTGCGTCGGCGAAGCCATCAACCCCGAGACACACCAGCTATGGTGCTCCGTCAACGAACGCGACAACCTCGGCAACCATCTCGTCCCCGACTACGTGACCAGCGTGCCCGAAGGCAGCTTCTTCGGTTGGCCCTGGTACTACATGGGCGGCCATCGCGATCCGCGCCTGCAGGACCCCTGCGCGAATGGCACCGGCCCCAATCCGCAACTGCCTAAGCCGCTCGATGAGTCACAAGCGAGGAACTGCAAGCGCGAAGACATTCACGCACAGGTCCGCACGCCCGACGTCCTCGTCCAGCCGCACATGGCTTCGCTCGAGATGACCTTCTATCCCACGACAGGGCAAATCATGATGGCGGCCCGTGCCGATTGCCGCGATTCTGATCGCCGCAAACCCAGTCAATCGGGTGGAGATTGCAGGACAATGAATCCTCCGGCCTCCGCCTTTCCGGCACCTTTTCGCGGCGGCGCCTTCGCCGCCGAACACGGCTCCTGGAACCGCAAGAACCGCGCCGGCTACAACGTCATCTTCATCCCCATGCACAACGGCCAGGCCACCGGCGAGTACGACGACTTCCTCGACGGCTTCGTCACCAAAGACGGCCAGGTCTGGGGCCGCCCTGTCGGCGTAGCCGTCGCCCCGGACGGCTCGCTCTTCGTCACCGACGACGGCTCCCGCTCCGTCTGGCACGTCACCTACACCGGCCAGTAACTCCGGCCAGAAACCCCCAACCTGAAATGCTGTCAAGAGCTGGAAACCGTGGAAAACCGGGCAAGCAGCACAAAGCAAACGCGGAACCCTGTTGAGAAAAAATCCGGAAACAATTACAACCGGCCGGCTATACTGGATATATAGAGATTAAAGAAAAACTGGATATATAGAGATTAGGAAAAAAGCCGCCCATCCAGGCGGCCCTTTTTGTTTGGGGTTGAATTGTACGACCAACCGCCGCATGCCTTTGATTCCAGAGATTTTGTCAACAAGATCTCTGGAATCAATACTTTGCAGATGCCCTCCAATGAAATCAAGAATTTGAGAGCAGGCAGGGGGGAGGGGTACCCCCTCACCCCGCCTCCAGCATCCGCTGCTTCTGCTTCAACTCGCCCAGCAGCCGCTCGATCTTCTCATCGCGCTCCAGCCGCTCGAACTTGTCGTCCAGCGCGTCGCCTGAAATGGCGCCGTTGCCCAACTCCTTCGCCGCGTAGTTCTTCGCCTCGGCATCTCCGATCCGCGCCTTCATCCGCGTGATTGCACTGCCGCGCGCGACTGAACCAACGGTCACGCCCGTCACCTTCTCCTGCGCCGCCGTCGCCTTGCCGATCATCTTCGCTCTCCTGTGCTCGGCAACCAAGAGCTCGCATTGGGCTTGAGTTTCTTTGAGCTTCTGCTGCAGCTTGTTGAACGTCGTGCGCAGCGCATCGGCCTCGGCAGACTGCTCATTCACTTGCCGCGCGAACGCCTCCGCCATGCCGTCATGGCTCAACCCGCGTTCCAGCGCCAGCCTTGCCAGATCATCCTCGCCTTTGTCCACCGCGAGCTCCGCCTTCCTGCGCCATCCATCGGCAGTCGCGCGTTGCTCGTTCGCCTTCTTCTCCAGCAGGTGCTGATCCGCAATCGCAATCGCCACCTGCGTCTTCACCTGCATCAACTGGTTCTCCATATCCGTCAGCAGCTGCTTCAGCATCTTCTCCGGATCCTCGGCGCGATCGATCAGGTCATTCACGTTCGCCCGCAGCAGCGTCGCTACTCGTTCCATCAGTCCCATGACTTTCTCCTTCCATCTGTACTCCGTTACTAACTCTCGTGCCCGTCCGTGCTGCCTTCGAGCATTGGAGAACTGCCCATCGCCGCACCCGAGCCCGGTCCTGACCCGTTCGCTCCGTTCGACGACACGCCGTTCGGCCGCGCCGACATGCTCTTCACATTCGTCATCAGCTCCTTCAGGTTCATCCCGCTCAGCGCCTCAAACAGCGCCGGGACCTGCGCCGCAATCTCCGTCATCTCGCCCGTGAGCTTGTGCGCGCCGGTCGTCTTCCCGTCGCCCGTAGACACGATCGTGATCTTGTCCACATTCGCCAGCGGCTCGGCCATCGCGCGCACCACATCCGCGAGGTTCGTGATCAGCTTGTCGACGACCGCGGCCTGCGACCATCCCTGGTACGCCTCTGCCTTCACGTTCATCGCCTTCGCCTCGGCCTCGCCCTTCTGGTAAATGATCGAAGCCTCAGCCTCGCCCTGCGCTCGAATCGCCGTCGCCCTTCCTTCCGCCTCAGCAACCAGCCGCGCCCGCTCGGCGTTCGCCATGTTCTCGATGCGCTGCTTCTCAATTTCCGACTTCTTCAGCACAGTGGCGATCAGCTCTTTCTCATTGCGCTGGATCTCGGCCTCCTGCACCTTGACCTGCGCTTCCTTCTCAATCTGCTGCACCTTCACCTGCTCGGCAATCACCTTCTGCTGCATCACGTTCGTCTGCAGCTCATAGGACTTGTCGGCCGTCGCCTGCTGACGCTTTGCTGTCTCGGTAAACTGCGCCTTCTGCACATCCAGATCGCGCTGCGCCTCCGCCTGCTTGGCCAACGACAACGTCTCCGCCAGCACGCGCTCCTGGTCGGCCGTTGCCTTCGCGACTGCGGATTCGCGCAAAGCGATCGCCCGGCGAATGGCTGTATCGCGCTCCGCCTCGGCGGTCGCAATCTCCGCGTCGCGCTTGATGCGCGCAATGTCCGGACGGCCCATGTTGGTGATGTACTCGTTCTTGTCGCGGACCTCCTTGATCGTGAAGCTCACGACCTCGAGACCCATCTTGCTCATGTCCTCGGCGCAGGTCGCGCGCATCCGCTCGCCCACCATCTCCGGCTCTTTCACAATCTGCTCCACCGTGAGCTGACCGATGATGCCGCGCAGATGGCCTTCCATCACCAGGCGGATCAAGCCCTCGCGCTCCGCCGGCGTCTTGTTCAGGAACTGCTCCGCCGCAGTCATGATGCTCTCGTTGTCCGATCGCACCTTGATCTGCGCCACAGCCTCGACCGTCACCGCGACGCCCTGCTTGGTGTAAAGATCCTGCTGCGGCGCCACATCGAAGCTCATCAGCTCCAGCGACAGCACGCGCGCATGCTCCACAACCGGCAGAATCACCGTGCCGTGGCCCTTGATGACGCGCTGCCCGCGAATGCCATAAACAATGAGCGCCTCGTTCGGCCCCGCCTTGCGGAATAGCCGCGCCAGCATACCCATCAAGAACAGCGTGCCCAGAACGATGAGACCGATCATCACAATGTAGTTGTTCGACATTTCTTGCCTCTTTCCTCAATCCCTTACCGCGTCCTTCTATTCCTCTGCATTGCGCGCCGGCTCGTTGCCGAGCAGGCCGTGCGCAAACTCATCCCAGCGCCGCACGTATGCCACACCCTTCGCGCGCCGCATCACAATCACCTCCGCGCCGCGCTCAATCGGCTGCGCGTCTTCAGCGCGCACCAGCGCCGACCACCTCGCGCCGTTCTGCGAGTACAGCATCTCGCCCACGCCGCCCTTCGGTATGCCGCCGCTCAGCTTGCCCACCATGCCGGTGATGTCCGTGTCCGCCGGCTCCAGCGTCTTCTCCCGCGCCATCAGCACGCGGCTCAAGAACCAGAACACGATCGACGCGCCGACAACTCCGCTCACAATCGAAAGCAGCAGCACCAGCGCGTTCGACAGCGCGCTTCCGTGATGCAGCAGGTATCCCGTGCCTCCAAACCAGCACAGAAACGCCACAATCGTGAACCCGTTCAGCGGCGACATCTGCGCGGCGTGATGCGCGCCTGCGCGCAAGCCGGCGCCATGGTGCGCGCCCAGATGGTGCTGGCCAAAGTGCAGCCGCACGTGCCCGAAATGCAGGTGCCCGAACCCACTGAAGAACGCCAACACGCTCAACACAAGGCCCACACCAAAACACGTCAGATAAATCGCGTTCCAATCCAAATTCACGAAGATCATCGCTTCGACCCTCCACGTTTGCGCTGCGAACTCTTCGCGCTCGATCCATTGCTGTTCGATCGATTCCCGCTCGATCCATTACCGCTCGATCCATTGCCCGCGCCGCTGGTCGACTTCCGCGTCACACTTGTCACCGGCTCTGCCGCGACCAACTGAGGTGACTTGCGCGACCTCGGCCTCGTTTCCTGCTCCGGCCGCAGCAACTCCAGCAGCCGCTCACTCAACGACGGCGTCTCCAAAATACTCTCGAGCAGCAACAAGCAACGCCGCGAATCCTCATGCCGCGCAATCGCCAGCAGCGCGCGCCGCAACTCCGGGTCACGCCGGAAGCGCTCCGCCCCGCCGATCAGCCACAGGTCCAGCTTCTCGTCGAGCGTCGCCTGACCGCGCAGCTCACTCATCAGCTCCGCGTGATATCCGTCCGGATCATCGACCAGGTATCCCGGATGCACCTTGAAGAACTTCGCGAGCAGCAGCCGCGTCGTATTCGTCAGGTGCGGGCGCGCGCCGCTCTCAATCTGCGAAAGATAACTCTGGCTCAGCGATCCGTTAGCCGCATTGGCACCTTCGCCGCTGCCCATCTCCTGGCGCATCGCTCTCACCAGCTCGCCCTGGGTCATCGCGCGGCCCAGCCCGCGAAGCTGTCCTTCCACCTCGCGCAGGTACCGGATTTTGTCGCAAAGCTTCATAAAACCGAGAACCGAAATTTACATCCGCAATGGGCGCTCATTGCGGATTGCAATGAGTGTATCGCAATCTGCAATATTGTCAAGAAGCAAAAAACATTCAACCAAACGGTTGACAGCTCTCCCGGAAGCTCCTACTATTCAACCGAATGGTTGAATCATCCGCAGCTCGACTCGACTCCGTCTTCCACGCGCTTAGCGATCCCACACGGCGCGCTATCCTTCGCGGTCTCACCGCAGGAGAGCGCACCGTGACCGAGATTGCCAGGCCGCACCGGATGACACTCGCCGCCGTCTCCAAGCACCTCAAGGTGCTTGAATCGGCCGAGCTGGTCGCGCGCGAGCGCCGCGGAAGCTTTCACATCGTTCGCCTGCAGGCCCAATCGCTCAAAGCGGCGGAAGAGTGGATTGCCTTCTACTCCCGCTTCTGGAACCAACGCCTCGACAACCTGGAAAAATTCCTCGAAGATCCGCCGTCCCACAAAGGAGAATTGCCATGAGCACAGCCGTCGCTTCGCCCGAGACCACCATGCCCACCACTGCACCCCGCATCCACCTAACCCGCTTCCTCCGTGCGCCACGCGAGCGCGTCTTCGCCGCCTGGACCAACCCCGACCAGCTCACGCAGTGGATGGGACCAGCCGGGTTCACCTGCACGCGCGCCGAATCCGACCCGCGGCCGGGCGGACGCCATCACCTCACCATGCGCGGCCCATCGACCAACTGTTCGCCCGATGAGCCCGCCGTCACCCGGGATACATCGACGACCGGCGAGTATCTCGAGGTCCGCCCGCCCGAGCTCGTTCGCTTTACCTGGAATCCCAGCTTCTTCCCCGACGAGCACACCATCGTGACCGTGCGTCTGAAGGAGGTCCCGGGCGGCACCGAGCTCGAGCTGGTTCACGAAGGCTTCATCTCGACGGCCGCAGCCGAGGGCCACAACAGGGGATGGAACGGCTGCCTCGACAAGCTGGCCGCCTTCACCGAGCGCTGAACAAACCACAAAGTCGGCGAGTCAGCGGAGTCGATGCCGGATCGCACACGCTGGCTCGCTGACTCGCGAACCTCACTGGCCGCCCGTCCGCATGAAGTTGATGGTCAGATCGACCATGTGCGTCTGCGAGTCGGCCGCAGCCTGAAAGCTCGCCGTATAACCCGCCAGGTTGCGCAGCGCCGTGTTGCTGGTGAGGAATTTCGCCGTGTAGAGCGGATTGTAGACAGCGCCCGGCTTCAGCAGCCAGCCGCGATCGAAGTCCTGCTGCGCAGCCGCCGACAAATTGACAGGCGTGACAGATTTCACGTGATAGATCTCACCCGGCACAACCGCCAACGCATAGCTCACCGTGTGAGCAGCCCCATCTTTTTGCGCATGCGCATCCACGTACGCGTCGAGATACCCAACCTGCAGGTACGCATTCACAATCGCCTGCTCCGTTTCGAGCAGCGCCTTCTGCGAAGCGGCATCCCCGCTGTGCAGCTTCGAATCGCGATCGAAAGCGTCCTGCGCGTAAACCGCACTCGGCTGCCACGCAACTGCATTGAGGTGGTACACATCGCCGGGCACAATCGTTGCGGTGTAATCGACTGCGTATCCCGCCCCGGCCGCTGACACCGTCCGCGTAACTTCCGCCAACTGCGCGTCAACGTACCCGAAATCGCGCAAAGGAGCGAGCAGGAAATCTTCCATGCCACTGGAGTTCTCATTGAACGCCATGCCCGCGCTCCGGTTCACCAGCCGCTGCATCGCCGGAACCAGACCTGAAGGAAGGGCGCCGCGCAGATGCACCGCACTCACCCGCACACTCGGCGAATCGATATGAAAGTCCCATGTCGCGCCCGGGTGAGAGTTCGTGCGCGCAACCGATCCATTGGTAACCGTCGCGTATACGCCCTTCGCAGCCAGCATCGAGGACAGCGCGGCATCCACACTGTCCGCAAGATTGCCGGCCGGCGGAATCCCGCCGCGGTAGAACGGCACCGCCTTGCGCAGCGCTGCATCGAGCTCCGCCGCTGTCCACCATGGAAAGTTCGCGAACGTCGCCGGCGCAAGCGCACTCGCCGGCAGCGGCTTCAGCTCGATCTGCACGGTCCGCGCCGTGCCAGTGCCCGTGAGCTCGATTGACGCGTCCGCAAAGACTCCCGTATCCAGCAGATGCTGCGCGGCGTTCCCCAGGCTGTCATGCGACATCATTTGGCCCGGCCGCAGCCCCGACACAACAAGAATCTCGTCCTGTGTGTAGGGCGCTGCGCCGTGAATCTCAATGTTCCTGATCGAGTACTGGGCCAGGGCCGGAACAGAAAAGGCGAATGCGAGGATGCTGACGAGCTGAAGGACGTGCGCGCGGATTGAGATCATGGCGATGTACTGAGCTGAAGGCAACTAGACCGTAGCACGACTCTCCGCGCACACAAAAGGGCACGGTCGTAACCGTGCCCTCCTTGCAAATCCTTCCCAGCCTAGCTCGACGTTCCAGTCCCGCCCAGCTGCGCCATTGTCGTCCGCAGGTACTTGTGCGGATTCACGGCCGTTCCGCGCACCTGCACCTCATAGTGCAGATGCGATCCGGTGGTTCGTCCCGAGTGCCCGACGAACCCAATCACCTGGCCCTTCACGACCTGCTCGCCAACCGTGACGTTGTAGCCCGAAAGATGGCCATACAGCGTCACCAGTCCATTGCCGTGATCGATCTCAATCTCACGTCCATATCCGGTACCCGGGCCCGCCTTCACCACGCGCCCATCCGCCGGCGCATGCACTGGCGTTCCATCCGGCGAGCCAATATCGACTCCCTTGTGGAACTCGCCCTCCCCGCCGCCCAGAATCGGGTCCTCGCGTTCGCCGAAGCCGCTCGTAATCGGCCCCAGGATCGGCCACATGTCCGGCATATTCGGCCCGGCCAGGTCAATTCCCGCCAGGTTGCTCAAAACCGCGCGCTCGCCCAGCGACAGGTCGGGACGCATCGTTCCCATGCCCAGCCCCGAGTCCGCCGTCTTCTCCAGCGCAAGATACGTATCGAGCGACTGATGATAGCTCTCATCGCTGGTCTCATCGCTGGTCAGCGGCGCGCTCGCCGCCTCCTGCGCCGCGGACTTCTTCAGCTTCAGCGAGTGCCCGTGCACCAGCGTCAGCTTGCCCGCCGTCAGCCCATAAATCGCCGAGATCTCACCGGCCAGCGATCCCAGGCTCGCCACCTGCACATCTTTCTCGTGGTTTGACTTCTCCAGATGCGCATAATCCTGGCGGCTCATCGCAAGCTGATCGCGCAGCGTGTTCACCGACTCCGCCTTCACCAGCATCCGCGTGTACGACCCCGCCATCCCCGCGATCGTGAACATGCCCGTCACCGCTGCGGCAATGAACACATACACATAGCGCATCGGGATGGAGACACGGTCAGTGCTGCCGTCCTCTCCCTGCGTGACATAGACGATGTGGCGCTTGCGCAACGTTCCGGTCGCTCCGTACTGCCCTCGCTGCGCGCACTTAAGTCGTGGCGCAGATCAGGTCCTGGTCTTGCCCGGGCCACGTTGAGCGGCTCGCGAAGGGGCATGAGGACGGAGCAGCAGGCCATTCACCCACCATCTTCCGTGTACCTCTATGGTAAATGGTCGCCTAACCGCCGGGCAAACGGAATGGCACATTTCTGGCATACGCTGCCGCAAAGATTTGCACCGCACACACCTTCTGCACAGTTGCGTGCGTCGCACCCGGCGCTATCCTGACCCTCGTGCCCTCTTCCGCCACGACCGCGCCCGACTCGGCCCCGCGTAGTGACGTCACTGCACGCAAGCCCCAAACCGCCGCGGCACCTAATGGCGAACTCGCCTGGATCGAGCGCATACGCCAGCGTGCGGCTGTAACCGCGCGCGGCGCCGGCGCTCTCCGCCTCGGCATCGGCGATGATTGCGCTATCCTCTCTCCTCCGCGCGGCCACGAGATCGTTCTCACCACAGACATGACGCTCGAAGGCCGCCATTTCCGCCGCGACTGGCACCCCGCCCGTGCCGTCGGGCACCGCTCCCTGGCACGCGGGCTCAGCGATCTCGCCGCCATGGGCGCGCGCCCGCTCGCCGCCTTTCTGTCGCTTGCCATCCCGCGCGCCGTCGCGACCGAAGCCACATGGATGGAAGGCTTTCTCGATGGCCTGCTCGCTCTCGCCGCCGCCACCAAGACGCCCCTCGCCGGCGGCGACACCGCCG
The DNA here is from genome assembly GCA_963716225.1 of uncultured Verrucomicrobiae bacterium. Classification (GTDB taxonomy): domain Bacteria; phylum Acidobacteriota; class Terriglobia; order Terriglobales; family Acidobacteriaceae; genus Granulicella. The sequence continues at coordinate 3,132,905 of OY970299.1, read as the reverse complement.
AAGCCGCCTGCAACGACATCACCATCGACATTGTTCTGCTCGGCGCCACGCCCTCGGGCCGCGCCCTGCGCCGCTCCGGCGCACAGCCCGGCGACCGCATCTTCGTCACCGGCGACCTGGGAGGTTCCGCCGCCGAACTCGTCACCCTGACTTCAGCGCCCAAGCGCGAGACCTCCAAAGCTTCCACGAAGACGGCAAACAACTCCGATCATCCTCACCTTTATCCCCAGCCGCGTCTCGCCGCCGGACAGTCCATCCTTCGCCGCCGCCTCGCCTCCGCCTGCATTGATCTTTCCGACGGCCTCTCCACCGACCTGGCCCACCTCTGCATCGCATCAGGTGTGGCTGCCGAGATCGAAAGCGCGAAGCTCCCACTGCACCGCCTCACTCGCACCCAACCTCCCGAGGCCGCGCTCCACAACGCGCTGCACGGCGGCGAAGACTACGAGCTGCTCTTCACCGCGCCTCCTTCCGCCTCCGTTCCGCGCGCCATCGCGGGAGTCGCGCTCACTCAGATCGGCGAAATCCGCCGCGCCGGCCGCAATCGCCCGCTCATGACCCTCATCGCGCCCGACGGCAGCCGCGCTCCCCCTCGAGCCCGGCGGATGGGAGCACCTCCGTTGACCTCACCCGGGCCCACACCGCCGACGGTGGCCTCGTCCGCCGCCTTCTCTGCCACTTGGCGCGCCGAGATACTCCCCACTCCGCCGCTCATCGCACCTGCGCTCCAGTTCACCTGGCCGCAGCGCGTGCCGGGCGAAGAAGACACGCTCGCCCGCGGCGCGCTCCTGCTCCAAATCCATCCCGCATCCGGCGGCACATTCCTGGCCACATGCGCGCTCGGCTTCCGCGACCCGAACGCACTCACCGGCGTCTGGTCCTGCCCGCGCGCAGATGACATCCTCGCCGTCGCCGGCGGCTACGCCTACCTCGCCGATACCCTCGCGCCTGAACGCTGCACCTTCGTCACCCCCAAGCCAGTGGTCAGGGTTCTCCCCGCAACGGAGCACAACCTGCTTCTCCTCGCCGGCTTCCACACCATCGCGGCCATCGGTCCTGACGGTCCTGCGTGGGAGACCGCACGCCTCACATGGGAAGGCCTCAGCCTTTCAGGCATCCGCGACAACCAGCTTCACGGCTACGGCTGGGATATGCGCACCGACCGCGAGGTCCCCTTCGTCGTCGATCTCGCAACCGGACACCACACCGGCGGCGGCTTCAGCGCATGACTGTACCGCGCCTGTAAAAACTCAGCGCCGCGTCGCCCTGCTCCAGCGTCCTGTACCTCTCCAACTCCCCAAACCTCTCGGCCATCTGTGCCTTCCGCGCATGCTCCGCAATCACCACCGCATCCGCAGCCAGCACCTCCGCCGCATGCTCGCCCAAGAAGTCCAACGTCCGTCTGTACTCCTCCTCAGCCTCGTACGGCGGATCCAGAAACACCAGGTCCACCTCGCGCTTATCCTTCATCAGCGCGGCCAACAACCGCGCCACACCGCGATCCTCCACCGCATACCCACCTGCCACCTTCAACGCCTTCAGATTCGATTTAATTGCAGCAACCGCCGGCGCAGCCTTCTCCGCGAACCAGCAGAACTCTGCTCCCCGGCTGATCGCCTCAATCCCCACCGCACCCGATCCCGCATAGAGGTCCACAAACTTCGCGCCCTCGATTCGCGGGCCGAGCACATTGAATAGCGTCTCGCGCAGCTTGTCGCTCGTCGGCCTCGTCGCCATCCCGCGCGGAGCCTGCAACTGCCTCGACCTGAACTCCCCTGCAATCACCCGCATCTCTTAGCGTCTACCCTCTACGGTCTACCCTCTACCGTCTGTTCTTCTACAATCGCATCAATGCTTCGCTCCTCGATCCCCTTCGGCAGACTCTTCGGCGTCGAGCTGCGAGTGCACATCTCCTTCCTTCTCCTCCTCGCGCTCTCCGTCGCTTACTCCACCCTCGCGCTCAACAGCCTCGGGCGCGGCGTCGCCCTGTGGCTCGCCCTCTGCTTCGCCGTTCTGGTCCGCGAGGTCGCACGCGCCATCGCCGCACTTTACACCGGCCTCAATCTCCGCGCGCTGCTTCTGCTTCCGGTCGGCGGCATCATGGCTCTCGGCCCGCGCGAGCACGGTGCGCCGCCTGTGAAAACCAGCGCCATCACCGCCGCCGCTCCGCTCGCCAACGTCTCCGTCGGCCTTCTCATCATGGGCTTCGCCTACGGCCTCGAGCCGCGCGTCTCGCTGCTCGCGCAGCCCTGGATCGCCTTCCACCACATCCTGCGCAGCACCGTCTGGATCCAGTTCGTCGTCGCGGCCGTCAACCTGCTGCCGGCCATCCCATCCCGCCGCGTCCTGCGCTCGCGCACTGCCCGTCCCCAGGAGCCCGCGCCGGTCCTGCGCGCCATCAACCCGCTCTTCGGCCTCTCCGCCGCACTGGCTGTCGCCATTGTGCTCGCCGGCTTTGTCCTCTCGAACGTCTGGTTCATCTTCTTCGGAGGCCTCGTCCTCCTCTGGAGCCAGCTCCGCATGAGTACGCCGCTCGACTCGCCCGAGACCAGCACCATCCTCGTCTCCGACGTCATGCTCACTGAGTACACGCTTCTCTCCGCCTCCGACACCCTCCGCGGCGCACTCGCCGAAACCGCGCACAGCCTTCAGGAAGTCTTCCCCGTCCTGCGCGGCGATCGCCTGGTCGGCTCCATCACCCGCGACACTCTCCTCACCCGCCTGCAGACCGAAGGCGACGGCTTTCTCCAGGCCGCGATGTCCCGCAACCTCGCCTTCGCCGAACCCACCGAGAAGCTCGTCGACGCACTCCGCCGCGCCACATCCTTCGCCTCCACCGGCATCCTGCCCGTCGTCGAGAACAACGCGATGCTCGGCATCCTCACCCCGCAAAGCCTCTCGCGCGGCGTGCAGCTCACCCGCATCACCCGCCCGCCTCAAACCGACCGCAACGAATCATGACGCGCGACGACGACTCACAGCACCAACCGCTCGCCCCCGGCCTTTACCTCGTCGCCACGCCCATCGGCAACCTCGAAGACATCACGCTCCGCGCGCTGCGCATCCTCCGCTCCGCCGACCGCATCGCCTGCGAAGACACGCGCCAGACCGCCAAGCTTCTCTCCCACTTCGGCATCTCCACACCGACCGTCAGCTACCACCTGCACAACGAATCGTCGCGCGCGAACGAACTCGTCGACGAACTGAAAACCGGCGCGCGCATCGCCCTCGTCTCCGACGCCGGGACACCCGCCATCGCCGACCCCGGCGCGGACCTCGTCTCCGCCGCCATCGCGGCCGGCATCACCGTCTTCCCCATCCCCGGCCCGAACGCCGCCATCGCCGCTCTAATCGCCGGCGGCCTCTCCACCGAGCGCTTCACCTTCCACGGCTTCCTTCCGTCAAAATCCGGCCAGCGCCGAACTGTTTTGGAACAACTGCGAGCTGCGCTTTCCATCGCTGACTCGTCTCAGATGAGCCACATCTTCTACGAAACCCCGCACCGCATCCTTGAAGCCCTCGCCGACATCGCCGCCACGCTCGGCCCCGCACACCCGATCGTCCTCGCGCGCGAGCTCACCAAGATTCACGAAGAATTCCTCCGCGGCCCCGTGTCCGAGGTCCTCGCCACGCTCCAGCAACGCCCCTCCATCCGCGGCGAAATCGTCCTGCTCCTCGACGGCGCCCTCACCACCGCCGCCACACAACCCACTCAACAATCTGTCGCCGACGAGATCGCCCACCTCATTCGCTCCGGCCTCACAGAAAAAGACGCACTCAAGGAAGTCGCACGCAGCCGCAGCCTCGGCAAGAGCGAAGCCTACCGCGAATACCAGCGCACCAGACAAAAGACAGCAGACAAAAGACAGTAGATTCAGAGCTCGACCCGAACCGCCGCTCTACTGTCTAACTCTGTCTGGCTCCTAAGTCTCTCTTCCCTTCAAGCGGTCGTATACATACCGGTCGCTCACCGTGCCCAGCGACTCGTTGTACAGCACCAGCGCGCCCACGAACTCCTTCAGCTCATCGCTGAACTTGTGAATGCTGCGCAGATGATCCGCCGTCGCCGGAATCTCCAGCTTGCTGGTCTTCAAAAACTTCTGATACCCGCGGTCCACCAGCCGCGAGATCTCCCCGCCCAGCACCCAGCCCGGCTTGCCGGTAATCCTCACCGCCGTGCCTTTGCCCGGCCCCGGCGCAATCTCCGCCGCGCATCCATACTTCGAGACCATGCGCGCTCCTGCCGCGTGGTCCGCACCGTCAGACGCCGGCGCAACATCAAACCTCTCGCTGCCCAGAATCGACAGCACATCATCAAACGTCTTCTGCTTCACTGCCTTTGCCATGGGAGCCCCTGCTCGCGGGCGTTCAACTCAATCGCCCGCAGTAAACTCAACTTAGACTCTCGCACATCGACGCAGCCTGATTCAAACCGCGCTCACTAACGACTAACCACTAACTACTTCTTTCTCCCCATGCTCGCTGCACCCGCCAAATCGCTCGGCCTCACGCTGCTCGACCGCATCGGCAACACACCGTTGCTCCGGCTGGATGGACTTTTAGCCGGCCTCCCCAACGTCCAGCTCCTCGGTAAAGCCGAGTGGGCCAACCCTGGCGGCAGCGTCAAAGACCGCGCCGCCTCCGCCATCATCACCGACGCGATCCGCCTCGGCCACCTCACCCCCGGCTCACCCCACTCCAAAGCTCTCCTCGACGCCACCTCCGGCAACACCGGCATCGCCTACGCCATGCTCGGCGCCGCGCTGCACTTCCCCGTCACGCTCTGCGTCCCCTCCAACGTCTCGCCCGAGCGCAAACACATCCTTGCCGCATACGGCGCTCACATCCACTGGACGGACCCCGCCGACGGCTCCGATGGCGCCATCCGCATGGCCCGCAAGCTCATCGCCGAGCGCCCCAACGACTTCTTCTACGCCGACCAGTACGGCAACGACAACAACTGGCGCGCCCACTACTACTCCACCGCCAACGAAATCTGGGACCAGACCGCCGGCGCCATCACGCACTTCGTCTGCGGCCTCGGCACCTCCGGCACCTTCATGGGCACCACGCGCCGGCTGCGCGAACTCAACCCCGCCATCCGCTGCATCTCCATGCAGCCCGACTCGCCCTTCAACGGCCTCGAAGGCCTCAAGCACATGGCCACCGCCATCGTCCCGCCCATCTACGACCCGACCCTCGCCGACCGCAACATCGACATGCCCACCGAGCGCGCCTACGCCATGTGCCAGCGCCTCGCCCGCACCCAGGGCCTGCTCGTCGGCATCAGCTCCGGCGCCGTCGTCGCCGCCGCCCTCGACATCGCCCGCGAAGAATCCCACGCCCACCGCGAAGCCGTCATCGTCACCATCCTGCCCGACTCCGCGGACAAATACCTCTCCGATCGCTTCTGGACCGAAGACCACGAAGAAGGCGAGGCAAAATGATCTGCACAAACCGCCTTCAGCCCGCCGCTCGGACCTTAGGCATCGCATCATTATTCGCGGCAACCTCAACCTGGGCAGCCGCTCCTTTCGGCCAGAGCACTCCTGCAACACCAATGCCCTCCGCTGTCGTCGTGCACGCGAACACCACACGCATTCCGTTGGCCGGAGAAACATTCTCCCGGCGCGAGCAGGAGCTTGATCCCGCCACGAACGTCTGGACCGTCTATTTCGATCCGGAAAATACGCTTCCTGCCGGCGCAAGCGACGGTCTCATCCTGAACTTCTACGGCTGGGATCCTCCCACCGAGCCCTCCGTTGTCGCGCAGGCCTTTGTTCGCCGCGCCGGAGACAGCCAGATCATCTTCAAATTCCAGGCGCCCGACGAGGTCACTCATAAACCGGCATTTTTCATCATCTCCAAAGCCATGCACCTTGACCGCGGCTACGGTTACCTCAACATCTCCAAGATCACCTCCGTCGGATCCGCTGCGTACGCCGTCACCTTCGACCGCCGCTTCCCCGGAAAAGACGCCGCCGCGATCGATCAGGCCATCAAGCAGTGGCTCCTCACCCCCGAAGCCCACACCGTCCAGAACGCATTGGGTACCCTCAGCATGGACACCGATTGGGAGCCCGCCGCCCGCAAACCTCACCAGCCTTGACCCCCGAACTCTACTGTCTAATCCTTACTGTCTGACTCTTATGTCCCTCATCCTCTCTCAATCCCTTTACGACTCCCTCCGCTCTCACGGCGAAGAGACCTACCCGAACGAGTGCTGCGGAATCCTCCTCGGCCGCGCCGACGCCTCTGCCATCCGCGTCACTACACTCCTCCGCGCCGGCAACACCCGGACCGACTCCGCGCACAACCGCTACAACATCGCGCCGCAGGAACTCATCGCCGCCCAGCGCGAAGCCCGCAAACAAGGCCTCGACATCGTCGGCTTCTATCACTCCCACCCCGACCACCCCGCGCGCTGGTCCCAGACCGACTTCGCCGAAGCCCACTGGTTCGGCTGCGCCTACGTCATCACCGCCATCTCCCACGGAAAGGCCGAAGCCACAAACAGCTTCCTCCTCACCGGTACCAGCGAAGAAGACAAGCGCTTCCAGTCCCAACCCATCCTCGTCGAATAACCGCACATTCCGGATTGAGCCCGTTCGCCACAGCCCTCATACTGCGAACATGCGAATCCACAAAACTCTGCTCGTCGCGGCGTGCACCCTTCTCATCTGCGCCACCCTCCCGCTTCACTCGGCACTGGCTCAGCAGCCCCGCGCCCTCACCACAGACCCCGCGCCCAACACCGCCGCGCCCACGCAAAACATCGAAACCGTCCTCGACTCCCACGGCAGCCACATCACCGGCTTGCTCCTCCTCGCCGCCGGCGCGCAGCCGCACCCCACCGTCATCCTCCTCCACGGCTTTCCCGGCTACGAGCAGAACATCGACCTCGCCCAGACCCTCCGCCGCGCCGGCTTCAACGTCCTCACCATGCACTACCGCGGTTCCTGGGGCTCGCAAGGCACGTTCTCCTTCACACATTGCATGGAAGACGTCTCCACCATGCTCGACTACGTGACCCAGCCCGCCAACGTGACAAAGTTCCACATCGACACGCGCCGCCTCATTGTCATCGGCCACAGCATGGGCGGCTTCCTCACCATCGCCGCACTCGCGCAGCATTCCCAGCTCGCCGCCGCCGTCGTCATCACTGAAGGCAGTCCCGTTCACGACACCCACGACTACTTCACCGGCATCGACCCCGCCGACTTCGCCCCACTCGCCGGCACCTCACCCGCCGCCCTTCAGCACGAAGCCCAATCCCACACCACCGACTGGAGCTTCCCCGCCTTCGCGTCCCAAATCGCCGCAACCAAACCCGCCCGTCCCATCCTGATCCTCAGCGCCAACGACGGCCTCCGCTCCTCCAACGAAGACCTCGTCGCCGCCCTGAAGCACTTCAACGTCCCCGTCACTTACCTGCACTTCGACACCGACCACGGCTTCTCCGACCACCGCATCGCGCTGCAGACGACCATCCTGAATTGGCTGAACAGAACCGTCCGCTAACCATCGCACTTATTGAACACGCGACCCACTCACACGCGGTCCGTTCCCGGACGACTTCCAGGTTTCACCATCGCCTCAACCATGTTGTCGCTCCATATGGCCCATCCTTCAGTGTCGATGACCATGGTCGCGACCGCATGCTCCTTACGGATTGAGTTACCCCGGAATTGCCTCGTGGGTGCGCCACCCGGCTAGGGCCTCTCTTGCCATAGTGCCTGCACTATTTTTCACGGTACTTAAGTGCGATCCGCTGCGAATGGTTCGAATATGGGGCATTTCGGAGTTTCGGTTTTGGTGTAAAGAGTCTTCGATTGGGTGCGCAATTGCTTCTCTATCCAATGCAACCCTGATAAGAGGCTCTACCAATGAAGAGTTTTGCGCTCCTGCTTGTTTTGTCCATAGCCCCGTGCGTTCTGCATGCGGATGAACTGAACGTACTTAAATCGGCGAATAATTTTGCCGTGCTGGGTGCGTCCACTGTCACCAATACTGGCCCCACGGTCCTCAACGGCGATCTCGGACTTTATCCCGGCACCTCAATTACCGGTTTCGGCGGCGCCGGAAACGGTACCGTCCACGGCACAACGGACGACACTGACGCTGTAGCCCAACAGGCGCAAGTGGATGCTTTGAGCGGATATAACGTCCTGCAGGGCCTCGCATCCACGCACAATTTGACTGGCCAGGACTTAGGCGGACTAACGTTGACGCCCGGCGTCTATTCCTTCGATTCGACAGCAGGCCTTACCGGCGCCCTTACGTTGAACTTCCAAGGCCTGAGTAATCAGGGCATCGTCTTTCAAGTTGGAAAGGCGCTAACCACTGCGAGTAATTCGTCCGTGCTCATCGAGAATCCAGGCTTGAACGACAGTGTCTACTGGGCACTGGGCAGCTCCGGCACTCTCGGTACGAACTCTTCGTTTGCCGGATATCTTATCGCGGATCAGAGCATCACTCTGACCACGGGCACGACAATCAATTGCGGCAGCGCAATCGCTCTCAATGCTGCTGTAACTTTGGACACAAACTCCATCAGCGCCTGCCCGGCTGCATCTTCGCCGCCCTCTGCGACGCCGGAACCGAGCAGCCTCATGCTGCTTGGCAGCGGTCTCTTGGGTATCGCAGGCTTTGCGCGCCGCCGTTTTGTCCGCAAGTAGTCAAAAGAAGAGAATGCGCAGAAGAACGAGCCGCCGCAATGGCGGCTCGTTTTATTTAGCGGTATGAAGTCCATGTTCCGCAACCATCCGCGATCAATCCGCGTAGCATGCGAAAACAAGAGCGTGCTCGTGCCCGCGCGGTCGACCCGATAGAATTTTCTGCGCGATTACTAGACACGCCAAACGCTTCGTGCGTGCAGAATGTAAATGTCAGATTCATACTGGCGTCTTTGAAACCAACTCGGGATCAATAATCGCAAGATTGGTTCCCTTCCCGAGCTGGTCGAAGTACTTCCCCCGGAACAGCCGTCTTCGACTTGGCAGGAGACTTCTGCGAGGCGGCCTGAGACATCCGAGTCTTCATAGAGCTTCCGTTCTGCACGTCTCGCATATCGCGCGCACATCATGCGGATGCGTCGCCGGCTTCATTTATGACCTGATGAGCTAATACACTCCGCTGTATCATCGCTCCTGCCCTCAGGAGTCCACATGCCCTCCACGCCCGCGACCATCCGCCGCGCCACGCCCGCCGACGTCCCCGCCTGCGCCCAGATCACTCTCGACGCCTTCACCGCCATCAGCCGCGCCCACAACTTCCCTCCCGACATCCCCAATCTCGAAGTCGCCACCGGCTTCATGACCTTCCTCTTCTCCGTTCCCGGCTTCTTCTGCGTCGTCGCCGAAGCCGACGGCCGCATCCTCGGCAGCAACGCACTCGACGAGCGCTCGATCATCTTCGGCATCGGCCCCATCACCGTCGACCCCGCCACTCAGAACCGCGGCGTCGGCCGCCTCCTCATGCGCGCCGTCCTCGATCGCGCCCGCGAACAACACGCCCCCGGCGTCCGCCTCGTCCAGGCCGCCTTCCACAACCGCTCCCTCTCGCTCTACACCACGCTCGGCTTCGACGTCCGCGAGCCCCTCGCCTGCATGCAGCGCGCTGCCACCAGCGGCACAGAAACCGCCGCATCCACCAGCGGCACAGTGACCGCCGCCGAACCCCAAAACCCCGCCAGCCCCGACCCCCGCACCCGCGAAATCCTGGCCACGCACGAATTTCCAGCCCACACCGTCCGCCCCGCCACCCCCGACGACCGCCCCGCCTGCGCCGCTCTCTCCCTCGCCGTCCACGGCTTCGACCGCTCCGCCGAGCTCCACGGCGGCATCCACCTTGGCACCGCCCGCGTCGTCGAGCGCGCCGGCCGCATCACCGCCTACGCCACCGCACTCGGCTTCTTCGGCCACTCCACCGCCGAAACCCTCACCGACCTCCAGGCCCTCATCGCCTCCGCCGACACCTTCCTCGGCCCCGGCATCCTCGTCCCCACCCGCAACGCCGCGCTCTTCCGCTGGTGCCTCGCCCAGGGCCTCCGTGTCACCCAACCCATGACCCTCATGTCCCTCGGCCTCTACAACAACCCCGCCGGTGCCTTCTTACCGAGCGTCAGCTTCTAGCCGGCACCGCGCATCGGTCCAGCTTCGTCACGGCGCGACCCACACAACCTCATCGCGGTCGAGTGGGCCCTGCCCCGCTGCCTGATCACGCCGCCCTCACGATCACTTCGTGCGGTCGTACACCAGCGTCTGGTTCACCTGCTTACCATCCGTGCCTTTGGCCACGCACTTTTCGCTGTACTTCTTCTTGTCCGCGCTGAGTGAGAAGTTGCAGGTCTGCACGGTGCCGTCCGGGAAGGTCATCACGCTGACGTCGGTGGCCGGGTTGGTGCTGAAATTGCCCGACATGCCCGTAAACGGATGAGGCTGACCGTCCTCCGGTCCGCTCCACGAGGAGTTCCATGTCTTGCCGTCGCCATCGACCATGTGGTCGCTCCATTTGCCCCATTTTTCGGTGTCGCTGATCAGAACGAACGTATCGCTCTTCATTGAGAAACCGCCGCCGAAGTCGGATTCGCCGACGTTGAGGATCCAGGTGCTGTGCGCAGGCATGTGGGTGTGCGCCGCCAAGGCAAACGGCGCAAAGGTGAACGCGAGAACGACAACGGCCGCGAGTGAAATGCGTTTAAGCATGGGATTTCTCCTGAAGTTTCAGTGGAATGGTCAAGGCTGGCCGAGGGTCGCCCCACTATACGCGCGCCCGGAAAGCCCCGGCATCCTCGTCCCCACTTGAATTACCGTCCCGTCAGTCACGTTTAGCGCCGTGCGCCGACGAACCCGCTACCTCGAGATCTTCTCGATGACCAGCGCATGGGAAGCCTTGCGAACATACTCTTTGCCGATGACCGTTACATGCTCACCGGCAAACGGCATCAATTTGGGGTTTTGAGAAGAGGAGGGCGTCTTACTGTCGATGGGGAGGAAGATGGTGCCATCGTCGCGCAGGATGACGAGGGTAGAACCATTTTTTGCGCACATTTTGGCGCAGGCTACGCCGATGGGTTTGTCGAGACCCTTCGTGTACGCGCATGCCGAATCAATGACCCAACCGGACACCGTGATGTCGGTGCCGCCATCCGCCGCGAAGGCGAAGTAGGCTGCTCCGAGGAAAATCGATGCCAAAAACGCGCGCAATACGTTGCCACGGGCCACGCGGTCCCATGCCACTCTGATCATGGTTCACCTCGCGGCGATTGTAGCCTGGGTGACGCATGACGCTTCCGGGCTACCGCTTCATTAAACCGGCGGCCTAGGAGCGAGCGCTCCCCCGCTTACTCACGCGAGAGGATACTGCTGTCCGCCGATTTGTTACCACTCGTTTTGAGGTGGGGCGAGAGATCGTAATCCTTTTCTCCGCCTTCACCCGTGTCCCCGATTCGGCTAAGCTCACTAGCCGCCGAGTTGATGGCGAGAGTTTCGCTAACATCTGCTCACGCTCGACCCGGCTCAGAGTCTTATGGCGCGCGAGATATGACAAAACGGCAGCGTCTTGAAATGGGACGACGTTCATAGTCACCTAATCCTATCCTTTGGGCGTTTGGCATGTCGAACGACATGTGGATTTTTCAGACTTGTTCTTGGCATTTCGCTCTCATTCTGAGAAGCGAAAATCGGATGGTGCGCTGCCAAGACGGGATAACCCGTAACGTTACCGCCGTCGCCTCTTCCGTCCGCAGTCCATTCTTCGTGATACTCGACAGCGAGATTGAGAAGGACAGCATCTGCAGAGGGTGGCAATTCGATCTCTTTAGGCTCGGATTTTGGGTCGCGCCATAGCGCAACAGTTCGGGATTTGTCCGCTTTACCCGGTTGCGGCTGAGACAAACTGGACATGCCACTGCTCGTTAGAGTCAAGACTGAGGAACCGGGATCATCGGCGAAGGCGCCGGCATACCGACCTGGCCAACGGCTTATGAGCTGGGGTGCATCGCACAACAAGGCGATGATGAGATTCGGACCCACGGCGCGTAGTATGTCGCCCATCGGATCCGGTCGTGCCAAGTCTTCACAAATAAGGACAGAGACCGTCAACCAAGGGCGCAACGTGACAAACGAGAGCGTCCTGGCCGCGATTTGGATGTGTTCCCACCAATTAACGCTGGGATGTAGGTTTTGTCCGATGCCGTATTGCGAGACTTGGGACTTGGTCAGCTTCCAGCGATGATGTTTCCTCTGGGAAAATCTTGTATGAAATTCAGCGTTCTTGTAGGTCACCTTGGTTTGCAGGATTGCTTCGTTTTCCCCGCTCTTGAATGGCCCGGACGCACAGCTCCCCACTCCTGACACGATGAACCTGTCGTCGCCGACCGAACTCGCGATCGCCTCGAACTCAGCTTTCGACATGGCGAGTTCGGGAAAAATGATCGCGTCAACTCGGCCGATTCGTCGCGCAGCGTCTTGAATGAGGCTCTCAATAAATTCCACATTCGGGCCGCCTGATGTGGCGTATGAGAACAACCCGTAGGATCCGTTTCGGACTGTATCGGTGATTTCGACCTTTCGAGACGCAACAAATTGGCTGGGATGGACGACTTTGGGCCACGGTACCAGGAGGATATTGAAGCTGTGATCATCCGGGTCGATGGCGGCGCTTAGCCATTGGGGACTCACGTCGGGCGTGTAGCAATATGCCAAGTTGTGTGAGAGCGACCTGATTGTGAGCCCGCTTTGTGGAGTGTGCATCTTAGGCAAAACGCGTCCTCGGCTCGGGTCAATTTGTCCGCAAAGAGTAGAGCCATGTTTCGAGTACATCGTTTCGACCAACCGTCGATCGGCTTGCTTTGAGAAGTTGTCGGAAGTGGCCATTGCGCTATGGGACTCCGGCGCGAAAATACCAATTCCGTGGCAAGCAGCGTCTGCAGCTGACATGAGATCGAGTAGGACTCTGCTAACGTCGCGATCTTCGGAAAGGTCGCGGATCGAGATGCCCTTACGATTACGAACCACTTCCCACCAGTGCGCGATCTGATCGGGCAATGGGCTGTTGCTGCTTACGGATCGTCGCCAACTTTGTGCGACAGATTCAATATCTTTCGCCCGCTTTCCGCTTGCTCGAGGTCGGCCTTGTAGGGGCTTGTCGTCAACTAACAGTGAGTAGACGCCAGAGCACATCAATATCGATGAACAGATGGCAAAGACGTCCGGAGGCCATTCGGCGACGCCTTTTAGTTCCGAGGATTGGGAGCCAAGCAAAAATGCTAAACGCTCTGCGATCGTTTCAGCCGGCATCCGTTCAGCGTAACCCGGGAACATAAGGGTGGTAAGTTTCTAGGCAGCTACTCCACCGTCACGTTCTTCGCAAGATTTCTCGGCTGGTCGACGTCGCAGCCGCGGCGGTCGGGCGAGGAGTTGGACTTCGAGAATCACGACAATACCTCGGGGGCGGCGGGGATTTTCCAGGACGCGCTCGACGAGCCGGGTGCCCCATCCATGACGCGCAGCGGCATGAGGACCTTCCGCTCTGCCGAAGGCCGTCGTGAAGCCCGAAGGGCGGAGCGACTGAATCGCTTTTCTCTCCAGCGCTAGAGATGTCGAGTGCCCCGCAAACCCGCGTCATAATAGAACCATGGAGATTCACATCCCAACACCGCTTCGCACCTACACCGAGCGGCAGGAGACCGTCTCGGTCCACGGCACCACCATCGCCGAAGGCCTCGAGGCCCTGGTCATCCAATTCCCCGCCATGCGCCAGCACCTCTTCACCCCAGAGGGCAAGCTCCGCTCCTTCGTCAACCTCTACCTCAACGACGAAGACGTCCGCTACCTCCCCGAAAAAGAAAACACTGCCATCGACGACCGCGCCGAGCTCACCATCATCCCCTCCATCGCCGGCGGCTCCTCCTCCCTGCCCCGCTGTTGTCGCTGACCCGAGAACACCCCCACAAATTCACGTAATGGAAGCGGCCGACTCCAGTCGGGCCGCAAATCCGCGCGCTTCCGCTCTGCCGAAGCCCCAAGCGCAGCCGATTGAACACCCTCTTCCGCTCTGCCGAAGGCCGTCGCGAAGGCCCAAGGCCGCAGCGACTGAACTGCCTTCCGCCCGGGCCACCCGAAATCCCCGATACCCGTCACAACTCGCTCACAGCTCACGTAAAATCCGCCGCATGCGTCCGCACACCCTTCTGCTCTCGCTCGCGCTTCTGGCCGCCCCACTCACTCCCGCCCCGCGCGCCGCTGCGCAATCCCAGCTCGTCATGGCCACCGTCCACTCCCCCGGCCTCGAGCACAACCTCCTCGGCGACCCCGCCGACCAATCCGTCGCCATCTATCTGCCCGCCGCCTACGCCAAAGAGCCGCAGCGCCGCTTTCCCGTCCTCTACTTCCTCCACGGCTACGCCGATCTCAACCCCCGCCAGCAGGAAGGCGAAGACATGCGCCGCTCCATGGACCAGCGCCATCGCCAGCGGCTACTGCCCAGCCCTTCATCATCGTCATGCCCAACGGCCTCAACAAGTACGCCGGCGCCTTCTACGCCAACTCCTCCACCACCGGCAACTGGGACGACTACATCACCCGCGACGTCGTCGGCCTACGTCGACCAGCACTTCCGCACCCAGCCCGGCCCCGAGCATCGCGCCATCGCCGGCCACTCCATGGGCGGCTACGGCGCCCTTACCCTCGCCTTCCGCCACCCCGAGGTCTTCGGCTCCGTCTACGCCCTCAGCCCCTGCTGCACCGACTCACCGGCGACATGGGCCCCAGCAATCCCGCCTGGCGCACCGTCGCCGCCCTCAAGTCACCGGACGAGGTCCCGGCAGCGCTCCACCACGGAGACTTCTTCGTCGCCGCCTTCGCCGCAATGTCCGCCGCGCTCGCCCCCGATCCCTCCGCGCCAACCTTCGGCGACCCTCCATTCACCGTTCACGACGGCCAGCTCAGCACCAACCTCGAGGCCTTCTCCCGGATCGCGGCCAACATGCCCGCAAACATGGTCTTTCCCCTGCTGCCCAACATCGTGCAAACTCCGCGGCATCTTCATCGAGTACGGCGCTCAGGACAACTTCGCCCACATCGTCATCGGCGCTCAGGAGACCGCCGCCCGGCTCTCGCCAGGCCGGCGTCTCCAACACCCTCGAGGTCTACCAGGGCGACCACGGCAACCACATCACCGACCGCATCGAGAACCACCTGCTCCCCTGGGTTTCGGGTCAGCTCTCAGCCCAGTTCGCCCACTGAATCCCCGGCCCACCCACGCCGCATCTCCATACAGGAAGCGAGTCACCGAACTTGACAAACGCCCCGACACCCCACTGCTACGATCAAACAGGACTGCCAGGGCCAGCTACGGCGTGCCTTCGAGCATTCTGCCTGCACATCCCCGGATCGACTAAGTTCCAGCGACTAAGCTCCAATCGACTCAAGATTTTGCAGCAAAAAGTGACGGGGGGAGGGGTACCCCTCTCCAGAAGGACAAAATGCCAGCCACACTCGACGACCTCAAGACCGAACTCCCCAAGCTCTCCAACGAGGAGATCGCCCGCTACTCCCGCCACCTCCTCCTGCCCGAGGTCGGCATGGAAGGCCAGCAGAAGCTCAAGGCCGCCAAGGTCCTCTGCGTCGGCACCGGTGGCCTCGGCGCCCCCCTGGCCCTCTACCTCGCCGCCGCCGGCGTCGGCACCCTCGGCCTCATCGACTTCGACGTCGTCGACGAATCAAACCTCCAGCGCCAGATCATCCACTCCCAGACCACCGTCGGCATGCTCAAGGTCGACTCCGCCGAGCAGATGCTCAAGGGCCTGAACCGGAACACCAACGTGGTGAAGCACAACACGATGCTCACCTCCGCCAACGCCCTCGAGATCTTCCGCGACTACGACATCATCGCCGACGGCACCGACAACTTCCAGACCCGCTACCTGGTCAACGACGCCTGCGTCCTCACCGGCAAGCCCAACGCCTACGGCTCCATCTTCCGCTTCGAGGGCCAGGCCTCCGTCTTCGCCACCGAGCAAGGCCCCTGCTACCGCTGCCTCTACCCCGAACCCCCACCCCCCGGCCTCGTCCCATCCTGCGCCGAAGGCGGCGTCCTCGGCATCCTGCCCGGCCTTGTCGGAATTATTCAGGCGACCGAGGTCATCAAGCTCATCCTCGGCATTGGCGAGCCGCTCATCGGGCGCCTGCTGCTGGTCGACGCGCTCGGCATGAACTTCCGCACGCTCAAGCTGCGCAAAAATCCGAACTGCCCAGCCTGCGGAACCCACGAGATCAAAGAGCTGATCGACTACGACCAGTTCTGCGGCATCGAGAAGCCGACCGAAACCGGCCCGCTCGAAGTCTCCGCGCTACGGCAAGGTCGCCGATCTGCCTGTCGTGGACGGCATCCCGCAGCTCTCGGTCGAGCAGCTCAAGCAGCGTCTAGATGCAAGGCGACAAACCCTTCATCCTCGACGTCCGCGAGCCGCACGAGTACCAGATCGTGAACCTCGGCGCTCCGCTGATCCCCGTCGGCCAGCTCCCGCAGCGTCTCAACGAAATCCCGGTCGCGCAAGGACGAGGAGATCGTCGTGCACTGCAAGTCCGGTGGGCGCAGTCAGAACGCCTCGCTGGCGCTGAAGCAGGCAGGCTTCACCAACGTGAAGAATCTGGCCGGCGGCATCACCGCGTGGGCGGACAAGATCGACAAGTCGCTGCCGAAGTACTGAATCCCGAAATCGAAGCCCGCAAGGGAGTCCTTCTTCGAACCAGATTAATCGCGCCCGATCCTCTCGACCGATTTCGAGCACGAGCGGCGGCTCCAGCATGAACTCCATTGAGGCCATCGCGGCGACGCGCACGGTCCAGCGTTGAACGCAGACACGGCTCCGTCGTGACCACAAACGGCAGCCGCTCACTGGCGTGGCCGCGGTGTTGCAGGAGCGAGTCGATGTTGATCTGCTCCTTCGCGAGCGCGCCCGCGATAGCGGCGACGATCCCAGGCTTGTCGGCGACGACAAAGCGAAGGTAGTGCGGTGCGTTCACGTCGCCGGTCACAGTGTGTTTCTCAATCGGAAGGCGCACGGCCGCGCTTCCGTGCGCAACCGCCAGAACATCGCTCACAACGCGACTGCGGTTGGATGTCCGCCCGCGCCGTGGCCGCTGAACACCACATCACCGCCGAAGTCGCCGCTGGTGACGATCATGTTCTGAGTACCGTGCGACCACGCGATTGGCGATTTCTTCGGAAACGAGCATGGGACCGACACGCGCGCGCACGACATCGGCATCAAGCTCCGCGCGCGAAACCTGGCGGATGGTGCAGCCGAGCTCTTTCGCGTAGGGGAAATCGACCGCGCGGACGTTGCGAATGGTCTGCGCGGGAACATCTTCGGGATGGATCTCGGCCTTGAGCGCAAGCCGGGCAAGGATGCAGAGTTTCGCGCGGGCGTCGTAGCCGTCAACGTCGGCTGACGGATCTGCCTCCGCGTAACCGGCACGCTGCGCGTTCGCGAGCACTTCGCCGTAATTCGCGCCGCCCTCCATCGAGCTGAGGATGTAGTTGCAGGTGCCGTTCACGATGCCGCTGATACGGCGAATGCTGTCTCCACTAAGCCCCTGCACCATACCGGGAATGACCGGCACACCACCAGCCACGGAGGCGCCGAACAACAATTGCACATTGTGCTTCGCGGCGAAAGCGAGCAGTTCAGTTCCGCGGAATGCGATCAGTTGCTTGTTGGCCGTGATCACGTGCTTCCCTGCGCTGATTGCGGAGCGAAGCCAACCTTCAATGGGGTCGAGGCCGCCAATCAGTTCTACGATCGCGTCAACATCAGACGCAGTCAGAACATCTTCGGCGCGATCGGTCCATTTCGCGCCAGGCGGTACAAACCTTGCGCGCTCGTGCCGGCGCTTGCGCTCGATGCCGCGGTTGAACACGCGCGTGATCTGTATGTCGTTGTGAGCTGCCGCGGCTAGAACCTCCGCGAACGAACTCCCGACGGTACCAAAGCCAAGCAAACCTACCCGCAATCGTGACTCCTGTTGATGTGGTCTAGTACTTCACTTTGTTGGGACTGACTTCCCACGCGGCAAAGCTCTCCGAGGCCTGCTGCGACAGCATGCTGCGGATGGGAATCGTCCGCTGATCGAGTGGCTTGCGCATCTCGTCGTAGAGAAAGGAGTCATCGAAGCCGATGCGCGCCGCGTCACCTGCGCTGTTGCCGAAGTAGATGGCGCGGACATGTGCCCAGTAGAGTGCGGCAAGGCACATCGGACACGGCTCACAGCTCGAATAGACGTCGCATCCCTCGAGCCAGAAGGTGGCGAGCTGTTTGCACGCTGCGCGGATCGCGACGACCTCGGCGTGTGCCGTCGGATCGTTCCATTCTGTGACGTGGTTCACACCTGTAGCGAGCACCTGATCGTCCTTCACGATAACGGCGCCGAACGGGCCACCGCGCCCGCTGACGACGTTGTCAGTCGCGAGCGCGATTGCTTGCTGCATGAACTCGGGCCGGCCTTGGCTCACCGCTGTGCGTCTCCTGGCGCTGGCAAAACGGGCATAATCAGCATCATGGTACACGGTCTCAGGTCGCGGCGAGTGGTGACACCGGAGGGTGAGCGCGACGCCGTTGTACTGATCGCGGACGAACAGATTGTCGCAGTGCAGTCACCAGAAGATGTTCCACGCGAAACTGCAGTGGAAGACGTCGGGGAACTCGCGTTGCTGCCTGGGCTCGTCGATGGGCACACGCACCTGAACGAGCCGGGCCGAACCGAGTGGGAGGGCTTTGCAACGGGCACGCGCGCGGCCGCGGCGGGCGGCTTCACAACTGTCGTGGACATGCCGTTGAATTGCCTCCCGCCGACCACGGATGTGGAGGCGCTGGAGCTGAAACGCGAGGCGGCGTGCGGCAAGGCGATGGTGGATTACGCGCTGTGGGGCGGCGCGGTCGACGGCAATCAGGAGGACCTCGAGCCGCTCGCGATTGCCGGCGTCGCTGGATTCAAGTGCTTCTTGATCTATCCGGGAGCGGATGGTTTTACAGAGATTGATCGCGCAAACCTCGAGCTTGCGGCTCCGCACATCGTGCGGACCGGCCTTCCCTTGCTGGTGCATGCGGAACTCGCAGCGCCCATTGATTCTGCAGTTGCGCGGTTGAATGCGAATAGTGCCGACTGGCGAAAATACGCGACATATCTGGCTTCGTGTCCTGATGAGGCGGAGCTGGAGGCAATCGCGATGATGCTGGACCTATGCCGCGCGTATCGCTTTCGTCTGCACATCGTGCATCTCTCGACTGCGAAGGCGCTGCCGATGCTTCGCGCCGCGCGAACGGAGGGCCTGCCGCTGAGCGTGGAGACTTGCCCGCATTATCTACACTGTGCAGCGGAGGAGATTCCCGATGCGGCGACGCTGTTTAAATGCGCGCCTCCGATTCGTTCAGCCGACAATCGCGAGCAGCTTTGGGGCGCGCTGCTGGACGGCACGATCGATCTGATTGCAACCGACCACTCGCCGTGCCCGCCTGCGATGAAGCGGCTCAGGGTGAATATGCCGGGTGAAGAGCCGGGCCGTTTTGATGAGGCGTGGGGTGGTATTCCCTCAATCTCGACCGCGCTTCCCATTCTTTGGACAGAGTGCTCACGGCGCGGGATTCCGCTGGCGAAGTTGGCCAAGTGGACCGCGTGCGCTCCCGCGCGAATGGTTGGGTTGGGAGCTCACGTCGGCGTCATCAAACCGGGCATGCACGCGAATCTAGTTGCGTTTGACACCGCCGCTTCGTCTACCGTTAGCGCGGATAATCTTCACTACCGACATGCGATTTCGCCGTACATGGGAGAGAGGCTGCGGGGTGTGGTGCGCTCAACGTGGCTGCGCGGCGGGAAGGTTTATGAGAACCGCGACGGCAGAGTAACGTTCGCGGATACTCCCCGCGGGCGCGAGTACGCGCTATTCTGTTCGCTCACATGAGCGTTGATACACGAGCGTGCGCGGCTGTTGCCGAGACGGAATCGATCCTCAGCGGTTGGAACGAGATGGAGACCATGGCCGCCGCGGAGGTGATCCTGCCGTGCAATGGATCGCGCGCGTGGGCTGACGGTGTTGTGCGGCTGCGTCCGTTTGTGAACTCGGAGGACCTCTTGCGTGCGTCAGAATACGTGTGGCGTGCGCTATCCGAGAACGACTGGCAACAGGCGTTTGACTCACATCCGCGGCTGGGCGAGACCACAGCGAAGGCCGCGGGCGCAACCAGTCTGAGCTGGAGCGCGCAGGAGCAGAGTGCGGCAGATCCCGACCCGTTTGTCCGCGAGGAGCTTGCGAAGGCCAACCGCGCTTATGAGGCGAAGTTTGGACGCATCTTTCTGCTGTGCGCGACCGGGCGGAGCGCGGAGGAGATGCTTGCGATGCTGCGGCAGAGAATGGCGAAGGATGCGGCGACGGAGTTGCTGGAAGCCGTTGAGCAGCAGCGCTTGATTACTGAGCTGCGATTGCGCAGGTGGTTGCAGATGCCGGCGCTTACATGTGCCGAGCTCGCGGCGCAGAAGCGATCGGAGGAGGCGTAAGCGATGGGACTCTCGACGCATATTCTCGATACGGCATTTGGACGGCCTGCAGCGAATGTTGAGATCCAACTCTTCTGGTGGCGCGAGAACGCTGTGGGAGGCGCATGGCAGCAGATTGGGTTGGGCCGCACAGACGCGGACGGGCGCTGCAGCACGTTGCTGCGCGATCAGCCGCTCCAGGCGCTGGATTATAAATTGCGCTTCATGACCGCGGCATACTTCCGCGAACTGAACATCGAGAGCCTTTACCCCGATGTGGAGATCGCGTTCAGCGTGCGCAATCCCGAGCAGCACTATCACATTCCGCTGCTGATCGCGGCAAACGGCTACACCACGTATCGAGGGAGCTGATGCCGGCGACGAGATGTAAGCTCGCAAGCAATCGCTATGGGAAGTCGCGTGTGCGGCTGATGCGGGTCACGCGGCACGAAGCTCATCACGACCTCGATGAGTGGACCGTCGAAGTGCTGCTGACGGGCGATTTCGAGACAGCGCATACCGGCGGCGATAACTCGAAGATCCTGCCGACCGACACGATGAAGAACACGGTGTACTTTGTCGCGCGGGGATCGAAGGCGGAGAGCATCGAGGAGTATGCAAAGGAGCTGATCGATTTTCTGCTTGCGCGCAATCCGCAGGTGCAGAGCGTGGAGGTCGCTGTCGAATCACATTTGTGGAAGCGGCTGACAGTGGATGGAAGGCCGCATCCCACGGCGTTCATGCATGGATCGGATGAGCGGCAGACCACGCGGGTGTCGCGAAGGCAGCGCGGTACGTTCGAGATTGTGAGCGGACTGGACCGGCTGTACATCCTGAAAACTGCGCAGTCGGGATTTGTCGGATACATCAAGGACGCGCTGACAACTTTGCCGGAGACGACGGACCGGATGTTCGCCACGGCGCTCAAGGCGGAATGGCCATACACAGCGCGCGCAATACAGGAGGGCATCGACTTCAACAAAGTGCGGGGACAACTGCGCGAGACGATGCTGGCAACCTTCGCCAAGCACGATTCGCTTTCCGTGCAGCATACGATGTTCGCCATGGGCGAAGCTGCGCTTGCACATACGGACATCATCGACGAGGTATATCTGCTGATGCCGAACAAGCATAATCTGCTGGTCGACATGAACCGCTTTGGCCGGGACAATCCGAATCACATTTTTGTTCCGACGGACGAGCCCCACGGCACGATCGAAGCGACCGTGCGGCGCGCATAAGATGAGCCCGACTGCATTGCGCCAAGGCGCACAAAGAATCGTCGATCGCTGCCGTGAGCTGGCGCGGGTTACGGACGTTGCTGGAGAGACGACGCGGCTCTTTCTGTCGCCGGCTACGCGCGCGGCACATCGGATGGTGCTCGGCTGGATGCGCGACTCGGGGCTGGAGGTGCGCGTCGATGATGCGGGAAATCTGCGCGGCTTGCGCATCGCACCCGAACGCACCGCGCGCGTGGTCCTGTTCTCGCACATCGACACGGTGCCCAATGCGGGAGCTTTCGACGGGACTCTCGGTGTAGTGCTTGCGATCGAGGCGATGGCTGTTATGGCGGAAGAATCGCTGCCCGTCAGCGTGGAGGTGATCGCCTTCAGCGAAGAGGAAGGAATCCGTTTTGGGTTTCCATTCTTCGGCTCGATGGCGGCGACCAATCAGGTGGTTCCGGCGACGCTGGAACGGCGCGATTCGGAAGGCGTTTCGGTTGCAGAGGCACTGTGTGGGTTTGGGCTGCGGTCACAGAACATCACACATAGTTGTGCGCTGAGTCCAGATACGTTCGCCGCGCTTGAGGTTCATATCGAGCAGGGCCCGGTGCTCGAGTCGGAGAACCTGTCGCTCGGCGTGGTGGAGCGGATCGTCGGCCAGTCGCGGTTTGAGCTCACATTTGCGGGTCAAGCCAACCATGCGGGCACGACGCCGATGAGGCTTCGGCATGATGCGCTGGCTGCGGCCGCGCAGTGGGTGTGCGAAGTGGAGCGGTACGCGGCCAATTACGAGCAGCTTGTGGCGACTGTCGGGCAGCTTGAAGTCCAGCCGGGCGCGGTGAATGTGGTGCCCGGACAAGCGCGAGCGACGCTGGATGTGCGGCACCCGAAGGACGAGTCGCGCCATGCTGCCGTTGCAAATCTGCTGACCAAGGCGGAGCTCGCGGCGGCGCCACGAGGCGTCCGCGTCAGCGCGAAGGCGATGTCAAAGGAGGCTGCCGTGCCGATGAATCCAGCGCTCACGGAGCAGTTGCGGCAGGCAGCGGAACGTGCGCGGCACCAAGCCCATGCGATGTTCTCCGGAGCCGGTCACGACGCCATGATTCTGGCGCGGCATGTGCCCACCACGATGCTGTTTGTGCGGTCGCCCGGCGGACTGAGTCATCACCCGGAGGAAACGGTGCGCGTTGCAGACGTGCAGGCGGCGCTGGAGACTGTGGTGGAATTTCTACGTGGTCTTGACCCGGCGCGCAGGTAGAATCGAACCTTGTCTATGCATCATCTTGGACTGACACGCAGCGTCAATCATCGCGACCATCTGCTGCTTACGCCGGATACGTTTGTGCGCACGCCATTGCCCGGGCTGACAAATGGCTCTGCGATCGTGCATGTTTCGCCGCAAGCGGGCGCAGGGTTCACAATGATGACCGTCGAACTAGAACCTGATGGCGAGCTCGCGCAAGGGCCGCCTGCGCAGCGACTGATCTATGTACTGGAGGGCGAGGTCACTCTGTCGCAGCCGCAGAGTGCGGCGGTGCAGACATTGAGCATGGGAGGATATGCGTTCTGTCCCCATGATTTCGAACACAGCCTACGCGCGCAGAGTAAGACGCGCATGGTGGTTATCGACAAATACTTTCAGGCGCTCGATCAGGACAGCGCACGCAAGCTGGTGGAGTCTGATGAACCAGATCAACCGTGGTTTCTCTTCGGCTCGGAGAACGAGCTCGCCGGCGCGCCGCTGAATGGAGACGATGATGTGAGCGTGCGATCGCTGCTGCCGGATTCACCGGCGTTCGACTTCGCGTGCAACACGATGACCTACCAACCGGGCGCAGGGCTGTCACAGGTAGAGATCCACTATATGGAGCACGGTCTGCTGATGCTGGAGGGAGGCGGTATCTACCGGCTCGGCGAGCAATGGTATCCGACCCAGGCGGGTGACTTCATCTGGATGGCGCCATTCTGTCCACAGTGGTTTGGAGCAATCGGCAAGCAGCCGGCAAAGTACTTAATTTACAAAGATTTCAATCGGCACACGCTTGCATGAAGCTCATGATCAACACCAAACGGCTCATGAGTGAGTTGCAGACACTCGCGCACATCACGGACTGTCCAGCAAATCAGTACGATTCACCGCCGGAGCCAAGCCACGCGGTGACGCGGATTGTGTTCACTCCGCGCGATATCGAGGCGCGCGCATGGCTGAAGTCGCTCGCGAGCGCTGCAGGATTCGCCGTGCGCGAGGATGCGGTCGGAAACACATTTATGCGGTGGGAAGGAACAGACCCGGCGCTCGGCGCTGTGGGAACGGGCTCACACACGGACGCGATCCCGCATGCGGGCATGTATGACGGAACGGTGGGTGTGCTCGGAGGCCTTGAGGCGTTGCGATCGCTCAAAGAGGCGGGATTTCGGCCGAAGCGACCCCTGGAGCTGGTGATGTTTACGAGCGAAGAGCCGACCCGATTCGGTATTGGATGCCTGGGCTCCCGGTTGATGGGCGGCGTTCTCGATGCAGGCAGTGCGGACGCCCTGTCTGATCGTCTGCACGAGACGGACTCCAATGCACCGGAGGGACTCACGTTGCGCGAAGTTCGCGAGAGAGCCGGATTCCGTGGATCACTCGAGAGTGTCAAGCTGGCGCGCGATCATTACAGCGCGTGGGTGGAGCTGCACATTGAGCAAGGACCACTGCTGGAGCGAGATGGCAGTCAGCTCGGGATCGTCACGGATATTGCTGCGCCGGCGAGTTATCGCTACACAATCGAAGGGTTCGGCGGACACGCTGGTGCGCTGCTGATGCCGGACCGCAGGGATGCTTTGTGCGCGGCCGCCGAAATGATCCTCGCGGTCGAGCGTCACGCGCTCGCCGCAAACGCGGAGGCCAAGGCTGAAGGCGCAAGCGGAGTCGACACAGTGGCGACTGTCGGGATGGTAGCGGTGCATCCGGGTGCCGTGAACTCAGTGCCCTCGCGCGTGCAGCTTACGCTCGATATCCGCGATACCGATGTACATCGGCGCGGGGCGGTGATGCACGCGCTGCATGCAGAGATTGCGGACATCGAGCAACGCCGCAGGGTGCGCGTTACGGAGGAGTTGATCAATTGCGACGCGCCCGCGCAATCGGACGCGCACATTGTTGCAGCGCTCGAAGCTGCATGTGACGACGAAGGCGCGAGCTTCCGCAGGATGGTCTCGCGGGCTTATCACGATACGAGCTTCATGGCGTCGATTGCGCCGGTCGCGATGCTCTTCATCCCTTGCCGGAACGGCGTCTCCCACCGCCCGGATGAGTACGCGTCGCCTGAGTCGATTGCGCTGGGAACGCGGGTGCTGGCCCGCACACTCGCAAAACTTTCTATCGCATAATCTGCAGCGAGACTACACTGTCACCAGCAATTGAGTTGTATTCCTCAAGCAGCGCCGATGCCAATTCAGTCGCTCAATCCCGCAACAGGCGAGCTGCTTCGCAGCTTCGAACCGCTTACGCCTGCTGCCATTGAAGCGAAGCTCACGCTCGCGCACGAAGCGAGTGGCAGTTACGCTTCGGAGCCGCTATCGCAGCGCGCCTTCTGGATGCGACGGCTTGTGCACCTGCTGGAGACAGAGGAAAACGAGCTCGCGAAGATCATGGTCGCCGAGATGGGCAAGACCATCACGGCGGCGCGCGCGGAGGTGGCGAAGTGTGCGCGCGCGTGCCGCTACTATGCGGAGCAGAGCGAGGCGATGCTGACGCCGGAGTTCATTCAGACGGAGCACGCGCAAAGCTATGTGCGATGGGATCCGCTGGGTGTCGTGCTCGCTGTGATGCCGTGGAACTTTCCCCTATGGCAGGTGTTTCGCTTCCTTGCGCCCGCGCTGATGGCGGGTAATGTCGGCCTGCTGAAGCACTCGTCCAATGTGCCACGGTGCGCACTTGAAATTGAAGCACTTGTGAGACGTGCCGGATTCCCGCGCGGCGTGTTCCAGGCGCTGCTGATCGAATCGAAGCAGGTGGAGCAGGTGCTTGCGGATCACCGTGTGGCTGCGGTGACCGTAACGGGCTCTGAAGCGGCAGGACGCGCTATCGCGGCGCAGGCAGGGTACTTCATCAAGAAAGCGGTGCTTGAGCTCGGTGGAAGCGACCCGTTCATCGTGATGCCTTCCGCAGATCTCGCGAAGGCAGTCGACAATGCAGTGCAGGCGCGCTGCATCAACAACGGTCAGAGCTGCATTGCAGCCAAGCGCTTCATCGTGCATGACTCGATCTATCGCGCGTTTGAGGAGCGGTTTGTGGAGGGCATGGCGTCGCAGATTGTGGGCGATCCGATGCTGGAGGCGACGCAGATTGGGCCGCTTGCAACAACGCAGATTGCTGAAGATCTGCAGAAGCAGGTGGACGCTGCGATGGAAGCGGGCGGGCGGCTGCTTACGGGCGGACGGCGCTTGATGAGATCCGGCAATTTCTTTTCGCCAACCGTAATTGCCGGGCTGCCGCGAACTGCGGCAGTGGCACGCGAGGAGACGTTCGGTCCGCTCGCATTTATTTTCAAGGTTAGCTCGCTGGATGAGGCCATCGCACTCGCCAACGATACGCCGTTCGGCCTGGGCGCAAGCTGCTGGACGAACGAAACCGCTGAGCAGCAGAGGCTCGCGTTGGAGTTACAGTGCGGTTCGGTGTTCTTCAACACGCCGGTCGCGAGCGATCCGCGCCTACCATTTGGCGGCATCAAGCAGAGCGGTTACGGACGCGAACTCTCTGCTGCTGGAATGCGCGAGTTTCTAAACGCAAAGACCGTCGTGATTGCCGCGGCTGCCGTGGAGCTGCCTAAACCAGAAGCTGCCGCCGAGTCCAAGGTAGTGCTTCCGATGCGCGAACAACCGCTTGTCGCGGCGAAGTCGGCCAATGCCGCGGCCAAGACAAAGAAGAAGAAGCCCGCCATCGCAACGCTGGGACTGACGAACGAGCCGGAGTAGCGCGGTGGCTGCATTGGCTGCATTGTAGGATGGGCTCGTGCGCTCCTCTTCTTTTCTCACTATTGCTCTCCTCCTGTTGCCGGTGGCAGCCAACGCGCAGATAACGCCGACCAGCTACAAGCCGCTAGAGACGTTCGCTCCGCTGAGCCTGCCTGACCCGGTGAATGCGTTCCGCTCGTCGGACGGAGCGCCCGGTCCGCAGTATTGGCAGAACCGCGCCGATTACGTCCTGCACGCTGCGATCGATCCCGCGACCAAGACACTCACGTGCACTGAGGTGATCACGTATACGAATAACTCGCCGGACACGCTGACCTCGCTTTGGCTCCATCTCGAGCAGAACATCTACCGCGAGGATTCGCGCGCGTCGGCCTTCGCGCCGCAGTTTCGGCGGCGGCGGGGACCAGCGATCGCAGGGCCTACGAACACGCAGGGGTACATACTCGAGTCGGTGAAGGTAGAACGGATTAGAGGCAGAGATCTGAGGCCGATCAGTGTCTCGCCGGTCTTCTCGGACACGCGCATGCAGATTCAGCTGCCGGAAAACATGCCGCTGCAACACGCCGAAAAGATTCGCGTGCTCATCCAGTATCGCTACACCATTCCTGGACTGTTTGGCGGACGCACGTCGTGGGGCAGGGCGCAGCAAGGCGAAATCTACGATATCGCGCAATGGTATCCGCGCATGTGCGTCTACGACGACCTGCACGGATGGGATACGCAGCCGTATCTGGCCAATGAGTTTTATCTCGAGTACGGACACTTCGACTATTTCGTCACGGTTCCCGCGAACATGATCGTCGCGGGTTCGGGCGCGCTGGTGAATGGCAACGAGGTCCTCACGAGCACGGAACTCGCGCGACTGGCTGAGGCGCGGCGCAGCGACAAGACCGTGATGATCCGCACCGCGGACGACGTGAATCACGCGATTGCGGATGCGGATGCGACAACGCAGACGAAGACGTGGCACTTCGTTATGGATTCGACGCGCGACGCGGTGTTCTCGGCGTCTGCCGCGTTTCTATGGGACGCTGCTCGAATCAATATTCCGCCGGGCGCGGGACACCCGTCCCATGTCGCGCTCGCGCAGAGTGTGTATCCGGTCGAGTCGGCCGGCGATGACGCGTGGGGCCGCTCGACCGAGTACCTGAAGGATGCGGTCGAACACTTTTCCGCGCGCTGGTACCCGTACCCGTACCCGAACGCGGTCAATGTCGCGGGCTTCTCTTCCGGCATGGAGTATCCGGGCGTGCTGTTTGACGGTATCAACGACAAGGGCGCGGAGCTGTTCTGGGTGACCGCGCACGAGATCGGGCACACATGGTTTCCTATGGTCGTCGGCTTCAACGAACGGCGGAATGCATGGATGGACGAAGGCTTCAACACGTTCATCGACATCTTTGAGAGCGACGAGTTCGAGCACGGCTTCTACGGACCGAAGCGCGACGCCGAGTTTGCGCCGGATCCCAAGGCGCCGCCCGCAGACCAGATCGTAAAAGTACTCGCGGATCCGAATGCGCCGGTCATCATGACGCGCGCCGATGCCATCCGCGAGACGTATCGGCATCCGGTCACTTACTTTAAGTCGGCCTTCGGGCTGGTGCTGCTGCGTGACGATATCCTTGGGCCGGAGCGCTTCGAGTTCGCGTTTCGCAAGTTCATCCGCGACTGGGCGTTCAAGCATCCGAGCCCGTCGGATTTCTTTCGCGCCATGGAGTCCGAAGGCGGCGAAGACCTGAGCTACTTCTGGCGTGGATGGTACTTCAACAACTGGAAGCTCGATCTCGCGGTGACGAACGCAACCTACGTTGACGCGAACGATCCGGCAAAGGGATTGCGCGTGACGGTCGAGAACCGCGACCAGCTTGTGCTGCCTGCAACGTTACGCGTCGAGCTCGCCGGCGGTGCTCACATCGACGTCAAGGTGGCTGCGGAGACCTGGATGCAGAACACGTCGCACACATTCGTCGTTCCCATCAACGGAGCCGCGGTGTCGGCGACGGTTGATCCCGACCACAAGCTGCCGGATGTAGACCGCAGCAACAACACGTTCACGCTCGCGCGCTGATCTACGCGACAAACAGCAGTGGCTGTGAGAAATCCCGCAACCACTGTCGAATGCCGCGCGAGGGTTAGAAGCTGAAGGACGCCTGCAGCGAGAGCCTGCGAATGGCAGCGTTGGTCGTGTAGGGCCCACCGCTAAGCTGGGTCTGCTGTCCGAAGAGCGGCGAGAGCAGCACGCCGTTCGGACTGGCGAGATCCTTGTTGTTGAACAGATTCTGTACCTGCACGCCGAGAGCGAAGTTGTAATGTTTGCCGGTGCTGGAGCCGCCGCCGCCGAAAAATCCGCCGGGGCCGCCGTGGCCGCCGTGATTTCCGTGGTCGCCATGATTGCCGCCGGCGCCGCCCTGGCCTGCCGTGTTCGTGGCCGCGTTATGCAGCTCGCCGAATCCCCATGTCTTGGTGAGCCGGAGGTTGAACGTAAAGAGCCCCGGACCGGTGCAGGCGTTGATCGGCGCGACCGGTGAGCCGGCCGGCACCAACGCGCCCGGAGCGGCGAAGGTGCCGCATCCTGAAATCGTCTTGACCGTGCTTCCATTCGGAGAGAGACCCGCGACCCTGTAGGGACGGTCGTTGAAGATGGTGTCTCCGTTCAAATCCTGACCGACCGTGACGTTGTAAGGCGTTCCGCTCTGCAGAATCATGAACGGGCTGAACTGGATGTACTTCGGCAACGAGATGGAGCCCGCGATGAACGCGCGGTTGCGCACATCAAACGTGGTGCGTCCATAATCGGCGGCGATGTCGTACGGCGTGGTGATGAACGAGCCCGAGCCAGACGTATCGCCCTTCGCGAAGTTCAACGAGTAATAGCCGAACAGCGAGACGCGGCGGCCTGTCGCGACGCGGCCATTGAGAATGAGCTGGTCCTGCCGGAAGACGCCTTCAGAGAAGTACTGGTAGCGAGCAGGCACCGTGTAGTTCTGCCCCGGAATCACACCCACCGGGAGCGCCTGCGGATACCCGATGTTCTGGCTCGCGAGCTGATGCACGCCCTGCGAATGCAGGTAGTTCACGGAGAGCGAGCCCGCGCGCGTCACCTGCTGATCGAAGCCTCCCGCAAACTGCGTGATGTAAGGCGTGCGCAGGTTTGGTGCAGCCTGGTAAGTCTCCTGCGCCGACGCCGCCGCTCCGGCGATGCAGTCGGTTTTGTAGTTCGGATCGGTCGGCGAGCAGATCGCTGGAATATCGTTGCCGGTCAGCGTGTACGCCTGCTCAGTCGTTCCATTCAAGCGCTCCAGGTTCAGGATGTAATTCCCGGAGAACCGGTCGTAGAAGAGGCCGAAGCCCGCACGCACAACCGTCTTCGGCGCTGCCTTGCCGTGACCCAGCCCCCAGGCCAGTGACACGCGCGGCGCAAAGTCGTGATGGTCTCTGAGGTGGTTCTGCGTCTCATACCGCAGACCGTAACTCAGCGTGAAGTTCTGGACTGGCTTCCAATCGGTTTCGGCATAGAGACCGAGGTCGGCCACCGTGTAGCGCAGCGACGGCTGATTCACGACGATCAGCGAGAACTGGCTGGGCGTTCCAGTTTGATAGCTGTTGTCGTTCACAGTCGATGTACCCTGCTTGGCCGTGCAGTCACTGTACGTAAGGCAGGCGTAGGTGAAAGAACCGTTCGTGTTCTGCACTGGGCTGCTGGCCTCGCGGTTCACGCGCAGTCTGCCGCCAAGCCGGAGGAAGTTCTTCTTCAACTGCACGGAGGTGTAGTTCTGAACTTCCCAGTGATCTGAGTGATCGGATACGTTTTGCGCGCCGTTTCCGCCGCTCGAAAACACGCCCGAGACCGACACCAACGGAGCGGTGCTGAGCGGCGTATCGGCGGTGTGCTCGCGCTCGTACTCGAAGCGCGTTTCGTTGATCAGCTTCGCGCTCCAGGTCTGCGTATCGCTGAGCTGAATGATGTTGCTCATCGCAGAGGTATTGGTCGCAAGCGACGGCAAGCTGAGGTTGCCCACGCCCGAATTTGTCGCAGTGTTGTGGACGAACTGATAACGCATCGTCAGCACATTCCGTTCGCCCAGTGCGAGGTCGAGCCGCGGGTTGATGTCTACGCGCGTCTGCGGGTAATAGATGGAATTGTTGTAGGTCGTTACCACGCCCGAGTTCGACGGGCAGTTAGCGCTGTTGGGCCCGGGATCGCATAGTGTCGTTGAACCGGCGCTCGGCGCCAGAATCTGCGTGCTGATGAGCTGATCGTCCTGAATCTGACGCAGGCTTCCACCCAGGTTGTAAGACGCCGATTTATTCAGCGGTCCGGTAAGGTTTCCGAACATGAATAGCGTGTGATACGGCGGCTGCGCAACCGTGGCCAGAGGATTCGGCGAGTTGAACTGCGATGGGTTGCCGTTCACCTGCAGGTTGCCGTGCAGCTTGTCGGTGCCGGGCTTGGTGAAGACCTCGACACGGCCGAAGCCGAGGCGGTCGTACTCCGCGGAGAAAGGATTCTGATTAATGCGGATCTCGCGGATGGAAGACTTGGGCGGAAGCTGACCGCCGGTGAAGCCGTCGACGTAAATCTGTCCGCCGCTCGGTCCCGCGGATGGGCCGGCGAGCGCCTGCAACTCGCTCTGCAATTCGTCAGGGTCGTCAGACAGCGCTTCCAGGTCCTTGCCCTGCAGAACGGTCGAGCTGGCATTGGAATCGGGGTCGACGCTCAACTGAATTGCGCTTGCCTCGACGTTGACGACCGTGGTCTGCTGCCCGATCTTGAGCTTCGCATCGAGCGTGGTGCTCGGCACGGCCGGGACCTTGAGGTTGGTCATCAGATACGAAGCGAAGCCCGGCATCGAGACGAGCATCGTGTAGGTGCCCGGCGTGAGCGTGATGTTGTACGTGCCGTCGCTGCCAGACTTGACGCTGCGGCCGTTTCCCTTGGACGGAGTGAATGTGACGCTGGCGCCTGGAATCAGATCACCGTCCGGGTCCGTGACCGTGCCGTGCACCTTGGTGCCGCCGGTCGAGACCTGCGCAGCGGCGTTCGCCGGCCCAGCCGGGGCGGCCTGCGGCGGCGGTGCGGCCGATTGTCCCCGGCTCGCCGGGCACATCAGCAAAAAACACACAAGTCCTGCAATCAGCGTCTTCGGCAACGACATCCTAACTCCTCAACATTTGACGATTAATAATTAGCAGCTACTGTCCACAGCCCCAGCGTAGGTCGGCTGGCCGCCTTGCAACCGGATCAAAGGAAGCCCGCACTATCGTCCGGGCCCCGCATCACCCATACCGGCCGCGGGGTCGGAGCCGACACTCCAGGGCGTGAGTGTCATCGCTCCGCCACTGGGCGCGGTCAAAATTGGTTCAACGCCGGCCAGAAGCGTGATTGCAGAGCTCTGTCCCGACTCGGGCGACGTCGCCACGATCATCACCGCCTCACCCGGCTTCAGGCCCGCGATGGTTTCGGTCGGCAGCCGCGAGAGCATCTGCGAAAGATCCATTCCCGCGCGGCGTGCACTGGCCGTTGCTCCACCCTGATCTTCGCCGGATGGCGGACCGCCGCCAGGCCGCTGCGCTCCCGCTGCTGCTGCAGCGCCTGGAGCACCCGCACCGGCGCCGCCTCGCATCCGCGCTGCAATCATCTGCGCGGCCCCAGCCGGCAGCCGGCGAACATCACTGTTGGGCGTCACCGCGATAGTGACCATCTTTTTGGTTGCAAGGTCCTTCAACGTAACTGTTCCGGCTGCGGCATCAACCGCCGTCAGCAGCCCGGAATAATTCTTGAAGCTGCCCGTAACGATCTCGTCGGCGGCAATGGAACTTCCGTCGGCGGAACGCGTACCGCGCACACGAAGCTGATCGCCCGGCTCGATCGCCGCCAGATCGCTCTTCACAGCATCTTCAAAGCGTACGGAATTGCCCGAGTAGCGGCGCAAGATCGTCGCAGGCGTCGTCGTCACCGTCGTCGTATGCAGCCCGCTCGAGATCACGATTGTGCCGCTCGCGCGATCGACAGACTTCACGATTCCGCCACCGCCGCGCGTCCAGGCCGCCTCCTCGGCAGCGTGGGTCTCGGCAAGCGCGGTCGACTTCATCACGAGCACGCGGACAGCATTCAGCGTGGTGCCTGTGTCACCTGCGCTGCCGGTTACCAGAGCGCGGTCGCCGACCTGCACGTCACTGAGGGAGCCGGCCGTTGCCGCGCTGAGGTCCTTCGCGC
The DNA here is from genome assembly GCA_963716225.1 of uncultured Verrucomicrobiae bacterium. Classification (GTDB taxonomy): domain Bacteria; phylum Acidobacteriota; class Terriglobia; order Terriglobales; family Acidobacteriaceae; genus Granulicella. Next base: position 3,099,969 of record OY970299.1, on the reverse strand, counting down.
CGGGCGGCACAATCAGCACCTTGGCGGCAGACGGAACATTCACCGTCACATCCTGCCCGGTCGTGGTTGTCAGCACAAATGCGCCCGGACTCGCGGACTTAACCGTGCCGCTTTGGTGCGGCGCAGCCTGCGAGTAAAGTACCGTCGCGGCCGCCAGCGCCACCACGCCTATCAGCGCGGCGCGCGTGACCGACCGGAAAGATCTAATGCGAGAGGCCATCATCGAAGTCAAACAGTCTCAAGGAGTTCAGCAGAGGGCATTCCGGGACCTTCAACCCAGCATCTCCAGCTCATGTTCTGCGAACGGAATTAGTCCTATAGAGGAAAAGGACATATATAGGATACGGTGAGGTCTCGCAAAAGTTTCGACGCGAGTCCACTCCTCCCCTGAACTAGTATCGCAAAACGACGGCGCATCACCAACTACGGCAATGCGGCGCCGTCTTCGAGCGGCAGCTCCAGATGCGAGGGGTACTTGGGGGATGCATAGATGGTCAGCGTCTCGGCCTTGTACGCCGCCGCCGGAGCGGTCATGATGTTCGCCACCCACGTCTGCGGATTGCGGTCGTAGAGCGGGAACCAGCTCGACTGCACCTCCACCATCAACCGATGCCCCTTCAGGAACGTATGGTCCGCGCCATGGAGGCTCCACTTGTACTCGGTGACCTCGCCGGGCTTCACCGCCTCAGGATCTGTGAAGCTGTTCCGATAGCGTCCGCGCAGAATCTCCTCAGCAACCATCAGCTCATATCCATCCGGATACACGTCGATCAGCTTCGCAACCCAGTCCGTATCAGAGCCTGTCGTCGCCGCAAACAGGTCTGCGCTCACGTCACCGGCGATGGTCACATCGCTCTTCAGCACCGGCGTCTCGAAGTTCGCGAGATCCCTGCGCCCGGTGACAAACTGCTGGTCCTCCACCAGCCATGTGCGCCACTGCGATCCCTCCCCATACGTCGATTGGATCGGCCGGTGGCGATACGGGACCGGGTCCGCAGGATCAGCCACATAGGTCGCCGCAATTTCGTCCTTCCCCGTCGGCGCGGTCAGGCTGAGCTGCCGGTTCGGCTCCAGATAAAGATTCGCCGTCTGGAAGCCCTGCTTCGGCGGCCAGACGTCATAGCGATGCCACTTGTTCTCGCCCGTGCGAAAGCTTGCGGTGTCCTTCAGGTCGAACCCGGACTTGCCCTTGAGATAGAACTCAAAGAACGGCGCCTCCAACCTCGCGCGGTAGTACGCTCCCGTCTTCTCTCCTCCGAAGCTGATCCCGCCATATTTGCTCATCAGTTGCGCGCCAGGACCGAACGACCATCCGCCGTGATTCCACGGGCCCAGCACGAGGTACACGCGATGCTGCGGGTCATTCGCGTCCTCATGCGGACGCAGCGCCGCATACTCGGCCTGCGTTCCCCACATGTCCTCCTGGTCCCAGTAACCTCCAACCTCGAGCGTCGGCACCTCCGGCTTTGAAAGGTGCGGCTCCACAGCCATGTCCCGCCAGAACTTCACGTAGCTCGGCTCAGATAAAAAGATCTTCGCCGTCGGCAGATTCGTCATCCCCGCCGCTGCAGCCGCGCCCGCGAAGTCCACGTGCTCCAGGAAGAAGTTGTACTGGTCTTCCTTCGAGCTCTGACGCACGTCCGTCTTCTGTGCCTCGAGCTGCTGCACGTAATCGAACCCATAGGTCTCGCGAAACGCGCCGTTGTGGAAGAAGTCGTCACCCATCCAGATGTCAGTCATCGGCGCCTGTGGACTGATCGCCTTCACCGCCGGATGCGCATCGATCCCCGCCATCATCGCAAGAAACCCCGGATAGCTCACGCCCAGGACACCAACCTTGCCGGAATTATTCGGCACGTTCTTCAGTAGCCATTCGATCGTGTCCCTCGTGTCCGTCGTCTCATCCACATCAGCCTTCGATTCATGCGCGACGATCGGCCGGTTCATCACAAACCCTCCGCCCGAGCCGTACCTTCCGCGAATGTCCTGGTAGACGAAGATGTACCCGCTGGCCGCGAGCTCCGGTTTGGACATCACCACTGACTCGGCCGAGGCCCGCGCCACGCCGTACGGTGTGCGCTGCATCAGGAACGGCAGCGCCGGCCCACTCGTCTCGCTTCCTTCCGGCCGCAGGATCACAGTGTGCAGCGCAACCCCATCGCGCACCGGGATCATCACCTCCGAGCGGACATACTTCGGGCCGTGATACGCCATGTCCGGAGCTTGCTGCGCGAACCCGGAACCGGCCACAACGAAGCAAAGAAAAACGAGGAGACGCTGTGTGTGAGATCGCATAGATTGGTTCGTTTCGCCTGTCTGGGAAAATTACTTAAGGTGAGGGATCGCCATCGGAGCCGAGACCCGCGCCCATAGCCTTGTGAAGTTGAAGCCTGATAATCACCGTATGCGCCGCGTCGTCGCCCTGCTCGACCACATAGATCGCCGACCGCGAGTGAAGCTGATGCACGGCCGACCGCAGCTTCTCCCGAAATGTCTTGTCACACAGCACTCCCGGCGGAACGTTCCACAAGCTCGCGAACTCCTGCTGCAGGTCCGATGGCAGTCCTGACGTGTCGATCGAAGCCAGATGAAACTGCGCGCCCGGCGCGAATGTGAAGCTGTACGAAATCGTGTGCGTCGCGTTGCTCTTGTTGACCGTCGCGCCGGCATGCGCCCGCAGGTATCCATAATCCGCATACGCTCGCGCGAACGCCATCAGCGCGCCCCGGAAGTCAGAAGCTGACGCAGGATCGCCCGCCTTGAACGGCAGCACAGCGCGAAGCGCAGCGTCAGACAGCGGAGGCTCGGGATGAAGCGTGACAGCGTTGATCCGGTACAGCGTGCCAGGGCGCAGCGTCACCTGCGCATCAACGACGTAGCGGTCGAGGTCCTTGCGCGGCGTGGCGAACACCGGAAGATCGTTCGCGATGTCCAGGTAGCCCGCGTCCTGAAAGATCTCCTGCACACTCTGCTGGATGGAATTCGTGATGTCCTGACGATCAAACTCACGCCCCGCGAACTCGCGATCGAGCGTCGTCAACTTCCCGGAGACCGCAGGGATGCCGCCGTCGAAACGCGTCTCGCCCACCAGAATCTCCGGCGACGTGATCGACAGCGCCACAGTGTCCATTGGTCCGCCGGGTTTGCTCGTCGAAGGCATTGCTGTGATCTGCGCATTCGGAATGCCCTTAGCGCGCAGCAGGCCAACCAGCACGTCCTCCACTTCGCCCGTTTGATTCCCCTGCAGCGGAAGCATCCCATGGAACAGCGGAATGCGTGCCTCGAGAAGCCGGATCAGCTCGTCATGCTGCCACCAGACGAAGTTCGCGAATCGGACCGGCAGCGCCTGCCCGCCGCCGGCCGGCGTCAGCCGAACCGTCAGCGCAGTGTCATTCACCGTGTAACTCAAATTGCTGAACGCGCCGGAAGCGCCAAGCTTCTCCAGCCCAGCTTCAATCTCCGCCTTCGTCAGAGGAACGCCCTGCTGCAATCCGGTGATGCGCAGCAGCTCGGCCGAATCAAGGTGCTCTGACGCGTCCGTCGACTCAAAATGGATGGACTTCGGGCTATAGGTCTGCGCGAACGCGGGCCGCGCCAGCGAAGTGGCCAACAACAGTACGGCGATCGCCAGAAGACACGCAACCCGACGCATGAGCGGTTGCGGCGAGTGTACGGCGTCGGGCTGGTGCATGCAATTGGATTTGACTGCTAGGCCTACGCCGTCTGGACCTTCTTCTTCCACGGCGTCGCACCCTCGAGCGCGCGGTTGACGTTGTCGATGTTCTCCACGCCCGTCGTACTCAGCCAGTCGCGGAACGCCTGCTGGCCCTTCGTCGCGAAGATCGGAATGCCGTCTTTCCACGTCGCGCGGCCGCAGAGCACGCCGTTATACGCCACGCCGGACTCATTCGCGAGCTCGAGTGTCTCGATAAACACCGGGTTCGACACGCCTGCCGACAAATAGATAAAAGGCAGGTTGGTCACTGCAGCCGAATCGCGGAAGTGCTGCATCGCCTCGGCGCGCGTATAGGCACTCTCGCCTTTGTTTGCCTTCGAGCCTGTGACGAACTCCATCACGATCGGCACCTCGACCTTCAGCACATCGATGCCGTACTTCGGATTCGAGAACTCCTTCATCGACCCCGCAACAATCGACGGCTTCTTGCGCGCGTACTCCACGCTCTTCTCGTCTCCACCCGCGGCGTCATAGCCCACAAACTCACAGAAGAACGGAATATCGAACGCGCTGCACTCGGCCCCAATGCGCTCAATGAACGCATGCTTCACATCGTTGATCTCGGGCACGTCGAACGGCGTGTAATAAAGCAGAATCTTGATGCAGTCCGCACCCGCCTCCTTCAGCCGCGCCACCGACCAGTGATCGAGCAGGTCAGGCAGACGGCCCGGGCTCGACGCGTCATATCCCGTCTTCTCATACGCCAGCAGCAGCCCCTTGCCATGCCGATGTTTCGACGCCGGCAAGCCAAACTCCGGGTCCAGCAGGATCGCGGACGCGCGCTGGGTGAGAACGTCTGTCACGAGCGTCTTGAAGACCTCGAGGTCACTTCCGTCAGCCTGGCTGCCGCGGGCCTGGCCAAGCGATTTCTGCAGTGATCCACGCTGGTCCATCGCAGCCGCCGCAATCACGCCGCGTGCGTCGGAAACTGCGTTTAGGCCGGCGAGCTTTCCTGGGGTAAGCTTCATCGAATCGTTTCTCCTGTTCGAATTGCGCTGAATGAATTCACTTCGTCGTAGACAGCGATTGTATCGAAGTCCATGCCCGGCTGGCATGAGAGCGTGCGGCACAAACTACCATCCGAAGTGATAAGCAAGCCCCGCGCCGATGCGGGAGTGCGACACTGAACCCGCTGCAATCCCGCTTGGTGGCGGTGCTTTGCTGTTGCCCAGATAATCTCCCGTGACGCGAAGCTTTAACCCGTGGAACAGAGGCAAATCGGCGCCACCCCCGAAGGCATAGCTGGCAGCGCTGTAAGAAACCGGAGGGTAGATGGTGACCGTCGCGTTCTCACGAGCAAATCCGCCAAGACCATGAGCGAATACGCTGATGCCGCGGGTGCCGACTGTAACGCGCGGGCCGAACATGGCCAACGTGACATTCTGCGAGTAGCCAGTTCCGCTCTGGCTGTAGCGCGAGAAGTCGCCCTCGATTCCAACGAACGGGATGGGCTTGATATGTGCCGCGAGCTGCCAGCCATTCATCGCGGGAGTGTTCGCAGCATACAGGTTTGCGCCTGCGCGACTGTAACCAAAGTAGGCGTCTGCGCGATCTGCGGCGTAGGCCGTAGAAGCGAATGAAATCAGTGAAGCAAACAGAACCACGCCCAATTTGCCAATTCTCAAAAGCGCCTCCTGGTATCGAATAGTTGCAAGCTGTCGGGGTTTGTGGATCGTAGCATTAACCGTACAGCGACTCAGAGGTCCTCGTCGGAAACGCCGTACTCCTTCAGCTTCCGATACAGCGTCGTCTTCCCGATGCCCAGCAGCCGCGCCGCCATGATCTTGTCTCCGCTAAGCTGACGCAGCGTCGTAAGGATCGCCTGCTTCTCCATCTCGGCAATCGAGCGAACCTCGACCGTCAGCGCCGGCGTCATCTGCTCCGCGGCGCGATGTTCGCGCTCCGCACGCGCATTCTGAAGCTGCGTCGGAAGGTCGCCGGGATGAAGCACGGGCCCACTCGAGAGCGCGATCGCGCGTTCCAGCGCGTGCCGCAGCTCACCAACGTTCCCCGGCCACTCATAATCGACGAGCAACCGTATGCAATCCTGCGCAATCGAGTACGCGCTCTCGCGCCCGCCGTCCATCCCTGCCAGAATGCTGGCCGTCAGTAACGGGATATCTTCCTTGCGCTCCCGCAGCGGCGGAATCCGCAGATTGACCACATTCAGCCGATAGAACAGGTCTTTGCGGAACTGCCCCCTCTCAACCAGCTGAATCAGATCGCGGCTCGTCGACGCCAGCAGCCGCGCCGTCAGCGAACGCGGCTCTGCGCCCTCGCCGCGCCGCACCTGGCGGCTCTCGAGCGATCGCGACAACCGCGCCTGCAGTTCCAGCGGCAGCGCTGACACCTCGTCCAGAAAAACTGTTCCCGGCCCGGCAAGCAGCGCTGCAGAATCTCTCGAACCAAACAGCGCCGCGATCACCGCAGCCGGATCCTGCGCGCTGCATTCGATCGTCGTAAACGGTTCGTTCGCGCGCGGCCCGTTCATGTGAATCGTCTGCGCGACCACCCCTTTGCCGCTGCCTGCTTCCCCCACAATCAGCACCGGGTGCGTGGTAAACGCAACCTTCGACAAAATCCGATACAGCTTCTCGATACCCGGCGAACGCCCGGTCAGGCGGCCTTCACCGCGTCCACTCCGCAGCCGCTCCCGCAGCGCACGCGCTTCCACATCAAAGCTTCGCCGCTCCGCTGCGCGTTCCAGCGTCGCTGCGAGTTCCTCGAGCGTGAACGGCTTCGCCAGGTAATCGCCCGCACCCAGCCGAAGCGCTTCCACAGCGGACCCCACCGTTGCGAACGCCGTCATCATGATGACGATCGCCGAAGGATGACGCGCCCTGATTTCGTCCACCAGCATCAGCCCGTCTCCTCCGGGCAGCTTCAGGTCAAGCAGAATAATGTCCACCGGTTGCGGCAGAACCGCGCGCGCCGATCGCACCGAATCCGCTGATAGCGTCGTGAATCCCATCCCCGCCGCAACCTCCAGGCACGCTTGGCGCACCGGCGGATCGTCTTCAACAACGAGCACGCGCAATGATTGCGCGCGCCGTTGCAGCGCTAAGTTCCTGGATTGCTCATTGGCTGATGCGGTCGGACGGAAAGACTTGCTCGCTGCGGGGGCCGGCATTACAGGGGCATGCTCCGAAGTTGGGGAACGCAATGGGAGAAAATCCGTGGACCTCAGCACCATAACCCATTGTTGCGAATCCGAACCATCCAACCGATAGGGAGTACCCGCCGACGCAATCCGCGGTTCGAGCAGCGCCGCGCGGAACATCTACAATCACCGCATGGCGAATGGAGAAGACATCTTCCGCAGCGGCGGGCGAGCAGCATCCCAGGCGCGCGAGCTGCGACTTACGCCCGGCTTTGTGGCGACGGCAGAAGGCTCCGTGCTCATCGAAGTGGGCTACACACGCGTACTTTGCAATGCGACCGTGCAGGAAGGCGTTCCCGGCTGGATGCGGAACTCCGGCCGCGGCTGGGTCACAGCGGAGTACGCCATGCTGCCCCGGGCGACACTCACGCGCACACCGCGCGAAAGCGAGCGCGGCAGGATCGGCGGCCGCACCCACGAGATCCAACGGCTGATCGGACGCAGCCTGCGCAGCGTCGTTGACATGAAGCTTCTCGGCGAGCGCAGCATCATCATCGACTGCGATGTGCTGCAGGCCGACGGCGGCACGCGCACTGCGGCCATCACCGGCGGTTGCGCCGCGCTCGCCATCGCGCTCGGCCGCCTCGTCGAAGCCGGAACCCTGAAGCAGTCCCCTCTGCGCGAAATGGTCGCAGCAACCAGCGTCGGTATCGTTGACGGTCGCGTTCTGCTCGATCTCGCCTATGAAGAAGACGCACGCGCCGAAGTCGACATGAACGTCGTCATGACAGCATCCGGCGGCCTGGTCGAGACCCAGGCGACCGCCGAACGCGGCACCTACACGCGCGCCCAGATGGACGAAATGCTCGATGCCGCCGAGCGCGGCATTCGCGAACTGCTCGACCTGCAAAAGGCTTGCCTCGCAAACCAGTAGCCATTCATTTCATCGGAGGTACCGATGGCCTGTCATCATTTCGATCACCTGAATCTCCACAATGTCCCGAGCGCGTCTGAAAGCTACGCGAAGGGCTGCGAAGAATGCATCAAGATGGGCGACACCTGGGTTCATCTGCGCGAGTGCCTGGTGTGCGGCCAGGTCGGCTGCTGCGACTCCTCGAAGAACAAGCACGCCACCAGGCACTTTCACGCCACCAAGCATCCAGTCATGCGTTCAGTGCAGCCCGGCGAGCGCTGGGGATGGTGCTACGTCGACGAGCAGATGGTCAGCCTCTGAGCATCGTCACCTCAAAGCGAGCTTCGCCGCGCCCCAATCCCTTCACAACCTCCGCTGCTATGCTGGCCACAAGGAGTGCAACAGATGGCAGATGACGCAGTTCACATCACCGTGCGGCCCAATGGACCGCTGCGGGTTGAAGGTCACATCGTTCTCAAGGACGCCGACGGCAAAGAGTGGGACCTCACCGGAAAGCCTGCCGTAAGCCTCTGCCGCTGCGGCATGAGCGAGAAGCGGCCCTTCTGTGACGGCTCGCACGCGCGCAACAACTGGCAGTGCATGGCCACCCCGGGAAATCTCACCGGACAATAACCAGCCATGCCAGATGTAGCCAGTGCCCGGTGGAAGCACTGGCTACTTCAGGCTCCCCCTCACATCCGCGCCGACCACCAGCCGCTGCCCATCCTGCGGCACAATCTTCAAACCGCGCGCCTGCACATCCGCGTAGTAGATCTTCCCTGCCTTCGCCGCCTCGATCTGCACATCCTCGAGCACCAGATTCTTGATCGGCGCCTCCGGCAGCCCTTCGATATCAAGCCCCATCTTCGCTCCGTTCACCTTCAGGTTCTCGATCCGAATCCCATCAAAGTGCGGCGTCAGTCTCGACACCGGCGCCGCAGTTGCAGCCGCCGCTCCCGCGCGATCGCCGCCGTAGTAATCCGTGATCTGCACCGCTGTCCCGACATCCTGCATCGTGATGTCCTTGTACGTGAAGTCGCTCAGATCGCCGCCGCGGTCGCGCCCGCTCTTCAGCCGAATGCCCTGCGTTGTTCCCTTGAACTGCACGCGCTCCACGCGTACATGCTGCACACCGCCCGCAACCTCACTCCCCACGCTCATGCCATGACCGTGGAGAAACACGCAGTCCCGAACCGTAATGTCATGTGACGGCGCATCGGGCCCCGCCGACCCCGGCTGCCCGCTCTTGATCGCCACGTTGTCATCGCCCGTATCAATCGTGACGTGATCGATCAACACATGACTCGAACTGAACGGATCAATCCCATCCGTGTTGTGCCCCGCCGGCAGCGGCGCCAGGATCTTCATATTGCGGAACGTCAGGTCGTCCGAGTAGTACGGCGTTATCTGCCACACCGGCGAGTTCTCGACCGTAATGTTCTCCATCAGGACATGTCTGCAGTGGTCGAACACAATCAGCCGCGGCCGCGTCTCACCCGGCCCGCGATGCTCCCACCAACTCTCGCCGCGTCCGTCGATAATGCCGCCGCCGCGAATCGTAATGTCCTCCGCGTTCGTTGCGCTCAGCAGCCCCTGCCGTCCCTTCTCGTGAAACTGCTCAATCTCCGGATAGTCCGCGTGCTTCGTGCTTCCTTCGAGCGTTGTGCCGGCAGCAATCTCCAGCGTGATGTGACTCTTCAGCACCAGCGGCGCGCTCACAAACTTCGCCGCACCCGCCAGCCGCACAGCTCCGCCACCACTCGCCGCGCAATCATCAATCGCGCTCTGGATCGCCGCCGTGTCCAGCGTCACGCCATCGCCCTTCGCCCCGTACTGCTGCACCGCGCAGACCTTCCCGCTCTGCGCGCCCGCTGAGCACACCGCCAATCCCAACACCGCAGCTCCGCACAAAACCATCCGCAAACCCATCTTCGCCCTCATCCCTTTCAGAATCCCGCCGGCCTTTCCTGCGCCACATTGAACGCACGCTCCAGCGCCACACCCGCCGCACACATCGTTCCCTCGTCAAATAGCCGCCCTACCAGTGTCACGCCATGCGGCACCCGCCGCGGCGGTGAAAACTTCGGCAGCGGATGCTTCGGATCCGGCGCCCAATCACTCCGCGCCTCACTCACCTCCACAAATCCCGCGCGCAGCGTCAGCGAAGGCTGCCCCGTGAAGTTGAAGATCACCAACTGCTCATCGCGCAGACTCGGCACCAGCAGCAGGTCCACATGCTCGAACACGCGCGCAATCTGCTCCGCAACCTTTCGCCGCAACCGGTCCGCCTGCACAAAATCCACCGCACTCAAAAACCGCGACTGCCTGAACGTATTCGGCCACGCATCCGGCGTCTGCATCTTCAGCTCATCCACCTCGCCATCCAGCGTGATCTTCTCAAACGCCGCCGCAGCTTCCGCAAACAGAAGGATGTTCAGCGAGTCGTACGCCCAGTTCTCGAGCGTAACCGGCACCGCCGTCATGCCAAGCTGCTTCACCACCTCCAGCGCATGTCGGTCCACATCCGTGGCCGGCGCCTCATGCATCCAGCTCTCGATGTACCCCACCTGCAGCCCCTTCACATCCACGTTCTCCTTCAGCGGCGGCGACGGCACACTCCCCGTATCGCTCGCGTCAAAGCCCGAGATCGCCTCCAGCACCATCCGCGTGTCCTCGACACTCCGCGCCATCGCCCCCAGCTTGTCGCACGTCCAGCTCAGCGTCATCGCTCCCGTGCGCGGGACACGCCCAAACGTCGGCCGCAGCCCCGTGACACCGCACCGCATGCTCGGCGAAATAATCGATCCCTGCGTCTCACTCCCAATTGCAAACCCGACTAAACCCGCCGCCACCGCCGCACCCGGCCCCGCGCTCGAGCCCGACGACCCCTCCTCCAGCAGCCATGGATTCTTCGTCTGCCCGCCGAACCAAACATCGTTCAGCGCCAGCGCACCGAGGCTCAGCTTCGCCACCAGCACCGCACCGGCCTCGTTCAGCTTCGCCGTCACAGCCGCATCCTTCGCCGGCACACGATCGCGATAAAACTCCGCTCCCCACGTTGTCTTGATCCCTGCCGTGTCCAGCAGGTCCTTCGCGCCCCACGGAATGCCATGCAGCGGCCCGCGATACTTCCCTGCCGCAATCTCCTTGTCCGCCGCCCGCGCCTGTTCCAGCGCATGCTCCTCGCACAGCGTGATCACACAATTCAGCTTCGAATTGAACTGCTGCAGCCGATTCAAATAAATCTTCGTCAGCAGCTCCGACGTGATTCTCCGGCTGCGGATCATCTGCGAAAGCCTGCTCACCGTTGCAAATCCGATATCCTCATCGCTGTCCGGGTCCATCCCTGACGAGAGCTCTTGCAGAATCCCCTTGCGCGCGGCCTCTGGACTCTCTGGTTGCAACAAGCTGAGCCGCGGATTCCACACCGTCGCCGGCGCATCCTCATACCCGATCTCCACCTTCCGCGGCCCCGTCCTCCGCTCATACACCGCCAGCCATCGACTCCCGCCAGTTCCCCGCCACCTCCGCCCGATGCGCCGGCGACATCGTCACCTGCACCAGCTTCTCCGCCTCCGCAATCGTCCCCGCCGTCACCTCCGGCCCCACCGGAGCCGCTGTCCCAAACGCCGGCGGAGCCCCCGGCGTTGTCGGCGTCTGCTCAGCCTCCGCCAATCCCTCCCCGGCAATCACCGCGCCCACGAACCCCATCGTGCCTAAAGCTCCCTGCGCAAGAAACTCCCGCCGCGACCGTCCCATCCGCTCCTCCAAACATCCAAATCTTCAACCGCGAACACCGCCCGTTATAGCATTCGAATTCCGATCCCTGTTCCCTGATCCCTGAGCCCTGCCTGCATATGCCCATCGCCACCCTCACGCTCGAGCTCGCCATCGAGCACGCACAATCCCTCAAAGACCGCCGCCAGGTCGTGCGCTCGCTCAAAGAAAAACTCCGGCACAGCTTCAATATCTCCGTCGCCGAACTTGACGAAGCCGTCATCTGGAACCGCGCCACCCTCGGTATCGCCGCCATCTCCAACTCCCCCAGCTATTTGGCCGGTCAATTGCGTGAGGTCGAAGCCGCCGCCCGCCGCCTCGCCGTCGGTCTGGGATGCGACATTTACGATTCCTGGCTTGAAACAGATTTCCCGTTCGACTCACCCGGTTGAGCCATGTCGCACCTTTCCCCTCGGGATGCTATCCTGCACAGTCACCTATGCCCGAGCAGAGAGCCAAACAACATCATCGCGGCCGCGTGGCCAGTACCTTCACCGAAGAGATCACCGCGATGCTCGAAGGCGAACTTTCCGACCCCCGCATCGCTCCCTGCCATGTGACCGAGGTCGTGCTTGCTCCAGGAGGCAAAAGCTGCCGTGTTTTCATCGCTGTACACGGCGATCCGCAGGCCGAAACAGACACCCTCGCCGGCCTTATGGCTGCGCGGGCCTTCATCCGCACCAAGATCCGCGAGCGCATGGGCGTCCGTCACGTCCCCGAAATGACCTTCGCCATCGACCGCTCAGAAAAGATCAATGCCCGCATGGACGAGATCCTTGGCCGCGCCAGCAAGCATCGTGAAAAGATCGAGCGCAGAGCGTCCGCTGCGCCACAGGAGAGCCACCGCTAACCGATGATGCGCGCCGACTCCATCGCCAGAATTCTCCGCATATTGCGTGACCATCAGAGCTTTCTCATCACCTCGCACGCCCGTCCTGACGGCGATGCCATCGGCTCCGCGCTCGGCCTCATGCATCTGCTCGAGCCCATGGGCAAGCACGTCACCGTCGCCTTCGCCGACCGCATCCCCACCATGTACCGCTGCCTTCCCCGCATCGAGCGCATCGTCCCTGATCTGCCTGCCGACGTGCCCGAAATCGCCATCCTGCTCGAATGCGACTCCATCGAGCGCACCGGCTTCGCTGCAATCGAAGCCGGCATGACCGTCAATATCGACCACCACCAGAGCGGACGCACCTTTGCTGACTTCAACTGGATCGACCCCGCAGCCTGCGCCGTCGGCACCATGATCTACGACCTCGCCATCGCCTCCGGCGAGGAGATCACGCCGGAAATGGCGAGCTGCCTCTACACCGCCCTGCTCACCGACACCGGCTCCTTCACCTTCGCCTGCACCGACGCCGCCACCTTCGGCGTCGCCGAACACCTGCTCGAGCGCGGCGCCGACTCCACCGGCATCGCCCAGGCCATCTACTTCTCCAACCCTGAGAGCAAGCTTCGCCTCCTCGGCGCCGCTCTCTCCAACCTCGAGGTCGACGGCGAGATCGCCTGGACCTTCGTCACTCACGACGATATGGAACGCGCCGGCGCGATCGTCGAAGACTGCGAAGGCATCGTCAACTACCTCATCAGCATCCTTGGCGTCCGCGCAGCCGTGTTTCTCCGCGAGCTCCCCTCCGGCAATCGCTTTCGCCTGAATCTTCGCAGTAAGGGAACAGTTGATGTTGCAGAAGTCGCCGAGCGCTTCGGCGGCGGCGGCCATCGCAACGCCAGCGGCTGCACCATCGACGGCCCGCTCACGGACGCGGTGCCGCAGCTCGTCGCCGATCTGCACCTCGCCTGCCGGTCGGCCTGCGCGACTCTGTTAGCCTAAAGCCGCTAACCGGCGCCGCTAACCTGCCCTACCAGCCAGGACAGCAAACACGGCAAAGCACGACGCGCAGTTTTGACCGAGAACACCCAACCCGTCGCGATCCCCGATGCTGTCCACGAACGCCCGTCTCTATGGCGTCGCTGGCGCCGCCTCCTTCCGCCCGACCTCGGCGAGTGGCTCTGGGAACTCTTCATCCTAGTCGCGATTTCGGCCTACTTCCTCTTCTTCGGCCTGGTTCCGTACTTCGGCGGCGATCAACTTGGCCTCGTCGGCGCCGATGAGCCCCGCTACGCGCAGATCGCCCGCGAGATGCTCGCCGCCCACTCCGAAGACTGCCACGAAGTCCACGCGCGCATCGCGCCGCACAGCCTCAAGCCTCGCGACCTCCACGCCAGTTACGAGTGCCTCGTCGGCGGCACGGTCACGCCCATCCTCTACGGCCGCCCCTGGCTCGAAAAACCCGCGCTCTACTACTGGCGCGCCATGAGCTTCTTCAAGGAGTTCGGCGTCTCTGACTGGTCCGCGCGATTACCCTCGGCCACCGGATGCGGCGCGCTCATCATCCTCGCCTTCCTTCATCTCCGAAGATTCCGTCCCGGCGGCCATCTCGACGCCGCTCTCATCATGGTTTCCATGGCCGGAATGGTAGGCTTTGCCCGCGGTGCGTCTACCGACATGCAACTCGCCGCGCCGTTATCGATAGGTCTGCTCGGCTGGTACGCCTGGTACGAAACAGGAAAGAAGTTCTGGCTCTTCGACCTCTACTTCTTCGGCGCCGCCGCCACCCTCGCCAAAGGCCCCATCGCGATCTTCCTGATGCTCGGCACCATCGTCCTCTTCCTCGGCCTCCGCCGCGAGTGGCAGGCGATCCGCCGCAGCTTCTGGCTCCCCGGCCTCGGGCTGTTTCTGCTCATGGTGCTTCCCTGGTACATCGAGGTCCAGCGCCGCAACCCGCACTTCTTCCGCATCTTCTTCCTCGAGCACAACCTCGAACGCTTCGCCACCGACCGCTATCAGCACTCGCAGCACTGGTTCTACTACGTCATCGTTCTGATCATCGGCCTTCTGCCCTGGACCGCGCTCGCCCTCGCCGCGCTGTGGGACGGCATGGCGCTCTCTATCAACGAGTGGAAAGTCCGCCACAAACCGCAGCGCTATCTCGGCCACGTGCGCGCCGGCGACGCCTTCCCCGAGTTCCTCGTCCTTTGGGCTCTGCTCCCCGTCGTCTTCTTCTCGTTCTCCGTGTCGAAGCTCCCCGGCTACATCCTTCCCTCCATGCCGCCGCTCGCCATCCTCGCCGGCGACTACCTGTACCGCTTCCGCCGGGCCGGCCTTCCTGCCTGGCTCCTCAACGTGCACGCCGGCCTCACCGGTCTCATGACCTTCGTCATCCTGCTCTGCCCGCAGTACATGATGTATCAGCGCATCCTCCCCGCGCCCAAGCCGCTGATCATCGCCGCGCTGGTCGGAGTCGCGGCTGCGCTCTTCATCCTCGCCGTCGTGCGCCTCTACGGTGTGCGCCGCCTCCGCACCGCCACACTCATCCCGCTCGTCGGTCTCATGTTCTTCCTGCTCGGCATGCACGGTCACCTGCTTGACCTCAATTACTCCGCCCGCCCGCTCGCACGCGAGATCGCCCGGGCCGCTCCCGGCGCGCAGATCATCGCCCTCCACGACGTTCGCCGCGACCTCGACTACGGCCTGGCGTTCTATCGCGACCAGAATATGGTCCACTACGACACCGACGGCATCCCCGACGAGGCCCACATCCTCGTCATTCCCACCCGCGAGGCCCCCGATCTTCCACAGCTTCTCGCCGGCCGCACCTTCCAGCAACTCTTCCTCTACAACACCCAGGGTCTCTCGGTGTATAAGGTTTATCCTCGCGGCTAACCCGAGGGTGGGCGCCTCCAGCGACGGACGAACCGAAAGACACTTACAATCTGGGCAACAATGGGTCTCTCTTCTCAGCTCGAAGTGCTCGACCTGCGCCACTTCTCCGCGGCGCAGCTCCAACCTCTGCTGCTCGAAGAGGCCGATCGCTGGCAACGCCGCCTCTTCTGGGACTACACCGGTTCCACCAGCGTTCTGCTCAAGTATCTCGATAGCCGCGTTCTCCCCGGCTTCGTCGCTCTTCGCCGCGGCAAAGTTGCCGGCTACGCCTTCGCCGTATTCGAAGCCGCCAAGGCCGTGCTCGGCGACGTCTACGCCTTCGGTGAAGGCGACGGGCCGTCCAACCCCGTCTGCGAAACCCTGCTCGTCCATCTGCTCGAGATGCTGCAGTCCGCGCCCGGCGTCGACCGCATCGAGTCGCAGCTCCTCATGTTCTCCAGCGGCGCGCTCGGGCAGCCCTTCGCCGCGCGCAGCTTCATCCCATTCCCGCGCCTCTTCATGGTGGCCGGCGTCCCTTCGCCCGACACCAGACAGCCGGCGTTTTCGCTTCCCGCCGGCATCACCCTCGAGCCTTGGCAGCCCGCGCTCTACGAGCCTGCCGCCGAGCTCATCCACCTCGCCTACGTCGGCCATGTCGACAGCGGCATCAACGACCAGTACCGCAGCATCCACGGAGCCCAGCGCTTTCTCCACAATATCGTCCGCTTCCCCGGCTGCGGCATCTTCGACCCGCAAAGCTCATGGGCGCTGCGCCACACCCACACCCGCGAGCTGCTCGCCATCCTGCTCTGCAGCCGCGTCCGTCAGGACTCCGCGCACGTCACGCAGCTCTGCGTCAGCCCCGCACTGCGCGGCCTCGGCCTCGGCCCTGCCCTTCTCGATCACTGCATCGACGGCCTCCAGGCCGCAGGCGTCAAAAGCCTCTCGCTGACCGTTACCGAAAGCAACGACGGCGCGCGCCGGCTCTACGAACAGCACGGCTTCCGCACCGTCCACCGCTTCGACGCCATGGTTTGGGACCAGACGCAACCCACCCAGCCAAGCCCCCGCACCAGAGACCTGCGCTTCTCCGCCGCCCTCTAGTTTCTACTGCGCCCTCTAGCTTCTACTTCGTCGCCGCCTGCTGCGCCTTCTCTTCCGCCGAAACAAATCCTCGCCCCGTGTACTGCCGCAGCAGCTCCGCCTCGCGCTCGCGATACGGCGTGCCGTCACCCCGGAACACATCGTGAAACCATATCGTCGGCTCGATCAACACATACGGCCGCTTCCACGAGTCCCACGGTAGATTCGTCTGCGTCTTTCCATTCACCAGTCCCCAGTTGATCAGCGCTACATGCTCGCGCTTTCCAATCGGCAGAATCGTGTCGAACGTGCTTCCATTCCCGCGCGCCATGTACTCGGTGCAGATCATTGGCCGGTGCTGCGCCCGCAGCTCATGAATCCTCGCCTCGAAAACCTCCGGCCAGTCGTAGTTGTGAAAGCTGATCACATCCGACTCGCCCAACTGGATCTTCGTCGTCTCGATCTCCTTCGCGGGATCGCTCCAGTTGCCGCGCCACACACCGCTGGTCAGCGGCTGCGTCGGCTTCTCCTCGCGCGCCCACGCAAAAACCTTCGGCAGCAACTCATCCATGCGTTTCACCTTCGCCGGCACATCAGCCGCCACGTCGCCGCCGTCATTGTCCGGCTCGTTCCACACATCCCACGCCAGCACGCGGTCATCCTTGCCGAACGCCCGCACCACGCCCTGCACATACGCCTTCAGCTCCGGCTCATACTTGCGATCGATCAGCCGCTCCTTGCCCGGGCTCTGCACCCAGCCCGAGTTATGCACTCCCGGAATCGGCGGATGCTGCGGCCCAAGATGCGGATTCGCCTCCCAACACGAATCAAACAGCACCAGGATCGGCCGTATGTGATGCTTCGCCGCAATCGCCAGAAACTCATTCAGCCGCTGCTTGAATCCATCCGGATCGCTCGTCCACAACTGGTCCTGCAGAAACACCCGCGCCGTATTCATCCCCACCGACTCCGCCAGCCCCAACTCCTTGTCATTCAGCGCCGGGTTGAACGTCGCTGCCTGGAACATCTCCAGCTCATTGATCGCGTCCGACGGAACGTAGTTCGCTCCCACCAGCCAAGGCTGCCGGTCATACCACGCATTCGCCTCGGCCTCCGTCCACCGCTTGCCCGTGCCCTGCGCACCCGCCGCGCACGGCAGTAGCGCCGCGAACGTAACCGCAAACGTGATCCTTGCAACCCAGCTCCGCTTGCTTGCTCGCATCCCACACTCCCCAAAATCCCACACCCTGAAACCGATTCCAAGCACCAAGCACCTGAAACCTCAAACCTCAATCCTGGAACCTAAAATCTAATATCTAAAATCTAAAATCTGCCCCATCACTCCACGTGATAATTCGGCGCTTCCCTCGTGATCACCACATCATGCACATGGCTCTCTCTCAGCCCCGCATTCGAAATCCGAATGAACTTCGATCTCGTCTGCAGCTCCTCGATCGATCGAGCACCCGAGATATCCCATCCCGGACCGCAGCCCGCCCACCAACTGATAGATCATCGCCTCCAGAGGCCCGCGATGCGGCACGCGTCCCTCAATCCCCTCCGGCACAAACTTCGCCAGCCGGTTGCCGCCGTTCTCACGCGCCGTCAGGTCGCGCCGCTCTTCCGGCTGCGAGCCTTCGCCCGGCCCCTGAAAGTACCGCTCGCCCGAGCCCTGCGCCATCGCGCTCAAACTCCCCATCCCGCGATACGCCTTGAAGCTCCGGCCCTGGTACAGAATCGTCTCGCCCGGGCTCTCATCCACACCCGCAAACAGCGAGCCCATCATGCACACGCTCGCGCCCGCCGCAATCGCCTTCGTGATGTCGCCCGAGTACTTGATCCCACCATCGGCAATCACCGCAATCCCACGCTCGCGCGCCGCCCGTGACGCCTCCGCAATCGCCGTAATCTGCGGCATGCCCGCGCCCGTCACCATGCGCGTCGTGCAGATCGACCCCGGCCCGATCCCCACCTTCACCGCATCCGCGCCCGCATCGATCAGCGCCGCCGCGCCCTCGTACGTCGCCACATTGCCCGCCAGCAAATCCACATCCGGAAACCGCTTCTTGCACTCCCGCACCGCATCCAGCACACGCGACGAGTGCCCATGCGCGGAATCAATCGCCAGCGCGTCCACGCGGTTCTTCACCAGCTCCGCCGCGCGCTCCAGGAAGTCTCCCGTCGCTCCAATCGCCGCCGCCACGCGCAGTCTTCCCTGCGAGTCCTTGCTCGCATTCGGATACTTCAGCTTCTTCTGAATGTCCTTGACCGTGATCAGCCCCTTCAGCTCATACGCGTCATTCACCACCAGCAGCTTCTCCACGCGATGCTGATGCAGAATCTGCTCCGCCTGCTCCAGCGTCGTGCCCACCGGCAACCGTGATCAGGTTCGCCTTCGTCATCACGTCCGCAATCGGGATGTCCGTTCGCGACACAAACCGCAGGTCACGGTTCGTCAGAATGCCCACCAGCTTGCCGCTCTTGGTTACCGGCACGCCTGAGATCTTGTAGCGCCGCATCACCTCCAGCGCATCCGCAATCGGCCGCTCCGGCTCAATCGTCACCGGGTCCACAATCATTCCCGACTCCGACCGCTTCACCTTGTCGATCTCGCCCGCCTGCTGCTCGATCGTCAGGTTGCGGTGCACCACACCCAGACCGCCCTGCTGCGCCATCGCAATCGCCAGCCGCGACTCCGTCACCGTGTCCATGGCCGCCGACATCAGCGGCGTATTCAGTGTGATGTTCTTGGTCAGCTTCGTCTGCGTGCTCACCTGCGCCGGAACCACATCCGAATACGCCGGAACGAGCAACACATCATCAAATGTCAGGGCTTCTGCTACAGGGGTGGAGATCATGCGGTTCTATCGATTCTATGCCGCCACCCCAAAACCTGCCCCGAAAGTTGTAGAAAGCATCCATGTCGCTTCCTGACCAATCCCCTATCCGAAGCATTGAATCAAACGTTTTCATCGCCGATAAAGAGCATTGCAGCAGTTGTTTCGCTCGCGATAGAAAGCTCTAGGGCAGAACTTTTCAGCGGGAACGAAACCGGGAACGAAATAGAGGCGAGGTTTCCCTTGGATTTGAACATTCGTAGAGACGGCACTTCGGCCCGCGTTGGCCGCCGTCGCGACGGCTCCGTTGCGCATCTTCCCCTCTCCATGGCCTTCCAGCCCATCGTCGACATCCGGCGCCGCACCGTCTTCGCCTACGAAGCCCTCGTGCGCGGCACCGAGCAGGAATCCGCCGGCGCTGTCCTCAATCAGATCACCGAGGAGAGCCGCACCGCTTTTGACCAGAGCTGCCGCATCAAGGCCATGATTCTCGCCCAGGAGCTCGGCATCGCCAGCCAGGGCGCGCTCCTCAGCGTCAACTTCATGCCCGGCGCAAACTACTCCGCCGTCGACTGCTTCCAGCGCACCCTCCAGGCCGCGCAATGGACCGGCTTCCCCCTCACCTCGCTCATGTTCGAGATCTCCGAGATGGAGTCCCTCAACGACACCGACCGCCTCCGCGCCATCGCCTCCGAGTACCGCCGCCACGGCCTCACCATCGCCCTCGATGACTTCGGCGCCGGCAACTCTGGCCTCAACCTGCTCGCCGACATCGACGTCCAGGTCCTCAAGCTCGACGGCCGCCTCGTCCGCGGCATCAACGCCCAGCCCCGCGCCGAAGAGATCGTCCGCTCCACCGCCGCCATGGCCAACCGCCTCGGCATCCAGATCGTCGCCGAATGCGTCGAGACCCACGCCGAGGTCGACATCCTCGTCGACTGCGGCATCACCCTCATGCAGGGCTACCTCTTCGCCAAGCCCACCTTCGAGTCCCTCCCCGAGATCACCTGGCCCGAGGCCTACGGCCAGCGCACCTCACGCGCGCTCAATCTCTCCCGCACCCCAGGCCTCCACTCCGTCGCCTGAAACAAGCGCCCGGAACTACAGCCCGCCGCCAACAGGACGTACCCGTGCAGGGCTTCATCCCAAGGCCTCGCCTTGCCCTGACACCCCCAAAAGACCTAATATAAGAACAGCGACGAATCATTCCGCCGCATGGAGTCTGCCGTGAGCGCACCGGCAAGTGGCGGAATGCAGGAGTGGGCGAGAGCCCACTTTTTATTTGCTCTCAAAACCGCGTTGAAACGGCCTCAAAACGCCCGTTTTCGCGCTCCATAACAACCATGGCCCTGCCCCTCGACACAATCCGCGCCACCGCCGACCGCGTCGCCGCCTCCCACGGCCTCGACCTCGTCGACCTCGAGTTCGCCGGCGGCGGCGGCAAGCACCGCGCCCTCCGCATCTTCCTCGAGAAGAACGCCCAGGGCCGCGCCGCGCTTGCCCTCCAGGCCGCCGAAAATCCGGAGGCCTTGCCCAAAGGCGTTCCCGTCGAGCTCCTCTCCGGCGTTACCCACGAGGACTGCGAGCACTTCGCCCGCGACTTCGGCACCCTGCTCGATGTCGAGGACCTCGTCCCCGGCTCCGAGTACACCCTCGAGGTCAGCTCTCCCGGCCTCGAACGCAAGCTCCGCGGCCCATCCGACTACGAGCGCTTCACCGGCAGCGTCGTCAAGCTCCAGACCTTCACCCCGGTAGAGCCCTCGGCCGAAAGTACGGCAAAGCCCAACCGCCACTTCACCGGCCGCCTCTCCGCCTTCGACGGCCACCGGCTCACCCTCGATCTCTCCGCCGTCAAACAAAAGGGCAAAGCAAAGAAGTCCCTCACCAGCCAGACCGTCACCATCGACCTGGCCAACGTCGAAAAAGCGAATCTAGTCGCAGAAATCTGAAGAAAGGCAGGAATACGCCTCAGCGGATAGAAGCAGTCCTGATCCCTGATCCCTGTTCCCTGATCCCTGTACTTATGGCAAGCGCACTCTACCAATCCATCGAATTGCTCAGTCGCGAAAAGGGTATCGACCCCCAGATCGTCGTCGGCGCCGTTGAAGACGCAATCGCCCTTGCCACGCGCAAGTTCTACAAGACCCAGGAGACCATGCGCGGCGAGCTCGACCGCGAGTCCGGCGAAATCCGCGCCTACGTCTACAAGACCGTCGTCGAAAACGACGAACAGGTGGAGGACGCCGAGAATCAGCTCACCCTCGATGCCGCCCGCGAGCTCGCGCCCGAGGTCGAGGTCGGCGGCGAGCTCCGCTTCTACAAGGACACCACTCCCGCTCGGCCGCATCGCCGCGCAAATGGCCAAGCAGGTCATCTTCCAAAAAGTCCGCGAAGCCGAGCGCGACACCGTCTTCCAGGAGTACGGCAGCCGCACCGGCGAGATCCTCACCGCCATCGTCAAGCGCGTCGAGCCCATGGACGTCATCTTCGATCTCGGCAAGGCCGAGGCCCGCATGCCCAAGCGCGAGCAGTCGCGCCTTGAGCAGTTCGCCATCGGCGAGCGTCTCCGCGTCGTTCTCCTTCGCGTCGACCGCGCCGCCAAAGGCCCCCAGGTCATCGTCTCCCGCGCCGCGCCCGCCCTCGTCCAGTCGCTCTTCCAGTCCGAGGTCCCCGAGATCTACGACGGCACCGTCACCATCCGCGCCATCGCCCGCGAAGCCGGCGAGCGCACCAAGATCGCCGTCATGTCCCGCGACAAGGACGTCGATCCCGTCGGCGCCTGCGTCGGCATGAAGGGCATGCGCGTGCAGTCCATCATCCGCGAACTCCGCGGTGAAAAAATCGACATCATCGAGTTCTCCGAAGAGATCACCACCTTCGCCGAGAAGGCCCTCCAGCCCGCCAAGGTCTCGCGCGTCTCCATCACCGACCTCGGCGAGAAGCAGCTCGAAGTCATCGTCGACGACACACAACTCTCCCTCGCCATCGGCAAGAAGGGCCAGAACGTCCGCCTCGCCGCCAAGCTCCTCGGTTGGAAAATCGACATCAAGTCCGAAGAGGAGAAGCGCCAGGAGGTCGAGCAGCAGATGCAGGCCATGCAGGGCACTCCCACCACGCCCATCGAGCAGATCACCGAGCTCGGCGACGGCGTCATGGAGAAGCTCATCACCGCCGGCATCACCAC
The DNA here is from genome assembly GCA_963716225.1 of uncultured Verrucomicrobiae bacterium. GTDB lineage: Bacteria > Acidobacteriota > Terriglobia > Terriglobales > Acidobacteriaceae > Granulicella. The sequence continues at coordinate 3,077,633 of OY970299.1, read as the reverse complement.
CGTCGAGCAGCTCGCCGACATGACCGAAGAAGAGCTCGGCGAAGTCCAGGGCATCGGCGAAAAGTCTGTCGAGAAGATCGCCACCGCCGTGCGCGACTACTTCGGCCGTCTCGATACGGCTGCTACCGAGGCTGCTGCCGAGGCCGCTGCCGCAGGCGAAACTGCTGCCGCCGGTGAAGAAAATCCCACCACAATTCCCGAGCCCGCTCTCGCCCTCGGCGAAGAAGCGGTCGCCGCTGCCGCTGCATCAGATGTGGCTGGAGACGAGGAGCATTCCATGACCCTTACACCCGAAGAGATCATCGCGCGCGAAGCCGCAAAATCCGGCTCCGCCACCGAGGTCCGTGAGTTCTCCACCGAGGACATTGCCGCCGCCGAAGACCAGCTCTCCGACTCCGATGCCAACACCGCGGCCGACGCTCGCGAAGAGAACATCGAGCTCAAGAACGACACCATGGACGAGCTCGTCGACAACGCGCAGGAACTCTCCGACGAGGGCGTCGACACCGATACCCGCGAGCGCGGCTAACCGCGCCTCGCCGCTTCACCCCAGTCCCGCCCGCGCAAATGTGCGGCCCGGGGGCTGAAAAATTCATGCTTTCAGGGGATAATACCCTTGAACCAACTCTCACTACGATTGAGGCTGATATGACCAGCTAAGCGCGAGTGACGAGGGCGGCGAGTCAACGCCTGCCCTCCAAAAAGGAATAGATGAGCAAAGTTCGCATCAACGATCTTGCACGGGAACTGGAAGTCAAGAGCAAGTCCATTCTGGACGCCTTGACCGCGGTCGGCGTCACCGAGAAGAAGACGCACTCCAGCTCCATCGAGGAGAACGAGGCGGAGCAGGTACGCACCTTCCTGAATCGCGGAAGCTCCCGGCCCGCAGCCAGACCAGCGCAGGACGCCAAGCCGGCATTCAATCTCTCCAACATCTCCAAGCCCGGCGACGCCGTCAAGGCCATCCTCGAGCGCAAGCAGGCTGAAGCTGCCGCCCGCACCGGACACTCGCCCGCGGCCGGCGCCGCGCGGCCCGCCGTCGCGCCTCCGGCTCGCCCCCCGGCCACCGTCGCCGCCGCCGCTGCCCCTGCCCGCGTCACCGTCGCCGCCCCGGCCGACGCTGCCGCTGCGCGTCCATCCCCGGCCGCCGCGCGCATCGGTGTGCCGCCCGCTGCCCCCGCTGCATCAGCCGCGCCCGCCGACGCCGCTCCCGCGCCGCCCGAAGCCCCCGCGCCACGCCGCATCGTGCCCCAGCCCCGCGGTGCCGCACCCATCATCTCCACGCGCCCAGGCGCGCCTGCAGGCTCGCCCGCCGGAGGGCCCCGCCCACCCGCAGCCCGGCCCACCGCCGCTCCGCACCCTCCCGCCACCCCGGCCGTCGCATCCACACCTCCCGCCGCTCCCGTCGTCGTCAAGCGCTCCGCGGTTCCCCCCGCCCCCCCAGCCCCGGCGCCAGCCGCCGCGGCTCCGGCCGCGCCCCCGGCTCCCGCAGCCGCAGCCCCACCGGAGGCCCCCGCCGCTGCCTCGGCTCCCGTGCCGCCCGTCCGCCGCGTCATCATGCCGCAGACCGGCCCCCGGCCCTCCTACATCGCCGCCCCCGGCGCCGCCAACGCCGCCCGCCGGCCTATCTTCGAGCGCCCACGCCCGGGTGGCCCGGCCACTCCTGGCGGCCCTGGAGGTCCCGGCGGCCCCGGCCAGCGCAGTCCTCTTGCTCCCGGCGCACGCCGGCCCATGCATCCCACCCGCACCTTCCCCGCTGGTCCCGGAGGCCCGGGCGGTCCCGGCGGCCCCGGTGGTCGTCCCGGCTTCCCCGGCCGTCCCGGGTTCGGCGGTCGTCCCGGCGCCGGCGGTCGTCAGGGCGTCGGTCCCGGCGGCCTGCTTCCGCCCACTGAGGCCGCACCCGCGCCCGGCCGTCCCGCACGCGGAGCCGCCCGCGGCCGCGGCGGCCAACGCTACGTCAAGGACAAGGAAGTCGCGCAGAAGGGCTATGCCCCGCGCCAGGGCGCCGCGCAAATCCCCGAGGGCGACCTCCCCATCACCCGCACCATCACCGTCACCGAGGGCATCTCCGTCAAGGACCTCGCCGAGAAGCTGGAAGTCCGCGGCAAAGACCTCATCGCTACCCTGCTCCTCCGCGGCGTCATGGTCACCGTCAACCAGTCCCTTGACTCCGAGCTCGTACGATCCGTCGCCCGCCAGTTCGGCGCCGACACCACCGTCATCTCGGTTGAAGACCAGCTCGAGAACGAGGCCCTCGAAGGCCTGCTCGAGAACACCACCGGCCTCGTCGAGATCGTCCGCCCGCCCGTCGTCACCGTCATGGGTCACGTCGACCACGGCAAGACCTCGCTGCTCGACGCCATCCGCTCCACCGAGGTCGCCGCAGGCGAAGCCGGAGGCATCACCCAGCACATCGGTGCCTACAAGGTCCGCATCACCAAGGAAGACTCCCCCGCCTTCGGCCGCGAGATCGTCTTCCTCGATACCCCGGGCCACGAGGCCTTCACCCGCATGCGTGCCCGCGGTGCCAAGATCACCGACATCGTCGTGATCGTCGTCGCCGCCGACGACGGCGTCATGCCCCAGACCATCGAAGCCATCGACCACGCCCGCGCCGCCAACGTCCCCATCATCGTCGCGGTCAACAAAATCGATCGCCCCGACGCCAACCCCGACCGCGTCAAGCAGCAGCTCGCCGAGCGCGGCCTCCAGCCTGACGACTGGGGCGGCGACACACCCTTCGTCAACGTCTCCGCCAAGCTGCGCACCAACCTCGATGGTCTCGAGGAGATGATCTGCCTCCAGGCCGACCTCAAGCCCCAGAAGGCCACACCCGAGCGCCCCGCCGTCGGCACCGTCATCGAGGCCAAGCTCGACCGCGGCCGCGGCGTCGTCGCCTCCATCCTCGTGCAGAACGGCTCCCTCAAGCCCGGCGACAGCTACATCGTCGGCAACACCTTCGGCAAGGTCCGCGCCATGTTCAATGACCGTGGCCAGCCCATCGTCGAAGCCGGTCCCTCCACCCCAGTCGAGATTCTCGGCCTCGAATCCATCCCCGACGCCGGCGACACCTTCCTCGTCATGGCCGACCGCGACCGTGCCAAGGAAATTGCCAAGTACCGCACCCTCAAGGAGCGCGAAGCCCAGCTCGCAAAATCCTCGCGCATCTCCCTCGAAGGCCTCGCCGAACAGATCAAGCAGGCCGGCATCAAGGACCTCAACCTCATCGTCAAGGGCGACGTCCAGGGTTCCGTCGAAGTCCTCGCCGACTCGCTCCAACGCATGTCCACCGAGAAGGTCCGCGTCCGCGCGCTCCACTCCGGTGTCGGCGCCATCACCGAGTCCGATATCCTGCTCGCCTCCGCCTCCAACGCCGTCGTCATCGGCTTCAACGTCCGGCCGGAACGCAAAGCCCAGGAGCTCGCCGATCAGGAGAAGGTCGAAATCCGCCTCCACTCCATCATCTACGAGCTGCAGGACGAGATCACCAAAGCCATGTTCGGTCTGCTCGATGCCGTCTATCGCGAGGTCTACCTTGGCCGCGCCGAGGTGCTCAACGTCTTCAAGATCACCAAGGTCGGTCAGATCGCCGGCTGCACCGTTCGCGACGGCCTCATCAAGCGTGACTCCCAGGTACGCGTCACACGTGACGGCGCCGAAGTCTGGAAAGGCAAGATCTCCTCCCTCAAGCGCTTCAAGGATGATGCCTCCGAGGTCCGCATGGGCATGGAGTGCGGTATCGATCTCGGCAGCTTCAAAGACGTTCACGTCGGTGACATGATCGAGGCCTTCACCACCGAGAAGATGGCTGCCGAACTCGGCCAGAACACCGCCGAGCTCAAGCGCCAGCAACTCGCCGAGCTCAAGGAAGCCAAGCACCGCGAAAACGAGATCGCCGCAGCCGCGGCCGCTGACGCCGCCGCCGCCGCTGTCAGCGTCTAGCTTCCGTCACCCACAACACACAACCAAGGCCGGGATCACTCCCGGCCTTGGTCTTGTGCCGCACACAGCTCTCCCTCCAGCCTGAGACACACAACTGCTCACCTTCTCCGCGTGTCTATATACCTGCGTACGAAGAACGAGGAGAACTCACATCCACAGCCTTGCTCGATTTCCCTGGGTCCGCTACATTCCCCTCGCCCTTCTGCTCTCGCTTCTCCCCGCCTCCGTCGCCCACGGTGATCCCGTCCCTGCCACACGCCGGCAGGGCTTCTCGCACGGTTTCGTCGAGCTGAAGGACGCTTCCGGAAAGATCATCGCCGTGGGCGACGACATCAACCTCACCCGCGGCAATGAGGTCCGCTCGCGCCTCATCATCCGCTTCCGTGATGGCTCCATCGACGACGAGCGCACCGTCTACATCCAGGGCAAAGTTCTCCAACTCGTCAGCGATCACCACATCCAGAAAGGCCCCGCCTTCAAGGACCCGCTCGATCTCGAGATCAACGTCCCCGCCCGCACCGTCACCTATCACCTCTACAAAGACGGCAAGGACCAGGTGAAGACCGACCAGATGGACTTTCCTCCAGACCTCGCCAACGGCATGATCTCCAGCGTCGTCGAGGACTTCCCCCGCAATGGCACGGAGATGAAGGTGGCCTACATCGCCGGTTCCAAGCCCCGCATCGTTCACTTCTCCATCAAGCCCCAGGACCAGGACACCTTCTTCGTCGCCGGTATCCGCCACCGCGCCCGCCGCTTCAACATCCATGTCGAGATCGGCGGTGTCGCCGGTGTGGTTGCGCCCATCGTCGGCAAGCAGCCTCCCGACACCAGCATCTGGGCGATGGATGGCGAAGTCCCCACTTTCCTGAAAATGCAGGGGCCGTTCTACGAGCAGGGGCCCATCTGGACCATGCAGCTCGTCAGCCCCACCTGGCCCAGCGGAGCCCAGCAGTAGGGCCTGGCTCGACACAAAGGTCAGGCGCCACTTTCCCACAGGAAATCCTTGTCAAGCCCCCGATTCCGCAACTCACACAAAACACAAGCCCAATCCGTTCGGAAATAATTGGGCTCAAACCGCTATAATGGATAATGAGCATGGGAAAGAGGCGCTCCCACCCGGGAAGCAGCCCATCCCGCTCCCAGCAGCAAACCACCTGAAATCAAGATTTTACTCCTAAAACATCTGGAATCAATATTTTGCGCCGCCGGTGCTTTGCTTTCAATATTTTGCACAATAAAGGGGGGAGGGGTACCCCCACTCACACCGACACCACCACCCCAGCCTCGGACTCCAGCCAGTCCACCAGCCTCGCGAATGGATCGAACCCCACCACCCGCGGCCCATCCGCAACAAAGTTACTCAACGCATTCACGTCGTAGTAGTACCGCTGCCCGTCGCGCGAGTCCGTAATGTACTCCACCCCGCCAATGTCGATCCCCGAATGCTTCATCAACAGCTCCACATCGCGGATCGCGTCCGCCGGCGCCTCGAACGCCTCGACCGTAATCCCCGTCTTCGGCGCATCCAGCGCGCACGCCGCTCGGTTCAGATCGGTCCCCGTCGTCGTCCTGCAGATGTCCGCCGGACACAGGTCGAACGTCTCCCCGGTGATGTGCACCTTGATCGCGTAGAGGAACTTGCCGTTCAGTACTTCCACCCGGACGATGTGCGCATCCTGCGCCGGGATGAACTCCTGCACCAGCGCGGTCGAGTCCAGCCCGAACTGCAGCGCATCGCCCGTCCCCGCCGGCTGCGCAACCGCATGCCGCAACTGCGACGCCCCGTCGAACCGCTTCACGCCGGCGCCCGAGCCGCCGATGTTCGGCTTCACCACCACCGGCCAGCGCAGCCCTTCCGTCGCGGCCAGCGCCTGCTCCGGCCGGTGGATCACCCGCGCCTTCGGGTACGGCAGGTCCAGCTTGTCCGCCAGCACTAATTGCCCAGCCTTCGAGAGCTCAGACTGAAACGCTTTGAAGCCATTGATGACCTTCACTCCCCTGCTCTCCAGGTGTTCCAGAAAGCCGAGCGTGTAGAAGATCTGGTCGCCGTTGGAGCGGTTCCAGGCCGACGGCGACATCCGGTTGAACACCAGCGAATACTGCTCTTCAGGATGGTCCGCAGGCGACCACGAGTGCTCGGGCGCGTAGATCTTCACGTAAGGCGTGCCGCGGCGGTCGAGCTCGGCGAAGAGCGGTTTGAACCAGTGCGGCTGCTCGTAGTAGATGGCGATGGGAAAGGTATTCGGCATGGCGTCTCTACGAGGATAACCGCCCGCTGTGTACCCGCGCACGTGTCGCGTTCACGCGCCCGTCCGGTGCAGCAGGTCATCCTGTCCGCCCACGCGGAACCACCGGTAGCCGTACGGCTCCAGCAGGATCGAATGCCGCCCCGATGCGTCCGCGACGCTGTGATCATTGGACAGAATGTTGGTCAGATAGATGTCGCCGTTTGGGGTTTGCCTCTTCGGGTGCGAGCTGGTGGATTCAATCTTGCTGGATTGCGGCTTTCCTTTTCCAGCCGAGGTTTTCGCAGCCGAGCGGAAGCGCAGCTCGATGGGATCTGCCGAGAAGTTGTGGATGATTACGACGGAGTTCTCCTGCCACGTGTAGCGCAGGATCAGGACATCCTCCCGCCGTGACGGAACGACGATGAAGTCGCCCCAGCCGATCTCCGGCGTCTCTTTGCGCGTGCGGACCATGCGCTCCATCCAGTTCATCAGCGAGTTCGGGTCGCGGCGCTGCTCGGCAACGTTCACATGCTCGTAGCCGTACGTTCCGCCGCTGATGACAGGGTTCTTGGGGCGCGGATTGCGGGTGAAGCCGCCGTTGGGGTCGCGCGACCACTGCATCGGCGTGCGGCACGCATTGCGTTCCGGCAGTGAGAGATCATCGCCCATGCCGATCTCGTCGCCATAACGGATCACCGGCGTTCCGGGAATCGAGAGCATCAGCGAGTACGCCATCTCGAGGCGGCGGCGATCGCCGTGCAGCATCGGTGCCAGACGGCGGCGAATGCCGCGGTCGTAGAGCTGCATGCTCTTGTCCGGCGCGAAGGCCGCAAAGCATGTTTCACGCTGCTCGGGTTTCAGGCGCCCGAGATCGAGTTCGTCATGGTTGCGCAGAAACTGTCCCCACTGCGCGGTCGCGGGACGCTGCCGTGTGGAGTTGAGGCTCTCGACCAGAGGCGCGGTGTCAGCAGTGGCCAGCGCGTAGAAGAGATGCTGGTTGACCTGGAAGTTGAACATCATCTGCAGACGTTCGCCTTCCTCGCCGAAGTATTCCATGTCGGTGTCCGGCAGGACATTCGCTTCGGCCAGCACGATCGCAGATCCCTTGCGCCAGGAGATGAACTCCGCAAACGTGCGCAGCATGTCGTACTGCTCGACCTGTTTGGTGATGTCAGGACCCTTCTTCGCAATGACGAACGGCACCGCATCCATGCGGAAGCCCGACACGCCGAGCTGCATCCAGAAGCCCATGATCTTCAGGATCTCGGCCTGCACTTCGGGGTTCGACGTGTTGAGGTCGGGCTGGAATTCGTAGAAGCGGTGGAAATAGTACTGCCGGGCTTTATCGTCGTAGTTCCACGTGGATTTCTGCACGCCGGGGAAGACGACTCCGCTGGCGGCGTCCTTCGGCTTCTTCTTCGCCCAGACGTACCAGTCGCGAAACGGCGAGTCCGGCGAGCTGCGCGCCGCTTGAAACCACGGATGCTGATCGGATGTGTGATTGACCACGAGATCGATGAGCACGCGCAGACCGCGCTGATCGCACGCATGTGTGAACTCGACGAAGTCGCCGAGTGTGCCGTAGCGCGGATCGACGTTGTAGTAGTCGGCAACGTCGTAGCCGTCGTCGCGCATGGGCGATGGCTGAAAGGGCATGAGCCATAGCGCGGTGATGCCGAGGCCCTGGATGTAATCGAGCCGGCGCACGAGGCCGCGAAAGTCACCCACCCCATCGCCTGTCGTGTCCATGAAGGAGCCGACGTGCAGGCAGTACAGGACAGCGTTCTTGTACCAGAGATCGTTAATCATTCGTCTCTGGATGGGATGCGGCGGAGAAGCAAGTAGGCAGAAGGAAGAAGGAAGAAGCGGTTCCGGTTTGCGGCCGCCTGTTTTCTGTTTCCGATTTCCTGCTAGTTCTCGCGAAGACGCTTGATCAGCTCGGTAGGGTGAATGGGCTTGGGAAGCAGCTCGAAGCTGTGGCCACGCTCGCGAGCGCGGGCGAGGATCTCGACGGTTGCCGCTTGTCCGCTGAAGAGCACGATGCGTGTCTCGGGACAATGCTTGCGAATCTCGATCGCAGCCTCGACGCCATCGACCTCCGGCATAAGGACGTCGGAAAGAACGAGCTCCGGGCAGAAGCGCTTGGCTTTTTCGATTGCTTCTTCACCACCGTACGCCGCGTCGGCAATGAAGCCGTTGCGGTTGAGGATCTGCACGATTGTGTCGGCGATTATCTTCTCATCGTCTACGACCAGAATGCGGGGAGCGGGGCTGCCAATCTCGCCATCGTCTCCACTGCATTCCGAAGGGTTGAAGTCGTCATCAGGGAGTCGGCTACTGAACAAAAATGGGTTCATCACAGGGGTCCTGAACCGTACAAGGCTCAACGAGGCGGATTCGAGGGGCTCCAGCCAATCTTAAGTGATTCCACTTGCAACAGATGATGGGAGCTAGAGTAAATCGCTGCTTCGGCTAAGTCTACTGGATAAAGCTTTGGTGCGGGGCGTGGAAATTTTCGCGATTGGGCGCTTCCGCTGGAAGAAAGACGCGGAAGATGGTGCCGGTGGGAACTTCAGTGCGCGTGCGGTAGTGAATAGTGCCGCCGTGTTTGTGCACAATGCCCTGCGTCACCCACAAGCCGAGACCTGTGCCGACAGATTGTTTGGATGTGATGAACGGGGAGAAGAGCCGCTCGCGAATGTGCGGCGGCACGCCCGCGCCTCGATCAGCGATGAGGCAGTACGTCCCGGGAACGCCATTGCGGAATCGGCCGGCGGCCCGGATGACGATTTCGCCATTCTCGGAGGCGTCGATCGCGTTGACGAGAAGGTTGGAAAAAACCTGGCGAAGCTCACCTTGCAAGCCATAGACGCGCAGGCCCGGCTGAATGTGCGTGGCGCAGGTGAGTCGCTTGAACTCCAGCTTGCGGGCGAAGAGGCTGAGGATACCGTGCAGCATGGCGCTCAGGTCGATGTCGCCGGGACGCGCGGTGTCGCGGTAAAAGCCAAGGGTCTGCTGCGCAATTTGGGCGACGCGGGCGAGCTCATCGTCGGCCGTCTTGAGGAGGCGCTGGACGCTGGGCGGGACGGTCGGGTCGGTGCGGCAAATATAGATGAGGTTGGTGACGGCTTCGAGCGGATTGTTGATCTCGTGCGCGATCGTGGCGGCGAGACGGCCTGTAGCGGCAAGCTTTTCGGACTGTCGAAGCGTCGCCTCCTGGGTCTTGCGGGCGGTGATGTCCTGCACGGTGCCGATCATTCCCGTGAATCCGTGCGCCTCGTTGAAGGTTGCGAGGCCGCGCGCCGCGATCCAGCGCTGGGTACGGTTCGGGCCTTCGGCGCGGTACTCGGCGTTGTAGAGGCCGCCGTTCAGGATCGACTCGCGAAAGTCGGGAGGCGTGTTGCCGAGGTCGTCGGCATGGACGATGCGACGGCGGAGCTCCGAGCGCGTGATGGGCGTGTGTGGCTCGGCGAAGAGAAGCTCGGCGGCGCGCTCGTCAAGATCAAGCATGTCGGTGAAGCGGTCCCAGGTCCAGGTGCCGAGCGCGCCAGCGTCGAGCGCCTGACGAAGGCGGCGCGAGGATTCGGCAAGGGCGAGCTCGGCGCGACGGTGCTGGGTGACGTCCTGGAAGAAGATGGCGATGCCTTCCGGCGTGGGGAAGGCGCGGATGGAGGCCCAGAGATCGAGCGGAGCGTAGTAGTCGACGAACTCGACCTGTTGTCCGCTCATGGCCTGGGCATAGCGGGTTCGGAACGCGTTTCCTCCGACGCCGCCGAAGACCTCATCGTAGCGGCGGCCGAGGACAGGGAGCTCGCGGCCGAGGATCTGCTCACCGGCGCGGTTCAGGTAAGTGAAGACCCAGTCGCGGCTCATCAGAGCGACGCCGTCGGCCATGGCATCGAAGACCTGCTCGAGGCGCAGGGAGGTCTCGCGCTGAAGCTGGCGCGCGGCGTCCGCGATGGCGATCTCGGTGGTCAGGTTTTCGGCGAGGCGGGCGTTCTCGATGGCGACGGCGGCCTGCGCGGCTACTGTGCCGACCAGGGATTCGCTCTGCTCGCTGAAGACGTCCGGTTCGGGATGCCCGTAGAACATGGAACCAAGGACGTCTCCGGAGCGGCCGATTACAGGAAGCGAGAGATGGCTGCGGACGGGAAGGTGTCCCGCGGGCATTCCGTGGAAGGGTGGATTGTGGCCGTAACGCGGATCTTTGGTGATGTCTGCAGAGCGCAGAACGCGGGCATGAACGAAGGTCTCGGCGAAAACCGCAGTCGGTCGCGGCATGGGAAAGCGCGCGAAGGCGGTGGGATCGACACCCGAGATTTTGTAGAGCTGGTAAGGAGTGCCGTCGGTGCTGACGTTGTTGTAGAAGAAGGCGCCGAAGGCAGCACCGCAAAGCTGTACTCCAGCGTCGAGTGCGGCCTGCACGATGAAGTCGACGGAGCGCTCGCGCGAGAGCAGCAGGCCGGTCTCGACGAGCAGGCGAAGATGTTCGGCAGCCTGGGTGGAAGCTGGCAAATCGCCTCGTGCAGATGGGGTGTTTTCCGTCATGGCGATTCCGTGCCTGGAGGGAGTTCAGGCTGAACTGAGCTACGATCGCGGCGAAACCAGACTAATGCCTGGCTGGCAAAATCGCTACACGATAGTGGTCGAGGTTTTCCCGGCCCGCGAGTTGGTGGCCGGTTCTGTGGGTCGCTAGTACCCGATATGGAAGTTGATGCCGGTCGCGACGCGAAGGCTGTTCTGAACGTTGCTGGCGCCGTCGGGAAGGCGCGTGTGGATCAAATCCATTTCGACCACGCGGTAATCGAAGCGATGGTAGATGTGGAAGTTGATGCCGCCGCCCGCTTCGAGGTCCATGGATGAGGCGTTGCCGGTAAGCACGCCTTTGACCGGGTACTGGCCGGAGGTCGCGAAGGTGTAGCCGAACTTGCCTTGGACGTAGATGGATCCCTTGCGGTTCCATGTTGTCGGGCTGATGTGGCCGATGTTGTATGTGTAACGCGGACCGACAAAGAAGGTGATGGTGTGAATGTCGACGGTGCCACGCAGGTTGGTGCCGGCATTGCCGGTTCCCCCGGCGACGAAGCCGATGCCCTTCCATGGAGCATATGCGATTTCGGTTGAGGCTCCGCGCAGGTAGAAATAGGTGTTGGGCTGGGTGCCGACGAAGCGGGCAGCATCCTGGATGTACATCATGCTGAAGTCGCCGCTGGCCTGAGCGTGCGCGTGGGTCGGAGCGAGGAATGAGAGCGCGAGGATTCCGGCCAACAGCACAAACCCGCGGCGCAGGCTGCGGGGCTGACGGCTGGTGGGGGTGAGGCTCGCGTACATTCCGGGGGACGTCTCCAAGCTTAGTCCACCGTGAGGGTGACCTGCACGGTGTGAGTGAGCGTGCCGGATGTGCCGGTCACGGTGAGGGTGTAGGTCTGAGGCATCTGGCCGTAGTAGCCGGTGGTCTGGTCGGACAGACAGCCGCTGAGGCCGGTTGCGGCGGCGATGCCGACCAACAGGACCAGGAGACGACCGATGGCGCGGCGGCGGCGCGCGAGGAAGCCGAGCGGCAGCAGAGCAAATGCGAGCAGGGCGGGAGCTCCGTGATGCAAGGGGCGCGCGGGGTTGGTGGGTAGACGAAGCGACGACGTGAGCGGGGGACCGTTGACGGTGAGGACGACGGGCGTGGTGCCCGCACCGCCGGCGACACTTGCAGGATTGAAGGAGGCCGAAGCGCCGGTCGGCAGGCCAGCCACGCTAAGCGCGACCGGAGCGGCGAGTGTGGTTGCGCCGATGGGCGCGACGACGAGGCTGTACTGCGTGCTCGCGCCGAGGATGATGGTGGCCGAATTGGCTGAGCCGGTCGCGAGAGCGAGCGAGAAGTCTTCAACAACCTGCGTGAACTTTGGAGAGCTTGCCGGCTGATACGGCCCGTTGCCGCCGTAGGTGACGATGAGAATGTGCTGGCCGTTGGTGGAGAAGGTCGCGCTGAGCGTCGCCACGCCACTGGCGTTCAGCGTGGCTATGCCCAGAGAAGCGGTGCCGTCATAGAAAGTGACCGTGCCGGACGGCGTACCCGCGGAAGAGGTGACTGTGGCCGTCAGGATGGTGGGGTTTGAGTTGAGTACAGGGTTGACGGAGCTCGTGAGGGTTACGCCGGTCGAAAAGTTCTGGACGATCTCATTCAGGACCGCGGAGGTGCCGGCCTGGTACGGTCCGGTAGCCGGGTAGGACGCGGTGAGCGGGTGCGTGCCGGGGCTCGAGAAGGAGACGGTGAGTGTGGCGACGCCGCTCGCGTTGAGAGGGGCGGTACCGAGGACGGTCGCGCCGTCGAGGAAGGTGATGGATCCGGTCGGCGTGCCGGAGGTGGACGTCACGGTCGCGGTGAGGATGGTGCCGGCGCTCACGTTGACAGGATTGACGGAGCTTGTGAGTGCGACCGTTGTGCCGAGCGTCTGAACGGTTTCGTTGAGCACGGCGGAGGTGGCCGCCTCGAAGAAGCCCGCGCCCGGATAGCTGACGGTGAGCGGATGCGTGCCTGCGGTCGAGAAAGAGACGGTGAGTGTGGCCACTCCGCTGGAGTTCAGTGTGCCGGTCCCGAGGACGGTCGTGCCGTCCATGAACGTGACTGTGCCGGACGGCGTGCCGTAGGGCGAGCTGACGGTCGCGGTCAGCGTGGTATTCGAGCCGACGATGACCGGGTTCACGGAGCTCGTGAGCGAGACGCCGGGCGTGGTGATGACCGTGACGGTGTTGCTGGTGCCGGTGTAGGTCTGGCCCGGCGTGGTTGTGGTGTCGGTAACCGTGACCGTCCAGGTGCCGAGCGTGTTGAAGTTCAGCGGACTCGCGCCGGTGGCCGCGAACACGATGGATCCGTTGTTGCCGGCCGTGAAGGTATAGGAGCCAGTAGGAAGTTTGCAGGCCGGATCCGTGCAAGTGAGGTTGATCGTACCGGTGTAGATGGTGTCGATCGTGCTTGTCATTGTTGATCGCGGTAATCGTGAGCGTGGTCGGCTGGCCGGGAGTTACGGTGGACGGAGCGACCGTGACGGTGAAGTGATCGAGGATGTGATAGCCGGTGCCGGTGAGATTGACGGTGGCGCTGACGTTGCCGTTGCCGGAGGCCGAGACGTTCAGCGTGCCGGTGTTGGTGCCGGCGATGGTCGGCTTGAAGCCGATCTCAAGCGTGCAGGCTTCTCCGACCGGAATCTGCGTGCCGTTGGTGCCGTTGGTGGTGTTGGGGCAGGTGCCGGTGGTGTCGGCGAAGAAGGCGCTGTTGCTGATATTGGGGAATCCTGAGCCCGCGACCTGCAGAACATAGCTGCCGGTATTTTCGACGTTGAGCGGCGAGATCGCCGTCGACGCTGTCGATGGAGCCGACGAGCGTTGGGGTTGAGAAAGGTGAGCGAAGAGGTGGAGCGCGTGACCTGCACGAGACCGGCAACGGTGTCGGAGACGAGGAGGTCACCGGTGGGCAGCAGCGTAATGCCGGCGGGGGTGTTGAGCGCCGCTCCCTGGAGGGCGATCGCGTACGGCGATCCGCTGACAGGAAGCTCAACGAGGCGCTTATTGCCGGTGTCGGCGATGGTGAGGCCGCCCGCGGCGTTGACGGCCACGTCCTCGGGGCTGGAGAGCGTGAGGCCGGAGATGGAGAGCACTGACGCGGAGTTGGTCAGGCTGACGCTGGTGTGCAGGTCGATCTTGACGATGCGGTTGTTGCTGGTGTCGGCGACGTAGAGGTTGTCGGCATCGTCGACGCGCGAGGCCTTCGGGACTGGACAGCGGCGTGCTGAGGCCGGTGAGCGTGAGAGTTGCAGCGGCGTTGCCGTTTTCGACGTCGATGCGGACGATGTGGTTGGCGCCGGCGTCGGCGACGTAGAGATACCCATAGCCGTCGAGCGCGAGACCGGCGGGTTGCAGCAACGTAACGCCGGAGTCGATGATCGCGGTGGGCAAGCCGCCGGGAGCAATCTTGTAGATGGTCCCGGTGTTCGGGCGATGAGATGTACAGCGTGCCATCACCGGTGATGGCGATGGAGGAGAACGGCGCGGAGGTGTTTGAAGCGGGTATGGCGCCGAGCACGGTCGCGCTGCCGAAGATGGTGCTCTCGAGGATGCGGCCGTTGATCGCATCGTCGATGTAGAGATTGCCCGCAGCGTCGTAGATGGTGGAGGACGGATGAATGCCGGTGGGGACAATGCCGGTCAGAGGATGTCGTGGCAACGGCCGTCGCCGGCGAGACGACCATCTGCGGTCCGAGGCCGGCGCCGCGCAGAGGGACGCGGTTGGTGACTGTGCCGCTGCCGTTGGTGACGAAGAGCTCACCGATGCGCAGCCCAAGCGCGGCGGGCGAGAAGGTGGCGAAGATGGTGCAGGTCGTCGGACCCGCGATGCGTCCCAACGCAGGTGGTGCTGGAGACGACGAAGTCTTTGCCGGTTGAGCCGAGTGTTTCAGCGTAGACCGAGCCGACGGTGACGACGGTGTTAGCGGGGACTGAGAAGCTGAGCGGAGTCGGAGGGGACGAGGTGGCGCCGACGTTGATGCCGCCGAAGTCTACGGGGCCGCCGGGCGAGAGCGTCTGAGCTGAGGCTTGAGAGACCAGGCCTGCGATGACGAGCAAGAGAAAGAGCAGGCGGTACACGGGTGTGCGGGTGTGATGGTCCTGCCTGTAGCCAGCTCTGCGCGGCGTGTGCATTCCGATCCTCCACCCTTGCGGCCCGAAAGCCAGTGTTGCGGGGCGCGACAGTGAGGCGAGGTGTCGCCTCGGAAGAGCTCGCGCGCCGTACTTGGCTCTTCCAAAGGGTCCCGAAAAACAACAGCTCCTCGCAATGATGCGCTGCCCGGTGAGCCTCTGCGCGTTGAGGTTTGCCCGAGGTGGCTAATTTAGCAGCACCACAGCGGTTATCCCCTCCCCCGAAGGGGGATGGTGCGGCAGAACGAAAGCGGCAGTGACGAACGCGTTTGAGTGCTATGCTGGCGGGCAAACGCGAATATTGCAGGAGTTCGCCGCATTGCAGGAACGCGGCAGGGGTGAGGAAAACGGCGATGAGTTCTGGGGGATGGACCGCGGCGCAGGGTACGGAAGTGGCCGAGACGGGTGACTATGGTCAGCGCAGCACGTACGCGCTGCGCCCGCTGAGCCTGGGAGAGATCCTGGACCGCAGCTTCGCGGTCTATCGCGCGAACTTCTGGCTGTTCATCGGAATCGGATCGTTGAGTGCCGTCGTGCAGTTGATCGCGAACGCGATTCAGCTTGTGATCTTCCACGGGATCGTTCCGAACCAGCCGCAGGTGCAGTTGCACCTGAGATATCAAGTGCTCGGGCGGCAAATTGGCGGTGGTATCACGGGATTGCTGGTGTTTCTGATCTCGGCGTTGACGCAGGCGGCTACGGTTTGGGCGCTGAGCGAGGTCTATCTGGGTCGACGCACGACGATTGCAGCGTCGATTCGGGCGGTGATCGGGCGATGGCTTCGGTTTCTCGGCATTGGACTGTGGCAGGGCTGGAGCGCGATATGGTTGCCGCTGCTGGTGGCGGGGCCGGGATTCTTTCTGCTACTTGGGCCGGCGCGGGTCCGCTCGGCCTGGATCGGCGGCGCGCTCGTATTTCTGGGAATGACCGCCGCGGTCGTTTTCGGGGTGATCGCCTTTCTGCGGAACTCGCTCGCAGTGCAAGCTGCGGTGCTCGAGCACTTGAACGTGCGCGCGGCGATGCGGCGCAGCAAGGTGCTGGCGGCCGGAGCGAAGGGGCGGCTGTTCGTTGTGTACCTGATTGCGTGGTGCCTGTTCATGGTCGCGGGGATTTTGGAGATGCCGCTGAGTCTGCTGGTGGTGTTCGGAGCGATGCGTGGTGAGCAGCATGTCGTGGCACAGGGCGTGATGCTGCTGGTGAACTTCGTCGCGCATTCGGCGGTGGTGCCGGTGCTGATGATCGGGCTGTCGCTGGTGTACTTCGATCAGCGCGTGCGCCAGGATGGGCTGGACCTGCTGCTGATGCTAGGCGGCGGCGAATCCCACGCGAGCACAAGCGTTCCGGCGGACACGCCAACGACCGAGCCGGCGGGCGATGCTGCAGGGCTCTGATCTCAGGGTGCGCCAAAAGCGTGGCCACTGCTGGTGGGTGCTGCTCGTGCTTTGGAGCGGGTTCTGCGTGGCATCGTTTGCGCAGTCGAGTGCCCCGGCAACGAGGCAAGTACCGGCGGCGGCACACGCCGTCACACAGCTCACGCCGGCGCAGCAGGCGCAGTTTACGCGAGCGCGCGCCGCGGCCGAGCGGATATTGGCGACCGCGGAGTTCCAGCAACCTGAGCCGACGTTGTGGGACCGCATCAAGCAAGTGATCTTCG
Organism: uncultured Verrucomicrobiae bacterium; assembly: GCA_963716225.1. Taxonomy (GTDB): domain Bacteria; phylum Acidobacteriota; class Terriglobia; order Terriglobales; family Acidobacteriaceae; genus Granulicella. The sequence goes on along the minus strand of OY970299.1, from coordinate 3,061,121 downwards.
CCTTTATCACGCGGCTGTTTATGGGAATCGACCGCGTGACGTCAGAGTCGCCGTGGGTGGGACGGGCGTTGGAATGGCTTCTGTTTGGGGCGGCGGCGGTGGGCCTGCTGGTGTGGGTGCTGCGCACCCTTCAGCGGCAACGGCTGCGCGTCGATCTTGGCCGCGAGCCGGCCAAAGCTGCAGAGTGGGCACGTAAGCGCGACGACTGGCGACAGCTTGCGGAGGAATCGGCAGACAAGGGCGCGTGGCGCGAGGCGATTCACGCTGTGTACTGGGCTTCGATCGCGGAATTAGAAGGGCGGCGATTGTGGCGTCAGAATCCGGCGCGCACGCCGCGAGAGTATGTGCGATTGCTGCGGCCCGGAACAGCCGAACAACGTGAGCTGCGCGGATTGACAGCGACGCTGGAGCGCAGTTGGTACGGGCAGCGCGAAGGAACGCGTGAAGAGTTCGCCGAAGCGAAACAGAGGTTCGACAACCTTGCCGGGGCGACGACGGCGGGAGGCGAGGCGTGAGCGAGGCACGCTGGAGCGATCGGCGAATTGTGTCGTGGATGGCCGCGGCGATGCTTGTCTTGATCGCGGCCGTGAGCCTGCTCGCTCCGGCGAGCACAGAGGAAGACGCGCGGCCGAGCACGTACAACACGGGGCCGCTGGGTGCGAAGGCAGCGTTCCTGATGCTGAAGGCAATCGGAACGCCGAGCACGCGATGGGAGCGGCCCGTCAGCGAATTGAACACACTGGACGCCGCGCACACGACACTGGTGATCGCCGCGCCGGTCTACCTTGCCACAGACCACGATCCGATAGCAGCGGCGATCAAGGAGTTTATGGAGCGTGGCGGAAGGGTGCTCACGACAGGGCCCACGGGCGCTCTGCTGCTTCCGGCGGGAAGCGTTGGGCCACCGACGATGCTGGTGACGGATGCATGCCGGACTACGCCGGGGGATGGCGTGTTGGCTGCGGCCGGAAGCGTTCCGATGCCGGATGCAGGTGCGTGGGCTGGCAAGACGAAGGTTGAGGTGGCGGGGAGGTGCGGACGGGACGCGGTCGTCGTTCACATGAACGTCGGGCGAGGCGAGGCAGTGTGGTGGAGCTCCGCGGCCCCACTCACAAATGCGGCGTTGAAGACGGACGCGGATTTGCGGCTGCTGTTGTTGAGTGTGGGCGAGGGACGCGCGGTGGTCTGGAACGAGTCGCTGCATGAAGCGGTGCCGGGGCTGTGGAGCGCCGCGCATGGTTTGCCGCTGCGATGGTTGATCGCACAGATCGTTTTGCTCGCGGTGGTCCTGGTACTCAGCTTCAGCAGAAGAAATGGGCCGATACGAGCGCCGGTGATGGTGCCGAGGAGTTCGCCGCTTGAGTTTGCATTCTCGATGGGTGACCTATATGAGAAGGCACGAGCGACCACGCCTGCAGTAGAGGCGGCGCGCCGAAGACTGCTTCGCGCGATTGTGCGCGACGCAGGTGTACCGAAGGGTGTGGTTGAGAGCGGCGGTGAGGCTTTAGTTGCTGCATTAGGCGATCGTCTCGGTGGAGATTGGAGCGATGTAGGCACGGATTTGGAGAACGCTGTAGCCGAACAAGGAGAAAGCGTGACGAGTCGAGAGGCGCTCGCGCTCAGCCGGGCAATGAGCGAGGATGCGGAGAGGATTCGCGCGGCGACGCTGCGAGCAGGAACGCGCCACGTACGACCTACAAGAGTGGCATAGCTGGAGATTGAGTTTGGACGATCCGACTGCAAGGAGCAGATGAATGAGCGAAGGAGTAGCAGCCGCGAGCGAACTGTTCGCGCGAGGCCAGCAGGAGATTGGAACGATTATTGCGGGGCAGCAGGAAGCTGTCGCGCAGGCGCTGCTCACGATGCTCTGCGGCGGGCATGCGCTTGTCGAGGGCGTGCCGGGAGTGGCGAAGACCCTGGCGGTGAAAACTCTGGCGAGGTTTCTTGGCGTGGAGTTCCGGCGCGTGCAGGGGACGCCGGACATGATGCCGGCGGACATCCTCGGCACCAGCGTGTTTTCTCCGACCACAGGAGAGTTTTCGTTTCACAAGGGCCCGGTATTCACGCAGTTTTTGCTGGCCGACGAGATCAATCGAATGCCGCCGCGCACACAGGCTGCGTTGCTCGAGTCAATGGAAGAGCGGCAGGTCACCGCCGACGGCGAGCGCCATATCCTGGATGATTTCTTCACGGTATTCGCGACACAGAACCCCGTTGAGTTCGAAGGGACCTATCCGCTTCCTGAAGCACAGCTTGATAGGTTTCTGCTGAAGATCAAGGTCGGCTATCCCGAAGCTGCCGATGAGCGCGTGATACTCGAACGCCACCACGTCGCCACGGAGGCTGCCGGTCTCGCAGACTTGCCGATTGAGCCGGTGGCGTTCGCGATCCTGGCGCAGGCGCGGCGGGAAATTCGTGCGGTACGCGTGGAGCCGGCAATCTTTGATTACCTGCTTGCGGTTGTTCGCAGAACGCGCGAATGGCCGGCGATTGCGCTTGGAGCGAGCCCGCGTGCGAGCACTTCCCTGCTGCTGGTGGCGAAGGCAACAGCAGCGCGTGAAGGCCGGGACTTCGTGGTTCCCGATGATGTGAAGGATGCGGCCGTGCCGGTGTTGCGCCATCGGCTGGTGTTGCGCCCCGAGGCTGAGCTGGAAGGACTGGATACGGATCGTGTTGTGAGTGATGTACTCGCGGCGACGGCGGTGCCGAAGTGAGACTGCGTGTGCCGGCCATGCTCTGCATATGGCTCGGCCTGGCTGCAGGCCAAAGCGGCGCAGCGAGTGCAAGGACCAAGCTCTATCGCGATGGCCGATGGAACTTCTGCGCGTATCTGCCTGCCAACTGGAGCAGACCCGCGGAAGCTGTGAAGCGTGGCGGAGCAAGATTTTTCGCGCCCGCTGCGGATGCTTCGATCACGTTTGGCGCGCTATCGAATCAGCCCCGCTCGATCATTCTGGAACAACCGGACGCAGGATCGCAGATGGCGGTGCTCGATGATTACCGCGGAGCGACGCTCAAGGAATGGCAGAAAGATCGCAGTCTGTCCAATCTCAAACAGGCGTTCGAAAAGCCCGCAGAGCTGCACGGAGTGCCCGCTCTTCACACGGAGTTGACCTACACACGCGATGGTATTCCGCGACGATATGAATCAGTGTTCGCGCTTTGGAACGGCACGCAATACGCGATTGAATATGATGCTTCCGGCAGTTCGGCCAGGGACTACGAAAAGGTCTTGCACAACGTGATCGACACATTCGAATTCGACTGCCAGGCGAACCAGGGGAAATAGGCAAGCGGACTGTATGCAGACGTTGATTCCTGAATCCGCGAGTGGTGCCGCGAAGCCGGTTGGACGGTTCGGCCGCTGGGCCGGGTTCGCTCTCACTGCCAGAGCTCTATTGCTGTTCTGCGCCGGATTGCTGCTCGCGATTCCAGCGTTCTGGGATCCGCGGCGCATCGGCTTCATGCTTGCGTGGGATGCGCTGCTCCTGCTGCTTTGTGTTGTCGATGCGGAACGGCTTCCCCGGCCCGAATCGCTGGCCGTGACGCGAAGGTTTCTCGATTCGCCGCAGCTCGGCGAGCAGACGCGGATCGAAGTTGCCGTCCGCATGGATGCGGATGGAGTCATCGATACGACGATCATGGATGATCTGCATCCGGCACTGGTGGTCAAGCCCGCGGCGCAGCGGATGGAGATTTTTCGGCGTGAGGAAGCGATTTGCGCCCAGACCATCTGGCCGGCCGAGCGCGGCGATTTTGCACTCGGCGCGATTTATCTGCGCTATCGCGGGGCGCTGCGCCTGGTGGAGCGCTGGGCCGTGGCGGATCCGCTTTCCTCTTCGGCCAAGCCGCAGCGCGTGCGGATCTTTCCTGCGCATGAGGACAGCCGTGGGCGCGCGGCATTTTTTCTGCTTCGCGCGCGGCAGATTGAGCTGCAGCGGCGCAAGCTGCAGTTGCGCGGCACGGGCCGCGAGTTCGAAAGCCTGCGTGACTTCCAGCACGGCGATGAGCTGCGCAGCATCTCGTGGACCGCGACAGCCCGGCGCGGCAAACTCGTCGCGCGGCAGTTCACGGCGGAACGCTCACAACAAGTGTGGCTGGTCCTCGATGCCGGGCGGCTTTCGCGTACAGCGCTTGAGCTGCGCCGCGGAGAGGCGGAGCTTGTGGGCGAAACCGTGATGGAGCGCGACCGAGCGCATCGCATGACCGTGACGCAGCTCGATCAGGCGACGACGGCAGCCGTGATGCTCGCGCAGGTCGTTGGAGGGTCAGGCGACAAGTTCGCAATGCTGGCGTACGGCCGCGAGGTGAAGCAGGTGCTCCCGCCGGGGGCGGGCACGGTACACACGCGCCTGCTGGTTGACCTGCTGAGCCAAACGAAAGCGGAGTGGGCGGAGGCGGATCATCTGAATGCGGTTGCGCGGCTGAAGACACTGCAACGCCGGCGCGGGCTGATGGTGTGGATCACGGAACTGGTCGACTCGGCTGGCAAGCCTGAGTTGGTTACCGCGGCGAGCGAACTCGTGCGGCGGCACCTCGTTGTGCTGGTGTTGCTGAAGCATCCAGAGTTGGAGGAGCTTGCTGCGCGCGTGCCGAGGACGCGGGAAGAGATGTTTCACTCCACCGCCGCGCAGGAGATGCTGGAGCGGCGTCGGGAGACGATTGTGCAGCTCGAGCGTCGGGGCGTGCTCATTGTGGAGACAACCGCCGAGGAAATCGGTGTGCGCGCGGTCAGCGAGTACCTCGAGGTAAAGGCGCGAGGGCTGCTGTAGGTTACAGTTTGTTGTTCTTCAGCAACGCGAGCACCTCTTCGGCGTGGCCCTCCGGCTTTACGTTTTCGAAGACATGCAGGAGTTTGCGATCAGGTCCGATGAGAAACGTTGTGCGCGCAACGCCGGTCACTGGCTTGCCGTACATGGTTTTGTTGCGCAGAAGGTCAAAGCGCCTGATGAGCATCTCGTCGGCATCTGCGAGCAGCGGATACTGAATGTCGTACTTGTCGGCGAACTTCTTCTGTGCCCGCACTGTGTCACGCGAGATGCCAAGGACGACGGCTCCGGCCTTCTTCAGCTTTGCGAACTGATCGCGGAACCCGCAGGCCTCGATGGTGCACCCGGGCGTGTCGGCGCGCGGGTAGAAAAACAAGATGACAGGCGACCCGGCGAACTGCGACAGCGTGATGGAATTGCCGTCCTGATCGGGCAGAGTGAAATCCTGGATGAGCTCGCCGGGCTTGGGGTGCGGCATGTGCGCTCCTTTCAGTCGATCTAAAGCCCAAGGATAGCGCGACGCCGATCTCAATTTACAAACAGCGAGAGCTGGGGACTCTACACCGCGGGATTTGCGAAGCGGACGAAGGCCGCCACGTGGCGCGTGACGGCCGGTTGTTTCAAGCAGGTGAGGCTAGATCAGCACGGCTTCGCGCCTCGTCATCGACGATCTCCTGATCGGTCGACGCGATCGAACTCGCCTGCGGGAAGTAGGCATTCGAGACGTACTGGCCGAGCATGCGATGGGTGTTGAAGAAGGTTCCGTTGATCGCGATGCAGTGCTGGCGAATGCGCGCGAAGGCCGCTTTGTCGGCATACAACGGCCCGATCGACCGTCTCAAGCTTCGTGTAGAGCTGCTCGGCCTCGCGCGTTTCGTCGTCGAAGTCCTCGACAGCCCAACCGGTCACGTTCTCGGCGCAGCCCTCGATCCACCAGCCGTCCAGGACAGAAAGTGAAGGTACGCCGTTGAGCGCGGCCTTCATGCCGCTGGTGCCGGACGCCTCATACGGCCGCCGCGGCGTGTTCAGCCATACATCCACGCCGTTGGTGAGTTGCTCGCCGAGATCCCAGTCATAGTTCTCAAGGTAAAGGATGCGGAGCTTCGGCGATTCAAGCTTGGCCGCGGCCTCGAAGACGTCACGGATAAGCGCCTTGCCTGCGTTGTCGGCCGGGTGCGCTTTGCCTGCAAATAGAATCTGCAGACCGCCGATGCGTTCCGCCAGATCGTGCAGCCGCTGCCCATCCCGGAAGAGCAGCGTCGCGCGCTTGTAGGTCGCCGCGCGCCGAGCGAAGCCGAGCGTCAAGACGTTCGGGTCAAGCTCCACGCCCGTGCGCGCCTTCACCGTCGCAAACAGACGCTGCTTGCCCAGCAGGTGCGTTGCGTCGATCGCGTGCGGTTCGATGCCGTAAACCGACCGGAGGTACTGATTGTCATGCCGCCAGTCGGGAATCTCTTTGTCGAAGAGTTCCTGGAACGGCTGTGACAGCCAGGTCGCCGCGTGCACGCCGTTGGTGATCGCGTGAACGCGGTACTCGGGGAACATGCCCTGCGATACCTTGCCGTGCTGCATGGCAACGCCGTTCACGTAGCGCGAGAAGCGCAGTGCGAGATAGGTCATGTTGAGCAGGCCATTGTGCAGCGCTCCGAAACGCTCGATGCAGGCGGCGCGCTCGTGGCCGAGGATGGAATACATCTGGTCCGTGCCGAACTGGTCATGGCCGGCGGGAACCGGTGTATGCGTGGTGAAGACGCAGGTCTTCCGAACGGCTTCGGCATCGGCGTCTGAGGCGTTGCGCAGCGGAGCGCCCTGCAGCCGTTCTTCAAGAAGGCCAATCGAGAGCAGCGCGGCATGGCCCTCATTCATGTGGCACACCTCGGGCTGACAGCCGAGCGCGTGCAACAGATGAATGCCGCCCAGGCCGAGGATGGTCTCCTGGCACAGGCGGTAGTAGGTGTCTCCGCCGTAGAGCCGGTCCGTCAGGGAGCGGTCGTATGGGTCGTTGCCCTCAACATTCGTGTCGAGCAGGAAGACGGGAATCACGTGCCCTGTCGTGCCGACGACGTCGAAACGCCACGCGCGGATGCTGATGTCGCGTCCCTGCATCGGGATGCTGATGGTCGTGCCCGCGGAAGGCAAGGTCGTTTCAGGTGACCAGACCACATCAGACTCTGTCTGCTGGCCATTCGAGTCCAGATGCTGTTGGAAGTATCCGTGCCGGTGCACCAGCGAGATCGCGACCATGGAGGCGCCGGTGTCGGCTGCCGAGCGCAACGTATCGCCGGCGAGCATACCTAGTCCGCCGGAGTAGGTCGGGAAGCTCTTTGTGAAGCGCGATTTCCATCGAGAAGTAGGCGATCCTGCGATCGGCAAGTTCGATGGAAGCCGCGAAGGAAAACGATTGACGGGCCGAAGAGGTTCGTTCGCTCATGCGCAGTTGAGAATCCATTTCTCCAAACGGTGTACGCAATAGCACCGCTGGGGTGCGGGGGGTCTGAAGTGAGACGCGAGTTAGGCCCGGGAGGACATCAAATTCCTGCTATTTGTTGAGAAAAAGAGTATCAAACGCGCGGTCAATTCCCCTCGCCGCCGGAAGGCGCAGGTGTGGATTCCGAGACATTATTTCGGGTCTCGACACGCCAAGTTCCTGAAGAATCAATGGGTAGCGAATCCGAACTTCATTGCCAGCCCCAGAACCAAGGCGAGTACTACCGCGACGGTGGATGTCAACGCGGCCGACCGGAGCCGGTGCCGCGCGGCGCCGATCAGCAGGAACACCAGGTACAGCACGAACATGAATACGACGCCGTCCAGCACGAAGTATCGGGTTCCGCTCAGGTTCACCTCCCATGACGGCAGGTGCGCGGATGGGACGGCCATGAGAAGCGAGCCGGCGAGAAAGACGAAGAGGAAGAGGATCGTCTCCAGAATGATGGCAATGGCGCGCTTCATGAGGTTCCTTTCGCAACAAAATAATTTTGTCCGATGAGTTTAGCGCAAGCTACTGACGATACAGCACATCAGCGGAGCGACGCCTCGTACACCGCGAACCGCCGCTCGAGCTCCCACTGCTGCGCCGCTTTTTCATTGGCATCAAGCAGCGCCTGGCAGGCGCGCGATGGCGTGCTCCTGGCCGTGATCGGGGCAGCGCACGCTGTTTTGCGGTGCGTGTAGTCATCCGGCGAGACGTACAAACTCTCTCCGTGCAGGAAGCTGTGCTCGAGCGACGCCCGCGCAGAGCGCTTGAGCTCGGCGTAGGTGAGGTCCTGCTCGTCCGCAGCCTTCACGTACTCGTGCGTGAGGTCGATCCGCGACACGCCTTCATCGTCTGTCGAAAGCGCAAACGGCACGTGTGAGGCGATGTACGCACGCAAGGGATGGTCGGCGCCGCCCACGTTCGAGGATGACATCGTTGGACGTGAGATTGACCTCCACCATGATGTGTTTGACCGCCATTTCGTGCAGCAGTTCCAGTGGATTGTTTTCGTAGAGAACATCGACGCCGTGGCCGATGCGCTCGGCGTGACCGAGCTCGACAGCTTCGCGGATGTGGAACCCAAGACCGGCGGGCGGCACCATGCCGGGCGCAAGCTCGCCTGCATGCAGCGTTATATGCACCTTCGGATAGACGGCGTGCAGGTAGTCGAGCATCTGCATCTGCAGGTGGTAGTCGCGCATAGAGAGATAGCCGTCTTCGGGCATGACGAAGTTGAGCCCCACGACGTCAGGATCAGTCGCGGCGACCTCGAATGCGAGGAGCGTCTGGGCAAAGACCTGTTGCGGCGGAAAACCGCGGAGGACCTGATAGAGGAAGTGGACGACAACATGGCACGCCGGAGAGGCGCTGTTCGGAAGGCTGCAGCGCTCGATATTATCGCGTACGTCCATCGCATGCGAGAACTCGGCGCGGTCCACGGCAACCTCCTCGCGCAGACCGCCGGCAATTAATTTGTCCCGCAGTTCGGAGAGCTGTGCCGGTGTGACGGAGCCTTCAGCTCCGCGGGGCCATCCGATTTTGAGCGCAATCTCACGTGCATGCGTGAAGGTCGGTGTCTGCATGATCTCGAGGTATTGCTCGTTCTGCGCGACGGCACGCGTCGCCACCTCATCAAGCCATTCGCCGGAGTTGTCCTTAAGCCCACCGAAGCGCGCGAATGTTGCGAAGAATTGATCGTGCCCATTGATGCCTTCGGTCGGCACGAAGGCACGCATTGAAAAGCTGTCGATCAGGGAATCATAGAGCGCCTGATTTTTGAACGCATCGGCTACCGGGACCTGACCGGCAGCGCAGTCGTCTGCCTTTCCATGCTGCGGCTGCGCGAAGCGCAACGCGTCTTGTCCTTCGGGTACAGCCGGTGTGCCCGGATCGACGGCCGCTGCGCAGAGGCCCTCGCGAGCACCGTCGGCTATGAAAGTCTCGGCGTAGACTGCGCCCGAGAGATGCATGTGCAGGTCCGCGCCCTTCGGCATGGATTTCAGCAGCGCATAAAGCTCAGAGTCGCCGGCTTTCTTCGCGGAGTCGAGGACGCGGCTCGCGCGAACCTCTCCCGGTGTTTGCGCGTGCGCACCCGCAAGAGCTGCGGCCAGCAGCGGAGCGACGAAACAATAAAGCGAGCGGCGGATCATGCCTGCGGTCTCCAGTGCGCGCAAATTAGCGCGTTATAGTTCTGCGAATTCGTGTGCTGACGATGATACGGGAGCGCCGGATGCGAATCGCGTTAGGCAGAAGCGTTTGGCGCATCGCAGCCCGGTTGTTATACTGAGTGTCAACGTCTCTGAGGCTGCGCGCGGATCGCGGGCGGCCAATTCCCTCCTACAAGGCAGGCGAAGTCAGAACGAAACCCGGCGCTTCTCCGCCGCCCGGGCGTGTTGTGAATGCGGAGGCCAGGTAGCTCAGTGGTAGAGCGCGGCCCTGAAAAGGCCGGCGTCGGCGGTTCGATCCCGTCCCTGGCCACCACTCTTTGATTGCAAATCGTTACTGCCGTGCCTGAGCCTCAGTCGTGCAGCTCGCGCGATCAGCAGCGCCTACGAAGCATTCCGCCGTTGCCATCAGCGACGGTCTACACCATGGCCATCACCGTGCCCGGCATCGCGCCTCGTGCTTTCGACGCCGTACACTAGAGCGAATCAGCATTTTTCAGGAATCCCGCAACCAGAACACCCGCGAAAGGACCTGAACACCATGCCTCACGCCAGCTTTGATGGACTGCGCGTCCTTTCGCTCGAGTCCCGTCGCGCGCGTGAGGTTGAGAAGCTGATCCGCACGTACAAGGGCGACCCGATCGTGGTTCCCGCGATGCGCGAGGTCCCACTCGAATCCAACACCGCTTGCCTCGAGTTCGGCGCGAACTCCTCGCCGGCCAGTTCGATCTCGTCCTCTTCCTCACCGGCATAGGTGTTCGCAACGTGATCAATATCCTCGAAACGAAGTTCGATCGCAACGCCATCCTTTGCGCGTTGCGCAAGGTGCAGGTCGCCTGCCGCGGCGTGAAACCTCTGGCAGCCCTGCGCGAATCGACGTACCCGCGGCGGCTGTCTCGCCAGAGCCCAGCACCTGGCGCGAAGTCATCGCTGTCCTCGACAGTCCACTTACGGAGAACGCCTCCGCAACATGCGCGTCGCCGTACAGGAATACGGGGCCAGCAACCCCGAGCTCCTCTCCGAACTTGTCGAGCGCTGCGCTTCGGTCACCAAGGTCCCGGTCTACCAGTGGGGCCTGCCGCTCGATCTCGGCCCTCTGCGCGACAGCGTGCAGTCGCTCATCGACGGCACCATCGACGTCGTCCTCTTCATGACCGCCGTTCAGGTCATTCATCTTTTTCAGGTGGCAGAAGACATGGGCGTCGCCGATGAGCTGCGGCATGCCTCGACTCCACAGTCGTTGTCTCCGTCGGTCCGGCCACGACTGAAGAGCTCATCCGCTATGGCGTTCGGCCAGACTTCGAGCCTTCGCACCCGCGCATGGGCTTCCTCGTCAACGAGGCAGCGCAATACGCTCGCAAGCTCCTCGCCGGCAAGCGCACAGCCGCGCCCACTGCGGACAGCGTGAGCAAAGCCGAGCCGGAATCATCCGCTCCTGCAATCACTCAATCGCCCGCAATCGGGCCTGGCGTGCAGCAGCTCGCCTCGTCCACCGCCGCCATGGCCGGGTTCCGCGACGGCCTCGCACCGTTCGACGTACTGCACGAAATCAGCAGCAGTATCGCGTCTTCTGACCCGCTGCACATCGTTCTTCAGCGCATCGTCACGTTCGTCACGGCAGTCATTCCATGCGACTCCTGCTTCCTTTACACGCTCGAAAGCGACAAGCTCATCCTGCGCGCCTCAAAAAATCCGCACAGCGAAGAGCTGGATAAGCTCCGCATCTCCATCGGTCAGGGAGTGACCGGCTGGGTCGCGGAGCACCGCGAGACCGTCGCCATCTCCGAGCGTGCCAGCGAAGACCCGCGCTTCAAGGCTTTCGTCAACCTTCCCGAAGACCGCTTCGAAGCGATGCTCTGCGGTCCTGTGATCTGCGCCAATCGCGTTGTCGGAGTGCTGAATCTGCAGCATCGCGATCCCTACGTCCACAGCGACCTTCAGCGCCGCCTCGTCGCCACCATCGGCATCCTGGTCGGCGCCGAGATCGAGCGCGCTCGGCTCGAAACAGAAAATTTCGAACTCACGAACCGCCTCGAAACGCGCAAAGTAGTCGACCGCAGCAAGGGGATTCTGCAGCGCGACCTCAACATTTCTGAAGACGAGGCCTATCGCACGATGCAGCGCGAAAGCCGGCAGCGCCGCAAATCGATGCGCGAGATCGCGGACGCAATTTTGCTCTCGGATCACCTTCGCCGCGAAGGCACGCCGCAAAGTTGATTACAGGTTGACCCAAACGACGCAACCCTGATCCAGTCGATCACTGCGCTTTGAGCGTCTTCATCACCGGGTCGGGGAGCTGCTGATCCGCGTTCTTCAGAAGCAGGGTCACGTCCCAAATCTCGCTGTCGGAAAGCAGATCGTCGTACGTCGGCATTCCGGTCAGGCGAACTCCGTTCTTCACCTTCCAATAGGTCTCTCCGGCAGGGTCGTCGGAGACGCCCACCACATTACCGGTTTTGTGCTTGTGCCAAAGCTGCGGAGCCGCCGGGTACATGTACTCTCCGTAGAGAGAATCCTGGCCGGGAACTCCATGGCAGAAGGCGCAATCCTGCTTGTAAACCTGCGCGCCCTGTTCGAACGCATCTTCACTGGCGCCAAATGGAGCCTGTTTGATCTCCCGGCTGATGCGTGCACCCAGAGGCACATGAACAATCTGAGCCTCATACGGAAAGGCGTGATCATTCACAGCCACGGGAGGGTGTCCATACCGCAGGTAAAGATAGCCGCCGGCGATGATCACCACGACCGTGAACACGATGCCAAGAGCGAAGACTAGAAAGCGGTTGAGCCCAGAGCGCGATGCAGCCATATCTTAATGAACGGACCTCGTATGCGGCTTAGTTTACAGTCCCCAACTCTCCGCGCACACGATGAACCAGATGCATTTGCATGTATGCGACCGCATCCGGGCGGCGTGATCCGATTTGCCGCGCCAGCCGAACTATTCAAGGCCATCCTTGCCCCGCATGCCCCGAAAAAAGTCGGCAACCCGGGCGCATACGCGATTGCGTTGGCAGATAAAGCCGAAATGCAGAACGCCTATTTTCAATGACTTAGCTATCCAATATTCACTGACATCAATTCTTCATCGCTTGAGAAGGAATTTGGTGACATTTGGCTCTTCTATGTAGTAGGAATGGAGTCTCCAAATTTCCTGCGAATCATTCGAGAGGCTCTCCGCACAATGTTTGATCTCCATGGCAAGCGCGCCGTCGTTCTCGGAGGAACGTCCGGAATCGGCCAGGGGATCGCGCTCGCCCTCGCCGATGCGGGTGCCGATGTCGTCGCCTCATCGCGGCGCGCCGATGCAGTGGATGCAACAGCCCGTCTCATCGAACAGCGCGGCGGAAAAACGCTGCGGATCACCTCCGACGTTGCGGACCGTGCCTCGCTCGAGGCTCTTTCCCGGCAGGTCGAGCGCGAGCTCGGTCTGGTCTCCATCCTGTTCAATTGTGCGGGCATCACGCAGCGCGTGCCCACGCTCGACTGCACGGAAGAGCTCTGGGATTCCATCATCAACACCAACCTGACCGGAACACTGCGTGCCTGCCAGATCTTTGGTCGCGGCATGGTCGAGCGCGGCTATGGCCGCATCATCAACATCACGTCGCTCGCCACCTTCGTGGCCTTCATGGAGGTTGCGCCCTACGCCGCGAGCAAGGCCGCGGTCGGCGCACTGACCAAATCTCTTGCAGTCGAGTGGGCACGCGACGGCGTGACCGTCAATGCCATCGCTCCCGGCATCTTTCCCACCGCGCTCAACAGCGCGATCATCGATTCGCCGCGCGGACAGGAGTTACTCATGCGCACACCGATGCGCCGCTTCGGAAAGATCGAAGAGCTCACGGGAACGGCCGTCTTTCTTGCCTCCGACGAGGCAAGCTTCATCACCGGCGAGATCGTCGTCGTTGACGGCGGCATGCTGGCCAGCGGAGTAAATCAGTGAAAGAAACGGTACAAAACACGGACGGACAGGGCAGCCGGCGCATTGACCTCGCCTATGTGAGGCTCGCATCGAGCGAGATGGCCCGCGACATCAATCGCGACATCGTGCTCGAGCTGATTCGCGCCAACCAGCCGGTTGGCCGCGCTGAACTCGCCCGCCTCTCCGGCCTGCAACCAAGCACAGTCTCTGCCATCGTCGAACAGCTTTTGCAGGAGGGCTGGATCACCGAAGGGGCCGCCGCCAAGCGCCCCCGCGGCCGCCGCCCGACGATGCTCACGCTCAATGCTGAGCTGGTGATCCTCGTCGCCGATCTGCGTCCGGGCCAGGCGATCCTCGCGGTCGTCGACCTCAACGGCCGCTTCCTTTCGCGCGAATCCGTTCCCCTCGCATCCGACGCCGAACGCGCGACTCTCAAAATTGCCGAGGCACTCGAAGCAATGCGCCGGCAGCATCCTGACAAGCGCGTTGAAGGCGTCGGCATCAGCGTGCCCGGCCGCGTCAACCCCGACACGCAGCGCATCATCCTCGCTCCCAATCTCCACTGGGGCGATTTCGACATCAAGAAAACACTCTCCGAGCGCCTGAAGCTGCAGGTGGAGCTCGATAACGCGGCCAATGCTTGCCTGCTCAGCGAGCTGTGGTTCGGCCGCATGGATGGAGTGCGCAACGCCGTTCTCATCACCGTCTCTGAAGGCGTCGGCTCCGCGATCCTCGCGAACGGCCAGATTCTTGCCGGACGAAACGGACTCGCGGGGGAGTTCGGCCACATTCCGATCGACCCCAATGGGCCGGTCTGCGGCTGTGGCCAGCGCGGCTGCTGGGAGACCTTCGCCTCCAGCAAAGCCGCCCTCCGTTATTACGAGGAACTCAACCCGGAACAGCCTGCGCCGCGCATCCAGGACCTGCTGAAGCTTGGTGAAGAGGGCAACGCGAAGGCACTCGCCGCACTGGAGCGTCAGGCGCGCGCACTCGGTCGCGGCTTGCGTCTCGTCACGTCCGCCCTCTCACCCGAGGTCGTGCTCGTGATCGGCGACATCACCTCAGCCTGGACACGCATCGCCCCGCTGGTCGAAGAAGAGTTGGCCGCGACCATGCTCGCCGGTCCGCCTCCACGTCTTGCCGCGGCGTCCGACGGCGAACTTGCTCGCCTGCGCGGAGCGGCCGCACTCGTTCTGCAGCGTCATTCCGGCTACTTCCGCTCGACGCACGGAACACGCGAGCGGCCCAGAACCGCCGCACGATCCTGACCTTTCATCCCTCGTAAGCCCAAATCAACTCTCGAGCGTTCACAGGAGAAACAAGATGCAGGGTGTTCAACTTCGGCAGGGCATATTTGGAATCGCGGCCATGATCGCGTGTGCGTCTGCAACGTCGTTCGCGCAATCCGCAAAACCGCTGCCCTACCTCGATCCCTCATTGCCCGCGCAGCAGCGTGCCGCCGACCTCGTCCACCGGATGACACTCGATGAGAAGGTCGCGCAGATGGGCTCGGCTGCCCACGCCATTCCGCGGCTCGGCGTGCCGGCCTACAACTACTGGAACGAGGCGCTGCACGGCGTCGCGCGCGCCGGCTACGCCACCATGTTCCCCCAGGCCATCGGCATGGCGGCCACCTGGGACGCTCCGCTGTTGCACCAGATCGGCGACGTCATCTCCACCGAGGCCCGCGCCAAGAACAACGACGCGCTGCGCCACGGCAATCACGACATCTACTACGGCCTGACCTTCTGGTCGCCCAACATCAACATCTTTCGCGATCCCGCGCTGGGGCCGCGGCCAGGAGACCTACGGCGAAGATCCGTTCCTCACCGGCCAGCTTGGCCATCAACTTCGTGCGCGGCATGCAGGGCGACAACCCGAAGTACTTCAAGGTCATCGCCACGCCCAAGCACTTCGCCGTGCACTCCGGGCCGGAAAACGTCCGCCACAAATTCGACGTCGATCCCACGCCGCACGACCTCTGGGACACCTACCTTCCGCAGTTCCGCGCAGCCATCGTGGACGCGCAAAGCCGACTCGATCATGTGCTCCTACAACGCGGTCTACGGCGAGCCCGCCTGCGGAAGCAAGCAACTGCTGGTCAACGTTCTGCGCGGCGACTGGAAGTTCCAGGGCTTCGTCACCTCCGACTGCGGCGCCATCGACGACTTCTTCCGTCCCAACACGCACCGCACCGAGCCTGACGCCGAACACGCCGACCGCGACGCGCTCGCCGCCGGCACTGACACCAACTGCGGCTCCACTTATGAGAAGCTCGGCGACGCCGTAAAGCAGGGCCTCGTCAAGGAGTCGGAGATCGACACCAGCCTCATCCGCCTGTTCACCGCGCGCATGAAGCTCGGTCTCTTCGATCCCGCCAACGACGTTCCCTACGCGCAGATTCCCTTCTCCACCGTGCACGACGCAGCCAACGTGGGCGTCGCGCGCCGCACCGCCGAAGAGTCCATGGTGCTGCTGAAGAACGACGGCATTCTTCCCCTCGCCGCCGGAAAGTACAGGACCGTCGCGGTCATCGGGCCGAACGCCGCGATGCTCGATTCCATCGAGGGCAACTACCACGGCACGCCCGTCGATCCCACGCTTCCGCTCGACGCCATCGTCTCTTCCCTGCACGGCTCGCACGTGCTCTACGAACCCGGTGCGCCCTTCGTCGACGGCTTCGTCCTTCCCGTGCCGCGCACTTTTCTTCATCCCGCCCCCGGCTCCGCAGAGCAGGGCCTCAAAGCCGAGTACTTCGCCTCCGCAAACATGAATGGCGCGCCGCTTCGCACCACCATCGACCACCAGATCAACTTCAACTGGGACGGTGTCAATCCGCTGCCCGGCCATCCTTCCACCGGATTCGCCGTGCGCTGGACCGGCACGATCTCCCTTCCGCAGCCCGGCGACTACAACTTCATCGTGCAGGCCGGCCCCTGCAACCGCTGCGCCTACGAGCAGAGCTACAACGTGCGCATCGACGGCCAGCGCGTTGCCGGCGCCGAGCGCGTCACCGAGACCGCCAACGCCGGCCCCGGCCCCATGAACGGAACCACCGGCCTGCCCGAGGACGCGCACCAGCAGTATCCGCAACACTTCACCTTCCACGCCGCCGACACCCGCGCGCACTCCATCGAGATCGACTTCTCGCGCGACAGCGCGCAGCACGGTACCGGCATCTCGCTGGAGTTCACGCCGCCCGCCGGTGTGCTGCTGCCCGCCGCCGTCGAAGCCGCGAAGAAGGCAGACCTCGTCGTCGCCATGCTCGGCCTCTCGCCCACGCTCGAAGGCGAGGAGATGCCCATCGATCTGCCCGGCTTCCAAGGTGGCGACCGCACCGATGTCGCCATGCCCGAGTCGCAGAGAAATCTGCTCGACGCTCTCGCCGCCACCGGCAAGCCGCTCGTCGTCGTTCTGCTCAACGGTTCCGCACTTGCCGTGCAGAATGCCCAGGAGCACGCCAACGCCATCCTCGAAGCCTGGTATCCCGGCGAAGCTGGTGGACGCGCCATCGCCGACACGCTCACCGGCGCAAATGACCCCGGCGGCCGCCTTCCCGTCACCTTCTACGAGTCTGTCGACCAGCTCCCACCCTTCACCGACTACTCGATGAAGAACCGCACCTACCGCTACTTCACCGGCAAGCCGCTCTATGAGTTCGGCTACGGCCTCAGCTACACGAAGTTCGCGTACTCGCACGTGAAGCTCTCCGAAACCACCGTTCACGCAGGTGACACCCTCACCGTCGAAGCCGACGTGAAGAACACCGGCGGGCGCGCGGGCGATGAAGTCGCTGAGCTCTACCTGATCCCTCCGCACGATGCCAACGGCGGCCTCTCACCCAACCTGCAGCTCGAAGCCTTCGAGCGCGTGCACATCGCTCCCGGCGCCACCAAGCACGTCATCTTCAAACTCTCCCCGCGCCAGCTCAGCGAAGTCGACGACAAGGGCATCCGGAGCGTGCAGCCCGGAAGCTACAAGCTCTCCGTCGGCGGCTCGCAACCCGACGACCCGCGCGCTCCGGCGAAGCCTCAGACGGCAACCTTTACCATCGTTGGCACGCAGGAGCTGCCGCACTAACTCAGAACCAACCAACCATAAAGGAGCGAAGCGATGCGGTGCTCAAGTAAGTGGATGAAGAGCGTTGCGGGCTGCGCTCTTTTGTTTGCTGTCGCTGGCGTTAATGCGCGGGCAGAAGACGGCTCTGCCGCTTGGCTGCGCTACGCGCCAATTTCCAGCCCTTCTCTCTACTCGATCCTGCCATCGAAGATCGTTGTCGATGCAACGAAGCCGATTGACCTCGCAGCAGCGCATGAACTCCAGCGTGGCCTCAGTTCGATGCTTCGGCGCGAATTCACGATTGTTCCGAATTCCAGAGCCGTCGATGGCTCTGCGATTTTCCTCAAAACGCCTTCTGAGCGCCTACTCGTCGCGTACAAGAGCGCTCCCTCTCTTGCAGCCGCGGGCGTTGCAGGCATACTGCCTCTCGAAGGTTATCTATTGTCCCTCGGGAATGCGCGAAGCAATCACGCGCTCACGATCGAGGGCGGAAGCGACGCTGGTCTAATGTATGGTGTGTTCCACCTTCTTGAAGAGGTTGGATCGCAGCAACCAATTGCGGCAGTGCATCGGTCTACGCCGTCCGCGCCCATCCGCTGGACCGACGAGTGGGACAACCTGAACGGCACGATTGAGCGCGGCTACGCCGGCCCATCGATCTTCTTCGAGAACGGCCACGTCCGCCAGGACCTCACACGCGCCGGCGAGTACGCGCGTCTGCTCGCGTCCATCGGCATCAACGGATGCAACGTCAACAACGTCAACGCAGACCTCGACCTCCTCACCACCGAGCACCTCCGCGAAGTTGCACGCATCGCCGACGTCTTCCGTCCATGGGGCGTCAAGCTCGCGCTCTCCATCGATCTCACCAGCCCACAAACAGTCGGCGGCCTCAACACCTTCGATCCGCTCGACCCGAAGGTCATCGCCTGGTGGCAGAAAAAAGTCGACGAGATCTACACGCTCATCCCCGACTTCGGCGGCTTCACCGTTAAAGCCGACTCCGAAGGACGCAAAGGCCCGTCGCAGTACGGCCGCACACCCGCCGACGCCGCCAACGTGCTCGCCCGGGCCCTCGCGCCGCATCATGGCGTCGTGCTCTACCGCGGCTTCGTCTACAACAATCACCTCGACTGGCACGACCTCAAAGCCGACCGCTCCCGCGCCGGCGTCGACAACTTCGCCAACCTCGATGGCAAGTTCGACTCCAACGTCATTATCCAGATCAAAGAAGGCCCGATCGACTTCCAGGCGCGCGAGCCCGTCTCCCCACTCTTCGCCGCGCTGCGCCACACACCCGAAGCGATCGAGCTCCAGACCACCCAGGAGTACACCGGACAGCAGCGCCACATGGTGTGGCTGCCCAGCATGTGGCACTGGGTGCTCGACACCGATATGCGCGCCGACGGCAAACGATCCTTCGTGAAGGACATCATCAGCGGCAAACGCTTTGATCAACCCACCGGCGGCTTCGTCAGCGTCGTCAACGTCGGTATGGAGCCCAACTGGCTGCATCATCCCATGGCGATGGCGAATCTCTACGGCTATGGCAAGCTCGCCTGGAATCCCGACGAGCCGCTCGAAAAGATCATCGACACATGGACGCGCCTCACCTGGGGCAACGATCCGCAGGTCGATCGCACCATCGACGCGATGCAACTTGCGAGCTGGCATAACTACGAGAGTTACACCGGACCGAACGGCATGGGCACGCTGACGAATATTCTTGGCTATCACTACGGTCCAGGAATCGAGAGCGCCGAGCGCAACGGCTGGGGCCAGTGGTTCCGCGGCGAGAAGGACGGCATCGGCATGGACCGGACTATATCCACGGGTACTGGCTTTATAGGCCAGTATCCAAAAGAACTCGCCGCAAAGTACGAAAGCCTCGCAACCTGTCCTGACGATCTGCTCCTCTTCTTCCATCACGTGCCGTACGACTACAAGCTGCATTCTGGCAAGACGCTGGTGCAGAGCATTTACGACATTCACTACGCGGGTGCGCTTGCAGCCGCAGAGTATGTTCCGCAATGGGAGTCACTCAAAGGCAAGATCGACGACGAACGCTACGAGAAGGTCCACACGCTTTTCGAATATCAAGCCGGCCACTCCCTCGTCTGGCGCGACGCCATCAACAACTGGTTCCATCGCATCTCCGGCATCGATGATGCACAAGGCCGTGTCGGCCACGATCCCAACCGCACCGAAGCCGAGTCGATGCAGACCGGCGGCTACCAAACCGTCGACGTCACACCGTGGGAGGACGCCTCCGGCGGCAAAGCCGTCGAGTGCAAGGACGCGAAGGGCTGCACCCTGACAAGCACCTTGCAGAAACCCGCAGGGGCTTACGACGTCGCCGTGCAGTACTTCGACATCTGGCGCGGCGTCTCCACCTTCACGCTCACGCTGAACGGCACACAGCTCGCAAGCTGGAAGGCGGACAACACGCTTCCACCGGCGATGCCCGATCCTCATCCCGATGGCGAGACCAGCACACGCTTCACAGTGCGGCACGTCGCACTCAGGCCCGGTGATGTGCTGGAGCTCCGCGGAATTCCTGACCTGCGACCCGAGCTTATCCCTCCACCGCCTCCGCCGCACGCCACACCCATGCAGCGCTTCCGCTCGTTTGACCTGCGGGAGCTTGCGCCGGTGGACTACATCGAGATTGGGCCTGACGGGCCGATCACACCGCAGTAAGGAGATACGAAGAGAGCCATGAAGATTACTGCCGCGCGATTGATCGTTTGCTCACCGGATCGCAACTTCGTCACGCTGAAAATCGAGACCGATGAGGGTATTTATGGACTCGGCGATGCGACGCTGAACGGGCGCGAGCTCGCCGTCGCCGCGTACCTCGAAGAGCATGTGATTCCCTGCCTGATCGGCCGCGACCCGTCGCAGATTGAGGACATCTGGCAGTTCCTCTACCGCGGGGCGTACTGGCGGCGGGGGCCCGTGACGATGTCGGCGATTGCGGCGGTCGACGTGGCGCTTTGGGACATCAAGGGCAAGGCCCTGAATACGCCGGTGTACAACCTGCTCGGCGGCGCGTCGCGGCAGGGATGCCTTGTGTACACGCATGCGAACGGAGCGGACATTGCCGAAGCCATCGACTCTGTGCAGAAGCGCATGAGCGAAGGCTATCTCGCCGTCCGTGCGCAGGCTGGTGTGCCTGGGGTTCGATCGAGCTATGGTGTGCCGAAGGCCGGCAAGCCCTATGAACCGGCGGAGCGGGGTCTGCCGAGTGAGAGCTTGTGGTCGACGGAGCGGTATCTGAACTTCGCACCGAAGCTGTTTGAGGAGCTGCGCAAGACTGTGGGCGAGGATGTGCATCTGCTGCACGATGTGCATCACCGGCTCACGCCGATTGAGGCGGCGCGGCTGGGCAAGGCGCTGGAGCCATATCACCTCTTCTGGATGGAGGATCCGACGCCCGCGGAGAACCAGGAGTGCTTTCGGCTGATCCGGCAGCACACGACGACGCCGATTGCGACCGGCGAGGTGTTCAACTCGGTGTGGGACTGCAACGAGCTGATTTCGAAGCAGCTGATTGATTACATACGGATGACGGTGGTGCACGGGGGTGGCATCACCCACGCGAAGAAGGTGGCGGACTTTGCGGACCTGTACCAGGTGCGGACGGGGTACCACGGGGCGACCGACCTGTCGCCGGTGACGATGGCGGCGGCGCTGCACGTCGGACTGGCCATCCACAACTTCGGCATCCAGGAGCACATGCATCACTCGAAGCTGACCGACGAGGTGTTTCGGCATGCGTACCGGTTCGAGGCGGGGTACATGCATCCGGGGGACAAGCCGGGATTGGGCGTGGAGATTGACGAGGCGCTGGCGGCGAAGTATCCGTACCAGAGGGCGTATCTGCCCGTCGCGAGAAAGCTGGATGGGACGCTGACGGACTGGTAGAAGCAGGCAGTAGAGCGTAGACAGTGGACAGTAAAGGAGGGTACCCCCTCCCCCGCCAGTTTTTGTGCAAAGTCTTCGCAGCAAAGAGTTTATCGGTGGACTTTGTGTGTCGGCGGGTGTGTTTCGGCGGAAAAGTCCCATTTTTGAAGTAGCCGAGGGTGCAAAGTCTTCAGGTGATTGGGTTTTTAAGGAGCAGAAATGCGAACGCCCGGCCTGAGCCGGGCGGGAATCTTCCTATCTTTAATAATTATACGGGGCGTGTCAAGAGGTCGGGCCATCCGCGAGGAGCTTGAGGAGGGCGGGTTCGTCGAGGATGGGGATATTGAGCTCGCGGGCTTTGTCGAATTTGCTGCCGGCTTCTTCGCCGGCGACGACGTAGCTCGTCTTTTTAGAGACGGAGCCGGAGACTTTGCCGCCGGCGGATTCGATGCGGGATTTGGCGTCGTCGCGGGTGAGCGTGGGGAGGGTGCCGGTGAGGACGATCGTGAGGCCGGCGAGGGCGGTGCCGATGACGCGCTTTTCGGCGGTGAGCTTGAGGCCGAGGGATTTGAGGTCCTCGACGAGCTGCTGGTTTTTGTTGTTGGAGAAGAACTCGGTGATGGCGTCCGCGACGCGTGGGCCGACTTCGTTGACGGCCATGAGCTGGTCGGCTGTGGCCGAGCGGAGCTCGTCGATGGAGCCGAAGTGTTCGGCGAGGAGTTGTGCTGTGCGCTCGCCAACGAAGCGAATGCCGAGGCCGAGGAGGACGCGAGCGAGGCCGCGGTCCTTGCTGTTGCGGATTTCTTGCAGGAGGGTTTCGGCGGTTTTTTCGCCGACGCGGTCGAGCGAGAGGAGATGCTCGCGTGTGAGGCGGTATAGGTCGGCGATGGAGTGGATGAGGGGATCGTGGGTGGTGACGGGTGCGCCGGATTCGGTGGTCGTGTCTGCGGATTCGGTTTCAGCGGGCACGTTTTGGCCGAGGAGTTGAGCGACCATGGCGTCGCCGAGACCTTCGATGTTCATGACGCCGCGAGAGGCCCAATGGAGAAGCTCGCCGGCTTCGCGCGCGGGGCACGCGGTATTGATGCAGCGCCAGTCGACTTCGCCTTCGGCGCGGACGAGATCGGTGCGGCAGACGGGGCAACATTTTGGGAAGACGATTTCGCGGGTGCCGCGTGGGTGATCTTTGTCGGAAATCACTTCTGTGATTTTCGGAATGACGTCGCCGCCGCGTTCGACGGAGACGAAGTCGCCGATCTTTACGCCGAGGCGCGCGATCTCGTCCGCGTTGTGAAGCGTGGCGCGTGTGACGGTAGTGCCGCCGATGAAGATAGGAGCGAGTGCGGCGACCGGTGTGATCTTGCCGGTGCGGCCGACCTGGAAGAAGACGTCTTCGAGCTGCGTGATGCCGGCGCGCGCAGCGAATTTGTACGCGATCGCCCAGCGTGGAGCTTTGCCGGTGAAGCCGAGACGGCGCTGCTGGGCAACGGAATCGACCTTGAGAACAACGCCGTCGATTTCGTACGGAAGGTTATCGCGGAGGCCTTCGGCTTCGGCAATAAAGGTGAGGGCTTCGTCGACGGAGGAGACTGTGCGCGCGTGTTTGTTGACGCGCAAGCCGGCTGCGCGGAGGGCTTGGAGTGCGGCGGATTGTGTGGCGAGCAGATCGTCGCCGTTATGGAGCAAGGTGTAGGCGAAGTATTCGAGGCGGCGCTGCGCGACGATGTTGGGTTCGAGCGTGCGGATGGTGCCAGCGGCGGCATTGCGTGGGTTCGCGGCGGGTGCGAGGCCTTGCGCTTCGCGGTCGGCGTTCATCTGCTCGAAGGCGCGTTGCGGGAGAATGACCTCGCCGCGGACTTCGAAGTTCTGTGGGAGGCGTACGGATTTTAATTTTGCGGCGGAGACGTGAAGCGGGATGCTGCGAATGGTGCGGACGTTGGTGGTGACGTCTTCGCCGGTTGTGCCGTCGCCGCGCGTGACGCCGCTGAAGAGTGTGGCTTCGCCGTGTTTTCCGGCGACGTACTGCAGGGCGAGCGAGAGGCCGTCGAGTTTGAGCTCGCAGACGAAGCGGGGCTTTTCGCTGGCGGGGAGGCCGGATTGGACGCGCTCGGGCTGGATCCGCGAAAACCAGGCGCGGAGCTCGTCGGGGTTGTAGGCGTTGTCGAGCGAGAGCATGGGGCGCGAGTGCGCGACTTTAGCGAAGCCTTCTTTGGGCTTGCCGCCGACGCGCTGCGTGGGCGAGTCGGGCATGATGAGGCCGGGGTGTTCGGCTTCGAGCCGCTTGAGCTGGTTCATCGCCGCGTCGTATTGCGCGTCGGTCCACTCGGGCGCGTCGAGCACGTAATAGAGGTGTTCGTGATGGCGCAGTGTTTCGCGGAGCTGTTCGATTTGCTGATCAGGTGTGAGCTCGGGGTGTTTGGAAGCGCGCTTGGATGAGGTTTTGGCGGGCACGAGGAGATTGTAGCGAGCGCGGTACACTTGAGGGACAAGGAGAGATTTCAGCGATGGCGCATATGGTGTTTTGCGCGAAGTATAAGCAGGAGATGGAAGGGCTGGATGAGCCGCCTTTCGATTCGGATTTCGGGCAGAAGGTTTACAAGAACGTATCGAAGAAGGCGTGGGGCGAGTGGGTGGAGCGGCAGAAGATGCTGCTGAATGAGTACAGGCTGCAGCCTTGGACGCGCGAGGCGCAGGAGTTTTTAGTGGAGCAGATGAATGAGTTTTTCTTTGGCGGCGGCGGCGAGCTGCCGAAGGAGTACGTCGCGCCGACGCATTAGCTCTTCACGACGCAACCGGGCCGCTTGAGTTTGGACGGCCGGTGATAGACTAGGGGTACCCCGCGCGGGCTGAGAAGCCGGCGCTCGTAGTGATAGGTCGGGACGTGGCTCAGCCTGGTAGAGCGCACCCTTGGGGTGGGTGAGGTCGCTAGTTCGAATCTAGTCGTCCCGACCAATTTCTCTCAACAACTTAGCGCTTGCAAGTACAGCAGATCGGCTCCCAAGTCGTCTATAACAAATTGCCAACATACGTAAACTTCGCGGTGTTAACAGCTTGTTTGATAGGCTCGCCGAAGACCGACACGCAGGTGGACTGCACCGTTCCGTTGGATGGTCATTCAACATGCCCCCCATAATACCTTCAGCGGTGGCCTCAGGACGCACGTTCACATTGGTATCACAGCCAGGAGGGGGTGTTTGAAATGCGACTACATCCAATCACGAACAAAGTTCTCATACTGGGCCTGGCTTCGTTGGTGATGCCTGCATGCTACGCACAGGTTTCCACCGTCACTCAATTTTTAGATCGAGCATCACAGCATCCCGTCGGCGGCGAAGTAGAACGTGACCAATTTTTGCGACAGGTGGACTCTTTAGCAACGACTTCCCGATCGAACGTCGAGGAGATACTTCCAGGCCTGTTGCGATATACGGATCTTGGTAAGGAGCCAAATGCACGTACCTACGCAGCACTTTTCCTCGCCATCGTCGCCCAGAGGAGTGATGGGGGTGATTTACTGGCGTCTCACTCAGCGGAGGTCGCATCGCTTCTAACAGATTCTAACCCTGTGATCCAGCGCGCGGCAGTTACGATTACTGACTACGTAATCGGAAAGAATAGCGAGAATTACATTCCTGCCCTGATCGCGGCCTTACAAAGTACGAGTACTTCCCAAGACATCGCTGCGGAAATGACAGTGCCGCTCCTACGCTATGGCTCGGATAACCCCGCCGCAGTCGGAGCGATTCATGCTTTCCTGACACGGCCTGACCTCACCTCTGATGCGAAAATCGCAACGATTCATAGCCTCGGAGGGTTCTCTCACGTTCCGGAGGAGATAAATACAGATTTATGTGATCTCTTCGGGGATTCTGATCCTCGGGTTCGCGCCGCGGCGATAGTATCGTTCGGCAACTCTAAACCAACAGCAAATTTTCACACCAAAGCGCTGCCGCTCGTCCAACGAATCGCAGCAGATGAAAACGAGAAGGCACAGGTGCGGCAGCTTGCAAAAGATGCACTCGCAGGACGTTCGCCGCTCAACCCAAATGTTGACGGCGGGGAGACGCCTGTCGTACCTCCTCGATAGGAACGAACACTGGAGTGACCCAGCGGCGCTTGCCGTTCGTGCCGCGTGGATGCGGTCTTGCCAGCGTGTGCAAACGTGGGTGCAGTTTGGGTGCAATAAGCGTTGCGAAGGGCTGTCTTCCCTTCCCTAACACTCTGAAGAATGGAGCAAAGATGCCCAGATTCTCATCGGGGCTTGTTTGGGGTGGGTGAGGTCGCTAGTTCGAATCTAGTCGTCCCGACCAATTTCTTCGTTCAACAAGTCAGTGAGTTCAGGTTCGCGAAAAGGGTCTTTTTCAGGCGATGGCTTCTGCTCGCCCGGCGGCACGCAGTATCTAGCGAGATGATATTGCGGGTGCGGAGTAGAGCGACGTGCGAGCCAGGATGTACACGATTCGACCGTCTTTGCTCAGAGCAATTGATGTAGGACGCTCAGGAACGTCGATCTCGCCGATTTGTCTACCATCGGGCCGATAGACGTAGATCTCTCCGGCAACCAGGTAAACGGTGCCGTCCGGTGCAGATGTAACACCTTCTCCGCCCCGATTCGTGAAGAGCTTGATGGCCGATAATGAGCCATCCGGCTGGACGTGCGCGGAGTACGTCATTTTCTGACCTTCATCCGTTACGTAGAACGATTTGCCGCTTGGCGCGGGCACCAATGTGAACGCGCGGAGTACGTCAGCCATTTTGGTGCCGTAATAAAGCTGGCCGTTGACGAAGTCATTGCCCGCCGGAAGAAAGACGCTGCGATCGGGAGAGACG
Source organism: uncultured Verrucomicrobiae bacterium (assembly GCA_963716225.1). GTDB lineage: Bacteria > Acidobacteriota > Terriglobia > Terriglobales > Acidobacteriaceae > Granulicella. The sequence continues at coordinate 3,034,991 of OY970299.1, read as the reverse complement.
TACATCCAGGGCCGTGGCTGCGCGGTGTCGGAGAGCTGCCCGCTAAGGAAGCGCCAGTGATCCGCAGGCAATACTGCCGTGCTATTTGCCAGCGCTGCTGCCGGTTCAGGCTTTAGAAGTTGTAAATCGGTTTGAGGCGCGTCTGGTTTTGCCGCGTAGACTGTGCCGTTTCCGGTGTAAGACACCATCATGAGATCGCCGGCCTTGTCGAAGAAGATGTTCGCGACTTCGATGGGGGCGTCTCGGATGATTTCGAGCTTCGACGTTACGGGCGTATAGCGGAAGATATGCTGCTTCACAGTGTCGACGAAGTAAAGACGATCGTCAGGTGAGATCGCCGGGCTTGAGGCGTTGAAGAAGCCTGTTGCAAGGCGATGCGCTTGGACGGCGTGTGGGGAGCCAACCGCAGGCGAGTGATGCAGCGGAATGTCCAGCACAGAGATCTCGAGCTCGCGGTTGTGCGTCTTGGAGTCGTCGTCCACGACGGAGTTGTCGAAGACGGCCTTGCTGTCGGAGTAGATGTGCAGGTTGCGAAAGCGGATGTTTTCGGAACCAGTGACGTGGATCGTCTCGGGAAAGGGTTGGAAGCTGGATACAACGCGATAGCCGTGCATCTCGGCAACCGTGATGTCATGCGAGTTCTGAATTGAGAGCGGAAGACAAGCGCCGCCTTCGCCGCGTTCTTCTTCAGTTTGCAGGGCGACGATCTCCCAATTCGCGACGCGGTTCAGTTTTACCTCGTTGCGCACGTGGTGTTCGGAGGAGAGCTCGTAAACATGTCCCGGGGTTGTGGTGTCGGAGACGTACAGACCAGCCTGAGCAAACGTATCGGGCGTCCAGATGTCGACGAACGTGCCGCCGCCGTTGTTGTTGACCCAGAGGCTTGGATATTGTGCGTCCCACCGATAAGCCGGGTTGGGATCGCCGCCGTGCGTGCTGTTGTACGGGTCCATGCGCGTGCCGTCTGGAAGATTCGTGCCGTGCCCGCCGAGGAAGCGCACGTCGTCGACAAGCGAGTCCGGGCCGGCTTGCCACATGAGGGCGGTAGCACGCGAATTGATGCCGCCCGTAAAGAGGCCGATGCCCATGACGATGTTGTGTCCACCCGGAGGGGCAAGCAGCATGGGTTTCGGCGCACCGGCGCCGTCGAATCCGGGAGTGCTGTCGGCGAGATCCAGTTGCGTCGTGCTGGGATCGAGGCCGATGAGTACCGTGTCAGGATTGAGACGAAGCGTGTCAGTAATGCGATAACGGCCGCTGGGGAGATAGATGATGGGCCTGCTGTCAATGAGGTGCTGCAACGCCAGAGTGTCGTCGGTGGTGCCGTCAGCTTTCACGCCGTTCGCGAGCGCGTTCGTCCAGCCAGCGTGAGAAGGAAGCGGTGTAAGCGCGGGCGCCGTGGTGGCGGGAAGCGAGGCGAGCGGCTCTGTCTTCCAGTCAGTATTGAAGCGGCCGTGGGCTACAGGTGTGTCGAACGTGAGCCCGTGCGTGAAGCTGGTCACGCGATATGTGGAGTGCGGTGCTGGGAACGTGCGGCCGCTCTCGCGCAGTTTGGCGAAGGTTGCAACGCGGTCGCAAAGGATGTCTTCCATGTTGATCTCGGTGAGGCGCGAGTTTTCGGCCGAGATGATGACAGCGGGGCCGCTGATGTTTTCAAACCGCGAGTGTTGGATCCAGAGCTCCTCGATCGCCCCGGGCTCTATTTCCACCGCGGCCGGCGTGTTCCGGAAGGTGTCATGAACGAGGACCAGGCCAGCTTCATGCTCGCGGATTGCGGCGTCGCGCTGACCTTCGAAGGTCGAGTCAAGAAGGGTGTACTGCCAGCCGGGTGAAGGCCGACCGGTGATGATGCCGAACCGGCCGCCGACGAAATGCAGGTCCTCGGCCTCGTTGCCGATGTCCTGGAGTGCGGCAAGTCCAGAACCGATGCGAAAGTCCATGTGCGACAGAAAGCAATGCTGCGCGACGTGGAAGCGAATGCCAACTGCTCCGGGATTCCGTTCACCGATCTCGAGATCGATGTTGCTCATCGCGGAATAGAACGTACCTGGATTTGCATCGATGATCGGGGTCAGGGGAACGGTTCCCGCGAGGGGCTGCGGTGTGCGGTGCATTCGTGCGGGCGGCTCGCCTGGATGATGCGGCGAGATGCGCCCGCCGGCGAAGACGATCATGTAGGCGGGACCTTCTTCGCCGTAGCCGGGCGTGTTTGGAGCGAGTGAGATGACGGGCCGCTGCGCACCGAAGCCAATGAGGCGAATGCTGGGCCAGACGAAGAGCGTGTGCGTAATGCGGTAATGCCCAGAGGGGATAAAGAGAATGCCTTCGTGATGCTCGTCGGCCACCGTATCGATTGCGCGTTGCAGGGCGCCGGTATCGTCGGTGGTGCCGTCGCCTTTTGCGCCGAAACGAGAATCGTCCAGGTATACGGCAGTCTTGTCCTCCAGGCGCACGGGATAAAACGACTTGGAGCTCTGGCAGATGGCCGGGATCGAACACACGGCCAGGGTCAACATGGAGACGAGGTATCGAGAGTGAGATTGCATGTGGGGGAGCTCCATTGCATGCGTTTGCGGCAAGTCGCGGACCCGAGGTTCGGGATGTGGTTGAGTGATGCCGAGTGACCTTAGCTAGGGTTGCTCAACGAACGTGGCGTGGTCTGTGGCTAGTGAGGAGTCGCCCACCCAAACGTCAAACACACCGCCGCCCTCCTCCCATTTGCGGGTTTCTTCACTCCAGTAGCGAAGATCGCGGGCGTCCAGAGGAACTGTAACGATGCGGGTCTGCCCTGCTTTCACCGTGACGCGCTCGAAGCCCTTGAGCTCGCGTATGGGACGGGCCGCGCTGCCGGCGCGCTGATGGACGTATAGCTGCACAACCTCATCGCCATCGCGGTTGCTGGAGTTTCGCACGCTCACGGTCGCAGTGAGAGTGCCCCCCGGGTGGAGAGTGCCGGCAGAGAGGTCGAGATCGCCGATTGAGAATTTCGAGTAGCTCAGACCGTAGCCGAATGGATACAACGGAGCGTTGGAGCCGTCCCAGTACATGGTGTCGCGTTGGTTTGGAATTTGGCTGAGCGTCGGGTTGTAGTAGAGCGGTTCCTGCCCAACGCTGCGCGGCCAGGTGATCGGCAGCTTGCCGCCGGGGTTCGCATCGCCGAAGAGCAGATCTGCGACTGCATTGCCGCCTTCCGTGCCTGGATACCACGCATCGAGAATCGCCGCAACGTGATCGGCAGCCCAGGGAATCGTGAGAGGACGGCCAGTGAGCAGAACGAGAACGACCGGCTTCCCTGTAGCGACGGCGGCCTCCAGGAGCTTCTCCTGATCGCCTGGCAAATCGAGCGTTTGGCGGGAGGCCCGTTCGCCGTTCATGCTCTGCAGCTCACCCATGACCAGGACAGCCGCGTCGCTGCGCTTGATGATACGCAGCGCGTCGTTGAAGGCGGCATCTTTCTGCTGCCGGGTTACGAGCGTTGGCCTGGGGCTGGCGAACTGAGGATCGAAGATGGAATCGCTGCCCCGGTCGATCTCGACGCCGCGAGCAAAGCGAACATCGGCAGAGCTGCCCAGCTTCGCGCGGATTCCCTGCAAGATTGTTACGGTGTCATCGTAGTGTCCGGCGAGGCTCCAGGAGCCCATGGTGTCGGGCTTGGAATCGGCGAGCGCACCGACCACGGCGAGTGAGCGCAGCCGAGAGCGATCGAGCGGCAGAAGATCGCCCTGGTTCCTCAACAAGACTGCCGTCCTCTCGGCAGCGAGCCGGGTGGCTTTGCGCTGTTCGCGGGAGACCAACTCGCGTTCTGGTGCGCCCCGCGGCGCGTATGGATTATTGAAAAGGCCAAGCTTGTACTTCACTTCGATAATCCGGCGCACCGCGTCGTCAATCGTGGCCTCACTTACCTTGCTGGCTTTTAGGTCGGCGTTAAGATTCTGCAGGTAAACCGGCGAGGTCATCTCCATGTCGACGCCTGCATTGAGGGCGCGGGCGGCCGCATCGGCATCGTCGACAGCGAAACCATGTGTTGTAAGCTTCGCGATCGTTTCCCAGTCACTTACTACCACTCCCTCGAAGCCCCAATCCTGTAGCAAGACATCGTGCAGCAAAAACGGATTCGCGCTAGCTGGGACTCCGTTCAGGTTCATGTAAGCGGCCATGAACGTGGCGGCTCCAGCCTTCTCTGCTGCATGGAACGGCGGGAGATAGAGATTCCAAAGAAGGTTGTCGCTGACATCCACCTCGTCATAATCCCGGCCGCCGGCTGCAGCCCCATATGCCGCAAAGTGCTTCACGCAGGCAAGGATGCTGTCGGGAGCGTCAAGCCGAGAGCCTTGAAACCCGCGGACCTGTGCTTCGGCGATGCGCTCGCCGAGAAACGGATCCTCGCCTGCGCCTTCCATGATGCGGCCCCACCGGGCGTCGCGCGCGATGTCTACCATCGGAGCAAAGGTCCAGCGCACGCCGACGGCCGCAGCTTCACGGGCGGCCATGTGCTGCGCGGATTGGACCAGCGACGGATCCCAGGATGCAGCCATCGCAAGAGGGATGGGATAGATGGTCCGGTATCCATGAATTACGTCGAACCCGAACAACAGCGGGATATGCAGGCGTGTCTCATCCACCGCAATATGCTGCAGGCGATTGATCTCGTGCGGATCGCGAACGAACAGGAAGGAACCGACCTGCTCGCGGCGGATGCTCTCCTCATGCGGGATGAGGGCCGGCGCGTTCTGCGCGATCTGCGACATCTGGCCAATCTTCTCGTCGAGCGTCATCTTCGCCATGAGACTGCTCACGAAGCGTTCCATCTGGGCGTCTGGATCGGGCGGGCTTTGGGCAGATGCTCCCCATGCAAGCACGTTCAGCAGCACGGCAATGAATAGATAGCCACTTCGGGTTCCTGCGGTGGTCATCTCTTTATCTCCCAGGCAAGGCACAGTTTCGGCTGACACTCGAGAGCGATTCTGACGAGAGTCACCACGTGTAGGTGGCGACCGCGCCCGCAGGCAATTTCACTTCTGCGGAGTGGTGTTTGTAATCGATCGAGAACTGCTGATCGTTTGCCGTTGTGTTGCTGACCACAAGTACGTGTCCGCCATGAGGCGTGCGGAACGCGACATTGGGCAGATCCAGGCCGTCTGGATGACGACGCTATGCGAACGCTGCCCGAAGGAACGAACTGGGTGAAGTGCGCGGTGACGTAGTACGCCAGATTTCGCGTGACCTTATCTCCGTCCAAAGTGATTGCGCCTGAACATACAGGGCAGCCTCCCTGGTTTGTATGCGGGCCGTTCTCCGGGTCGGCGGCAAGGTTCCACAGCAGCACGTTTCGGGCCCAGTTGGTCGTGGCTCCGATAACGATTCGCGCTACTGGTTCGGCGATTTCCAAACCAGTAGCACCGCGCCGCGGAACGACCATCTGCTCGGTGAAAAAGATGTCTTTGTTTGGGAAGGCGTCGTGTACGGTGGACAGCGCGGTGATCTCGCCGAGATACAGGTGGAATCCCGATCCGCCGGTGTACTTACCCGCATCGGGATCGCTCAGCACAGTGATTGGGTACTGCGGGTGATCACAGTTGTGATCGAATGCAACGATCTCCGTGTGCAGATTCGGCCCGCTCGCATTGCCGGCCCGAGATACCTTCCGATAAACTCCGCTTCTTGTTCGGCGGTCAGAACCATGCTCGGCGTGTTCTTCGGGTTTTCAGGCTCGTTCTGGACGGTAAGCGTTGTAATCGGGATGCCGCGGGCGTTCATACCCTGCAGATACTTCACCAGATAGTCGGCATAGACGCCGTAGTCGTCGTGCAGAAGCGTCCCGCCTTTAGGCTTTCCGTTGTCCTTCATCCAGCTTGGCGGAGTCCACGGCGACGCAAGAATCCGAATGCCAGGATGGATCGCAAGAATCTCCTTTCAGGACGGGGATAACGTAAGTCTCGTCTGGCGCAAGGGAGAAGTGAGCGAGTGTTGGGTCGGTTGATCCCTCGGGAAGATCGTCATAGGTGTAGACGAACTCATTCATGTCGGAGGCGCCGACGCTGATGCGGATGTAGCTCATGTTGCGCTGCCCCGGCGCGCGGCCAAACAGGTCTTCGAGAAGCGCATGCCGCGAGGCCGGAGACATCTTCATCATGAGTTGCGCGGTGCCGCCGGTGACTGCATGCCCGAAGCCGTCGATGGTCTGATAGGTGGTTGCGTCGTCGACCCGGATTGCGTTATTCGCCGGGCCAGCGTGATGGAAGCGGCTTGACTGGCTGCGGGGTGACAAGGTTCACGCGATCAGGGGTCGACAACCAGACCTGGAGCTTTTGACCACTCAGAACGTTCGCCCAAAGCAGGACCGCGACGGCCGCGGATATCAGCAGCGCTGAGCGCAGATGTAAGCGACGGCAGGATGGATAAGAGGTGGTCACGCGTAAGCCTTCATATCAGGCTCAGAGCTTAATTGCGTCAATCCATTTATCAGCTGAGTAAATCGATTGTCTTGAGTCAGGCAACCGGTTTCATGCTCTGGAAGAAGAGGATTCCCTGTACGCGGGGGCGCGAGCCGTGTCGTGTTGCGTCCAAAATGGGGGTCTTCGCCGCGCTTAGAGACAAACCTTTGTCTTGTATTCGGCCCACCCGAATTCTTTCGGGTTAACCGATAAAAGTTAGTGCTTGACATTCGTTCAACAGTTCAATTCGAATCCCCAACGGAACCTAAGACCAGCGTTTGTCTACCGCCAAATTGGCGACGTTGACGATCGCGAAGCATTCCAGCGCGAACCAAATGCTACTGCAGTACTTTAGGAGGTCGTATGAGGTGGACACTAGCTACCGCGAGCACTGTGCTGGCGGCATTCTGCATCGGAGCTGTACCGGCGGCACACGCGCAGAACACGAATTCGGGCGACATCCGTGGAACCGTGACCGACAGCTCGGGCGCCGTCATTCCCGGGAGTGACCGTGACGGTGCTGGACGTTGACAAGCAGGTCACGAAGATTGACGAGCGATGGCGCCGGCCTGTACGACACGGGCTCCATCGTTGCCGGACCATTACAAGCTCACCTTCACCAAGCAGGGTTTCCAGACCCTCGTCCGTGGCCCGATCACGCTCGAGGTCGGCGTTCAGGGTATCAACGCGCAGCTCCAGGTCGGCGCCGAATCAACCGAGGTGACAGTCAATACCGACGTGCCGCTGCTGGACACAGAATCAGGCGCAATGAGCAGACCCTTACGGCGCAGACCATGGAGCAACTGCCGCAGGTCGGCGCCGACTGGGAGAACTTCATCTGGCTGCAACCCGGTGCGAGCGGGAACCCCGGAGAACTCCAGCAGTGCTGTGCAGCCGAATGGAGGTCAGGTCGCCGTCAACGGCAACCTGCCGTTTGAGACCTATCTCGCCGATGGCGCCACAACAACGCTGCCCATGAGCACAAACTCCGACGTCACGATCTTCGAGACCACCTCCGAGGTCAAGATCAGCGACAGCGGCTTCTCCGCGCAGTACGGCGTCGGCAACGTAGTCTATAACCAGATCACCAAGGGCGGCACCGATCGCTTCCACGGCTCCGGCTATGAGTACTTCCAGAACGATGCTCTGAACGCCGCACCTTATGCGTTCAGGCGAAGGGCAAAGTACCGTTCCTGCGCTATAACAACTTTGGCTTCAACGTCGGCGGCCCGGTCTGGCCGCACAAGGTCTTCTTCTTCTTCGATTACGACAAGACCATCCAGCACGGCGGAGCGTCGAACGGCTTCATCACCGTTCCAACCCCGGCCATGCAAGCAGGAGACTTCAGCGCCACCGGCGTTCCGACTCTTTACGACCCGACGACTCAGACCATTCAGCAGACCGGAAGCTATACCTACAACCTTCCCAGCGGGCCCTATACACCAGCCTTGCCCTTGCGTTATCCGCAAGACCTTCCTGTCGGAGTACGGAGTCAACGCCATTCCTGCGGCGTCTGATTGATCCAGTCTCGGCGAAGACCCAGACATACTTCCCCAAAGCCAATGTGAGCAACCCGACGATCAGCGGTGGCTTGCCCACCAACAACTACTTCTACAACGTCCCGAGTTCGAATCCTTACACCAAGTTCTTCGGACGTCTGGACTACGACATCACCACGCAGCAACCGGTTGACGATCTCCGAGACGGAGAGCGACAACCCGGCCACCTACCTCAACCAGGGAATCTGCCCGATCCAGTGCCAGAACGGCGACGTTGGGCCGCAATAACGCGCAGATCACAGATGTCCATACCTTCAATGCACACTTCCTGAATGAAGCGCGGTTCGGCTTCACCGACCAGCTCAACTTCTTCACGCCGTACACGATCGGTCAGGGCTATCCGTCCAAGCTCGGCTGGCAGTTCGCCAAGGCCGACAACTTCCCGAACGTCGGAATCAACGGCTTCTACGGCCTTGGGTTCACAGAGCAACGCCGTCTATAAGGAGTTCGTCTTCGATCCGTCCGACGTCGTCACCCTCATCCACGGCAAGCACATCCTGCACTTCGGCGGCGAGTTCCTCATCAGCCGCGCCGATTCCACGGCCTGGGGCAACATCGACGCGGGCGACGTGACCTTCAACGGCAGCTACACGTCCATCAACGGCCAGACGTCCGTCAACCCTGCCAAACCTGTGCGGCCTATGTCTCCGGCCTCGGTTATGCCGACTTCCTGCTCGGGCAGTCGCAGAGCTGGGGAGCCAGCGTCACGCCGGAGTTCGGCGCACGCCAGAAGAGCCCGCAGCTCTTCGTGCAGGACGACGTCAAACTCACGCCAAAGCTGACCGTCAATCTCGGCTTGCGCTGGGAAGCGAATACCGGCTGGTCCGAGGTCAAGGGCAACGAAGCCACATTTGATCCCACGGTCCTGAACCCCGGTACCGGCACCCTCGGCGCAATGTGGTACGGAACGACCAAGGCCAACGGCCGCACCCAGCTCGTGGCTCCGCAGTGGAACATCTGGCTGCCGCGCGTGGGCTTCAGCTGGGCCATGATGCCGAACACCGTTCTCCGCGGCGCATTCGGCATCTACGCCGCACAGCTTAGCGAAGACACCTACGGCGGCGGCATGGGCGGTGAGTTCGGCAGCAGCGGCAGTGTCGGCGACACCACCAACGGCATCTGCCCGGTTGTGCAGTTCAGCGGCACTGGCAGCACCCCCGATACCACCGACCCGGGCTGCGGCGTCGGCTCGTTCAACGCAGTCGCGGTCAACTCCCAGTACCTAAGACGGCAGCCTACGACCCCGGACGCCCTGAACACGGGCAATCAGAGCCCCGGCTATACCCAGTACCACACCCCGGTGCCCACCAACTATCAGTGGACCCTGTCCTTCGAGCGGCAGTTTGGCAACAACTTGGGCTCAGCCTCGCCTATGTCGGCAATCATGGCAAGAACCTGTACTTCCCCGTCGACATCAACCAGGTGCCCGAAAGCGAGCTTGGCGCCCAACGATCAACGGATCAAAACCCTATCCGATCTACAACACCATCAACGGCAGCACCAACAACGCAATCTCCAACTACAACGCGCTCCAGGCTGTATTGCAGAAGCGGCTTAGCCACGGGCTGGAGTTCAACGTCAACTACGTCTGGTCGCACTTCCTGATCGGACCATGGACTCCTCCGGCTGGGGCTCTCGCGGAGGCTGGACAGAACTACCAGAACGCCTACGATCCGCCGACAACTACAGCAACTCCAACTTCGACATCCGGAATGCGTTCAAGGGCGAGGCCATCTACACCTTGCCCTTCGGCAGAGGCGCCAGTTCCTGAACAACAACTGGCTCGCTCGACGAGGCTCCTAGGCGGCTGGCGAGTTTCGAGCACCTTCGTCGTCCAGGACGGCAACCCGATGAGTATCACGACCGGAAACTACAACAACTCAAACAACCAGTCGGGTGGATATACGCAGTTCGCAAACCTTGTCGGAGACTGGCATAAGGCTGGAAGCGTCTACTCTCGGTTGAACGAGTGGTACAACACGGACGCCCTGACCATTCCTACGCCTTCGACACCTACGGCAACTTCCGCCGCAACGTAATCACCGGTCCGCCGCTTTCGGTCATGAACGCCTCGCTCGGAAAGACCTTCGATCTGTACCCGGATCGCGGGATCAAGTTCGAGATCCGCGCGGATGCGTTCAACGTGCTGAACCACCCCAGCTTCGGACAGACCGGAAACAACGCGATCTCGGGCTAATCCCTCGATCGACGAGGCGAATGCAGCCGTCATCAACAGCGTGACCGTCGGCGGAAGGACCATGCAGTTGTACGGCAAGATCACCTTCTGATAAACAACGGGGATGGCGCACCCAAGACTCGCCATCCCCACTTTCCTTCCCGGGATGCGATCCGGCCGGGGATGTATTGTTTTAGCAATGCGGAACCATCTCAGAATTCTGCTCGTCGGGCTCAGCTTCACCGCGATTGTTTCTGCCCAGCCGTATCATTCTGCCGACCTTCAGCTCCCTCCTCCTCTCTACGCTGCGCTGGCTATCTTTCCTGTTCCGCACGCGGCTCTTCAAAGCAGCGAAGCCTCCCGCGAAACGCAAGAGCACTTGCGGAAGGCGCAAGAATACCTTCAACGCAAACAGCCGGCGCTGGCCATTCCTGAGTTCGCGGCCGTTGTCGCGGCTGACCCGAATAATCTGGATGCACAAGCCAATCTTGGCGTTCTGCTCTACTTCACCGGACAAACCCAAGAAGCGGAGCCTCACCTGCGGGCCGCGCTCGCGATTGACCCCAAAGAGAGCAAGCTGCAGGCGCTGCTCGGTTTTTGTGAACACAGAAACGGCCAGCTGCAGGACGCGCGAAATGACCTGAGCGCTGCGTTCCCGAGCCTGGCGGACGAGAAGGTGCGCCGGCAAGCCGGGCTGGAGATTGTTGAGATCGACACGGCCCTTAACGATTTGCCGGCAGCCACCGTTGTTATCAACCAGCTCAAGACCTCCTTTCCGACGGATCCTGAGATTCTGTACGCCGCCTACCGCGTATATACGGATCTGGCCAATGAGTCGCTACTTGACCTGTCTCTTGCAGCGCCAGATTCTGCGCAGATGCATCAGGCCATGGCGCATGAGTTGATTCGGGAGCGCGACAGCGATGCCGCAATATCGAACATGCGGGCAGCTCTGAAGGTTGACCCGAACCTGCCGGGCGGGCACTTCGAACTGGCCGAGGAGCTTTATGCATCGTCCGAGCCGGCCCTGAAGTCACAGGCCGAGCAGGAATACAAATTGGCGATTCAGCAGAATCCAAGGGAGGCGGCCGCACTCACGCGGCTCGGCGACATTGCCGGCGCGAGGGATGACCATGAGACGGCGATAGCTCGATACAAACAAGCTCTCGCCATCCAGCCCGACAACGAAGATGCTGCAATCGGTCTGGCTTATCAGTTGACGGAGAGTGGGCATCCGGACGCCGCTCTCCCACTGCTTACGGAAGTTGTGAAAACGGATCCGACGAACGTGATGGCACATTACAGACTGAGCGCCGTGTACAGGCGTCTGCGCCGTATGGACGATGCGAAACGTGAGATCGCTGAATACGAGCGCTTGAAAGCAATGAAGGAAAAGCTCCGGAATATTTATCAGGCGATGCGCATGCCTTCGCCGCAAGGCAGCGATGCAAAGGAGTAACTTCGTTCCTCTCGCTGCGCTGTGTCTAGTAGTAAGCCTGTTCCAACAAGCAAGCTGCGCGGTCGCGCAAGCCACTCACAAGCCAGCGGCGAGTACCGCGGATCACATACCGCAACTGGTGGACATTACTGCTTCCACCGGGATCCATTTCAAACATCTTTCCAGCCCCGAGGCGAAATACATCGTCGAATCCATGAGTGGCGGCGTCGCGCTGTTCGACTATGACGGGGACGGATGGCTCGATATCTACTTCACGAACGCGCCGAGCGTGAGTATGTTCCAGTCGGGTGTGAAAGCACGCGGAGCCCTTTACCACAACAATCACGATGGCACGTTCACCGATGTGACCGACAAAGCCGGCGTGGGCTATCCCTGCTGGGCAATGGGCGTAGCTGTAGGTGACATTGATAATGACGGCTGGCCGGATCTCGCCGTCAGTTGTTTCGGCGGCGTTGTTCTTTATCGCAACAATCACGACGGCACCTTTACCGACATCACACAGCGCTCCGGGCTCGCGCAGGACAAGGGGTGGGCCACGGGTCTTGCGTTCGGCGACTACGACAACGACGGCTTCGTAGACCTCTTCGTGCCTCACTATGTCGATCTGGATTTGAAAAATCTGCCCGCGTTTGGCAAGGAGCAGACCTGCACGTACCACGACATTGCCGTTCAATGCGGGCCGCGCGGCCTCAAGGGCTCACCCGATTCTCTGTATCACAACAACGGTGATGGAACCTTCACTGACGTGAGCCGGCAAGCCGGCGTCGATGATCCGCAAGGCTACTTCGGCCTGCAGGCCGTTTGGTCGGACTTCGATGACGACGGTAAGCTCGATCTGCTCGTCGGCAATGACGGCGAACCCAACTACCTCTATCACAACGAGGGAAACGGCCACTTCAAAGAGATCGCCAACGACGCTGGCGTAGCACTTAGCGAAGACGGAAATGAGCAAGCCAACATGGGCATCGCGCTGGGTGACTATACCCGCACCGGGCGCCAAAGCATTGCGATCTCACACTTCAGCGAAGACTACGCCGTTCTCTACCGCAACGAGGGATCGCTCAACTTCACCGACGTTTCACATACCGCGCACATTGCGCAGTCCACCGTTCCATATGTTGGCTGGGGCGACGCCTTTCTCGACACAGATAACCGAGGACTGCTTGACCTGATTCTGGTGAACGGCCACGTGTACCCGCAGGTCGACAATGCCAAGCTCGGAACAACGTACCGGGAGCCCAAACTGCTCTTTTGGAACAATGGAGATGGTACGTTTCGCGATGTGAGTCACGAGGCCGGACCTGCTCTGACCGTTCCCCAGGTGAGTCGGGGACTCGCGGTCGGTGACCTCTTCAATACCGGCCGACTCGATATCGTGATCGAGAATCTGGCTGGCGAGCCGATGATTCTTGAGGCGAAAAGCGACCCTGCGAATCATTGGGCCAGCTTCCAACTGGAAGGCAATCCGTCCAACCGGCTCGCTTTGAATGCGCGCGTATATGTCCGCACGGGCGCCGTGCAGCAGATGCAGGAGGTTCTAAGCGGTGGCAGCTATCTTTCTCAAAGCGATCTGCGCCTGCACTTCGGTTTGGCGGCCTCGACCCGCATGGACCAGGTGGAGGTTCGCTGGCCCGACGGCAAGCGGCAGACCTTTTACAACGTGCCCGCCAATCACTTTTATCTGCTGAAAGAAGGCGGAATGCCACAAGTCGACACTCGTACATCATCCGGGACCGCTCACTGAGCGTTGCGTATTCGTGAACATTGTCCGCGCTCGCATCGATTCCGTTGGTCAGCGTCAGCGTTAGATCCTACCTGACCTACCCGTTCGTGAAGACCTGCTGTATGAGTTCGATTGTGGCTGCCAGCGCCTCTTCCTTCTCGATGCTGCCCGCCGGGCCGGCGCTATGTCATAGCGGATCGTGTCGAACGCGCCTAGCGAGACGTAGAGGCCGCGCATACAGGCGTGGGCTGCGCCGAGACGTCCCGGGCCGGGCGCGACGAGGAGCCGCTGAGAGCCGAGGCTGCAGTAGATCAATGCGAAGCCGAGGTTGAGCGTCAGAACCCAGCCGAGGATGGTGCCGACGAGCGCGATGGGGCCGGCTGCCGGTCGCAGCCGGGTATGACGCATGAAGAACGAGCTCCCTTCCGACGAAGTCACTGAGGCTTCCCGATCGCGTGGGCTGGAAGATGTCCGAAACACTTCGCGAACCCGAAGAGGACGATGAGCGTTCCGGCTATCTCGAGAAAGATTTGGAGCGCCATGTAGGAGACGGTGAGCTATCGGTCGGATTGGAGAAAGGCTGCGATTGTTTGTGCATCCTGCGGTGTGACGCCCATCTCAGGCATGGCGGTCCCGGGTTGGAAATGCTGCGGATGCATGATCCAGGCCTGGAGATCGGCAGGTGTGTTCGGCACCGTGCCGGCGAGATAGGATCTTTGCGCGAGCGAATCGAGTGGGGGGCCGACCTTGCCGACGGCGCCGGGGACGCCGGGGATCACGTGGCAGGTGGGGCAGCCGTACTGGATCATCAGCGCCGGCGCGTTGGGATGAGCCTGCTCGTTCTGCGAGTGGCGCCATGATTTGCAACCGGAGCATGCGACGAGAGCGAGACAGAGCAAGAGAGCGCTGCGCTTCATAGGCTCTGCCCTCCTTTGTCGATCGCGGCCTGGAGTGCGCCGAGCTTGAGGCGGCGATCTGATTCGGAGATCCACTTTGCGAACAGAGCCAGGCCGATGATGATGAAGACGATGCTGGAAGGGACCCACATGATGACTCCGCCGAGTTGCTGGTCCTGCAGCGCAGTGAGTCCCCAGCGCGTGGTGGATGTGGCGTAGGCGGGATACCAGAGCACGGAGGAGAAGGTGAGGAGTGCGCCGAGTGCGCTGCATTGGGCCGCGGCTCCGAAGACGTAGAGCGTGCCGGCGCCGTAGCTCATGGCGGAGCGGCCGACGCCGTAGAGCGCGGACCAGAAAAGCACGGCGGTGACGAAGAAGCTGAGGTGCTGCGCGGCGTGGATGGAGTCGGAGGTAAGCGTGGCGTCGTAGAGGGAGGGGATGTGCCAGATCCAGAGCGCGATGGTTTCGAGCAGCCAGGCGGCGAGCGGCGCCGTGAGCAGGCGGACGAAATTTAGATTCTCAACTGCGTGTACCCAGCCGCCGACGTGGACTCGATGACGCGGGGCGAAGGCCCAGAGGCAGGTGGCTCCGGGCTGCGAGGCGGAGATGAGCGGAGCCGAGACGCAGGATCATGATCTCGTGCTGCAGCATGTGCGCGCTGAAGAGCTGCTCGCCGAGTTCGTGAATGGGTGATGTCAGGGCGAGGAACAGTGTGAGCCAGCCTGCGGCGAAGCTTGCGTGTCTCCAGCGGAGGGTGTGAAGGCTGCCGCGGCGCAGCGCGCCGGTGACGTAGATGGCGAGGATAAGAGCCAAGAGGGACGACGATGGCGGGCTCCCAGCTCCAGGGGGCGCTCCAGACGGATGGCGCGGCTGGTGACAGCCGAGGCAGCGAGCGTGGGGAGCGGATTGAGGAAGATGGCGAGCATCGTCAGTCGCAGGGCTGGAGGGTAAGGGTGGCGGCGGTTCCGGCGAGCACGATGAGGATGGAAAACCCGGCGAGCACGAGGCCGAGAATAGCCATGAAGCGTCTGCGTCCGAGCTCGGGTTGAGTTTCGTCGGTGGGTGGGAGTCTGCGCAGGCCGGAAAAGGACAGCCATGCGGCGAGCAGGCAAAGGCAGAGATCGATGAGGCAGACGAGATAGTCGGTCCGCTTGTGATTCACGGCGCAGACCCAGTGCGAGACGGTGAAGCCGACGATGGTGTTGCAGAGCACGGCGAAGGGACAGATCAGGAGCCCGGCAAGGAGCTGGCGATCGAGGCGGACCTCGGCGGGGGAGGATTTGTGAACGAGAGCTTCAGGCATGGAGCCACCTTGGCGCCCAGTAGATGACGAAGTAGATGGGGACCCAGAAGAGGACGACGAAATACCAGTAGTCGGCGTTCTCTGCGGCGTCCATGAATCGCCTGCCTTCGACGAGCGAGGTGAAGAACAGGACGGTGAGGACGATGGTGTCGACGAGATCGGTGAGGAGATGCGTGACGTGCAGGCCCATGAGCATCCAGACGGCTGAGCCGTAGGCATCCATGCTCCAGTCGCAGTTGAGGTGACGGAGCTCGAAGTAGCGGACGATTACGTTGATGATGCCGATGACGCTGAGTACGACGAGACCGATGCGGGCGGCGCGGAGGTCTCCTTTGCGTGCGCGGCGGCGGTACCACTCGTTGGGGATCATGCTGAGCAGGAAGATGATGAGGTTGAGCGTGCCCCAGAACAGCGCGGGAGGATTTTCGTGCGGCGGCCACTCGACGGAGCGTGAGTGCAGGTAGAAGTAGGCCGCGATCATCAGCAGGAAGACGGTGCCTTCGATGGCCATCATGCCGATGACGCCGTTCCAGGTGATGCTGCGGGTGCCGAAGACGACGTTCGGCAGCTTCGAGACGTCGAGGACTGCGGGATCTACTCGCTCTGCCATATCTCCCTCGCGCGGCGTCGTGCGGCGGCCTGCCGGTCGGGCCAGAACCAGCCGATCATGGTGATGGCGATCGGCACGGCGCCGATCGTGATACCCCATGGAGTGAAGATGCTGGCCATAAATGCGGCGCTGGTTGCGACGGCCGCAAGGAAGGGCCAGATGGTGGGGCCGGGAAATTCATCGGTTGCGTCAGGCTCGGCATCGAGCGGGCGCGTGATGAGGAAGCTGCGCGCATCGTCGTGCAGGCCGACGACAATCGGCTGGTTGGGGGCCGCGTCCCAGAGTGCCTCGCGGCCGTTGACGGTGGGCAGATGCAGGAAGTTGTACTTCGGCGGCGGCGAGGTCGTTGCCCACTCGAGCGTTCCGGCCTTCCATGGGTTCGGTCCTGCGAACTCGCCGATGCGGCGTGAATTGAAGACGTTGTAGATGAAGATCAAAACCGAGACGAACAGAAGAATGTAGCCGATGGATTCCACCTGGTTGAGCGTGGTCCAGCCCATGTTGGCGGGGTAGGTGTACACGCGCCGCGGCATGCCGCGGATGCCGACGAGATGCATGGGAAAGAACGTGACGTTGAAGCCGATGAAGAAGAGCCAGAAGCTGAGCTGGCCGAGTGCCTCGTTCATCATCCTTCCGGTGATCTTAGGGAACCAGTACGTGAGTGCGCCGAAGAGCGGGAACACAGCGCCGCCGATGAGCACGTAGTGAAAGTGCGCGACGACGAAGTAGGTATCGTGCACCTGGAGATCGACTGGGACCGATGCGACGAAGATGCCCGTCATGCCGCCCATGATGAAGGTGAAGAAGAATCCCAGCACCCACCAGAGCGGAGTTCGGAGCACGGGACGGCCGGTGGCGAGGGTGGCGATCCAGCAGAAGATCTGCGCTCCGGTGGGGATCGCAATCATCATGCTGGCCGCGGTGAAGTAGCTCTCGGCGATCTGCGGAATGCCGGTGGCGAACATGTGGTGCACCCAAAGGCCGAAGGCCATGAAGCCCGTGGCGACCAGAGAGAGCACAAGGACGAGATAGCCGAAGATATGTCGTCGACTGAAGGTGGTGATGATGGTTGAAACAATAGCGGTCCCGGGAATAAAGATGAGGTAGACCTCGGGGTGTCCGAACCACCAGAACATGTGCTGGTAGAGCAAGACATCGCCGCCGACGGCAGGGTTGAAGAACTGCGTTCCGCCGGTACGGTCCAGCAGCAGCATGGTGCTCGAAAGCACGACGCCGGGCAGCGAGAAGATGACCATCATGGCGACGATGACCTGACCCCAGACGAAGATGGGGATCCGGTTGAGCGACATGCCGGGCGCACGCAGGCGGAATGTGGTGACGACCACTTCGACAGCGACGGCGAGCGCAGAAACCTCGGTGAACGTGATGAGCTGCGCCCAGAAGTCGGGGCGTTTGCCGGGCCCGAAGTCCGGACCTGCGAGGGGGACATAGGAGAACCAGCCGCGGTCTGCGCCGGTGTTGCACAGAAACGCAACATAGAACATGAGGCCGCCGAACAGATAGAGGTAGTAGCTGTAGGCGTTCAGGCGGGGGAAGGCGATGTTGCGCGCGCCGACCATGAGCGGGACGAGATAAATGCTGAGCGCTTCGAACATCATCGGCACGGCGAAGAGGAACATCATGGTGCTGCCGTGCATGGTGAAGAACTGGTTGTACTTGTCGTTGGTGAGGATGTGCGACTCAGGAAATGCGAGCTGCAGGCGCATGACACCGGCGAGCACGCCCGCAATGAGAAAGAAGCAGAACGCGGTGACGACGTAGCGCATGCCGATCGTGGTGTGATGCACGGCCTTGAACCAGCCCAGGAAGCCGCGCGGCTCCGCCCACACGCGCTCCAGCTGGGCCGCTTGCCTGCGATCGGCTTCGGTCAACTCGCGTTCAGGGGCGAGCGTGGTCGGTGTCATCGCAGTGTCTCCAGGTAAGCGAGCAGATCCTGCAGGTCGGAACCGGACATCTCGTTGGGTGGCATGCGGCAGCCGGGCTTGATGTCCTGCGGGTTCGAGATCCAACCTGCGAGATTGCCAATTGTATTGGGCAACTCTCCGGCGGCAATGGTGGAGCGGCCGGCGACGTGCGTGAGGTCAGGGCCGACGCGTGAGCCGGCGGTTGTGCCGCGGACGGTGTGACACATGACGCAGGAGTGCGAGAGGAAGACCTGCTGGCCGTGTTGTGTTTGCGGCGTCGTGGGATCGGGCGCGCTCTGCACTTGCGCAGCTAACCATTTGTCGAAGTCTGCCTTCGACTCGGCGACCATATAGAAGGACATGTGCGCATGTTGCTCGCCGCAGAACTCGGCGCACTGGCCGCGCCAGCGTCCGGGCTGGTTGGCCTGCATAATGATCTGCGTGGTGTAGCCCGGGCAGAAGATCGCGCTTGCCGTGGACGTTGGGCGCCCAGAAGCTGTGAATCACGTCGCGCGATGTGCCTTCGATGCGGATGGGAATGCCGGTTGGAACGTGAATCTCGTTGGCAGTGACGACGATGTGGTCGGGCTCGCCGTTGGGATAGTGCACCTCCCACCACCACTGATGTCCGTAGACTTCGATGGTGATGGCCTCCTCACCGTTCATTTTGCCGAGTGCGCGGCTTGTCATGAAGCTGCCGATCATCATGACGAAGAGCAAGACCAAGGTAGCGATCATCGCTCCGGTAACGGCGCGCGACGCCAGCCGCTCGCTTGCCTCGCTCGGAATCTCCGGAGCTGGCATCGTGTCCATCCTGTTCCTTCTGCGATAGACCGAGATCACCAGCACCGCCAGCGTCAGCAGATACACGATCGCAGTGATCCAGAAGATCAGCGCGAACTCGTGCTCGACGCGCTGCGCCGCCGGGCCAACCGGATTCAGCGAGGTTTGATTTCCCCTGAATCCCGGCACCGCCATCAGCAGCGCGATCACGGCTTCACCTGCTGGGGCGCATGCTGGATGGGCTGCTGGTTCTCATCGGCGGGATGCTCTTTTTTGCGCGCCTGCTCGGCTTTGGCGACGGCCATCTCGTCGGAGCGCGAAGGCGCAATGTCGCTGGGCAACTGGCCGCTCATGGAGCGGACGTAGGCGACGAGTTCCCATACCTGGTACTCCGGAATTTTGCCGCCAAAGCTCGGCATGCCGTTAGGGCGGCCCTGCACGATGTCGGAATAGATCTAGTCGGGGTGACTGCCGTAGATCCAGACGGAGTCCATCAGCGCGGGGCCGATTGCGCCGCCGCCGTGGGCGTGGCAGGCTACGCAGTTGTACGCGCTGTAAAGACGTTTGCCCTCTGACACGGCGTACGCGCTCTCTTCATATTTTGCGTAATCGGCGGGCGCGTGGCCGGGGCTGGAGGAGGATGTGCCGCCTGCATGCACGGGCGTCAGGGCTGTGCCGTCGGCAATCTGCGCCTGCGCGGCGCCGGGATCGAAGATGCGTTTCTCGCGCTTGCAACCGGCTGCCATGATCAGCGCGAGGGTTAGCGTGGAGGCGACGATGCGAGTCATGCTGCACCTCCGGAGATCGGAATCGTGGGCACGTGCGCCTGCTTCAGCACTCTTGCAATCTGCGGCTGAAGACGGGCGATGGAGCGATTCAGCGCGTCACGCAAGGCGATGTCGTTCTTGTGCACGCCCATTGCGATGGAGTACTGAAACGGTATGCCGGAGCGATCGACGGCCGGCGTGACGGGTCTGAGCGCAAGCGGCAGGTGCTCGGTTGCCGCGAAGTATCCAGCGGTGGGACCCCAGACTACGGCGACGCCTACACGGCCGCTGGCGACGGCCCGTACGATGCTGTCGGCTTCGGTACCGAAGGACTCGAAGCCGACGAGTTGTGCGGCGTGGCCGCTGCGGATGAGGGGAATCGATGGCGGCGACAGGTTCTCCTCGAGAATCTGCAGGCCGATACGGCGGCCGTTCAGCCTCGGGTCGGCGAAGGAGGCGATCTCCAGATGCTCGCGGCGGCGGGTTACGAAGACGTAGCTGGAGCGGTAGTACGGCTGGGTGGTCGCGACACCTTTCATTCCCTGCGGAATGCCCATCAAGAGGTCGCAACGGTTGCGATTGAACTGCTCGCGCAGAAATCCGCGGCGGCTGCGCGTCCAGACGAATACAGGTGTGCGGCCGAGGTCGTGTGCGAGGAGGATTGCGATCTGGTTGTCGATTCCCTGCCCGAGATGGTTGGAGAACGGGAGGTCGTCGGGGTCTGCACAGATTCGCAGCGGCTGCGCAGCGAGAGCCGCGCTCGCGGTCAGCAACAAGATCGTCGCGCAGATTCTAAGGAAGCGCGAACACATAAAGTGTGCCTCCGGGCGTAGTGGCCTGCTTGAGATCGCGCATGGCGCTGCCCCAGCCGTTGCCGGCGGAATCGTCACGCGTGTCCAAATTGGCGGCGACGATGGAACCGGGCCAGCCGCCGATCCCGGAGAGAACGGCGACGTATTGCTTGCCATCGGGGCCGCGATAGGTGACGGGTTGACCGATGACACCGGAGCCAGTCTTGAACTGCCAGAGAATTTTGCCAGTGCGCGAGTCGGCTGCCTTGAACCAGCCATCCATCGTGCCGTAGAAGACGAGATCGCCGGCGGTGGCAACGGTTCCGCTCCAGGTGGGGAACTTCTCTGCGATGGTCCAGACCTTCTTACCGGAGATCGGGTCCCAGGCCATCAGCTCGCCCATATTGCCGCCGAGAGCGGCGTAGTAGCGCGTGTCGGCACCCACATAGGGCGTGCCCGCGATGTAGTTGGCGTCGGTGTACTCCTCATCCATGCACATGTTCTGGTGAGGCACGTAGACCAGGCCGGTGCGCGGCGAGAAGGACGACGGCTGCCAGTCCTTGGCGCCCGGTGATGTGGGGCAGATGTTGACGGTTTCCTTGCCGACCTGCGGCGTCTTTTCGTCGACGCGAATCAACTGTCCGGTCTTGAGATCAACGCCCTTCGTCGTGGTGCTGTAAACATACGCGGTCGCGGAGAGTACCTGCCCGGTGGTGCGATCGATCACATACATGTACCCGTTGCGGTCTGGACGTATGAGCACTTTGCGCGTGGCTCCCTGCCACGGCAGATCGAGCAGAATGTCTTCGTTGATGCCGTCCCAGTCGAACAGATCGTGCGGGGACATCTGGTAAAACCAGACCGCCTGACCGGTGTCCGCGTCGCGCGCCCACATGCCGCTGGTCCACAGGTTGTCTCCCGGGCGGGCATCGGCATCCCACGGCCCGGGGTTTGAGGTGCCGTAGTAAATAAGGTTGCTGGCCGGATCGTACGCGACAAAGCCCCAGACGCTGCCGCCCCCTTGTTTCCACGCGTCAGGAGGCCAGGTCTTCACACCGAGGTCGGTGCCTTTGAACTGCGGATAGAACGGCTTGAAGCGGTCGCCGATCAGCACATCCTTATCGGGCCCGGTGTTATAGGCCTGCCACAGCACCTTGCCGCTGCCCGTGTCCAGCGCGGTCAGCCAGCCGCGGACGCCGTACTCACCGCCGCTGTTGCCGACGTACACCTTGTTGTGCACCACCAGCGGGGCCATGGTCATCGTCTCGCCCTTGGTGATGTCGGCAAGATGAGTACGCCAGGCCAGGTTTCCGCTGTTGGCATCAATCGCTACGGTGTAGCCATCGAGTGTGTTGTAGATGACTTTTCCGTCCGCGAAAACCGCTCCACGGTTGACCCAGTCGCAACAGGCTTCGCCCTTGGCGGCGGCGGACGGGTTCGGCTCGAAGCTCCACTTCAGCGCACCCTGTTTTGTCAGGTCGAGCGCGTACAGCTTATTAGGCCAGGGTGTCACAACGTACATCGTGTTGTTCGCTACGATCGGGGCAGCTTCCTGCCCGCGCGGAACGCCTGTGTCGAAGGTCCACGCCACCTTCAATGAACCAACGTTCCCGGTGTTGATCTGGTTGAGCGAGCTATAGCGCGTGTTCGCGTAGTCCTTGGTCGCGCGGACCCACTGACCATCGTCCGGCTCCATTTTGACCGCCCTAGGGGTGGATGCCGCCGCCAGCCGGCGCAGG
Source organism: uncultured Verrucomicrobiae bacterium (assembly GCA_963716225.1). GTDB lineage: Bacteria > Acidobacteriota > Terriglobia > Terriglobales > Acidobacteriaceae > Granulicella. Next base: position 3,012,826 of record OY970299.1, on the reverse strand, counting down.
CGCCTGCACCTCCTGCGTCTGCTTTTTGCATCCTCCTGCCAGCAATACGATGGCCGCACTGAGCACGACTGTTCGCAGAGACATGCGCCTCACCTTGGGAATGGGACTTTTCCGTGCTGCCTCTACTCCGGTGTTTACAGGGATGTGCTTTACGGCTCAAAAAGATGCCCGCCCGAATGGTTGATCCTCAGCCGAAGAGCGGGCGCCGTTCTCCGGTCCCGTTTACGGCCCGTGTTCTGCCGCAATCAGGATGAATACGTGCGTCGGTTCCTCGGGCGCCCCTTGTCGGCGTTGTAACGAAAACATCTCAGAGCGGTCTCACGGCCGGTGGACCTTCTTTGACCGCCGCGTTGCGAAGCTGCTTGTGAGCTGGTTGGCACTCTGGCTCGCTAACCAATTGAACGCGGCGAAAACCGTGTTGGCGGCACAGCTACTTTCCAGCGTCCACTCTGCCCATTCCCGCAGACCGCGCGATGGGATGGTCAGATGATCCGACCAACACCTCGAGCTTCCACTGCGGAGAAGATCACTCCAGATAAGCGTAATAGCAGATGGCGTCTTCCCGCCGGAAACGGCTCGGTATCGCCAAGCACGCGGCGGACGAAACTACGGATGGATCGGGGATGCCCTCGCGAACCAGCGCATCGACGCCTTCAAGGATGTCCTTGCCAGGACGGGAGAACCAGATGCGGAGATATCTGAAGCATGGAGGCATCGCCCTAACCGACGGAGCCGCAGTAGTTGGGACGGAAGACCAACCAGTCGTCACTGGCAGCGAGCACTGCCCAGTCGTACCAGTCCGAGCGGAAGTGGTTCCCGTCGGCGGCGGAAGGACCCCCGTGAATAAGCGTCAGGATCGCGCAGGTGTTTGCCCCGAACCGTGCCGGGAGGCTAGATTTACCAGCCTTCCAGCCTGGTGCCATCGTCGGCTGTCCATGTGTGCAGTTCCCTTAGGCAGCGCGAACTGCGTGAAGGAGGCATTGCAGGGGGTGATGGGCTTCGCACTACGGAGATCGTCGAGTGAGTCCGCCACCTCCACAACCGAGGATAAAAGGGAAGTGCAGAATGCGTGCATTACGGCCAAACGCCCCAGCGGGACCGGGGCAAGAAATCTTGGTTGATCCTCTCATCCGCGCGTACATCGGTTCCAAGGTAAATGGTAAGAAACCGCTTAAGAGAACGGGCGCAATGCAGCAATCTCGTCACTTCTTCTCGAACAGGGACTTGAGAATCGATTGCCCGGATTGCGTCGCTGGAGTTTCGCCACGTACGCGGGCTCCGTTTTCCAAGAACCGCTACGATAAGCGTTGGATTGCGGGCGGGTCCTCTTGCTGTCCAGGGCCGCTTTGGATTTCCGCTGTCGGCCTTCACGGCGGCTCCGTCTAGCCGACGAAACGTCTTATCATCTTCAAGCTTCCAATACTGCAACTTACCGGCCGCCCCTCTCCCGTCCTGCGGAGTCGTCGCTAACCCCTTCACTGCTCTCGTTGGCGGCGCTAAATTCTCCATGGGCGAGTTATCATCTTGGCTTTCCAGCGGCGGTATCCCACCTCCGCGTCAGTGGCGAACTAAAGTCGCATTGGCCTTTTCTTTAGTAACCAATAAATATATGCCCACGACTTCTCTGTTCCTGTGAGGTAGATCAAGAACACGGAACAGGCTGGATCGTCGGTCGTAGTCGACCCTTGGGTATGCCATGACGTTTCGAGCCAAAGCTCTTGTTTGCATGGTGGTGGCCGGCGCGCTTGCCAGTCTCTACTCGGCGCGCGGAGCCGCTGGTCGGGAATGGCTGCATTTCGCCGTCTATCTCGTCGCCATTCTTCTCAGCTCTGGGATGAAAGTCGCGATGCCCAAAACCGACGGAACGATGTCGGTGAATTTCCCGTTTATCCTTCTCGGCATCGTGCAGCTTTCGCCGCTCCAAGTTACCGCCCTGGCGATGGCAAGCGTCATTGCATCAGGCCGGATCAAGGTCCTGAAGCCATTCACAGTGGTTCAGATGATCTTCAACGTGGCTAACGTCACCACCGCCACGGTACTGGCTTGTTTCATCTATACACGGTCGCTCGAGTTGGTTCGCGGCGAAGTTGCGCCCGCACTCACGATAGCGGCAAGCGCCTACTTCCTCGCGAATACGATCCCGTTGGCTCTGGTCCTCTCGTGCGAGTCGGAGTCGTGGCCCTTCAGGCTTTGGCTTGAGGAATTCCCGTGGTATTTTCCGTTTTACGTCGTCGGAGCCATTCTTGCGTTTCTCGCCGATTTCATTGGCATCCACTTCGGTTGGCTGACGTCGCTACTGCTGATTCCGATGGTCTACACGGTTTATCGCGCCTATCGCGCTCAGATGGGGATCATTCGCGATCGCGAGCAGCACATTGTTGAGATCGAGGCTTTGCACTTGCGGACCATCGAAGGCCTTGCTATGGCCGTCGAGGCAAAGGATCAAAACACCCACGAACACCTGATGCGGGTGCGCGTGTATGTGTCCGAGTTGGGCAAGATCATGGGGCTCGACTCACTGCAAATGAGGGCGCTGGCGACTGCAGCCACTCTCCACGACATCGGCAAGCTGGCGGTGCCAGAACACATCATTAACAAGCCAGGCAAACTGACCCCGGAAGAATTCGAAACGATGAAGATTCATCCTGTGGTCGGCGCCGATATTTTAGAGCGCGTACGTTTCCCGTATCCGGTCGTTCCCATCGTACGGGCGCATCATGAGGCGTGGGACGGCAGCGGCTACCCGGACGGCCTGGAGGGTGAAGAGATCCCAATCGGAGCGCGGATTCTTTCCGCGGTCGACTGTTTCGATGCGCTTGCCTCGGACCGACCGTACCGCCGGGCGTTGCCAGTTGAGGAAGCTCTGGCATACCTGAAGAGCAAAGCCGGCGTTCAGTTCGACCCTGAAGTGGTTCGCCGGTTGGAAGAGCATTACCCAGAGCTCGAAAAGCGCGCGCACCAGGAAATCGAAGAGATGGTGCCGCTCGACACGAATCTGGTCATCGAGCGCGGAGCGGCGCCTAGCGCTGGATTTGAGCAGGAGCAGGTCGCGCTAGAATCCGGCTCGTCGATACTGCCGTTCAAATCTCCGCGACTGCCGGCCACAAGCGATCAGCGAGCCAACGCAATTGACAAATTGAAACAGGCGTTGGCAGCGTCGCGTAGTTTGCGCGGAGCAAGCAGGGCGGTCGCTGAGGTCCTGCAGTCCGTGATTCCCTTCGATTGCTTGGCAGTGTATTTGAGGTCAGAAGCAAGCATCGTTGCCATGCACATCGAGGGTCCTTGCGCCGGAGGATTCTCAGCGCAGCCAATTCCGATGGGAGTCGGTCTGTCGGGCTGGGTGACGAAGAATGCACGCAGCATTCTCAACGGTAATCCCACGGTCGAACCCAACATTCTCATCGAAGCCGGCTTGTTTACAAGCCGCAGTTCTGCACTTTCAGCTCCCGTCTTCAGTGCAAGCGGCGATGTCCTGGGTGCGGTCACGCTTTATTCCCGCGAACAGTCAGCCTATTCGAAAGACCATCTGCGGATCCTCGAAGAGATCGCGCGGGAGTTCGCATGGGCTGTACAGAATGTGCCCCATGAAACGGAGTCGGCACTGGATGGAATCTTCTCGGACGTAGTGGACGGCTCCATTCTGGAAGTCGAACACGCGTCATGAGGCGAATCCCCGCGATCATCAGGTGGCTGGGCAGAACGCTGGTCATCGTTGTGCTGGTCATGATCGGCTCTACCGTCCTCGTTCGCTATGCTCCCGGATACTTGAGCGACGCGCGCGAGATGGACTCGCATTACGCGCGCGGAGCTCGTGCAGAGCTGTCAGCCGAGGCGGCCCAAAGCCGCTCCATCAGGCAGATGCTCGTCACCGAAACCGCCGGAATGACGCGGGGCACTGCCGGGATCTCGCGGCAATTTGACGTACCGGTCCTCGAGCTCATCCGCCCGCGCCTGGCAGTTACAGGAGAGCTGCTGCTGCGCTCGCTGCTTGTTGGCTGGGCGTTGGCCTTGTGCGCTTCGTTGATCGCGAGCGCGGGAAAAGATCCTTCTCTGTTGTGGCAGTCGCCGGCGACGCTCTTACTCGCAGTGCCAACCGCAGCCATGGCGACTCTTTGTCTCCTGGCCGGGAAGGGCGGACCGGTTCTCGTGATGGCTCTCCTGATTGCGGCACGCGATTTCAAGTTTCTCCATCGGCTCCTGCGCAAGGCCTGGCTTGAGCCGCATGTGTTGCACGCGCGTGCGCAGGGCATCAGACCGCACCGGTTGGTCGTGGCGCACCTCTTGCCCGCGTTCGTTCCACAGTTTGCCGCGCTCGCCAGTCTCTCGATCGTGACCGCGCTGAGTGCGCTCGTGCCGGTTGAAGTCCTCTTCAACGTACCGGGCCTCGGGCAATTGGCATGGAACGCCGCTCTCAATCGCGACCTTCCCGTTTTGCTGGCGGTCACGCTGACGATGGCGATCGCAGTTGCATGCTCTGGAATGGCGCCGAGCCGCAAGGTGGAGTTGTGCGCATGAACTTCCGTCGCGTGGCGGCCTGGCTGCTTCTCGGCCTGGTTCTGATTGCAGCGGCGATCATTGCCGCTGCAGGCGCAAGCTATGCACATCAGGATCGCGACGAGCCTCTCGCCATTGCTTCCGTGCACCACCCCGCGGGCACAGACGCTCTCGGACGCGATCGCATGGTGCGCGTCTCGGCTGCTCTCCTGCTCAGCATGGTGGGCGCCGTAGCTGCTGCAGCGCTCACCACGGCCGCGGCCGCGGGCGTGGGCACATTGGCGGCCTTTGCGGCGGGCGGAGCTGGCTGGTTGATCATGCTGGTTTGCGACGTGTTTCTTGCCCTTCCATGGCTCTTTCTGCTCATGATGGTTCGTTCTGCGCTGCCGCTTAACACTTCGCCTGGACATTCGGCAGCCATCACCTTTCTAGTCCTTGCGGCTTTGGGGTGGCCGGCATGTGCGCGCGCGGTCTACCGGGGAGCGCGGGACCTCAAAAACTCCGAATGGATGCTGCAGGCTCGTGCGGCAGGACTGCGTCCTCGTCAGGTGGTCCGCCATGTCGTACCGAACCTGGTGCCGCTGCTTCTCCCTCAGTTTCTCGTCTGCGTCCCCGCATTCGTGATGGCCGAAGCAAATCTTGGCGCGCTGGGATTGGGAATCGGTGAGCCGCTGCCGTCCTGGGGAGGGATGCTGCTCGAACTCGATAACTCCTCCATGCTGCTCCAAACGAAGTGGGTTTACTTTCCCGTTGCTCTGCTGATCCTGGTTTTGCTTCTGCTTGAAGCAGTCGCGGTGGAGAACCGATGATGATGCGGCGCGTTTATTTTCACACCGTCTCGCTCGCCGTCCTGGCCATCGCGGTGATAGGCAAGTGTGCCGCGCAGGCAGCACCACGCCACTCCGGCGAACTGGCATGGACCATAGGCTACGACCCAAAGACCTTCGATCCCGCTAAAGTCGATGACCTCGATTCGGAGACGGTTCGCTATCTCACGGCGGGCGTGCTGCTGCGCGTGAATCGACTGACGCAAGCTGTGGAGCCTCAACTTGCTCAGAGCTGGAATCTTTCTGCGGACGGAAAGACCGTCATCTTCAAAATGCGACCCGGGCTCAGGTTCTCTGACGGCAGCAGCCTTACTTCGCGCGACGCTGCGTGGTCGATACGTCGTGTTCTGCTTCCTGCCATCGCCGCTCCGGTCGCAGATGAGTTCGTCAGTCCCGGCGGCGTCACCGTCGAAACCCCCGACCTCGCCACAGTGATCGTGCATCTGCCGCAGCGAGTGATTGGCATCGGCAAGGTTTTCGACGAGATCGCCATCGAACCCGCCGACCGTCCCAGCGAGGGGCGCGTCACGTCCGGGCCGTTCGTCGTGGCTGATTACCTGCGGTCGCAATACGTGCGCCTGCGCCGCAATCCTTACTATTGGGCAAAGGATTTGAGCGGTGCCTCCCTTCCTTACGCAAGTGGCGTACGGCTCGACATCCTGAACAATCCAGAGCAGGAGACGCGGCTGTTTCTGCGCGGCGAATACGATCTGATCGATCACATCGCGCCGGATTACTTCGAACTCCTGAAGAAGAAAGCTCCATCCACAGTGCGCGACCTCGGCCCATCGCTGAACACCGAGCAGATGTGGTTCAACCAGTCGCCGGCGTCGCCGCTTCCGGCATGGGAGAGATCCTGGTTTCAGCAACGCGCTTTCCGCGTGGCCGTTTCCCAGGCCATTCATCGCGAGGACCTGGCGCGGATCGCCTATCAGGGTCACGCTACTCCGGCCTATGGTTTTATCTCGCCCGCGAACGGCATCTGGTACAACCGAAACCTCTCCGCGCCTCACACTGATGTCGCAGCCGCGAAAGCCGCGCTCGTCCGTGCGGGCTTCCATTGGGTCGGCTCAGGGCTTGAAGATGCGGCAGGCCACCCCGTCCGCTTCTCCATCCTGACCAACTCCGGAAATGCGGCGCGGGGAAAAATGGCAACTCTGATTCAGCAGGATCTAGCTGCGCTCGGTATGGAGGTCAATGTGGTTGCGCTCGACTTTCCCGCGCTTGTCGAGCGCTTGATGCACACCCAGGACTATGAAGCCTGCCTGCTCGGACTCGAAAACGTCGACCCTGAGCCCAACGCCATGATGAATGTCTGGCTCAGCTCATCACCCAACCATCAGTGGAGCCCGTCGGAAAAAGCGCCGGCAACCCCGTGGGAAGCCGAGATCGATCGTGAAATGAACCTGCAGGCCACGAGCCTGAAAGACGCCGTGCGTAAACAGGCCGTCGATCGTGTGCAGCAGATTGTCGCCGATCAGCAGCCTTTCATCTACCTCGTTTACCCCAACCTTCTGGTTGGCGTTTCGCCCAGGATTGAAGGCGCACAGCCGGCCATTCTTGAGCCGGAGCTGGTTTGGGATGTGGGGCATCTTCGGCTGCGGAGTTCGCGATGAGCACCGAGCCACTGCTGCGTGCGCGTCTTGGCGCCAGTTACGCCGGCAAGTCCGTCCTGAACGATATTGACCTCGATCTCCATCGCGGCGAAGTGTTGGGACTGGTTGGGACGAGCGGCGCGGGCAAGAGCACGCTCGTCCTGTGCCTGCTCGGGCTGCTGCCCTGGCGTGGTGGCCGAGTAACGGGCGAGATCCTGCTTGACGGACAAGACCTGCTTCAACTCTCCGAGCGCGAGCTGCGCCAATTGCGTGGACGCCAACTTGCCTTCATTCCGCAAAGCCCGATGACGGCACTCAACTCTGCGATCAGCCTTGAGAGTCACTTCCGCGAGGCTTGGAGGGCCCATGAAAAGAATGGGAGCACGGCATTTTTGGCCCGCGTGCAGAGATTGCTCGACGAGGTCCAACTACCATCGGACAGGGAATTTCTGCGCCGGCGCCCATCGCAGATCAGTGTTGGGCAGGCCCAGCGAATTCTTATTGCTTTGGCGTTGCTACATTCCCCGGCGCTGATCATTGCCGATGAACCCACCAGCGCGCTCGATCCCGTAACGCAGGCCCAAATCGTTGACCTGCTCAGGGGATCGAGCCGCGATCACGGTGCCACGCTGCTTTATGTCTCGCACGACCTGATTTCGGTACTCAGGATCGCTGACAGAATCTCCGTGCTCGAATGCGGGACAATTGTAGAGACGCTCGCCGTTAATGGACTTGCCGCAGCGAGTCATCCAGCCACCCTCAGGCTGCTATCCACGCTTCCCGTACCCCCTTCGGTTCTACTCAGTTACCGCGCCCGTCCGGTGCGCAAAGGTCACTACGCAGACGCTCATTTAGGGCACCAAAGTACCTCCTGTTATGGTTACCTAAGTCGACTAATGACCCGCTCTGGTTACAACTAACGGGTCATTGAGGTTGTAGCCGTACCCCACTAAAGTTGCGTGACTACAGGGGTACTCTGCATTCCGCGGTCTTCTTGCCGCGAAATCCTGGACACCCGCGGATAGCCAGGAATGGCGTGACAACCTGGCCGGAGGTAACCATCATGAAATTCGGGCTTCGTTCGGTCCTTGTCCTTGGGTTAACCATTGCGGTTGTGGGCGCGACCTCTGTCGACGCGCAGACCGCAAACAGCAAGATATCGCCTGATCTGGCGGCGCACCCGACGTCTGGAAATGTCCAAGTGATCGTGCAGTACTACAAGCCGCCATCTTCGGGGGCGGGTGCGGGGGCAGGGGCAGGCGGCGGTGGGCTGCTGGGCGGCGTGCTCGGCCTGGTCGGAAGCTTGCTGGGAACGGTGCTGGGGGTCATCGATGCCGTTGTAGAGATCGTGCCCTACAACAATCTGAATGGCATTGCGGCGGATCCCAATGTGAAGTACATCTCGCCCGACCGGACGGTCGGCGCGCGCCAGGCAGTCTCGATCCCCAGCGCGGAATACACGACCGAGCCTATCAATGCACCGGCGGTCTGGCAGGCGGGCTATCAGGGAACGAACATCGGCGTGGCCGTGATTGATAGCGGAATCATGCCGGTACGGGATCTTAACCTGAACTCCGTCTCACTGACGCTTGACACTGCCGTTGTTTCGGAACTGCGGTCCAGGTCAACGGAGGTGCCTCCTTATGCCACTGGCCGGATCGTGTACAGCCAGAACTTCGTGTCCGGCCAGAAGGACGCGTTGGATCACTATGGACACGGCACGTTAATTGCCGGCCTCATCGCCGGAAACGGCGCTGCTTCCACAGGCTCACAGTATTTCCGCACATTCCGCGGCTCCGCTCCCAACGCCAACATCATCAACCTGCGGGTGCTGGATGAGAACGGCGCGGGGACAGATTCCGCAGTCATCAACGCCATAGGTGAGGCGATTTCCCTCAAAAGCAAGTACAACATCCGCGTCATCAATCTCTCTATCGGACGCGCGATCTATGAGAGCTACACACTCGACCCGCTTTGCCAGGCCGTAGAGAAAGCCTGGAAGGCCGGCATCGTTGTGGTGGTTGCGGCGGGCAATGATGGCCGCGACGTGACTCTGAATCCCGAAGGCTACGGCACCATCGAAGCGCCCGGCAACGATCCGTATGTGCTCACCGTCGGCGCAATGAATACGAATTTCACGCCGCAAATCAATGACGACGTCATTGCAAGTTACAGCTCCAAGGGTCCCGCGTTCATTGACCACACCGTGAAGCCCGATATCGTCGCGCCGGGGAACATGGTCACGAGCCTCAAATTCCCGAACGATCCGCTCGCTGCCAACAATCCCAGTTTCTACACGTGGTACTCCTTCTACGAGAGCAACGGCGCCCTGAGCCCCTCGTCAAGCTATTTCGCTATGAGCGGGACCAGCATGTCCGCAGGCGTAGCTTCAGGAGCAGTCGCCGACCTTTTGCAGGCTGCTCCGAAACTAACTCCGGATGACGCCAAGGCTCTGCTCATGGCCAACGCCGAACGGAGCTATTTCCCGGCCACCAGCAGTGTCTCGGCCGATGGCGCGACCTACGTTGCGAATTACGACGTGTTCACCGTCGGCGCCGGCTATCTCGACATCGCTAAAACGATCCAGGCTGCGGTTGTGAACAACGGCTCCGTGCCGTCCGGCACTGCTATGTCGCCCATCGCAACCTACAACGCATCCACCGGCACGATCACTGCGGTTGCCGATCCGAGCGCGCTTTGGACGCGATCCGGGCCTTGGTCGGCGTCGGGTGTTTACGGCGCGAATGCCTTCCTCTCGGGAACGGATTCCGCCGTAATATGGGGCGCAACCCCGCTGTGGACCAACGACGATCCCGATGGCGCGACGGCTCTGTGGGGTAAGACGGCCCTCTGGGGCAAGGGCTCGCCCGAAGCCGAAACTGCTTTGTGGGGCAAGACGGGAAATGATGCCTCGTCAGTACCGCTCCAATTCTGATCGGCCAGTCGCCCGATCTTGACGCAGATGCTTCTGGAAGGTTGGGGTAGCCGAGAAGGGAGAAAGCCGTCGCTGAGAACAGCGATGTGGAATCACGACAAAGCCTGGAGATCGGGGCCTGCCCCATGACAGCTTTCCGCCATCATTCATCTAGACCTACGCTTAGGACAGTTGCCTTATGGAACCTACAGTGTCAGCTTTGTTCAGTATCATCGCGAATAGCCGAGTTACTCGTCCAGATAGGCATGACCGGAGCAATAAAGTGAAGTTGTCGCCCTCTCAGCTGTTGCCGACGTCATGCGCACAATGGGCAGATCTGTCCTCATAAACGCGCTTGCCTCATTGAGGCGATTAGGTCACCGCAGCTCAGTTCGTGAAGAGTTCAAGTGCTGAAATCGTCTAATAGGGCCGGCCATTTTTTTGTTTCGACCTGATCACAAGAAGCTTTTCACCTGCCGATTATGTGGACGATGTGTGTATCGGTTGCAGTCCATGCCTGAGCGCCTTGGTGCGTGAGTTGATGCCTGGCATCGTTCCAATGAAGCTGCGTGAGCGAATGCTTTCCGTTCTCGTACGCGTAGGTTGTGCCATCGTCAGAAAAGAGCGTGAACTCTCCGTCGGCGCCGGGGTACACGCGAACCGAGGCGATGGTCTGAGGGCCCTGTCCGCTCAATACTGCTGAGCCGAGCGGCACGATTGAACCGGCTCGAACGAAGAGCGGAATCCGGTCGATGGGGGCGGCGACGGTCACGGTCTGTCCACCCTTCAGCCGCTCGTTCGTCCAGTAGTTGTACCAATCGCATCCGGCCGGCAGATAGAGTTTGCGCGTGGTTGAGCCCTGCTCCGTCACAGGCGCAACGAGAAACGCCGGACCATACATGTACTCGTCGGGGATGTTCAACACATTGGGGTCGTCGGGGAAATCCATGAACAGCGCTCGCGTGAATGGAGCGCCGGTGAGATATGTCTGATAGGCGAGTGAATAGGTATAGGGCAGCAGCTGGTAGCGGAGCCGCAGATACTTCTCCAGGATCACCTCGGCCTCATGCCCGTAGGACCACACCTCGTTGTGCATGCGTTCGCCGTGCGCGCGCATTACAGGCTGAAATACACCCCACTCAAACCAGCGTACGAACAACTCTGGATAGTCGTCACAGCCATCGACGTTGTCGCGAGCATCGGAGGGATCCACGAGCGGCGTGTGTGCGGGGTGATAACCCGGATAGATCTGCGGAGCGAAGAAGCCGGCGATGTCGGTGTCCCAATACGGCATGCCGCTGGCGGTGAAGTTGAGGCCGGCGGGAATGGAGCGCTTCAGCATGTCCCATGTGGAGGTGACGTCGCTGGACCAGAACACGGTCCCATTTCGCTGCGCGCCGAGATAGGTTGCACGCGCGAGGATCATCACGCGGCGGGTGTCGCCGAAGTCCCGTCGAAAGCCCTCATATACGGATGCGGTGTGGAACAGCGGATAGACGTTGTAGAAGCGCGCACCCGATCCGATATGGAAGAAGTCTTTCTCCGGATCGATATCAGGTTCTGTCTCGTCGAGCCAGATGTAATCGAAGCCATAGGGCTTGATGTAGCGGTCGCGGATTGCGTCCCACCACCAGCGCGCGGCGTCGGGGTTGGTGGTGTCGATGTTTGGCCCGATCAAATTCTTGAAGTTTCCAGGATCGGGCTTGCCGCTGGCATCGTGGATGAGCCAGCCCTTGTCGCGGAGCATGTCATAGAACTGCGTGCCGGGGGCAAAGTGGGGCCACACGCTAAGCAGTGACCGGATGCCCATCGCGTGCAACTGCCGGTTCATGGTGGCAGGATCAGGCCAGCGCGCCGGGTCGAGGTCCAGCTCGCCCTGCTTCGTCATGTTGAGAAAGTCGACCACCAGGACATCCAACGGCAGATTGCGGTCGCGATATCCCTTGGCGACGGCTAGAAGCTGCTCTTGGGTTGGATAGATTGCTTTGCTCTGGATATAGCCGTAGACGCCTCTCGGCAGCATGTGCGTCACGCCGGTGAGCTGGCGGTAACCCTTGTAGATCTCGTCGGCGTTGTCGCCGGCTATCACAAAAAACGAGACGCGGTCAGCGATCTGGGACGACCAGACATTCTGCTGATTAAAGCCGAGATCGACGGTCGTCTTCGATGCGTTATCCCAGATCAACCCGTAACCGCGGGTGGAGATGAGGAATGGAACGCAGACGTTTTCACCACCAATCGCGCCGTAGTCGTGCCAGCAGTTGACGCGGTGATCGCGGAGATCGAGAGCGCCCTGCTGTTGCTCTCCGAGGCCGTAGTAGTGTTCGTCGGCGGGGGAAGCAAAGACGGCTGAAACGCGGAACCCGGCGTCGTCTTTCTGGTCCGCTTCACCGGTTGGCGGCGACTGCGAAGACGGGTTCGCAACCATCGACCAGCTATGCATCTCGAGCAACGGCTTACCCGCTGTTGTGCTCACGGTGATGGTGTCCGCGAAGGGGCCGTTCCTGCCTGAACCCCCGCCGAAATACTGGTCTCGGAGCGCCTGGTTGAGCGGGTCGAGCGGAAATCGATGCGGTTGCTGATCTGGAGAGACCCGGACGACAAGACGCCCTGACCGAAACTCGTGGGGCTGCGCAGCAGCTTGCGGCGCGACCCACCCGGTCGTGTTGGGCTTGCCGATAAAGCCGTAGCCGGGCGGCGATACGGCGGCACTTTGCGCAGTGCTCAAGGTGATGCGAACGATGTTGGGACCATACGGCTGGATGGCGATCGCACGTCCATGCAGGTCGAGCACGAACGGCTGGTCCTGTCCGTGAAGCGGAATCACAGCGAGAAGAAAGGTAACCAGCAGCAAGGCGCGGCGAGGTACGAAGAGGAGTCCGGTGAGCACTCTGATAAACCGCATTATGCAATTAGCCATCGCGAAATAAACCCCAAAATCCGACACGCGATGGTATCGCGGACAGGCCCCCATGGGACAGAGTTTTCTAAACCCGCCCTGGTTCGGGGGAGGATGGTAAACGTTGCGTCAGACGCCAATTTGGAGGGGTAGCGGATCCAGGGCAGATTTTCTGCGTTGTATGCGCTGCTCTGGACCGATATATTTGCGCTGTGCAAATGACGCGGATTTTCAGAGACTCTGAAGCATTGAGGCGTGGTTCGTTCCTGTCAGGACTGCTTCTGTTTTGTTTTTTGCTTACAACCGGGACAGCGCCATCACAGTCGGCCGCGGTGCACGCTTCCATCGACGTGTCTAAGACCGGCGCGCCGATCTCCAAATATCTATACGGGATGTTTCTGGAGCATGGCGGCGACCTCGTCAACACCGGCATCTGGTCGGAGATGCTGGCGGACCGCAAGTTCTTTTATCCGGTGCAGACGGCTGCACCCACGCCTCCCGCGGCGATGGGCAGCGCGGCTGGGAATCCGCGCTTCCGCAATGTACCGACGCGTTGGTGGATGCCTGTTGGCGGCGATGGTGTGGTGACGATGGACACAAAGAATCCGTACACCGGCGATCAGTCGCCGCTGGTCCAGCTCGATGGCAATGAGCCGCGCGGCTTCCGTCAAGCTGGGATCGCGATTCGACGCGGCAAAGAGTACACCGGGCGCATCTTTCTCGCAGGGACTCCCGGTGCGGTGGTGAAGGTCACGCTTGTCTGGGGTAAGGGGACAGCGGATCGTCAGACCGTTCCCATTCGGACACTGGGCCGGGCGTATCGGAAGTTCCCGCTGCACTACACCGCCGCGGCAGACAGCGATGACGCGGCGCTTGAGGTCACCGGAACAGGAAGAGGGTCGTACCATGCAGGTGCGGTGTCCCTGATGCCGGCCGACAACATCGATGGCTTCCGGGCCGAAGTGATTGCGGCCCTGAAGCAGTTGCGCTTTGGAGTCCTACGTTTTCCGGGCGGCAACTTTGTGTCTGCGTACGAGTGGCGTTTCGGTGTGGGCGATACCGACAAGCGACCACCGATCTTCGACCCGGTGTGGCACGCGCTGCAGCCAAACGATGTTGGAACAGACGAGTTTTTGACGCTGTGCCGGCTGCTCGGCGTGGACCCTTACATCACGGTGAACGCCGGCTTTGGGGACGCGTGGTCCGCGCGTGAACTGGTGGAATACACGAATGGGGCGGTGACCACGCCGATGGGCAAGTGGCGCGCGCAGAACGGGCACGCCGCGCCGTACGACGTGAAACTGTGGGGCGTCGGCAACGAGCCGTGGGGCGACTATCAGATGGGCGCGATGGCGCTTCCGCAATTCGAGGTGAAGTACGACATATTTGCCAAGGAGATGAAGAAGATTGATCCGACCATCACGCTGATTGCGCCGGGAGCTATGCCCGATGTGATGGAAGGAGCGGACCAGTCGCGGCGAATCAACGGACAGTACGTGCCGGATTACCTTTCGTCATCGGACTGGACGGGCCAGATGATCCGCTGTTGCCTGAACAACATTGACATGATCAGCGAGCACTACTACGCGTCAGGCACGACGCACACCAACATCAAGCTCGAGAAAAAGATGCCCATCAATCCACCGCTGTCATTCATCGAATTCCAGCGCGCTGCAGCCGTCCAGGTGAGGGCCAAGTACGAGCATTATGAGGAGTACCTGAAGCTGATACCGGCGCTCAAGGCAAAGCCGGTTCCGATTGCAATCGACGAGTGGGCATACTTCGGGGGTAACAGGGACTCCTATCGAACCGTGCCTGCTTACGCGTGGGCGTTCCACGTGATGTTCCGCCACTCGGACGTATTCAAGATCGCCGCGTTGACCTTTGCCACCGCAACGATTAGTTCCAACCGGACGGAAGCGGTGCTCAATCCAACGGGCCTGCTGTTCAAGATGTACCGCGATCACTTCGGCGAGATTCCGGTCGAGGTTACGGGGAACTCGCCGCAGCCGAAGCCTGCGTTTCCAGCCGGCGGCGACCAGCCCGCGGTAAATCCCGGCAGCGAGACGTATCCACTCGATGTCAGCGCGGCTTTGAGCGAAGACCGCAGGACACTGAGTATCGCGGTACTAAACCCTTCAGACTCGGAGCAGAGCATTCAGCTTGCGATTCAAGGAGCGACGCTGGGGAGCGCTGGAAAGCTGTGGCGTATGGCTCCGGACTCGATCGACGCAACGAACAAAGTGGGAAGCAAGCCAGAAGTTCAAGTGGAAGAGCAACAGCTTGGCGCTCTCCCCGTCACGGTCACCGTTCGCCCATTCAGTGTCAACATCTACTCGTATTCGATTCAATAACCCGGCTGGCCGAGAGGGCAGGATGAAATTCACAAACGTACTTTGCGCAGCAGGAACGGCTGCGATTCTGGCGTGCGGCGGATCGGTCTTCGCGCAGGTGCAGACGATTGTTCCGGCGCCCGTCGCTGGCGCGACGCCGGTCACGGTTGAGCACATCAAGATTCATGGCATTGCACTGGAGGGCAATCTCGAAGGCGACGCTGTCGATCGCGATGTGATCGTCTTCCTTCCGCCCAGCTATCAGAAAGAGTCGAAGCGCCGCTATCCCGTGGTGTACGCGCTGCACGGATATTCCATTGGCGCCGAGCAGTGGAGCCATGAGATCCACGTCCCGCAGACGATTGAAGGCACCTTCGCAGAGGGCTCGCGGGAGATGATCGTCGTGCTGCCGGACTCGAAGACCATCTACAACGGCTCCATGTATTCGAGTTCGCAGACCACGGGAGACTTCGAGCGGTTCATATACCACGACGTGGTTGCGTATATCGACGCGCACTACCGCACGATCCCTGACCGGCAGAGCCGTGGCCTGGCCGGTCACTCGATGGGCGGTTACGGCGCATCGCGCATCGGGATGAAGCACCCTGATGTCTTCGGCGCTCTTTACATCATGAGTCCTTGCTGCATGTCGCCGATGACGGGCGGCGGCCCCGGACCGGCGGACCAGGCGAAGGAGCGTGCTCTCGCCGCGGAGAAGAAGGTGAGCGAGGCGAAGTCTCCAGCCGATCTCGCGGCGCAATCCCCGGGCTTTGGTGCGGCCCTATTTGCGACGGCAGCGGCGTGGGCGCCTGATCCGAAGAATCCGCCGCTGTACTTCGACCTTCCGACAAAGGACGGCGTTCCCCAGCCGGAGATCGTCGCAAAGTTCATCGCCAACTCGCCGCTCGTGTTCGTCGACCAGTACATCGGAAACCTGAAGCAGTACCGCGCGATCTCGATCGACGTGGGAGATCAGGATGGCTTGCGTTTCGACACCATCAAGCTGCACAAGATTCTGGATGACTACGGAGTCCCAAACAGCTTTGAGATCTACTCCGGCACGCACACGAGTGCAATCGCCGATCGTTTCCAGAACCATGTTCTTCCATTCTTCAGTAAGAACCTATGCTTTACCGAAAGCTGCCGGTAGCTGATCAACTGACTGAACCCGCCCTCGACAATTATTGGAGAAACAAATGAGAAGCCACGTAACGCCTATTCTGGTTGGATTCCTCGCAGCCACCGCAACGCTCTTTTTGAGCGCACTGCCTCAACATGCACTTGCGCAGGAGTCTGCGAATCTCCCGTACATGAATCCGCAGCTTTCACCGGTGCAGCGTGCGACCGATCTGGTGCAGCGGATGACGCTTGCGGAGAAGGCATCCGAGATGCAGAACAACTCCGCTGCCGTGCCGCGGCTGAAGATCCCGGCCTACCAGTGGTGGAGCGAAGCTCTGCATGGAGTGATCAATGAGGGCGTGACGGAATATCCCGAACCGGTGGGTCTCGCGGCGACCTTTGACACGCCGGAAATTCACACCATGGCTGGTCAGATCGGCGTCGAAGGCCGCATCAAGCACGTGCAGAACCAGCGCGAAGGCCACACCGGCATCATGGGAGGCCTCGATTTCTGGTCTCCGAATCTGAACATCTTCCGCGACCCGCGCTGGGGCCGGGGGCAGGAGACCTACGGCGAGGATCCATTCCTTACAGCGCGGATGGGTGTCGCCTACGTGACGGGGCTGCAGGGTGACGATCCGAAGTACTACCTTGCGATCGCCACACCCAAGCACTTTGACGTGCACAGCGGGCCGGAGCCAACCCGCCACTTTTCCGATGTGGATGTGAGCAAGCACGACGAGGTCGATACATATGAGCCTGCATTCCGGGCCGCGATCGTCGAAGGCAAAGCTGATTCGATCATGTGCGCCTACAACGCGATCAATGGTGAACCGGCATGCGCCAACCAGTACCTGCTGCAGGACCAATTGCGCGGCAAGTGGGGATTCCAGGGATACGTGGTCTCCGACTGCGACGCCGTGCGCGACGTTGCAGCCAATCATCGCTATCGGCCGACCCAGGCGCAGGGTGCCGCGATTTCGGTGCTGCGTGGCATGGACAATGAGTGCGTCACGTTCACATCGCGGTTTGGCGAGCCGGTAGACAAGGCGTACATCGACGCGGTGCAAGAGGGGTATTTGCCGGAGAGCACTCTCGATACGGCGCTCATTCGTCTATTCACCGCACGCATGAAGCTTGGGATGTTCGATCCTCCCGAGATGGTTCGATACACAAAGATTGATGAGAAGGAATTGGATAGCGCGGAGCATCGCGCGCAGGCACGTAAGCTGGCAAACGAGTCCATGGTGTTGCTGAAGAACGACGGCATGCTTCCGCTGAAGCCGGAGATTCGGCGCATCGCGGTCGTGGGTCCCCTCGCCGATCAGACGCGGCCGCTCATTGGAAATTATGCTGGCCAGCCAACCCATATCGTATCGATCATGGAGGGCCTCCATGCTGAGTTTCCGAACGCGGCGATCACGTTCGTTCCGGGGACGCAGTTTCTCCGTACCGACGGAACGCCGGTACCGGCCGCGCTGCTGACCACGCCCGAGGGCAAGGCAGGCCTGAAGGCGGAGTACGGCGAAGGCCGTCGTGGGCCAGACGAGAAGAACAAGCCGCTGCTCAGCCGCACCGAGCCCAACGTGAACCTGACACAAGGCAACCTCCCGAAGGTAGTCGCGGGCAAAAAGAGCTTTGGCGTGCAGTGGTCTGGGTTCCTCACGCCGACTGAATCAGGTGACTTCCTGCTCGGCCTTCGCGCGCAGGGGTTCGCCAGACTTGCTGTCGACGGCAAGCAGGTAGCCATGTCATTCGGCGGCGGCGAAGCTGCGCCGGTGATGGGGCGCGTGCACCTCGTGAAGGGGCGCAAGGCTGCAATTGAAATTATCTACGGGACACAGAATGGGAAGGCCCATGCAGAACTGATCTGGGCGAAGGTCAACACAGGCGTCTCGCCTGAAGCCATAGCGGCCGCGAGAAATGCGGATGCGGTGATCGCGGTGGTCGGCATTACGAGCCAGCTTGAGGGCGAAGAGATGCCTGTAAGCGAGCCTGGGTTTTTGGGCGGAGACCGCACCAGCATCGATCTGCCACAGCCGGAGGAAGATCTCGTTGAAGCTGTCGCTGCTGCCGGCAAGCCGCTCGCTGTCGTGCTGATGAACGGAAGCGCGCTAGCAGTCAACTGGATCAATGATCATGCCAACGCCGTGCTGGACGCGTGGTATCCGGGCGAGGAAGGCGGAGCGGCAGTCGCGGAGACGCTGAGCGGCAAGAATAATCCCGCTGGGCGGCTGCCCGTCACGTTCTACAAAGGTGTGGACCAACTGCCCAACTTCGAAGATTACGGAATGGCAAACCGCACCTACCGCTACTTCACGGGCAAGCCGCTCTATCCATTCGGATACGGGCTCAGCTACACGAAGTTTTCCTACAGTGATCTCAACGTTCCGACAAACGCTGTGGCCGCCGGGCAGCCCGTGGACGCGGACGTGACGGTGACGAACAGCGGTCAGCTGGCGGGGGATGAGGTCGTTCAGCTATATCTCAGATTTCCCGACGCCAAGGGTGCTCCGCGAATTGCTCTTCGCGGATTCCAACGCATTCACCTGGACCCGGGTGCGAGCCAGAAGGTACATTTCCATCTCAATCGGCGCGACCTGGGAATGGTGACTGAGAAAGGCGATCCGATCATCGCTCAGGGGGATTACACCATCAGCATCGGGGGAGGACAGCCGGATACCGGCGCCCCAGGCGCGACCGGGCATTTTCACATCGATGGGCAGTACGCGTTGCCGGAGTAGAGATCGTCGGCCGCTTAACTTCAGAATTGACTTATCCGGCGCGCGGCGAATGTCGTTAGCCACTCGCCGGACTGCTTCACAGAAAGCGGAGTTTATCGCAGTTCGGTGTGTCGCGCGGTGTGTCCCGCGGGGTTTCGTGTGGCGCGAGTTCGGCTGAAGCCGACAATGGTCAGGCGCGTAATAATTGCCGGAAACCTAACTGGTTCGAAGAATGATAAATTGCGATCGAAAAAAAGGCTACGCTTGAGCTCGCTTTACAGGACCGTCGCACGGTTGGAAAGTTTGTGTTCGTTCTTGCTGATCGTTCTCGCCGCGGCAGCATGCGCGCAGTCTGTCTATACCGAGCGCCCGCCGGATCCGCTTGCGGTGGTTGCGGATGCTTCCGCCGGGCTGCACGGCGACGGCGTGGCAGACGACAGTGTTGCGCTGCAGTCCGCAATCGATCGCGTGGCTGAAACCACGGGACAAGGGTTGGTGTTCCTGCCAAGCGGACGCTATCGAATCAGCAAGACCATCTATCTGTGGTCGGGCATCCGTTTGATTGGCTATGGGCGACAGCGGCCGGTAATTCTGTTGGCCGCGAATACGCCCGGGTTCCAGAGTGGCCACGGGTTCCTCGGCACGGGCCGGTACATGCTCCAGTTTGCTTCGCGCAAGCCGGCGGCCGGTGGAGAGGTTGTGGATGCGAACGAGTTCACGTTTTACAGCGGCGTCAGCAACGTGGACTTTGAGGTGGGAGACGGGAATCCAGCGGTGATCTGTGTCCGCTTTCATGTTGCGCAGCATTCGTTGCTGTCTCATATGCACTTCTGGGTTGGGCACGGCCGCGCGGCACTGGAAGATGTCGGCAATCAGGCGGAGTCACTTGAGATTGAAGGCGGAGACTACGGCATCATCTCGGTACGAACGGCGCCGGCCTGGCAATTTCTCCTGATGGATTCGCGCTTGAGCGGGCAGCGCATTGCGGCCATTCAGACCCAGGAGGTGGGCATGACTCTGATCCGCGACCGCATTGAGCATGCGCCGGTCGCGGTAGAAATTCCGCCGGACATGCCCGAGCAGCT
This sequence comes from uncultured Verrucomicrobiae bacterium, assembly GCA_963716225.1. Lineage (GTDB taxonomy): Bacteria > Acidobacteriota > Terriglobia > Terriglobales > Acidobacteriaceae > Granulicella. The sequence continues at coordinate 2,992,837 of OY970299.1, read as the reverse complement.
TTACGGACGTAACCTATTGCTGAAGGACGTGGGAGTGGGTGTGGTCCTCGGGGATACGACCAGCCAACATCACCAAGTAACGCTCGACGATATTCTCTGCTTCCATGTCGGGCATCTTCTGCGGGCTACGCGTAACAATATCGAAGACTTCTCGCCGATCGCAGGTCCGTCCAACTCGTTCGTTGAAGAGCGACTCTCGGTTGGACAGGACATTGATGCGAATGGCCGGGAAGGCCCAATTGCTTTGCATCATCGCGAGCGTAAGCTCTCGGGAGAGCCGCAGCCGGTTCCGACGGACATTCCAGCGCTTCCGGATGTCGCTCAGTGGACCAGCGTGCGAGAGCTTGGAGCCACGGGCGACGGAGGCACGGACGATACCGAAGCACTGCAGCATGCAATCGACTCACACCGCGTGCTGTATTTTCCGACGGGTCTGTACAGGGTGCGGGGAACGCTGCATTTGAAGCCAGACTCGATTCTGATCGGGCTATCGCCAGCCACAACAGTTCTGGTGGTGAACGATGATGATCCTAATTTCAGCGGATCTGGCGCGCCGGTTCCGGTGATTGAGTCCTCTGCCGGTGGGCACGAGATACTTACCGGCATCGGGGTGTTCACCGGATACTCCGCGCCTCGCGCTGCCGGCGTGTTGTGGCACAGCGGCGCGAGCTCGTTCGTTCAGGATGTGAATTTCGCGGCTGGGATTCGGCCTTCCCCGAGAGTCGCACCGAAATATCCGAAACCTGATTTTGGCATCAAGCGGCCTGACACGCGCGGATCGCAGTATCCAAGCCTCTGGGTTGAGGCCGGTGGCGGCATATTCCGGGACATCTGGACGGCCGATACAACGGCGGTCGTTGGCGTTCGGGTGGAAAACACGAAGGTCGCTTCGGTTGCATACCAAATCTCATGCGAGCATCACATGCACAACGAGGTCGAGTTTCGGCATGCATCGAATTGGACCATCTATGCGTTACAGACCGAAGAGGAAAACCCGAACGGCGCAGATACTACCCCGATTGAGCTGACGGATTCGACCAATATAACTTTCGCCAACCTGTTCGACTATCGAGTGTCTCGCAATGTGGTGCCACATCTGGCTGCCGTGGAGGCCACGCGCGCTGACAACATTCGATTTGCAAACGTGCATAACTTCAGCATGACCCGCCTGGCGTTCGACAACAGCTTTCTGGATACAACTCGGAACGTGGCGGTCCGAACGCACGACTTCACCCGCTTCGTTCTGGACGATTCGGTTAGACCGGGAGCTCCGCTGCCGATCCCGGCGGTATTCGAGCCGAACGCATCGCTTCAGAGGCTCACAAAAGCCGGCACTTTCAATAACGTGGCGGGCCTAACGGTAGACGAGCACGGGCAGCTCTTCTTCACGGACGCGGCGACACACCGGATTTTGCGATGGACCGAAGGGAATAACTCTGCAGAAGTCTTGTCGGAGTCGGTTGATGCGCCGGTCACCCTCGGCTCCGCCGGCAACGACCAACTCCTGGCGATCGACTCGAGCAAGTCTGTGTATGTGGTATCGACGCGAGACGGATCGGCGCAGAAGCTGACCGGCGAGGGTCCTCGTCCAGATACGACCCTATTGCTGCCGACTGGGTTTCATAACGATGCGCGCAGTGTTGAGTGGATTGTGGAGCACAAGGGATTTGTCTATTCGTCGCGCAGTAATATGGCGATCACTGCTGTTGTGGAGGATGAACCGCGCAGCTTCTTCTATGTGCCCGGCAGCAGTACCGCCATCATGGCGGGCGGAAGTTGGAAGGGACTGCTGCAGGCTGTCCAACTCGGTGCGTTTCGCAGTGGCACATCGCGCCTTGCTGTAAGCGAAGACGACGACAAGGTGTATCGATTCACTCTCGATTCGCTGAACCATTTGGGTGCTGTCCCTGTTCTCGCGCGCAGCGGTACATCTGTGGTGACCGATACGGCGGGTAATGTGTATGTAGCCGGAGCGCAGCTATTCGTCTACTCGAGCGCCGGCAAGCCCCTGGGGATTGTCGAAATCCCGGAGCGACCCGGTTCCATTGTCTTTGGAGGAGCAGACCATCGCACTCTTTTCATCGGCGCACGTACATCGCTGTACGCCATTCGAACCAAGGCTGGCGGAGCAGACTAAGTACCAGGTATATGGAACCGGTTAAAGGACGATGATCGCCTCTGGATATGAACAGCACGCTTGATGAATGGGACGTTGTTCGTGCGGTGGTCCGGCTGGGAGGATATGCCGCAGCGGCGCGGCACTTGAAGCGTTCTCAGTCGACGATCAGCTACACGATTGCCAAGCTGCAGGAGAAGCTTGGAATCCCGATTTTCATTTTGACGGGTAGAAAGGCGAGCCTCACTGAGTTTGGTCGCGTGCTCCTCGCGCAAGCGGAGCCGCATCTGTGCGGCTTCGAGCAGGTCGAGCAAAGGGCCCGCTCTCTCGCTTCAGGCGGCGAGTCGGAGATCAGAGTATCGGTTGACTCGCTTTTTCCGAACCATCGCCTCTTTGCCGCGCTGGCCGAGTTCAGCCGGCGATTCCCGCACGTTCATCTCAAACTTGAACAGGGTGCGCTGATGTCGCCGGACGTCGAGTTCTCCACGCACGACGCTCATCTCTGCATCTCCGGGATCGTTTCACGGGAATATTTCGTCCATCCCATATTGGAGATCCGAATCATCGCTGTGGCGCGATGGGACCACCCGTTTCACCAGCAGAAGCGGCAGGTATCGCGTGCGGATATGCTTGGGCAGACGCTCGTCAATATTGAGGGAGTGAGCGTTGGAAGCGGAAAGCGACAACCGCTCGCGGCTACGCAACGTCACCTGGCGGTGCGGACGATCGAAGCAGCAGTTGATGCAGTCCGCAGCGGGTGTTGCTTTGGATGGCTGCCAACGTACCGAATTCAAAGTGCCCTGGATTCCGGAGAACTTATCCCTTTGCGCATGTCGACGGGGAGCGAAAGACAGGTGCGTCTGAACCTCATCTGCACAGATCCGAGCACCAGCAGCCGAGAGGTGCTCATGCTGGCAGAACTGCTTGGGATGAACCGCGAACTTCAGCACGTTTAGAGGGCGTTCGTCGACGCGACGACCTAGGCGAGCGTGTCGGTGGCGCGGCAGGGACGCGGTGATTCTCGTCCCAGCTTGCTGCGAAAGAGGAGCATGTCGGCAAGAGCCCGACGGCGACAATGCGCCCTGACAGCAATCGAGCGACAGCATGCGTTTGCCCAGTCAACAGGACCCGTTGATAGACACATCGAAAAAATCGATAAGCATGAGCGCTTGATCTGATGTGTCGTGCGATCCACGAAAAGCATTGACCTTCTTACGCAACACGAAATATAGTCCCCGGAAATCAATTGGGCCCTTACTCATCGGGCGCTGGAGGCTCTTCTATGAGGCCAGGTTTGACCGTCACCGCGGTATCTCGTTCGTTTCGCCGTGTTGTCAGCGACTCAGGCGAACCTCTGGATCAGCCTCATGTGATTCACCGCTTCCTCTGCGCGATCGCCCTTCTGCTCGCATTCATCTACAGCCCTGGCCTGTGGGCGCAGACGTCAGGGTCGATTTCCGGGCATCTCAGCGATCCGAGCGGAGCCAGTCTCCCCGACACGGATGTGACGCTCACGCAATTGGGAACGGGAACGGTGCACACGACGAAATCCACCGGGACTGGAGATTACACGTTTACGGAAGTGCCGCCGGGAACGTACTCCATCCAAGTCCGGCACGGAGGGTTCAAGGAGGTCCGGAGCGACACATTCGAAGTACAGATCGATCAGAGCGTAAGACTCAATTTCACACTGCAGGTAGGCGCGGTCACGCAATCGGTCGAGGTTACCGCCACGGGTGCATTGCTCCAGTCAGAGAATGCCTCGACGGGAACGGTGGTGGAGAATGCCGAAATTAATCAACTTCCGCTGAACGGAAGGAACTACCTCAGCCTTGTGGCGCTTGCGTCGAATGTGAATACGCTTTCGGCGGCCTCCGGCCAAGCAGGTTCGCGCCTGGGTGGCGATCGGGCCAGCCAGTCGATCTCGGTCGGCGGTCAGCGCATCATGTTCGACTACTACACCCTGGATGGGGTTAACAACACCGACCCTGACTTCAACACGTATGTCGGACTGCCATCGATCGACGGCATTCAGGAGTTCAAGGTTCAGACAGGAGTGTATTCGGCGGAGTACGGCCATGAGGCGTCGCAAGTGAATGTGCTAAGCAAGAGCGGCACCAACGTCTACCACGGTGCCCTTTATGAGTACATCCGCAACAATTACGTTGATGCCAATCCGTACTTTTTCCCGTATCAGACGACCCCTCCCAAGGTGTTTCCCTTCAAGTGGAATGATTACGGGTTCGAGTTGGACGGTCCGATCAGAATCCCGAAGATTTACGACGGAAGAGACAAGTTCTTTTTCATGGTCGACGACGAATGGAGGCACGTCCGGTCAATCGGACAGGGGCAGGCCGTGGTACCCACCGCCGCGATGGCTGCTGGAAATTTCCAGGGCTACTCGTATCAGGACATCAATGGCGTTCACCCAATCACGATCTACGATCCGCTGACGAACCAACCATTTCCCAACAATACGATCCCCTCGGGACGAGTCAGCTCGGTGTCTACGGCGCTGCTGAAATACCTTGGAACCGCACCGAACGCACCGACTTACACATGCGGTGCGACCAGCTGCTCTGTGAACAATAATTATTCCTATACAACTTCATCTCCGCAGGACCGGCAAAGCCTTACTGTGCGAGGGGACTACGTTCAATCGCAGAAGATGCAGTACGCGTTCCGCTACAGCGCCGGCAACGAAACGCTCGAATCGACTGGACTGCTGGGTGCGGGCAGTAAGACCGTCACGAACTATTACCAATACATGGGTTCGAATACCTGGACAGCGAGCCCGCACGTGGTCAACGAAGCCCGGTTCGGTTATACGCATTTCTATAATTCAAATGGCTTGTTGTCGGCGTTCACTAATGACGTGGTGGATGGAGTAAAGATTCCCGGCCTGAGCGGCGGCGACCCCTCAACGTGGGGTATTCCGTCCATGAACTTCTCTTCCGGACCCGCCGGAACGACGAAGAGCATCTGGACCAGTTTCGGGGACCTTGGCGGCGATGGACCTTACGTAGTGACGGACCCCACATGGCAGATCGTCGACAATGTCTCATGGGAAAAGGGCAAGCACTCGCTGCGGCTCGGATTTGAGTACAATCGCCAGACGTTTAACCAGCTCGGGAATCAGTTCTCGCGCGGGCAATTCGTTATGGAGCCGCTCGCCACTGCATACCATACTGGTACGGGACTGTCCGGAGGCGACCCGCTCGCGGACTTACTGCTCGGCGATCTTTATCAGTCGGTGGTCGCGGTAGCTGTAGCGAATGCGAACTATGTGCGTAACGTAGAGGCCGCGTATGTGGATGACACTTACAAAATACTGCCGAACCTGACCATTTCGGCAGGACTGAGATATGAGCTGACGCCTCCGTGGAACGATACGTATGGCAACAATTTCAACGTAGCTATCCAACAAGTGCCGAAGCTGGGTGACACCAGCGCGACATACCCGCAGAGCCAGTGGCCGTTCTATGTGCGCCAGGGCAACTGCGCTGCTTCCGATGTGTACCAGGGCCTTTCGATCAGGTGGGTCACACCGCTTGGTCCGCCGCCGGTTTGCAGCAATGGCCTGATGCCGAATGGACCGCTGCTCAAGACGCAATACACGAACTTTGCGCCGCGATTAGGCATCTCCTATTCGCCGAATGCCAAGACGGTGGTCCGCGCCGGCTACGGCATCTTCTACACCCAGGACATCGGCAACGCATATTTCGACATGGCGCGCAACATCGCTGGACGCGTGACCTATACGAACACCGACTCCGCGCCGCCCTACGGGAGTTCCAGCCTGACTTGGGCGAATTCCACGCCGGGCGCCGGCGGTGGCGCAATCTCTAATCTTGGACCCAGCGTAGCGTTTGCGAACGCCGTGGATCACAAGACCAGTTATACCGAGCAGTTCCTGCTGAACCTGCAGCGGCAGGTCGGCTCGGACTGGTCGTTCGAACTCGGGTATCAAGGGGCTGTGAGCCGGCATCTTTATGGATTCCTGAACGCAAACGCGGCGACTCCTTACGGTTATATCGGCAACGGGGCTCCGAGTCCGGTCGCTTCGCGCACACCGTTTGCAAATATGGGCGGCTTGCAGTTTGTGCATGATGAGGGCACGGGCAATTACAACTCTGCCGCAGTGAAGGCGACGCGGCGGTTCAGCCACGGGTTCAACGTAATCGCCTCGTACACGTATTCCAAGTCTCTGGATGATACGAGTGGAATTCGGAACCAGGGGAATGACAATCTGTATCCCCAAAATAGTTACTGCATCCCGTGCGAGTACGGCCCGTCCGCATTCGACGTCCGTAATCGCGTCGTTGCGTCCGCACTTTACGAGCTACCGATCGGACCGGGCAAGCTGGTGCCAGTGAACAACAAACTCCTGGACGCGCTCATCGGCGGGTGGCAGTTGGGCGGTACTTTCACGCACCAGACGGGTGGAGTCGCGACCCCGATCGACGGGTTTGACAACGCGAGCATCGCGTCTCCGTTCGGCAACTTTGATCGGCCTGACCCGACCGGAGTTAGCCCCTACCTGCAGGGGAGCGCCCGGACTTTGAGCGACTGGGTCAATAGATCCGCTTATACATACGCTCCGACCGGATTCTTCGGAACCTTGCAGCGCGGCAGCTTCACCGGGCCTGGATATACGAATCTCGATGCTGCACTGCACAAAGAGTTCGCGATGCCATACAACGAGAGGCATCAGCTCGCAATCAGGTTCGAGGCTTTCAATGCGCTCAATCACCCCAACTGGGGTACGCCTAATTTGACGTTGAATTCGTCGAGCTTTGGACGCATCACTAGCGCGGGTCAACTGCGGCAGTTACAACTTGCGGCCAAGTACCAATTCTAGGTTTCGCCGGCCAGATGTGTCACAACCTCTGGCTGGCCGCGGATCTACGGTTATTAAACTGTCGGTGCGGTTCGGACACAAGCCTTCGAAAGCGACGATTCAAGACTGAATTCCTGCTTACATTTTTCAAACTAAGTCCGATTCTATGAAATCAGCAAGAACCCGGCCCCTCTCGCACGCCCCTCCATCGACGGATTACGTTCCGGCTCAAGGCCTAGATCGGCGACTTTTTTTGCAATGTGCTGCAGGCGTAGCCGCGATGATCGGTGTTGGCAGCAGCGGCTTGGTAACAAGTTCTCTCGCCAATGGCCAAGCAAGTTCCGGAGTGACGCCGACGGACTCGCGCCTGCCGGACGGCACCGAGTATGTCTCCTGGGAACAGCCGCTGAGGTTCTCGAAGACCTATTACGTCGATAACAACTCGGCGAAAGCAAACGACAACAGCCCAGGCACTCGCGAACGACCGTTCCGCACTATCAAACAGGCGACCCAGGTGCTCCAGCCCGGCGAACGCGTCGTGATCGCGTCCGGCGTATACCGTGAGTGCGTCCGACCGCTGCGCGGTGGGACCGGCCCAGACCGGATGATCAGTTACGAGGCTGCGCCGGGAGCAAAGGTCTTCATCAAGGGCTCCGAGGTTCTGAAACAAGGCTGGCAGCAGAAAGCGGTTTCGATGTTCCGCCGCATGCCGAACGCCCAGGCTGCTGCTGCACCAGAGGTGATCACGTGGGAACACGAGTTGACCGAGTCGATGTTCCCTGACGCCTACAACCCGTTCGCTCTGCCCAGCGCGCCGGCTGACCGAGCCTGGCTGGACACCAGAACTGTAGACATGGGACCGTATTTCCGCCGACGCGGCTTGGTTTTCTTGGACGGCAAGCCGCTGGAGCCGGTGGAGCAATTGCGCGAACTTGCGAGTCAGCAGCTGCCCGGGCCGCCTCCTCCGAACCAGCCGCCGCCGCTCACCGGGCTTCCGCCTCGCAAACGCGGAGGGCCGATCATGCAAGAGATCGGCGGCAATCCGGATGGAAGATTCTGGGTCGACAACTCGGGACAGGCTATACAGGTGCGCTTGCCGGCTGGCACTCCTGCCGAGCACACAATCGAGATCACCACTCGCGAGCAGGCGTTTGCTCCGCTGCAGAAGGGGCTGGCCTACATCCGCGTAAAGGGGATCACTTTCCAGCACGCCGGGAACGGCTACCCTGTTCCGCAGCGCGGGCTCGTTTCCACGGCGGGCGGCAATCACTGGATCATCGAGGGCAACACCATGGAGTGGGCGAACGGCGTTGGTCTGGATATAGGCAACGGCGACTGGAGCGAAGGCTTCACTCCGCGGGCCGGCGAATCGCACATCGTCCGCGGGAACACGGTCCGCTACTGCGGTGTGGAAGGCATGGCGGGTATGCAGACCCGGGACACTGTGGTCGAGGATAACTTGATCGAGTGGTGCGGCTGGGCAGATGCGGAACGCGAGTGGGAGGCCGCCGGAGCCAAGTTTCATGGCGCTCGCAATATGCTCTTCCGTCAGAACGTGATCCGCCACATACGGCACGCGAATGCGCTCTGGTTCGACAGCGGCGACTCCAACTGCCGCATCACGCGGAATGTATTTGCCGACGTCCTTACGGTTAGCGCGGCGGTGCACATGGAGATGAATCGTCAGCCCAACCAGATCGATGACAACATCATCTGGGACGTGCGCAATGCGGAGCCAGGAACGCCCGGCCAGAGAGGGTGCGCGGGGTCAGGCATATTCATCAATGCGAGCGATCATCTGATCATCGCGCAGAACCTCATCGGGCGCTGCGACAACTCCGGCGTCTTCGCCATCGTGCGGCCGGACCGCGCAAACAGCGGGCTCGCAGAGGGCAATGATATCTACAACAATATCTTCGCTCGCTGCGGGAAGTCAGCCATCGTCTTGCTCAATCAGAACAACCAGGTAGACGGCAACCTCTATGTCTCAATGCCCAAAGATTTTCTCGGCTTCTTTATGGGTAACACCAAGCAGTGGCTCGATCTGGCCGCCTGGCGGGAGTCACACGGCTGGGACGAAAACGGATCTGTGGCGGACATAGAGATCAACTTCGACCCAGACCGTCTCGAATTAGCGATCAATGCCACCCAGCCGCTGCCAAAGGTGAAAGTGCTCGATCACATCGAGGCCGACATCTTGGGCAAAGTCACCGGAGACACCAGAGTTCCCGGCCCGCTCGCCGATCCCGCTGCCGAACACACCTGGCACGTCGATCCGCGGACAGCGGTATGAGTCTATGCAGCGCTCTCGGCGGACCTGCCGAGAGCACATGAAGAGAGCTTTCACGAAACTGGGCCACCAACGTTTTATCCGGAGATAGACATGAAACTACTTGCTGCAGCGCTCTTGCTCTCTTCGACAGTTGCCATCCCGGCGCAGACGGAGCAGCCCGCTCCAAACAGGATCATGGTGACGGTCGATACGCAGAAAACCATGGATCCCGTCTCCAAGTACGAGTACGGCATGTTCATCGAGCACATCCGAGACACCATGTATCGGGGCCTCTGGTCCGAGTTGCTCGAAGACCGCAAGTTCTACTTCCCTATTTCTTCTAAAGCGCCGGAGAAACCGCCCCAGCAGCAAGCTGGTGGTCCTCCGAGAGGGCCACAGCCTCGCAGGTGGCAGCCGGTTGGACCGGATGAAGCAGTGACCATGGATAAGGAAAAGCCGTTCGTTGGAGATCAGACTCCACGCATTGCGCTGGATGCTTCTACGGAACACGGCATCCGCCAATCCGGCATTGCTCTCGAAAAGGGCAAGAGGTACATCGGGCACATCATTCTTCGCAGCACTCCAGGAGCTCACATCAAAGTTGCTCTGATCTGGGGTAAGGACGCGAATGACCGTCGCGTGATTCCGCTGAGTTCGGTTCTCCAAACGTACAAGACGTTCCCGCTCAACTTCACCGCTCCGGCAGACTCGTCGAATGCCGCTCTGGAGATCACGGGCACAGGAAGCGGCAACTTCCATATCGGTACGGTTTCGCTAATGCCTGCTGACAACATTGACGGGTTCCGTCCTGACACCATCGCGTTGCTGAAGCAGATCAATATGGGTTTCTGGCGCTACGGCGGAAACTATACCTCCGGGCTGATCTGGTATCACATCGTCGGCAATCGCGACAAACGTCCACCTGACTTCGACTATGCCTGGAATGCAATGCAACCCAACGATCTCGGACTCGATGAGTTCATGACGCTCTGCAGTCTCATTCACGTCGAGCCCTATATCAGTGTCAATGCGGGCTTCGGCGATTCGCACTCCGCCGCGGAAGAGGTCGAGTACATGAATGGGTCCACAGCTACGCACATGGGTGCGATGCGCGCGAAAAACGGGCACCCTGCGCCCTATCACGTGAAGTTCTGGAACATTGGCAATGAACCCTGGGGTTCATGGCAGCTCGGCCGCACTGATACGAAGTACTTCATGCTGAAACACAACGAGTTTGCAAAGGCGATGCGCGCGGTGGATCCCTCCATTGTTCTTATCGCCTCAGGACGCATGCTGCAGGATGATGGTCTCCGCGGCGAGGAGCGCGCGAAATACGAGGGCAACCTCGAACCCCTCTATGGCACAGATGTGGACTGGACAGGCAATTTCCTTGCACACACTTTCGGAAACTTCGATGGAATAGCCGAACACTGGTATGCACAGCCCGGCAGACGCTTCGATATCGAGAAGGCGAAGAAGCTCCCACCCGACGCTTCTAATGAAGAAGCGTATGTGAAAGTCGATCAGACGTTGCTCGAGTCCGCCCGCTATGGAGCTAACGTTGTCCTGAAGAAGGCCGAGGAGTGGGAAGGATACGAACAGCGTTTCCCGCAGATGAGAGAGAAGAAAATATTCCTCTCGATCGACGAGTACGCCTATTTTGGAGGCGGTTTCAACCGCAGTGCAACCCTGAAAACGGGGCTGGCATACGGGATGATCTTCAATGAAATGCTGCGACACACAGACTTCCTGAAGATGGCCGCTCACACCACGGGCCTCTCAATGCTGGACTTCAATCGCACTGCATCGACATTCAGCACTACTGGCCTGGTGTTCAAGTTGTACGCGGGCCACTTTGTAGGCGCCATCCCTGTCGCGCTCTCAGGAAATTCACCCCAACCCGCCCCGAAATATCCTGCTGTCGGCGATCAACCGGACAGGACGTCAGGAAGTCCGACTTATCCGCTCGATATGGTGGCCGCGCTCAGCCCGGATCATAAATATCTGATCCTTTCGGTCGTGAATGCAACCGAGTCTCCGCAGGAGTTCGATCTCAACCTCTCGGGTGTACGACCGACTGGACCCGGACAGGCGTGGCAGCTCACGGGAAAATCTGTCGATGCGGCAAACCGGGTCGGTCAAACACCTGAAATCGCGGTGACGGAGCGTTCGACCGCTGCGGACATTCACACCCTTTCGGTCGCTCCTATCAGCGTCAACATCTACCAGTTTCCGGTATCAATCCAGTGATCAATGCGCACCTCGCACGCGAACCGCCGAAATTGTAAGCAGTTCGAGAGCTTCAGTGCCGTGCCTCAGAAGCAATACTAAGGAGAGAAATCGAATGGCTAACTCTGCAAACCGCACAGTTCTCACCCGGCGAGAGGCGCTGTTTCTTTCGGCAACGGCAGGCCTGAGCATCGCGACTGCTCACTCCGCAGTCGCTTCGGACAGCATCAAGACAGGGGCCCATCAGGAACCCGGGAACGTATCCACCCCGCGCTCGGCCGTCGCCCGGACACAATACGGCAAGGTGCGCGGTTTCCTGGATGGCGGTGTCTTCACATTCAAGGGTGTGCCGTACGGACAAACGACGGCCGGCGAAAACCGCTGGCTTCCCGCCAAGCCGCCCACGCCGTGGACGGACGAGTATATGGCCCTGGTCTATGGCGCAAATTGTCCGCAGAACCTGCACACCTGGACGAGCCCTGAGCAAACGTTCATCCAGGATTGGGACGACGGCTGGCAGAGCGAGGACATGCTGAAGCTGAATATCTGGACCCCCAGCCTGACCGGAAAGCGGCCTGTGATGTTCTACATGCACGGTGGAGGATTCAGCTTCGGTTCTTCATACGAACTGCCTTCGCATGAGGGTGCACAGATGGCGCGGCATCACGACGTCGTGCAGGTCTCCGTCAATCATCGCCTCAACATTCTGGGGTTCTTCGACGCTTCCGAAATTGGTGGCTCGGCGTACGAAGACTCCGTAAACGTCGGCATGACCGATCTCGTTGCTGCGCTCGAGTGGGTCCACAACAATATCGAAAACTTTGGCGGAGATCCGGACCGCGTGATGATCTACGGCCAGTCCGGCGGAGGGTCAAAGGTAACCACGCTCATGGGTATGCCCTCTGCCACAGGACTGTTCCACCGCGCGTCGGCACAATCCGGCGGCGGCGGCAACATTCCAACCAAAGAGCAGCAGCGGGAGGTCGCCCGCGTGATGATAAAAGATCTCGGGCTACCGCCCAACGACATGGCATCGCTGCAGAAGATGGACTGGGCGAAGCTCAACGCCGCCGGTAACGACGCCGTACGGAAGATCAGCCCGCCGGGACCGCCGTTCATGGGACCGGGAGCTCCTGGCCACCCGCGAGTAGGCTGGTCGCCGTGCGTGGACGGCACAGTGATCAACATGAGGTCTTTCTTCGATGCGGCCCCGGAGATCTCGAAAAATGTGCCGATGCTCGTCGGCTCCGTGAGCGAAGAAGGCAACCGCATGTCTTCACACCCGACGGAAGAACAATGGCATGCAAGTCTTGCGAAAGCCTATGGCGACGAGAAAGCGACGGCAATCATCGCCACGCTGAAGAAGGCATATCCGCAGAAGAAAATCCAGACCTTGTCGTACATGTGCGGCGGGGCCGGCGGATTGAACGGCCTTTCGATGCGGAACAACGCCGTGAAAATGGCCAAGTTGAAACACGACCTGAACGCCGCCCCGGCCTACGCGTACTACTTCACCTGGCAAACGCCGATTCTCGACGCCGTGCCGGGCGCGTGGCATACTGCCGAGCTCCAGTTCTGCTTCGACAACACCAAGCGATGCGAACAAGGAACAGGCAACACACCCGAAGCGCAGGCGCTCGCGAAGAAAATGGCTTCTTCCTGGGCGACGTTCGCTGCAACCGGCAAACCGAGCATACCGGCGTTGGTTTGGCAGCCCACCGACCCTGAAACGAACAGAACCATGGTCTGGGACAACGAGTCCCGCATGGTGGATGATCCCGAGGGACAAGCGCGCAAGATCATCCTGACCTGATTCGGCCCAACAAAAGGACCGCACATAGAGTGCAGATTGCAAGAAGAGGTTTAAGGATTTCCGACGTCACGGTGATCTTCTCAGGGTGGTTATTGCAAGGTCGACTCGAGCGCCGCCGGGATGAGAGTGGCACTCCTGTATGAGGGATTGGCTTTGGACTTAGGGCCTATGACCGGCGGTGTGCGAGAGTTCTTGGACGGTCTATCCATTCGCGTGAAGCAATCAGTGGATCGCGACAGCGGACACAATGCCGGGGAGCGCGTTCGTTTCCGGCTGAGCGGTAGCGCCGCCGCGGTCAGATCGAGCAAGACAAGTGTGTCTCTGTGGATCCCGTTGTAAGCCGTGAGGATTCGTTCGCCTGCTTTCGCTGCCAGGCCGCTCTCGCTTCGCAGACGCGCATGGCCAGCATTGTGTAACTGCTGGGCTCGGCGGCAACCTGCAAGCGAAGCAGTTCCGTGCGGAGGTACTGATAAAACCGTTCGAGAGTCTGCTGCAACGTTTCGTCATCCAGCAAAGATAGCCAGCCTTCGAGATGGCCCAATAGCAGCAGCGCATGGTTGGAGTGACGGCACCGGCCAAGAATGTCTTGTCCAACTGCAGCTGTTTCTGCGGAGCGGAGGTCCGCCGCGAGCGCGTCGTAACAAACAAGGAGAACGTCGATGTGTGTACCGCATCCGGTAGCGGAGTCACGATAGGCGCGCAGGGACTCCATCGTCATACTTACTCCTTGTGATTGGCCATTCGTAAGTATTGGGAACCAGATCAACCGTTGGAGTTGGTATTGTTCCCGAGCTGGGCCTGAATCTGCTGCATCTCCGCAGGCAATTGTTGCAATGCAATTTCCGCCTGGCTGTACATCGCGGTCAGTACTGTCTGTTGCGACGCGATGTAGCCGGATTCATAGTTGCTTATCTGCGATTGCAGGCTGGAATACTGCTGGTTGAGATTTTTGATCTCATAGGTGATGGATCCGTTCGCTGGATTGTTGAACTGATCGATGGAGGAACTGAACTGTTGGGCAAAGCCATTCAGCGACGCGCCTTGAAAGAAGTTTTGCACGGCTGCGGGATTCGATAGCGCCGCGTTCAGTTGCGCGGAAGTGAGTGACAATGACCCGTCGTCGTTCACGGTGATTCCGAGATCCGAGAGCGACTGAATCGAATTCGAACCTGGCCCACCAGCCGACAGGTAAGAGGGGATGCCTTCCAGCGCGCTCTGCAGAGAACGAACTGTACTGTCGCTGCTCAACACACCCTGTGAGCCGCTGGACGTGGTGTACGTGAATTGTGAGTTCACTTGTGAGAGCGCGGCGTTGTAGTCCGACACGAACGTGCTCAATGCCTGCGTGATCTGGGTAGTGTCGGCCGCTACGGTGAGTGTTGCCGGATTGTTCGCGGGAGTCGTCCCAGCGAGGTCCAGTGCGAGACCAGCAACAGTTCCCGTCACTGTATTGCTCGCGCTGCGGATGGGAATTCCGTCGATGGTTAATGAGGCGTTCGCTGCCGTACTGGCGCGCGTAAGGCTAAAGGCCGGATCCGAGCTGATGGATACCGACGCGCTGCCTGACGAAGTGACTTGGAGATGCGCTCCGGAAGAATCAGTTATGACGGAAGCGCTGAGGGCTTCGCCTGACGCATTAATCTTTGTCGCGATTGTCGAGAAGGTGTCGCCCTCCTGGACATCGATCGTCGCGCTGTTTGTTCCATCGTTCAGCTGGAAACTGCTGGGTGATAGCGGCGCGGCCGCGCTAGATAAAGATGCAGAGGACCATGTGGCTGCGGCGGAAGCTCCATAGGTAACGCCGAAGTCTGCGCTGGAACCGGTGGAAGCACTAACCAGTGGCAGAACTCCGCTGCTCTGCATCAAACGCCGGGCCGCATTCGCCCGATCCGCCGACAGTTCCCAGTTCGTATATGTGCCGTTGTTGTACGGCACAGAGTCTGTATGACCTTCGATCGAGATCCGATTGCCCAACCGCCCCAGCTCCGGCGAAATCGCCCGCAGAAACCCTCTGAGCGCCGGCGTCGGCTGTGCGCTGCCCAATTCGAAGAAGATTCCCCCGGGTTGCTCCAGCAACTCAATTCTGAGGCCGTCCTGCTCTGCCGTAATCTCTACCTGATTCTTCAGACGGTCGAAATTCGGCATCTGCTGCGCCGCGGCCACCAACTGTTCCTTCAGTCGTTGTATGTTATTGCGGTCCAGCGGCACCGCGTGGCCGGTTCCCTGCAGGTTTGTGCCTTCAAACGTTGATGTGCCCTTCGGATCATTGAAATACCTCGCCACGGAGCGCCTCACCGAATCGCTCGCACTCGTCAGCCAGAGCACGATGAACAGACTCATCATCGCCGTCACAAAATCGGCATACGCGACCTTCCACGCACCTCCATGATGTACTGCAGCATGACGCCGCCGGTTCTTGATAATGACCAGCGGCTCGTTCTTCGGGTCGTGCATGATCACGCCGCCACCTCCGCCGGCATCGGCTCGCGGCTACGGCAGGCATTTTCCATTTCAGCAAACCTCGGACGCACGCTCTCTGGAACGCACGCCGTCCAATTTCGATGGCCATGATGGGTGCTGTGCCTTTGATGAATGCCAACATAGTCGTCCGCAGCACGCCATAAAACGCGTGTTTCTCCTCCGTCACCTTGGCCATATTGGCGGCGATCGGACCGACCACTCCGTAGCACAACAGAATGCCTAGAAACGTTCCAACCAGAGCTGCAGCCACCTTACGTCCGATCTCTGCCGGAGGACCGCCCAGCGCTCCCATCGTGACCACAATCCCCAGGACCGCGGCGACAATTCCCAGCCCGGGGAGCGCATCCGCCATCGAGGTAAGCGCGTTCGTTGGCAGAAGTGAGGTGTGATAGTGGACCTCGAGATCCAGTTCCATCATCTGATCGAGATCGAACGGCTTGACCCCGCCCGTCACCGCCATTCGCATCGTGTCGCAGACGAATGCGGTAAGGTGATGGTCCTCAGAAATTCCGGGTACTTTGAAAAGATCGCGCTCTTCTCCGGCTCCTCAATGTCGTTCTCGATCGCGATCATTCCCTCCTTCCTGGCCTTCGTAAACAGCTCAAAGAGCATCTTCAGGGAGTCCACGTACCGCTTCTCGGTGACTCCGCTGCCCTTTACGACCTCCATCAGTCCGGATCCTATGTCCTTCAACACGCGCACTGGATTGGCCACGATCACGGTTCCCAGCGCGGCACCTACGATCGTGACAAACTCGGCCGGTTGCAGGAGTACCGGAAGCTTTCCACTCTCCATCACAAAGCCGCCGAATACGGAGGCGAAGACAATCAATATGCCGACCAGTGAGATCATGGAATTCCTTGAAGCGAGCGGCCTGTGCGCACCTATCGGCTTTATCGGCGCGCGAACCAGATCCATTAGGTCGGCTAAGCCTTCGAAGCCTTCTGCTTTGACCACCTTCCGCAATCGCATCTGACGGTTGGCGGCTCGCGCGAAAGGGTGCACACTCATCAGATGGAAGCGATCACCTTAAAGGTGAACGGCCAGAAGCACTCCGTGAGCGTTGATCCGGCTACCCCGCTGCTCTATGTTTTGAATGACGATCTTGGCTTGCGCGGACCACGCTTCGGCTGCGGTATGGCCCAATGCGGAGCATGCACCGTTATCATCGGGGACCATGTTGTGCGTTCCTGCGTGAAGCCGGTCCGCGCCGTCGGATCAGAAGAGATCACAACGCTCGAGGGACTTGGTACCCCGGAAAATCCACACCCGCTTCAACTCGCTTTCATCGAAGAGGGCGCGGCGCAGTGCGGGTTCTGCCTCAGCGGAGTAATCCTGACCGCGAAGACCGTATTGGACGTGAACCCCGCGGCAACAGACGATGACATACGCCACGCACTCGGCGGTGTGATATGCCGTTGCTTCGCGCACGTGAGGATGCTGCGAGCGATACGGAAGTATGCAGATGCGAGGCGGACATGAGCGGTTCGCGGCGTGATTTTCTGAAAGGTGCGGGAGCACTGGTGGTGAGCTTTCAGGCAGCCTCAGCTTTCGGCATTCAAACCGCGGACGGACAGTTCGGCACACATGCTTCACACATCGCCGCGAACGCGCTCGACTCCTGGATCGCGATCCATGCCGACGGCAGCGTGACCGCGTTCACCGGCAAGTGTGACTTCGGCCAGGGAATCTACACGGCACAAACACAGCTCGTTGCGGAAGAACTATGCGTTCCGCGGGAGCGCGTGAAACTCGTGCAATGCGATACAGCGATAACGCCAGATCAGGGCAGCACGTCGGGCAGTCAGTCGACTCCGGCGAACTTCAACCATGAAAACTTGGCATTAGCAGCCGCCACGGCCAGAGAAGCGCTGCTGAAGCTCGGGGCGGAGCGGCTTGCTGAGCCGTTGGACTCCTTGCGAGCGGAGAACGGCAATGTCGTTGGAACATCGGGGAAGCAAGTCACGTATGAGGACCTCATCGGCGGCCGGCACTTCAGCCTGACACTTGATAAGGCAGCAAGACGGCGGCCGCAGTCCGAGTGGACCGTACTTGGCAAGCCGGTTCCCTCTCTCGACCTTCACGAACTGATCACGGGACGTTTTGAGTTTCTCCACTATGTGCGCGTGCCCGGCATGCTGCACGGCCGAGTCGTGAGACCACCGGCCATAGGAGCCTCGCTGCTGAATGTGGATCATGCGTCCATCAAAGATATTCCCGGAGTGCTGAAGGTCGTAATCCGGAAGAACTTCGTTGGAGTCGTCGCTGAAACGCAATACAGCGCCGTCCGTGCAGCACGCCGATTGAAGGTCGAATGGGATCCCGGGCCGAAGCTGCCGTCGCAGGAGAGCTTCTTTGATCATTTAAAGCAGCAGCCATCACAGGATGAGCTGGAACTCGATTCGAAAGATGTTGTCACAAGTTTGGTTGCAGCCAGGGAAGTGGTGCGTGCGCGGTACAGCTATCCATTCCAGTCGCACGGCTCTCTGGGGGCGTCCTGCGCCGTGGCCGACGTCAAGCGAGACTCCGCAACAGTCTGGTCGGCTACTCAGTCGGTCTATCCAACCAGGAACTGCATAGCAATGCTGCTCGGCATGCCGCCGGATAGCATACGCGTGATCTATACGCGAGGCTCCGGATGTTACGGTCTGAATGGGGCCGACGCGGTCAGCTTCGAAGCGGCAGTGATGTCACAGGACGTCGGCCGCCCCGTGCGACTGCAGTACTCGCGGGAGGACGAGATGGGATGGGAGAACTACGGCAACGCTTGTCTTGTTGAGCACCGCGCGGCGCTAAACGACGCTGGGCGAATCACCGCTTGGGACCGCGAAAGCTGGATTCCGTCCATGGGGAGCCGCCCAGGCTATAACCGGCCCGGCAACGTAATCTCCGGCATGCTGTTGGGCTACCAGCCGGCAACGCCGAAGCCGGGGGGAGCCGCTGAACCTTCCGGCGAGCTTCGCAACGGAAGCAACACAGTCCCGGAATACCTGGCGGGCTGCATTCAGAACAGGTGCAACGGAAACGGCATAGTAAGCGCCGCCCGTGTTCTTACGCACACCGTCCCATCGCCTTTCTTTACGGGACCGCTGCGGTCGCCACTGCGCATCCAGAACACCTTCGCGAACGAGTGTTTCGTCGACGAACTCAGCGTGAAGGCAGGCGCAGACCCGATGAAGTTTCGCCTGAAGCATCTCGGGGACCCGCGCCTGATCGCTGTATTGAAGGCTGCAGCCGCCGCAGCGAAGTGGGAGCCGTCTGTCGGACCACGAAGATCGACATCGATATCCGGCACGGCACACGGCCGAGGCATCGCATGCGTTGCCTATGAAGGCAGGAATGGGTACGCCGCGCTGGTGGCTGACGTCGAGGTCGACGAAACATCAGGGCTCGTGCAGCCGCGGAGGTTTGTAATTGCCATCGACTGCGGGCCTATCTCAAACCCGGACGGTTTGCGGAACCAGATGGAAGGAGGCATTCTGCAGGGAACGAGCCGGTCGCTCGTGGAAGAGGTCACATGGAATGACCAGCAAGTGACCTCAACGGACTGGGAATCCTATCCCAGCCTTCGGCTCGACTACGAACTTCCGGTGATTGAGACCGTATTCGTGATGCCCGAAGGCGTGGCAGCTACGGGTGCTGGAGAGACCGCAATCACTGTCACACCGGCAGCAATCGGTAACGCAATCTTCGACGCGACCGGTGTGCGGCTAAGAAGCGTACCTTTCACGCCGGCTCGCGTAAAAGCGGCGCTTGCTGCGCGAACCGGGGGATCTGCTCTGTGAACCAGCGGCTACGCTTCTGTCTACTGTGTGCGATAGCGGTGTGCGTTGCCCTGCTTTTTCGTCTGCCTCGTGTTCAAGCGGCAGCAACGAAGCCGAACCCAGCAGTCAATCACAGCGGGCTATCCTCATCGGCCTTCGAAGCGATGATGCCGGTGCTGCGGAATCCAAGATGCATGAACTGCCATATGAGCGGCGACTTTCCGCGGCAGGGAGATGATTCGCATCCGCACGTCATGGATGTGCGGCGCGGCCCCGACGGTCACGGTGTCAATGGAGTCAAATGCAGCACCTGCCATCAGGATCACAACTTGCCTGGAATCCACATGCCCCCCGGCGCACCTGACTGGGCTCTCCCGCCCCCCGCGACGCCTATGGTGTGGGAAGGTCTTAGCGATCGCGGATTATGCGAGTTGTTCAAGGACCCCGCCCGGAATGGACACCGCACCGTCAAGCAGATCGTAGAGCACATGAACTCTCCTCTTGTGCTTTGGGGATGGCACCCGGGCGAAGGCAGAACGCCCATTCCCTACTCCGAGAAGCGCTTCCTCAAATATGTAAAGTTATGGGTCGACAATGGAGCGGTCTGCCCTCCAAAAAACTCGAATCGGTGAGCGTTGTCTCCTCGATGTACTTCCGCGCATAATTTCTAGCGCTGTATGCATCAGCCTGCGCCACCTACCCTCGCGCAAAGTTGCTGTTGAAGCCAAACCGTCTAGCCTGTAGCGGCCGACCTAAGCATGAAAGATCACTGACCAACGCGCTTACGCGCCAAATATATAGCCCTCTTCCCTCACCAGCGCGAAATCGATGCTGCTATGGTTTACGTTGGCTGGCAGCTTTCGTCGCGAACGTCTTGATACGTGTCACGCCGCTCATACAAGCTGCAAGATTTACTGCTTACTCGCGCACGGAGGGATAAAGGTGGCAAGGTATCTCGGCGCACTTGATCAGGGGACGACGAGCACACGATTCATCGTCTTCGATCGCGGCGGCCGCGCTGTCAGCATGGCTCAAAAGGAGCATGAGCAAATCTATCCAGCGCCCGGATGGGTCGAGCACGATCCGCGTGAGATTTGGCAGCGTGCGCAGGAAGTCATCACCGAAGCCTGCAGCAACGCTCATATCTCGCGCGAGGACATCGCCTCGGTCGGCATCACCAACCAACGCGAGACCACTGTAGTGTGGGATCGCCGAACCGGCGAGCCCGTTACCAATGCTCTCGTTTGGCAGGACACGCGCGTGGGCGAGTACGTTGCCGCTCTTACAAAGAATGGCGGACAGAATCGCTTTCGTGAAAAGACAGGATTGCCGCTCGCGACCTATTTCAGCGGTCTGAAGATTCGCTGGATACTGGACCACATCGACGGCGCCCGCGCGCGCGCTGAACGCGGCGATCTCCTGTTCGGTAACATCGACACCTATCTTTTGTGGAACATCACCGGAGGCCTTCACGGTGGCGTCCATCGGACCGACGTGACAAACGCGAGCCGCACGCAGCTTATGAATCTCTCCACGCTCGAATGGGATGACGAGATGCTGCGCGAGTTCAACATCCCGCGAATCATGATGCCGGAGATCTGCCCCAGTAGCCATGACTTCGGCGAGATCAAGGTTGGCTCTCTCAGCGGACTGCACGTCGGCGGCATCCTTGGCGACCAGCAGGCCGCACTCGTTGGCCAAACCTGCTTCAAGCCTGGGCAACTGAAGAACACCTACGGCACGGGCTGCTTTCTCCTGATGAACACCGGCTCAAAGAAGGTGCTGTCGCAACACGGGCTGCTCACAACTGTCGCTTACCAGTTCGGCGGTCAGCCGGTCGTCTACGCGCTCGAGGGCAGCATCGCAATCACCGGCGCTCTCGTCCAGTGGGTGCGCGACAATCTCGGAATGATCCAGAGAAGCGAAGACATTGAGCCGCTCGCGAACTCCGTTGCCGACAATGGCGGCGTCTACTTTGTCCCCGCGTTCTCCGGCCTCTACGCGCCATACTGGAAGGACGACGCCCGCGGCATCATTGTTGGCCTGACGCGATACACTAACCGCGGTCACATTGCCCGCGCAGTCCTTGAGGCAACTGCTTTCCAGACTCGCGAGGTGATCGAAGCCATGGAAGCGGATTCCCATATACGCCTCGATCAGTTGCGCACAGACGGTGGTATGGTCGCCAACGATCTGCTTATGCAGTTCCAGGCTGACCTGCTGGATCGCCGCGTGCTCCGCCCATCCATGCGCGAAACAACCGCACTGGGAGCGGCCTACGCTGCCGGCCTCCACTGCGGCTTCTACAAAGACACCGACGACCTCACCGCGAACTGGTCCGTAGATAAAACTTGGGAACCACGTTGTGACGAGCAGGAGCGTGAGCGGCTCTTCCGGCAATGGAAGAAAGCAGTGACACGCTCCTTCAATTGGATCGACTGAAGATCTTCTCCGCACTATCAACGAACCCGCACGAGGACAAACGCACATGAGCAGGACATTCCGCGGTGAACTGATATCTGAGGCAGTCGCCGTCGCCATCATCATTGCCATCGGCGACTCCGCCGCAGCAATGTACAGCCTTTATGACCCGAGCCCTTACCAGCAGGCGTACTGGGGGCTCTGCATCACCTGGGGCCTCGCAGTCACTATCGCCATCTACACAACCGCATCGGTGAGCGGCTGCCACGCGAACCCGGCAGTCACTCTCGCGCTCGCGCTGTATCGGAAGTTCTCATGGAGCAAGGTGCTGCCTTACTTCGCCGCGCAGACGGTGGGAGCATTCGTGGGCGCGGGCATCGTCTATGCGATCTATGCTCCAGTGATCAACCTCTTCAACGTCGCGCATCACTTCACCCGAAATGCCGGCGGCGCTGCCGGTGTATTTTTCACGCATCCTGGCCTCGCGGTTACGCCCCGACATGCGTTTATGGACGAGATATGCCTCACCGGCATCCTGATATTCGGCATCTTCGCGATCACGGAAAAGTACAACGAACAGGCACCCGGAGCGAACTCCGGCGCGCTGATTATCGGCTTTCTTGTGGCCGCAATCGGCGCTTCAATGGGGCATCTGGAGGCATGGCCGTTGAATCCAGCCCGTGATTTCGGACCTCGCCTGTTCTGCTTCTTTGCGGGCTGGGGCAGCGCCGCGCTGCCTTCACCGCAAACCTACTGGTGGGTGCCCATTGCCGGTCCGCTGCTTGGCGCAGTCGTCGGCGGCGCCGCTTACCAGGTGCTGATCCATCCTTATTTGCCGGCGCGCATCCGCGCCTCCGCGCAAATCATCACCGCGGATCAGCCCATCGGTGTCCCGGCAGTCTCACCGGAGTGAGCTTCGACATCTCCCGGAACGACGTAAAACTTTTGCGCGAGTTCAGTGAAGCACTTTGTTTCACCGGCCGCCCATTCCGGACCGCGCCCCAGCTCGGCCGCCAACAACTCCGCCACAACAGACGCAGATCGTTGCGCGGCTTTTGCATCCAGCAGCAGAGCCCGCGTTCTGCGCGAAAGCACATCTTCCACCGTGCGAGCCATCTCATGCCGTGCGGCAAAGATTACCTCCGCACGAGTGAACGGCAGCGCCCCATCAAGCTGAGTCGCCATCCGCGAATCCGCGGCCCACATCGCACAGATCTCCGCAGCCTCAGTGCCGTAACGCGATAGCGTAGAAGCCGGCCCCGCCTGCTCAGGAGCGCCATGCAGTCGAACTGTGCGCGTTACACACAGCCGGTCCGCGAGCATCCCACGCGCGATCGCCGTAGCAAGTGTGTCTTCCGCCATTCGCCGATACGTCGTCCACTTCCCTCCCGCGACGGTGATCAGCCCGCTATCAGATACCTCGATCGTGTGTTCGCGAGACAGCTTCGATGTCTTCACCCGATTGCCCGTGACTAATGGCCGCAGCCCCGAGAAAACGCTGAGAATGTCGTCTTGACTGATCGGTCGCGCGAGGTACGGATTGATCGTGTCCAGCAAGAACCGGATCTCCGAGCGCTCGTGCCCGGGCTCAACTGCGATCGAAGACGCGGGCAGATCGGTCGTGCCGATTACCACCTTGCCTAGCCATGGGATTGCGAAGATGATGCGGCCGTCCGTCGTCTTCGGCACCATAATCGCGCTCTCGCGGCCCAACACTTCGCTTGGCACAACGATGTGCGTTCCGCGGCTGACAGAAAGCATCGGCGGAGTTGATGCATCATCCGCGCGGCGCAGCTCGTCTACGAATATCCCTGTCGCGTTGATGACCGTGCGTGCGTGAACTTGAACAGACCGCCCCGTCTCGACATCCTCCACCTGCACGCTGACTATCTTCCCGTTGTGTTTATGCAGCCCCCGACAACGTGCATAGTTCAGCACGATCGCTCCATGATCCTGTGCCGTGCGCGCAAGCGCCAGCGCCAGCCGCGCGTCGTCAAACTGCCCATCGTGATACAGCAGGCCGCCCTTTAAGCCTCCTGCAGCGATTCCGGGCACACGTTCCCGCGTCTCGCTTGCAGAAAGAACACGCGTCGGCCCCAACGATGAACGGCCACTCAGAAATTCATAGGCCTTCAACCCGGCGCCGTAATACGGCAGCTCGAACCACCTGTATGCAGGCGTGACGAACGCCAACGCGTGTACAAGGTGTGGCGCGTTGTTCAACATGATCTTCCGCTCGCGCAAGGCCTCATACACCAGGTGGATCTGTCCGCTCACCAGGTAACGCACGCCGCCATGCACCAGCTTCGTCGCGCGGCTCGAGGTTGCCTGTGCGAAGTCTCCCGCTTCCACGAGCGCCGTACGGTAGCCCCGCGTCGCGGCGTCGACAGCGAGGCCAAGCCCCGTCGCTCCGCCCCCGATGATCACCACGTCTAGCTCTTCGTTCTCCGTCTCCTCCAGACGTGCGAATTCCTCAGCGCGTGTGCCCATCACGTTCTCCTGTCCGTTTCCCCGACTCGCCCGTTACCTTCTCTCGTCCCACACCGCATTGACAATCGCGCCGGACCAAACTAGCGTTCGTCTCGAAACTCTTTCGCATTTGAACGAGACTGGAAACTCATGACCCAGCAATCATATGTAGCCTTCTTCGCCTGCTTTGCCTCTCTCGTGATCTCGGCTCAGGCGCAGACGCCGACGGCTCCGCCAACACCGCGGCCGGGACCCGCTGTCGTCGCAGGCATTCCAGTGAACTACGACGAGTTGAAAGTTGGGGCCTACACGCTTCCAGACCCGCTTCGCCTCGAAAATGGCAAGCAAGTCAAAGATGCAAAGACCTGGTGGACCAAACGCCGTCCCGAGATCGTCTCGCTCTTCGAGACCCAACAATATGGCAAAGCCCCGGGTCGCCCGCCGGCCGAGTCCTTCGATGTCTTTGACAAAGGCACGCCCGCACTGAACGGCAAAGCCATCCGCAAGCAGGTCATGATCTACCTGACGGCGAACCACAGCGGGCCCGCGATCCAGTTGCTCGTCTATCTCCCCGCTGCCGCGACAAAACCGGTCCCAATGTTTCTCAGCATTAACTTCGGCGCTGTGCAGAACGCCGTCGATGATCCCGGCATAAAACCGGAGACGGTTTGGGATCCGAAGACGAACACGCGGATTGCTCCTCCTCCGGGCCGCGGCTTCGGTCGTCTCAACGTTGGACCGCTGCTCGACGCCGGCATCGGCGTCGCAACTTTTTACTACGGCGATGTTGATCCCGACTACCTGAACGGCTTCCCCAACGGCATCCGCGCGGTGTATGCAAAGCCGGGGACTACAGAAGCGACTCGCGCGCCAGATGACTGGGGCTCCATCGCCGCCTGGGCATGGGGGATGAGTCGAGTTCAGGACTACTTCGAAACCGACAAGAGCATCGATGCGAAACGAGTCGCCATTCACGGTATCTCAAGATTAGGCAAAACTGTGATGTGGGCCGGCGCGCATGACCATCGCTTCGCCGCAGTCATCGCAAGCTGCTCTGGAGAAGGTGGCGCAGCCCTGAGCCATCGTGACTACGGTGAGACGATCGCTCACCTCACCGCGCCGGTGCGCTATCCTTATCAATTCGCGGCCAATTACGCGAACTGGTCCGGCTTTCCGGACAAAGCTCCCATCGACGCGAATATGCTCGTTGCGCTCATCGCGCCGCGGCCACTCCTCCTGCAAACCGGCAACACAGATTACTGGTCCGATCCCAAAGGCGAGTTTCTCGCTGAGGTCGCCGCCGGCCCCGTCTACGAACTCCTCGGCAAGCAGGACCTCGGCACAGACGTGTGGCCCGCTCCCAAACAACCCATCTTCCGCGATGGCCTCAACTACTACATGCATGAGGGAGGCCACGGGATGGTGCCCGGCGATTGGAGCATCTACATCGAATTCCTGAAGCAGAATCTTCATCCGGAGCGCTAGATGAGCCCGTTGGAATCAGCGGCAGCCTTCCATTGTTAGTCGAAACACCTCACTCCGTAGCCGCTCCGTAGCCGCCGCCTCCCGGCGTCTCCAGCCGCAGACGATCGCCCACCGCGAGCTCTAGCCGCGCTTTGCCAGGAAGCTCTTCTTCTCGACCATCACTGTGCACAAGTGTGTTGCGCCCTGACGCACCCGGCTCTCCACCCGCCGCACCATACGGCTGCGACTTGCGTCGTTCCGTCAGCAGAGTCACCGAAGCGGGTGAGAGCAATTCGATCTCGCGAATGATTCCCTCTCCTCCAGCGTATCGTCCGTGTCCGCCGCTTCCCTGCCGCAACGAATACTGAACCACTCGCACAGGCAGCGCATGTTCGAGCACCTCGATCGGCGTATTGCGCGTGTTCGACATGTGCGTGTGCACGCCACTCAGACCAGCCAGCCCATTGCGCGCGCCCATACCTCCGCCCGCGGTTTCGTAATACGCGAACGCCTGCCCCTGGCTCGCTCCCGGTCGAGTGTCCGTGCCGCCGATCGCAATGTTGTTCATTGTCCCTTGGCTCGCAGCCGGAATACGCTGCGGCAACGCCTGCGCCAGCGCTCCCAGCACTACATCCGTGATTCGTTGCGAGCACTCCACATTTCCCCCCGCAACAGCCGACGGATGCTGCGCGTTCACGACCGTTCCCGCCGGCGCGATCACGGTGATCGGCCGCGCAATCCCGTCGTTGTACAGCACATCTTCCTCAACCAGGCAGCGGAAGCAGTACAGCGTCGCTGACAACGTGATCGCGAGATTCGCATTCACACCGCCCGACGTCTGCGGACTTGAGCCGCTAAAGTCCACCGTCGCGTGATCCCCCGCGATTGTGATCGCACACCGGATGGGCACCGGCGCTTGCGAGAGTCCATCGTCGTCCAGCGCGTCCGCGAACTCGTATCGCCCGTCCGGGATCGCCGCAATCGTCCGCCGCAGCACACGCTCCGCATAGTCCTGTGTCGCAGCGGCATACCGGGCCACTCTCTCCAGTCCGTAACGCGAAACCAAATGAAGCAGGCGCTGTTCGCCAATCCGGTTCGCGGCAATCTGCGCAGTCAGATCACCTTCTCGCTCTTCAGGCGTGCGCACATTCGCCAGGATGAGCGAAAGAATCTCGCGATCGACAATGCCGCGTTTCACCAGCTTGACTGGCGGAACAATCAGCCCTTCCTGAAAGATCTCACGCGCAAGCGGCATCGATCCCGGGCTCATCCCGCCCACGTCGGAGTGATGCGCGCGGTTCGCGACAAAGAAGGCCGGCCTCGCCGTCTCACCTCGCAGAAAGACCGGAGACACCAGCGTGATATCCGGCAAGTGCGTTCCGCCGCGAAACGGGTCGTTCAGGATGACAATATCGCCGGGCTCCATCGCAACATAATCAATCGCCGCCCGCACCGACAGCGGCATCGCGCCAAGATGAACCGGCAGATGATCTCCCTGCGCGATCGTGTGGCCCTGCGCATCGTACACCGCGCACGAATAGTCAAGCCGCTCTTTGATATTTGGCGAAAACCCGGTGCGGCACAGCGTAACGCCCATCTCCTCCGCAACCGAGACGAACAGATTCTTGAATATCTCCAGCTCAATCGGATCGATCGACGAATTCACGCGTCCCATTCCTTTCGCAACACAAAAGTGCCCACCGAACCGATCGACCAATTCCACCCCGGCGGAACTAACGTTGTTGATTCGCCGCTCGCGATAATTGCCGGCCCCGCGCCCTGCATGCCGGCGGTGAGCTCCTCGCGCCGCAAAACGGCAGCGCGATACCACCGCCCATCGAAGATCGTTTCGCGGACGTCGTGTCGCATTGAAGCCGGTGCGCTACCCTCCAATTGCACTGAGAAGCTTGGCTTCTGCGTCCGTCCAATTGCGCGCAGACCCATCTGAACTACTTCTGTCGCGCGGCTGGAGTTCGCATACCCATATCGCATCTGGTGAAGCTCGTGAAACCGCTCCACCAGACACTCAACCGTGGTTTCGGGAGTGAACGGCACAGCGATCTCGAACGCCTGCCCGCGATATCGCATCGCAATATTCGCTTCCAGCGCAATGCTCGCCGCCTCAAATCCCTCCGCGGAAAGATCGGCAATTGCGCGCCCGCTGAGCTCCTCATATTTCTCTTTGAGAGCTGCGCGCGCTAGTTGGTCCGTCGGTGACAACACGCTCGCTGAGTAATCCTTCGCCACATCCGCAATCAACATGCCCAGCGCCGACAGAACACCCGCGTGCTGCGGCACCAGCACCGTAGAGATCTCCAGCGACTCCGCCAGCGCACATGCGTGCAGCCCGCCCGCGCCACCGAACGCAAGCAACGCGAAATCCCGCGGATCAAACCCGCGCTGCACGCTCACCACACGAACCGCTCGCTCCATATTTGCGTTTGCAATCCGCACAATCCCTTCAGCCAATTGCACAACAGTGAGATTCAACCGCGCCGCAAACTCCGCCGCAACGCGTTCGGTTCGCGCCGCGTCGAGCCGCATCCGTCCGCCGAGGAAGGACCCCGGATCCAGCCTCCCGAGCAGAAGATTCGCGTCTGTCACCGTAAGCTCTAACCCCACGCCGAAGCAGACCGGCCCCGGCTGCGCTCCCGCTGAGCGCGGCCCCACACGCAGGCTCCCGCCCGAATCCACCCACGCAATCGATCCACCGCCTGCGCCCACCGTATGAATGTCCAGCACCGGAAGCCGGACCGGCAGGTCCCCCACCAGCGACTCATTCGTTGTCCCAATTCGTCCATCCACCAGGCTCACATCCGTCGACGTGCCGCCCATATCGAAGGTGATAATCCGCATGAACCCCGAAAGCTCGCCGATCGCCTGCGCGCCCACAACCCCCGCAGCCGGCCCCGACAATATGGTCTGCACCGCTTCCCCCGCCGCGCGTCCTGCCGAGATCGATCCGCCATTCGACTGCATGATCCTCAGCGAAGTGCCCGGCCTCATACTCTCCAACCCGCTCTGAAGCCGATCGAGATAGCGCGACATCAACGGAGATACATACGCGTTCACCGCCGTCGTGGCCCAGCGCTCGTATTCGCGGTGCTCCGGAAGCACCTCGTGCGACGCACACACACGAAATCCCGCCGCGCGCAGCATCGCCGCCGCCTTCTGCTCGTGCGCCGGGTTCGCATAGCTATGAAGAAAGCAGATCGCAACCGATTCCACTTCGAACTCGCGCAGCTTCCCTATCACCATCTCGAGCTCGGCCGTTTCCAGCCCCAGCAGCACACTGCCGTCATATGCCAGTCGCTCGCGCACACCAAAGATATGCTCACGTGCAATCAGTGGCGCCGGCCGAGTCACATTCAGGTTGTACAACTCAGGCCGCGTCTGTCTGCCGATCGCGAGCACGTCTTCGAAACCGGATGTCGTGATCAGTCCCACCCGCGCACCCTTGCGCTCCAGCACGGCGTTGGTCGCCACCGTTGAACCATGCGTAACCTCAAGCGCCTCATCCAGATCAGCGCCGTTGAGCAGTGCACCGATACCCTTAAGAATCGCTTGCGACGGGTCTGCCGGAACAGAGCGCAGCTTGTGCACGCGCAGCCCGCGGCCATCGAGCGCCAGCAGGTCCGTGAACGTGCCGCCGGTGTCAACGCCTATCCGTATGGGGAACATTGCTACTTACGGTACCAGTTCACGCCAGGCGCTTCGGTCGCACTGCGCGTCCCCAGTGCGGATCTCCGCGAAGGCACACGGCTTTTTTCGAAAAGATGGCGGCCCTGATGTGTTCGTTCATTACAGCTCCATCCAAACCGATGTCCTCGAAGCCCGAGGCAACGAGCTCCACCTGGAGGTCAGAGATCTCGGCATCGGCTTCGATCATGCCTCAGTGCTCGACGGCGGTCGTGGTGGTCTCGGCTTGATCCGCATGAAAGAGCGCGCACGACTCGCGCACGGCAATCTCAGCGTGACCTCATCCCCCGGTGAAGGCACGGTCGTCATCGCCGACATCCCCTTCGATCGCGCCGGCTAACTAAGTCCGGCCGCCCCCAACCTCATCTGTGTAAATCCGGCGCATCAGCAGGTTTTCAATCTGCTCCTGCTTGCCCGATCGCGGCTTCGGATTAATTCCATCCCGAACAGCCTTCGCCTCGATCTCCTCCAGCGGCACCTTTCCGCTGAACATCGCCTGCGCATCCGGCCGCTTCCATCCCGCATAGCGCTCCGCAAGAATCGCGTCGTACTCGCCACGCTCCACAATCTGCGCCGCCGTCAGGAACGCGCGTGCGCACAGATCAACCCCGCCCACATGGGCGTGGATCAGGTCCTCCGGAGTGAAGCTCTGTCGCCGCACCTTCGCGTCAAAGTTGCATCCACCCTTGCCCAGCCCTCCAGCCTTGATCACGTGGTACATCGACATCGTCATCGTCCACAGATCGTTCGGGAACTGGTCCGTATCCCATCCCAGCAGCGCGTCGCCACGATTGATATCCAGCGACCCAAGAATCCCCACCGCGCCCGCAGTCGCTATCTCGTGCTCGAACGTATGCCCCGCCAGCGTCGCGTGGTTCGCCTCGATATTCACGCGCACCTCGTTCTCCAGACCAAACCGCTTCAGGAATCCGAACACCGTCGCCACGTCGAAATCGTACTGATGCGACGTTGGCTCCTTCGGCTTCGGCTCAATAAGAATCTGTCCGTCGAATCCGATCTTGTGCTTGTAATCCACCACCAGCGAAAGGAAGCGCCCAAATTGCTCCAGCTCGTGCGCCATGTTCGTATTCAGCAGCGTCTCGTATCCCTCGCGCCCGCCCCACAGAACATAGTTCGATCCGCCCAGCTTCTTGGTCGCATCCATGCAGTTCTTCACCGTAGCGGCAGACCACGCAAATACCTCAGGATCAGGATTCGTCGCCGCGCCCGCCATGAACCGCGGATGCGAGAACAAATTCGCGGTTCCCCACAACACTCGCGTCGAGCAGCTCTGCATCTTCTCGCCTATGTAGTCGACGATCGTATGAAAATTTCCGAGCGTCTCCTTCAGCGTCTCGCCCGCCGGCGCAATGTCGGCGTCATGCCAGCAGAAAAAGGGCAGGTCCAACGCGCGGAACAACTCAAACGCTGCATCCGCCTTTACCTTCGCCTGCGCAATCGGATCGCCCGCCGTCATCCACGGCCGCTGGATCGTCGGCCCTCCAAACGGATCGCTTCCCGTCAGCGTCAGCGAGTGCCAGTAGGCCACCGCAAACCGCAGGTGCTCGCGCAGCGGCTTCCCCATCACCACCCTGTTTGGGTCATACCACCGGTATGCGAGCGGGTTCTCGCTCCTCGGCCCCTCGTAACGCACCGTTGGAAAGCTGCTGAACAACGTTTCAGGCATGAATGACCTCACGGGACTTCATCTTACCGGGATGCTGCAACCCGGAAGCTCGCGCTGAGCCGCTCGCAGCCACATGAAAACGATTGCGAATCTCTTGCAGCTCACCACATGATCCCGGATTTATTTTCGATATTACGGAAGCCCTTAATTCTATTGAGCAACTAAATAGGAAAACGGCGCGATTGTCAACCCTAATGAGATTGATATATCAGCAAAACCGCGGCTTCACACACCATTGCCTGTTGCCCCAATGATGCAGTCAATTTTGACGATATGGATTTATTTGTATACGCAATGGTTAAGTTGACAAGTCTCTCCGCCATTATTAAAAGTTGACTTCGGAAGACCAACGTTGCTCGGGTCGGGCCCACACAAATCACAGTTCGACGGGTCACGCTCTCGAGGCACTGCAACAACGTTTCTACCAACTCGGGAGACCATGATGACCACTTTGGGTTCGTTCAACGTGTCCGCGCGGCGGCGGCTTTGGAACAAGCTCGCCTCCGCTCTATCCGCCGGCATCCTCTGCCTGCTCACACCAACAGCACTCTTCGCCCAGGGAACAACAGCAACCCTCGGCGGCACCGTCACCGACGCCTCCGGCGCAGTCATACCGGGCGCGCAGATTGTGTTGACCAATGAAGCCTCGCACGATCGGCGCACGTCCCAGAGCAACGGTGCCGGAGTCTTCTCCTTCTCAGCCGTTCCCACCGGCGATTACGACATCCAGATCGGCGCATCCGGCTTCTCAACCTTCCAGCAGAAGGCCATTCACCTGGATCCGGGCGACCAGCGCACCGTCCGCGATATCAAGCTCGCCGTCGGCGCCGCGACCCAGACGGTTGAGGTGACCAGCGCAGCCGATCAGATCAACCTTGACTCCGGGGAGCAGAGCTCGCTTATCTCTTCCCAGGAGATTCAGCACCTCTCCGTCGAGGGCCGCGACGTAACCGAGCTTCTGAAAATTCTTCCAGGCTTCGCAATCTCCAGGGGCGGAGCAGGAACCTTCGACAACTCGCAATATGACCCCGCCCAGGTGAACCCGACTGGTGCACTCGGTCAGTACGCGGCAAACGGAACGCCCGTCAACGGTGAGGCCCTGCTCTCCGACGGTGTCGACATCACCGATCCGGGCGCGTTCGGCGGTGCCCTGCAGAACGTCAACTATGAGCAGGTCGCCGAGGTGAAGGTCCAGACCTCCAGCTTCACCGCCGACACCGCACACGGCCCTGTCGTCATCAACGCCGTCGGCAAGTCCGGTGGCGACACCTATCACGGCTCCCTCTACACCTTCGCCCGCACCTCGCAACTGAACTCCACCGATTGGATCGCGGGCTACAGCCGCCAGGGCAAGCCGCCTGACCGGTACGTCTATCCCGGATTCACATTCGGCGGTCCGGTTCCCTTCTCCCATAAGAAGCTGACCTTCTTTGCAGGCGCGGAAGACTACGCCCAGCGCAACACCTACGCCTACGGCAGTGCATCGTCCGCAACCCTCACCGCCCTCGTGCCAACCGCCGGGATGCGCACGGGAGACTTCAGTGCAACGCAGCTTCAGGCCTATCTCGGGCCCAGCTACAGAGTGAATCCCAACGGCATTAATGGCGAAAACTGTCAGTACGAGGCTCCCGGAACCAGCACCTACGTCACCGTCGCCAACGGCACCGTTCCTGATGCCAACATCTGCCGTGTGCCCGTAACTGCTCCCAACGGAACTCCGCTGGTAAACGGCAACATCGGTCCGTACTTGGACCCGCTCGGCAAAATTGTGCTGAACGAGATGCCACTGCCCAACACTCCGAGCAACGGCACCTACAACTGGATCACCACCAACCTCATCAACAACGACCTCTGGCAAGCCAAGGGCCGGATGGACTTCAATCCCGGCGAACGAAATAAGTTCTTCGGCAGCTACAGCATCGAGAAGGGCGTGCAGGGAGTGCCTCAGAATGAGTACTACTCGCCGCGCGGCAACCTCGGCGGCATCAACCTGCCTGGTGGCGGCCTGCTCAGCACGCTCAGCTCGCATGTCGGAAGCTTCAACTACACCCACATCTTCGGCCCGTCACTCACCAACGAGTTCTACGCGGCCGGCGTTTACTTCACCCAGAAGTTCGTGCCCAAAACACCCTCAGCCGTGGCCAACAACCCATACACCGGTGTGTTCGCGAATGGAAGCATCGTCCAGCCGACCCTTGAAGACTACGGCAACGACGGCCTTCCGTTGCTGCGCACGCCCGACACCAGCTTCGGCGGCATCTTCGCTAACAAGCAGGTGCGCATCGGTGGCGACAACCTCACCAAGGTCTGGGGCAAGCACACCCTCCGCGCCGGCGTCTTCTACCAATGGGACGACAACCCGCAGATTCCTCCTTTCGTCAACACCAACGGCACCATAAATGTCTATTACATCGGCGAAACCTTCACCGATCCCGTCGCCGGCCTCGTTCACTCCACCGGCGCTGTCGGCAGCGGCAACGGTGGCAACTTCCTCGCCGACTTTGGCGAAGGGCAGATCTTCCAGTACAACCAGACCAACCTCATGCCGGAGCCGAATCTCTACTTCTGGAATCTGGCTGGCTACATTCAGGACCACTGGAGGCTCAACCCTCGCGTCACCCTGGATCTCGGCGTTCGTCTCGAGCACATGACTCCCTGGGAGGACACGCACAATGTCGGCGTCAGCGTCTTCAATGCGGCCGCTTATAACAACGGAGTGAATGCAAACTCCGCGCCCGGTGTGCAGTGGCACGGCATGAACTCCTCTATCCCCAACGGTGGCCGTCCAACCCGCTGGGGCTTCCCCGAGCCGCGACTCGGGTTCGCCTGGGATACCACAGGTCTCGGCAACACCGTCGTTCGTGGCGGCTTCGGCATCTACCGCGCCCACGACGCCTACAACGACGCGGCTAATCAGGCTGAAACCGTTCTCGGTCTGCGCAGCTATACCGTCAACGGCCCCATCCTGCTCTCTTCCATTAGTTCGCAAAGTTCCAAAGCAACGAGTTCGGGCGGCTTCGTCAGGGACTCCAACGTCTACGCCTTTGATCCCGCCGACGACGAAGAGCCGCGCGTCATCACCTACAACCTCGCAATCGACCAGCGCTTCCCTGGAAAAATGCTGCTCGAGATCGCATACGTCGGCAACCGCAGTGACAAGCTGCTCAATGACGGTTCCACCCAGACCACAACACTCGACAACATCAACGCACTTCCCGTCGGCACGCTCTTCGGCCCTCAGCCCGCTCCCGCATCGAGAAGCGATCTGACATTCACGGGATGCACGGCCCCCGGTGCCTTCCACGGCGAATTCAACCCAACCCAGACCAGCAGTACCCAGAACAACAGCAACTGCAGCGTCGGCTCCCTGGCCCAGGGATACATCGACAGCTACAGAAAGTTCCCCCTCTACAACGGCGTTTACGTGCCGGAACATAACACCTACTCCAACTACAACGGCCTGCAGGTCGGGCTTACCCGCCAGACCGGCAACGCCCACTTCAACGTCAACTACACGTTTTCCAAAGCGCTCGGCATCCTCGGCATGGGCGGCTCCAGCACCTATAGCTATCCTGCCGATCCCTTCAACTATGCCAACGACTATAACCTGATGCCCTTTGACCGCCGCCACATCTTCAACGCGGCGTACTCCTACACCTTCGGCAATCTCGTCAGGCAGCGCTTCCTCGGTGAGGCCACCAACGGATGGGAGATCTCCGGCATCGTCAACTATCAGAGCGGCCAGAATCTTCCCTCAGTCATCAGCTCCAACTTTGGCATCGGCGGATCGATCACCGTTCCCGTGGGTGCTGTAGCCACTGTTGGTAACAACGTCAGCTCCTGCACGGTGGCTCCCGGAAGCACCGCTTCTAATCCCACCTGCTCTGTGCCGGTCAGCAGCACCGACGTCCTCGGCACGCCGGATGTCAACCTGCAGCCGCGCATCGTCGGTTCGCCGCAGCAGATCTCAGGGTCGCATCAGTACATCAATTCAAGTGCGTTCTCCCTGCCCACACTCGGTTCCAACGGAGCCTACAAGTACGGTCCGCTTCCAGGACCTGGCTTCTTCGACACCGACATAACGGCCGCAAAGCGCTTCCGCATAACCGAGGGCAGCAGCGTTCAGCTCCGTGTTGCCGCCTTTAACTTCATCAACCACGCCAACACCACGTTCACGACAGTGAATCCCGCAAACTACACCATGACCTTCAGCGAAGGCTCATCCTCAACCAACGTCAACCAGGCGCTCCAGACCGCCAACGCTGCTTCGGCCAGCCCGCAGTTCGGGTACGCTCCTCTTCGCGAAGGCCGCCGCATCATGGAACTCGGTCTCCGCTTCGACTTCTAGCCCACAATCAGAAGGGTGTGAGGAGAGAGCTTTCGCTCCATCCTCACACCCATTTTTTTGCTCCACACTTCGTTCTTCCTGTTTCCTGCTTCCTTACCTACTACTTCCCTACTTCGACCATCATGAACGTCCCCGCCTTCGGTCTCGGCCTTCCTCCCGGAGTTGCAGGCGGCTCCATCTCCGCGGTCGGCAGATAGATCCGTCCATTGCTCGCGTCGATGCCCATCGTCCGCGCGCCTGCCACGGTCTTCACCATCTCCTCCACCTGCCAGCTTCCGTTCTTCGCTTTGGCCACAGTCAGCGTGCCATCGCCGCAGCTTGCAAACGCTTCGCCCTTGTAGAAGCCATCTGCATCGACGCCCGCCCCAATCGGCAACTCCGCTTCGATCTTGCCCGTCTCCGTATTCATCACAACCATCTTCTGCGGATTGCGGCAGCCGATGAACAGCAGGTGCGCGGCCGGATCGATCGACATCCCCGTCGGGTGACCCGCCGGCGCCGTCGGCCAACGCGCAATCACCTTGCGCGACGCCAGGTCGACCACCGCCACCATGTCCTTGTTCGCAAGATTCACATACACCTTGCCCGTCCCATCCGTCGCCAGAAATTCAGGCGAGCCGCCCAGATCAATTGTCGCTTCCAGCTTTCCGTTCTTCGGATCGACATCAGGCCGCAGCATCATCAGCGCGTTGCCATCCCCTGACACCGCGATCACCCGATCACTCTTCGCGTCATAGATAATCCCGTCCGCATCCGGCTGCGCCGCAATCTCGCCCAGCACCGCATACGTCTTCAGGTCGAACACAACAATCGCGCCGCTTCCTCCGCCGTCCGTAATGAATCCGCGATTAAGCCGCGGCACCAGCGCCACGCCATGCGATCTCTTCTGCCCTTGGATGTCGCCCAGCACCTTCCCTGACGCCGGATCGATCACCATCGTGTGCGTCGACCGCGTCACAAAAATCCGGTGAGTCGCCGCATCCACAGTCGTGTAGTCCCAGCCGCCATCTCCGCCTATCGGAATCGTTCTCAGCACGTGCCAGTTCGACTGTGCCGCGGCCGGCAACAGCGCGACAGCAAAAAACATGCATCCTCGGATCACGTTTCTCTGCAGCTTCTTCACGGGACTCTTCTCCTTAAAAAACCCTGTTCACAACAATTCAATCCTAGCCTCACCAGCAGCAAGGCAGCCTCGCGGGTCAGAAATATGACGAAAGCTTAACGCGGCGCATCTAACAATCCGTTCGATTTAGACTCAACCTCTATGCATCGTCTCCGCCGCGTTGGCTGTGTGGGTCTGATCATCGCGAGCGCACCGCTCATCCCTGCTCACGCGCAAACAGCCCAGGCGCAAACAGCCCAATCCCAGACCGCACAATCCCAGACCGCACAATCCCAGACCGCACAATCCCAGCCACTCAACCCGGCTCAACCACTCAGCCTCGATGAGGCCATACGGCTCGCCGAAGCCAACGAACCCACCTTCGCCGCCGCCTTCGCTGAAGGCCGCGCAACCGCACTCGAGAGAAAGGACGCACGCGCCGCCCTTCTGCCTTCGGCCACCTTCCACAATCAATATCTGTTCACCGAGTCAAATCACACCCACGCTCAAACCACCGAGACTGCCCTGCCCCAGTCCCTCCCCGTTTTCATCGCCAACAATGCGGTCCACGAGTACTACTCCCAGGGCGTCGTCAACGAAACAATCGGCCTCGCGCAATTCGGCGCCATCAAGCTCGCCGACGCCAACGCCGCCCGCGCCGAAGCCGAGCTGGAAGTCGCGCGCCGCGGTCTCGTCCAGACCGTCGTCGGTCTCTTCTACGGCAGCGGCGCCGCCAATCAGAAACTCATCGTCGCCGAAACAGCTCTCGACGAGGCCAACCGCTTTCTCGACATCACGACCAAACGCGAACAAGGCCGCGAAGCCGCGCACGCCGACGTCATCAAGGCTCGCCTCGGCAGTCGAGCAGCGCCAGCGCGAGCTCGAAGACGCTCAACTCGCCGCCGCCAAAGCACGCCTTGAGCTCGGCGTCCTCCTCTACGCCGATCCCTCCGCCAACTACACGCTCGCCCCGCCGGCAGTTCCGCCGCCGCTGCCTGATCGCGCAAGCATCGACGCTGCCGCCAAGGCCAGCAACCCCGAAATTCGCAGCGCCCTCGCCGGCCTGCAGGTCACCCAGGCCGAGGCGCTCAATGCACGCGCCGCGCTCATGCCCGATCTCGCCCTCAACTACACCTACGGCATCGACGCTCCGCAGTTCGCCAGCCGCGGTCCTGACGGCGCACAGAACCTCGGCTACTCCGCGCAGCGCAACCGTCGACCTGCCCGTCTGGGACTGGCTCACCTCCGAGCGCAAAGTGAAGGAAGGCAACCTCCGCAGCCAGGCTGCCAAGGCCACCTTGACCAACGCGCAGCGCAAACTGCTCGCCGATCTCGCCGAGTTTTATGATGAAGCCGATGTTGCCCGCCGCAGCTCGCATCTCTCGATCACAACGTCATCGACGCGCGCGAGAGCCTGCGCCTCACCAACCTGCGCTACATCAACGGAGAAAGCACAGTCCTCGACGTCGTGGACGCGCAGAACACTTTGATCTCGGCGGAAAATGCCCAAGCAGACGGCCTGGTCCGCTACCAGTCAGCCTTGGCCCAGCTCGAAACTCTGACGGGAAGGCTCTAACTCCAATGCATCGCATACACCAGAAATGGCTGCACCGAATCGCACTCGTCTCCGTCGCTTCGACGTGCCTCTTCACAGTGATCGCAGCTGCAAAAAGGCGCAGCCCGACGACGCATGCGGACGACACCGCCGTCGCCGTCCAGGCGCAGCATCCCTCCGTCGGGCCCATCTCCGACGAGATCGCCGCCGACGCCATCCTCGCTCCTCTCGCCCAGGCCGCCATCGCGCCCCGCATCAGCGCTCCCATCCGCTCCGAGTACGTGCAGCGCGGCGCCCATGTCCGCAAAGGCCAACTCCTCGTCACTCTCGAAGACCGCGACCTCGAAGGCAGCGCCCTCGACTCCAAAGGCGCCGTCACCTCCGCTCAGGCCGCCTACGTCAACGCCACCGGCGCCACCATTCCAGAAGAAGTTCAGAAGGCGCAGCTCGACGTCGATCAGACCAAGGCCAACCTCGAGGTCGCCAACCGCACCGCCGAAGAGCGCAAGCGGCTCCTCCAGCAGGGTGCCATCGCCGGCCGCGATGTGGACACCGCCATCGCGGCCGCCGTGCAGGCGCAGGCTGCCTATGACACCGCCGTCAAGCACCTCCAGACCGTCCAGCAAACCACTCGCAAAACAGACGCCCAGGCAGCGCCAGGGTCAACTCACCTCCGCGCAAGGTCGCCTCATCAACGCCGAGGCCCAGGTCAGCTTACGCGAATCTCCGCAGCCCCATCAACGGCGTCGTCACCGACCGGCCGCTCTTTCCCGGCGAAACCGCCGCCGCCGGCACCCCTGTCGTCACCGTCATGGACACGTGCTCGCTGCTCGCCAAGCTTCACATCGCGCAAGCCTCCGCGCAGCAATTCAGAGCTCGGCGGCGCAGCCAAAGTCTCATCCCCGGCATCGACGACCCGCAGCCCGCTACCGTCTCGCTCATCAGCCCCGCGCTCGACCCCGGCTCCACCACCGTCGAAGTCTGGCTGAAGCTTCCAAACACCGACGGCAGCTACAAAGTGGGCACGCCGGTCCATGCCGTCATTCAGCGGCAACACCATCCCGAACGCCGTTCAGCTTCCACCCGCCGCCATCCTTCCCAGCGACGATGGCGGCACCAACGTTCTCGTCGTCGGCGCTGACGGCACGGCGCAGAAGCGCTCCGTTCAGGTCGGCATTCGCACCCAGGCTGCCGTGCAGATCGTCAGTGGCGTCACGCCCGCCGACATGGTCATCACCGAAGGCGGCTACGGTCTCGACGACGGCACCAAGGTAAAGATCGGCGACGAAGCGACAAGGCGCGACGATAGCTCTGACCGGCACGACAAGGGGGCGAAGGACTGATGTCTTCGATCGACCGCCTACCGGTGGCCCCCACCGGGCCCCGCGCCGCAGACGCCTCGCCGCCGAACAGCTTCTGGCTCGCGCGCTGGCACCGCACAATCTTCTTCGTCGCGTTCGCCCTCACCGCGGCAGGCGTCTACGCGCTTCTTCAGAACGCCCATCGCCGTCTTCCCGGAAACCAACTTCCCTCGCGTCGTCATCGGCGTCGACAACGGCGTCATGCCCGTCGAGCAGATGCAGGTCACCATCACCAGGCCCATCGAGGACGCCGTCAACAGCGTCCCCGGCCTGCAAACCGTGCGCTCCACCACCAGCCGCGGCTCCGCCGAAGTCAGCCTCTTCTTCGACTGGACCGCGAACATGTTCCAGACGCTCGAGCTCGTCAACGCCGCCCTCAGCCGCGTGCAGCAGTCGCTGCCCTCCACCGCGAAGATCACCACCAACCGCCTCACCTTCGCCACCTTCCCCATCCTCGGCTACAGCCTCACCTCCAACACCCTCTCGCAATCGCAGCTCTGGGAACTCGCCACCTACACCTCAAGCCTCCGCTGAATCGCGTCGACGGCGTCAGCACCGTCACCGTCCAGGGCGGCCAGGTGCCCGAGTTCCACGTCGTTCCCAACATGGCCCAGCTCGCAGGCCGCCGGCGTCACCATCCTCGATCTCACCAACGCCATCGGCACGTCCAACATCATCGACTCGCCCGGCCTCTATCGAGCAGAATCATCAGCTCGTCCTCGGCTCGTCGGCGCCCAGGCGCACGACATCGACGGCCTCAAGCAGCTCACCGTCAAGACCACCGCAAGCGGCGCTCCCGTGCGCGTCGCCGACGTCGCCGACGTCATCGCATCCACCATGCCGGTCTACACCTTCGTCTCCGCCAACGGCAAGCCGGCAGTCCTGCTCAACATCACGCGCCAGCCCTCCAGCAACACCGTCGCCGTCGCCGACGGCGTCGCGGCTCAGGTCGCGCAACTCCGCACCAAGCTGCCCGCCGGCGTCAAGCTCGAGCCCTTCTACGACCAGTCGCGACTCGTCCGCGAAAGCATCAAGAGCGTTCGCGACGCCATCCTCATCGGCCTCGTGCTCGCCTGCATCATCCTCTTCCTCTTCCTGCGCGACTGGCGCTCCTCGCTCATCGCCGGCCTCGTCATTCCCGTCACCGTCGCCGTCACCGTCCTCGTTCTTGTGGCTCATCGGCGAGAGCTTCAACCTGATGACCCTCGGCGGTCTCGCCGCCGCCATCGGTCTCGTCATCGACGACGCCATCGTCGTCGTCGAAAACATCGTCCTGCACCGCGACGCCGGCGAAGGCCGCGTCGACGCCGTTCGCAAGGCCCTGCACGAGATCTCCGTCCCGCTCATCGGCTCCACCATCACGCCGGTCGTCGTCTTCCTTCCGCTCATCGCCGTCACCGGCGTCACCGGCAGCTTCTTCCGCGCGCTCGCCATCACCATGACCGTCTCGCTGCTCACCTCCCTGCTGCTCGCCGTCACCTGGACCCCCGGCCTCGCGCTCTCACTGCTCAAACCGCACGCAGCTCCGCGACAGACTCCGCACACCGACCACGATCACGACGAACCCGGCCCCGTTCTGCGGCCGCATCCTGCGCTGGCACCGCATCGCGCTTGACTGGTCGCTCGCGCCGCCCCATCTGGCTCGGCGTCGCTCTGCCTTCTGCTCGTCGTCGCCACCTACTTCGCCTACAACGGCCTCGGCTCCGACCTCCTGCCCGGCATGGACGAAGGCGGCTTCATCCTCGACTACGTCATGCCCGCCGGCAGCTCGCTCGCCTCCACCGGCAAAGTCCTCGACCACGTCGAGCAGATCCTCCACAACACGCCCGAAGTCGAAAGCACCAGCCGCCGCACCGGCCTGCAGATGGGCCTCGCCGCCGTCACCGAAGCCAACACCGGCGACATCACCGTCAAGCTCAAGCAGAAGCGCAGCCGCGGCATCGACGAAGTCATCGCCGACGTCCGCAAGCAGATCAAGCAGACCGAGCCCGCAGCTCGACGTCGAGTTCACCCAGGTCCTCCAGGACATGATCGGCGATCTCTCCAACGCTCCCGAGCCCATCCAGATCAAGCTCTTCTCCACGACCCCGCGCTGCTCAACGAGCTCGGCCCCCGCGTCGCCGACGAAATCGGCAAAGTCAACGGCGTCGTCGACGTCGAGAACGGCATCGACAACACCGTCAGCGGCCCCGCCACCAACTTCGAGGTCGACTCCCAGCTCGCCGCGCGCCTGGGCTTCACCACCCAGGAGGTCGCCGAAGACGCCACCTCCATCCTCGACGGCGTCGAAGTCGCCACTCCCGTCATCGCAACGGCCGCCCCTACACCGTCCGCGTGCGCCTCGGCGACGAAACCCGCCAGTCGCTCGAAGCCATGCGCGAACACCGTCTTCAACTCCACCTCCGGCCACACCGCCTCGCTCGGCTCCATGGCCACCATCACCCAACTTCCGCCGCAGAACGAGATCCGCCGCGAAAACCTGCAGCGCCTCGTCGTCGTCACCGGCCGCCTCGAAGGCACCGACCTCGGCACCGCCGTCAAGCAGGTCCAGGCCGCGCGTCCAGCGCCATGCATCTTCCTCCCAGCGTCCGCGTCGAGTACGGCGGCACCTACCAGGAGCAGCAGAAATCCTTCGCGCGATCTCGCGCGCGTCCTGCTCTGGCGCTGGTCCTCGTCTTCGGCGTCCTGCTCACCGAGTTCCGCAACTTCGCCGCGCCCACCGCCATCCTCACCTCCTCCGTGCTCTCCATCGCCGGCGTCGTCGGCGCTCTCCTCATCACCGCGCACCACCTTCAACGTCGCCAGCTTCATGGGCCTCATCATGGTCATCGGCATCGTCGCCAAAAACGGCATCCTGCTGCTCGACGCCGACGAGCGCTACCGCGCCGAAGGCCGCGACGCCCGCGAAGCCATGGTCATGGCCGCACAGCGCCGCCTCCGCCCCATCCTCATGACCGCCCTCGCCGCCGTCACCGGCATGCTGCCGCTCGCCCTCGCGCTCGGCGCCGGCTCGCAGATGCTCCAGCCGCTCGCCATCGCCGTCATCGGCGGCCTCGTCATCTCCATGCTCCTCAGCCTCATCGTCACGCCGGTCGTCTACTTCCTGCTCACCCGCCACACCGCGCCCGAGGCCGCCGTCGCCGCCTGACCCCCGTTCGCCACCACCCACCCGCCGCTGAACCTTTTCCACTCTGCCTGCGTATCTGCTCCAACACGGGCAAGGTGCAGTCGCTCAGCACGCTTCCCGCCAGGTGCGTGCATGGCAATTCGGGATCGATTTAACAGACGATGCTCCTTCCGGCCCCCAGGACCTGCCCCATCCCCCGGGCCGTTTCACCAGCCGCATCGTGCTCCGCTCCCGCGGCCGCATTCTCTTCATCCCCATCGCCAGCGTCCGCTGGATCGCCGCCGAGGAAAACTACGTCCGCATCTGCACCGACACGGAAACGCATCTCCTCCGCGAGCCCATCAGCCGTCTCGAAGAAAAGCTCGACCCGCAGATGTTTCGCCGCGTGCACCGCTCCTCCATCGTCAATCTCGAATACGTCAAAGAGGTCCGCACCCAGTCGAACGGCGAATCCGTCGTCATCCTCTTCAACGGTCAGCGCCTCGCCATGAGCCGCAGCTACCGCTCGCGCATGAACCAGTGGCTCATGAGCAGTTGATTCCCCACTGGACGGCACCACGCTCGCCCCCGCTTCACAATCCGCCCTGCCCTTTGCCCTTGCCCTTTACCCCCTGTAGCCTCCATTTGCCCGCAACTCCGTCCAACACCTACACTGGAGGCTCGGAGATAGCATCCGGCAGTTCAGATTGACCGTCCAGCCTGAGGTCCGGTTGAGCGGGGAGGTTCTTAGTGCGGCTGTTTGTTACCGGATCAGTCCGGCGTTGTGTCGGTCTGGCAATTCTTCTTTTCTTCACCGTTCCCTTTGGTCTGTCGGTTGTCGGCTGCGGTCACAAAGCC
Organism: uncultured Verrucomicrobiae bacterium; assembly: GCA_963716225.1. Lineage (GTDB taxonomy): Bacteria > Acidobacteriota > Terriglobia > Terriglobales > Acidobacteriaceae > Granulicella. Next base: position 2,949,252 of record OY970299.1, on the reverse strand, counting down.
GCTCCGCCCGTCTACTGCAACACCAATGCCAACTCCGGCCCCGTCGTGGGCCAGGCCACTACCATCCAGCTCGCGTCCAACCTCGCCACCATAGGTGAGTCCATCAACTACGGCCAGATCGGTCCTGCTCTCCCCGCCAGCGCCCAAGACTGCAAGAGCAACAACGTCACCGTCTCCAAATTCACCTACGCCACCACCGACATGTCCATCGCCGACGTGAATCCCTCGACCGGCTCCGTCTGCGGCGGCACCTGGAACCGCCAGTCCGGCTCCGGCATCCCCGACTACACCATCTGCACACCGCCCGCCACGCCCCCCGCCAACACCCAGGCCTTCATCACCGCCGACGCGGAAGGCGTCACCTCCAACGCCATCGCCGTCTACGTGCACCCCACCGTCACCGGCGTCCAGCTCGTTCCCGCCCAGTCCACCGGTAGCGGCAAGTGCAGCACCACGGATCCCACCAGCGACTGCTGCCCCAACACCGTCACCACCGCCCCCGAGCAGCCCGCGCCCAGCTACGACGGCACCGCCTGCATCTCCCAGAATCAGCGCGTCCAGCTTGCCGCCAAGGTCTACTACGGCGGCTTCACTGACCCCGCTCACAACATCACCTGCCAGGTCGGCCATCTCGGCTTCGCGGCCGAGGGCAGCCCCGACGTCGTCACCATCGACCCCAACGGCTTCGCCACCGCCAACCAGCCCGGCTCCGCCACCATCACCGCCACCGTCGCCAATTCCACCTCCGCCTCCAACGCCGGCTTCTTCTCCACCTGTCCCCCCGCCAGCATCGTTCTCTCCGCCACCGGCCAGGGCAATCAGAACCCCATAAATGTCGCGCTCAACAACGCGCAGCCCCTCAGCGCCACCGTCTACGACACCAAGGGAAACCAGATCACCGGCATCGCCCTCGAGTTCAACTCCACCACCCCGCAGACCATCTCGGCCGCCTCCGGCGCCATCCTCCCCAGCTTCCCCGGCTCCGCCACCATTACCGCCGTCTGCCAGCCCGCTGCCTGCAATCCATCCCCGCTCTCCCAGGTCGGCTATCTCGGCAATGGCAAGCCCATCACCTCCAACGGCATCACCGTCAACACCGCCGGCGTCAGCGGCACCGTGCTCTACATGGCGTCCACCAGCTCCCAGTACGTCGTGCCCTATGACTTCACCCTCAACCAGCAGGGCGCGCCCATCAAGCTGCCGTTCCTTCCCAACTCCATGGTCATGAGCCAGGACGGAACCACGCTCTACTTCGGCAGCCCTCAGGGCATCATGACCATCAGCACCGCCGGCAACGGCGCCTCCGCCGCCAACCAGGCCATCCCCGGTACCGTCCTCGCTGTCTCGCCGGACGGCAACACCGTCGTCGTCACCGATCCCTCCCGCCAGACCGTCTCGCTCGTCAGCAACGGCAACATCGTCACCACCTATGGCAACGTCGTGGGCACCAGCGCCGCCTGGTCCCCGGACAGCCAGACCGTCTACATCACGACCAACAGCCCCGACGTCCTGCTCACTCACTCCGCCTTCAACAACTGGCAGGTCTCCAGCACCAACGGCCTCATCTACACCGACGCCGCCGTCATGGTGCCGCACGTCGGCGCCTACTTCGCCGCCGGCACTGAAACGGATGGCCGCAGCTACTGCTCCACCACCACCACCGCCACCCCCGGCAATCCGCCCACCACCGCCAACAGCTACTACCCCGTCGCTGACGTCGACGGCGCCCACACCCAGGTCCTCGCCGCCACCACCGACGGCAAGCACATCCTCGGCGCCGACCTGCCCTCCGCCAGCTCCACCCCCATCCTCGACGACCTCCTGCTCTCCATCCCCACCCAGGCGCTCGACTGCACCACCACCAACGGTCCCATCACCTTCTCCAGCTCCCCCACCGTTCACCCGCTCTCCAGCATCACCGCCACCGCAGTCGATAGCGTCGTTCCGGCCTCCAACTCCGCCCTGGCCTTCGTCACCTACACCGGCTCCAGCGGCCTGCTCCCCGAATACATCCCCTCCACCGGCGCGGTCACCTACCTCACCCTCGCCAACGGCGCCACCGCCTCCACCGCTCCGCTCGCCGGCGTCTTCTCCACCGACAACCTCACCTTCTACGCCGGCGCCTCCGACGGCCAGGTCCACCTCATCTCCATCAGCGGCACCACCGCCACCGAAACCGGGGTCCTCAAACCCGCCCTCCAGAACGCCTCCGGCTCCGGCAACGCCCCCGTCAACCTCATCGCCCAAAAACCCAAGAAGACCCAGTCCTAATACGGGTGCGGGGTGCTCCACCCTCCGACATCTGTCATCCTGAGCGAAGTTCGGCGCAGCGCGCCGAACAAGTCGAAGGACCCCGAGAATCTCGCAACTACGATCGCCGTCGAACCCTTTTCAACCGGGCCCCCGCCCCAGCGTCCTCCAAAAATCTTGTCAACCCCCCACATCCGTGGAAAACCCCGCAACCCCCACAAACCAAACGCAAAACTTCCGCCAGCCCAACCCGGAATTAATTCCACCCAACCCGCTATAATAGAAATACAGACATCAGACAAGGCTGCGCACCCGCGCAGCCTTTCCATTTTCCAACCCGCAACCTATTGCATCCAGAGATTTTACTCACAACATCTCTCGAATCAATATTTTGCACCAGAACCAACCCGCAACCCGCTGATTCCAGAGATTCAATGCGAAACAGGGGGGGAGGGGGGTACCCCCGCCAGCCGCAACACCATCCCCGCAATCCGCTCCAGCGCTCCCGGCTTCGCCAGCCGCTTCGCCGCCTCAGCCATCCGCCCGCGCCGCTCCGGATCGCCCAGCAGCTCCACCAGCGTCCGCTCCATCGCCTCCGCAGTCACGTCCCGCTGGAGCAGCATCACCGCCGCTCCCGCCTCCGCCAGCACCTCCGCATTCCTCCGCTGGTGATCGTCCGCCGCCTGCGGGAACGGCACCAGCACCGACGGCTTGCCCGCCGCACACAGCTCCGCCACCGTACTCCCCGACCGCGACAGCACCAGGTCCGCCGCCCCATACTCCGCCGGCATGTCCGTCAGGAACGCCTCCACCCTCCACCGCCCCGGGTCCGCCCCACTCGCCGCAAACGCCGCCCGCGTCGCCTCCAGGTGCCGCGGTCCCGCCTGGTGCACCACCGTCAGTCCCGGCGTCCCCCGCAGCAGCCCCGGCAAGATCCTCGGCACCAGGTCGTTGAACACCGCCGCACCCTGGCTCCCAGCCGTCACCAGCAGCCGCGGCGCTGCACCTGCAGGTCGCGCAGGCAGCTCAAAGATCTCCGCCCGCACCGGAACGCCCGTGACCTCCGCCTTGCGAAAGAACTTCACCGTCTGGGCGAAGTTCACCGCCGCCGCGCTGACGCGCTTGCCCAGCAGCTTGTTCGTCATCCCCGGAACCGCGTTGGGCTCATACGCCAGCGTCGGCACGCGCTTCAGCACGGCCGCGATCATCGCTGGTCCGCTCGCATATCCGCCAACACCCACCACCACCTGCGGCCTGAACTCCTTCAACAACCGCATGCAGTGCAGCACGCCGAGCGGCAGATCGCCGAACGTCTTCAGCCGCGTCTTCACGCTCACGTTCTTCAACTGCCCCGAGCGCACCAGCTCCAGCCGGAACCCCGCTTCCGGCACCAGCTTCGTCTCCAGCCCGCGCGCCGTGCCGACGAACAGCACCTCGGCTCCGTGCTTGTCCCGGAGCTCGCGCCCGATCGCCAGCGCCGGCACCACATGCCCCCCGGTCCCCCCACCGGCAATCATCACCCGCAAAGCTGCATTGCGTTCTTTCAATCTAATCCTGCTGGCTCGACTGTCTACTGTCTGGACTCTACTGTCTGCTTCTAATCGATCTCACGTGTCACATTCAGCAGCACACCCATGCACGCGAGCGTCACAAACACACTCGTTCCACCCGATGAGATGAACGGCAGCGGAATGCCCTTCGTCGGCACCAACGCAATGACCACGCTCATGTTGAAGAACGCCTGCACCAGAATGGCCGTCGTCAGCCCGAACGCCAGGAACCGCGCAAACGGATCGGTCGAGAGGAACGCCGCGCGCAGGCCTCGATAACCCAGAATGCAGAACGCCGACACGACGCACAGCGCCCCAATCAATCCCAGCTCCTCGCAGATGTTGGCGAAGATGAAGTCCGTGTGCGGCTCAGGAAGGAAGAACAGCTTCTGCACGCCTTCCATCAACCCGCGGCCCTGAATTCCGCCGGTCCCCACCGCAATCAGCGACTGCATGATGTGAAAGCCTGCGCCCTTCGGATCGGCCTCAGGATTCAGGAACGCCTTCATACGCGCCGCGCGGAACGCGACATGGAAGAGCAAGTAATACAGCACCGGCGCCGCCGCCGCCACGGCCAGCCCGATCCACTTCATCTGCAGGCCGGCGAGGTACAGCATCAGCATCAGCACCGCCGCGCAAACCATCGCCGTGCCCAGGTCCGGCTCCTTCAGGATCAGCAGAATGTAGACGAGCGGCGGAATCACGGCCGGAAGAATCGTTTCCTTCACGTTATCGATCGCGTGAATGCGCGTCTGCAGGAACCACGCAAGGAAGAACACGATGACAGGCTTCGCGATCTCCGATGGCTGCAGCGACGCAGGCCCAAAATGCAGCCAGCGATGTGCTCCGTTCATGCTGCCCCAGGCAAAGACGCCGAGCAGCATCAGCGCTGTCGCCGCCATCATGGGGAAGATGAGCCGCGGGTTGTTGTATCTGCGGTAGTCGACCCGCATCAGGCCGAACAGCGCGACTATGCCGAGCGCAGCCCAGATCGCCTGTCTGATCACAAACGCATACGGCGATCCCATCGTGGCCTTGGCCATCACTGCCGAGGCCGAGAACACGCACACCAGCCCGAACAGCACCAGCAGGATCACCGTGCCGAACAACCACTTGTCTGCGCCAACGCGCTTTGCCATTTTCCCGCTCTACTCCAGCGCGCGCACCAGCTCTTTGAAGACACGCCCGCGATGCTCGTAGTTCTCAAACTGATCGAAGCTGGAGCACGCCGGCGCAAGCAGCACTACATCGCCTGCCTTCGCCTGCTGGCTCGCCCAGGCGACCGCCCGCTCCATCGTTCCAGCCCTCTCTATCTTCACGACACCGGCAAGTTGCGACTCGATCTTTTCTGCCGCCGAACCAATGGTGATAACCGCGCTGACACGCGCGCGCAGCAGCGGAGACAGCGTGCTATAGTCCGAGTCCTTGTCCTTGCCACCGAGGATCAGCCAAACCCCTCCCGGAAACGCCTCCACAGCCTTGGTCGTGGCGTCCACGTTCGTCGCCTTCGAGTCGTTGAACCAGCGCACGCCGTGCAGCTCGCGGACGAACTCCAGCCGGTGCTCAACGGCATGGAAGGCCGCAACCGCGCTCCGAATCGTATCGGCCTGAACACCCGCGAGCCGCGCCGCGCAGACTGCCGCGAGCACGTTCTCGACGTTGTGCGCACCGGCAAGCGGGATCTCGGAGACGGGCATGATTGGCTCGGCTTCGCCGCCTTCCTTGGCACGGAAGAAGATGCTCTCACCATGCACGAACGCGCCCTGCTTCACCTGCCGCCGCGGGCTGAACCAGAAGATCTGCGCCTTCGTTTTCGCGGCCACCAGCTTCGTCGGCTCATCCTCGGCGTTGAGCAGCAGGAAATCGTCCGCGGTCTGGTTCTCGGTGATGCGAGCCTTCGCCGCGGCGTACGCCTCGAAACTGCCGTGGCGGTCGAGATGGTCCGGTGTGATGTTCAGCACCAGCGCGATGCGCGGATGAAAGGTTTGAATTGTTTCCAGCTGGAAGCTCGAGACCTCGAGAACGCTCCAGGTTTCGGCGGTTGACTCGGCAATCATCTCCACAACGGGACGGCCGATATTGCCACCGACCAGCGTCGGCTTGCCACTCGCCTTCAGGATCTCGCCAATGAGTGTTGTCGTCGTAGTCTTGCCGTTCGATCCGGTGATTGCGACGATCTGTCCTTGCAGGAACTGGACGCCAAGCTCCAGCTCACCAACGATCGGAATCCCGAGCGCGCGCACGGTCGAGAGCTCCGGCGTATTCAGCGGCACGCCCGGCGAGACGACGATCAAATTCTGTCGACGAAACGTCAGCAAGCCGTGGCTCCCGGTTTCGACCATGATGCCGGCGTCGAGCAGCGCGGGCAGCTCTGCAATCAGCCCCGCCGGCCGGATGTCGCTGACCGTCACCTGCGCTCCGCGCGCTTTCAGAAACCGCGCGGCTGCGATGCCGCTCTTGCCAAGACCAACTATAAGGACGCGTTTGTTTTTCAGTTCCATGATTATTCGAAGCTGCCACGTTTATCGCAGCTTCAGCGTTGTGAGCGCAAACAGCGCGAAGACCAGTGCCATGATCCAGAAGCGGGCGATGACCTTGGACTCCGACCAGCCGCCGAGCTCGAAGTGGTGATGTAGCGGGGCCATGCGGAAGATGCGCTTGCCGCCGCGGAGCTTGTAGCTGCCGACCTGGAGCATGACGCTGACGGCCTCCAGGATGAACACGCCGCCGATGAACGGCAGCAGAAGCTCCTGCTTGATGCATACGGCGACGGTCGCGATGGCGCCCCCGAGCGCGAGCGAGCCGACGTCGCCCATGAAGACCTCGGCGGGATGCGCGTTATACCAGAGGAACCCAATGCTCGCGCCGACCATCGCTCCGCAGAAGACGGTGAGTTCACTGACTGCGGGCATGCGCTGCAGTTCGAGGTAGTCGGCGAAGACGACATGGCCGCTGACGTAGGTGAGCACCGTGAGCGCGCCCGCCGCAATGATCGTGCAGCCGATGGCAAGCCCGTCCAGGCCGTCGGTGAGATTCACCGCGTTGCTCGAAAACGTGATGACCAGCATGACGAAGAGCACGAACGGAATGAACGCCAGCGGCCACAGAAGATGCACGTGCAGCAGGCTGTCGATCATCAGGTTGGGGCGGAAGTGCTTGATGAACGGGACGATCAGCCGCGTGGAATAAAAGCCTTGTCCCTGCAGCACGATGAGCGCGACCGCGATTGTTGCGCTGACGATGAATTGCAGAATCAGCTTCTGCACTGAAGTGAGGCCGAGGTTCCGCTTGTTTGCGACCTTTGTGTAGTCGTCCGCGAATCCAATGGCGCCAAACGCTATGGTCGCGAACATCACGAGCCACACAAAAGGATTCGAGAGGTCGCTCCAGAGCAGCGTGGGAATAAGGATGGAGATGCAGATGAGGACGCCGCCCATCGTCGGCGTTCCACCTTTTTTCTGATGGCTCTGCGGACCTTCTTCGCGGATGTACTGGCCGATCTGGAACTGGCGCAAGCGCTCAATGACGTACGGACCAATGAGCAGGCCGATGAGCAGCGCCGTCAGGCTCGCGAAGACGCAGCGAAACGTGACGTAGCGGAAGATCCGGAAGTACCGGAAGTACGGAAACAGTTTTTGATAGAGCAGCCAGTAGAGCAAGAAGCCGCCTCGCGCGCGATGGGTTCCGTCGCTATCTTACGCTGTGGGCCTGCGTAAAACGCGGCTCGCACTGATGGCGAACCAAGCTCGTTCCCTGCGCGCGAGCTATTCCTCCAACGCTTCGAGAGCGCGCTCGAGATGCACGCCGCGGGAGCCCTTAAGCAGAACGACGTCGCCCTTGCGGAGATTCTGCTCGAGCCAGACGCTGGCCTCGCCGGGGCTCTCGACGAACTCTGCTGTGACGCCTTGGGAGCGTGCGCCCTCGACGATGTGCGAGGCGAGACCCCGAACCCCGATCACGCCGTCCAGCCCGCCCATGTGCTCGCCCGAGGCGCGGTGCAACGAAGGGCCGTCGGGGCCGAGCTCGAGCATCTCGCCGGCGATGACGAAGCGGCGCTCGGCGGGCGTGTGGCGGAGCGCTTCGACCATGGACGCGAGCGCCCGCGGATTGGAATTATAGGTGTCGTCGACGAGGCGGGCGCCACGAAATTCCACCACACGGCCGCGCTTCTCCGTGGGGCGCATCTCCTCAACGGCGACGCAGCAGGTGTCGATGTCGATGTCGCTGAGCAGGCCGGTGCTGATGGCCGCGAGGGCGTTGAGCACGTTGTGGCGGCCGATGAGGTGCAGGTGGATCTCGCGATGAAGATCTTCGACCACGAGCATGAACCGTGTGCCGTCCAGACCTTCGTCCTGGATCTGTTCGGCGCGGACATAGGCGCGGGGCTCGGTGCCGTAGAGCAGCGCGCGCTCACCGAGACCGCGCGCGAATGCGGCGACGCGCTCGTCGTCGGCATTGAGAATGGCGTAGCCGTCGGGCGGGAGCGACTCGACGAGCTCGTATTTTGCGCGCGCGATTCCGGCGATGCCGTCCGGAAAGAATTCGAGATGCACGGGAGCAACGTTGGAGACGACCGCCCAGTTGGGCTCGGCGATCCTGGCGAGCGCGGCGATTTCACCCGCGTGGTTCATGCCCATTTCGAGTACCGCGACCTCGTGCTGCGGCTCCAGGCGAAGCAGTTGCGAAGGCACGCCGAAGTGATTATTCAGGTTGCCCGTGGTCTTGAGCACCTCGAACTTTTTGGCGAGGATGGCAGCGATGCACTCTTTCGTAGTCGTTTTTCCAGCCGAGCCGGTGACGCCGATCACGCGCCCCGCCCAGACGCGCCGGACGCGGTTGGCGAGTTGCTGCATTGCGTGGAGAACGCAGTCCGCGTCTTCGTCGGGCACGCGGAGGAGCTTCGACTGCCCAACGTTTTCCGGAACGAGCCAGCGCATGCTGACGACGGCAGCCACGGCGCCGTTCGTAAGCGCGTCGAGAACATAGTCGTGTCCGTCCATGCGCTCGCCGCGAACAGCAAAGAACAGATCGCCAGCGTTGATGGTGCGCGAGTCGATGGAGTAGCCGACGGCGGTGAGGCTCGGATCGAAGTCTCCTTCAGCGTGAATCCAGTCGGCAATCTGTCCCAGGGTCAGGATCAAGCGCGCACCTCAGTGAGTTGTGCGAGGACTCGTGAGGCCTCTGCTACATCATCGAACGGAATGGCGCCATCGGCGAAAACTTGTACCTTTTCATGTCCCTTTCCGGCGAGCAGGACGATGTCGCCGGGCTTCGCCGAGCGGATGGCGAGCTCGATCGCGGCGTGGCGGTCGGGCTCGATGATGAAGGGCGTGCTGGTATGGCGCACGCCGGGAAGGATCTCGTCGATGATTGAGGAGGGATGTTCGCTGCGTGGGTTGTCGCTGGTGATGATCACCAGGTCGCTGGCTTCGGCGGCGGCGCGGCCCATCTTCGGACGTTTGGTGCGGTCGCGATCGCCGCCGCAGCCGAAGAGCGTGATGACTCGGCCGTTGTGCGCGGCGACGCTCTCGCGCGCAAGGGCGATTAGATTGCGCAGCGCATCGTCGGTGTGCGCGTAGTCGACGACGACGCTGAAGCCGGCGCGATCAGATCCAGGCGCGACTTCGAAGCGGCCGGGAACTTGCTTCAGCGTGGGAGTTGCCCGCGCGATTTGCTCGAGCGTGAGGCCGCGTGCGAGTGCGGCGCACATTGCGGCGAGCAGGTTGTAGACGTTCACGCGGCCGCTAAGCGGTGAACGGATCGCAATTGTGCCGTTCGGAGTGACGAAGTCGAAGTGAGTGTCGCCGACTGCAAGGTGCACGCTCGCGGCGCGATACTCTGCCGATGCTTGTTCCAGGCCGTAGCGCATCAGGTGTTCGCCGCGGAACGATTCGCGCATCTGCAGAGCATACGTATCGTCCTCGTTGATGACGGCCACGCGCGGCGGAGGTGCGCCTACACCGGCGAAGAGCTTCGCCTTTGCACGGGCGTACGCGTCCATCGTGCCGTGGAAATCGAGATGATCCTGGGTGAGGTTGGTGAAGATGGCGACCTCGACTGGAAGGCCGCAGACGCGTTCCTGCTCGAGGGCGTGGGAGCTCATCTCCATGGCGGCTTCGGTGCAGCCGGCGTTCACGGCTTCGGCGAAAACCGCATAGATGTCGCGGCTTTCAGGTGTGGTGTGCTCCGTCGGGCGGACCGCGCCGGCGATGTGGGTTTCGATGGTACCGAGGAGAACAGTCTTGCGATCGACGCTGGCGAGAAGCTGTTCGAGCAAGAATGTTGTTGTCGTCTTTCCATTCGTGCCAGTGACGGCGCTGAGGTTCAGCTTGCGTTCAGGATGTCCGAAGACGGCAGCGCTGACCTCGGCAAGTGCGCGGCGGCCATGCGTAACGAGCGCGACTCCAAGTTCCGGCCGGGACGATCGCAGTTGATTGAAGACTTCGGATGAGTCAGTGACGATCGCGGCGGCACCTTGCTGCATTGCAGCGTCGACGAAGCGATTGCCATCGTTCGATCCACCACGCATCGCGACGAACACGTCACCAGCAGCAACGCGCCGCGAATCGTACTGCACGCCGCTGATTTCTATGTCTTCGGGTCCAGCCGTCTTCTGGGATCGAAGCTCGGCGGCGATCTCGCTCCATCTCATCGGACCGGCCCTCGAATGAAGTGACGAACTCAACGCGCGAAGCGCACAACGATCTCGGTTCCGGGCGGCACCATCGTGCCGGCCGCGGGCATCTGGTCACGTGCCAGGCCGCTGCCGAGCGTTTCTACGCGCAACCCGAGGTTGGTCGCACTCTCGACGACGGAACGAAGCGCGGAGCCGCGGAACTCGGGTACAGAGACGCGCTTACCGGCATCGACCACCACAGCTCCGTTGCCACGCGATTGCACTGGCGGATCAACGTGCGCTTGCGTGAGCGGCTGAGCATCGGCACTTCCGTCGGAGATCACAGACGTTGTGTCGCCATTGGCGTGGAACGCAGAGAGGACTTTACTCGGTAGACCGAGAATTCCCTTCCTGGGCGGCGGAGCGCTTGCAGAAGCCGCGGCTGCACGTTGATCCGCGATTTCGTTCTGCTGCATCGCCGCCGCCGCGGCGGGCTGGCGCAGCGGATCATCGGCGGGAAGGCTGTTAATGTCATCGAACATCGCACTTAGATCGGCGTTTTCGTCAGGCACATCATCTGGCTGCACACTGGCCGCGATCTGCTGCATCTGCTGCCTGGTCTTGAGCGGCTGATCGTGGGGCACGCCAAGATATTCGAGCACCTGCTGTGCAACCTTCGCAAACACCGGAGCGCTCGCCGCACCGCCGTAGTGCATATCTTCGCCGCCCGCGGTGGGTGTATCGATGACAACGGCGATTGCGATCGCCGGGTCGCTGACGGGAGCAAAGCCGGCGAAGCTGGCGACGAGTTTGGTGTGCGAGTAGGTGTGCGTCGCAGGGTCAATCTTCTCGGCTGTTCCGGTCTTGCCGGCGGAGCTGTAGCCGTTGAGTACGGCGAGTTTACCGGTGCCCTCGACGACGATGCCCTGCATCATCGACCGCATTTTCGCGGAGGTCAGCTCCGAGATAACCCGGTGCGAACCGTCAGGCAGAGTTGCGGGGAGCTGGAACTCGGGACGGAAGGGCTCGGCCTTCAGGCTCTGGCCTCCCTTCATGTCGTCGGTGGATGCGAGCAGGATGTGCGGCGGAATGTATTCGCCGCCGTTCGCGATCGACGAGACCATGGCGACGAGCTGAATAGGGGTGACACCAATCTCCTGCCCGATGGCCAGAGAGAGAATGCTGGTCGATCCCCACTTTCGCGGCGGGCGTAGGAGACCGCGCGTTTCACTTGGCAGCTCGATGCCGGTGCGGTCCCCGAAGCCGAACGAGCGCATGTACTTGTAGAACTTGTCGGGACCCAGCTTGAGCGCCATCTTCGCGGCGCCGACGTCTGACGAGTGTTCGAGCGCCTGCCTCACCGTGACCACGCCCAGGTGATCCGACTTATCGTCATGCAGGGTGCGGCCGTACATCGTCATTGAACCGCCCTGGCAATCGACGAGATCAGTCGGCTGCACTCCCGCACCATCGAGGGCGGCGGAGTAGGTGACAAGCTTGAACGTCGAGCCCGGTTCGTAGATGTCGCTGACGGCGAGATCCGTAAGATCCTGCGGATCGATGTGGCGGGAGTCGTTGGGATTGAACCGCGGCGAGACAGCGAGCGCAAGAATCTGACCGGTGTGCGGATCTTGAACGACGATGGTTCCATGCAGCGCCTTAAGCTTCTGCACCTGCTCATCAAGCGCGCGCTCCGCCATGTACTGAATGTTCGCGTCGATCGAGAGCACGAGGTTCTCGCCCGGCATCGGCTCGCTCTCTTCGGAGCCCATCACGTGGCGCTTGGCATCGACGGCAGTGAGCATGTGGCCGGGAACGCCGTGCAGCTCGTCGTCGAACTCACGTTCCAGGCCGCCGAGCCCGTTGTCATCGGTGCCGACATAGCCCAGAACGTGCGCGGCGAGATCGGCGTCAGGATAGAAGCGCTTGAACTCTTTCTGGAAGTAGATGCCCTTGAGGTTCAGCTCGCGGACGCGGTCGGCAACGTCGGGCGTCACCTTGCGCGCGACCCAGGCGAAGTTGCGCGAGTCGGTGAAGCGCGCGAGCATCTGCTGCTCGGTCGTGTAGTGGTCGAGCGGGTCGGTATGCACGACCTTGGCAAGTAGCGCCGCATCCTGCGGGCGGTTCTCGCCTAATTCGCTGGGCACCGCATAGATGCTGTCGACGAGCACCGTCATCGCGAGCTCGCGGAGGTTGCGGTCGTAGAGCACGCCGCGACGTGGTGCGACCTCGAAGGTGCGCTGCTGCTGCTTCATCGCGCGTTCAACGAACTCGCTGTGGCGCACAACTTGCAACCAGAAGAGGCGTAGCCCGATTGCGACAGCCCAGAAACAGAAAAAGAAAGCCACGTAGACGAAACGGACCCGCCGGATCGGCGCGGTCATCGTCTGACGTGGCGAAGACTTCATGAATCGGATTCCTGTTGAGTGGGAGCGAGCTCCAAAGTGTTGACTTACTTTGTGTGTGTTAGCTAGATGCTACTGAATTGTTGCGAATGCCGGCTTCTGTGCCTGTGCAAGAACGGGCGTTGCACCGTTGGATCCATTAGGACGTACGACCTGACCAGGAAGTGGCGTGTTGAGTCCAAGCTGCTTGGCAATCGTGTCGATGCGGCCTGGATCGCTGAGTTGCGCCTCGGACAAACGAAGCTGGCGGTTCTGCTCGCGAAGCTGATCCACCTGCTGCTTTTGCGCCTCGACCTTATAGCCAACTTCAATCGCTGAAAAGTGCTGCCAGACGTAGGTCATGGTGAGCGCGAAGAGCAGCGTCATCGTCATGGTGAAGATGCGCATCTCGCGATGACGCTCGGGGTCGTCGGTCTTGACCAGGCGCGTGTTGTCGAGGTGCTTGGTGAAGAACATCTCAGGAGTGGGACCGCGGCGGCGAGCGCGCTGTGCTTCGAAAAGCTCGCGGTTGCGCTCGGCCATGCTGAGGCTGCGCGTGTGCGTGCGCCGCGCCTGCATCTGCTCCATTCCCTGACCTGCTATCGCCAATGTCGCCATCGCCCGCCTCCTTTCAAGGTAGCGTTTCTGCCTGTGTACTTCCCGTCCGCGATTGCATTACCCGGGCCGGGGTTGCGGATTGAGGAAGGGACTTGTGTTGCGGGTTGTCTTTCGCCTGAAAGCACGGCAGGACAACCCCGGCCCGATCTCAAATTCTTTGTGCGGCGCGTAACTTTGCGCTGCGTGATCGCGGGTTCCGGAGCGACTCCTGCTCCGTTGCCACGACCGGTTTCTTGGTCAGCAGCTCGTACTGGCCTGCCTTTGCGCCATCTCGCAGCGCGTCTTTTACCAGCCGGTCTTCGAGAGAGTGGAAGCTGATCAGCACCACTCTTCCGCCCGGCTTCAGCAGTGATCCCGCGCTCCTGAGCAGCGATTGGATCTCCTGCAATTCGTCGTTCACGCGAATTCGAAGAGCTTGAAAGGTTCGGGTCGCCGGATGAATCGGGCTTCTGCCACGCTCAGACTTTATTGGCGGGGCGACGGCCGAAACGACGCGAGCAAGCTCTGCTGTTGTCGATATCGGCCGCGCCCGCACAATAGCTCTGGCGATTCTCCGCGACCTCCTTTCCTCTCCGAATTCGTAAATCAGGTTGGCGAGCTCTTCTTCGTCCGCCTGATTTACCACTTGTTCGGCCGTGAGGCTGCTGCGCGGATCCATCCGCATGTCCAGCGGCCCGTCGGCCCGAAAACTGAATCCTCTGTGTGCCTCATCGAGCTGCAGACTGCTTACGCCAAAATCCGCGAGCAGGCCGTCGAGCGTGCCCGGCGCGATGACTTCGGCTATCTCCGAGAAGGCCCTGCTGATGTACTCAACAGCCGGCATCTCGCCGCCCAGCTCATCGGCTAATGCCGCGAGCCTTGCCTGCGCCTTGCTCATCGCCTCAGGGTCGCGATCAACGGCGATCAGCTTCCCTTTCGCTCCGAGCCTCCGCGCAATCTCGGCGGAATGTCCGGCTAGCCCGAGCGTTGCGTCTGCGTAGACGCCACCTGGACGCACAGCGAGGAATTCGAGACTCTCTTCTAAAAGAACCGGTACATGCTGCGGTGTGTTCATCTGCTGCCGCCTCATGCGCCCCGCTAGGAGGCCGAAAATCAAGGGACCGAAAACTTACAACCCAACCACTCCCAGCGACTCGATGTCCTCGTCCGTGGCCGGGTTCTCCGTAACCTGAGCCCTGAGCCTGGCATCGTTCGCCACAACCAACTTCTTCTCGATGCCCATCACCGCAACATCGCCGACCAGGCTTGCCGCTTCGCGCAGCAGCTGCGGAATCAGCAGCCGGCCCTGGTCATCCATCCTGACCGCCTGCCCGTAGTAGTTGGTCGCATCGAGGAACCTCCTCTTTGCGGCGCTGGCGGGCAGCTTGGCCAGGGACTCTTCAATCTGCTCCCAATCCTTCATCGAGTGAATCTCGGCCCGCTGTCCGTCCCGGCTGGTGATAAAGCACTCCCGACCCTCGGCCTCCAACGCGGCCTTGAACTCCGACGGGACCTTCAATCGGCCCTTTTCGTCGACCCGCGCTGGATGATTGCCCCGAAACATGCCTGAACCTCAACCGGTACCTCTGGTGAAAGCTGGAAAAAGTAAACTGAAGGAGATTGAAATTGTTCTGTTCTTCCTCTTTTTTCTACTTTTGACCACTCAACTCCACTCATCGTGCAGCCCCGGACTTCGCCTGTAAAGGCCTAATTTGTGAGTTGGGGTGGAGTTTTCCTCGCATTTTGTGGAAAACCTGGCATGTTGGGCATGGAATGGCTTTCACCACTATATGTGGGGTTTAGGTTGCCGAGTCTTAACCAGATGCTCACTTGCCCGAATGGGCCATGTTGGGATAGCGAAATTTAGGCGAAAGTCGCTCTTCGCGACGCTGCTCAGGCGACGCGCGCCGCAGTGTCGCGCCGGCGGTCGCGGCGAAACAGCCACACCAGATAGCCGAGAACGGCGAGGTTGACGATCAGCAGCGCTATGCGCAGCGTCGTCCACTCCTTATAGAGCTCGAAGCACTCCCAGGGCAGGGCGAGCGTGGTGAGTGTGAGCGTGAAGTACTCCGCCCAGCGTTTTTCGAGCACCAGGCCAGTGCCTTCGATCAGGCAGAGGACCGCGTACCCGAACGTGAGCACGCTGAACTGACGGAGTTGCTCCGCGCCCACCAGGTCCGCCTTGGACATCAGCAGACCGACGATGCGGCTTTCAGGATCAATTCGAAGCGCGTCCGTAACGTGCAGGATCACGCTGGGGAAGTCGTGATGCAGCAGCTTCAACGCGCCCACGCCGAGCGCGACAGACAGAGTCGCCTTGCTCAGCTTGAAGAGCCCGATCAGCAGGAGACCGCGCGCGTGCTCCGTTTTCTTTGATCTGGGTTTGGCAGGCACATGAACTGTTCCACAAGCTGTGTCCGTCTCCGGGTTGGCGTCGAGTCTGGCCGGCAAAGTTCCTTCCCGCTCTCAGTTGATGAGCCTCACAGGGCTTTGTCAACGGCTGTACGGGCAGCCAGCCAGATTCCCGTGCCGCGCGGCTCCTTCTCGCAATCCAGTGTGGCGTCGCACGCGTAGAGAAGATGTACGTTCTCGATCTGCGGCCGCACGGGGACGGCATTTCCAACACTCTCGAATGAAGGACGGACTATGAAGAAGCCGATCAGGAATTTCCTTGCCTCAATGGCCGCCGCGACGCTTGCGCTGGGCTGCCTCAACGCCTCTGCGCAGAAGATGGACCCGAACGTGGGCGGCGCGCCGATGTACGCGAACAAAACCATTGTGCAGAACGCGGTGAACTCTCCCATTCACAAGACGCTGGTTGCCGCGGTGAAGGCTGCCGGCCTGGTGGACACGCTGAACAGCGCGGGACCGTTCACAGTGTTTGCGCCCACCGACGACGCTTTCGCGAAGCTGCCCGCGGGCACGGTCGACAACCTGGTGAAGCCGGAGAACAAGGACACGCTCACCAAGGTGCTGACCTACCACGTTGTGCCGGGCACCTACAGCACCGGCAAGCTGATGAAAGAGATCAAGTCCAACGGAGGCACGCTGAAGCTCAAGACAGTAGAAGGCGATGAGCTCAAGTTCATGATGGACAACGGTCGCATCAAGATCACGGACGACAAAGGTGGATCCGCGTGGATCACCACCGCGAACGTATACCAATCGAACGGCGTTATCCAGGTAATCGACTCAGTGCTGATGCCGTGATGCATTGACGTCAGACAAAAGGGGGGCAGCGGAGGACGCTGCCCCCTCGCTTTTGCGTACCGAGAATTGAACTCGGAAAGCGACTCACAAATCGTTTTTACGAGATGGTACGCAGCCTTAATCTGCTAACACACATGCGGTATTCTTTGCGTACGTCGGAGGAGTCGCATGCGGGACAGATTCCGGGCGGTGCAGTGGCTGCCATATCCCGTGGACCTCGTGTTTGCTTTCTTTGCAAATCCATCGAATCTGCCGAAGCTGCAGCCACGTTGGCAAGCGACCCGTATCGACGAGATTGAGCTCAGGCCGGCGCCGCACAATGAGGGGATGACGCCGCAGGCCACCATCGTTGCCGGCGCCGGAACGCGTCTGTCGCTCAGTTTCCGGCCAGCGCCGCTTGCTCCTGTTCGTCTCGCGTGGGTCGCGGAGATCGAAGATTTTCATTGGAACGAACGCTTTTGCGACCGGCAGGTCGAAGGGCCGTTCCGGTATTGGCGGCAATGCCATCGCGTGCAGCCGATGGAATCTGAGCAGACCGGCAAACCCGGAACCCTGCTCATCGACACCATCGAGTATGAGCTTCCCTTGGGCTTGTTCGGACGGGTGATGAGTGCGCTTCCGTTTGAGCGCGTGCTGGCCGGCGTCTTTGACCATCGTCACGAGCGCACGGAGCAGCTTCTCAGCGAGTTCAGCGCAGGTGTGGAATCCCTCGTGTGAACGTACCGGGCGGCGCGAGTGAGTGCCGGCACGGCGGCTCGGCCATATCGCGGCGGTCGCTTGTGAAGATCGCTTTCCTGTTGCGAGATCAGATAGTCAGCGGTGCGCGCGGCGAGTGCCTGAATCGTGAGACCCGGATTCGCTGAACCCTGCGTCGGCATCACAGATCCGTCCATCACGAACAGGTTCGCGACATCCCAGGTGCGGCCAAACTTGTCGCACACACCCGCATCGGGTGTCTTGCTAATGCGACACGCGCCGACGAGATGCGCGTAGCGCGACTCCTGCACCACCTCCACGGCGCCCGCCGCCCACATAATCTCCATGGTCTTGTTCTTGCCGAACTCAATCAGCTTCTTGTCGTTGTCCTTCAGCGAGAATGTCACCTGTGCGACGGGTAAGCCGAAGCGGTCGCGGGCATCCTGCCGGCCTTCGCGCCCGTCGGCAAGCTCAATGCGATTGTCCGCCCATGGCAGGATTTCGCCGAGCAATCCGAACGCGGCCCAGTGGTTGTAATCCATCATGTTGCGGCGCATCGACCACCCCCACGCGCCCTTGGCGGCCATCATCTGCTTGGCAAACGCGACTGGCAGCGGGCCGACCGTCTGCACAGCGAAGCCGCGAGCAAAGTCACGCTTCGGATCCGTCTCGTAAAACTCTTCCGTGAGCGCATGCGCCGGCGGCGCTTTGTACATCCGCACGAGATCTTCGAATCGGCCGAGGATGACATTGCCGGCTTGGGCCATCAGGTATTTGCCGAGCGTGCCCGACGAGTTCCCCAGTCCCCGCTCATGGCCCGGACATGCCGAGTTCAGCAGCAGCCGCGGCGTCTCCAGAGCATACCCGCACACGATCACCGCGCGCGCGCGCTGAAAGTGTTCCTTGCCTTCTGCATCGAGGTAGACGATCCCGTCGGTGCGACCGTCTTTGCCCATCGACACGCGCGCGACCATGCAGCAGTCGCGAATCTCCGCTCCGTTCTTGATTGCATCCGGAACATGCGTGATGAGTGTGGATGCCTTCGCGCCGACCTTGCATCCCTGGATGCAGAACCCGCGATAGATGCAATGCGGACGATCACCATGCGAGGCGGAGAGAATCGCAACCGGTCCACCTGCGCTTACGCCGATGCCGAGCTTCGTGCAGCCTTCGATCAGCGCGTCGCCGACGCCGCCCATCGGATGCGGCGCGTACGGATGTCCATGCGGCTTGCCCCACGGATACCACGCAGGGCCGGCAACAGGAATCTCCTGCTCGAGCAGGTCATAGTACGGCTCGATATCTGCGTACGTGATCGGCCAGTCAGCGCCCACGCCGTCGCGTGTGTAGACCTCAAAGTCAGACGGATGAAAACGCGGCACGAACGCAGCCCAGTGCACGGAGCCGCCGCCCACGCCCTTGCCGCTGTTGTTTGCACCGAGCGCCAGCGGATGCTCGCCGCCGGTGATGCGCAGATCGTTCCAGTACAGCTTGTGTGATCCAGTTTCGTCGGAGACCCAATCGCGCTCGGTGTCCCAGAATGGCCCCGCTTCAAAGCCCACGACTTTGAACCCCGCACGCGCCAGGCGCTGCAGCAGCACGCCGCCGGCCGACCCGACGCCCACGATCGCAAAGTCGATCAGATCACCGTCTTTGAAACGGCGCGGAGGCACCTTGATTTGCTGCATCGACCCAAGACGATGCACGTCGTCCTTGGGTTTCTCGAAGGCTCCGCCAATGGGCGCATTGTGCTCAAAAAGACTCAATGTGTGCCTTCCTGTCCTTGGTGTGCGTGCTGCGCGTGACCTTCGCCGCGCGACTCCTCGGCGTCACTGATGGAGTCAGCCGGCGCGTTCCACTCATACCTTTGCTCATCCACCTCCCAAGGCTCAGGCTCACCCTCTTCCAGTCGCATATAGCCACGCGGGTACGCGGGGCCGCCGTAACCGATCTCGTCCCACGCCCACGGATGCGCGTAGTAGACCGACACGACGTCTGTCACAAGCAGCGTCCAGAAACGGTCGACGTTCATTCGCTTCCAGAGTTCCTGCGCGGCTTGCGGCTTGCCATCGTGAATGGATTTGAGGATCTCCTCCTGCTCGCGCACGCTGAGTTCGTGAAAACTGAGCTTGTACAGCGTCTGCGCCATCTCTTCTAATGCACCCACGCCGATCCGGTACGATTCCTGGTCGGGTGGCATATCTTCGAACCTATATCCGTCGAGCCGGTCCTCGTACAGGCGCTCGTCGATTCCAGGAAGAATTGGAATGCGTCGTTCGTCGGTGCGGTCCTCCTGCGGCATTATCCGGTCGACCACCGCCTCCATGGTGCGCGCTTCCTCAGGCGTGAAGAAGCGGATCGGCTTCTGCCGCGAGACGCGTTCCTCCACAAGTTTGCGCGTGGTCGCATCCCAGTAGCGCTTCTGACTGAGCGTGCTGAAGCCGGGATAGTAGCCGGGCTGATCGCGTTTCGGCAGCGGCGCTCCGGTGGCGGGATTCGTGCACGGCATCCGTTCCTTGTCCTTCTTCGTCGCCATCGTTAACGCTCCCGTCTCATCAGGTACGCGATCGTGCCCAGCATCCCGCACGCCGCAATCAGCAGCGGCGCAAATACCGGTGGGCCATACAGCGTGTTGTAGAGCGGCTTCCGCTTGCCACCCGGTCGCCTGAGGATTCCGCGAACGTGATATCCGAACCCGATCACGCCGTCGAGCATCAACAACGCCGACACAGCCGGCAGCAACGTGATCGCAAGGCGCTTGCTCTTCAACGCTCCCAGTGTTGCCGCGAGCATCAGCGGCGTCAGGAGCACCGGCGACCACTGTACCTTGTACTTGAAGTTGTCCTTATAGTGCGAGTACCAGCTCTCCATCCCGGAGCAAACCGTCCACGCCGCCGCCACGATGCAAAGGTGCCGCTGAAATCTTCCCGTACGGATGTCCTCGCGAAAATCGCCATGCCGAAATGGAGAGGTCATCTCAATCCCGCGGCTGCGGAGTCCGCCGAAGCGGTGGAAATCCTCTTCCGGCTGGAGATAGGACGCGATCACGCCGAGGTACGCGCTCGTGCCGAAGAGCAGCGGCGCAAACAGCGGCGGTCCCATCACCACGTTCGTCACCGGCATGCGCCATCCGCCGGGCTTGCGCGCGACACCGCGAACATGGAAGAAAAACCCGACCGCTCCATCCACCAGCGTGATGTAACTCAGCCAACGCATCCACGACTTCGCGGCACGCCGGTTGAACACTCCCGCAGTGGACGCGATCGTGAGCGCGCCGCCGAGCGCAACCGGCGTAAACATCACTGGATTCGAGTAGCTTCCGCGATAATGTTCGTAGCTGACCTCGAGCGTGCTGACGAGGCTGCTGCCCGCAACGATGAATGCCATCGACCGCTGAAAGCAGCCATGTTGAATATGCGCGAGCGCGTTCTCCGCGGGTCCGCGCAGCGGCTTCGGCAGCAGATGCAGGAGCTCGCGCGGCGATGTGTCAGGCAGCTTCATCGCGCGGCTCTCTTCATGGGTTCACACATCATCGCGATACCGCTCCGCATCTGCCCGCTTGAACTCCAGTCCCATTCCCGGCCGCGATAGATCCGGGTACATCACGCCCTGCTGTGCGGCGCGAAAGCCGTCGAAGAGCATGCTCTCGATGCGCACATGATCGTGAAAATATTCGACGTGCCGCAGCGGCCGCGCCGCGCACGCAAGATGCAAATGCACCGACGGTCCGCAATGCGCGGACAGCGGCAGCGGGTGCGCATCCGCGAGCGCCACCGCATCCATGAATCCGGTCACCCCGCCGCAGCGCGTTGCGTCAGCCTGGATTACGTCGACGGCCTCCGCCTCGATCATGTTACGCAGATACATCGCGGTCCAGCCATACTCGCCCGCTGCAATATCCATGCCCGCCGGCGCGCGATCGCGCAGCAGCCGCAGCCCGGCGAGATCGTCCGAGCTCACCGGCTCCTCAAACCACGTCACGTTGCACTCACTCACGAAGCGCTCCGCGAATGCAAGAGCCTGCTTGCGCGAGTACGCTCCGTTCGCATCGACGAACAGCTCCGTCGCATCTCCAATCGCGTGGCGGGCTACCTTCACCCGCCGCAGATCGTCTTCAGGATGCGTTCCAATCTTCATCTTCACGCGCGGAATTCCCTCGTTCACCCATCCACCAAGCTGCGCGCGAAGCTGCTCGTCCGTGTAGGTCGTGAATCCACCCGACCCATACACCGGTGCGCCGTCGCGCATCTGTCCCAGCACGCCACACAACGGCTGGTTCAGCAGCTTCGCTTTGAGGTCCCAAAGCGCAATATCAATCGCCGAAAGCGCCGTTGCTGCAATCCCATCCCGCCCGTAGTTGCGCTGAGCGTGCCGCATGGATGAGAACAGCGCGTTCGTGTCGAACGGACTGCGCGCATCGACGTGTTCCTTCATCAGCTCGCGAGCGAGCGGCGCGGCAGTCTTGTGGGCATACGTATAACCCACGCCCGTCGCGCCTTCGCACTTCATCTCGACGACAACCATCGTCGTCTTGCTCCACGCATAGGTGCCGTCCGCTTCCGGCGCGTCCGTCGGAATCGTGTAGGCGGTCGCGGTCGTGTCTGCGATGTTCGGCTCTGAGGAATTCATCGTGCGCTCATACAGGTGAAGACAGCAGGGGATGGAAGAGCGATGAAACCGCTCTTCACACCACCTGCCGCACTGTATCGCTCGCGGCAGTCAGCGCAATGCGTATCCGATTCGGCTCGCCTTTGATCAACGCCTCCGTGAACTTCACTGCCTGCTCCGGCTTGATCTTCGCCGGCAGCATCGCGGTGTACTGATCAACAACGGCCTCGATAATAACGGGCCCGGGCATCGCAAGCGCCTTCTGGAACTGCTGGCCGGCAGTCTTCGGATCGTCAACACGCACGGCGTTCGCACCAACCGCCTTGGCAAGCGCGACAAAGTCGATCGGGAACAGCTCGCACTGGTACTCCGGATTGCCTTCGAACACCATCTGCTCCCACTTAATCTGGCCAAGCGTGTTGTTCTTGATGATCACAACCTTGATCGGCAGCTTGTAGG
This sequence comes from uncultured Verrucomicrobiae bacterium, assembly GCA_963716225.1. Lineage (GTDB taxonomy): Bacteria > Acidobacteriota > Terriglobia > Terriglobales > Acidobacteriaceae > Granulicella. The sequence goes on along the minus strand of OY970299.1, from coordinate 2,926,882 downwards.
CGACCGCCGTGATGATCTCGCCCATCAGCATCGTGAAACCGCCATCGCCAACCACGGCAATCACCTGCTTGTCAGGGTGGGCGACCTGCGCTGCAATCGCATATGGCAGACCGCAAGCCATTGTTGCCAGATTGCCGGAGCACGAGTGCATCTGGCCCTTCTTGGCCGTCATGTAGCGCGCCCACACCGTTGTGTTCGTTCCGGAGTCGGAGACGATGATCGCATTCTCCTTGGTGAACTTCGAGAGCTCCCAGCCGACCACCTGCGGCTTCATTGGCATCGCAGTGCTCGTTCCCTCTCTCTCCAGAATCTTCATCCAGTCCTTCATCCCCTTCTGCGCGCGCTCCAGAAAACGCCGATAGCTGTTGCGCTTCAGCAGCGGCAGCAGCATCTTCAACGTCTTCTTCGAATCGCCTACGAGTCCCACCTCCGCGTCACAGCGCAGTCCAATGCGGTCCGCATTGGAATCGATCTGCACGCATTTGCAGTCCCCCGGCTTCGGCAGATACTCGATGTACGGATAGGACGTGCCGACCATGATCAGCGTGTCGCAGTTTTCCAAAACCTCTTCGCTCGGAGCGGTGCCCAGCAGACCGATACCGCCCGTCGTATATGGCGAATCGTCCGGGACGCAACCTTTGCCCAGCAGCGGCTTCACGATCGGCGCGCCCAGCATCTCTGCAAGCTGGATCAGCTCATCGCTTGCGTGAAGCGCGCCCTGTCCAGCGAGAATTGCGATGCGCTTACCGTCGTTGATCACCTTCGCGGCGGCCTTCACATCCTCCATCGGCGGCACGTTGCCGCTGATCGCGCGCACCGATGACGTGTGGTGAGGCCTGTTCCGTTCTGAGCGATCATGCTTGCCTACATCCGCCAACTGCACGTCGATCGGAATCGTAATGTGCGCCACACCGCGTTTCTCAATGGCTGAGCGAATCGCCAGGTCCGCAACCGGTTCCATGTGCGGCGCAGCCATAATCCGCTCGTTGTAGCACGCAACATCCATATACAGCTTGTCGAGTTCCACATCCTGCTGCGAGTAGGTGCCGGTCAGATCGCGAAACTGCATGCCGGTAATCGCGAGCACAGGCTGCTGATCCATCTTCGCGTCATACAGCCCGTTCAGCAGATGAATGCCGCCCGGACCGGACGTCGCAAGGCAAACGCCGAGACGTCCCGTGAACTTGGCATACGCGCACGCCATGAATGCGGCCGACTCTTCGTGGCGCACGTGAATGAACCGGATCTTCTTCTGCTGTTTGCGCAGCGACTCCATCACGCCGTTGATTCCGTCACCCGGCAGTCCAAAGATCGTGTCCACGCCCCAATCGATCAGCTTCTCAACCAGCACATCAGCCGCAGTCATTCGTTGCTCCTTCTGAGAGAGGCGCCAGGACCAGCGAACACTACCCTCATCCGGATAGACGCCCATCTTCAGAGCCCGGGTTTGCTCAGCAGTCGTTCTACGATGTATGTGACTAAAACGGATAAGTAATTTCCACAGCATCATTTCAATGCTGCAGATCCGAATCCGCATCGAGTTCGAGTCACTTCAGTCCAGCTTCGCTTCACCGCGTTGTATCCGGTCGCGATGCTCGCGGCAGAGCCGTAGAAATTCGAGCAGCGCCGGTCCCTCGCGGCGCGGATTCCACACTGCCGCAAGGCCGGCCGAGAGCGCTCCTTCAAAAGGCCGAAACACCAGCCCTCGAATCCTCAGCGTCCTCACTCCGGATGGGACCAGCGCGATTCCTTCACCCGCCTCCACCAGCGTCAACACTCCCGGCCACGTAGCGGACGTGTTCACAATCTGCGGCGAGAATCCCTCCGCCGCGCACACGGCGACAATGTTGTCGAAAAATTCCGTGTTCGACCGGCGTTCGGCGGTAACCAGCCGCTCTTCGGCCAAATCCCGCACCGTCACCGTCTGGTTCGCCAGCTTATGATCGGGACGCATCACCACCACCGCCGGGTCTCGAAACAGCAGCTCCGAGCGAAGAATCTTCTCCAGCGCCGGCTGCAACGGCCGCGTCAGCCCCACATCGATTGTCCCCGCCTCAAGTGCCCCAATCTGCTGCGTTGCATGCATGTCGACCAGCGAGAGCCGTACACCCGGCCTCAGCTTCCGGAACTCCCGAATGATCCGCGGGAAAAATCCCGCCGTGCCCCACAGGAAAAACCCGATCGCCAGCGTTCCCACCTCGCCATGCGCCGCTTTGCGCGTGACGTCAATCGCACGCTGCGCAGCCTCCAGCGTGCGTCGGGCTTCGTCCAAAAACACCTGTCCCTGCGGTGTCAGTTGCACACGCCTGCCTGCGCGATCCAGCAGCGTGCAGCCCAGCTCTTGCTCCAGATCGCGGATCTGCTCACTGATTGCCGACTGCGACACGTACAGCCGGCGCGCCGCAGCTGTCATGCTGCCCAGCTCCGCCACAGCCTGGAAGTAGCGCAAATGTCTCAGTTCCATAGTTTGCAAGTCTATCGGTTTTTCCGATAGAAGGCTCCGGAACAAACTGCGAGTCCCGATCCAAATCTATGATGTCCTTTTAACTGGGACGGCTTTGTCCCGTGGGAGCAGTGAATGTCGATCGTGCGCCTGGCGTTGGATAGGCCTTACACCTTTATCGTGCTGGCGATTCTCATCCTCATCGCCGCACCCGTGGTGATCCTGCGCACCCCCACCGACATCTTCCCCAACATCGATATCCCTGTCGTCTCCGTCGCCTGGCAGTACACCGGCCTCAGCCCGGAGGAGCTCGAAGGGCGCCTCACCACTCCGTATGAGAAGGCGCTCACCAACCTCGTCGACAACGTTCAGCACATCGAATCCACGACCCTGAACGGGCAGGCAATCATCAGGATCTATCTGCAGCAGGGCGCGTCACTTGATCGTGCCAACGCCCAGGTCTCAGCCGCCTCGCAATTCATGCTGCGCCAGCTTCCCCCGGCATTCTGCCTCCGGAGATCATCAACTTCTCCGCGTCGAGCGTTCCAATTCTCCAGCTTGGCATCTCCGGTAAGGGACTTTCGGAACAGCAGCTCAACGACTACGCAACGAACTTCATCCGCCCGCAGCTCGTCACGGTGCCTGGCGCCGTTCTTCCAAATGCTTACGGCGGCAAGCAGCGCTCCATCATGGTCTATCTGGACCCCAAGGCGCTGCAGGCCAAGGGTCTCGCGCCCAGCGACGTCCTCAACGCTCTCGCGCAGCAGAACGTCGTCGAGCCCGGCGGCACGGCCAAGATCGGTTCAACAGAGTATGACGTCCGCTTGAACAGCAGCGCCGAGACCATCAGCGAACTCGGCGACATGCCGATTCACCAGGTGAATGGCGCGATGGTCTACGTGCGCGATGTAGCCTCGGTCGCCGACGGCTCGATCCCGCAGACCAACATCGTGCGCCAGGATGGCCATCGCGGCGTGCTCATCACCGTACTGAAAGGCGGCACAGCCTCTACGCTCAGCGTCGTCAAGGGCGTGCTCGGGATGCTGCCGCGCGTGGAATCCACCCTTCCGCCTAATCTGAAAATCACCCCCCTCGCCAATCAAGCTACCTTCGTGCGCGGATCCATCAGCGGCGTCGTTCGGGAAGGCATCATCGCCGCCGCTCTCACCGGCCTGATGATCCTGCTCTTCCTCGGATCATGGCGCTCCAGCATCATCATTGCCATCTCCATTCCGCTGTCGGTGCTCACGTCCATCATCCTGCTGAGCTTCCTCGGCGAGACCATCAACATCATGACGCTGGGCGGTCTCTCTCTCTCGGTCGGCATCCTGGTCGACAATGCCACCGTCACCATCGAGAACGTTGAGCGCTATCTCGAAGAAGGTCACGACCTGCGCAACGCCATCCTCGAGGGCTGCGCACAGATCACTGTCCCGATTCTGGTGGCAACTCTATGTATCTGCATCGTGTTTGTGCCGATGTTCTTTCTCGCCGGCGTCTCCCGTTATCTCTTCGTTCCCTTCGCTGAAGCAGCCTGCTTCGCCGTCCTGGCGTCCTTCGTGATCTCGCAGACCCTCGTCCCCACCATGGCGATGTATCTGCTGAAGCCGCACGACGATCACGCGCCGCGCTCGCGCAACATTCTCGTCCGTTTCCAGCGCGGCTTCGAGCGCGGATTCGAAGTCGTCCGCGACCGCTACAGCATGATCCTCGAGCGCGTCGTCATACGCCGCAAGATCTTCATCCCCGTATTCCTCGGCTGCATCGCTCTGACGCTGCTGCTGATTCCGTTCCTCGGCCAGAACTTCTTTCCCGCATCCGACAACGGAACCTTCATCCTGCATATCCGCGCCAAGACCGGCACACGAATCGAAGAAACCGCCCGCCTCTGCGACGAGATCGAAGACCAGATCCGCGCGACCGTTCCATCCGACCAGATAGACAACGTCCTCGACAACATCGGCCTTCCCTACTCCGTCATGAACACGCAGCACGCCACCAGCGGACTCTTCGGCGCGGCCGACGCCGACATCATGGTCTCGCTCAAAGAGAAGCACACGCCCACCGCTGACTTCGTGCGCCTTCTCCGTCAGAAGCTTCCGCAGGAATTTCCCGGAACCACGTTCTACTTCCTGCCGTCCGACATCGTCACCCAGATCCTGAACTTCGGTCTGCCGGCGCCGCTCGACATCCAGATCGACGGAACCGACGACGCCGGAAACCGCAAGGTAGCCACGCACATCCTTCAGCAGATTCGCCAGGTCCCCGGCGTCGTCGACGCCCGCCTGCAACAGCCCGACGACTATCCCGTCATCAATCTGAAGGTCGATCGCACCAAGGCCGAGAACGGCGGCTACACCGAAAAGGACGTAGGCTCCTCGGTGCTCAACATCCTCTCCGGCTCATCGCAGCTCACGCCCATGTTCTTCCTGAACCCGCATAACGGCGTCGTCTATCCGATCATCGCGGAAAGCCCGCAATATCGCATTCAGTCGCTGCAGGATCTCGAAAACATCCCCATGACCTCGGCTGGCTGCAAAGAATCCCGAAATCCTGGCCGATGTCGCCGGGATCTCGCGCTCCTCCGAAGTTCCAATCGTCTCCCACTACGGGATTCGCCGCACCGCTCGATATCTACGCCGGCGTGCAGGACCGCGATCTCGGCGCGGTCGCACGCGACGTCCAGCGCATCGTCGACCAGAACCGCCCCTCGCTCTCACGCGGCAACTTCATCACCATGCGCGGCCAGGTGGAGACGATGCGCAGCTCCTATACCGGCCTGCTCTTCGGCCTCGTCTTCTCCATCGTCCTCGTCTATCTGCTCATCGTCGTGAACTTCCAGTCCTGGCTGGATCCGTTCATCATCATCACGGCGCTGCCCGCCGCGATCGGCGGCATCATCCTGCTGCTCTTCCTCTCGCACACCACGCTCTCAGTCCCGCGCTGATGGGTGCCATCATGTGCATGGGCGTCGCGACCGCAAACTCCATCCTCGTCGTCGCCTTCGCGAAGGATCGCCTGCAGGAAACCGGCGACGCCCTTCGTTCCGCCATCGAAGCCGGCGCCACCCGCTTCCGCCCCGTGCTGATGACCGCACTCGCTATGATCATTGGCATGATTCCCATGGCGTTGGGCCTGGGCGAAGGCGGCGAACAGAACGCGCCCCTGGGCCGCGCCGTTATCGGCGGCCTGTCGCTCGCGACCGTTGCAACCCTGGTCTTCGTGCCCGCCGTCTTTGCCCTGTTGCATGGCCGCGACCGGCATCATCAACCCGCACCCGAATCGGCTCATCGTGAGACCCACGCCGCCGCTTGACCCTCGGAGAATGACCGCAGATCTACATGCCGACTGATATCAACACCGAAATGACATCGCCCTCGACCACTACGGCAATGCGCCGTTGCCGCACATCGCTCCGCATCCGGATCCCGCTCATGCGCTGGCCGTTCCTCATCGCGTGTCGCGTGGCGCGTGGGTCGCACTCATCGCCTTGGCCGCCCTCATCATCGTTGGCATCGTCTGGGGAGTGCTCACCCGTTCCGCTGACGAGCACCATCTCGCCCAGACCACCAAGGCAAACGCCGAGCTCACCGTCAACGTCACTCATCCATCCGTCAGCGGTTCGCAATCGGAGATCGCGCTCCCCGGCAACACCCAGGCATTCGACGACACGCCGATCTACGCGCGCACCGACGGCTACCTCAAGAGCTTCTTCGTCGATATCGGCCAGCACGTCTCCAAAGGACAGCTCATGGCCATCATCGAAACTCCTGAAGTCGATCAGCAGCTCCAGGTCGCGCAGGCCGACCTCAAAAGCGCGCAGGCCGATCTTGCCCTGGCCGAAGTTACATCCTCGCGCTATCAGAATCTGCTCAAAAGCGACTCCGTCTCCAAGCAGGAGACCGACATAGCCACCAGCGGTGCCGCCGCCAAGCGCGCTGCCATGGAGGCCTCCGAAGCCAACGTGCGCCGCCTTCAGCAGGTGCAGTCCTTCGAGCGCGTCTACGCTCCGTTCTCCGGCATCGTCACCTCCCGGAACACCGACATCGGTGACCTCATCAACGCGGGCACCGGGGACGCCGACCCAAACGCGCATAAGGACCTCTTCCGCATTGCTGCCACAGGCAAGCTGCGCGTCTTTGTCCCGGTGCCGGAAGTCTACGCACCCGATATTCACGATGGTGACATCGCCACGCTCACGCTCGACGAGTATCCCGGCCAGCAGTTCACGGGACGCGTCGCCCGCAATTCCAACGCGATCGACATGGCGTCACGCACACTGAACGTCGAGGTAGACGTCGACAACCCGCAGGGCAAGCTGCTTCCCGGCGCCTACGTCTTCGTGCATTTCAAGCTGCCGCAGCAGCAGAAGGCACTCTCCATTCCGGCCAACACTCTCCTCTTCCGTTCCGAAGGCCTTCGCGTCGGTGTGGTGCACAACGGCCGCGTGCATCTGCAGCCTGTCACCATCGCGAAAGATAACGGCTCCTCACTGGAGATCGGCGCCGGCCTTGAACCCGGTGACCAGATCATCCTGGATCCGCCCGACTCGCTCGCCGAAGGTCAGGCCGTCCGCATCAATCCCAACGGAGTCGTCATCCGATGAACCGCCGCGTCCGTTCTCTCGCTCTCCTGGGAGCGCCGCTGCTGCTCGCCGGCTGCATGGTCGGCCCGAAGTACGTGGTCCCGAATGTCGCCATCGCGCCCGCCTTCAAAGAAACCGGCCCCGTGCCACAAGAGACCGCCCAACGGCACCGCATGGCAGACCGTCAAACCTGCCGACGCGATTCCTCGCGGCGCCTGGTGGACCATCTTCAATGACGCCGAGCTCAACACGCTCGAGCCGAAGGTCGAGCAGGCCAACCAGACGCTCAAGCAGGCCGACGCGAACCTTCGCGCCGCACGTGCCGAGATCTCTGTGCGCAAAGCCGACCGCTTCCCCACCATCGGCGTAGACCCGTCATTCTACCTCGCAGCGCTACTCCAACGGCGCATATTTCAACGCCGCCCCCGGGTTTCAGCAGAATCGGTTCCACCGTGCAGTATCCGTTCGAGGTGAGCTACGAGGTCGATCTCTGGGGGCAGGTCCGCCGCAACATCGCCGCGGGAAAAGAAGAGGCACAGGCCAGCGCCGCAGATCGCGCTAACGTCCTGCTCTCGCTCCAGGCGGAACTCGCCTTTGACTACTTCAATCTGCGCAGCGATGACGCCCTGCAACAGCTCCTCAACGACACAGTGACGCAGTTCAAGGAAGCCGTCCGCATCACCACCAACCGCTTCAACGGCGGCCTCGCCGTAAAGAGCGATGTCACCCAGGCCGAAACGCAACTCCAGACGGCGATCGTTGCCGCCTCTGACGTCGCCATTGAACGCGCACAGTACGAGCACGCAATCGCCAACCTCATCGGCGTAGTGCCCGCCTCGCTCACAATTCCGTTTTCGCCGCTCGCCGAGAACACCACGCCTCCAGTCATCCCGCCCGGCCTTCCGTCCCAGCTCCTCGAGCGCCGCCCCGACATCGCCGCCGCAGAGCGCCGCGCCGATGAAGGAAACGAGGCCATCGGCATCGCCCAGGCAGCGTTCTATCCATCCATCAACCTCAGCGGCGCACTCGGCTTCCAGTCGAACGCCGCCGTGCAGTCCATCTTCTCGCCCGCAAGCGTCGTCTACTCGCTCGGCCCCGGCCTTGCTTACACGTTCTTCGATGGAGGCCGCAGACGCGGCATCAAGGAAGAGGCGCTCGCCTTGTTCGACCGCAACTCCGCCGATTACAGGCAGACGGTGCTCGACGCCGTCCAGCAGGTTGAGGACAATCTCGTCTCTCTCCGCGTCCTGCAGGAAGAGGCTGCGCAGCAGCGCGCCGGAACCGCCGCCGCACAGGAGTCCGAGCGCATCTTCAACAACCGCTACGTCGGCGGCGTCGACACCTTCCTGCAGGTCGTCACCGCCCAGACCGCCGCACTCAACAGCGAAGTCAACGACATCAACATCCTTCGCCGGCGCATGGACTCCACCGTCCTGCTCATCAAAGTGCTCGGCGGCGGATGGGACCGCTCCCAACTCCCACCGGCCTAGTCGTTTCCGGAAACCAATTCGATCATTCAGCGAATACAGCGGCTGTCATCCTAAGCGCAGCGGCGCGCAGCAATGCGCACCGCATACCCGAAGGTCCCCGACGATGCTCGTCCTACAATTGCCCTCGGAGCCTTTTCTACCAAATGAGCCCGGGCCTCACTCGCCGCGATTTCCTCGCGCTCACCAGCGCAAGCCTCGCCGCGCATTCACTCCGCGCGCAAGCGCCGACCGCGCGCATCAATGTTGCCGACGCAGAGCGCCCGCGCATACTCGCCGAAGCCCCTCACGCTCTCGCGGCGCCCATCACCACAATCACTTCCACGGCCGCACCACACGCTCCACCCAACACCTTCTACTCCGAGATTGAGCCCGAGCGCGGCCTCTCTGACCCGCACAACACTACAAAGCTGTTCCGCGCGCACGCCATTGCACTCCGCAACACCTCCGCCAGAATCTCCTGCCTCGCCGCCGCTTACGTCCTCACGCACGACGAAGCCTATGCGCAGAGGGCATCTGCCCAACTCCGTGCCTGGTTCATCACTCCCGAAACACGCATGCTCCCGAGTGCCGACCTCGCCGGTCGCGAATACGGCTCTTCCACTGCAGACCAAGACACCGGCACGCCCGCCGGCATCGTCGACCTCACTCCCCTTGCCGAGTTCGTCCGCTCTACCAGCTTCCTCATCGACTCACCCGCACTCGGCGATGACGACCGCGACAGCCTGAACCAGTGGCTTCTCGACTTCGCCGGCTGGCTCGACACCAACCGCAACGCCCGCATCGCACGCGACCTCAAAGATCATCGCGCCTCCGCCTGGCTGCTCATCCGCTCCGCCATCGCGCGCGCCACGCGCAAAGATCAGGACATCGAAGACTGCCGCCGCCGCTTCCGCGCGCCCACCCTCCGCAACCAGATCAACGAAGTCGGCGTCTTCCCGCAGGAGGTCGCCACACCCAACCCCTACCGCAACACGCTCTTCAACTTCGATCTCCTCGCCAGCGCCTGCCAGCTCCTCGCCTCGCCGTTCGATCTCCTCTGGGATTACGAACTCCCCGACGGCCCCGGCATGCGCTCTGTCGCCGCGCACCTCTACCCCGTCATCGCACATCCTGAGAAGTGGAACTACGTCGCCGACGCCGACCACTTCATCGCAGCTCCCCGGCCCCCGCCCCGCTCTCCTCTTCGCCGGCCGCGCCTACAACCGTCCCGAGTACGTCGAACTCTGGCGCAAGCTCGACGCGCAACCCGTCCCCGCTGACCTCGCCGAGTTCTTCCCCATTCGCCAGCCACTCCTCTGGACCGAACGCGCCGCCCACGGCTATTAACGATCGCGAAGGCGTCAGCGAATCCGCTCGTCCACCGCATCCATTGTCATCCTGAGCGAAGCGCCGCAGGCGCGAAGTCGAAGGACCCCGACGGTGTCCGCCGACCGAATGCAGTGCGGACCTTTCAACCACGAACCATCAATCAGCCCTTCCGAAACTCCCGTACGATCTCCAGATACTTCTTCGCGCTCTCCGTAATCTTCTCCGGCTTTCCCTCAGCCATCGCTTTCGTGTCGACCAGGTCCGCACCCACACCAAGCGCAAACGAGCCCGCCTCCAAAAACTCCCGCGCACTCTGCAGCGAGACACCACCCGTCGGAATCATCTCCACCTGCGGCAGCGGAGCCTTGAGCGACTTCAGATACTTCGCTCCGCCGAGCGCACTCGCCGGAAACACCTTGATCACGTCCGCGCCCGCCTGCCATGCCGTCACGACCTCCGTCGGCGTCAGCGCACCCGGCAGCACTGGAATCGAATAGCGATGACACATCTCAATCGTCTTCAGATTGAGCGCCGGACTCACCACAAACTGCGCGCCCTCCAGCATGCAAATCCGCGCCGTCTCCGGGTCCAGCACCGTGCCCGCGCCAATCAAAATATCCGGGCGCTCCTTCGTCAGCCGCGCCATCACGCGAATCGCGCCCGGCACCGTCATCGTGATCTCGAGCACCGTCACGCCGCCGTCCGCAATCGCCGACGCTATGCCCAGCGCCTGCTGCTCGCTCTCTGCACGCAGCACCGGCACCAGCCCAATCTCCCGCATCCGCTCAACAATCTGCTCTTTCCGCATCACCACTCCTAATCCCTGTTCCCTGATCCCTGGTCCCTGATCCCTGGTCCCTGTTCCCTGGCTTACCGCTGCACTCTCGCGCCCGCGCCCTTCATCAGCCGTTGCACCTCATCAAACGTGGCCATCGTGGTATCGCCCGGCGTCGTCATCGCCAACGCTCCATGCGCACATCCGCAGTTCACCGCCCAGTCCGCGCCCTTCTCATTGAGAAAGCCATAAATCAAACCTGAAGCAAACGAGTCTCCGCCACCCACGCGATCGCATATCTCCAGATCCGGCATCGGTCGCGCCTCATGAAACGCGCCCTCGTAGTAGCAGATCGCTCCCCAGTCGTTCACGCTCGCTGTCTTCGCATGCCGCAGCGTCGTGCCCACCGCTTTGAAGTTCGGATATTCCTTCACGGCCGTCTCAATCATCTTGCGGAAGCTCGCGCTCTCCAGCTCGGCCAGCGTGTCACCCACACCCGCAACCTCGAATCCCAGCGCCGCCGTAAAGTCCTCTTCGTTGCCGATCATCACATCCACAAACTTCGCCAGCTCGCGATTCACCTCCGTCGACTTCGCCTTCCCTCCAATCGATTTCCACAGCGAATCGCGATAGTTCAGGTCGTAGCTGATGATCGTCCCGTGCCGCCGCGCCGCCTCCATCGCCTCGCGCGCAACCTCCGGCGTCGTCTCACTCAGCGCGCAAAAAATGCCGCCCGTATGAAACCACCTCGCGCCCTCCTTGCCGAAGATCTCCTCCCAATCAATATCCCCCGGCTTCAACTGGCTCACCGCCGTATTCCCGCGGTCCGAGCACCCCAGCGCGGCCCTCACGCCAAACCCGCGCTCCGTAAAGTTCAATCCGTTCCGAACCGTCCGCCCCACCCCGTCATACTTCACCCACTTGACGTGCGTCTGGTCCACACCGCCCTGCAGCATCAAATCCTCAACCAGCCGCCCCACAGGATTCTCCGCAAGCGCCGTCACAATCGCCGTCTTCATCCCGAAGCAGCGCCGCAACCCGCGCGCCACGTTATACTCGCCGCCGCCCTCCCACACATCGAAGTGCCGCGCGGTCGCAATCCGCACATTGCCCGGATCGAGTCGCAGCATTACCTCGCCGAGGCTCACCAGGTCCCACCGGCACTCTTCCTTCGGCCGCAGCTTCAGGCTCTTCGACTCGCCACTCGCACTCATGGGCAGTACTCCGCAAAATTTTCGCAATAGCAACGTCTTCTATATTGCAGCCTCACCCACACGGCTGTCTCGCGTGCATCCTCGCGAGACGCGCATCACATTCGCATTGCCCGAACGAGAAAAAGGGCACAGCCGAAGCCATGCCCTCTGTACCCTCTACTGTCTACTCTCTACCCTCTGCTCCTAATCGATCGAAATCTTCCTGAGCAGCCGGAAATCGCTCAGCATCTTACCCGTTCCGAGCACCACGCTTGCCAGCGGATCATCCGCAATCGAGACCGGCAGGCCCGTCTCCTCGCGAATCCGCTTATCCAGGTTCTTGATCAGCGCTCCGCCGCCCGTCAGCACAATGCCGCGGTCGGAAATATCCGCCGAAAGCTCCGGCGGCGTACGCTCCAGCGCCACGCGAATCGCATTCATGATCGTCGCAATCGACTCACCCAGCGCCTCGCGAATCTCCGAGTCCTCAATCGTGATCGTCTTCGGCACGCCCTCAATCAGGTTGCGCCCCTTGATCTCCATCGTCAGCGGCTTGTCCAGCGGATACGCCGAGCCCAGCTCCATCTTGATCTGTTCCGCCGTGCGCTCGCCCACCAGCAGGTTGTACTTGCGCTTCAGGTACGTCATCACGGCCTCGTCCATCTGGTTGCCGGCCATGCGAACCGAACGCGAGTACACAATTCCCGCCAGCGAGATCACCGCAATATCCGTCGTCCCGCCGCCAATGTCGACCACCATATTGCCGCCCGGCTCCGTAATCGGCAGCCCCGCGCCAATCGCCGCCACCATCGCCTGCTCCACAAGATGGACTTCGCTTGCCTTCGCGCGATACGCCGAATCCATGACGGCGCGCTTTTCCACCTGCGTAATCTCGCTCGGTACGCCGATCACAATGCGCGGATGAACCATCATCTTCCGGCCATGGGCCTTCTGGATGAAGTAGTTCAGCATCTTCTCCGTCTGCTTGAAGTCGGCAATCACCCCGTCCTTCATCGGCTTGATCGCGATGATGTTGCCCGGCGTCCGCCCGAGCATATCCTTCGCCTCTTTGCCGACCGCCTCCACCTCGTTCGTCACGCGGTTCACGGCAATAATCGATGGCTCATTGACGATAATGCCCTTGCCCGCCGCATACACCAGCGTGTTCGCCGTTCCAAGATCAATCGCCAGGTCGCTCGAGAAGAGCGAGAAGATCGACCGGAGATTGCTTCCGCGCGAGCTGCGCGACGAGTAGTTTTTCGAAGACATGAACCTGTTTAATCCTGACGGAGCGGTGTTTGTCACCTTTATTGTAACGGGCGGAATCTCGCTGCACATGGCGCATCGGTCGCAGACCGGGCCACCAAGGGTCCCATCGCGACCCACCCATCAAGTCCGGGCCGCCGCCGCTTCATCCACTTTGCGCGGCGACGAAAGCCTCCGCTCCAACCATCCCCGCACCGCGTCATTGTGCCACTCCGTGCACGCCGCCACGCCAAAACTGTACAAAACCGCCAGTGCGCAGAAACCCGCTCCAGCCGTCAGATACCGTGGCGCCGGCCACCATCGCTCCTGCGCTCCCACCCACAGCGACATGAACGCCAGGAACGGATAATGCACCAGGTACAGCGAATACGACGACCCCGCCAGCTTCCGCGTTCCGCGCACCACACCCGTATCCTGATCCATGCGCTGGGTCGCTGACAGCACAATCCACAGAAACAGCAGCGTCACCAGCCCCAGCGCGTAGTCCATCTTGAAAATCCGCCACGGCCACGGCATCATCGCAAACGCGAAGAACACCACCACGAACACCGCCGCCGAGACCCACCGCACCATCGCTCCCAGCTTCGGCGGCTTCAACCGCGCCAGCAGCACGCCATACAGCCACACCGGAAACAAGCCAATCAGCGGCCTCCCCACAAACACTGCCACCACCACGAACCCCACCGCATACGCCAGCCGCGCTCGCGTCGGCACTGCACGCCGCAACGCCAGCAGCCCCAGCGGAAACAGCATGTAGTACCAGAACTCCGCCGCGAGCGACCACAGCACGCGGTCCGACCCAAACGTCGTCGTCCGCACCGACTGCAGAAAGCTCACATTGCTCAGAAACAGCTTCAACGTAACGCCGTCGGCATGCACCGCCTGCAGCAGTCCCGGCCCACTCGCTCCGCCCAGCGCCAGCCGCGCCGTATCCCAGAACGCGCACAGCACCAGCGCCGGAATCAACACCAGCCATAACCGCACAAACCGGTGAGTCAGATAGCTCTTCCAGCCCCACCGCCCCTGGTCCAGCGACCGGAACACGCTCCCGCCGATCAGATATCCGCTCAGCACAAAGAAGACCACCACCGCCTCCCGCCCGCCAGACCCAAACGCGTACAGCAGATACATCAGGTGCGGATGAGCAGAACTCCGCAGCGCCGTCCCGTAGTCCACAAAGAACAGGTTGTGGCAGTGATCAAACATCACCACCAACGCAGCGATCCCGCGTATCGCATCCAGCGCCACCGACGCTCCCGTCTCCCGAAATGCGACGCGCTCTGAGGAGACGGCCATGTCCCCTCAGAATAGCCGCTCAGCCACGACCCCGCCGCTCGGCACAACCCGCTCCGTTTGGGTACGATACTCAGGCGAGGTTTTCAGCGAATGATTATTGGTGTACCTAAAGAAGTTAAGGATCACGAGAGCCGAGTCGGCATCACCCCTGCCGGCGCAAAGGCCCTGACAGAAGCCGGCCACAAAGTTCTCGTCGAAACCAACGCCGGCCAGCTCTCCAGCTTCCCCGACGACGACTACCAGGCCGTCGGCGCAGAAATCGTCGGCTCCGCAGCCGACCTCTGGCGCACCGCCGAGATGATCGTCAAGGTCAAAGAGCCCATCCAGTCCGAATACGGGTTCTTCCGCCCCGGCCTCGTCCTCTTCACCTATCTCCACCTCGCCCCGCTCAATGAGCTCACCGACACGCTGCTCTCCAAAGGCGTCACCGGCATCGCCTACGAAACCGTGAAGGACCGCGTCGGCTCACTCCCGCTCCTCACGCCCATGTCCGAGGTCGCCGGCCGTCTCTCCGTCCAGGTTGGCGCCGCGTACCTCGAAAAGGAACATGGCGGCCGCGGAGTCCTGCTCGGCGGCGTCCCCGGCGTTCCTCCCGGCAACGTCTGCGTCATCGGCGGCGGCATCGTCGGCACCAACGCCGCCAAGATGGCCCTCGGCCTCGGTGCCAAAGTCACCCTCGTCGACCTCAACCTCAACCGCCTCCGCGAGCTCGATGACATCTTCAACGGCCGCGTCTTCACCCTCGCCTCCAACAGCTACAACATCGAGCGCGCCGCCCGCGAAGCCGACCTCCTCATCGGCGGCGTCCTCATCCCCGGCGCCGCCGCGCCCAAGATCGTCACCCGCTCCATGGTCAGCCGCATGAAGAAAGGCGCCGTCATCGTCGACGTCGCCATCGACCAGGGCGGCTGCATCGAAACCGCCAAGCCCACCACCCACTCCAACCCGAGCTTCGAGGTCGATGGCGTCGTCCACTACTGCGTCACCAACATGCCCGCAGCCGTGCCCAACACCTCCACACTCGCGCTTACGAACGCGACCTTCCCCTACGTCCTCAAGCTCGCCAACCTCGGCGCTGAAGCCGCCCTCAAATCCGACCCCGGCTTCACCGAAGGCCTCAACACCTACAAGGGCAAGCTCACCTACAAAGCCGTCGCCGACAACCAGAAACGCGAATTCACCGCAGCCGGTTCACTCCTCTAGGACTCGGGTGCCCCACGTCTCGGTGCTGAGAGGTGGGTTCACACTACGATCACCGCACTTCCCAGGTGACCCGCATGCAAAAGGAACTCCTGCTGCTCATCCTCGAGCAAAACGAATTCACAAGTCATTTCTCGTTTGATCGAGTGACTGAGGACAATGCAACTCTCCGCCTGAACGACAAAACCGCATCCATCGGCTTCATCTATCGCCATATCGGCGAAACGATCCATCTCTTCGGCCAGTTCTTCGGGATCCCGACCGACGTAAAAAATACAACGATGGGCCAAACCGACACCGGTCAGACCTTCGACGTCGAACAGAGCCGCGACCTGATCTCGCGCGGATACGACATGCTCAGAGACCTCATCCAAAACAGCGCTGACGAAGACTGGCTGAAGCCGGTCGATACACCCTTCTTCGGCACAGTTCCGCGCATCCGGTTGTTCGCCCACGTTCTCTTCCACACCTCAAATCACGCTGGTCAGATATCGCTCACACTCGCCAAAGGAAGAAACTGGCCGGGCTAATCTCAAGCCTGAACGCCATCTGCAGAAGCCGCCATCCTCGACCGTACCTCGCGAACCTCCGCACCCCACCCCGCCAGCAAAACCGTCGCCCCAAACAGCAAGGTATCGCCGACGTAGTTCATCCCCTCCAGCGCCAGCGGCGTATGCATCTCGCGCAAGAAAATCGGCACATAGAACAACACAACAAGCACGACCAGCACCGCCCCCGCACTCGCCGCTGCAATTCTGACGAACCTCGGAACAAACATCGCCACGCCGCACACCAGCAGCACCAACCCCACAACCCACGCAATCACCACCGCCCCCGGAATCCACGCGGGCGTCATCTTCTCGAGCGGCACTCCCGGCACATTCCGCGGAAACAAGAAGTGCTCCACGGCATAGAACACCATCACCGCTCCCACAATCCGCCTTCCAAACCGCACCAGCGCACGACTCCCCCACAAACTGCCAGCCAGCACCAGCGCCCCCGCCCCAAAGCAAGTCTCCCGGACCATCAGGATCCAGAAGAACCGGTTGTGCATGCCTTTCGGAAGCCCCGGCAAATCCACCGTCAGCACGATGACCCAGAAGAACAGCACCAGCCCTGCCGCCGCCCACCGCACGCCCCGCCACAAAACCAAACTCACCGCCGCCGCCGCGAGCGCCACACCAAAAAAGTACGTCCAGAACAGCGGTTCCGGCAGCCATTTCGGCACGATGCCCATCATGCCCCGAGCCGCAAAGAAATGCTCCGCCGCAAAGATCGCCAGCGCCACCGCCTCGAACACCGGCCCCAGCACAATCACCTTGCCCGCACCAATAGCCGCCCGAAATCTCGGCCACGCCAGCGCCAGCCCAAGCAGCGCGGCAATCCCCGCAACCACCATCGCCACCAAAACAGACATGCGCCCTCACCTGTGATCCAGGCCCCGAACAGAAGCCTTCCGAAAGATGCCGCAGCATAGCATGCGCCGACAAACTAACCACTAACGACTAACTACTAACCACTCGCCTCTCGTACACTTCCCCCCATGGGCACATCCAACACCCGCCGCAAGCTCCTCATCGGCCTCGGCGTGTGCCTTCTCCTTTTTGTCCTCCTCGCCACGCTCAACGCCTTCAACCTCAGCTTCCTCAACCCCGCGTCTCCCCTCCAAACCCTCGTCTTCATCACTCTCTCCACGCTCGCCTTCGTCCTCTTCGTCGTCGTCCTCGTCCTTCTCGTCCGCAACTTCCTCCGCCTCTACGCCGACCAGCGCAGCCGCGTCCTCGGCACCCGCCTCCGCACCCGCATGCTCTGGGGAGCCGTCCTCGTCTCCCTCGTTCCACTCGCCTTCATGTTCGCCTTCAGCTATTTGCTGATGAACCGCGCCGTCGATCGCTGGTTCTCGCAGCCCGTTACCGAAATGCGCGACGACGCCAACCGCGCCACCCTCGAGCTCTTCCGCTACGCCGCCGCTAACGCCCGCTCTGAAGCCGACTCCATCGCCGTCGAACTTTCCAGCGTCAACCTCGCCGCTCCACACCCCGACAACGCCGCCGTCAACCGCATCCTCGACCGCCACGAGCTCACTCTCCAGGGTGGCTTCGCCATCGTCTACCTCGACAACCGGCCCGCCGCGGCCTTCCACCTGCCCGTCAGTTCCGGCGCCGCCGAGCTCCGCTCACTCCTCCCGCCAGACACCGCCTCCGCCGCCGACGAAAGCCCGCAACCCACCACGCCCATCGCCCGCACGCCCGTCCGCGGCCCGCTGCCGCAAGTTCTTCTTGAAGCCGCGCAACGCAACGACGAGCCCTTCTACTCGCTCGGCAGCACGGACTACACCGTCGCCTCTGCCGGCCTCCAGCACGGTGGCCTCATCGTCGTCGCCCTGCCCATTCCGCCTGGCGTCTCCGCCACCGCCGCCCAGCTCCGCTCCGCCGCCGACACCTACTGGACGCTCTTCCGCGAGCGCCGCCAGGTTCGCGCGCTCTACATGCTCTACCTGCTGCTCATGACCGGCCTCGCGCTCTTCGCCTGCTGCTGGCTCGCACTCAATCTCTCCAAGCAGGTCACACGGCCCGTCGAAACTCTCGCCGAGGCCATGGAAGCCATCGCCGCCGGAGACTACGCCCGCCGCGTCTCACCCTCCGCGACTGAAGAGCTCGGCGAACTCACCGCCAGCTTCAACGCCATGGCCTCCGACCTCGAATCCTCGCGCGCACTCGCCGAACAATCCACTGCCCAACTCTCGGAGCTCAACGCCACGCTCCAGCAACGCCGCGCCGAGCTCGAAACCATCATCGAAACCATCCCTAACGCCGTCGTCACCCTCTCACCCTCGCTCCACATTGTGCTCGCCAACCGCGCCTTCTCCGAACTCCTCGACCCCGGCGGCCAGAAACAGTTCATCGGCATGCGTCTCCATGAAGCGCTCCCGCCCGACATCACCGAATCGCTCGATCGTCTCTTCCGCCGCTCACACCGCATGGGCACCGCCTCCGCCGAGATGACCATGCCCTCCCAATCAGGCGCACTCCAGCTCTCGGCCACCGTCGCCCTCCTCGAAGGTGCCGGTGCCGACGCTCACGCCCACCTCGGCTACGTGCTCGTCCTCGAAGACGTCTCCGAGCTCCTCCGCGCGCAAAAGCAATCCGCCTGGAAAGAGGTCGCGCGCCGCGTCGCCCACGAGATCAAAAATCCACTCACGCCCATCGCGCTCAATGCCGAGCTCATCCAGCGCCACATCGGCCGCCTCACACCCCAGCTCGCCGAGCACAATCTCCAATCCAACTCCCCCGCCGTCATCGAGCGCGCCACCCAGGTCATCGCATCGTCGGTATCGACGATGAGATCGTTGGTAGATCAGTTCGCCGCACTGGCCGAGTTCCCTGCCGCGCGCCTCCGCCCCGCCGACCTCAACGGCATCGTCGAAAATTCACTCGCCCTCTTCGCCGGCCGCCTCGGCAACATCCGCGTCCGCCGCGACCTCGCACCCGATCTCCCACTCGTCTCCGCCGACCCCGAAGCCCTCCGCCGCGCCCTCTCCAACCTCATCGACAACGCCGCCGAAGCCATGCAGGACTCCCTCTACCGCGAGCTCACCCTCTCCACCCACCTGCTCCCCTCCGGAATGATCGAGCTCGCCGTCGCGGACACCGGCCCCGGCCTCACCGACGAGCTCCGCGAACGCCTCTTCCTCCCCTACTTCTCCACCAAGCAGCGCGGCACCGGCCTCGGCCTCTCCATCGCCTCCAAAATCGTCCAGGAACACGGCGGCACCATCCGCGCCGAAAAGAACGTCCCCGCCGGCGCCCGCTTCATCATCGAACTCCGCCCCGCCAACGCATCCTCTCCCACCGACTCCGAATCAGAAGCCACTACAATCACCACCAGCAACCAAACCTAACTCCTCACCCTAACTCCTGATCCCTGATCCCTAATCCCTAAGCCCTGCCTTTATGCCTCACATCCTCATCGTCGACGACGAAGCCGACATCCGCGAGTCGCTCGAGACCATCCTCCGCGAAGAGGACTACACCATCGCCTCCGCCCCCACCATTGCCGACGCCCGCTCCGCGCTCCGCGACGCCGACTTCGACGCAGTCCTCCTCGACATCTGGCTGCCTGACGGCGACGGCCTCGACCTCCTTGCTGAAATCTCCGCCAGCAAGCACCGCCCCGCGCCCCCGCCCGAAGTCATCATGATCTCCGGCCACGGCACCATCGAGTCCGCCGTCCGCGCCACCAAGCTGGGCGCCTACGACTTCCTCGAAAAACCCCTTTCCCTCGACCGCACCCTCCTCGTCCTCCGCAACGGCATCGAAGCCCACCGCCTCCGCGTCGAAAACCAGGAGTTCTCCTCCCAGCTCACCGCCCGCGCCTCCATCACCGGCACCTCCGTCTCCATCAAGGCCCTCCGCCAGCAGATCAAGCTCATGGCCCCCACCAACGGCCGCGTCCTCGTCATCGGCGAATCCGGCACCGGCAAAGAGCTCATCGCCCGCACCATCCACGCCGAATCCCTCCGCCGCGACCGCGTCTTCGTCGAGCTCAACTGCGCCGCTATCCCCGAAGACTTCATCGAGACCGAGCTCTTCGGCTACCGCCACGGCGCCGGCCCCGGCGGCCCCAACCAGCCCTCCGAAAAGCGCGGCACCTTCGAACGCGCCGACTCCGGCACACTCTTCCTCGACGAAGTCGGCGACATGAGCCTCAAGACCCAGGCCAAAGTCCTGCGCGCGCTAGACGAGCAGCGCTTCTACCCGGTCGGCGCCTCCACGCCCACCAGCGTCGACGTCCGCGTCATCGCCGCCACCAACAAGGACCTCGAAGAAGAGATCGCCCGCGGCAACTTCCGCGAAGACCTCTTCTACCGCCTCAACGTCATCCCCTTCTACGTCCCTCCCCTGCGCGACCGCAAAGAAGACCTGCCCGCACTCGCCCGCGAATTCCTCGCCGACCTCGGCCAGGAGTACGGCCGCGCCCGCGTCGAAATCTCCGACACCGCCATCAACCAGCTCAAGGCCTACCACTGGCCCGGCAACGTCCGCGAGCTCCGCAATGTCATCGAGCGCGTCCTCATCCTCAACCCCAAGGCCCAGCGCATCGAAGCCAAACACCTCCCCATGCTCGTCCAGCGGACTGACGGCGCGAGCCTCACCACGCCATCCACATCTGCCGCCTCCTCACGCGCCCCACGCGAAGAGTTCTCCACCCTGCAAGCCGCCCGCGAAGCCTACGAGCGCGACTACATCTTGAAGGAGCTCGACCGCACCCACGGCAACATCAGCCGCGCCGCCGAAGCCCTCGGCCTGGAACGCTCCCACCTCTACCGCAAAATGAAAACCCTCGGCATCCACTTGGGCGAATAATCCGATTGGCCACAAGTCGCCGCTGAATAATTCGCTTGACAGGCACGGAAATCTATAATATATATTGCTTGGGACCGTGTAGTTTCTTATCATAAACGAACTTGGAGATAAATTATGCAGACCGTAGCGAAGCGTGTACCTTCCACGATCAGTGAAGTCGAAGAGAGTATCCGGCAATCACTCGAAGGTCTTCGAAACATCCCATTCAGTGAAGAGGTGAAGGCGGGGTTGAGCTTTCTGCTTAGACCCGGCTACCGACCTGTTATCCAGCTAGAAGAGGATGGCCGCAAGAAGCGAAGCAATGCTTCGGCCTCGAACTGGAATCCGGAAACTGGCGAAATCGTTATATTTTTCGAGAGAGAGGACGCATCTCAGAGCGGGCACTCTCGCGACGAGCATCCGAGCCCGGAACCGCAAGCCCACTCTGGCCAACCCGCTAACTTCTCTATCGCTTCGGAAGTGACATCGCTACAGGTTCAGCAGTGCTGCGAGGCACTTGCCGACGCAGAAAAAGCAGGAAAGGCGTTCATCGCTCTCAAGTGGTTCCGAGATGACGCCCTTCAATCACACCACTACCCTTGGGGGGAAGATGCCGAGATGCGCCAACGCGTGCTTGCCACGGCCATCGAAGTCGGATCCATCAGAACAAGCAAGATTCCCAATCCAAAGAACCCACAGTTTCCGACCACTACCGTGTCATTAAATCGCGAGAGGCCCCAGTCAGGAGTTACTCCACGATTCAATCCGGTCCCAGTGAAAGGCGAGCCCGTCTCTTACACAATCATGCGTGACCGAGGGAGCCTCTGAGACTGTACTTCACCGATTCCAGCGCGTTTGTGAAGCTGTTCGTATCAGAACCCGGAACGGACAACATGATCGCGTTCGTGCAGGGAACAGAGGACAATGCAAAGTTGTCCTCTGTTCTAGCAATCGTTGAGGTGCGCTCGGCGATTCGTCGCCGGCAATATGCGGGCGATCTTGCTCGTACATCCGCAGAACAGGCCGTTAGCTCGCTCAATGCCGAATCCAGGCGAGTGGTCCAGCATCCCGTGACCTCGTTAGTGCTCGCAACAGCGACAGCTTTGGTTGATCGTCAAAACCTGCGAGCGCTTGACTCAATTCAGCTCGCGACTGCTATGGTGGCGCGCGATGCGCAGAATCAAGCGAATGAGGTCCTGTTCGTCTCATCTGATCAAAGGCTTTTAGACGCCGCTGTCTCGGAGGGATTTACGGTATGGGATCCAACCGCAGCTCCACTCATCGGTTGACTTCAGTGACACACCATGAGCACTGCAGAGTGAAAACCAAGCCCTTCGACCCCGCCGAATACCTCGACAGCCCTAAAGCCATCGCCGCGTACCTGACCGAAGCCCTCGAAACAGGCGACCCCGCCTTCGTCGGCGACGCACTCGGCGTCATCGCCCGCGCCCGCGGCATCTCCGAGATCGCCCGCGAAGCCGGCCTCTCGCGCGAAAGCCTCTACCGCTCGCTCAGCGCCGACGGCAACCCCGAGTTCGGCACTGTCATGCGAGTCGCCCAAGCGCTCGGCCTCCGCCTCTCCGTTACTCCCGACAAAGCCGCGTGAGAAACCCCAGAACCGGGTGCCCCACCCTCGACCGAAGCGGCAGGGTGGCGTATCGCGCGTGGAAAACGCGCGACCGCCGTTGCTCTCTCTCGCAGGTAACCCGAGCCTCGTAGCCCCACGCTTTAGCGTGGGGTCTCCTCGAGTCTCACAGGCCGCTGGAAATGGGATCGACTCTGAATTGAAACAGTCGAGCAGCAGATCCCCCTCCTCACACCGCTTTTAACTTCACCGGCAGCGCTGTAGACGAGCCTCCGAAACCCACCCAGCTTGACAAAACACCACCCCAAAACACCCCACCCGGCCAGCGGGCGCGTCCGTCGAAAAACCCAAGTCCACCCCTAAGTTATCTAACCTGAATACTTTGCGCAAAATACGGGGGGAGGGGGGCCCTAGCCTACTTGGCGAACCTGAAGTCCAGGATCGCCGTCGTCGTGACCGCGATCGGCTTGCCGTTCGACACCTGAGGGCTGTACCGCCACCGGTGCACCGCCGCCTCCGCCGCCTCCCGCAGCAGCGGCGGCCCGCTCACCGCACGCGCATAGATCACGTTCCCGTCAGGATCCACGACCGCCCGCACCGTCACTTGCCCATGCACCCGGGCCGCCGACGCCGCAGCCGGATACTCCGGCGGCGGGCTGGAGATCACCTGCGCCGGCATAACCCCTGCCAACCCCCGCGGCACAATCGAGCTCGTCGCCGCCGTAGACTCCGGCGGATCATCCTCTGTATCTTCCGGATCCGGCCGCGCCGTAACCACCTGCCTCACCACCGTCATCGGTACAGCAGAGCTCTTCTCCGGCGCCCCCGGCGGCACAGCAGTCCCCGTCAGATCCCCTGCCTCCCCCACCGGCTTCACTTCTTTCTGTTCGGCCGCCTGCGGAGCCGCCACCGCCGGCTTCGGCGGCACATTCGCATTGGCCGCAGCCATGGGAATCGCCGAACGCGCGCCGACCGGCTGGCTTGACTGTCCATTCGCTGCACGCAGCGCAATGTGGTGCGCGTCGGCTGCAGAGACCACGCGGTGGAGCACCACGCCCAGCCCAACTCCCAGCAGCAGGCAAACCACCCCGACAATCCAGACCGGGTGGACCCTCGACCGCGCCGCCTCCGGCTCCACATGCGCGGCAAACAATCCTGTCGTACGGAACGGCAGCACGACATCGCTTGATTCACGCCTGTCGATTTGCGCGACAGGTACCGCATCGGCCTGGGTCGTGTCTCGTGTCGTCGAATCTGGCGCGAGCTGAACCCGCTTCTCCCGGACCGGCTCCGAAATGACCGCTGCGGACGCCAGAGGCTCAGGCTCAGGCTCAAGCTCAAGCGAAAGCCGCTCCGCGTCCGCGCTGAACGTCGGCCGCCGTGACTGCAGCACAAACCGCAGCATCTCGCGAATGTCCGCCTCCTGCGATTCGCTCTTCAGATCGTGCTCCGTCCCTGCCGCTGCGGCGACCAGGATCGCCAGCAGGTCCTCAAAGCCGATCTGCTCGCGCTCTCTATAGAGCGCTGCCCGCAGAAGCGATGCGACGTCTGCGCGGAACCGCGGATCGGCGCCGAGACGGCGGGCCAGCTCCGGAATCGCGTCCGGCGAGGGCACCGGCAACTTTTCCTTGAGCAAATATTCCCTTACTTCCTGCACGTGAGCTGGAAAGCGGCTTGATATCCCGGTGAGCTGTGCAGCCAGAAGCACTCCCGTCCAACCTTCTATTCGCCGCCCCACAACGGCTTGGGATTCCCCGTGGCTCAGCAGGGGCTATGACCCTTAAGACGGCCCGGGCGTGCCGATGTTACTCCCACTGGCTCTCACCTTGATGCAAGAATTTTTCAGTTCATATCGGTTCAACATGTTGCCGCCGCACTCCTCCCATAACCCGCTGATTCCAGAGATTGGGTGGAAATCCACAGGTGAAAAACGGAGCCGGCGTCAACGCTCCGCTCTGCCGTCCACCCGGCACCACTTCTGCTATCTAGCTAACACAGCAACCGGTTAGTCAACCAATCGGCCTCCGCGCGCCTCCAACGACGTAGAACGAAATAACAGCACGATCGACACATGAGCGTGTATGTCCACAGCCACTGTTTCCCTGCAGGAATTTTCAACCGAGGAAGAAAACGGGCCAATCGCAAGAATCCACTTCATGCCCTTTGGCGCGCACGTTGAGGTGGATGGCTCCGTCACATTCAGGCTTTGGGCGCCTGACGCCGACCGCATCCAATTGCGACTCGAAGGCCGCCCCGACCTGCTCGGCATGCATGCCGACGGCACCGGCTGGCACGAGCTCCACACCACCGAAGCCGGCATTGGCAGCCTCTATCGCTTCATCCTGCCCGACGGCCGTGACGTGCCCGACCCTGCGTCCCGCTTCCAGCCGCGTGACGTCGGCGGCCCCAGCGAAGTTATCGCGCCCGGCTCCTTCCTGTGGCGCGATAACGACTGGCACGGACGGCCGTGGGAAGAAGCGGTCCTCTACGAGCTCCACGTCGGGACCTTCACGCCTGAAGGCACCTTCTCCGCCGCTATCGAAAAGCTCGATCACCTGCGCGATCTCGGCGTCAGCGTCGTCGAAGTCATGCCGGTCGCAGACTTCGCCGGTACCCGTGGCTGGGGCTACGACGGCGTGCTGCTCTTCGCACCTGACTGCAGCTACGGCCGCCCGGAAGACTTCAAGGCCTTCGTCGAAGCGGCGCACGAGCGCAACATCTCCGTGATTCTCGACGTGGTCTATAACCACTTCGGGCCGGAAGGAAACTTCATCCCGCTTTACTTCCACGATCTGCTGACCAATCGCCACAAGACCTCCTGGGGCGATGCCCTCAACCTCGACGGTCCGGGCAGTGAACAGGTGCGCAACTTCATCATCAACAACGCGCTCTACTGGGTGCAAGAGTTCCACCTGGACGGCCTGCGCTTCGATGCCGTGCACGCGCTCATCGACGACAGCCCCAAGCACATCCTCCAGGAGCTCGCCGAAACACTGCGCTCCACCGTTACCGACCGCCCGCTGCACCTGATTCTGGAGAATGAGAACAATCAGGCCAGCCTGCTCTCTCGCAAGCACGCGGGCGACCCGTTCCTCTACACCGCGCAGTGGAACGACGACGTGCATCACGTGCTGCACACCGCCGCCACACACGAGAGTGCCAGCTACTACGGCGACTACGCCGGGCGCACCGATCTCCTCGGCCGCGCTCTCGCCGAAGGCTTCGCGTATCAGGGCGAGTCGATGCAGTGCACGCGCAAATCCCGCGGCGAAGCCTGCACGCATCTTCCCGCGGCAGCGTTCGTCGGCTTCCTGCAGAACCACGATCAGATCGGCAATCGTGCGTTTGGGGACCGCCTCTCACAACTCATCGAGCCGTGCGTGCACAAGGCGCTCGCATCCGCCTGCTTCCTGCTGCCGCAGATTCCATTCCTCTTCATGGGCGAAGAGTGGAGAGCGTCTCAGCCGTTTCTCTACTTCTGCGACTTCCACGGCGAGCTCGCGGAGAAGATCCGCGCCGGCCGTCGCGAGGAGTTCGCCGCCTTCCCCGAGTTCTCCGATCCCGCCAAACGCGATCAGATTCCCGACCCGCTCGCCGAGTCCACCTTCACCGCAAGCAAGCTCAACTGGAACGATCTGCACGGCTCCGGCCGCGAATGGGTCAACTTCTACTGCGAGCTCCTTCGCGTTCGTCGCGAGCGCATGCTCCCGCTCTTCGCACACCTGACGCCCTGCGCCGGAAATTACGCGATACTCGGCGAGGGCGCTGTTCGCGTGCAGTGGAAGCTTGACACCGGACAATCTCTCGAGCTGCTCGCCAACCTCGGCGACCATCCATCCGAATCACCGGTTGAATTTCACGGTGAGACGATCTGGTCAGAAAACGCGGGACTACATCAAGGCAAGATGGCGCCGTGGTCGACGCGCTGGGCACTGCTGCCGGCCTGAGCCCCTGTGCGGTTTGGCTCCCGGGCCATAGGTCGCTGACGAATCGCTGCCCACTGCTCGCTCTCCGGGCATTATTATGGGACCGCAAGAAACTTCGGTTTCCATCCTTCAGCCCGTCATCCGGAGCCCCGCGTGCCCTCGATCAAGCCTCTCCTCTTCGCTCTCTCCCTGGGCCTACCCATTTCTCTGGCCGCACAACAATCAGCGCCGCCGCCGGTCAACTTCACCGCCGATCAGGACCACCAGAACATGATGGACCAGCTCGGCCTGAAGGCCATGCGGCCTGGTCCGAGCGGCAATGAGAACGCGCCCAATCATGCCAACTACGACGAGTCGAAGGCGAGCCCTTACCCCAACGTTCCTGACCCGCTTGTGATGAACGACGGCAGCAAGGTGACGACACCGGACGAGTGGTGGCACGATCGCCGCCCGCAGCTCGTCGAGATGTTGTCGAAGTACGTCTATGGCTTCGTGCCGCACGATGTGCCGAAGGTGACGTGGACCGTGACCGCGGTCGACCACGAGATGATCGGCTTCACGCCCGTCGTCGCGAAGGACCTCATCGGTACAGTCGACAACTCCAGCTATCCCTCGATCAGCGTGCACATCCACATGACGCTGGTCACCCCGGAGAACGCGCATCATCCTGTTCCCGTGCTCATCATGTTCGGCCGCGCCGGCTTTCCCAATCCGCACGAGCCCTCGCCGGAAGAGTTCGACCGCATCAACGCCGCCTACAAAGCGCTGCTCGTCCAGCAGGATCCGGCGCTGAAAGACATCTTCGCCGACCATCCTGCATGGGAGCCCTTCAAGCCGACGCCGTTCGCCTTCCCGCAGCTCAACGCGGACGGCGACCCGCCCAACACGTGGGAGCTCGCGGCTGCAGGGTGGGGCTTCGCGCTGCTCGATCCCGCTTCCATCCAGGCCGACAACGGCGCCGGACTCACTCGCGGCATTATCGGCCTCGTCAACAAAGGCCAGCCGCGCAAGCCTGACGATTGGGGCGCACTGCGCGCATGGGCCTGGGGAGCCGGACGCGCGCTCGACTATCTCGAGACCGACTCCGCCGTCGACGCGAAGCACGTCGGCATCGAAGGCGTCTCGCGCTACGGCAAGGCCACGCTCGTCACCATGGCGTTCGATCAGCGCTTCGCCATGGCGCTCGTCGGCTCGTCAGGCAAAGGCGGCGCGACATTGCTGCGCCGCAACTTTGGCGAGGCTGTCGAAAGCCTCACCACGGGCGAGTACTACTGGATGGCCGGCAACTTCATGAAGTACGGCGCGTCGGAGCCGCCCGGAAATCCCGGCCAGATTCCCGTCGACTCGAACGAGCTCATCGCCCTCTGCGCGCCGCGACTCACGTTCATCAGCTACGGCATTCCGGCGAAGGGTGACGCGAAGTGGCTCGATCACCAGGGCAGTTGGATGGCGACTGTCGATGCCAGCCGCGTGTTTCAACTGCTCGGCGCGAACGTGTCAGACTTCGCCAATTATGAGTTCCGCACAGTGCCCATGCCGCCCATGAACCACGGCCTGCTCGAGGGCCAGCTCGCGTGGCGACAGCATGACGGCGGACACACCGACGCGCCCAACATGAAGTACTTTATCCAGTGGGCGGACAAGTTCATCGGCCATACGCCGCCGCAGTAATTCGCGCCGCAATAATTCGCGCCGCAGTAATTCACCCGACCGTGATCGCCGCCACCTCGTACTCGGCGAGCGACGGCACGGTGAACTCCAGCACCTGATTCGCAAACGTAAACCGCGGGGTCTGCGCGCTCCGCAGCAGCTCGACTGCCCGCACGTGCACGCCGTCCGGTAGCTTCAGCGTCACGCGCTGCGGCGCAAGTGCATCCACAGACTCCAGCCAGCCGTGATGCGCATTTGGTGTCGTGTAGTTCAGCAGGTGGACCGCATATCCCGGCTCCGTCTCCCAGCAAAACGTCTCGATCAATCCGGGCCCACGCACGTCGACGACGCGCTCGTCGTGGCTCACCCAGCGGATCGCGTTTCCGAGCAGCCTGCGCAGATCGCTCTGTCCGGTCACCCAGTAGGTTCTCTCAACATCGCCAGGAAACCACACCAGCCGGCTGTTTCCCTGCTCGCGCAGCACAACCGCGGGCTCTTCCGTGTGCGGCTGCGTCGGATAAGCCAGTTCCGGAGGATACCGCACGAACCCCGGCACCACGCTCGCCACTGCGCCAGGCGAAGGCTTCAAAGGCACACGGTTCTGCGCGCCCGCAATCCATGTGGTCTCCTCGAACCCCGCCAGAATCGCGTGCTGCTTTTTTATCCGCGCCGAATACGCGTTCCCGTTGGTCCCGATCGCGCCGCCGGCCTTGCTCACTCCCATCAGGTCCGCGAGTCCGAAATCTTCGCGTGGATTGAGGTTCTCGTCATACAAACTCGTCTCGAAGCTCGCCATCAGCGATCCGCCCGCGCTCACATATTTGCGCAACTGCTCGCACTGCAAATCACTCAGCATCGCGACATTCGGCAGCAGCAGCGCGCGGTATTTCGCGAGACGCTCCAGGTCCAGCCGGTCCTCATGCACGAAGTCGAACGCAAACCGGCCCTGCAGCAGAACGTCGTAAACTCCCTGCGTTGTCTCCCGCATGTACGTGTGCGAGCGGTCCGTCGCGGGGCCGCCGTACAGCAACTGCGTACTCTGACCGATCACCACGCCAATGTTCGCAATCGAGCGCCGCGGCGTCAGATGGGCATCATGCTTCGCGGTCCACGGGAAG
This sequence comes from uncultured Verrucomicrobiae bacterium, assembly GCA_963716225.1. Lineage (GTDB taxonomy): Bacteria > Acidobacteriota > Terriglobia > Terriglobales > Acidobacteriaceae > Granulicella. The sequence continues at coordinate 2,897,702 of OY970299.1, read as the reverse complement.
TATTCTTCCGCGACCTTCTGCCAGCGCCGATCTTCAGCGAACCCATTCTCCGCTCCAACAAAATGCATGTACGGCCGCATCCCGCTCGCGATCGACTGGCTCAACCACATCCTCGTCTCGGCCGGGCTCTTGGATACGTTCCTCCACCCCGGCTGTCCCGTCGAGTACGCCCCCGTCACATTCGCCGCAACCTTTCCATCCAGCACTGCATTGCAAACGCGTCCTTGCAGACTGCATCCCCAGATCTCCGGCTCCGTGTACGTGCGGCCCTGGTTGTCGGCCTGAAACCACACGAGCGTCTTCGCCAGGCGATCAAGGTTCGGGCCGCCTCGCACGTTGCCGCCGGAGTTCGCGAAGAAAAAGCTGTCCGGCTTTTTCTCCTTCGCAATCGCGTCATATCTCTGCCACAACTCCAGCACACGCTCCGTAAACACGCGCCAGTACGCCGGCGTTCCAGGTGCGGGCAGCTTGCTGCAGACCGCGCAGTAGCACACCGCCAGCGTTCCCAGCGGCGGCCATCCATTCGCATAAAAACAGTCCACGTCATACAGCGAGTTCACCTCGCGCATGATTGCGGGCACATAGTCGTCCATGTAGCTCGTGAACATGCAGGTCTTGAACAGCCGCGGATCCTCGCCGCTGTGCTGCACCGACCCATCCTTGTTCCGCATCGCCCATTCCGGGTGCGCCTCCAGTGCATCGCCCCAGTTCAGGTCCGGGCTCATTCTCGCGACCACACGCATGCCGCGTCTCTTCGCCGCCGTGCAGCACTCTCCAAAGAGGTCGCGCCCCTTCAGAAACTTTCCGTGCCTGTGAAACTTCACCTTTGACGGATAGAACGCCAGAATCCCCGTGACGCTCACATATACGATGTCTGCCTCAACGGAATGCCAGAAGTCCGCCCACTGGTCGACCTTCATCACCGCGGGATCGTACTCGGTGAAATTCGTCTGCCCCACACGCCTGACCTTCTGCTGCCACGGCACGTTCAGCGCCGCCGGCCCAAGCCGCGTAGGAAGCTCCACCATCACGGCCGCTGGTGCAGCGTGCTCCAGATCCTCAGCCGTGAGTGCATCGAAGTGACCCAGCGGCGTGACACCCGCCGCGAGACTCCGTTTGAGAAAACTCCGCCGGTTCAGCATCGCTCAGCCTTTCTCCACGCAGGCATCATAGGGGTTTAACCCACTAAACTTCAGGCGCGCCTCAGCGAAGCCGCCGGTATCTCACCGTTCCCTCGTCCTCACCTGGTCCCACATACGTCATGCCGCACCGCTCCATCACCTTGATCGACTCCGGCAAGCTGGGATAGGTCTGCGCGCTCACACTGCGCACATCTTTCTGCGTCAGCAGCCACTTCACCAGCGCGCGCGCCGCCTCCGTCGCGTATCCCTTGCGCTGAAAACTCGCCACCGTCGAGTAGCCGATCTCCACATCGCCCTCCGGCTTCGGAAATCCGCCCACCGCGCCAATCAGCACACGACGCCGTCCCTCTGGCAACACCACGTACCTGTGCCATCCGCGCGTGCGCGGCTCCTCCTCATACTGCTTCACGATGAACTGATGCACATGCGGCTCCCAGTGCTCCGGCGGCCACTCCGCCGTCCGCTCCGCGCCGAGCATGCGCGCGAGCGATCCATCGCCGGCCACCTCGGCCTTCAGCATCACGGGCGTAATCGCCACCAGCCTCAGCCGCGCCGTCTTCAGATCGCCAATTCCGCGGCGGAAAAGGATCACCCGTTCTCCTCGTCGTCTCTCTTACGCTCCCGGCCCTGCTTCTCCGCAATCTGCTCCAGCTGCCGGCGCCAGTCCAGCTCCTCGACAAACCCGCGCGACGCTCTCCACTCGCTCTCGACCTTCACAAACAATTCCAGGAACACGCGCGTGCCCAGCAGCCCCTCAATCTCCTTGCGCGCCGCGGTGCCAATCCTCTTCAGCATCTCGCCGCCGCGCCCAATCAGGATCGCCTTCTGCCCTGCGCGCTCGCAGTAAATCGCCGCCGCAATCTTCGTCACCGGCAGCTTTCCGTCCTTCGTCTTCTTCAACGACGCGGGCTCTTCGTAGCGCTCGATCACCACCGCCGTCGCGTACGGGACCTCTTCGCCGGTCAGCATCAGCACCTTCTCGCGAATTAATTCCGTGACAAGGAACCGCTCCGGCTGATCGGTCACCTGGTCCTTCGGAAAATACCGCTGTCCCTCCGGCAGCAGCGCCACAACCTTATCCAGCAGCAGCTCCAGCCCATGCTTTTTCTTGGCTGAAATCGGGATCACATCCGCAAACTCGTGCTGCGCGCTCCAGTGCGCAATCAGCGGGAGCAGCGCCGGCTTCGGCACCGCATCAATCTTGTTCAGCACCAGCACCACCGGACAATCCAGCCGCTTCACCAACTGCAACGCAAACGCATCCTCCGCCTTCGATAGCCTGCGCCGGTGCTCACCTTGTGACAGAGGTCTCGCAGTCCCTTCTGGACCCTCTTCTCCCCGCAATCTGTGCGTCGCGTCCACAATAAACAGCACTGCATCACGCGACTCCAGCGCGTCCTGCACCTCCTGCATCATGCGCCGGTCAAGCTGCGTCGCCGGCTTATGCACGCCCGGCGTATCCACCAGCACGACCTGCGCCGCCGGCCTGCCCACTTCCGTCTTCGTCTTCTTGCGAAACGGCAGCTCCAGCACGCCCAGAATCCGCGTGCGCGTCGTCTGCGGCTTGTGGGTCACAATCGCCAGCTTCTGCCCCAGCAGCGCATTCAGCAGCGTGCTCTTGCCCGCGTTCGGCCTTCCCACAATTGACACAAATCCAGTGCGCAACGCCATAGGTATTCAAAGATACGAGATACGAGCGCCCAGATGCGAATCCCTTACTCCCCGCCACTGCTGTCTCGCATCTCGTATTTCGCATCGCGCATCTCATTTCTGATCTCAACCCTCACCCGGTCCACCTTCCTGTCGGTCGACTCGAGCACCTCAATCCGCAGCGGCCCATCCTCCACCACCTCACCCGGCACCGGAATATGCCCCGCAATCTCGCTCACCAGCCCGCCCACCGTCGCCGCGTCATACTCCGTCAGCAAGTGCGGCAAGGCCATCTGCACCGGCTCGACAACATCCCCCTCCGCCTCCGCCGCCTCACTCGGCTCCGTCGACGACTCTGCACCCGCTTCCTCAAACAGCCCGCGCAACCGGCTCACTTCAAAACTTCCCGGCACCACATAACTGCCGTCTGGCTCCTTCACCGGCACATCCTCCAGCGCCATCGTGTCGTGCTCGTCCTCAATGTTGCCGACAATCGCCTCCAGCAGATCCTCAATCGTCACCAGCCCCGCAACATTGCCATACTCATCAATCACGATGCTCATGTGCTGCTTCTCGCGCTGCATCTCCTTCAGCAGCTCGTTCACCTTCTTGGTCTCCGGCACAAACATTGCCGCCCGCACAAGCTGCCGCACCGTGCTGCGCTTTGCATCAATGTCCTGCACATCCAGCAGGTCGCGCGCGAACGCAATCCCCAGCACCTCATCCAACGATCCGCGGTAGACCGGCACGCGCGAGAAGCCATAGGCCCTCACCTCGCGCGTAAACTCCTCCAGCGACATCGTCTCCGGCACGGCCAGCATGCGCGGCCGCGGCGTCATCACCTCGCGCACCACCTTGTCGCCGAACTCCACGACGCTCCGCACCAGCTCACGGTCGCTCTCTTCTAAAATTCCTTCTTCCTCCCCGGCCTCCAGCAGAGCATCCACCGCCTCGCTCGGATGCTCCGGCGTCTGCTCTTCCTTCTCCGCCAGACCCACAATCGACAGCAGCAGCCCGATCGTCAGCGTCACCGGCAGCACAACGTAAAACAAGATCTGCAGCGGGACCACCATGCTTCGCACCCACAGCCCGCGCGTGCGCGTAAACAGCACCTGCGGAATCAGCCGGTCGAAGAACACGATCACCAGCAGCAACTCAAAAATCGTGCGCGCAATCTCCGCCGCGCTGTCCCACGCACGGCCATGCAGCCGCATCACCAGCAGAAACGTCAGCGCCACCAGCGCGATCTGCCGCAGCACCGATGCCGACATCGCCGCTGACTCCCGGCTCAGCCGCAGCCGCGGCTCAACCATGCCCTCCCACGCCTCAACATTGTCCGCATACTCACGGGACAAAAACTTCCCCATCACGGTATAAATCTCGTCCGCATAGGAGGCCAGCGCCAGCAGGCACAGCAGCACGAACACCGCGATCCCCCAGCTCATCGCCTCACCCTCTTTACAGCATCGGCTACGCGGCTGTGGCGAAGCTTCGCGCCCTTGGCGTCCTTAGCGCCGTTAGCGTGAAGGCTTCTCGCAATCAACCCGTTCGGCAATCGCAACTTTTCCCGCAGCTCGGCCTCGCGCGCCGCCATCTCGCCGTCATCCGCCTCATGATCCATCCCGCTCAGATGCAGCAATCCATGCAGCAGCAGCACACGAACCTCTTCGCGCAACCCATGCCCATGCTCCCGCGCCTGCCGCGCCGCCGTCTGCAAAGAAATTGCCAGATCCCCCGCATGCTCTTCGGCAAACTCCCTCGCGGCCGGAAAGCTCAGCACATCCGTCGCTTTGTCCTTGCCGCGAAACTCGCGATTCAACCGCCGCAGCGTCGCATCGCCCGCCAGCAGCACATCCACATCACCGCTCAGCCCTACCGCCCGCCGGGCGTCATTCACAAACCGCGCGAGCCCGCACTTCGACAGCCCAAGCGCCGCCCATTCTTTAACACTCTCGGGCAAGTCTTTCGGAGGCTCCAGTCTCAGCATTCGCCTTTCATGCTACTGCGAAACCATCCGTGCTCGGCCACTTTCGCCACCGCTGCCGCCACATCCCACGTATATTGTTCTCGACTCTCTCGCTGAGAAACCCGGCCCCTTTGCACGACGCCGAAGCCGCTTGCTCCGGCCGGAGTTCTAATGTCCGCGCGACGTCCGCTCTTCTACGGCTGGTTCATCGTCCTCGTCAGCGCCATCGGTCTGTTCCTCGGGGCGCCGCTTCTTGTCTTCTCCTTCAGCATCTTCTTCAAGCCGCTCGTCGACACCTTTCACGCCGGCCGCGCCGCAGTATCTCTCGCGTTTTCTCTCTTCAACTTCATCGGCGCGCTCTGGCTTCCGGCAACAGGCGTGCTCATCGATCGCTTCGGGCCGAAGCGAGTCATCCTCATCTCCACCATCATCTTTGGCGCGGTCCTTTGCTCCACGCTTTGGGTCGGCGCCTCACTCTGGCAGCTTTACCTGCTCTTCGGCGTCCTCGGCATCGCGATGTCCAGCGGCCCCGCGCCCGTTCCCTACGGCGCAGTCATCTCTCATTGGTTTGACCGCCGCCGCGGCCTCGCACTGTCCCTCTGCATGATGGGGATCGGCACCGGCTCGATGATTGTCCCCTTCCTGTCTCACCGCCTGATCAACGCCTACAACTGGCGCATCGCCTTCGCCATCTTCGGAGCCGCCGTTCTTCTTCTCCCCACACCCGCCATCGCGCTCTTCCTCAAAGACGACCCTGCCCAACTCGGCGTGCATCCCGACGGCGACACCAAAGCCACAGCGCCCTGCGCCTCAACCGAGCACGCCCTCGGCCTCACCTGGCCGGAGATCTGGCACAGCTCTACCTTCTGGCTTCTCATCTCGATCTTCATGCTCGTTGGCCTCTGCACGATGGGCTGCGTCCTTCATCTTTCCGCCATCCTTACCGACCGCGGCATCACGGCGGACCACGCAGCCCTCGCCACCTCAATCGTCGGCGCCGCGATTCTCATCGGGCGCCTTGCCCCGGGCTATCTCATGGACATCTTCTTCGCGCCGCGCGTCTCGATGCTGTTCTTCGGCGCCACCAGCCTGGGCACTGCGATGCTCTGCACAAACATCCACGGCAACCTGATCCTCCTCGCGTCCTTCCTCATCGGCCTGGCCACCGGGGCCGAAGCCGAAACGCTTGGCTACATGGTCAGCCGCTACTTCGGTCTCCGCTGCTTCGCCACCTCGTACGGTGTTGCCTTCGGCGCTTTCATGACCGCCGGCTCCCTCGGCGTCCTCATCATGGGAGCCGCGTACGACCACTTTCACTCCTACACCGTCCCTCTCATCGCTCTTACCGCAGCCATGCTCATTGCGGTAACGCTGCTCTCTTTTCTGGGCCCATACCGCTTCGCCGCCGAACCGCGTCCTCACGAACCACCCCTGCCGCTCGAGCTCCCCGCTCACGCCGATCCCTCCACTCACTCCGCATAAAGGTGACCTGAATGTCTGCACAGCCTGCATCTGCTCCACCGGCAATCCTCCTCAACGCCCGCAGCGGTCTCATCCTTCATCAGACTCTCTACGCCGTTGCCCGCCTCGGCGTAGCTGATTACCTCGCAGACGGCTGGCGCTCCGCACCGGATCTCGCCCGCGAACTCCATGTCAATGAGGACGCACTCTATCGTGTCCTGCGCCTGCTCGCCAGCCAGGGCATCTTCGAAGAAAATGCGGAACGCTCTTTCCGCAACAATGACACCTCGCAATTCCTGCGGTCCGGCGTGCCCAGCTCGCTTCGCGCGCTTTTCATCTTCTGGGGGACCTCCAGCTACCTATGTCTTGGAGAGATTCTCCGCACCGTCCAAACCGGAGACGCCGCGCCCAATCTGCTCTCCGGAAACGACAGCTTCGAGCAGTATCGCCGCGACCCGGAACTGGCACGTATCTTCGACGACGCGATGACCACCGCTTCAAAGTTGATCGCTCCCGCCGTCGCCGCGGCTTACGATTTCGGCGCATGGGAAAGCCTGATGGACGTCGCCGGCGGCAACGGAATGCTTCTCGCCCACATCCTCCGCGCCCATCCCCAACTTCGCGGCGTGCTCGCTGACCAGCCGCATGTTCTCGACCGCGCACGCGAGCACCAGCTCCTCGCCGGCGATCTCGCCGGCCGCTGCTCCATGCTGCCCTGCAACTTCTTCGATCAGGTCCCCAACGGTTGCCGCGCCTTCCTCATGAAGAACATCATTCACGACTGGAATGACGAACAGTCCCGCATCATCCTCTCGAACTGCCGTAAGGCAGTCCCACCGGATGGCGCACTCCTTCTGGTCGAACCGTCAGTCGCCGCCGAAAACAGTCCCTGCTTCGGAAAATTCTCCGACGTGATCATGCTCTCCGTCACCGGCGGGCGCGAACGCACCGATGCCGAGTATGCAGATCTGCTCGCCTCCTCGGGCTTCCGCCTCAATCGCGTCATTCCCGTTGACACCCAGTTCAGCCTCTTCGAGGCATTCCCCGCGTAGTTCCCACCTGCTCCGATTTTCGCCGCCTTCCCCCGGGCAACAGCTCTCCACCGGCGTCCATCCCAGTGACGACATGCAAAACCGCATGCCCAACCTGTGGACGCTCGGCGGTCTCCCGCTGCTCGAACTCGTTCGCCGCACCGTCCACGAATCCTGGTGCGACGACGTCTTCGGCCAGGGTGGCCGCATGGCCTTCTACCAGTTCCTCGCCATCTTTCCGTCGCTTCTCATCGCCTTCACGCTCGTCGAGCACATCCCGCACCTCAGCGACCATCTCCGCACCTCGCTCAACGACATCGCATCACAGCTCTTTCCCAATCAGCTCAAGCTGCTCTTTGAGTCCATCTTCGCCGACTTCAAGCAGCGCCCGCGCTTCGGTCTTCGTCTCTTCTCCGTCTTCGCCGCCGCCGTCTGGGCCGCCCACAACGGCACATGGGCCATGATCTGGGGCCTCAACCGCGCCTACGAAGTCGAGGAACGCCGCAACTGGTACCAGCTCACCGTCACCATCATTCTGCTCACCGTCTTCCTGGTCTTCATGGCCTCCATCGGCCTTCTGCTCCTCTTCTACAGCGCCTTCCTCCAGGAGCACGTTCACGGCAACACAATCTTCCTCCGCTCACTCGAGTGGCTCACCGTCGCCGTCTGCCTCTACTTCTCCTTCGCCATCTTCTACCGCTTCGCGCCGAACGTCCCCGACCACGCCCTTCGCTGGAGCACGCCCGGCGCCCTCTGCGCGCTCATCCTCTGGCTCGCCGCCACCATCGCCGCACAAATCTACTTCAACCACATCAACGACTACACGCGCAGCTACGGCCCGCTCAACCGCGTGGTCATGCTCCTGCTCTGGCTCTACGCCTCCAACGGCGCCCTGCTCATCGGCGGTGAGATGAACTCCGAAATCCAAAAAGCCGAAGCCGACCACGGCCACTCCAGGCATTTCAGCCGTCCCGGCGAGCGCCACTCGGCTCGCCGTCCATAGACCATCGCTAACTCGCTATCTCACTATCTTGCTATCTCGCTGACTTGCTGACTCGCTGACTCGCTGACTCGCTAACTTGCTATCTCACGCCGGCCGAGAATGCACCAACGTGCGATGCCTCCGCAGCAACAGCACCAACGCACGCCGCAGATACTTGGCCAGCAGCGGCAGCGCGATCGCAGCCACAACGCCCCACACTACCAGCGCATGCCACTCCCATCGCCATATCTCGTGAAACAGGCGCAACGGGTGATGGCTCAGATGCTCAATTTCTCGCCGGCTCAGCGGAAGCTGCCCCGTGTGGAACAGATGCACCCCCAGATCTATGAACGGAATAAACAACACGATGTGCAGCGGCGCCACAATTGCGACCCCAGCTGCGACGCCACCTGGTTCAGCCCCAGCATCACCCCGAGCAGCGTCGTCAGTCCCACAGGGGTTATGCCGATCACCATCCCCAGCGCCACGGGAGAATGCTCGATTAGTTCCTATACCTAAAATATTCGAGCGCAGGGGTGAGTCGGCCGTCTTCTATAAGGAGAACTGCTATGAACTGCCGCAGAACACTGATGAATGTCGGGTTGGCGATGCTGCTGTTGATGTCGTCGTTTGCACTTGCACTGAGGCAGGCAGCAACGGCTTCCAGCGGTATCGAAGGGCAGTGGCAGGGTACGCTGCAGTTGCCAGGTGGCACGCAGCTTCGGATTGTCTTGAAGATATCGAAGGCAGCGGACGGAACTCTAACGGCCCTAAATTACAGCATCGATCAGAGTCCGCAGGCGATGCGCACGGCGGATGTGTCGCTCCACGGAAATGTCTTTCATTACGCCGTGCCGCAGCTTGGCAACAGCTATGACGGCAAATTGAGCGCGGATGGAAACTCGATCATTGGGGACTGGGCGCGGAACATGCCGCTGAACTTTACGCGTGCAACAAAGGTGACGGCGTGGGAAATTCCCGAGCCTGCCCCCGCGCTGAAGCGGATGACCGAGCAGAACCCGTCGTTCGCGGTTGCGACAATCAAGCCCTCCAATCCAAGTGATTCCGCCAAGTACTTCCGCGTGATGGGGCGCCACTGGATCGCCCATGGCACCACGCTTGTGCAGTTAATTCAGGTCGCGTATGGCGTGAATGAGAAGCAGATCGTGGGTGCTCCGACATGGGCATTTGCGGAACGATTCGATGTGGTGGGGGAACCGGATGCGGAGGGCGAGCCAAACGCGAAGCAGTGGCTGACGATGGTGCAAAAGCTGATCATCGAGAGGTTCGCTCTGGCGGTGCATCATGAACGGCGCAAAATTTCGAGCTATGTTCTGACGACAGGAAAGGACGGCGTGAAGAATCTGACACCCAGCGACAGCACCAACCCGCTGCCAAGCGGGCTCGAGTTTTCTAGAGTGGAAGGCGGTTTGCTGCTGCCCGCGAGGAATACGACCATGTCACAGCTCGCTCAGATGCTGCAGCAGGTAGTGCTTGACCGGCCAGTTCTTGATCAGACAGGACTGACTGGCCGATACGACTTCGAACTGCGATTCATGCCGGACGAGACGAAGTTTCATGGGCATCCCCCCGTCCTGGCACAAGCAGAAAGCGGTGCGGCGGAGCCGAATTTGATTGACGCCATGTCACGACTGGGGCTGAAGCTTGCCGTCGAAAAGACAGCGACCGATGTGATCGTTGTCGATCACGTCCAGCATCCTTCAGAAAATTGATTTAAGCACGGTGCCGATCAACCTCTTCTTGCGTGCGAAGGACGGACCCGATCCATAACCGCGGTCAAAGAAAACCGCCGCCCGATTCAGGGCAGCGGCTCAGCAACTCTAAAATCTAATATCTGCCTTTAGCGTCTGCCTTACTGCTTCAGCACCGGCTTAACCCGCGTCTCCGCCATCGGCAGCGGCTCGCCATCCATCGCCAGCGGCATCTGCTCCGCCTGCTTGTAGCTGTCGTACGCGCGCACAATCCGCTGCACCAACGCATGCCGCACCACGTCCACATCCTCGAAGTGGCAGAAGCGAATCCCTTCCACTCCTTCCAGCACATGCAGCGCCTGCATCAATCCGCTCTTGTTCGGATTCGGCAAATCTGTCTGCGTAAGGTCGCCCGTGATGACGGCCTTCGACGAGTTGCCGAGTCGCGTCAGGAACATCTTCATCTGCTCGATGGTCGTGTTCTGCGCCTCGTCCATGATGATGAACGCATCGTTCAGCGTGCGCCCGCGCATAAACGCCAGCGGAGCCACCTCGATCACATTCGTCTCCAGCATCTTGTCGACCTTGGCCGGATCCAGCAGATCGTAGAGCGCGTCATACAGCGGCCGCAGATATGGGTCTACCTTCTCCTGCAAACTGCCCGGCAGGAATCCGAGCCGCTCGCCGGCCTCAACCGCCGGCCTCACCAGCACGATGCGCGACACCTTCTTCGCCATCAGCGCGCTCACGCCCATCGCGACCGCGAGATATGTCTTTCCCGTACCCGCCGGCCCCAGCCCAAACACCATGTCGTGTTGCTCGATCGCCTCAACATACTTCCGCTGGTTCGGCGTCCTCGGCTGGACGACGCGCTTGGCGCCGACAGCCCGCTGCTTCCCGGTCTCCACCAGGCTGCGCAGCGTCACCGCCGGGTCCGCCACCACCATCTTCAGCAACCCATGCAGCTCACCGTTGTGCGGGTGCACGCCGTTGCGCCGCAGGTGCTCGAAGTCCGCAAAGATCCCCTCGACGCGCGACACCTCTGCCGCCTCGCCAAGCACATGGATCGAATCCGAGCGCAGATCAATCTGCACTCCCAGGCCGTCTTCCATCAGTCGTAGGTTTTCGTCGCGGGTGCCGTACAACGGCTCAATTCCAGGAGTGAGTTGAAGCGCCTTTTTCACCAAGTAGGGACCTGACCTCCAGCAGCAGACTGCTGTTTGTTCATCTGAGGATTAGATGTTGAAAACACCCAGCAGATGCTAGGTACGAAAGTGCGCCCGATAGTCGCCGAAAGCACCCCAGGTATTTGTCGGGTGAACGACTTGCCGGCACGCCCACTCCGGTTCCGGACCAACCCGCCACGGCCCATCCCCGCCGCCGGTCCCCCGGGGTCCCCAAGCCGTTTCCGGCCTGGGGTGGGGGTTCTGTCCCACCCGTAATGTTCCTATTTCCCAATAGAGCGCCGATGTTGGCTGTACAGTAACCCCGCCCCAAACCCGCGTCAAGCACCATTGTGTGAAAAGAGGTACCCAACCGGCTCCCGCTCCCGCGATCCGAACGGCCCCCCGACTCGCAACTTCCTGACTTGCTAACTCGCACCATTCCACGTTATCCTTAGGTGTTGCAGAGGATGCGGCCGCGCTGTGTGGCGCTCTCTGAATCGCCCTCCGCACCCATTTCCCGCAACGTCCGGGTAAAAAAGAGAGTTTCCGATGGCAAATCACGTCTCGTCCCTCAAGCGCGCCCGCCAGACCGTCACCCGCACGGCTGTCAACCGCGCCAACAAGTCCAAGCTCCGGTCCGCTCTCCGCCTCATGCGCGAGTCCATCACCGCCGGTGACCACAAGTCCGCCACCGAGGCCTACCGCTCCACCGTCTCGATCCTCGACAAGAGCGTCCAGAAGGGCGTGCTCCACAAGAACACCGCCAGCCGCTACAAGGGCCGCCTCAACGCCCGCGTCAAGGCGATCGCGACCAAAGCCGCCTAACCTCGGCCCCACACCTCCAGACACCAAGGCCGGCACTCGCCGGCCTTTTCGCTTGCCCGGAGCTCTGACAGCCGCCCCTACTTCGGCGGCTGCGCCGAAGCCTGCCCCGACCCCTTCACCTGTTCCACCTTCTCCCCCGGCCCGAGCAGCGTCGGTGGCCGCCGCCTCCCCGCCGCATCGCCATCCCCCTGCGTCACCCCATCGCCCTGCACCTCCGCCGAGCTCCCCACACCCCCACTCGCCGGCTCCGAGCTCCCCGCCGCGGCCTTCGCCACCTCGCCCGCACCGGCTGCCGACCCACCTTCCGGCCCCGAATCACTCACCGCCGTCAGCTTCGCCCCCGCAGCATCGCCTCCAGCGCCACCGGCATCGGCATCGGCAGCCCCGCCAGCCCCAGCCGCTGCACTCGCACCGCCGCCTCCCGACGAAGCCCCGCCAGCCCCCGGCGAGCCAGCACCACCGCCCATCGGCACCTCAGCCGTTCCCGTCAGCGCATCCTCCTGCGCGGCATCATCCCGCGTCAGCTTCGCAAAGCTCACCGGCTTGTCTGACGCCGGCGGAGAGAAGCTCCGCGCCTCTTCCAGGTCCTTCACATCCTGCTTCGACGGCGGCGGCAGCTTGTACACCTCCACCGCTCCGTCTCGCACCACCGCGGCCACCATCCCGTCCTCGCTCAGGTCAAAGTTCTCCGCAAACCGCGTCACCGGAGTCGTCTGCACCTTCAGCAGCAGGTCGCCGCTCTCCGTCTGGTACACCCGCACCTCCTGCGTCGCGGTGCTCGGCAGCACATTCCCCAGCGCCAGGTCGTCCGTATCGCCGCCTATAGAAGCAATCCGGCTCATCGCGAACCGTCCCGCCGCCGGCGCATACGCAAACGCCGGCAGGGCGAACGTCCCGCCTACACTGTCCTCCCACGTCTCGTGCCCATCCATCCCATACAACTTCATCCGCGTTCGCTCGGCCGTGCCCATGCACGTAAACGCCAGGTACTCAAACCGGCTCACCATCTGCAGCCGCGGCTGGCAGCTCGAGTCCACCGCTCCCACCTTCACCTCGCGGCCGCCAAACTCGTTGAACGTCACCTGCCACCGGCCTCTTCGCGGGTCGCCATGCCACAGGTAGCCATCCGCGTCCATCGGCAGCAGCGTCGGCGCCGCCGCGCGCGCCACGCCTGCGCCCGTCACCTTCAGCACTGATCCCGGCTCATCTCCCCCCTCCAGCCGGAAGAAGTCGATGAACACCTCAGGCTTGGGCTCGTTCACCACCAGCCCCACATTCGTCGGGCCGCCATTCGCCGGGCCCCCGTTCGTCGGGCTTATGTTCGCCGGGGTTATGTTCGCCTTCTTCTCCGGCTCGCTCGTCTCCAACATCACCATGTTCTTGTCCGGCGACACCATCGCCACCAGCGGCGTTCCCTCCCGGCTTGGGAACGGCATCCGCTTCAGCGGATCATCGCTCTTCAGCCGCGCCTCCGGCGTCAGCAGAAACAAATCATGCCGGCTCCGCACCAGGAACCGACCTTTGCCCAGCGCCCACAGATAGCGGCTATGGTCGTGCATGTGCCACTCGGTCCGTGCCATCACATTGCCGGTCGGCAGCTCCACCAGCTCCGCCGCCACCATCCTGTCTTCGTCATCCGGCGGATCACCCGGCAGCCGCGGCACCAGCCCGCGCGTGCTGAACGTCACCAGCAGATGCGTGTCATCCACCACGTCCATCGTCAGCATCGACGCGCCCACTTCCAGAAACGATGTTGGAATCGACGGCACACCCAGCGACTTCAGTGAAATCGTCACCCACGGCTGTGGCTGTGCCTGCTGCTTCTGCGGATGTTCCGCGCCCCACGCCAACGCGCTCGTCCCCACCAGCGCCGCCGCTACGCAGACCCATCCCAGCTTGCCTGCAGTCAGGCAGGCCGCGCCTCCCGCTCGTTTGCTGGCCCGGATCACTTTTGCAACCGCCTGCAATACTCTTGCACATCCTGCCCACGCCTTTCCAGTCCCCCTCGTGCAGCGGCCAGCGGGCAGCGGGCACGGGGGCCAGAGTCCAAGGCCAGGCGCCCAGGGGTCAGGGTCCAAGGTTCAGGGGTCCACGGGTCCAAGGCTCAAGGCCTAGGGTCCAGGATGCTCCTGCCACCGCCACCGCTCCGTCCCGCGGCCGCGCCCTCACACTCTGTCATCCTGAGCGGAGCGGCTCGCCTCGGCGAGGCGCGCAGTCGAAGGACCCCGATATGGCCCGTCGCTCCACGGACGCAAACACCTTTTAGACACAAGCGGCCCTCCCAACCCTTCACCCGTTGGCCGTGATCTCTATTTGCTGCTTCCTGAACCCTGAACTCTGAATCCAGAACCCTGATCCCTGATCCCTCCCAACGGAACCTCCCGCCCGCCTGTTCGTATACAAATATCAAGTCACTACCCACACTCGGAGATCCACCCATGTCGCACGTCCGGCCGTATCTCACGGCTTTCCCGCTCGCCTTCCTCATCGCCTGTTCGCCCTCTCTGCTCGCCCAGAGCGCCGCCGGCCCCTCCGCGACCCCGGCCGACACCACCCCCGTCACCCACTACACTCCCGCGCCTGCCTTCGATCTCTCCTCCCTCGATAAGTCCGTTAATCCCTGCGACGACTTCTACAAATTCGCCTGCGGCAACTTCGCCGCCAACCATCCCATCCCCGCCGACCAGACCGACGTCGACCAGTTCTACCTCCTCTACAACGTCAACACCCAGGAGCTCAACGGCATCCTCACCAAGTACGCTGACGCCGCCAATCAGAAGTCTCCCAACGAGCAGAAGATCGGCGACTACTACGCTGCCTGCATGAATACCGGCCTCATCAACCAGAAGGCCATGGCGCCTGTCCAGCCGCTCTTCGATCAGATCGACAAAGTCTCCAAGCACGGCCTCGCTTACCTCACCGGCGAGCTCCAGCGCTACGGCGTCGATGTCTTCTTCGGCTTCGGCGAGATGCAGGACTTCAAAGATTCCACTAAGCAGATCGCTGCCGTCGATCAGGGCGGCATGGGCCTGCCCGAGCGCGACTACTACACCCGCACCGGCGACAAGGACGTCAAGCTGCGTGAGCAGTACGTCGACCACATCGCCAAAATGCTTACCTTCGCCGGCGAATCGCCCGCCCAGGCCGCCACTGACGCGAAGAACATCCTCGCCTTCGAAACCGAACTCGCCAAGGGCTCGCTCACGATCACCGAGCAGCGCGATCCGCAGAAGATCTATCACCCCACATCGCTCGCCGACTTCGAAAAAGACAGCATCCCGAACGTGCCCTTTGCCAGCTTCCTCGAAGGCATTCACTCGCCCTCGATCAGCTCGCTCAACGACGCCAGCCCCAACTTCTTCCCCGCCATGGTCCAGGCCGTCTCCGGTGCCGACATGCAGACCCTGCGCGCCTACATGAAGTTCCACGTCATGACCACCTTCGCCTCCGATCTCCCCAGCCAGATCGACGATGAAAACTTCAACTTCTTCGGCCGCATCCTCGACGGACAGCCCCAGCAGCGCCCGCGCTGGAAGCGCTGCTCCTCCGGCGTCGACAAGGCGCTCGGCGAAGCGCTCGGCCAGGTCTACGTCGCGCAATATTTCCCCGGCGACGATAAGGCCAAAACTCTCCAGATGGTCCACGACATCGAGGGCGCAATGGATAAAGACCTCGACACGCTGGAATGGATGAGCCCCACCACCAGGGAGAAGGCCAAAGCCAAGCTCCACGCCGTCGCCGACAAGATCGGCTACCCCGAGCACTGGCGCGATTACTCCAGGCTCGAGGTCTCACGCACCGACGCCCTCGGCAATCTCCAGCGCGCCAACGCCTTTGAGAACGACCGCGAGCTCAACAAAATCGGCCAGCCCGTCGACAAGCAGGAGTGGGGCATGACGCCGCCCACCGTCAACGCCTACTACAACCCCTCCATGAACGACATCAACTTCCCCGCCGGCATCCTGCAGCCCGCCTTTTACGATCCCAACGCTGACCTCGCCACCAACTACGGGCATATGGGCGCCGTCATCGGTCACGAGCTCACCCACGGCTTCGACGACCAGGGCTCGCAGTTCGGCCCCACCGGCAATCTCTCCGACTGGTGGACGCCCGAAGACAAGAAAAACTTCGAAGCCCGCACCGGCTGCCTCGTCAACGAGTACGGAAACTTCGTCGCGGTCGACAACCTCCACATCAACGGCAAGCTGACCCTCGGTGAAAACACGGCCGACAACGGCGGCCTGCTTCTCGCCTACATGGCCTACCTGGCCCGCGCCAAAAAGGACGGCATCGACATCGACAAGAAGGCCGATGGCTTCACCGGCCCGCAGCGCTTCTACATCGCCTTCGCGCAGAACTGGTGCGAAAACTCCCGCCCCGAAATAGTCCGCGAGCGCGTCCAGACCGATCCCCACTCCCCCGACCACTTCCGCGCCAACGGCGCCATCGTCAACCAACCCGGCTTCGGCCCAGCCTTCGGCTGCAAAACCGGCCAACCGATGGACCCAGCCAAAAACTGCCGCGTCTGGTAGCCATTGCCCACACTCCGGGTGCCCCAGGTCTCAATTCTGAGACTTGGGTTCACGGCGCTATCTGAGGAAATCCACCGTCGCCCTATTGACGCACCCGATATACTTGACTTAAGGGAACAACTCTGGCCCGGCCACCCGCCGGGCCTTCGCTTTTGACCCCGCGGAGACCTTAAAGTCCACCCTTAAAGTCTCTGCTTCGAAGACTTTGCGCAAAAACAGGGGAGGGGAGGGGGTACCACTGCAATCACAAGCCAAACGCCAACGCTCCCTCGGTTTCCTCGCCTGCTGCCTGGCCAGCATGTTCTGGGGCTGTGGATTCTTCTTCGGCAAGATCGCCCTCGCCGAGATGAACTCTGGCGCAATGGTGCTCTATCGCTTCGCCTTCTGCGCGCTCGGCCTGCTTCCCTTCATCCTCACGCATCGCCCCGGCCTCACCCGTCGCGAGTGGCTCACACTTCTCCTCGCCTCGGTCCTCGGCGTCCCACTCCAGTTCCTCTTCCAGTTCCACGGCCTGGCGCTCACGACCGTCTCGCACGCCGCGCTCATGGTCGGCACCATGCCCGTCATCCTTGCCGTCGGCGCCACCGTCTTCGCGCACGAGCGCCTGCACACCATCGGCTGGATCTGCCTCGTAGTCTCCACCGCCGGAGCCGCACTTATCGCCCTTGGCGGAACCCACAATGCGGCTGCCGGCGGCCCAACCCTGCGCGGCGACCTCTACGTCGTCTTCTCCCTCTCGATCGCGCTCTTCTGGGTGCTGCTCAACCAGCACCTCGTGCAGCGCCACAGCGCCATCGTCATCACCGCCTACGGCCTCTGCTCCGGCACGCTCATGCTCCTTATCTGCGTTCCCCCGATCTACGGCCTTCCACCCATCCACCACATCTCGCTGAAGGCCTGGCTCGCCCTCGCCGCCAGCGGCCTGCTCTGCACTGCGTCCTCCACACTCCTCTGGAACTGGGGAATGACCAAGGTCCCCGCCTCACAGGCCGGTGTGCTCCTCAACATGGAGCCCCTCATCGGTTCCCTGCTCGGCATCCTCGTGCTGCACGAGACGCTGGGCCCGTGGGCATGGCTCGGCGGCGCCATGATCCTCCTGGCCGCCGTCATCCTCACCACCCGCGAGCACGCTCCGGTACCTTCCATCGGTGAAGGCTGATAATCGGTACTGCTGCCGCCGCAAGCGCATCACAGCACATGAGAACCGCTGGAGGATACTGATGAAAGTACGACTCGCAAGCATCGCCCTGGCTTCCGCACTCTTCGCTCTACCCGCCCTCGCCCAGGCCCCATCCGGTGCGCCCGCCAATGCCACCGGCCAGTGCAAGGACGGCACCTACTGGACCGGCACCTCCCGCTCCGGTGCCTGCCGCGGCCACAAGGGCATCCAGACCTGGTACGCCGGCGCGTCGCACAACCCGACCGCCACGCCCGCCAAGCCCAGCCCGGTCGGCGCTTCCACGCCGGGCAGCGAAGGCGGAACCCCCGGCAGCACCCCGAAGATCGCGCCCAGACCCACCCGGACGCCACCCCAGCCGCAGGCGAACGCGGCGGCCGGTGGCGGCCCCGGCCTCGTCTGGGTCAACACCTCCACGAAGGTCTACCACTGCTATGGCGACCGCTACTACGGCAAAACCAAAGACGGAAAGTACATGAGCGAACCGGACGCGAAAGCGCTGGGCGCGAAGGGCGCGCGCGGCCAGAGCTGCTCGAAGTAGATTCGAGTGGCGTTATACCGGCGTAATAATTCCACCCACCGGCAGCGACTTCGGCACCGGTCCCGGCCGGCGCAGGTGCATCGCCGACGCGACGGCATCCGTGTACTTCAGCCCTGCTCCGGTGTTGAACAG
Source organism: uncultured Verrucomicrobiae bacterium (assembly GCA_963716225.1). Classification (GTDB taxonomy): domain Bacteria; phylum Acidobacteriota; class Terriglobia; order Terriglobales; family Acidobacteriaceae; genus Granulicella. The sequence goes on along the minus strand of OY970299.1, from coordinate 2,879,385 downwards.
CACGACGCGCTCCTGAGCTTTCAGTTCGCCGCTGCGAATCAGCGTGTCGTACGCGGCTGTTGCCGCTGCGCCTTCGGGTGAGAGGAACAACCCTTCATACCGCGCCCAATCCTGAATGGACGCGAGGATCGTTGCATCCTCTGAGGCCACGACGCGACCACCGGACTTGCGCACGATCTCCAGGATGATGTTGTCGGCGTACGGCTTCGGCACGCGCAGTCCTGCCGCGAACGTCTCCGCGCCCTGGTAGAACTCGCTAACCTTCTTGCCCTGCTCAAACGCGCGCGCGACGGGAGCGCAGCCGGCCGCTTGCAGCGCATACATCTTCGGCCGCTTGCCGCTCACCCAGCCAAGCTGCTCCATCTCGTCAAACGCCTTCCACATGCCGATCAGGCCCACGCCACCGCCGGTCGGATAGAACACCGCATCCGGATACTTCCACCCGAGTTGCTCGACGAGCTCGTAGCCCATCGTCTTCTTGCCCTCGACGCGATACGGCTCCTTCACTGTCGTGATGTCGAACCAGATATCTTGCGGCGCCACGCCGCTCTTCTTCTGCTCGGCGATGCGCTCGCCGACCATGCGCGCGCAGTCGGAGATGAGCCCGTCGACCATCGTTACGTCAGCGCCGTACAGCACGCCTTCCAGAAAGTTCGCCAAGGGCACATCCTGCGGCATGAAGATATGCGCTGCAATTCCCGCTGCGGCAGCGTAGGCCGCAAGCGCACTGGCCGCGTTGCCTGCCGACGGAATCGCCAGATGCTTCAGGCGGAAGTGGCGCGCCATCGTGACGGCCATGCTGAGCCCGCGCGCCTTGAACGTGCCGGTAGGATTCGCTCCTTCCTCCTTCACGAGCAGCCCCGGATAGCGCTTGCTCTCGATCATGGGCGTCCATCCCTCGCCAAGCGTCACGGGCGTCACATCCGGCAGCACGTTAGCATAGCGCCACATCCCGAGGCTCGCGGGCGAAGCCGCGGCGAGTTTTGCGGGACTCTCGCGCCGAGCCGTGCGGCGCAGCTCGTCCATGTCATAGCGAACGTAGAGAATACCGGCATCGACCGGGCAAACCGTCTGCGGAGTTTCAGCAGAGACGTGGTGTCCGCAGCGCGCGCACTCGAGAAAAGCAATCCTGGCCATGGATCGATGCTATCGGATGCGCGGCCAGCTATGCTTGACGAGGAATGTCTGCGTCTCGCCTCATCGCCATCGACATGGATGGCACGTTACTCAACTCCGACGGCAAGGTCAGCGAGCGCAATCTCGCCGCAATCCGCGATGCGGAAGCTCGCGGGGTGGAGGTCGCGATTGCCACGGGCCGGCGCCATTGCTATGCGATGCGCGTGCTCCGCGAGCTACATCGTCCAGCACATACCGCACTGATCAGCTCGAACGGAACCGTGATTCGCACGCTCGGCGCAGAGCTTCTGCATCGCTCCTACATGCCTGTCGAGACGGCGCGGTGGCTCTGCGAACACGCGAGAGAGTTTCGCGGCACGCTGATTATTACGTTCGACAAGGTGCTCGCCAATGGCGAAGATGAACGCGGCGCGCTGGTGTGCGAAAGGCTCGACGAGCTGAACGCGAGTATCAGCCGCTGGATGGAAGTCAACGAGCCGTACATCGCCCAGGTCTCGCCGATTGAGCGTGCGCTCGAAGATGCCGAGCCGATCCAGATGATGATTTGCGGTTCTGTGGATCGCATGCGCGAGGCCGAGGCTCATCTGCTCCGCGATCCTCGCATCACGAATGTAGATGAAGCTTGCGCGCCGGGCATTGAGGTACTGGTGCATAGGACCGAGTATGCGCAGCGCGATCTCTGCATCCTGGACATTCTGCCCGCGGGATGCTCGAAGGCTTCGGCGCTGCTGCATCTTGCGGAGCTGCGCGGCATGGACGCGAGCGAGATTCTGGCAATTGGCGATAACTGGAATGATGTGCCTATGTTCCAGATCGCAGGCAAATCTGCGGTGATGGCGAATGCGCCGAACGACCTGCGCGCGCTGGCCGACGAGCGTGGCTGGTTAATAGCTCCGTCGAATGATGAGGATGGCGTGGCGAGCGTGATCGAGGCTGCTATGGCGGGTGATCTGACGGTGGCTCGCTGAACCTTTGCGCGCGCCTTCTGTAATCAGTTGGCCGCCGGCTCGTAACTGCCGTGCAACAATTTGGGAGCCGCTCACGACGCACCCCGAGTGCTAGTCTCATAGGCAGTGCTTCCCAGCCGGTTCCATCATGGACTGACGATCGCGCTTGCCGTGTTCGCGCTCGCGTTGAGTCCCGCTGCGCGCGGCTTCGATCGCGTGACGCTGCGCAACGGCTTCAGCTACGACTGTACGCATCGCGAGCCGCTCGAGGATGGACGCGTGCGGCTGTTTCTGGACAACAACTCCGGCTCCAGCTACATCGACCTGCCCGCTGCGGAGATCGAATCGATAGCAACGCTTCCTGATCCTGTTGCGGCGACGCATGCGGCCGCAGCGAGGCCAGCAGCCGCAGCAGACGTCCACATGCTGTTGAGCCATGCAGGCGCGCAGCACGACATCGATGTAGAACTGCTGGCCAGCGTCGTGCACGCGGAGAGCAGGGGCCGCGCGCGTGCTGTCTCGCGCACCGGAGCGCAGGGACTGATGCAACTGATGCCCGGTACGGCGCAGCAGCTTGGCGTGACGGACAGCTTTCAGCCGGAGCAGAACATCAACGGCGGGACAGCGTATCTCGACGCGCTGCTAACGCGATATCACGACAATCTCGCGCTGGCGCTGGCTGCATACAACGCGGGACCCGCGGCGGTGGACAAGTACCACGGCATTCCGCCTTATCGCGAGACACGCGCGTATGTTGCGCGGGTGATGACAGAGTTCAAGCGGCGCAAGCTCGCGCTCGCACACGAGCAAACTGTCCAGACGGCCAGCACCTCCGTTGCGCAGCGGTAAGCGCATCTCACACCCATGCCGATTATGAGCGACACTGCACAGCCGCCGGCGGACACACGCCTCGAATCGAAGCCGAAGAAGAACTCCGCGAGTGTGCTGAAGCCGGTGATCATCGCCGCGTTGGTTGCGTTGATCGCCTGGTACCTGTGGCACAAACGCGGCAGCTTCGACTGGCGCTCGCTCGGGCCGCAGCTTCGGTCGGTCTCGGTATGGATGGCACTGGCCGGTGTCGCGATTATCTACGTGTGCTACTGGCTGCGCGCGATGCGGTGGTCGGTGCTGCTGAAGAGTCTGCGGCCGGCTTCGACGTCGGAAGTGTTTCCCGCGCAACTGATCGGGTTCACCGCAGTTGCGCTGTTCGGAAGGCTGGCGGATCTCGCACGGCCATACATCATTGCGCGGCAGTTGGACACCCCGGTAGCGACGCAGCTCGCGGTGTACTCGGTGGAGCGCGCATTCGATCTTGGAGCGGCGGCGATTCTTTTTTCAATCACACTGGCGTTTGCGGCGTCCGGACTGCCGCATCACGAGGCGTTTGCGCGCGCGGGAATTTTGTCGACGCTGGCGACAGTGATTGTTGTGGTGTTTGCGGTAGCGCTGCGGCTACGAGGCGACCGCGTGGCAGTGCTGACCGGCAGGGTCGTGGGCCGCTTCTCGGCGAAGTTCGGCGCGATGGCGGAGGCCAGGCTGCTCGATCTGCGGTCGGGATTCCAGACGCTCGCGACATTTGGTGAATTCGCTGCGGCGCTTGGGCTATCGCTGCTGATGTGGGCTGGGATCGCGGGCTCGTACCTCGTCTGCGCGCGTGCATTTCGTGGGTCGCCGTCGCTCGAACACTTCGGTGTGGCAGCGACGATGCTGCTGATGGCCACGAGCATCGGCGGCTCGGTATTTCAGCTTCCGGTGATCGGATGGTTCACGCAGATTGCAGTGCTGGCGGCGGCGCTGCACGGGTTCTTCGATGTGCCGCTCGAAACAGCAACTGCCTGCGGTGCGGTGATGTTCGTTGTAACCTACCTGATGGTGATACCGGCGGGCGTCTTGCTGGCGCATGTGCGCGGGTTGTCGCTGCGCGGAGCGGCGCAAACCGCGGAGCAGGCTCCGGTGGCCTGATTCGCTGGTTGGTAGAATCAAAGCTGCATGAAATGTCCGTACTGCGGCTTCACTCAGGACAAGGTAATCGACTCCCGCGAGAGCAAGGATGCCGACTCCATCCGCCGCCGCCGCGAGTGTGAGCGCTGCACGAAGCGCTTCACGACCTATGAGCGGCTCGATGAAATTCCGTACATGGTGGTGAAGAAGGACGGCCGCCGTGAGAAGTTCGACCGGCAGAAGGTGCTCTCCGGGCTGCTGCACTCGTGCCAGAAGCGCAAGGTTTCCGTGGCGCAGATGCAGTCAATTGTCGACGCGGCGGAGGCATTTGTCGTTGATTCTGCGGAGCGCGAGCGCTCGACAACCGACATAGGCGAACTGATTATGCAGCGGCTGAAGGAGATCGATACAGTCGCGTACATCCGCTTCGCTAGCGTGTATCGCGATTTCAAGGACGTGAACGAGTTCAAGGAAGAGCTCGAAGGCTTGCTGCGCGGTAAGGACCCGAAAAACAGGCGCGGATCGCGCTGAGATTGGCTGAAGAGAAATGAAGGCTGTAACACGAACCCACAAGTTCACATTGATTCCCGGCGACGGCATTGGGCCGGAAGTCACAGCAGCGACAGTGAGGATCCTGGAGGCCGCCGGGAGTGAGACTGGATGCAGCTTCGAATGGGAGCGGCATGACGCGGGGGCGGATGCGTTTGCCAAGACGGGCGAGTACATTCCGCAGGCGCTTTACGATTCCGTGACCGAGAACAAGGTTGCGCTAAAAGGCCCGGTGACGACGCCGATCGGGCAGGGCTTCTCGTCAATCAACGTGACGCTGCGTAAGAAGTTCGATCTGTATGCGAACTTCCGGCCGGTGAAATCGCTGCCCGGATTGAAGACGAATTATCCGAAGATCGATCTCGTGATCTTCCGCGAGAACACGGAGGACCTGTACGCCGGGCTGGAGGTGATGGTGCAGCCGGATGTGGCGCAGTCACTGAAGATCATCACGACGAAGGGATCGACTCGCATTGCGCGCGCGGCCTTTGAATATGGGCGCAAGCACGGACGCAAGAAGGTGCACGCCATCCACAAAGCCAACATCATGAAGCTGACGGACGGGTTATTTCTGCGCTGCTGCAAGGCAGTCGCGGCCGAGTTCCCCGAGATTCAGTACATGGAGCACATTGTCGACAACGCATGCATGCAGCTCGTGCTGAATCCGTACCAGTACGACATCATCCTGACGGAGAATCTCTACGGCGATATTCTGTCGGACCTGTGCTCGGCGTTTGTGGGAGGATTGGGGCTCGTGCCGGGAGCGAACATTGGCGCGGACGCAGCAATCTTCGAGGCAGTGCACGGATCGGCGCCGGATATCGCTGGGCAGGACAAGGCAAACCCAACGGCGCTGCTGCAGTCCGCGGTTCTGATGCTGCAGCATATCGGCGAGGCAGAGACAGCGGGACGCATTCAGAAGGCGCTGAATCACGTGTACGCCGAGGGCAAGACGTTGACGCGCGATGTGGGCGGCACAGCAGGGACGCGCGCGTTCACGGATGCCCTCCTCGCTGAGCTGTAGTGCGACGCACTGACGCGGCGCACGCATCTAAAGGAGCATCGTGAAGAGCTTTCGACTATTGGTTTTCTCCGGCTGCGTCGCCATTTTGGCGGGCGGATGTCATCGCAATGCAGCGAACAATGAGTCCGCGAATCCGAGCGGAACCTCCGTCGCCAGGACGGCCGCGCCGGTGATCGACCCCGCTACGGCGGGCAGTATCTCCGGTGTAGTGCACTTTACCGGCAAAGCGCCGGAGCGCGTCAAGATCGACATGTCCGCGGATCCCGCTTGTGCGATGACAGGAGGCGAGAACCTCACCGAGCAATACATTGTGAACAACGGCCGGCTGGCAAACGTTTTTGTTTACGTGAAGAGTGGAATTCAGCCATGGCCTGCGCCATTTGACGCAGCGCCGGTCGTGCTCGACCAGAAGGGCTGCCGGTACGTGCCGCACGTTATTGCGGTGCGGCAGGGCGGCAAAGTGGAGTATCGGAACTCCGACCCGGCAACCCATAACGTCCACACACTGCCGCAGGATTCGGCGAACCACGCGGTCGACGTCTCCGAGATGCCGGGAAGCGCGCCGCAGGCCGAGACCTTCCGCGCGCCGGAGCTGATGATTCCGGTGCGCTGCAACAATCATCCGTGGATGCAGGCGTTCATCAATGTCGCGCCGAACGGCTTTTTCGCGGTCACGGGACCCGACGGCTCATTTACCCTTCACGGATTGCCGCCCGGACCATATACTGTGGCGGCTGTTCATGAGAAGCTCGGTGAACAGGATTTGCAGGTGACGGTTCCCGCGAAATCAACGGCGAAGGCGGACTTCACCTACTCCGCAAAGTGAATCAAAGCTGGTTGGACAGGTTGGGTCCTGCAGTTCAGGTTGTTTTCAGATTTCAGCAGTTCTGGCGCATTCATTCCTGATCGAAAGGCTGCCGATGCATTTCTCTCTCACGTTCCCGGTTCACAATATTCCGCTTTGGTTTCTTGTGCTTTCGCTGTTCCTGCCGCGCATCTGCATCCTTGTCGCGTGGCTTCAGCACAGCATGACGGCTTTCATTCCTCCCTCGGTGAATTTGGTCGGGATTATCGTCGCCATCCTGATTCCGCGCATCCTGATCCTGTTCTGGATCTACACCGACCAGGGAATCACGATCTGGTTCCTGCTGCACGTCATCGCGCTGATCATCGCCTGGGGCGGAGGGTCGCGGCGCGTCATTACCCGCCGCCGTGTGGTCGAGGTCGACGGCTAGCTGACGTGTGGTCCGCTTGGAAACCATGCCGAATGCCTCTGCCGCACCGAACGCCTGCGATAAACTTGGTAGATGGAACGGCGCAACGTAGGAATTCTGGGGGCTACTGGAGCAGTCGGACAACGATTCATCCAGTTGCTCGCCAATCATCCCTGGTTCAACATCACGTGGCTTGCCGCGAGCGACCGCAGCGCAGGCAAGAGCTATGCGGAGGCGTGCGCGTGGCGGCTGGACACGCCGCTGCCGAAGCGCATCGCCGAAATGGTGCTGCAGCCGAATGCGCCGGACGGTTCTGCAGTTAAGCTGCCGCGCATCATCTTCTCCTCGGTGGACGCGCCGATTGCGCGCGACCTGGAGCCGAAGTTTGCCGCCGCAGGATGCGCTGTCATCTCGAACAGCTCGGCGTTTCGGATGGGCGCTGATGTGCCGCTGGTCGTGCCGGAGGTGAACGAAGCGCATCTCGATGTCATCGAGGCGCAGGCCACCCGCAACGCCAGCGGCGGGTATCTGGTCACAAATCCGAACTGCTGCGCGATAGGGCTTGTGCTTCCGCTTGCTCCGCTGCACCAGCGCTTCGGGATTGAGAAGCTTTTCGTCTCGACGATGCAGGCGGTGTCCGGCGCGGGATATCCCGGCGTCGCTTCGCTCGATATCCTCGGCAACGTAATTCCGTACATCAAGGATGAAGAGGAAAAGCTGCAGGAGGAAGTCGGCAAGCTGCTCGGCGGCCTGCGCATGGAAGGCGACGCGGCACGTGGCTTTCAAGTTGCCGACGTAACCGTTTCGGCCATGTGCAACCGAGTGCCGGTGCTCGAAGGCCATACTGAATGTGTGAGCTTAAAGCTGCGCAAGCCTGCCACACGCGAAGAGATTCTGGAAGCATGGCAGAACTTTCAGCCGCTCAGCGGCAAAGGCCACGAAGGCCTGCATCTGCCCTCGGCACCCCTGCACCCGGTTGTCTACGCGGATGGCGAATCGCGCCCACAGCCGAAGCTCGATCTGGAGCGCGGCAACGGCATGACCACGACGGTTGGACGCCTGCGCCCGTGCTCCATCTTCGACTGGAAGTTCACACTCCTGTCGCACAACACAGTGCGCGGCGCGGCCGGCGCGGCTATTTTGAACGCGGAGATTCTCGCCGTTCTCGGGAAGTTCGATTTTGGCAGATTCCCGCCGGTCGGCTTGCCCGCCTTGGAAGAGAGCGCGGTGCCGGCATGAGCGCGAAGCAACGCGCATCCGCGGCTCATCCGGAGATTGTTGTCATGAAGTTCGGCGGCACCTCAGTCGAGGACGCTGCCGGGATCCTGCGCACGGCAAACATCGTTGAAGGCCGGTTGCAAAAAGGCCTGCGCCCCGTCGTGGTTGTCTCTGCGATGGCGAAGGTCACGGACCAGCTTCTCGCCTGCGCGGCTGCGGCTCTGGGTGGGCGTGGAGACCGTGAGGCTGCGCTGGAGATTGTAGCGCGTCTGCGCACACGGCATCTGCAGGTTGCAGGCGAGCTCGTCGCGGGAGAGCAGCTTGAGACATTACAGCTCGACATCAACCGGGCATTCGACGGACTCGAGGAGCTGGTGCAAGGCATCGCAGTGTTGGGCGAGTTGACGGCGCGCACATCGGACCTGATTGTCAGCTTCGGGGAGCGGCTTTCCAGCGTGATGGTAACGGCTGCTTTCACGCAGTTCGGCTTGAGCTCCGCGCATATCGACGCACGCGAGGTCATCCTGACAAATGATCACTACGGCAAGGCTGCACCCGATGAAGCAGCGATCGAACGCGCGTTGCATGAGCAGGTCCTGCCGCTGGTGACCGCCGGCCGCATCCCCGTGATCGGCGGATTCATCGGTTCGTGCAACGGCGTCACGACGACGCTCGGACGCGGCGGCTCCGATTACACTGCGGCGCTGGTTGGCGGTGGGCTACACGCCGGCTCGATCGAGATCTGGACCGATGTCGACGGCATTATGACGACGGACCCGCGCATCTGCCCGGATGCGCTCCGTGTACGCATCATCAGCTTTGAAGAGGCAGCCGAGCTCGCTTACTTCGGCGCCAAGGTGCTACATCCGGCGACCATCCTGCCGGCGATACAGAAAAATATTCCCGTCTACGTGCTGAACAGCCGAAACGCCGCGAACGAGGGCACGCGGATTACTGCGACGCCACCGCCGTGCGCGAGCCCGTTTAAGTCCATCGCGGCCAAGAAGAAGCTGACCATCATCGACATTGTGGCCAGCCGCATGCTGCTGGCGCACGGCTTCCTCAAGATGGTCTTCGACATCTTCGATAGGCACAAGTGCGCGATTGACATGGTTTCCACCTCGGAGGTCTCGATCTCCGTCACGGTAGACTCACGCGAGGCGCTGCCGGCAATCTGCGAAGAGCTGGGACGGATCGCGGATGTAAAGTACGAAAGCGACAAAGCGCTTATTTGCCTCGTCGGCGAAGACATCCGTGGCCAGAGCGGCATCGCTGCGCAGGTATTCACTGCCGTTTCACACGTCAACATCAGGATGATTTCGCAGGGCGCCAGCGAAATCAATATGAGCTTCATGATCAATGAAGAAGATGTCGATGAGGCTGTCCGGTCGCTGCACAAGAAGTTCTTCGCCGCGCCGGATTCAACGATCTTCGACGTAGAAGCACGGCCCGTCACGTCAAACGCTTAGGAGCACGATCGCCTTATGCGCATTCTCATCCTCGGTGTTGGAAAGACCGGTAAACTCGTCGCACAGGTCGCAGCGGAACACGGCCACAGCGTGCATGTGCTCGACGCAAAGGAGAACAAGGATGCGTCGGCGCTGACGCCTCCGTTCGTTGCGGGCTTTGACGTGACGATCGACTTCACCACGCCCGACGCGGTGATCTCGAATATGCGTGCGGTGTTTGCGAATGGCGGCAAGATGGTCGTGGGCACAACCGGCTGGTATGACCAGCTGCCTCGCGCAAAGCAAGCGGCCGAGCGCAAGAGCGCGAGCCTGCTGTACGGCAGCAACTTCTCGATTGGCGTGCAGACAATGTTGAGGCTCGCCGCGATGATGACGAAAGAACTTACGGGGCTGAACTACAGGCTCTCGATCTCCGAGACGCATCATCTCACGAAGCTCGATGCACCAAGCGGGACCGCGCTGACACTGCGCGATGTCGTGACACGCGCGTGCCAGATGGGCGACATCCCGATCAAATCGATTCGCCACGGCGAGGCAGTGGGCCTGCACGTGCTTGAAGCTGAGACCGACGGCGATCGCATTCTGCTGACCCATGAGTCCCACTCGCGCCGCCCGTTTGCAGAGGGCGCAGTGCGTGCCGCGGAGTGGCTCGTCCAAGCCAAGCCCGGCGTGTATGACTTCCACGATATCTTCGACAAGCTGCAATCCTGACTGGCGTGCGCGGCGCACTGAGTTGCACTAAGTCCGAGCGACCCCTAGGCTTACGATATGAGCTCTGCAACAGGCGCCGCACCCGCGTTTGAGTCCCTCAGCTTCGATCACAAATTAGAGCGTCTCGCTGAAGTTGCCATCCGCGTTGGCCTGAATCTGCGCGAAGGCCAGGAACTCGTGCTGACCGCGCCCACGGACGCGCTTCCCCTGGTTCGCCGCGTTGTCGAACAGGCGTACAAGGCAGGCGCGAAGTTCGTAACAACTCTGCTGAGCGACGACGAGCTGTCGCTTGCGCGCTTCCGCTCCGCGCCTGAGGCAAGCTTTGACTACGCGCCCGAGTGGTTCTACGAGGGCATCGCGACCGCGTTTCGCTCAGGCGCTGCACGCATGGCGATCACCGGCGCAAACCCTGCACTGCTTTCAGGGCAGGACCCACGCAAGGTTTCGCGCGCGAATATCGCGGTCTCAAAGGCGTACAAGCCGGCAATGGAGCTCATCACGCGGCACGAGATCAACTGGACCATCATTGCCGCGGCCACACCGAAGTGGGCCGAGCTCGTATTCCCGGGCGAGCCGGAAGAACTGGCGATCGGCAAGCTGTGGGACGCGATCTTTCATACCTCGCGCATTACGAGTGAAGACCCGGTCCAGCACTGGAAGCGGCACGGTGAAAACTTGAAGCGCCGGGTCGACCTGCTGAATGCGAAGCGTTATCACTCGATCCGTTTCTTCACACCGGATCGCGCGACAGACCTTACCGTCGGACTTGCCGATCAGCATCTGTGGGCGGGCGGCGGAACGACTGCCGGCAACGGCATCTACTGCCAGCCGAACATTCCGACGGAAGAATGCTTCACCACGCCACACAAGGACCGCGTGCACGGTGTGGTCACGGCGTCCAAGCCGCTCTCGCATCAAGGCACGCTGATCGAAAACATCCGCTGCCGCTTTGAAGCCGGCCGCATCGTTGAAGTCACCGCGACAAAGGGCGAAGAAGCGATCCAGAAGCTCATCGCGACCGACGAAGGTGCACGGCGTCTGGGCGAGGTCGCGCTGGTGCCGCACAACTCACCGATAGCGCAGTCCGGCATCCTGTTCTGGAACACGCTGTTCGATGAGAACGCGGCGAGCCACATCGCACTCGGTCAGGCATATTCCACGTGCCTCATCGATGGCGAGAGCATGTCGAACGAGGAGCTGGCGAAGCTGGGCGCGAATGAGAGCATCATTCACGTCGATTGGATGATCGGCGGCCCAAAGATGAACATCGACGGGATGTCCGCGGACGGAAATGCTGAACCGCTGATGCGCGATGGCGACTGGGTCTAGCGAGCAGCCAATCGTGATCCGCCGCGCCACAGGTGACGATCTAACGCGGCTTGTAGCGCTGCTCGAGCGCTATTACGTCGAGTGGCAGGTCGTCCAACGTGATTCGCCGGAACAGATCGCGCATTATCTCAATCAACCCGCACCTTTTGGGTTTGTTGTCGCAGACGAGAAGGACGCTCTTACTGCGTGCGTTCATCTCCGCGCGCTGCCGTCAACCAAAACCGCCGCAGAATGCAAGAGGCTCTACGTTTTGCCAGACCATCGCGGCAAAGGTGTCGCGTCGCTTCTGATGGACTCGATCGAGACCTGCGCCTCGGGAGTCATCGAGTACATCTACCTTGACACTGGCGCGAACTTCACCGCGGCGCAGTCTTTCTACCGTACTCGGGGATACGAGCCCTGCGAGCCGTATAACGACAACCCACAAGCGACGTGCTTCTTTCGCAAGCGTCTGCCCGGCTGAGATAGCATTGCTCGTGCAGCATTGTCATCTGCTCAAAATCGCCCTGTTCGCGGGGCTTGCGGCTTCTGCGCAGTCATCGCGCTCGTCCCAGCGTCCCATCGATACCTACATCCATGAAGCGTGGGACACGCTCCAGCGCTCGATGAGCGACTGCAAATCGCTCGCGGATCCAAAGCTCAAAACCGCTCCCGTCCTTTACCTCCCATTCGGCGAGCCCGTTCCTGCGGCGGTGAAGAAGATGCAGGAGAAGTGTCACGTAGACGTGCGCTCACTTCCGCACGCGATTCACCACGAAGGCGAGCTCATGCCGGATGCGATTCCCGCGGCGGGTTTGCTCTATCTTCCGAACCGCTACGTCGTGCCGGGCGGCCGCTTCAACGAGATGTACGGATGGGACAGCTACTTCATCATTCTCGGTGAGCTTGCAGACAATCGGCTCGAGCTCGCCCGCGGTACGGTCGAAAACTTCTTCTACGAGATCGATCATTATGGTTCGATCCTCAACGCCAATCGAACGTACTACCTGACGCGATCGCAGCCGCCGTTCCTCAGCTCGATGGTGATGGCGGTGTACGACGCGCAACGCGAGAAAAATCCTTCGGCCGCACGGACCTGGCTACGCGAATCCCTGCCATACCTTGTGCGCGATCATGAGCTATGGACGACAGCACCGCATCTCGCCGGCGACACAGGATTATCTCGCTACTTCGATCTTGGACACGGGGCGGTGCCCGAGATGGCGGACGACAGCACGTACTACGTCGATGTAATTCGCTGGCTCAAGGTGCATCCAGAGCAGACTCCGCAAGGCTATCTTGAGCCGATCCGCAGCCAAGCCAAGGCCCGCTGCGCGGATCCTGCAAACTGCCTCGAGACCACGTTCGATGGAGAGGAGCTTACACCGCAGTTCTACGTGGGTGACCGTTCGATGCGCGAATCGGGTTTCGACACAAGCTTTCGCTTCGGTCCGTTCAGCGGATCTACGCAGGATTACGTGCCCATCTGCCTCAACGCGCTGCTCTACAAGTATGAGCGCGATGTGGCGATGGTCGAGACGACGCTCGATGACGATGCCGCGGCTCAGCAGTGGAACGAAATGGCCGACAAACGTAAGCAGCGCATTAATTCCTTGCTGTGGGACGAAGCCGCGGGACTGTTCGTGGACTACAAGACAACCACCGGTCAACGATCCAGCTATCGCTACGTAACGGCGTACTATGCGCTGTGGTCAGGCCTCGCCACGCCGGCGCAGGCAAAGCGGCTCGTCGCAAATCTCGCACTCTTCGAACGCGCAGGCGGACTGCAGATGAGCACCGAGGACACCGGCGAACAGTGGGATGCGCCCTACGGCTGGGCGCCTGAGAACTGGCTGGCCGCGGAAGGTCTGGTGCGATACGGCTACACGGCCGACGCGAGGCGAATCGCGCACAAGTTCATGAGCAGCGTGCGGCGCGGATACAAGCGCGACGGCACGATTCGCGAGAAATACAACATGGACACCGGTTCGTCCAACGTTCGGGTCGTCACCGGTTACAAAGCAAATGTCATTGGCTTCGGGTGGACGAACGGCGCCTATGTTGAAATGCAGCAACTGCTGGGCGGCCATACCCCGTCCCACGCGGCGCAGTGAGCCTCTCGTCCTCAGGCCGCCTTTTCCACCCCACGGTGCCGGATTCAGCCCGCGCCGGCCTCAAATTCCCTTAGACTCGATTTCGTAATGAATCTGCAAGGCTGCGGCACCGCTCTCGTTACTCCTTTTCGTTCGGACGGTTTGCTCGATGAACCTGCCCTGCGCGCGCACATTCACTGGCAGATAGCCAGCGGCGTCTCCATGCTCATTCCGTGCGGCACGACCGGCGAAGCAGCCACCCTCACGGAAGCGGAATGGCTTCGCGTCGTGGAGATCACCGTCGAGGCTGCAAACGGCCGCGTGCCCGTCTTCGCGGGCGCGACGCACAACTCGACGCGTGAGGCGATTCAGCGCGCGCAACAGCTCGGACGAATTCATGGGCTCACGGGGGTTCTTAGCGCGAACCCGTACTACAACAAGCCCGGCCAGGAAGGCCAATACCAGCACTTCCGCGCCATCGCTGAATCCGTGCATCTGCCCCTGTTGCTCTACAACATTCCCGGCCGCACTGGCACGAACCTCGAGCCCGCCACGGTTCTTCGTCTCGCCGAGATTCCCAACATCATCGGCATCAAGGAATCCAGCGGCAACATGATGCAGATTACCGAACTGCTGACCGAGGCGCCGCGCGCGTTCCAGGTGCTCGCGGGTGATGACGCACTCGCGCTTCCGATACTTGCTGTTGGGGGCACCGGTCTCGTCTCCGTCGCGTCGAATGCGATCCCGCAGCAGATGTCACAAATGATCAATGCGGCACTCAACGAGAACTGGATTGCCGCGCGACGCATCAATCGTCACTACTTCCAACTCCTGCAGGCAAACTTCTGCGAACCCAGCCCGGCGCCGATCAAAGCCGTTATGGCACTGTTGGGGCGCGGCAACGAGGAGCTCCGGCTCCCAATGGTTCCCGTGACCCCGCCGACACGCCGCAAGCTCGAACGCATTCTCGGCGAGCTTGGCCTGCTGACCAACTCGCCACACGAAAATCTTCGCGTGTTCTAGTGCAGATGAACTCACGCTTCCGGACACGATGGACGACTCTGGGCAGGGTTGTGCTCTGCGGCTGCTTCACGGCTGCCGTTGTTGCGCAAACGCCGGAGCGGCCGGTCGAACTTCTGCACGCGCCTTCGTCATCGCTGCAGCGGCTTCCACCGAGCGAGCGAGCGATCGTGCTGAAGCTTCTGCGGCCGGAGCTCGGTCCATTGTTTCAAGGTGAAGCGATAACGGTCGCCGATGACGTGATGCGGTCGTTTCGTGCAGAACGTCTCAACCTCGGCGGCATCTCAGCGGTCGCGGTGCAGTCAACCGGAGGCGAGCTGTGCGGAGCGACCGGCAACTGCTCGTTTTGGATTGTCGATCTGCTGCATCGCCGCGTTCTTCTGCGCGCGGAAAGCGTCGAAGCTTTCGCTACGGACAAAGTCAGGCCGCACATAATGCCCGAGCTTGTTACTGCGACGCACGAATCCGCCGCCTCGCAGGAGCGGATTCGCTGGATCTTCGTCAGCGGCCACTATGAGCCGCAGAGTTGCGCGACCGTAGACTCCGCCGACGCGAGCGGTACAACACTGTCACAACCGAAGATCACTCCGCATCCCTGCTCTCCAGAAGGAAATTAGCCTCGCATGAGCATCCCGCAACAAGACAAGCTGCAACACTACATCGAACACTGGTTCTCTGTCGGCGGTGAGGCGGTCGGCAACTCCGAAGCGCTTTCCGCGTTTCACGCGCTGCGGCATGCGCTGGAATCCGGCAGCATCCGCTCCGCCGAGCCGGACGCTACGCATGCCACGGGATGGCGCGTAAACGCGTGGGTCAAGCGCGGCATCCTGCTTGGCTTTCGTCTCGGCGCGTTGGAGTCAATGAACGGCTGCGAAGCCGCGGCCAACTCTATCCTGAGTTTCGTCGACAAAGCCACCTACCCCGCGCGCCGCTTCGCCCCGGAGCAGAACGTCCGCATCGTTCCTGGCGGAAGCGCCGTTCGCTCCGGAGCATTTCTTGCCTCGGGTGTTGTCATGATGCCGCCCGCGTATGTCAACGTCGGCGCCTTCGTGGACGAGGGCACGATGATTGACTCGCACGCACTCGTCGGCTCATGCGCGCAGATCGGTAAGCGTGTGCACCTTTCCGCCGCGGCGCAAATCGGCGGCGTGCTCGAGCCTGTGAACGCCTCGCCAGTCATCATCGAAGATGATGTGCTCGTGGGCGGCAACACTGGGGTTTACGAAGGCACGATCGTGCGCTCCCGCGCCGTGCTTGCCGCGGGTACCATCCTCACGCGCGGCACGCCGCTCTATGATCTTCCCCACAATACAGTCGTGCGCGCGACGGCGGATACTCCGCTCATCGTTCCGTCGGGAGCTGTCGTCGTGCCCGGCTCCCGCGCAATCCAAACCAGAGCTGGCAAAGAGCTGGGACTCTCCGTCTATACGCCAATCATCGTGAAATATCGCGACGAGAAGACCGATGTCTCCACTGCTCTCGAAGATCTGCTTCGCTGATACGCGCGCTACGCGAGATGCTTCGCGACCAGCTCGCGGGCATGCGCCTGCACGCGCGGATCATCCCCAAAACCGGCAAGCCACACGATGCCCTGATCGCGCCGGAACCATGTCATCTGGCGTTTCGCGTAGTTACGATGCCCCTGCTGTGCCGCTCGAACCGCGTCTTCGCGCGTCATGTCGCCGCGCAGCACAGCCACAGCCTGCGCATAGCCCAGGGACGATAGCGCACGGCAGCCCTCTCCAAACCGGCGGCGCACGTTCTCCGTCTCCTCGAGCAATCCTTCGCCGAACATCCGCTCCGCGCGCTGATTGATGCGCGCATAGAGATCGGTGCGCGGAGGATTCAATCCCAGCTGCAGAATGCGAAAGCCGCGCAATTTATCTCTGCCCGCTCGCCACTGCTCACTCTGCGGCCGGCGGGCGGCAAGCGTGACTTCAACGCTGCGGATGATCTTCGGCACGTCGTTCGCATGAATCGCGGCTGCTGCTGCAGGATCAATACGCGTGAGCACGCGATGCACATACGCCGAGCCACGCCGGTCGATCCGCGCACGCAGCCTTTCACGCAGCGCCTCATCGCGCATCGGCGCCGGCGCAAGCCCATCCAGCAGCGCGCGCAAATACAGCCCCGTCCCGCCTGTCACAATCGGCAGCCGTCCACGCTCCGCAATATCTGCGAGCGTGGCACGAGCTGCACGCGCGTAGTCTCCAGCCGTCGAAGGCTCATTCGGATCGAGGATGTCGATTGCGTGATGGCGCACGCGTGCGCGCTCTTCCGTAGTCGGTTTCGCTGACCCGATATCCACGCCGCGATACACGGCGACGGCATCGCAGCTTACGATCTCTCCGCAAAACTTCTGGGCTAACTCGAGCGCCAGCGCTGTCTTTCCGCTCGCCGTCGGACCCACAAGTACCACCAGCGGTTTAGCGTCTTCGCCTCTGGCAGGATCTACCACTGCCGCCACCAACCCGGCACGAAGAGGCGACCGAAGCCTGCGCGTGCGAGGCTCACAATCAGAACCACGAGCGCGATGAGTATCAGTCCGCGCAGCATGCTGCTCTGCTCCAGGCGCACCCGTTGACGAAGCGCAGTGATGCGCGCGCGCTCTCGATGCTGCTCGCGTTCAGTGAGTACAGGCGGACGCGGAGGCTTGGCCCGCCGAACAGAGTCACGCATCAGCCGTTACTCCGGCGGCTTGTTAACGTAGTAGTGGATTCGCAGCTCCAGGTTCGGTCCATGAAACTGCGACGGCAGCGGCGGGAACTGCCCTTCACTCGTGATTGATCCCCACGCCGAGCGGTTGATCGCGTCATCATGCGTCGATCCATCCAGCCACATTCCGTCTCCGGGCTTGCCATTCGGAACGCCGATGTGCCCGTCCGGAAGGATACTGAAACGAATCAACACCTCTCCGTCTTTGGACAGTGGAGGTTTGCACTCCTCTGGAATCAGCGGCATCCAGTTGCGGTAAATGTCTGCGAGGATGCGGCGAATGTAGGGATTGAAGTTCACGCCCTGGGTATCGGACAGCACTTCAACGCCGCCAAAGTTCAGCGGAGACGAACGATCGCCGCGCGCGCCGTATCCGCCACCGGAGTTGCGCGTAGCGTTTCGAACTGCGTCCTGAATTGAACTCTGCGGACTGGTATTGGTGTTGAAGTTCGGCTTCGTGTTCGGCTGCGGCGTCGGCGCCTCAGCCACAACCGGCGGAGTGGTGCGCAGCGTCGGTTGCGGAGCGTTGGGCAGCGGTAACACTGGCGCCGGCGCTGGAGGAACTGCGTTCGCGATCGACGGAGCCGGAGGCGCGGCCGCGATCTTCGGCGCAGCGGACGGCGGTGTAGCGCGCGGCGGAGGCTCCATGGAGCGCAGGTGCTCGAGCGTGCGGTTGTCGACCTTCGGCGCCGGACGCGGCACAGACGGCGGCGGAGCATGCAGCGCAGGCATGTTCAACTGCGTCAGCTCGCGTTTCTGCAGCACGTCAAACGGCGTCACCAGCCTTGGCGCGTGCCACAGATACTTCGGCCCGTAGAGAACCACCCACGCAACCGCGATCCAGAAAAAGATTGAGATGTAGACCGACTCACGGAATCGACTGCGCGCGCGTTCGTCCTCGATCGAATCGAGCAGATGGATCAACTGGTGCTCGTCCAGCTCGCCGTAGCGGCTGGTGCGGATGCGCACCGGCTCATGCCCGGGGCCGGCGGCCGGATCATGCGGAACAAAGCTTAGCGGAGCATCGCGGCTCCGGCGCGTTGCGGAGTCGCCCGCCTCAGGCTCTGGGCGTGGCTGTTCCGGGTCGGTAGGGGTCATTAAGGGCATCGTTCAGGTACTTCGTCTGTGACGGACGGGCGGCCAGGAATGTTGCGCTCCTGTTCAGATTCCAGCGTGCAACTCCGGCGTTAACACAGGCGCAATCGTCGCCAGACCATGCCGATGCTTGCTCTTCTATTCTCTCATTTTCGCCCACTTTGCGCTGAACTGTGCGGCGCTTCGCGCGGGTCGGATATTCTCGGTAAATGCAACATTCAGCTCAAGGTTTGGCGGGCAGGACTGCAGTCGTGATCACCGCGAGTGACCGCTGTGCCGCCGGTGTGCAGACCGATGTTTCAGGCCCGCTGCTGGTGAGGTTGCTACGTGAAGCTGGCGCGGAAGTCGTTGATTCGAAGGTGATCGCCGATGAGCGTGACCTGCTGGAATCAGCTCTGCGTGACGCTGCGGGGCACGCGGATCTCGTGCTCACCACGGGAGGCACTGGACTTGGCGAGCGCGATGTCACGCCCGAGTCGACCCTTGCCGTGTGCGAGCGGCTGGTTCCGGGGATTGCGGAGCAGGTTCGTTTCCGCGGTCTTCAGCAGACGCCATTTGCAGCGCTCGGGCGCGGTGTCGCAGGCATCCTTGGGCGTGCGCTGATCGTAAACCTTCCCGGAAGTCCTGCGGGGGCTGAGCAGGGATTTCAGGTTCTGTTGCCGTTGCTTCCACACGCGCTGGCGCTGCTGGCAGGGGACACGGAGCATCGAAAGTAGACAGCGTTGAAGGAGACAGCGGCTCGAAACGGGCCCGCGGCGAACGCTAGAATGGGTATTTGTGAAGCTCGCACCGATAGCGCTTCTGCATAAGTTCTCAGCGTTGCTCTTCGCGGTGATGAAGCCGCTGGGGGTGTGGGGCGTTGGCGGCCTGGCGTTCATCGATTCCGCGCTGATTCCGATCCCGGTCTCGATGGACGGCGTGGTCATCGGCTACGTAGCCACGAACCACCACAAATTCATGATCTATTGCCTGATCGCGGCGGCAGCTTCTGCGATCGGATCGCTGGTTCCCTTCTTCATCGGCCGCGCGGGCGGCGAGCTTTTCCTGCTGAAACGCATCAACCGCGAGCGCTACGAGCGCATCCGGGACCGGTTCGAGAACCAGGAGTTCCTGGCGATGATGATCCCGGCGATGTGCCCGCCGCCGTTTCCGCTGAAGCTGTTCGAGGTTGCAGCCGGCGTCTTCGAGATGAAGCCGATGTTGTTCATCCTCGCTCTCTTCTGCGGGAAGATGGTGCAGTTCGTCGTCTGCTCGCTGCTGTACATCTGGTTTGGACCGAAGCTCTTCCACGACTTCCGGCATGCGCTCCGCACCCACGAGGCGCTCACGATCGGTCTGATCAGCGCGGCGTTGTTCCTGATTGCGGTGTACATCGTGCGCAGGGTATTCGACCGGAGGCGCGGCGTGAAGCTGCCGGTGGAAGAGGCTGACGACGAGGATGGACCCGAGCTGCGCGCTAACCTGCGGCGCAGAGATCATGCCAGTTCAGGCGATTAGAAGCGAACTGAGTGAGCGGCTCGAGGCTAAGTGAGCGGCTGATTGTGGTGCGTGGAACGCACCGCCTCGGTCAGCCGCGCTGCCAGCACGGGCAGCCCGAAGAGAGCCGCCGACAAAAGCGCGGTCGAGACCAGGTCATTCGCATAGAACGGCAGGGCCGCTGCGTAGCAGACTCCCAGCCCGGCGGCGCTGTGCGGATACATGCCGCTACCGATCCAGACGACCAGGTTGCTGAGCAGGAAGAAGCTGGTGGCGGATGCGAGGACGCCTGCAGCAACGCGCAGCACAGTGATCTTGCGAAGCAGGCTGCTTGCGAGAAGAATCACAGCGCCGTACCAGATCCACGTGACGACGTAGCTTTTGGTCGCGAAGGGATAGCCGAAGACGAAGCGCGTCAGGTAGAAGTCTGTCGCGGCGAGGATCGCCACAGCGATCACGGACTGCCAGCGCGGGCGGCGGGAGCCGAAGAACAGCAGGCCGGCGCCGACCGCGGTGAAGTTGAGGCCGGTGCCGTGCAGCGCGTGCGGGACGAGGCGGCTGATGGCGGCGAGGATGAGAACGAGATACGCGATCATGGCGAGGCCTTGTGAGGAAGATGTCGCGGGCTGAAGCCCTGCTGCGATTGTAGCTTCGATTGCCGTTACTGGTAGTAGCGGGCGAAGCTGGTTTCAGTCTCGTACAAGGTGCAGTCTTTGACGCGGACGCGGCCGGAGGTCATGCGCTCGAGCTCGTTGGCAGTGCGGTCGAAGAAGAATTTGGCGAGGTTTTCGGCGGACGGGTTGAGGGTGGTGAAGGGCTCGAGGTCGTTGATCATGTTGTGGTCAAGGTACTGGACGGTGGGGGCCAGGACCTGTTTGAGGAGCTTGAAGTCGAGCAGGAGGCCGTTGGGCTCGAGCTCCTCGCCGATGAGGGTGACCAGGACGCGGTAGTTGTGGCCGTGGGGGTTCTCGCACTTGCCGTAGTAGTCGCGAAGGAAGTGACCTGAGGAGAAGCTGGCTTCGACGGTGACCTCGAACATAGGTACCCCTCCCCCGTGTTTTTTGCGCAAAGTCTTCGGAGCAGAGACTTTAGCTCCGGACCTTATGTGGCGATCGCGTGGTCCTGGAGTTAAGTTCGGAAGCCCGGCGAGTGTCACCCCAGCGAGCGAGTTCGCTGGGGACCCCGACGCCGGGCCTGAGCTTTCCCCTTAAGTTCAGTTTATCGTGCCGGTCAATAGGCGGTTGTGGATTCTCAGCCGCGGGGGCGGCGGCGGCGGGCGTCGAGCCGGTTTTGGCGATGGCTGGCGGAGCGGCGCTCGGCCTGCTCAAAGAGCTGGGAGAGGATGCCCGCGAGGGCGACGACCAGGGCGATGAAGACGAGGAAGGTGGAGGTGGTGCGCCAGAGGCGGACGTCGCCCGGGGAGCCGGGGACCTGCGCGATGTTGGTGAAGGAGAGCGCGAAGGAGATAAGGGCGAGGAGGCCGAGAGTGGCGGCGAGGATGTAGAGGTTGCGTCCCATGGGGCCAGAGATCAGTTTAGCGTCTGGCGGGCGACGCCTGCTCGCGAGGCGGCAGTGGCGTGCGATGAGCACATTACGGGCGTTCGGGGGTCGTCCAAGGGGATCAGGTGGTCAGGTCGCCGCAGAGGCCGAGTAGCTGAAACTCTCCGTCGCCGCCTTCGCGCTCTTCCTCGATGAGCACGGCGCGGTCGCGCAGTTTCTGCAACAGGAAGTGCAGAACGGGAACGAGGAGGAGGGGCGCGATGAGGGCGAGGAAATTTTTCTCGAGCTTCGTCTCCAGCAGGATCATGCCGAAGATGGATGGCGGCAGGACTCCCAAGTAGAGGGTGAGGATCAGCGGAAGACTTGTTCTTCCCGGGTGGCGAGGGCGGCTGAACGGCACGCTGGTCTGGGCGAAGAAGAATCCTTCGACCAGGATGGCGGAGAGACAGACGCCGCAGAGGGCCTGGACGAATAGCTGGCGAGGGCTCCAGCCGAGGCATGCGAGGGCAGCGGTGACGACGATGACGACGGCGATTCCACACGAAAAAGCCCATTTTCTTACAGCGATGACGCACTGCGGCAGCGAGGCGCCGGTGGAGCGGAAGATCCATCGCGCATCGAGTTGCAAGGGGAAGACAAACGCCATCTTGAGACCGGCGATGGTCCAGTAGACGAGGAGCGGCATGAGGGCGTGCAAGCCGAAGGGGGACAGAGCGGGTCGCGCGACGCCGTCGTGGAGCTGGACCTGAGTGGCGCAGGAGAGCGCCAGGGCCAGGCCGGCTCCGAAGTAGATGGCCATGTAGACGTGATAGCGGCTGTTGCGCGTCATGGTCTGCGAGATGAAGTGGAAGACGGCGCGCTCCTCGGGCGAGCGAACGAGGGCGTGAACGGCGCGTCGAGTGAGACGTCCGCGCACGGCCGCTTTGCTGACTCGCTCTTCGACTGCCATTCTGCGCATGCGAGTCCATGCGAGCGGATAGACGACCACGACGCCGAGCAGCGTAAGGGCCAACGCGATGTCGGCGCGGTGCGCCATTGGGGCAGCGAAGTCCGGTGCGGCGGCGCCGTGTTGCATGACTTGATAGAGGCCGAGGAACCAGAACGATGGAAGCCAGCGCATCCGCTCGCCGCCGTTTGCGAGGAGATGCTGCATGGAGTCACCGAAGCGGGCGTAGTGGATGACGAGCAGGCCGAGCGCAGTGATGGCGAACATACGGAAGGCGAGCGAGACGCTGCGAAACAAACCGGGAGGAAAGATGCAGAGCAGAATGCCGCTGAGCAGCATGAGGGCCAACGCGCCGAAGATGCCCGCGGACAGAGTGGCCAGCGCGTGGGCGACGATCTGGCGGACAACGTGGCTACTGGTGACGGCGGGAAGCATGAAGGTGCCGAAGAGGTTGGCGGCAACGAGAAAGAGGCCGAGGAACATGGCGAGTGCGGCGGCCTTGGCGGCGGGCATCTGCCATTTGCGAAGAGAGAGCGGAGTGAGGACGATGAAATCCAGGCGGTCGGGGAAGAGCATCTCCCACTCGAAGATGGCGACGCCGGCCATGACGACGAAGGAGAACATCACGAAGAAGTATTCATCTTCGATTCTTCCCCAGGGTGGGCGGCGGACGTACTGGTTCTGCAGCCAAAAGGCAAACATGAGTCCAGGCGCGGTGACGACGGACAACGCGCGGACGACGGTAGTGACGGTGCCGTCGGCGGAGTCGACGATGTCATTCGCGAAGAAGCGGCGGAAGAAGTGGCGCGTGAGCTCGCAGATGATTTGGTCACACATGGCGCACCTGCATGACGTCGACGAGTTGTTGCGCGATGCGCTCGGTTTCAGTCTGCTGGACGAGCTGCGCGAAGACGCTCTCGAGGTTGGAAAGCTTCATGACGCGGGTGAGTTCAGCGGGCGCGGCGTCGGCGACAATGCGTCCTTTGGTGAGAACGATGACGCGGTCGCAAACGCGCTCGACGACCTCCATGACGTGGGAGATGTAGAGGATTGCTTTGCCTTGCCTGGACAGCAGCACGAGCAGGTCTTTGAAGAGGCGGGCGGAAACGGCGTCGAGGCCGGACAACGGTTCGTCGAAGACGATCAGTTTGGGGTCGTGCAGGATTGCCGCAGCGATGAGGACACGCTGCTTCATGCCTTTGGAGTAGCTGGACATGGGCGAGAACTCCGCAGAGCGGAGGCCAAGCAGGCCGAGGAGGTCGCGCGCTTTCTGCTCGATCAGGGGTTCGGGCATACCGCGCAGTCGGCCGACGAGTTGCAGATATTCGAGACCGGAGAGATGCGTATAGACCTGCGCCTCCTCGGGCACGTAGCCGAGGTGGGCGCGATAGCCGGCGAGGTCCTCGCGGATTTCGCGGCCTTCGAAGAAGATTTTGCCTTTGGTGGGCTCGAGGAGCCCGATGATCATTTTGACGGTGGTTGATTTGCCGCAGCCGTTGGGGCCGAGGTAGCCGAGGACCTCGCCGGGGGAGAGGGTGAAGCTGACGTCCTGGACAGCGGGGATGCTGCGGAAGCTCTTGGAAACGTTGCGGAGTTCGAGCATTCTGTCCTCATTTCCCTATGTAGCATACTACATGTCGTAGAATACTACATAGCATGAAACCGCTTCGGCTGTCGCACAGTGCGGCTCTTATCCTCAAGGCGCTGAGCCTCGGCTATTGCTTTGGTTTTGACATCATGGAGGCGACAGGTCTGCCCAGCGGGACGGTTTACCCGGCGTTGCGGCGACTGGAGCGTGACGGGTTCGCGGCTTCGCGGTGGGAGCCGGAATCGGACGCGAATGCGGCGCAGCGGCCGGCGCGGCGCTATTACGAGATCACGAAGTCCGGCAAGGCAGCGATTCTGGCTGCAACGGAGCGGTATCCTTTGCTCGCACGCCTGCTCCCGGAGAAACACGCATGATTCCGCAACTGCCGTCGCCGCTTACACGCACGGACCGTCTCCTGCTGGCAACGACGCGGTGGCTTGTACCGGCGGGTGAGCGCGAGGACTGGGAGCGAGCGTGGCAGGCGGAGCTTTGGCATCGCACGCATGCGCGCCGTGTGGACAGCGCGCCGGGGTTGTCGTGCGGCGTGATCCAGGACGCGTTGTGGCTTCGGACCGAGACGGTGAGCCGCGCGGTGACGGGAACGCCGTCGTTGTGTGTTCTGCTGCTCGGTTCCCTGCTGTTGCTGGCGACCATTCCGGCTGTGATCGTGGCGGGCAGTCTGCGCGCGTTTGCGGAGCTTGCCGTTAGCACGCTGCCGCGGATTGCTGCGGAGTCGTCGCTGGTGGCATTTGTGAGCTTCGCGACGGCGGTGACATCGTTAGAAGAGAACCTGTCGACACCGCGACGGCTGCGGTTGAAGGCGCGGCTGTTTCTGATGGCGAAGATGGTGCTGATCCTGCTGCTCGCGTGGATGTTGAGCGCGGATTTGACGTGGCCGGTGCGGGTGTTTTATCCGTTCACGGCGCTGATCCTGCAGAGCCTTTCGTTTGTGGTGTTCGGGCTGCTGGGATCGCGGTGGAGCGCGATTGACAGTGCGCTGCGCTGCCAGCACTGCTTATGCTCGCTGGCTTCGCCGGCACGAGTGGGAAGGCCCTCGTGGAATTTTCTGGAGTTCAACGGGACGGAGCTCGAGTGCAAGCAGGGGCATGGGCACCTGAGCGTTCCGGAGATCGAGACGAGCTGGTGCCAGTCCAGCGTCTGGATTGCGTCGGCGTGAAGGCTGTTGCGAGCTTGACGCGACTGGGCTCGCAGGGATAAGTTCAGTTTTCGTTGGACCTTTCAAGTGCACGGTACCGGGGGTTGCTATGAACACCTGGGCCTCTATTTCCTTTGGATCATGGTTGCGAATTTGCACGGTCGCGTGCGCGGGCGGGCTGGGTGTGGTGTGCCCGGTCGGCATGGCGCAGGCACCGGCGGCATCCGGTGATTACACAACTGCGTTGCCGTCTGTCGCAAAAGTGGAAGCGCAGATTCAAGGAACCGATGCGACCGACACGGCGGCGCGGCAGGTTGCGGTGTTCGAGTATCTGCAGGTTTACATCCAGCGGATCAAGGAGACGCGGGATTATCGCGGGCCCTACTCGCCGGGCGAGCTAAAGCTGCGGACGGATTATGCGAAGGCGCAGTATGACCTAACGCAGAGCTTCACGAAGTCGCACACGCCGCAGGAGGTGGCGACGTTCGGTCATCTCGAAGGCAATTACTCGATCAACAACGCGCTGGACTGGATCAAGCAGCTGGAGGGACAGCAGGCGGCGGATACGTATCGAGGTGCGGAGCAGTCGCTGTCGCAGAGCTACCAACGGAATCAGGATCGGATACAGCAGGGGCTGCAGCAGAGCAATGGCCAGTCGAGTGGAGGACTGATGGGCGGCCTGATGGGCGGCGGCGGGAATGTCGATCTGAAGCCGGAACAGAAGCGATGCCTGGAACTTGGCGGCACGTTGAAGCAATGTGCGAACGCGATGATGGGCCTGGTGAATTTGATCGGGAATATCGTGGCGATGGGTGCAGAGGACAATACTCCGCAACAACCGCCGCTGAGCGGTGTCATCCTGATCGGCACGTATCACAGCCGGACGGATTTGCCCGAGGTAGCGCTCGCAGCGGACGGAATGGCGACGCTTTCAAAGTGCGGCACGCTTGTGGACCTCGGTCGCCGCGACACGATACGCAAGTCCAGTGCCGCGACACAGATTGTGCTGGATAACGAACCGGACCCGATTGTGCTGACGCTGCGGGCGGACGGGTCCTTAGCGGGACCGGGGAATGTTCCGGTGAAGGGGAGCATTATCACCGGTTACAACAACGTGACCACGTGCACGAGAGGAGGGACGCCGTACGCAAGCTGCGGGACGACGTCGACGCCGATTTATTCGGCGAGCATGCAGCGGTGCACGGTGAGGCAGCTTGCGCCGCAACCCGCGCCGCCTGCGCCCGCGAAACCAACGGGCATGGTGGGCCAGGTGAGCGACATGTTCGGGATGGGCGATGCGGTCGCCACGATGTATGGATTCCGGATGATCGGGCCGTATGCGAGCTCGGATGGGATGCAGCTTGCGTTTGCGAACGGGTATGTGACGCTGGACTGCGGGAAGGCGCATGTGAACGCGCCGTACACGGTGGAGAATACGGCCAGCGGATTTGTGGTTCATGTGCAGAACGGCGGGGGCGCGTTCCTGCTGGCGGTGGCGCCGGATACGACTCTGCGTGGCGCGGGGTGGACGACGGTGAGCGGCAGGCTGGTGACGGCGGTGCAGGGCGAGAATGTGAGCTTTGCGCCGCATGCGGAGAGCTGCAGGGGTGGGCGTGTTTGCGCCGAAGGGCAAGCAGAACACGATGGTGGCGTCGGCTGGGCCGATGCCCACGGTGCCGGCGAGCTATTCGGCAGCTTCGTCGGAACGGGACGCTGGAGGTGGATCTGCTGCGAGTGCGCCGAGCGGAGAGATCGGAGGATCCGCGTCTATTGCGGGCTCGCTGGCAGGTGCGGGGATTACGTCGGCGGCAAGTGGAACGCGCGCGCAGTTCCGGGTGATGCTGTCGTCGAGCTTCAGCGGGACGAATCCGCTGGCGGGGCAGGCCGTGTTTGTTTCGCGGAAGCCGATGGACGAGATTCTGCGGGAGCTTGGCGTGGCGGTGCCGGCGAAGGCGAGTCCGGCGCAGGCGATGAAGGCGCTCGAGACGCAGTGCCACACGGCGCAGGGATGCAGCGCGGTGATCCAGGGCATGCCGAAGTACTACGTGACGACGACGAAGCTGGATGCGACCGGGAAGGCCACGCTGGCGGCGACGGCGACGACGGGCCAGTATTACTTTTTTGCGATTGTGCCGAGTGCGGGAGGCGGGTCGATGGTGTGGGATGTGGCGGCGGAGTTGCAGGCCGGCGACAACCAGGTGGCGTTGAACGAAGCGAATGCGGAGCGGGTGCGGTGAGAGATCTATTGTTCGAAGAAGCGTTCGACTTCGGTGATGTCGTCGGTGCGGCGGTAGGGTGGGAGTGAGTCGAGGAAGGTGGAGCCGTAGCGGGTGGTGCGGATGCGGGAGTCGAGGAGCATGAGCACGCCGCGGTCGGTGAGCGAGCGGATGAGGCGGCCGAAGCCCTGCTTGAGCGCGATGACGGCTTGAGGGACCTGGAGGTCGTTGAAGGCGTTGCCGCCGGCGGCGGTGATGGCGTCGGTGCGGGCCTTCATGATGGGGTCGGAGGGGACGCCGAAGGGCAGCTTGTCAACGATGACGCAGGAGAGCTGCTCGCCCTGAACGTCGATGCCCTGCCAGAACGAACTGGTGCCGAAGAGGACGGCGTTGGGAGTTTCGCGGAACTGTTGGATGAGAAGGTGGCGCGGGGCGGTGCCCTGCAGGAGCAGCGGGAATGGGAGCTCGCAGAGGAGGCGGTCGTGGAACTCGCGCATTTGCGAGTAGCTGGTGAAGAGGCAGAAGGCGCGGCCGCGGGTGATCTCGAGGACACGGCGGATTTTTTCGGCGGCGTGTGGGAGGAAGTCGGGGTGACGCGGCGGCGGCATGTATTGCGGGAGGTAGAGCAGCGCTTGTTTGGCGTAGTCGAAGTGGCTGGGGACGACGAGCTCTTTGGGGAATCGGATGCCGAGGCGTTTTTTGAGGTGGTCGAACGAGGGGGTGCCGGAGGAGTCGGCGACGGTGAGGGTCGCGGAGGTGAGGATGACGCTGGAGTAGTTGGCGAAGAGAGTTTCGGCGAGGAGTTGGGAGACGTCGATGGGTGTGGCCTGGAGGTGTGTGGTGGGGGAGGCGAAGAGCGAGGGGGAAGGCACCTCACCCTGGCCGGCGATACCGCCGCCAGTCGAGGATGGGGCACCCGATCGCGCCTGATTACGGAGGTTGGAGGCGGCGCGGCGCTCGATCCAGAAAACCGTGTTGGGGTCGGTGGATTCGAGGAGGAACTTGAGGTGGGCGCGGATGTCGGCGGCGCGCTTTCGCAGGCCGGCGGCCTCTTCGACATCGCGGACGCGGTCGAGCTCGCCTTCGAGGCGGGTGAGGGCGTTGATGGCGCCGAGGTAAGAGTCACCGTGCGCCTCGAGGAAGTCGTTGCGGTCTGAAAACTCAAAACGACCGTGAAATTCAAAACGTCCAGGGAACTGTATGCGGCCGGGTTGTGCGGAGATCGCGCCGGCGCTTTGGCCGGCGGGCAGGGCCGAGAAGAAGAGGCGCGAGCGCTCGCGGATGGTTGCGGTGGCGGACTCGATCGCGGCGGAGCTGGCGCGTTTGGCGCGGAGCATGGCTTCGGTGTCGCGGGCGAGCTCGTCGAAGCGGTGGTTGGTGAGCGCGATGCCGAAATATTGCGAGGCGACGTCTTCGAGCTCGTGGGCCTCGTCAAAGATGACCACGGCGGCTTCAGGGAGAATGCCGGCATCGGGCGCGCCGGCGGCCTGCTGCTTGATGGAAAGGTCGGCGAAGAAGAGGTGATGGTTGACGATGACGAGGTCGGATTCGAGCGCCTTGCGGCGCATTTGCGTGATGAAGCAGGGCTCCCAGTTGGGGCAGGTCTGGCCGAGACAGACCTCGGAGCGGGCGTCAAGCTTGTGCCAGAGCGCGGAGGATTCGGGGAGTTCGTCGATCTCAGCGCGGTCGCCGGTGTCGGTGGTGCGCTCCCATTGGAGGATGGCGTGGAACTGCGAGATGTCGTCGAGGCCGGAGAGGATGGGGTTGTCGCGGAGCGCGTAGAGCTTCTGCTTGCAGAGGTAGTTGGCGCGCCCTTTCATGTAGCAGACGCGCAGCGGGCCGGAGTCTGCGAGGACCGATTCGAGGAATGGGACGTCCTTGAAGTAGAGCTGTTCCTGCAGATTTTTTGTGCCGGTCGAGATGATGATGCGCTGCTTTTCGTTGCGGGCGCGGCGGAGTGCGGGGAGAAGATAGGCGAGGGTTTTGCCGGTGCCGGTGCCGGCTTCGATGATGAGGTGGCGCTTGTCAGCGAAGGCTTGCTCGATCGCTTTCGACATCGCGTATTGGCCGGGGCGGTGTTCGAAGGCGAGCGAGGAGTGCGCGAGGATGCCGCCGGGGGAGAAGAAGTCGTGGAGAGATGGGAGTGGGCGCTCGGCGGCGAGGTCGGTCGCGGCGGAGTTGCGGTCGGCGGAGATTTGGGTGAGCGGCGGCAAGGGCTAGGTCTATGATAATCGCCGTTTATTCGCCCGGGGTGTGGCTGGGCAGGTGCGCGCGGAAGGCGTGCCACTCGTCGCGGGTGAGCTCCCAGATTTCGGCGGGGAGGCGGCCGCAGACGAAGGCGCGATCTTCCGTCCCGACGACGTGCATGCCGGTCTTCTCGGAAATGCGCCGCGAGGCGGTGTTGGCAATGGCTTTCGGAACGCGGAGGCGAGTGAATCCGAGGACATCGAACCAGAAGTCGTTGGCGGCGATGACGGCTTCGGTCATCAGCCCGCGACCTCGAAATGTGGGATCGAGCCAGAAGCCGCGATTGTCCTGTTCGCCGCGTGCAAGGTTGAGGGCGCCGATGATCTTGTCGGGTGATGTTTTGAGGCGAAGCGTCCAAGCCCATTCGTCCCCGCGCTGGACTGCGGGAAGAACAACGTCGCGATAGAAGCTCTGGACGCCGTCCGGCGGGTAGGGCCAGGGGACACGCGCATTGAGATATTGCACGATCTCCCATTGCGGGACGACGAGCTGGACTTGTTCCGCGTCTTCGAGGCGAAGAGGGCGTAAAAGGAGGCGTTCGGTTTCGAGAGCGGGAGTCATGAGGCGCGGACTGGTTCCCGCTTGCCGGAGTGCCAGCTTCTGAAGGCGGCGTCGAGGATGTGCTGGTTGTGGACGCCTTCGGCACCGGGCCCGAGGAACTGCTCTTCGCCGCGGAGGGCCCGGGCGAAGTTGTCGATCATGCGGGTGTAGGCGTCGGAGTTGTTGACGGTGTTGGTGCTGACGTGGACACCCTTGCGGCGGAGGACGATGTCGACCGGGTGGTCGACGGTCATCCCGTTTTCGGCGACGAGGACGCCGTCAGCGCCGACGATTTCGATCTGCGTGCGATAGGCCGCGCGGGCGGAGACGTTGACGCTGGCGAGGACGTTGTTGGCGAACTCGAACTGCATGGAGGCGGAGGCTTCAACTGCGCCCGAGTGGGCGTCCTGCGTGGCGATGGTGGAGACGCTGTTTGCGCGCGTGGCGTTTTCTCCGCTGAAGGCTCCAAGAATGAAGCGGAGGCTGTCGATCGAGTGGACGCCGACGTCGCCGATGGGGCCGCCGGCCGCGAGCGTAGGGTCAGTGATCCAGGTGCGGCGAGAGAACTGCGCGGCGTAATTGAACTCGGCGTGCGCGGTAAGGGGCTGGCCGATTTCACCGGCGGCAACGCGGGCGCGGATCTGCTGGATCGAGTGCGCCCAGCGATAGTGGTGCGCGACGCCGAAGAGTTTGCCGGACGCGTTCGCGGCGGCGAGCATGGCGTCCGCATCGGCGGCCTTGGAGGCGAGAGGTTTTTCGCAAAGGACGGGTTTGTTGTGCGCGAAGGCGAGTTGCGCGTCGGCGAGATGGAGCGCGTCGGGGCTGGTGATCAAGATGGCGTCGATATCGGGGGAGGCGCAGAGGGCTTCGGCGGTTTCGAAGGCGCGGAGGTTGTGTGTGGTTGCGTCTGCGGCGGCTTTTGCGGGATCGCGGCGATGGAAGCCGGCGAGCGTAGCGTGCTCGCAGTTGCGGAAGGATGGAACGAGGCGAAAGGCGGCGTGGTAGCCGAAGCCGAGAATGGCGAAGCGGATGGGCTGCATGGAGGTCTCTGCGCGGATGAGTTGAGCGTGCGCCGCGTGCGACCATGGTAAGCGAACGGGATTGAGGGCGTTATGGCACCGAGGCGCGAACAGAAGAAGAGGATGGGCAAGAAGCATCGGCAGGCGAGCACGCGGCCGCGCAAGGGGAAGGCGCCGCGAACGGGCGCGCAGATGGCAAATGTCGCGCCGAAGAAGCGCAAGGCGCTGAGCTCGAAGAAGTCGGCGGCGGAGAAGGCGGCGAGAACGCCGAAGCGGAGTCCGGAGCGGGAGCGGTCGGTTGTGCTCGATGCGCCGCGGACGGAGCGCGACCGGTCGGCGAGTAAGGGGCATGGGTCGGCGCTGCGGCCCGAGCAGCCGCGCAGCGAGCCGGAGTGGGAGCCGCATGAGAGGCGTGGCGCGGGCGTGCGGACGGGCGATCGCGAGGTCGATGCGCTAGCCGCGGAGCTTGATGTTGCGACAAGTGGAGCTGGGATGAAGTCACAGCCGCTGGTGGCGATCTGCGGGCGACCGAACGTGGGCAAGTCGACGCTGTTCAATCGCGTCACGGGGACCCGGCGATCGATTGTGGGCGACGAGCCTGGAATTACGCGCGACCGCATCTACGGCGAAGTGGAGTGGGCGGGGCGCATGGTGCGCGTCGTCGACACGGGCGGCGTTGTGCCGGACGATGAGGCGCTGATTCCGGCGGAGATCTTCCGGCAGGCGCGCGTGGCGCTGGATGAGGCGGACGCAACTGTGATGGTGGTGGATGGCCGCACGGAGCTCGCGGCGCCGGATGTGGAGCTCGCGCGATTGCTGCAGCGTGGAGGCAAGCCGCTGTTTCTTGCAGTGAACAAGATGGATTCGGTGGAGCTGGAGGCGGGCGCGGAGAACTTTCGCACGCTGGGCTTCCGGAATGTGGTGCCGATCTCGGCGGAGCATGGAATTGGTGTGGCGGATCTGCTGGACGAGGTGTGGGCGGCGCTGCCTGCGGAGACGGTTGCGGAAGAGCCGACCGAGAACATGGAGGGTCTGCAGGACGAGGCTGAGGAAGATGAAGGTGACTTCATCGCTGATGAGAACGCGCGTGAGGAGACGGAGAGTCGTGAGCGCAAGCTGCGGACGCATGGCGAGCATGTGCAGCGTGAGGTCAAGGTCGCCATTATTGGGCGGCCGAATGTGGGCAAGAGCACGCTGCTGAATGCGCTGACCGGAACGGAGCGAGCGATTGTGTCGCCGATTGCGGGGACGACGCGCGACGCGGTGGATGAGGTAGTGCGGCGGGATGGACACGACTTTCGCTTCATTGACACCGCGGGGATTCGGCGCAAGGGCAAGACGAAGCTGATGGCGGAAAAGCTGAGCGTGGTGATGAGCCGCAAGCATCTCGAAGCGGCCGATGTGGCGCTGCTGATGATCGACGCGACGGAGGGCGTGACTGGGAGCGATGCGACGATCGGCGGATATGCGCATGAGAGCGGGCGCAGCGTCATCATCGTGATCAACAAATGGGACCTGATGACGCAGGTCGGGCCAGATGGGAAGCGAGTGTTGGATGAAAAGGCGCCGGCCGACAAGAAGGTTTACGAGCAGCAGGTGCGGGATGGGCTGAAGTACCTGGATTACGCGCCGCTGCTGTTTGTGTCAGCGGCGGAGTCGAAGGGCGTGGAGGAGATCTTCAAGAAGGTGGAGCTGGTCGCGCGTGAGCGGCGGAAGCGGGTTTCCACCGGCGCGATGAATCGCTTCCTCGACAAGATTGATTTCCAGCGGGCCAGCGTGCCGATGAACCGGCGCGTGAAGATCTACTACATGACGCAGGCGGCGGTGGCGCCGCCGACCTTTGTGCTGTTCACGGACCGCGATGTAAAGCTGCACTTCAGTTACGAGCGGTTTCTGGCCAACGAGATTCGCGCGGCGTTCCGGTTTATCGGAAGCCCGATCTGGTTCAAGGTAAGGGCGCGGAATAAGAAGCGGGTGGAGTAACCTCAGCTGTCTTTGCGGTAGAGCATGTCGCGCATTACTTTGCGGCGCTCGGCGTTGGCTTCGGCGAGGGCTTTGCCTTGAAAACCGCCGCCGCCGGTCTTTGAGGCTGCCTCGGCTTCGGCTTCGGGGGTGCTGCATGCGGGACAGCGGTTGGCGTAGCCGGGTTTGTTGGGGCGCAGTTCGAACTCCTCTCCGCAGAGGACGCAGATTTTGATCGGGAAAGCCATGCGTCAATTTTAACGCGGGCTGGAGCGGGCGTGTGGCCGGCAAGCAGGCCCGCTGCGAAGTATAGTGCTTGCATCATGCTTTCCAGTCCGAGTGTCCGCCGCGTCTTGTTTGCTGCCCTGTTTGGAGCTGTTTTGAGCTGTGGCTCGTTGTGTGTTGCGCAGCAGTGCGCCGGCGGCATGGCAGCGATGAACATGCCGGAGATGAAGGCCATTCCGGCGCCGGATCAGCTTCCGGTTCCGCAGCGGATGACCGGCATTGGGAACAGCCACATTAAGATCACGGCGACACCGGAGGCGCAGGCGTGGTTCGACCAGGGACTCACCCTGGCACACGATTTCTGGGACTACGAGGCCGCCAAGGCGTTTGAGCAGGGCGTACGCGTCGACCCTAACTGCGCCATGTGCTACTGGGGGCTGTTCGAGATCGAGGGATTTCGCAACATGCCGACGCGAAATTACGGCATGGCCGCACTCAAGCAGGCGAGCCGTCTGAAGGACCACACTAGCCCCGCGGAGCAGCTCTACATCGAGGCTGCCGAGGCAGAGTCTACAGCCAAGGAAGGCGAGCATCCTGAGGTGGCGATCCTGCGCAAACTTGTCACGGACAATCCTCACGATGTGCAAGGGCGGATCTTTCTTGCAAATTCACTGCAGGACGGCTTCGATGACACCAACGAGCCTAAGGCTGGGATGCGCGAAGCGATCGGAATCTATGAGGGCGTGTTGCGCGATGCGCCGAACGACTCAGCCGCGAACCACTACTGGATTCATGCGATGGAGCCGGGCAATCATCCGGAGCGTGCGATCCAGAGCGCGGCGCTGCTGGCGAGCTTGGCGCCGAACTCGGGGCACATGGTGCACATGCCGGGACACATCTACTACCGCGTGGGTGACTACGCCAGCGCGGAACATTGGTTTGGGGCGTCAATGGAAGTCGACGAGCGGTACATGCGCGAGCAGCACGTGAGTCCTGACGACGACTGGAATTACGTGCACAACATGATGTATGCGATTGCGAACCTGATGGAGCAAGGCAAGCTGGCACAGGCGAATGCGCTTTCCGACCGGCTGGGTAACGCGCGCGGACAGCTTTCGACGACGCTGTACATCTGGTCCTCACGCGATGATATGGCGCGGATCAGCAACCGGCTGCCGGTGGCGTTGCGGATGGGTGACTGGAACACGGTCGTGAAGCTGGTGGATGCTGAGAGGATTCCGGAGCAGGAGAGCTCGAATAATTTGCGTGCGCTGGCTGGGGCGCTGCATTCGTATGCGAGTGGCATGGCCGCGCTGGACCGGAATGACGTTGCTGCGGCGAGGCTGGCCTCCGACGCGATGGATGCGGGGTTGTGGCGTGCTGAGAGTGTGCAGGAGGACAAGAAGCCGGAGGACGCGGCTAAGCAGGATGATGCGAGCAAGCCGGCGGCGATGCCGGTGATGCCGGATGCCACTGCGGCGCCCATGCTGAAGGCGATGCGCATTGCTTCGCTGGAACTGCAGGCAGCGATTCTCATCAAGGAGAAGAAACTGGCCGAGGGCAAGAAGCTCTTTGCCGAGGCTGCGCGCCAGGAGAAGGCGTTGGGGTACCACGAGCCGCCAGGATATGTGCGTCCTGTGGCTGAGACTGAGGGCGACGCGCTTTTGCAGGCGGGGGATTATGACGGGGCGCAGGGAGCATTTCACGATGCGCTGGTGGAGCGGCCGAACTCGGGTTTCGGGCTGTATGGCTTGGCGCGCGCAGAGGACCTCGCTGGACACAAGGCTGCCGCGAAGCGCGACTATGAAAGCTTCCTGAAGGCCTGGAGCGCCGCTGATCGCGCGCTGCCGCAGGTGGTCGAGGCACGCAAGGCGCTGGATGTGCAGGTTGCATCGCGGAGATAGATAGATAGATAGATTAGCCAGCGTGCGCGGTGACGGACGAAGCTGCGGATGCAGTGAGCCATTGATCCCAGGCCGTCAGGGCGCGTTCGCACTGGATGCGGTGGCGTTCTTTTTTGTCTCGGATTCTTTTGCGGAGCTCAGGCTCAAGCGGCGGCAGGAGGTCGAAGGTGATGTTGGCTGGTTGGAAGCGCTTCGCACCTCCATCAGAACCAACCGCGTGAGTGATGTAGTGCGTGAGCGAGCCGTTGGCGGTGATGCGCGGCGCGGGCGTGGGAGTTTCGCCACGCGCGAGTGCGGCGGCGAAGCGCCCTGCGAGCAGGCCCGAAGCGATGGACTCGGTGTAGCCTTCGACGCCGGAGAGCTGACCGGCGATGACGATGTTGGGGTGGTGCTTGAGCTGCAGGGTTTCAGAAAGCAGCGAGGGCGCGTGGATGTAAGTGTTGCGGTGGATCTGGCCGTAACGCAGGAAGGTCGCGTTCTCGAGGCCAGGGATGAGACGGAGGACGCGTGCCTGCTCGCCGAACTTGAGGTGGTTTTGAAAGCCGACGAGGTTGTAGCTATCGGCGCGGAGGTTTTCCTGGCGGAGCTGCACGACAGCGTAGGGCCATTTGCCGGTGCGCGGATTGGTGAGGCCGGCAGGTTTCATCGGCCCGAAGCGGAGTGTGTCGCGGCCGCGACGAGCGGTTTCTTCGATGGGGAGGCAGCCTTCGAAATACTGCAGCTTCGCGGAATTTCCAGTGGGGATCTGCTCCCATTCTTTCGACTGAACTTCTTCTGCTGAGATCAGCGCGTCAAGGAAGCGGTCGTACTCCTCTTTGGTAAATGGGCAGTTGATGTAGTCGGCGGTGCCTTTGTCCCAGCGCGCGGCGAAGTAGACGTTGTCCATGTTGATGGTGGAGGCGTCGACGATGGGGGAGATGGAATCGTAGAAGGCGAGATGGTCGGCACCGGTGAGGCGCTGGAGTTCGGCGGCGAGGGGCGAGGATGTGAGTGGGCCAGTGGCGAGGATCGTGATGGTCGCATCATCCGAAGACAGGCTGTTTTCGTCCAGGTGCGTGATCTCTTCGCGGCGGATGGTGATGCGTGGGTTGTGGTCGAGCTGCTCTGAGACGCGCCGGGAGAACTCGATGCGGTCAACCGCGAGCGCGTGGCCCGCGGGGACGGCGGACGCGTCTGCCGCAGCGAGGAGGAATGAGTTTGCGCGGCGCATCTCCTGTTTGAGCAACCAGGGCGCGGTGTTTTCGGACTCGGACTTGAGGGAGTTGGAGCAGACGAGCTCCGCGAAGTCGGCGGTCTGGTGCGCTTCGGTAGAGCGCAGAGGACGCATCTCGGAGAGCGTGACGCTGCAGCCCAGATCGGATGTAAGCGCTGCCGCCTGGAGCGCGGCTTCGGGGCCCGCGAGTCCGCCGCCGATGACGTGGATCTTCTTCACTCTTTCAGGATAGGCCGTCCTGCGAAGCAAGTGTGTGCAGTGCGTCACCCGCGAGGCGCATGATGCGCCACTCGGTTTGCATGCGGGCGCCTAAACGGTAATAGACAGCGATGGCAGGTTCGTTCCAATCGAGCACGTCCCACTCCAGGCGCGGACAGCCTTCGTCGATCGCAATGCGAGCGAGGCGCGAGAGCAGCGCGCGCCCGATGCCGCGCTGTCGCAGCGCGGGTGTGACGTAGAGATCTTCGAGACGGATGCCGTGGTGGCCCAGCCATGTGGAGTAGCTGGTGAAGTAAAGGGCGAAGCCGGCGGGTGTTGTGGCGGTCGCCGAATCTTCATCACCTTCGCGGGTGAGCTCAGCGATGAGCGTGCGAAAGCGAATCGGTGATTCGAGCGGTGTGCCGTCGGGTGCGAGCGAGAAGCCGTCGCGGAGAAGGTCGGCGTCGGTGGCGATGACGGCGTCGGGCTCGCGCTCGTAGATGGCGAGCTCGTGGATGAAGCGCAGGACTGTGGGGACGTCGGCGGGTGTGGCGGGCCGGATGTTGAGCATGGGCAATTGAGAAAGCAGGTAACAGCTATTAGAGATCAGAAACTATAGATTAGAGCGGTCAGCGCGAGCTGGCTGCCTGAGTAGATGCAGGCTGGAGAAGGATCTCAAAGCTGTCGAGCGAACGATTGGTAGTAGCCCAGCGGATACTACGGAGCTCAATCGTCGCGCCCTTCAAGGCCGGCCCATCGAGGTCGCGGATGTCGTAGAACAGCCATCCGGCGGCCGTGGAGTGCGGCGCGACGGTGGACGACTTGAAGCCGAAGTCATCGTCGTCTGCGACGATCTGGCTGTCGACCGGCTTCGGTTTTTTCGTGATCGGCGGGAGAGGCGCGGGCAGCGGGATCTTCTTTCCCTTGATGTTGCGCAACTCGAACATGCCGCGCTCCAGGTCCTCATGCGTAGCGGCGTTTTCGCTGTAATCGTTGGCCGTGACGAGCAGGATACGAGCGTCGTCAAGCGAGAGAGCCTGAGATGAATCATTTGTCACGATGATTCGGATCGGCATGAAGCCGTGGCCGAGATAATCTAGGCGCGTTTTGGGTGCGCTGTCCTGGGTGTCGCCGGGATCGGCCGCGATGGTGATCTGCTCGTGCGTGTCGTGTGCGGGATACTGCGCGGCGGGAAGGGGAGGGGGAACTTTGCGGGGCTTGTCTGCGCCTGCCGCGAGGCAAAGCGCGAGCGTCGTGATGAGGATGGAGAGCCGCGGGCGATGAGTCATACAGGTTGGATTATGCTCTGGAGGATGCGACGGGGGCAAAGTGAATCGTTGGGCGGGAGCTCGATCATCGGTCGCGGGCGTGCGCGATGATGTGGCTTTACAGTGCGCTGCTCGCGGCGGCGCTCGTCGTCACGTCGCCTTGGTGGCTGATGCGCATGCTGACGACGCAGCGCTATCGCGAGGGAATTCGCGAGCGGCGGGGAAGCGTCCCGAAACGACTGCATTCGGCACTGGCCGGGTATGCAGAAAGTCGCAGAGTGGTGTGGCTGCATGCGGTCAGCG
The DNA here is from genome assembly GCA_963716225.1 of uncultured Verrucomicrobiae bacterium. Taxonomy (GTDB): domain Bacteria; phylum Acidobacteriota; class Terriglobia; order Terriglobales; family Acidobacteriaceae; genus Granulicella. Next base: position 2,841,183 of record OY970299.1, on the reverse strand, counting down.
TGGGCGAGGTGCTGGCGGCGTCGCGGCTGGTGGGTGAGCTGGAGGCGGGGCTGCGTGCTGCGTCTGGTGTGGACTGGCGGGTACTTGTATCGACGACGACGCGGACGGGGCAGGCGCTGGCGCGCGAGCGGTTTGGGGCGGAGCGGGTGTTTTACTTTCCGCTCGACTTTGCGACGGCGGTGCGGGCATACCTGCGCGTGCTGAATCCCGCGGCGCTGCTGCTGATGGAGAGTGAGTTGTGGCCGCGAGTACTGTACGAGTGTGGGCGCGCGGGCGTTCCAGTTGTGGTGGTAAATGCTCGGGTGAGTGATCGCTCATTCGCCCGTGGGATGAAAATGCGCCGACTGTGGAGTAGCGTGCTGCGCAAGGTGGCAGTGTGGCTGGCGCAGAGTCATGAGGACGCGCAGCGGCTGAGCGCGATGGGAGTGCATGCGGAACGGGTGCGGGCGATTGGGAACTTGAAGTATGACGTGCGTGCGCCGAAGCACAGCCGGGTTGCCGAGTTGATCAAGCAGGCGGCGGCGGGAAGAGCGATCCTGGTGGGCGGGAGTACGCTGGGGAGCAATCCATCGGAAGACTCCGCGTTGATCCGCGCACAGCGATCGATGGCCCCAGGTGAGCGGCCGCTTCTTGTGCTCGCACCCAGACACCCTGAGAACTTCGATTTCGTTTACTCGATTGCGAATGAGTATCCGACTGCGCGAGCGACGGAATTGCTGAGCGGAGGCTATACATCGCGGATGCCCAAGATTATTGTTCTGGACACGATCGGCGATTTGGCCGCTGTTTATCGGATTGCGGACCTTGCATTCGTCGGGGGCTCAGCGGTTAAAAGGGGAGGACATAATCCTCTCGAGCCAGCTCAGTTTGGCGTGCCGGTTGTAATGGGCCCTTCGTACGAGAACTTTCGCGGGATAGTGGCCGCGATGAGGTCCGCGGACGCTATTTCAATCGCCGGATCGGATCGGTCTACGTTGCTTAAGCGAGAAGACGTAGCTCCGGAATTGAGTATTGCTTTGGTGCAGGAAATTCAGCGGCTGTTGCGTGACCACGACACTGCCACGGCGATGGGCGAGCGCGGGCGCGCTGTCTTCGAAGAGCAGCAGGGAGCGACGGGCCGGGCAGTGGAAGCAATCGTTGCGATGATTTGCTCCGGAGCGAAACCGTGAGTGCCCGCAGGCCATGGGCGTTACCGCTGGTCCCGCTCTACGCGGCGGTCATCGCGGTGAAGGACGGCCTGCGCAGCGCAGGTCTGTTGAAGGTGCGGACGCTGGCGCGGCCGGTGGTGAGTGTGGGCTCGATCTCGGCAGGCGGCGCCGGCAAGACTCCGGTGGTGATCGCGCTCGCGAAGATTTTGCGGGATCGAGGATGGGATGTGGATGTGCTCTCGCGCGGATACGGGCGCAGTGGGCACGGCGCGGAGTGGGTTGCGGCCATGGGGGATCGCGCCGCGGAGCAATACGGAGACGAGCCCGTCGTGATTGCACGGGCGACCGGTGTTCCGGTTTGGGTGAGCGGGGACAGGTATGATGCGGGCCGTGGCGCCGAGAGTGGAGTGGGTGGACGGATCGGCGCGCCAAACCATCACACTCAAGTAAACGGGAATGCTGCGGAACAGAGTGCGCGAAGGATTCGCGGCGTGCATCTGCTGGACGATGGATTTCAGCATCGGCAGCTCGCGCGCGATTTTGATGTGGTGCTGGTGACCGCGGAGGACCTGAACGATACGCTGCTGCCAGCGGGCAATTTGCGGGACGGATTGCGCGCGTTGAAACGAGCCGACGCTGTCGTGATCCGGGAGGATGAACTGGATGAGGTGAAGGAGCGCGCGTGGGGGTTGATGCGAGAGCGAGCCCAGATGTGGGTAGTGCACAGGAGACTGGTCTTCCCTGCTCCGTTGTTCGTCTTCAGTGCAGGATTGCGGCCGGTTGCGTTCTGCGGGCTGGCGCGGCCGGAGGGATTTCAGGCAATGCTGGTCGAGTCGGGCTGCGGTGTGGTCGAGACGATCGCGTTTGCCGACCATCATCCGTATGCGATGCGCGACATGGAAGAGATTCTTGCAGTGGCGCGCCGGTTGAACGCAACGGGATTCCTGACGACAGAGAAGGACAACGTGAAGCTCACGAAAGCGATGTGCGATCGGCTGGAGACGCTCGGACCGGTGGTGGTTGTAGGGCTTGAGGCAGAGTTTGCAGATGCCGGCGCAGTGGTGAATGCGCTGGACGCGCGGCTGGGAGCAAAGCCGGCGTGAAGCTATCAGGAGTGCAACAGGCGTGAAGATATTGATCGTGCGCGTCGGTGCGCTGGGGGATGTGTTGCACGCGTTGCCGGCGGTCGCGGCGCTGCGAAAGGCGCGCCCGGACTGGATAATCGACTGGGTCGTGGATCCTCGCTGGGCTCCGCTGCTGGTGGACGAGCAAGGACGAGGTGAGATTGTGAATCGCGTACACCTCGCGGACACGAAGCTGTGGACGAGAGCACCGTTCTCGTGGAAGACGTTGCGTTCCATCGCGCGGCTGCGGAGAGCGTTGCGCGACGAGCACTATGACATCGTCGTCGATATGCAGGGGACGATACGTTCGGCAGTGATCGGGAAGTTCGCACGCGCGCGCGAGTTTGCCGGGTACGAGCATCCGCGTGAGCCCGCGGCCGCGCGCCTCTATCGAAGCACGCGAGCGCGCATCGGCAGGCATGTGGTGGAGCAGGGAGCGGCGTTGCTGGGCGCGGTGTGCAGCATTGCTCTCAATCCGGCGCCGGTGATGATTCCGCATCACCAATGGGCAGACAACTGGGCAGCAGAGCTGGTTGGTGATCGCCAGGTCTGCCTGCTGGCCGCGTCGGCGGGGTGGGGTGCGAAACAATGGCCGGCAGAGCGCTACGGTGCACTCGCACGCGAGCTGCGCGCGAGGGGATTCATGCCGCTGGTCAACGCGCCGAAGAAGGACGACCACATCGCAACAACTGTCATAGCCGCGAGCGAGGGCGCGGCAGAAATGGCGGTGTGCAACATCGCGGGACTTATCGCATTGATGCGCAGGACCTCGCTGCTCGTAGGCGGGGATTCGGGGCCGACACACCTCGCCGCGGCGCTCGGAATTCCGCTCGTCGCGCTGTATGGGCCGACCGACCCGGCACGCAATGGACCGTGGGGATCGGGGCCGATAGGCGTGATGCGCGGGCCAGCTTCGGTGACCAGCCACAAGCGCGTTGCGGAAATCGATGCCGGGCTCGCGCGCATCCGTGTCGACGAAGTGATGCGCCAGGTCGACATGCTCATGAACGCAACAGCGTAATTCGCTCGCTTGCAGACGACGCGCGCACCAAGCACAGCCGCTTCATCTGCGAAGATGAATAGATGGCAACCGAACGACGAGGATGGCAGGGAATTGCGCGCAGGGCACGAGTGCCGCTCGGCTTCGTCGTTGCGGCGCTCTTCCTGATCTTTGCGCGCCCAAGCTGGACCACGCTGGCGTGGGGCCTGTTGCTGATCGTTCCCGGGCTGTGGCTGCGCGCGTATGCAGCCGGTTATGTGAAGAAGAACGCGGAGCTGACGCGCACCGGGCCCTATGCCTACACGCGCAACCCGCTTTATCTCGGCTCGATGTCGATCGCTGCAGGCTTCGCTGTGGCTGCAGGGCGATGGTGGCTCGCGGTGCTCCTCATCGTGATGTTTCTCGCGATTTATGTGCCCACGATTCTTTCCGAGGAGGAATATTTGCGCGGCGCGTTTCCGCAGTTTGAGGAATACGCGGAGCGCGTGCCCCGGCTGCTGCCGCGTCTCACCCCGGCACGTTTCGAAGATACGGACCGGGGGATGGGCAGGTTCTCGCCGGACCGCTATCGTCATCACCGCGAGTACAATGCCAGCATCGGTGCAGCGGCGCTCTATGTAGCGCTGATGCTGCGCATGTGGCTGCAAAACCGTTTCTGAGGCTGACAAAATCTCTGAAGCTGAAACTCAGTAATTCTGCACTGACAAGGAGAGACGGTATTTTGAAGGCCTGGATGTGCTCGGCTCTGCGAAGCGTCTTGGTGCTTGGCGTGACCGTGGCTGTGGCAGCCGGATCGCCCGCACAGATTCTCTCGCGAACGTCGCCGCCGCAGAGGCCAATCCCACCGTTGCAGGCCCCCATCACCGGGTTTGAATATCCGCAGCACCAGACCTTGACGTTCAACGTGGACTGGCGCGTGTTCACCGCCGGCGTCGCCATATTTCATCTCGAGCAGGCAGGGGAGGTGGTGAAGATTTCCGCCAGTGCGGACACGATCGGCGCGATTAACATGCTGTTTCCCGTGGTCGACCGCTTTCAGTCAGGCTTCAACCTGCAGACCGGATGCTCTGTTGGCTTCAACAAACAAATCCAGGAGGGCCGGCGCAAGATTGCGAGCGAACTGATGTTTGACTACGCTCGCGGCCGGCAAACGCAGAACGAGCGCAACCTGGTGAAGGGAACGGCGACGCACAAGGAGGCCAACATTCCAGCGTGCGTGACTGACTCGCTTTCGGCAATCTTCTACACGCAGTCGCAACCGCTGAACGTCGGCCAGACGATGTACTTCCCGCTGGCGGACAGCATGCGGACCGTGACCGTCGGGATGAAAGTGGAGTCGAAGGAAGAGATTAAGACACCCGCGGGGACCTTTCAGACCGTCAAAGTGCAAGCGACCGCAGATGAGGGCGTGGTGAAGAACCGCGGCCAGATCTGGATCTGGTACACCGACGACACACGCCATCTGCCCGTGCAGATGCAGGCGCGGCTGTTCTGGGGGACGATCACGTTCCACCTGCAGTCGATCGAGCAGAAGTAGAGTTTTCCACGCAGGACAGACGCAACGGAGAAGCGAGACGAGCATGAGTAAGCAGGACGAAGAGCTGGGGCAGTTGCGGGAGAAGAGCGCGGGGTATCCCGGAGAGGGGTTGGTCACCGTAGCGGTGCTGCCGGACCCTGCAAGCGCAAGGATGGCGCGCATGGTGCTTGATTCCGCAGGAATCACCTCGTTCCTGCAAGGCGAGAACGCGAACAATCTGATTCCGATCGCGTTTATGGCCAGGCTGCAGGTGCGACCGGAAGACGAAGCGGCGGCGCGCGAGGCGCTGGCCGCGATCGAGAATTCGCCGCAAAGCATGGAGGATGTGACCGCTGCGGAGGCCGCGTCCGAGCGAAAGACGCCCTGACACACCGCTCCGGCGAGTTGAACCAGTAGCAGTCAAGCATGTAACTTGGTCGTGCTGCCCGAAAGACCGCATGACGGCCTGGGCCGCTCTCGCGTCCAACAGAAGTGGACAGCGGAGAGCCGCGATGCGGTGTCCCCGACGAAACTTGTTCGTTGGGGCGAGATGATTCGCATGGAGGGAAGGAAACGGATGAAAACCTGGAGAGAGATTATGCTGACGGCGACGGCCGTCGTCGCGATGGCGGCCGCTGCACCGGCGATAGCGCAAACTGCAACGGTGCACGGAAAGGTGAACAACCCCGCGGGGCAGCCGATAGCGGACGCACAGGTGAAGTTCACCAAGGATACGAACGCTCCGCCGACGGAGCGGAAGTACATCAGCAGCTTCCCGACGGACGCACAGGGAGAGTACAAGGCTACCGGGATTGCCCCGGGGGACTACCTGGTGGTCGTTAGCCAGGGCAAGACCGATGCTGATTACCAGCACCTGACGGTCAAGGCGAACGATACGGACTTGACGCTGAACTTCGACATGACGCGGCCCGAGTACATCAAGAGCATGACGCCGGAAGCCAAGAAGGCGCTCGAGGAGTACAAGGCCAAGAACGCGGCGGCGAGCGAGGCGAACAAGAAGATCGCGAACCTGAATGCCACGCTGCAAACGGTGCGTGCTGACCTGAAGGCCGCTCAGCCGACGAAGGGCGATGTAAGCACGGACGTGACCGACATGAAGTCGGCGGTAGACGCGAAGCCCGACGAGAGCATCCTGTGGATCACCTATGGCGACACGTTGGCCGCGCAGGGCGATCACCTGATCAAGACGGACAAGGATGAGGCAGGCAAGGACTACGACGGTGCCGTCGAGGCGTACAAGAAGGGCGCGGACCTGAATGCGGCGTCCAAGAAGCCTGTTCCGGGGGATCAGTCCGCAGCATGGAATGGTGCCGGCAACGTCCTGGCCAAGGAAGGAAAGACCCAGGATGCGGCGACGGCGTTTGAGAACGCGGTGAAGGCTGAGCCCCAGAACGCAGGCATGTTCTACAACAATGAGGCTGCCGTGCTGTTCAACGCCGGCCAGACCGACGCGGCTGCAGCGGCTGCCGACAAGGCAATCGCCGCGGATCCGAACCGCGCCGACCCATACTTCATCAAGGGCCAGGCGCTGATTTCGAAGGCAACCGTCGACCCGAAGACCCAAAAGATTATTGCGCCGCCGGGATGCGTGGAGGCTTACCAGAAGTACCTCCAGCTCGCTCCGGACGGGCCGCGCGCCGCGACCGTGCAGGAGATTCTCACCAGCATGGGCGAGAAGATCGACACGAAGTACAACGCAAGGAAGAAGTAGGCGCAACACGAGACGCAAGCCCCGGTCGAAGACTTCGGCCGGGGCTTACTCTTTGCGCGAGGGTGAGTGTGAGCGAGCGGGTGCTGGAGTTCGAAGAGGCGTTGGCGGAGGTGCTGCAACATGCGGCAGCCGTGCCTGCTCGCGGAACTCCGGAAGTGGTGTCGCTCAACCACGCGCTCGGGCGAGTGCTCGCGGCGCCTGTGCATGCAGAGCGCGACCAGCCGCCGTTCGCGCGTTCGACGCGGGACGGATATGCAGTACGCGCGGCCGATGTGGGCGCTGGGCGCGCGATTCGACTGCTGGGAAGCGTGCGCGCTGGCGAGATGTGGCGCGGCGAGCCGATGCGCGAAGGCGAGGCTGTCGAGATCATGACCGGCGCGCCAGTGCCCGAAGGCGCCGACGCGGTGCTAATGGTGGAGCACGCCCAGATTGGGGCGGACGGGATGCTGCGGCCGGTGGATGGGCGCGTGCTCGCACCGGCAGAAAATGTTGTTCGGCAGGGAGCCGAGGCTCATGCTGGTGCAGAGGTGATTCCCGCCAGACGGCGAGTCGGCGCCGCAGAGATTGCGCTTGCTGCAAGCTGCGGATATTCGCGGCTTGAGGTGTTTCAGCCAGCAAACGTTGCAATCATCGCAACCGGCGATGAGTTGGTCGAGCTCGATGTCACCCCCGAGCTCTGGCAGATTCGCAACTCGAACAGCTACGCGCTCCAAGCAATGGTCACGGCGGAGGGTGGCTTCGGCGGCCGGCTTCAGATTGCACGTGACACCCGTGAGGACCTCGTCGAACGAATTGCGGAAGGAGCGACGTGCGACCTGCTGGTCCTCTCCGGTGGAGTTTCGATGGGCAAGTACGATCTCGTCGAACAGGTCCTGCGCGAACACAGCGCCGAATTTTTCTTTACCGGCGCATGGATTCAGCCGGGTAAGCCGGTGGTGTTCGGGCGACTGCCGAAACGCGGAGGAACGCCGGACCGCGAACCTGCGGAGTGGACGGGCAAGTGGACCTACTTCTTCGGCCTCCCGGGAAATCCGATTTCGACCGAAGTCTGCTTCCGGCTGTTTGTTGCCCCGCTGCTGCGCGCGCTGAGTGGGCAGACCGACATCGCACCGCGTTTCGTCCAAGCCAAACTCGCGCATGACGTGAAAGGCGGAACGCGTGTGGCACGCTTCCTGCCCGCGGTTGTGGACAGCGATTGGAAGCGCGCCAGCGTGCGTGTCGTGCCTTGGCAAGGCTCAGGAGACCTGGCTGCCAATGCGCGGGCGAATGGGTTTGTCGTGCTGCCGAGCGGCGTCGCTCAATTTGCGCAAGGCGAGAGTGTCAGGGTGCTGCTGCGGTAGCATCGATTCACTTATGGCCGAAAAGCTTTCACACTTCGACAAGGCAGGCCGCGCGCGCATGGTCGACGTAAGCGCGAAGATCGGGACGCGGCGCGAAGCAGTTGCGAGTGCGTTTGTCGAGCTCAACGAAGCCGTACTCCGCGCATTGCCGCAGAACCCCAAGGGCAATCCTCTCGAGGTCGCGCGTTTCGCCGGCATCCAGGCGGCGAAGAAGACGAGCGAGTTGATTCCGATGTGTCACCCGCTGCCCCTCAGCTTCATCGACGTGAGCGCCGAGGTTGTGCCCGGAGGCGTCGCCATCCGCGCGACTGCGGCCACCGTCGCCGGCACGGGAGTCGAGATGGAGGCCATGACAGCGGCGGCGATCGCGGCGCTGACTGTCTACGATATGACAAAGGCGCTGGATAAAGGCATTCGCATTCGTGAGGTCGTGCTCGAAGCGAAGAGCGGCGGAAAGAGCGGCGACTATGAACGCTCGGGCTAGCCGGGATAAGCCAGCGCCTCACCAAAGTAGTGACGCTCGTCTTCAAACCACTGTGGCGAGCCGTATCCGGACTCATTGAGCAACTCGCGCATTCCGCGCTCGGTAAACTTGTAGCTGTTCTCGGTGTGAATGGTCTCACCGGTCGCAAACGCAATGCGCTGACCGGCAATCGTCACCGTCTGCGCCATCGTGCTCTCAAGGTGCATCTCGATCCGGCTCTCTTGCGCATTCCAATCGGCGCGATGCTCGAACGCATCAACGTCGAAGTCCGCGCCGGCCTCGCGGTTCAGCCGCACAAGAATGTTCTTGTTGAATGCAGCGGTCACACCGGCGGGATCATCATAAGCCGCAAGAATCACGTCGACCGGCTTCGCTGTGCACGGTGCGAGATCGACGCCAAGCAGAAGCGCATCTCCCATCTTGCTGAGGTGTTTGCGCAGCTTGCGCAGAATTGCCCTCGCCTCGTCATGCCCGAAGTTGCCGATAGACGATCCGATGTAGAGCGCAAGAATGCAGCAGTCATCAGGACGCGCGATCGTATAGCCGTTCGAAATGTAATTCGCAATCTGCGGCTGCACCCGCAGATTCGGCACGGTCGCCGATAGCGTTTCCGCCGCCTGCTGAAGCGCCGTCGGGCTCACGTCGATCGGCTGATACAGAAGCTCCGGCTGGCGACGGGCAGCGGCTGCGAGCAGAAGGCCCGTCTTCGAGGCCGTGCCGGAACCAAGTTCCGCAATCGTCAGCGAGTTGTCATCACGTGCAACAATCTCATCGGCGCGTTGCGCGAAGATGGAGCGCTCCGCCTCCGTGAGGTAGTACTCCGGCAAACGCGTGATCTGCTCAAACAGCGCCGATCCGGCCTCATCGTAAAAGAGCCATGGAGGCAGCGTCTTCTGCTTGCCGGCGGCCACGGCGAGGCCATCGAGAGCTGCCTCGAGAACGTCAATGTGCAGGTTGCTTGTGCTTTCAACGGCTGCGGCCATGCTGCCTTACCTGTTCCCTTTCAGGAGATTCTGCATTCCGACGCGCTCGGCTCAGCTCAACAACTTTTGATGACGAAGCTCAGCTTCAGTTTGCGCCGTCGCGCGCCAGGCGAAGGCCGCTGAACTGCCAGCGCGTCCCAGGATGGAAGAAGTTGCGATACGTTGCGCGGATGTGCGACGCGGGAGTGACGCACGATCCGCCGCGCAACACCATCTGCGAGCTCATGAACTTGCCGTTGTACTCACCCAGCGCCCCCGGCAGCGGCTTGTATCCCGGATAGCCGGTGTATGGCGAGGCCGTCCACTCCCACACATCGCCGTAGAGCTGCTGCGGCTGGTGACGGTCTTCGAGCGCAACCGGCGGCACGGGATGCAGCGCGCCGGATTCGAGCAGGTTGCCTTTAACCGGATGTTGCGCCGCAACGTACTCCCATTCGAACTCCGTCGGCAGCCGCGCTCCGCTCCAGCGTGCGAAAGCCTCGGCTTCGAAGAAGCTCAGATGACACACCGGGGTCTCGGAAAGCTGCTCCAGCGGCCGCATTCCATGCATCGTGAAGATGCTCCAGCCTGACCTGGTCGACGGATCACGTTGCCAGTAGAGCGGCGCATTCCAGCCCTGCGGGCGCATTGTGTCCCATCCTTCCGAGAGCCACAGCTCAGGACGCGTGTATCCGTCCTCATCGACGAACGCGAGATACTCCGCGCAGGTGACAAGCCGCGCCGCCAACCGAAACGGCGCCAGATAAACCTGGTGGCGCGGCGTCTCGTTGTCGAACGCAAATCGGTCGATTGAGTTCGGGTCAGGCGTGACGCCGATCTCAACGATTCCCGGCACCGGCGGCGCGAAGCTGAGCCATTCGAGCGGGGGCGCGATCGTCTCGGGCGTCGCGTCAACCGAGCGCTCCCGGTAGGCGGGACGCAGGGGATTGGTGAAGAATGCGTGCTTGATGTCAGTCGCGGCGAGCTCAAGATGCTGCTGCTCGTGCTCCAGTCCTAACGTGATACGACGCAACGCCTCGTCTTCAGTTCCCTGCTCCACCAGCCGCGCCACGGCCGCATCCACGTGCTCGCGGTAGGCAAGGATCTGGTCGAGCCCCGGCCGGGAAAAGCTTGACCGCAGCTTCTTCTCCGGCATCTCGCCCAGCGCTTTGTAATAGCTGTTGAACAGCCAACGGAAATCCGCATGAAACGGCTGATAGGCCGCGACAAACTCGTTCAGCACAAAGGTCTCAAAGAACCACGATGTGTGCGCCAGGTGCCACTTGATCGGCGAGGCCTCCGGGCAGGACTGCACCATCATGTCTTCCGGCGTCAGCGGAGCGCAGAACTGCATGGTCGCCGACCGAACGGCGCGAAAGCGAGCGAGCAGCGTGGCTGCCGACGACTGCTGAATTAACATGGCGGCTAACTCCTGCTATCCGATGCTCCAGCCGGATAGGCCGTTGCTCTAACTTGCCCGCAATTCCGGCCAAGTTATCGCAGAGTGTACGCCCGAAAGATGCGTGCAGATGTCAGCAGGTTCCATCCCGCGAAACAAACCTGGCGTCCGAGTCTTCCCGCAGCAGAGATTTTGTGATGAGCGGCGCGTCTTCCCCTTCGATTTTCCGTCTTAAACGGTTAACCGGCACGCCAGGAGTGACGAAGCGATGGAACTGCGGAGATGGACGGCAGGCGTTGGGGGCGCGGCAATCCTTGTGGCGATGCTGATGCCGCTCTCGGCCGCCACTACCCGTGCGCAGGACCCCTCGCAGCAGAGCCCCGGCGGCGGACGTGGACAGTTCGCCGGCATGCAGCGCGTCACCGGCGTCATCACCGCGATCGCCGGATCGCAGGTCACGATCAAGAACCTGGACGGCGTCGTCTTCCAGGTGGTCACGACGGACAACACGCGGATCATGCAGGGCCGAGGGGTTCCAGCCAAACTCACAGACCTGAAGCCGGGGGACGGCCTAGTGGCAGCCGGCAATCTCGATGAGCCGAACAAGACACTGCATGCCGGCATCGTGATGGCGATTGACGCCGGCGTAGTGAAGCGCATGGAAGAGCAGCATAAGCAGGAGATCGCCGCTCTCGGCAAAACGCTCATCGCTGGCCGCGTCACCGCAATCGATCTCGACAACGCAACCATGGCGGTCGAGCGGCCCGATGGAGTTTCCCAGACAATCGGCTTCGATGAGGGCACCTCGTTCCGACGCGGAAGGGCGACGCTCTCGGTCATGCGACCGGGCGTGGGCGCGGCAACGGACGCTGCTCGCCCGGCAAATCCAGCGGCGGCCCCACCTGCCGGCGAGAGCATCACGCTGGCCGATATCAGAGTCGGCGATCGCATCGCGGGTCCCGGCGAGCTGAAGAACGGCAGGTTCATCGCCAGGCAACTGAACGTGATGACACCGGGAGCCGAACGCCGGCGCTCGGGAGAAAACGCGGCCGGAACTCCGGCATCCGGCACGGGAGCTGGCGCCCCGCAACCTGATTCGTCGTCGCCGAAATAATGAGTCGGCGAGCGGGCAGCAATCGATGAGCGTCAGCGCATCCGGCGGGTTGTCCATCGGCAGAGATTCGAGGGAGGCTTGGTGAAACTACGGGCAGGCGGGTGGAGTGTTGTTCTATGTATTGCGGGGTTCGTGCCGATACAGGCGCAGACCACGCCCCCGCCCGCCGCTTCGTCTCGGGCACAGCAGACGCAATCAGCGAGCCCGACCACCTCGGCTGCTCCAGTCAGCCAAATTGGAACCGCGCCTGCAACACCGCAGCCGCAGGGCGGAACGATTCGCGGAACCGTCGTCGCGGGCACGCTGGGCAAACCCGGTGGCGTTCCGCTTCCCGGCGTCGCGGTAACGGCGACCAACACACTGACCGGCAAGAAGTACGCGGCCGCAACCGCAATCGACGGCACCTACGCGATGACGATTCCGCGCGACGGCCGCTACGTCGTGCGCGCCGAGTTGGCCGGCTTCGCTCCCCTCACGCAGGAGGTCTTGCTGAACGCGGGCGATGCGACCGCCGCTGCCACGCTGGTCAAGACCTCCGACTTTGGCATGCAGCTCGCCAGCCGCGTCGCCGCTGCCGAAGCCAAGCAGGAAGCAGCCGCCGGTGCAACCGCGCTCGGCCGCGGCACTCAAAACCTGAGCCTCAATGCCGGCGATACGGACGCCACGGATGCCAGCGCCACAAACGGCAACAACGACGTCGCGATGCCGACGCTTGGAAATCTCGCGCAGACGAGCCCCGACGCCGACACGCAGAGCAGCGAGTCGATCACCGTAAATGGCCAGATGGGCCAGACGAACGGCCTCGCGAACTTCAGCGAAGATGAGATTCGCCAGCGCGTTCAGGATGCCGTCGAGCAGGCGCGCGCCAGCGGCAAGCTCCCGCCGGGCGCCGATCCCACTGACCAGATCGTTATGGTGGTCGGAGGCATGATGGGTGGGGGCGGTCCCACCGGAGGCGGCGGACGTCCCGGCGGTGGCGGGATGCGTGGCGGATTCGGAAACTTCCGCAACTTCAACCCTGCACAACCGCACGGCAACATCTTCTGGCAGGGCGGCAACAACGCCCTCAACGCCGCCCCCTGGTCGCCCGATATCTCAGTCCCGCAGCCCTCCGGATTTCAGAATCGCTTCGGCGCGAGCATCGCCGGCAGCCCGTACATCCCGGGCCTGACGAAGCCGAACACAAACCAGTTCGGCTTCCTGAATGTCAGCGGGCAGCGCAACCTGAATTCAGTCATCGAGGCCGGCCGAGTGCCGACGGCGCTCGAGCGGCAGGGCGACTTCTCGCAATCTACCGTCAATATCCAGGGCGCATCGCAGCCCGGCTCGGTCGAGTACGTTCAGCTCTACGATCCCGTGACCGGCCAGCCGATCCCCGGAAACAATCTCGCCAACGCCAGCCTTCCCATATCGCCGCAAGCGCTCGCTGTCTTGAACTACTATCCGCTGCCCAACATTCCGCTCACACCGCAAGGGGACAACTACCAGACGGTCGCGAACGCCGGCAACAACAACTTCAACCTGAACGCGCGCTATGTGCGCATGTTAGGCCAGGCATCAAACACGCCCTTCGGCCGCTTCGGCGGAGGCGGTGGGCCACGCGGCAAAACCAACGCGCCTCCGTCTCTCCGCCAGAACATCAATGTCGGCTACAACTACTCCCACGCTGCTTCTGACACCCGCAACATCTTTCTTGCTCTCGGTGCCGCGCAGGAGAGCGGCGGCAACGGCGTCAGCGTGGGTTACACAATCGGGTACGGCAGGTTCTCCAACAATGCCAACATTAGTTGGAACCGTCTGAACACCCAAGTCCGCAACTACTTCACGAATACGAGCATAAATCCGGCCGCGCAGGCCGGCCTGAACATCCCCAACAACAGCGGCGCCTTCGCGAATCCAAACTTCTACAACGGCCTACCGAGCTTCAGCATCAGCAACTACACTCCACTTACGAACACCTCCGCGCCGAGTGAGTTGATCAACCAAACCATTAGCGCATCGGATTTCGTCGGCTGGCGGCACAACAAGCACAACATGCGCGTCGGCTTTGATGTGCGCCGCGTGCACGCCGACTCCATCGGAGGCAACAACCCGCTGGGCAGCTACACGTTCAGCGGCTACGCCACGTCGAGCCCCCTCAGCCAGGTTGAAGGAAGCGGCGGCATCACCTCGGGTTCCGGTTTCGCCGACTTCCTATTCGGCCTCCCCACCAGCACCTCCATCGAGGCCGCACTTTTCAAAACCTACCTTCGCGAGAACGTCTTTGATTGGTACGCGCTCGATGACTGGCGCATCAAGCCCAACCTGACGTTGAACTACAGCCTGCGCTACGAGTACTTCGGTCCATACAGCGAAAAGAACAACCGCCTCGTGAACTTGTATCCCACGAGCAACGGCCCGATGCCCTACAAGGTCGTCATGCCCGGTAATGGCAACGAAGCTGGCCTGGTGCATCCAGACCACGCGATGTACGCCCCGCGTCTTGGATTCGCGTATCGCCTGAAGAACTCCGGCTTGACGAAGGACACTGTGCTGCGCGGCGGCTATAGCGTCATGTACAACACGGGCCAGTACGCCACGTTCGCGCGCAATCTCTCGCACCAGCCACCGTTTGCCGTCACGCAGAACAACGCTGCCTACGCACCCACCGACGCCAACCCCACTCCCGCGCCCACCGGGTGCACAACGACACAGAGCTCCTACACCTACACCGACAAGCTCAACGGAAACGTCTACACGCGTCCGGCGACAACCGCAAACTTCACGCTCGCGAACGGCTTCGGCTGCTCGGCGAATGCATATACCATCCAGAACAACTGGGCAGTCGATCCCAACTACAAGTTAGGCATGCTGCAGCTCTACAATCTCAATCTGCAGCGCACAATCCCGCTCGGCATCGTGCTCAACGTCGGCTACAACGGAGAAAAAGGCAGCAACCTCGATGTCGTCGGTTCGCCCAACGCCACGCCCTCTGGCATAACGACACCGTCCATCGCACCGTTCGACTTGGAGGAGTCGCGCGCCGGCCTGCACACCAACTCGCTCGTCATCAGCGCGCATAAGCGCCAGCAGAAGGGCATCGCGCTCGGCCTGACGTACACCTACTCGCACGCCATCGACAACGCCTCAGGTATCGGCGGCGCCGTCGGCCGGCCTGTTCAGAATCTCTACCGGCTCGATCTTGAAGAAGGCAATTCGAGCTTCGATCAACGCCACAACCTAACAGGCAACTGGCTCATCGAGCTTCCCTTCGGCCCGAATCGAGCCTTCCTGAACAAAGGCGGCGCGTGGTCGTACGCGCTCGATGGCTTCTCCATCAGCGGCACCTTTGTCTTCGCCAGCGGCAATTACCTGACGCCCATCTACTCCGGCAATCAGGGCGAAGCGCTCGCGGCGAACGTCTTCGTGCAACGGCCCAACCGCGACATCTCGCAGCCCGTCAAAGGTCCCGGAACGAAGGACAACTGGTTCAATACCGCGGCATTCACGGATCCCGGCACGTCCTATGGCACCGCCTCCCAGGGCTCCATCGAAGGTCCGGGAACCGTCGCGATCACCGCTTCGCTCTCGCGTACCTTCACGCTCGGCGAAACGCGCTCGCTCGAAGCTCGGGTCACCGCCGTCAATCCCTTCAACACCGTGCAGTACAGCGGCATCGACGTAGTCGAAAACGATCGCCAGTTCGGAACCGTGCGCTCAGCCGCAGAGATGCGCACGCTGCAACTGCAGGCACGGTACAGGTTTTAGCAAGCGCAGAGGAAGAACGTATGAAGCACCTATTGTCTGCAGTCACGGGGCTCGCGATGTTGCTGAGCGGCTCACCGCAACAGCCATCTGCGCCCGCGCCGCAGAGCCCCGAGACACAAGCTGGCGTTCAGCAGACGGCGCAGGGATACACCCTCAGCGTCAACGCCAACATAGTGCTGACCAACGTCGTCGTGCGCGATCGCAAGACCGGCGCGATCGTCAAAAATCTTAAAGCCAGCGACTTCGAGATTTTCGAAAACGGCAAGCCGCAAAAGATCATGACCTTCGACTACGAGAACGTCGACGAAGCCGCCACCCTCGCCGAGAAATCGACGGTAACCGGCAAAGCATCCATCGCCGATCTGATCGAGCGCAACTTCGGCGCCGACCCCGCGCAGCTCAAAGATCATCGCCTTATCGTCATATTCTTCGACCTCAGCTCCATGCAGGACGAGGACATTGATCGCGCCGTCGACGCCGCGAAGGATTACGTCAACAACAAGATGCAGCCGGCTGACCTGGTCGCCATGGTCAGCATGTCGACCGGCCTCTCGCTCGACCAGGACTTCACCTCCGACAAGTCCGCGCTGCTGCGCGTGCTCGCCGCCTACAACGGCGACGACACCACCGGCTTCGCCAACGGCGGCACCGGAAGCACCGACGCGACGCCCGACGACACCACCGCCTTTGCCGCCGACGACACCGAGTACAACAGCCTTAACACTGACCGCGAGTTGCTCGCCATCCGCTCCATCGCCAAGAGCCTCGAGCACGTCGACCAGCGCAAGTCCATGCTCTACTTCTCCGGCGGCCTCACGCGAAACGGCATTGAGAATCAGGCGAGCTTGCGTGCCGCAACCAACGAAGCCGCAAAGGCGAACCTCGCCATCTATAGCGTCGACTCACGCGGCCTGCAAGCGATGCCCCCCGGCGGTGACGCAACCAAAGGCAGCCTCCGCGGAGCCTCTGCCTACTCCGGCGCCGCCACCACCGCGCAGTTCAATGCAAATTTCTCTTCTCAAGAAACCCTCGCAACGCTCTCCAGCGACACCGGCGGCAAAGCCTTCTTCGACTCGAACGACTTCGCGCCCGCATTCCAGCAGGTCCAGAACGACACGCAGGCCTATTACATCCTCGGCTTCAAATCCACCGACCAGCGCCAGGACGGAAGCTATCGCCACCTTACGGTGAAGGTGAACCGCCCCGACCTGAAGCTCGAGTACCGCCCTGGCTACTACGCGCCCTCTGACTTCCAGCACCAGAAGACGGAAGACCGCGAGCTCGCGCTCCAGCAGCAGATGCGCAGCGACCTTCCCGCAACCGACGTTGCTGTCTATCTCCAGGCGCTTTACTTCCGCTCCGCCGACTACGAACGCAACGGTGACCTCTTCGTCCCCATCAGCCTCATCGTGCCCGGCTCACAGATTCCCTTCGCGAAAGTGAAGGACCAGGACAAAGCCAGCCTCGACATCATGGGTCAGGTTCGGCGCCCCGTCGGCAAAGTAGCTGACGGCTGCGCCGCGACCGAAGATCCGGACGAGCACAACATGGTCAGCGTCGGCAACGTGCGCGACACCGTGAAGCTCGCCGTCAACCAGGCCCAGCAGGTGGAGCGCAAGAACATCCAGTACTCCACCGGCTTCACGCTCGCGCCCGGCTGCTACCAACTCAAGTTCGTCGTGCGCGAGAACCAGACCGGAGCGATGGGCAGCTTCGAAACAATGATCCAAGTCCCCGACCTGAAAAAGATTCCCGTCAAGCTCAGCTCCGTCGTTCTCTCCAACCAGCGCACGCCCGTGAAGGACAAGAACGCCACCAACCCGCTTGACCGCGACGGAGTGCAGTGGGTGCCCAACGTCACACACGTCTTCCGGCAGGATCAGCACCTCTACCTGCTCTACGAGGTCTACGACCCGACCCGCGACAAGAGCGCACCACTGCAGGCCGCGTCGCCGGGCCTCGGCCGTCGCGCCGCCGGCCCCGTTCGCGTGCTCACCAGCATGGAGTTGCTCTCCGGCGGCGTGAAGGTATACGAGACACCGGTCGTCACCGCAACCGACCTCAACGAACCGCAGCGCGGAGCCGTCGCCTTCCAGTTCGATGTCCCACTGAACGATCTCAAGCCCGGCACCTACGTCTGCCAGATCAACGTCATCGATGACGCGGGCGGAAGCTTCAGCTTCCCACGGCTCGCGATGCGCGTGCTGCCGCCGGCCACGCCACCCGCGCCGTCCACCGCGACAGCGGCCGCCACTCCGCCCGTTTCCGCCGCACACTGACCTCAACTTCGTAATAAGACATGAGAGACTAGTCCGGTTGTCGTCCAGTACGTCGAAGGAGATGCGCGCACTATGCGGTTCACCACGCGGTTTGTCCTTCTGGTCGTCACAGTTTTTTATGTGCCCTTCGCGCTGAGCTCCGCACAGACCGCGCAACCGGCGCAAACCAACTCAGGCCAGATGACAATCCACGTCGCGGTCGACACCCACTCTGGCAACCCGGTCGAGGACCTCACCAGCGACGACTTCACGCTCATCGACAATCGTCGCCCGCAGCCCATCACCGGCTTTCGCGCTCTCAAAGACACACAGACCAGCGTCATCATTGTGCTCGACGCTGTGAACCTGCCCTACAGCTTCGTCTCCTTCGCCCGTCAGCAGCTCGCGCAGTTCCTCAGCTCCAACGACGGCCGGCTGCCGCAGCCCACAACCATCGCGGTTCTGCAGGACTCCGGAATCAAAATGCGCCCGCAGTTCACAACCAACGGCAACGACCTGCGCTCCATCCTCGATCAGTTCTCGATCGGCCTGCGCGAGGTGCACCGCTCTGCGGGAGTCTACGGCGCCGAAGAGGAGTTGCAGATCTCCCTGCAGGCGTTTAACAACCTCGTTTCATCGCGGCTCGGCCACGGGCCGACGCGTCTCATCTGGGTCTCGCCCGGATGGCCGCTGCTCAGCGGCCCGGAAATCGAAATCGGCCGGTCGCAAGCCAAGATCATCTTCAACAACATCGTCGCACTCACCACGGAGCTGCACCGCTCGCAGATCACCGTGGACATGGTCAACCCCGTCGGCGCCGCTGCCGACGTCGGCCGCTCCTTCTTCTACGAAAGCTTCCTGCACGCTCCGCAAAACCCGGGCGACGTCCAGATCGGCAACCTGGCCCTGCAGGTCATTGCAACCCAGAGCGGCGGTCTCGTCCTCAACGGAAGCAACGACGTTGCCGGCCTCCTGCGCCACACTGTCGCGCAAAGCGGCGACGGCTACGATCTCACCTTCACGCCCGCGCCCGGCGAGCACGACAACGAGTACCACCAGCTCGACGTAAAGGTCCGCCGCAGCGGGGTCACCGTCCACACCACTGCCGGATACTACGCCCGGCCCAACTATGCTCCCCTCGCGCCGGCCGCTCTCGCCCCCGCAACTCACTGATTCCAAGCCGACCTCCACGTTACGTCTGCTCTATTGACGCTGGCCCCGCGAAGGCGCAAGATGGAGGCGCTCATTGTGGAGGTGGCGTATGCGTTCTCGCGTACTGTTGCTCGCCTTCGTTCTCGCGCCTTTGACGGCCTATGCCGCCAAATCCTCCGCAGTTCCACCGCAGCAATCGGCCCCGCTCACCTCGGCCGAGGAGCGCGCGGACCTGCACAACAGCCCCGACTGGGCCCTCATTCAGCCGCACCTCCCCAATGCCAAAACCGCCACCGCCGCCCAGCTTGAAACCGCCGGCGACGTGCTGCGTGCGCGCCGCTTCCCTGAAGATGCGCTCGACTACTACGGCTACGCCGTCCAGCGCGGCGGCGACGTCAGCGACTTGCTCAACAAGATGGGCATCGTTCGCCTCGAACTCCGCCAGGTCGATCTCGCCCACGCTATGTTTCTGCGCACCGTCCGAGCGCGTAAGAAGGACCCCGTCGGTTGGAACAATCTCGGCGTAACCGACTACGCAATGCAGGATTATCGCGGCGCCATTGACGCCTACAGACACGCGCTGAAAATCAACAAGCGCTCCGCCGTCTTCCACTCCAACCTCGGTCTCGCCTACTTCGAGAAGGGTGACGCTGAAGAAGCACGCCAGGAGTTCGCGCGCGCGCTGCAGCTCGATCCCTCCATCATGAGCGGCGACGACAACGGCGGAACAACGGCGCACATCCTCGGCTCGCATAACTATGGCGGTATGTGTATGGAATTCGCAAAGCTCTTCGCCCGCGAGCGCGACTCGGATCGCATGCTCTTCTGGCTTGGTAAGGCCAGTGATGCCGGCGTCGATCTCCGTGACGAGATGCACGAAGACTCCGCGCTCACCCTCTACGCCAAAGATCCGCGCGTGCTTCTGCTCATCTCCAATGCGCAACAGCTCCACGCGCGTTCTGTCGCCGCGGCACGGCCACCTAGCCTCGGCAACACAACCTCACACTGAGCCGAACGGACAGTGCCTGCAGCCTGAATTGCAGCAATACCCGCGCTTCAGGTGGTACGCCGGCGTAAACACCAGAAGTCCGTTCTCATAGTAGAAATCCTCCGGCGCAAGCGGCGTCGCAACGAGTTCTGTCGCGCGTGCCTCGGAAGTTTCAGCCTCAGCAGACGAGCTCTCCCCTTGCTCCCTCACGAAGCCGCGACCTCGCTCCACAACGTTGCCGTTCTTGGAACCATCGCAGCGATTGGCTCCACGGCTGTGTCCGCTGCGACAGCCGTGCCCTCCAGCGTTCCATTGCGAAGCTGGATCTGCCGCCCTGGAATCGCGGCCACACGATCGCCCGGCAGCAGAATTCCCACCAGGTTGAGCGGATCCGCAGCCGCAAGCGGCACCACTAAATCGCTGCTTCGCGAGCGCGCTGCGCGCAGGCCCTCAGCAGCCTCCTCCAGTGCGAACTGCTCGCCAAATGCCCCGCTGACAAACCGCCCGCCGCGAATCTCTCCGCGCGCCTCCAGCCTGCGCAACATCGGCGCAAGATCCCGCCACGCCGGTGCATTCGTCTCGCGCGCCAGCAGCTCGCGAAACACCACGCCGTACCGCGCCAGCAGAATCCGCGCGTGCGCCTCGAGCGCCGCGTCCGCCTGCTTCGCCGCCTCAATCATCCGGGCGCGCTCGTCCTCGCTCGCATTCGCCAACCGCTTTCCGGAAACGTGCGCATCATCGGTGGCGACGCCCGCAGGATCCCACAGCAGCGACCACCGCCCCGCAGTCGTGCGCGCCGCAGCACGCTTCCGCAGGCTAGTCGCCGCCGTCTGCGCCAGCGCAACCGACTTTCTTCGCGGGTCCATCATCGCGCGCAATTGATCGAAACCGTCCGCTGCCGCCAGCCCCGCGGCAGCCAGCTCCCACAGCGCTGTCGTGGTCTGCAGCTTGGAGAATCCTGACATGCGCTGCAGGTCCGCCGTGAACGCCGCGCCGCGCTCCGCCAGCAGCGATCGTATGCGCTGCGCTTCCGGCGACAGCGACTGCGCCAACGTGAGCTCGTCGATCCGCTTCGCCGCAAGCGCCACGTGCAGCCACTCCGCAGACTCCCGCAAAAAGAACGTGATCGGCGCCGCCGATGTTGGAATCACGCGCCGCGGCCCGGCTGCCTTTGCGTTCTCTCCCGCTACCTTCTGCCACGCCGGATGCGGCGACACGCGCCCCCACCCAATCACGCCCGCGAGACATAAATTATCCAGCCACCGCGGATCATAATGCGGAACGCGCGCAGGCAGCAGCGAGCGCTCCCACTCCGCCGCCGCCGCTTCGAATCCCTCTAACTGCTCGATCGCCGCAAGCACCGCCTCTTCGCCGCTGAGCACGCGCGCTTCATCCGGCGGCGGCGTCAGCCGATGCCACTCCAGCAACCAGCGCATGAACACAGTCGCAGACACCGGCTCACTCCTTTGCCGCAGCGAGCGCACCGTGAGGCGGTGAATCCGATGCAGAATGCGCCGCTCGCACCACTCAACCTCATGCGGCGCATCATACGGCGGCGCAGGCCGCTCGAACACCCCACGCATCGCGAGCCCCTGCATCTCCATCCGCAGCATCGCCGCGCAGATCGCCTGCGCATCCAGGCTCACAATCTCCGCGAGACGGGCCGAGGTCGCCGGCCCGAGCAACTGCAGCCACCCCTGCACGAGCTGCGCCGCCGCCTTCTCCCGCGCCTCTCCCGCACCCTCCCCATCTGCGCCTGCATCGCTCGCAATGCACTCCGGCCACAGCAGCGCCGCATCGCTCACGCGCTCCGCCGCAACCCACGCCGCGCACGTGCCGAGCTCAACTACCTGCGCGCGTCCGTGCTGCGCCAGCCGCGCAAAGAACAACTCCCAATGCTGCGTCTTGCTCTTGTGCCGCGCCGCTTCGCTCTCCAGCCACGCAACTGGCAGTGCGACCAGCGATAGCAGCAGATCGTGCAGCTCATGCTCGTCGCGCACATCCGGCCAAAGCTGGTCACGCACCGTGGCGATCGCCAGCGGATCAATCCGCCCTGGCCCTTCAGCAAGCGAATCCGGCAGCATCTTTCTAAGCGAAACCGCGCGCGTGCGCCTCGCCGCCGCATCCTCCGGATCGAGGAAGCTGTACGGCATCGCATTGATGAACTCATGCGCAAACTGCGACGGCACTGTGGTGTCGATGGCAATGCACCGAATCTCACCGGACGCAATCGCCTGCAGCACATCATTGAGCCCGTCGATGTCCATCGCCTCCGTCAGCGTGTCGCGCATCACCTCGCGCACCAACGGATGATTCGGAATCTCAATGTCCCCGACCATCGTCTCCGGACACGCGGACGCATGCGGAAACACACTCGCCAGCAAATCATCCGAGCGCATGCGTTGCACCTGCGGAGCCACGCGCTTGCCCTTTTGCATCCGCAACAATTGCAGCGATCGCCCCGCAGCCCAGCGCCACCGGTTCTTGAATAGCGGCGACGGAATCGATGCCTGCTCCAGCAGTTCGCGCGCGGTGTGCTCGGTCAAAAATTGAAAGACATCCGCAAGCGGGAAGCTGTGCTGCTCGGCCAGCGAGATGTTGATGCCGTTGTCCGTCGCCGCGGCCTGCAGCTCGAAATTGAAGCCGCGGCAGAAGCGCTTGCGCAGCGCCAGCCCCCATGCCTTGTTCAATCGCCCGCCGAATGGCGCGTGCAGGATGAGCTGCTGCCCCCCACCTTCATCGAAGAACCGCTCCGCAACAATCGTCGCCTTTGTCGGCACCGCGCCCAGCACTGCCCGTCCCGTGACAATGTAGCTGACGAGCTGCCGTGCCGCCGACTCGCCGATGCCGCACTCGCCCTCCAGCCACGCCACCGCCTCCGCAAGCTGCGCCTCTGCCTGCGCCGTCGCGCACCCGCAAACCAGATCATTTGGCGTCAATACATTTGTACGGCGGTCAATCTCCGCTCGCAATTCCGACACACCGGTCGACAGCACACTTGTCCGCTGAGGAGCCTCGCCCTCCCAGAACGGTATGCTCGGCGGCGCTCCATGCGCGTCCTCCACCAGCACCTTGCCCTGCGGATCGATCCGCTGAATCCGCCAGCTTGTATTACCCAGCAGCACCACGTCGCCCGGTGAAGAATCCACCGCAAAATGCTCGTCCAACGTTGCAATCTGCACATTCTCCGGCTGCAGCATCACCGCAAACAGCGACGTATCCGGAATCGCTCCGCCGTTGCCAATTGCAATCATGCGCGCACCGCGCCGCGCATGGAGCTGCCCATTCACGCGGTCGCGCAACAGGTACGCCCCATAGCGCCCGCGCGTGCTCTCAATCCCCTCATGCAGCAACACGACGATCTCATCGAACTCCGCGCGCGTGAGATTGCGGTACGGCCACGCGCGGCGAAAGACCTCGTACAGCGCACTCTCTTCCCACGACTCCGCGCCGCACGCCGCCACGATCTGCTGCATCAGCACATCGATCGGCTGCTCCGGAATCTCCAGCCTGTCCAACTCACCCGAGCCCATCGCGCGCACCAGCGCGCAGTGCTCCATCAGGTCATCCCGCGTCACTGCAAACAGCCGGCCCTTCGGCACCGCACCGCGCCAGTGCCCTGCTCTTCCGACGCGCTGCATCGCAACCGACACCGACCGCGTCGTCGCAATCTGACAAACCAGATCCACGGTCCCGATATCGATGCCCAGCTCCAGCGACGCCGTCGCGACGAGAATCCGAATCTCGCCGGCCTTAAGTCTTTGTTCGGCATCCAGGCGCAGCGCGCGCGAAAGCGATCCATGGTGCGCCGCCACCGCATCTGGCCCAAGCCGCGCCGCCAGCTCAAAGCTGATCTTCTCCACAAACTTCCGCGTGTTCACAAACACCAGGGTCGAGCGATGCTCCAGCGCCAGCCTCGCCAGCTTGTCGTAAATCTCCTCCCACATCGCGATACTGGTCAGCGATCCAAGCTCCGCCGACGGAACTTCAATCGCCAGATCCAGCACACGCCGCTGCCCCACCTGCACGATCGTCGCAGGTTCGCGCTCCGCCGCTGAACCCACCAGAAAATCTGCAACCAGTTCAATCGGATTCTGCGTTGCCGACAAGCCAATCCGTTGCGGCGGTGAGCTCAAGCCCGTCAGCATCGCTCCCGGCGACAGGCGATTCTCGCCGCAAACCAGCGCGTCCAATCGCTCCAGCGTGAGCGCCAGATGCGATCCGCGCTTGTCGTCCGCCAGCGCATGAATCTCATCGATAATCACGGTCGACACCCGCGTCAGATTTTCCCGCGGCTTGTTCGCGGTCAGCAGAATGTACAGCGACTCCGGCGTCGTCACCAGGATGTGCGGCGGACGCTTCAGCATTGCTGCGCGGTCCTTCGCCAGCGTGTCCCCCGTCCTCACTCCCGTGCGAATCTCCGGACACAAATATCCGCGCGCCAGCGCCAGCTCCTGAATCTCGCGCAGCGGCCCTTCAAGATTTTTCTGCACGTCGTTCGACAGCGCCTTCAGCGGCGACACATAAACCACATGCGTGTGCGGCAACAGCCTGCCTTCAATCGCCGCCCGCAACAGCTTGTCGATCCACACCAGAAACGCGGCCAGCGTCTTCCCCGATCCCGTCGGCGCCGAAATCAGCGTCGGCTCACACCGCAGGATCGGCGGCCAGCCCGCAATCTGCGGCTCCGTCGGCGTGCCGAACCGCGCCACGAACCACTCCTGCACCACCGGATGCGCCCAGGCGAGGTCCGGGTGCGACAACGTTCCCGGTTCAATTGCAGGCGCCGAACTCATAGCTCATTGTAGTCGCGCGCAAACAGGCTTTTTCCGCCGCGTTTTGCGCACAATTCGCGGTGTAGCTTCTAAGTTATGAAGACGATTCGCGGCGCAGAGGTCACATCCCAACGCGGTCCCGCCAACTGGTTTAACGGCGAAGTCTGGATCCAGCCGGTGCTCAGCCCCGAAGACTCACCGTCGCAACGCAGCGCCGTCGTTTCCTTTGCTGCCGGCGCGCGCACCGCCTGGCACACACATCCCCGCGGACAAATGATCTTCGTGCTCAGCGGCGTCTGCGAAGCGCAGCGCGAAGGCGCCGAGATCCAGCGGCTCACCGCCGGCGACGCCGCCTGGTTTGCACCCAACGAAAAGCACTGGCACGGCGCCGCCCCCGGCCGGCCCATGGTGCATCTCGCCGTGCAGGAAGCCGACGAGCGCGGCGAGGTTGTGACCTGGCTCGAACACGTCAGCGGCTAACAAAACGCACTCCTGCACTGCGCCGTCTCGGCTCAGAGCGCTATTCGAATGTGTCTCCCAGCCGCTTGGATACGAGCGGATCAACGCGGAGCCGGAATCGAACAGCGACATCGCGCCCGCCAACTTCGACCTTCTTGCAGGCAGGCGTAAACGCAGACGCCATGACGCACACGTCGAAGAAGCCATCTGGCGCACGCACATGCGTCACGCCCAGATGGTCCGTCGCAATCGTCTGATCCGAAAGTTTCTCTTTCTCGTTCCGCACAACAGCTCCAGATCCATCTTGATGAACGATCACCTCTGCCGCCGAAATCGCCGCACCTAGCTGGTCCTGAACTTCGATCGCGATATCATGCGTGGCCTGCGCCTGACACAGCGGGGCGCCGTGCAGAACGGTCAGCACAATCAGCGTGATCCCAGAGCGCCTCATCGTCCCCCATCAAGCTACATATTCCCGACGCCGATGTCCGCCTTCTTCGCCTCGACGTTCTCCGGATCGAGATACTGCTCAATCGTCTGGCTCAAAATGCCTCGCGCCTCCAGCAGCAGATCGATCACATCCCGCCCCGCACCCTGCCCACCCGGATTCGGCGTCACATAATGCGCCATCGCTTTCACCTGCGGCCGCGCATTCGCCGGCGCCGCCGCCAGCCCAACCTTGCGCAGCACAGGCAGATCGATGATGTCATCGCCAACATACGCAATCTCTTCCAGCGTGCAGTGCTCGTTGGCAATCACCTGGTCCAGCGCCTGCACCTTGTAATGCTGACCTTGATACAGGTGCTCGATGCGCAGGTCACGCGCGCGCAGAGCGACAACCTGTGAGATCCGCTTGGTAATCCATCCCACCTTCAGGCCCGCAACATGCGCCAGCGCAATCCCCATGCCATCCTGCGCGGAAAAGCTCTTCACCTCGGTACCGGACAACTCCGCTGAATTGTTGTTCGGAATCACCGTGATGCTGCCGTCGGTAAGTACACCATCGACGTCGAAGAGCAGGACCTTGATGCGGCGCGCGCGCTCCGCCAGTGCGGGTTCAATCATTCGCTGATGATACAAGCCTCAAAAACACAGCAGCCGTGACGATCATCGCTCACGGCTGCTGCATATCGTTAGTCGGCCCGTCTTGCGCGAAGCGCATTCCGCTCCATGCAGTGGTTAGCGCCAGTGGCCCTCTACCCACACATAGCCCCGTGGCGTGTTGCGCCAGTGGCCCGGAATCCATATAGCATGGGGCCGAGGCGGCGCGACATAAGTGCCCGGAACCCAGACATACCTTTGCCCGTCCCAGCGGTGATAGCCGGCATGCCAGGCCCAGTCGCGGTGTTCCGGCGGTGGGGGCGGGACAACCTCGCGAGGACGCGGCGGAGGGGGCCCGATACGGACGAACACCTGCGCTCCCGCAACCGTCGCAAGTCCAAGAACGCTCGCGAGGGCCGCAGTAAGCAGCTGCTTTCTCATGGATTTACTCCTTTGTGGGCCGTTGCCCTGTGCTACTAAGGCTGAGACGTACGAAGGCGGCAGATAGTTGTGGTGGAAAGCGTGATTCCCTGGCCACCCCGCGAGCGATCTGTTGCAGCTACTCAGGATGTGGCGGCGTATCTTCAGCACCTGATCGCGCCAGCGCCACCCTCTTACGGCCGCGCCGACAGCGCGCTCAGGAACATCACCACGCTGCCCAGATCGAGCGCATTCCACCCCGCGCAGATCAGCCCATCGCGCAGGTGCAGCATCGACATGCCATGCACGTTCACCACCTTGCCCGTGGGCGCAAACCCGAGCCCCGATCCCGTGTGCTTCATCGTTCCCGTCCACCGCACAGCGATGCGATCGTCCTCCGCGACCGCCTCATCCACGCTGATGTGGATGTGGGTAAACGACTGCCGGAACTCAAGCACGTAGTCGCGGAACTCGTCGCGCGTCAGCACCGATTCCGGCTGCGGGAAGCCGAAAGACTTCGCGTCCGGCGTTGCGAGCTCGTCAATGGCCTCGAGACGGCCTTGGTTCCAGACCTCCTCAAACCAGCGGTTGGCGATATCGTGCGAAGACTGCGGCATCGGGCAATTCTCCAGCGGCCATGGATGATGAGCCTGCCCCAAACCAGTGCGATGGTCTCAGAATGCGCGCTGTTGCCCCAGCAACTTGCCAACGCTCCTGTGGAACCAAGGCCTCCGCAACTCCCGCCTTTCAGATATAAAGGAGCAGTTTTACAACCTCCCGCCGCAAGGGTCCCTATGATCTCGCTCCGCCCGTTGCTCGTCTCTCTCGCGCTCACAGGCCTCTCGTTTGTACCGGGCGCCGCGCCCGCGCAAACGCTCGCCCAGACCCCGCCCATGGGTTGGAACAGTTGGAATCACTTTCATCGCAACGTCGATGACGCAACCATCCGCGCAACCGCCGACGCCATCGTCTCCTCCGGAATGCGCGACGCCGGCTACATCTACGTCAACATCGACGACACCTGGGAAGGCCAGCGCGACGCTCAGGGCATCATTCACTCCAACGCTAAGTTCCCGGACATGAAGGCCCTGGCCGACTACGTCCATTCCAAGGGCCTCAAGCTCGGCATCTACTCCTCGCCCGGCGCCAGGACCTGCGCGGGATTTGAAGGCTCGCTCGGCCACGAGCTACAGGACGCCCAGACCTACGCCGGCTGGGGCATCGACTACCTCAAGTACGACCTCTGCGGCCTGAACGCGCAGATGAAGGCCGCTCCCACACCCGAAGCCGCGCACCAGATCATGCTTGAGGCCTACAAGAAGATGCGCGACGCGCTGCGCTCGACCGGCCGCCCCATTGTGTTCAGCCTGTGCCAGTACGGCGACGACGCCGTTTGGGAGTGGGGCGCCTCCGTCGGCGGTAATCTCTGGCGCACCACAGGCGACATCTCTGACAACTACAACCGCATGGCCGACATCGGCTTCGGCCAGGCGGGCCTCGCACGCTTCGCCGGCCCCGGCCACTGGAACGACCCCGACATGCTCGAGGTCGGCAACGGCAAGATGAACACCGAGGAGTATCGCACCCACATGAGCCTGTGGGCCATCCTTGCCGCTCCGCTGCTTGCCGGCAACGACCTCGCAAACATGAGCCCGGACACGCTCGCCATCCTGACCAACCGGGAGGTCATCGCCGTCGATCAGGACGCGCTCGGCAAAGAGGGGGACCGGGTGTACGCGGAAGGGCCGATCGAGGTATGGTCGCGTCCGCTCTCGGGCGGCGCTGTGGCGGTGGGGGTCTTCAACCGCCAGAATGGCGTGCTGCCGGCGCACGTGGACTTCACGCGGCTGGGCTTCAAACACACCGTTCATGCGCGGGACCTCTGGCTGCACAAGGACCTCACCCTGCCGGAGCACTATGACGTGCAGCTTCCTCCGCATGGTGTGCTCATGCTTCGCGTCACGCGCTGAAATCAGAGATGCGCAGTGTTCAGCGGATCAGGGATGAGGGTGGACTTTGGTGGGCTGTTGCACTCGAGAGTTGTGCATCCGTGGGGGACGTTTTCCGGCAGAATGGGCGTGGAGGTGTTTGAGTGGATCGACGAGAATTGGTAACTGGGATGACAGCGATGGCGATGTGTTTCGGTGAGGGTGGAGGAGCGGCGAGCGCACAGGTGACGGACGAGACCGTGTATGAGCTGCGGATCTATCACCTGAATGAGGGCAAGCTGCCGCTGATCCTGGAGCGGTTTCGGACGCGGGAGACGAAGATTTTCGAGCGGCTCGGAATGCATCCGGTGGGGTACTGGGTGCCGACCGACGATCCGCTGGCGGGGCGAACGCTGGTGTATCTGCTGCGGCACAGGAGCCGGGCGGCGGCGGACGAGGCGTGGGCGAAGTTCCGGACCGATCCCGAGTGGGTGGCGCTGAAGAAGGAGTCGGAGAAGGATGGCGAGTTCGTGAACAAGCACGACATCACGTTCTTGAGGCTGACGGATTTTTCACCCAAGGTGTAGCCGGTGGGCGGATGCGCGGATGAGTGAAAAAAGAATGGCTGCGGTATGACCGCAGCCCTGGAATGTCGGACGGATTGGGTTTAGCGGCGGAAGCGACGCTTGATCATACCGGCGAAGCCGAGCAGGCCGGTGCCGAGCAGAGCGATGCTCGAGGGTTCGGGGGTAGGGGCGGCGAAATTGACCGCGACGTTCAGATCGCCCAACGAAGTTCCGTTGTTGTCGAGTTCGAGGTAACCGCTGGTTCCGTTGCCGAAGATGTTGACGTCGTAGACGCTGGTGGAGCTGGTGTCGGCGACCTCGAAGTAGAGACCGCAAGCATCCAGCTCATTGCCCCCCGGACCGCTTCCACAGGAAGGCGAATCGGAGGCCGGGTAGAAGAGATCGTCGTAATTGACTGTGCCGCCGACGACCGCGTTGCCGGAAGGAGCCTGATCGTTGTAGCTGGATCCCGGGAACAGGCCGGTGATAGGGCCGGAGAAGTTGGCTGACGCGGTGGCGACCGAGAAGGTGCCGGTGATGGCGGTGATGTCCATGGCATCCGAGACGGAGGACGTGGTGGATGGAGTGACGGTGATGGTGCCCGAACCGCTGATGCCGGTGCCGGTGACGGTGAAGTCTTCCGTTTGGGCTTGAGCAGAGACGACGAGGCCGAAGGCGAGCAAGGTCATGCTCGCCACGCAGAGTGGTAAACGCATGTGTTTCTCCTAGATAGGGGCCGGAGCCCGTTGTATTGGTGGGCCAACACTACAGGGCGAGATGGGGTCTGCCTAGGAATCTTCGGTAATACGACATGCCTATTCGGGGTGTTACTTCGCCCTGCGATACTGCGTTTTCATGCGACGCACAAATGCGTTGCGCTCAGGGCATTGCGGATTGGGTGACAGGAGCTTCGGCGGACGGGTGCGGCGACGCGGAGGAAGGCAATTCAGCTCAGGGTTCCAATCGCTTCGGTCACGGTTCCATTTCGCTTCGCTCAGGGTTCCATTTGGCTTCGCTCAGGGCTCACTCCGGCCTCTGGCAGAGCGCATTGGACAGTGTGTGGCGGAGATAGCGCGTGGCGGGTGAGAGCTCGGGCTGGGTTTCGTCATCTTCGTCTGAGTCGTCGAGGTGGAGGTCCGCGACGAACTGCTGGAAGGCGATCTCGCCGGGCGGGTCGATGTCGGGAGCGATCTCTTCGCCGCCGGAGGTGAGGGTGGTTTCTGTGACGAGGTAGTCGCGTGAGGGCTTGTGGTTGAGGCGGGTGGCGTTGGCGCTGGCGACCTGGAGGCCGTAGAGGAGGATGGAAGCGCGTCTGGTGTCGAGTGTGTTGCGGGCGAGGGCACCGATGATGATGGAGGCGGCGAGCTGAATGGACT
Organism: uncultured Verrucomicrobiae bacterium; assembly: GCA_963716225.1. Classification (GTDB taxonomy): domain Bacteria; phylum Acidobacteriota; class Terriglobia; order Terriglobales; family Acidobacteriaceae; genus Granulicella. Next base: position 2,810,654 of record OY970299.1, on the reverse strand, counting down.
CGCGGTCCTCGAGCGGCGGGAGGATGAGAGAGGGCTGGGGGCCGGGGGCGTGAGGGTCGCGTCCGTCGACCGGATGGATGACGGTGGGGATTTCAGGCGCGGGTTTGGAGTGGCGCTGCGACAGGTTGCGGTGGAAGTAGCAGAAGGCGTGGTTCGAGAGTGCGGGCGAGCCGCAGCGTTCGCCGTTGGTCTTGATGTGGCGGCAGATGGTGGTCATGGGGCTCCAGGGTTTTAAGGGATCACGGATTAGGGATCAGGGATCAGGCAGGGGTGGGGGTAGCCCCTCCCCCTAGTGGTTTCAGGTGATTCTTTGGAATCAGAGAGTTGCGGGTGGGGTGTGGCGGCAAAATATTGATTCGAGGGATTTTGATTGCAAAATCTCTGGATTGAATAATTTGCGGGAATTGCTGTCAGGCTGGCGGTAATTTGCCGGCTAAAGAGAAAGGCTGCGAGCGGCATGTGCCGGCATCGCAGCCTTTGGAAGTCGTGGTTTGATTCTCTGTTTCAATTGTAGCGAATTGAGTGGAATTATTTCCGGATAATCTTGCGGCGGGGATGTGATTCCTTTTGTTCAGGTTGCGGGGATTTCCACGATTTCAAGGGCTTGACAAGATTGTTGAGGCGTTGGGGCGGAAGGCAATTCAGCCGGTTACGGCTTCGCGGAGGGCTTCGCCCTTAGAACTGTGCCGACTTCGAGCACCGCGGAGAGCAGGCTCGGTGGAAACAGCGGATCGCCGCGAATGGGAGGGCCTTATGCGTGGGCCACGCGGCGACGGAGGGCGGATGCGGCGCCCAGGGCTCCCGTCGCGAGCAGGATGAGGCTCGAGGGTTCGGGTGTGGGAGTAGTGCTTTGCGCCTGAATATTGACGGTGTAGGGGACGGTGGTGGCGCCGTTGCCATTGAAGACGGTGCCGAAGGCTCCGAAGGTGCCGGTGAAGAAGGTTGAGGTGTATACGTCGTAGCCGCCCGGGTCAGCCGGATCGGTGTAAGGGCCCGAAACGGAGAGGATGTCGAGCACGTCGAGATACATGAGGGTGCCGAAGGGGCCCATGATGTTCTGGCCAGCGGGGTGGAAGAAGAGCTGGTACGGAGTGACGGAGGCACCGTCGATGGTCTCCGACGAGGGAGTGAGGCCGGGGACGAATAGCACAAGATTTAGCGGATAGGTGAAGGTCTCGACGGAGGGAAAGTCGAAGACATAGGTGTGGCCGTTGCCGGTCACGGTCATGACGTCGACGGTGTCTGCGTGGGCGGCGAGTGGGAGAGCCGAGGCGGAAAGCAGGAGGAGAGCGGCGACCGTGGCACGCATGGTTGGCCCTTTCCGAACGATGTCTGTAAAGACGGTGAGATGGTGCTCGTGGTGATGCGAGATGTCAAGGAAGAATGCGCGGAGGTTGATCAGGGCGTGAGGAGGTGGGTGGCGACGGCGGTCCACTCGTCGTCAGAGGAGCCGGTGCAGAAGGGCTTGCCTGCCCTGGGGTACCAGTACGCGGCGTTGGAGGTTTCACCGTTTTTGCGGTGAACGTAGGCGTGGACCCAGCAGCCGTCGGGGGTCTCGAGTTCGTCGACGAGGGCGTGCGCGGCGGCCCAGTCGCCGTGGGCGTCGAGCCAGAGGGCGTGGAGGAGTGTAGGGAGCGCGGCGGCTTCTTCTGGTGGGAGTGTGCGAAGGGTAGCGGGGGTCATTGGGCGATTATTGCGGGCTTGTAGACGAGGCCGATGGCGGCGCCGACGATGAGCCATTGCAGGAAGTAGGCGATCGCCTGGTAGGCCGTCAGGGTAATGCCGATGTTGAGGTTGATGTAGTTGTGGATGACAAAGACGCAGACGACAAAGAGGCCGATGAGAGCGCCAAAGCTAGCGCCGGAGGCGAGGGTGCCGCCCATGGGGTAGATCTTCGCGTAGAGGACGGCGACGACGACGATGCCGACCAGGATGGCGATCATGCCGAAGGGCATGACCTTCATCATTTCTTCTTTGGGGCGATAGACGTTGGGGTACTTGAGGAACTCGGACTTCATGGCGGGGAGGGCGGCGAACATGGCAAAGCCATAGACGAAGTAGGCGACGACTGCGGCGAGGGAGGCGAGGGCGAGGCGGGCGTAGTTCATGCGGGCGGTCCTTGCGACGCGAGGGTGGGTGCAAGCGGGCCCGCGGGAATTGTATGGTGAGATGGCGGTTATGTCGCGGGAAAATGGCGAAGGTGGGTGGAGTGGAGGAAGGCAGTTGGGGTGGGTTTGATCGCGAGACGACCGTGGACTGCAGGTGAAATTTATGTGCAGGCCACTCATTGTGGGGCTAGTATTTGCAACCACGTTCTGTGAGGCGCGGCAGTTGTTTTCCAGGAGGTTCTATGGATCGATTGTTCGCAGTTTGTCGTTGGAGCCGTGTGCTGGCAGGCGCGGCGATGTTGATGCTTGCGGCAGGAGCGAAGGCCGACACGTTCGACTACACCATCACGACCAGCCCACCCTTCTCAAGCACGTTGACTTTTTCGCTCTCGTCGAGCACTGCGCCGAGCGCGTTTGTGGCTGGGCAGGGGCTGGTATATGACAACGTCGACGTGACGGTGAACGGAGGCGCGCCGGTGGCTTCGGAGGTGGCGCTGGGGAATCCGAGCGGCGGTGCGGGGATTTACAACCTGGCGATCGGGGGATCGATTTCTTTCTTCGGCGGAGGAGTGGAATCGATTCTTACAAAGCTGGGTGATCCGAACTTTGCAGAAACGGGGCTGCAGCTCTACACGGGGCCGGAGAGTGACCCGACGCTGCTGGCAGGCACGTTCCACGAAGGCGGCGGCGCGACGGTTGCGGTGACGGATGTGCCAACGGCGACGCCGGAACCGGGTGGCGTTGTGCTGCTGGGGACGGGCTTGCTGGGGGCGCTGGGGATGGTTCGACGGCGTAGAGCGTGAGCGCGGGGCAGCCGGCGATTACCAGGCCCGATCGTTCCAGCTAGGGTTCGCGGAGCTTCTGGATGGCGCTTGAGAAGTCGAAGAAGTTCCAGGCTTCGAAGATTTTGCCGTCGCGGAGGTGCATGAAGCAGGAGCCGGAGAAGGTGACGGCTTTGTTGGTGGCGGGAAAGCCGAGGCCTTCGCCGGTGTGGGTGATGGAGGCGGTCCAGCGGCAGGCGACGTGGTCGCCCTGGACGAGCTCTTCGTCGACGTGGACGCGGATGCTGGAGAAGGTTTTGTTGAAGTCGCGGTAGGCCTGTTTGAAGCCCTCCATGGAGAGCGCGGTGTCGGCGGAGGGGAAGCCGAAGGAGCGGCCTTCGGGGTGGCTGAGCTCGTCGATGATGTGCTCGTTTTGGTTGTTCCAGACCTCATCGAACCAGCGCTGGGAGAAGCCTTGGTTGGGGTTGGGCATGCGGGGTCTCCTGTGAGGGAGAAGCGTAGCACTGCGGGGGTGTGGGGAGTGGAAGGAAGTTTGGGTGGTGCGGGGTCCCGTAGTTTAAACCTCTGTGTGGGATCGCCGTGGAGTTGGCAATCGTACCTCAGGGGCTAAAGCCCGGGAATTCCTCGGAAGCATTACGGCACGGCTGAAGCCGTGCCCTTAACGAGTCATTCGGGCGGGCGGAGGTCTGCGCTGGTGAGAAGTCGGCGAGGTCGGGGCGATCATCGGGTACTCATTTTTTCGTTGCGGGCGCCGGCAGAGGAAAGAACTGGATCGAGCTGGAAGTCAGCACAGCGAGATACACACCGGATGGTGAGATAGAGAAGGTGTCCTCCTCCGCAGAACCCTGCGCGGGATGCGCGGCAAAGAACTGCTTCCCTGTCACGGTGTCGTACAGAGCGACAGTGAGATTTGTAAAGTCTCCGATCGCGAGGTCGGATGTGCGGTCGACCGGGCGATGGACGAAATGAGAGGACGCGATCGCGAACAGCCGGCCATCGTTGCTGCTCTCGGCCTGCTGAATGAAGTCGCTGCGCGGGCCGGAACCTTTGAACAGTGTGGCTCCGTTCGCATTCAGCACGCGATACCAGGTTGTATTAGCCTCCATCGGCGAGCAACCCTCGAGGAGCAGCAGATTTCCAGCGAAGGATTGGATCTGCAAGGGGCAGACCGATCGGGCGTGAGCGAAGAGCTTGCTTGCACCCTCCCATGTGCTTTGCTCGACAAGCCATTCTGATCCGTGCAGCAGCCGTGCGGTGATCATGGAGTTTTCCAGAAGAGCAGGCCGGAGAGGCTCATCACTCACACGCCTGGAACCTGTGACCTGGAGGGCGGAGTTGAGACCAGTGAGGTCGTAGTCTTCGTCAACCTGCACGCCGGGCCCAACGAGCGCCGCGATCCTGGCGTGCTCCTTTTCACTGTGCTTCTCGTGATTGGTAGCGATGAGGAGAAGATTTCCATTCGGCGAGGCACTGAGGAAGAGCAGCGGCCCCGGCAGTGTGAAGCGCCGCTGAATGGCCAGGCCTGGTCCGAGCCGGACAAGATCATGACCTATGTGCGCGATGATGGCGCCATCGCCCAGCGCCCATACGAACGGCCCGAGATCGTCAGAGACGGTCCAATCCGCGATACGAATGACGTGCGCGTCGCTGCGGGAGATCAGTACTGCCCGGACACCGCGCGGATTGCTTGCCCATGCATCTTTACCGGATGACCGCGGCAACAACACGTGGCGTGTAAATGTAAGGAGGATCTGATCCTCGCCAAGGAAGTGCACGCTTGCGCTGTGGTCAAGCCCGATGATGTGCTCGAGCGGACGAGACTGATAGCCTAGCGCGGCAAGCGGCAGGGTCCAAAGGGCGCGCGTTGAACGAGTTTCAGGAATTGCGGCCAGTTCCCGACAACCGGCGGAGACACACACGTCGTCCATGTCAGGCGGTGGGGGCGGGGGTGGGACAGCGGTGGCCGGAGTGGGATCCCCGGCCAGGGTGCCCGGCATTGCTGCAGCTGGGTTGGACGCGATTGCTGGCGGCGGTGCGGGAGCGTAGGCGAAGGCGAACTCGGCGTGACGGTCGAGGAGGAACTTGTGGCCGGACGAGAGCTTGGCGGCGGGGCCTTCGCGGCCCGGAAGCGTGAGAGCGACGCCGTGGTAGCCGCGGACTTCGCCGGTCTTCATCGGCTTCTCGTGCAGGGCCGTGTCGGGGAGCTGGTTGAGTTCCCCGGCATCGAAGGCACGCGTGGCGCCGTTCGTGTCGCTGGTAGGGATGTTTATCTGGCGACCGTCGCTTCGAACCTGGGATGGGAAAATGCCGGAGAGGACCGGGGTCTGGGGGGCACCGGGGTCGAAGCGGTCCTCACCGGGACCGGGAGCCCTGATGGATATGAGCAGGGGCATCACGAAGGCGGACTTACGGTCAGAGCAAGAGACCTCGGAGAACCGGATCGAGAGGATGATGTCCTTGTTCCGCGGGGGTGTGGAGGTGAGGCTCTCGACGTGGCCGGTGATGATGGTGTGGGCGGGGATTGTGCAGTCGCCCTGCTGCCAGGCGCCGGCGGTGCGGAGATAGAAGAGATCGCCGGGCTTGAGGGTGGCGCTCTTGAGTGGATTCAGGAGCTCCGCCTTGCCCGCGATAAACGCGGGCGCGCCGGATTGACAGCAGGCGTTTGCGGAGACGACGGCCAATACGATGAGCAGAGGGCGCTTCAACGGCGAACTCCTCTCTCTCCTCGTCGTCCCCACAGAATGGCGGCTGTCGGTTAGCTGCAGCCGGAGGTGCTGCCGCATTCCATGCAGCGGTAGCAGGAGCCGTTGCGGGTCATGATGGAGCCGCAGGTGGAGCAGGAGGGAGCGTCGCCCATGTTGTACATGGCTCTCATGGCGGTGGCGGCGTGGTAGACGCCGCGGTCTGGGACCGAGGCTAAGGGTGGATGGTCGAGGGGGGAGGGACCGGAAGGCGAGAGGCCGGCCTGGGCGGCGAGGTCGGGGGCGATGCCTTGCTGGGGCGGGCGGCGATCGTTGAGGAACGAGGGATCAGGGATCAGGGATAAGGGATCAGCCTGGGCGTTGCCGGGGACACCAGCGGAGGGGTCGCTGAGGATGGCGGCGGTATCGGCTGCGTCGGAGAGGATGGAGGTGTTGGAGGCTGAGGCGGAGGCGGTGAGAGGAAGGGAGCCTGACGCTAGCCTGCCGTCGTCCGTTCCGGGCTGGATCGAGGAATGGATCGAGGATGGGGCACCCAGCGGCTTGAGGTTGAAGAGGGAGAGCTGGTGGCCGGAGAGGAAGCGGAGCTGCATCCAGCGGAAGAGGTAATCCATGATGGACTTGGCGTAGCCGATCTCTTCGTTGCCGGTCCAGCCGGAGGGTTCGAAGCGGGTGTGGGCGAACTTTTCGCAGAGCACTTTGAGCGGCACGCCGTGCTGGAGGCAGAGCGAGGCGGCGGTGGCGAAGGAGTCCATGAGGCCGGAGATGGTGGAGCCTTCTTTGGCCATGCGGATGAAGATTTCGCCGGGCTGTCCGTTGGGGTAGAGGCCGACGGTCATGTAGCCTTCGTGGCCGGCGATGGAGAATTTGTGGGTGACGGAGGCGCGCTCGGCGGGGAGGCGATGGCGGATGGCGACGGGCGGGGCCTGGGCGTCGAGAGCGTCGTTGCCTTCGGTGATGGAGCGGCGGAGGGCTTCGAGCTGGGCGGCGAGGGTGGTGTTGGACTGCTGGAGGGTGTGGGCGCGGGCCTGGATGAGGGCGAGCTCGTCGCGGAGGATGGCGGCGTCGGCCGCGGCCTGAGCGTTGGCGGCGATGAGGGCGGCGATGGCGGTGTCGTCGGACCTGGTGTCGGGGGTGGAGTCAGACTTCTTGTCGGACTTTTCCGTCATGGAGGCTTCTTTTTTGTCAGTCATGCTTACGTTCAATGGCTGGGTGCCTTTGGAGCCGTCGCGGTAGATGGCGACGGCCTTGAGGCCGAGGCGCCAGGCTTCGGTGTAGGCCTCGGCGATGTCGTCGGCGGTGCAGTCGTTGGGGAGGTTGACGGTCTTGGAGATGGCGCCGGAGAGGAAGGGCTGGGTGGCGGCCATCATCTTGACGTGGCCCTGCCAGGAGATGGAGCGGGTGCCCTTGGCGGGCTTGAAGGAGCAGTCGAAGACGGCGAGGTGCTCGGGTTTGATGCCGGGCGCGCCTTCGATGGTGCCGGTGGCGTCGATGTAGTTGACGATGCCCTGGACTTCCGCGTCCTTGTAGCCGAGCTTGAAGAGGGCGCCGGGGACGGTGTTGTTGACGATCTTGATCATGCCGCCGCCGACGAGCTTCTTGTACTTGACGAGGGCGAGGTCGGGCTCGATGCCGGTGGTGTCGCAGTCCATCATGAAGCCGATAGTGCCGGTGGGGGCGAGGACGGTGACCTGGGAGTTGCGGTAGCCGAACTGCTCACCGAGGACGAGGGCTTCGTCCCAGGCAAGCTGCGCGGCGGCTTTGAGCTCGGCGAGCTGGGGAGCGATGAAGCCGTCTGAATCTGAAAATCCTTTGGTGTTCGGCTTGAGGGATTTGTCGATGTTGTTGACCTCGGCGCGGTGCATGCGGATGACGTCGAGGAAGGGTTCGCGGTTGACGTAGAAGCCGGGGCAGGCACCGCCGTCACGCTCAACGCGCTGCGTGAGAGGCGTGGCGGCACCGAGCGGAGGGCAGGATTCGGCGATGCGGGCAGACTGGGCGTAGGCGTCGCCGCAAAGGATAGCGGTGACGGTGGCGGCGAAGGCGCGGCCGGCGTCGGAGTCGTAGGGCAGGCCGAAGTCCATTAACAAAGCGCCGAGGTTGGCGTAGCCGAGGCCGAGCGGGCGGTAGTCGTGGGAGTTGCGGGAGATCTGTTCAGTGGGGTAGCCGGCTGCGTCGACGATGATCTCCATCGCGGTGGTGACGACGGCGATGGCGTGGCGGTAGGCGGGGACATCGAACTGGCCGCCGGGGGTGAGGAACTTCATCAGGTTGAAGCTGGCGAGGTTGCAGGCGGAGTCGTCGAGGAACATGTACTCCGAGCAGGGATTGGACGCGTTGATGCGGGCGGTGTTCTTGGAGGTGTGCCAGCGGTTGATGGTGGAGTCGTACTGCATGCCGGGGTCGCCGCACTGCCAGGTGGCTTCGGCGATGTGGTGCATAATGTCGCGGGCGCGGAATTCCTTGATGGGCGCGCCGGACTTAACAGATTTCGTCCAGAAGGTGTCGTTGTTGGCGACGGCGTTCATGAACTCGTCGGTGACGCGGACGGAGTTGTTGGCGTTCTGGAAGAAGATGGAGGTGAAGGCTTCGGAGTCGGGCGATGTACCGTCGTAGCCGGCGGACATGAGGGTCCAGGCCTTGCGCTCCTCGGCGACCTTGCACTCGATGAAGTCTTCGATATCGGGGTGGTCGACGTTGAGGATGACCATTTTTGCGGCGCGGCGGGTCTTGCCGCCGGACTTGATGACGCCGGCGAAGGCGTCGAAGCCGCGCATGAAGCTTAACGGGCCGGAGGCGGTGCCGCCGCCGGAGAGTGTTTCCATGCTGCCACGGATCTTGGAGAGATTGGAGCCTGCGCCCGAACCCCACTTGAAGAGCATGCCCTCGGTCTTGGCGAGGGTGAGAATGCTGTCGAGCGAATCGTCGACGGAGTTGATGAAGCAGGCGGAGCACTGCGGACGGGTATAGCCGGTGCGCGAGAAGACGACGTCGTTGGCGGTGGAGTCCCAGTGCCAGTTGCGGGCGTCGGAGTTGGGCTCGAGGCGATCGCAGCCGACGTTGAACCAGACGGGCGAGTTGAAGGCGGCCTTCTGGTTGAGGAGCAGGTGACAGAGCTCGGCGAAGAAGACTTCGGCGTCTTCCTTAGAGGCGAAGTAGCCGTCGCGGAGGCCCCAGTCGCGGATGGACTCGGCGACGCGGGAGACGAGGGCGCGGACGCCGGACTCGCGCTCGGGTGTGCCGATCTGGCCGTGGAGGTACTTCGAGGCGACGATGTTGGTCGCGGTGACGGACCAGGAGGACGGGGTATCGACGTCCTTCTGCTCGAAGATGATTTTGCCTTTGAAGTCCTGGATGATGGCGTCGCGCTTTTCCCAGGTGAGCTCGTCGAAGGGGGAGACGCCGGGCCTGGTGAAGTGGCGGGCGAACTCCAAGCCGCGGGCTGCCGCGGCTGGCTTGGACGAGGTCTGGGTGGAGGGGGCGGAAGCGGGGTTGGTCACGATGTCGGCCATGGGGCAGAACCTCTCAAGAGCTGAGATAGCCGCGGCGGGGGCTGCGGTTATGGATTGCGGACGATGCCGGGACGACCGGCTTTGGGTGAAACGACCTGGATTTGTGAGCCGGTCTCGAGGTCCTGCGGATGGGACGGGAGCCGGGTTCGGGGTTCTCCACCCCAGCGAACTAATTTGCTGGGGACCCCGGTGGGTCACGGTGTGAGCCAAGGGGTCAGGCGCTTCACCAAAGCTGAGCGTGAGGTCGAAAGTACCGCCAGCTCTGGTACGAGTCAAGTATAAAACAACTAGATATTGTGGTGCTTGTGTAGATGCTCCCCAAAATGGGCATTGGCGCATTTGGGGCGGCGAAATTGCTGGCGTTTTGCTGTGGAAAGCGTGCCCGGGCCGCATGGATTGCGGACAGCGGCCCAGTGCAAAACTGGTCAACAGGGATTGAGGGTAGACCTCAGGGTCTCCGGGCGCAATGGAGGACGCGGTGGAGAGCGGGGCAAGTGGTGGAAAAGAGGGACTGATTGCGGCGGGCTCAGGGCAAGGCGTCGAGGAGCTCGGCGGTGAGGGCGGGCTTATCCCAGTATTGGGTGTGCGCCCAGAGCGGGATCCAGGGACCTGGGTCGATCTTGTTTTCGACGAATTGATCCCCGACGGGAGGGTTGGGCTTCTGGTCGTCCGGCAGGTCGTAATAGGCCAATGAGCCGCTGATGGGATCGAGATGAGAGTGCAGGTTCACCCAGGGGAACGAACGGAAGTGGTAGTCGAGGATGAGGGGCTGCATGAGGCCGGCGAGGGCTTCACGGTAGTCATGCTCCTCCTTGAATTGGGTGCGGAAGAGGAACGCGGTTTTATCGAGCGGCGAGCCGAAGGTGATGAAGCGCCGGATGCGACTGGCGACGTTGTGCCGGCCCTGGCAGCCGGTAGCGTCCCAGACGATGAGCGCGTTGATGAGGTCGTAGGAGATGACGGAGCCGAGCGAGTGGCCGACGAAGATGAGGCCGTCGTATCGCGGCTGAGCGTATATGTCGTAGGGACCATCAAGGGGTGTCGGTGGGAGGTTGGCCGCGGCGATCTGTTTGCCCACGTCGATGACGGTCTTCTGGATGGCGTCGCGAACCTCTTCATAGAGGCTGACCTTGAACGACGAGACGTAGATGACGACGTCGCCGACGAACTCGACGACGGCGTAGCGGAACCAGTAGGCGTAGAAGGCGGCGGCTGCGAGAGCGAGAATGCGGAGGATGTTGCGCCCCAGGTGGGCCCAAAATTTATGCCAAAGCGTGGCGATTGCGGCGGCGGGGTGGTTCCAGGTGAGCAGCGGCTTCAGGGCGGTCCAGGCGTGGGCGAGGATCTGCTCGCAGCCATAGGCGATGGCAACAGTGATGGCGAGGACCACGCCGACCCAGATGAGGTGACTGAAGGTGCGCTTCTTGATGGCGAACTCGCGCAGAGCACCGAAGACCCAGCGGGTGAAGACGCCGCGGGAGCCGGTGCGGTTGCCGTGACTCTTGTGCTTGACGATGCAGCTTTTCAGGCCGCTGATAAATGTCTGCACGAGGAACAGAATGGTTGCGGTGAAGGAGATTTTGCCTTCGGTGAGCGGCGCCCAGTAGCCCTCGAAGATGTCGACGTGGGTCTCGGGCTGAGTCGCGGTGGCGTCGAAGACGAGCTTGACGCAGGCCAGGAGGTCGCCTCCGGTAACGAGTTGGAGGCGGTCGGGGCGGATGGAGCTGGGTTGGCGGTTGCCGCGAACGAAGGCCTCGGCAATCTGCGCGCAGGTTTGAAACGGGACCTGCTGGCCCATGCCATGAGTGACCATGCAGGCGATGTTGTGGATGGGCTGCGGCGGGGCGGCTGCGGCTGCAGACTCATCCGGCGCTCGTGCGGCGGCCTGAAGGTCGACGGGGATGGTGGACGGGGGCGCCGGGGAGCGGACCGCGGCGGAGAGCCTGTGGGCGCGGAGCGCTGCTGTGAACTCGGAGGTATCGGATGGGGGCGGCGGCTGCGGCTTCTCCTGCGGATGGTTGGGCGGCGGCATGGACGGCAGTGTCCTTGAATTGGGGTGGATATGCAATGAAAAGATTGCCGGCCGTGACCGGATCCCTTCCAGACACAAGAAGGCCCCGGCGGCATGTGCCACCGGGGCCTTCGGTTCCCCTCACCGTTAGGGGACCCGTTTACTGCACGGTGAGGGTGAAGGCGAGGCTGGTTGAGGCGGTGATGGCGCTGTTGGCGGTGTCAGTGCCGATGACCGTGATGGTGTAGTTAGTTGTGGGGCTGGTGCCACCACCAGTGCCGCTGCCGCCGGTGCCGCAGACGATGCAGCCGGGGACGCCGCTGCCACCTCCGCAGCCGGAGAGGCCGAGGCCGACGCCGGCGAGCACGAGGATGGCAAGCAGCGTGGGCAGGCGGCGATTACGGCGCGTTGCCGGAAGGAGTGCGAGGGCGCCCAGCGAGATGATGCCGAAGCCGGCCAGCACGGGCAGCGCCGGCGAGCGGTGTGCCGGAGGTGCCGGGATGCGTGCAGCCGCTGACGGTGTTCCGTTCTGGACGAGCGCTCTGCTGCCGGAGGGGCAGCTTCCGCTGGCCATGGTGGTGACGGTCAGGGTTGCGGTGACGGGCGAGCTTCCGGAGACGGTCGTGTTCGGCAGCGAGTAGCACGCGGTCTCAGAGACGCTGGAGTCGGTCGTGACGGTCCAGGCGACTGTGCCGGTGTAGCCGTTTTGGGGCGTGACGGTGATGGTGGAGGTGGCACTGCCGGTCGAGCCGGTCGCCTGGGTGATGGTAAGGGCGGTGGCCGACAGGCTGAAGGACTTGTTCGTCGTAGTAGAAGAGTTCTTGGGCCAGGCGTTCAGCAGGTTGTTGAAGTCCACTGAGCCGAGGCCGGTGGCTTCGTCATAGCCGGTGGTGGCGGAGAAGCTGGCGGCCGAGCCGGTGGAGCAGTAGGTGACGCCGAGGTTGCAGGCGTTCGAGCCCGAGGTGATGTCGTGGAACGCGGAGGCGTAGGTGGAGGGATTGGAGGCGAGCGAGTAGAGCGTGGGGTTTACGACGCCCTGCGAGGTGTAGCCGCGCGCCTGGTTGAGGATGGCGACCATGCCGGCAAAGATGGGCGAGGCGAAGCTGGTGCCGCCGGCGACGGTGAGGTCCTGGCTGGAGCTGTCGCGCAGGCCGGAAGTGCAGCTTGAGACCTGGGTCCGGACTGGCCAAGCGCTGGAATCGCTGGAGCAGTAGGCGTAGGGCGCGTTGTTCGGTGAGGCGTCGAGGGCGAGGTCCGGGACCAGGCGGAAGCCGGAGCCTGACGGGATGCCAGGGACGCCGGTCTGCCACGAGGGAGCCGCGGTGAACATGCTGGGGCCGCCACCGCCAGAGGAGAGCCCGTACTGCAGGGCGCTGGCGGCGCTGTCATCATTCCAGGCCGATTCGTTGGTGTCGTATTTGACGGCCGAGACGACGCCGTCAGAGCCGTTGGCGGCGGTGAAGTACGTATTGTTGCCGGACGCGACATCGGCGGCGGGTAATTCCGTTCCGCCGACGCCGGTGACGTACTGGCTGGAGGATGGGAAGTCGACGGCGAGCTGCTGTTCGCTGTTGAGCGAGACGGAGGAGGTGGATTGGCCGATGTAGCAGTCCGTGGATCCGTCATCGCCGGCGGCGGAGACGACGGTCTGGCCCTGGGCTGCGGCCTGCTGAAGGGTGGTGGTGATGGAGTTGTACTGGGACTGGCCGAGCTCGGGCTCGCACTCGCCGTAGCTGATGTTGAGGATGGGCGCGATGCGGTTCTGGATGGCCCAGGTGAGCGAGTCGAAGACGCTGGAGGTGGCATTGGCGCCGACGTAGACGAAGTCGATGGCGGCCCCGGGCGCGATGCCGGAAGCGTATTCGAGATCGAGGTCAGACTCGGACTCGTCGCCGGAGTAGGTCGAGCTGCTGCCGGTGCTGGGAACGAGGATGCTGGTGGGAGCCTTGGCGGTCTGGCCGATCGCGGTCTGGAAGGCGGTGATGTCGCTGTCGGAGACAGCGGACTGTCCCATGATGGCGATGGTCTGGCCGGTGCCGGTGTAGCCGGCGTTCCAGGCAGCCTTGATGTCGTAAATGACCGCGATGTCGCCGGGCGTGAGGAAGTGGTTGCCGGTTTGAGAGGAGGTGAAGTTGGGCTTGTAGAGCGCACCGTTGGCGGGGCGCACGTGCGGGTGCGGACGGAAATCCGAGAGGCCGCGAACGTCTGAGACGACGCCGGAGAGCGTGGACGGAAGCGAGAGGTCAGCCGAGGGAGCGATGTGGTTTTTGCCATTGAGGCTGTAGCGGTGAAGCGGAGCTCCGAAGGCGGATGCAGCGATGGATGCGTTGCCGGAGAAGGTGATGCTGTTGCGGCTGGGCGAAACGCTGAGGATGCTGAAGCCCTGCGACTGGAGCCAGGCTTCGGCCTTGGCGATGTCGGACTCTGCGACACCAAAGCGTGCGCCGAACTGAGCCGGCGTGAGCCACTGATGGAACTGCGGAGAGGAGGGATCCTGCTGCGCGGCGAGGAGGGCTTCGAGATCAGCCTGCTGCTGAGCGCTGCGGCTGAAGTACATGGTCATCGACGGAAGCGGCGTGGAGCCGTCGACGGCGCCGAGGTCGCGTGCGAGGCGGGCGCGAGGCGGTTGCGAGCCGGCGAGCGCCGCGCGAGAGACGTCGGTAATGGGAGCGGCAAGACGCGCTTGAGGCTGCTGGGCCGTTTGAGCCGCGAGGGAAACGGCAGAGAGGACGAGCGAAACGGTCACGAGGAGAGCGGGGGTGAGGCGAGTTGCTTTCATGCGGATTCCTGCAAGGGGCGCTGAGGGTGATGGTTGAGGAAACGCGGACAGCGCGCCTGGGGCCCGGTCCGAGATTGGTTGTTGCGGTAATTCGTTTTATGAGACGAAAGGATTAGACCCTAAGAGTACAAGGGAGTTGCTGTGCTGCGCATGGCCGGGATGGGGGAGGGTGACGGCAAATGCTTGCCAGGCACCTGCGCTCGCCGGCTAAGGCGAGTAGATGGGCTACTTACGCTTTGCAGTGAAGTGGCATCGAAGGAGAAGCGGCAAAGCCGTGACGGGAAGACCTGGAGGTGATGGGGATGGCGAATGACCAGACCAACGATGCGCGGGGAGACATGCGGGGGGACCGCGGAGATGCGAAGGCACAGCCTTCAGGGCCGCGCGGCGATAATCCGGCGACGGCAGGATCGGGCGAGCGGAAAGTGAACTCGAACACGACGGAGAACGCAGACGCAGAGATCAATCCATCTGCACCCGGAGAGACGGGCACGACACCGGGCGGGAAGAAGTGAAGTGCATGGATGCGGAGCTGAGCGTGCGGGCTTGCTGAGGATGGCGGCGGCTTTACTGCTAGGCTGAAGGGGAAGCTCACGTCCCGAGGGCGCGGAGGGATGTGTGAGTGGTTGAAACAGGCGGTCTTGAAAACCGCTTTGCCTTAACGGGCAACGGGGGTTCGAATCCCTCTCCCTCCGCCAGCATTCGATCCAGCAGCAGCATCGGTTCGGCTAGTTTGGTCTGAAATCCAGGCCGAGATCGAGTGAGCGCGGGCTGTGGGTCAGAGCCCCGACTGAAATCAGATCGACGCCGGTGGACGCTATCTCGCGGACGCGATCGAGAGACACGCCGCCGCTGGCTTCGATGAGGGCGCGCCCGGCAACGATTTCGACTCCGCGGCGAAGGTCATCGATGCTGAAGTTGTCGAGCATGATGGTATCGATTCCAGCGCGAAGCACCGGATCGATCTGATCGAGACGATCGACCTCGACCTCGACGTGCGTGGTGTGGGGAAGGCGATCAAACGCGGCGCGGAGTGCGCCGGTCAGATCCACGTCTGAGTTGCGCGTGACGGCGGCAAGGTGGTTGTCCTTGACGAGAACGGCGTCGGAAAGCGAAAAGCGATGGTTGTACCCGCCGCCGCAGCGGACGGCGTAGCGCTCGAAGAGGCGCAGGCCGGGTGTGGTCTTTCGCGTGTCGACGATACGCGCGGTGGATCCCTGCGCCGCAGTGACATATTGGGCGGTGATGGTCGCGATGCCGGAGAGGCGCTGAACGAAGTTCAGAGCGACGCGCTCGGCGCGAAGAATGGAGCGCGCGGATCCGGCGATGGTCGCGAGCAAATTGCCAGCGGAGAAGCGATCGCTATCGTGCTTCACGAATTCGACCGTGTTTGCGCCTGCCAGAGTCATTGCGGAGGTGAATATGTCCTCGCCGCAGAGAACGCCGTCTTCGCGGGCTCTAAGTTCCGCTGCGATGTGAAGAGATTCGGGGACGAGCGTTTCGGAGGTGAGGTCGCCCCAAGGTGCGTCCTCCAGCATGGCCATGCGGACAATGGTTTCGATGGCGTGCCGATCGGGTCTTGCTAACACGTGACGGCGACCTGTTCGTAAATGAGTGAATGCTGCCACTCCGCGGAGCTCGATGGGCAATCTTCGCGGAAGTGGGCTCCACGCGATTCGCGGCGCGCGAGGGCGGCTGCAGTTGTGACTCGGGCGAGTGCCAGCAGGTTTGCTGTTTCGAGCGACGACACGTCAGAGCCTTCGATATGCCAGGAGTTCAGGATGTCGAGCGCGTTGCGGAGGGCTGGGCCGTTGCGCTCGATTCCAACCATGTTCCACATCAGGGTCCGGAGCAGCTTTGGGTCGGTGAGTGTTTGGGAGCGCGAGTCGTGCGAGGGTGAAATTGATTCGATGCGATGGTCAGCTTCTCGTGGCCAGTGGCGAAGATGCTGATCGATGGTGTGCTCAGCGAGCAGCAGGTCCGCGCAGCGCCAGGCGAAGACAAGACTTTCGAGGAGGGAGTTGGACGCGAGGCGATTTGCGCCGTGAACGCCGGTGCACGCGACCTCACCGACGGCGAAGAGCCCGGGCAGCGAGGTGCGGCCGAAAAGATCGGAACGGACACCGCCCATCCAATAGTGCGCGGCGGGTGTGACCGGGATGGGTTGGCGCGACCAGTCGAGCCCGCGCAACCGGCAGGCGGCATCGATGGTTGGGAATCTCTGTGCGAGGAACTCCGCTCCAAGCCTGGTGGCATCCAGCAGGACGGGACGGCCGTTCTGCGCGGCCATCTGCATGGCGATGCCGCGCGCGACGACATCGCGCGGAGCGAGTTCGGCATCGGGGTGGAGCGTCTGCATGAAGCGACGACCGTGCGCGTCGAGCAATATCGCGCCTTCACCGCGGACGGCTTCCGAGACGAGAAAGGTTTCGGGAACGTCGAGAGCGGTGGGGTGGAACTGATAGAACTCGAGGTCGGCGAGCTGTGCGCCCGCGCGCAGGGCGATCGTGCTGCCGTCGCCTGTGGCGCCGAGCGGATTGGTGGTGTGGAGATACATCTGGCCGGCGCCGCCGCTGGCGAGGATGACGATATTTGCATGCAGTTCATCGGGCGCGCCATTTTCGCGCAATATCTTCAGGCCAACGATGGCGCCGCCATGCAGCAGCAGATCGCACGCGAAGGTGTGTTCAAGAATTTGAACATTGGCTTTGCGAACGGCGCGAACGAGCGCGGTCTCGATGGACAGGCCGGTTGCATCGCCGTTGGCGTGCAGCACGCGGGAGCTGGAGTGAGCGGCTTCGCGGCCGCGGGCCAACTCGCCATCGCGCATGTCAAAAGCTACGCCGAGACGGATGAGGTCGCGGATTCTGGCGGGGCCTTCCGAGCAGAGGACATCGACTGCTGCGCGATCGCAGAGGCCGGCGCCTGCGCGCATCGTGTCCTCAACGTGCTGCGCCACGCTGTCGTCGGGGAACATTGCGGCGGCGATTCCACCTTGTGCCCAGCGGGTGTTGCTTTCGCAAAGCTCGGACTTTGTTACGAGCGTCACATCGTGCCGCTCGGACAGACGAATCGCGGCGATCAAGCCGGCGATGCCGCTGCCGACGACGATGATTTGCTGCCGGTTCATGGCTGACCAGCCGGTGTGGCGCCGGGCTGCAGAGTCAGCATTCGCTCGAGCGCGATCCGCGCAGGAACGGCGATGTCCTCAGAGACGGTGATGCGGTTGAAGACTTCGCCGCGCTCGAGAGCCTCGAGCACCCAGGCAAGATAGCTTGGGTGGATCCGATACATGGTCGAGCAGGGACAGATGATGGAATCGAGGCAGAAGATGGTGTGCTCCGGATGCTGGTCGGCGAGGCGCTGGACCATGTTGATCTCGGTGCCGACGGCGAAGATGGAGCCTGCGGGCGAGGCTTCAATGCGGCGGCGAATCAGGTCGGTTGAGCCGGATTCATCGGCAGCGTCGACGACCTCCATCGTGCACTCAGGGTGAACGATGACGCGAACGCCGGGATGGCGCATGCGAGCGAGCTTGATCTGATCGACCGTGAAGCGCTTGTGCACGGAACAGAAGCCGTGCCACAGAATGACGCGCGCGTGGCGAAGGATTTCGGCGTGCAGGCCGCCGAGCGGACGATGCGGATCCCATACGGCCATCTGCTGGAGCGGAATCCGCATGGCTTTGGCGGTGTTTCGGCCGAGGTGTTGATCGGGAAAGAAGAGCACACGCTGACCGCGCTCGAACGCCCACCCGAGAACTGTGGCGGCATTGGATGAAGTGCAAACCACGCCGCCATGCCTGCCGCAGAATGCTTTGAGCGCCGCCGAGGAGTTCATGTAGGTGACGGGGATCACCGGCGCTCGGCCGTTGGAGTCGGGCTGGGAACCGAAGATGGCCTCGAGCTCCTCCCAACAGTCGGTCACCATTTCGATGTCCGCCATGTCGGCCATGGAGCAGCCGGCGGCAACGTTCGGCAGGATGACGGCCTGCTGGGGCAGCGAGAGCATGTCGGCTGTTTCCGCCATGAAGTACACGCCGCAGAAGACGATCGCCTCAGCGTTGGGCCGTGATTTTGCTGCCTGCGCGAGCTGAAAGGAATCACCGATGAAGTCGGCGTAGCGCACGACCTCGTCGCGTTGGTAGTAGTGGCCGAGGATGAGGAGCCGATCGCCGAGCGCGTGTTTCGCGGCGCGGATCCGCAGGTCGAGCTCGTCAGCGGAGGCGTGGCGGTACTCCGCCGGCAGCACGCTTTGGCGCGGAGTGGTTGCCGGAATCGCATCGTTCATGGAAGCGCCGGGCCCGTATCCGAGCGCCTCTTCGTCGAGCTTCCAGGGTTGATCGGCCAACGCCGCGGAACATGTATGGCGGGTCTTCTGTCCTGGCTGTTCACGGATGTGAATCAGCTGGATTTCTTCATCTATCGAAGGCACTTTGCATCTCCTGCGACAGCACTGGCCGTAGCCCACGGTAAGGTTGGACTCCGCAAATGCGGTCATTAACAGGGTACTGCGATGGCTCGCGCAACGCGAGTCGCTGGATGCTCAGCATGAGCGAGCAATTTCGGAGAATTTAGCAGCGCGCTCGGCGCGGAGGAGGGGGATCTGATCGAGGATCTTGCTGGACATCTCGCGTTTGGAACTCTCGGGCAGCGGAAGAGTTTGGGCTTCGGTGATGAAGAGACCAGCGTTGCGCGCAGAGCCGAAGCCCAGGCCCGAAGCGGAGACAACGTTCGCGACGATGGCGTCGGCTCCCTTGCGCAGCAGCTTGGCGCGCGCATTAGGTTCCAGGTGTTCCGTCTCGGCGGCGAAAGCTATCACCAGCGTTCCCGCGCGGCGGTGCGCGACGACTCTGGCGGCGATGTCCGGCGTAGGTTGAAGCTCAAGAGTGAGCGGTCCGGAGCGCCGGATCTTCGAAGCTGCGGGCTGGGCTACCTGGAAGTCGCTGACTGCGGCTGCTTTGATCACAACAGTCGAATCGGGCAGGTGCGAAAGCACGGCAGCGCACATCTCTGCCGCAGTATCGACGCGGACGACAGTGCATCCGGGCGGTGGCGCAAGTGAAGATGCGGTCACGAGAATTACGCGCGCGCCGCGCGAGAGCGCTTCTTCAGCGAGCGCGTATCCCATTTTGCCGCTGGAGCGATTGCCGAGGAAGCGGACAGGATCGATCGGCTCTCGTGTGCCTCCGGCCGTGATCAGGATTGTTTCGCCGCTGAGGTCCCGTTTTGCATTCACGCTAGACAAGATGGTTTCGGCGATGGTCTGCACGTCGGCGAGTCTGCCGGCGCCGGTCATGCCGCAGGCGAGATGTCCTTCGTCGGGGTCGATGAAACGGGCACCGCGGGAGGAGAGGGCTTTTACGTTGGCCTGGGTGGCGGGGTGGCGCCACATGTTGACGTTCATTGCGGGTGCGATGAATGTGGGCGCGGTTGAGGCGAGATAAGCGGCACTGATAAAGTCGTCGGCGATTCCGTTAGCGAGCTTTGCGATGATGTGCGCCGTTGCCGGAGCGACGATGAACGCATCAAGGTCCTGCACGGCGGCGATGTGCTCGATCAGGAACTCAGGATCGACATGCTGACCGCGGCGAACCGATGGGCGCCAGAGCGATGTGTGCACCTTGCGGCCGGTAAGCGATGCGAATGTCAGCGGCGTCACGAAGCGGGTTGCGGATCTCGTCATTGCAACGTCAACGTCTGCACCGTGCTGCCGGAAGAGCCGGACCAGTTCAACCGATTTATATGCGGCAATGCTGCCGGAGACTGCGACCATCACTCGCATGGCGTCTCCTGCGGCGGCTGGAGGAGGATGTTGTCGATGAGTCTCGTGCTGCCGACGCGCGCTGCAACCGCCAACAGCGCGTCGCGGCGTACGTTGTTGAGCGGGATGAGCGTGTCTGGGTCGACGACTTCGGCGTACTCGACGCTAATCGCAGACTGTATCTGGAGTTCGCGGGTCATGATGTCGCGTAGATCATCGGCACGTTGCGCGCCTTGTGAGGCCGCCGTTTCAGCAGCACGGAGGGCGCGCTGCAAGACCAGCGAATGCGCGCGATCGGCCGGAGAGAGATAACGATTTCGCGAGCTCATGGCGAGGCCGTCGGGCTCTCTTACGGTGGGGCACACAACGATGTTCACCGAAAAGTGGAGATCCGTGACCATCGCTCTCAGGAGGGCCACCTGCGCAGCATCTTTCTGGCCGAAGATGGCGATGTCTGGCGAGGTGATGAGAAAGAGCTTTGCCACAACTGTGGCAACCCCACGAAAGTGGCCGGGACGGGATGCCCCGTCGAGACGATCGCCGAGATCGGGGACCTCGACGACTGTGCCACCGGCGCCTGACGGATACATCTGCTCGGCAGACGGAGCGAACACGAAGTCGACGTGCTCGCGCGCGAGGAGTTCGAGATCGGTTTCGATGCTGCGCGGATAGCGGGCGAAATCTTCGTTGGGCGCGAACTGTGTCGGGTTGACGAAGATCGACACGACGACGGTCTCGCAGAGCTCGCGTGCAGCACGGACCAGCGAGAGATGTCCCTCGTGGAGCGCGCCCATCGTTGGGACCAGCGCCAGAGTGCCGTTTTTCCTGGCGGCATTTGCGGCTGCGCGCATTTCGGCGACAGAGGAGATGAGTCCTGGGGCAGTCATGAGATCACGGAGAGAAGGCTGTCTGCGACGAGCAGGTCAGGATCCATGTCGCTCGGCAGGTGGTAGCTCTCGGAGTCTGACGGGAAGCTGCGGTCAGCTACGGCGTTTCGATAGCGCTCGATGCCTTCACGCAGAAGAGCGCCGGCATCCGCGAAGCTGCGAACAAACTTTGCGGGCCGGTCAAATGTGAGCCGCAGGAGATCGTGAAAGACGAGGATCTGGCCGTCGCAGCCGGGGCCGGCGCCGATGCCGATCGTGGGTATCTTGACGGAAGCCGTGATGCGTTCGGAGAGCTCGCGGGGAATGCCTTCGAGCACGAGAGCGACAGCACCTGCCCCTTCCAGCGCGGCGGCGTCGGAGAGCAACTGCTGGATCTCGGGAACGGTGCGGCCTTGAACGCGATAGCCGCCCATGCGAAGCACGGACTGCGGGGTGAGGCCGATGTGGCCGACGACGGGAATCTCGGCGGCGGTGAGTTCGGCGACGAGAGAGGCACGTCGGCAGCCGCCCTCAATTTTTACGGCTTCGGCTCCGGCTTGGGTGACGAGCGAGAGTGCGTTTCGGAGGGTGTCCTTGAGGCTGATGTGATAACTGCCGTATGGCATGTCCACGACGAGGAATGCTCGGCGGACCGCGGCACGGACTGCCTTGGCGTGATGCAGCATCTCGGCCATCGTGAGAGACAGGGTGCTCTCACGGCCGAGAACTGTCATGGCCAGCGAATCGCCTACAAGGACGAGGTCAATCCCGGCGTTGTCAACGATCTTTGCGGTGGGGTAGTCGTACGCGGTAAGGGCGGTGATGGGCTGCCGCAGCCGCTTCTTTTCAAGAAGGCTGTGCGGCGTAACTTTAGCTGCGGACGACACCGCAGCCACAGGGGGGAACTCCGTGTGATGACTCATGTCCACTCCAGTGCCACTCCGTCTCATCGCGGATGCAGCCCGAATAAGGTCAGTATACGCCGGGCTGCTGATCGGCTTTCGACTGGCCGGAGGAGTTTCAGTGCGAAGTAGAGCTCCGTGCCAAGACCAGATTTTTATGGTTTGTTCCTATTGGAGATATCTAGAATCCGCGTTATGGCTTTGGCGGATGGGATGCAGCGGGTGAGGGTGCTGGATTCGCACACGGAGGGCGAACCGACGCGGGTGGTTGTCGACGGCGGTCCCGATTTAGGCGAAGGGTCGCTGACGGAGCGCGTTGGCGTATTTCGCGCGCGGTACGATCGGTTTCGTTCAGGGGTGAGCGGCGAACCGCGCGGGTCAGAGGTGGTCGTCGGCGCGCTGCTGTGCAAGCCGGTAAACCCGAGATGCGCGACGGGCGTGCTCTTCTTCAACGATGTTGGGTACCTGGGCATGTGCGGACACGGCACGATCGGGGTGGTGCGATCGCTGGCGCACCTGGGGCGGATTCAGCCGGGGCAGCACGCGATCGAGACGCCGGTGGGCGAGGTGCAGGTGGAGCTGCTGCGAGATGGCAGCGTCTCGGTGTCAAACGTTTTGAGCTACAGGTACCGGAGCTCGGTTGCGGTTGAGGTTGCCGGAATTGGCGAATTACGGGGCGACATTGCGTGGGGCGGCAACTGGTTTTTTCTGATCGGAGAGCATCCGTATGAGCTGACGATGAGCCGGCGCGGTGAGCTGGTCGCAGCCACCCGTGCGATACGGACGGCGCTGCGGGATGCAGGAATTACCGGCAAGGACGGCGCGTCGATTGATCATATTGAGCTGTTCGGCGAGCCAGAGAATCCGGAGAATTCGAGCCGCAATTTTGTGTTGTGCCCGGGGGCGTCCTTTGATCGCTCGCCATGCGGGACGGGAACGAGCGCAAAGATGGCGTGTCTTTATGCCGACGGCAAGCTGTCGGAAGGGGAGGTTTGGCGGCAGGAAGGATTTCTGGGAACGCACTTCGTCGGCAGGATTCGGCCGCAGGGTGACGCGGTTCTGCCGACGATCCAGGGGCGCGCGTGGATCACGGGCGAATCGGTGCTGCTGTTTGAGCAGGACGATCCGTTCGCGAGTGGCATCGAGTTCTGATGGAGACGTTCGACGTCGTGGTTGTGGGAGCGGGGATCGTGGGCGCGGCGTGCGCGTATGAGTGCGCGCGCGCCGGGCTGAGTGTTGCGGTTGTCGAGCCGGGAGTGCCGGCGGGCGGAGCAAGCGCGGCCGGCATGGGTCACCTGGTGGTGATGGACGATTCGGCGGCGCAGCTTGCATTGACGCATTACTCGCGGGATTGCTGGCGCGAGTTGCGCGACACGCTGCCCAGCGCGGTGGAGTTTGAAGAGTGCGGAACTTTGTGGGTTGCGGCGGACGACGAGGAGATGCAGGCGGTCTTTGCGAAGCAGAACGCTTACGCGGCGAGCGGTGTGAGGACCGAGGTGCTGAACGAACGTGGGCTGCGCGAAGCGGAACCTCACCTGCGCGATGGACTGCCGGGTGCGCTGCTTGTACATAATGATGGCGTGATCTATCCGCCCGCTGCAGCGGGATACTTTCTTGCAAGCGCGGAGCGCTCAGGAGCGACCCTGCTGTTTGGCAAACGCGTTGTGAAGGCCGGAAAAGGCAAGGTGGTGCTGGAGGATTCGACGGCGTGGAGTGCGGGGCACATTGTGATTGCGACAGGAACTGACGTCACACTGTGCCCGTGGGTGAATGTACATCCGCGCAAGGGGCACCTGGCCATTACAGATCGATACGCCGGCGTTCTGCGGCATCAGCTTGTCGAGTTGGGATACCTAAAGAGTGCGCATTCCCTGACGGCGGATTCCGTGGCGTTCAATGTGCAGCCGCGCAAGACGGGGCAAGTGCTGATTGGATCATCGCGGCAGTACGGTGATATGTCCGCCGAGGCGGATGCGAGCGTGCTGCGAAAGATGCTGGAGCGGGCGGTGGAGTATATGCCGATATTGGCGGGGGTTTCGGCGATCCGTGTGTGGACGGGATTTCGTGCGGCAACACCGGATAAGCTGCCGCTGATCGGGCCGACCGCAGATGGTTCTGTACTGCTGGCAATGGGATTTGAAGGCCTGGGGATAACGAATGCGCCGGGTGCCGCGCGGCTGGTGCTACAGCACATAACGCAAGCGGACATCGGGCTGGATCCGCGACCGTTCCTGCCGAGTCGCATGGGTGTGGCGGGGGCGATGCATGCCTGAGGTTAATGCGGCGGCCGGAACAATCACGGTGCATGTGAACGGCGAGCGCGTGATGGTGGCGCAGGGAACGACGGTGATCGCGGCAATGTTGAAGGCTGGGGCACCGTGCCGGGTGTCGGTGAGCGGCGAGCAGCGGACGGCGCTGTGCGGAATGGGAATCTGCTTCGAGTGTCGCGCGAAGATTGACGGCCTGCCACATCAGCGCACATGCCAGATCGCGTGCCGGGATGGCATGAGGATCGAGACGCAACGGTGATCCACGCGCACGACATCGTTGTGGTGGGGGCCGGGCCGGCAGGACTTGCAGCTGCGACAGCGGCGGCGAAAGCGGGCCGAAGAGTTGCAGTGCTTGACGACAATGCGGAGGTTGGAGGACAGATCTGGAGGGCGGGAGCGGGAAGATCAGCCGCAGACCCCGCGGAGAGCGTGCGGTTGCGGAATTTGCGCCGTCGGGCGCTGTGCTCTTCGCAGGACGGCAGGTGGTGGATGCGACAGCGGCTCCGGGGACGCTGCAGGCGTGGGTTGCGGCGGAGCAGAGAGTCGAGAGCTTTCGGTTTGAATCGCTGATTATTGCGACGGGAGCGCGCGAACGTTTTCTTCCCTTCCCCGGCTGGACTCTGCCCGGCGTGTTCGGCGCCGGCGGTTTGCAGGCGCTGGTGCGCGGAGGATATGAGGTTCGCGGCAAACGCGTTGTTGTGGCGGGAACTGGACCTTTGCTGCTAGCGGTTGCGGCGCACCTGAAGCAGGATGGAGCGGAGATTGTGACGATCGCGGAGCAGGCGTCAATACGCCGTCTGGCCGGGTTTGCGGCAAAGCTGGTTTCGCGACCGGAGAAGGCGCTGCAGGCGATGCAGCTAAGGGCGGAGCTGGGCAGCGTTCGCTATCAAACGGGTTGTTGGGCGGCGGCGGCAGAAGGCAATGACGCCGTGAGGGCGGTGCGGATCACGGACGGCGCGAAGACGTGGACGGAGCGTTGCGACCTGCTGGCCTGCGGTTTCCATCTGGTGCCCAACGCCGAGCTCGCACGTTTGCTCGGATGCACTGTTACGCAGAGTGGGGTCGAAGTGAACGCCGAGCAGCAGACGACGGTGAAGGGGGTTTATTGCGCAGGCGAACCAACGGGCATCGCCGGCGTGGATGCCGCGATCGTGCAGGGGAAGATTGCGGGCCTGGTTGCTGCGGAACAGCATTCCGCGGCGGCAAAGCTGTATGGTTTGCGCGATTCAGAGGCGGCGTTCGGGCATGCGGTGACGCATGCTTTCGCTCTGCGGCCGGAGCTTCGCGAGCTGGCTGCGCCGGAAACGATTGTTTGCCGCTGCGAGGATGTGCGGCTTGGAGATCTGCACCGGGAAATGGTGCCGCAGAGCAGTTGGACAGATGCGAAGCTGCAGACTCGCTGCGGCATGGGCGCGTGCCAGGGGCGCATCTGCGCGCCCGCCCTGGAGGCGTTGTTCGGATGGCAGAATACTTCCGTGCGGCCTCCACTGTTTCCGGTTCCAGTTGCGGCGCTGTGTTCCGTGCCGCTGGACGATGGCGAAAGCTTGATGAGCGAACCACAGGAGAAGACAGGATGAACTGGTTTGGTGTTATGCCCGCTGTAACGACTCCGTTTGGTTCAGAGCTGAAGGTAGATCATGAGTTCCTTGGGCGGCACGCGGCGTGGCTGCTGGAGAACGGCTGCACCGGGCTGATTATGCTTGGCTCGCTCGGCGAGGGCGCGACGCTCGAGCATGATGAGAAAGTCGCGGTCCTCAAGACGGCAGCGAGAGTCTCTGCTGCCAAGGGGACGCCGGTGGTGGCGGCGATCTCATCCCTGTCGACGCGCAATGCGGTGGAGATGACGAAGGACGCAGAACAGGCGGGCTGCAGCGGGCTGATGGTCTTGCCGCCGTATGTCTACACGTCTGACTGGCGGGAGATGAAGCAGCACGTGGCCGAAGTGATCCGCGCGACCAAGCTGCCATGCATGCTCTACAACAATCCGGTCGCGTACAAGACCGACTTTGTGGCGGCGCAGATCGCGGAACTTGCGGCAGAGCATGGGAACCTGCAGGCGGTGAAAGAGTCGAGCGCGGATGTGCGGCGCGTGATGGCAATTCGCGAGCTGACCGGCGAGCGGCTGAAGATATTTGTCGGCGTAGACGATGTGCTGGTGGAGGCTGTCGACGCAGGCGCGACGGGGTGGGTGGCAGGGCTGGTGAACGCATTTCCGCGCGAGTCTGTGGAGCTGTTTGAGCTGGCGCTGGCCGGCAGGCGCAAGGAGGCTTATGTGCTCTACGAATGGTTTCTGCCGTTGCTGCGGATGGATACTGTGCCGAAGTTCGTGCAACTGATCAAGTGGGTGCAGGAGCAGACGGCAACAGGACGGGCGTCGGTGCGTCCACCTCGTTTGGAACTGGCGGGTGAGGATTTGCATGACGCGAAGGCAGTGCTCAAGAAGGCGCTGAGTGCAAGGCCGGCGGTGAGGTCGAGCGAGTTTGTCGTGCTGCAGAAGAGCTAAGCGGCTCTGCGCCCATACCTGCGAAGCGATGACCTCCTCCGGATGGAAGTTGATGGTGAAACAGCGATTTTGGAGCGGTAATCGTTCTGCTTGCAACCCGGTACGGGCAGCAGTTGCTCTCAGGGGGTACAGACGCAATCGACGAGATGCTCTTCGGCCGTTGCAGCTCTGTCGGCGCGTCGTGATAGAAACAACGCCTACGCCAATCGGTTCCGTGTGAGCTTGACAGCTCGCGCGGCAGACAAAACGCCTTCAAGACCGAGGAGTCCTGCTGGTGTCCCGGATACGTTTTCTTCCGCTGCTGGTGAGCTGTTTGGGAGCAGCGTGCGCGTATGGGCAGACGGGAGCACCTGCGCGTCCCAGCGGAACGCCTTTCGTCAACACCAATATCTTCGAGCCGGTTTCGACACCGGCGCAGGACGTCCATTGGCTGTCCCTGTTCGTGCTCTTGATTACCGCGGGAATCTGGATCGGTGTCAGTACATTGCTGGTGATCGCACTGGTGCGGTATCGTTCGCGGCCCGGCGAGAAGCTGGAGCCTCCACAGGTTTTCGGAAGCACACAGATCGAGCTGGCCTGGACGATTATCCCGGTGCTGCTGATTACGGTGCTCTTCCTCGGCACAGCGCGCATGATCTTCGCCATTCAGGACGCGCCCAAACCCGCCAACGCGCTGGATGTGATTGTCGTCGGCCACCAGTTCTGGTGGGAGTTTCGATACCCGAAGTACGGCGTGGTTACGGCCAATGAGCTGCATGTCCCCCAGAGCACGAAGCAGCAGCCGCAGGCGACGTTTCTCAAGCTGACCTCGGCGGACGTGATGCACAGCTTCTGGGTGCCCCGGCTCGCCGGCAAGACGGATGTCCTGCCCAACCGGGTGAACGAGATGTGGTTCGACCCGAACGTGCCGGGGGTGTACCTCGGGCAGTGCGCGCAGTTCTGCGGCCCAGAGCACGCCAAAATGCTGCTGCGGGTCTATGTGGATCCGCCGGACGGGTTTGCGGCGTGGATCAAGGCACAGCAGCAGGCGCAGCCAGAGCTGCCGTCCGGTGAGTCAGGCGAACAGAACACCGGCATCCACGGACCTTCGAATGCGAATGACAGCAGCGTGGTGCGTCACAACGCGCAGCAAGTTAATGTGAATCAGGGATCACAAGGCCAGGACGAGCATACGGGCCAGCAGGTGTTTGAGCAGCAGGCTTGCGTGAACTGCCACACCGTCAGGGGCACGATGGCCAACGGACGCTACGGTCCGGACCTGACCCACCTGATGAGCCGCGACACCATTGGCGCCGGCATTCTGCCGAACAACAGCGAGAACCTGGTGCGATGGATTAATGATCCGAACGATTTCAAGCCCGGGTGCCTGATGCCGGCAATGCATCTGACAGACGAACAGAACGCAAAAATTGCGACCTATCTATTAACGCTGCACTAGGAGCGACGGAGATCCAGATGGCAACACCGAGCGTGCCGATCCCCAATCGCGTTGAAGGCGTTCTCGACCAGACGCCGCGGCGGCCGTTTGCGGGCACGTACCTTGAGGTGGTGCACGACTGGGTGGTGACGGTCGATCACAAGAAGATCGGGATCATGTACATCTGCTACGCGCTGGTGTTTCTGCTGGTGGCGGGATGTGAGGCGCTGCTAATTCGCGCGCAGCTCTTCTTCCCGGAAAATCACCTGATCTCCCCGTTTGTTTTCGACCGGCTGTTCACCATGCATGGAACCACCATGGTGTTCCTGGTGGGCATGCCGATCCTGTTCGGATTTGGCAACTACCTGATTCCGCTGATGATCGGCGCACGTGACATGGCGTTTCCACGGCTGAATGCGTTCAGCTTCTGGATCAGCGCCTTCGCGGGAATCATGCTGTACTACAGCTTCATCGGCGGCAATGGGCTGACCGGGACGGGCACAGCTCCGGACATCGCCTGGTTTGCATATCAACCGCTCGGCGAGCGGGCGTTTTCACCGGGCCACTCGACCGATTACTGGGCGCTTGCGCTGATGGCCAGTGGGATTGGGAGCATTGGGACCGCAATCAACATCCTTGCAACCGTTTTCTGCATGCGCTGCAAGGGCATGACGCTGTTCCGGATGCCATTGCTGCCGTGGCTGTATGCCGTGGTTTCGGGCATGGTGCTCGTGGCGATCAGCCCTCTCACCGCTTGCCAGGCCATGCTGATCATTGATCGCTACCTCGGCGGCCACTTCTTCGACACACAGGCGGGTGGCTCCGCGATCCTGTGGGCCCACTTCTTCTGGATCTTCGGACACCCCGAAGTGTACGTGCTCGTGCTGCCGGCCTTTGCGTTTGCGAATGAGATTATCCCCGTGTTTTCGCGGAAGGCCATCTTCGGATATCCGGCGATGGTGGCGGCGAGTGTGGGTATTGGATTCATCAGTCTCGGCGTGTGGGCCCACCACATGTTCACGATGGGGATGACGTCCTTCGGCAATGCGTTCTTTACGCTATCCACCATGCTCGTATCGATTCCGACCGGCATCAAGATCTTCAACTGGCTGGCGACGATTTGGGGCGGAAAGATTCGGTTCCAAGTTCCAATGCTTTTCGCCATTGCCTTCCTGTTTCAGTTTCTGATCGCCGGGTTGACGGGCATCATGCTGTCGGTGAGCCCGTGGAACTGGCAACTGCACAACTCATACTTTGTTGTTGCCCACTTTCACTACGTGCTGGTGGGCGCAATCGTGTTCATGATCTTCTCGGCCATCTACTACTGGTACCCGAAGATGACCGGCCGAATGCTGGATGAGCGCCTGGGTAAGTGGCACTTCTGGCTGATGGTCATCGGATTTCACCTGACGTTCGACGTTATGCATATCCCCGGGCTGCTCGGAATGCCGCGGCAAATCTACACGTACATGCCGGATCGGGGATGGGCGATATGGAACCAGATCGTTTCGGTCGGCGGATTCATTCAGGCGATCGCGATCGCGGTGCTGGTCTATAACCTGGTGCACTCGTATTTCAAAGGCAAAGAGGCGGGGCCGGACCCGTGGGATGCCTGGACTCTGGAGTGGTCAACGCATTCGCCGCCGCCAGACTACAACTTCGCTGCCGAACCGGTAGTGGCGAGCAGAAGGCCGCTTTGGGATTTGAAGCATCCCGAGGATCCAGACTCAGCATTTGAGTGACGAAGCAGAGAGGAGAGCTGTGGGTACCGTACCGCTGGAACATATCGAGCGTCCGGAGGCGTGGAGGTTGCCGTCGCGCGGATATGTCGCGATGTCATCGCTGATCATCGCGGAGAGCGCGATCTTCACAATCTTCGTTGTGGCCTATCTGTACTATCTCGGCCGCGATGTCTCCGGGCCGACGCCGCGCGAGGTGCTGGAGCTGCCGATCTTCGGCACGGTCTGCCTGCTCTCGAGCAGCTTCTTCATCCTTCTGGCGGAGCATGCGATCGGGCATGGGCGCATGGGAGCATTCAAGCTATGGTGGGCAGTGACGTTTGTGCTGGGCGCGATCTTTCTCGTCGGCACGGCGCTGGAGTGGCAGAAGCTGATCGTGCATGATCACCTGACGATCGCGACCAACCTGTTTGGAACGACCTTTTATTCGCTGGTGGGACTGCATGCGTCGCACGTCGTGATCGGGCTCATCATGCTGCTGATCACTCTGGTGTTTGCGCTGACCGGGAGATTGAACGCGACGCACGCCGAGCGCGTGAAGGTGCTGGCGCTCTACTGGCACTTCGTTGACGCGGTCTGGGTTGTGGTGTTCACAGTGGTGTACATCGTGGGGCGGTGATGGACGAGACGACAACGGCAGCGACGCACCGGCATGAAACGCAGCACGGCACGATTCATCTGCCCGCGCCGACGATGTGGCCCTTCCTCATGGCGCTGGGCGTCGTGCTGATGTTCTTCTCGCTGGTGACAAGCGTGTGGGTGTTCTGGCTGGGGTTGGTGTTGACGCTGTTCCCGGCGATCGGGTGGTTTCGCGAGGTACTGCCGCACGAGAAGCACGTGGACCTCGAGGTGGATACAACGGCCGTGGAACTCGAGCCATCAGCAGAAGGCGTCGCTCGGATTGAAGTGGATGAGACGCACCGCGCGCAGTTGCCTCTCCAGACCTTCACCTTCGCGAGCGGAATCAAAGGAGGGATTGCGGGTGGAATCGCAATGCTGATTCCGGCAGAGCTGTACGGCATCATCCGCTATCACAGCATCTGGTACGTGGTGAATCTGCTCGGAGGCGCAGGTGTCGGCGGATGGACGAACCCCACGATGTATCAGTTGACGCACTTCCGCCTGAGCGCGTTCATCACGGCGAACATCATTCAAGGAGCGGTGACACTGCTGGTCGGAATACTGTATGGAGCGATGCTGCCGATATGGCCGAAGCGACCGGTTCTCCTCGGTGGCATCGTCGCACCCGTACTGTGGACTGGCGTTCTGCACAGCGCGCTGGGAATCGTGAATCCATTTTTGCAGCAGACGATCGATTGGTGGTCGTTTCTGGCCGCGCAGGTGATCTTCGGGCTGGTCGCGGGATACACCGTCAAGCGGCTTGGCAGGCTGGAGCGGCTGCAACAACTCCCGCTGCCGGTCCGGCTCGGAATCGAGACCCCCGGCCTGCATCCCGAGGAGCCGCATACAAGCGGGACGGACGAAGAGACGCACGGAGAGGAGCCGAGGCGATGAGGCGTCGGCTGATTTCGGCGGCTGTGCTGCCGGGACTCATACTGCTGGCTGGCTGCCATCTGCCCGGGCGTCCTAAGCCTGGCGATGAGGTGCCGCGGCCCGAGGCCGTGATGTCCTTCGACAAGCTGTACGCGGACAACTGCGCGGGCTGCCATGGAGCGAATGGAGAAAACGGTCCTGCGACCAATCTCGCTAACCCTGTGTATGAGGCGCTGGTCGATGATGCAACTTTGCAGGACGTGATCAAAAACGGAGAAAAAGGCACGCTGATGCCCGGCTTTGGAGGAAATGCGGGCAACAGCCTCACGGATGCGCAGATCAACGCGATTGTTGCAGGCATGCGCGCGCGCTGGAGCAAGCCGAATGCGCTCGCCGGACAGAATGCTCCACCCTACAAGGCTAACGGTGGAGGAGATGCAGGACACGGCCGGCAGGTATACGCGACCGCGTGCGCGCGCTGCCATGGAGCGACAGCGCAGCAGCCGGGGCCGGCCGGATCGATTCTGGATGGATCGTTCCTTGCGCTCGTGAACGCGCAGACAATTCGCACGACAGTGATTGCGGGACGGCCGGACATTGGACAGCCGGACTGGCGAGGCGATGTTCCCGGGCATCCGCTGACCGATGCCGATGTGAGCGATGTGACGGCGTGGCTGTTGTCTCAGCGCCCGGCGAATCCGGGGCAGCCGTATCCAAACAACAACACCACGAGTGAGAAGCCGGGCGAAGCGCAGCCGATCGCTCCGGCGAAGCGTTAGAGAAAGTTTGAGAGGAGAGATCGCGATGGACGAGAAGCTGCCGCCGCCATCACCAGAGGAACAGGAGAAGCGGCTTGAGACGGAACGCATTACGCGACGGACCTTCATGATGAATGTGGGCATCGCGCTAAATGCAATTGTCGGAATCGCGATCGCGACGCCGGTGGTCGCGTATTTGTTCGGTCCGGTGATGCGACGCAAGGAGTACAGGCACTGGATAGAAATCGGCAATGCGACGGATTTTCATCCCGGCGAGACAACGCTGATCACCTACAGAAACCCTTTCCGTGAATCGTGGGACGGACAGACGGACAACATTCCGGCATATGTGCGCTGCACTGGGCCCGGGCAAATCGTAGTATTTGCAATCAACTGCGCGCATCTCGGATGCCCTGTGCGGTGGTTTTCGGAGTCACAACTGTTTATGTGCCCATGTCATGGAGGCGTCTACTACGCAGACGGCAGCCGCGCATCGGGCCCGCCTGAGCGCGGATTATTTACCTATGGAGCGAAGATCGAGAACGGCAAGCTGATGATCGATGCCGGGCAGATGCCGACGCTGTCGAATCGTGCGAGCGCCGACTGCCCGGGCGCAGGTGCGAAACAGGAGAGATCGCTCGTGCAGATCACGTAATGGATACGCGGAATAGCAAGCAGAGCCTTTCGGGGATGGCAGACAACGGCAAGTCAAAGGATTAGGGATGGCCTGGTACAAAGAGACCTACGATTGGTTAGAGCGGCGGCTGCAGCTCGAAGGGCCGATCAAAGAGGCTGTGCTGCATCCCGTGCCCAAGAGCACAGCGAGTTGGTGGTACGTCTTCGGCAGCGCCAGCCTGACGCTGCTGATTCTGCAGATCGTGACGGGAATCCTGCTGGCGCTGGTGTATGTGCCGTCGGCCGGGCATGCATGGCAGACGCTGCAGGTGCTGAATTATCAGCTTCCGCTGGGATGGTTTTTGCGCGCGATGCATGGATGGGGATCGAACTTCATGGTCGCGGTCGTGCTCATCCACATGGCGCAGGTATTTCTCTTCGGAGCATACAAGTTTCCGCGTGAGCTGACCTGGATTCTGGGCGTCTTCATGCTGCTGATGACCCTGGGAATGGCGTTCACAGGCCAGGTGCTGCGCTTCGATCAGGACGCGTACTGGGGCCTGGGGATCGGCGCGTCCATCATGGGCCGTGTGCCGTTGATCGGGGGCGCGCTCGTGCACCTGATGCTCGGTGGTCCAATCATCAACGGCGCGACGCTGACGCGCTTCTTCGCGTTGCACGTGTTTATCATCCCGGGCGCGCTGCTGCTGTTCACCGCGCTTCATGTGTGGATGGTTGTCAAGCTCGGCATCAACGAGTGGCCGGTGCCGGGCCGCATCGTCCGGCGCGAAACCTACATCCAGGAGTACAACGAGCTCGCGCACACCGACGGCCTGCCGTTCGTTCCGGGCGCGGTGTGGAAGGACCTCTTCTTCTCCGCCGCTATTCTTTTCGCCGTTGCGTTCTGCGCCGCAGTGTTCGGGCCATACGGTCCGTCCGGTGTGCCCGACCCGACGATCATCCAAACCGTCCCGAAGCCGGACTTCTTCTTCCTCTGGATCTACACCGTGCTCTCCTACCTGCCGCCCAGCATGGAGACGCCGTTCATCCTCATTGTTCCGGCGGTGGCTGTGGCCATTCTGATTGCGCTGCCGTTTGTCGCCGGCGTAGGCGAGAAGAGCTGGTGGCGCCGTCCGGTTGGAGTGTTCGCGGTAATGTTCATTGCAGTCTGCTTCGGCGTCTTCACGCACCTCGGCACCTACACGCCGTGGAGCCCGCACATGAACGCATGGAGTGGCGACCCAGTGCCGGTGGAGTATCTGCACCATCGCACACCGCTCGAGCGCATGGGAGCGAATGTCTTCCAGGAAAAGCAGTGTCGCAATTGCCACTCAATCGGCGGAGTTGGCGGCCAGCGTGGACCCGAGCTGAGCGACGTCGCAACCCGGCTGACCGAAGACCAGATGATTCGGCAGGTGCTGCTCGGCGGAGGCAACATGCCCGCGTACGGAAGCACGCTATCGCCCGCCGAAACTACGGCGCTGGTTCGGTTCCTCGATACCATGCACCCGAACTATCAGCCTGCAGCCGGCGATGCCTCTCGCGGCGTGGCGGAAAGCGGCAACGTGCCACCCCATTCAACGGTAGAACGCGGTGGCGGGCAGCAGAACGCTCCTCAGTAGAAAGGCAAGTGAGCGATGGAGGATTTTCCGCACGGAATTCTCGCAGCGTGGAGCTTTCCGCTGTGGCCGGCCATTGGGCTGGTCGTTGCCGGCACCCTCTACCTGCGTGGATGGCGTGCGCTGCAGCAGACGCGTGCGCGCGAGCTCCCGGTGTGGCGCGCCGTAAGTTTCTTCGCCGGCCTGCTGTCCCTCTGGATTGCGCTGGCTTCACCGATTGACGCGCTGGACGACTTCCTGCTCTCGGCGCACATGCTGCAGCACTTCATCCTAATGTCGGTGGCGCCGCCACTGGTCGTGCTAGGCGTGCCGCTCGTGCCCTTGCTGCGCGGCATGCCCGGTTCGGTGATTCGTCGGCTGCGGCCGGTTTTCGCGTCGCGCCTGGTGCACAAGGCGGCCCATGCACTCGCCCATCCCGTGGTAGCGTGGCTCGCGATGAACGTCGCGTATCTCGGCTGGCACGTCCCGCAAGCGTTTGAGCTGACGCTACGGTCAGAGGCGTGGCACAACACCGAGCACATGTGCTTTCTTCTGACCTCCATCGCCTTCTGGTGGGCCGTCATCGAGCCGTGGCCGAGCCGCACGAGATGGTCACGATGGATGGTGATTCCCTACCTGCTGAGCTCGGACATTGTGAACACCATCCTGTCCGCCGCCCTGACATTCTCGGGCAAGGTGCTCTATCCGTCGTATGCGGCGGCCGAACGGATTTCCAGGCTGACTCCTCTGCAGGACCAGGTGCTCGCAGGCGCCGAGATGTGGGTTCTGAACTCGCTTGTGTTTCTGGTGCCGGTGGCCGTGGTGGTGATCAGAATGCTGAGCCCGCGCGGGCTGCGGCGTTCCGAAGCTGTGACTGCAGAGTGCGCGCAGTCCTAGCAATCGCGCGGCGTGCAGCGCCGGGAATTTAAGGACTAGAATGGCGACCTTGGCAGGAGACCTCTTGCCCTCGACGGCGGGAGTTGAACCGCGGAATTGGTGTGCGCGGCTTCCTGCATTGCAACACCAAGGAGACGCTGGAAATGAAGATCTATGCGGGCAGCGACATCAGAAATGTGGCCATCGTCGGCCATGCACACAGCGGGAAGACGGAACTCATCACGGCGATTCTGAAGACCGCGAAGTCGCCGGCGGCGTCCTCCCGCGAGAATGGTGGCGCGGTGACGATGTATGACGAGGAAGAGATTGCGCGCAAGATGACGATGTCAAACGCGGTGGCGTTTGCGGAGTGGGAGTCGATCAAGGTCAACATGATCGACACGCCGGGTTTTCACATGTTTCTGCATGAAGCGCACGCGGCGATGGTACCCGCCGAGACCGCCGTGGTGGTCGTGAATGCGCAGACCGGCGCAGAATCAGGCACGGACCGCGCTTGGAACTACGCTGCCGAGATAGGTCTGCCACGCATCGTTGTGATGAACCGGGTCGACCACCCGAAGGCAGACTCGCGCACAGGGCGCATGGAGATGCTGGATGGCATTCGTTCCCGCTGGGGGCGTCAGGTGGTGCCGGTGCAGCTTCCCATCGTCGATGGGAAAGGTTTTCACGGCGTTGTTGACCTCGTCACGATGGATGCATTTCTCTACACGCCCGACGGAGACGGCCGCGGAACAAAAGGAACTATTCCGCACGCGATGGAAGCCGATGCGAAGGCCGCGCATGAGGCTCTGATTGAGTTGGTCGCCGAAGGCAAGGATGAGTTGATGGAGGAGTTCTTCGCGGTTGGAACGATTCCGGAAGAGCATCTGATCGGCGCTCTGCATGAGGCGATTCGTGAGGACAGAATCTTCCCGGTGCTCTACATGAGCGGCCTTCGAAACGTCGGCACAGATCATCTGCTCGACTTTCTGAAGGTGTATGCTCCGTCGCCCGTGGAGCGCGGCGAGGTAGAGATGCGCGCTGCGGGCAAAGCAGCGCACAATGGGTCCGGGGACACCGTGATGCGCAGGGTGGATGACGCGCAGCCGGTCGCCCTCTACGTGTACAAGACGATGGTTGATCCCTTCGCTGGAAGAATCTCCTTTTTCAAGGTGATCAGCGGATGCGTCAAGAATGATGCTGCGGTCGAGAACTATACACGAAATGAATCGGAGCGCCTCTCGCACCTATCGATCGTGCAGGGGCGCAAGCTGACTGAAGTTCCGGAGTTGCATGCCGGCGACCTGGGCGCAGTGGCGAAGCTGCGCGTTTCGCAGACCGGTGACACACTCGGCGCCAAGGGGCATGACGTGCTGATGGAGCCCGCTCCCGTGCCAGAAGCAGCAATGACCTACGCCATCGAGCCGAAGTCGCGTGCCGACGAGGATAAGCTCGCGCCCGCGCTTCACAAGCTGATGGAAGAGGATCTGATGCTGAAGTTCTATCGCGATCCGCAGACGAACGAGTTTCTCGTCGCCGGCGCCGGGCAGATGCACATCGAGACAGTCGTGTCGCGCCTCCGCCGTCGCTTCCATACCGAAGTGACACTGAAAGCGCCGAAGGTGCCGTATCGCGAAACCGTTCGAGCGAAGGCCCAGGGGCATGGGCGACATAAGAAGCAAACCGGAGGCCACGGGCAGTTTGGCGACTGCAAGATTCGCATCGAGCCACTGGAGCGTGGCAAGGGCTTCGAATTCGTAAACGACATCTTCGGCGGCTCAATTCCGCGGCAGTTTGTGCCTGCGGTTGAGAAAGGAGTTCAGGAGTCCGCATCACGTGGATATCTGGCGGGCTTTCCTGTCGTGGACTTCCGCGTAGTCGTGTACGACGGTAGCTACCACGATGTTGACTCCAGCGAAATGGCATTCAAGCTCGCAGGCCGCCTCGCGTTTCGTGCAGCGATGGAGCAGGCCAAGCCCGCGCTGCTCGAGCCCATCATGAAGGTCGAGATCGAGGCTCCCGACGACTTCGCCGGCGCCGTCATTGGAGACCTCAACAGCCGGCGTGGACGCGTGCAGGGCATGGACAGCGCAGGCGCGGGCACCGTCGTACATGCGCAGGTGCCACTCTCAGAGATGCTGAGCTACGGCACCACCCTGACATCGATGACACAAGGCAGAGGATCGTTCCGCATGGAGATGGACCATTATGATTTTGTGCCGCCCGCCAGTGCAGAGAAGATCATGGCAAACGTGAAGAAGCCGGCCGCAGAAGAGCTGGAAGAGTAGCCGGGACCGCCACCCGAGGCCATATAGAATGCAGGAATCGGCACAGATTGCACGGCGCGAGCTCCCTCAGTCGCGCCGCAGCGCTCTGCGGCGGGCCTATAGCTCAATGGTTAGAGCAGCGGACTCATAATCTGAAAGATGAGCCCATGGCTGTATTTAGCTCTGTTTGCAAGTGCATGTATTTGAGAGTGGTCGGGCCGATCTCATATACGCCGCTACAAAGCCAAAGAGGCAGGTACTCGCTACAGTTTCCGCTACATACCTGCCTCGTTGGCATGCTCGTATGACCGGGACAACGAGCCTCGTAGGCCAGCAGCCTCACTGCCGCAAGCCGCTGGTTGAACGTGCCTGTTGTCTTGGCTAACCCACGCGAACCAACACCCGCAGCCCGTTAGATTCCATCGGCAAATCGTGCGGTCGTTAATGACACATCACTCGTTTTGTCTACGCGCGATCGCAATGTGAGCGCTCTGTTCCGTTCGCATCCGGTCTTCGGTCAGAGCAACGCTCCTGTTCGTTCTCCACCGCCTTTCCATCCCGGAAAGCTTTGGCCCGACACGAGCGGTGTTCCAATCGATGCGCACGTGGCTTTTCTCGCCGAACGGAACGTATTACTGGTACGGCGAGTTCAAGACTGAAGCTGAAGCTGGCAATCGCGCGAACGGCGCAAGGCGCCTGAATACCAACACGCATTGAACAGCAACTCCCTTTGATCTGAACCTGCAAGTTCACCAGTCGCCTGAGGTGGTAACAGACGTTCTGCTAACGAGGTCTCAGGCCGGTTGTCCGGTCCTTGAGCGTGGCACGGTCCGTGAGAAAGAGGTTGTCCGCCCCAATCTTTCCATTGGCGTTTGACCGGATAACGATGCGGACGCGGGCAATGGGAAGCTGAGTGTTCAAGGGTGTCGCAATGTGAATGCTTCTGCTTTCTGGCGTGCCGGATTGCAGTTCTGCAAGGTGCAACGCAACAACCCGTCCGTCTTTCGTGAGCACCTTCCCTGCCCTGTCGAAACTCAGAGCGATCAGAGTGACGTCTCCGCGCAACTTGCCATCGGACAATGTCAACCCGACCGCAGAAGCAGGAAATGAAATCTGAACTTCATTCATAGATGGTCCTCCCCGACTCATCGTCAAGGGAATGCCATCGAAGACCATGAGTCCGGTGCTTGCCGACGAAAGGTCAAACAGAGTATTTTGCGTCAACCTTCCCTTTGCATCTGCGAAGGCCGGAGCGGCAGCCTCATCCGCTCGGGGATAATAGCCTTCTCGACTCGTCGCTATAAGGGAAGGGTCTTTGAGCGTGACCTTGATGTTCCGGAATTTTGTCGGATCCGCGTCAGTAGGCGAAGATGGCCGGTACGCGACGGTATAAAACGTTTCGCCATTCTCTACCGCGTCGCCGATGAGGTGATCCACGTCATTCCGGCCGTGCATGGATTCGCCTCCGGTCGCGCGGGCGATGCTGTCGAAGCTGACAGCATCGTCGAATGGGTCATCCAGCGTCACGATGCCATCCACATCCGACGTTCCAGATGGCGCCTGGACGCCGGCGGGGTCGATCACATAAAGCGTCACCCGGGCTTCCCTCAGCAAGTCGATGCATTTCGACACAGCAGCTTTGAACTCATCTGCCAGGTCAGGTTGGAGGTCTTGCCATTGCAGTGTCGGCAAGCCGCGGCCGATCCAAATGAGGTTCTTGTGTCCCGGATGTCCCTGCGTGGCCTTTGCGACTTCCAGCAGGGAGGCAAACGCCGCACTCGTCTCAACGTCATTGAAGTTCGGATTGTCGGCGCGCCAGTCGTTCTCGGCAAAGTGCCGGTTGAGCGCATCGAGAATCTTCTTCTTCGACGTTGTGTAATCGCACAGAACCATGGTTCGGTCAATGGACCGTGCGATGAGCATCATCGGCTGATCGAGCACGTCGCCCTGTCTGCTGAGGTACTTCGTCATGGAGTACCTCGCAAAATATTGGCCCTCGAATTTCGACGTCAACTCATCCAGAACGATGACCGTTACTGGCGCATCTGGCTCCCGGCGATCGAGCTCTGCGGTTGAATTCACCTGCAAGGAATCGCGCTCATCCGCAGGTTTCGGCAACGTGGCTTCAAAGGAGTCGATCTTCTGCGGTGTGCCATCCTCCGTGACCGTGAAGTCTTCGGCGTGCAGCCCGCGCACGAGTTCGCCGTTCGCATTCCGGACCACAACATCCAGCTGAACGATTTGCGAGCGCACCTTCAGCGTGTAACCTGGCTGGCCGTTTGGGATCTGGTCTGCCTGATTCGCTGGAGACTTTGAGCTGGGCGCCGTGGACGCCGGCGCGTGTTGCTGTGCGTAGCTGAATCCGTGGAGCGAAAGCGTTAGGCAAATGATGGTGAAAAGCTGGATCGGGTCTGTCTTTGGTGCCCGTGTGCGACTGTGCATTGGCATGCCCCTAATTGTGGTCCGCGTTTTGACTCATCCTAAGAAGCAAGCTGTGCGAGGCATGCTCCTTGAGGGAAATGGTGCCGGCAAGAATTCTAGGGGTCCCAGAATATATCCTTTCCATCCAAATGTTTAGCTATGCGATTCGCTGTTTCGTATGTTTCAACGTATGAAATAGACTTGTCGGTAGTAAAAATAGTCTTGACAGGGCCATCCGCGCCGCCTATGGTTTCTTGCGACCCCGAAGTAATGGAATGCGGGCAATCGCACTCAGTGGAAAGCCCCTTTTGGGGTTCGACTTCAACCATGGGCGGAGTACATGACGAAGCTGCCTCAGTACGACGGAGAAACATTCGCAGGGAAAGAGGTTTCGAGAGAAGTCTCAGCGCTTCGCGCGGGTGCGAACGCATGTTTCCCGGTGGACGCGTGGCGTAGTGACTGCATCGGGCGCAGGAGCTCGGATCATCCCAATCAAGTGCATTTGTTGACGCGATTTCTGGACTGAACTGAACGAAAGCAGTTGCTTTGTACACGATCCGAAGAGCGGGCAGCACCTCCGCGGACATTTGCGCCCGCTCCAGACCCAAGAGGTTACTCATGACACACAAAAAAAACCGCTACAAACAGGATGGAACCAAATTGCGCTTCTTCAGGATGACAGCACTACCCGAGTCAAATGCGGTCATGCGAGCCATACTGCTCCTGCTGGCTGTCGCGTTCTGCGTTTCGACGGCTGCAGTCGCGCAGAGTAGCGCGAACGTGGATGGCATTGTTCATGACTCTACCGGGGCGTTGATCCCTCAGGCGAAGGTGCAATTGAAGAACACCGCCACGGGGAAGGTCCTCGCCACGCACAGCAATGGTTCGGGCGTCTTTTCGTTTTCCGGTCTGGATACGGGCGATTATTTACTCGATGTCTCAGCTAACGGTTTCGAGGCCCAGCAGTTCGCGGGCATCCATCTGAACCCTGGCGACCAGCGAACCTTTCGCGACATCAAGCTCAATGCCGGCGAGACCGCGACCGTCACGGTCACGGACGTGCAAGGGCAGATCAGCACCGACTCCGGCGATACCAGTACGCTGATCTCTGCAGACGATATCGATCATCTCGCGGTCGAAGGCCGCGATGTCACCGAACTGCTCAAGATCCTGCCGGGAATGGCGATTGTGCAGAACAACACGACCTATGCAAATGCCGCATACGATCCTTCGCTGGTTTCATTCGGCGGAGCGATCGGCGCGTACTCGGGCAACGGGACGCAGACCAACTCGACGGCTATTCTCTCCGACGGGATGGACATCACCGATCCTGGCTCCTACGGTTCGGCGATTCAGAATGTGAACTATGACCAAGTCGCCGAAGTGAAGGTGCAGACCGGCAGCTTTACGGCGGACACGGCCCACGGCCCGATTGTTGTGAACGCGATCGGTAAATCGGGCGGGGCTACTTACCACGGATCGCTCTACACCTATGCGCGCACTTATCAGCTCAACTCGCTGGACTGGGAGACGAAGTACGTCAACGGGACTCCTCCGCACGACCGGCAGATCTATCCCGGTTTCACCATCGGGGGGCCCGTTCTCATTCCTGGCCTCGGCTTCAACCACTCCAAGAAGCTGACCTTTTTCGCAGGCGCGGAAGAATACGCCCAGCGCAGCGTGTACGCCTATAACAGCCCATACCAAGCGACCCTCACGGCGATGGTCCCGACCGCCAACATGCGAAAGGGCATCTTCAGCGATCAGGAGCTAAACAATATGCTGGGCCCTAACCGCGTGCTGAACCCGAACTACGTTCCCGGCTCGACGGTTACAGGACAGACGACAAAGTATTACTGCCCTAACGGTATCTACAACTCGATCTGCGCCGTGCCGACCCAGGGACCGCTGGGAGTGACCGCGGAGCCCATCACGAACGGCGATGTCAGCAAATACATCGATCCTCTGGGCCAGGCTCTGTTGGATAGCCTGCCGCTGCCGAACGCCCCGGCATCTGGTCCTTCCAATGGCACCTACAACTACCTGCAGACCGACTTCGTGAACAGCAATCTGTATCAATTCAAGGGCCGCCTGGACTACGCGCTTTCGGAGAATACTCACGCATTCCTTTCCTATGGGCTGGAGAGCGGAAAGCAGTATCAGCCGTCCGGCACCTACGGTCGCCCAGGCGCGAACGGGATGGGAGGCGGGATGGACATGCCGGGCGGAGGATATACCGGCACCGCAACGTCCCATGTTGCGAGCTTTCAGATCACAACCGCTTTCAGCGCCTCGCTGACCAATCAGTTTTATGCCGGAGGCGCCTATTTCTCGCAGACGTTCGACCTCCGCAAC
Source organism: uncultured Verrucomicrobiae bacterium (assembly GCA_963716225.1). Lineage (GTDB taxonomy): Bacteria > Acidobacteriota > Terriglobia > Terriglobales > Acidobacteriaceae > Granulicella. The sequence goes on along the minus strand of OY970299.1, from coordinate 2,768,919 downwards.
CCCTCGGCACTCAAAGGCGAGCCATACTCGCTGCTGTTCAACAATGGAACGGAGGGCATCCCCAGCGACCAGACCTATGGCAGCTCAACGTTTTCCGGGCTGCCTTTCATGAGTTACGAGGACCCGACGTTCGGGGGCGACTTCTCGAAAAAGCAACTGCGCGTGGCAGGCGATAACGTGACCAAGCTCCTGGGCAGGCATACATTCCGAGGCGGCGTTTATTACCAATGGGACGACAATCCGCAGATCTCCGCGCAGAATACCAACGGATCGCTTAGCGACTATTACCATCCCGCCTCTTTCACGGATTCTGACGGCTCGACGGTGTTTTCGACCTCCAACAACACGGCCGACCTGCTGACTGGCATCATCGGGAACATCAGCCAGGTCAATAAAAAGGTCGAAACTAATGTCTATTTCTGGGCGTTCAGCGGCTATTTGCAGGACCACTGGCTGATCGGCCGACACATGTCCATTGATGGGGGCGTGCGGCTCGAACACCTGACGCCGTGGAGCGATCCACACGGCCAGGGCGTCGCGATCTTCGATCCTGTTTCCTACCGCAGCGGTGCGCCGCTCGCCTCTCCAGGCGTTCTCTATCACGCCATCGATTCTGCGATCCCGCTTACCGGTGTTCCGACGCGTCCTGCATTCGTGGAGCCGAGGGCAGGCTTCGTTTACGACGTTCTCGGCAATTCCAAAACGATCTTGCGGGGTGGCTACGGTATCTACCGCCAGCACGACTCCTACAACGACGGTCTGCTTTCCGATCAGACCGCAGAAGGCCAAAGGACCTACACACTGCCGAACAGCGGGCACACCTTCAAGAACCTCAATCTGCTTCAGAACGGCATCACTAACGCGACCACCAATTTCGTAAAAGACGCCAACATCAACGTGCACATGGCGAGCGACGACCAGATGTCGCAGGTGCAAACCTACAACCTGGTGCTCGACCAGCGCTTTCCCAGCAACGTGGTCATGGAGATCGCGTATGTCGGAAACTACGGCGACCACCTGATGGAATCGAACAATCTTCGCGACATCAATGCCCTTCCCTACGGCGCGTTGTATGGTCCGGAGCCGGACGCGGGCCGACCCGATACCGCAGCCAACGTCGGCAAGTACTGGTCGATCTTCAACGTTCCAAGCCTAAGTAATCTGCAAATATCCGATACCGACTCTTACCGGCAATATCCGCTCTATAGCCACATCTACGCAATCCAGCACCGGGGATACTCGAACTATAACGGCATGCAGACACAGTTCATCTGGAATCACAAGAACGTGCGCCTGAACGCCAACTACACCTGGAGCCGCGCACTGGGGGCGGTCAGCGGAGGTGACCCGATCAATCTGGCTCACGATTACATGCCGCTGAGCGTCGACCGCACCAACATCTTCAACTTCACGTACTCCTACACTCTCGGCCGTCTCGTGAACGAGCGCTTCGTAGGCGCCCTGACGAACGGCTGGGACATCTCGGGCATCGTGAATTACCAGAGCGGCACCGTCTTGCAAAGCCTCATCGGACCGAACTACCAGCTGACCGGGACTCTGACGCTGCCACCCGGCACCGTGGGCAACACCCCCGGCGGGGGCAACACCAGCACCTGCGCACCGAGTGGAACGCCTTCCGTATGCACTCTGCAGCTCACCAGTGCATACCTCCTGGGAACGCCGGACATCGGGCTGCAGCCGGTTCTGTCGGGGAATCCGGCAGGTAAGAAGGCTCACCAGTACGTCGACGGAACCGCGTTTCATCTGGCACCGCTCGGCACTCAGGGCCAGTGGAACTACGGCAACTTGCGCGGACCAGCCTTCTTCGACACGGACCTCGCAGTTCGCAAGGAATTCAAATTGGCTGACAAGCAGCGCCTGCAGCTCCGCGTGGCCGCCTTCAACGTCATCAACCGCGCAAACTACACGTTCTCGAACCTCTTTCCGGGAGGCTATTCGATGAACTTCTCCGAAACGCTGAACTCCACGGATCTTAACGAGGATCTGGCTCAGGCGACGAACCAGAATGGAAGTTTCGGATCCGCTCCGATCCGCACGGGACGCCGGGTCATGGAAGTGTCGGTAAAGTATGTCTTCTAAGTGGCCTTGTGATTGCTTTGCCGGAACTGAAGAGCGGCGCAGGAAAATTGGAGAGTGTTTTATGAAAACGGATCTTACGCAGGCCAGCTCGCTTGCCGTTGAGTCACGAACCGTGAGCCGGGTGCAGGCAGCGGTACTGGTTATGGGCGCAGCGCTGGTTGCGTCGGCAACGGCACAGAATCCGTACTCGGCCTATATACCCACAGCTGTTCCGACCGCGACGACGACGCTCTATACAGGGTCGACGTCGATTGCGCCGGGCCGAGTGGGTGTCGATAAGGCCGGAAACGTCTTCTACGTGGGTCACACGAGCGGCGCCAGCGGGACACTCTATGAGGTCCCGGCGGCGAGTCCTGCCGTAACCGTAATGACGCCCACGGCCCTGATCAGTGGGCTGGGACAACTCAACTCCAACGCCGCCTTCGTCGATTCTTCCGGCACGCTTTGGGTATCGAACGGCAATGGCTCTGGGGGAACTCTGATCGAGATCCCGGCGGCCAACGGCGTGCCCGATGTCGCCGCGATCACGGCAAGCAGCAGCTACAGTGCCACGGGGCTCCCGCTCAGCAATATCACCACGGCCTGCACGGCAACTTCGAGCGCTGCATGCGTATGGTCGGCCAGCAGCATCGACTCGTCGCTCACGGCGCTGCAAGTCGGCGATGTGTACTCCGACGGCGCCGGAAACGTGTACTTGGTTGACGTGAGTGACAGCGCGTCGAGCGGCGCGTACAACCGCATTCTTCAGTTCAGCACTTCGACTATAGGAACCATCACCGTGGTGGCCGACAACCTGAAGAGCAACGCCTATGCGCAGGTCGCGGTTCCAGGCGATGGGAATGTGTACTACTGCGACAGCGTGACCGGCAATGCAAGCGGCGGATTCGTTTCGCTGGTGAATAGCGGCGCGCTCACCAGAGTGGGCAATACACCGGCCGCGACCCTCACGGTGTTGAACGCTGCTGTGACAGTGGCCGCAGCGACCGGTATCACCACAGATCCGTGGGGAGACCTGATCATCTCCGGTCCAAAGCAAATCTCCGAGGTTCCGCTCGAACAGGGCGCGCTGAACTTTGTCGATGAGTTCAGTCTGCTGGTCGCTTCCGGCTCGCAATCTCCGGTGTCAACGAACAACATCGCCTATGGGGGCTCGATCGATGTGCATGGCAACTACTACTTCGCCACCACAACCAACATCATGCTCACGGAGATCGGCGGACATAACTTCGGCCGGGTGCCCGTTGGCACTGAAGTGACCACGGCGGCGCCGTACCTGAACATAACGTGGGATCTGCCCACCCAGTTGGAGACCTCTCTAGTGTCCACGTCTTCGCCCAGCACCCTTAGCCAGGCGAACGCAGTCTATCTACAGAGTTTCCCTTTTAGCGGAACGAAGAGTTATACCGGTGGCGCTGCTTATACCCCCGCGAATGCGGGGCAATATTCGCGGATGTACTTCCAGCCCGTTCATCCCGGCCTGCTGATGGGCGCGATCGCGCCGCAGGGATTTTCCAAGGCTTTGGGGGCCTCGGATGCCCAAGGATCCAGCGACTTTTACAACAACGGAGCGTATGTAGCCAGCCTTCAAGGTGTAGGCGTCGGACCGCAACCAATGTTCCTGCCCGGGACGGCGTCCAAGGCGGTCACTGTATCGCAGTTGTACACGTCGTACGCCCACACCACGAAAGCGGTCGGATTTACACCGTCCGGCGTGGGGATCGACAGCTTCGGGGACATCTTTGTCACCGATACAACGAACACTTCGCTTGACCTCGACTGCCTTGCGACTACGGCGAATACTGCGCAGAATTACAGGGCCGGCGCTGCCGGCAACGGCTACACGAACAGCTATTGTCTTACCAATGGCCTCGCTGCTACGAATGGCACAAACCTTACCGGCTACACGTTCAAAGTGAGCGCAACCGGCGTCACGGCGGGAGTTACATTCCCTACGAACTTTACTACCCCGACGGACGTAGTTATGGATGCCGCCAATGATGCGTACGTTCTGGACAGCGGTTACAACACGGCCGTTGTTACCCTCATGCCGTATGCAACGATGATTCCAAGCGTGGTTATCCCAAGCAACGCCACCGTAGCCGGTTTGGCGTTCAGCAACCCGCAAGGGATTGCAATTGACGGTTATTCCAACTTGTATATCGCGGATACGGGCAACAATCGCATCATTCAGGGCCGGCTGTACAACGCGACCTACTCTCAAAACACGGTTTATGTCAGTTCGACAACCGCGTTCGATGGGCTGACGCTCAACCAGCCTGCTGGAATGGGGCTTGATGCTTCCGGCAACCTCCTCATCGCCGATACGGGCAACAAGCGCATTGTTGAGTACAGCGTCACGGGAGTTCCCAGCGTGGTTCATTCGACTGGCACCTCGCTCGTTGCCCCTACGAGCGTCAAGGTTCTACCTTCCGGTGCGCTCGTTGTTGCTGACTCCACGCTTGGCCTGGTGCTCATTGATAACGGCGTTGCCTCGGTGCTCTCCACGGGTTCGATTAAGCTGTCGAGCACGCAAGGCCTGACTCTTGACGCTGCCGGCAACATCTATGTTGCGGATCCGGTCGGAGGCCAGGTTGTGGAGCTGAAGCTTGACTCGCCGGCAGCCGCGTCGTTCCCTGACACGCTGAAACCCGACAGCTCGGGTTCCCATACCAGCACGGAGACCTCCTACATCTACAACGACGGAAATGCAACGTTGAGCTTCACGGCGGCTCCGACTGTGGTAGATAACACCTCGTCGGCAACGAACGAATTCAGCGTGGACCCCAACAACGCCTGCCTGGCCAGCACATCGCTGACGCCCGAAATGGGTTGCGGCCTGGCTATGGATTTCACGCCCTCCTCAACGGCTGTGGTCTATACGACGGTCACGGGAACCGCTACCGTCGCGGACAGTTTCCCCGCGCCTACCGTGGTGGCGAACCCCGCATACAGCGCTCAGGCCATCGGCAGCTTCGGGACTTCGGGCACGCAGCAGGTGGATCTGAGCGGGAATCCGGTGGTCCCCTTCACCGCGCAGACCATCACGTTCCCAGCTCCAGCTGCGCTTACCTGGACGGGCTCGGCGCAAACAGTAACGCTGAGTGCTACAGGAGGACCGAGCGGCCAGCCGGTCGTCTTCAGCATTGTCAGCGGCCCGGGCACGCTGAACGTGGTGAACGGCGTTACAACAGTGACCGTGAAAGATATCGGAACGACCGTAGTTGCCGCGAACCAGGCCGGTGCTCTTGCGAATGGGATCTACTATTCAGCGGCTCCGCAGGTGGTCCAGCCGGTCACCGTGAACCCGATCGGAACTGTGGCGACACCGACGTTCTCTGTCCCCGCAGGCACGTATACCGCTACGCAGTCAGTGAGCCTCAGCGACGCGACGCCGGGGGCGACTATCTACTACACCACCAACGGCAATAAACCGACGACCAGCTCGCAGGTGTACACCGGCCAGCCGATCACCGTGAGCATCACAACGACGATCAAGGCGATCGGTGTTGGTGTTCCCGGCTACGCTGCCAGTGCGGTCGCCTCGGCGGTGTACACACTCAACCCAGACTTCACGATGGCCGTGTACCAGAACAACTTCACCATTCCGAACGGGCTGGCAGGCGGCGCAACGGTTACGCTGACAGCGGAGTTCGGATTCACCGGAAAGGTCACGATGAGTTGCTCGGGGCTGGATTCCAAAGACTCCTGCGGATTTACCGACCAGAAAGGAAATGTGTCGAATGTATGGACCATTCCAAATGTTACTAATCCGGGCGGTGCCTATTACGGGACAATGAACATCTATGCCAACGAGACCGCCTCGCTGAGCCGCCACCAGAAGGACCTGACGCCGATCACGGTCGCGGCCTTTCTCGTCCTGCTGGGCGGCTTCCGCAAGCGCAAACGGCTCGCGACACTGATGTTGCTTGTGCTCAGCGCTGTCGGAATTTCGATGATGAGCGGCTGCAGCGAGGCTTCACTCACAGGTAAGACTCACACCAGCACTTTCACCTTGACCGCAACCTCCGGCAGCGTTGTCCATACGCAAACGATCACGTTGAATGTCGACAACCTCGGAAACTGAATCTCCTGCAACGTGCGCGACCTCTTCACCCGAGGTCGTGCACGTTGTCTTTTTTACTCCGCACTTGCGATATCGCCTGGTGCGGTGACTAGAACTCATTCAGCGTTCATCGGTATGTTCGGGTTGCTCGACGTTTCCTGTAATCACCGGGTTTGAATGCCTCGTCCTGCCTGAGACCGCCTGCACCGCCGATAATTCCCCATGCTCTCGCCCTCCGCCTGCGGTCCCCTTGGCCGCGAATGCGAATGTGTCCCGTGATACCCGGAGTGCCTTTGCAGCACCAGCGCTCCAAACAGGAGCTACTCTCCGTTCAGCGAAGTTACTCGTCAATCACCCTCTTGACTTGAGTGGCAGTCCACTCATTTCCTCTGGCCGTCGTGAGCCCTGCAGCGTTTAGCTCGCTCGCGACCGCCCGCAGAGAGTGGGCCCCCTTAGCTCTTAGCTCATTTATCACTGGCAGCAAGTCGGCTCTGCGCTTTGTAGCCGAATCTCGGCGCACAATGGCACTTTGACGCGTTCCCCTTGCCGCCATCCGCTTCATGCGCTTTGGATCACCCCTAAGTCCTCCCAAGGCCACGCCGCGCGCCCTAGCCGCTTCTAACGCAGCTTTGGTCCTAGCCGAAATCATGGCCGCTTCATGCTCCGCCACTGCTGCGAGAATATGCACGGTCAGCCGATTTGCCTCGGGAAAGTCACAGGCAACAAAATCGATTCCGGACTCCATAAGCGAAGAGATGAAATGAACGTTTCGAGCAAGCCGATCGAGCTTAGCAATTATTAGTTTTCCCTTGTGCAGGCGGCACAACCGGAGAGCCTCCGCGATTTGCGGCCGATCATTCCGCTTCCCGCTCTCCACTTCCACGATCTCCTGAACGAGTTGCCATTTGCCGCCGTTCAGATGGCGGCTCACAGCCTCACGCTGGGCCTCCAAGCCCAGGCCGCTCGCTCCCTGACGTGCTGTAGAGACCCGAAGGTAGGAGATGAACTTGCCGTTTGCCACTGCTTCGCCTCCGATACATTTGCTTCTACGAACGTTGAAGTAAATGTAACAGGCGCTAATTGGATTGTCTAGCACTGATTTGTATAGGGACGGGGTGCCCGCGCGGGCGTCCTCACTCGCGAGACCGCTTGAATCGTAAACTGACATGGTGAGTTCCGAAATCAAGCCTGGGTGGTACCACTCAGCCCTGTCAGATCTCGGCTATCGAGTAAGGGTGCATGTCGTCCATGAGGAGCGCGTCTACGTTCCGGGGTATCGTGCAATTTCCAGCGATCAGGGTTTTTGGAGAAGACACGCCTTAGCGCTTCCGTCCCGCGCCCGCGCGTATTGCGTCTGCATCCTGTCCTGCACTCACGGCGACCTATGTGCTTTCGACGAATGCCTCCGGCGACCAGATTGTGCTCGCCGAACAGGACGGGCAAGGGGCGTCCTCCGGCACTGGAATCGCCCACTAGGAAGGCCGTGGGTCCAATTGCCCCGAGGCTAGGAATTGTGCACGGCCTTCAACTCGACGCGTCCTTGATTATTCTGCCCTCGGTTCCGAAATGTCCTCGTCAGCACCACGAACGCGCCGTTAGGCATGTTTTACGTTCAGAACTCCGGGAAAACCAACATTGAACTTCTTAAAATATCACTTTCCGGACACGACGCAGCCCCGGCAACAGCCCGTGGCGAGTGCGGTCGTGCCGACGGTCAGCGAGACGGCTCCGTTCTGCACGCCGGGATGAAGCGGCGAAAAGGTGTAGTTGACCGTGCATGTGTCGCCGGCGTTGTACGTTGCCGCAGGGGAACATGTGCCGCCGGCGGCGGCATTGAAGTCGAGTCCGGGTGCGCCCTGCTTCAGCACGTTGATGGTGAAGGGCGAGCTCATGGTGTAATTGTGGCCCAACTGGCGTCATCTTGGAAGTCCGTTTGGTGCGTTGATTAGAGAATCAATTCTCCCCCTACTCATCCTGGCGAAGCCATACAAACCTAACTCACTAGATGCTCGTGCGCGCGTACTGCTGCGAAAAAGCCCATCGGGAAACTGTCCGCCACAAGGACGGCATCTAGGGACCGGGCCGATCTGTTCCTTGATACGCTCCGGCAGGTGGTTACTGCCGATCCTCTGACGTTCGAAACTCTAACGGCTTAGACTCTTAGATCATAGCGATCTCATCGGTTAGGTATTCGTCCTTCAAATCTACCGACAGTTCTATGTCTTTCGAAGCCGGGTCTTTCTGTCGCTCAATGTCTAAGACCTTGTTGTAAAGCGATTCAAAGTCTCTCCATAAAGCCTTTGAAATAGATTGCCTTTTGCGGATATGGTCTCTGCCCGCCACCCAGTAAAGATTGATCCAATGAAAGAATAAGCTATGCACAATCTCCGCATTGAGAGCGCGGAGTCGAATGAACATTCCTATCGTTTCAAAAAAATCGAATACGTCTTCCGCTTCGCCTTCGGCGGTATGCTCTTTCAGGGCGCGCGCCGCCCTAGAGCGCAGGGCAGCGAATTCCTTGTCTTGAAACCTATCGTCCAACTTCATCGAGAGATCGGCGGCCAGAGAAAGGCGAAAACTCCTCGTCTGCCAAATCACCGCCACAATTGCCGTGACCGCAAGAACGATGGTTGCTGTGGCTGTTATTGCATCGGCAGTCATTCTGTCCTCCTTTAGGATTCTCTGTTTATCGTCTAACAAAGAGAGCTGAACTCCAGAGAATCAAAATACTTCTTCGCCAGTGTTGGAAATTTGATCTTTCTCTTTGGCCCAAACATCCTGTACATAGCTTCTAGTTTGTCGTGGCCAGCGTCGGAAAACTGTTCCCAACACCCCTATGCTTGTGTCGCCCACGCCTCCGACAACTCCTTTGCCTGATCCAGCACGAGATTTGTCGCCGCATCCTGGCCATCCGGCGGGTACTTCCACCTCTTCAAGATTGTCTTCACGATCAGCCGCAACCTGGCACGAACCGACTCCCGCACATACCAGTCCACCGAATTGCTCGCCCGGAGTGCCGACGGCAATCAAATGGGTTGGATAGGACATCGGCAACCTGTCCCGCTCACTGAAGATTCACGTACAAGACACGCGTTATAGATAGGAGTTTGCTGCCTCGGTCGGCTCTCGTTGAGAGCCGACGTCAACCCTGATGTGATCACCCTTCACCATCTGAGTTTTTGATTTTCCTAGAGATCAAGAGGGCCTGAGCGTACCTCGGGATTATGGTCAGCGTGCGACAATATCGAAGGCCCAGTGTTCCTCACCCACGAGTGAGTTCGCAACCAGCTCGTAGTCGTGCGTGCCGGCGGTCCAGATTTGATACTCGCCTGGAGTAAGGGAGATAGTTGGCGTCAGAAGAAATGATTGCGCCTCGCGTTCAGGATGTTTGAGGTCCAGACCGAACTTCGGTGCTCCGATTGCCTCAACATCCAATGGTACGGCCGCCTTGGTGAGGAATCGCGCTTCTTGGTTTTTAACGTCTTGCACTACCAGACGCCCCAGTGCAAAATGCTTGCTAACTTCTTCCTTGGTCAGTTTCTGGCCGTACCGGTCAGCAGGGCTCATCAGGCGCACGAGGAAGTGCACCGGTTGGCCGGCTTTGTACGCCACCGATGAGCATCCGCCTTGAAAGTAAAGTTCCACCCTTTGAACACGGGGCTGCAGGAATCCTCCACTCTGAATCCGGCCAGCCAGTCTCTTGGGCTTCACATGTTCGAGGGGACTGAGCGCGCCTGTCGACTTATCTGCGTAGAACAATTCGCCGAGGGTGGGTGGCTCCTGAACCGTGACCGAGGTTGCTTGGCCAATTAATTTGCTTCGTGATATCGAGGCCGCGGCCACAATCAGCATTGATGCAATCCAAAAGGTCGAGATGCGTCTCATTTGGATCATCTCCTAAGGTACAGAAAGATTTAAGCCGGAATGTCGGCACTGAAAACAGGTCCCCCTTTTTTCAAGGCTCGAAAACCCGGCGCCGCAGGAACGGAATGATGGCGAGCAGAGCCGTGGCGAGAAGAATGAGTGCGGACGGCTCGGGCGTGGTGGCCGCGTCGGTTTGTGTGATGGTGAGGGTGTAGGGCGTAGGTAGCGGCGGGTTGTTGTAGGGGCCGAAGTGATAGTCGTTCAGGTCGAATGTGCCGAGGTCGAAGGTAACGCTGACGAAGCCGGTGGGCCCGGGACCGAGATTGGCGAGCCACTGACCGTAAAGCGTGTCGTTGATGCCGGGGACGTAGAGATCCGGCCCGGAGATGCCGAAGATGGTGTAGAAGCCGATGTCGCCGGTGGTCTGGGCTGTGCCGTTGATCGTGACGGTGCCGGGGAAGACGATGTAGCCGAGGTGGGGGTAGTCGGGATAGGTCTCGGTGGCCGGCAGGGACCAGGTGTAGGTGTTGCCGTTGCCGGTGAGGGTGAAGTTGTCGACAGGGTCCGCGGCGGCGGCGAGTGGAAGAGCGGCGGCAAGGATCGATAAGGCTACGAACAGGGAGCGCATGAGAGTCTCCTTTCGTGAATCAAGCCTGCGCAGGTGAGGGTACGCCGGAAGGCGATAGAAGTCTATGCTCGGGCATTGGCTCCGGCTGCGCTTGAACGCGTTCTATTTCTCGCGAGTTGCTGGCGACGGTAGCGTGAGGGTCTTTTGAGGGTCGAAGGAACGCATTGCCGCGGAAACATTGTCGGCGTCGATCATGCTGCTCAGCCCGTGTGCTGCTGTCGCCAACCGTGTGACGCTGTCATTGATGCTTCTGAAGATTGCAAATCTTTATGGCACCGTGGTTTGGCCACCGATTGTCCATTGATTACCGTTTGATCTCGAGCGAAATCAAACGTGTGCGGACAACGATGTTGCGCGGCCCAGTGCATGTCGACGATAAGTACCGCGAAGGACCCTTGCTGTCGTCTCGGCACAGGAGGATTTTTCCATTTTTTACCGGTATTCATTTCTCCCAATGATTGCGCTTTTCGCTTGACGACACTGTTGTCCGGGGCGATGATTCCATTCCAACCGGCGCGACTCTAGCCCGCCATGCGCGTTTGGACCGAGGCCAATCACTGTGGTTGCAGTGACGGACCGTTGCCGCTCGGAATGATGTAACGAGGAGCAACCCAATGATCCCTGCGCAAAAAATCACGGCATTGTCATACGCGACAGCTTTGCTGGCCGTCTCCGCAACGATCGGTTCTTCGCACCGGGCATTCGCGCAAGACCATACCTTTACTCCGCACCCCGTGATGCGTTCCAGCGGGCCGATCCTGACTGCCCCAGGCGAGACGGTCCTGGTTTGCGCCGCAAATAACCAACTGGCGAGCCTCTTGCCGCCGTCGCCAACAACGGCAGCGGTGACGCCCTCTCCGGCCGTCACACCGCTGAACGTCACCCTGCAAATCGTCAACGGCGTCACCGGAGCGGTCCTCGCGCAATCCGAAATCACGCTTCCTCCCCTCGGCAGTACCGAAGCACCACCCGACCCTTGTCTGAAGTTCTCTGTTGCTCCGGCGACAGTTGCTGTATCTGCCAATCTTTTCGTCGTGCGGGTGTTGCTCAACCCGCAGCCGCTGCCCCCCGGAATCTGCGCAGCGCACGCCCTCTCGGTTTCCTTGCAGGTCTTCACGCCCGATACCGACGGAAATCCAATCAACATTCGCGCGATCAGTTTCGAGCCGCCCGATCCGTGCATTCGATAGATCAGGGCTTCAGAGGGCGCTAAGCGTGTGGAGGACTAATCGCGCTCAGCGCCCATTCGGACGCTAAAGGGGAGCAACACAACTGTCACTGACTTTCCGCTCGCCTCGCCGACCCGGATAGGCCGGGCACCTCGACAATCTTCAACAGCCACGGCTTTTAGAGACTAAAGAGATCTGCGGCCTCGCGCGCGCGTACTGGTCGGAAAACCCTCACAGCCTGTTTCGCCGCTGTTCTCAGGCAAGCTGCCCCCCAAGGTTTTGGACCGCCCTCGCGAGCGGCGACGAAATGCGGTGAACTGAGAGAACCTCCCTCCCGTCTCAGCCCGTGACATAACTCTCCGTCCGCGTTGTTCCCACGTTGTTCTCAACGCGAGCGTGTGTTGTTTTTGGGGACTGACAAACTTGCGAAGACAAGCCTTTGAGATGTCCGAATCGGTTCGCGGCACCGCCTTTGATTCTTTTGAATTCACGTGCACCAACTCGTCAGTAAATTACACTGGCACAGCGATTTAACTATGCTCCCACAGTTGATTTCGGATCGATTTCGAGCTAAATCAAAGCCGTACCGGGCGAGCGGATTCGGTCGTAACACTGTTTTCCCGGCTGTTCCCAGGGGTGCCGCAAGGAAGTCCGGCTCGCCCGCACCTATCGGCTGACCTGATCGTTTCGCAACATCCGCGCAACCGTCTCCGCTCGCGCGCGTATTGGTCCGAAAACCCGCCTGTTCCGTGGAACTGATTCAGACGTGTGCCATTATGGACGCGTGCCCTTGACGTCGCAGAGCTTCATAGAACGCTGGCAGCAGTCAGCCGCTGCCGAACGTGCAAATTACCAGCTTTTTCTCTCTGAACTCTGCGACTTCCTCGAAGTGCCTCGCCCCGACCCCACGCGCGCCGAGGATCACCTCAATACTTACGTCTTCGAAAAGCCCGTCATCTTTTACAACCTGGACGGCACTACCTCCCAAGGGCGTATCGACCTCTACCGCCGCGGCCACTTCGTCCTTGAGGCCAAACAGGGCAGCAATGCACCACAATTGCCAACCGATCCCAACACCGGCGACCTCATCCTCACGCCGCCGTCACCCCGCCCCGAGAGGCATCGCCGCGGCACCGCTGTCCGCGGCACGCACGGCTGGGACGAGGCCATGCTTCTGGCCTACAACCAAGCCGAACGCTATGCCAAGGCCCTCCCCACCCTCGAAGGCTGGCCACCGTTCCTCGTCACCGTAGACGTCGGCCACTCCATCGAGCTCTTTGCCGACTTCTCACTCACCGGCAAAGCCTATCTCCCGTTCCCGGAGGCCCGCAGCTATCGCATCCTTCTCAGCGATCTCGCCAATCCCGACATCCGCGAGCGTCTCCGGTCCCTCTGGCTGGACCCACACTCCCTCAACCCAGCCCGTCACACAGCGAAGGTAACTCGGGAAGTCGCCGCCAAGCTTGCCGTTCTTGCTCGCACGCTAGAGCAAAAGCACTCAGCAAAAGAAGTCGCCGAATTCCTCACCCGCTGCATCTTCACGTCGTTCGCTGAAGACGTAAAGCTGCTCCCGGAAAAAAGCTGGCTCAAGCTCCTCTGCGACCTCCGCGACAACGACAACGTCGCTGTCTTCCCTGAAATGGCAAAGTCCCTCTGGGACACCATGAACGCCGGCGGCTTCTCCCCAATCCTCAAAGCTCACATCCTCAAATTCAACGGTGGACTCTTCGAATCCACCGAAGCCCTCGCGCTCTCCGGCGATCAGCTCGCTCTGCTCATCGACGCCGCCGATTCCGACTGGAAAGAGGTCGAGCCCGCCATCTTCGGCACCCTCCTCGAACGCGCCCTCGATCCCGAAGAGCGCCATCAGCTCGGCGCCCACTACACTCCCCGCGCCTACGTCGAGCGCCTCGTCATCCTGACGATCGTCGAATCCCTCCGCGCCGACTGGTCCGACGTCATCGCCGCCGTCTCCGAGCTCGTCGACTCCGGCCACGTCCCCGATGCCATCGATCTCCTCCACGACTTCCATCGTCGCCTCTGCAACACTCGTGTCCTCGACCCCGCCTGCGGCTCCGGCAACTTCCTCTACGTCGCGCTCGAACACCTCAAGCGTCTCGAGGGCGAAATCCTCGAATCCCTCGCCACACTCGGCGAAACCCAGCAGGCCCTCGAACACACCGGCCTGACAGTCAACCCGCACCAGCTCCTCGGCATCGACATCAACCCACGCGCGACCGCCGTCGCCGACCTAGTCCTCTGGATCGGCTACCTCCAGTGGCACTTCCGCACCCGCGGCGACTCACAACCGCCGATCCCCGTCATCTCGAACTTCCACAACATTGATTGCCGCGACGCGCTGATGGAGTGGCAGCAGAAAGTCCCCGCCGTCGATGCCGACGGCAACGAAATCACCGAGTGGGATGGTGTCACCCTTAAGGAGAACCTCCTCACCGGCCGCCAGGTTCCCGACGAGACCGCCCGCCGAACCATCTTTCATTTCCTCGGGGCAAAGCAGGCCGCGTGGCCCGACGCCGAGTTCATCATCGGCAATCCGCCATACATCGCCGCAAAAGACGCCCGCGCCGAAATGGAAGGTGGCTATATCGACGCGTTACGCAAGATTTACACGGAAGTGCCGGACTCTGCAGACTTCGTCATGCATTGGTGGCAGCGCGCCGCCGAGTTAACGCGCGCAGGCAAATGCCGCCGCTTCGGCTTCATCACGACCAACTCGCTCCCTCAGGTCTTCAATCGCAGAGTCGTTGCGCAGAACCTCAATGCGCCCAAGAATCCGATCTCGCTCCTCTTCGCGATCCCCAATCACCCTTGGATGAAATCCGCTCCGCAAATCGAAGCGCAGTTTCCCAACCAGCCAATCGCCAAAGCCGCAGCCGTCCGCATTTCCATGACTGTTGCCGCGCGTGGTGAGCACGAAGGTCATCTCTATCGCGTCATCCGCGAAGGTGACACTCAGACCGAAGGCACGGACGTCGAACTCTTGGAACAGACCGGGAAAATCTTCGCCGATCTAAAGATTGGGATAGACGTCACCAGTGCACAACCGCTCAGGGCCAACGAGGAGCTGAGCTGCCGGGGTGTGTCCCTCCACGGTTCCGGCTTCATCGTCACACCGGAAAAGGCAAGAGACCTCGGCCTCAGCCACATTCCCGGGCTTGAGCAGCACATCCGGCCGTATCTCAATGGTCGGGACCTCACCGGCACTTCGCGCAACGTCATGGTCATCGATCTCTTCGGCCTCACCGAGGTCGAAGTGCGCACTCGATTCCCGGAGGTCTATCAATGGGTGCGCGATCGCGTGAAGCCTGAGCGTGACGAGAACCGCCGCGCTTCATACAGCGAGAACTGGTGGATATTTGGCGAGCCGCGCGCCAACTTCCGCCCTGCCCTTCGCGGCCTACCGCGCTACATCTCAACCGTCGAAACCGCGAAGCACCGCGTCTTCGTTTTTCTCGATGCCTCGATTCTGCCCGACAACAAGCTTGTCAACTTCGCTCTTGACGATGCATTCGCCCTTGGAGTCCTCGCAAGCTCCATTCACCTCACGTGGACGAACGCGAACATCAGCCGAATCGGCTTCGGAGACGATCCCGTATACGTCAAAACCCGCTGCTTCGATCCGTTCCCATTCCCGAGCGCCAGCGAAGCCCAGCAGCAGACCATCCGCGATATCGCCGAACGTCTTGACGCCCACCGCAAGCGCCAGCAGCAACTCCATCCGTCGCTCACCCTCACCGACATGTACAACGTCGTCGAAAAGCTCCGCGCGAACGAAGAGCTCACCCCGCAGGATCGCAACCTCTACGACGCCGGACTGATCGGCATCCTCCGCGAGCTCCACGATGAGCTGGACCGCGCCGTCTTCGCCGCCTATGGCTGGCCGCACGGCCTCACCACGGACGAAATCCTCGCCCGTATTGTCGAATTGAATGCTGCCCGCCGCCGCGAGGAAGCCTCGGGCCTCATTCGGTGGCTCCGCCCCGAGTTCCAGGCTCCTACCGCCATCCCCGTCGCCCGCACCCTCGAAGGCTTCATTGAAGAGGCCCCCGCTGCCGCCACCCGCCGCAAACAAACTTGGCCCGGCACCCTTCCCGAGCAGGTCCGCGCCATCAAGGATGTCCTGCACAGCTCACCCGGCCAGACCCCGCAGCAAGTCGCCTCCGCCTTCCGTCCAGCCAGCCGCACCCGCGTCAGGGAAATCCTCACCACCCTCGTCGCTCTCGGCCAAGCCCGTTCCGAAGGAGATCGCTTTAGTCTGTGAGCAAATCGCGACAAACCCCTAAGATCTCCGCGGCGCCGACAATGGCTTGATACCTCGCATTGCTGCGTTGGGGACGCAACGCGGCGTCAGCTTCCGCAAATACTTCCTATGCAAGGTTCGCGAACCATTCAGAAGTTCGTGGCAAGGACTGAAAATCTTCGCAGCACACAATAGGAGGATCATGGGATTCGCCTCCCCCTCCGCGCTCATCGCATCGCGTTGATTAGGTAATGTCAAAAAGGTATGCGAGTCCGAGCTGAATTGCGAGCACCGCGGTTCGATTCAGCACGCCAATCTTCTGTTTGAGCGATGACAAATCTAGAATGCGCACCTGATGGCATAGTGCAACGCTGTTGACGATGCTCGCGGTAGAGGTCGCCTCCTTCATCACTTGGGCAGCAGGGATTCGAATGCAATAAGCGGGCCACTGTCTTCCGGCATCTTTATCAGTCGTTAAAGGTACCGCCACTACGCTCCGGGCATTTGCGGAGGCTCGCGACATGACAATATACGGCCGCATCTTTTGCTGCTCATGTCCGATCGAGTGAGACGGCTCAGCCCAGTGAATATCTCCAGGCTGCGCCATCGTTAATAACGCTCCCTCGCTAGACCCGCTGTTGATTCATGCATCAATTGTTCTTGCTCTTCGTCCCACGGCAATTCAACGGCAAGATCGTCAGCCGACGTCGAACGCAGCTCAAGCCCGTGTCTAACCCAGGCATATGCGTCAACGGCTGAACGGAGTCCCTCGGAAATCTCGCTCAAAGCCTCTGGGAAGATTGTTCGGCTCTCTATCAACGCGAGCGATAAACAATCAAGGTGGAATCGCGCGAACAAGACATGCCCTACATACTGACGAGCGAATTCAACATCTGTGTTCTTGAACTCCTGAGAGACCTTTGATCCGTTACACTGCTGCACCAACTGACTTATTTTTCGGAGTGTCCAGACTGTGAACACTGCTTGTTCTACCACTTCTCTGCCAAACGCTTGCTCGGCGTTGGAGAACGCAGCGTCCAACTGAGTGAGTGCGGCGTTGGTTAGAAGTTCTATCGTGCAGTTGTCAAGACTGATTGTGACGAGATCGCTCAAGGCAATCATCGCCTGCATATACCTAGATATGTTGCGTTCTCGCGTTTCGCGGAATTCCAACGATGTTCTAGCAGAGATTGCCTGAACTAATTGACTGTGTACCAATGTGCTGATGCGAGTGGCGATCTCGATAATTGTCTTGGGCGCTTGTTCCGCCGCTTGACTGGCAGGGAATGCCAAAAAAGCGAGGTTCTGACCAATTGCTGTGCCCGCGGGAATGGTGGTGTCGTTGTGCATACGTAGGAAAGTCCCGCCTCTTGGAGTATACGCAATTGGGATGCTCGGAGCTGCGGGCTCGGGTGCCTGTTTCGATACTTCGACTCGACCGGCCAAAGTATCGCATGTCCGCGGATGCATCATCGCCAGCCTGATCGTCCTCCGTACTCACTCAAAAGATGCATCCCGGCTCGGTCTGAGACCTCCGCCTAGTGGTGGTGTTCCGCAAAATTGCGACTACGCGGTAGACGAGTTGTGCCCTGGAACAGCCAGGACCAATCCGTCACTGCACGCTAGGAATACCATGCCCATTCACTCACCGTTAACTGGAATCCCCACCATCGTAGCGACGCCGACAACGGCTTGATGCCTTGACCGGCTGTATTGGTAGCGCAGCCTCTCATACGTTCGGCGATGCATGCCTTTCAGACGGGGCGGTGCCGTATCAAAAATCGTGTAGTGCTCCGCACGGAGCCGATCTAGAATTTTCTGCGCCCGATCTGCCGCCCTATCGTGTGGGAGTTGTCGTTGGCTTTCGTATGCCAGGCCGTAACACCGCCTGCACGCGAAGATACGGCCACCGAATAACGTTGCAGTGCGCCTCCCGCAGCCGCTTGCCGGGCAGCGAAACCATGAGCGAAATCCGCCATAGTTGCATGGAGTTCGTTCCAATAGCACCGGATACTCCAAGCTTTCCCATTCTTCCCCGCGTGTCCTGTTTTTGTACGAGAGAACAACTCGATCAGATTCAGATCGGAAGTTGATGCTTGCGAAGCGCTCCCCTCTTCGGCTCCAATGCAGGGACCCGCCACAGAAGACTCTCAGGTATCCCTGGCGCTCCATGAAACGAACATCCATCCTCAGATAATCCGCCGTAGTGTCTCGTGCATCGCCCCGCCGCCCACTTCCATACCCACCCATCGTCGCTCCAGGATTCTCCGAAATCATTAGGCAAGTACCACTGTTTTCAAAGCCGCGAACTGCCGCCCGTATGCCTGTTTCTTCGCCTGTTAGCAGGCAGCCCTCGCGCGCGCGTACTGTTCGCGAACTCCGTGCGCCAAGATTTGGCCTGAGCGGGGACCGAAACCCCCGCCCTTTAGGTTTGCTTGGGGTTGCCTTCCTTCGCCTGGCCTTGGGCGAACTTCGAGATGGCAAACTTGATTGGTTGATTGCTTGATTGGGTGATTGCCTGATTCTTGATTAAGAGATTGCGACTCAGGGCCATCGTGCCGAAAGGAGTTTCGTGACGATGGAATACGTCTCTGCGTTCGGCTTCGGCCGACCTTGCTCGTCCATCTTGCATGGTTCCACCTCCACTTCGAAAAACTGTCCTTCAAGGAAAATGTCCGGACTCATCCTCTGGCGCTTGCGAGGATGTTCGCCGTTTGCTAACACCCAAGCTTTGTAGTACTTCGAGCGTCGTCCAACGTTTGGGCGATTTCGGTCCGAACCGAAGTTGAAGAATGCTGACAGTAAGACAGGCTCATCGATCAGAGTGAATTCCACCCGGAGCGACCATCGCTGGTAATTCAGCAGCCATTGAGGACCCTGAATCGCAACGCCGCGGACAGTGTATTTGCCCGCTGGAAGGACTGGATACTCCGGCCCTCTCCACACCAACTCGGCCGCCTGGCTGATGTTCACAACCCCAGCACGTTGCGGAATTGGCTCCTCGCTGTGCTGAAGATGCAATGCCCTCACGCAGCATCACTCTCTTGACTGTTCTGCTCACTAACGAACCGTTCCAACTCTGATTCGCGGATCATGGTTCGGCTGCCCACCTTGGTTCGCCGCAATCTGCCTTTGCTCAACCAAGCGTGAATTGTGTACTTGCTCAAGCCCCCGAGTTTGGCGGCGGCTTCGTCAACCGATAGAAGTCTGTCCAACGGAAGTGCTCCTCGCGCGAGTTGCGCTAAAGGCATACTCGCTTGACTTCGTGGATATCTGGTAATACTTTTCTATGTATGCCTAACACCCAAAGCCGTATAGCAGAAAGAAGGGCATCTGCCACACGTGAGTATCAGGGAGAGGACGTTGCTGCACCTCTTGTGAATTGGCTAAACATCACGACCGACAAAGAAGGCAGACAGAGAATCATCAACGTTGTCAGCCTCTTTCTCCGGTTGTGCCTCCAAACTGCGGAGACTAAGCCCGATGTCTACGAGGAACAAGACGGCCATTGGTACGAGCGAGATTCCCCGGACAGTAAGAAGAGGGACGAATTGGAAGAGGAGTTGGAGAAGGCGCTTGTTTTTTACCGAATGGTCCCTTATGTAGACGTACTTCGACAGGGACAGGATGTGGTTACAGGTTGGACGCCCATCCCTGGATCGAAACTGGATCGCGATATGCATCGCGCTTCGGAACTGAACTGGAAGGCTCTTTCTAAAGAGCACTTCAACCTCCTGGGAGCACAGATGGGGGAGTCTGGGGCGCTGAAGAAGGCACTTCAACTATTTGAGTCAAGCCTGATCTGGAAAATCTGGAGATGTCGATGTGGCAGGTTTTTCTTCGCGAAGTTTCGGCATCAGCGCTTCTGCAGTCAAAAATGCCGAACCGCAGAGTTCCAGAGCAGTGAAGACGCGCGGAAAAAACGCAACGAGTATGCGCGCATGTTGTATCACCGCCACAAGCAACTTGACGTAGGAAAGGCGAGATGAAGATGTCCATTTTCAAGCGCGGGAACGTCTACTGGTATCACTTTCTCTTCAACGGCGAGCACATTCAAAAGAGTACAAAGCAGGGAAATCCTCGGACGGCTCGCCAAATGGAAGCGGCGCATCGGACGGCGCTCGCAAAGGGCGAGGTTGGACTCATTGAACCCAAACGCTCACCCATGTTTGCCGAACTTGCAAAGCGTTTCACTGCGCATTGCGAGACACGCCACGAGAATAAGCCGCAAACCGTGAAGTTCTACGCAGAAAAGCTGACCAAGCTCACCCGGTACAACGGCATTGGCGACGCGCGAATCGATCGCATCGACGAGGGAGTGATAGAGGGCTACGTGGTGGCCCGCCGTGCATCCGTAAGCGCCGCGACAGTAAACCGCGAGCTCGCCACTCTGCGAAGAATGCTGCGGCTCGCGCACGAATGGCGAGAGCTCTCCAGAGTCCCGAAGATTCGTCTGCTCTCTGGTGAGCGAATCCGAGACTTTGTTCTCTCACCCAAACAGGAAGAGATCTATCTAAGCGCGTGCGGTCAGCCTCTTCATGACATTGCGGTTCTCATGGTGGAAACGGGCCTGAGAATTGGCGAGGTTCTTAATCTCGAGTGGCAGGACGTTACCCTCAAGCCTCTGTACGGCTCGCGGTTCGGATTTATCCGGATCCGCGAAGGCAAGAGCAAGAGCGCCCGCAGAGTCATTCCGCTAACTGACCGCTGTTCCGGCATCCTGCAGATTCGGCTTGAGAGCAGGAACGCCCGCAAAGTGTTGGCGGGAGCTGACCAAGGTTCTGCCAAGCCGCGGAATCAGGACGCTGCGGCAAAAAGCCCGCTCGTGTTCAGCAATCGAATCGGCGAGCGGTACGTCTCCACCTCGATCAACCACCTCCACCGAAAAGCCTTCGCCCCCGAGCAGAACGGCAAACGCCGGCAGCTCTTCCCTGGCGAGTTCGTCCTGCACACACTTCGACATACAATGCTTACTAGACTTGGGGAATCGGGAGTGGACGCCTTCACGATCATGAAGATCGCTGGTCACAGCAGCATCGTCGTATCTCAGAGGTACGTTCACCCGACGCCCGAAGCGGTTGAACGCGCGTTTGAATCGCTGCAAAGAGCGAACAAGCGCGTGCAGGCAAATGCGAAAACCGCCGAGGCCGCAATGCAAGCACCCGCTACAGTTCCCGCTACATCGGATGTGGCGGTTTCCGTAAGTAATTGAGGGGCCTATAGCTCAATTGGTTAGAGCAGCGGACTCATAATCCGTTGGTTCCAGGTTCAAGTCCTGGTGGGCCCACCACCTTCCCGCATCACCATGCCTCGAACACCCTCTCGAAATCTGCCGCGTGGCAAGTTGCACATCCTGCGGTGCACACTCCAGCGCGGTGCACACTCCAGCGAGAGACAATGAAAATGCCTTCACCCAGGGGTATTCCTAGTTAAATCGGGCACTGCCTTCTTATTATTGTTCGCCGTATTCGTCGCAAAGAGGTGAACCTTAGCCGAAGGAGAACGATGCGAGAGATTTCCAGCGCGTTCAACATCTCACCCAAACCGTCGAGTTCCACAAGAAGGCGCTTATGAACGAGACCGGGCTGCGCACCACCGCCGAACTCACCCGCTACGCCACATCAATGGCATGGTGAGCATCTGACCGCGCGGCGACCTGCATTGTGGGTTCGACTTGCCTGAAGTTAATGAGTTGATGGTGCCTGCAAAAGTGTTACCAGCCCATCGTTGCCCGCGCTGGCCAAGGTGCCGCCGTCGGGAGAAAAGGCCAATCCCAGCACGCCGCCCCGGTGCTGCCGTACTTCCATGAGCTGACTCCATGTTCCGGAACTGGAAATCCATCTCTGATCAGTATCCCAAAGAAGGATTCGTCCATCCTGCAGGCCGACGGCCAGCACGGGGTCCGAAGGCGAAAAGGCTAGTGCCTGACCGCGTGTCGGCAACTTTTCACGCTTCGGTGCGACCTTTGACGACCGCTGAGATGCGGGCCAGTAGTACATCCGGGAGTCGATCGTGGTAGCGACGATGTATTTCGGAAGCCCAGACGGTTCGGGGGAAAAACTCATATCCGTAAACTGCGCACCTGGATCAAACGGGTAAGTTCTCCAGTTCACCTTGCCGGCGAGAAGGTCGGCGCTGTTCGACAGACTAACGGCAGTTTTTCCGTCCACCTGATCATCGGATGTGACGATGTAGGCGCCGCCAACAGAGATATCGAACATGACGATCTGTTGAGTGGCCTTGAGAAAGCCTATATCTGCGCCGCCGGGATTGTTCAAATCCGTTTTGCAAGGATTAATCCAGCCTCGATCCTCCACCGTGAATCTCTCGGTCGCCTGAGAACCGTTGTCCCTAACATGCCACATGCACAGGCCCTTGGCGGCCTTATCCACCTGATCGGCAACTCCGATGATTAAGTAGTCTCGCTGATCGGAGGCACAGTTCTGAATGATGTGCTTGGCATCCGGATCCAAGCAGCGGATGCGGATCTTCGGGTTGAGTGTGGCTTCGACGTGCAAGGTCTGATGTACGCCGGTGAGGGGATCCAGGAGATCGAGATTGCGGGTACGAGAGGTCGCTGCAATAAACCGCTGATCGGGTGCGACATCGAACCCGAGCAGTTGTACGCCACGGTCGCCGTTCAGTTCGCGCGGTTCTTTGCCGCCTGGATCCCATAGGGCCACGGTGCCGAGGTCATCCGTGTCGCCTTGTAATGTCGCGCCGACTGCCGTGACGAGTTTCCCTCCTATCGGGCCAGGCAATCCAACGTGGATCGGCGCAGGAAATTCCACCCCAATCATTTGGCCGGGGAAGTGAAGCTTCACGTGGTCAGGCATTACGTGAGAATGGAAGGTCGTTTCCCTGTATGGATAGTTCCAGAGCCGCGCGTCATTGTCAGAACTTGCGGAGATGATGCAATTGAGCTCGTCCCCAGGACAGAAGGTGGCCGCATGAACACCATCATGGGCGCCGGTAAACTTCTGTTCCAGATGAAAATCAGGCGTAACTGTCCACAATCCGACGGTGCCGTTGCTTCCACTGGTTAACAGCCACGCCTTGGACTTATCCTTGTTGTATGCCACGGCCAGCCCCTGCAATACTCCTTGATTCGGCGCGAGCGTGGCTCTGAAACCTGTTCGGCTCGAATTTTCTTGATGATTGGTTGAGCTGGACCGAGGACAAGCGGACACTGCGGTAGAAACTTCGGAATGAGGCAGCATGGCCGGGTCGAGCAAAACCATGTCGCCGTCGCGGCTTCCAATCACCAGTGTCAGTCGGTCCTTCTGTTCCAGAAAAGTCATCGACATGATCCCGGAGACCTGCACAATACCGACGTAAACAGGTTTTTCAAACGAACGGACAAGGTCGTAAAGGACAAGATGTCCATCCCCGTACCCAAGCGCCATCAGTCGGCCTGAAAACGCAATGACATTCGCCCCCCGGCCTCCCACGCTATCGCCGCCCGGAAGGCAAAGCGTCTTAGGGTCCACCAACTGGCTCGGGGAGGCGGAATGATACTCCCACAACCTCGCGGTGCCATCTTCACTGCTGGCTCCGAGGTATACCCGGCGGTCCGGCATCGCGGTCCAGCTGATTGAATCCGTGGTCTTCGGAAAACTCCATTGTTGATTCGGCTCAGTGCCGAGATCCGCCACGACATCCTTACCCATTACCGAAACGCTCTGTGGCCCGGAGGCGTTGGTCAAATCCCACACTACGACATAGCCAGGACTGACCGGATGACGCCACGTTCCAGTCGCGATCGCCAGCTTCGTTCCGTCCGGCGAGAAGCTGAGAGCCATGACTCCCGGAACGCCTGAGTCTTTGTCACAATCCAGCAACGGGGTAGTGTCCGGCGGCCCGGTGAGTGCCACGTAGCCATTCTGATCAGAGGCCAACTGAAGATGGTGTAGCGGCGCTTGAGTTTTGGCGTCCCAAATTTGAACGCTGGAATCGGAGCCAGCTACTGCAACCAGAGGAATCTGCTTTCCCTTGTCCTGATACATCGCAGTGGCCACCGTCGTGACCGCGGCGCAGCTGGTGACAGCTTTCGGATCACAGCCCCGGACGCCCGGCGGATCGGACGAATCCTGACGTTTGAGCGCGCAGCCGCCACCACCGGACGCTTCGTCCTCCAGCAACCTCATCGCGAAGGTGTTCTCCAACTGTTCTCTACCCTCGATGCGGTGTTTGAAAACTTCAATAAAATTCTCATGCGGGTCGTGCTGCTTATTCGCTTCCCGTGGGTCCTCCTGACCATCTTCCTGGCCATCGGTCTGCCACTTCTTCAGAATGTCCCGGCCGGTGGTGAAGTCTCCAACATTGAATGCCTGTTGTGCTGAAGCGGTCGTAGCGAGGTAGTAGCTTCTCGCGGTTTTGCGACTCTGAAAAAAGACGAACACAGCCAGGACGATCACTACTGCAGCCACTGGTACGCTGATCGCGACCGTCTTCATTACGCCTCGACGGTACGCGGCCTTCTGCCGCCGCACCTCCGCGTCAGGCATATTCGCCGCTACCCACTTACGATCGAAGACTTCGCAGTAGATACGATTGCGAACCTTTAGAAAGCCGTGAGAAACGACGAGAAGCCCGGACAACCGCAGCGGATCGATGGTTGTATTCGAATCGTCGTCGCGGACTTTCTCGCCTCTACGCACCTTGTCGTAAAGGTCGAGAATCGAGGCGCGATGTTCCTGCGATGCCAGAACGCGATCGCGAACAAAGATGAGATTGTCCTGTTGTTCGCGCGAGCGCGTGGACAGAAAAAGGTCCCCACACGCAGCGTCAATATCGTCCGGTGTTAGAGGACGTTCAAGCTGCGTGACAGCTTCGCACAGCTTCTGCGTAAGGTACGGATGGCCTGACGTCCAGTACAGTATCCGGCGAAGGATCGCGCGCTCCCCGCCCGGCTTGTGCGTCCTCCCACGTAGTCCTTCGAGAAGGGGCTCAGCTTCTTTTTCCGAAAAGTCCGTCAGCTCGATACGATGGCCGATGTTAAACGGCGTGATAAAGACGTTCGAGATCAGGTCGGACGGTTGCGCCACGCCCAGCAGGCAGAATGTAATTCGATTGAACTCCGGCTCCTGGACTCGGCTGTTGTAACACTCTCGAATTCCTGCGAAGAATTCATCGCTCGAAAACGGCAGGCTGCGAACTGCATCGATCTCATCAATGAAGACGACAAGGTTCCCTTTGATAGCTGGAAATACCACCTCGCGCAGAGCAGACATAAAGCGCTGCATCGGGCCCTGTCGCCCGGCGCGCTCGGACATCCAATAGTCGTCAAGCTGGTCTTCGAGATTCAGGTCCGTGCCGAGCCGTGTCAAAAGACCGCCGTACCACTGCTCGATTGATACGTTCTGGCCGATTCGAGTCAGGTCCAGAATGGCGACGTTGTATCCCTCCGCTTTCAGCGCTGCCGCGGTGCGCACCATCAACGACGACTTACCCATCTGCCGGGACGTCAGCACATAGCAAAACTCACCACGCAATAGATAACCGAGTAGTTCCCCATCGGCGCGACGCGTAACGTAGCTCGGCGCGGAACGGCCGAGAGTACCTCCGGACGTGTAGAAGTTCTCGGGGGCCATCATGCGGGCACCGTCAGATGATTCCGGAGATACTCGGTGTAGAGCAGGTTACGCATACGAACATTGCCGACGCTATCGCCGACCACGATTCCAGCCGCTCGCAACCGATAAAAGGCTTCCATCGTGAGATCATTCGCGCCGTTCAGCACAGATCGCACCGCGTCGCTCATCGTCTGATCGCGAGAAAGCATCACGAGAATGCGACGGAGATGATCGCCGAAGGGACCTTCGTCCAGGCCTGATATCTTGATGAACTCCTCGAAAGGCATCTGCGTCATCGCGAGATCGTGCAGACCTCGCTTCGTCAGATAGGGCTGGCCGTTTACCAGGGCATTGAAACGTGCGATCTGGTCGTCGCTGCTCAACGGCGCGCCGAAGAGCTGGTTTAACACCTCTTCCTGCTCCACCGTGAAGTCGCGCAGCTCCAGCTTCGTTCCGACGTTGAACGGTGATTGGTTCGGGTCCGCGATGAACAGGTGGGCCTCGGTCGCGTAGGAAATGATCAGCGTCAACCGATTCACCGCGGTCTCCGGATCGGTCGCGCGTTCATTGTGCCAGGAACGAAACAGACCAAACACATCGCTTCCGAAGTCGGTTGTGAACAGACGGTCCACTTCATCCAGTGCCCAGAAAAGATGTCCGTTCACCTTGGCGATGACCTGCTTTTTTAAATATTGTTCGAAGTTGACGCTGGCTGGTTTGAAATCTCTCCAGGTCTGTTCAATATCCGTATCGATATCGAGCGTGTCGGCGAGCATGCGGGCGAGCGAAAAATAGAATGGCTTAATCCCCGCCAGGTTCGCGCTATCGAGCTTCTGCAAGTCGGTATAAACGGCGGTCAGGCCAGAGTTGCGAGCCTGTTGAAGACCCCGGGCCAGCAACGAGGTCTTGCCCATCTGCCTTCCGCCCTTGACCAGCACAATGCTGTCCTGCCGTGACAAGGCCTGGTTCAGTGCATCGTCGCTTGGACGAGCTATATAAAACTTCGAGCCCGGTGGGATCGCGCCGATCGGTTCCTTCGCACCATCCTGATCCATCTGCTGTCGCTTCTGCATGGCTGCGAGTAGCTGACTTACCATCGAGGCGTCATCGCCTTGTCCATTCCAAACCACACTTGGAAGCGCACTCAGGATCGAATGCAGGCTGCCGCCCAGCGGCCCTTGGTACGCGATTCGCAACGGAATGAGCTTCGGTTTTCCCTGCCCGGACCGCGCAGCATCATTGGCGACCTCAACCTCGTAGCTCAACATATCGCTGTCCTTCGAAGCTTCCGAAAGCAGCGGGATAACCACATCCGCGTCCCGGATATTTCGTTCGATCTGCATGTTGCGGTCGACGACTACCTGATATCCCGCGTCGGCGAGGCTGCGCTCCAATACGGATAAAACGTGCTCGTCGGGCTCTGAATTGCGCTTGTACAACAAGGCCACCTGCTTCCCCGCGCCTGCGCCCGGACGGGGCGAAGCAACAGGCGTACCCGGGGTGGTGGCCGGCAGAGCGGGAGAGGTTCCGCCTTGCGGTGTCGGCGGAGCCGGTGCGGGATTTGGGCTGAGCGACAAGATCCGGCGCACCAGCTTTGTCAGCTCAGGTGTGTACGAAGTGATCGGAAGCGGAAAGGCGTCGACCCACTGGATCCCGACGAGCATGAATTCCAGTTTCGGGCTAGGCTGAACGTTTTGGATCCGCACCGGCAGAAGCGGTTTTTTCTTGCTCTGCGCATACATGATCTCTTTCTTTACATACTCCGAGTCCGTCGAGCCTTCAGAAAACGTAAGCAGCAGTACACCAGCCTGGGCGATGCCTTTCATGATGGCCTCGTCCCACGCGTCGCCGCCCTCGATATCGCGTGGCGCGATCCAGCACTTTAGGCCATCGGTCTCGAGCTGCTTGCATATCGCGTTTGCAACTTCGCGATCGCTTGTCGAGTGGCTGATAAAAACGTCAGCGGACATAGATCCCCACTATTGCCGTCTGCGAACACGTTGTTTGCAAATCGTTGCAGAATATACCGGATCTCCGATACGGAAGCCAGACATTTTTCTGAACGACGGACCTGCTACAACCGGTGCCTGGAAAATTCCTGTCCGAGAATGACGGCTAAATCAGGTGACTTAGTTCAACATTCTCCTGCGCGTAGGACCGCCCAATCTCTCGCAGCAATGGAATGGATTCCACCGCATCCATTCGAGCTAGTTGCGGATGCACCTTCAAAATCTCGTTCAGAGTCTCTGCCTTGTAAGTGCGGTTGAAGCGGAC
Source organism: uncultured Verrucomicrobiae bacterium (assembly GCA_963716225.1). Lineage (GTDB taxonomy): Bacteria > Acidobacteriota > Terriglobia > Terriglobales > Acidobacteriaceae > Granulicella. The sequence continues at coordinate 2,740,985 of OY970299.1, read as the reverse complement.
GTAGCTGAACCAGCTCCGGCCGGGCAAAGTGCAGCCCAGCAGGTCCCCCACCTCGGAATCAAGCCGCTCTCCGTAGATACACTCGCCCAGACAACGGCAAAGATAATCCTGCTGCCATCCAGTGCCCTGAATCAGTGCCGCCGGAATCTTTGCAGCGTTATACCCGAGCCATAGTCTCTGGGCTTTTTCGGACAGGCCCGATGAGAAAGTAAGGGTCCCAATCGAGATCAGCCGTATGTTCTCTGGCCCCGTGGCCCAGTTCATCCGATAGCACGGCAGTACCGCCATCAGGGCCGCAATCAGCGAGGGATTGTTATATGGCGTTACCGCGCCATCGATGAAAGTGCAGTATTGATTCCCTAGCTTTATCACCTCCGGATCGAAATACACGGGAGCTGCGGTACTCGCCCGCAGGATCTTCCAAATCGGAACCTTAAGATTGCAATCGGGACGCGACATATCGTTGAACATCGCCGCCGGATTATTGCTGAGCGGCCATGCCGATCCAGTCGAGTGATTGCGGACCACCACGAGAAGCGTTTTGCGCAACCGCGCGCTGTTCAGCAATGCCGGCGTTTCGCCCTGACCATCCTCCGAAAATACGCGCCGCAAAAACTCAGACAGCGGCTTCGCCTGATAGCGCGACACCAGCATCTTCTTGATCGGCTTGTACCACGGCACGGGTGTGAAGATCGTCCGACCGTACTTTACGTAGAGATCGAGAATGTCTTCGACCGGCATCCCCCAGCAGAGGCACGTCGCAATAATCGCGCCCGTGCTGGTCCCCGCAAAGAGATCAAAGTGATCCGCAAGCACGAGATCGGGCGCCCCGTAATGCTGCCGCAGCATCTCCTGAAGCCGCAAAAGCACCTCCAGCGTAAACACGCCCCGTATTCCGCCGCCATCTAATGCAAGCACTCGTTTCATGAGATCAATTCTTTGGCAGCTTCATGTTTTGAAACAGCGACCGCCACTCCAGGAGTTCCACCAATAACGCCTCTTCCACCTTGCCCACCACATCCATCACAGGACGCCACGTCTCAAGCGGGCGCAACTCCGCCTCCCAGACCGACAGGCTCCGATACAGCTCGTAATATCGTTTTTCCCTTCGACTGCAGTCATGCACCACAATCAAAGCGCCCGCGATCGTCGCCATCTGAAAGATCGCCGAAGTTGTAAGTGGCAGCCACGCTCCTTCTGTGACCACGTGACCTCCTCCGACCAGCCACTTGCCTGCAAACTTCCACACCAGCGCCAGCACTGCGACGACGATGCAGATTCGCCCGAACATGCCGAACCGCCGGGCAGTCTGCGCAGCCTTCCTCGATTGCCCGAGAAAATAGTCCTTCTGATCGAGTATGCGCGTTTGCAGATACTCTGCTTTGAACGCCCCCACGTCCGGTGTCTTCGATTCCGCCTCGGACTTGAGAAAGTTCAGCGAACGGACCATCCCCGCCAACTCGGGCAGTACACCGGCGCCGAGCACGCGATAGCGCGACGGCGTCGTCCAAAGAGCAAGCATCGAGCGCGTCACTTCCGCCGCGGTCCGGATCCTGATCCACCGCGCACGACGCGTATCCAATCTCAGACCCGTTGCAACCACCGACGCCAGAACCCCAAGAATGATCCCCACTCCGCCCCAGACCTCCGCCGACCCGCTGCGTTGGGCCGCTCCTGTCACAACCGCTGCAGCCGCGGTGAGAATAATTGGCAGAGCTGCAAGACGCTTCACCTGGGGCGACACCCTCATCGCATTGGCATCCATCTTCGTCAGCCACGACTGTGCCAAGGCTCTCGGCGAACCGTCCAGCGGAGGGTTGCCGTCCGGAAGTCGATTCAAGAACTCAAGTTCCCTGTCAACCGTTTCAATTCCCGGCCCCGCCCGCTCTATCTCTCCTGTGCGGCTGTGAATGCAGACCACCGGCCGCCCCACCGACCGCGCGAATTCGAAAATCTGCGCCGTCCCTCCCAAACCGCGGGCGGGTTCTCCATCCCAAAGAGCAATCAACATCCGGGACTGCTGCACCGTCTCGAGCCCACACTCGTAGTAACGCTCTTCGCGCAATCCTCCATCTCCTGTTACCTCCACCGAGAGAGCCTTCCCCAGAATGGCTTCCGCGCGATCCCAACTGCTCTCATCGAAGTCATTGCGGAAGTCGTCGACAGGCAAAGGAAGAAGCACGCGCAGCGGAATTTCCAGCGCAACGCAGCTCTCCGCAAACAGGAGGTCTCCGCCCACGGCCACGCTGGCAACGCCGCACAACACCTCATGCGAGGACTTCATCTCTCCGAGAACCTGAGAAATCAGGCGACGCGATGTACTCTCATCCGGAAGCTTGCGGTGGCCCGTGAAGCCCACAGTACAAACCACCGGCAGCGTAACCGTCGATTCGATTGCGTGCACGCGAACCTGCCAGATCCACAATCTATTGCGTGTTCAGCTGTAAAACCGTCGGAAGCGGAAACTTCGAAATGTCCACTGTCACCTGGGCCGAAAGCTGGCTCACCAGCCGGAACACATCGCGATTCCAGTACTGGTTCGGCCCGGTGGCATCTGCCTCGTCGGCGATCTCATACCTCTTGTTCTGGTAAGTGATCCGTATCACCGCAGGCCCCATCTTCTTTTGTCCGTCCAGCGTCAGGCGCAGAAGCGGCTGCAGCTCAATGCCCGGCACATTCTGCCGGAATGTACCCGTTCCAGCGGTCAACTGAGCAGCCGCGCCCTCCCCGGCCTCGGCTATCGGCTGAACCGTTTGAGAGCTGTTCAAAATAGCGTCAAAGGCACGCTGCTCCTGAGCAGCCGCAGTCATAATTCCCAGCATCGACCGCAATACCAGCCGCGAAGAGATTCCGTCCGTTGCCACAGGACATGGCCCCACCGTCTTTGTCGATGGAGGCGAGATCGAAAATCCGTGGGAGAGAGTGTAGATGACGTTGTCGACCAGAACACCCTTGTTCGATTGCAGTTGGCCCGTGTCGAACTTCAGCAGGTCGGCCTTGATCTTGTTGATTTCATCGTTCATCTCGGCCGCCGCGCTCGTCGAACTGCCCGGCTCCGTGTAGACATTCAGATAAAAGACCGCATCCGGCACCTTCTGGCCCAACATCCACTTGCCATCTTGAAGCTCCCAGACGGCATTCTTGTTCATCGCATTAATGACGTCCCCGGCCGATATGACCTTTGAAGGCTTCGAATCGGAGTCGCTGCTCGATCCCTTCCCCGTCAATTTATTAATTGCATTGACGACGTCAGCAGCAGTTGCCGGCTTATTCGAATCGGAATCGCTGCCACGCCCGTGGCTGCCGCTCGACGAAGTATCATCCGCGTGCGCTTTGTCCCCGACCGCAGGAGCAGGCGTCTCTAACAGCCCTGAGTTCTCATCAAACGGTACGAACTGCTGCCGTGGCCCGAGAATTAGATGGCCAGTCTTCTGCAGCTCGTACAAAATCGCCGCCACGCGCAGAAACGCCACGTACTGACTGAGCTCCTGGTTGTAAATATCCGCCGGAGCACCCTCCTGCGGAGGCACGTTTCTGTATGTCTGAACCGCGCAGGAGTTCTTTCCAATCGATTTGGTCAGCTCAATCCGATCGACCATCAACCGGAAGAGCTGGTCCACTCTCCAGCCCTGCTGATACAACGCCTCGAACGTCTCCGGTGGAACCGGCTGAATCAAAAACTGCGCATTCTCCTGGTCGTTCACCGGAATGAACGTGAACTGCGGGTCGTTCTCGTAGTTCAGCAGAGGCGTTCCGCCGCCGGTTGGCAAAGTATTACTGCTCACACCGGCGTAGTTCCCTTGGCCGGTCACCTGCGCCTGCATCTTGTACTGGCTCGCTATCTGCCCGATCTTGAAGAAGAACGTTGGGTCGTGGTTCTCGAGTCGCGCAAGGTTTAGAAGCATCTCTCGGTTGGAGGTCTCTGCATAGGCACTTTCAAAACCGACGAAATCCGCCCTCAAGCGCTTCGGCCCGCAGCCGCATAGCAGCGGCGCTGCAACGCCCAAAGCAGCAAAACCAATGTAACTGCGCCGCTTCCACGGGCGGCACACGCTCAATGCAGCGAGTCCGGGAACAGACAAACGAATGCCCATACACTCTCCATTCGTGTACAGAATTGCCTTTCGAATTGGGCAACACTAGCGCACGCAAAGAACGCCGTCAACAGATTCTTTCGAGTAGACCGCCGATTGCGGTCTGGTTGAAGTGCAGCCAACGCAAGATGTTAGCTAGTCAACAAACCAGGTAATCCCCGGTGGGATATGGCAGCGCGATCCAAAATGTAGGTTGGAGATGGTGGGCACAGCAGGATTCGAACCTACGACTTCCACCGTGTGAAGGTGGCACTCTACCGCTGAGTTATGCGCCCATTCCGAGGTGCGGACAGCGGCCGGATCACCCCGCCGGATCACCACAAAGCTCGACTGTCTCGTCCTTGAGAATACCAGAGTGCTGTCCCGTCTGCGGCACTCGCGCGGGCGCACTTTCAATACGCGCATCGCCGTTGCCGGACAGCCGAGTTGCACGGGTACAATACGGCGGATGGCCCCGCGCAACTCCCGAGACCGGTCGCCGGATGAGCCGAACATGGGCGATCCGGCTGAGACGGATCCACCGAATCCGGCCGATTCGGACGCGATGGCGCAACCTCCGCAGCCGAATGGGGTTGACGAGGATATGAGCACGCTCGCCCTCCATCCCGGAGTTCTGGGTCAGGCCATTCGAGGCACGGGTCTGCCGGGTGACCGCCCAGGAAGTGCCGTCGACCTCAGCCCGGAGCGCGCCAGGGAGCGAGCAGCAGCCATCGCGCGAGGGGATTTCTCCTCGCTGACCGACGCCGAGGTGATGCTCGAGCTGCGCGCCGGCAACATGGCAGCGTTTGATATATTGCTGGCGAAGTATCGTAGGCCGATCATTCATTTCATGTACCGGATGGTCCATAACCAGGCGGTCGCCGAGGAGCTGGCCCAGGAGGTCTTTCTCCGCGTTTACCGGTCCCGGGAGACCTACCGGGCCGAGGCCCGCTTCAGCACCTGGCTGTACCGGATTGCGACCAACCTCGGCGTCAATCACTCCCGCGATACACGCCACGAACGCTCGGCTTCGACCATATATCTGGATGAGCCGGATGCCGAGACCGGAACGACTCCGGACGTCGCTGACGAGACGCCCAGCGCGGAGGCCGCCATGCTCCGCAAGGAGCGGATGAACGCCATCCGTGAGCACGTGATGGCACTCCCGGAGCGGCAAAGGACCGCCGTTCTGATGCACAAATACGAGGGTTTGGACTACAAGCAGATCGGTGAGGTGCTCAAGCTATCCGAATCTGCCACAAAGTCACTTCTGTTCCGCGCCTATCAGACACTGCGGGAACGGCTTAAGGAGTTTGTCTGAGATTGACGTACACGGAGCCGCAGCGGGATGAATCTGATTGAGACGGCATCCGAAGAGCAACAACCACCCAAAGCGGGGGTTGAATATATAGAAGGACCGCAGAAGTGCGGGAAAGCGAGACCGCAAAGTGCGGATTTGAAAGTCCGCTGAAAGCGGGGCTGAGATGGACACTACGATGAATTGCAAGACTTGCCAGACGAATCTTCCGGACCTGCTGCTCGAACCCGGCTACGAGGCCGCGCACCCGGATGTTGCTGCGCACCTAAAGGCGTGTGAGAGCTGTGCACAGGAGCTGGCGGAGCTGCGCGCGACCATTGAGGTGATGGACGCGTGGACCGTGCCCGAGCCCTCGCCGTACTTCGACTCCAGGCTGCGCGCGCGAGTGCGTGCAGCGGCGGAAGCGCAGCCGGAGGGCCCGCTGGAACGGCTGTATTCGTTCCTCACCTTCAGCACGGGCTGGCATCTGCGCTCCGCAATGGCCGGGGTGCTGATGGCTGTGCTGCTGATCGGCGGCGGAACCTTCGCGGGCCTCAAGATTGCCGATCGTCCTGCGCCGCAGCCGTCGGCAACGGTGAACGACCTGAAGATGCTGGACAACAATGCACAGGCGTACCAGCAGCTCGATCAGCTTCTGGATCCCAACGCCAGCGACGACTCCGGGGACCCGCCAACGACCTAAGGACGGCGGAGACTGGGTATACAAGAGAAGCCGCCGCCTTTGGACGGCGGCTTCGGTATGATGGGCGCGCGGGAGTGGAAGTGAAGCCATAACGGCCGCTCGTTCGTAAACGATTTGAAGTTTTGGCATGCAACGGACTCTTCCAACTCGCGGCTTGGGCTTCGCGCTCCTGATGGGGGTGGCGGGGGTGTGTGCGACGGCGGCGGGGGCGCAGGCGCGGCGCGGAGGGGGCGGGGGACGGGCACCGTCGTACCACCAGTCGGCGCCGGCGTACCGTGCCCCGGCACCGCAGGGATATCGGGGGCAGGCTCCGCAGGCGTATGGCGGGCAGCCGCAGGGCTATCGCGGGCCGGCTCCGCAGGGCTACCGCGGGGCGCAGCCGCAGCAGCAGTATTCCGGGCAGACGCAGGCGGCGGCGCCGGTGGAGCGCAGGGCTCCGGGTGGGCAACCGCAGGCAGCGGGACAGGGGCAGAGCTCGCAGCTGGCGCAGATCGAGCGGCGGAACTCGCAGGTGCCGGGCAGCCCGCGGGGAGAGCACCTCGCCGACTGGATGAACCAGCACCGCAACCTCACGCCGGAGCAGCAGCAGCAAGCACTGCAGCGCGAGCCTGGGTTCAGCCAGCTACCGCAGCAGACGCAGCAGCGCATGCGCAACCAACTGGCGCGGCTGAACGCCATGCCTCCCGAGCAGCGGGAAAGGATCCTGACCTACAACGAGCACATGGAGCACCTGTCGGTGGATCAGCGGACGCAGGTGCGGAACTCGCTCTCGGAGCTTGGGTCGCTGCCGCCGAATCAGCGTCGGCAGGTGGCGGAGAGCTTCCTGCAACTGCGGGCAGTTCCGCCGGAGCAGCGGGGCGCGATGCTGAACTCACCACAATATCAGTACATGAATCCGGCGCAGCGGTCGGCGCTGAATAACCTGCTGCGGGTTGAGCCGCTGCTGCCGGCCAACGAGCAGCCGCACTGATTTTCGAATGATTGTGGTGTGGTTGGGCACCCCCTTCCCTCCCCCTGTTTTGCGCAAAGTCTTCAGAGCAGATGAGTTAGGCGCGGATCTGGCCGGGAGCCTGATTTGCAAAGTATCTCGAATCAGCTAGATGCAAATTCATTGTCTGCAAAGTCTTCAAAGCAGGTCGGTTATCGTCACAGGGGGACGCACTTTTTTCTGCATACCAGGCTGCCAAACTGGGCGACCGATTAATACAGAGGTCCTTCGGCTGCGCCTCAGGATGACGGGCTCAGGGAGGATGTCGGCGGTTTGAGCCAAGCCGCTCAGCTGTGATTGACTGCTCAGCTGCGGAAGAAGTTGCGTGCCAGGAAGAGGACGTTGGCGGGGCGTTCGGCGAGGCGGCGCATGAAGTACGGGTACCACTCGGTGCCGAACGGGACGTAGACGCGGACACCGTGGCCGGCGGCGACGAGCTTGCGCTGGAGGTCGCGGCGGATGCCATAGAGCATCTGGAACTCGAAGGCGGAGTCTTCGATGCGGTGAGCGCGGGCGAAGCGGGAGATCTCGTTGATGATGGCCTCGTCGTGGGTGGCGATGCCGCAGAAGACGTGGCCGGTGATCATGCGCTTGGCGAGGGCGACGTAGTTGGCATCGACGTCGGATTTCGCGGCGAAGGCGATCTCTGGCGGCTCCTTGTAGGCGCCTTTGCAGAGGCGGATGCGGATGCCTTCGGAGAGGAGCCGGTCGGAATCGGCTTCGGTGCGAAACAGATAAGCCTGAAGGACAGTGCCGACGGCGCCGGGGAAGTGGGCATGGAGGCGCTCGGTCATCTCGATGGTGGCGTCGGTGTAGAGCGAGCCTTCCATGTCGATGCGGACGAAGTTGTTGTAGTGGGCGGCGTGAGAGACGAGCGACGCGACGATGCGCTGGGCGAGTGCCTGGCCCTCCTCGGAGTTAGCGCCGCCGACGTCCATGCCCATCTGGGAGAGCTTCAGGCTGACGTTGGCGTTGAGGCTGTGGGTGGCGATCTCGTCGAGGAGGCGGTGGTAGATGGCGGCGGAGGCTTCGGCGTGGGGCGCGTCGGTGACGGATTCGCCGAGTGAGTCGAGGGTGACGGCAATGCCTTCGCGGTTGAGCTGCCTGGCGGCGGCGACGGCTTCCTCGACGGACATGCCGGCGACGAATCGGCGGGAGACGCGGCGGCCGATGGAGGAGCGCTCTGAAAATTTGCGGAAGGGCTTATTGGTGGAGAGGCCGATGAAGAAGGAACGAAGCATGCAGGGATTAGCTTAGGGCATGGAGGGGTGGGGTGTCGTGTGCCGGAGTGGTTGTGCGGAGTGGTTAGTCGTTAGTGGTTAGTCGTTAGTGGTTAGTGGTTAGTGAAGGCTCGACACCGCGGAGGTAGTCTGGCGTCATGCGGCCGCTTCGGTATTCGATCAATGTCACGTTGGACGGGTGTTGTGATCATCGTGCAGTGACACCGGACGAGGAGTTGCACCGGCATGCTGTCGAGAACCTGGAGCGGGCCGATGCGCTGCTGTTTGGGCGCGTGACGTACGAGATGATGGAGGCCGCGTTCCGGCTGCCGATATCACCGGGAGCGCTGCCTGCGTGGATGGAACCGTTCGCGCGGACGATTGACGCCGCGAAGAAGTACGTGGTGTCGAGCACGCTGCAGCGCGTGGATTGGAATGCGGAGCTGGTGCGCGGGGATTTGGGAAAGGCTGTGCAGGAACTCAAAGCGCAGCCGGGTAAGGGGCTGATGGTTGGCGGCGTGAAGCTTCCGCTGGCGCTGGCGGAGATGGGATTGATTGATGAGTACGAGTTTGTCGTGCACCCGAGGGTGGTGGGGCATGGGCCGGTATTGTTTCAAGGGATCTCGAAGCCGCTGGATTTGAGGCTGGTGAGCCGGGTGGAGTTGGGGTCGGGCGCGGTGGCGATGCGGTACGAGGCGACACGATAAGCCCGATTCGCGGACGTAAGGCGTGCGACCGCAGTCGCGCAGGTTCGGCAGTCTTGGGGATGCGCCAGCCTACAGCGAGCTGATCGGCCGGGCCGCCAGATCACACTGCGCAACGGCGAGGGCGCGGCAAGCGTACACACTAGCCTTTGCTGCTCTTCCCCTCTGTTTTGCGCATGCTCTTTTTCAGCTTTGGTATACGCTTATCCCGCACCGAATCATCGGAAGCCTTGAAGAGCTTGGATATTCCACGCTCGAAGCGGCTCTAGTGCGTGTTGGCCCTCATCGTATTCGCATTTCATAACTAACCTAGAGGACATTATGCAGCCCTCAAGCGGCAGCACAGGCCATCCAGGACCCCGCTGGAAAGATCGCCGCACCGAGAAGCGCGATGTAAGCGGACATCTTGATATCAGCGGACAGATCGAGGCTGACCTTCCACCATCCCTTATAGAGGAATACAAGGCCAGCAATCAGGCAACATACCGCAGAGAGAAGAAGAGATTCATCCTTGAAATAGCGACATTCATAACTGTCGTTATTGTCGGCATACTCACCGTCATCGGGGTTTGGGAATCGATGCAGAATACTGACATAAATCGAGAGTCTCTTCAGTCTGTCCAGCGATCCTACCTCTCGATGCAGGACATACACCTGAGCCAGTGGCCAAGCGCGCCCGGAGCTCAGGAGCCTCAGACGCGGTGGAGTGCCAGCGTCGTGAACGATGGCAACACTCCCGCTGTTGATGTAGTCGGCGGATTCAATGCGCGATCGTTCGGCCAGCGCGAGGTTACAGAGGCCGACTTCCTTGACCTTCCAATAAGCCAAGAGATCACTGTTAGTCCAAAGCGCAGTATCGATCTTGGCCCCGTCATGCGGGGGCTTGAGATGACGGCTGGCATAGACCTTCGCTATCCCCCTTTCAATCAGCCGGTTCACGTGCAGAAGGACAAGATTTTCTTTTGGGGAATAGTTTTTTACCGTGACGTTTTTCCTAAAACGCCGATTCACCTTACAGAGTTCTGCTGGAACCTTTCGAATATCGCATTCACGAAAGAAGGACAGGCGCAGCCGTTCTACGGTATTTGCACTAGCCACAACTGCACCGACATGTATTGTTCCGATTACAAACAACTGATCAAAAGGCTTCCGAAGTAACCTTGCCCGCCCTGTCACGGTGTGCCATGCCTTGAAATTTTCCATGACTGTGTGTCACGTATGTTATGTACAAGATATTTGACATCTAGGAACGTATTGGCTTATGTTTGGTTGTCAAATATTTTTGACATGGAGATGATGCGATGGGAAGCCTTTCGTATCAGGAGCGGTCGCTGTGGGGGTCGCTGGTGGCAGAGCTGGTGGTGTATCTGCCGTACTTCTTTCTGAATCTTCATCGAGCAACTTCGGTGAACAAGGTGGCGGGGACGATCTTTGCGATTATTGTGCTGCAGATTGTCATCCAGTCAGTTATTGCGGCGGTGACACGACACCGCATCAAGGACGAGCGCGACAAGCTGATTCAGTTGCGAGGGTATCGGGCGGGGTATCTGACGCTGGCGGGGCTGATGGTCGTGGGGCTGGGGATGCTGTGGGTTCACTCGGCGCGTGGGGATTTCCCGATCCATGAGGGGTTTGTGGGGCTGCATTTTCTGAATGTGTTTTTCGGGATGCTGGTGATTTCGGACATTGTGAAGACGGTGGCGCAGATTGTGGCGTACCGGAGTGCGTTGTAATGGCGGGGCTGAGGAATACGATTCGCGAGCTGCGGGCGGACCGGAACATGACGCAGCAGGAGCTGGCGGAGGCGATCGGCGTGACCAGGCAGACGGTGATTGCGATTGAGCTGGATAAGTACTCGCCGTCGCTGGAGACAGCGTTCCGGATTGCGCGGGTGTTTGGCGTGCCGCTGGAGCAGGTGTTTCAGTGGAAGGGGAAGTAGCGAGTGGTTAGTGGTTAGTGGTTAGTGGTTAGTGGGTAGTGTCGCGCGGGTGTAGGCTACGTGCACGATCATGAGTGCCACGAGGACTTCCGTCGGATTTTTTCTCAGGAAGACAGCGGTTGTCATCCTGCTGCCGTTTGCGGCGGTGGACGCAGCGCTGTTCTGGGTGACCGCGTACCAGCAAGGGATGCGCGTTGCGGGAATTTTTATAGCAGAGCTTGCGACGGCGGAGATCGCGCTGTGGTTGGCGGCTGCGATTACGCGATATGTGCAGCGATCGACGAGCGACAGGTTTCGAGCGATGCAGGATGAGATCGAGGAGCTGAAGGAGCGGATCAGCATGCTCGAGACGAGCGACACGGGAGAGCATGCGAGTAGCTTCGCGCCGGGCGCGAGGTTTCCAAACTAGCGGGGCTGGGGGTGGGGGACGGCGGGTTTGTCGGAGCGGACGGGCTCGGGGCGGGCGGGCTCAGGACGGATCACCTGGGGGGTGATCATTTTGCTGGTGTCTTTGAGGGCGGCGATGGCTTCGTCGTAGCGTCCGCGGATGAAGTTGGCGCGGATGAGGGCCATGTCCTGGAGCATGCGGATGCCGTCCTTGAGGTAGGAGATGCGGGAGCGCTCGTCGTGGCCCCAGGTGACGGGGACTTCGACGATTTTGTAGCCGAGCTTGCGGGAGATGAAGAGGATTTCGGGGTCGAAGCCCCAGCGCTCGATGGTCTGGAGACGGAAGATGGTCTGGGCGGCGTCGCGGCGGAAGGCTTTGAAGCCGCACTGGGTGTCCTTGTACGGCAGGCCCATGAGTTTGCGGGTGACCCAGTTGAAGCAGCGGCCGAAGAAGCGGCGGTAGAGCGGCTGGTGGATGGTCTGGCGGGAGCGCTCGAGCCAGCGGGAGCCGATGGCGACGTCGGCGCCGGCGTCGATGGCGGCGAAGAGGCGCTCGGCTTCTTCGATGGGTGAAGAGAGGTCGGCGTCAGTGAACATGACGACATTGCCTTGCGCCTGCAGGAGGCCGTTGCGGACGGAGTAGCCTTTGCCGCGGTTGGTCTCGTTGTGGATGAGCTGCAGGTTGGGGTGGGTGTCCATCCAGCGGCGAACGATTTCGGGGGTGTTGTCGGACGAGCCGTCGTCGACGACGAGGACCTCGGCGTTCCAGTGGCGCTCGGCGACACAGGAGAGGACGCGGTCGAGGGCGTTTTCGATCCGTGCGCCTTCGTTGTAGGCCGGAATAACGATGCTGAGGAAGGGAGCGGTCACGTGCGTGCAATCCGCCGGGCGCGGGAGGCGAAGCCGGCGCGGAGGCGAAATCATGATACGTCATTTTGGAAAGCAGGGATTAGGGATCAGGGATCAGGGATCAGGGATCAGGGATTAGGGATTAGGGATTAGGGATCAGGGATCAGGGAGGAAGAGTTGTTGCGGAGACGCCGATGATTCGGCGCTGCTACACTCGGCGGAATGAGCGAGCAGCCAAGAGCACCGTATCCGCCGTATTCGCAACAGCCGCCGACGGGAGCGCAGGCGCAGCCGGGATATGCGTATCCGCCGGCTGGGTACCCGTATGCGTATGGGTATCCGCCTGGATATCCGGCCAGCAAGCGACCGGTATGGGTGTGGGTGGTGGTCGCGATCGCGGCGGTGGTGCTGCTCGGATTCCTATTCACGTTTATGCGCTTCATGGTGGCGATGGCGGGGGCGAGCGATGGCGGCAGCTTTGGGGAGCCGAGCATTGCGGTGATCGACGTCAGCGGCGTGATTGTGGATGCGGACAAGATTGACCGGCAGTTGGAGCGGTTTGGGAATGACTCGTCGGTGAAGGCGATCGTGCTGCATATTGACTCGCCGGGTGGAGGAGCGGCGGCATCGCAGGAGGTGTACCACGAGGTGCTGCGGGTTCGGAATGAGCTGCACAAGCCGGTGGTGGCGTCGGTGGAGAGTGTGGGAGCGTCAGGGGCGTACTACATTGCGTCAGCGTGCGACAGGATTTATGCGAACCAGGCAAGTGTGGTGGGATCGATTGGCGTGATCATGGAGTGGACAAACTACGGCGAGCTGCTGAAGTGGGCGAAGCTGAAAGCCGTGAACCTGCACGATGGTCAGTTGAAGGATGCCGGTGATCCGACACGGGACATGACGCCGCAGGAGCAGGCGTACTTCCAGAGCTTGATCGACAACATGTATGGGCAGTTCATCCGCGATGTGGCGGCGGGGCGGCATACAACGGCGGACAAGATCCAGCCGCTGGCGACGGGGCAGGTGTGGACGGGCGAGCAGGCGCAGCCGCTGGGACTCATCGACCAGCAGGGCGGGTACCGGCAGGCGCTGCTGGATACGGCGAAGCGTGTGGGATTGAAGGGGGAACCAAACGTGATACGGCCGGCCAAGGAGAAGCATGGGCTGCTGGCGCTGCTGACCGGAGATGAGACAACGGATCTGTTCCGAAATCCGACAACTCTGCTGAACCAGTCGCCGGGATTTTACTTCCTGTGGAAATAGCCGAAAGGCGTAAGCGCAGTCATCAGGGCACGAAAGGCCGGGGTTGAGGCGGCTCTGTGGCCGCCGTGGCCGGGTGTGTGTGCGGATGGGGAGCGACGCATCAAGCAGATGAAATTGAAGGGATTGTACATGCGAAGGGGCTTGAGCCGACAGCGGAGAGCGAAATTGTGGGCGCGGGCGACTGCGACACGAAAGTAACGTGACGTTCGTTGTTTGTGGTTCTTAGCAACCCTGCATAATCTAAGTGCGTTCTTACTTTCCAAGCGTCGGTGTATAACACCTCATAGCCCTCGCAATTCCTAGAAGTGGTTACCTCCGGAGGCCCCCCAATGCGACTCAAGCTTTTTGTATGTGGTGTCACGACCCTCGTGCCCGCGCTGCTGTTGACCGGCTGCGGTGTGGATCAGACATCCATGATCGTCCCGAACGTGCAGTCACCGGGGATTGTGGGGCGCGCAATGGGCGGCCAGCAGCCGGTCGTCGGGGCCACGATTTCGGTAGTCGCGATGGGAACGTCAGGCTATGGATCGACGGGAACGATTCTGTCGTCGACGACGACGGACACGAATGGAAACTTCACGCTGCCGGGGTACACGTGCCCGCAGTCGAACACGCCGGTGTACCTGCTGGGAATCGGCGGCAACGCGGGGGCGGGTGGTACGAATCCGTCGGCCGTCGAGGCGGCAGCGCTGGGCGAATGCTCGTATGCGCAAAAGAGCTTCGTGATTATGAACGAGGTGACGACGGCAGGAACGGCGTTTGTGTTCTCGCACTTCTTCTCAACGACGACGGGGGGAGCGGACGCGGCGAATGACTGGATTGGCGGACCGTCGACGACCTCGGGTGGCACAGTGAACTACTCGCGCGGCCTGATGTTCGCGAACAATACAACGATGCCGCTGATGATCTTCAATGCGATCGGGGCGGCGAACCAGGCCGCGGGTAATTACACCATCGAGTGGCAGAAGATCAATACGATCGCAAACATCATCTCGGCGTGTATCAACTCGACGGGATCGCCGAATACGACGGAGACGAAGACGACCTGCGGCAAGCTGTTCCACTACACGCAGAACGGGCTGGCAACGCGGCCTTCGGACACGCTGCAGGCGGCGGTACAAATGGCGCTGCACCCGACGGTGCAGGTTGCGAACCTTTACGCGCTGATCGGCGGCACACCGCCGTTCCTTCCTTACCTGACGGCGCAGCCGAATGACTGGAGCATCGGGATCGGGTACACGACTTCGTCGCTCGGTCTGGCCGTCGATACGGGGACGCTGAGCACGCTGGACATCGACAGCACGGGCAGGATCTGGTTCCCGAGCAATGCATCGGGATCGGTGGGTGCGGCCTATTTTGATCCGACCAACCAGACGTTCAGCGGACCGTACAACACGGCCGGTCTGGTGCACCCGCAGCAGGTCGCGATTGATGCGAATGCGTACGTATGGCTGAACGACGGCTCGAGCTCGACCGTGGCCGGGTATCTGACCACATCGCCGACGCTGGACGAGACTGTGTCATTCCCGAACACGAGCAGCCAGGCTCTGACGATTGGCGGGGACGACCGCGTGAATGTGGGGATTACGAACAGCGGAAAGTATGAGCTGGCGAACATCTCGGCGGACCGCTCGAGCTACTCGCTGGAGGGAATTACGTTCCCGCTCCCGGTCGTTTCGACGGCGGGAGACACGAGCGATGGCGACGCAGTGACGGTTGAGGACACTTCGACTGCGGTGTTCCGGTACGACTACGTAACATCGGCGCCACTGCTAAGCCAGATCGGGACATCCGGCGCCTTCAGCGGGCAGGTCATCTACACCGGCAACGACGATGTAGCGGTGCGTTCCCACACCGCTGCGAAGGCCGCCAACGACGGACTTTGCATCTACTCGTTGGCGAAGTGCGTCGCGTTCACCGGTGCGCTGGCGAACTCCGCCGAAGGAGCTGCAATCGACGGAGCGGGGCAGTTGTGGGTTGCGGAGAGCGCGACCGGCGGTGTTCTGCAGGTCCCGGTAAACACACCGACGAATACCAACGGAGGCGTTTACCTGGACGCGGCGGGGACGGCGGTGACGGCGCACCTGTTGCTGCACAACGGGACCACGGCGGACACGGCGACCGCGACGACACCGTATGGCGTGGGCGTCGATGATGCCGGCAACGTGTGGATGTCGAATGCGGGCTGCACGACGAACGATTGCACTCCGGGCAGCTTTATGCTGACGGAGATTGTGGGCGCGGCGTATCCGACGATTACGCCGGTTTCGGCCCAGATCACGAGCGGCAACCTGGTGGCGACGGAGCCGACCTACTGATTTCCAACCTGGACGAGAGGGCCCATGCTCCGGCATGGGCTTTCTTTTTGGGTGCTGCGGGGCGGGTTTAGAGCATCTCAATTTGCGAGACAAGAGGAAATAACTGGAAATTTTTGACAGCATATGCGCCGTGCCGGTGAGTGAAGCCGTCTAAGTGGCTTAGACTAAAGGGCGATGGACCGCTAGCGCGAGTATCTCTGGCCCGGGAGAGGACCCTTCATGACGAAAGCTGATCTAGTCGACCAGGTCACCGCACTTGGTGACCTCACCCGCCGTGACGGTGAGGTCATCGTCGACACGTTGTTCGAGTCGATCATTAATGCACTGAAGGCCAATGACAAGGTGGAAGTACGCGGGTTTGGGAGCTTCCGGACGCGGCAGCGGAACTCGCGGACGGGACGCAATCCGAAGACGGGAGCGGCGGTTGCGGTGCCGGCCAAGCGGGTGCCGTTCTTCAAGCCGAGCAAGGAGCTGCGTGACCTTGTGAATCCGAGTGAGGCGGGCCACCGCGGACAGAAGGGCGCAGGCGACGGGGCGTCGAGCGATCGGGCGGGTGACGGCGGATCGAACGGGAATGTCGACCCGCACCATCCGCCACCGATGTAAACGGCGATACCGTAGACTCGGCTAATGTCTGCGATTGCAGTGCACGACCTCAGCCGGAGCTTCAATGAGTTCACGGCGGTGGACCACATTGAGCTTGTGGTTGAGCCGGGGCAGTTCTTCGGGTTTCTGGGGCCGAACGGGGCCGGCAAATCTACAACCATCAAGATGATGACGGGGCTGCTTGCGCCGACGACGGGCAGCATTCAGATCCTGGGGCAGGACCTGTTTCGCAATCCGCTGGAGGTGAAGCGGAACATCGGCGTGGTGCCGGAAGGCATGGCGCTGTTTGGAAAACTGACAGCGCGCGAGTACCTGGAGTTCGTGGGGCGGATGTATGGGCTGGAGCGGCGGACCGCGCAGGAGCGCACGGCTGAGCTGCTGGAGTTCATGAACCTGGCGGACGAGCCGAAGAAGCTGATTGCGGATTTTTCACACGGCATGGGAAAGAAGCTGGCGATGGCGGCGGCGGTGATTCATGGGCCGCGCGTGCTGTTTCTGGATGAGCCGTTTGAGGGCGTGGACGCGGTGGCGGCGGGAACGCTGAAGCAGATGTTGCAGCGGATGATCACGCGCGGGGCGACGATCTTTCTGACGTCGCATGTGCTGGAGATTGTGGAGCGGCTGTGCTCGCATATTGCGATCATCGACCGCGGCCGGATTGTGGCGAATGGATCGCTGGATGAGCTGCGCGCGGGCGTGCAGGCGAAGCTGGCGGCGGCTGGAGGACAGACCGAGCGGCTGACGCTGGAGCAGATCTTTCTGAGCGTGGTGGGTAAGGACGCGAGCGATATGACGGTGCGGGAGGGAGAGCTCGCGTGGCTGAGCTAGACCGGAGCCTGGAGCCCGCCGGAGAGCAGGCAGCGCTTGCTGCGGGTGCCGGAACGCGCGGTGCTGCGTGGACTGGGACGCAGCGGCGGGCGCAGTTTGCGGCGGTCGCGAGATTGCGCTGGCAGATGTTTCGCAATGGGCTGCGCCGCAAGGGTGGCATGAGCGACCTGGCGGCGACGCTGCTGGTGCTGCCGGTTGCGCTGGTGGTCGTGTGCGGGTTATGCGCCGCCGCTTTGGGGAGCGCGTATGCGGCAGTGTCAACGGGGCACATGGAGCGGGTGAGCTGGGTGCTGTGGGGGATCTTTGTGTTGACGCAACTGGTCAACCTGAACCTGGGGCGGCCGGGCACGACGTTCGATCCGACGCAGTTGATTCGGTTTCCGGTGAGCGTTCGCAGCTACACGACGATGCGGCTGTTTTTTGGGATTCTGGCGCCGGGAAATATCGTCGTAACGCTGATGTCAATCGCGGCGGCGGCGGGGCTTTCGTTGGCGAGACCTCGGCTCACATGGTGGGCGTTGGCGGCGATGGCGCTGTTCGCGCTAGTGAACGTGCTGTTCACAGGGATGGTGTTTGCGTGGGTGGATCGGTGGTTGTCGACGCGGCGGGCGCGCGAGGTGCTGACGGCGTTGATCTTCCTGGTGTCGATTGGAGCGCAGGCGCTGAATTTTTTGTATAACCCGGCGTATCACAACCGGCGCGTGGACATGAAGACGGTCGGCAAGCTGCAGCAAGGGATTGCGGCGGTGGAGCCGTACCTGCGGGTGCTGCCGCCGGAGATTGCGGGTGAGTCGGTGGTGGCGGCGGCGCGCCGGAATGATGCGAAGTATGCGGAGGAGAATTTGGCGTCGGCGGCGTGGGGCGCGGTTTTTCTGGGGGTGTACGGCCTTCGCATGCGGACGGAGTATCGCGGAGAGAACCTGAGCGATGCGGCGAACGGAGTGCGCAAGCGGAGAGATAAGCAGACGGCGACGGCGGTTCGCGAGTCTGCGGCGTTAGCGCCGGCGGGGACGGACGTTTCTGCGGCGGCTTACGTTTCCGCGGCGGCTTACGTTTCCGCGGCTTCGCGGCCGATGGATGTGGTGCGTGCGGTGGCGGCGAAGGAGTTCTTGTACCTGAGGCGCAATACGGGGTTGTTCTATGGGCTGGTGATGCCGCTGGTGATGGTGATCATCTTTGCGGGCAGATGGACTGTGCGGGCGGGGACGCATGGGCCGCTGATCTATCTGTCGGCGCTGGCGTATGGGCTGCTGGGCGTGTTTCCGATGAGCTTCAACTCGTTTGGCCTGGAAGGAACGGGAGCGCAGACCTACTTCTTTGCGCCGGTGCGCTTGCGCGAGGTGATGATCGGCAAGAATGTGCTGTGCGCGGGCGTGGCGCTGGCGGAGACGGTTGCGGTGGTTGCGGTATTGGCGTACTCGGCCGGAATGCCGTCGGCGGTGTTTCTGGCGGGCGCGATGCTGTGGATGCTAACGGCGCTGCTGCTGGAGCTGACGGTGGGGAACTACATGTCGATCCGGTCGCCGAAGCGGGTGGAGGCGGGGCGGGCGGCGCAGAAGCAGGCGCGGGCGGCAAGCTCGTTTCTCAGCATGGGCATTCTGCTGGGCGCGGGTGGAGTGGGGGCGGCGGTGACGTTTCTTGCAGAGCTGGGCCACGTGCGGTGGGTGGTGCCGCTGGTGTTCGCGTGCACGGCAGCTGCGGCTGGCTGGATCTATCTGATGAACCTGAACAAGGTGGACGCGTATGCGTGGGTGCATCGCGATGCGCTGTTTGAAGAGCTGGGCAAGATGGGCAGTAGAGGGTAGACGGTAAGGGGTAAGGGGTAAGGGGTAAGAGTTAACGGTAAGCGGGGGCTAATCGGCGGTGATGCCGATGGCGGAGAGCATGCGGCCGGTATAGCCGTGCTCGTCGCGGTGGGAGAAGTAGCGGCGCTGGCCGTTGGGTAGGCGGGTGCAGGCGGTGCACTCGCCGACGACGGAGATCTTTGAGGCGTTGAGGCCGGCGTCGAGGAGCTGGCGGCGGTTGGCTTCAATGAGGTCGAGGTGGATCTGCGGCCCGATGTTGGAGTGGCCGGGGGCGCGGGCGGTGAGGAAGAGCAACGGGTATTTGTCGCGGACCGGATCGGAGTCGTAGACCTCGGTCAAGAGCGCAGGCGCGTAGGCGAACTGGCTCTCGAAGTCGAAGCGAATCTCCTCGCCGACAGAGTAGCAGCAGGGGCCGATGCCGGGGCCGATGCCGGCGATGAGGTCCTTTGGTTTGGAGCCGAACTGCAGGCGCATGGTGCCGATGCCGCGCTCGACGATGCGGGCGAGGGTGCCGCGCCAGCCGGCGTGGAAGGCGGCGACGACGCGGCGGCGGGTGTCGGCGACGAGGACGGGGACGCAGTCGGCGGTGAGGATGGCGAGCAGCAGGTTAGGCCGATTTGTGACGAGTGCGTCGCCACGGAGGACGGGCTTGCCTTCCGGCGTGATGAGTGGCGGATTTTCGTGACCAACGACGCGGATGAGGCCGCTGTGAAACTGGCGAAGGGCGACGAGGGTCCCGGGGTGCGGGGCGGCGACGGCTTCGAGGAAGCGGCGGCGGTTGTCCGCGACGGATTCGGGCGCATCGGCGGTGGTCCAGCCGAGGTTGAGGTCGGCGGGATTGCCGTAGATGGTGGTTGCGCCGCCTTCGCGGGTGCTGAAGCCGGCGCGCAGCCAAGGGAAGGCGTCCCAACCGGCGGGCCGGATCACGCCGGGGGCGCCGCGGGGCTTGTTGGTCGTGGGTTTGATGTCGGTTTGGGAGGTGCGCTGATTGCGGATGCGTTCGCCGGCGGCCCAGGTGCCGGTTCGGGTGACGCGGCGACCGTGTTCGAGGCCGACGGCGGCAAAGATGGCGTCGACAGCGGCGATAGCTTCAGGCGTTTCAAGGGCGGGCTGAGGACTTTTGGCACGCCGACGGCTTTTGCCGGGCTCGGGGCTCTGGCTCTGATCTATCGTGTTCCTCACAGTTTGATTTTAGGGGGTTAAAGTGATTGGGCCCGCTTTCGGGCGGGCCCTTGAGAGGCTTTCGGGGAGGGGATACTGAAGGAAATTAGAGGGTGCCCAAGAGGGCAAAAAAGAGGGAGGTTCTACTACGGGTAGGACAGTCTGAAATTAGCCTCTCAGTTATCTGGTTAGACGCACGAGTGTCTGGCGGGTTGCATGAGTGTTTATATTGGCTGTCCCGGTGAAAAGAAAGGTGCAACCCTTGGGCGGTCGATGCGTCCAACTTCGGGAGTTGGGCACCGAAGTTCAGCGGTTTCGGCAGGGTGGTTTTGAGCCGTGAGCGTGCCCTCAGATCTCCTGTCTCCACTCCAAAGCTATTGCATCTGGGGAGTTTCGGCGGTACTCTACCGCGGTTGCCACGCATGAATACGAGTACCCAAATCGCCTCCCACCTGCTCCGCTCGCGCATTGGCAAGATTTGCATTGCGATTACCGGCCAATCTGCCGAGGACATGGTGGAGAAGGCCTCCGCCGCCCTGAAGGACACGACATTTATTGAGTTCCGGCTGGATTATCTGGCGAAGCCTGCGACGGCGTTGCCGGTGCTGAAGCAGTTCCTTGCTGAAAACGGCGGAGCTACAGTGGTTGCGACGTGCCGATGTAAGGACAACGGGGGGCGATTCGAGGGATCGAACCAGGCGGCGCTGGAGATTTTGCTGAAGGCTGCAGAGGCGGGATTTCATCTAGTCGACGTCGAGTTGGAATCGATCGAGAAGCTGCCGAAGAACACGATGCAGAAGCTGCGCGATGCGGGCGCGGCGGTGATCCTGAGTTTTCACGACTTCAAGCAGACGGGCGATCTGGATGCGGTTTATGCGCGGATGGCGCCGTGGGCTCCGGACTTCATGAAGGTGGTGCCGACGGCGCGGACGCTGACGGACAACCTGAAGCTAATGCACTTTCTGGAGCGGATGGAAGACCGGTCCAACGAGAGGCTGGTGGGCATTTGCATGGGCGAGGCCGGCATTATCTCGCGCGTGCTGGGACTGCGGGCCGGCTCAGTGTTCACGTTTGCGGCGGCCACGCATGGCGAGGAGACGGCGGCGGGACAGATTGCGGCGCGCACGCTGCTCGAGACGTACCGGATCGACCAGGTGGATGTGGCGACGAAGGTGTATGGCGTTGCGGGTGACCCGATCCGGTCTTCGCTTTCGCCGCTGATGATGAACACGGCGTTCCGGCGGGAGACGGTGAATGCGGTGTATCTCGCGCTGCAGACGAAGAATGTCGACGACCTGTTCAAACTGGCGCGTGAGATTCCGATCCAGGGGCTGAGTGTGACGATGCCGCTGAAGGAAGGCGTAATTCCCTTCCTCGAGCGGACGGACCCGCTGTCGACGAAGATTGGCGCGGTGAATACGATCTCGCGTCTGCCGGACGGAAAGTTTTACGGCTTCAACACGGACGTAGCGGGAATTGTGGGGCCGCTGGAGCGGCGACTGAGCCTGCGCGGAGCGAAGGTGCTGGTGCTGGGCGCGGGAGGAGCAGCGCGCGCGGCGGTGTTTGGCTGCCGCGACAAGGGCGCGGAGGTTTGGATCATGAACCGCACGCCCGAGACGGCGCAGAAGCTGGCGCGGCAGGCGGGCGCAAAGACGGTGAGGCGCGAGGCGCTGGCTAAGCAGAGCTTCGATGTGATCATCAACGCGACGCCGGCGGGGATGAGCGGGAACAAGACGGCGTCGATTCTCGCGCGCGAGGATTTGAATGCGCGGATTGTGTTTGACCTGGTGTACAACCCGATTGAGACGCCGCTGCTGCGGATGGCGAAGCAGAAGGGCCTGGCGGTGATTTCGGGCGTAGAGATGTTTGTGCAGCAGGGAGCGCGGCAGTTCGAGATATGGACGGGCAAGCCGGCTCCGGAGGAGGAGATGCTGCGCGTCGTGCTGCACTCGCTGCGGCAGAACGCGGAGAATGCCGGCGGCGATGGTCATGTGCCGGGAACCGCGGCGCGGGTGGATATTGGGCCGCGTGCGGCAGCGTCACATGCGGACCCTGAACCGGCTGCGGGGCCCCCGCCGCGGGTTGTGTCGCGCGCGGATCGGCGAGCGGAAGATATCCAGGTGAAGTCGGCGGGGAGATCGACGGCGAGCGCTGCTGCGTCCAAGGCTGCGGCGAGCGGAAGGTTGAATGGCCGGGGCGCGGCCGCGGCGAAGAGCAATGGCAAGGCGAAGCCGGCGGTGAAGTCTGCGGCGAAGACGGAGACGGCGCGCAAGCCGCCGGTAAAGGCTGCGGCCCCGAAGAAGAGCACGAAACAAGCTGTGAAGGCGAAGCGCAAGGGATAGCATCGCTGCATGCGCGGATGCCTGGCAGGCGGGAGAGTCGTCGTGTGTGTGGCGCTTGGCGCTGCAATGTGCGCGTGCGGTCACGCACAAACTCCGACAGCGAATCCGGCTCGGCCGACGGTGACGAACCCTGCGACGCTGCCGCCGGTTGGCTATCTGCAGTTTGAGCAGGGATATCTCGGCTCGCTGGACTCGCCGGAGACGATGTCGCAGTACGGTGCAAATTTTGTGGCGAAGATGGCGGTGCATCCGCGACTGATGCTCGAAGCGCAGACGCAGCCTTTTGCCGAGAGCCGCGAGGTGAAGTCCGACATTTCGGAGCGCGGCTCTGGTGACGTTCTGGTGGGTGCGCAGGCTGTGCTGTATCTGGCTCCTTCAGCGCCTGCCGAGACGTCAAAGGCTCCGCAGGGTCCTCATCGTGCATTGACCATGCCGACGGTTTCGGTGGCGTACCTGGGACGCGTGCACGCAGGAACGACGCCGGACACCGATCAGGGTGGGTATGCGAATGGAGTGCTGCTGCTGGTGAGCGGCGATGTCGGGAAGTTCCATTACGACAGCAACTTCCTGATGAATGAGCAGACGGAGAGCGAGAGCTCGGCGCGAACCGGAGCGGACGTGATGCTGAGGCGGGCGCAGTTTGGGCAGACGCTTTCGGTGAATCATCCGCTGACTGGACCCAATCTACAGGTGGCCGTTGAGGTTTATCACTTCTCGCAGCCGCTGGTGCATGCGACAGCGAAGGGCAGTCATGTTGCGCGAGCAGATCTGCTGGATGGACTGTTTGCGCTGAGCTACACGGTGCGCGCGAACCTGGTGCTGGATGGCGGCTTCTCGCACGGTTTCACGAGCACGTCGACGCGCTGGCAGAGCTTCGCGGGATTTACGTATCTGCTGCCGCGACGGTTGTGGCGCGCCCGCGGCGGGGATTAGCTCGTGCGTCAGGCCGCGAAGTGGCGGCCCGGGCGTTGGGCGCGTCAGGCGGCGAATTCGCGGTCGATCCAGGAGCGCAGCGCGCTCATGCTGGTCTCGCGGCCGAGGAAGTCCTGCACAATTTCTTTTGCGGGCTTGGAGCCGCCGGGCTCGAGCACGAGGCTGCGATAGCGGCGCGCGACGGAGCCGGTGAGGAGTTCGTCCGAAGTCTGTTGTCCGAACTCGGCGAAGAACTCGAGTGCGATGACCTTGTCGAAGAGGTACGTGTAGTAGTTCGAGGTGTAGCCGATGAGGTGGGTGAAGGCAGCGTACATGCGGTTGCCGTCGACGAACTCGTATTTCGAGAAGCGGTCGTAGCCTTCGCGCAGAAGGGTGTCGAGATCGAGCTCGGCGGCGCGACGGTCGTGAGTTTCCATGCTGTAGGTGGCGTACATGACCTGGGTCAGCGTGGAGAGTGCGCGGCCGTGAGCGCTGGCGCGAGTCATGCGCGCGACGGTCTCTTCAGGGATGGGCTCGCCGGTCTGGTAGTGATGCGCGAAGGTGCGGAGGACGTCCGCGCGCTCGAAGAACTCCTCCAGCATCTGCGAGGGAACTTCGACGAAGTCGCCTTCGGTGGCGATGCCGCTCTGGCCGGCCCAGCGCTGCTGTCCGCCGAGAATCTCGTGCATGAGATGGCCGAACTCGTGGAAGTAAGTGACGACGTCGGAGTACTGGAGCAGGCCGGGATCTTTGCCGGTGGGTTGGGTGAAGTTGCAGACGAGCGAGGCTTCGGGAATCTGCTGGCCGCGGACGCCGCCGACGAGGGAGCACTCGGAGAACCACTTGCTCTTGCCTTCGCGCGGATGCATGTCGAGGTAGATTCGGCCGATGGGCTGTGATTTGTTCGCGGATGAGGCTTCGAAGACGTCGAAGGCTTTGACGTCCGGGTGCCAGACGGCAGCGGAGGTGTTGCGCTCGAAGCGCACGCCGAAGAGCTGGCCGGCGATGGAGAGGATGCCGGCTTCGACCTGCTCGTAAGGGAAGAACGGGCGCACGGATTGTGAGTCGAAGTTGTAGTGCGCGCGGCGATATTGCTCTTCCCAGAAGCGGGCGTCGCTGAGCGTGAGCGGGAGGGCTTTGGGGTCGTGCTCGCGGACGAACGCTTCGAGCTCGGCGAACTCGCGCTGGGCTGTTTCGCGCGCGGCGTCTTCGACGTCCGAGAGGAACTTGCGCATGTTTGCGGCGGAGCCCATCATCTGGTCGACGGTGGCGAGGTCGGCCCAACTGCGGAAGCCGAGAGTTTCGGCCATCTCCTCGCGGGTTTTGAGGAGGTCGAGCAGGATGGGCGCGTTGGTGGGATAGCCGCGGTCGTTGTAGGCGAGGTACATGCGGCGGCGCAGCGCGGAGCTGGCGGCGTAGGTCATCACGGGTGCGAGGACAGGCGGGTCGGTGGTGAGGACGACGGGCTGGTCTGGATTCGACTCGTGAGTGAGCCTGCCATTCTGCTCTCGGACGCTGAAGCGCTCGAGGAAGTCCGGCGGAAGGCCGCGGAGTTCGTTGGGGTCGGTGACTTCGATCTGGCGGACGTCGTCCTGCACGGTGCGGGCGAAGCGCATGCCGAGCTCGGTGGACTTGTCGGCGAGCTCGCGGATTTTTTCGCGGGTGGCGTCGTCGCGGTCGACGCCGGCGAGACGATAGCCGAGCAGCGTGCGCTCGAGATAGTAGCGCGTTGCGGCGTCTTCGCCGGCGACGTCGAGGGCTTCGAGCGCCTTGAAGACATCGCGATTGAGGCTGAGCTTGGACGCCTTCGGCGGCGACGAGCTGCGAGAGCGCTTGTGCGGCGTCGCGAACGGGAGCGAGCGGATGCACCATGAACATGACGTGCGCCTGGCTGCCGGCCATGCGCAGGTGCCACGCGGCCTGATCGTAGAGCGCGAGGATTTCGATGGCGGAGCGAGTTGTGCCGGCCGCGATGAGGTCGGCGATGCGGTCGCGCGAGGCCTGGAGGTGCTGATTCGACCCACGCTTGCGCCTCGCCGGCGGAGTTGAGACCGCGACCAGAGGTGCAGCGGGTCGAGTGATGTCGCTGTGGTGTTGGCCGGTTCCGGTTGCGCCGTCGTTTCGCTCATGTGTCCTCGTGTTCTTGTTATGCCTCGTATTTTCGCCGATGCGCGTGTGCGAACGCTCAGCCTACAATACGGGGAAGATGCGCTTCCTGATCGCTTTGCTTGCTCTTGCCGGGTCTGATTGACTCGGTGCTCGCTCTTCGCATTCACATGCAGGACCCAAGCCAGGCGCCGCCGTGCGCGGTGACGGAGAAGTGGGACTGCGGCGCGGTGAACCACTCGCGGTTTGCGGTGTTTCCGGCGGAGTCGTTCGATGAGCAGCCGGGGTCAAAGAAGGTCCACATTCCGGTGGCGACGATTGGGATCATCGGGTATGGGCTGATCGTGGCGGCGCGCTGGTGGACTGGACGTGGGTGACGCTGCAGCTTGCGGAGATTGGGTTCTTCTGCGCGGCGATGCTGAGCTACCTGGAGGCGTTCGTTATCCAGAAGTGGTGTATCTACTGCGTTGTGGTCGCAGATTTTTATCGCGGCGATTCTGCTGTGTGCGATTGTTGCCGTGATTCTGAAGCACCGGCGCAGGCGATTCGAACATTCTGCTGTAGTGAGGGCCTGACCCGGCTACAATGCCGAGCATGTGGCCCAAGGCTCTTTCCCAGCTGATTGAAATTGCACCTCATGTTGCACGGCTGCTGTCCGACGGCAGATCGCTTTCTGCAGTCGAAGCTCGCGGGCGACGACGCGACGCGTTCGTCTGTCGCGAAGCTCGGCGAAGAGATTCGTGGCGATATCAGCCGCGTGACTGCATCGCATGAGGGCATCTACAGGCAGCTGAACGAGCAGGGCGAGCAGTTTGCTGCAGCTTGGCGAGCAGGTGAGCAGCGGCGCGTGCAGCCGCCGAGGCAGCGGAGGAGCGGGCGGGTGCGCTGGAGCGCAGAGTCGCGATCACCAGCGCGATGGTGACGATCCTGCTGCCGTTGAATGTGATTCTGCTGGCGCTGGTGATCCTGCTGCTGGTACGGCGCTGACATGGGGAGATACGACAGCTTCGACTCGCGAAGTGAGCCGGAGAATGCGGTGGCTGGCTTTGGCCGCATGCCTGATGCTGGTGGTGCTCGGGTTCGCAGCGTGGCCGCTGGTTCGGGTGCATCTGCAGTCGGCGGCTGTGCTGGACCTGGTTGCGGACAAGCCGGTGCCGTCGTGGCTGCGGCGGTTTGTGAGCGAGCCGATTGAGGTGCGGGATCTGGAGCTTCCGCTGGCAAGCGGACCGGTGCGGGCGCGGCTGTATACGCCGCTGCGTCCGGCCAATGCGCCGTCGATCATGGTGCTGCATGGCGTGCATCATCTGGGGATCGACGAGCCGCGGCTGGAGAACTTTGCGACGGCGATGGCGGCGTGCGGTGTGCAGGTGCTGACGCCGGAGCTGCCGGACATCAAGGATTACCAGGTGGGCGCGAGCTCGATTGCGACGATTGGCGAATCGGCGAAGTGGCTGGCGAAGGAGCATGACGGGCGGCCGGTTGGCGTGATGGGGCTGAGCTTCTCGGGTGGACTGTCGCTGGTGGCGGCGGCGGATGCGCAGTATGAGCCGAGCATATTCGGTTTGTGGTTGCGGTCGGCTCGCAGGATGCGATGAGCCGGGTTGCGGAGTACTACCGGACGGGCTCTGACGAGCGGCCGGATGGCACGGTGGAGCGGCTCGCTCCGCATGAGTATGGGCCGCTGGTGCTGGAGTATGAGCACCTGGGAGACTTTGTTCCGGCGCAGGATGTTGCGGCGATCCGCGCGGTGTTGCGCGCGCATTTGTACGAGGACGCGGCGGGCGAGCGCGTCGCGTTGAAGACGCTGAACGCGACGCAGGCGAGTGAGGCCAAGGCGCTGATGGATACGACGGAGGCCTGCCACGCAGAATGCGCTGGAACGAGATGACGAGCGGCACCTGCAGGACATGGCGGCGGTGAGTCCAGAGGGAAGACTGGCGAACCTGAAGACGCCGGTGTATCTGCTGCATGGCGCGGGCGACAACATCATTCCGTCGGCAGAGACGGAGTGGATGGCCGCGGAGCTGCCGAAGAGAAGCCTGCGCGCGGAGCTGATCTCGCCGGTGCTGTCGCACCTTGACCTGGATGGACGCCGGGCCGACGATGATGGACCAGTTGCGGCTGGTGCACTTCTTCGCGATGGTGCTGCATGCGGCGGAGGTACAGTAACGTCGGTGCCACAGCGGTAAACTAATCCTGGATGCCTGAGCTGATCTCTCTTGCTGATATTGAGGCCGCGCGCGAGCGCATTGCTTCCACGGCTGTTCGAACTCCGACTGGTGAGGCTGTCGCGGGCGCGGCTGCGGATGGCCGGGCTGGCCGGAGCTGTCGGACTCGGTTGCCGGAGATTTATCTGAAGGACGAGTCGGCGCAGCCGATTGGCAGCTTCAAGCTGCGGGGCGCGTACAACAAGATTGCGCAGCTTACGCCGGAGCAGCTGAAGCGCGGCGTGATTACGTACTCGTCGGGCAATCATGCGCAGGGTGTGGCGTATGCGGCGCGGGCGCTGGGTGCGAAGGCCGTGATCGTGATGCCGGAGAATGCGCCGCGGGTGAAGCGCGAGGCGACCGAAGCGCTGGGAGCGGAGATTGTGACGGTGGGCCCGGCGAGCACG
Source organism: uncultured Verrucomicrobiae bacterium (assembly GCA_963716225.1). Classification (GTDB taxonomy): domain Bacteria; phylum Acidobacteriota; class Terriglobia; order Terriglobales; family Acidobacteriaceae; genus Granulicella. Next base: position 2,712,873 of record OY970299.1, on the reverse strand, counting down.
GAGCGCAGGCTGAAGGCTGAAGAGCTGGTCGCGGAGCGCGGGTACATCATGGTGCCGCCGTATGACGACGAGGCGATCATTGCCGGGCAGGCGACGTGCGGGGTGGAGATTCTGGAGCAGTGCCCGCGGGTGGAGCTGGTGCTCTCGCCGGTATCGGGCGGAGGGTTGCTGTCGGGCGTGGCGACGGGGATCAAGCTGGCCGCCGAGGCAGCCGGGGCTGGCTCGGGGCTCCGAGGCGCCGAAGGTGTGGGGATGCGAGCCGGAGCTGGCGGCGGATGCGAAGGAGTCGTTCTGATTCGAAGCGGCTGGTGGAGTGGCCGGCGGCCAAGACGACGCGGACCATTGCGGACGGGCTGCGGACGCAGTCGATGGGCGAGCGGAACTTCACGCATGTGCTGCGGTTTGTGGATGGGATTGTGACCGTGAGCGAGGACGAGATTCGCGAGGCGCTGCGGATTGTGCTGAAGGCGACGTCGATTGTGGCGGAGCCCTCGGGCGCGGTCGCGCTGGCGGCGGCGCTGTTTCATGCGAAGGAGCTTCCCAGCGCGCGGCGGGTGGTGGCGATTGTCTCGGGCGGGAACCTGGACCCGGGGCTGCGGGAGGAGCTGGAGCAGGAGACGGCGGCGCCGTCCACGCTTGAGCCCCGGGAACGTCTAATCTTTCAGCTATGTTCCACGCACGCTTTGCCGCTGCCGCCCTGCTGGTGCTGTCGCCCGCCCTTCTATTCGGGCAGAAGAAGAAGGACAAAACAACAACGACGAGAACGGGTATGATCCGGCTGCGCGCGCGACCGTGCTGCACGTCGCGAACCTGTATGTGATGGCGGACAGCAACAATCCGCCGATTGCGACGGTGATGCCGGGGCATGAGGTCGTCATCATGAACCGCAACGGCGCGTGGGTGAACGTGTTTGCGAACACGGACGAGAAAGAGGAGCAGGACCCGGACTCCGAGCCCGAGTTCAAGGACCCGAGCCAGTCGACCCATCAGTTCTCGGGCTGGATGCATGACCAGGGAGTGGTCGGGCCGAAGACGCCGAACGGCGATGCGATTCTGTACGGCGCGGCGGCGGAGTTGGAGGCGCAGGCCGCGCAGCCGCATCCGCCCGAAGGACGCGGCGCGAGGAGGCGCATCTGCTGTACAAGCGCGTGGTGGACTACTTCCCGGACTCGCCGCTGGCGGCGGAAGCGGCGTTTCGCTCGGCGGATATTCGCTGGCAGCTCGACAAGCAGGACATCAACGGTCTGCCGAGCGCGCACGAGCAGGAGGCGTATCTGCGGCCGGAGTTGTATGAGGGCGAGCTGAAGCGCGTGATGAAGCTGTATCCGGACTCGCCGTATGCGGCGCGGGCGGCGTTTGACCTGATTGACGAGAAGCTGTGCGGCGACTGGCAGGGGCTGCCGAAGTGTCCGGAGATGGAGACGCAGCTTTATTTGAAGTATGCGGACCGCTATCCGGACGGGCCGAAGTCGGCCGAGGCGCTGTATGACGCGGCGTACAGGCAGGGCGTGCTGGTGACGATGTACACGGTGGACGATGACAAGAAGAACGCGGCGAAAGCGGCGCAGAACTGCCAGGCCATTGCTGACCAGTTGCGAGCAGAAGTATCCGAAGTCGGACTACGCGGCGCGCGCGGAGAGCATTGCGTTTCGCGTGAAGCAGGGGATTCCGATCTACGGCAGCGATCGCGACTGAGCTGCCTGGCTGAACGCGTCGGCGCCGGCGCGATCCACAAAGGCTGTTGTCACAGAATGCTCGTTGGGCGTGAGCGTCATTGTAAGTTCATGAGCTGCGGCGGCGCGCAGCGATAAAATCATACGGATGCCTCTGCTTAAAGTTCTGATCCTGGCGATCGTCCAAGGACTCGCCGAACTGCTTCCTGTTTCGAGCTCCGCGCATGTGGTGGTTGCGGAGAAGCTGCTCGGGACTGGACCCGTCGTCGCCGGAGATGACGCTGCTGCTGGTGATGCTGCACACGGGAACGATGTTCGCGGTGATTGTGTTCTTCTGGCGGCAGTGGAAGCGCACGTACTTCGTGAGCGCGGATGCGTTCAAGCGGTTCGTCGTGCGGGCGATCTGGGCGACGGCGCTGACGGCGGTGATCGGATACCCGATCATTCATGTGATCGAGCAGCACCAGCGCAAGGAACTCCTGACGGCCGCTGCAAGCTTCGACGCCGGTGCCCTGCAGTTTCGGCAACGGCGATGTGGAGGCGCTGTTTTCGCGGCTGGATTTCGTCGCGCCGGCGCTGTTTGCGGCGGGACTGCTGATTCTGTGGGCGGGCATGAAGGAGCGCGACAAGTCGCCGCTCGCGAGCCTGAGCTACGAGCGCGCGGCGTCACGCTCGGGCGAAAATGTGACGTTCAAGCAGGCAGGATGGATGGGCGCGGTGCAGGGACTGTGCCTTCCGTTCCGCGGATTCTCTCGCTCGGGCGCGACGATCTCGACGGGGCTGCTGACGGGAGCGGAGCGCAGCCGCGCGGAGCGGTTCTCGTTCGCGCTGGCGGTGATCCTCACGCCGGCGGCCCTGGCGCGTGAGGCTTGGCGCGTGTACCGGGCGGCGCACGATGCGACGCCAGGCTGCCATGCGGCGAATCTGCACGCCAGCGTGGTCGCAGGTGCTAGTCGGAATGGTGCTCAGCTTCCTCGCAGGGATCGTCGCGCTGCGCTGGCTGAGCTCGTGGCTGGAGAACGGTCGGTGGTACTGGTTCGGCATCTACTGCATCGTCGCGAGCGGAGTGGTGTTTTACCTGCACCACATCGGCTATTAGGTAGCAGAGCAACATCCAGACGCAAAGAAAGCGGCCTGCGCGGCCGCCCTTTGCAACTTCGTTGCTGGAAGTTTAAGCCGCGGCCTTCTTCTCGTCGCGGTGGTTCCTCACGTAGTCGTGCGAGTTGTTGATGTGCGCCTGCTGCTCGGTAAGGAGCTGGCGGATGGGCAGCGGAAGGTCATGCTCGAGAGCGTCCTTGTAGGCCTTCTTGGCGGCGTCCTCGCCCTGCTCTGCCGTGGCGAGCAGCTCAGCGTCCGAGCCCATGCCGAGCTTGGCCTTGAGGTCGCCCCAGGTGCGATGCAGCGCACCTGCCGTTGTGCCGGACTCCTTCACGTCGGCCATGCCGGCGCGATGCAGTTCGTTCTCCAGCTCTGCGCGAAAGTTGGCGCGCTTCAGGCTCTCGGCCAGGAAGTAGCGCTTCAGGGTGTCGTCCTTGAGGTGCTCGCCGATATCGGCGAAGCCCTTCTGGCCATCCTGCAGGATCTTGATGACGTCGAGTAGGACGCGTTCCGTATCCCGGTTCTTCTCTGATCCGTCGAGTGTGTTTGCCATGTCGTTCTCCCCGTTCCTCGAATAGATGCGACCGGGTCTGGGGCTGAGCGCGATTCTCCTTCGCCGCCAGCAAGGGAGAGAAATCGCGAAAATCTCCCGCCCCGGTCATCTCAAAGTGAGCAACCGCACCCGGGCCGTACACCCGGCGGCAGAGCTACCTTATAGCTGGATGCTCAGTTCAGGGCGCGGCGTTGGCTCAGGGGATGGGGTGCCGCTGCAATGCGACCAAGGTGGCGGGTCACCAGTGTGGTTCCGGCCCACGCCGGCGCGCAACCCACCGTGCGCTATGGAACAATAAAAGAGCTCTGGTGGTCTTCGGTCCGTTGGCCTGCGCTGCGCAAGATGCAACGTGCGCAGCGGGTTACGACCGCGTGCGCCCATCCATCCCATGAAGTCCCAGAGACTCGTTCTTGCCCCGACACGAAGCCGCCGCCTTAACGAGATGCTGGGGCTTGTCGTGCTCGTCGCCGGCGTCCTCCTTCTCCTCTCACTGGTCACGTACAACCCTGCGGACCCGTCGCTGAACACGGTCGGCGGCGGCGTGGGTGTCCATCCGGCGCACAACTGGACGGGTCTAGTTGGAGCGTACGTTGCAGACATTCTGCTGCAGGTGCTCGGGATCGCGGTGCTGCTCGCCCCGGTGGTGATCGGGCGTGTGGGGTTCTCGTGGCTGCGTTCGCGGCCGGTGGGCTCAACCGCGGTGAAGGCCGGCGGGCTGCTGCTGTGGCTGGTGTTTGCGCCGGCGGCCATTGCGCTTCTGCCCGGCCAGATGCTGTGGCGCGGAGCGATTCCGGTCGCCGGGGTCGAGGGCCGCGTGCTTGCCGACCTGCTGATCGAGTTCGTCAACTTCCCGGGCGCGGCGGTGATCTGCGCGTTGATGGTCGCGCTGTCGTTGTATCTGACCACCAGCTTCCTGCTCGCGACCGCGCCGGAGTGGTTCGCCGAACACTTTGGCTTTTTCCGCCGCATGCGCGAACGTTATCTCGGATGGAAAGAACGGCGCGCGCAGCGCAGGAACTGGCGCGTCGCAACTGCCAGGTCGGATGAGGATGAAGCCTATCTGACCCGCCGGGAACTGATTGCGGCACGGGAGCGCGCTGCTCAAGAGGCTGCCGCGCCGAAAACGCAGCGAGAGCCCGGAAATTCGCTGCTGGCAGGATTGTTCGGATGGTTTGGACGCCGCCGTGGCACTGCGGCGGCAGCCGAGGTTGAAGCCGCGCAGCCGGCTGCTCCTGAGACGGTTTCGGTGTGGCAGAACATTCCGCGAACGAAGGTGGACGCGCCGGCCGCGAGCAGCCTCGCAACCGCAGCCGCGGCAGCCGCGCCTTATGCCGCGCAGCTCGCTGCAGCCGCTGCGCCTCTACGCAGCTCGCAAGACGACGCGGATCTTCGCATCGTAGAGGCACGCAGTGAAACTCGCGGCCACGAGGACAGATGGCTCGAATGCGCCGGATCGCAACGCACCGGCGCCACTGTTTTCGAAGGGCTCATTCGGTGATGTGCCGATGCCGGAACCTTCACCGGCGCGAGTTCCGGCGGCGCGGCAGAAGCTTATCACCGTGCCGGAACTACCGCCGATGCCTTCGCCGGTTGCAGACATCGCCGCGCAGAACATCGCGTTCGGCCGGCGCGCCGATGCGGATGTGCGCGCGATTGCGCTGCCGCCGAAGTCGGTGCGCGGGTACAAGCTGCCGTCCAGCTCCCTGCTCTATCGCGACGCTGTGCAGACCCTGGTGCGCGAGGACGCGCTGCGCGACGAGGCTCGGCTGCTGGTCGAGAAATGCGCCGAGTTTGGCGTGAACGGCAACGTCGAACAGATCAATCCCGGCCCGGTCGTCACGACGTTCGAGTTCCGTCCTGATGCGGGCGTGAAGTACTCGCGCGTGACGGGGCTCGCAGACGATCTCTGCCTCGCGATGGCGGCCGAGAGCATCCTGATCGAGCGCATGCCAGGCAAATCGACCGTCGGCATCCAGGTGCCGAACCCGGAGCGCGAGACGATCTGGCTGCGCGATGTGGTGGAGTGCGAGAGCTTCGTGCAGTCGAAATCGAAGCTGCCCATTGCACTGGGCAAGGACATCAACGGACGCATCGTGACGGCCGATCTCGCAGCGATGCCGCACGTGCTGATTGCCGGTTCCACGGGTTCCGGTAAATCCGTGGCGATCAACGCCATGATCATGAGCGTTCTGTTCAAGTCGACGCCCGAGCAGGTGCGCATGATCCTCGTTGATCCGAAGCGCGTGGAGCTGGGCATGTACGAGGGCATTCCGCACCTCTTCACGCCGATCATCACCGAGGCCAAGCTGGCCGCGAACGCGCTGCGCAATGCAGTGAAGGAGATGGAGCGCCGGCTGAAGCTGCTCGCCGCGAATCATGTCCGCAATATCGACCAGTTCAACAAGCTGTTCGAAAACGGAAGCGAGTACCTGTTCGAAGACGTGAACCAGGAACCGCTGCCGTACATCATGATCATCATCGACGAGCTCGCCGACCTGATGATGCTGGACCGCGCCAACGTTGAAGAGGCGATCACCCGGCTTGCGCAGATGGCGCGCGCTGTCGGGATTCATCTCGTGCTCGCAACGCAGCGTCCGTCGGTCGATGTCATCACTGGTTTGATCAAGGCCAACGTGCCCACGCGCATGAGTTTCCGGCTTGCGACCAAGGTCGACTCGCGCACCATCATCGATTCGAATGGCGCCGAGGCGCTGCTGGGCCGCGGCGACATGCTCTTCCTGCCGCCGGGCACGTCGCGGCTTCAACGCGTTCACGCCCCGTTTGTGACGGAGAAGGAGATCAACGCCGTCACCCAGTTCTGGAAGGCGCAGGGCAAAGCCGAGTACGTCGAAGGCTTTCTCGAAGGGCCGAAGGACGAGAAGGGCGATAGCCTGGGCAGCGGGAATGACGGTGAGGAGAACGATCCGATGTACGACGACGCGGTGCGGCTGGTCTTCGAGTTCGGCAAGGCATCGACTTCGCTGCTGCAGCGTCGTCTGCGTATCGGTTATGGCCGCGCCGCCCACCTGATAGACCTGATGGAGCGCGATGGCCTGGTAGGACCCGCGGATGGCTCGAAGCCGCGCGAGTTGCTGAAGGCGCCGAGTTACTTCAGTGAAGTCGATTCAGCGATCCGATAACTACATCGGGTGTGCGCGCAGCCAGCGTGTGAGATCCGCGCGCACACGCTCGTAGCTTGGCTCGCCTTTGGGGTAGCGGGCGATCGTGCCGTGACCTTTGCCGCTGTACCAGTTGAGCGAGAACTCTGCTTCGCTGCCGTGCGGGGCCGGTTGTGTTTCGGAACCGATCTGCACGTCGCCGGGCTTCAGTGCTTGCTGGGCTGCGGCGGTCGGCTCCAGCGAGACATACTCCTCGGCCTTGCCCTCTGGCGAGAAGCGCTCGAAGTTGTATCGCGCCTCCGAGCGGCCGACGGGCTCGTAGTACTCGCGCACGATCCAGCGGTGGCCGTTCACATCGAACGAATCGATGATGTCGCTCTCGCGCGTGCTGATGCCCGGAGCTCCACGCTCCCTCGCGGCGCGCAGAACGGCGCGCTCACGGTCGAACTCCTCCCAACGGCCGAGTTCTGCCTCGACGATCACCAGATTTTTGTGCGCCACCCAGAGCTGTGGCTGCGCCGCAACGACGCGGCGGTAGTCCCAGCTCCGCAGCTTCATATTCATGCAGCCCTAGCTCCGCGTCGGCCACACCCAATTCAGCATCAACATTGCCGGCATGTGTGCGCAGGAAGTCGCGATACAGCTGCTTCGCGCGCGCGTATTGCTTTTGCGCGAGCGCCTGGCGCGCGGTCGCGAGATCGGCCTGGCAACACGCCGGAATCGCGGCGACGAGCAGCATCGCGGCCAAGCTCAAATCCGCCGTTCGCTTCAGGGTCAACACATTCATCCCAAGCTCTCACGCTTGTAGCGCACATACTGCAATCCGATTACGCCGGCCACGCTCACGGCGGCGATCAGCAAAACCCAGGGCAGATCGTGCTCTGGATAGCGCTTTTCGTCGCCGCTTCCGGCGCGCACGTAGTTAGGATTCGTCTGTTCGGGTCCGAGTTCCGCGACGATCGGATTCGCAGAAGCGGCAAATCGATGCGCATAGCTGTATGACGGCGCGGACAGCTCGGTATCACCATAGCGCAGCGTGTAGCTTACCCCTCGGTGAGCTTCAAAGCACAGCCGGCGCTCGCGCATCTCAAGGTCCACGCGCTCGATGGGCAGCGGCGCCGACGCGCCGTTCTCGATCGTCGCGGTCACCTTCGCGGCCGAGCGCAGGTTCGCTCCAATGATGGTGTTGATGGTTAGAGCGGCGGCGTCGATCGCCGGCACGGAAGTTGTTGCGGCGCGCGCGACCCGAAAGATGTTTCCCGACACACCTTCGGCTGCGCCTGTAGCTTCCCAGCCTTTCACCGTGGGCGTCGCGGCAATGGTCGCATTGCGCAGAAAATCCTGATGAAAATCCGGCCGCAGCACAAAGCGCGCGCGCTCAATGGGTACGTGCGCCGGAACGACCATCGTTGCCGTCGACCAGTGCCCCTGCTGCTCAATCATCGATGTGGAGGCAATGGTCGTATACACAGTTTGGCGTTCGCGGCTCGGCGGCACCGTGGCTCCGGCAATCAGAGATGGTTCGATCGGGAACGGCTGGCCGTCCGGTGTGAAGAGACGAAGCTCGACGTGGAGCGTTGGATAGCTCGACTCCGGCAGCGAGAGCAGAGTGGACCTTGCCAGTCCCTGGGCGGTGAGATCAAAGACGGCAAACGTGCCAATCGGAGTCGCGCGACCGGCTGCATCGAGCCCGGTTACCTCAGCCGCGCCGACGAAGCTCTTCGCCTTCACGTCGAGAACGACGTCCGTGTAATCGCCGGCCGGCATGGAGACATCGAACGCCAGCGCGCCGGCGCGCACTGCAACCTTCCGGATGGTTGCAGGCTGAGCTTCGACCGTTACCGGTCCACTCTCGGTTAAGGCGAACGGGACCGCGAACTCGCGCTGTTGGTCGCGCCCGAAGATGCGGATGTCGCCGCCGCCGGCGCTCTCGGTGTGTCCAAGGACGTTTGCGTCAAGCGCGAAACAAACCTGCGCGGGAGTGTGGCCAGCGAATTCGATCTCGCGCTCATACCGCAGATGATGAGAGGGCGAAGGCGCGGCGGCAGAGCCGAGCTGCCAAAGCAGCAGAACAGCGGATACGCAGGCCCTCAACGCTTGGCACCCGCGTCATGGCCGCGGCGAGCAGGCCGATCGTGTTGGCAGGGCGAGCACATGCGAGCAATGCTGGCCTAACTTTATCGTGTCGCGTAGCCACTTTGTGTTGACGAAAGTGCAGAATTCATACCTGCGAAGATGCCCCTCCCCTCACCGCGCGTGAAGCTGGGCTAATCTGAACTGGCATGGGCCGGCCGGAACAGACACAGGTGCTCGTCGTGGACGATGACCCGATTATGGGTGAGCTACTCGACGCGCTGCTCACGATTGAAGGTTACCGGGTCACGCGCGCAGTGTCGGGCGGCGAGGCGATTCAGGTTGCACGTGAAGGCACACCGACGCCCGATGTGATCCTGTGCGACATCCAAATGCCGGGAATGCGTGGCGGCGAGCTCGCCAGGAGTTTAGCCAAGATGCGAGCAGAAGGCGCGTTGTCTGGCGACACTGTGATCCTCGCGATGAGCGGCAGCTCGCCGTCGCCTGAGGAGCTGCAGTCGTTCGATGGTTCGCTGCGCAAACCATTCTCGGTTGCCGACCTGGGCGAAGCGGTCGCGCAAGCTCGCGCGAAGAGTGGAGAGCAAGTGTCAACCGGGAAGTTTCGCGCCACAGTCGAGGCTCCTGCGCCCCGGCCGCCGCTCGATCAAAACATCTTCGACAAGCTGAAATCCAAGATCGGATCTGACTCGTTGCGTCAGCTATACGACATGACCCTGGAGGATGTGCGTGCGCGGCTGGAGCGCATGGCTGCGGCCGCCCAGAGCGGCGACGACACCACGGTCCGGCAGGAGGCCCACACGATCAAAGGAAGCTGCGGAATGGTGGGAGCGCTGGAGTTGCAGGCGCTGGCTACTGCAACCGAAGGGGGTTCCGCCGTCGATACCTCTGCCCTTGCCGATTTCGATTCGGCGTGTCAGCGGCTGGAGCGTATGCTGAACGAGAAACTGTAGGAGAGGCCACCAAACGATGCCCACACCTGTACTGCGTAAACCCGCGTCCGGACCGCAAGGAACCGGCCTTCCAGGAAATCAGAGCATCCGTATCGTCGTCGCGGACGACCATCCTGTCGTTCGTTTCGGCGTGAAGAACATGCTCACCAGCGAGCCAGGCTTCGAGGTCGTCGGCGAGGCGAACGACGGCGATGAGGCGATCACGCAAACGCTCGAGGTTGAGCCTGACATTCTGCTGCTCGATCTCGCGATGCCCAAGCTTCCGGGCCTTGAGGCGATGCGTGCGATTATGAACCGCTCGCCGCGCGTAAAGATCGTTCTGCTCACCAGCCTGATCTCCACGCAGCAGGTTATTGAGGCGTTGCAGATCGGCGCTCGCGGAATTGTGCTCAAGGATTCCGTCGCCAGCGATCTCGGCGAAAGCCTGCGCGCTGTACTCTCCGGCGACTACTGGATCGGCGGCAAGCGTGTCGTCAATCTGCTCTCCGCGCTGCACGATTTGATGCAGCAGGCCGCGGCCGTTCCGGAGAAGAAGACCTACGGCCTCACACCGCGCGAGCTCGAAGTCGTCACCTGCATCGTCGAAGGCTGCTCGAATAAGGACATCGCCAAGCAGTTCACGATCTCTGAAGAGACGGTGAAGCGGCATCTCTCGAACATCTTCGACAAGACCGGCGTCAGCACGCGGCTGGAGCTTGCGCTCTTCGCCATCAGCCACAAGCTGGTCGATATCGACGCATAAACATTGGCTTCAATGGACCGATGAAAGGGCCGCATCCTGCGGCCCTTTCGTTCATCCATACAATCTGAGCTATGAGCGAACAGCCTTTCTACGACGTGCTTGTCATCGGTGCGGGCCCCACAGGTCTGGCCTGCGCCATCGATGCACAGAACGAGGGCTTCAGCGTTGTGCTGGTCGACAAGGGCTGCCTGACGAACTCGCTCTTTCACTATCCGGCGAACATGACTTTCTTCACCACGCCGGAGCTGCTGGAGATCGGCAACATCCCCTTCCCTTCGCCGAACCAGAAACCCACGCGCAGCGAAGCGCTTGAGTACTACCGCAAGGTCGCGGCGCACTACAAGCTGAACGTGCTGCAGTACGAAAATGTTGATCGCATCTCGGGCTCGGATGGTGACTTCCGGGTGCACACAACCGATCGCTTCGGCCGCAACCACGAGCAGCGCGCGCGCAAGCTCATCGTCTCGACCGGCTATTATGACCTGCCGAATTACCTGAACATTCCCGGCGAGGACCTCGCGAAAGTGAAGCACTACTACGACGAGCCGCATCCTTACTTCGCCCAGGATGTGCTTGTGATCGGTGGCAAGAACTCAGCAGCCATCGCGGCGCTGGAGCTGTGGCGTCATGGAGCGCGCGTGACGCTGGTGCATCGCGGGCCGGAGCTTCACCGGCACGTCAAGTACTGGATCAAGCCGGACATCGAGAACCGGATCAAGAACCGCGAGATTAGTGCGTTCTTCAACACGAGTGTGACGCGGATCACGGAGGACAGCGTTGAGCTGCAGACTCCCGAAGGCCCAAAGACGCTGCGCAACCAGTTCGTGTTCGCGCTTACGGGCTATCATCCTGACTTCTCATTCATTGAATCGCTCGACGTGAAGCTGGACGAGAAGAACGCGCGCTGCCCCATCTGCAATCGCGGAACGCTGGAGTCAAACGTGCCCGGAATTTATCTTGCCGGCGTGATCGTCGCAGGCGAGCGCACCAACGAGATCTTTATCGAGAACGGTCGCTTTCACGGCGCTCTGATTGCGCGGGACCTCGCACACAAGCTTGCGAATCGTGACGTTGAAGCGCCGGTTGCTCCGCAGCATACGTACGCGGCGGAGTGATCGCGCGTGCCGCTAGCTGAGAACGCGGCGCCGGAAGCCGCGCATCCCCAGCCACGTCAGCAATGCGAGAAAGAAGACGAGCAGCAGCAGAATCATTCCATTCGGCATGTGGCCCATCGTTGGCGTCAGCGCTGCGCGCAACCCTTCGCTGATGTAAACGATCGGGTTCACGAGCACCCCGATCTGCAGCCAGCGCAGATGGCCGAGAGCGGCCCACGGGTAGTACACGCAGCCAAGAAACGTAATCGGCACGACGACCACACCGAACACAAGCCCGATCTGTTTCGGTTGGACTGAGGTTCCGATCGTCAGCCCGAGCGCACCGGAGAGCAGGCTTGCGAGCACCAGTACCGCGATGAGAAACGGCCAGCTCGCAACATGCGCAGCGACAGGTGTGCTCGGAACGTAGTACGCCAGCGGAAACACGATGATCGCCGCGACAATGCTCTGCAGCGCAGAGAACACAATCTTCTCGATCGCGACGGCACCAATGGGCAGCGGACACATTACGCGGTCGTCGATCTCGCGCGTGATGCCGAACTCCTGCGCCAAGGGAAGCGCGACGGCCGCGATGCCGGAAAACATAATCGCCACCGCCATTAGGCCGGGTAGTAGCACAGTGCCGAAGCTCCCTCCGCCAGCCGCGGCCATGTTAGCGGTTGGGTTCATCGCTGCGCCGCCGGACATGTGCGGCATGACGTAGGTGAACACGAACAGGAAGAGTAGCGGATTCATCGCGACGCGGACCAGGAATGGACCGACCTCGCGCCGCAGCACGAACAGATCGCGCATCATGAGGCCAAGGAAGGCGCGCGTGTATGTGCCGCGTCGTCCTGGTGTCCTCACACGTGCTGTCGCTAAGGTCGCCAATTCTGCTCCTTACTCACGAAGGTCACGGCCGGTGAGCCGGATGAAGACCGTCTCGAGCGTCGGCTCTGCTGTCGTGACGTCGCGCAAACCGTAAGCATTCGCGGCCGTAATCACCTGCGGCAGCAGGCCCTCACACGTTTGCGCGAGCACGCGCAGACCGCTCTCCGTCGGCTCAACTCCGGTCACACCGTCGAGTTCCCGCAACTGTGACGCAAGCTTTTCGCGATCCGCTGAATCGCGCAGCCGCAGGTCATAGAGCTTGTCTCCGCCGACGCTCCCCTTCAGCGCTGCCGGCGTGTCCTCGACCAGAATCTTGCCGTGATCGATGATTGCCACCCGGTCGCACAGCTCGTCAGCTTCTTCCATGTAGTGGGTCGTCAGCACGACTGTAATGCCCTCGCTGCGCAGCGCACGCACAGCGTCCCACATCGCGATGCGGCTCTGCGGATCGAGCCCCGCGCTCGGCTCATCCAGAAACAGCACGCGCGGACGATGCGCAATCGCACGCGCAATCTGCAACCGCTGGGCGAGCCCGCCCGAAAGCTGCTGCGGATACGCACTGTAGCGATCCTGCAAACGAAATTGCTCCAGCAGCTCATCCGTTCTGTGCCGCGCTTCGGCGCCGCTCATGCCGAAGTACCGACAGTGAAATCGAATATTTTCCGCGACCGTGCAGGAGCGATCGAGCGTGTTGTACTGCGGCACCACACCGATCGCTCTGCGCGCGATCGCCGGATGCTTCACGACATCCACGGCCGCGATCCGCGCGGTGCCCGCCGTCGGCACGGCACGCGTGGTGGCGATCGATATCGTGGTGGTCTTCCCTGCTCCGTTGGGGCCAAGCAGCCCATACAATTCGCCCGGAAACACCTGCAGATCGATGCCGTCAACAGCGATGACCGGCGTCTTGCCGGTGTACACCTTGCGCAGCCCGCGGATGTCTACGATGGCGTCGCTCACGGCTCTCCAACGCTTGATTCTACAGGCCCGCAGCGCACGGCCGGCTGCATACAGCACGACTACAATAGAGAATTGGTGCTTTTATGAAACCGATTCAGCAGGACGATCTCATCGAAAGCGTGCGCGCCGCGCTGCAGTACATCAGCTTCTATCATCCCGTGGACTACATCACGAACCTGACGCGTGCCTACGAGCTCGAGCAGTCGTCGGCAGCGAAGGATGCGATGAAACAGATTATCGTCAACTCGCGCATGTGCGCCGAAGGCCACCGCCCCATCTGCCAGGACACCGGCATCGTGACGATCTTCGTCAAAATTGGGCTCGAGTGCCACCTGATGAAAGGCGATGGTCCCGCAACGATGTCGCTGCAGGAGATGTGCGACCAGGGCGTACGTGAGGCGTGGCTCGATCCTGACAACAAGCTGCGCGGGAGCATCCTCGCTGACCCTGCATTCAGCCGCAAGAACACCAAGGACAACACGCCGTGCGTTGTCGAGATGTCACTCGTCAAGGGGGACAAGGTCGATGTTACGGTGGCGGCCAAGGGCGGCGGCAGCGAGGCGAAGTCGAGGTTCGTGATGCTCAATCCATCGGACTCGATCGTCGACTGGGTCGTGAAGACGATCCCGACAATGGGCGCGGGATGGTGTCCGCCGGGAATGCTCGGCATCGGCATCGGCGGCACAGCGGAGAAGGCGATGCTGCTCGCGAAGCAGAGCCTGATGGATCCGATCGACATGCAGGAGCTGAAGGCGCGCGGTCCGCGCACCAACATCGAGAAGCTGCGCGTTGAGCTCTACGACAAGATCAACGCGCTCGGCATCGGCGCGCAGGGCCTCGGCGGACTCACTACTGTGCTCGACGTGAAGATCCTCGACTGGCCGACCCACGCCGCGAATCTTCCCGTTGCGATGATTCCGAACTGCGCGGCGACGCGGCACGCGCACTTCGTTCTCGACGGCTCGGGGCCTGTGTATCTCGATCCACCGGCGCTTGAGAACTGGCCGAAGATGACCTACGAGGCGCACGGGGGCAAGCGCGTGAACCTCGACATCGTGACCCGCGAAGAGGTTGGGACGTGGGAGGTTGGCGACGTTCTACTGCTGAATGGCAAGCTGCTCACCGGACGCGACGCGGCGCACAAGCGCATGACCGACATGCTGAACCGCGGCGAGAAGCTGCCGGTCGACTTCACCAATCGGTTCATCTATTACGTCGGGCCGGTCGATCCGGTGCACGGCGAGGTCGTTGGACCTGCGGGGCCGACCACCGCGACGCGCATGGACAAATTCACGCGCCAGATGCTCGAACAGACCGGTCTGCTCGGCATGATTGGCAAAGCGGAGCGCGGCGTTGCGGCGATTGATGCGATCCGCGACAACAAGGCCGTTTACCTGATGGCAATTGGAGGCGCGGCGTATCTCGTCTCGAAGGCCATCCGTGCTTCGCGGCTGGTTGCGTTTGAGGACCTCGGCATGGAAGCCATCTACGAGTTCGAAGTGGTGGATATGCCGGTCACAGTCGCGGTCGACAGTAACGGAACGAGCGTGCACATCACCGGCCCGGAGGAGTGGAAGGAGCGCATCGCGCGCAGCATGGCTGTCGGCGGTGTGCCGATCCTGGGCCAGTAAATCGCGCGTCAGGCAACGTTTCGTATCTTTTCTCATCGCGAGCTGGCCCGGAATTGGGGCACCTTTTGCGCTTTCGTGCGCATCGCACTTGATGGAGCGCCCGTTGAGGCGCCCCGCCTGTCGTGTGCGTTCCGTCAGGCACAGCAAGGAGACGAACAAACATGTCTGGCAAACGAAAGCTTATCGCGATCGCCGCAGCCTTTTCGCTGGTGTGGGTCGCTGGTTCCATGATGCGCGCGCAGGAGCCTAACCCGACGACTCCGGCTCCCGGTTCTGTGCAGCAGGGGCCGAACGGGATTTACCTCTACCACGTGAAGGTGGTGCAGCGAGAGCTGGACGCGGTGAACTACCTGAACCGCAGCGGAGCGACGCACTTGAACTTCATCGGCACAGAGCTGATGCCGAATGCGCACGGCGACGGGAGGGTGGATTCGCAGACAGGCAAGACGCACATCTCGGTGAGATTCTCCGGACTTACGCCCGCGAACGGCTTCGGTAAGGAGTACCTGACGTACGTGCTGTGGGCGATCTCGGCCGATGGCCGTCCACAGAATCTGGGCGAGCTGGAGCTCGCGGGAGACAAGGCGAGCCTCGATGTGACGAGCTCGTTCCAGTCATTCGGCATGATCGTCACGGCAGAGCCGTACTTCGCCGTATCGCAGCCCAGCGATGTGGTGGTGCTCAAGAACGTGTTCTCCGATAAAACTCAGGGTGTGCTCGAAGAGGTGAACGTGCACTACCAGTTGCTGCCGCGCGGGCTCTATGCGCCGACGGATGGTGCGCACACGAACCCGATCCCGGTCAGCGATCGCGAGCGCACGCCGCTGGCGCTGTTTGAGGCCTACAACGCGCAGCGCATCGCGCAGCAGGCGGGTGCGGACAAGTACGCGGCCGACATCATGCAGGAAGTTCAGACGGACCTGACCAACGCGCAGGCGATCCAGGATTCAAAGCATCGCGACATCAAGATGGAATTCACCGATGCGCGTGAAGCCGTGGAGCGCGCCGAGGACGCGCGCCTGACCACGCTGCGCAAACAGCAGGAGGAGCACGAGCGCCAGACTCAGGAAGCCAGGGAACGTGCGCAGATGCAGGCGCAGCAGTCCCAGATGCAGGCCCAGCAGTCGCAGCTTCAGGCGCAGCAGGCCCAGGCCGAGGCGGACCGTTCCGCGGCAGAGAAGGCCGAGGCGGATGCGGCACGTGCACGCGCAGAGGCTGACGCAGCCAATGCACGTGCGAGGGCTGCGGAGGCGCAGCATCAGGCTCAGCAGAGTCAGCAGGACGCTGAAGCCACGCGTGAGAAGCTGCGCACGCAACTGAACAACGTGCTGCAAACGACGGAGACAGCGCGCGGCCTGATCGTCCACATGGGCGATGTGCTGTTCGCCACGAACAAGTACACGCTGAAGCCTGACGCGCAGGTGAGCCTGGCGAAGGTGGCGACGATCTTGACGATCTACCCGAACCTGAAGGTGCAGGTGGAGGGCTACACGGACTCGACGGGAGCGCCGGCGTACAACCAGACGTTGAGCGAGAACCGTGCGGATGCTGTGCGCGACTTCCTGGTGCAGAACGGTGTACCGCAGGCCAACGTGACGGCGCAGGGTTATGGCGCGACGAACTTCGTGGCGGACAATGCGACGGCGCAGGGACGACAGCAGAACCGGCGCGTGAACCTGGTCGTCTCGGGCCAGGCGATCGGCGTGGAGACGACCGAGCCGGGCGGCCAGCCTGGAGCAGCCGCCGCTCCGCAGCAGGCACCGCAGCCGCAGCCGCCGCAGAACCCGACTGGCACGGCGAACCCGCAGTCGAGCCCGCAGTAAGCTCCATCTGGCTTCATCCAACGAAGGGCAATTGCGAGGACCGCGATGATTCTGTCGCGGTCTTCGTGTATCTGTAGAAGAGAACTAGAGAAGGTTGGGAAACAGGAGTCAGACGTGAACTCAGCTAACTATTCATTGGCAGGCAAGGTTGTGTTTGTGACCGGGGCGAGCGGAGGCATCGGCCTCGAGACCGCGAAGGCGTTTGCGCGCGAGGGCGCGAAGCTGTTGCTGTGCGCGCGACGGATGGAGAAGCTCAGCGCGTTGGAGCAGGAGTTGCGCGGACTGGGGGCGAAGGATGTTCACAACTTCGAGCTCGACGTGCGGGCGGCGGCCAAGGTTGCGAGCGCGATCGACGCGTTGCCGGATGACTGGAAGCAGATTGAGGTGCTGGTGAACAATGCGGGTCTGAGTCGCGGACTTACCAAGCTGTACCTCGATGAGATCGAGGACTGGGAGGAGATGATCGACACCAACATCAAGGGGCTGCTGTATGTGACGAAGGCTGTGGTTCCGGGCATGGTGGAGCGTGGCAGCGGGCACGTGATCAACCTGGGCTCAATCGCGGGTCACATAGCCTATGCGAACGGCGGCGTGTACTGCGCGACCAAGGCGGCGGAGCGGTTCATCAGCGATGGGTTGCGGATCGACCTGAACGGAACGCGGGTGCGCGTCACGTCAGTCGATCCTGGGATGGTGAAGACAGACTTCAGCCGCGTGCGTTTCCGCGGCAATGAGGAGCGTGCAGCGAAGACGTATGAGAACGTCGAGCCGCTGCTGCCTGAAGATATTGCGGATGCGATCGTGTGGACAGCGACGCGTCCGGCGCACGTGGTGATTCAGCAGGTGGTGCTGACGCCCGTGGCGCAGGCGAATCCGTTTGTGCTGACGAGGGGGAAGTTAGACAGTAGACGATAGACCGTAGAGGGTAGACAGCAGACGGTAGAGAACGGCAACCGCGTGAGCTTTTCGTCTACTGTCTAAATCTTGATGGACCAGCCGAGCTGTTCGAGTTCGCGCTCGATGGTGGCGAGGGCGAGCTCGAGGGCGCTGCGGCGGTGCGGGCTCGAGGTGCGCTCGGAGAGCACGCGCTCGCGCTGCATTTCGAGAGCCTGGATGCGGCGCTTGCGGTCCGCGACGGCGGCCGAGTCTCCGGGATCGCCCGGCGGTTTTGGAAGGGAGCTCTGTGCCTGTTGTTCTTCTACGTTCTTCGATTCCCAGCCCTTCGACATACCTCTATGCTACGCCTGCCGGGGGGTACTCCGGGACTGAAGCCCGCTGCTACTCCGGGCTGACTGGCCGCGGGTTTCGCTTACTCAGTGCTGGCGGCCGAAGCGGTAGAGAATGCCGACGTTGACGCCGACGTTGTTCTGGAGGGTGCCGCCGGAGGGGCTGGTGAATGTGGTGCCGACGTAGGTGGGGGAGACGCGGAAGGCGAGGTTGGGGAAGAGGTTGATGTCGGCCGAGAGATTAGCGATGAAGGCGGGGCGTGCTGCGTCCTGCCAGAAGCCAGTCTGAGTGTAGTTGAGGCCTTTGGAGGCGCCAGAGAAGTTGCCGAGCGCCATGCCGCCGAGTCCCTGGGCGCTGAGGGCGATGCGCTCGTGGGCGTAGAAGCGGTAGCTGACGCCGCCGGTGAAGGTGTACTCGTTGATCTGGGGGCTGATCGCCTGCGTCTGCGGGCGGACCGGCTTGCCGTTGCCGAACATGCCGCGAGCGTCACCAACGATGGCGAACCTGGGGTTGAGGAAGTAGTGCGTGGCGAGGTTCCAGGTGACTTCGTTGTTCTTCTGGGTGTACTCGCCGGAGCGGAAGCGGAGGAAGGCGCCGCCGCCGAAGACCTCCCAACGGTGGGAGTAGGTGTCGTGGATGGTGCGCTGGATCCGGGCCTCTCGGCTCGAGTTGGTCTCGCGAGGGTTGTAGGTGACTTGCGCGGCGGCGGAGGCGGTGAGGAGGGTGAGCGCTGCCAGCGCGGCGGCGGTGCGCGCCGCGAACTTCCGAAGATCCATCGAGTGCAAACTCCTGCAGTGGTACTGACGTGCGAGCAGAGACGAAGAGCTCGCATCCGTTCATTAGAACATCTGGCGCGGGAAGGCGGTGTGGAGGGTACCCCCTCCCCCTGGCTTTTCCGCAAAATATTCAAGTAATGGGGGTTAGCTTCCGGGCGTTCGGCAGAATATTGATTTCAGAGGACTTGAACGCAAAATCTCTGGAATGAGGAGGTTGGCGAGGGCGGATCAGCCAAGAAGAAAAGGCTGCGCTCGGGCGCAGCCTTCTCTTACGAACTCCATGACTTAAATTATAGCGGGTGGAGGGTAATTATTTCCGGATATTTCGTCCAGTGTTTATGCGGGTTTCAGCGTGGTGGGGCTTGACAAGGATTTCCTATGGAAAAGTGGGAAAGGCAGATCCCCTGCGGGATGACAGAAGGAACGCAACAGCAAACGGAAAAGCGAAGACAAATACAGGGGTCCTTCGACTACGCGCTGCGCGCTCCGCTCAGGATGACGGTTGGTATGGTGATCCGCCCACCGACGTCTCAGAGGCGAGACGTCGGGCACCCGCGGTTGCTCAGGATGACAACCTGCAGGTGAGAGGCATGGATTGCGCGGCAGCTACTTGATGGCGTAGTTGACGCCGGCGACGAACTGGAAGGAGTTGGGCTTATAGCCGGGTGATGGGTTGTTGAGGTAGCTGTCGACGACGTTGATGGAGGTGCCGAGCCGGCGCCAGGTGGGAAGGACGAAGCCGGCGGCGAACATGGCGGAGAAGTCAGAGGGGTGGTTCCAGGAGGGGACGAAGTCGGCGATCTGGGTAAAGGCAATTTTGGCGGGAAGAGTGCGCTTGTAATTTTCGCCGAAGATGGAGCCGATAAGGTTGACATTGTTGGAAGGGACGAAGAACGCCTCACGCTCGTAGTGGACGTCGGCTTTGATGTCGAGCTGCTGACGGGCGGTCTCGATGGGGCTCCAGCCGATGCCGCCACCGTAGAGCTGCTGCAGTTGGAGGCCCTGGGCGTAGTTGTGATCGAAGGCGAGGTTGGCGAGGCCGTAGAGGTGAGGCGTGAAGTACCAGTCATGCTCGCCGTCCGCGTGAAAGATGCTGGTTTTGGTGATGGCGGCAGGTGTGGGCGGGACGGTCTGGGGGATGACGGGCGAGGTGGACTTGCCATAGGTCTCGATGATGTTGAGGCTCATGCGTTGCCGCGGCGGCAGGAATGTGACGGTGGGGATGTGGCGGGTGAGCGCGAGGCCGGCGTTGAAGGAGGTGTTGCTGTCGGTGGCATGGACGACGGTGGCGCCGCCGGTGAGGGAGCCGGTCCAACCCTGGAGGACTCCGGGCTGCTCGTAGAGCTCACGGTTGTAGGTGGGCGTGTCAACCAGGTAGCCGAGCTCTTTGGTGGGGAGAGTAACAGGCGGCGCGGCGGCGGGCGTGACGGTAATGTTGCCGTCGGCGAGCGAGACCTGGCCCTGGGCGACGAGGTTGGTGCGCGAGAGTGTGCCCTTCTTGAGCATGGAGAAGCTGCCGGAGGAGCGGATCTCTTTGATTTTGTCGAGGGAGATGGTGAGCTCGCCGGCCATTTCGGATTTGAAGACGACGGAGCCGGCGGCGGCGTGCTCGAGATGGCCGGTGAGCTGGTCGCCGTTGGTGAAGATGAGGACGTCGGGGGCGGGCTTGTCGTGGTTTTGCGCGAGGAGGGGGATGGCGAAGAGCGAGGCAAAGAGGGACAGGATTGCAAGGGGACGCACGGTGAGCCTCCAGAGAACGGTTGAGCTAGATGAGATGCGGGGCCGGGGTGCGGTGTGGATGGGGTGTTCTGGTTGGAAAGGGTTCGGAGGTGTGCGCGGGACGAGAATCCTCGGGGTCCTTGCACGCCAGCGAGCCAAGAACGCTCGCTGGGGACCCCGCCTTCGACTGCGTTCGGTGCGTTGCACCGAACTTCGCTCAGGATGACAGGGGTTGGACGGGCTGGCGAACAGCAGATCCGCTCTGGGGATGATGGAAAGAGAGGCAACAGCAACAGAAACAGCAACGGCAACGACAACAGCAACGGCAACGGCAACGGCAAATACAGGGGTCCTTCGACTACGTTCGGCGCGATGCGCCGAACTTCGCTCAGGATGACGGGATATTGGGTGGACGACGGTGATTTGAGTGGCAGCGCTGCAGGGCGGCGGTTGCGTGCCAGGGTGAGTGACCGCTAGTCTTGAGAGTGCCATGTATGAAGACTTTGTAGCGACGGACCGGTGGACGGACGAGCAGTTGCACTGCGTTTGGAAAGCGACGATGACCGCGATTTCGACGCGTCATGCGGATGCGACGGACATTCGGTTCAGCGTGAATGGGCGCGCGGTGTGGGTGGCGATGCCGAACGATGCGTGGGTGGAGCAGAAGAAGCGCAACGCGAAGGTGATTACGGACTACATGGCGGCGCAGGCTGCGGGGCGGTACCTGAAGCAGCTGATCGAGACCGGGTATGACAATGGGCGCGAGTTCTACACGATGAGTGTGGAAGAGGTGCTGGAGAATGTGGCCGCGGTGGCGAAGGAGATTGACTATCGCGTGGACCGGCTGCCGGCGCTGCCGGTGGTGAACTCGGATGCGCATCCGGCGGAGCTGGACTTCAAGCTGCCGGGTGAGCCGGATACCGTGGCGGGAACGATGGGCTTGGCCGCTGGAGACAATGTGCCGAAAGGCGCGGTTGGAGAGCGGCGGACGGGCGCGTAGGACAGCAGTGAATATTGAAAAGTGAATAGTGAATAAAGGCGGCTGAACGTGCGATATAGTCGGCGGCGGTTTCTGGCAGGTTCGGCGGCGCTGCCGTTTGCGCTGCGTGGGTTGGCTCGCGGGCAGGCGACTGGGTGGCGGCTTGTGGCGGGGCACGGCAGGCCGATGTGGATGTTCCTCGGTACGGATACGGGGAAAGGCATCTATCGCGCGAAGTGGGATTTTACGAGCGGGACGATCGGGCCGGTGGAGCTCGCTGTTGAGACGGTGAGGCCGGCGTTTATGGCGCGGCATCCGAAGGTCTCCGAAGTGATCTATGCGGTGAACTCGGCGAGTGGCGCGCAGGCGGGGGTGTCGAGCTTCAAGGTGGATACGAGCACAGGAGCGCTGACGCTGCTGAATGAGGTTGGGTCGCAGGGGGATGGGCCGTGCTTTGTGTCGGTGGACCCGACGGGCGAGATGGCGTTTGTGGCGAACTATGCAGGCGGAAGCTTTGCGGCGTTTCGCGTGACGAATGTGGGCTCGCTGGCGCAGGCGATTGGAGTGTTCAAGTACACGCAGGCGACGCATGGGCCGGTGACGGAGAGGCAGGATGCGGCGCATATCCACTGCGCGGTGGTAGCTCCCGGAGATGCGTATGTGCTGGCGTGCGATCTGGGCGACGATGTGATTCTGGTGTTTCCGATTGGGCCGGGGCGTGGCGACTATATTCGCGTGCCGGTGCGCGTGGGCGCGCGGGCTGGGTCAGGGCCGCGGCATGTCGCGTTTCATCCGAATGGGCGGTGGGTGTACTGCATTCATGAGATCGACTGCACGGTGGATTTGTATGACTGGAGCGTGCAGGCAAACACACCTGTCATGAAGCTGCGTGAGGGCAGCGTGGTGTCGACGCTGGGGCACGGTGCGGGCACGAAGGGCAATACAGCGTGCGAGATTGTGGTGAGCGAGGATGGGCGGTTTGTGTATGGGTGCACGCGCGGCGAGGATTCGATTGTGGTGTGGCGCGTGGATGAAGCGACCGGGCTGCTGACGGAGATGCAGCGGCTGAGCTCGGGTGGGAAGGTGCCGCGGTATATCGCGTTTGATCCGTCGAAGAAGTGGCTGGTGTGTTGTAACCAGGGTGGGACGGGGAACGTGACGGTGTTTGCGCACGATGCGGCGACGGGGCGGCTGGGGCTAAGGCCGAAGGTGTTTCAGGCGGCGACGCCGATGTTCGCGCTGTGGGTGTAGAGGCAGGGATTAGGGATCGGGGATCAGGGATCAGGGATCGGGAAGA
The DNA here is from genome assembly GCA_963716225.1 of uncultured Verrucomicrobiae bacterium. GTDB lineage: Bacteria > Acidobacteriota > Terriglobia > Terriglobales > Acidobacteriaceae > Granulicella. Next base: position 2,690,247 of record OY970299.1, on the reverse strand, counting down.
AAAGCAGATTCCCTTCGGGAATGACAGAAAGAAAAACAACGACAACGGCAAAGACTATGGGCCACCCGGCCATCGTGGTGATCCGAAATACCGAGGTCCTTCGGCTACGCCTCAGGATGACGGCAAAAAACGACTAACCCTGTTTGAGCGATTTGTTGTCGAGGACGAAACGGTACTTGACGTCGTTGGAGAGGACGCGGTCGTAGGCTTCGTTGATGCGGTCGAAGGTGATGAGCTCGATGTCGGCGGTGATGGAGTTGTCGGCGCAGAAGTCGAGCATCTCCTGGGTTTCTTTCATGCCGCCGATGGCGGAGCCGGCGAGGGAGCGGCGGTTGGGGAGCAGCGAGAAAGGGCTGACGGCGAGGGGCTGGTCGGGGAGGCCGACGAGGCAGAGTGTGGCGTCGAGCTTGAGCAGCGCGAGGTAAGCATTGATGTCGTGGGGGGCGGAGACGCAGTCGAGGATGAAGTCGAAGCTGCCGGCGTGGCGCTGCATGGCGGCGGGATCTTTGGAGAGGACGACGTCGTCGGCGCCGAGCTTTTTGGCGTCGGCGATTTTGGATTCTGATGTGGTGAACTGGACGACGTGCGCGCCGAAGGCGTGGGCGAACTTGAGCGCGAGATGGCCGAGGCCGCCGAGGCCGATGACGCCGACTTTTTTGTTGGGGCCGGCGCCCCAGTGGCGGAGCGGCGAGTAGGTGGTGATGCCGGCGCAGAGCAGCGGCGCGGTCCCTGGCAGGTCGATGCCGGGCTTGAGGGTGTGGACGAAGTGCTCGGGAGTGACGATGGTGTCGGCGTAGCCGCCGTAGGTGCGCTCGCCGGAGCGGAGGGTGGCGTTGTAGGTGTCGCGCGCGCCGCCGTCGGAGCAGTAGACCTCGAGGTCAGCGCGGCAGTTGGCGCAGTGCATGCAGCTCTCGACGATGACGCCGACGGCGGCGAGGTCGCCGGGCTTGAAGCGGGTGACGGCGGAGCCGACGGCGGTGACGCGGCCGATGATCTCGTGGCCGGGGACCATGGGGAAGAGCATGTTGCCCCACTCGCCGCGAACCTGGTGGATGTCGGAGTGGCAGATGCCGCAGTAGTCGATGGCGAGGACGACGTCGTCGGGGTTGGGATCGCGGCGGTCGAACTGCCAGGGGGCGAGTGGGGAGGATTGGGAGGCGGCGGCGTAGCCGAAGGATTTCACGGGAGCTCCTGTTGCTTTGCGTTAGATGGCTGGGCCGCGGGCGTTATCAGTAGTGACGAATGTTGAAGTTTACCGTGACGGTTGTGGCGACTTCGACGGGCGAGCCGTTGAGGAGATAAGGCTGATAGGTCCATTGCTTGACTGCCGCGATCGCGGCTTCTGTGAGGAGCGGGCTGGGACTGGAGATGACGTCTAGGGAGGACATCGTTCCCTGCTTCGAGATGATGGCGCACAGGATGACAGTGCCCGTGATGCGGTGCGATCGCGCCAGGTCTGGATATTGCGGCTGTGGTTTCTTGAGTGCGCGCCCTGAAAGCACGGCGCCGGGAACGATGGACGTTCGCCCGGTGGGCGCGGTTGACAGCACGATGGAGCCATCCGGATGGAAAGATTCGAGCTTGTCGACATGACCGCTGATCGCGACTTCGCCGCTGAACGCGAGCGCGTCATCGAGGCCGACGTTCATCCCGCGGAAGAGTCCCATTCTGTTGCGAGTGGCCGAGGAGTGGGATTCATCGATGAAGCCACGAAGCGCGGAGGTGCCGGGCTCGAAGCAGAATTCGGACGGCGGACGTGGCGGGCGAGCTACGGTGATGCAGGAGAGAGTTACTTTGCCGAAGGAGCGAGTCGCTTCAGCCGCTGCGAGACCGTCGAAGTCGCCGTAATCCGGAATCGGATGGACTACCTGGTCGAGGAGCTCGTTCACAAGGTACGATTCGCGGTTTTGCGCTGCGGGCGCAGGCGAATCGGAGGGATCGGAAGGAGCGGTGAAGTTATAGGAGCCGCTCCTGATCTCCAGGCGAAAGGATTGTGGCGACACCCACCATTCCTCGATGGTTCCGCTGTCTTTGGGCTTGCCATCGACGTCGTTCAGTTGGAAGGTCATGCGGAGATGCCAAGGCTGGGACCCTTCTTCATCGAGCGAGTTAGCGCGTGCGAGCTCCTGGAGGTGCTGGCGAGGATCGTTTGTTTGCGCACGAACTGAGCTGGCCAGCAAAGCGAGCGACACCGACGCAAGCAGGATGTGAAAGCGATGGAGGCGCACGGCACGCGTCCATCTTACTCGTTGTAGTGGAGCAGCGAGAAGACGTCGCCCGACGCACGGCAGTCGAGGTGGGACTAAGGGATTCTCACAAAGTAGAGGTCGGTGGCGTTCGGAACGCCGGAAAACGGCGCGGCGGGCAGGCTTGACAAGGCACCCGTGCCGGTCGCGATGGACATGGCATCGATGTTGTTTTGGGCCAGGAAGCTGGAACCGAGAAGTATGTTGGCGTCCGGGTCGACGAGCAGATCGTCGAGGACGTATCCGTACTGCGCACCGGGCACTGCAACGGGCGAGCCTGAAAGCATGGTGGGAACGCCGGTGGACTGATTGATTGCGAATTCAGTGATGTTGCTGTAGGGAAAGTTGCTGATGTAGATGGTGTCGGTTGCCGGGTTAATGGCTATGCTGGCCGGCGTGCCTCCGGGTCTGCTGGGGTCATTGCTGGTGGCGAAGGGAGACCCCGGAAGATTGGTCAGCGCACCGGTGGAAGGGTTGACCGCAAAGCCAGCCATGCCGCCGGCCGCCAGGGGTGCATAGAGGAAGCTTGCGGTAGGGTCCAATGCGAGTTGGATGGGCTGACCACTACTCGCGACCGTGAACGGCGAGCCCGCGATGGGCGACAGGGCTCCTGTCGACGGATCGACCTGATAGACAAAGATGCGAGCGTTCGTCAGGTCGTTGACGAACATGAAGTGCCCGGCGGGATCGAACACGGCAAAGCGCATGTCAGTGGAGGACGTTTCGGAGTGGGTTCCAATCTCCTGAAGCATGCCGGTGCTTGTGTTGATGTTGAACTCCTCGATGCCAGCGCCGACACCTGTCTCGATTCCATACAGAAATTTTCCGCTGGGATGAATGGCGATTGACTCGGCCGTGTTCTTCATGAATTCATACGGCGTGCTGCTTCCAAGTTCGAGCAGTTGCAGCTGCAGCCCGGGACCGGTGAGTCGATAACCGACGATTGCGTTGAATCCGACCGACATCGCATAGAGAAATGAGTTCGACGGGGTGACGGTCATGTGGCCCAAGACGTACGACGAATCGGAACCGGTGGAAACCGGGGCAGACAGAACGCCGGTGGCCTTATCTATGGTCGAGACGGAGACGCTTTGATCGAGGGGAACCTGCAGGAGGTAGTCGCCCGAGGTAGGCGGGACGAACTGGGGCGCTCCAGAGCCGCCGGTTCCTGTACCTGAAGAGTTGCCGGATGAGTTCGATGCAGCGCAGCCGCAGAGTCCGAAGAACAGAGAGAAGACAAAAAAGGACTTTATTCCCGACGAACGAGTGACCCGCATGCTGACTCCGATGGACTCTGGATTTCGCGGGCAAGTGTACATTGCGCGAAGCGAGACGGGGAAGATTACAGGTGGTCACTCGTTGTAATGCAGAAGGCTGAAGACGTCGTAGTTGGGGAAGCGGTTGCGGCCTTTGAGGAAGTCGAGCTCGATGGCGACGCCGAGAGAGACGACTTCGCCGCCGAGGCGTTCGACGAGTTCGACTGAGGCTTGCATGGTGCCGCCGGTGGCGAGCAGGTCGTCGACGATGATGACGCGCTGGCCGCGACGGATGGCGTCCTTGTGGATCTGGAGCGAGTCGGAGCCGTACTCGAGGTCGTACTTTACGGTTTCGGTGGCGGCGGGGAGCTTGCCGGGCTTGCGGATGGGGACGAAGCCGGCGTTGAGGCGGTAGGCGAGCGCGGGGCCGAAGATGAAGCCGCGGGCTTCGATGCCGAGGACGACGTCGATGTCTTTGCCGATGTAGTACTGGGCGAAGGCGTCTATGAGCTGGGCGAAGCCGGTGCGGTCCTTGAGCACGGTGGTGATGTCGTAGAAGAGGATGCCGGGGCGCGGGAAGTCAGGGACGGAGCGGATGAGCGCTTTGAGGGGCTCGCAGTTGATTTGTTTTTCGGGCATGGGGCTTTCGGGAGTAGTTCGTGGTTAGTAGTTAGTGGTTAGTGAAAGGCGAAGAGGAGCTACCAGGCGCCTTGGATTTCGAAGTCTTTGAGGATGGAGGCTTCGGAATCGGCGAGTTGGTGTTCGATGAGATGGTCGACGCGGCTGCCGCGTGAGCCTTTTTTGAGTTCGGCCCGGAGGTCGGCGAGGTCTTCGGGGTCGCCGGAGGCGACGATCTCGACGGCGCCGTCGTCGGTGTTGCGGACCCAGCCGCGGAGGTTGAGTTCGGAGGCTTCGCGATGCACGAACCAGCGAAAGCCGACGCCCTGGACGCGGCCGCGGATGAGGAAGTGAAGGACCATGAACAGAGGTAAGTGTCTCGCACGGGCGCGCGGCGAGGCAAGCCGAGGTGAAGCTCGGGGTTCGCGGGACGTGTGCCAGAAGCTTTGCGTGGTGCAGAAGGTTGCGGCGCTTTTATTGCGGCAAAGTAAGTTTTCCATTGCACTTTGCAGGCTGAGGACATAAGCTTGCGCCCCATAAGCCCGGAGGATGTTTATGAATGCGCGTTTCAAGTTATTCGTCAGGGGCGCGTTAGTTGGCCCTCTTATCGTGGGAGTTGCGGCAGCAGCGCAGTATCAGCAGCAACGAAACCAGCAGCAGCAGCAGCAACAGCAGCCGCAACAGCAGCGCCCGGATACAAGCTCGTCGCAGAGCGACAGAGGCGGGTCGCAGCAACGCGACTCGCGTCAGCAGCAGCAGCGTGGCGGACGGTCCGATGATGAGATGAACCGGCCTCAGCAGGAGGTGCAACCGCCGCGCCAGCAGGTGAACCGGCGTCCGCAGGAGGATGTGCAGCAGCCGATGGAGCAGGTGAACCGGCCGCAGCAGGAGGTGCAGCGGCCGCGTCAGCAGGTGAACCGCGAACCGCAGCAGAACGTGCAGAGTCAGACGGAGCAAGTGAACCGGAGTGTGACGCGGACCCAACAGCGGCCTCCAAACTGGGGAGAGCAGCCGGCGAGCCGACCGACGTACAGCTTCCGGGCGACCGATCGCGAGAGTCTGCGCGGCTACTACGCCAGACAGATAGGTGGGATCGGCGTTGAGGACAGGCCGATGTTCCGTAACGGGATGTACTTCCCGTATGCGTATATCGGCGAGCTGCAGCCCGTGCCGCAGTCGATGTGGGGAATGCTGCCGCCGATCCCGCCGGGATATGCTGTGGGGTACTACGAGGGCTACGTGGTGGTTTATGACCCGATCACGTACTGGATTGTGGGTGTAGTGGATCTGGTGTAACAGCGGTGAACAGAACGCCCCTGCCGAGTGCAGGGGCGTTTTGTTTTGGATTGGGGTGGAAGCGCTTGTTTTGGAAGCCGCGATTACTGCGGCGTGAAGGCCGCTGCTACTCCGAAACCATTCCTACGCTCAAGAGATTCAGGCGCGGGACATGTAGGCGCCTTCGGCGGTGTCGACGCGGATTTTTTCGCCTTCGTTGATGAAGGGTGGGACTTGGACGACGAGGCCGGTTTCGGTCTTGGCGGGCTTGGTGACGGAGCTGGCGGTGGCGGACTTGATGCCGGGCTCGGTTTCGACGACCGTCATTTCGACGACCGTGGGGAGCTCGATGCCGACGGCTTTGCCGTCGTGGAAGGAGACGGAGATGAGCAGGTTAGGCGTGAGGTAGTCGACGGCGTCGCCGAGGGTGTCGCGCTTGAGATGGGTCTGCTCGTAGGTCTCCCGGTCCATGAAGTAGTAGTCGTCGCCGTCGTTGTAGAGGTACTCCATTTTGATTTCGTCGACGACGACGCGGTCGATGGGGTCGGGGGAGCGGAAGCGCTCGACGTACATGGCGCCGGTGCGGATGTTGCGCAGCTTGGCCTGAATGAAGGCGCGCAGATTGCCCGGGGTGCGGTGCTCGACCGAGAAGACGAGGTGGAGGTCGTCTTTGAACTTGATGATCATGCCGGGGCGCATCTGCGTGGCGGGAATCGCCATAAAAGGAACTCCTGAAGTGTGGGTGGATTAGGCGGGCGTGAAGAGGCGCTACGGATTGATTGTAAATGAGGGAGTCAGCAGGTAAGCGAGTCAGCGGGGTTGGTCGGATTCAGGCGACGGTGGGCTCGCGAAACCTTCGATAATCCAGCAGACGAGCCAAAGAAGTAAGCCGATAACGAAAGCCAGCCGGCTGATTGATGCGAGAACGGGAACGACGGGACGCAGGCAATCGACGATCACCCGAGCTGAGGAATCCCGCAGGCCGAGCAGCAAAATCGGCAAAAGATAAAGGGCCAGCGTCACGACGCTGGTCAAGATGAGGCATTTGCCTGCCTTCAAGATGCGACGGGAGCCTTCACGAAAGGCCATAGGTTCTGCCTCGATCTGTTTCGTGGCGAAGTGTAATACGTTAAGGCGCGATGGAGCCGATTTGTTTTCGGGGCAGAAGCCTCTCGTCGTACCACCATTGCGGCAAGGGAAATCGTGCATTCACGGTGCTATAGTTTCGACCAACAGGTCCTCGATGAACATTACCCTTATCAATCACGCCTGCGTCAAGATCCGGACCGGCGATCTCTGCATTGTTTGCGACCCGTGGCTGGACGGTCCTGTCTTCAATAATGGCTGGCTGCTGCTGGTTCCAACGCCGGTGGACACGGCCCAGCTTATGGACGGCGTCACGCATGTGTGGCTGTCGCACGAGCACCCCGATCACTTCTCGCCGAAGTTCCTGATGGACCTTGCGAAGACGCACGCCGGCAAGATCACCATTCTTTTCCAGAAGACGCGCGACGGTCGCGTGAAGTCTTTCTGCGAAGGTCGCGGGTTCAAGGTGCAGGAGATCGCGGAAGGCGAGCGCGTTTCCCTCGGCAGCGGTGTTACGGCGCGCGTCGGCAAGTCTGACTTCTACGATTCATGGCTGTTCGTTGACGACGGGCAGACGAAGTTGATGAACCTGAACGACTGTCCCATGCGCGCGGAAAAAGATGTTGCGCGCGCGCTGAAGCTGACCGGGCGTCCCGATGTGCTGCTCACGCAATTCAGCTACGCGGCATGGAAGGGCGGGCGCGAGAACAAGGCGTACCGCGAAGAAGCTGCGCGCGAAAAGCTGAACACGATCCGGGCGCAGATCCGCGTGCTGCAGCCGCGGTTTGTCATTCCCTTCGCCAGCTTCTCCTACTTCGCGAACTCTGAGAACTCGTATCTGAACGATTCGGTGAACACGCCTGCGCTGGCGGCGGAGGCAATCGAGTCGGTCGGCAGCAGCCCTGTCATCCTTTACCCGGGCGACTCGTGGGAGGTCGGCGCGGCGCACTCGAACGAGACCGCGCTGGCGCGTTTCGGGGCGATCTATGCGGAGCGCGCGTCGCTTCCGCTGATTCCGCTCGAGCCGAGCGTTCCGGTCGCTGTCCTCGAGCAAAAGTTCGCGAAGTACCGCGAGCGGCTGTACAAGAAGAACTCGCGGCTCACAATTCGGATGCTGCGCGCCCTTCCAGTGATCGGCGCGTTCTATCCGGTGGTCATCCGGCTCACGGACACCAACGAGGTGGTGCGCGTGTCGGTGGTTGACGGCTTTTCCGTCCTGCCGCCCGACACGGCGGCGGAGGTCCAGATGCATTCGGCTTCGCTCGCGTTCATCTTCGATAACGAGTTCGGCTTTGACACGCTGACGGTTAACGGCCGGTTTGAGTCGACGCCGACGGGGTTCTCGCGAATCGTGAAGGGTTTCGCGCTCGGCTCATTGAACGCGCTCGGGCTCACGCTGTCGTTGCGGATCCTGCGCAACCCGGACGTTGTCACAACGCTGCTGAGGCGTTTGGGCGGTGTGATGAGCAGGCTGCCGAGCCGGCCGATGGAAGTGGAAGAGTAAGTTACCGAGATAGCGAGTCGGCGAGTCAGCGTGGCTGGTCAGATTCTTTCGAGGATGGGCGTGCGAAGCCTTCGATTACCCGGCCCAGAAACCAGAGAGCGACGCCCCAGAAGCCGGTGAAGAGGGTGGCGCCGAACAGCATGGGGCTGAGCTCCGCAACGTTGGGAAGACCGATTCCGTAGCCGATGCTCAGCAGGATGATGCCGAGCAGGAGGAAACCGGCGCAGCAGAAGATGAGCAGCTTGCCTGCCTTGCGAAGACGGCGGCAGCCTTCGTGAAGCGCCATGATTTGCTCCTCAATGTGTTGTGGCGAAGTGTAATACGTTACGGCACGACGCCGGTCGGAGTTTCAGGAGCGGCGTGCGGTGATCTGGAGGTACTGGTTGGGAACGAGGGTCCGATTGGCTGGATCGGGCGACACGTTTGCGCCTGACCAGAGTTGGGTCAGGTCGGCGGCGAATGCCGCCTGCCCGGCAGAGTCCAGACGCGCGAACGCAGTCTTGGTGGGGCCGAAGTAAGTTCGAAAGAAGTGGACGGCACCTTCCGGATTGGCGGGCAAATCGAAATCGACCGGAATCAATTCCATGCGGATGTCCGTGAAAAGCGGCGCCAGACGCTCGCGCACGGCTGCCTCGTCGCCCCACAGGACAGGTGACGGAACGCCCGGCGGCGGAGGCGCGTGTTTGCTGGAGATTTTGAACATAGCGCCGGTGAAGCTGCGGGGGTTCCAGTTGGCCATGGCAAGCAAGCCGCCGGGGCGGAGGACACGGGCACACTCGCGTGCGACCAACTCGGGGCGGGGGGCGAACATCGCGCCGAACATGGTGGTTACAGCGTCGAAAGAGCCGTCGGCGTAGGGCAGTGCCTCGGCGTCGCCTTCGTCGAATGTGATTGTCAGATTTTCTGCAGCGGCTCGTGCGCGGGCCTGTTCCAGCAAGTTGGTTGCGATGTCGACGCCGGTTACGAAGCATCCGCGGCGCGCGAGCGGGATAGCGGTATTGCCGGTGCCGCAGGCGATGTCGAGAACGCGGGCGCCGGGCGGCAGATCGAGACGGGCGATGAAAGCGTCCGCGTCACCGGAGATGGTTTTGGCGACCACGCCGAAGTCGCCAGCCATCCAGGCCGAACGCATGGAGGACTTGATCTGGTCGATTGAAGGGGCGGATGTGCTCATGAAGGCCTCGCTTTTGGAACAAGAGATCGGACAGGCTCGCGGCAGTAGAAACTCTATCCCAGCGCAATGAGAACTTGCAGATCAAGAGTCGACAATTTTTTGCGAGTCGGCTCGCGGTCCCACGATGCTCGGTCGTCGCTGTGACGACGATGTCGACGGCAATGTGGCAGTCAGCTCTTGGGGTGAAAGATTTTGTGGAAGAAGTGCCCGATTGCGTGGACGAGGTCGTGTGCGCCGGGAGGGGTGGCGGGCGGCGTGGCGGCGGTGTTCGCTCCGGTGCCGCTGGGTGAGCCGGTCGAGGCAGTTGGCGCGGAGGTGGGCTCTGGTGGCGGGAGGGTGCTGGGCGGCGGCGTGTTGGGGTGGTTCGCGTCGTAGGTGAAGACGGTGGAGACCTGCGTGTGGGGCTGGCTGGTGGTCTCGGGTTCGTGCGCGGGGGCGGGAGTGGGCGCGAGGCCGACGCTGGCGGCGGCGGGGAAGGGGTGCTCGGCGGCGGCGGCGGCGGGTGTGGTGGGCTGGCCGGGATTCTGTGCCGGTGTCGTCGCGATTTGCTGCGTGGGTAGCGAAGTGGGCGGGCAGCCGCAGGGCGAGCGCTCGTTGTCGACGACCTCGTGCAGGCTGCCGCGCTCGAAGAGGACGTGCTGGCCGGGGATGAGGCGGTATTGCGCGGAGGAGTAAGGGTCAGCAAGTGTGAGGACGGGCGCGGTGGCGCCTGCGTTGTCGACGCAGGTGTCGCCGTTGGGCGTGACGCGGAGGCGGAGGTCGTAGCGTCCGGCGTGCTCGAGGGTGAAGCGGATGTCGGGGGTGAGGATGACGTCCTGCACTTCTGAGGGCGAATGGATTTCGATGGCGCCGCGGTCGAGGCCGAAGAGGAGTGAGTCACCGGTGCCGGAGTGGAGGAGATGGAACTGGCTGGTGGCGCAGACGAGGACCTCGCCGCCGCGGGCGAGCGAGATGGCGGCGGAATGGTCATAGGCAGTGACGCTGGCGTTGGTGAGCAGACGCGCGGTGTCGCCGTGGACTTCGAGGCCGCCGGTGACGAGGGCGTCGTGGGTGGGGACGGTGCCCATCGAAGAGGCGGCGGGTTGCTGGGCTGCGACTTGAGTTGATTGAACGCTGATAGCTGCCCCTAGAAAAAGGCATACTCCAGGGGCTAAAGCCCCGCACATAAACCGGGTTAAGAGACCCGAGGCTGAAGCCTCGGGGTACCTAGACGCGCTTCTTAGCTCGGGCCGTTTCATCGGGCCTATTGTTGCAGGAAGTTGGCGATGAGGCGTTTGCCGTCGTCGGTGAGGACGGATTCGGGGTGGAACTGGACGCCTTCGATGGGGAGCGTTTTGTGGCGGAGGCCCATGATGGTGCCGGGGTCGGGTGCGTTGCTGCCGCGGGCGACGCGGGCGGAGATTTCGAGGGTGTCGGGGATGGAGTCTTCGCGGACGATGAGCGAGTGGTAGCGCGTGCAGGTCATGGGTTGCGGAAGGTCGCGGAAGACGCTGCGATTGTCGTGCTCGATGGCGGAGGTTTTGCCGTGCATGAGCTGCGGGGCCCGGACGACTTCGGCGCCGAAGGCTGCGCCGATGGCCTGGTGGCCGAGGCAGACGCCGAGGGTGGGGATCTGCTCTGCGGGCGGGAGCTGCGCGAGCCGCTGGATGAGCGGGATGAGGATGCCGGCCTCGTGCGGTGTGCAGGGGCCGGGCGAGAGGAGGATGTGCGAGGGGCGGAGGGCGATGATGTCGTCGGGCGTGAGCTCGTCGTTGCGGCGGACGAGAATTTCGGACTCGCCGAGCTCGCCGATGTACTGGACGAGGTTGTAGGTGAAGGAGTCGTAGTTGTCGAGGACGAAGACCATCGCTGAGATTGATTTTACGCGGCGTGCTGTCCGCACCTACGATTGAGTTCGAGGACGAGCGAATGGTTTCGATTCAGATGGAGTACCAGGGAAATCTGCACTGCAAGGCGGTGCATGGGCCCTCGGGGAGTGAGCTCAACACGGATGCGCCGAAGGATAACCAGGGACGTGGGGAGAGCTTTTCACCGACGGACCTGGTTGCGACGGCGCTGGGCACGTGCATCCTGACGACGATGGGGATCATGGCGCGGACGCTGCAGTTGGACATTGCGAGCTCGACGGCGACGGTGGAGAAGGAGATGACGAGTTCGGGGCCACGGAGGATTGCGCGGCTGACGACGAGGATTCATGTGCCACAGCAGCTGAGTGGGGATAACAAGATGAAGCTGGAGCGCGCGGCGCATACATGTCCGGTGCATAGGAGTTTGCATGCGGATGTGGATAAGGTGATCGAGATTACGTGGGGATGAGAAAAGGAGATTCCCTCCGGGAATGACAAAAAGAAAGGCAAAGGCAAAAGCGACGACAAAGGCCGGCAGCGATGCCGGCCTCGTCGCGTATCCGTGGTGTTGGGTCTATTTCTTTTCGCCGGAGTTTAGCTTTGGCATCTCGTTGCCTTTGGGCAGTGTGATGAGACCGGTGTCGGCGTAGGTGAGGAGTTTGGCGCGGGTGTCGGTGATGTCGAGGTTGCGCATGGTGAGCTGGCCGATGCGATCGCGTGGAGAGAAGGCGGAGTCGGTCTTCTCCATGGAGAGGCGCTCGGGGTGGAAGGTGAGGTTCGGGCTCTCGGTGTTGAGGATGGAGTAGTCGTTGCCGCGGCGGAGCTCGAGTGTGACTTCACCGGTAATGGGCTTCGCGACCCAACGCTGCGCGGATTCGCGAAGCATGATGGCTTGCGAGTCGAACCAGCGGCCTTGATACAGGAGGCGGCCGAGCTTGCGTCCGTTCTCGCGGTACTGCTCGATGGTGTCTTCGTTGTGGATGCCGGTGATGAGGCGCTCGTAGGCGGCGAAGAGTAGAGCGAGGCCGGGGGCTTCGTAGATGCCGCGTGATTTTGCTTCGATGATACGGTTCTCGATCTGGTCGGACATGCCGAGGCCGTGCCGGCCGCCGATGCGATTGGCTTCGAGCATCAGCTCGACGGGATCTCTCAGCTCTTTGCGGTTTAGGGCGACGGGCCAGCCTTCTTCGAAGCGGACGGTGATCTCTTCGGGCTTGATCGTCACGTCGTCGCGCCAGAAAGTGACGCCCATGATGGGCGCTACGATCTTCATGGAGGTGGAAAGGTGCTCGAGATTTTTCGCCTCGTGTGTGGCGCCGAGGATGTTGGAGTCTGTGGAGTAGGCCTTCTCGGCGGACATTTTGTAAGCGAAGCCGGCCTTCTGCATGAACGCAGACATTTCGGCACGGCCGCCGAGTTGATCGATGAATGCCGAGTCGAGCCAGGGCTTGTAGATCTTGAGGCCAGGATTGACGAGCAGGCCGTAGCGGTAGAAGCGCTCGATGTCGTTGCCCTTGAAGGTTGAGCCGTCGCCCCAGATGTTGACGTCGTCCTGCTGCATGGCAGTGACGAGCATGGTTCCGGTGACGGCGCGGCCGATGGGCGTGGTGTTGAAGTACGTGACGCCGGCGGTGGAGATGTGGAACGCGCCGCCTTGCAGCGCGGCGATGCCTTCGCGCACGAGCTGTGCGCGGCAATCGATGAGGCGCGCGTTCTCGGCGCCGTACTCGATGGCCTTGCGCGGGATGGCGTCGTAGTCTTCTTCGTCGGGCTGGCCGAGGTTCGCGGTGTAGGCGTAGGGGTGAGCGCCGTGGATTTTCATCCAATGCAACGCAGCGGACGTATCCAGGCCGCCGGAGAACGCGATGCCGACCTTCTGGCCGACGGGCAGATGTTCAAGAATTACAGACATGGATGCAGAAATCCTTGGGGCTTCAGCAGAGTAGCTGAGCACATTGTTCATTTTACGTGCTGGGTGGTGAAACGTTTGAGCGGGCTAATCCCCTTTATTTATGTAGTGTTTTTGATCTGCTGCAAATGGCGCATGGTTCACTTGCTGAAAGATTTCCTGCCGATTGCTCCCCGTTTCTGATTTGCGTTCGTCAAAGACTGGAGCTTGCGCGCAGCGGCTGTGTAGGCCGTGCCGCGAAGCCCAATCGCCGCGTTTCAACGGACTTCGGAGGCCGCTGACCGGCAAACTCGAATGGAGATATTCATGAAGATTCAGCGTCGATTTGGAACTACCTGTGGTTTGGCCATTTCGATGGCCATGCTCACGTCAATGGGTGCAGCCAATGCCCAGGATGCAGTGAAGGGAGCCGGCCAGCAGGCGACGATCCAGGGGCTGGTTATCGGAAGAGACGGATCTACGATGTTGGTCAAAACGCAGGACAGCCCGCGGGTGATGGTGCTTCTGCAGAACGACACGAAGGCGACCGAGAAGGGCGGCTTCCTCGGATGGAGCCACAAGGACCTGGCAATCACCGAGCTGGTTCCGGGCCTGCAGGTGAAGGTGGACGGAACCTATGATCCGAATCACGAGCTGCTGGCGCGCAAGGTTGAGTTTTCGCGCAGCGCGTACAACACGGCGAGGCAGATTGACGCCGGATTGAATCCCGTGAACGAGAAGGTCGCGGCCCAGCAGGATCAACTGCGCAGCGATCGCCGCGACATCGAGCAGGGCCAGACGGACCTGGCCTCGGCGCGCACGGACATCGACACGACGAAGCAGGGACTGGCAGCAAACGTCGCTGTGACCGGCCAGAACACGCAAGCGATCGGACAGACGAACACGCGCATCGGAACACTGGATCAGTACGCGACGCAGGGAACGTATACGGTTCAGTTTGCGAATGGGCGGTCTGCAGTCGCGAAGAAGTACAAGGATGAGCTGGCGGACTTCGTGAAGCAGGCTGCGAATACACCGGGCGCGATGATCGAGGTGCAGGGTTACGCGTCGAAGGTCGGCAATCCGGCACTGAACCAGCGGCTGAGCAGCGAGCGTGCTGACAACGTGCTGACCATCATCCAGCAGGCTGGTGTTCCGCTGACGCGGATCCTGGCGCCTGCGGCGATGGGAACCACAGAGCAGGTTGCAAGCAATCACAGTCGCAGCGGACAGGCGCAGAACCGGCGCGTGGTTGTGACGATCGTGGTGAACCAGGGCATCAGCGGTGACTCGACGACGGGCTCGAACAACGGGTCCACTACACCTGGCAGCCCGACGGGCCTGTAAGCAAAAATTCCCCCTGGCAACATCGATGCCGGTCTCTTCGGAGGCCGGCATTTTTTGTTTTGCAGCGAATTATGCTGAGCGCGCACGTTCGATGGCGCGCAGGACGGCGGCGGCTTTGTTGCGGCACTCTTCGGCTTCGCGCTCGGGGACGGAGTCGGCGACGATGCCGGCGCCGGCCTGGATGTGGCCGCGTTCGCCGTCCATGAAGAGGGTGCGAATGGCGATGCAGGAGTCGAGATTTCCGGAGAAGTCGGCGTAGATGATGGCGCCGCCGTAGACGCCGCGGCGGGCGGGCTCAAGCTCTTCGATGATCTCCATGGCGCGGATCTTGGGCGCGCCGGAGAGTGTGCCGGCGGGGAAGCAGGCGCGCAGGGCGTCGATGGGCGCGAGGTCCGGTTTGAGCGTTCCCTCGAGCGCGCTGACCAGATGCATGACGTGCGAATAGCGCTCGATAAACATGAGGTCCTTGACGCGGACGGTTCCGAATTCACTCACGCGGCCGACGTCGTTGCGGCCGAGGTCGACGAGCATGACATGCTCGGCGACTTCCTTGGCGTCGGCGCGGAGGTCGGCTTCGAGGGTGCGGTCGTGGGATTCATCCGTGCCGCGGGGGCGCGTGCCCGCAATGGGGCGGTACTCGACGCGGCGGCCGTGGACGCGGACGAGGAGCTCGGGTGAGGAGCCGACGATGTGGCAGAGAGGCGAGGGATTAGGGATTAGGGAACAGGGATTAGGGTCTTGCATCGCCGGTTCTGATCGCCGATCGTTAACCTCTGGTCGCTGCTTTTCTAATCCCTGTCCCCTAATCCCTAATCCCTGTTTTGGAAAGCGCAGGAAGTACATGTACGGTGATGGATTGACGATGCGGAGCGAGCGGTAGATTTCGAAGGGATCGACGCCGGGTGTGCAGTCGAAGCGCTGCGAGAGGACGCATTGGAAGACGTCGCCGGCGCGGATGTACTCCTTGACGGTGTCGACGGCGCGGAGGAAGTCGCCGGGCTGCATGCGCGCGGTAATTGCGAGCGGCTCGTGGATCGGCTCGTGAGTCGGCTTGTGTAGTGCGGCTTCGAGGAGGGCTTCGAGGCGATCGAGGCGGTTGCTGGCGTCGGCGTAAGAATCGCAAACCGAGGTCTCAGAATCGAGACCTGGGGCACCCGCCTCTGGGTTTGTGTCTTCTGGACCCTGGGCCCTGAGCCCTGGGCCCTGTAACGGTGTGCGGGCGCCGGCGGTGACGATGAGGTGGATGGCTTTGCGAACGTGGTCGAAGGCGAGGACCTCGTCGAAGAACATGAGGTGGGCGTCGGGGACGTGGAGCTCGTCGGCGGTGAGTTCGGGAAGCTTCTCGATCTGGCGGACGACGTCGTAGGCGAAGAAGCCGACCGCGCCGGAGGTGAAGGGCGGAAGGCCGGGCAGGCGCGGCTGGGGTGTGGCCGGCGAGGGCGGACTTGAGCTCAGCGAAGATGTCGCCGGAGCGGGAGACGGGAGCGGAGCCGGGCGTGGATTCGAGGATGTTGCCGTTCTGGGCAGTGAGGGTGCGGAAGGGGCGGATGCCGATGAAGGTGTAGCGGCCGATGGTCTCGCCACCTTCAACGGATTCGAGCAGGAACGCCTCGGGCTCATGGGCGGCGACGTGCAGGAAGGCGGAGACGGGAGTTTCGAGGTCGGCTGGTACGGTGCGGGTGACGGGGACCAGGGTGTGGGTGCGCGCGAGCTCGGCGAAGTCATTGAGGGACGGGGTAGTTGGGGTGCGCGCGGACGGCATTTGTATGAGGGTACCGCAGGAGTGGAAATGAGGTGTCTGACAGGGTGCGCGGGGCATTGCCAGCCGGGTGAATGTAGGCCTAGAATCGGCGGGTTTGTGATCAAACGCAGCGAGCAAAGAAGGCTCGCCGGGGCGACGGGAGCCGGTCGAAACCAGCTTCCGCCAACGCTATCGTTTCGCCTCCGTTAGAGTGAGTGCGTCATATAAGACATGGGCCCGGAGGGATCTAACCCCAGCGAGCAAGCTCCCTCCCCAGCGAACAGGTTCGCGGGGGACCCCGGGCAGCGCGCCGGGGACCCACGGAGGAAGCGATGGCCGAAGAGAAACTGGTACCCGGAACAGCAGCGCTAACGGCGCGTCCGGATTCCGTCAACGCGAGGACCGCAGCAAACAGGCTCGGTGCTCAGAAAGAAGCAGGCATGGCGACAGTAGAAGTAACGGCTCCGATTTCGCTGGAGAAAGAAACGAATCCATGGGAGGCACAGGCGGCGAGGTTCGATCTGGCCGCGAGGAAGTTGAATCTGGACGCAGGACTGTGGAAGGTGCTGCGCTATCCGTCGCGCGAGATCATCGTGCACATTCCGGTGGGGATGGACGACGGGTCGATTGAAGTGTTCACGGGCTACCGGGTGCAGCACTCCGCCGCGCGAGGACCGTGCAAGGGCGGAATTCGCTATGCGCCGGAAGTGAGCCTGGATGAAGTGCGCGCGCTGGCGAGCTGGATGACGTGGAAGTGCGCGGTGGTGGATATTCCCTTCGGCGGAGCGAAAGGTGGCGTGATCTGCGATCCGCGCAACATGAGCCAGGGCGAGCTGGAACGGCTGACGCGGCGGTACACGGCCGAGCTGATCGAGTTCATCGGGCCGGAGAAGGACGTGCCCGCGCCGGACATGAACACCAATGAGCAGACGATGGCGTGGATCATGGACACGTACTCGATGCACATGCGCAAGACGGTGACGAGCGTGGTGACGGGCAAGCCGGTGAGCCTGGGCGGCTCGCGCGGGCGCCGGGAGGCGACGGGGCGCGGGGTGAGGGTGGTGACCGACCAGGCGCTGAAGCACCTGAACATGTCGCCGGAATCGACAACTGTGATCGTGCAGGGCTTTGGGAACGTTGGTTCGAACTCGGCGAAGCTGCTGTGGGACAAGGGCTACAAGGTGATCGGCATCGGCGAGTATGACGGCGCGCTGTACAACGCGAACGGCATGGACATCAGCGAGCTGCTGGAGTGGAAGGCGCGTCATGGCTCGATCCACGGATTCAAAGGTGCAGAAGCAGCCGACAAGGACGAGCTGCTGACGATGCCATGCGATGTGCTGATTCCGGCGGCGACTGAGAACGTCATCACCAGCCGCAATGCAGCGAAGCTTCGCACGCGCATCCTGGTCGAGGGAGCGAACGGACCGACGACGCCGGTCGCCGATGACATCCTTCAGGACAAGGGCGTGTTTGTTGTCCCGGACATCCTGGCCAACGCGGGCGGCGTAACCACGAGCTACTTCGAGTGGGTGCAGGACCGGATGGGCTACTTCTGGACCGAGCAAGAGGTCAACGAGCGGCTGGACCGGATCATGGTGGACAGCTTTGAGGCCGTCTTGCAATATGCAGTACAGCACGGCGTCAACAACCGGATTGCGGCCTATATGCTGGCGATCGACCGCGTGGCCTTTACGACGAAGCAGAGGGGAATGTACGCGTAGTCTGCGCCGCCGCATTCCGGGGCGCTCAGTTCGAGGTGAATTTGCGAGCTTGTCCCGATTGCGGCCAGCGCCGCTTTCAACGCATCCATCGAGTGGGGCTGTGGGAGCGGCTTGTTCTGACGCTCTACGGCCTGTATCCATGGGTGTGCCGCAGTTGCGGCCGGAAGATGTACCGGTTCAAAGAGCGTCCGTCGGCCAAGGGGGAAGCGTCCGCAGAGAGCGAAGAAGGATGAGCTCCCCAGCGTCAGGCTGTCGTTGATGATGCCGATCCAGCAGCGCCGGAGCGCGATGCAATGTGGGAGAATGGCAGTGTTTGGCGCTTCCCGGGGGCGCGCCGTGGCGTGTGCACGTGAACCTGCCCAACTCCATCACGCTTAGCCGTATCGCCTGTGTTCCGGTGCTCATCTGGGTGCTGAGCCCGAAGTTTCCGCTGCGCGGGGGGCATGGCGAGCAGGAGATCATTGCCTCCGCTCTCTTTATCCTGGCGTCGATCACGGATGGGCTGGACGGCTATCTGGCGCGCAGGCGTGGGCAGATTACGACGATCGGCATGCTGCTCGATCCGCTCGCGGACAAGTTGATGGTCACCGCCGCGTACATCGTGCTGGTCTCCTACAACCCGCGCGTGGTGGTGCCGTGGATCGCGGTGCTGGTGATCGGGCGCGAGTTCCTGGTGAGTGGACTGCGCTCAATTGCGGCGAGCGAGGGCTTCACGATCGAGGCCAGCGAAATCGGCAAGCTGAAGACCGTCATCCAGATTGTCAGCGTGGTTGCCGCGATTCTGAATCACCGCTGGGACTACTGGAACTTCGGCGGCTTTATCGTCGGCGTGCACCTGATTGCCGTGACGGCGATCTACTGGATGGCGACCGTGTCGATCATCTCGGCCGTGGATTACTTCGTCGCCTTCTGGAGAAAGATCGATCACGCGAGCGGACGCCGGCGCCGGCGCAGCTCGGTGCTGAGCCGAAGGAAAAAGGCCATGACCGCGGTGGAGCAGCAGGCCGCCAAGGCGAAGCTGCACTAAACGCGCGCGCGTTCGCCTCACCGGTACGCCGATCATTGCACGTGAAAAGGGTTCCCTTGCGGGAACCCTTGGTTGTCGGCAGGCGAAAACCTTACGCGTGCGCGCGGTGCTGCTGGTCGCGGTGGACGAAGTGATACGGCGGCCACGGACCGGATAGCTGCATCGAGCAGTCCTTCATCTGCTGGGTCGCAGAGCTGTACTTGTTCTGATAGCGCTCCACCGTTTTCTTGTCGACGAGGTGAGCGATATCGAGCAGCATCTTGCCCGAGTCCGTGCGGCGACATGTGATCTCTTCGGCGATCGGGAGGAACATGCGGTGCATCTGCACGGAGAGTGCGCGGGCGCGCGACTGGCGTTCGCGCTGCCGGGTGGCCGACTCGCGAAGATGCGAGAGGTACTCCTGACCGACATTGTGGTGCTGCAGGCCGTTGCAGGGATCGGAGCACACATCGTTCGACTAGGACCTTGAGGTGCATCTCGGCCTTGCCGCGCAGGCGCTCGACGTTGGCCAGGAAGTGGCGCTGGTTGGAGCGGACAGAGCGGCGCAGCGCGTCGTCATCCTCGAACGTGGTGCCGAAGCGGAACGGAAGAACGGTGGATTGGTCAAAGCAGCCGGAGATCACGCGGGCGTGGTCGCGAGCGGCGGTCTGCGCCTCGGGGCCGGTCAGGCGGCCGGTGTCTTCGGGCAGGTGCTCGGAGACGACAACGGCGAGATCGGCGGCTGGAAAGAGGAAGATCTGATTCCCAAAGAGTCCGGTTACCTGGGCCAGTGGCATCGGGCGGCGATGACGGGCTAACTCAGAGAAAGCACTGCGTTCAGCGATGCAATAGGCGTACCATGCCATATTTCTGCTGCTCCTGTTTTCTTCGCGCCGCCAACGATCGCAACGGGCGCGTGGAGTGGACGTGCACACAGCAACGGCAACTGAGGAAACGACCGCAATCGTTCGGGGCGGATCGCCCTGATAGGTGTGGACTGTTTCGATTGCGAGCCGATACTATGCCGGTCGCAACACGATTGGCAAGGGGGTTGTGCAGCACGACCGGAGCGGCAGATGGCGCACCAATTGCCCTGCCGGTTTCCGGCTGCAAACGTTGGCAGGGTCTCGCACTCAGCGCCGGACACGCTGGCAGCCCCGGTCGACTGATACACTTGAGGTTGCGTCCGGGGTGGGCCGGCGCGAGACCGATCTACAGACGGGAATAGCGAGTTTCGTGGACAACAGAACTAAACGGCAGTTGAAGAAGCAGGACCAGTTTGTCGCCCTCACCGAGCACGGTGTGGACTGGGCCAAGCAGAACACCCGGCAGGCGATCACCATCGGGACGGCGGCGGTTGTGCTGATCCTGCTGATCGTTGGCGGATACACGCTGTACTCGCACCGCAGCGGACGCCGCTGCGGGTGCGTTCGGCGAGGCTATGCAGACCTACCAGCAGCCGCTGGCGTCCCAGGCGGCGACCCTGCCGCCCGGCACCAAGACCTTCCCTGACGCGAAGGCCCGGGCGACTGCCGCCAATGCACAGTTTCGCGCCGTTGCGGACAAGTATGGCATGACGGAGCCCGGCAAGATGGCTCTGTATATGACCGGCGTAACCTACATTGAAGAGGGCAACAACAGCGCCGCCGAGGATGCACTGAAGAAGGTGGCGGGCAGCTTCAACGCCGATACGGCCGCCCTCGCGAAGTCCGCTCTCGCGGGGCTGTACGAACAGACCGGCCGCGATGCCGATGCCGAGAAGCTGCTCCAGCAGTTGGGCAAGGGCAACGCTGCGACGGTGCCGCCCTTCTTCGCGCAGATCCAGTTAGGTGACCTGTATCAGACCGAGGGCCGCACCGCAGACGCCAAGCGCGTGTGGGCTGAGGTGAAGGACAAAGACAAGGACGCCAAGGGGAATGCTGGACCGGCGGCGCAGGTGGCCTCCGACAGACTGAACCCGCAGGCCGCTTCCCTGCCCCCGGGGATGATGGGGCAGTAAAACTCGCGACGGTTAGCCGTTACGATGGAGCGCGATTTACGTCGCGCTCTTTTCTTTTGCTGTAGCTCGAAGCGCGCAGCCCCATTCAACCCGGAATCAAGTACGTCAGAGAAAGCCCTCGTCATCGGCCAGGTGCGAGGCCGTGGCCTGCCGGCTGACGTGGGTGGACGGCATTGTCGCCGAACCTGCAGGGCTGCGCAGCTGGTCAATCGACGTCCAGATGTCCGGTTTGCCGGACGCCCGGGGCGGCGGCCGCCAGGCTGGGAGCTCCAGCCGGAGATACTCCGCCATCGCGACTGCATGCGGCTCGTAGAGCCGGCGCAGCGCGTCGAGTCTGCGCCGCATATCAACATCCGAGCAGACGGCCAGCCCGGTGTGTTGCAGCACCTCGCAGAGCTGTCCGAACTCTGCGTCGTTCAAGCGCGAGAAGGGCGCGTTGCGGATGCGCTGCTCTTCCGCTTCGCGACTAAAGACGTGGCCGATGTCGACGAGCACATGCCGCCCCACGGCGAACGTGAGTTGCGCCTGGCGCTGTGCCGGGCACTCAATGGCGGTGATGACCAGGGCGCACGTATCGAGCACAGCCGTGAGCGCGGAAAGCCAGCTCTGGTTATCGTGCTGCGACCTGTAGTAGCAAAGAATCGGGTACGAGATGTGCGTCTCGAGCATGGTGGCGCACCAGCGCTCCCACTCGGCCAGCAACGCGGTGAGCGCCTGCGTTCCGCCATCAAACTGGTGGCGGGCAAGCAGTTCGCCGGCCGTGGGCGGCGAGCCCGCACGCGCGTCGAGCAGAGCGACGGCGATTTCACGCGTAGAAAACGCCCCGTACAGCACCGGCACGTAACCGATGACGAGCGCGATGAAGCCTAGCCCCGTACCGGCTTCTACGACGGTCAGAAAACGAGTGGTGAGATTCGCCGGCAGAACGTCACCCAGGCCGAGCGTGAACAAGGTAGATCCGCTCACATAAAAGCAGCTGCGCAGGCGCGCCAACCGGGTTGCAGGATGCCAGGGATCGGTGAACGGTGTATGAAGACCGAAGTAGATGAGCCCAAACGCGCTGATCAGGACGATCGCCCAGAAGACGAAGAGCAGCAGCAGGGAAAGCGGGCCGTAGAAGCTGTAGAACTGCTCGCGCTTGCGCGGGTTGCGCACGCAATGAACGACCGCTCTCCATGGCAGCCAGGTGGCAAGAAAAAAGACTCTCGTCAGCCGAAAGCGCACCACGGGCCGGCGCGGAAGGATGATCGTCTGGAAGGAATCCAGAAGGACCGAGGCGAGAAGGATGAGGCCGAGCAGCAGAACGACGATGTGCATGGATGAGGTTTGATTCCCGCCTAAGGGTAAACGTCTCAATAAAACAGCGTAAGACGAGGCATATTTTGCTGGAATAGCAGATTTTATTGGTCTACTCTACCGTCAAATTCCTAACAGAAGCGTCCAACGTTGCAGGGCGAATTTCTTTATCGAATTTTTTCTGTCCCTCTTCGTGCCCGAAAGGAGGCCAGACCTCCGATGAGACAGAAAGTCCTGGTTGTAGATGATGACCATCTCGTGGCCGACACGCTGCGAATGGTATTTAGCGTGAACGGCTTCGAGTCGGAAGCGTGTTACTCGGCCGAAGAAGCACTGCGACGCGCGCGAAGCTTTGCGCCTGCGTTATTGCTGTGCGATGTGTCCATGCCCGGGCAGAATGGGCTTCAACTCGCCGCCGCGATTCATCGCGAAATCCCTGAGTGCCAGCTGATTATGCTGACCGCATACCTCAGCAACGCGGCCAAGGTTGAGCTGGAGGCGCTGCGACTTCAGCGCCCGCTGAAGCTGCTGAGCAAGCCGTGTCCGCCCGAGCTGCTGTTGAAGACCGTCGAGGAGACGTTGGCGAGGCCGGAACTGTTCAAAGCCAGCTGAGTCACATACCCCTAGCACGCGGTCGAGCGAGCGTAAACTCAAGCTTGCGATGAGTTCCCGCGAGCCGATGCCGAGTATCGCCGACCTGCGGCGTAGAAAGAAAGCTCGGAACAAAGCTGATACATCCACGCGGCCGATGCTTCCCGGTCTCTTTGATGACCTGCCCGCGGCGCCGCCTGAAGGCGCGAACTCACCCGTCGAAACTCAATCCGATCTGCCGGTGGTAACTGAAGCCAACGAGGCCGATCGCGTAACCGCGCAACCTGCTACAGCGCCGACTGCCGTCCCGGAGGCTACGCGAGAGCCGCGCGTGTGGACTGTGGGCGAGCTTGTTCGCCGGATTCGTGGCGCTCTCGAACAGCATTACACCAACATCGTGATCGACGGCGAAATCTCGAACTGGCGACCCGCAGCAACGGGGCATTGCTACTTCACGCTGAAGGACGGCGCGGCACAGCTTTCGGTCGTGATGTTTCGACGCCAGGCAGCGCTCATCCGCTTCCAGCCGAAGGACGGCGACGCGGTGCGCCTGCGCGGCCAGCTCAGCGTATATGAGAGCCGCGGCCAGATGCAGCTCATCGCCGAGTGGATGGAGCCGCGCGGACTTGGCGCGCTGCTCGCCGCCGTGCGTGAGCTCAAGGAGCGCCTGCGCCACGAGGGATTATTCGACCGCAAGCGCCCGCTGCCCGCATTCCCGAAGTGCATTGGAGTAGTGACGAGCGTGCGTGGAGCGGCGTTACGTGACATCGTGAAGGTCTGCCGCCGGCGCCACGCGGCGGTGAACCTGCTCATCTATCCGGCGGCGGTGCAGGGACCGCGTTGCGCGATCGAGGTCGCCGCGGGCGTGCACTGGTTCAGTCGCCATCCCGATCGAGCGGACGTCGTGATCGTCGCGCGCGGCGGTGGAAGCTGGGAGGACCTGCACGGCTTCGACGACGAGCGCGTCGCCCGTGCGATCGCGAGCTGCGCCGTGCCGGTGATTGTCGGCGTGGGACATGCGACGGATTCGACGATCGCCGATGCCGCAGCGGACGTCTGCGCGCCGACGCCGTCCGCTGCGGCCGAGATCGTCACAGCAGCGCAACATCGCATTGAGGAACGCATCGAGCGCCTGCACGCGCGTCTCATCCGTGCCGGCCGCTACGAGATGCTGCGAGCGCGGCAAAGGATATCGCACGTAGGCGCGGAGATGGTGCTGCGCCGTGTGCGCGATGCGATCGAACGCCGTGCGCAACGTTTCGACGAGCTTGACTTTCGCTTGAACAATGCAGCCGTTCGGCGGATGCGCATGGCGGGCGAGCGCGCCTTCCGGCTGGAGGCGCGACTTCGCCGCCACGATCCCGCAGCGCGGCTTCGCGACGATACAAGGCGGCTTGAGAGTGTGCGGCTGCGGCTCTACGGAGTTGCACGGACGGTGATCTCAGGGCGCGGCAACGAGCTTCGAGCGCGCCGGCTCGAAGCTGAACGCGCTCAGTCCAGTGCGCGTGCTCGAGCGCGGATATGCGCTGGTCTACGACGCTGATGGCCGACTGCTGCGATCGAGTGCAGAGGTACGCGAGGGCGAGGAGATCGCCGCGCGCCTTCATCAAGGCAGCTTGCGCGCGACGGTGGTCCGGAAGGCGTAGCCCGCGCGCACGCACAATCCGCTAGCATCATCTAGAGACCTGGGGCAACGGAGAGCAGGATGCGGAAGCTGTTTGGGACAGATGGGATTCGCGCCGTTGCAGGAGAGGCGCCGCTCGACGCAAGAACGATTCACGCCGTCGGCGTTGCGCTCGCACGCCAGCTCGCCGAGCGCACGCAGCCGGTGCGTGTCGTGCTCGGGACGGACACGCGAGAGAGCTGCCCATGGATCGCCTCCACGCTCATCGGCGGCCTGCGTGAAGCCGGCGCCGCCGTGGAGTTCGCCGGCGTGATCACCACGCCGGCCATCGCGTTTCTCGCCAGGAAGCACGGCTTCAGCGCCGGCGTCGTCATCTCGGCGTCGCACAATCCATGGCAGGACAACGGCATCAAGGTGTTCGGCGGCGACGGCTACAAGCTGCCCGATGAAGTCGAGCTCGCGATGGAACGCGAGATCGAGCGCGTGCTCGAGCAGGAAGGCTCCGGGCTTCGGGATCATCGCGCCGATCTTCCGGCGATCAACGAAGAGTTTCGTCGCGAGTATGTGCAATTTCTGATGAGCGCTGTACCCGGCATCTCGCTCGACAACCGCTGCGTTGTGATCGACTGCGCGAATGGAGCCGCTAGCGTGGTCGCGCCGCAGCTCTTCGATTCGCTGAAGGGGACAGTAGAAGTTACGCACGCCTCGCCCGACGGACGAAACATCAACGCCAACTGCGGTGCGCTGCATCCGGAGGTCGTCGCGCGTGAAGTGAAGGAACGCGCCGCAACACTTGGCTTCACATTTGATGGCGACGCGGACCGCGCGCTCTTCGCCGACGAGCACGGCAACGTGGTAAACGGAGATGCCGTCATGCTGGTGTGCGCACGCGATCTGCAGGCGCGCGGCGAGCTTGCGGGAAACATCGTGGTTGCAACCACGATGTCGAACATGGGCTTCGAGGCCGCGCTGAGGCGCTCCGGAATCTCCATGCTACGTGCGCCCGTCGGTGACAAATACGTGCTTGAGGAGATGAACAAGAGCGGCGCGTCTCTGGGCGGCGAGCAGTCCGGGCACATCCTCTTCCCTGCCCGCGCGACAACCGGCGATGGCCTGCTCACCGCGCTGGTCGTGCTGGACGTTGTGCACCGCTCCGGCAAGACGCTCGGTCAACTGGTGGCGGACCTGAAGAACTATCCGCAGGTCATCGTGAACGTAAAGGTTCGCGAGAAGCGTCCGCTGGATTCAATCCCATCGGTGGTCTCGGCGATTCGTTCCGCAGAGGACGAGCTGAGGGACTCGGGTCGTGTGGTCATCCGCTACTCCGGAACCGAAGCGCTGGCGCGCGTGATGATCGAGGCGGAGAGCGAAAGTGCGATGCGCCGGCATGCCGATGCGATCGCCCATGCGATTCGAACCGAGCTTGGCGTTTAGAAGCGTGTGGGGCTGGCTATGAGGTGGAAGAAGAGCAGAAACCAGCCAAGATAAGCGCATGAGAACGCAACCATCGCGAACTTCAGTTTTGTGACGAGACGCAACGGACGGCTGAGCGCGCGTACGCTGCTGAACAATGCGGCAATCAGCGCAATCAACGCCACGGTTGCGAGGATGACCAGAACGCGCAGCCACGGGTCGAGATGGCCGACCTGGTAAAAGTTTGAGACCTCGGACAGATGTCCGACCATGCATGCGATGTAAATGAGCAGAATAAGAACGGCAAATGCCGCTGTCTGCATTGCGCGTGTTGCCCAGGCAGTGCCGGGCTGCGGCGCCAGCTTAAGACGTTTGCGCTGGAAGATCCTCCGCCAAGTGCGTACGAGCACTGCGATCACCAGCAGCAGCATCGTCACAAGGGCGATGGCGAGCGGCACGTTCAGCCACAGGCCCGCGGCAAGCAGTGGCGCACGATCGGAGTGGCCGGGCGTGGCGTAGCCGATTACACGCCCGTGCGCATCGCGCTCGAAGTGGATGGCGCTCTGATCGTATTCGTCATAAAACGAGTCGTTGCCGATCGGGTGGAAGTCGATGGGATGGCCGTAGAAGTCCTTCGCGGTCGAGATCGTCAGGTTGCCATCCTTTGTGGCCTTGATCTCTTTCACCTGCAGACCCTCTATCCGGAATATGGTCGAGTCTTCGCGGCGCGAGGTCAGAAAGTATCCGGTGTAGGGGTGCAGTTGCTTCGCAGTTAATTTCAAATAGGCAGCGTGTGGGTTCGGAGGCCCGGGAAGATAACGATCAACGAAAGCATTGAACAGCTCCTGCCGCGCCTTCTGCGCAGCGCCCTCGGAGTTGTAGCTGATGAAGAAGCTGAGGCCGTGCGTCGGCTCGATCCAGAACTGCGAATGACATGCAATCAGATCGCCACCGTGGCCGATGAACCGGATGCTGTTGCGGTCCTCGTCATAGAAGCCGAGGTCCCAGGGCATAACGGCGGCCGCGGGCCGGAACTGCGGCGTAATTAGCTGCGCAATGGATGCCGGCGTGAGGATCTGCACGCCGTCAAACGTGCCCTTGCCGAGCAGCATCTGGCCGAAGATGGCCATGTCGGCCGCGGTCGACGAGAGGCCGCCGGCGGGAACTTCGGTCACACCTTCGAAGCCGGTGTCGGGGTCCGAGCTGTGCAGATAGCCTTTGGTAGCGATGAAGCCGGCGGGCAGCGGCTGCTGGAATGTGGAATGCGTCATGCCGAGCGGCATGAAGATGTGGTGTTGCACGTAGTTTGCGAAGGGCTCACCAGACACGCGCTGCACGATGTAGCCGATCAGCGTGACGCCGTAGTTCGAATACGCGAGCGCTTTGCCCGGTGCAGCGAACCGGTGCGGCTGGTTGCGGATGAGGAAGGTGCGGATGTCGAGCGGCAGCTTGCCGGATTTGTCGGAGCCGAAGTCGTGCAGCTCTTCCTCAAACCCGGCTGTGTGCGTTGCGAGATTGCGCAGTGTGATCGGCGCGCCGCCGATGCCTCGCGACCCGGGATTGATCTTAAAATCGAGATACTGCTGAATGTTTGCGTCGAGATTCAGCTTGCCCTGCTCGACGAGTTGCATCATCGAGACGTACGTGAAGAGCTTGGATATCGATCCGGGACGGAAGGTCGTCGCCACTGGATCGACAGGCGTTTTCTTCTTGAAGTCGGCGTAGCCGTAGCCTTTCAGGATGAGCGGCTGGCCGTTCTGGAAGATCGAAATCGTGGCGCCGGCGACGTCATCGCGCTGCAGTTGCAGCGGAAGAAAGCCGTCGAGAAACGCGGTGACGTCCTGTGCTGTGAGCTGCGGCGGGCTCTTTGGATTTGGCGGCGGGAGCGGAATGGGCGCAGTCGTCGCGGGCTTCGGGCCGGGCGCTGGGAATTGAGGGGCCTGCGCGTATGCGACTGGGGCAACGGCAGCGAGACACCAGGAAACAACGAGACGCGATACACGCATGCAGACTCCGCGGAGAATTGGGATACGCGAGAGCGTATCATCCGCGGAGCCTGCCGCTTTCGAACTTCCGGTCTTTTCGTGCGAGCTCTACTTGTGGCTCGCTCCTGCAGTGCTGGCAGGTGCGCTGTTGCTTGACGGCATTGGTTGCGAAGCAGGGCGCGACATTGGCGGACTGGCTTCCGAGCCTCTCATTGAACCGCGCGAAAAGTCGGGCCAGTTGGAAGACGGGGTCATGCTTCCGTTCGCCCGAGCGTCCGCACCTGGCCGGCTGAAGGTTCCGACCGATCGGGTTTCGGATGGGAGGCCGCGGCCGGCTACTGCAGCATTGGGTCCGCGTCCGGGTGAGAGGCTGGGCGCTGGACCGATGACGGACCGCTCGACTTCTGTGTTGGTCGCTCCGTGATGCGTTACGTCGGAGGAGATAGATTTCAGCTCACCGAACGCATCGCGCGGAACGCCGAGACCTGCCGAGTCCTTGCGGAAGGTGAAGGTGCCCGGAGCGGAGATGCTCGAAACGGCAAGCGGACGAGTGTTCACTGGAACCATCGAAGGATTCCCGGAGCGCGGGGGGAGTGGAACTGCCGGGCCGCCGCGAGTGGCGCGCGCCGGGGTCAGTGCGGCTGTGTTCTGCAGGCCGTTGAATGCGCCGCCCGGCTGCCATCCCCAACCGGCGCCACCGCAGGATACCCAGTTGCCGGAGTGGAACGGCAACCATCCCCATGGATAGGGCGAGACCCAGGAGTAGCCAACATTGGGATAGTAGGTCCAAACGCCGTTATCGAACGGGCTCCATGCGGCCGAGGCGAAGTAGGGACGCCACATTGAGCCGCAGCCGGGCATGTTGGTGAAACTTCCGTAGTAGTTGAGGTCGCTCGATCCATACATGGAGTTGGTG
The DNA here is from genome assembly GCA_963716225.1 of uncultured Verrucomicrobiae bacterium. GTDB lineage: Bacteria > Acidobacteriota > Terriglobia > Terriglobales > Acidobacteriaceae > Granulicella. The sequence continues at coordinate 2,661,711 of OY970299.1, read as the reverse complement.
GCGCCGTTGCGAAGCGATGAGTACTGCTTCTGGTAGTCGTTGCCGTTCTTGTCCCACTGATCGAAGGCGGTGGCCTGGAGCTTCACGGCGGTGGCGGGCCTGGGGTCGGAGATGTCGAAGGCCAGCGCGGTCTTGTGCGGAAGCGTTGTGGTCGACGAGCCGAGCGTGAACTGCACGGTGCCGTCGAGCACGGCGAGATTCGAGTTCGGCCCGTCAGCCACGAAACGGATGTGGCTCGAGGGATTCAGCTCGACGGAGGCGTTGCCTGCGGCGACGGTGAAGCTGTTGCCTTTTGTGTTGGCGAGGGTGGCATAGACCATGCCGCGGAGCACGTTCATCGCAGAGACGGTTGGGCCGGCTGCGGTGCGTTTCAGGGCGGTGAACACGACCTCCGTGTCAGGCGTGAGGCGAAGCGTGCTGTTGTCCTCGAACTCCACTTCGGCGAGGCCGACGTCGGTGCGAAGGCGGGTGCCGGTGGTGATGGGGATGTTGGCGAAGGCGTCTTCGTATCCGCGCCCGATGTGGCGATCGATCTGAACCGTGCCGCGCACCTGGCTGAGGCGGACGATGCGGATGTCAGAGAGTGCGACGGTGTGGGTACTGGCGGCGAAGCTGGCCGGTTGAGCCGCGGCGGGTGAGGGGTTTGCAGGGTCCTGCGCGTGGACAGAGAGGCAAAGCGCAACGGATGTAAGGAGGGCGAGGGTTCCGGAGATCGGCTTCATGTGGCCTCCCGGGGATCGGCTTTCGTGGGGACTTGATTATGGCAGAAGAATGGCTGAAGTGTTGTCACGGGAGGATGGGGGTCCCCTCCCCCTCCCCGGCGTTTTTGCGCAAAGTATTCAGAAGGCGAGGCTTAGATCTGGACTTGAGCTGTTGGTCCGGTGAAAAGTCCCAAAAATGGCAAGCGTTGGCTGCAAATTCCTCCAAGCAGGGGAGTTGCACGGCGGATTGTGAGCTCAAATAACGAAACCCGGCGGAGGCCGGGTTGGAGGTGTCTCAACTTCAATTATATGGGGCGGTGTCAAGGGGGCCGTTGTGGATTCGAAACCAAGAGCACTCGCGCGTCTTAACGCGCGATACCCCACCCTGACGCTACGCGTCGAGGGTGGGGCACCCGACGGTCAAGTAACTAGTCGGCGATGCCGGGGTCGGGTGGGTCGATGCCGAGGGCGGTGGCGAGATCGGTGAGGTGGTCCTGTTCGTCGAGGAGGATTTCGCGAATGGTTTCGCCGATGGCGAACTCGTTTAGCGCGTCGCACTGGCGAACGCGGCGGCGGTAGTTGGCGATGGTGACGCGCTCGTTTTCGAGATCGAACTTGAGCATGTCTTCGGCTTTCTCTGAGGTCTTGACGGGCTTGGGCGTGACGGAGGGCATGCCGCCGAGGTAGTCGATGGCGTTGGAGATCTTGAGGGCGTGATCGAGCTCCTGTTTTGCGTGAATCTCGAGCTGGTCGGCGATGCTCATGTAGGCGGCGCCTTTGAGCACCTGCGAGTAGTTCACGTAGCTGATGATGGCCTGGTACTCGCGCGAGAGATCTTCATTGAGTGCGTCGATGAGTTTGGCGCGAGTGATGGGGGCTTCAGACATTTCATTCTCCTGATTTCGAAGTTCCTATGAGCTTTGATGATGCGCCGTTGTTGTCAGTGGTTCCGGACCGTGGGTGAAATTTATTTGATGTCGCGCCAGTTCTGGCCTAGGCCGATTTCGGCGACGATGGGAACGGAGAATTCGGCTGCGGACTGCATCTCGCTGCGGACGAGCTCCGTCATCTCGTCGGCTTCCTCGGGGACTACGTCGAAGAGGAGCTCGTCGTGTACCTGGAGGGTCATGCGCGAGCGGAGATCGCGGCGGGTGATCTCGGCATCGATGCGGATCATTGCAATCTTGATGAGGTCGGCGGCGGTGCCCTGGAGCGGCGTGTTGACGGCAGTGCGTTCGGCGAAGCCGCGCTGATTGGGGTTGCGGGAGTGGACGTCGGGGATGGGGCGGACGCGACCGAAGGCAGTGCGGACGGATTGCGTGCGGCGAGTCTCGTCGAGGATTTTTTCGATGAAGAGAGCGACGCCTTTGTAGCGGGCAAAATATTTATCGATGTAGTCGCGGGCGGTGCGCTGATCGATATTGAGTTGCGCGGCGAGGCCGAAGGGCGAGATGCCGTAGACGATGCCGAAGTTGACGGCCTTGGCGCGGGCGCGTGTTTCTTTGCTCATGGTGGCGGGGTCGACTTCGAAGACCTCGGCGGCGGTGAGGGTGTGGATGTCTTTGCCGTGCTGGTAGGCATCGACGAGCAGCGGGTCCTGGGAGAAGTGCGCCATGAGGCGAAGCTCGATCTGCGAGTAGTCGGCGGACATGAGGAGGTTGCCGGGCGCGGCGATGAAGGCGGCGCGGATCTCGCGGCCGACGGCGGTGCGGATGGGAATGTTCTGCAGGTTGGGATTGGTTGAGCTGAGGCGGCCAGTGGCAGTGCCTACCTGGTTGAAGGTGGTGTGGATGCGGTTATTGCTGTCGGCGAGTGAAGGGAGCGCGTCGAGATAGGTGCCTTTGAGTTTGGAGAGCTGGCGATGTTCGAGAACGTCGCGGACGATGGGGTAATCGGGTGCGAGGTCTTCGAGGACGTCCTGTGCAGTGGAGACGACTTTACCTTTGCCGTACTTGAGCGGCTTGGGGAGGTTCATTTTGTTGAAGAGGACGTCGCCGAGTTGTTTGGGGCTGGCGACGTTGAAGCGGTGGCCGGATTCGGTATAGATTCGCTCGGCGAGGTCGTCGATCTGCACGCCGAGGCGAGTAGATTGCTCGCGGAGGAGGTCGAGGTTGACCCGGACGCCGGCCTGCTCCATGCGGAGGAGGACGGGGACGAGGGGGAGATCGATGTGGTGGTAGACGTCGAGGAGAGAGGAGGATTCGCTGAGGGGTGCCGTGGTGGAAAAGGGTTCGGCGGCGTTCGCGCGACGTGCATCCCGGGGGTCCTTGCACCCCATCGAGCCAAGAACGCTCGCTGGGGACCCCGCCTTCGACTGCGCGCTGCGCGTTTCGCTCAGGATGCCAGCGTTTTTGTTAGCGGATTTAGCAGCGGATTTCTTGGCGGGCTTCTGCTTCGTGCCTGGCTGCTGGTCGGCGAAGAGCATTTCTGATGTGACCGCGCCCCCAAGTTCCGGCTGGTCTTTGGGGATGTTGTGTTCGACGGGCGCGGAGTCGGCGAGTTGCTCGCTGAGCGCGGCGGCGAGGCGCGTGATCGCCGCGGCGGCTTCGGGAAGGCGTTTGGGGTCGTTGGGATTTTCTTTCGTGGGGTGGTGCAGGAGCGCGCGGCTGGTGGTGCGTGCGGCGATGTCGGCGAGTGTGTGGGAGCCGTGTGTGGGGTTGATGAGATAGCTCTCGAGCATCACGTCGGTGATGGGGCCGGCGAGTGTAACGTTGTGCGGCTCGAGTGCGCGGAGCACGGCTTTGAGGTCGTGGACTTGTTTGGGGAGGGATGCGTCGGCGAGCGCTTCGCGGAGACCGGGTGTGTCGAGCGAAACTTCGATCGCGTGGGTGGGTGTGACGGAGAGGCCGAGGCGGCAGGCGGGGTCGGGCGAGGGAGCAGAGGGTAGAGGGTAGAGGGCAGAGTTCGCGGCGGAAGCTGGTGGCGCTTGATCTGGATTGCCGAAGAGCGACATTGTTTGCGGCGCTTCGGGCTCGGACTCAGTTTCGATGTCCGGGTTGGCGTTGGGGTCGGTGGGTTCGGCGGCGGATTCTTCGCTGATGGCCTGGTGGGTTTCGGCGAGGGCGAGGGCGAGATGGTTTGCTTTGCGGGCTTCGGTGAGGAGTTGGGCGAGCTCGGTTGCGTCGGCGTTGAGGGTGTAGGTAGTGGGAGCGGCGTCGACATCGGGTATGAGCTCTTTGAGGAGGGTAGTGAATTCGAGCTCGGTGAAGAGCGCGCGGGCGGCGGCGGCATCGACGGTTTGCGTGCGCATGGCGTCGAGATTGGCCTGGATGGGCACAGCGGTGTGAATGGTGACGAGCTCTTTGGAGAGCAGGATGTTGTCGCGATTGTTGGCGAGCGACTCACGGTAGGTTTTGCGCTTGATGGCGTCGGGTGTGCTGACGGCCGCGTCCATGGCGGCTTCGACGGTGCCGAACTGCTGGATGAGTTCGACCGAGCCTTTGTCGCCGATGCCGGGTGCGCCGGGAATGTTGTCGATGGAGTCGCCGCGGAGGGCCATGACGTCGATGACCTTTTGCGGCGGGATGCCGAGCGTTTGCTCGACGCCGGCGGGATCGAGGATGAGGTTGTCTTTGGTTGGGTTGAGGATGGAGACGCGGTCGTTGACGAGCTGCATCATGTCCTTGTCCGACGAGACGACGAAGACGTGGTGGCCGAGAGCGGAGAGCTGGCAGGAGAGCGTGCCGATGACGTCATCGGCTTCGAAGCCCTCGTAGTAGACGATGGGGATGCGGAAGGCCTCAAGCGCGCGGCGGATGTAGGGCTGCTGCTGGATGAGGTCGGGCGGAGTTTCGACGCGGTTAGCTTTGTATCCGCCGTACTCGGTGGTTTCGAACTGCTGAGTTTTGATATTGAACTCTTTAACGTCTTTGAGCTGCAGGGCGAGGGCGTCGCGATGGACGGGAGCGCCGACGTCGTAGACGGCTGCGAGGTACTCGGGGTTGAAGTCCTTGCGCAGCTTGTTGAGCATGTTGACGAAGACGTACGTTGCCGCGGTGGGAATGCCGGTGCGCGTGGACATGGGGCGCGAGCGCTGCATGGCGTGGTAGGCACGGAAGATGAACGCCATGGTGTCGAGCAGATAGACGGGCGGTTTGGCGGCGCTTGCCGTGTTGGGTTGGGTGGGTTGGGTTTGAGACGCGCGAGGCATATGTATTTGATGGTACGGCGGCGGGCGCGTTCGTGACGATGGGCGTGAGGGGCGCGCATTGTGATACGGTGGCGAAAAATCTTGTAGACGAGGTGAGCGATGCGGCGAGGGGCATGGATTGCGGGCATGTGTGCGGCGGCGGCGATGGCGACGTGTGCGGGGCGCGCGCAGAGTTGCAGCTCACAGCCGGGCGATGATGCGGCGGTTGTGCAGACGGTCCGCTCGATGTTCACTGCGGCGACGAACGATGATGTGAAGGCGTTCGACGCGCTGGTTGAGCCGGGGTTCTACATGTATGACAACGGACAGCGGTTTGATGGGGACGGCATCATGAAGCTGATTGGCGGGGCGCACGCGAAAGGTGCGAAGTTTGTGTGGACGGTGACCCAGCCGGACGTGCATGTGCGCTGCGATGACGCGTGGATTGCGTATGTGAATGATGGCTCGGTGCAGATGAGTGCGGATAAGCCGACGATGCCGATGAAGTGGCTGGAGTCGGCTGTGCTGCATCGTGACGGCGGTGCGTGGAAGGTGGTGTTCTTTCACAGCACGCGAGAGGCTGAACAGGGCTTTGTGAAGTGAGGCGCAGGATCGCGCGTGAGTACGGAGGTGCGCTAAAGTTCAGATATGTCGCGCCGGTGGATGGGATTCGTTTTCGTGATGATGGGATGGGTGGTTGCTGGGCAGGCGGCGCTCGCGCAGACGACGAATGCGCCGGGATGCACGCTGGTGAAGCAGGTGTACACGTGCAACTGGCAGGCGTTTGTGGAGCGGCTGAATAAGGCGCAGACGGTCGCGGTTGAGACGCAGTCGCTGGACCGCTTCACGGCGCGGCAGGTGCGGGAGCTGATTGGCGAGCTCGGGAAGACGGTTGCGGCGGAGGGGCAGGAGGGCGATTTGACGTTTCTGCTGATCCCGATGGGGTCGACGGGGATACACATTGGGCCGGCGGGAGAGCCGCTGGCGACGCTGCGGATCTATGCGCCGCTGCCGGAGAATGCGCGTGGGACGCTGTTGTGGGCGGAGACGTATACGGGGCAGCCGGACAGGCCGTGGCCGACGACGGTGCATGCGCTGATCGAACAATTTCAAGGCCGCTTCGCGGGGCAGTTTCATGATCGCGTGCAGCGGCACTGATGCGGCCAGCTATGTAATGAGCATGCAGTCGCCGTAGCTGAAGAAGCGGTAGCGTGCGGCGACGGCGTGGGAGTAGGCGCGGAGCACGGGATCGCGGCCGGCGAAGGCGCTGACGAGCATGAGCAGCGTGGATTCGGGCAGATGGAAGTTGGTGAGCAGGCCGCGGACGAGTTTGAAGTCGGCGTCGCCGTCGGGTGCGGGCGAGAGGAAGAGGCTGGTGCTCGCTGAGTGCGGTTGAAGCGCGAGTGGGTTGGTGGGTGAGAGCGGGCCGTGCGTGGCTTCGAAGGTGCGGGCGAGATGCTCTAAAGTACGGGTCGTGGTGGTGCCGACGGCGATGATGCGGCGGTTGGCGCCGAAGGCTTCGTTGAGGGCGTGCGCGGTTTCGGCGGAGAGCGTGTAGGGCTCGGAGTGCAGGCGGATGTCGCGTGTGTCTGTGACGCGGACGGGCTGGAATGTGCCGAGGCCGACGTGCAGCGTGATGGTTGCGAGGTCGACACCGCGTGATTGAAGCTGCGCGAGGATTTCGGGGGTGAAGTGCAGGCCGGCGGTCGGCGCCGCGGCTGAGCCGGGCTGCTGCGAGTAGACGGTCTGGTAGCGCTCGCGGTCTTCTGGGCTGTCGGGCTGGTGCTTGTCGCGATGGATATAGGGCGGTAACGGCATGTGGCCGATGCGCTCGATGGTGGCGATGAAGTTGGGGTGGGGAGCGAAGCGGAGGGTGCGCTCGCCGAAGTCTCCGGCGGAGAGGACGGCGGCGGTGAGCACGGCGTCTGGTGAGGCGGTGTTGTGGAAGAGGAGGGTTTCGCCGGGTTGGACTTTTTTTGCCGGGCGGACGAGGGCGTGCCAGTCGTTACAGTGAGCCGCGGCGCCGTGGCCTTCTGCGCTGGGGAGGTGTTCGGTGAGGAGGACTTCGATGGGACCCGAGGGATCGGGCGAGTTGTGTTGTGTATGGAGGCCGGCGCGGGTGGCGAAGAGGCGGGCGGGGAGGACGCGCGAGTTGTTGAGCACGAGGAGATCGCCGGGGGCGAGGAGATCGGGGAGCTCTCGGAAACGATGGTCGGAGAACTGGCCGGTAGAGCGCGAGAGTGTGAGCATGCGGCTCGCGCCGCGCGTGGCGGGCGGATGCTGTGCGATGAGCTCTTCGGGCAGATCGTAGTGGAAGTCGGAGACGAGCATGGTGAGGCAGGGATCAGGGATTAGGGATCAGGGATTAGGGATTAGAGGTTTCGGTCATCTGGACGGCTTGGTCGAGGGCGTGCTGAACGGCGGCCAGGTCCGGAGCGGTGTGGGGAGGCCAGGTGAAGGTGACGTTGGAGAAGGGTTTGGGGATCATGAAGCGGTCCCAGGATTTCAATTCCCAGCGACGGTTGGGGAGGGCGTAGTAGGCGCCGATCCAGGTTGCGCTGGTGAGCTGCGCGAGTTGTACGGGGCCGGGTTTGGCGACCATGTTGGGCCCGCGTGGGCCGTCGGCGGTGAAGGCGCAACGATGGCCTTCGGCGTAGGCCTGCGCCATGGCGCGAAGACCGGAGGCTCCGCCGCGCGAGGATGAACCGCGAACGGGATGGAAGCCAAGGAGAGCGACGGTGCGCGCGATGAGTTCGCCATCGAACGAGGGCGAGATCAGGATGGCGATCTGCTTGTTGCGGAAGCGGTGTGCGCAGACGAGCAGCGTGCGATGCCAGAAGGCAAAGACGACGGGGCCGGGGATGTCGATGCCGATGGGGACGCGCTTACCCGACGCGTCCATCGCATTGATGTCGCGATAGCGAAGCGTGGCGCCGAGCGCGCGAATGAGCAGCGCGGCGATGGGTGGAATGATGGCGAGCAGAAGTCGCTGCTTGCGTGTGAAGGCAGGCACGAGGGTAGTGTAGCGGGGCAGGAGTTAGGAAGTAGGAAACAGGAAGTACGAGTTTTAGGGAGCCGGGTTATGGAGGTGATGGGCGAGGCGGAGGGTGAGGGCCATCAGCGGAAGTGTGGGAAGTTGCGGCGAGCCGTCGGGGAAGACCGCGGTTGAGGTGATGAACAGATTGTCGAGCCCGTGTACGCGGAGGTTGGCGTCGACAACGGAAGTACGCGGGTCGTGCCCCATGCAGGCGCCGCCCATGGCGTGACGGCCGTCGTCGAGGTTGCGGATGGGTGCTGCGGGATCGGCGGTGAAGAGCTCTGGGTTCCAGTCGATGCCGTCGAGGCGAAGGTGAGTGCGCAGGTGCTGTGCGAAGGCGCGGACGGTGGCGAGCTCGGCTGGGTCGATGCGCCAATCGAGGACGGGTTTGCCGTCAGGCGAGAGGGTGATGCGTGAGGCGGAGGGCGTGCGCTGCGCGGCGTTGAGGCGGAGTTCGACGTTGGCTTGCGGGGAGACGTAGCGGCGGTGCTGCGTGCGCGCGGCGAGGGTGAGACGCACGGCGTCGGCGAAAGCGCGCGGAAGTTGCAGGACCGAGGCGCGGAGCGCTGACGTGAGCTGGTGCTGCTGGCGGGCGCGGAAGAGGGTGCGAAGCGCGCCGATGCCGGAGTTATCCGGCTCGTCAATGGTGAGGTGCGCGAGGACCGGCGCGAGACTTCGTTGTTCGATGAGGTGAGGTGAAGCGGAGAGCTTGACGCTGTGGAGTGTGCCGCGATGCACCCAGGGGCGCAGTTGGTTCAGGAGCTGCGAGCGAGCGGGTTCGCGCAGCGCGGCGGCTGTGATGGTGAGGTGGTCGTGGAAGTTGCGGCCGACCTGATCATGTTGATTGCCGACGCCGTCGCGTGCTGCGGAGCGTGAGGCAAGCAGGAGGCGCACGCTCTCGATGGTGCCCGCGGCGAGGATGAAGTGTTTCGCTTCGATGCGGCGGGTTTCGCCGGAGGGTTGGAGGACTAGAACTGCTTCGATGCGGTCGCCTGAGGGCGCGCACAGAAGTTCAGTGACATTGGCGTTGAGTGCGATGCGCGCTTTCGAGTGGGATCGCAGACTGCGGCCGATTGTGCCGGCAAGGTTGCGATGCGAGAAGGGGGTGAACTTCGAGAGCCACGTTTCAGAGTCCGGGATCTGTTTCAGAAAGGCGGCCGCAGGTTCGTGGATGCGGTCGAAGAAGGCGGCGGAGTATGGAAGCGTATCGACGTCGAGGAGTTTTTCGATTTCCGTGGTGAACGGAGCGAGCTCCGCTGCGGAGACCGGCCAGGGGGCGGAGTCTGGGAGCGGCAGGAGTTGACCGCCCCAGGTGAGAGACGTTCCGCCGAAAGCGCGCGGGCGGGATTCGCTTGTGCCGGGATGGGGATAGCCGCCCTGTTCGATCGGTGGGAAGCCGCCGGGTTTGTGGCCGCCGGACTCGAGGAGCAGGACGTCGTGGCCGAGCGCGATGAGTTTTTGCGCTGCGGTGAGGCCGGCAATGCCGGCGCCGATGATGCACATCTCGGCGCGAAGGAGATCGCTCGCCGCTGAATTCCTGCTTGCACTGCTGTCGAGCTGGGCGAGGTCGATCTCCATGCGCTTGGCGCGTCAGATGCGGTCTAACTGTACTTCAGCCACCGGATGATCTCAGGCAGGTTGGGGCGCTTGCCGTACATCAGGATGCCGATGCGATAGATGCGCGAGGAGATCCAGACGGTAACCGCGATCGTGAGTGACATGAGCACGACCGAGAGGATGATCTGCCATGCAGGCACAGATGTGAGCGCGGTGCGGAAGTTCATCAGCAGTGGAGAACAGAACGGGATCAGCGAGATGACCTCTGCCAGGGTGGAGTCTGGCGCGCGCACCGTGGGGAAGAGCATGACCATGCAGAAGGCGAGCGGGAGCACGAGGAACATGTTGAGCTGCTGGAGCTCCTGCTCGGAGTTGGTCATGGCACCGAGCGCGGCGGCGACGGAGGAGTAGATGAGGAAGCCGAAGATGAAATAGAGAATGAAGAAGCCGATTTGGGCACCGCTGAGGACCCCGTGCATGCTGCCGCTTGTGCCGGCCAGATGCGCGGCCATGCCGCTGGACGCAAGTAACGCCGCCGCGATCATCCAGACACCGACCTGGGTGACGCCGACTGCGCCGACGCCGATGATCTTGCCGGCGAGCAGTTGTTCCGGCTTGATAGTGGCGAGCAGAACTTCAAAGACGCGGCTGGTCTTTTCTTCGATGATGCTGCGCGCGGTGTTCATGCCGTAGAGCATGATGACCATGTACATGAGGAAGAAGAAGATGTACGCGACGAAGAAGGCGACGGTGGTGTTGCCGCTGGAGCTGGTGTCGATGTTGACAGGCGCGGTGATCTGATCGATTTGCGCCTCGGTGAAGCCGCGGCTGAGCAGGCCTTCGCGTGTGAGCACGCGGTGCAGGCCGTCCTCGATTGCACCTTCGGTTGCGATGTCCCCGGCGGAGCGGGCATGGTACTCGAAGCGGGGGCGCTCGCCGGGTTGTGCGGCCGGCGTGATCCAGAGATAGCCGGCGAGCTGCGAGGCTTTGGTGTGGAGCTGCGCGTCCAGGCCGGCGCGCGTTGCGGCGGATGGTTCCATCAGATCGACGGTCATGTCGCTCTCTTTGCCGGTCTCGAGCTGCTGCTTGAGGTCCTGGCCGAGATTGCGGTCTGAGGTGACGACGGCGATGTGCGAGTTGGTTTTGGTGCGCGTCATGAAGAACGCGCTGCCGCCGACGATCAGCGCCATGAAGCACGGAATGAGGACGGTGGCGAGGATGAAGCCCTTGGTGCGGACGCGCTCCATGTACTCGCGGCGAGCGATGAGCCAGATGTTTTGAAGACTGCTAGGCATGGACCCCTCCGGCCTCTTCGAACTCAGGTGTGGATTTCACCGTAGTGATGAAGATCTCTTCAAGCGTGGGCTCCACGACTTCGAAGCGCGTGAACTGCGTTCCGCGCGTGACGGCTTCGACGAGCAGCGGCTGCGCGTCTTCCGGTGACCGCAGCGTGATTTCAGCGATGCCGGCGAAGTTGCGTGCTTCAGCAACGTGCGAGCTGCGAAGGAAGCTGTCGTCGCCAGTGAAGACGGCCTGCACGCGGTTGCGCGGATAGCGCGATTTGACCTCGCGCATGGAGCCGGAGAGGACGAGCCTGCCCTGGTAGATGAGGGCGATGGCGTCGCAAAGTTTTTCGATCTGATCCATGCGGTGAGTGGAGAAGAGCACGGCTTTGCCTTGTGCGCGGAGGTCGACGAGTGTGCTCATGAGGAGTTCGGCGTTCACCGGGTCAAGGCCGCTGAAGGGTTCGTCCATGATGACGAGCTCGGGCTCATGCAGCAGGGCGGCGATGAACTGGATCTTCTGCTGCATGCCCTTGGAGAGCTCTTCGGTTTTCTTGTCGATGGCTTCGGTGATCTGCATACGCTCGCACCAGGAGCGGGCGCGCTGGCGCGAGGTGGACTCTGGCAGGCCATGGAGCTGGCCGAGGAAGGTGAGCTGATCGAGTACCTTCATCTTCTTGTAGAGGCCGCGCTCTTCCGGCAGATAACCGACACGGTTGAGCAGCGTGCGCGAGAAGGGCTGACCGAACAGCTTGACAGTGCCGGAGTCGGGCACGGTCATGCCGATCATCATTCGGATGGAGCTGGTCTTTCCGGAGCCGTTCGGGCCGAGAAGGCCGAACATCGTTCCTGGTTCAATGGAAAGCGAGAGGCCTTCGACGGCGACCTTCGTGTCGTATACCTTGCGAATGTTGTGAAGTTCAACGATGGGCATTCGGGGTTAGTGTAGCGCAGGTGTCGCCGGCGTCTGATCCTGAGAGGGAGGGTGCGGCGGCGGCTCCTGGCTTAGATTAGGGCAGGCCTCGCCGGAGCCTGCCGAGGCTCGCGGGCTAAGCAACTCACGCTGACTGCTTAACTGTTATTCTGCAATTTATTCAAGACCTTCGAATGCGATCGGCCACGCCCAATCGAGAAGTAGATTCTCTGAGGAGAGAGAGAATCCTGGCGGTCCTTTTTGTTCTGTTCCTGAGCGCCACGTTAGCCCATTTTGTAAACGACTCATGGGCCAGAATTCTTCCTGGGCGAGTCCCGCCGCAGTCTGCCTTTGAGGTCAATGGGGCGAAGCCGGCGCTGTACGCGCCCAACGCGTATCGCGTTGGAATGTCTGCGATGATCGGCTTTTTCACCGGGCCTCCGATCAACGCCGCCGCTCATTATGTATTCGCTGCATTTGATTTTGTTTTTTCCGCCGGCACTTTGCTTCTGCTGGTGCGGTTCGCTGTGCGTGGGATTCGGCCCGCTGCCGAAAATCGCGGGCGCCGCGCACTTGTGATGGCACTGTTTTTTGCGTTTGCGCAGTTTCCGCTGATATGGGTTGTGCCGTGGCAGCGACCGGAGACAATGCCCTCTGCGTTCTTTCTGGCGATTGGGTTGTGGTGTGTCGCCAAGGCTGACGAGGGGATCGCGTGGACGGCGCTGTTGGTCGCGGCTACTCTGCTGCAGTCTCTGGTGCGGGCGGATGTGCCCTTCGTGTTTGGCTGCGGGTTAGCTTTGGCGGCGATTACGGGCGGCCCTGGGGATCAGGCACTACGGCGGAGGACGTTGCTGAGCCGCGGCATCGCGATCGGGGCAGTCGCGGCGGCTGTGCAACTGTACCTGCAGTTGGTTAAGTTTCCAGGCTTGAAGTATCCGCCATCGATTCCGTTAATAACCGTCCGCTTCAATCTGCTTCCACACAATCTGATGAATGGACTTCTCGCTGTGCTTCCAGTGCTGATCGGCGTTGTGCCGGCACTCCGGGTGTGGCGCAAAATACCGATTCTGTACCGTGGAATACTTCTCTCCTCCGCGCTGTACCTGGTTTTGTGGGCGACTGTGGCGATTCTCGATGAGGTGAGGGTCTACGTACCCTTCCTGATGATGCTGTGCGTTGTAGCGGCGAATGCATGCAGCGAGCGACTGGTTCCCGAAAACTCGACAGTGGGCAGCACGAGCGCCTGATCGGCAGGAGAGCAGAGCTCAGCCATCGCGGCGCTCGTAAACGCGACGGCACATCAGAGTTGAGCGGCAGCTGGACCGGGAATCTCGTCAATAGCAGGGGGATTGACTGGCGTATCGACGCGGCGCGGGAACAGATGGTCGCGGAGGCGCAGCGCGGGAAATTCGCAGACAACCGTGGTCACGTAGCCGATAGCGATCTCGACGATGCGGACGAGAATAGCGGCGAGCCAGAGGGGCGCCGCATGACGAGCGAAAAAGGCCTGACTGGGCTCGATAACCGAGGGATGCCAGAGATAGATCCCGTAGGAGTACACACCGATCCATGCAACGACGCGATAGACCCGGTTGTGCGTGCGGCCTTTGCGGATGGGGCGATAGAGCAGCAAGAGGATCGAGACGGCGATGAGTGTGCCGGCGTCGTGCTGCTGCGCAAGGATGAACCGTGAGATGTAGCCGCCACGGTAGACCACGAGGCCGACGACGAGGCACAGCAGCCACAACCAGGTGAGCGAGCGAAGTCGATCGAAGCGCTCCGGCGCGAAGTGAAAGAGCATGGCGAGCAGCACGCCGTCGCCGATGCTGTCGAGGCGGGCATGCGTGGGCTCGAAGACGAGATGGTTGTGCGCGACCAGCCAGTAGCGAAACGGAATTTCAAGAGCACAGACAGCAAAGAGGAACCAGAACAGGCCGCGCGGCGATGCTTTGCGGCGGGCGGCGATGACCATAACGAGGGTGAGGAGCAGATAGCAGTGCTCCTCAACGGCAAGACTCCAGGTGTGGGCCACGCCGCCAACGTAATTCTGGATGTTGAGCAGGTTGCCCCAGAGAAACGAAATCGTCCGGTGCCCGCTCATCAGCATGATCAGGAGGTAGAGGTAATACTGTGGCCAAATCTTGAAGCCGCGCCGAATGAGGAATCGTTTGCCGTCAATTCCGCGGCGGACCTTCCACTCCTTCATGAGGAGGCCGCCGACGAGAAAGCCGCTGAGAACGAAGAAAATGTCTACCCCGAGAACGCCGATGTTGTCCTGGTAGCCGAGCCAGAGAAACAGGGGACGAAACCACGATCCCCGCGTGTGATAGTCGATCACCATCAGGATGGCGATGCCACGCACAAAATCGAGCTCAATCTCGCGATGGAGAGGCTTGGTGCGAAGGTGCCGTGGCGACATCGAATCGGTCATGCGGGTGGTGAGGTGACGACGGCGCTTGCGCGTGGAGCTAAGAGCTCTTCCCGGTCGCTCAGGCGAGAAGAACTAACGTGATGTGTGCTTAGTTTAGCGCAGCGCAGAGGGCACAAAGGCGCGCCGTGTGGCGCGCCTTTGGTGATGGGTACGATGTGCAGCTCAGGGCTGAGCGTTGGGGTCGCTGCCGTCGTTGACAGCGCTGTGCTCGTCGAGTTGCTTCTGCAGCTCTTCCCGGCGCTTCTGGCGAGCTTCGGCCCGCTTCTCGGCCTTCTCGTTGAGTTCCTTCTCGGCACCGAGCAGCTCGATGAACGCCATCTCACCGGCGTCGCCCTTGCGCGGCCCCGTCCGCACGATGCGGCTGTAGCCACCATTGCGGGTCGCGTAGCGCGGAGCGACCGTCGCAAAGAGGCGATCGACCGATTCCGGCGTCATCAGGTATGCGAGCGCCTGACGTCGGGCATGCACGCTGCCGTTCTTTCCGAGCGTAATCATGCGCTCAACGAGAGGACGGGCGGCCTTGGCTTTGGTGACGGTGGTGTGAACGCGGTCGTTGATAACGATCGAGGTCACGAGGTTGCGAAGCAGGGCGCGGCGATGGCTGGTATTGCGACCCAGCTTAAATCCGCCTTTACGGTGACGCATGTTTTTGTCTCCTTCGGTCCAGCGTGGCTGTCGACCGGCGTTGAGGGATCAGGGATCAGGGATCAGGGATCAGAAAGGCAGTTACACCTTACAGCTTGCGAAGATAGGCGGCGAGCAGCTTGCCGACTTCTTCGGAAAGGCCTTCGGCTCTTTCGAGAGCTTTCGGATTCCCGAAACCCAATTCGCGCGTGATCACGAGTTGAGTCTGAACCTCAGGAGTGAACCTCTTGCCATGCCGAGAAACTGCTTGTATTCCCCAGATGACCCGCGTCCGTACCCTTCGGCAATATTGCTGGCTATCGAAACTCCCGCTCTTCGAAGCTGGCTCGATAAGCCATATATCTCTTCCTTTGGAAACGCGCCCGTCAGCTTGTAAATCGCAACGCTGAGTTGAATTGCACGCTGCCACGCGATGAGATCACGATATGAGTCGCCCATCCCGTCCTACTCTGCTTAAAATGGAGGGAACAGGGCTTTGCTGATCCCTGTTCCCTGATCTCTGTTCCCTAGAACGTTTCCGTCTCGTTGACCGGCTCGAAGTCCTCGTCCTCTTCGTCCTCGTCGTCGAACGCGCCGTAGCTGGCGGCGAGTGTGGCGGCGGGAAGAACGGAGGTCGGGCCCGGGACGGGATTGCCATTCTCGTCGATTTTCATGCCGAGCGAGAGACCCATCTGAGCAAGGATTTCCTTGATCTCGTTGAGGCTCTTGCGGCCGAAGTTCTTGGTCTTCAGCATCTCGGCTTCGGTCTTCTGAATCAGCTCGCCGATGGTCGCGATGTTGGCGTTCTTGAGGCAGTTGTAGCTGCGCACCGAGAGCTCGAGCTCCTCAACGGAACGGTTCAGGTTCTCGTTGCGGATCGCCGGGCCATCGTGATCGGCAAGACCACCGGTCTCCATCTCCTCCTCGAAGTTGATGAAGATGTTCATGTGGTCTTTGAGCAGCTTGGCCGAGAGACCGAGCGCGTCCGCGGGGAGAACAGTCCCGTTGGTCCAGATCTCAAGCGTGAGCTTGTCGTAGTCGGTGATCTGGCCGAGACGCGCTGCCTCAACGAGGTAGTTCACCTTGCGGACGGGCGAGTGAACGCTGTCGACCGGGATGAAACCGATGCCGAGGTCAGAGTCGAAGTTCTTGTCAGCCGAGACATAACCGCGGCCGCGCTTGAGGCGCATCTCCATATCGATGCGGCCGCCTTCGGAGATCGTGCAAATGTAGACGTCCGGGTCGAGGATCTCAACGTCAGAGTCGGCTTCGATCATGCCGGAAGTGATGACGCCGGCCTGGTCGGCGTGAAGATAAAGGGCCTTGGGGCCGTCGCCGTTCAGCTTGAACGGAATCTGCTTCAGGTTGAGGATGATGTCGGTCGCATCCTCGACGACGCCAGTGATGGACTGGAACTCGTGCAGCACACCCTCGATCTTGACGGCGGTGACGGCCGCGCCCTCGATGGACGAGAGCAGCGTGCGCCGCAGCGCGTTGCCGATGGTTGTGCCGAATCCGCGCTCGAACGGCTGCGCGGAAAACTTGCCGAAGTTGTTGGTCAGTGTTTCGCTGTCAACGGCGAGACGCTTGGGCTTCTGGAAACCTCTCCAAAGCATGGTGAGTCCTTTCTTCCTGCCGCCGCGAGGCATTCTGCGGTGGTTCAGGGGTGGTACGGGTGGGGACTACAGGGATCAGGGCCCAGGGATTAGGAATCAGAACGACTGCGCCGATCCCTGTTCCCTGATCCCTGTTGCCTCTTACTTCGAGTAGAGCTCGACGATGAGCTGCTCGTTGATGGGCAGGTTGATGTCGGCGCGGTTGGGCAGGGCGACGATCTTGCCGGACAGGTTGTCGGGCTGGGCGTCGATCCAGTTCACGCGGTTCTGGCCGGAGGCGAAGTCCTTGGAGGACTGGAGCACGGCGAGTTCCTTGGAGCCCTGACGGATCGCGACCTCATCACCCACCTTGCACTGGAAGCTGGGGATGTTGACCTTGCGGCCGTTCACCTGCACGTGGCCGTGGCGCACGAGCTGGCGTGCCTGGCGGCGCGAAATCGCGAAGCCAAGGCGGTAGCAGACGTTGTCGAGACGCGTCTCGAGCTGCTGCAGGAGCAGTTCGCCGGTGACGCCGGTCTTATTCGAGGCCTTCTCGTAGTAGGCGCGGAACTGCGTCTCGAGTGTGAAGTACATGCGCTTGGTCTTCTGCTTCTCACGGAGCTGGAGACCGTAGCCGACGAGCTTCTTCACCTTCTTGGACTGGCCGTGCTGGCCCGGCGGAAAGTTGCGCTTTTCGACGGGGCACTTGTCGGTGAAACACTTCGCGCCTTTGAGGAACAGCTTCTGACCGTCGCGGCGGCACATGCGGCAGACGGGTCCGGTATAACGTGCCATTTTCTTTCTTCTCCTGAACTTCAGTTGTCGATCGCTTTACACGCTGGCAGCGCTTCAGTCACGATCCGGTTTGAGTCCAAACTTCCTCATGTTGCTGTCTACGAACTCCTGATTCTTCTTGCCCGCATATGAAAAGGAAGCCGAGAAGGGAATGTAGAACAACCATAAGTAAGCTTCAGTGTGATGTCCGGAGCGGTATTCGTGAAAGGCAAACACGAGCACTGCAACGATAGTGAGTAGCCAGATGCCGAAGAAGATTCTTTGAATTGGAGAACGAGTCTTCATCGACATCTGCTCCGCTGACTTACACTCTGCGCCGTTTCGGCGGACGGCAGCCGTTGTGCGGCATGGGCGTGACGTCACGGATCGAGCGAACCTCGATACCCGCAGCGGCGAGGGCGCGGATCGCGCTCTCACGGCCGGAGCCGGGGCCGGCGACGCGCACATCGACCGAACGCAGACCGTGATCGCGCGCGGCGTTGGCTGCGTTGATCGCCGCCTGCTGCGCGGCAAACGGGGTTCCCTTGCGGGAGCCGCGGAAGCCGAGCGAGCCGGAGCTCTTCCAGCTGATCGTGTTGCCCTGCTGATCGGTAATGGTGACGATGGTGTTGTTGAAGCTCGCCTGGATGTAGACGAGCCCGAACGGAACGTTCTTCCGTTCCCGCTTCTTGAACTTCTTGTTCTTGCCGACCTTCGCGCCGGTACCCTTGTTCTGTGATTTCGCCATGGGTTACTTCGTCGCTTTCTTCTTGCCGGCAACGGTTCCCTTGCGGGGGCCCTTGCGGGTGCGAGCGTTGGTGTGGGTGCGCTGGCCGCGGACCGGAAGGCTGCGGCGGTGGCGCAGGCCACGGTAGGACTGGATCTCGATCAGACGCTTGATGTTGAGGCCGATCTCCTTGCGGAGGTCGCCTTCGATCTCGCCTTCCTGCTCGATGACGGTGCGAATCTTGTTGAGCTGGTCTTCGTCCAGCGTGGTCATCTTGGCGTGTGGGTCAACGCCGGCCTTGTCGAGAATCTTCAGGGCGCGGGGCTGGCCGATGCCATAGATGTACGTGAGCGCGATGCGTGCCTGCTTGTTCGGTGGCAGGTCGACGCCGGCAATACGTGCCATGGTGTGCCTTTCGGTTGTGGCTCCTGGAATCTTGTCGGGGAGCAATCGTTGCTGTTGAGCGGCTGACAGGTCCCCGAGCATTCTCGGTTGCTGTCTCCTCCGGGTTCATCGCACGCCTTGACTTCGGCGAACTCGCCCGGTGGGGCCGCGTGGAGAGCAGATACGAGATGCGAGATGCGAGATGCGAGATACGACCCGCATCACCGAGATTCGAGCACTTTCGCATCTCGAATCTCGTCTCTCGCCTCTACCCCTGCCGCTGCTTGTGCTTGGCGTTCTCGCAAATGACGCGAACGACACCGCGACGGTGAATCACCTTGCACTTGTCGCAGATCGGCTTTACTGATGCACGGACCTTCATGGAAATCCTCGGCTTCTAGCTCTTAGCTTCTAGCTCTAGCTAAACGCAGGAGCTCTTGGGTTTGGGTTTGCCTCTCGCCAGTAGCCGGAGCTAGCAGGCAGGAAGCTGTACCGCTACTTATAGCGATACACGATGCGTCCACGGCTCAGGTCATACGGGCTAAGCTCGATGGCGACGCGGTCACCGGGGAGAATGCGGATGAAGTTCTTGCGCATGCGCCCGGAAACGTGCGCGAGAACCTGGTGCTTGTTCTCGAGCTCGACCTTGAACAGCGCGTTGGGCAGGGTCTCGACGACCGTTGCCATTACTTCAATCGCATCTTCCTTCGACAAACGCTCTCCTCGCAGGGGGCCAAACGAAACCGCTCCCCTTGCCGTATAAAAACCCTGGGTTTTGCTGACTTGGTGGCCCCGCCCTGGTGAGGCTACGGGAGGGCAGGCGCAAGACGCAGACACCATTCACAAGTGTACTCAAAAACGGTCTCCAGGGGAAGGCTTGGCTTTGGGGTCCCGGGTAACGAGAAGAGCGTGCCCTGGGAGGCATGCCGCGATCGTGTGAGCGCGGGCACGATCCCGCTCTGCTAGGCTGCCGCCATGCAGTTCACTATCCAGAGATTCTGCTCGCGCCGGCGAGTCAGCATGATCGCGTCGGTGCTCTTTGCTCTTGTTTTCCCGGGGGTCGCCCAGGCCGTCAAGATCCACACGGTCGTGCTCGGACCAGCGCGGAAGGTGCCCTACACGCCTCCCGAGGCCACGCCGGACACCAAGGACGACGACGCGACCAGCCTGCACGTGCGGCCGCTCATGGTGGACGACAGGCAGCGCGAGTGGACCGTCGGCCCCATCCATGATGTGACGGACAGGACGTTCGTCGTGCAACGCGCGCTGCGCCTGAACGATGGCCTTCCCGGCGAGGGCGTGCACTGGACCTGGCAGCCCGGCCCGTGGCTGATGGTCGACCGCACGTCCGGCCACATTACGGCGCTGCATCTGCCGGACTTCGACCCGCAGGTTTCTGATGTGGTCTGGTTCCGCGACTACGCCGCGTACTGCGGGATCGCGACCACGACGAAAGGCGGCCTGATGGCCATGGTGGCTGAGCTGGGGGCGCGCAAAGCTGTTGTGCAGCAGAAGTTGAGTGCATGGCCGAACCCTGAGGCCGCGCACCCGGCGTGCTCGGTTGCGAAATGGCAGCGCACACCGATGCGGGCCACGATCCAGCAGACCGGAGGTCAGCCGGTCACGTTTGATGTGGTGGGGGTCAGTTCGCTCGTCGAAGAGGGCGAGGCTTCAGACGACTAGCTCAGGGCTATAGAGGACTAGGTCAGGGCTTTAGACGACTAGCTCAGGGCTGTCTACGACTAGTGGCGTCCGCCGCGGTACAGCAGGCCCAGCGAGATGCCGAAGAACTCGCGGGTCTCGGTGCCGAAGTGCTCAAAGGTGAGGTCGGGCGCGAGGCGAACGGCGAACTTCTGTCCCTGGTTGAAGTCGATGCTGCCGCCGACCGCTCCCCATGGAGCGATGTGGTTGCAGTACAGCCCGAGGCTGGTCGACTGCGGGGCAACTCCAATCGGGCAGGCTGCGACAGGGCTGCCGCCCGGATAATTCTTCACGGCGTGGTCGAAGATACCGTCAGCGGCGCCCCCAAACACGTGATAGTTGATGGCAACGTAGCGGTTTTTTGGACCGCGATACTGCACTCCACCGGCGAAGATGTGTTCCATGATGAGCACGCGGTTGTAGTAGGGACTTATGACGGGTGTCGTGCCCGCGCCGTATCGATAGTCCGCCGCAACGCCCAGTTTGTTGCCCAGCCAGTAGGTGAACTGCCCCTCGCCGCCGCCCATGTTGAAGCGTTTTGGCAGCGTCTGGCCGGCCTGACCGTTCATAAACGCCAAGCCACCGTAGGCGTCCCATTTGTTGGTGTAGCTGGGGCCGTGGCCTGGTGCGAGCCCGGCGGCGGTGGTGCTGGTTCGGATGGGCGCAGTGCCCGGCGCAGCATTGCCGGTCTGCTGGGTTGTGCTTGAACTCGAGGACGAAGTCGTGGATGTGCTTGAGGGCTGCTGCTCGATCGGCGCGGTGCCGGGCGCGGGATTGCTTTGGGAAGGTGCGGAATTGCTCTGGGCAGGTGCGTATCCTGCGCCGAGAAGGGCGGCGAGAGCAAGGCAGGCAAACCGTCCGGCAGCGCGGCCGGACAAGGAAACAGGTGTCAGATTTGTGAAGAGCATCTTCCTCGCTTGGAGCGCTTGTGCGCGCGTCGTGGGCCTCAAATGCGCGCCGGAAACGGTGCGTCGTTCTCAAGGATATACCGGCTTGCGCGCCGGGTGCCGGCCGGCCGACTTGATGCGTTGGGAATAGGCGGGACGTGCGACAATGGACAGTGTGGCCTCGGCGAGCGCAGGGGCTGCAGGGAGCATTCGTTATGGGCGATCTACTTCAACCTTGGCACCTCCTCATTCTTCTGGGCCTCGCCGTTCTGCTGTTCGGCGGGCGCAAGCTGCCGGAGCTCGGCAAGGGGCTGGGCGAAGGCCTGCGCGGCTTCAAGGACGGTATGAAGGGCATTACCGACGAGCCGAACGCGAAGACAACGCCCGGCGAGACGGCGCACACCGTGACACCGAAGCCCGACGAGGCGCCTAAGCCGCCGGCGTCGGTCTAGACGATCCGATTTAGGCGGTGCGAGAATCCTCTCGCGCACGCGCATGGACGACGGTCTGCCACGCAGCCGTCGTTTTCGCATTTAGTGGAGAAATGCCGGAGAACCGCTGGAGGGCACGTCGGCCATGAAGTTGAAGTCTCCGTACCTGATCAAACCGCACAGCAAGGTGCGGCTCGCGCAACTACCCACCGATGAGACCGGCGGGTTCGGCGATAAGGCCGAGATCGATGCTGCGATGGAGGCCAACGAGAAGAAGCTGGACGAGATGCAGGAGCTGCTCTACGCCTCGCAATCGAAGGCGCTGCTGATTGTGCTGCAGGGCATGGACACGGCCGGCAAGGACGGCACGATCCGGCACATCTTCGGCGGCGTCAATCCGCAGGGCTGCCAGGTGGCGGCGTTCAAGGTGCCGACGCAGCTCGAGACGCGGCACGACTTTCTGTGGCGCTGCCACGCGCAGGTCCCGCCGAAAGGCATGATCGGGATCTTCAACCGTTCGCACTATGAGGATGTGCTCTCGCCGGTAGTGCACGGCAATATGAGCGAAAAAGAAGCTGCGCAGCATATCGACGAGATCAACGACTGGGAGCGCATGCTCGCCGACAACGATGTCGTGATCCTCAAATTCTTTCTGCACATCGCGCGCGACGAGCAGACGCGGCGCCTTCAGGCGCGCATCGACGAGAAGCAGAAGCACTGGAAGCTATCGCCGTCGGACTTCGAAGAGCGTCCGTTCTGGCCGAAGTACATGCGCGCCTACGAAGCGATCCTGAGCAACACGAGCAAAAAGCACGCGCCCTGGTTCGTCATTCCCGCCGACCACAAGCCATATCGAAATATCGCGATCTCGACGATCATCGTCGACGCGATGGCGCACATGAAGCTCAGCTACCCCGAGCCAACGTTTGATCCGAGCGGGATTGATCTTGAAAATGAAAAGCCGCAGGAGACCGCACGCGAGGTGCGCAGGCGAGTGAACCCCGGTGTGGTCAGCGCGAACGAAATTCCGTCGGACTCGGGGCGGAAGTAAGCGTTACGCTGTCGGGCTGACGGTATTGGAGTCCGCGGATCCACCAGCAAGGAATCCAAAGACACGAACAATTCGCGCCAGTCTACCGGATCAAATCGTGATCATCACGACCGCCCCTGCCGCGATCGCCATTCCCGCAAGCTGCCGTTTCGTCGGCCGCTCATGCAGGTGCCACGCGGCCAGCAGGATCGTCCCCGCCGGATAGAGCGAGGCCAGCACGGATGCGATGTCCAGACGACCGGTTCGCGTTGCGGCGATGAACAGCAGGTTGCCGCCCGTGTCGAGCAGCGCCACGCCCAGCGCCCAGATAATAGCCATGCGGCCCAGTCTTGTGCCGGAATTTTTCCGAACCCCGCCGCGGCTTGATCGCGCACTCACAATCACCAGCAGCAGCGCACACGTGACCAGGCTCGCCGAGCGCGCCAGCGCCATCGGCTCCAGCACGCCGAGTGGATTCGCCAGCCTCAGCGCGACGAAGTAGATGCCGAATCCGATCCCGCCAATCAGCGCAAGCACCAGCGTCGCGCGCGAGCTATCACTCGGCTCCGACCCGTCGACTGCGTGCGCTGATTCCGGCGACGGCCCCGCCGCAATGAGCCAGATGGCCGCAAGCGCCAGCGCGAATCCTGCGATGCGCAGCGCCGTGGGAACACCTTCGAGGAAACTCGACACCGCGGCTGGAATCGCCGCCGCGAGCAATCCGCTGAGCGCAGCCGATCCACCCATCGCTCCGCGTGCGAG
This sequence comes from uncultured Verrucomicrobiae bacterium, assembly GCA_963716225.1. Classification (GTDB taxonomy): domain Bacteria; phylum Acidobacteriota; class Terriglobia; order Terriglobales; family Acidobacteriaceae; genus Granulicella. The sequence goes on along the minus strand of OY970299.1, from coordinate 2,638,745 downwards.
CGCGATGTAGAACGCCGTAAGCGAAATCCCCGCAGTCACACCCGCGGCCAGCCCCCAGGCCAGCGGCGCTCCATGCGGCCAAGGTGCATGACGCAACCCGAGGATCGCCATCAGCACGGCGAGACTGCACGCATGCGCAATCAGCACCACCCGCAACGCGCCCGCGGTGCTGCCCCCGGCCGCCTTGACGCCCATCCCGCCGGAGAAGTCACCGCCGCCCCAGGAGGCGGCGGCGGCGAGTGCAAGCAGGATGTTCGCCGAGAACGCCGGCGCAAGCGCTGCGCTCACGGCTGCGGTGGTGGGGTGGTCGCCGCGGGCGGACCCTGCGGCTGCGCAGGCGGCTCGGTCTGCGGCTGCGAGGAAGACTCACCTTGCTGCGCGACCGGCATCGCCGGATGCACATTGCGCGGCGTCGGGTAGTATCCGGCCTCAGCGTCAACGGTCAAATTCGGCCGCATCACGCGGATCTCGACGGGACGGTAGCGGCCATCCAGCGGATTCGCATGCGTGTAGAAGCCGACCGTGTATTGCGTGCGCACCGTCTTTGTGAGGTCCGCAAAGCTTTTCTCGATGCCGCGCGGACGGAACTCCGGGTCGCACTGGCCGCCGGTCACGGTAGCAATTCGGGGCAGCGCATCGTCGCGCATGGTCAGCGGCAGATGAATGCGGTCGAGGAAGCCCATCCCGGGCATGCTGGAGTCGCCCACCAGCGTCGCATACACCGCAATCTTGTTGGTCTGCAGATAATGGATGAGCTCCTTCTCCTTGACCTTCGATCCGTACTCCTTGCCATCGGAGATGACGTAGAGCACGCGCCGCCGCCTCGGGTCCACCGTCGCGAGCGATTGAGCTGCGGTGAAGATTGCGTCGAAGAGCGGGTGGAACTCCTTGGGTGGCGTCTGGTAGATACTGTTCTCGCCGCGTACGGGCGTCGTGTTCGGGTCCACCTGCTGGTTGTTCTTGATGGTGGTCTGCGCCAGCGGTCCGCCCCAGCCCATCAGCGGCTCGCGCCCCTTGGACTTCGAGCGCTCCAGGATTACGCCCAGCCGATTGCTCTGCGCTGCCGTGTAGGTCGTCTGCTCCACGACGCCATTGTTGTAGGTGAAAACCGCGACCTCGTCATACGGCGCAAACGCTCCCTGCAGCGCGCTCAGCGAAGCGTTGATCTTGTCCATCGTGTCCTGCGTCACGGTCTGGTCAATGACGAACGCGACGGAAAGCGGATAAGGGTCAGTGGTCCAGAACGCAATGTGCTGACGCAAGCCGTTCTCATAAACGCGTACATCGCGCCACGTGAGGTTCGGCACGAGATTGCCCTTCGAATCCTTAACCGTGAATGGGATCTGCACAAAGTCAACATGAACGGCGCCGATGGTGTACGCCCTCTGCGCTCCCTGGCCCGTGGCGGGGATCTCCGGCGCCGGCTCCTGTTGTCCTGCCTGCTGCGCAGGGGCGGGGGCGGACGGTAGCTTGTCGGTCGGAACGATGCCGCCGTTGTCCGCCGCATCGGCGTCGGGCGCCGGTTGCCGCGGTGGAGTGGGAACCATCGGCTCCGGCGGCGTGATGGTGTTCAGTTGCGGCAGCGTCTGCGGAGCCGGAGCGCTGGGCAGCGCGGAGGAAGGCGCACTCGGAAGCGACTGATTCTGCCCGGCCTGGCTTGTATTCTGCTGCGGGCCGCCCTGCTGCCGGGGGGCCGGGTCGGCACCTGCCAAACCAGCTCCGGCCAGCAGTATTGCGAGCACTCCCGCACCCATACTCTTTGTTCCCAACGCCATCCGTCGTTCTTCCCTTCCCGTACGCGCCAATCCTGTGCTCACGTTCACACGGCCTGCTGGCGCTAGAGCTGCTTATTGAGACTATCAGCCGCCCCGTTCAGGTGCAGCCTGCGGCATCCTCTGCTCTTCAGACGCGCCCCTAACCTCGCCTGTTGCGCCTGGTCTTGCTGCCGCGCGCGCTTTCGGTCGTGGGCCGCACTCTGGCGCCGCTGTCGCCTAATCACCCCCTCAGGACGTCTAATAGACGTATGCCCCACGTGTCTCTGCGCCGCCTCGCAGCGTCTTTGTTCGTGCTTCTCCTTTTGCCGGCCGCGCGCCTGTGTGCGCAGGACGCCCCGTCGGTTGACGCTCCGCCCCCGCCCAGCAGCGCGCCCAAAGCGCCCGAGCCGCTGGACAACGCCGAAACCCTCAAGATCAACGTCAACCTGGTGAACGTCTATTTCTCCGTTCGCGACAAGAACGGCTTTGTCACCAGCCTGCGCAAGGACGACTGTCAGGTCGCCGAGGACCACAATCCGCAGACCATCAAGAACATGACGCAGGAGAAGAACCTGCCGCTCACGATCGGCATTCTGCTCGACACCAGCGGCAGCCAGACGAACGTGCTCCCGCTCGAGCAGGACTCCGGCGCTCGATTCCTGCGCGAAGTTCTCACGCCGAAGGACGAGGCGTTCCTCATCTCGTTCGACGTTAACGTCGACCTTCTGTCGGACTTCACCAACTCGCCGCGTGAGCTCGCCCGCGCCATCCAGAAGGCCAGCATCAACAGCGCAAGCTCGTCAGCCGGCGTGCCGGGAATCGGCGGAGGGCCCTTCCCCGTCAACGATCCGCGCGGAACGCTGCTCTATGACGCGGTTTACCTCGCCGCCCATGACAAGCTGCAAGCGCAGACCGGCCGCAAGGTTCTGGTCATCCTTACCGACGGACAAGACGAGGGTTCGCAACTGAAGATCAGAGACGCGATCGAGGCCGCGCAGAAAGCCAACGTCATCGTCTATCCCATCCTTATCGCCGACCGCGAGGCCTACCTGCAAATGGGCGAGATATACATGGGCTTCGAGCGCCATGGAACAGCTTGCGTCACAGACCGGCGGCCGCGTCATCAACGTCGGCAACAACGGACGCAAGCTGGAACAGGCGTTCGACCAGATTCAGGACGAGCTCCGCACGCAATACCTGCTGAGCTACACACCCACCAACAAGACCGCCGACGGGACCTATCGCAAGATCGAGCTCGACTGCGGCAAGGGCCTCAAGGTCCAGTCGCGCAAAGGCTACTACGCGATCGCCGGCGACAGCGAAGGTGGAAGCAGCATCGAGTAGCCCTTACGTTCAGCATCAACTACCTATAGGCAGGCGGGGTTGAGGCGTGTAAGCTTCCGCCATTCATGCAATCCGAGCTGCCTCGTCCGATAGGCGTAATCCTTCTTGCCGTCAACTACCTGCTCATCGGTTGCTTCGGCACGCTGTGCCTGCCCCTCTCTCTGTGGGTTTTCCCCGCCGGCGTACACCAACTCGTCTCGCAGGCGGTCCACTCGCCCGCTCTCAGCATGTCTGTGACATGCGCAATCGTGACATTGTGGGCCGCAGGCTACATTCTTTACGCCTTGATCGGCTACGGCATGTTGAAGCTTAGGACATGGTCTCTGAAGTCAGCCATCGCCGCGCATTGGGTTGTCCTCGCACTGGTGCTGATCAGCATCGCCCTCTTCGGCAGATACGCTTGGTTGCTGTCACTTTCAATCGGCTCATTTTGCTTGCTGTGGTTCGGAGGGATTTTGTATTACCTCCACCGGCCGCGCGTACGATGGCCGTTCGCGGCAGCGACCGCCATCGCACAGAGCCAGCCCATCCCGCCTCAACCACCAGCAAGCACAATTCCGACTTGGAAGATCGTTACTTCCGTTCTCACGGTATCTATCGTTGCCATCGCCATTTTCGCAGTCAGCCTGTTCGCCTTCGTCGAAAAGTCGCTGAGATCTTCGACGGCATATGCAATGGCGATGGATCGCGCTCAGGCTTCTGGATGTGTTGCGAAGACGTTAGGAGAGCCGTGGGCCGCAAAAGGATCGATCAGCGGCAATCTCAGTACGAACAATGATGGTGGCGACGCCGATCTCGAGATCCCAATCCACGGGCCGAAGGATTCCGGCAGCTTGCACGTGGAAGCTAAAGAGATCAGCGGTACGTGGACCATCAATTCGCTAAGAGTGGAGCACGGCGACGGTCAGATACAACTCGTCCCAACACCGTCGCCATGTGACTGACCTCTAGGCCTCGATCGCGCCCGAATAAACCGCCATCCCGGCGACTGCATCGACGCCCATCAGGTCCAGCTCATCAATCTCCTTCCGCTCCTTGATGCCTCCGGCAACGATCAACTGCTTCGCCGTCGTCGAGCGCAGCGTGGCCGCAACATGCATGGGAAAACCCTGCATCGTGCCCTCGGTGTCCACGTGCGTGTAGAGGAAGGCGGTGCAGTAATCCTCGAGCCACGTAATCGCTTCTTCGGGCGTGAGGTCCACCGACTCTTTCCAGCCACGGACAGCGACGCGGCCGTCCTTTGTGTCGACAGAAAAGCACAGCGCGTCTTCGCCGAGCTGCTTCTTCAACTCTGCTGCGAACTCCAGACGGATGAGCCGGTGCTTGCGCTGCGTAATCGGCGCGAACTCCTCTGCGCCGTCTGAGAACTCGAGCGCATTCGAATCCCGGGCGGGCTCCGCTCCAAACAACGATGACCCGTAGATGACGCGCTTCGCTCCGGCATCCAGCAGACGCTTGCCATCGTCGGCACTGCGAATCCCACCGCCCACCTGGCACGGCAGCCGCTTCGCAATCATCGTGATCAGCTCGCGGTTGGAGCCCTGCCGCATCGCCGCATCAAGATCAATAAGCTGCACGAGCGGGTACTTCGAAAAGCGCTCGATCCAGTAGTCGAAGTCGTCGAAGCTCAGCTTAAGTTTTTCGCCCTGCACGAGCTGGACGATTCTCCCGCCCATGAGATCGATAGAAGGAATCAGCATGAAGCTATTTTCGCAGGTGCGCTGAGAATCGCAGCGCTACGCGGCAGCTTCTTCGAGCGCGTCGAAACACCCGTCCATCTCCGTCTGCAACCGCATCGCTGGAATGCTGTGCAGCAGGTTCGCCGCCTCGCGCCGAACACCGCTTCCCACCTTGCCGCCGCGTTCGATTTGGGTCAGCAGCGTGCAGAGATCGTCCTCGTAGCACCGCATTGACCGCACCGTCTTGAGCACCGCGTGGAGTTGGTAGTACGCGCGTGGCAGGCCTCGCCGTGCCGTCGCGCGTGCTTCCGTACAGGGCTTTCTGGGTTTCGCCATACATTCGCTCCACACCGTTGGATGCCGCGCGAACTGTGCAAATCTGCCCGGCCTTGTCAGCAGGGGTACCGCATCGGTACACCCGCCGCCGCAATCTCCGCCTTCAACGCGCGCGAATCCGTGATCCCGAAATGGAAGATGCTCGCCGCCAGCGCCGCATCCGCCTTGCCCCGCTGGAACACCTCGGCGAAGTGCCGCGCATTCCCCGCCCCGCCCGATGCAATCACCGGAATCTGCACGGCCTCTGACACTCGCCGCGTCAGTTCGCAATCAAAACCATCGCGCGTTCCATCACAATCCATTGACGTCAATAGAATCTCGCCGGCGCCGCGCTGCTCGGCCTCGCGCGCCCACTCGATCACGCGCCGTCCCGTCGGCTGGCGGCCACCCGAGACATACACTTCAGCTTCTCCGGTTGGGTCTTTCGAGTGTTTCGCGCGCCGCGCATCAATCGCCACAATCACCGCCTGCGCGCCGAAGCTCGATCCAATCTCTCCAATCAGCTCCGGCCTGGCGATCGCCGCCGAGTTAATCGAAACCTTGTCCGCTCCCGCATCAAACACCGTCGCCGCCTCTTCCGCCGACCGAATTCCGCCGCCCACCGTGAACGGCACAAACAGATTCGCGGCCGTGCGCTTCACTGTATCCAGCAGCGTCCCGCGGCCTTCATGCGTCGCCGTAATGTCCAGCAGCACAATCTCGTCCGCACCCGCCGCGGCATGCCGGTGCGCCAGCTCGGCTGGATCACCCGCATCAATAATGTCGAGAAACTGCACGCCCTTCACCACGCGCCCCGCGCGCACATCCAGGCACGCGATGATTCGTTTCGTCAGCACCTAAAGCTCCAGAAAGTTCTTCAACACCCGCAGTCCCGTCTCGGCCGACTTCTCCGGATGAAACTGCACGCCCATCACATTCTCGCGCTCCACCGCCGCTGTGAACGGCCCACCGTAGACCGTCGTCGCTGCCGTATCCGCCGACACCGGCGCACGCCACGAGTGCGTGTAATACACAAAACTGCCGGGCTCAACTTTTTTCAGCAATCGCGAATCCGCACGAATGTCCTCAAGCGAATTCCACCCCACGTGCGGCGACTTCAACGCTTCGCATTCATACGTCGCAGGAAATCGCTCACACTTCGTGGCGAAGTGGCACAGCCCTTCGGTCGCCTCCGCCTCACTCGATCCCGCATACAGCCACTGCAAGCCGACGCAGATCCCGAGGAACGGCGAACCCCGCCCAATCGCCTCACGCGTCGCTTGTGTCAGTTGCAGATCATGCAGCAACTGCGTCGCCTGAAAATGCCCCACACCCGGAAGCACAATCTTTTCCGCGCGCAATACATCCGGCGGCGACTGCGTCACGACCACATCATCGGCGCCCAAATACCGCAGAGCCTTCACCACACTGGTCAGATTTCCTGCTTTGTAATCGATGACGGCGATCATCGCCGTGCTCGCTTCGCGTCCACGCGCGGCCAATACTGAAACTCATCTTCGTAAAGCTCGCCCGACAAGTCCGCCACACGCACCGACAGCCGCGCCTGCGCGTCCGCAATCGCCTTGTTGTAAATCGCAGGCCCAATCTCCTCGACGAAGAAGTCCAGCAACAACCCCGCAGGCACCTCGCCAATCGCCTCCGGCATATTGCGCTGAAAATATTCCTGAATCGACGCAATCGCCTCCGCGCGCGCTTGCTTCGAAAGCTCGATGCTCATAGCAACCCCTTGGTGCTCGGCAACAGATCGCGCATGCGCTCATCGCGCGAGCACGCACCGCGCATAGCGCGCGCGAACGCCTTGAAGATCGCCTCAACCTTGTGGTGATTCGAGCGGCCGTACATCGTCTTCACGTGCACATTCGCCTTGGATCCACGCGCGAAGCCATCGAAGAAATCCGTCACCAGCTCGCTCTGCAGATCGCCGACAAGCGGCACGTTCACCTGATCGTCAACCACGCACGCCACGCGCCCGGACAGATCAATCGCGCAGACCGCCAGCGTCTCATCCATCGCCATCACAAAGTAGCCGGCGCGCAAAATCCCGCGCTTGTCGCCCAACGCATCCGCGAACGCTTCACCGAGTGCAATGCCGACGTCCTCGACCGTGTGGTGTTGGTCCACATCCAGATCACCTTGGCACTTCAACTCGAGGTCGAATCCGCCGTGCCGCGCAAAGCTCTCGAGCATGTGGTCGAAGAAGCGAATGCCCGTCGAGACGTTGTATTGTCCTGTGCCGTCGACATTCAGGCGCAGCGAGATCTTCGTCTCGAGCGTGTTGCGCTCAACCACCCCGACGCGCGCCCCGGTCGCCTGCGCGTTCTTCGTTCCGAGTTCCTCGAATATGTCGCTCATTGATCTTCCTTCTTCAGCTTTGCCAACTCAACTCCGGCGTAGACCAGGATCACGCACATCAGTAGGATCCACACCCAGACAAAGCGAGGGAAGCGGCGCGCGAAAACAGCGCAAGGCGCCGCCATGATGCCCACCGTTGCGGCGAGAACAACAACCGCTTTGCGTCTCTGCTCCAACGACATAGTTATCCCTTATTTCCCGCGAACGCGCCGTGCTGCGATCGTCCGGCTTGCGATGTATACCAAAAGAGCGGCGAATGCCATGCACCAAACAACGACAAACGGCACCAGATAACGCGTGTGCTGAAGGCGGTCGACGCCGAAGATCCCGACAATCCCGAGCAACGGGATGACGGGCGCAATCACCAGCGGCTTGCTTCGTCGTTGCATGTTATTCGAACTCTCGAACTTCAGTGGATGTCGTCGCCCTGCGGCGAGACTCCGCTGCTGTCCACTGCATCTCTGCGATCACCGAACGCAGCGCCTCGATGCCGCGCGTCACGTGCTCTTCAACACCAACGGTAAAACGCACATACCCATCGCAACCAGGATCCGTGGAACGATCGCGCAGCAACACTCCGCGGTGTCGCATCTTTGCGCAGAGCTCCTTGTGACGCGGGCCGATATCCATCAGGACGAAGTTCGCCGCGCTCGGCCACGTACGCACGTTGAGCTCGCGCAGGGCTTCAAACACGCGCTCACGCCCTTGATGCACCTGCGTGATGTACCAGTTCAGGTATTCCGTGTCGGCGAGCGCCTCAGGCAGAACCGCCAACGCGATGCCGTTGACGTTGTACGGCGAGCTGACCTTGCGCAAAAAGCTGATCAGCCGCGCGTTCGCGAACAGCGCGCCGACGCGCAGATTCGCGAGTCCGTAGGCCTTGGAAAAGGTGCGCGCCACAATCAGATTCGGATACGCACGAATGTCGTCGACAACCGTGTCCCCGTAAAAGTGGAAGTATGCTTCGTCGACCATCAGTACTGCGTGCGGCGCCGCGGCCGCGATGGCCAGCAGGTGCTCTCGGCTGACCGTTGCACCCGTGGGATTATTGGGCGAAGCAACGATGATCAGCTTCGTGCGTGGTGTGATGGCAGCAAGGAATCGCGCAAACGGGAACTCGAGCGAATCATCCGTCTGGACTTTCACCAGGCCCGACGTCATCATGCCGATCGAGACGTCGTACATGAAGAAGGTCGGCGTGCAGATAACCGCCTCGTCGCCTTCGTCCAGGAACGTGCAGGCCATCAGGTGGATCGCTTCATCCACTCCGTTGGTGAGAATCACCTCATCGAGCCCAACGTTCAGATGCTGCGCGACGATGCGTTCAACGGGCTGGCGCTCCGGATAAACCGTGAGGCCCTCGCCCGTGATCTGCTGCAGCTTCGCAAAGACCCGCGGGCTCGGCGCGAAGGTGTTCTCGTTGAAGTCGAGACGCAGCGCGTTCCGGCCGGCCAGCGGCGGATGGTACTCAGGCATCGCGAGCACCCGCGCACGCGGCTGCGGCAGCGTCACTGTCGCGGCGTCAACTTCGTTCACCAGGGTCGTAGCCTTATTCACGATTCACTACTCACTATTCATTTCTTCAACGCATTCTTACGCGAACGCTTTCAGCATGGGCCTTCAGGCCCTCGGCTTCGGCGAGCGCGATGGTGTGCGGTCCTACTTCGCGAAGCGCCTCGCGAGTGTACTGCTGCACGGTGATGACCTTTACGAAATCCATGACGCTCAGTCCGCCGCGAGCGCGGCCGTTGCGCCCGGTCGGCAGCACGTGGTTGGGACCGGAAATGTAGTCGCCCATCGACTGCGGCGTGTGATGGCCGACGAAGACGGAGCCGGCGTTCTTCACCCAGCGGAGATCCGCGCCGGTATCAATCGTCAGGTGCTCAGGCGCAAGGCGGTTCGTCAGCTTGTGCGCTTCGTCGGGCGTTGCCGTGATGAATGCGACGGCGTTCGCGCTCAGCGACTGGTTTGCAATCGCATTGTTCTCTGCCAGCCGCTTCGCTTCGAGCACAACCTCTTCGGCGAGCTCCGGCTGGGACGTGATGAAGATCGCGAGCGCTTCAGGATCATGCTCCGCTTGGGCGACGAGATCGGCAGCAATGCCGTTCGGGTCGCCGATGTCGCTGGTCACGACGATCTCCGTTGGTCCCGCCGGCATATCGATTCCCGTCTCAGCAGAGACGATGGCCTTCGCCGCGGTGACATAGAGATTTCCGGGCCCCACGATCTTGTCGACCGCGACGATCGTTTCTGTTCCATACGCGAGCGCCGCAATGGCCTGCGCTCCGCCGATGCGATAGAACTCCGTGATGCCGCAGAGATACGCCGCAGCAAGCGTCTCCGGCGCCGGCTTCGGCGAGCACACCACAATGCGCTCCACGCCGGCGACCTGTGCGGGCGTGGCCGTCATCAGCAGCGTCGAGGGCAACGGGTAACGCCCGCCGGGCACGTAGCAGCCAACCGAACCGAGCGGGCGAACGATCTGCCCAACTTCCATGCCGTCGGTCGGGCGGAAGCTCCACGCGTGCGGAAGCTGGCGCTCGGCGAATGCGCGAATGTTGGCCTGGGCGAGCCGCATTGCCGCCCGCAGCGGGTCGGCGGTCAATTCCCACGCGCGCTGCATCTCCTGTTTGGAGACGAGCAGCGCTGCATCCCCGCCGAGTGAGTCAAAGCGGGAGGCGTAGCCGCGCAACGCTGCGTCGCCACCTTCGCGCACAGCAGCCAGAATCTCGCGCACCGTCGCGTCCACCTTGGCGGTATTGGTCGCGCCGCGCGCTTCGAGCTGGCGAATGACAGCTTCGGTCGCCTGCGCGTTCTCGCCGAATGTCTTCAGGATCTTCAATGCGCTTCCTTGCTGATTTCTCTTCGTCGGATCCGCCCGCGAACTTAGCGGCGCGGCCGGACTGCGGATGATGGCGGCTGGTATCCGGAAGGCTGGCTGGGTACACCGCGGCCCGGCTTGCGCATCTGCTGCTGCATCACGCGGCGCTCCAGACGCGAGCCCGTAGCGACCGCGCGCTTGGCCGACTCTTCCGTCGCCGGATAGATGCGCTTCGGGTTCTTGGGGTCAATCACCACAGGAACGCGCATGCCCGTACTCATGTGCTGGCCAGGCTGCGTGCGAGTCTTGAGCACCACTTCGCGTGATTCCGTCTTGCCAGGTTCCTGCACGCGCAGCGTGATCTTCTCGACGTCGGTCTGCGGCCGGCCGAAGAACTTGACCGGCTCGGATGAGATGAACGTCGCGTAGACCACGACGCCTTCGCGGTCAGCGATCTTCTGGCGGCGGCGCTCGAGGAAGAAGGTGATCAGCCTCCACGCAATGAATGCCAGACAGAGCGCGGTGATGATAATGCTCAAGATCTTCATGGTGCGGACTCCTATTACAAAACGACCTTGCTACAGAACAACCCTAGAGAACGACTTTGCTGAGCGGGTACTCGACGATGCCGGTGCCGCCGGCGGCCTTGAGGCGTGGGACGACGTCGCGCACCACAGTCTGCTCGAGGATCGTGTTGACCGCAACCCAATTCTCGTCGCGCAGGTGCGAAACCGTGGGCGAGTTGAGCGCGGGCAGCACGTTGAGCACCGCGTCGAGGTTACGCTTCTCGACGTTGAGCATAAGCCCAACCTGGTTCTGCGCGGCCATGGCGCCGTTCAACATGAGTGCGAGCGTCTCGATCTTGGAGCGCTTCCAGGAATCGGCCCACGCGTTCTTGTTGGCGATGAGCTGGGTCTCGGACTCCATGAGGGTTTCGATGATGCGCAGGCGGTTGGCGCGCAGCGAGCTCCCGGTCTCCGTGACCTCGACGATGGCGTCGGCGAGCATCGGGGGTTTGACTTCGGTGGCACCCCAGGAGAACTCCACGCGTACGGGGATGTTGCGCTGAGCGAAGTAGCGCCTGGTGAACTCCACAAGCTCGGTCGCGATGGTCTTGCCGGCGAGGTCTTCGGGCTTGTGGAAGGGGGAGTCTTCGGGAACGGCGAGGACCCAGCGGACGGCGGTGCGGCTGGCCTTGGAGTAGGTGAGCGAGGTGACGCGCTGGACGTCGGACTGGTTCTCGAGGATCCAGTCGTTGCCGGTGAGTCCGGCGTCGAGGGCGCCGTGCTCGACGTAGCGGGCCATCTCCTGCGCGCGCACGAGCATGCACTCGATCTCGGCGTCATCGATGCCGGGGAAGTAGCTGCGACCGGAGGCGTAGATGTTCCATCCGGCGCGGGCGAAGAGAGCGATGGTGGCGTCCTGCAGGCTGCCTTTGGGAATGCCGAGCTTGAGCTTGTGTGCAGCCATTACTTGCTCTCCTCGGCTACGAGTTCCAAGCTGATGGGCTTGGTGAAGCAGCTTACGGTGCCTTCGTGGCAGACGAGGCCATCGCCTTCAACCTGGACGCGGAAGAGGAGCGCGTCGTTGTCGCAGTCGGTTGAGGCGGAGAGGACGCGCAGGCGATTGCCGCTGGTCTCGCCTTTCATCCAGAGTTTATTGCGGGTGCGCGACCAGAAGGTGACGAAGCCGGATTCGAGAGTTTTCTGATAACTGAGCTCGTTCAAAAAGCCCAGCATGAGGACTTCGCCGGTTTTTGCGTCCTGGACGATGCCGGCGATGAGGCCGCCGGCCTTGGCGAAGTCGAGAGTGGGTTGGGCTGCTGCGTTCGTCATATGTCCTTTATTGATTGTGAGGGAGCCGGCGCCCGGGCAGCAAAAAGCCCGCTCGCGAGGCGCGGTGGCGGGCTGGGTTTGGATTCTGTTCGGGCTTGCTTAGCTCGCCTCACAGACAGCCGCCGTCGCGCTGGTCCCATGATGGGACGCGTGGTGGTGGTGCCCGTGATGATGGCGAAATGGCATTGAGTTCTCAGGCTAAGGAATGACGGTTTCGATGTCAAACCGTGGGGTGCCCCCCTCCCCCTCCCCTGTCTCTAAAATATTGAAAACGCAGGAGGCTACCGCGCAAAATATTCATAGGACTGGACTTGTAGCTAAAATCTCTGGAATGAGGGGTTTGGCGCTCACAGGGGATGCGGCTTTTCCCGGGAGCGGCACAGCAGCCAAGACCGTGTGGCTCAAGGGTTTACCGCTGTGCGCAAGGTGTTTTTTGCACCGCCTGGACAGATTTCTGGTGATGCGATTGGAAAGAACGGCCCGCGGTTTGGGGGCGCGGAAAAAAGCGTGCGCCAGTCGGCATCTGTAGGAGAGAGGCGAAGGCCGAAAAGGAGAGTTCCATGACAGATTATCGAGTTCAGGCGGGCGAGTCACAGGAAGATCAGGTTACGTCGGCGATTGAGAAGTACACGTCCAAGGCACCGTCGAGCGCGTTTCTGGCGCTGGCGATTGCGGCGATCGGCGGATCGGTGGCATGCCAGCTATTCCGGAAGGAACATGCGTCGCTGTTCGTGGGACAGTGGGTTGCTCCGTTTTTGCTGCTGGGGATCTACAACAAGATGGTGAAGCAGCATGGGTCGGATGCGACGACGAAGCGGCCGGCGAGAAGCCGGGCAAGTCAGACGGCTGAGGAGAGCTAGGGAGGGACTAAGCGGAGTGGTTGGGCACCGGACTGTGTCGCTTGTCCGGTGCCTTTTCTCGCGCGTCTTAGCGCGCGATACCCCACCCTGTCTTCCTGCGGAAGCCGAGGGTGGGGCACCCGAGGTATGGCCTACTCGACCGGGGTGAAGGTGAGGGCGTTGGGTTCGGCGATGCGGACGTTGCCGGTGGTGACGTCGTAGATCCAGCCGGAGATGGTGAGGTCGCCGAGAGTGAGCGCCGTGGCGACCGAAGGGTGGGTGCGGAGGTGCTGGATCTGGAGAAGGACGTTCTGCTCGGTGAGGACGTCGATGAGTGGGCGGGCCCGTTGAGAAGCAGCGCCGTCGTGGGTGGGTTGAGCCTGGCTAGATTGTTCCGGGGTGGGGATGTTGTTTTCGTGAAGGGTGTTTGAGACGGCGAGGGCGGTCTGGGCGTTCTTGAGCCAGTTGCGGACGCTGGGCATTTTGGCGGTGGAGGATGGGTCGAGCAGGGCCTTCATGGCGCCGCAGTCGGTGTGTCCGCAGATGACGACGTGGCGGACGCCGAGGCCGGCGACGGCGAACTCGATGACAGCGGAGACGCCGCCGAGCATTTCACCGTAGGCGGGGACCATGTTGCCGATGTTGCGGGTGACGAAGGCCTCGCCTGGGCCGGTGGAGGTAAGGGCGTTGGGGTCGATGCGGGAGTCGGCGCAGGTGATGAAGAGGGTGTGGGGGCGCTGCGGCTCGTTCGCGGAGTCGGCGAAGGCGGGGAAGGTTTCGGCGCGGAAGCGGCGGATGCCGTTTTTGAGTTGTTCGAGGACGGGGTCCATGTTGCGGTTAAGGATAGCTGGTCGATGCCTTGTGCGCCGGCGAGTTACGCGAGCGATCCCTACATCGACGGAAGGATGCTGCACTGACTGCGGCGCGAGTATTCCACCGATCGAGAACGTGCGACCCCGACAGACAAATGAGAACACGCTGTGCAGGGGTGAATCCGGCACGTGGATTTTGATTTGCGGAGAGTGCAGGGGACTGGAGAGTGCAGCGGACTGGAGAGTGTAGCGCTGTTATGCGTTGACGAGGCGATTCGCGGGGTGGCCGTTGGAGTGAGTGAGGTGGCGGGGCCAGGTGAGGGTGAAGGTGGTGCCGTGGCCGGGTGTCGAGTCGATGTGGATGCGGCCGCCGTGCTTGTCGACGATGTGCTTTACGGTCCAGAGTCCCATGCCATTGCCGTGCGGGCCTTTGGTGGTCTGGCCGAAGTGGAAGATGGTGGGGAGGATGTCGGGCGCGATGCCGGAGCCTTCGTCGGTGATGGTGATGTCGACATGGTCGGCGACGCCGGCGAGGGTGACCTTGACGGTTGAGCCGCCGCGAGGGCTGGCTTCGGCGGCGTTGCGGATCAGGTTGAGGAGAACCTGGCGGAGCTCGCCGGCGAAGGCGTGGACGTGGACGTCGCCGGAGGAGCTGATTTTGAGGATGACTTCGCGGCGGTGGAGGAGCGGGTCGAGGAGGAAGCGGACGCTGTCCGCGGCGCTGCGAAGGTCGACGCGCTCGGGCGCGGGGGACTGGCGGAAGAAGGAGAGCGTGGAGCGGGAGATGGTGAGGATGCGGTCGGCTTCTTCAGAGGCCATGCGGGTGAGGCGGGCCATCTCGGGTGTGGCGGCGTCAGAGTTGCGGATGAGGTAGAGGATGTTCTGGATGGCTTCGAGGGGGTTGCCGATCTCGTGGGTGACGGCGGCGGACATGCGGCTCCAGTCCTCGAGCTTCTGGGCGGCGAGGAGGCTTTCCTGGAGCTGGGATTTTTCGACTTCGGTGCGGGCGAGGCGGACGGCGTAGTCGTTGACGCCGGCGGCGATGGCGCGGGAGCGGCGGATGAGTTGGAGAGCGACGTAGCCGGACGCGACGGCGGTGATGATGTTGGTCCAGGCGTCGAGCCAGAAGGCTGGCGACCAGGTGGTGATGACCTCAAGCAGGTGGGTGCTGCCGCAGGCGACGATGAAGAGGGCGAAGCCGGTGAGGAAGAAGGCCCAGTCGCGAACGATGATGCGGCGGGTTCTGCGGACGAGGAGGAGAAGCGTGAAGCAGATGGTTGTGTAGCTGAGGAAGGTGATGGCGTTCGAGATCACCATGGTCCAGATGAGGTGCTGATCGGCGCGCCAGGAGACGGCGTGCGGCATCAGCGAGGAGCTCGACATGCGCGGTCATCCTCCACAGGAGACGTGGCTTACACGGGACATCCTATGGTGAGTATGAGCAAGTGAGCGCTCGCCCGATAGTGACTGACGAGTGACGCGGAGGTGGCACTAACCGAGTGGTTAGTAGTTAGTGGTTAGTAGTTAGTGGTTAGTGGTTAGTGAAGCGGCGAGGCGTTTGCGCATGATGGCGACGGCGTCCGGGGAGGAGTCGATGAGGAGGAAACGGCGGCCGAGGTTGGCGGCGGCGACGCCGGTGGTGCCGGAGCCGGCGAAGAAGTCGAGCACGAGGTCGCCCGGCGAGGAGTGAACGCGGACGATGCGCTCGAGGAGCTTGAGGGGTTTTTGGGTGGGGTAGCCGGTTTTTTCGCGGGAGTTGGTGGGGACGACGGTGATGAACCAGACGTCGGTGGGGATTTTGCCACGGGCGGCTTTTTCGGGGCCGACGAGCGAGGGGGCCATGTAGGGGATGCGGTCGATGGCGTCGTAGTGGAAGGTGTAGTGGGTGGGCGAGCGGGTGTACCAGAGGATGTTGTCGTGCTTGGCGGGCCAGCGCGAGCGGGGTTTACCGCCGTAGTCGTAGGCCCAGATGATCTCGTTGCGGAAGTGGGCGCGGCCGAAGATTTCGTCGAGGAGGACTTTGGCGTAGTGGGATTCGCGGGGGTCGAGGTGGAGGAAGAGCGAGCCGGTGGGGGTGAGGAGGCGGTGGGCTTCAACGAGGCGCGGGCGAAGGAAGGCGATGTAGTCGGGGAAGGTATCGGCGTAATCGGGTGAGGGGAGGCGCGTGACTGCGTAGCGCGCGTTGCCGAAGCCGTTGCGGGTGCCGGTGGAGCTTTCTTTCGAGACGCGGCGGGCGGTGATGCGGGTGCGCTTCTGGGTGAGGCCGGTGTTGAAGGGCGGGTCGATGTAGATGAGGTCGACAGACGCTGAGGGGAGGGATTGGAGGAGGGAGAGATTGTCGCCGAGCAGGATGACGCTTGCGCCGAGTTGCGCGGTGGCGATTTCGGGCGCGGCGGGGCGTTTCGGCATATCGCGAGTTTAGCCGAGGGTTGGTGCGTGCGGGCGCGCGGCTAGAAGCGGTGCGAGAGGCTGGCGATGACTGTGTAGTCTGAGAAGAAGGCGTCGCCGTTGGTGATGCTGTATTGGATCTCGGGGACGCTGGGTGGGCGATCGCGATAGAGAGCCCAGGGGCCGTTGACGGAGAGTGTGGTGCGCTTGATGTCGATCATGAGGCCGGGATCGAGCGAGAAGATGAAGCCGGGGCGGCGGAAGCCGTTGGAGTCGCCGAGAAGGTCGCGGACGGGAACGCCTTCGCCGCGGATGCCGAGCGAGAGCGCAACGCCGCGGAGGTGGCGCTCGGGGATGGCTTGCGAGAGGCCGGCACGGTAGAGGTACTGGTCAGTCACGGACATGACTCCCTGGCCGGGCTGCGAGCGGAAGGTGGCGACTCCGTTGGTGTCCTGGGGATTGAAGAGATAGCTGGCCTGACCGTAAGCAGATGCAGTGTGCCAGAGGCGCTTGTAGCCTTGGGTGCCGAGCACGAAGCCCCAGGCGCCGTCGCCGGGCTGGAGTGATTGGTCAGCCGTGGCAACAACAGGCTTGCCGGCAAGTGTGGCGTTCCCGGTTGCGTTGTTGACGCCGGTGGGGATTTTGAGCTGCGCGCTGACGGCGATGTTGCCATCGTTTTCTGTGGGCGGACGGAAGATCCAGCTCTGTGCGCCGACGAGCATGTCACCGATGCCGGCGACGCGGAAGACGCCGGTGGGAGGGTAGATCTGGTTGCGCGAGCCGTCGAAGACGGGGACGTCGGCGATGAAGCTCCAGCGGGGAGAGAGGCGGTACTCGATGCCGACGTCGAAGATGTTCTGGTGATTGCGGACGGCAGTGGGACGCGCGATCTCATCGGAGCCCTGGAAGTATTTGTTGGAGCTGAAGACGCGGTAGCCGATGTCGACGGTGAGGTTATGGATGGAGAAGCGCGAGCTGGGACGGCCCTCGTCGGTGGTGAGGAGCTCGGTGAGAACGCGCTGGTTGGTGTGGGCGGCGACGCAGCCTTGGGCGAGGGCGCGGGCGGTGGTGAGAAGGACGCAGCCGGCGGCGGCGAGCGTGAGGAAAGACTTCCACGAGTTCATAGGACTCCGCGTAAGGGCCCCAGCGCTTGCGCGCTGCACGACAGAATGGTGATGGCTGACGAGTTCCAACCTACACAGCGGCGCGGAACCTGTCATCGGCCAAAAGGTGGAGATGAGAATCAACCCACCGGCATGGATGGACGGCGCGTGCGCGAAGGAGGCGGGCGACCGATGAGCTTGACAGTCGGAGCACTTGGAGACGAGAGTGTGTGCCTCGGAACTTTTCAGAGCTGCAGGGCGTGACAGTCGGTTGACTGCGGGACCCCGTGCGGGCTGGGCCGTTCGAGTCGGGCTCTCGCAACAACAATCTATATACCGAGGTTCTTATGAAGATGAAGCTGTATTTTGTGTGCGCCGCGCTGGCGCTGGCGGCGGCTCCGTGCCTGGCGGCGGGGACGTCATGGGATGGAACGTGGAAGCTGAACGCGGCGAAGAGCAAGATGACGGGCCAGACCGTGACGATTACGCAAAACGGCGGTATGTACACGCTGGATGCGGGCACAGTGAAGTTCAACTTCGCGTGTGACGGCAAGGACTACAACGTATTTCCGCCGCAGACGCTTTCTTGTACCGGGAGTGGCAACTCGTACACGCTGGTGGAGAAGGCGAATGGGAAGCTCTATGCCACGATCAAGCGGCATATCTCGGCGGATGGCAAGACGCTGACGGATGTGAGCACGGGAACCAGGCCGGACGGAACGTCATTTACCGACCATGAAACGGATACACGAGTGGGCGGCGGCAGCGGAATGGCAGGCACCTGGAAGGAGGCTGCGATTAAGAACAGCGCGCCCGGGGTTATGGTGCTGAAGCTGAATGGGGATGTGCTGCACTATGAGAACCCGGGGTACAAGATGTCGTCGGACGCGAAGCTGGATGGGACGCCGGCTGCGGTTAATGGGCCGACAGTGCCGGCGGGAATGACGACGTGGAACAAATCGGCCGGGCCAAACAAGGTAGAGAGCGCGGTGCTGCTGAACGGCAAGGAGCTGGGCAGAGACACCATGACGCTGAGCGCGGATGGGAAGACGATCACGGATTTGTCGTGGACGCCGGGGAAAGAGTCGGAGAAGCAGACGTACGTTTACGACCGGCAGTAGAGGCGGCTATGCGAAGAGGGCGCGAGATTCTCGCGCCCTCTTTGCGTGTTGGTGCGGCGAGCCCCTGCTGCAGGGATCGAGCTGGTCTGCTCATGTAACCAATCGTGTCTTGTTGCTCGTATCCGTGAAGCTTGCAATTAGACTTCGGGGATGGAGCGGGTCCAGACCCACAACGCGAACAGCGTACGACGAGTGAGCGTACTGTCAGTCTGCATCTTTGCGGCCGTGATGTTCTTTCCTCATCTGCAGTGGAATGTCCAAGGTCAGGCGCCTTCTCCGTGGAGCGGCACATGGAAGCTGGACATCACGCGCAGCCGGCGTCCTGGATCGAACTTCTCAATTAAGCTCGGGCGGACCGGCGAATACGAGATGACGACTGCAACCTTCATTGACCGCTTTCGGTGTGATCGCCAGGAGTATCCGCTCTCCGGTTCTGGCTTGACGATCAGTTGCAACGAGCCCTTGCCACACGTGATGGACACGGTCCTCCGGAAGAACGGCAAGATTACAGCCAGGGTTCATCGCGAACTATCGACAAATGACACAATCATGACGTCGATTGCGACTGTGGCAGGGTCCGCTCCTAAGACCACGAAGATGATCTATCGGCGCATGTCGGGGACCACCGGTTTTGTCGGCGCGTGGAGCGATGAGCATCTTCTCGAGGACGAGCCGCAAATCATGGTGACAGATCTGCGGGGGCGCCGACTGCGCATCAGTTTTCCAGGCAAGAAAACACTCGAAGACATATCGCTTGACGGGAGTGACAGCCGTGTTCAGGGCCTTGCCTCCGATGTGAATGTTACTTTGGCCGGTCAACTGTCTGGTCCGCTCACAATCAGCATGAAGAAGAAGGTGGACGGCCGGCTACTCGAGAAGGGAACCATCACGCTGAGTCCCAACGGGCAGACGTTGATGAGCACTTTTTGGGAAGTTGCGTATCCGAATATGAAGACCCTTTTTGTGTATCACCGACAGTAGCCAAAAGACGAAAAGCCCGGACTGAGTCCGAGCTCGTTTCGTTTTGAATCTGTTGATGGCCCTTGAGACCTTGGGCTGAAGCCCAAGGCTACCAGCCGTGCCCCTTCCGAGGACGACTTAGGCGGAGGCTTCTTCGGTGGGGGTGGGTTTGGCTTGCGCGATGGTGTAGTTGGGGTCGCCGATCTTGAAGCGGGCGAAGCGGCGGACGGAGAGGTTTTCGCCGAGCTTGGCAATCTTCTGCGAGATGAGCTGCTGGACGGTGAGGGACTGCTCCTTAATGAAGGGCTGCTCGAGCAGGCAGACCTCCTCGTAGAACTTGGACATCTTGCCCTCGAGCATCTTTTCGACAATGTTGGGCGGCTTTCCGCTGGCCGCAGCTTGCGCGCGGTAGATGTCCTTCTCGCGGTCGATGTCGGCGGGCGTCACTTCCTCGCGGGAGATGTAGCGCGGGTCGACGGCGGCGATGTGCATGGCGACGTCCTTGAGGAGCTCCTGGAAGTCCTCGGTGCGGGCGACGAAGTCGGACTCGCAGTTGAGCTCGAGCAGGACACCGATTTTTCCGCCGGCGTGGATGTAGGTGCCGACTGCGCCCTCGTTGGTGGTGCGGGAGGCCTTCTTGGCCGCCGAGGCCATGCCACGCTTGCGGAGGACGACGAAAGCTTCCTCCATGTCGCCTTTGGCTTCCTGCAAGGCCTTGAGGCAGTCGCCCATGGGCGCGCCGGATTTCTCGCGAAGTTCCTTGACGAGCTTGGCGTCGATTTTGACAGCTTCGGTGGTAGACATAATTCTTCCTTCCAGTGAAATCAGTAATGGGGGAGCGCAGTGGGCGCTCAAGCGGCAAAGAGCGTGGCGCTCAGGCGGCCACGCTCTCCGGATAGAGTGTTGCGTGACGCTTAGGCGGTCGCTTCAACAGGCGCGGCGTCGGGCTCGGGTTCGGTTTCCGCTGCAGGGGCCTTGCGGATGCCGCCGCCGAGAGCAGCGTTGAGGTCGATGTCCTCGTCCTCGGGCTCCTCGACGGAGTCGGCTGCAGCGCCGGCAGAGACCTGGATCTCAGCGAGCGCGGTGTCGTCTTCTGTCTCGGCGAGCTGGTGGGGCTCGAGGCCCGCGGGAGTGACGTCGGCGTACTCCTGCGCGAAGGCCTTGTCGGAGACCATCTGGGTGCCTTCGTAAGCGGCGTCGGCGATCTTGGTGGTGAAGAGGCGGATGGCGCGGAGGGCATCGTCGTTGCCGGGGATGACGTAGTCGACGACGGTGGGATCGCAGTTGGTATCGACGACGGCGACGACCGGGATGCCAAGCTTGCGGGCCTCAGCGACCGCGATGGCTTCGTTGTTGGAGTCGACGACGAAGATCGCGTCAGGCAGGCGGCGCATGCTCTTGATGCCGGAGAGATTGGTCGACAGCGACTTGCGCTCGCGCTCCAGCTTGATGACTTCCTTCTTGGTCAGCAGCTCATAGCGGCCGTCGGTGGACATCTCGTCGAGCTCCTGGAGGCGCTTGACGGACTTCTGGACGGTGACCCAGTTGGTAAGCAGGCCGCCGAGCCAGCGCGAGTTGATGTAGGGCATGCCGGCGCGGGTGGCCTCTTCGGCGATCGCGTCCTGAGCCTGGCGCTTGGTGCCGACGAACAGGATCAGCTTGCCGGAGGAGGTGAGATCGGTGACGAACTTCGACGCCTCTTTAAACATCTTGAGGGTCTTCTGGAGGTCGATGATGTAAATGCCGTTGCGCTCGCCGAAGATGTATTCCTTCATCTTGGGGTTCCAGCGCTTGGTCTGGTGCCCGAAGTGGACGCCGGCTTCGAGCAGCTCCTTCATGGTGATGCTTGCCATAACATTTTCCTATCTGGGCATCGCTGTCTGTGTGTCCGGCGGAAGCCTAGGCGACAGACGATTGATCCCGTGGGGCTGGGAGATTTGGTTCCTTTGCCGCCGGCGAGCGTGCCGGCGGGTGGTGCTGGATGGCCGAGATGCTAGAAACGAGATACGAGATACGAATCTGAAGCGCTCGTGTCCCGGTTCTCGCATCTGCAAGCGACTAGCGCTTGGAGAACTGGAAGCGGGCGCGTGCACCCTTCTGGCCGTACTTCTTGCGTTCCTTGCCGCGGGAATCACGCGTGACCATGCCGTCGGCCTTGAGGGCCTTGCGGAGCTCGGCGTTGAACTCCATGAGGGCGCGGGCGATGCCGAGCTTAACTGCATCGGCCTGTCCGTTGACACCGCCGCCCTTGACGGTGGACAGGACGTCGAACGTCTCGTTGATGTCGGCGATGCCGAGCGGCTTTTTGGCGGCGGCGCGCTGGGCGGGAGTGACGAAGTACTCCTCAAACTGCTTGCCGTTGATGGTGAACTTGCCCGAGCCGGGGCGGAGGAAGACGCGTGCGATTGCGCTCTTGCGGCGGCCGGTTCCGTAGTACTGGATCAAATCTGCCATTCTTAGGTCCTCGGGTCTTACCCCAGGGGCTAAAGCCCCTTTGAAATTCGGTTCTGTGAAGCGTCTGGGCTTAAGCCCAGACCTACCGCTAAATGCCTAGGCGCTGAGCGCGGTGGGCTGCTGGGCCTTGTGCGGGTGGTCGGCACCTTTGTAGACCTTGAGCTTGGTGGCCATCTGGCGGCCGAGCTTGGACTTGGGCAGCATGCCCTTGATGGCCTCTTCGAGGATCTTCTCGGGACGGCGGGCGAGCAGCTTTGTAAAGCCCTCTTCGCGCAGGCCGCCGGGGAAGCCGGTGTAGCGGCGGTACATTTTCTGGCTCGCCTTCATGCCGGTGACGTGGATCTTCTCGGCGTTGATGACGATGACGTGGTCGCCCATGTCGATGTAGGGGGTGTAGAGCGGGTTGTTCTTACCGGTGAGGACGTTGGCGGCGCGCGAGGCGAGGCGGCCGAGCGTCTGGCCGGTGGCGTCCAGGACGAACCACTTGCGTGGGATGTCCTTGCCACTGGGAATCGTGGTTGTCTGATTGAGATTCACGTTTACTCCTTACATCTGCCGTCTTCGTGGCCGGCGTGAAGCGCGAAGATATTGTGCCTGGGTTGGTGGACTCTCACGTGGGCGGCAGGCCGGGCGCAGCACGATTGCTGCGACGGTCGCCCACAAGGAGCCTAAGTCGAGGTGCGGCGCACAGAGCCTGGAACTGCCTTGGCCGGGGAGCGGGGTCTCAGAAGCCTGGGCCGGGCTGCGAGCCGGAAGAACCGGACGCGAGCGGGGGCGGCGGAGAGCCTCGCCACAATGTCCTGTCCGCTGCCTCAGCGAGGGCCCAAAGCGGGCACACCAAAGCGCAGGCGCAGGACTGCGCGAGTCCTCAGGATATCTGCGCAGCCGGGTGAAGTCAAGGATTTGTGAGGAGTTTCGGGAGGCCGACCGGCGGGTTTGCGGTGGATTCCGGCGTGGAAATTCAGTGGATCAGCAGATGGAAAATAGCGCCGACGAAGAGCGTGAGGACTGCGGCGACGGTCAGCAAGAGGCCGGAGCCGATGAAGACGGCCGCCAGGCGGCGGCGCTCGGGCCTGGGCGGGGTGATCCCGAAGGTCATGATGAAGGCGTTTGCGAGTGACTCAAGGAACTTCATGGGCCTGCCGATATTAATTGTAAGGGGGTAACCGAGACGCGTTTGGGTGAGGCGTCGGCCCGGATTTGCGCCGGAATCCGACAAATCGGGCGCGGCGCACGAAGGTAATGACATGAAATTGGGAGTGTCTGGATCGGTACGGGCAACGGAGACTACCCGGGCAAGCAACGAAATAGAAATCGGGATCACAAACGGGCTCGGGTGAGGTGGAGATGCGACGACTGTACGCCGCGTTGATTGTTTTACTTTTTGCGGCGGGATCGGCTGCTGCGCGTGGAGCGGACACGCAGACAAGCGTGCAGGCGGTGGCCGAGCGCTTGATCGGCAAGCAGCTTTTTCTGCGCGGATTCTGGGCGAACAATACTCTGAAGTTCGACGCCCAGGGCCGCATCCAGACGGCGAGCGACAGGGTTTCGTTTACGGAGTCGGGGATCGACGTGCGTTCGGTCCGGGTGAATGGGAACTCGTTACTGATTGAAGGCCAGCGCATGGCGCTGGAGTTTCTGCCGAACGACGAGATGCGGCGCGTGCCGGCGAAGACTGACGAGGCTCCGGGCGTAATCAGCGTGGAGATCGACGGAGACGGGACGGGCAATTTCGAGAAGGCGCTGGATACGGTGTTCGCGAAGGACCTGGCGACGTTGACCCCTTCCCTGCCGCAGTACTGGCAGGCGTATGCGATGCAGCATTTCCTGCCGATCACGACGGAGGCTGAAGATCCGGCGCCGGCGCGGATTGAGGGCACGGGCGTGAGGTTCGAAAATGAGAGCTTCGCGCCACGGGAGAAGAGTGCGGTCCATGTGGGCGGAGCGGTGAAGCCGCCAACGCTGATCCGGACCTACAACCCATCGTTTACGGAACTGGCGAATGCGCAGAAGTTTACGGGTGATGTGAAGCTGTATCTGTGGTTCGACTCGGACGGCAAGGTTTCGCATGTGAGTGTGGCGAGGCCGGCGGGGCTGGGGCTGGATGAGGCCGCGATTGCAGCGGTGGAGAAATATGAGTTCCAGCCGGCGACGAGAAATGGCAATGCGGTTACGGTGGATCTGTACCTGGATGTGAGCTTCAGAACGATGCAGTCGTTGTGGTAGCAGCAGATGTGGAATACGAAGCGCTTCGGTTCGCCGGAGCGTTTTCTTTTTGCGTCTGTGCAGTGCGCGCCGTACCGTTCTACATTTACGCGCGGACGCGGCACAGAGGATGAGCGCTCGCTAGGACCGTGAGTCGAACTGAGAGGGTGCTGCGGGCTGAGGCGATTGCGTGAGCATCGCGTCAATGCTTTCGACCAGCAGCCAGGCGTAGCCGGCGAGAAGCAGAATCTGCGTGAAGAGAAAGACGAAGGCGACGGGCTGACCTGCGGCAAGGGATTGGTGGAACGGCTCTGCCAGGAATTGGCCGAAGATGGTGGCCCAGATGCTGTGGGTGGTGACCGCGACAACGTTGAAAACGGCGAAGCAGAAAAGACGAAGCTGCGGACGTTTGCCCTGTGAGGCGAGCAGGCAGAGCGGGAAGAGCGTAAGGACGAGGTACGGCGGCCAGGACTTCTTGGAAAAAATGAGGAGCGAGAGGTTGAGCGCAGAGCAGCCGAAGACGGCGAGGTGAAGCAGCGGCGTTCGGCCGCGTGCGGCGAAGCGCGCCCGCAGCATCACGCCGATGACGAGCAGGAGCACGACAGCGAGCAGGACGTCTTCGATTGATGACGGCGCAGTACGGCCGGCCAGCGATTCGAGGACATAAGGGAGATCGCTGGCGGTGCGGAGGTCTGCCTCGCGGGTGAGCGGCAACAGGATGGGCAGGCGCATGGCTGCGAAACCGCCGTAACCAATGAGCATGACGGCGAGGAAGCCGATGAGCCAGCCCACCCAGCGGCGAGCCGCGAGGATGAACGCGGGAGCGAAGAGTAGCGCGAGGAACTTGATGAGTACGGAGCTGAAGGCGACGAACGCACCGGAGAGCGTGTCGCGATTACGTGCGAGTGCGAGCACGCCGAGCCCGAGCAGGAGCGCGATGATGACGTTGTCCTGGCCGTCGATGGTGACGAACTGCAGGCTGACGGCGCTGGTGGCGTAGAGCGCGGCGGCGATGCGAATGGCGCGTTCGGAAGCGAAGAGGCGGCCGGCGCGCATCCAGACGGGAAGGATGAAGCACTCGGCGAGGACGGCGAGGAGGATGATGGCGCGCGGCGAGTTCCAGATGTAGAGAGCGGCGGCATCGAGAAAGGCGTGGAGTGGAGCGTAGCTGGATGGGAAGTCGCGATAGGGCAGCGCGTGCAGCATTAGTCCGTGGGCTTCAGGGACGTAGAAGGCTGGGATGTCACCGCGCACCGGGAGATGCAGCACGAAGAAGACGGCGATGTAGACGGCAACACGCGAGAGGATGAAGGCGATGTTGATGGCGCGGTCGAACGTGGGGCGCGCGGGGCGATGAATCGCTGCGCTTGATGCGGCGATGAAGCCGATAGCGGCGGCGACGCAGCCGAGAGCGGTGCGGGCCTCGAGGGTCTGGATTCCTGTCATGCTGCGGCTTGAGGCGCGATGGATCGATGCATGGGGCGAGTATACGGAAGGGCGCGCGGCAACTTTGAGAGTGCTGCGCAATTGGATGGCTGGGATAGGATGTGGCGCATGTCTCGGAGATGGTGTCTAGGTGTGCTGTGCGTGGTGATGTGGACCTCGGCGATCTATGCGCAGACTGCCAATGATGTGCTGAAGACGTTTCGGGATTCGGTGGCGAACAAGCAGCTGGTGCTGCGGAATTTCAGCGGAGAAGAGAAAGTACGCGGCAGATGGAACGGATCGGCGCTGGAGGTCGATGAACCGCGATGGCGGACGCTGGGTGTGCTGACGGTAGATGCGGTGAAGCTGAAGGACGGAATGCTGACGTTGAGTTGCACGCGCCGCATCCTGATCAGAGACAAGTCTGACGAGATGAAGCTCTACGACGATGCGATGCCGGTCGAGGTGGAGATTCAGATGGGGGATTCTGCGGCGGCGGAAGCATTGCCCGAGCTGAATGGGGACCTGTTCTATCCGACGATTCACGATGCGATCGCAGCGTTACCGTCGGGTGTGAAGGAAAGACTGCCGGCGCGCATTGACAGAGGACCAATCAAGGCGCACGAGGCGAGCAAGCCGAATCCTCTGTGCGATTGCGCTATGAAGGACAGTGCCGACTGCGCGATCAGTTCTGCAATGAGCGAAGGGATGCGTCCGCCGAAGTATCTGGGTGGCGAGGCTCCGGATTTCACCGATCGCGCGAGAAAAGCGAAGCGGCACGGATTGGTGGATGTTTCGCTGCAGGTGGATGAGAACGGACATCCCGTGGACCTGTGGATCATTCGTCCGCTTGGAATGGGTCTGGATGAGTCTGCAGCGGAGTCGGTTCTGACGTACAAATTTCGGCCGGCGATGTGTCACGGCGAACCGATTCGCGTGTACCTGAACGTTGAGGTCCGTTTCGACATTCACTAGTGCTGGAGTTGTGTTGTGGCGGGCTGCTGGCCGAGTTTCGTTTGCAGCGGTTTGGGGATGTGGCGCTTGCGCGCTTCGATCTCCGGTGTGGGCTGCTTGGGATCGAGACGATAGACGATGAGCAGGTTGCGGTCGGGGTCATCGAGCGCGGGGAAGGCGGCGACGCGCACGGGGCGATAGAGAGGCGTGATGGCATCGGCCTTGTCATCGTCGAGCTCGTTCCAGGCGATGTACCAGCCGGGGTGGTACTTGGCGACGCGCTGATCGAGATCGAGTGTGCCGAAGTCGTCGTCGATTGAAGGCAGGCCGGTCATGAGGGTGAGGTCGGAGCCGGAGATGGAGAGGATCAGGTGCGAGTGCGTCGGGTCGGAATCGACGATGCGCTTGATGGATTGCGCGGCGGCTTCGAATTCGTAGGTTGGATGCTTGATGAATTCGAGCTGAAGGATTGCGTCAGGGATCACAATCGCGAGGGTAACCGCGGCGACGAGTGTGGACACGATGATGGTTTCGATGCGGCGATGCGAGTGGCGGAAGTTGTCGAGCCCGAGCGCGACGACGGCGGTGATGGGCACGGCGATCACGAGGTAGTAACGCGGCTGCAGATTGTTGTGATAGACGAGGAACGCGAAGTAGCCGCCGATCCAGAGAAGAAGTGCGGGGAAGAGCGGCTGCGCGAAGAGGCGCGGACGCCAGAAGAGAGCGAGCGCGAGAACGACGAAGAAAGCCGGGTAGACGACGTGGCCCATCCAGAGGCCGTCGTGGATGGCGCTGAGGACAATTGTGGCGAAGGGTTGGAGCTCGAAGCCGGTGTAGGCGTTGGCGGAGAAGAGGTAGCGGTAGTCCTTGAGATAGTGCGGGCGGACAAAGCCGATGAAGTAGGCAAGCCAGAGCGCGAGGCCGATGCCGGCGGGTGGAAGCGCGAGGCGGAGATAGCGCCGGCTGCTGTAACCGGCGCCCGCCCAGAGCATGTAGAAGACCGCCGGCATGAGAAAGATGCCGGTGGTTTTGGTGAGCACGATGCCGGGGATGAGAATGCCGAGTGCGAGCGTAAGTGCGAGTGCGCGCAGAGTGCTGCGCGATGGCGAGCGCAGCGCGGCGAGGCGGAGCGGCTCGAGGTGTGACGCGACGAGGAGTGCGAGCGCAGTGAGGCAGATGAGGAGCGGCTCGAGAATCGCCATGCGCTCGAAGACGTACATGTAAGGGCTGAGGCAGAGGAAGAGAACGCAGAGCGGGCCGGCGAGCGGCGTGGCGTTCGGCTGCAGAGTGCGCGCGGCGCGCTGAAGCAGCATGTAGAGCGTGAAGACGGTGAGGGCGAAGACGCAGAGCGTGAGCGCGCGTGCGGCGGAGGGGCCGACGCCAGTGAACTTGAAGACGATGAGCTCGATTGCAGGCCAGACGGGGAGCGCGACGGCAGGGTTGAAATCGCCGACCCAGTACCAGTGGCCGGTCAGGTAGTGGCGGATGGCGGCGTCCCCGTACCAGCCCTCATCGGTGTACTTGGCCCAGTCCATCCAGGGCGCCTTGTTTGGGAAGTCCGCGGTGAGATGGACGAAGTGGAGTGCGAAGAAGACGGCTGCGACGGCGAGCAGCAGGAGTCCGGGCAGATGTCGCGTGATGAAGCGTTCGCGTGGTCGGCTGCCCGGCATTGAAGTCCACTTTACCTGAGCGCGGGCGCGCTTGACGGTGCGGAGGGAGTTCGCGAGGCGAATCGGTTTTCAGCTATTCGTAAGAGAGCGCGTCGATGGGATCTTTGCGTGCGGCTTTAAGTGCGGGATACAGCGCGCCGAACAGAGCGCCGAGGAGCGCGATGACGACGGCGCTGCCGACCCAGCGACCGGTGATCTGGAAGCTGAGTGTGGGGAATTTCGCGTGCAGCAGGAGGCGAAGCAGGAAGGTGGCCGCGACGCCGAGGATTACTCCGGTCACGGCAAGCAGACCAGTTTCACGCAACACGACAGAGACGATGCCGCCGCGGCTGGCTCCCATGGATTTGAGGATGCCGATCTCGCGGGTGCGCTCCATGACCGCGGTGTACATCGACTGAAAGATGACCAGGAAGCCGATGATGACGGCGATCCCGATTACGACGCGCAGGGCAACGTTGAAGCCGGGCATGCGCTCGGGCGTGAGCTGCGAGATGAGCTCTTCGGTGGTCTGCACGTTCCAGTTTTCGAGGCCGGGCGTGGAGAGGATCTCACTGTGGATGGCCTGTTGGTAATGAGGCGGGTCTTCGGTGCGGACGTAGAAGACAGACGCTTTGCCGGGATTGCCATCGATGGCATCCATCGTGGTGAGCGGGATGAACTTGCGCGCGCCTTTGCCGTGCTCGACGATGCCGCAGATGCGGAAGTAATGGTTCAGGGTCTTCACGGTATCGCCGACATGGAGGCCTTTGCCGGAGGCGGCCTGGAGATCGTCGATGATCATGTCGAAGGGCTGCTGGAACGGCGTGCCAGCCTTGAAGACGAAGGGGCGAAGAGCGTTGTAGCTCTGATAGTCGATGCCGTAGATGTTTTCGACGGCGCCGGCTGTATTGATCTTGATATTGACGGGGGAGACCGCTTCGACGTGAGGAAGCTTGCGGAGTACGTCGGCGACACGGACATCGGCGGCGGCGGAGCTGGTGGAAATGATCGCACTGGAGGCTCCGGGCCGAACGATCATGTCGCCGCCGACGCCGGCCTGCTGATCGCGACTGGCGTTGAGCATGCCAAACATGATCGCGGCGATCGAGAGAATCATGATGACTTCGATGGCGACGGCGAAGGCGCTGATGACGGAGCGCAGAGGACGATGGACGAGATTGCCGATGATGAGCTTGTTCATGGATTACTGAGCTGTAGAGTGCGCCCGAAACAAAGTTTACGCGAACTCAGCGACCCGGCTGCGCGATTCGGAATCTATGGCGCGGGACTGGCCACGAGTGAGGGCTGCGATCCGTATCTGCGCATGCCGGAGTTTCCGGCCAGCAGAGTTCCGAGAATCGGCGCGAAGTAGGAGCAGAAGACGATGGCGACAACGATGCCGAGATTCTCAAAGAAGATGAAGTAGACGAGTCCGCCGATGAGGCTCTCGGGCGCGACGTGGGCGAATGAAACCATCGCAAGCAAGCCGTAAGGGGCAGTGCGCAGGTCTCCGCAGACAAATTCGACGCTGATGAACAGCAGCGTCCAAACCAAACCGCCGACGAGGATGATGCCGAGCCACTGGTTCATATGGAAGGCCTCGGCGGCGGGGCTGAACGAGATGCCCGTACTGAAGTCGTCGGGCGCGAGCAGACCTCCGACCTCGTGCGCATAATAGTTGCCGGGACCTCTGACTCCTGCGGGGGCCAACTCGTCCTTGTTGGGAAGGATGAAGTGAGGGATCCAGTTCAGAAAGTAGTAGAAGACGCGAGAACTGCCGACGGTATGGCCCTGGATCGTGTAGTTCACGAGCCGATCATCCTGCTTGATGATGTTGAGCCGATCGAGCAGACCCTGTGGAGTGTCGAAATAGCCCTGGGCAAATCCGACAACGACATCACCGTTCTGGGTCATGGCCTTGTACTGCTCGCGCAGGTGCACGGGATGCATCAGGAGGTCAGTCGAGAGCCGGAGGGCATCCATCGCGCTTTCGCCGTCCGGAGCAATTCCGCGCGCGACCTGCGACATGTCTGAAAGGATAGTGACGGAGTACAGACCGAATGCAATCAGCAGCGCGGCCTGCCACAAGCGAAGCCGGTAACGCTGAGACGCCGCTGCAATTCCCCAGCACACGACGGGCGTGAACATGCCCTGCTTGGAGAATCCGATCAGGCCGTAGAAGACGAACATCTGGGTCCCGGCAATCAGGGTGACGAGATTAAGGCTTCGCCTTCCGCCGCTCGAGCGAATGGTGTGGATGGTCCCGACGAGCATCGCCATCGGCAGGAAGACATTGATCTGGACAATGATGCTGGAGATGGATCCACTTCCGCTGGGAAGGAACCACGTGGAAACGGTTGCGAGCTCATAGGCGATGAGGCAGCCGAGACTGGCGAGGCCGAGGTTAACCGTATCCGCGTGGACCATTCTGCTGAGACCGACAGGCTGGCCGGCGAGTCGCTTGCTGACAAACAGCGCCAGCATCATTACTCCGACGCTGACGATATACGTGGCAAGCGTCACGTTGGCAGCAAGCAGGTTGGAGTCCCCGGGCTCCCCAAGCACGATCTTCCACAGGCCGCCGAGGATGCAGGTCAGCAGCGTGAACCAGAAGATATAGGTTCCGGATGCGCGCGAGAAACCGCCCGCATAGTTGAACGCGAGCACGCTGACGAGCATGTAGCAGCAGAAGAGCATGCTGAAGACGATGTCCGTGTGCTGAATCTGCTGCGCGATGAAGACAGCCAGGGCGAAGACGATGGTCTTTTGCACGGAAACTCGTGTAGGAAACGGCAGCCGCATGCTGATTTACAGAGTACGCGAACTGGCCAGAAATCGTGGAAGAGCGGCCACCGTGCCGTAGAATCGCGCTAAGCAATGGAGCCTTCACGGACAGGGGAACCGATGCAGACCGAAGGCGCGCAGTCTGCAGCGGCTGGGCCACGGAATGTGTCGCAGAGCGGGCCACAACGAACCGCGCGCATCCTTCTGCTCGCCGTTTCTCTCGGGCTGTGCGATCAGACGTATTGGCTTTACAGCTCGGTCGATCGCTATCAGCGGGGATATTGGAAGACATTTATCGATGGTGCAGGTCTGGCGCCGGAGCAGTACCGCATCGGCGTGAAGCTGGCCGCATGGTGGATGGTCGAGCATCTCCGGTGTGGATTTCGTCACGGTTTTGCGTTGATGGATGTAATTGGCACGCTGCTGGCCGTGTACCTGCTGTACGCTTTGCTCGAACGAAGAGACAGGGTGCGAGCAGCGGGCGTCGAGTTGCGGTGGTTCGCGTCCGCTGCGTTCGTCGCGCTGACCTGTTTTTACTTCGCATGGGTGGGGTTCTACTTCCGGCCGGAGACGTTGCCGACCGTCGGCCTAACGGCTTTAATGCTGTGGCTCTGGACTGCATGGCGGTGGCCGGGATGGGACCGGCGCCGTGTGTGGATCGCGCTTGGATTGATGGCCGTGTCATTTGTGCAGGCGTGGATCCGCGCGGACGTGCCTGTTGCCTTGAACGCGGGCATGTTCCTGGCATGCCTTATCGCAAAGCCGCAGGGACGCGCGATGCGCCGGCCGGGGATGCTTGCGACGAGCCTGGTGTGTGCGGGAATTGCGTCAGCCACGCAGCTTTACATCATGCACGTGAAGTATCCACACACGAGCTACGGGCCGATCCCGATCGTGATGGTTCGTCACGACCTGCACCAGCCGCTCTCGTTTCCGCCCTTCGTTTTTTTTATGCTGCCGGTGGCGTGGATGCTGGTGCAGTTCTGGCGCGATCGTGCACGCCGGCTGGCGGATGAGACTGATCTCGGCCTTGTGATCGGGAGCGTACTGTACCTTGTGCTTTGGGTGATTCTGGGCAAGGTGGATGAGGTGCGGATATTCATTCCTTTCGCGATGGCATTGGCTCCGCTGACGATCGACCTGGCACTGCGCCGCATTGCGCGCGATGTGGGACAGAACGCTTCAGATACTCTCTGCCCCGGCGGCAGCGCATAGAGAGGCACACGTGAGATTCGAAGGCCGGGAGAGATCTGCTGCCGTTGTGTTCACGTTCGTCGTCGTCGCGTTGCGCGCGTGGTTTGCAAGGCATATCACGTTCTGCGGAACACCGGATTCGTGCTACGCGCTGGGGTTGGCGCAAGGCCTGGCGAAGGTCCATGCGTTTCGCGCGCCATTTCTGTTCGACCTTCAACTGAATCATCTTGCAGTTCCGAACACCGGGCTCGAGTATTGGCGGCCAGGTGTGTCGTTGCTGCTGTTCGCGCTGAAGCCGCTGGGGGGAGTGACGCTGCATGGAGCCCTGGTGATCGCAACGCTGGCTGGCGTTGTGTGGGCGCTCGCGGCGTGGTTCATCGCAATGCGCGCGACCGGTAACCGGAAGATTGCGTTGTCGAGTTACGCGCTGTGCCTGCTGCTGCCGCCAGGGTGGGGAGGGTCGCTAACGCCGGACCCGACACTCTTCTACGCAGCGGCGATTGCATGGTTCCTGGCGCTGCTTACGGTCAAGCGGCAGAGGCTCGCAGGCGATGTGCTTGCGCTGGTGTGCGTGGGCGCGGCGTACATGATCCGCAACGATGCCGGATTGCTGCTGGTGCCGCTGATTGTGGTGCTCGGGATGCGATGGAGAGCGGCGAAGGACTTTGAACGACGCGGCGCGCCGGCGCCGGCGGGGAGCTCCGCGGGTTATGCAATCGCGCTTCTGGTTGGGTTCTTTCTGGCGCTCGCGCCGATGCACCTGCTGTATCGACATGTGCTGGGGACGGCATTTCCAGCTGGAGCGGGACATGCGCTGTATCTCGACGACCTGAGCGACTTCAGCAACTACGGGACCCCGGTGAGCCTGCACACCATGTTGTCGCACGGGATCAAGCATCTGGTTGCGATGCGGGTGAGCGCGGCAGCGTTCATTGTGTACAGGGTGCTGGCGCTGGTGTTGGGGTACACGGCCCTGGTGTTTCTGCCGTCGCTTGGGGCGCGCCGCCGGGGCGAGACTCAGAACGCCCGCGAGAGGCAGATGCCGAATCTCGCCGGGCCGGTGGCGTTCGGGGCGACAGTTCTCGTCGTTTACAGCCTTATGCTGCCGGCGGTCGGGGTCTTTTCAGCTCTTCGGAGCTCGACGGCGCTGCTGCCCGTGGTTTCGGTGGTGGTCGTGATTGCAATCCTGCGGCTGGCCCGAACGCGCCAGATGGCGGCGATTGTGGTGGCGACGGTGCTGGCGATCTATTTTGTCAGCGGGGTAATGGATGACCGGCGGACGATCGGACCAATGGACGCGATCGGCGATGCGGACCGGGCGCAGGCGCGGGGACTCTCGGACATGGGCGCGCAGCCTGATGGCGCCGGCGATGCGGCGGTGGTAATGACGCCCGACCCCGTTCAATTTTCAGTCACAACGGGGTACCGAGCAATCCCTGTACCGGCGAATGGGTTAGATGCCACTACGAAGGAGGCA
This sequence comes from uncultured Verrucomicrobiae bacterium, assembly GCA_963716225.1. Lineage (GTDB taxonomy): Bacteria > Acidobacteriota > Terriglobia > Terriglobales > Acidobacteriaceae > Granulicella. Next base: position 2,605,259 of record OY970299.1, on the reverse strand, counting down.
TTGGACTTGCACGCAAGTCATGCAATTCTTGACGGCGAACACCTTCCCGGGAGTCTTGCCCAGGTGACGGAAAGCCTTCACCCGGTGCAAACAAAGAGGGTTCCCGGGCAAACGGTGCTCCTGTTCGAGCTCCCCCGGCAGCCCGAACGGCAGTAGTCCCAGGGTCTCCCGGGAATCCGGCCGAAGCCTGAACGGGCCAGGGCCGAAACAGCGGAGATGAGTGTGGGGTTCGGAAGCGATCTTCAACAGCAACGGGTCAAGCGCGGCGTTGAGTTGGAAGCGATCGCCGCCAGCACGCGGGTTTCGATTCGGCACCTGCGCGCACTCGAGGATGAGCGTGCCGGAGACCTGCCCGGCGGCGTATTCAACAAGGGAATTCTGCGCAGCTACTGCGAGGTGGTCGGGCTTCGCGAGCAGGAGTGGATGGACCGCTTCGCCACCAGTGAATTGAATACAAGCACTGAGCCGGACTGGCAGGCGTTTGCCGAGAGCGTCCGGCAACACCGCTTGCACAACGTCCTTCCACGGCAGCGGAAGTGGTTCGGCGTGCTGCTCATGGTGGCGGGATTGGTGGGGCTGGCCTGGGTGGCGTGGCACTTTACGGTGCGGCCGCGGCTGATCGCGGAGCCGAAGGTGACTGCGCCGGCGGCGACCGGCGTATCGCAGGCGCCGGTGCATCGGATCTACGACTCGGTCTGATACCAGCGATATCCGTGCCTCTGCTCGAAGTCGGCCTCGCGGATGCGTTCGACGACCTGCTTGCGGCGAAGGCTGCCGACGCCTGCGGTGATTAAGTCGATCAGAGCAATCGGGGCGACGTAGCTGGCCGCGAAGGACAAACTGTTAATCGGGACAATGACGAGCTCGTTGGCGAAACGACCCAGCGGCGACAGCGGTGAATCCGTCACTCCAATGCAGTAGGAGCCGTTCTCTCTGGCGCGCTGAACGCCTTCAATCGTCATGCGCAGACCGCGGCGGAAGCTGATGCCTATCGCGACGTCGCGCTTCCCTGTTGAGCGTGCCAGATGCGTTGCGCGACCGGGACTGGTCGCCACTATAACCGGAAGGCCGGCGATTGTCAGGTGGTACTCCATGTACTCGACCAGCGGGGCGGCCATGTCGCCGCCGAGCAGCAGAATGCGTTCGGCCTGATCAATGCGCGAGGCGATGCTCTGCACCTGGTGGAGGTCGAGACGCTCGAGCACAAACTCGATGTTCTGCTGGATCTGGCGGCGTGAGCCGCGCAGGATCTTCGGCGTCTCGGTGATGCTGCCGCCGGCCTGCATGCTGTCGAGGATTGTCGAGCTCGACACGGATAGGTAGTGAAGGTAGTGCTGGAAGTCCTTGTAGGTGTGAAAGCCAAGCGCGCGAACGATGCGCACCACAGTCGCCGGGCCGGTATCCAGGCGCCGCGCCATGTCGCGAACGTTCAACAGCACAAAGTCGCGCGGGCTTTCGAGCACCGGCCGGATGATGTCGCGGCGTGCTTCCGAGAGCTGTTGCAGCTGTAGAACCATGCTGGATGGAAAGTGCGGCTGTTTCGTTTCTCGCTTGATCGCCATACCGGCACTTCTTCCTTTGCGAAGTACATGGATGAACTGCACGTTCGGGAATACGAGCCTGGTGGTCCCTGTCCTGACGAGGGTGCGACGGCTGGTTCTGAGAAGGCTGCCTTGGCTTCCCAAGGTATACGAAGTTGTGAAACATTTGTACCGCTCTTTAAACGAGCCCTCTGAAGGGGTGTCCCGCAACGCTCGCGAAGGTGCGGGGAACGGGCCTGTGCTGCTGATGCGAATGCGCCGCCAAGGAGGCTGCGATGGAGGAAATGCGTGAGATACGGGAGGATGCGGGCAGGAGGAACCAGCGGTCATACAGGCCTAAGGGGCGTGCAGAATACGCTTGACACCGCAAGGGGCGCAGCATAATGTCGCCTTGAACTCTGAAAAATTTACACCGTGTGAAACAAATGCTTCACCTGGATTGGATCCAGCACCGCACGTGGGCTTTTTGGACCGTTTCGACCGATGTTCCTTGAGCCCTCCGGCTCTGGGCCGTTTTTTGTTTTGGGATGTTTTATGGCGACGGTTCGCCTTGAGTGACGTGAAGCGCTTCCGAGGCGCACACCTTTGAAATTCGGCAGGACAGTAATTTTTGGGAGGCAAGACATGACTCAATACATACGAAAGATGAGAGCGGCGCTATGTATAGCTTTCGTCGCGACGGCCGTACTGGCGGCGGGCGCGCAGGACACGACGAGCGGCAGCATCAGCGGAACGGTTACGGACAGTACAGGCGCTGCGATCCAGGGCGCGACCGTGAAGCTGATCAACTCCGATCGTGGAGCGACCGTCCGCACGGTCACGACGAATAGTTCGGGCTATTACACCGCGACCAGCCTTCCGCTGGGCAACTACACCGTCGAGATTACAGACCAGGGTTTCAAGACGGCGGATGTGAAGAATGTTGTCCTGCACGTCAATGACGCGCTAACGATCAGCCGCGCGATGTCGGCAGGCAGCGCGGGCGAGACGGTGACGGTTGAGGCGAACACGGTGCAGTTGAACCTGCAGGACGCGACATCGGCGGGCCTGATCAACAGCACGCAGATCAATGAGCTCACGATGGTCTCGCGTAACTATGAGAGCCTGATGAACCTGCAGCCGGGCGTGGCGTACGGCGGCGCGACGGACGTTCTGCAGCGCGGGCCGGTGGGTGTGAACGGCGCATCGAGCGTGGTGAATTTTTCGGTTAACGGCGCGCGCGACACTTCCAACAACTGGACGATTGACGGCGCGGACAACCTCGATCGTGGCGCAAACCTGACACTGTACGTTTATCCGAGCCCGGACGCGATTGCCGAGTTCAAAACATTGCGCGGGCAGTACAGCGCGCAGTACGGACGCAATGCTTCCGGCCAGGTAGACGTCGTAACCAAATCCGGCACGAACGTTCTGCATGGCAGCGCGTATGAATACTTCCGCAACGACTACTTCGATGCCGCCGGGTACCTCAACGATTTCAACCACGCTCGCGTTAACAAATACCGCTACAACGACTTCGGCTTCACTCTCGGCGGTCCGGTCTGGATTCCGAAGCTTTACAACGGCAAGGACAAGACGTTCTGGTTCGTTTCCGAGAACTGGCTGAAGGAGATCACGTACACGACGGGCACCGGTTTCGTACCGACGGCGGCAGAGCGCAAGGGAGACTTCAGCAACGACTGGTACCAAGTGAAGAACGCTTCGGGCCAACTCGTCTGGGTACAGGGGCCAGTCAACGTTTGCACTGCCTTCACGTATGTGCCGGCTACCCAGACGAATACCTGCACAGCGACGGGAACGCAGGTTACAAATATCTCGCCTACTGCTGCGGCATATCTGAAGGACATTTACAGCATCATTCCAGTACCCAACGAAGCAGCTAACGCGGCGCGGAACGTTGATCCCCACACGATCACGAGTACTCTGCCAAACCAATATCCGAACCTGGACACGGTCGTCCGGATTGACCAGCAGGTTGGGCAAAAGCTGAACTTCATGTATCGGTACATCCACGACACATTCCCGGACTTTATTGGCGCGGGTACCTTCGTAGCCGTTCCTATCCCTGGGCTTTCCGGCACTGTATCGGACAATCCCGGAACGCAGCATATGGCCAAAGCCACATGGCTAGCGAGCCCCTCGCTGGTCGCCGATATCGGATACGCCTACTCGAACGGATCGATCCTCACTATCCCGCAGGGCGCTCTGCTTTCGTCTGCATCGCCGGACATCAAGGTGAGCACACCGTACACCAACATTGTCGGGCTGGTTCCGACCCTCAGCTTCAGCAGCCTGACTCAACTCGGCGGGAGCGCGGTGTACAACGACCATGGAATCAACCACCAGGCGTTCGGGGACGTGACGAAGACACTGCACAATCACACGCTGATCTTCGGCGTCTCCTATGACCATTACGAGAAGACGGAAAACAACGCGACGAGCGGCAATCAGGGCACCTTCGCTTTCACGGGTGATGGAACCTATGCCACGTGCACCACGCCTGGGTCTGCCTGCGTCACGGCGCCCGTTTTCAACGGGACTTCGATCGGGCAGACGGCTGCCCTCTCCGAAGACCAGTCGTTCTCGAACTTCCTGACGGGCAACGCGAACAACGGCTTCTCTCAGGTCAACACGAATAACCGAGTGGACATCAACATGAATGTCTACGAGGCCTATGTACAGGACAACTGGAAGGTGACCCCGCGGCTGACGCTGAACCTGGGCGTGAGGTACACCTACGACACTCCATACGTCGATGCGTCCGGGCTGCTGAACAACTTTGATCCGGCAACGTACTCGGCATCGAAGGCGCCGACGATTAACAACGATGGTTTCATCTGCTTTACGGTTGCGAACTGCACTCAAGCGTTCAGCAGCGCCGGTCAATCGACATCGCCGAACCCGAACGCTGACTACGTAGGACCGAACTATATCAATGGCCTGATCTTCGCCAACCCGAGTGCCAAGAACAACAATCAGGCCTCACCCTTCGGCAATCATGTGAACTCGGTGCAGAAGATCAATCTTGCGCCGCGTTTCGGCTGGGCCTTCGACGTCTTCGGCAACGGCAAGACAGCGTTCCGCGGCGGCTATGGATGGGCTTATGACGAACTTGAGACGAGCTACTGGGAGACAACGGATTGGGGCAACCCACCGGCGCTCGCCACGTATTCACAAGTCAACGCCGCTCTGGATAATCCATCTGGCGGGGCAACCGGCAGCACGCCGTCTGTGACGCCGGCCCGTATCCAGGCTGTGCCGCTGAATCTTCAGACGCCTTACATGCAGCAGTACTCGATGGATATTCAGCAGGAGCTCGCTCCGAGCTTCATGCTGGACATCGGCTACTTCGGAACCCACGGGACGCACCTGGCCGGAGCCGAAGAGATCAACCAGCCGGTGCCGAATTCGTGGCGTGGCGTGGTCGACCCTCGCACAGCGAACCCTGGCTGCGTGGTGCCTGGATACTCCGGACCGGCATTTATCACGACCGCATGCGACAACGTGCTGAACCAGATCAAGCCATATCTCGGCTACAACGCGGTCGACGCGATGCGGACGATCTTCAGCTCGAACTACAACGGACTGCAGGTGAAAGCAACGAAGAAGTTCAGCGGCAAAACCTACATCGACGCGAACTTCACGTGGTCTCGCGACCTTACTAACTCGCCGGCCGATTATTCGGGCTTCATTCAGAACATCTACAACGTGGACGCCGACTACGGCCGTGCGTCAGATGATCGCAAGCTGATCCTGAACCTGGACGGTGTTTGGGAGCTGCCCTGGTACCGCGAACAGCACGGCTTTAAGGGCCATCTGATCGGCGGCTGGGAGATCTCTTCGATCTACTCCGCCGCCACCGGCCTTCCGCTCACGGTCAGCGCCAGCGGCGGCGTCGCAATCCAGAACTCGGCGGGATTCCCGACCGTGGCTCCTCCGAACAATCCGAACAACATTGTGAACGACAACGTTGGTTTGGGTGTCCTTGGCTCCACAAATGCCGGTCTGCGCCCGAATCAGATCGGCAATCCGCAGAACGGCAACGGTATCCGGCTTCGTGCCAGCAAGAAATACGAGCAGTCGCAGTACCCGTGGTTCAATACGGGTGCCTTCCAGGCCCAGGACCCTGCGGCTACGGTGCCCGGCACCGCGAAGCGTGGCTCGATCGATATGCCTGGATACCAAACCGCTGACGTTGGCGTCTTCAGAAACTTCCGTATTTACGAGAATCTGAAGTTCCAGTTCCGTGCCGAGGCATTCAACGTAGCCAACCATACGAACGTGAATACAGTGTCCGGAAGCGCGACCTCGACCCTCTTCGGGACGGTTACGGGTTACCGCGATGCCCGCATCCTGCAGTTCGCGGGCAGGTTCGACTTCTAACGACGTCTTGCAACATCCTTGCGGCGTCCGCTTCGGCGGGCGCCGTTTTGTTTGTAATGGAGGGTAAAGTGAGTGGCTTGGTCCGTTCACTGCAGGGGCATCCCGCTCGATGCAGGAATTCGCAGCTAACTGTGCGAGATGGGCGCGCGGCCGCTTCGCAGAGTAGAATAAGCATGTTCTGCTGATCCGACTCTGATCGGCTGTGGAGCGACCGGAGCCTGCCAAGTCTGCCTGCTCTCCTGAGCAGCGCGTGTGCGGCGGAGGAGACCGGTCGTCGGGTTCTTTGGCTCAGTTATGACAAGGCTGGCTTGAACAGCGCCTTGCCGCGCCCAAGAAGGTCCGGCTATCTCATTCAGGAGTACCTCGCTTTGGCGAATACAACCGACCGTTTTTTGTTTACCTCCGAGTCCGTGACCGAAGGTCATCCCGACAAGATTGCCGATCAGATCTCCGACGCGATTCTGGATGCCTGCCTGCGGGATGATCCAATGAGCCGCGTGGCATGCGAGACGCTGACCTGCACCGGACTCGTCGTTGTTGCGGGCGAGATTACTACCCAGGCATACGTTGATTTTCAGACGCTGGTTCGCGACACGATTCGCGAGATCGGCTATGACGACGCGCTGAAGGGATTTGACTGCAATACGTGCGGCGTGATCTCGACGATCAACCGCCAGAGCCCGGACATCGCGCAGGGTGTGGACACCGGCGGGGCCGGCGACCAGGGCATGATGTTCGGCTACGCGACAAACGAGACGCCGGAGCTGATGCCGACGCCGATCTCGCTCGCGCATCGCCTGACGGAGAAGCTGACCGAGGTTCGCAAGAACGGCAAGCTGCCGTATCTCCGGCCTGATGGCAAGAGCCAGGTGACGGTGGAGTACGACGCGAACTATCGTCCCGTCCGGGTCGATGCTGTGGTCATATCGACTCAGCATGCTGACCATGTCGGCAACGAGCAGCTGCGCAAGGAGATTCTCGAGCAGGTGATCAAGGCCGTAATTCCGGCCGCGCTGCTCGATGCGAAGACGAAGTATCACATCAATCCGACGGGACGGTTCGTCATCGGTGGGCCGATGGGCGACACCGGGCTGACCGGGCGCAAGATCATTGTCGACACCTACGGCGGCATGGGGCGGCACGGTGGTGGCGCGTTCTCGGGCAAGGATCCGACAAAGGTCGATCGCTCCGCGGCGTACATGGCTCGCTATGTGGCGAAGAACATTGTTGCCGCGGGACTGGCGGACCGCTGCGAGGTGCAGCTAGCGTATGCGATCGGAGTGGCAGAGCCGGTCAGTGTGCGGATCGACACCTTCGGCACCGGCACCGTGAGCGAGCAGCGGCTGATTGAGCTGGTGCGCGAGAACTTCCAGTTGACGCCGAAGGCGATCATCGAGACGCTGAACCTGCGTCGCCCGATCTTCAAGAAGACGGCCGCGTATGGCCACTTCGGGCGCACGGGCGACACGTTCACCTGGGAAGCGACGAATAAAGCCGACGCGCTGAAGGCCGCCGCCGAGGCAGAGCTCGCAGCGGCGAAGTAGCCGAGGTAATCAGCAGATTGAAACCGGGAAGCCATGCGCTCCCCGGTTTCGTTTGCGCGGAATTAACGCAGACGACAAGACCTGCGCGCTCGCTATCTAGAACGTGAAGGTCGAATGCAGTAGCACCGTACGATTTGCCGCCGTTAGCGAGCTGAAGTCGGTCGCGACGGACAGAGAGCGCCCGAAGAGCGGCGACGAGAGCACGCCCACAGGAGTTGCGGGGTTCGTGTGGTTTAGCAGATTTTGCACCTCGATCGAGAAGCTGAGGGTCCATGGCCGCTCCGGTTTCCCTGCCGGTCGGCCGGGCGGCCCGGGAGCAGCTTGAGGCGCAGCTTTCATTCCGGGGCGCGGACCGAGATGCACCGCTTCGCTCGCCTGCAGATTCAGCCAGAACAAGCCAGGGCCGATGGCGTAGTTGTATGGAATGATCGTTTGCGACGGCAAAGGGTTGGTGTCGAAGCTGCCGTACGCCGTTCTGACAACGGACGGACGCGAGAGGACCGTGGCGAACGCCGGCCGGTCGTTGTAGATCGTGTCGCCGTTCACATCCGTGCCGGTTGTAATGTTGAACGGCCTCCCGCTGCGTGCCGAAAGGAACGGTTCCACCGTGAGGCCATGCGGCAGATTGATTGCACCGCCCATAAAAAACTGCTGAGCGATGTCGCTGTCGTCACGGCCGTAATCCTCGCGGACGTTATACGAGTTCGAGACGAACCACGTCGGTCCGTTCGCGTCGCTATGATCACGCTGCGCAACATAAAATGCGAACACTGATATACGTCGCATCAGCATCAGGTTCAGGTTGCTGAAAAACATCTGCTCGTGACCCGTTCCTTCCGACGTGTACTGGTAGATGTTCTGGTTGCCGAGCGGGCGCACGCCGGATGTGGGCAGCGGCGCGTTTGCGTTGAGCAGAAGATACTGGTGTCGTCCATCCGCCTGGAGATAGTTCGCGGTGATGCTGCCGATCCTTCCAATCGCGCGCTCCGCCGTAATGCTGCTGACGAGCGTGCGCGAGGTCTTGAAGCGCGGATCGACGCGGTAGCTTGTCGGTTCAGTTGCGGTGAGCGCTGAGACCGGCGGCGGCGACTTCGAATACTTCGAATAGAAGCCTGGATTCTGCGCGAAGAAGTCAGCCTGGAGAAAGTACGCGACCTGGTTGATTCCGTTTTGCCGCACGGACGGCAACAGGTCCGCCGCCGTGAGCCGCTGATAGAACAATCCCGTTCCGCCGCGCAGTGTGAGCAGCGGGACCTTCGCATTCTTGCGTGCGATCGACCAGGCGAAGCCAACCCGCGGCGCGGGATCATTGTGGTCAGGAATTGCAGACTGCGTCTCATACCGCAGGCCATAGTCCAGCGTGAAGGTACGTGAGAGTTTCCAGTCGTCCTCGGCGTAGAGGCTGAGATCGCCGGTGCTCAGGACAGCGCCCGAGTTGCCGGCCGTCATGCTGAACTGGGTTGGCAATCCGCGCACATACGAAGCAGTATCAGGAAAGATGAACTCGCCGTTGTAGCCCGCACGCGAATTGTTGCTATCACGGAACAGGCGGTAACGTAATCCAGCGCGGATGAAGTGCCGGCCGCGATCGACCGATGCGTTGTCCTGCAGCTCGTAGCTGTCCTGATTGTCGTGCAGGTTCTGGCCCGGCGAACCGCCGCTCGCGAATTCGCCCTCCACGATGGTCGCCGCCGACGTGCTGTTCGGGTCCTGACTCACGCGAGTGCGGACGTACTGGAAACGCGCATCGTTGACGATCTTCGGGGAGACGAGCTCGTTATCCGAGAGCTGCAGCGTCTGCGTCGTGGAGCCGGCCGCATAACCTTCCGATGGCAGCACCAGCAATCCGACTCCAGCGTTGGTTTGATGCAGCCGGTGGATCTCGTACCGGCCGTTCATCTGGTTGGCAGCGGAGAAGCGATGATCGGCGCGAAAGCTGTAGTCGTCATCGCGCAGCGGGTTGGGAACTGCTTCAGAGAGCGTCTCCTCCGTAGCGTCGGGATTAATCGCATTCACGACGGCGTTGTTCTGGAGGTCGCTTGTATTACCTGCGAGGAAGTATGACGTCTTCTTTCCGATTGGACCGCTCACGTTTCCGCGAAACAGCAGCTGATAATACGGCGGCTGCGCACCGGTGAACGGATTGTTTGAATTGAACGCGTTGTCGGTTCCGCCGAAGTCGAGCATACCGTGGAGCTGGTTGCCGCCAGCCTGAGTCTCAATCTCAACGCGGCCGAATCCGGGGTGATCGTAGACCGTAGAGAAGGGATTGTTGTTAATGTGAATGGACCGGATCGCGGACTTCGGCGGAAGCTGCCCGTTACTAAAGCCATCGACGTAGAACTGAGGTGAGGCGATGCCGGTGCCGCCGCCGGCCATGGCGATCAGCTCCTGCCGCAGCGTCTCAGGGTCATCCGAGAGGATCTGCAACTGATTGCCGGAGAAGTTGAGCGCGTTGGCGCGGTCTGCGCTGCTGATCCAGGGATCGACGCTGATCACCTCGGCTGCGACGTCGATCGATAACCCGACGCTGATGCTGTCATATTCTCCCGGCGCGACGATCTCATCACGCGTGAGCTGGCGAAAGCCGGGAGAATTCACGGTGAGCGTGTATGCGCCGGCAGCTAGTGTAGCGGTGAAGTTGCCGGTCGCGTTCGTGGAGAGCTCGCGGTCGACTTGGAGGCCGTGGATGTGAATGGAAGCGTGTGGGATGCGTGCTCCGGACGGGTCTGTGACGGACCCGGCGAGGACAGCAGGGGGCTCAGGGCTCTGCGCGATTGCCGATGGGGCGCCAGGAACCCAGGGACCCGAAATCAACAGCATGCTGAAACAACAGCGCCAAGGCGGCATTCATCCACCGAACGGAGAAGGAACTAACACGGGGGACATCTCAACGTGGCCGCGCCGCTGCGGTAAGAGTACTCGAACCAGCGACAAACGGACATCCGAAAGTAGCGGGTGCCGTGAAGCGGTACACTCGCTCGCAAGGTGCTGCAGCGCCAGCGCCTAATTGTGTCGTGCAGCCGACAGACTTAACGCTTTGATCGCACGGAACGGAGTGCGATCGGCTCTGCCTGGGGTTCAAATTGGAAGCATGGCGACGATGAATGTTATGTCGGAAGGCATGATGATGAGGGGCTCGCTCTTGAACCCGGAGACCGCATGGCAAAAGGTGCTGGCGCGGGACGCCGCGGCCCAGGGTGAGTTCGTGTATGCCGTGCTTTCCACGGGCGTTTACTGCAGGCCGGGATGCCCGAGCCGGCGTCCTGCGCGAGAGAATGTGCGATTTTTCGCGACCTGCGAGCGGGCGGAAGCGGCAGGGTTTCGGGCCTGCCTGCGATGCAAACCTGCCATGGGAAGCGAGCATCGCGAATCGCACGGTGATGCAGTGAGGCGTGCAGCGGAGATGCTTCGCGCGACTGCCGGCCAGCCGATCTCTGCCGATCAACTTGCGCGGAAGGTTGGACTGAGCCGGTTTGCGCTGTCGCGAGGATTTCAGCGCGTGCTCGGCGTCACGCCGTCGGCGTTTGCGCGGGCGCAGCGGCGTGAACGTTTTCGGACGACGCTGCGGAAGGATTCAGCCGCGGTGACGGATGCGGTCTACGAAGCTGGCTTCGGATCGTCGAGCCGAGTGTATGAGAACGCGTCTGGCACGCTGGGGATGCGGCCTTCGGCGATCAGGGCGGGGGGCGAGGGCGAGACGATTCGATGGACAACGGCAGATTCGCCGCTGGGACGAATGCTTGTCGCGGCGACCCATCGCGGATTGTGCGCGGTGCTGTTCGCGGACTCTGACGCAGAGGCCGAGCGCGAGTTGAGTGCGCGGTTTCGAAGGGCCACGCTCGAGCGCAAAAATGCCGGCCTCGGCGACGCTGTACGCTTTGTGCTCGCAGAGATGAGCGAGAGTCCCGCGGCTGCTTCCCTGCCCTTTGATGTTCGCGCAACTTCGTTCCAGCACCGTGTGTGGGAGGCGCTGCGAGCGATTCCGCGCGGCGAGACGCGGAGCTATGGGCAGATCGCCGAGGCGATCGGCGCGCCGAAGGCTGTCCGGGCAGTAGGTGCGGCGTGCGGAGCCAATCCGCTAGCCGTCGTGGTTCCGTGCCATCGCGCGGTTGCGGCGGATGGCCGGCTGACTGGATACCGCTGGGGCATCGAGCGCAAGCGCCGGTTGCTGCAGATGGAACGCCACGAAGGAGCTTAGCCGTACGGATCGACTTGCAGGCAGAGTTGCGCGTACGGAACGCGGTTGGGCTGAGACCCGTAAAATCATGGCAGCGGCGTTCTCTGCGCCGGAGAAGGTTTTTGCCATGAAGCTGCGTTCTGTGCTGCTTGTCGTCGTAATTCTCTGCGGATTTTATCTGCTATCAACTCACTTCTTTCCGATCGGCACGATTGCCGGGCTGGTGCGCGGCGGCCAACGGGCTGGCAACGGTCTCACCACTACAAACGTGAGTGGGCCGATGGGCGACTTCCGCCTGACCGAGGCTGAGGCCGCACCGACGCTCGATCCCGAAGAGCAGGACAATGTCGCGGTCTACAAGCGCGCGCTGCCTTCGGTGGTGAACATCACATCGACGCAGGTGGCGTACGACTTCTTCTACCAGCCGGTGCCGGAGCAGGGGCAGGGATCGGGCTTCATCCTGGACAAGCAGGGTCACATCCTCACGAACAATCACGTGGTGGAGGGCGCGCAGCTCGTCGAGGTGACTCTTGCGAACAAGAAGAAGTACAAGGCGACGGTGCTGGGGACGGACAAGGCGCACGATCTTGCGCTGCTGCAGATCACCAACGCGCCGGACCTGCAGCCTGCAGTGCTCGCGGATTCAGCGAACCTGCTGGTCGGTCAGCGGGTATATGCCATTGGTAATCCGTTCGGCTTTCAGGGCACGATGACGCGCGGCATCATCTCGGCGCTGCGCTCGGTGCAATTGCCCAGCGGCGTGAAGATCGACAACGCGATCCAGACGGATGCCTCGGTCAATCCGGGCAACTCCGGCGGCCCGCTGCTGAACTCGCACGGCGAGGTGATCGGCATCACGACGATGATTGCCGGGAATCCGAACGGAGGCGCAGCGCAGTCGGCGGGCATCGGCTTCGCGATCCCGATCTCGACGGCGAAGGCTGTGCTCGACGACTTTGCACGCTATGGACGCGTTCGGCGGCCATCGCTCGATGTAGTGTCCCTGGAGATTGGACCGGACCTTGCGCAGCAGATTGGGCTGCCGGCAGATTATGGTGTGCTGATCGAGCGGGTGCTCCCTGGCGGGGCTGCGGAGCGGGCGGGATTGAAGGGCGGATCGCAGCGCGCGTATCTCGGCTTCACGCCGATTGTGCTCGGTGGTGACCTGATTGTCGCGATTGACGGCCAGACGGTTACGAGCAAACCGGATCTTTCGAACGCGATCAATCAACACCACGCAGGAGATACGGTGACGGTGACCGTGTACCGTGGGCAGAAGGAGTTCAAGGTGAAGGTCACGCTGTCGGATGCGACGCAGCAGCCGTCGCCGGGCGGAGAAACCTAGACTGCGTCTCACACCTTTGCTGCAAACGAGATGGCCCGGATTGCTCCGGGCCATCTCGTTTGTGGCTTTGTTGGCGTTAGAAGATGAACCGGCCGAGGAGTTGGAGCTGGCGCGGACCGTAGATGATGTTGGACGTGCTGGACGGTGACATGAACTGCGCCGCCGAGCTCGGCAGCGGACCGAGGCTACCGTTGCAACCGCCGGTCGCCGCGGTCCCGATGAACGCAAGCACCTGTGCTTCCGTTGGGTGAGGCCGTTGTATAGGCAACGAGGTTGGTGTTCACGGAAAGAATGTTGCGGTGGTTGGCGAGGTTGAACGCTTCAGCGGCGAGCTCGAAGCTGTAGCGGTCCTTGAAGAGCGGGAAGATACGCGAGACGCGAGCATCCAGGTTATGCACGCCGGGACCGGCGAACGCGTTGCGCTGGGCGATAAAGTCCGGCACGCGCGCGGAAGGGCCGGAGGTGAAGGAGGCGTTGGCCGGGCCGGCATCGGTGGTGATGGCAAGGCCGGGAGTGCCAAGCGAGCCGCCGGAGATGGACGTGTAGCTGCCGCTGACGGTCGCGGTTACAGGCTCGCCGGACTGCGCGGTGTAGGTCCCGGAGAGCAGCCAGCCATTCGCGGCGTACTCGGCGAACTTGTTGCCGAGCGTGAAGTTGGACCTACCAACCAGTGTCACGACCACGCGGCTGCGGATGTCGAGGTCCGAACGAGCGTACTCGTCACCGACACCGGTGCGGCCGCCGGTGAAGAAGGGGATCAGCGGAGCATCGGTACCGTTGAACGTGCCGTTCGTGCCGTAGGTCTGGCCGCCATCCATCGCCTTTGCCCAGGTGTAGTTGCCGAGCAGCTCAACGCCATGCGCCATCGGCTTGCGCACGGTGACCACCATGGAGTGATACCAGGAGTTCACCGCGGAGAAGCCGGTGGCCACTGTACCTGTGTTGGCATACAGCTTGTTCACGTACGTGGGTACCGTCGCATTGCCCGTCGCTCCGGTGAGCGGGTTGGTGTAGACGTAGAAGCGGTTGTTGAGAACAGACGTACGGATCGACGTTGGTATCGATGTAGATGGGAAGATGGTTGGCGCGATTGCCGACGTAGCCGAGGGTCAGTGACGAGTGCAGCGGCATTGCCTGCTCGACGGTCAGGTCCCACGACTGCGACACGGGGTTCGTGAAGCTGGGATCCATGCCGCGGATCGTGATGCCTTGCCCGAGCGACGGGTTGATGCTGGAAGGAATCGTGACTGGCTGGTTGGTCACGATGTCCACCGGAGCGGGTCCCGGCGGGGTGTAGATGGGCACGCCGCCCTGCGGTGAATAGGTCTGATAGACGCCGTTGTTCTGGTAGGCCACGGTGCAGGCGGTGCCACTGGCGCAGCTTGTGTAGGGGGAGTTCGCAGTGAGCGCGCTGACTCCATACTGCTTCTGATAGACGCCGTTCTCACGACGCAGCGTGTAGTAGGACGAATTGCCGACCTGGCCGTAAAACATGCCGTAGCCGCCGCGCACAACGGTGCCCTCCTGCGGGTTCCAGTTGAAGCCGATGCGCGGCTGGATCATGTGCAGGTTGGGATTGATCTGCGACGTCGCGTTGAATGCGACGGGATTCAGTGTGTTGGGCTTATCCGGCCCGGGAACGAGTTGGACGTCGTAACGCATACCGACCGAGAGAAGGAACTTCGGCGTTGCCTTCCACTGGTCTTCGGCGAAGAAGTCCATGTTCTGGTTCCAGAAGTCGTCCGCGCCGACGCCGGTTAATCTGGTCGACGGTCTGCGAGAAGGAGGCGTAGTGGCGGGCAAGGCCGGTGCCGCCGCCAACATTGGTTGTGGGGTTGATGGCCAGCTGATCCTGGATCCAGTTGGCGAAGTTGTACTCGACGAGTCCGTTGGAGTAGCTGAATGAACCGTCCCCACCGAACAGGTTCGCGATCTGCTCATGCACGAAGAAGACGTCGAAGCCGGCCTTCAGGCTGTGATGGCCCATCGAATGCGAGTACACATCGGAGATCTGCCACTTGTGCTCGTCGGGAAACGCGCCGCGCGGAAGCGCAGAGGTTTCGCCGTAGCTGAGCAGGTTGGTGAGGTTGTTTGCGGGACCGCCGAAGTTGGTCGAGTCGGTCTCAAGATCGCGGCCCCACTGGAAGTGGACGACGTTGGCTGACGTGTTGTTGAGTGCCGTCTCGGCGTTCGCGATCAGGATGCGCTCGTGGAAGTTGGCCGTGCCGTTCTGCGATTGGCCGCCGTTTGTAACGGTGGTGGAGGTGTTGTAGCCGTTGGGCTGGTGGAAGTTCTGCCAGAGGAACTCGGCGGAGAGATGCGTCTTGCCCATCTGGTAGTCGAGGCGCGGGAAGAAGATGTCCTGTTTGACGTTGCGCTGGAAGGCGCCCAGGTTTCGCCTGGAGTGCCGCGACAGCCGCGGCGCACTGCGCCGCAGTTACGCCCGGAATGGATGTCGGGAAGGTCGTTGTGGTGGTCTTGCCGCCAGAGGTCACGACCTCGGTGATGGCCGTTGTGCCGCCGTCGCAGAGGTGCACCAGGTTCGCAACGGTGTTGCTCGTGGTGTTGTAGGTCGAAAGGTACGTGATCGGGTTCACCTTGCGGAAGCCGTCATAGGTGAAGTGGAAGAAGAAGCTTGTCGTGGAGGATGGGACCGCCGACGGAGACGCCGAACTCATGCTGCACCTTGACAGGCTGGGTCAGCAAGAATGGATTGTGGGTGAGGCGCCCCTGGTACTTGTTCAGCGGATCGAGAGCGTTCCATCCGGGCGTGCGGTAGTACTCGTAACACATCGCCGTGCCACTGATTGGTGCCCGATTTGGTGATGGCGTTGATGATGCCACCGGCGGCGCCGCCGAGCTCGGCGGAGTATCCGGTGGCGGAGGACTCGAACTCACGAATCGCGTCGACGGGCAACACATAGGGTGCGCCGATGGAACGGCCGCGCGCTTCAGAGAAGAACTGCTGGTTGTTGTTCGCGCCGTCGACGATGTTCTGGTTGTATACGCCGGAGACGCCGCGGTAGCCGATGAGGCCGGTGTTGCCGTCGGGGACGACGTTCGGCGTGAGCAGCACAAAGCTTTCGAAGCGGCGGCTGTTCACAGGCACGTTTGATACGACGGCCTGGTCGACGACCTGCGACTCCTCGACCTTCTCGGTATCGATCAGCGGGGCCTCGGAGGTGACGGTGACCTCGGTGTTGACGTTGGCGGTCGGCAGCACGGCGTCGATGGTAATCGGCGCGCCGACGGTGACGGCGATTCCCTTGCGGTCGACCTTGCCGAAGCTGCCGTTGCCGCCGAGCACAACCTCGTATGTGCCGGGCTGAAGGAACTGCAGCTCGTAGTAGCCTTCTCCGTTGGTTGTTACCGTCCGGCTCAAGCCGATCGCAGGGTTGGTGATCACCACGGTCGCGCCGGGGACAACCGCGCCAGTGTTGTCGCGGACGACGCCGCCGATTCCACCCAGAGCAGCGGATTGGGCATGTCCGCCGGTACAGGCGAACAGCGCGAAGAGAATCAGCACAGTGAGCAATCGGACGTTGATCCGAAGCGTGGGTTTCATGGGCGTCGCGTCTCCAGTAAAGGTTAAGAACTCCGGCACGATGGGCCCGGCGGAAAATGTGGCGCCGCCGTGCTCGCTTGCTTATCGGGTGGGGGCCTGAATGCGAGACGGAGACACGTTTTGTTGTTTGCTTTAAGCGTCACCCGCGAGTGGCAGCATGTCAAGCCAATAACCGACAAATGCGCCGTGCGCGTGGATTTAGAACGCCAAGAGAAGGACAGCGCAGTGCGACATCAGTGCAGCGTCTCAGGAATCACGGCGTACTCCAGAAGAACGTCGAACGGCACGACTTCGAGAGTGGCTTCATGTGTCGCCTCAAGAACTACGGGGCACGCTGCGCCTGCGCGTTGCACCTGGAGCCATCGCGCCGCGCACACGCACCAGCGATCGCCCGGTTTGAGCCCGGGGAAACCAAACTGCGGCATTGGTGTGGCGAGATCGTTTCCGAGTTGCGCTGAGACGCGCAGAAATTCGTCGGTTACCACACAGCACACGGTGTGCACTCCGAGGTCGTCGGGGCCGGTGTTGCAGCGTCCATCGCGGAAGAAGCCGGTCATCGGCTCGCACCCGCAGGTCTCTAGCGGCTGACCAAGCACATTCTTCTGAGCGCGGGTTCGGCCTGTGTCCATGCATGTATTCTAAATCGGAGCGGGTTCGGGATGCGCGGCCGGGGCTAATTGACGAGTGCCGCGGCAGGTGCGCCGATCGCGTCATGCTGCACGAGCGGGAGCTCGATGCGCACGGTGGTTCCGCGGCGCTGTCCTGTGGTGCAGGAACGCAGTTGCAATCTGCCGCCCTGCTCCTCGACGATGCCGCGAGTGACCCAGAGGCCCAGGCCTGTGCCGCGTTCGCCTTTGGTGGTAAAGAACGGCTCAAAGATGGAGCGCAGGTGTCCGCCCTCGATGCCGTGGCCAGTGTCAGAGATGAGCACGACGGACCGCGATGCTTCCATGCGCGCACGCACGATAAGTGTTCCGCCGGCCGCCTGCATGGCTTCCATCGCATTGCCTATCAGGTTTGCGAACACCTGGCGCAGAGCTGGATCGTACGCAGCGCCGCGCGTTTCCTTGCTGAACTCTGTGCGGACCTCGATACGATGCTGCATCGCCCGCGAGCTGAACAACTGCATGACTTCATCGAGCATGGTGTGGAGATCGAGCGTGCGGCCGGGCAGCTTGCGATAGAAGCTCAGCGTGGAGCGCGTAATGTGTCCGACGCGCTCCAGCTCGCGCGCCGCCACGCCAGCAAGCTCGCGGGCCTGCGGAGGCAGATCATGCGTTTGCAGCAGGTAGACGATGTTCGTCAGCGCTTCAAGCGGATTGTTGATCTCATGCGCCAGCGTATTCGCCATCCTGCCGGCAGCCGCGAGGCGCTCGGAGTTAATCAACCGGCTCATCAGCTCGGCGGTCTCGCGCTCGGCTGCCTTCCGCGCGGAGATGTCCTCGACCACCCACAGCAGATTCGGCTCAGGGGATCCATCGTGGCGCAGCAGCGAGACGGTGAGTTGCGCCGGGAAGGTCGTGCCGTCGTACCGCAATAGCTGGCGCTCCACGCGATATCCGCTGTTCTGGCCGGAGACGAGCCCCGACAGCTCTTGGGCTTCCAGTTCGCGCTCGGAGGGCAGGAGAAAATCTGTGAAGGAGAGAGACAGCAGCCGGCTCATCGGCGCGCCGAGCATCTCAGCCAGTCGCTGATTGACAAGCTGGAAGCGGGCAGTGGTCGTCGTATGCGCCATGCCGACAGCAGCCTGATTAAAAGTCGCCGAAAAGCGCTGCTGCACGAGCCGCAGCTCGGCTTCGGTTCTAAGCCGCTCGCGCCGGCGCTCCGCATCTGAGAGTTCGCGCTCGATTGCCGGCAACAGGCGATCGAGATGGCCTTTGAGGACGTAGTCATGCGCGCCGGCGCGCATCGCGTTCACCGCCGAAACCTCATCGATCGTGCCCGACACGATGATGAACGGAACCTCGATGCCGCTGTCTTGAAGAATCGCGAGCGCCTCGCGCGCGCCGAAGCTCGGCAGCGTGTAATCCGCAAGCACAAGGTCGATTGAATTCGGCTCGCTTAATGCGCGCGTCAGCTCTTCTGCAGTCTCGACGCGACTGACCTCGAGAGCGTAACCGGCGCGCGAAAGGAAGCGCTCAAGCAATGCAGCATCTTCCTCATAGTCTTCGATGAGGAGGACTCTGAGAGGCTTTCGTTGCGCGTTTATTGGGGCGGTGGACATTGATTGAGGAGCAGCCAATACATTCCGAGCTGGCGCGTTGCTTCGGCAAAGTCAGTGAAGTTCACCGGTTTGCAGATATAGCTGTTCACACCCAGCCGGTAGCTGGAAACAATGTCGCGCTCTTCGTCCGACGATGTGAGTACAACGACCGGTAGCAGCGCCGTCTTAGCCGACGCGCGGATGTAGCGCAGCACTTCGAGCCCTTCTACCTTCGGCAGCTTCAGATCGAGCAGCACCAGTTGCGGCATTTGCTTGGTGCCCGCCGCAATGCCGTTCATGTAATCGATCGCTTCGGCGCCGTCGCGCGCCACCTCAATCCTGTTCGCCACGTTGGCCTTGTTCAGCGCACGTATGGCGAGCGCTTCGTGGTCGGGATCGTCTTCAACAAGAAGAATCATGCTCTCACTCATACTCTCGCACTTCGGTTGAGACCGCGTGGAACCTGACCAGAGCCTCAGGCGCTCAGCGTGAAAAAGAACGTAGCTCCTTTGCCGGGTTCTGCTTCTGCCCAGATTGAGCCCTGATGACGCCGGATGGTGCGCAACACGGTCGCGAGGCCGATGCCGGATCCCTTAAAATCCCGCTCACCATGGAGACGCTGGAAGGCGGTAAAAAGACGGTCGACATACTGCATGTCGAACCCCGCTCCGTTGTCCCGAACGAAGTATACGGTCTTGCCATCCGCGCGGCTACTGCCGAAGGCGATGGTTGCATCCGGCGTCTTCGCGGTAAATTTCCATGCGTTGCCGATGAGATTCTCGAACGCGACGCGCATCAGCCGCGCATCAGCCTCTGCGATGACGCCAGGTTGTACGATCCACGTTACCTTCCGGCCCGGTTCACCAAGCTCCAGCTCGCTTAATACCAGGCTGGCAAGCTGCGAAAGATCCACCTGCTCGCGGTCCAGGTCCGACCGCGTCACTCGCGACAATCGCAATAATGAGTCGATGAGTGTGCCCATCCGCTGCACGCCATTGCGAACGCGCGTGATGTAGTCCCTTCCCTGCGCGTCGAGTTTGTCCGCGAAGTCCTCTTCAAGCGCAAGTGAGAATCCATCGATGGTGCGGAGCGGAGCGCGCAGATCGTGTGAGACGGAATAGCTGAACGCCTCGAGCTCCTGGTTTGAGGCCTCGAGCTCCTTGGTACGCTGCTGAACGCGGCTCTCCAGCTCTTCGTTGACCACCGTCAGCTCGCGGTTCAGTGTGTCGATCCTCTCCGCGCCTGCAGCGATACGCTCGCGATCGCGGCTGGCGCGCATCAGTTGCTGAAAGGCTGCGATGACGAGCAGAAAGTCGAGCACGAACGCGAGCGTGAAGCTGGCCCATACCTCGGTTCGCGCGGAGCCTGAGTCTTTAATCCTCTGGTCAAGCAGTCTCTGCTCTTCGCCTTCGATCTCGCGAATCGTGCCCTGCACGATGTCCATGCGGTCCGGCGTGTCCTGCATGATCGGCCCCAGGAGCGTTGGGTCGATCATGCCCTGCGGCTGCACTTTCCGCACGGCTAGACCCGCCTCAAGGGCAGCCATCTTCGATGCAATCCGGGTTTTCAGGTCACCAATGCGCACCTGCTGCGATGCATTGTCCGCAGTCAGTCTCTGCAGATGAACGGTGCTCTCCTGAATCTGATTCCGCGAGCTCGTGTACTGCTGTTCGAAGATCGGCGAGCCGGTGAGGACGTAGCCGCGCGCCGCACTCTCCGCAGTCCGCACCTGCGCGACCAGCGCCTCGGTTTGCGAGATCACCTCGAGCGTATGCGACTGCCAGAACTGCGCGTTGATCAGCACACGCAGCGCATTCGCAGCCAGCCATGTATTCAGCAGAAGGACGATGGTGGCGCCCATCAGCGCCAGCCGTAACCACCACTTTTTCGCCATAGCTGTCCAGATCTCGCGGATGCCGCTCACGCTATTGCGAGGAGGGCACCGTCTGAATGTAAAGATAACGGGTCGCGGGGGGAAGCCATGTGTGGTATGACACTCGCCCGAAGGCGACCGGACCGAAGCACGGCATGATCTCCTTCACGATCGCATACCGCGCGTGAATGGCCGGCGTGAATCGCTGGAAGTCATAGCTGCACGGGCTCGAAGGATCGTCGTGGAACTTGACCGGATGATAGATGCCCGCTGGCCGTGGGATGAGCGGATTGTTCATATAGCCCATCGCTTCGAGCTGCGTCCACCCGTCGTATTCGAATCCGCCGAAGAATTCCGCTCGCGGCACACCGTCGCGTTGAAGTTCATCCGCGAGCTGTATGTGGGCCCGGCTCATCGCAAAGACATCATGCATACCCAGCACCGAAACCAGCGCGAACAATGCAACGGCTGCGTACCCGACGACCGGTATGCGCCAACTGATGCGGCTTTGATGCCAGCGCAAAAGAAACACCAGCACAATCGCGATCGGCAGCAGCAGATAGCGATCCAGAACGGCCTCAAAGGCCGCTCGCGGGAGCAACAGACCGATGTAGACCGCCAGCAGCGGCAGGAGCAAGAATCGCGCGGTTTGCTGCGAAGCGCTGAGCTCGCGGGGAGCTCTCCGCAACGTGTATGCCGCTACAACGAAGACCAGCGTGGACAGGATAGCGACGGCCAGGATTGCCTCGCGCCAGCGCCATCCCAGCGCCGGACCGAAGCTTCCGACCGCAGTGCCACCGTGCAGAAGGCCTTCCGCATCCATGGTGCTGGAGAGCCACGGGAAACACCATCCGCCTAGGTGCCCGGAGAGCTTCAGCGCCATCATGCCGGCGAACGTTAGCAACACGCCGGCTGCAATGACGATCCCGGCTCTGCGCGAGAATTTGTGGAACATCGCAAGCCCGGCGATCGTGACCGGAAACACCATCAGAGCTACGGTAAGCACCGCGCGAACCAGTTGATCGGCCATATGACCGACCGCCGAGAACGTCATGCGTCCGCGATAGAGCGACTCCGGTTGAACGAAGGGCAGACGATTGAACCAATGCCAGACGAGCAGCACGGCCACCGTGGACACGACCCAAAGCACAACTGACAGCTTGAACATTGTGGCGCGCTTGCGCAACAGATACCCGCAGCAAGGCACAACGACAATTACACCGAGCCACGCGGTCTGACGGACGCATCCCGACAGCAGATTGCCTATCGACGCAAAGACGAGCCACATCGCTATCGAACGTGTTGTCTCCGCCGCAAGCGCGCGCTGGCAGCAGTAAATGCACAGCAGCACACTCCATACACCGGGGACATCAGACAGAAAGACGATGGTGTTGCCGGTAAACAGCGGCGACAGGACAAGGCACAACGTGCCGAAGGTCGCATGCGCTTGATTGAGGCCGAAGCGGCGCAGAATGGACCAATACACAAGCGCGGTGGACATTCCGATCGGCAGAACGGACAGCCGTATGACCGTGATCGTGTCGCCAAAGAGCTTCGCGAACAGCGCTCCCCAGGGGATCATCCAGCCGAGCATTGCTGTCGCCCAGCCGTTGTACACAACGCGGCCGGTGTGGGCGAAGACCTGGGCCGTGAAGATGTACGACCAGTCATCGTTCAGCCCCATGTTTGCGCGTGGATTGGACGCCAGAACGCACAGCCCCAGCAGCAATGCACACATTACACCTGGCCAGAAACCAGACGCCCGACTTGCGGGTCTCAACTTCACCTTGAGCACGTCTTCAGCTGTTTGCATGTCCTACTGCAATGATACGTTGCAGCGCGAGCTTCATGCCTCAACGATGAAAGGTCGGGAAGTTTCATCTGAACGGGCTTCAGCGTGCCCCGGGCAGCGGCCAGACTCTAAATTTTGCCGGCAGCGTGCGATGATGTTCTCAGCTCAGACGGAGCTGCACGCAAAAATTTCCGGATCTCCGGCAGGAGCGGCATGCGTATGATGCCCACCCTTGCAGGCAGCCCGCAGAGCACGACCGTCGCTGCCACTATGCAAACAAAACGCACGCGAAGCTATTGGATCGCTTTGGCGCTGCAGGTCGCCGTGGTCGCGCTGTACTGCGTGTGGGTGCTGTCGATGCCGGTGTTCCCTTCGCAGGACGCGCCGCTGCATCTTTACTGCGTCGACATCTTCCGGCAGCTTCTCGCACACAAGTCCACCACCTATACGCACATCTATTACATCAGCAGTTACCTTCCGCCGTACTCGCTCTACTACTACAGCCTGGTCGCGCTCGGGAAGCTCACCACGCTGGAGATGGCCGACAAGATCATCGTCTGCGGGTACTTCGTCGTCATCATGCTGGGGCTGCGGTCACTCACCCGCGCGGTGAGCGGGAGCGCCGACTGGGCGCCGCTGCTGTTTGCGCCCGTGCTGGTCAGTTGGCCGCTGATGATGGGCTTTGTGAACTACTGCATCGGAATCGGATTTGCCTGCTTCGCGCTGGCGACGTGGGTACACAATCGGGAACGTCCCTCCTGGCGTTATCGGGCGGGCTTTCTGCTTTGGCTGGTGCTCATCCTCGTAACCCATCCCGTTCCGTGGATGTTCGTGCTGGGATTCTGCTTCTTCGAATTAGCTATTCGCCTCCTGGGCCCCTACGGGAAGAAGGAACGCAAGGCGCGGCGGATGCCAGTCCAATTTCGCGCAGACCTGGTGACCGCACTGATCGGGTGCCTCGGCTACTTTTATCTGCGAATGTTTCGCAGTGCTCCGCTGCCGGCTGATCCTCTGAAACCCGGACAGCTGCCGCCGAGCTATATCCATAATGTGATCTACAACGCGTACTCATATGTCCGGACGCATGGCCTGACCGTCTACTCGGGAACTCGCGGAGCCGCTCTGGTCAGCCGCCTGGGTGTCGTGCTGATCTTCATCGCGGCACTTGTTGTTGCGGCGGTCTATGCATGGCCTTTCATACGCGCGCGCCGGTGGAACTGGTCCACGGTGTGGACCCTCTTCGCACTTCTGTTTCTGGTCGTGCTTCCGCTTATTCCGGACGTGCTTAACGGCAGCTTTTACTTTGCCTGGCGACTGCAAGTGCTGCTTTATCTGAGCACCGCAGTTGCCGCCTCGGCTGCAATGGCGACGAAGAGGCGCCCGCTGGTCGGCCTCGCGATCGCCGCGACATTCCTATGTCTGTTCAATCTCGGCTTGGCGTACCGGCGTATAAGCCCTGTCGCGCGCACGATCGCGACCCTGCATAACGCTCCGGCAATTCATACGGACAAGCCCGGTCTGCTCACGCGTCCGCTCGGGGTCTCAGCTCCGGCCGGTCTGCTTTATAACCCGGAGTACTGGGCAGGCGCGCTGTACTTTCGCGAGCACGACCTGATCCTGTACAACCTCGGGTGGCTGAATCTGCCGATCATTCCGGTGAAACCGCGGCCGGAGTACTTCCACGCGCTCGACGACACGTACTTCGTCGAGACGCCCACGCCGGGAAATCGGCTGTTCAAAAACGACGCCGTTGCGACGAGGACGTTGAGCCGGGTCGGGTTCGTGCTCGCGATGCGTGTCAATACGCCGGAACAGCAGAGTCCGTTCGCAGAGACGGAAGGCAGCCCGACACCCGGCGCTTGGGCAGCAGGGTGGACCTGCTACGCACAGCCGGAATGGAAGCTGTGCGTTCCGCCAGGGCAGACGATCGACACGGCTGCTCGCTAAACGACGGACTCCGTTGCGGACGCCATCTGCTGTCCCATGTGTTGCGCCATCTGTTGGCCCAGGCGAACGCTCTCGGCGATACCGCGATCTTCGGGATAGTAGTAGCAGGTGTCTGCGATTTGCAGACCGGCAATCGGCGTTTGGACCGGCGGGATCTTCGCCGCGAATCCCGGCTCGCAAATAGGCTGTGCGTAGCGGAGCCGGGCTACCTTGGTGGCGCGGATGTCCTCACGCGTAAGCGATGGATTGAGGCGCGCGAGGCAGGCAAACGCTTCGTCAAGCAACTGCTGGTCCGGCCAGGAGAACTTCGGGTTCGTCGACGGCATGTAATACGGCACATAGAGAATGCTGTCGGCGCCGAAGTCGCGCAGGTTCGAGAACTCGATGACGCCGGGAATCTCGATGCCCGGCTCAGAGATGTTGACCCAGAAGTGCGGGGTCACAGAACAACGAAGCTTGAAGATGACACATATCACCGCGACGTTGTGAATGGCCTCATACCTCTGCTTCCATTCGTCAGGAAGCGAAGGCACAAGGCCGGCAATGTGGGGCGTGGGCGATGTGCAGATCACGTCATCAGCCGGATAGAAACTCTTCCCCGTCCGCACTCCGGTGACGCGTCCACTTTCTGAGGTGATCTCCGCCGCCGGCTCTCCGAGATGGACGCGTCCGCCGTGCTGCTGAATCGCGCTGACGAGTGCGTTGACGAGAGTGACGGAGCCGCCCTGGATGTAGCCGAGTTCTTCCTGCATCATGCTCGTGCGTGAGCGTCCGATGCGTCGCACGCGTGTCCAGATCCAGGCGGCCGAAATGTTGTTCTGGTACTCGTAGAACTTGTAGTGGAAGAGCGGCTCCCAAAGAAGTTTGTAAACACGTTCACCACACCAGCGAGTGATCCAGCTCTTCGCGGATTCGGTTTCAATCGCCGGCCATTTGTTTTTGCGCACCGAAACCAGCGCGAACAAGCCATAGCGGATTTTCTGCCAGAGCGACAGGTGCGGAAAGCGCAGCAGCGCCATGGGATCGCCCCAGCGATGCAGCTTGCCTACGGTGAAGAGGCCCATGGACGACTTGCGCCACTTGATCGCATCCGCGAGATCGAGCTCCTTCAGCAGATCAAAGGTTGGGTAGTCCGTCTTGCAGACGAAGTGATAGAAGCGCTCGAGGGAGATGCCGTCGAAGTCGAAGTGACCGGCCATGCCGCCGGGTTCCGGCGCGGCTTCGATCAGATCCACTTGGTGTCCGTCTTTCGCCGCGCGAAAGGCAGCAGCGAGGCCCATTGCGCCGGCTCCGACAACAACAACTCTAGCCATGCGCGACGTTCCTCCGGCGACCCGCTGCTCCGGTGCGATTCAGGATGTGACGATGCTTTATGGGATTGAGTGTACTGGAACCGAGCGCAGCAACCAATCGCGCGACCTAGCGTGCTGCTAACGCAAGCTGCTGCTCGTATTCCTCGTACGGTCCCTTGTGATCGGTGATGTGGAAGTCGTCGGGACCGCCTTCGAAGTGCCAGATCCGCGTGCCGACCTCTTCGACCAGGTCCTGGTCGTGTGTGACGAGGAAGACCGTTCCTTCGTAGCGCTGCAGCGCGGTATTCAGCGCCATGATGCTCTCGAGGTCGAGGTGGTTCGTCGGCTCATCCAGGACAAGGATGTTCGGCTTCTGCAGCATGAGCTTGCAGAAGATGAGCCGCGCGGCCTCACCGCCCGACAAGGCCTCTGTCTTCTTCATGCCTTCTTCGCCGCGGAACAGCATCTGGCCGAGCAGGCCGCGGATGTCTTCCTTGGCGGCCTTGGGGTCGAAGCTGTGCAGCCAGTCGGCGGCCGTCGTGCCCTTCGGAATGGACGCGGTGTGGTCCTGCGCGAAGTAGCCGATCTGCGCCTCGTGTCCCCACTTCACTTCACCGGAGTCGATGTCCGATGGCTTGGCTTCTTCCAGGCCAGTGTGGGCCAGCAGAGCCTTGATTACCGTGGTCTTCCCTTGCCCGTTACGCCCAACCAGCACCACCTTGTCACCGCGCATGACGGAAGCGGAGAAGTTGTGGATGACATGCTCCGTCGTGCCATCCGGCTGGGTGTAGCTCTTTTTCACGTGTTCGAACTCGAGCACGTGTTTGCCGCTGGGGCGTTCCAACTTGAAGGCGATGTAGGGGCGCTGGATGTTGGAGCGCGCGAGCTCGGTGGTCTGGAGCCGCTCGACTTCCTTCTTACGCGAGTTCACCTGCGACGAGCGCGTTCCCGCAGAGAACCGGGCGATGAATTCATTGAGCTGTGAAATCTTCTTCTCGCGCTGCTCGTTCTGCGATTCGATGCGGCTGCGGATCTGAGTCTTCTGCAGCACCATGTCGTCGTAGCCACCGGTGTAGGTGATGATCGTCTCGTAATCGATGTCGGCGATGTGCGTGCAGACGGAGTTCAGGAAGTGGCGGTCGTGCGAGATGGTGATCACGGTGCCGTTATAGCGGTTGAGGAAATTCTCGAGCCAGTGAATTGAATCGAGATCGAGGTAGTTGGTGGGCTCGTCGAGGAAGAGGGCGTCGGGGTTTCCGAAGAGCGCCTGCGCGAGCAGAACGCGGACCTTCTGGCCGCCCTGCAGCTCGGACATCTTGCGCTCGTGGACCTCGTCAGGAATGTCGAGGCCCTGGAGGAGGATGGCGGCGTTGGGCTCAGCTTCGTAGCCGTCCTCTTCGCCCACGATGCCTTCGAGCTCGCCGAGGCGGATGCCGTCCTCGTCGGTCATTTCGGGCTTCGAGTAGATGACCTCGCGCTCTTCGAGCGCAGACCAGAGCGCCTTGTTGCCCATGATGACGGTGTCGATCACGCGGAAGGCGTCGAACTCGTACTGGTTCTGCTTGAGGACGCCGAACTTCTTGGGGCGCACGACGGTGCCCTTCTGGGCATCCAGCTCGCCGGTGAGGACCTTCATGAAGGTGGACTTGCCGGAACCGTTGGGACCGGTGAGGCCGTAGCGGCGGCTCGAGTGAAAGGTGACGGAGACGTCCTCGAAGAGGAGCTTCGATCCGTAGCGCATCGTGACATTGGAAACAGAGATCATCTCTTACATTTTCTCATGTTTCTGAGGCAAGCCACGGGGTACCCCCCACCCCCCGCCTTTTTGCGCAAAGTCTTCCATCCAGATACTTTACGGGTGGACTTCAACGTACGCGGCGGCGCTCGGTCCGGTGAGCCTGGTGAAGCGCGAGGGCGTGGGGGCGGAGGCTTTTGTCAAGTGGGATGGGCCGGCGTTTTTGGAGTGCGCGGCGATGCCCTTCAAGAAAAATCTCAAAGGGGCTTGACGTAAGCGGGGGGCGAGGCGTATTTAACTTATAGGTTATATAACCTTATGGTTACATACGCGATGAATGACCCAATTAGCGACACATTTTCGGCCCTGGCGGACCCGACACGGAGAGCGATCCTGGCGCGGCTGGCGCTGGGCGAGAGCTCGGTGACGGAGCTGGCGGCCCCGTTTGAGATGTCCATGCCGGCGGTTTCAAAGCACCTGCGAGTGCTGGAGAGCGCGGGGCTGGTGGAGCGCGGCCGGCAGGCGCAGTACAGGCCGGTGCGGCTGGCGGGCCGAGCCGCTGAAGGAGGCTGCCGTGTGGATTGAGCAGTACAGGCGGTTCTGGGAAGAGAGTTTTGACCGGCTGGACGGCCTGCTGAGGACGCTGCAGGCCGAACAG
Organism: uncultured Verrucomicrobiae bacterium; assembly: GCA_963716225.1. GTDB lineage: Bacteria > Acidobacteriota > Terriglobia > Terriglobales > Acidobacteriaceae > Granulicella. Next base: position 2,577,201 of record OY970299.1, on the reverse strand, counting down.
GCGAAGGAAGCACACGGCCCGAAGAAGACAACCAAGAAGACAAACACGACACGCAAGGAGAAGAGAAATGTCCGCGACGTCAATTGAGAGTGCAAACGCGATGCCCGCAACGCAGGGCTATGAACTGACGATCACCCGAGTATTTGACGCGCCGCGGGAGCTGGTGTGGAAGGCGTGGACGGATCCGGCGATGGCGAAGGAGTGGATGGGGCCCCGCGGATTTACGACGACCGAGTTCACCACTTCAGAGAAGCCCGGCGAGGCGTGGCACCTGACCATGGTCGGGCAGCGCCCGGGAAGCGAGCAGATGGTGAACCTTGTGCAGGGAGGGACAGTACTCGAGGCAAAACCGCCGGAGCTGCTGAAGTACACGTTCGCGTGGGAGCCGCGGTCGGCGGTGGGCCTGCCGGAGAGTCCTTTCAAGGAGAACATCGTGACAGTGCGGCTTGAGGAGCGAGGAGGAAAGACGGTGATGCACTTTACGCAGACCCCGTTTGCGACGGAGAGCGAGCGCGATGGGCACAAGGGCGGATGGAACTCGGCATTCGACTGCTTCGCGGAGTTCATGCTGCGCGTGCAGCCGGAGCGCAAGCCGGCGGCGGATGAGGTTCCGAGCGAGTTGCACTTGCGGCGGTTCTTTGCGGTGCCGCGGCAGATGGTGTTCGATGCGTGGACGAAGCCGGAGCTGGTGCGCCAGTGGTGGGGGCCTAAGTGCTTCACGGCTCCGCTGTGTGAGATGGACGCGCGGCAGGGCGGCGCCATCCGTATCCACATGCAGGGACCGGACGGGACGGTGTACCCGATGACCGGACGGTTTGTGGAGTTCTATCCGCCGTACCGGTTTCATTTCACCTCGTCACCGCTGAAGGACGGCATTGAGGTTCTGGAGACATGGACGTCGGTGTTCTTCGAGGAGGTGGATGGCGGCACCGAGGTTGTGGTGGATGTGCACGTGACGAAGAGCATGCCGGAGGCTGCACTGTACCTGAAGGGCATGCGCGAGGGATGGAACCAGATGATGGATAAGCTGGTGGAGTTCGTGAAGGCCAGACAGTAGAGGGTAGACAGTAAAGAACGACAAACAACTCACAACGAGCAAGGAAAAGTGCGATGAAGATGAGTGTGCATTTGAACTTCAGCGGAAACTGTAAGGACGCGTTTGCCTTTTACCAGAAGGTGTTCAAGGCAGACAGTCCGTTTTCGATGACCTATGGCGAGGCGCCGCACGAGATGCCGATTCCGGCAGACTGGAAGGACAAGGTGATGCATACGGCGATTCCGCTGGGCGGCGGCGTGCTGATGGGCTGCGATGCGCCGCCCGATAAGACGAAGGCGCTTGGCGGCTTCCAGGTGTGCGTCGAGGACAAGGACCAGGCGGAGGTGAAGCGGATCTTCGAGGCGCTGAGCGAAGGAGGCAATGTGACGATGCCGCTCTCGAAGACGTTCTGGTCACCGCTGTTCGGGATGCTGACAGACAAGTTCGGCGTGGGCTGGATGCTGAGCGTGCCGGGCGAACAGCCGAACTGAGCGTTTTAATCTGGCTCGGTTCTGAAAGGCTGACCTCAGCGGCTAAAGCCGCATTCCTCGGCACTGTTTTCGGCACGGCTGAAGCCGTGCCCTTAAGGAGACCTGTAGTCTTTTGTGCGGATGCCGGATGAGCTCTGTGGCGCGACGGACTGCGTTCTCGCGTGCCGGCGCACGCGATACCCCCACTCCACCCCGGTGAGCAAGATCACCGGGGACCCCACCCTGTCTTCCTGCGGAAGCCGAGGGTGGGGCACCCGGCTTCTGCGGAGCTCAGCCGCAGACGATTTCGGTGTTCGGCTTGCTGCGGCGGTCGCGAAAATCGGCTACGAGGTAGTTGGCGGCCACCAGGCCGAGGGGAAGAAGTGTAAGGACGAGGTTCATGGTCTTCTCCTTGTATTGTGTGGCCCGACCCATACACGGTTGCAAGGCGTGTAATGGGTTAGATCAGGTTGAGCGGCCGAAGTTTCGTCCGCGATGATGAAAGTTTGAACAACGTTCGCGTTTAGCGAAGGCCGCCGCCGGCTTGCAACAGCGATCCGGTGACCCAGCGAGCGTCGTCGGAGGCGATGAAGGTGACGACGTCGGCGATGTCGTCGGGCTTGCCGGTGCGGCCGAGCGGAGTTTGCGAAACGAAAGTGGCTTCGAACTCTGAGCCCGCAATTCCCAAGCTGTTCGTGCCTTCCGTGGTGGTCATGCCAGGATTTACGGCGTTAACACGAATTTTCTTCGGTCCGAGTTCGTTGGCGAGAACGCGAGTGATGGCGTCGACTGCACCTTTGCTTCCGGTGTAAATGGAGGTGTTGGGCGGTGTGTTCTCGCTGACAATGGAGCCGATGTTGATGACGCTGCCGCCTTCCGCTGGGAAGAGCGAAACTGCAGCCTTAGTTGTGAGCAGAAGCCCAGTGACGTTGGTCGAGAAAATGCGATTGATCTCGTCTTCAGTAACTGCCTCGAGCGGGCTAAAGGAGTAGACGCCCGCGTTGTTGACGAGGATGTCTATCTTGCCGAAGGCCTTCTTTGTTTCTGTGAATAGCCTTTCGATATCGGTGGATTTCGCCACGCTGGCCTGGATGGCGACGGCTTTGCCGCCGGATTTGGCGATATCGGCGACGGTGCGGTCGGCGCCGGCCTTGTCGGACGCATAGTTGACGACGACGGAGGCTCCGGCGGATGCGAGCGCCTTTGCGATGCCCGCGCCGATTCCCTTGCTTGCCCCGGTTACGACGGCGACTTTTCCTGTGAGCTTTGCCATGACGATTTCTCCAGTTCGATTTCTGTCGAATGTTTCGACGTATATCGAAATGGATGATGAGGAAGAGTGGAGGATTCAGGAAGTTTCGATATTTATCGAAATGTTATGCGGGAGCTTACCTAGGGGAGACCCAGGGCTAAAGCCCTCGGCTACCAGCCCCTTTTTTGAATCGGCGTGAGGGCCAAGGCTAAAGCCTTGGCTTACCTAGAAGCGTTCGGCTTGAATTAGAGCTTCGCGAGCTGGGCGAGGTAGGCGTTCCAGGTGCCGCGATGGAGGGAAAGTGAGGCGCAGCGGCCTTCGCGCTGGACGTCGATGAGGCCGGCGTCGGCCAGTTCCTTGATGTGGTGCGAGATGGTGGCGGGGCTGAGGACCTTCTGCTCGTCGAGTGAGCCGCAGGGCGTGGCGTCGCGACGGGCGATCTGTTGCAGGATGGCGAAGCGGCGTGGGTCGGCGAGCGCGCGGGCGATGGCCTGCATTTCGTCATCGCTGAGTTTGTGGCAACGCGCCATGGTTAGTTAGATGGTAGTCGAAGGATTTTGGGTGCTGACGCCATTCATGGCGGAAGAGGTCCCATTTGGTCGCAGATCGAACCAACCACCTTGCTCGAAAAGAGGGGGGCGGCGTTTGGCTCAACCCACATCGTCGGGGTCCTTCGACTTCGCCGCTGTGCGGCTTCGCTCAGGATGACAGCCTCGTGAGAGGACGGGTTCCTCGTGATCCGGTGAAATACAGGGGTCCTTCGCTGCGCTCAGGATGACGACCTCAAACAAATACGATTCTTGCGAAACCTCAACTGATGTTCGTCAGTTCTGGGGTTTGCGGGAGGCGGGCATTTGGGCGGGCTGCTCGGCGTGCATTGTGACGTCATAGTTGTGGCCGAGCCAGCGATTGGAGTCGGGCCAGAAGAGCGTGAAGGTGAGGGTGCCGCTCTGTACGGGCGCGACGATGTCGGCGAAGCAGCCGAAGGAATTGACGAGCTTGCCGTCGGTGCGGTTGGTGGTGGCCCAGTTGTCGGACGTCCAGACGACCTGGAAGGGATCGGGGTCGATGATGCGGAGGGTGCCGGAACAGACCATGTCGGAGATGGGGCGGGTGACGCGGAAGATCTCCATGCGGCTTTGGAATTTGCGCTGGTCTTTGGGGACGGCGTAGCGCTCTTCGACGACGGAGATGCGATCGAAGACATGGTTGTCGGTGACGGAGCGGAGCAGCTTGAGGTACTCGGCGTGTGCCCAGCAGAGTGGTTGGGCGGAGCCGGCGGAGCGGCCGCAGTAGAGGTGTTCGGAGGGCATGTCGGCGTAGTCCCAGACCTGCTCGGGGAGCATGCCGCCGATGGAGGAGAACTGTTCGATTGCGTTGACGAGGGGTGACACGTCGCGGCCGGAGGCGAGCTCGAAGTGAGCGCGCTCGCCGGTGAGCAGCGGCCAGGCGCGGCCCTGGCCGTAGCCGATGTAGGGCCCGCCGTCTTTGCGTTGGCCGTAGCCGTCGTGGTTGTAGCGGCGCCAGCAGGGGCCGTAGGGCGTGTTGATTTTGAGGACATGGTCGACGACTTTGAGTGAGTCGACGATGAGGGGATCGTCGGCGCGGCGTACGCCGAAGCGGACGAGCTCGAGGAAGCCGGGGTCGATGACCTCGCGGGCTTCGAAGGCGAAGCGCTCGCCGGGCGCGCGGTTGGCGATGTGGATGTGGCCGGGAGCGATGTTGGGATCGTGGAAAGGCTCGCCTTCAGCGGGCGGCCGGATGCGCATGTAGTGGTACGGGACTTCGGGCAGCAGGACGCCGGCGGTGGTGGTGGTCCACTCGTCGAGGTGGGCTTCGATCCAGTCGGCGTAGTCGCAGAGGAAGTCGGCGAGCTCGGGGAAGGGCTTGCAGATGATGTCGGACGCGCAGAGGAGAGCGGAGATGACGGCGGCGAGCGTGGAGGGCGAGTAGCCGGCGTTCTCTTCCCAGCGCTCCTGTTGCGTGACGGGAGCGTAGCGGACGAGGAAGCTGGAGGCGCGCGTGACGAAGGGGACGATGTCGAAGCCGCCGAGGGCGTTGAGCTTCCAGAGACGCCAGGCGAGGATGATCGGGAAGGCGACCTCATCGAGCTGAATGCCGGACCAGTAGGGGGTGCCGTCGATCCAGAAATTTTGCGAGAAGCCGCCGTCGGGGTGCTGGGTGCAGGCGAGGTAGACGAGCGCGCGCAGCGCTGTTTCCGTGCGGCCGCAGGCGAGCAGCGCAGTGGCGGACTGGATCATGTCGCGGGTCCAGACGAGGTGGTAGCCGCCGAGGTCGTCGTCGGATTTGGATGCGCCCCAGGGGATGGAGGCGGAGGCGATGAAGGCGCCGGAGTAGACCTTGTCCTCGTGCGCGAGGAGGACGTTGTGGGAGATGCGCATGAGGCGGCCGCCGTCGGTGGAGGCCGGCGTGAGGCGCTCGGGAGAAGCGGCGCGGTGCCACTGCTCGATGAAGCGCTTGCGGAGGAGCTCGTAGGGCGCGGCGAGGGTTTGGGTCATCGCGGCGAGTGCGGCGTGGTGGTTGTCGCCGAGCGCTATGGCGATGGTGAATTCGCGGTTGCGGGCGATGTCGATCTCGCCCATGACGGCGATGTTGCCGTCGAGCGCCTGGCCGAAGTTCCAGGTCATGCGGTTGTGCAGGCAGAGGTCCTGATAGCCATCCGAGGAGCCGACGTAGCCGCAGCTGGAGCGCGTGAAGCCGCAGTCAGCGCCGAGGGCGAGCGAGAAGCGGTTCTTCCAGGCGAGGATGGCGCGGCGGCCGGCGATGTCGAGCGCACGCGCGGAGTTTCCGGCGCCACCGCCGTCGAGGTGCGGGGCGAGCAGCGCGTAGCACTTGAGTTTGGAGAGGAGAGCCTCATCGCCGTCGATTTCGACGTGCATGAGCACGACGGGATGGTGCGGGTCGGTGATGAATTCCTTGGTGACGGTGTAGCGTCCGCCAAGATCGTTGGCGACGACGCGCACGGCGAGTGCGTCAGAGTCGATGTAGTGGAAGTCGTACTCGAAGTCGCGCTTTTCTTCGTGGAAGAAGGTCTCCTCGTCCGTGAAGAGGAGCTCCATGTCACGCGTCTGGGGGCGGTCGATGGTGGGGTAGTAGATCTCGTTCAGCGTGCCGTGGGAGGCGGTGAACCAGATGCGACTGGAGGCTGCGTAGGCGGTGGAGACTGCGTCCTTTTGCGAGGAAGTCCAGCGGGGCTGGAGGCCGGGAGCACCGAAGGCTGCACCGTCGTCGTCCAGCCAGCGGTAGGTTTCATTCAAAACGCTCATCGAGATTATGAGAGCACAAAGGTGTGTGGGCTCTGGATTGGGACGGTGGTGGGCGACCCTCCCCCTCCCCCTATCGTTTCGCAAAATATTCAAACCAGGCAGGTTACGTTCTTCACCCGACGCAAAATATTGCATTCAGGGATTTTGTCGCCAAAATATTGTATTCAGGCGGTTTGTGGGTGCCGATCGGGCTCGTTGAGCCAGTGACGCCGGGCAGACACCCCCTCTGGGGGGCAAGGATTTGTCAAGTCGTGGCGGTTTTGGGAAGGCCTGTGGCGTTCGGGAGGATGGCGGCGTAGCTGGCGTCGAGTTCGGGGCCGAGGAGCAGGATCGCGGCAATGCGGCGGACGACCTCGGAGAACCAAGTGGCTTCGTCTTCGCGGAGCGGGCGGCCCAGCAGGGGAAGCTCGCGGTAGCTGAGCCATTTTTTGAGCACCTGATAGCCGCCGAGGGTGTAGTCCCACACGTTTTGCGGGACGCAGGTCCAGTAGGAATCGCCATTGAGGTAGACGTCGACGCAGCGCTCGCCCAGAAGAGCGAGCGCCTCGTCGACCGAGAGATTGTTCTGAGCGGCGAGGGTGGCGATGCGCTCGTGCTCGTGCGCGGTGTAGTCGCGTTCGACGCACTTGCCCCGGCGAGGCATGACCGTGCCGCCTTGGCCGGGACCACCCCAACCTGCGGTGAGGGCGTAGCGGTCGGCGTTGACTTGGTCGCGGTTGGCTTTGCCTTCAGGGGCTTCGGGCGGGAGGATGAGGCGGCCGAGCGTGCGCCAGTCGGCGGCGAGCTCGACGGTGGATTCGGGGTCGAGGAGATCGGCGAGACGGCGGCCGAGGTCGGCGGAGGTGGTGAGCAGTTCGGCGCTCGCGGGGAGTGGGATGCGGGGCCAGTCGTTTAGGAGCGCCCCGGAGTTGTCGGTGCGGTATTGCGGCGTGTGCATGGTCGCGAGGGCATGGAAGAACAGTTGTTCGCTCGAGTGCCCGCGAGACGACAAATAATGCACGGCCTCGATCGAGACGTTTTGCTGTACGTGAGGCTTATAGAGAACGCCCTCACGCGTCTCGTTGTAGAGTTCGGTCGGAAATGCGTTTGTGCCACGCTCGATGACGTGAAGCGATGCGATATTCCGCGAAATACAGGGCGGATCATACTGGCGGCGATTGCTTTGCGAGGACAATATGCTCCACTCGCGCCCCGTTCCGGCCTTCAGATAGTCGGGTCGCGGCCTGTCAAGGAGCTTGGTGAGTTCTTCGTAGTAAATCCAACGCGTATCAAACGGTCGATATGCGAACGGGAGTATCCGCTGCGATGTCGCTACTCGGTTCAGCTCTTCGAGAGTTAGATTTGGGTCTTTTGTCCTCTCGTGCGCGACAGCCGCCTCCTGCAGCCGGAGCAACTGTAGTCGGGTGCTTGCGGGATCGAATCCTGACGCGCGCTCCATGACGACGGGAGCTAATTGTCTGATCTGCTCGTCCGAAAACGACGGATTCAAGTAGGCGCTCATTCGAGCAATGAGTTGATCCCTATCGATGTCTACAACAACCGGATCTCGGCTTGTCTTGATCCCTGGGAAGTTTGTCGGAAACCGGTCTGGGAGTCTCGGCCAAGAGGTGTACGCCGTCGAGTGCGCGCGCTCAGCGAAGGGTAGGCCTAGCGGTGCGGCGGGCGTTACGCGCTCGTATTCGGGTTCGGTTTCGCGTTGCGCTTCGCGGCCGAGATGGGAGAGTTTGTGGGTTCCCCAGAGGTTGCGCAGAGAAATGGATATGGAGGGTGTGTTGCCGGATTCAACGGTGGCTTGAGACGCAGATTCCCTTCGGGAATGACAAACAAAAGAAGCGTGTGTATCGCGGCGGACGAGCGTAGCGATGGCCGTACCGACCGAATGCCCTCGCGGTTGTGCGGTGTTGAGAAGGCGCTGGGGTCGGGTTTGCCATCCGGTGTCGTTTTGCCGGTGCGGTATTTATCGCCGTTCAGGTTGTCGATGTAGATGTGCTGAAAGGTTTCGAGATATCGGGCGCGCATGGAAACATGCGAGAGGCCATCAAGCCATGCGTTGTTGGAGATGAACGAGACGATACCGCGGCCATCGGGATTTCCTTTCGCTTGTCCATCGCCGACGATTCGCCGTTCGGCGATACGGAAGAAGCGGACGTAGAGATCATTCAACCCTTGGCCTTGTGGTGCGGGCAGGCCGTCGATTGGAGTCCGATACGCATTCGTCAGATCGCGTTCTTCGTCTACCTTCGCGATTCCGGCGTAGCCGTTGTAGGGCGGATTGCCGAGGATGACGAGAATGGTGTCGGCCTGTTTGACGGCCTCGGCGGCTTCACGTTCCTTTTCAAATTCCGGGGAGATGTAACGCGACTTCACATGATCCACCGGAATCCATCCGGTGAGCGCGTTGGTGAGAAAGACCTGAGCGCGTTGCGTGGCGCTCAGGGATGCGCGTGCGTCTTCGAGCAGTTGCGCGATCTGCAGGTGCGAGATGACGAAGGGCGCGGGCATGATCTCGAACCCGAACACGCGGGTGGTTGCGGCGCGGCGGAGGTCGGGGCCGACAGAGGAGGTGTCGTCTCCGGCGTGATCGCGAAGGGTGCGCTCGATGCGGTGCAGGACTTCGACGAGATACGCTCCGGTGCCGCAGCAGGGATCGAGCACCTGAACGCGCGGGCTGGCGAGGCCCAGCGGTTCGTTGAGTTCGGAGCGGAGGAGCGTGTCGACGCGCTCGACCATATAGCGGACGATCTCGCGGGGCGTGTACCAGACGCCGAGTTGCTTGCGCAGTTCGGGGTCGAAGGCTTCGAGGAACGGCTCGTAGAAGTACTGGACCGCATCTTCTTCGCGGAAGGTAGTGAAGAAATCGGGTTGAACACGGTTGAGGGCGTCGGCGGCGCGGTCGAGGATTTCCGGCAGGTCGGCGGATCGCAGTGCTCCGGGCTCAGCGATGGCGTAGAAGAGGGTTCGCAGCACGTCGAGGCGGAGGTAGTTGGCGGAGTCATTCCACTTGAACTTGCCTCCATCAGCAGCGTAGTTCGGTGAGCGGCGCCAGAGAATCCAGGCGGAGAACATGCCGTAGAAGAGCGTCTGGATGAGGGTGGAGCGGAAGAAGTGCTCGCCCTTTTCGCCCTCGAAGGTGATGCCGAGGGATTCCTGGAGCGCGTTCTTGACGCCTTCGAATGCGGCCAGCGGGTGGTCTTCGGCGCGGGCGCGGGCCTCGCGGGCATAGGAGGCGAGAAGATTGGCGAGGTCTTCGGGTTTTTCGATCGGAACTTTGTAGAGCAGGACGCGTGCGAGAAAGTCGGGCAGCGTGTCTTTGTGCTTCGCGGCGAGGGTGTTGATGGGCGTGTGCCAGAAATCTTCGGCGGTGGCCGTGAGGTCGTAGCGTTCGAAGGTCTCGATCTCGCCATTGGTGAGGCGAAGAAGCCGGAACTGGTGGTAGTTGGTGATGAGTACGAGGCCGAAGTCGTGAAGGTAGTCGAGGATCTGGCGTCGGTTAGCGATGTGGTTGATGTCGTCTTCGGCGGGTTTGATTTCGACGACGCCGCGCTCGGGACGGCCGCCGTGAAGGGATTCCTGGGCTCGGCGGGTACGCGTGATGGGGAAGAAGCCTCCGTCGGGCTGCTTGTTTGAGGCGGAGCAGCTTACCTGGGTGGAGAAGACGACTTTGGGATTGAGATTGCGGCCGATCTCGTTGAAGAGCGTATCCAGCGGCGTGTAGAAAGACGTTTCGGGGGTGGTGGCGCCCGTGGAGCGGCGCTGGCGCATGTCCGCGATGTACCGATGGACGATGTTCTCTGAGGCGTTCGGCACGTGTAAGGGGATGATCGCATACAGACGTGCAGTGGCCTAGTTGCTGCGATGGTGCGGTGTTTCGGCCGCGTGTTGAAGCAGAGATTGCGCCGCTGCGCTAAGCTCGAAGGTGCTGAGTCGCCGGGGTTCGCTTGTGCATCTGACAGCGGAGAAGGCGACGAGACCTCGTTTTGCGCGGAGATTTCACTGCGCGATTGATAGCGATTCGTTACAGAAGCAACCTGGCGGTTGCTGGAAGCCAACCCTAAGGAGAACTGTTATGGCATTCGAACTACCTCCCCTGCCCTATGATTACGCCGCGCTGGAGCCGACGATCGACGAAGCGACGATGAGGCTGCATCATGACAAGCACCACCAGGCGTATGTGACGAACCTGAACGGCGCCGTGGAGAAGCATCCGGACTTGGGCCAGAAGACGCCGGAAGAGCTGATCAAGAACCTGAACAGCGTGCCCGAGGATGTTCGCACGGTGGTGCGGAATAACGGCGGCGGACACGTGAATCACACGATGTTCTGGCAGATCATGGCGCCGAAGGGCGGAGGCAATCCGACGGGCACTGTCTCGGGACAGATTCAGAGTGACTTCGGCGGTTTCGAGGACTTCAAGAAGGCGTTCAACGATGCCGCGGCGAAGCAGTTCGGCTCAGGCTGGGGATGGCTGGTGTGGAAGGATGGCAAGCTCGCAATTATGACGACGCCGAACCAGGACAATCCGCTGATGCAGGGGCTGTATCCGATCCTGGGCAATGACGTTTGGGAGCACGCGTACTACCTGAAGTACAACAACCGCCGGCCGGAGTACCTGGCGGCGTGGTGGAATGTCGTGAACTGGACGGAAGTGAATAAGCGCTTCGAGCAGGCGAAGAAATAAGCGCCGAAATTTGACGAGGACAGGGGCCGCTTCGGATGGAGCGGCCTTTGTGCGTCAAGCGTTGGCTAGAGGTTCAACTTCTTGAAGACGCGCTCGGGGATGGCGCGGATCACCGACATGATCAAGCGCCAGTGGCCGGGCACATAGACGATGTCCTGGCCGCGGTCGATTGCTCTGACGATGGTCGCCGCGACCTTGTCCACGTCGGCGAAGCGGTCGTGGCCTTTCATGGCTTCGGTCATCGCCGTCTTCACGGGGCCGGGCTTAATGGTGATCACGTGCACGCCTTCGCGATCGATGCGGTTGCGAAGTCCATCAACGAACGCGGTCAGTCCCGCCTTGGAGCTGCCGTATACGTAGTTTGACTTGCGGCCGCGCTCTCCGGCGACCGAGCTGAGCACGGCGATGGTGCCCGCGCGACGCTGCGCACAATAGTTGCCCAGCCATGTGAGCAGGCTCACCGGCGCCGTGTAGTTTGTGTGGATGATGTGCGCGGCATCATGGAAATTGCGCTCCGCCTTCGGTTGCTCGCCGAGCACACCGAGCGCGAGATAAGCAACATCAAGACCGCCGAGCGCGTTGATCGCGTGCGCCAGGAGATCGGCGTGGAGCTCGGTGCGATCGAGATCGACGACAGCAGTGTCGACGAAGCTGGCGCCTCGCGTGCGCGCGTCAGCGGCGACGGCGGCGAGCCGATTGGCGTTGCGTCCTACGAGGAAGATGCTGTCGCCGCGATTCGCCCACAGACGGATGCACGCCTCTGCGATTCCGGACGTGGCGCCGAGCACCAGGATGCGCTTTGTATCTGTCGCGGTGGACTGCGGCGTGGGGTCTGCGTTCGCGAGCGAGGACGGCTCGGACGACGGCGTGGCGCTCATTGCATGAACCCCTGTCCGCCGACAACGCGCTCCCAGAAACTTGAGGTCAGCGCAGGGTCCTTGTAGCGCGCGAAGCGCTGCCACTGCGGGTAGAAGGCCTGGAACTGGCCTGCCGTCATGCGCGCGTCTTTGGCGGGGTAAAGGCGGCCGCCGAACTCCTGCGTCATTTCAGCGAGGCGATCGAACAGAGCAAAACTCTTCCCCGGCTTGATGGGAAAATCGAGCGCGAGGGTGATGCCGGGCTTGGGGAAGCTCATCATGCCCGGAGAAGGCACGTCGCCGAAGGCTTTCAGCACGGCGAGGAAGCTGGCGAGCCCGGATTTTGCGACCTCATGCAGGATGGCGATTGTGCCCTCGCGCGCGTGCTCCCACGGAATCGCGTACTGAAACTGCAGCAGGCCGCGGCGGCCGTACATCTTATTCCACTTCAGCACCGCGTCGAGCGGATAGAAGAACGGCTCGTAATCCATCAGCTTGGTGACGCGTTGCTTCATCTGCTTCTTGAAAAAGAGCGTGTTGAAAAGCCCGACCGACGCGCCGTTGAGCACCCAGCCAGGAAGCTCGAATGGAAACGTGAGCTTCGGCGCGACTGATGGCTTGAGCTCGCTCGGGATTTCGACATGGTCGCCTTGCATGAAGATGCCGCGCGCGAAATTCTTGCCCGTCGACGTGACATCGATCCAGCTCACCGTGTACTCGATATCCTGCGACTGCGCGGTCAGGTCGAGGAACTCATCGATGCCATGAAACTGAATGCCCTCGTACTCTATCTGGCGGCTGACGATGCGCTTGAGGCGGAGCTGCGCCCACGTCATCATGCCCGTGAGACCGAGACCGCCGATGGTCGCGGAGTAGACGTCCGGGTTGCTGGTCGGCGAGCAGATCAGGCGCGTGCCGTCGGAGCGCACTAGCTCAAACTGCGGAACATGGCAGCCGAACGTTCCGGCCACGTGATGATTTTTGCCGTGGATGTCATTCGCGATCGCGCCGCCGAGCGTGACGTATTTCGTTCCAGGCGTAACTGGAAGAAACCAGCCGTGCGGCACGGAGAAGTCGAGAATCTTCGCGAGTGTGATGCCGGCCTCGGCAGTCAGGACGCCCGTCGCCGGGTCGAACGCGAGCAGCCGGTTCATGCCTGTCGTTTTGACCAGCGTGCCGTCCTTCAGCAGGCAAACGTCGCCGTAGCTGCGGCCCATGCCGACGGGAAGCGCGCCGTGATGCACACCATCGATGACGCGGGGAAACTGATCCTGCCAGTGCACGGATCGCACGTCGGCGTTGTACATCGGGTAGCGGCCCCACGATTCAAACGAGGGCTTGTTCGGCGCGCTGTCAGTTGAGGTGTTCGTGGAGGGCTCGACTGCGGACGGCATACATTCAGGATAGCGGATGCGCGTTGCGGCCGTTAGCACCAAAGACTTCAGCCAAACCGTTGGTATTTTTTCCAGAACTCGGGCCACGGGAGGCGCGGAGACCCGCAGAGGAAAATGTCCGGATGGTACTTGCTCTCTTCGTTATCCAGGCCCTGCGGATAAGCCACGTGCGCCGCCAGGCGACAGTTCGTAAACTCCTCGTTGGCATCGTCAGCATTGAGGCCGGTGACGATCAGCGTGCTCGGCGGAGGAGTGGGATATCCGCGAAGCCACGCTGAGTTTGTCAGGCTGATCGGCGCAGGCAGCCCATATCGCGGTCCGAGAATTTCGACAGCGCCCTGCTCGCCATAGTTTGCAGTGATGATGCCGATGCTACTCGTCTGTTCGGGCGGCAAGCTGCCGCGAACACGCGCAATAGTTTGGATAAACGTGTCCCAGCCAACCTCCTCGCGCAGGTCGCCACTGTGAGCGAGAGCATAGGCCTGGAGTGGCCCACTCGAAGCGAGAGGAACGAGCCTTGCCGTAGCGATGCCGCCGAAGACGAGCAGCCCCGTCCAAAGAAGCACGTAGACCAACCGGCGCCACACCGCCCGCAGCGAGCTCATCCACAGCGTCATTGCAACAGCGCCGAATGCGATCACGACCGGAAACACAGCGCCGGTGTAGTAGCCACGCGCTTTCGCGAACGCAAAAAGAAGGATGGTTGCGATGAATGCGATGCTGATGGCGCGGTATCGCGCGATGCGCCACGCAGCAATGATGCCCGCAATCGTCAGCGGAAGCGCGAAGCCGTTTTCACATGCCAGCGCCTGAAATGCCCAGAATTCCCCTGAGCTCCCGCGGCCCCAGCGAAGATCGCGTGCGTGGATGTACTCCAGAAAATGCAGAGAGATAAGGCTGTGACGCACTTGCCAGATAATGTTCGGCATCACGATCAGCAGCGTGATGCCGCAGCCGAACAAAAACCAGCGGCTCATGAAGAAACGCCGCGCAGGCGTGAGCAGAAGTCCCACCAGCAGCGCGGCGATAAAGAACGCGACGGTGTACTTCGCCATCAAACCGACACCGCAGAACACGCCGATCCACATCCACCAACGCTCGTTCTCTTCCCTGAGCAGGCGGACGAAACCGTATGTCACCAGCACCCATGCAAACTCTTCGAAGGTGGTGTACTGAAACTCCGTGCCTTCGAACAACGCTATCGGAGATAACGCCACGGCGACAGCGGCGGTGAGCTGCGCGAGCCGGCTGCCGCCCAGAGTACGTGCGATGAGACCGGCAGTCACCACAATCCCCGCCTGCGCCAGCACGGAGAAGAGCCGCAAACCACCAAGCGAGAAGCCGAAAATTGCGATCAACACACGTTCGAGAAACGGCGTCAACGGAGGATAAGCGACGAAACCCCAATCCAGATGCATCGCGTCAGAAACAAACTGAAGCTCATCGCGATGAAAACCGTAGCGATTGTTGGTGAGCAGATGCAGCAACGCAACAGCGACCGCAACCGCGACGATCGCTGCAAGATCGCTACGGTCGCGGCGATGCTCCGATGCCGCCGCCATAGAATTGTTCGCAGACTCCGTCTTCAACATACGTGATGTCTTCCGGGAAGGCTTTGAATATCACTGAACTGTACGCCAGTTATTCACGCGCAGTTCCATGACTCGAAAGAAAGACGAATTCAGGATGAGCGAACAGACCGAAATCGACCCGCGCGAGCTGTACCGAATGCGTATCGCCGGGCGGCATAGCGAGGCAGCACGGCTACAGCGGCAGCATGTGCTGCTCGGATATATGCGGTTGGGTCTCGTGATCGCGGGCGTGCTCGTGGCGTGGTTCTCATTCCATCTGCATGCGGTCTCGCGCTGGTGGCTGCTCGGCCCGTGCGTATTGTTTGTTGTCGTCGCGCGACGGCACTCGGCCGTTCTGCAGCAGAAGGCAGAGGCACTGCGCGCAGTCCACTTCTTCGAGCGTGGCATCGCCAGAATCGAAGACCGCTGGGCGGAGGTTCCGGCGCGTGACGCAGACGTGAACACGAGTGGAAGTCTCTTCGCCGACGACCTCGACCTCTTCCGGCGCGGAGGCTTGTTCGATCTGCTCGACACAGCCAGAACATCTGCAGGAGCGGGTGCCTTGAGCTCGTGGCTGCTCGCACCAGCGGAGCGCGATGTGGTCCTTGCGCGGCAGCAAGCGATCGCAGAGCTGCGCGGCATGTGTTCGCTGCGCGAACAGCTTGCAAGCTGCGGCTCCGCGGACTTCGAGAAGCTTGACATCGCTGAGCTCGCGAGCTGGGCGACCGGCCCTGCTCCGAAGATTCCCGGCTGGCTGCGGTTCGCAGCGCCGGTGCTGGTCGCCATTACGCTTGCCGCTGTGGTGTGGTTCTTCGCGAAGGATGAAGGCTTGCCACTGCTCGCAATCGTGGTTATCGATGCGACGATCACGTTCGCAATGCAGCGAAGGACAACTCCATTGTTTCTCCACGCAGAACGAGCGAGCGATGGCCTGCGCCTCGCGTCCGTCTTGATTCGAGAGTTGCAGAAGCAAAAGTTTTCGTCGCCGCTGCTGCTCGACTTGCAGCGCTTCCTCACGGGACAGGATGGCGGCGCGGCAGAGGCGCTGAAAAAACTCGCGCTGCTCACACGCATGATGGAGCACCGCGGCAATCTCATGGTTCGCTTCGCCGACGCGCCGCTGCTGTATTCGGTTCAGCTCGCAGGAGCAGCCCAGGCGTGGCTTTCGCGGCATGGCTCATCCCTTGAGTCGTGGCTGCGTGCGCTCGGCGAATTCGAGGCGCTCGGTTCGCTTGCGAGCTTCAGCTTTGAGCATCCGAAGGACCCCTTCCCTGAACTCTCTGAGGGACCGGCACGGTTTGAGGCGCAGGAGCTGGGGCATCCACTCATTGCGGAGTCGATGTGCGTTCGCAACGATGTCGCGCTGAGCGGCGAGACGCGGCTCCTGCTCGTCAGTGGATCCAACATGTCAGGCAAGAGCACGCTTCTGCGCGCCGTCGGCATCAACGCCGTGCTCGCGATGGCGGGAGCTCCGGTGCGTGCGGCGAGCCTGCGCCTCACGCCGATTCGGGTGGGCGCCAGTATTCAGGTGAACGATTCGCTGCGCGAGGGCCGCTCGCGTTTCTATTCCGAAATCCTGCGGCTGCGCGCCATCTGCGCTCTCGCCGAAGAGCAACCACCCGTACTGTTTCTGCTGGATGAGCTGCTGGACGGCACGAGCTCGAGCGACCGGTTGACCGGAGCGGCTGGGATCGCCGGCGCGCTGCTCGCGAGCGGCGCGATCGGGATGATCAGCACGCATGATCTCGCGTTGACGGAGATCGGCGGGACGGAAGGCGGACTGCGCAACGTGCACTTTGAGGAGCGGGTTGAAGACGGGCAGATGCGGTTCGACTTCAAGCTGCGCGACGGCGTCGTGACGACCAGAAACGGCCTCGCATTAATGCGGATGATTGGATTGAAGGTGTAGCGGTGATCTACAGATCGCGTCCAGCTCCTTGGACCTGTCGGTCACGTACGGAATATTTACGTTGCGGGCCTGCGCGACCATCTCGTTGAAGGTGTTTCCTTCCGGCGATGGAACCTTCGGATCGAAGCTGTAAATGGGGTCAGCCATTGCCTGCGGCAGCGTGACAAACGTGAAGCCGCGCGATCGGAAGAGTGCGATCAAGTCCGGCAACATGCGCGCATCAAACGCTCCCACGTGCAGCAGCAGAACGTAGGGAACGTCGCGCTGATACAGCTTCTGCGCGATCTCCCGGTATACCCGGATGGACTCGTCGGCGGCATCCAGATAGCTGTCATGCAGGGACTGAATCGCAGCCTGATTGTGCTTTCGAGCGCAGCGCGCGTAGGGCTCGTTCCAGTTGTAATCCTGGAAGTCCATCGAGACCTCGGCGATGCGGTAATCATGTTGGGTGAGCCATGACCGTAGCTCCTCGCGCTTGTCGACGGTGTTGCCTTCCTTGAGATATGGAAACCGGAACCAGTGCCAATCGCTGTCGGCCGAAAGCTTGCGCAGCATCGGCTCGTCGCGCAGGATGTTGGCCTCATACTTCGCAACCGTCAGCTTGTCGAACTCAGGGTGCGACCAGGTGTGGTTGCCGAGCGGATTGCCGGCCGCGCGCCACGCCTCCAAGATGTGAATCTGATACGGATACTGCGCAACGCGAAAACCATTGACGAAGCCATATGTCGGCGGCATGTTCTCGTGCTTGAGCGTGGCGAGGATTGATTGAACCACTGCGGGACGGGCCATTCCAGGAGGCAGCGGTCCATGTGCCGGCAGGTCATCGAAGGTGAAGGCGACCTGAAGAGGAGCGTTCGTCTGCGCTGCGGCCGCGGCTTGCGCGACGCAGCACCCCGTATGAAGGAACAACGAGACTGCAACAAACCTCAGGCATACCAGGCGTTCCGCTCGGCCCATGATGCTCAGTGTAGCCGCCAGTTTCCCCCGCTTTTGCGCGCCTGAGTGGAAGACCTGCCCGATGCCTCTACAATGACGAAATGAGTTATCCCCAGAATTACCGTTACGCCAAGTCACACGAATGGCTGAATCTGGACGGCGAAACCGCAACGGTCGGCATCACAGACTACGCCCAGGAGTCTCTGGGCGACATCGTCTTCGTTGAGCTTCCGAAGGTAGGCCAGCAGATCGAGGCCGGATCGACGTTCGGTTCCGTCGAAAGCGTCAAGGCTGTGAGCGATCTCTACGCGCCGGTTAGCGGCACAGTGACCGAGGTGAACGAGAGCTTGAACTCCGCGCCGGAAGCAGTGAACGCAGCCGCGAACAATACGTGGTTCATCAAGATCACAGCGACCAATCCGGACGAGGCGAATGCCCTGCTCTCAGCCGCAGACTACGAGAAGTTTGTGAAGGAAGAGACCGCGCACTAAATCGGTTCTTGGTTCACGTCTGCATTTCACTCCCCTCAACACCTCTCCTGATTAGAAGAATTCCTATGCGTTATCTCCCCAAGTCCCCTGCCGATCGCAAAGAGATGCTCGACGCGATTGGTGTCGCCTCAATCGATGAGCTGTTTGAGACCATTCCGGGCGAGTACCGGCTCGATCGCGATCTGGGGATTCCACGCCAGCACGCAGAATCCGAGATTCTCGACCGCTTCCGTGCGTTCGCCGGAAATATTGCGAGCGGCGATGCGGCGCAGCTGGCGAATAATCCCGCGACGAAGCTGCCGGCAAGTTTTCTGGGGGCGGGAGCGTACCGGCACTATCGTCCGGTCGTCATCGACTCGCTTGTACAGCGCGGCGAGTTCCTCACCAGCTACACGCCGTATCAGCCGGAGATCTCGCAGGGCACCCTGCAGGCCATGTTTGAGTTCCAGACGATGATCTGCGAGCTGACCGGCATGGAGATTGCGAACGCGTCGATGTATGACGGGTCCACCGGGTGTGCTGAGGCCGTGATGATGGCGGTGCGTGTGACTGGCCGCGATGCGTGCGTGGTGGCGCGGACGGTTCATCCGGAGTATCGCGAGGTGCTGAAGACGACGGTGCAGCACCAGGAGATCCCTGTCGCGGAGTGCGGGTACGACGCGAAGACCGGGCGCGTGGATCTTGCAGAGCTCGAGCGCGCGATTACGGACAACACGGCGTGCGTGCTGATCCAGTCACCGAACTTCTTCGGGACCATTGAAGATGTCGCGGCGATCGCAGAGCTGGTGCACGCGAAGGGCGCGCTGCTGATCGTGGCGATTGCAGAAGCTGTTTCTCTGGGCATCGTGAAGCCGCCGAAGGAGGCGGATATTGTGGCGATGGAGGCGCAGAGTTTTGGGGTGCCGGTGGGGTTTGGTGGGCCATACTGCGGGGTGATTGCGTGCAAGGAGCGGTTCCTGCGGCAGATGCCGGGACGGCTGGTGGGTGAGACCAAGGATATGGATGGCAAGCGCGGGTTTGTGCTGACGCTGTCGACGCGCGAGCAGCACATACGGCGGGAGAAGGCTACGAGCAACATCTGCACCAACCAGGCGCTGGTGGCGATGATGGTGACGATCTTCCTGACGGTCTATGGCAGGCAGGGATTGCGCGAACTGGCGGAGCAGAACCTGGCCAAGGCTGCGTATCTGCGCGATGTGCTGAGTGCTTCGGGCGGAGCGGAGCCGATGTTCTCTGGACCGAGCTTCAATGAGTTTGCGGTGAGCTTGTCGTCCAGTGCAGAGGATGTGAATGCGCGGCTGCTCGAGAAAAATATTGTGGGCGGGCTCGGGTTGAAGCGGTGGTATCCGGAGCTAAGGGACAATGCGGCGCTGTGGTGCGCGACGGAGCTGACGACCAGGGCGCAGATGGACGCGGCGGCGCAGGCTTTGGGGGCGAGCTAGCGGGTACCCCCCTCCCCCCCGAATTGCGCAAAATATTCAGAACACGGCGTTTAGCGGAAGGGTTCTTGTCAAAATCTCTGGAATGTGCGGGTTAGAGGTAAATTCTTCAAAGCAGGTGAGTTAAAAGGTGGGGGGGTAGTTTTCAGCGCGTGCGATGGGGCCGGGCAAAAAACAGATACAGGGGTCTCTCCGCTCCGCGCTGCGCGCTCCGGTCGGGATGACGGATTTTGTTGTGTTGTTGCTGCGCTGTCCGGCGGTCTACCGGTAGTTGCGGATGTAGGTGTCGCCGGGGAAGCCGGAGCGGCGGGCGCGTTGCTGGAGGGATTTGGCTTCGGATTGGCTCATGGGGCCGCCGAGGCTGACGAGGAAGGGGCCGGCGCCGCGGGGGGTGAAGACCTCGGCGTGGAAGCCGGGGTGGCGGTCGTTGAGGCGGTCGGCCTTGGTCTGGGCCTGGCCGTGGTGGTTGTAGGTGTAGGCAATGACGTACCAGCCGGGAGCGTGGGCGGTGAGCGGCGATGAAGCTGTGGCGTCGCGGACGGCCGGGTCGGCGGCGGGGCGCGGCACGGGTCTGGTGCCCGGTTCGGAAGCGGCTGTTGAGACGGCGGGCGATGTCTCGCCGGCGGCCGTGGTCTGGGCGGGCTGAGCCGGCCGGCCAGCGACGAAGTGCCAGATGATGAAGATGCAGATGATGACGGCGGTGCCAGCGATGAGGAGCCAGGGGCGGAGTGTGAAGCCGGCCGGCTCGTCGGCTATGGCGCGGCGTGGCCGGAGGGCGGGCTCGGCTGATGTTGGCCGGGGCGGGGCTTGCTGCTGTTGCGGCGGCAGGATTTGCTGCTGCGGTTGTGCCGGCTTTCGTGCCGATGCGGGTGGGACCTGCTGTGGCGTGGCGATGGGGCGGGTGCCGTTCGGGGTCGCGATGGTGGGCGCGGGCGGAGTGGAAGCGTTGACGACCTGGCCGATCTGCTCGAGGGTCCAGGAGCCATCGAGCATGTGCGGGATCAGGCGTCGGAAGACGTCAGGAAGGTTGAGGCCGGCGTTGTAGGTCTTCTCGAGCGTGAGGCACTGGAGCAGGAGGATGCCGAAGTCGTGGATATCGCGGCGGCGGAGCTCGGCACAGCCTTCGGGGGTGTTGAACTCGATGTCGGCGATGCACTCGCGGACGCAGTCGCTGCGGAGCTTGACGGTTTCGCCGACGGCGAGGACGTTGTCGGGAGCGATGTGCTCATGGACGAGGCCGCTGGTGTGGAGTGCGGTGAGTCCGGCGTGGACGGCGCGGGCGACCTGCTGGGTTTCGGCGAGGGTGAGGGGGCGCTCGCGGAGGACGTCGCCGAGGTTGGCGTCGTTGGCCTCCATGACGGCGTAGGTGACGGCGAGGCCGTCGAAGCTGGTCTGGCCGAAGCGGGCGATGCTGATGAGATTGTCGTCGTGCATGTCTGCGACCTGACGCCAGCGTTTGAGGAGCTCGTCCACGTCGTAGTGGGCCTCGGTAAGGCGGATGACGGCCGGGGTTCCGGTGGTGTCGGACGTAGCGAAGAAACCGTTGCGGCCTTCGGAGCGCAGCAGTTTGCCGAGCGTGTAGGTCCCGTCGATGGTCCTTCCTTCGTATTCGGTCCAGAGTTGCATCAGTCTTGCTCCATCTTCGGTAATTCGGGGACCGCGGCGGCACGCGGCGGCTTCCTCTGTGGAGAGGCGAATGTGTCTATTCAGATTTTGGACGCGCAGGTGGAGTAATCGGCACGTTTTGCACAAGTGAGAGGTGGATTGGTGGAATCAGGGGAGGGACGGGGGCCGGGGGCCGAGCGGTGGAGGAGATTTGTAGAGGCATACCCCAGGGGCTAAAGCCCCTTCTCTAATCGTGGGCCTGAGAGGCCCGAGCCTAAAGGCTCGGGTTACCTAGAAGCAAAGGAAAGGCAAAGGCAAAGGGAAAGGCAATGACAACGACAACGACAAAAGCAGATTCCCTTCGGAAATGACAGAACGAAGGAAAGGCAAGGGCAAGGGCAAGAACAAAGGTGAAGGCAAGAACAAAAGCAAAGGCCAAGAACAAAAGCAAAGGCGGTCGCGCGTCTTAACGCTCGATACCCCACCCTGCCGCTTTTCAAGCGGCGAGGATGGGGCACCCGGTTCGTGGGTAGCCGGTTCATGGGGCACCCTGTTCGTGGTGGTCGCAGACGATGTGAGAATCTGGAAGGAGCGGTTTGCCGGTGATTTCGGTGCGCTTGTGACGGGAGCAGGATGGCAGACAAAAAGTTTGTTGGGACGCCGAAGAAGGCGACGACGCACGTCAACCAGGACGAGAACCTCATCTTTGAGAAGAGCTCGCCGGGCAAGAAGGGCTATAGATTGGCGGAGCTGGATGTGCCGGCGGTGGATGCGGCCGCGCTGCTGGGTGAGGCGGCGCGCGCGGACTTGGGCGTCATGCCGGAGCTGAGCGAGATTGAGATCATTCGGCACTTCACGCGGCTGAGCACGTGGAATTATGCGATCGATCTGGGGATGTATCCGCTGGGCTCGTGCACGATGAAGTACAACGCGCGGATTAATGAAACTGTGGCGCGGCTGGAGGGTTTGGCCGAGGCGCATCCGTATCAGCCGGAGTCGTTGTCGCAGGGCGCGCTGGGCATCATGAAGATTTTGAGCGAGTGCCTGCTTGAGATTACGGGCATGAATTCGATCACGCTGCAGCCGGCGGCGGGAGCGCATGGAGAGTTTACGGGGATTCTGCTGGCGAAGGCGTATCACACGGCGCAGGGGAATCCACGCAAGAAGATTCTGATTCCGGATTCAGCGCATGGGACGAATCCCGCGACGGCGGCGGTGTGCGGCTACCAGGTTGCGAATTTGAAGTCGAATGCGAAGGGGATGGTGGATCTCGCGGAGTTGGAGAAGCTGGTGGACGATGAGGTCGCAGCGCTGATGCTGACGAATCCGTCGACGATTGGCGTGTTTGAGAGCGAGATTCACAAGATCGCGGACATTCTGCATGCGAAGGGCGCGCTGCTGTACATGGACGGCGCGAACATGAATGCGCTGTGCGGGAAGACGCGGCCGGGAGATTTCGGCGCGGACGTGATGCACCTGAACCTGCACAAGACGTTTTCGACGCCGCATGGAGGCGGTGGGCCGGGGTCGGGGCCGGTGGCGTGCAAGAAGATCCTGGAGCCGTTCCTGCCGACGCCCGTGGTGGTGACGCGGGCCGATGGAACGCTGGGGCTGGATTAC
The DNA here is from genome assembly GCA_963716225.1 of uncultured Verrucomicrobiae bacterium. Taxonomy (GTDB): domain Bacteria; phylum Acidobacteriota; class Terriglobia; order Terriglobales; family Acidobacteriaceae; genus Granulicella. Next base: position 2,554,656 of record OY970299.1, on the reverse strand, counting down.
AACCGGCCGCAGAGTGTGGGGCGTGTGCGTGCGTGGTACGGCAACTTCGGGATGTTTATTCGCGCACTGGCCTACATCCTGGCGAATGGGCCGGATGGGCTGCGGCAGACTACGGAAGACGCGGTGCTGAATGCGAATTATCTACGCGCGAAGCTGGAGGGAACGTTTGATCTGCCGTACAAGTCGCCGTCGCTGCATGAGGTTGTGTTCAGTGACAAACTGCAGTCGAAGAATGGCGTGAAGACTGGCGATATGGGCAAGCGGCTGATCGACTACGGATTTCATGCGTACACGGTTTCGTTTCCGCTGGTGGTGCAGGGCGCGATGATGATTGAGCCGACGGAGAGCGAGAGCAAGGAAGAGCTGGATTTGCTGGTGGACGCGTTGCAGCAGATTGCGCGTGAGGCGGCGGAGAATCCGGAGCTGGTGCAGACGGCGCCGCACACGACGCGGCTGCGGAGGCTGGATGAGACGGCGGCGGCGCGGAAGCCGGTGCTGCGGTGGAAGGGTGCGGCGGCATCGAGTTCGGTGACGCCGGATTCAGCGGCGAAGGAGTGGTAGGGCTATGAATCCCGACCTCCGGGCTGATGAGGCGAAGGGTGCGGCGGCGTTTTATCGGCATGGCGACATCCTGCATGCGCGCGGCCAGGAGCTGGAGCGCGAGATTTTTATGCGCGGCGAGGCAGGTGGCCGGCTGGCCGTTGCTCTGGATGCGCTGACGGATGCGCTGGTGCTGGTGGGACAGCATGGCGTGTATTGCGCGAGCCATCGCAATCCTGCGGTGCCGAAGCTGGACCTGCAGGCGGTGCTGGCGGGAATTGGCGGGGCGAAGGAGCTGATTGCGGGAGCGATGGAGGAGCTGCGGAAGGACAAGGCGGCGGGGTAGGTTTTGCGCGCTTACGCGTACACTGGACGCGCTTCAATTTCTCTCCAGGAGCTCTCCCGAACATGCATCATTCGCGCTTTTTCTGCGCTGCAGCGGCTGGTGCAGCGATTCTCTTTCCGTGTCTTGCCGGTGCCCAGACCGCGCCGATTACGCTGGCGGTTGATTTGACCGATGCACCGCGCAAGATTCTGCACGCGCAAGAGACGATGCCGGTGGAGCCAGGGCCGATGACGATTGTGTATCCGGAGTGGATTCCGGGGGAGCATGGGCCGACGGGGCCGGTGGTGGACCAGGCGGGATTCATCATCACGACGCAGAGTGGGCAGCGCGTGAAGTGGGAACGCGACCCGGTGAACATGTATGCGTATCACATCACGGTTCCTGAGGGCACGACGCAGCTGAACATCAAGATGGATTTTCTGGCGACGGCGAGCCCGGAGGGATTTTCGTCGGGCGCGTCGACGAGCGCGAACCTGGCGCTGCTGAGCTGGAATGAGCTGGTGGTTTATCCGGCGGGGACGAAGGCGGCGGATGTGATGGTGACGCCGTCGCTGAGGGTGCCGGAGGGATGGAAGTTTGGCACGGCGCTGGAAAGCACGTCAGGCGAGCATGCGCAGAACAACAGCTTCAAGACGGTTTCGCTGGAGCAGTTGGTGGATTCGCCGGTGCTGGCGGGGCGGTACTTCAGGGAGATTCCGCTGGCGCCGGAAGTGACGCCGAAGCATTTTCTGGACATGGCGGGGGATGGGCCGGAGGATGTGGAGCTGTCGAAGGAACACATTGATGATTTTTCGCGGCTGGTGCGGGAGACGGGCGCGCTGTACAAGTCGCGGCACTATCACGCGTATCACTTTCTTGTGACGCTGAGCGATCAGGTGGCCCACTTCGGGTTGGAGCATCATCAGTCGTCGGATGATCGCGTGAGTGAGAAGACGTTTACGGACGACAACACGTTTATCGAGGCGGGACTGCTGCTTCCGCATGAGTTCACGCACTCGTGGAATGGGAAGTATCGGCGGCCGGCGGGGCTGGCAACGCCGAACTATCAGGAGCCGATGGTTGGCGACCTGCTGTGGGTGTATGAGGGGCTGACGGAGTATCTGGGTGATGTGCTGGCGTCGCGGTGCGGGATCTGGGCGCCGAGTGTGTATCGCGACAGGCTGGCGGATTATGCGGCGTATCTGAACGACATTCGCCCCGGGCGCACATGGCGCGATCTGCAGGACACGGCGAGAGCGGCGCAGATTCTGTACAGCACGGACGCGGGCTACGACAACTGGCGGCGCGATGTGGACTACTACGACGAAGGCGAGCTGCTGTGGCTGGAGGTTGACCTGACGATTCGCGCGAAGACGAATGGCAAGAAGAGCCTGAATGATTTTGCGGCGGCGTTTGAGGGTCTGGGCGGGAACACGGCGCCGAAGGTTGTGCCGTACACGTTCGAAGACATTGTGAACGCGTTGAATGCGGTGGCGCCGAATGACTGGGCGGGCTTTCTGCGGACACGGCTGGACTCGAATGAGTTTCATGCGCCGGAGATGGCGGCGATCGACGCGCTGTCGGGCTACAAGCTGACGTACACGGATAAGCCGGACTACTGGTCGCAGCTTGTGGAGAGCCAGCGCAACATGGTGGACACGCGGTTTTCGCTGGGGATGACGGTCAGCACGGACGGCAAGGTGGGGGACGTGATTGTCGGCGGCCCGGCGGACAAGGCGGGGTTCGGTCCGGGGATGCAGATCATCGCGGTGAATGGGCGGGCGTTTGCTCCGCTGCTGCTGCGCGCGGCGCTGCAGCACGCGCAAGGGAGTGGGCCGGCGATCGAGTTCATTGTGGAGAACACGAACTACTTCAAGATGATTCGGATGGATTATCACGGCGGCGAGCGCTATCCGCAGATGGAGCGGGTGCAGGGAACGCCGGCGCGGCTGGATGACATTCTGCAGCCGATGGTGAAGTAAGGGCGAGAAAGAGACAAAGGGGAACGCGCGACTTTTGAGTGGCGCGTTCTTTTTGTTTGTGAGGCGGATGGCGGACGCTAGCTGGCGGCTATGGGCAGCGGATGCTCGGGGTCGGTGGTGGCCTGGGGCGGAAGCTTGCCGGATTCTATGAGGCGCTTTTCGATCACGGATGCCTGGATCTCTGAGTTGAGCTCGGCGCCAGTGAGCAGGGTGAGGCCTGTGATGTAGAACCACATCAGCAGAACCATGACCGCGCCGAGCGAACCATAGGTGACGGAGTAACTGTTGAAGAAGTGGAGATACGCGCGGAAGCCGAACGAGGCAAGCATCCAGGTGATGATTCCGAGAGCAGCGCCGGGGGTCAGCCAACGCCAGCATTTTGTCTTCAGGTCCGGCGCGTAGTAGTAGATGGTGCTGAAGATGAGCATCAACAGAGCGATTGCGATGAACCAGGTGACGAGGTGGATGCTGAGGGCTGCGGCGATTCGCAGCGGCCGATGCCAGATTGCCAGGAAGGCTCTGTGCGCCAGGAAGTCGCCGATGAGCAGCGTCGCGAGATCTGCGGTTGCAACCAGTGCGAGAAGGATTGTGACTGCGATGGATGACAGGTGGGCCTTCCAGTAGGGCCTGGTCTCGCGCACTTTGTAGACGAGATTGATGGTGTCCTGAATTGCGGAGAAGCCCATGGACGCAGACCACACGGAGACCAGCAGACCGAATGTAATTTTGCTGCCGGTCGAGGCGTCTGCGGTCTGGTTGAAGGTGGCGATGACGAGCTGGTAGGCCGAGGGTGGAACCACCATGGCGAGATAGTGCAGAAGCTTGTCGTAGATGCCGGGCGCGCTGCGAGCGGCAAGGCCGAGCGCGGCGCTGGCGCAGATGAGCATGGGGAAGAGAGAGAAGAGGAAGTAGAAGCCCAGCTCTGCGGCGCGAGAGACGAGATCGTCATCGATGAAGGCCTTGGCGGTGCGCTTGAGGACGATCATCACTGGCGTGCCTTCGAAGTCCCAGAGGCTATGGAGCTCCGAATGTGAGACGTAGTCCCAAATACGCTGTGCCAGCGGGTCACCTGTGCGATGGTCTTTGCGACCCGCTGCCTGGGGTTCGGACGGGAAGGGTACGCTTTGCGGCATGCGCAAGTTGGTCCTCTGCGATAGCGTTTCGGGGACGTCAGTTCATCATCCTGTCACTCAGATGCGGGCTGACATGGCCCGGTAACTTGCGTGTTCCTGCCGGGCGCATCGCGGTAGCGGCTCACGCATCTGATGGTCAGGAGCACGACACAGGAATGAAACGCCGCAGAAGCAGGGCACCCCGGAGTGCAAGAGGAATCCCATTCTGGATGCGCAAGTTGGGCCAGTTGTGGCGGCTGGTGAAGGAGAGCCACGCAGATCCGCTGGAAGGCGAGCCGCGGCTGCCGCTGGTGGTGGGCGAGCATGAGGCGGCAGTCACGTTCATCGGCCACTCGTCATTCCTTCTACAGCTTGGCGGACGCAATGTGCTGATCGATCCGGTGTTTGCCACGCGCCTGATTCTGCTGCGGCGCAAACGTGTGGCGGGTGTGCGTGTGCGCGATCTGCCGCGGATTGACGCGATCCTGCTGACGCATGCGCACATGGACCACCTGAACCGTCCGTCGCTGCGCAGAGTGATCCGCGAGATGCGGCGGCGCAAGCTGCCCGCCCCGGTCGCTGTAGTGCCGCAGGGCGTTGAGGACCTGGTTGCGGATCTTGGATTCCGGGCGGTTGAGCCGCTGCGGTGGTGGCAGTCGACTCAGCTTGGCGAGACTGTGCCGCTGCGCATAACAATGACGCCGGCGAAGCATTGGGGCGCGCGCCTGTTCACCGACACGCATCGACACTTCGGCGGATATGTGCTGGAAGCGGAGGGATCGCCGCGCATTTATCACTCCGGTGATACGGCGTACTTCGCGGGGTTCGCGGAAATTGGACGCAAGCTGAAGCCGGAGATTGCGTTGTTGCCGATCGGGGCGTACTTCCCGGACAGCTATCGCTCGGTGCACACGAGTCCGGAGGACGCGCTGCAAGGGTTTCTCGATCTCGGCGCGGAGGCGATGGTGCCGATGCATTACAACACGTTCCGGCTGGGGCGGGAGCCGATGGATGAGCCGCTGCCGCGGCTGATGCGAGCGGCAGATGCGGCCAATGTGGAAGAGCGCGTGCATCCGCTAGCCGAGGGCGAGAGCTGGCTGGTGTCAGAGAGCTTCATCGACGGCGTGGATGAAGACAGGATGTCGCGCAACGCGGCGGACTGAATGAGCGAAGCGGGTCAGTGGTGGAGTCGCGCGCTTGAGCGCATCGCGTAGGCAATCGCTTCGAGAAAGCGTTCGGGATTTCCTTCAGGAACGGCGACGCTCATCTTCGCTGCCATCTGGCCGGCGATGCGAGCGGCGATCCCGGCGCGGGTGGCGAGGCTGAGATCGAGCGCGCGAGCGAAGAAGGATTCGATGAGCAAAAGATCGTCGGCGCTGAGCCTGGCGACTGCATCCGCGGGCAGACCGGCGGCGCTGTGCGCGGCGGCAGAAGAGGCGAAGGGATCGTAGGCGGGAAGGGATTGCGCGGGCATGATGCTGGTGCCGCGTTCGAGCAAGAGCGGCTGCTCTTCGCGGCGCTCATGAATAACGATGGTGCCGGCGGCGAGGTCGCCGAGGCGCTGATTGCGTTTCGTGGAGATCATGGAGATGACGCCGACGAGATAGAGCGCGGGAAGGTAGTCGATGACGCGGAGGAGGTTGCGCGCCATGGCTTCGAAGAGCGTGATCTGGCGCCCCGAGTCCTTGATGACGCGCAGCTTCATGACGTGCTTGCCGGGCGTTTGGCCGCGCCAGTAGGTTTCGAAGAGCGCGAAGTAGCCCCAGACGATGAGAAAGTTGAAGCCGATGAATACGGCGACGGTCCAGTTGCCAAGCGGGCGACCGACATGATCTTCCAGCGAAGTCATGGCATAGGCGGTGACGAAGAGCAGGAGAAGCAAGCCGCCAATCTGGATGAGGTGATCGATGAGTACGGCGACGAAGCGGCTGCCGAGACCGGCGACGGCGAACTCGAGCTCAACCTGCTCGGGCGTGGCAATATTGATGTGGTCGGCAGAGCCGGGGTTAAGCTGGTCGGCAAAGCTCCGCTGATCGGTTGACGCCATGATCTCGAACCTCTGGATCGATCTTCGCAAGGATAACTGGAACCGCCTGGATGCGCTGCTGCGGCAGGTGGAGAGTCATGGGCTGGGTGCGCTGAGCCATGACGAGCTGCGCGAACTGGGGCTGCTGTACCGGCAGGCGGCGGCGGACCTGAGTGCGGCGCGCACGGACCGCTCGTCGCGCACGCTCGAGCAGTATCTGAACCGGCTGGTTGCGCGGGCGCACAACTTTGTCTACTCGGGAAACCGGACGTCGCTTGCGGGGTTGTGGCGGTTTTTTGCGCATGGATATCCGCGCCTGCTGCGCAGGTTGTCAGGGTATGTGTGGATGGCGACGGCGATCACGATCCTGGCAGCGGCGCTGGGAGTCTTTGTCACGCTGGTACGGCCGGAGTTCGGCGAGATGTTTCTGGGCGCGGACAAGATGGAGGGCATCCGCCAGCATCATCTGTGGATGGACGGCATCCTGAGCGTGAAGCCGCAGGCGTCGTCGCAGATCATGACGAACAACATCACGGTGTGCTTTGTGGCGTTCGCCGGAGGGATCACTGCCGGGCTGTTTACGATCTACTCGCTGTTTATCAACGGCCTGATGATCGGCACGATTGCGACGGTGTGCGCGCACTATCATCTGTCGCTGAGCTTGTGGAGCTTCATCGCGGCGCATGGCGCGCTGGAACTGCCAAGCATCATGCTTGCAGGAGCGGCGGGGCTGCGGCTGGCCTCTGGGATTTTGTTTCCCGGCATGCTGCGGCGCACGGACGCGCTGGCACTGGCGGGGCAGGAAGCGGTGCAGCTCGTGTCGGGGACGATACCGCTGCTGACGATTGCGGGGACGCTGGAGGCGTTTCTCTCGCCGACGCATGCGCCGTACGCGCTGAAGTTTGCGGTCGGTGCGGTGCTGTTTGCGGGGCTTTGCCTGTGGCTGGGCGAGGGCGGACGCGCTCCGCTTCGCCGCGTTGAAGCGGCGGCGGCTTCAGCTACGGATGAGGCTGCGTCGACTGCGTTGAATTAGTGTTGGGCGACGCGGGCTGGTTGGGCGCGGGGCTGGGCTGGCCGACACGCTCGGCGGGCTGCGGTGTGTTGCTGGCGGGTATTACCTGGCGGGCGTTTGGGTTGGTGTTTCCGGAGCCGGGCTTGCTGCCCGCGGTTCCGGACTGCGCTGCTCCGGCGTTGTTGGGCATGGCTGACGAGCCGGGCGGCGGAGGGCCACCGACGGCGGTACCGTTCACGGATCCGGGAGTGCGATTGTTGGCTCTGGGCGGCGCGCTGGCGGGCGCGGGCGGCGGAAGCACATGGAAGGTGAGCTCCGCGCCGGCAGCGAGGCCGGCATCGGTGCCGACCTGCGGCGCGCTGTCAGGGAGATCTTTGTGGCCGGGCTTTCCGCGATAGGTGAGGGTGTCGGTGAAGACGGAGAGCGAGCCGACGCGTTCGAGCTGGAGGGAGAACTCGCCTGCGGCAGAGATGCGGCCGGCGGGGAGTGTCTCGAGGACGGTGAGCTGGACGGGTGTGCCGGGGTTGAGGAGTCCGTGGGGAGAAAGTGTGACGGGTTTGGTGAGACTGGCGGGGACGCTTTCGCCGTTTTTGAGGCGGCCGGAGTCGATGCTGCGGCCGAGTTTTATGTCGATGGCGGTGTGCGGGGCGATCCAGACGCCTGCGCGGACGCCGAGCGGAACGGGGCTGGCCTGCTGCGCGGCGTCGGTGACGGGCGCGGGCGGAGCGGGACGAATGGGGCTGGCCTGCGCGGCGGAGTCGGTCGCGGGCATGTTCTGGGTGTTTTGCGCGGCGGCTGTGAGCGCCAGTGAAGCGGCCAGAGCGATTGAGAGCCCGAATGTCATGGTTCGAATCACGCAGAGCTCTCCATGGACGACGCGGTGCCGCGTCCCTTTGATGAGACGAGGACGGGGCGCGCCATGTTGCATTGAAAGCAGGAGTTAGCTCGCGATGCGCAGAGATGGGGTTGCTGCATCGTGCGGCGAAAAATATGCTGAGCAGAATGCCTGATCGCTTCAGCATGGAATTGGCGGGGGTCGCCGCGGCGGCCATGATCGCGGCGGGAGGAACGCTGGCGTGGGGTGCGCTGGCGCCGCAATCGCAGATTTTCGGGCGCACGCTGATCGCGGGAGCAGATGCTTCGGAGGTCGCGCTGACGTATGACGATGGGCCGAACGATGCGGCGACGATGCAGTTGCTGGAGGTGCTGGAGCGGCATAACGTGCGTGCGACGTTCTTCATGATTGGGCGGTTTGTGCGCGAGCGGCCGGAGATTGTGCGAGCGGTTCAGGCGGCGGGGCATCTGGCCGGGAATCACACGATGACGCACCCGTGGCTGGCGTGGCAGAGCGAGCGGGCGATCTATGAGGAGCTGCGCGGATGCAATCAGGCGCTGGAGGATGTGCTTGGCGCGCCGGTGCGCTACCTGAGGCCGCCGCATGGGGCGCGGAGGCCTGCGGTGCTGCGGGCGGCGCGTGAGCTGGGGCTCACGGTGGTGCAGTGGAATGTCATGGGGCATGACTGGGCGCCGATTGGAGCGGATGGCGTGCTGGAGCGGGTGCAGCGCGGGTTGCGGGGCACACGGCGACGGGGGCGCGGGGCGAATATTCTGCTGCACGATGGGTATGACCGGCGCATGGGAGCGGACCGGTCTGCGACTGTGCAGGCGACGGACCGGCTGCTGACGGAGCTCGCGGCAAACGGGAGCCGGCTGGTCACGGTCGCTGCCTGGGGATGAAGGGCGGATTTCGGAAAGTGGTGCGCCCGAGACGATTCGAACGTCTGACCTACAGCTTCGGAGGCTGTTGCTCTATCCAGCTGAGCTACGGGCGCTTGGAGGATGGCGCGGCGGGAGCCGCAACCTGACTGAATCCTGACTTCTAGGTTAGCATGGTGGGCCATGAAGACCTCTGTTCGTACCGCACTTGGAAGCATCACGCTCGCGGCATTGCTGGCCGCGGGTTCCGTAGTCATGTTCGCGCACGTCAGCCCGGTTTCCGCGCACGGGAAGGCGCAAGCTGCGCAGAGCAAGCCGCTGCCCAGTCCGGCGGCTGAAGCCAACGTCACGCTCGATGGCAAGGCGATCACGATCCACTACAACTCGCCGCGAATGCGCGGAAGGAAGATCGTGGGTGAGCTGGTGCCGTATGGCAAGGTGTGGCGCACGGGCGCGAACCCGGCGACGAGTTTCGTGACCGAAGGCAACATCAAGATCGGCGACCTGAATGTGCCGGCGGGCAAGTACACGCTGTATACGCTGCCGGCGGAATCGGGCACGGCTTGGCAGCTGATCATCAACAAGCAAACCGGACAGTGGGGCACGGTCTACAACCAGGACCAGGACCTTGGCCGCACACCGATGCATTCCAGCACGCTCCCCTCGCCACAGGAAGACATGAGCATCAGCTTCGAGCACACGACGAAAAACTCAACGGAGGTGCACGTACGGTGGGAGACGATCGACGAGTGGGTCAAGATCGAAGCCGGCCACTAGCACCCGTTCGCAGCGGCCCGCGTGCAGCGCCAGGCGCGGGCCGCCTCCGCTAGAATCACCCACACACAATGAACCTCTACGCGATTGTTCTTGGCCTGATCGTTCTGGCGCTGCTCAGCGTGTCGGTCGCGCGGCTGCGCAAAGTAAAGACGAAGGCCGATTACCTGGTCGCCGGCCGCTCGCTTCCCGCGTTCGTTCTCGTCTTCACACTGCTCTCCAGTTGGATCGGCTCAGGCTCGCTGCTCGCCGGCGCGGAGAACTCGTACAAACACGGTTTCGCCGCCCTGTGGCAGTCCGCGGGCGGATGGGCCGGTCTCGCACTCATCTATTTCATCGCTCCGCGTGCGCGCAAGTTTGCGCAATACACTATCCCTGATCTTCTCGAGGCACGCTACAACCAAACAGCGCGTGTGCTCGGTGTGCTCGCCATTCTCTTTGCCTACACCGCGATCACGAGCTACCAGTTCATCGGCGGCGGCGACATCCTGCACCTCATCTTCCCGTCGGTCTCGGCGGTTGAGGGCCAGTGCATCCTGGCCGGTTTCGTCACGCTGTTCACGATGATTGCCGGCATGGGCTCTGTCGCCTACATGGACCTCGTCATCGGCGTGTTCGCAACCATCACGCTGATCGTCGCGCTCCCCGTATTTGTGCATCTCGCCGGGGGATGGGGGCACGTGCGAGCCGTGCTGCCTGCGTCGCACTTCAAGATCTTTGGGGACATCCGACCCGTCGAGCACTACACGATGACGATGCCCGACGGCTCGAAACAGGTCGTTCAGTCGGCGCTCGAAATCTTTCTTCCCACCTTCCTGCTCATGCTCGGCAATCAGTCGATGTACCAGAAGTTCTTCTCCGCGAAGACGGAGAAGGATGCAACCCGTGCCACCATTGGGTGGGTGATCGGCACCGTCATTCTGGAATCCGTCATCGTGGCTCTCGCCGTGGTGGGCTCGGCTCTGTATCGCAGCGGCGAGGTCAGCCAGCGTCCCCGCGAGATCCTCGCCTACACTGCGATTCACGCCTTCGGCGCGTCCAGGCCATTGATGATTCTCGGCGCGCTGCTTGTGGGAGCAATCTTCGCCAAAGTCGTATCTACGGCGAACAACTATCTCTTTTCACCCGCCACAAACCTTATCAACGACGTCTACGTGCGTTACGTGCGGCCCGCGGCGTCGAACGCCGAGGTCCTGGTCGTCTGCCGTCTCATCGTCGTCGCACTCGGCGGCTGGGCATTATGGCAGTCGCTGGGCACCACCTCCGTTCTTCAGCAATCCCTTTACGCCTACACGATTTACTCCGCCGCACTCACGCCCGTGATCCTCGCGGCATTCTTCTGGCGCCGGGCCACCGCGGCTGCGGCGGTGAGCAGCATTGCGGCGGGTACTCTCGTAACCGTCCTTTGGGACAAGCCGTTCGTAGCGCAGCACCTGCCTTCCTGGCTGGCGGCCCGGGACGCGATTCTTCCGGCGCTGGTTGTCTCTCTGCTGTGCCTGGGGCTGGTGAGCATCGCGACGCCGCGGCCGGACGAAGCGCATCTGCGGCCGTTCACCGAACAAAAAGAAACGGCAATTTAGCGAGAAAAAACCCCGAGCCGTCTCCATTTGGACAACCTGCATCCAACGGGCAGGCAAGCTGCCGCCAAGGAGACCTTCCCCATGTCTGACAAGAATGCTATGCCCGCAACCGACAGCGCCCGCGAGCTTGAGCCCCTGGTGCACGATGACGTCACCGCGGATTTCGAAGCCGATCCGAAGTTCGTCGACAGCAATCCGACGGCGAACGCGTCGAGCGAGAACCTGGCCCAGATGCGGGACACGGACGACGAAGAAGAGTCGGACGATGAGCTGGAAGATGAGGATGACGACGAGCTCGAGGACGACGAAGACGACGAAGATGATGTTGACGACGAGAGCGAAGAGGATGACGAGCTCGACGATGATGAAGAGATCGAGGACGACGAAGACGACGAAGACGATGAAGACGAGCTGGAGGACGACGAGGACGAGGTCGGAGCCTCGTCGGCCGTTGTTCTGAAACGCGCGGCGTAAGCGCGTGGAAGCCGCGAGATGGCTTCCTTAATTGTTCCGAACCCGATAGCGGAGGCTCCGTTGAGCAGCACGTCAGGGAATACGGCTCCATCGTTGTGGAAGGGCCTTGTATCAGGCGTCGTGGCAGGGCTCGTTGCAACGGCGGCAAAGAGCGTCGCGGAGAAACTGTATCCGCCGCGGGTGCATGGCGAGCCGGAGCCTCCGGAGGTGTTGAGCGAGCGGATCGCGGGACACGAACTCGACGAGGACACGAAGTTCATTGCGAGCGAGACGATTCACTGGGGCTTCGGGGCGGCCGCGGGCGCGTTCTATGGCGCGCTGGCAGAGTTCTACCCAGCGGCGACGAAGAAAGAGGGCGCGAACTTCGGGCTGACTCTAATGGCGCTGACGCATACGGGTGCGCTGCCGGCGATGGGGTTGAGCGCGCCGCCTGAGAAGCAAACCCAACGCGAACAGTCGAGCGAAGCGGCGACTCATTTGATCTACGGCGTGGTGGCCGAGCGGGTGCGCAGTATGGTGCGCGAGCTGCTCGATTGAATTGAATTGATCAGGTGGGAGAGGCTGCTAGCGGACCGGCTCCGGGTGTCTACCCATGCTCTCGAGCACAGCGCGGTTCTGTTCATCGACGACGACGAACCCGCTGAGCGGCGTTGAGTCGGCGGCGGAATGCCAGGGCAGGACGCCCATGAAGCGCGGATCGCGGAAGGTGACGACGGTGCCGCGTTGCAGCGGCGCCTCATTAGCGTCCGCCATCGAGTTTTCGAGCGCGCCGCGTGAGGTATCCGTGCCTAGGATCGGCATTGGAGACCAGTCGAGATAGGCGCGGCCAAGTTTTGTGTTCTCGGCGGCGATGATCGCGGCGGTCTGGACCGGCTTGCTGTATGTGCCCTCGGTGGCTTCGACGGTTTGCGCGCGCGTGTCGGCGCGCTCGAGCTGATATACAGGGCCGAAGTCGGTGACGGTATACCAGCGGAAAATGCTCAGCGGGTCTGGATTCGCGAGCGCCCGGCGCGCGCTGAGGTACTTCGGGATGGGTTGTTGATTTTGCTGTGAAGTCGCGTCGGAAGGGTCCTGGTCCGCGCTCGTGGGCGCGTTCTGGCCCGAGGTGTCCGGCGGTGGCGGAGCTTCGAGGCTCTGCGACATGGCGAGCTGCATGGCGCGGTCATGCTCGGCCCAGCGCGCTGCCCAAAACACCACGATGAGAAGCAGAGCGGCGATGGGCCAGCCGGTTCCTGTGAAGCGCTGGCGGCGCGACGCAACCTCTGAGGTGATGAGCCGGAAGATGCTCGGGAGGACTAAGCCGAGCAGGAGCAGAGCGAAGATGACGGGATCGAAGATGTAGACGATTGACGCGGCGTACCAGTGCGGGTTGAAGGGGAAAAAGGGACGCAGACCGTAGTTATTGGTGTAGTCGAGCAGCAGGTGGCTGAGCAGCGCGAGGATGCAGCAGCCGTAGAGCACACCCCAGCGCACGGGAGCCGCAGTGAGGGGACGTTCAATGGCAACGTGATCGTCGACGGTGACGGGCGGCTTGCGGTTTGCATATCGCACGGCTCTCCAGCGGTGAATGCCGTAGACGATCGCCAGAATGATTGCGGCTTCAAACGGGATGCCGAGGAAGGTGTGCGTTATACCGCGGTGGTGCTGAAACGCGTCAACCGAACCGCGCAGCCCCCACAGCGTGTCAATGTCGGGGAACTCGGCAGCAATGGCCATTGCGAGGGTGGCGTATGCGGCACGACGGTTCAGGCCGGCTCGGGCCAGACAGGCGCCGGTGAGGAGATGGGTTACCGGCTCCATCGGTTGTTCCGGCTACTGAGAGACGGCGATCTGCTGCAGACTGGCGCGCGGAACCTGCTCGGGACCCACCGCTGGCGGCGCGGCGAGGCGGTCTGTCTTAGCAGGCGAACTGAGTACCTTCAGTTCCGCGGCCGCGAGCATCTCCGGTTTGAAGCCGGCCACCACGACGTAGCCGGGCTCGTCGCCGAGTGCTTCGGAGATGCGGTTCCAGGTAAAGAACGGGGACGTGGTCGGCAGAAGGATCATCTTGCGCGCGGGTTCGGGCAGGATGAAGTAGCTCCCCCAAACACAAACAGAGAGGAGAGAGCCGACTGTGCTGACGAGATAGATGGGCGAGTAGAGCGATTGAGCGCCGAGGGTGGAGATCCACGCAGCCTGCACCAGGAAGGCGCTCGCAGTGACGCCGAGTCCGAGTGTGACGCCAAAGACGTGGCTGCGGTATGTAAGTCCCAGCGGGCGAATGGCGAAGCAGACAAAGAGCAAAAGGCAGAGCGTCAGGACAAACGTCCCTTGCTGCACCTGAGTAACGGCGGTCGTGATCGTTCCCGCGAACTTAGGTGTGGAAAGGTGCGGACCGACAGCAATCGCAACGGAGACGGCGACGGAGACGACGGCAACCCAACGGAAAATTACCTTGCCGATCTTCTGAAGGCCCTTCAACGGTTGCATGGCCTTGCTGTAGACATCGTAGATGGTGGCAACGAGCAATATCGCCTGGAGGCCGGCTGATATCCAGTTGGTGAAGAAGTAGATATCGTAGGCTGTTTCGATTCCGAGGCCGGTCGCCTTACGGAAGAAGAGCAAGGGAATTAATATCGAGCCGGACAGAGCGCGGACTGCGAGTAGACCCATCAAGGCGGTGTACGCGCGCAACTGACGTTTATAGACCATAATGCCGAGAACGCCGAAACAAAGCGCGCACTCGACGATGCTCAAATCCCGAAGCCACAGGATATTGCTCATAGGACTCCCTCGCGAGGGATATGCTACCCCGCGAGGGTCAGTCCTACAAGCACCTCCGTGTACGTCTTAAGAGTGATTACTGCATTCCGCAGTAATTACCGGTGCCAGGCAGGCAAAGAGGCGAGGGGTAGCCGCTGAAGTTGCTGGAGGTCGCGATGGCCTTGCTCGGCGTGGTCGTCTTCGCGGTGAGTGAGGGAGCGGTGAGGCTGGCGAAGGTGAGGATCAGGACAGCGGCGCGAACAAAAGTGGTCTTCATGGGGTCTCCTAGGGCAAGTCAAGCTGGTGAAAGAAGTTCTGGCCGATTTGCCAGACGCCTACAACCTTAGCTGTAGTACAGTTGCAAGTCCATTGGATTGAGGTCCATACACATGTATTCATTAGTTACGATTACCGAGGTAATGTATGCGTTTGGGTTTCCATCCAGGTGAATCGCATCGCCGGCCGACGCGAGGTTTTAGGCTGGCGGGCGGTTATTCTCAAGCACATGGGTGGTGGATCGTACAGCCGGTCGGACCGGGAGCTGATGGCGCGGATCCGTCGTTCCGCCAACGGGAGAGCCGGATACAAGCAGCTCGTGCGCGAACTTGGGCTTGGCGGCGGCCGGGAACGGCGTCTCCTTTTGGAACAGTTGACCCGGATGGCGGGCCGGGGTGAGCTGGTGCGGACGGACGGGGACGGGTGGGCGATTCCGGAAGCGGTGCGGCCGGCGACGGACTCGCGACGGGGAGCTGCGGCTGGCGATCAGGGCGGGCGTTCGGGACGGGAACGGCTGGTGACCGGGAGGCTCGACCTGCACCGGGATGGGTTTGGTTTCGTGCGGCCGGAGCCGCGTGGCGAAGCTGACGGCGAGGACATCTTCATCCCGCCGAATGAGATCAGCGGGGCGATGCAGGGCGATTTGGTGCTGGTAGATGAGGCCGCGCCAGGACGGGATGGGCGGCGGTCAGGGCGGATTGCCCGGGTGCTGACACGCCGGAATCCGACGGTGGTGGGAATCTTTCACTATGCGCGGCCGCAGGGACGAAGGCGCAGCGTACGAGATGCACGCGAGCTTCGCGATATCGGCCTGAATGAACCGCGCGGGAATTTCGTGCGGCCGTTCGATGAGCGGGTTGCAGGATGGATCGAGGTTCCCGACGGGGCGGAGGTGGTTGGGGCGCAGGCGGAGTCTGAGGACCGCATGCTCGGTGAAGAGGCGCGAGCGCAGCGCGCGGGCTGGGAGCCGGCGAATTCAGGAGACGCTCGCTGGCCGCTCGAAGGGCTGGCGGTTGATGTGGAGCTGACGCAGTTCCCTGCTGCGGGACGGCCGGCGCGCGGACGCTTGATCGAAGTGCTTGGGCCGCCGGACGCTTTTGGGGTTGATGTGGAGATCGTGATTCGTAAGCATCATCTGCCGCACACGTTTCCGGCGAGGGTGATTGCGGAGGCGAAGGAGCGGGCGACAGAAAACGTGGCGCGGCTGGATGCGGAGGAGCTTCGGCGCCGCGAGGACTTTCGCGGTCTGGCGATCGTGACGATTGATGGTGAGACGGCGCGCGACTTCGACGATGCAGTGCTGGTGCGCGCACTCGCGAACGGCAATACGGAGCTGCAGGTTCACATCGCGGACGTGAGCTGGTATGTGCAGCCTGCGTCGGCGATCGACACGGAGGCGCGCGTGCGTGGAACGAGCGTGTACTTTCCGGATCGCGCGGTACCGATGCTCCCACACGCGCTGTCGAGTGGGATGTGCTCGCTGCTGCCGAACGAGGATCGTCTGGTGCAGAGCTGCGTGATGGAGATTGATCCGCGCGGAGAGATTGTTGGTTATCGGGTTTGTGAGGGGATCATTCGCAGCGTGCGGCGGTGCACGTATACAAGTGTGCAGCGCTGTCTGAACGCATCGCCGAAGAGATCAGAGACGAGAGGCCAGAGATCGGATGCGACGCCGGAACCGGCAGCGGAGGATTTCGCCGAGCGCGAGCGTGTTGCGAGCGAGCAGCCGGACGTGGTTGAGGCGTTTGACGCAATGCTGGAGCTGGCGCTGCGGCTGAATGCCAAGCGCCAGAGGCGCGGATCGATTGATTTCGATCTTCCCGAGCCTGTAGTTGAGTTCGACCCGGATGGAAACATGAAGGCGATAGTGCGCTCGGAAAGGGGCTGGGCACACAGACTGATTGAAGAGTTCATGCTGAGCGCGAATGAGTGCGTCGCGACCTGGTTGAGAGAACAGGGGATTGCGTCGATCTATCGCATACACGAGATGCCGGACCCGAAGCGGATCCTCGAGTTCGAGGAGACAGCGGCGAGTTTTGGGCAGACGCTGGGTATTGGTGCCCTGCCGGTGAAGCGGATGACGATGCGCGCGGATCGAAGAGAGTCGCAGCGCAGGAGCGCGCGTGGAAGATCCTCGACGCGTGGAGCGCAGCAGCATGAGATTCCCGCGGAAATTCCGGTAACGCCGCAGATGTATCAGCGGCTGGTGCGGAAGATCAGCGGACATCCAGAGGAGCGAATACTTGCTTACCTGATGCTGCGGTCGCTGAAGCAGGCGCGATATGCCGAGCAGAATGAGGGGCACTTTGCGCTTGCGAGTCCTTGCTACACGCACTTCACATCGCCCATTCGAAGATACCCGGACCTGATTGTGCATCGGCTGCTGCGAGCGATGTTGCGGAGCGGGGCGGACGCGAGAGGCGGAGCGATCCGGAGCGATGATGCGCAGCCGTGGGCAAGCCAAGGGTCGGGGTCCAGGGTCCAGGCCCGAGAAAGCCGGCGTGCCGGGCCGGTCGCTGCCGCGGAGTTGAGCGATATTGCTGTGGAGAGCTCGCAGGCCGAGCGCAGAGCAGCGGATGCCGAGCGCGAGCTGATGGACTGGAAGAAGATGCGGTTCATGGCGGATAAGCTGGGCGATGAGTTCAAGGCAATCATTCTGTCAGTGACGAAGTACGGATTTTTTGTGGAGCTAATGAGCTGTTCATCGAGGGACTGGTACCGATTGCGTCGCTGATCGGCGATCACTATACGTTCCGTGACACGGACCGAACGATCTGCGGCGCGCGGACCGGGCACTGCTTCCGGGTGGGCGACAAGGTTGAGGTGATTCTGGACCGCGTGGACCGGCAACAGATGCGGCTGCAGTTTGCGTTACTTCCCGGGACGGAGCCGGTGGCCTCGGGCGGATCAGGCTCGGCGAAGGCCAAGCGCGGAGTGACACGCGGGAGTGAGAAGCGGCGTCGACGCTAGATTCGCGCAGTGCTGGTCGGGCGCAAAAGCTACCGAGACTTTCGCAGCGGCGAAGGTTACAAAAGAGAACAACTTCTCAAGGGACGAGTTTTCAGGATTTGCCGGTGATGAGGAACTGTTCGATCTTGCCGTCAGGGGTGGTGTAGGTGCTGAGGGTGAGGGTGGTGCCGCTGGAGTAGGTAACGCGGTAGACGCCGCCGGTCATACCGCCGCGCTGGTGGGTGGAGAGGCGGGTGATGTTGCTGATGACGCCGAGTGGGGCGAGGGTGGATTTGAAGTCGGCGAGGGTGTCGGCGTTGAAGTAGTCGTTGGCGTCCGCGGTGAAGAGCGAGCGAGTGATGGTGCCGTGCGCGAGCCCGGTGAGGATGGCCTGGAGCTTGGGCTGCAGTGTGTCGGCGGCGGAGGCGGCGGTGGTCTGAATCGCGGGGAGCAGATGGCCGGCGATTTGCTGGCCGATGGTTTGCGCGGCGGAGGAGGCGGTCTCGTTGGTGAGGACGACGATGGCGATCTGGTCGTCGGGGAAGACAATGTTTTCGGCAACGTAGCCGCCGACCTCGCCGCCGTGCTCGAGCATGCGATGGCCGTGGATGTCGCGCACGTAGGTGCCGAGGCCGTAGTGGGTATTCTCGCCGTTAGCGAGAATGAACGGCGTTTCGAATTCTTTGTAGGACTCGGGAGAGAGGAGCTTCTGCTCAATGAGGTCGATGTCCCACATGGCGAGTGTGGAGGCAGGCATGGCGAGGTCGCCGTCGCCGAAGTACCAGCCATTGCCTTCGAGCGGAAGAACGCGCACGGGAGCGAACGCGTTGGAGATGTAGCCGGTAACCTGAAGTTTTTCGCGTTCCGTGTAGGTGTTGAAGACGCTCTCGAGATGGAGCGGGTCGAGAACGTTTTCGCGGATGAATTGCATGAGCGGCTGGCCGGAAACCTTTTCGACGATGAGGCCGAGGATGACGTAGTTGGTGTTGGAGTACTGCCAGTCGGTGCCGGGGGTGAAGTCGAGCGGCTTGGTCGCCCAGGCCGTGACGTTGGCGAGCGGATCGATTTCATGGCGCCACTCCGGGATCGTGTAGTCCTGCGGGGCGAAGTCCTCGTAGCCGGAGGTCATGGTCATGAGGTTGCGGAGGGTGACCTCGTGGGCGCGGGTGAAGTTCGGAAAATACTTGGCGACAGGATCATTGATGGAAAGCTTGCCGCGTTGCTGCAGAAGGAGCACGGCGTTAGCGGTGAACTGCTTCGAGATAGAGCCGATGGGGTACGCCATGTCGGCGGTCGCGGGCTTTGCAGGCGACACGTTCGCCAAGCCGAAGGCGTGGGCGTAGACGACCCGATCGTTTTCGACGATGGCGATGGAGGCAGAGGGTACGCCGGTGTCGTGCAGCGTCTTGGCGGCGATATCAGCGACCTGCTGCTGGGACTGCGGAGAGAACTGTGCGTTTGCGGTTAGAGATATTGAAAGAAATAAAGCGGCCGCGAGGAAAATGCGCATGCCGGAGAATAGCATTCTGCCAAGTGGAGGAGATGGATGCGGATGCTGTTGGCGCGAGCGATTGCAGTGGGGCTGGTGGCATGTGCGACAAGTGCGTGGGGCGCAGAGAAGCACGCGAAAATTGAGCCACATTGGGTGGCGACGTGGGCGACTTCGCAGGTGGGACCGGAGCCCAGCCAGCCGCAGCTGACGGATGAGCAACTCACTGACGTGACCGTCCGGCAGATTGTGCATCTGTCGATGGGCGGAGGGACGCTGCGCGTGCAGCTTTCGAACGCCTTCGGGACAAGGCCGCTGCGCGTGGATGCGGTACATGTGGCGAAGGCGCAGTCGCCGGCGTCAAGCGCGATCGATGCGAGCACGGACCATGCGGTGACGTTTGATGGGCAGGATTTCGTTTTGATTCCGGCGGGCTCCGTTTGGGTGTCGGACCCGGTGCAGATGCAGATGGAATCACCCCAGCGAACAAGTTCGCCGGGGACCCCGATGGAATCACCCCAGCGAACAAGTTCGCCGGGGACCCCGATGGATGCGTTGAGTGATCTTGCGATCAGCTTTCATTATGCGGAGCCGCCGAGTGTGCAGACGAGTCATCCCGGGTCGCGCGCGACGAGTTATCTGCTGCATGGCGAGCACTCGGCTGACGCGGAGTTTGCCGGCGCGGAGAAGACGGTGCGCTGGCTGGGGCTGGCCGAGGTGGATGTGGTCTCAGATGATGCAGCGCGCACGGTGATTGCGCTGGGAGACTCGATTACGGACGGACACGCAGCAACAACGGACGGGAACGATCGCTGGACGGATGAGCTGGCGAGGCGGGTCGGCGCGGATAAGAAGCTGCACGACGTGGCGGTGGTGAATGAGGGGATCGGCGGAAATGCGCTGCTGGTGCACGCGCTGGGTGAGCCGATATTGCAACGGTTGGACCGCGATGTGCTGGCTGTAGCCGGGGTGAAGTATGTGATCGTCCTGGAGGGGATCAATGATCTCGGTGGGCTGGCGCGCCGGCCTAGTGCGACGCAGGAAGATCGCGATGAGTTGGTGAAGCGTATGGAAGGGGCGTTCCAGCAGATTGTGCTGCGCGCGCATGCGCACGGCATTCTGGTGTACGGCGCGACCATCATGCCGGATGGAAAGTCGGGCTACTACCATCCGAGCGATGCGGATAATGCGGCGCGCGAGGCGGTGAATGCGTGGATTCTGGCGCCGGGGCACTTCGATGGTGCGGTGGATTTCGACAAGGTAGCGCGCGATCCGGCGAATCCGATGAAGTTGAATCCGGCGGTTGATTCGGGCGATGGGCTGCACCCCGGGCCGGCTGGATACAAGGCGATGGGGGATGCAGTGCCGCTGGAGTGGTTTCGGTAGAGAGCCGGTTCAGGCGGCGAGCCTGTCTTCGAGCGGCATCTTTTCGACTGACGAGGAGCACAGGAGACCACTGTTCGAGAGTGAAGCGACCGCGAAGGAACTCTCGCGAAAGTGCTGGAACGCGGCTACTTGCGCCTGAAGAACAGATGTGGAAGGATGCGGGCACTCGAGTGCGTCGAGGGAGATGCGCTATGGATATGAGCCGAGATTCCAGCCAGGGCGCCGGGCCGATGAAGTGGCCGCTGGCCGGCAGCCTGATTCTGACCAGCATTGTCGTCGCGATGGTGTGTGTGCCGCCGATATCGGGGTTGCGGACCGTGGGGCAGCTTATTTTGCTCGCATGCGTGTACATGCTGGTGGCGGCGTGTGTTCACGCGCTGGCAGTGTGGAGTATCTACCGGATCCAGAGTGAGGGCGTGCGAGAGTGGACCCTGGTGTGGCCAGTGGTGTGGGGCGCGTGGACTGCCGTGGTGTGGCTGCCGCTGGTGGCGCTGCTGACGTATGAACGCTCTACCTGGATAGCGGTGATTCTTCCGTTGACTGCAGCGTTCCTCACCTTATTTGTGGTCTCACGAAGGCGTGATGAGGATGACGCACGCGAGCATGCGATCGATGCACATGCGCGGCCTGTGATGTTTGCGATCGATGAGTCACCGCGCTTGTGGCGCGTGTTGCTGCCTTCGATGGGGATTGCGGTCGTCGTCGATGGCGCGATTGCGGCGTATGCAGCGGGTCATGCGTGGATGGCCGGTGCACTGTTTGCCGTGGCGGCGGCGTACTTTGCGGAGCGGATGCTGACCCGGACGGCGGCGAAGGTGAAGGTGCGCGATGCTGCAGTCGGACGTGCTTCAGTCGGGAACTCGGTAGCGGTGTGGATGCTGACGATTGTCGCTCTGCTTCCGTTCCTCGCTGGAGTGGGGCTGGCGATGCGCGGCTTACTTGGCATGCCGACAGTCAGCGCGGCGAACTACGTGCCGAAGTTCGCGCATCCGATGGCGCGGGATTGGGTTGGAATCATTCTGACGCGGCCGAAGATGCGTCAGGAGATCGTCGTGCCGTTGCTGGCGGTGAATCCTGCGAGCTTTTCGAAGGTGAAGACAATTCCGTTCGATGGGCAATATTGGTATTTCCAGTGGCCGGACAGCGGGCCAGGGCCACAGGCGCATGTGGTCGCGGGCGATCCGACGAAGAGCGTGATCAAGTCAACCAACCGGCTGACCGTAATGATGGAGGCACACCAGCGGCTCCCGAAAGCGATGGAGGCGAACTGCTGTCGCGCGCTGCAACTGAACGTGGTGAATGCGGACGCCGCGCCGGGTTCGATCTCCGTTGAAGTACGGCTACGGGATTCGAGCAAGAGGTCGGCGTCAAGTGTGTCACTGGGAAGCAAGGTTCTGGCTTCGAGCACCGTTTCGCCGATGCCGCTGAAGCGCGCACCGGTACATGAGGCGCTGACGTTTCAGATTCCGCGTGGCGAGCGGGAGAGGTTCGACGAGATCACGGTGAAGGTGATGCCCCAGATGGGGCGATCGCTCGCGGCCCCGCAGGTGGCGATTGAGAGCTTTGCGTTTGAACGGTGAGGAGATGCGAGGGAAAGCGGTTCTCCTTTTGTTCTGCGGAACGTTGCATCGGATCGCGTTGAAGAGTCGCGACGCGACGCCGCTTTTCCCGTAAGTCATTCATTTATTACGCCCTATTTCATGTCGTGAATCGAACGGCAGGGGCCAATGACGTGCTCATAACTGAGTTATCAATACCCGATTCTTCCTGTCACTTGTCTCAGGTCACGCATGTGAAGAGAGCATTGCTATTGATTAACGTCCATTGGGAGAACGACCAAAAATGCGATCCTTGAAACTACTTAGCTGCGTTGGTATGTCAGGACTCTTCCTTCTAATGCTTCCCGTCGCGGCGCACGCGGCGACGGTTACATTCAACTTTGATACCTGCGGGAACGGCACGACCAAAAATGCGAGCTGCGGTTCCTCAACCACATACAGCTCGGGCACCTACTCGATCACTGCCACGGATGAAAGCAGCTGGGGAACGCTGTATGCCAAGCAGAACGGGGGCGACGAGGACGGGCTCGGCCTGACGGACGATACGACCGGCGAGCACGAAATTACGCCCGGATCTTTCATTCAACTGAGCGTGTCGTCGATCCTGGGCAACGGTCCTCTCACAATTTTCATGGACAGTTCCACCGGCAGTGACGCGTGGAAGGTCTATGAGACGAATACGCTCGGCTCCATGACGGGGGGAACAAGCCTTAAGACCGGCTCAAGCGAACTCGGGTTCACGTTGACTCCGGGCGACAAGTATCTGGACATCACGGCGACTTCCGGGAACGTACTTTTGAGTTCGCTTTCGTTCTCGCCGGCGGCAACTCCGGAACCAGGCAGTTTGGCGTTGTTGGGAACCGGTGTGCTGGGTCTGGCTGGCATCGTCCGCCGCAGACTCAAGGGCTAACGCGATAGACAACAACAGCACGACAAAGGCCGCCCGGGTGGGCGGCCTTTCCTTTGGTCCGTCAAGTACGCGTTTCGCGGAGAGTTGCGAGCGACTACTGGTTCTCACGCTTCCAGTTGATGAGATCGCCGAGGGTTGTGGAGGAGCTGGAGGACGAGGAGCTTGACTGGGTCTTCGACTTGGACTCCTTGTAGTTCTCGACCTCGGCGCGGGAAGCTTCTTCGCCGATGGCCTTGAGGCTGAGGCCGACCTTCTTCTCTTCCTGACTCATCTTGACGATCTTGAAGTCGTGCTCGTCGCCGACGTTGAGCGTAGCCTGGTGGCCGTGCTCGTCGACTGCCTCGGAGACGTGGCAGAGGCCTTCGATGCCTTCGGCGATCTCGATGAAGGCGCCGAACTGCGCGGTGCGCAGGACCTTGCCGTGAACAATGTCGCCGACGCGATGCTGCTCGAAGAAGGTGTCCCAAACATCCGGCTGAAGCTGCTTGATGCCGAGCGAGAGGCGGCGGTTCTCGGGCTCGACACCGAGCACGACAGCCTTGACCTTCTCACCCTTCTTGAGCACTTCGCTCGGGTGCTTGATGCGCTTGGTCCAGGAAAGATTCGAGACGTGCACGAGGCCATCGATGCCGTCCTCGATCTCGATGAAGGCGCCGAAGTCCGTAAGGTTGCGGACGCGGCCCTCGACGACGGCACCGGTGGGGTACTTGTCTTCGAGATGCTCCCAGGGGTTCTCCTGGAGCTGCTTCATGCCGAGCGAGATGCGGCGATCGTTCGGGTTGACCGAGAGGATGATGGTGTCGACCTCGTCGCCGGGGTGGACCATCTTCGAGGGATGCTTCATGCGCTTGGACCAGGTCATTTCGCTGACGTGGACCAGACCCTCAATGCCCTGCTCGAGCTCAACGAACGCGCCGTAGTCGGTGACCGACAGCACGCGTCCGCGAACCTGCGCACCGATCGGGTAGCGCTCCGTGGCATCGAGCCAGGGGTCAGGCGTGAGTTGCTTGAAGCCGAGCGACACGCGCTGCTTTTCTTTGTCGAACTTGAGGACCTTGACCTGGATCTCGTCACCGACGTTGACGAGGTCGCGCGGATGCGTGAGGCGTCCCCAGCTCATGTCGGTGATGTGCAGCAGGCCGTCGAGGCCGCCCATGTCGACGAACGCGCCGTAGTCGGTGAGGTTCTTGACCGTGCCGGTGAAGACCGCGCCTTCCTCGAGGTGCTCGAGCGTGACGGACTTGCGTGCGTTCTGCTCTTCCTCGAGGAGCTCCTTGCGGGAGACGACGACATTGCCGCGCTTCTTGTTGAGCTTGATAACGCGGACTTCGATCTCGGTGCCGATGTAGCCGTCGAGGTTGCGGACCGGACGAACCTCAACCTGCGACCCGGGAAGGAACGCCTTGATGCCGATGTCGACGGTGAGGCCGCCCTTCACACGCGAGACAACCATGCCCTTCACGGGAGTCTTGGTGTTGGCCGCCTCTTCAAGCTTGTCCCACACCTTATGACGAAGCGCCTTCTCGTAGCTGACGAGATAGCCGCCTTCCTGCTCCTCGCGCTCGACCACGACTTCGACGGTGTCACCAACGTTGAACTTGGGCGCGCCGGTGTGATCGACAACCTGCTCCAGAGGAATGAGTCCCTCGGACTTGAGACCGATATCGACGACGACGTGCTTGTCCGTGATCTTGACGACAGTGCCGGTGACGACGGACTCTTCGGTGCTCAGCGACTGTGCGGCATCCTTCTCAGCTGCCTGCTCGCGATCGAAGCTCTCGAGCGCCTTCGCAAAGTCCTCATCGGAGTACTCGGGCTCGGCCTGGAAGCCATGCGGCGCGGACGAGGCTGCGATGGACGCGGGCTGCGCTGGCGCAGGGGAGCTCGCCGGGGTCGCCTGCTCGGACGCAGCTTGCGGCTGGGCGTCAGTCGGCTCGGGGTTAGAGGAGACTTCGGTCGGCGTTGTCTCGGTGGTCGTCACTGCGTCGTGGGCGGTGGGTTCAAGTGTGGTGTTCAGGGCTGTGCTCTCGGTTGGAACTGGAATCTGGTCTTCAGCGGCCATTCAAAACTGCTCCGGAATCCAGTGAATCGTATGTATTTCAATACGTCCCGGCGTCACCCCGGGTTGCATCTTTTTCTGAAGGCAACGATGCGTTCGCCGTCGCTGCGGCCTATATAAGATGCTTCTTGAGGATTTTCAGCGGGAGCGGATTAAACAACCGTCTGCGACTGGATCCCGCACGCAGCGGTGCAATACCAAGTGTAGCAGTGGGAGCGAAATGGGTCAAATATCGTGCCGCGAGAAAACAGGAGTCTTCCGCAATGGCCGACGCGGAATCAGGATTCTTTTGCTCTGCCGGGCGTAGCTTCGCGGGTGACTTCGTTCTCTTGGGCTTCGAGTGCGGCGCGCAGCCTGCTCCAACTGTCGGACAAGATCTCCGGCAGCACACGAGTTTCGCCGATGACGGTCATGAAATTGGTGTCGCCGGCCCACCGGGGAAGGGCGTGCAGATGGACGTGGTCGGCGATGCCGGCGCCGGCGGATTCGCCGAGGTTGATGCCCATGTTCAACCCGGCAGGATTGTAGACCGAGCGCAGGGCACGCTCGGCGCGGCGGGCGTTGAGCATGAGTTCGATGGCGTCATCTTCGGGAAGGGCGGCGAGCGAAGCCTCATGGCGGTACGGCACGATCATCAAATGCCCGTTGTTATAAGGAAAGGCGTTGAGCATCATGAATGTGCGGGAGCCCCGAGCGAGAATGCCGCTGGCGCGTTCGGCTTCGTCGCGCGGCATCCCGTTCTGGATTGCATAGTCCGTCGCGGCGACCAGGTTGCAGAAGACACAACCGTTATCTCCAGGCCAGGCCGCGAGTGGTTCCGGCACACCGCGCCGGCCGTTCGGCTTTTCAGTCACGTAGGCGTAGCGCCATGGCGTCCAGAGGTAGTCCATGCGGACGAGTATAGGTGGAAGCGAGTTCGAGACCTGAGGCACCGCGCCTGTGCGTTGCCGGTGGATTTGCTGTGCATGCACGTTGCGTGCCATCGAAGAAAAACAAGCAGAGTACGAACAACCAAGATGTAATCTTTGCTCATCTCAAGAGCTGTAGGGGTCGACTCCAGGAACCCCCCTGAGGAGTCCCAATGAGGGTTGAGAAGTCGCTCGTTGGTTCTACGCCTAATCAAATCCCTCTCCGCGAGGGAACGCGCTTCGGCTACAAGCGGGCAGGGCATGGCGGGGTGGCGTGGACCGCCTCCGCAAGTGCCGAAAGCATGCATCAACCTCAAGACGGCGCACAGGAAACCGGAAACCGGCACACACCGATCTCACGGCTCCATCGCGAGCCGGAAGATGCGGGTTTGACCGGCGGAACACGGTCGCTGATGCGGCGAGTGATGGGTCTGAATGTCACTGCCCTCGGCGAACGCAAAATCGGCCCGCGGCAGAGTGCAGCAGCACCACGTACAGCCGAGCCCCAGGTCGCCTGACGGGCGCGGCTGCGTAGATCTTAATTATTTGACAGCAAGCTGAAGCGAGCAGGTCAGG
Source organism: uncultured Verrucomicrobiae bacterium (assembly GCA_963716225.1). Classification (GTDB taxonomy): domain Bacteria; phylum Acidobacteriota; class Terriglobia; order Terriglobales; family Acidobacteriaceae; genus Granulicella. The sequence goes on along the minus strand of OY970299.1, from coordinate 2,528,261 downwards.
GCTGCGGCGGAGGCGAAGCTTTCGCTTGCGCGAGGCGCTTCGGGACGTGTGTCGCTTCAAAGCTGGTGATCTTCCACGTGCCCGTTCCAGGAACGCGGGAGTAGACCCGCGTGTAGCGGAAGCTGCCTTGAATCGGACGGCCCTCGTTCGCGCCTTCAACCTGGGCGAGCGACGTCACGATCGCGGCGTGCTGGCTGATGAGCTTAATCTTGACATCGGAAACGTCGATTGAACTGATGGAGATGCTGTGCGAGCGCATGCGGTCAAGCTGCTGCGGCTTGGTAACGACCTGCCCGCTGGCAGTGATGCCGAGATAGTCCTCAGAGAGCAGATGGTCCATCGCCTCGATGTTGTTGGAGAGCGCGGCCTCTTTCCACTGGGCCTCCAGCGCCTCGATCTGATCGCGTGTGTTGCGAGCCACGCGATGCGGCCCAGCGTGCATCGGCACAGCGACGCCGAAGCTTACCGCCAGGAGCAAAGCGCGCGTTGAACCAGAGAGGCGCATGGCGTACCGGATAGTAGAACGCCTCGCACAGTGAGTCAAAGACCGTTGGTGGGATGCGATGCCCGCGCGAGGGGTACACCCTTTGGACGGTGCAAACGGGGCTTTCGGCTGCACTGACGGGAGCGGAAGGCGAGCGGCGCTCGTGACATTTACTTCATCTACAGCGGGGTTCAGGCGCGGCTCAGGTGCGGATGGCGCGGATCAGGCGAGCGCATCAAGAATTTCGACGGCCCGGATGAGCATGCGCTGGTAAAGCCCGCCGACGGCATACTGGGCGAAGTGCGGCGATGCTCGGTGCGTGTTCAGCGCAGCCTGATCGCGATACTGCTCATAGATGAGGATGGTGTCAGGATCCGATTCGACGCGGTGGGGGATGTAGCTGACGCAGCCCGGCTCCTGACGCGAAGCGGCGGCAAGCTCGCGCAGAATGACGGCGATCTCTTCGCGGTCTTCGGGACGGAACGTCATACGTACGGTGAAGGAGATCATAAGGCAGATGTTAGCTATCAGATTTTAGATGTTAGAGGTCGGCGGCGCAGATCGCGAGGAGGCCTCTGCGAAAATCTAAAACGTTTTATCTGAAATCTTGCCTCATGCGAGCGCCTGGTCGAAGCCGTTGACGAGCATGGTTTCGGCTCGGTCGGGACCGGTGGAGATCATGCCGATGCGGGCGCCAGATTCTTTGGCGATGAAGTCGAGGTATTCCTGGGCGCGCTTGGGGAGCCTGTCATATTCCGTGATGCCGGCGGTCGAAGAGTTCCACCCCGGCAGGGTCGTGTAAATCGGCTGGATGGATTTGAAGCCGCGGATGTCGGCCGGAATGACATCGGTGACCTTGCCGTCGATCTTGTAATGCGTGCAGACCGGGATCTCGGCGCACTCGTCCATGACATCCATCTTGGTGACGACGAGCCACTCGGTGGAGTTGATCATGTTCGAGTAGCGCAACAGTGGAAGGTCGAGCCAGCCGGTGCGGCGTGGACGACCGGTGACTGCACCGTACTCCTGCCCACGCGCGCGAAGCAGGTCACCTTGCGAATCGGCGATTTCGGTCGGAAAAGGGCCTTCGCCCACGCGCGTGACGTAGGCCTTCGTGACGCCGATCACGGTGCCGATACGCGTGGGGCCGACCCCGGTGCCGGTGACCGCGCCGCCGGCGGTGCAGTTGGAGCTCGTAACAAAGGGATAAGTCCCGTGGTCGATGTCGAGCAGCGCGCCCTGTGCACCCTCGAACATAATGTTCTGGCCTTCGTCGATCGCCCGGTTGAGCAGAACGGCGGTGTCGGCGACGAACGGCGCGATCTGCTCGGCGTAGCGCGAGTACTCCTCGTACATCTGGCGCGGGTCTAATGGTTCCGTTCCAAAGAGCGCGTGCGCGATGGTGTTCTTCTCATGGCAGGCGTTGTTGATGTGCGTGCGCAGAAGCGAAGAGTTGAGCAGGTCGGCGACACGCAGACCGTTGCGATGGATTTTGTCCTCATACGCCGGGCCGATACCGCGCCGTGTCGTGCCGATGGTCTGGCGGCCGGGCGCGGTTTCCGCGGCGAGCTCGATCATCCGGTGATACGGAAGGATGACCTGTGCGCGATTGGAGACGAAGAGCTGCTTCTCCTCAGGACGATACGCAGGAAGGCCCGCGTCCTGAAGCTTTTTGACCTCATTGAGGAACGCCGCGGGATCCAGCACGACGCCGTTGCCGATAACGCCTTTGCAGCCTGGGCGTAGAACACCGCAGGGAATAAGCTGCAGGACGAACTTCTTACCGGCGATGATGACCGTGTGTCCGGCGTTATGGCCGCCCGCGTAGCGCGTGACGATGTCGAACTTTTCGCTGAGGACGTCGACGATCTTGCCTTTGCCTTCGTCGCCCCACTGGGCGCCAAGAATGACGGCGGACTGCTTTTTGTTCACGAGGGATGAGCTCTCAGGAGGATGGGTTCGCGCGGAAGAAACGCACGCCCATGCTTGATTTTACCGTACTGGCCCCGCTCGCGTTGGTTCTGCCGTCCTATCGCTTGCGCGGAATCGTGAGGTCCAGGTCCGTCCCGACGAGCTGTTTGGTGAGCAGAATGATCTGACCAGTGTGGTACTCGAGATGTCCAACGACTTTGTAGATCGCCACGAGAATCGGCGTGTGGCGCCAGGTGCTGGCCGGCTGCGGATCGATCGTTTCGGTCAGCCGCTCGGGCGGAAGCGTGGCGATCACCTGGCGAGCTTCGTTGAGCGTTGCTGTGAACCGTGCGAACGCTTCGGCACTGCTCGTCGTCGGCGCGAGCGTGAACTCGTCGTCGCGGCGGCGAACGTCAGGCTGGCCGCCTACACCGTGCAAAATCCATTGGCGAATATTGCCTTCGAGATGCAGGAGCAGGTTTCCGATCGAATTTTCGTGTGCGCCGCCGCGCGACCAGACCTGGTCTTCATACAGCTTCGCGAGGCAGTTGCCGATGTCGGCATGCATGTCTTGCATGTGCCGCGTCGAGAAGGAGAGGAACGTAGCGGAGATCGGTTCAGTGGACATGACCTGCTCGTCGTGTGCAGAGATGAATGGTACGCGATTGTGGAGTCAAGCGTTTTTGCAGGTAAGCTGTTGCTGCCCGACGGATGCTGGCTAGAAAGCAAACCCGTTTTCATGCGATTCGTCTGCGGCTTGAGCAGCACCGGTCGCGCGGACGCATTGACGCGTTCTGCTGGGAGTTCGCGCTGTTTGTGTTCAAGCAGGCGTGGGCATGCCTCTTCGGCGGCGTCCTGCTCGCGCTCATTCTGCTGACGAAGTACCTCTGGCCCGCGCACGCACCGCTGGCGCGCTATGACTTTTTGTTTCTTGCAGCGCTCGGCTTGCAGTTCTTGATGCTCGCGACGCGAATGGAAACAGTGCGGGAAGCCAAGGTCATTCTCGCGTTTCATGTCATTGGCACGGCAATGGAGCTGTTCAAGACGAGCGTCGGCTCCTGGAGCTATCCGGAAACCAATTTTTTCCGAGTGGGACACGTGCCGCTGTTTTCCGGCTTCATGTATGCGTCCGTCGGCAGCTTCATGGCACGAACCACGCGGATCCTGGACATGCGTTACACCCGCTTTCCGAGCCGCGGCGCGACCGTCACGCTTGCGATTCTGATCTACGCAAACTTCTTCGCGAATCACTTCTTTGCCGATATGCGGCTGCTGCTGTTTGGCCTGATCGCGGTGGCGTTCGGGCGAACATGGGTCTATTACCGGCCCTACCAGGTGTACCGCAGGATGCCGCTGCTATTGGGATTTCTGCTCGTGGCGCTGTTCATCTGGGTTGCAGAGAACGTGGGCACCTTCGGGGCGGTGTGGGTGTATCCGCACCAGAGAGCGGCGTGGCAGGTGGTGCGGCTCAGCAAGCTCGGTTCGTGGTTGCTGCTGATGATCATCAGCTTCATTCTTGTGTCGCTGGTGCATCGCCCGATGGGTCCGCCGGAGGATATTCGTGAGGCGAGTCTCGCGATGCGTGAGCTGGAAGCGGAGAACATTTAGACGATCGCGTAGTCGACTGCTGGTAGATTGCTCTGCATGATCAGCTCTCGAATTCGCGCGTGGTGTGTGTGGACGGCGTTGGTTTTGATGGCGCTGTGTGGGCCAATGGCGATGCAGGCTCAGACCGCTACCGCTCCTCCGGCTGCGGCGCAGGCGCGACCTCAACAGTTTTTTATTCGGCTGGTGCCGCCACGGCCGACGTTCGCGACGGACATGACCGAGCAGGAGCGTGCGCTGATGCAGCAGCACGCAGCCTACTGGGCGGAACAGTTCAAGACGGGCAAGGTTCTGATCCTTGGTCCGGTGAACGATCCGAAGGGGGTGTTCGGAATGTTTGTCGTGGAATGCACGCAGGCCGAGGCGCAGGCGATGGCCGATGGCGATCCTACGGTGAAAGCCGGGCTGAACAAGATGGATGTGATGCCCATGCGCGTGTTCATGCGCAAGAAGGACTAGCTAGAGTTGGCGATGCTCTGCACAATGCCCTTCGCGCGGAGGGCGGCTTCGATCTCAGCGAAGTAGTCTTTGATCTCGCCTTGGGTGCGAATCCAGTCGATGTAGCGCGCGATTCCCTGCTCGATGGTGACGCTGGGCGCATAGCCGATCGCGCGGGCGCGTGTGATGTCGGAAATGAGCGAGCGGATTTCGCCGGGGCGGAACTCGCCGCGTGCGAGGGGCTCGATGTTGATGTTGAGTTGCGACGCGATGATGTGCGCGAGCTCGCGTACAGATGTCGCGCGGCCGCTGCCGACGTTCACGGGGAGGCCGTCGAGTACGTCGGATTCTGCGGCGAGCAGGTTGGCGCGCGCGATGTCTTCAACGAAGCAGAGGTCGCGTGTCTGGTTGCCGTCCTCGTACAAGATCGGCGGCTGATTGTTCAGCAACCGCGTACAGAAGATCGCGATGACGCCGGTGTACGGATTGAAGAGCGACTGCCGCGGTCCATACGTGCAGGAGTAGCGCAGGGCGACCGTCGGGATGCCGACCTGCTTGCCCCAAAGAAGCACGAGCCGTTCCTGATCAACCTTCGTGAGCGCGTATACGGTTTCGCCGCCGGCGGGCGTGGATTCAGGAGTGGGAATCGATCTCGTCGGCTCATCACAGAGCGGGCAATGCGCGGCGAAGTCGCCGCCGCGGAGTTGTTCGACGGGACGGATGTTTGGGACAACGTGGCCGTGCGTCGGGCAGAGGGCGGCGCCTTCGCTGTAAACCGCTTGTGAGCTGGCGACGACGACCTTGCGAATCGGAAGTTTGTGATCGCGGATGAGCTCGAGCATCTGCGCCGTGCCAAAGCTATTAACCAGGACATACTTCGCCATCTCCGGCATGTAGCCGCCGTAGGCTGCTTCGTGAAATACGACATCAATGCCGTCGAGCGCCTCGAGAATCGTCGCGGCGTCCTGAAGGTTGCCCTGCACGAACTCGGCCGCAGGGTTGATCCATGCCGGCTTACCAAACTTATGGGTGTTCGGCTCCAGATTGTCGAGGATGCGGACCCGCCAGCCTTCGCGAATGAGGAGGTCGGTGATGTGCGAACCGATGAGGCCTGCGCCTCCGGTAACGAGCGCGCGCTTCTTATGGGCAGCCATGCGTTGATGCTATTGGATGCACATCGCCGCTGCGACCGCGGCTCAGCGCTCCGGATTCTTCAGGCGCTCGCCACCTGGCGCCGAAGCAAGGTACGCCATGTCATGCCTGCTTGAACAACGAGCAGAAACGCGATGATGAGGATGTAGCCCTCGAACGAGTGATCGCCGCGCAGCATTTTAATCAACGCGCTGCTGCCGAGCCACAGGATGGCCGCTCCGCCGATCGCGGCAGCCCAGCGCAATGACGCGATACGCCGGAGTGGCAGCGTGACAAGGGTCAGCAGCGCCTGGCCAACGATGAGCCCGGAGATGGACTCGTGATAGAGCAGGTCATGATGGTGAAGCAGGATGTCCATGGTGCCGAGCCATGCGCCGCAAGCCGCCGTGAAACAGCAGAGCAACACGAGCGTCGGAGTGCGGCCATACGCGGCCCAGGCAGCGTGCGGGACAAGGCTCAGGGCCTGGCGCGCGTACCAGAGATTCGCCGACAGTGCGCCGCTTGTGCCGCGCCGCTCAGCGTACGCCTCGAGAAGGTCGCCGCTGACGGACTCCTGATCGCGCGGAGCTAGCAGGGCGAGAAGAATCTGCTGAAGAAATGCGGGTGGCGCAGGACGGATCATAAACGCACCTCGGCGGGCCAGCGGATTGAGTTCCAGAGAGATTCAAGCGTAGATTTCGCTTCGTTGAGAGCCCGGTAGCCGCTCGTTGTAACGCGGTAAAAGCGACGTCGCCGGCCACCGCGATCAGCAGTTCCCTCGCCCAGCCTGGAGCGGAGAAGGCGCTGCGTTTCGAGGCGATCGAGCGTGGAGTAGACCGCGCCGGCGGAGATGGTGCGTGAACCGGAGAACGCCTGCTCAACCTCGCGCAGGATGGCGCGCCCATACGCATCGTCGCCTTGCCGGACGACGGCGAGGATAACGATCTGCTCGAAGGTTCCGAGGAGCTCTGCCATGCCTACAATGTAGACACGCCCAGGCTGCAATGTCAACTACGAACTGAGAACGCTGCTTACTCGTCGTCCATGTCGGCAGAATCAAAATATGCGCCGGCCGGGACCGGCTGCGCTACCGCTTGTCCGTCACGCTTGTACACGATGCCTCCCTTCATCACCCACCGGACGTGTTCCATAGTGGTGATGTCATGCAGCGGGTCGCCGTTGACGGCGATCATGTCCGCATAGCAGCCGGCACGAATGCAACCGGCAGATCCGGTGACGCCAACGAGGTCGGCGGCATTGCGCGTGGCAGCAAAGAGCGCGTCGGCGGGCGTGAGACCCGCATCCACCATCAGGGCGAACTCGTGCGCGTTGACGCCGCGCGAGGTGTCCGTTCCGAAGGCGATCTTCACGCCCGCTTTGTACGCCGCACCCAGCATCCCTTTCATCAGCGGCGTGACCTCCAGCGCCTTCTGCGCGGCGGAGGGATTAAGCTGCTCGGGGTGCTTGACCGCCAATTCATGCACCTGGTCGGCGACCAGAAGCGTGGGCACCAGATACGTGCCATGCTGTTTCATCAATGCGAAGCTTTCGGCATCGGCGTATGTGCCGTGCTCGATGGAGTCGACCCCGTTGCGCACGGCGGAATCAATTGCAGCTTTGCCGTGCGCATGCGCGGCAACTTTGAGCCCGAGGTTGTGCGCCGTGTCGATGGCCGACTTGATCTCAGCGTCGGTCATGGTCTGCACCTTGGGGTCGTCGCCGATGGACAGTACACCGCCGGACGGCATGATCTTGATGACCTCCGCGCCGCGGCGGCGATGCTCGCGCACCTGCTTCGCGAACTCTTCGGGGCCGTCGGCCACAGAGCCGCCCCACGTGCGGTTAGCCCACGCGGGGTCAATGCCGTTGCGCGGATCGCTGTGGCCGCCTGTGACCGAGATCGGCTCGAGTGACACAATGATGCGCGGACCGGGGATCCAACCGCGGTCGATATCGCGCTTGAGAGCGAGGTCCACACCACCGGCGGAGCCGACGTTGCGCACCGTGGTGAAGCCTTCGAGAAGCAGCTTGCGGGCCATCGCTACCGCGCCGATTGCGTTCTCCAGCTCGGAGACAGTGAGGCGAGACTGGAAGGGGTTCATGCCAAGTGACGGCGCGCCACCCATGTGCTTGTGCGCATCAATCAGCCCAGGCATCAGGGTTTGATCGCCGAGTTCGATGATATCCGCGCCAGGCGAACGAATGGTTCCCGACGTGACCGATGTGATGCGGTCGTTGCTGATCGTCACGGTCACCGGTCCACTCAGGCTGCTGGAGTTGCCGTCCAGCATGTGCGCTGCGTGAACCACGATGACCTTCGGCGCGGTCGCGGGCGAGTGCGCCGTAGTTTGGCCGAGGGCGGAGCTAAAACAAAATGCGAGCAGAGCGAGCACAGAACGCGGCACGGCGATCTCCTGTTGTCAGTTGGCTTGGAAAACTTGCCACTGAGCATACAGCAACGCGCTCCGCCTTCTGCTACGTCTTGATCGCGGCTTTGATTGTGGGCACAGCCGCGAGTCCCTGTTTCAACGGACCGTCGGTTTGCATGGCTTTGATAATCGCCCCCGCGATCGCCGCGTCGGCCTTTGCGGCGCCTTCGATCTGCACTGGGAAGAGGACCGCGACCAAGATACCGTCATCAACCATTCGCAGATGCGAATCGACGCTCGGCCGGTCAACAGAAGCTCCCATCCAACTCTCAATCTGCTGCTGCTGCGATTCGATCGCGGTCTTGTAAGTCTGATAGACACCGTCGATGATGCTGCAAAGCGCTTTGCCGACGGCCTCAGGATCCGCCTCGGGCTTCAACTTCGCGGTGAGTTCGTGCCACGCGTACTCGGTGCCCGGGAGCTGCTTGTACAGCGGCGTTCCGGTCTGGAACAGCACGGAATTCGCAAACACCGCGACGCGTCCGGTCGAGTGCAACTCCGTCCCGGAGCCTACGAGTTCCATCAGATAAAACCGCGCAATGCCCACCTCGATGACGGTGCCTGTCACGTTTGCTACCGTGATGCGGTCGCCGACTCGAACGCCATAACGGCCCACGATGAAGAAGTAGGCCGCAACGGAAAGCAGGATGGTCTGCAGCCCAACGGCGATGCCCGCGGTGATGAAGCCCGCGAACGTGGCCAGCGAACTGAACTGAGTGACGAAACCAAAGATGATGATCAGCCCGCCAAGAAACCCTATAACGATGCGGCGGACCAGCAACAACTGGCGGCGGCGGCGGACATCGGCTACATAACGGACCGTCGCGCGGCTCCAGACCTGGCTGATGATCACGAGCAGAATCAGAGCACCCGCAATAAGAGCGGCCCGAATCAGCAGCGAGCGCAAAATGGATTTGTACTCGGCGTCGGTCGCAATGCGCCAGCTCGTTAGCGTGCCGCGTTCCTGCTGCAGCACGGTCACCTCCTGGCTAAGCGGAAGCATGGCGTCGGAGAGCACCTGAAACGTCGATGTGAGCTGGTCAAACTGTTGCCGCGTTGCGAGGACGCTCTGCGTGCCATTGGCCGCTGTGACGTTGGTTGCTTGCTGGCTGAGAGCTTCGCCCTGGCGGATCAAGCTGCGCAGCACGTTCACAAAAGGCTCGCGGAGCGTGTTGGCCTGATCCCGCAGCCGATCAGTTTCGGCGATCTGCTGATCGATGGAACGCCGCGCCGACAGCAGATCGAACACGACGGAGCCCTGCGTAACCAGCCCTGAGCGCTGCGCGTCCCCGACGTTTTCGAGCGGCGGAGCGGTGATCGATTTTCCGGTTCCTGAGCTCAGCTCCGGAGCCGAACTTGCGAGCTGCTCAATCTGCGCAGGCAGTCCGGATCCGTTGCCCTTCGTTTCAGTGAACGTGGCGACGCGGTTCAGCGCGTCAAGGGTGGCCTGCAGGAACTTGAACTCGCCATCGATCTGCTCCTGCTTCTCGAGTAGCGCGGGACGCGTCTTCGCATTCGCGTGCGCGAGTGCGGCGTCGTTGGCCGCATCTGTTGTCTGGAGTGCCACGACCTGGTTCTGGATTCGAGCGCGGGCCGCCGCAATACGCTGACTCTCAGATTGCGCATTTCTATTGTCCTGAGTCGCCGCAGTTGCAGAGTTCATGCGGGCCAGAAGCGCGGCTTCATCGCGGGCGGCCTGGAAGGCGAGCTGCGCGATCTGCGTAGCCTGCGCTTTCGACTGCTCGGCATAGAGGATGTCGCTCGGTTCGCCGGCCTTCTGGATCTTGGTTGTCGCCGCGCGGTAGAAACGCAGAATGTCGTTCAGGTGTTGAAGGATCGTCTGTCCCTGCGATGTGACATCGATCTTGGTTCCCGGCATGGCGGGCAGCTTCGCGATCTGCTGCTCAAGCGTAAGCGTCGGCGCCGCATGCCTTGAGGTCATCGGGTTGGCAGATCCATCTTGTGCAGGCTGCGGCGCGTTCGCCGGCGCGGCTGCGGGCGCCGTGGCAGGCGTAGCCGAGTTCGAAGCCGTGCTCCGCTGCGGCGCGGCCGGCTGCGCGGCAGAGCTGGCATGGCCGCTCCGTTGCGCGGCGAGAGCGGGGGACAGCAGCAGAGCGGCCAGCAAGGCAAGAGGGGGTGAGCTGATCAGATAGGAGCGCTTGTCTCGAAAAACCATCAGGAGTTTAGACGCAAAGCGAGCAAGTACGGAGAGTAGGCGAGCTTCCGGAGACTCGCGCCAGCCAAAACAAAACCCGGCGCTTCTTGCGAGCCGCCGGGCTTGTGAATTTCTGGCCGGATTAGATGTCCAGGTTTTTCACGTCGAGCGCGTTCTCTTCGATGAACTTGCGGCGGTTTTCGACGTCCTCGCCCATCAACGTGGAGAAAATCTCCTCTGTTGCGGCGATGTCCTCGAGCCTGACTTGCAGGAGCGTGCGGCGGGCGGGATCCATCGTGGTCTCCCAGAGCTGCGGCGCAGTCATCTCGCCGAGTCCCTTGTAGCGCTGCACCTGGTACTCCTTGCGGCCCTGCTCGATCACGTAGTCAAAGACCTCGCGCGGCGATTTCTTCTCGACTGGATCCTGCGCGGCTTTCGCTGGGCGCTTGCCGGGCTTAGCTTCGTCCTTCGTCCCCGGCGCGGCGGCGATCGTCTCGTTGACGCCTTCCTCCTGCTCAATCTCGTCAGCTTCGTCGAGCTCCGCCTGGCTCGGCGCGGCGGACTTGGCGTCGGGCTTCGCCTCCCCGCCTTTACTGGCGTCGGCAGCGTACTCAATCAGGAACGGGCCGTGCAGCGCATCTCCGAGCTGTGCCTGCTTTGCGAGGAGTTGGCGTGATTCCGGCGCAGCCGCGAGCGTCCAGTCGATCGCGCGCGTAGCCCCCTGCGCGTCTGTGAACGAGACGAAGAAAAGGTTGTGCTCGGAGTCCTTCTCCACGTCCGATACAGCCTTGAACTGGTAAGGCTTCGCGAGCTCCTGCAGACGCGCGCGCATCTTCTTCAGCTTGTCCGCGGACTCGAAGTCCGCGCGGCGCGCCGAGTCCTTGCCTTCATTGGCGAAGATCTCAGCGAACGCCTGCACGACATCGTTGTTGCGCAGCTTCTTCGAAACCTTCTCGAAGTGGCCAAGGTAGTCGTTGAGCTGCGACATGTACTTCGTCAGGTCCTTGCCCTCGAGCTTCGCGCCGCCTTCACCGTAGCGGATCACCATGCCGTCGGCCGCGCGCTTGATCATGACTGTCACGTACTCGCGGTCGTCCTTGATGTACTGCTCAAACTTGCCCTTCTTGATGCGGTAAAGCGGCGGCTGCGCGATGTACACGTTGCCGCGCTTGATCAACTCGCCCATGTGACGGAAGAAGAAGGTGAGCAGAAGCGTACGGATGTGCGAGCCGTCGACGTCGGCGTCGGTCATCAGAATGGTCTTGCCGTAGCGCAGCTTCGCGATGTCGAAGTCGTCCTTGCCGATACCCGTGCCGAGCGCCGTGATCATCGCGCGGATCTCTTCGTGCCCGAGCATCTTGTCGTAGCGCGCTTTCTCGACGTTGAGGATCTTGCCCTTCAGTGGAAGAATCGCCTGGAACTTGCGGTCGCGGCCCTGCTTGGCGGTGCCGCCGGCCGACTCACCCTCAACCAGGTACAGCTCGCACATCTCCGGCCGGCGCTCGGAGCAGTCAGCGAGCTTGCCCGGCAAACCGCCGCCGTCGAGCGCGCCCTTGCGCCGTGTAAGGTCGCGAGCCTTGCGCGCCGCTTCGCGTGCCCGGGCCGCGTCGATCGCCTTCGAGATGATCTTGCGCGCAACCGGAGGGTTCTGCTCCAGAAACGCGCCTAGCCGCTCGTTCACGAAAGCCTGCACGTCACCGGCGACGTCGGAGTTCAGCTTGCCCTTGGTCTGGCCTTCGAACTGCGGCTGCGGCAGCTTCACGCTGATAACCGCGACCAGGCCTTCGCGAACGTCGTCCCCGGAGAGGTTCTCCTTCAGGTCCTTGAACAGGCCCATCTGCTGGCCGATGTAGTTGATCGTGCGCGTCAGCGCTGTACGGAAGCCGGACAGGTGGCTGCCGCCGTCGACCGTGTTGATGTTGTTGGCGAACGAGAAGACCGTCTCCGAGTAGGAGTCGTTGTACTGCAGCGCAATCTCCATCACCAGCGAGCCCTTCTCGGTCTCCATGTAGATCGGCTTCTCGTGCAGCACCTGCTTGCCTTTGTTCAGGTGCTTGATGAATCCCGCGATGCCGTCGCTGTACTTGAAGCTCTGCGCCTTGAACTCGCCGCTCTTCGCATCGGTGGCGCGCTCGTCCGTCAGCGTAATCTCGATGCCCTTGTTCAGGAACGCGAGCTGCCGAAGCCGCTGCGCCAGCGTGTCGTAGTTGTACTCCGTGACCGTGAAGATCGAACGGTCGGGCAGGAAGTGAACCTTCGTGCCGCGGCGCTTGCTCGTGCCCATCTTGCGCAGTTCGCTGACGGGATCGCCCTTGGAGTAGTCCTGCTCCCACGCATGGCCGTCGCGCCAGATCTCGACGTCGAACTCCTCGCTCAGCGCATTCACGCAGGAGACGCCAACGCCATGAAGACCGCCCGAGACCTTGTAGTTCGACGCGTCGAACTTGCCGCCGGCATGCAGCTTCGTCAGCACGACCTGCACAGCCGGCATCGTCTCGCCGGTAGGCAACGTCTTGTTGTCCACTGGGATTCCGCGCCCATCATCGACTACCGTGATCGAGTTGTCGGCGTGGATAGTGCAATCGATCCGCGTGGCGTAGCCGGCGAGCGCCTCATCGACCGAATTGTCGACGACCTCATAGACCAGGTGATGCAATCCCATGTCGCCCGTGGAGCCGATGTACATGGCCGGCCGAAGGCGCACGGCCGTCAGGCCTTCGAGCACCGTAATGTTTTCGCCGGTGTAATTTCCGGTCGGCGGCGGAGGGGTCGTCGAGGCGGTCGCAGGAACAACGTTTTCAGGCACGCAGTAGGGCTCCGATCAGGCCGGGAGCAGAGACGCTTCGATGCCGCGCAAACCCCTGTGAATACAGGGGATTTACGAATCTCTCCCGTGCTGAAAGTATACCACGGCGAGAGCCGTTTCCGCCGCCCGGAAACCAACCGGAACAGGGCTCTGGAACGATACCCGTTGAGGCGAATACCAGGCGAAAATCCCCAAACGGCACGAGCTCACGATTTTTGCGGCTCAGGTTTCTTGGCGGTCCATCCAAAACGATGCGGTGGCGGCAGGCCCTTGTGCACCGGAGTTTGCGACGCAATCGCGTAAAGCGCGTCCGACGAAAGCTTGCGCGCCACCCGCCACGCAAGCACGTCGAGACCGACGAGCGCGGGAAGCAGCCGCCAGTCTCCCGTGAGTTCGACCGTGATGAAGGCGGCCATCAGCGGAGCGTGCGTCGCCGCGGCAATCAGCGCGCTCATCCCCGCGATGGCAAACAGCGTCGGGTCGGCAGGAACCGCAAAATGCGCCAGCCCATACGCAGCCAGCGCGCCCAGCGCACCGCCTGCGAACAGCGTCGGCGTAAAAACCCCGCCCACAGTACCCACACCCACACAAACCGTCGTTGCAAGCAGCCGCAGAACCAGCAGCAGGCCGAGTGCCGACGCCGTGATGCTCAGCCCGCGAATGTCCGCGTGGCCGAGCGCGGCCGACAGCCCGGCGTCTCCATTGCCCCACACACGCGGATCAATCAGCGATAGCGCACCGACGAAAGCACCCGCAACAGCCAGCGCGAGCGGAAGCCGCCGGGCGCTCCGCAGGCTGCGCAGAAGCCGCTGATACACCGGGCCGAACGCGCCGACGGCCAATGCAAGCAGGGGAAGCAGCACAAGGTCCTGGTATCGGAACGTGCGTAAATCAACGCGCGTAGCATACAGCGGCCCGGGACCGAGCAGCGCAATGCTCACACCCCATCCCGCGAATGCCGCCAGCGCGAGCTGCGGAAGTTGATCCAGACAGAACTCGCCGAGCACGATTTCGGCCGCAAAGAAGATGCCGCCGACGGGCGCCATGTAGGCCGTGGTTACGCCGCCCGCCACACCGCACGCAACCGCGAGTGCAGGCGACGGCAGCAGGCGCGCGATGCGCACGTTGCGCAGCTTCTCCTGGATCCGCGACGTCACCGCCGCCGCAAACTGGATCATCGATCCTTCGCGGCCCACAGCAGCGCCGCTGGCCACCGAGAACGCCGCCGACGCGGTGCGCCACAAGTTCGGCACCAGCGGAATATGCCCGTGCTCGCGACGCACCGCTTCGACGTACTCGACATAATGCCGCGGCTCGCGGCCCCGCCGGCCCGCGGTCATCCTCCGCAGTACGAGGACCAAGATCGCACACAGCGCGCCAATGATCGGCACGACGAGCCGCCGCTCCGGACGAAGTGCCGCTGCAGCCACCGGCGGCGACGTGCCGTGATGCGTCAGGCACCAGCCGAGCCCGCGAAACCCGAGACGAAGCAGCGATGCAGCCAGGCTGCTGATCGCACCCAGCACCACCGCAGCCGGAGCTTCACGCACCGTGCGGCGCATCGCGTGCATGGACGAACGAGCAGTACGCGCTTTCGGCTGGTCAGCACCCATCACTCCACGAAAGATGCGCTACCAGACCTTGCAAGTTGGCGTGTGAACCATCGGCTGGCCGGCCTTGCAGCCGAACGCCTTCTGGAACTCCACCATGTTGGACACCACGCCGTTCACGCGCGCAAACCCCGGCGAGTGCGGGTCGGTTGCGGTGCGTACTCGAAGGTCTTCCGGCCGCGAGTTCTCGCACGCCCACTGCGCCATGCCGATGAAATATCGCTGGTCAGGTGTGAAGTCGTCCATGTTGTGCAGCGGCTTGCCGTCCGTCTGCTTCTTCCACGCAATGTACGCCAGCAGCGTGCCGCCGAGATCAGCCACGTCTTCACCGCTGGTGAGCTTCGAGTTGATGTGCTGGTCGTCCACAACAACGTAGCCGGCGTATTGATCGCGAATACAGTTGATCCGATCTTCAAAGCCCTTCGCATCGGCCTGCGTCCACCAGTCACGCAGGTTGCCCTGCGCGTCGAACTGCCGGCCCTCATCGTCGAAGGCGTGCGTGAGCTCATGCCCGATGGTTGAGCCCGTGTTGCCGTAGTTCGGCGCGTCGTCGAGCTTCGGATCGTACAGCGGTGGCTGCAGAACGCCCGCCGGGAAGTTGATGTCGTTCATCTGCGGGTTGAAGTAGGCATTCACCGTCGGAGGCGTCATGCCCCACTCGTTAAGGTCGACCGGCTTGCCGAGTTTGTTCCACTCTCGCGCGTCTTCGAAGTGATACGAACGAATGACGTCGCCAAAGTAGTCGTCGCGCTTGACGTCGAGCGCCGTGTAGTCGCGCCACTTCGCCGGATAGCCGATCTTATTGCGGATGGCGTGCAGCTTGCGGAGGGCTTCGATCTTAGTTTCCGGGCTCATCCAGTCGAGGTTCTTGATCTCCTCGCCCATCGCCGTTTCGATCTGCTCGGTCATAAGCTGCGTCTGCGCCTTCATATGCGGCGAGAAAGTGCGCGCCACGAACTCCTGCCCGAGCGCCTCGCCGAGATTGCGGTCCACAGCGCGGACGCACGTCTTCCAGCGTGGCGGCTCAACCGCAACGCCGCGCAGAGTCTTCGAGTAGAAGTCAAAGTTGGCCTGCTCGATGTTATGCGCCAGATACGGCGCGGAAGCGCTGATCAGATGAAAGCGCAAGTAGGCTTTGAGCGCCTCCAGCGGCTCGGTGCTGAGCTCGCTTTGCACTGCCTTCATGAACTCCGGCTGCGACACATTGAGCTTCGCGACGCCGGGCGCGCCCTGCACTGCGAAATAATGCGCCCATTGGATGGAAGGCGTGAGCTGCGACAGCTCCGCGATTGTCATGAGGTGATACGTCTTGTGCGGGTCGCGGCGTTCGACGCGCGTGAGTGACGCCTTCGCCAGCGCCGTCTCAATGCGCATGATCGAATCCGCGTCTGCCTTCTCCTTCTCGCCCGGCTCGCCCGAGAGCCCCAGAATCTGCTTCACATAGTCGAGATACTTCTGGCGCAATTCAACGCTGTGCGGATCCGTCTTCAGGTAGTAATCCCGGTCCGGCAAACCCAACCCGCCGGCATGCAGCTCCACAATCATCAGCGAGGAGTCGACCGCATCCTGCCCGGTCGACGATCCGAAGAAGAAGCTTCCCGGCTCCAGATGATGCATTGGGGTGATGGCAGCAATCAGATCTTCGCGCGTGTTTAACGAATCGATGTGCGCGAAGCCGGGCTCGACCGGCTTGAGTCCCGCGGCATCAATCGCGCTCGTGTTCATGCACGCTTCGTAGTAGTCGCCAACCTTCTGCTGCACCGGCGTGCGGTTCGTCGCCTTCGCATCGGTCTCCAGGATGCCCCAGAGAAACTGCTGGTTCTCATTCGCCAGCTTCGCGTAAACGCTCCACGACGCCTGGTCCGGCGGGATCGGATTCTTCTTCTGCCACCCGCCGCAGGTGAACTTGTAGAAGTCGACGCAAGGATCGGCACTCCGGTCCATGCTCGTCAGATCGAGCGACGGCGAGTACGGCATCTCCTGGAGCGGCTTCACCGAGGGCGCCGCCACAGCCTGCTGCGAAGATGCAGCCGTAAACGATGGAGCAACAAAACAGGCAGCGGCCGCAAGCGCGGCAAACGACTTCAGCAGCATTCAGAATCTCCTGTGCAGGCCATCCTACATGGAGATTGCGCAGCAGATCGCCTTAGTTTGTGGTGGATGACGGCGGAGCGTAATACGGGAGCTTCTGCTGCTCCGGGTTCGCGCGTTTGACCGTGATGTCATCGAAGAGAACTTCCGGCACAATCGTGGTCGTCGGCACCGGAGCGATCGTCTGTGCGATCCACGGCTTGCCGCCCGCAGCGATGATGTCAGCCCGCAGCGCGCGCTGATCGAGCTCGTCAAACGCCGCCCCGCGCACCAGCGTGCGCTTTCCATCCGGCGAGATGCGATACAAGACGCGCGGCATCAACTCGCTGCCGCCTAGCGTCTCCACCTCATACACGTCCTTACCCCGCTCCTTCGCGAGCCCGATCAGCTTCGCACGCATCTGCTCTGCGGTCAGGTTCTGCGTCGACTTCACGATCACAACGCCCGCGCGCGATTGCGCGGCCTGCCCCGGAACCGCGCGCCCGTGGCCGTTCGACGCCGGAAAATCCTTCACCGGCTCGCGCCCAATGTCGTAATTAACCAGCTCGCCGTCCTTCACCAGCGTCACCGGAGCCGCCGCCACGCCCTCATCATCCACCGCATACGCCCCAACCAGCGGCTGCCCCTCAAACGCGCGCTCTGTCGGGTCATCGACCACGGCCATATACGTCGGCAGCACCAGGCTGTGCAAGCTCGACGCGTACGCTCCGCGCGTACGTGCCGCCGTGCCCATGTCCGGCCGGTCCGCTTCAATGTTCGGCAGGAACAGCCGGTCGAACACATCCGCCGCCGCATCCCCCGCGAACAGCACTGGCCCGTGATAATCGTCAGCTTCGACCACCGGCGCGTGCCGCAGCTCGTTGTAGCTGGCGAGGTCGCGAATCACACGATCGTGCATCGCCTGCCAGCTCTCCAGCCCCGCCGCCGTGGTCGCCGTCGATCCGTTATCGCGGCCTTCCTGCATTCCATCCGGCGCCTGCCCGCCAACCGAAATCGTCTCCCGATATCCCGCGTATCCATGCCGCAGCATCGTGCCGTCCGTGTTCACCGTGTACCGATTCACCACGATCGCCGACATGTTCGCGCTCGAGTACTGCACGTCCGACGCAAACGATTTCACCGCCGCATCCGTCGCGTACAGGCCGCTCGCTTCAACCACACGCCGCTTCCATTCCGCGCGATCCAGATCCATCGTCAGCAGCGGCTCGATGCGGACTACAGGCTTCGCCTGCGAAAAATCATTGGCCGTCGGCGGCGTTTGATACTGCTTCAGCGCCGCCTGCTTCGCTGCATACCCGCGCAGCGCAGCCTTATAAGCCTCGTCCGTCGCCGTCCACAGCGCGAACCGCAGCGCGTTCGTGTCGTTCTCCAGCGGCGCAAGCTCAAGCGTCCCCTCGCCGTGCGCCGAACTCGAATCCGTGGTGTAATCGCCCACCCGCACCTCAACGCGAACCACGCGCTGATGCGCCTCGCTTTCACGTGTCAGCGCACCGTAATTCGCCAGCGCGTCGTAGCTGTGCAGGTCCTCCAGCCGGTACTGGATGAAGTACGGCTTCTGCATGCCCGGTAGCACAAGCAGTTGCTGCTCGCGCATGAGTTCCGCCTTCATCGCGTTCAGCAGAGGATCAGATTCAGCAGCAGGTTTCGCGCCCGGTTTCGCGGCCGTCGCCGTGTGATGCTGGGCCACAGCAGAGGGAATGATGAGAGCGGCAGCGGAAAGCAATACAAACGCGCGCATCAGTTCCCACCCTTCTGCGCCGGCGCGGCCGTCTGCTCATCCAGCGGTGGAGGCGGAACAATCGGCGGCCTGGACGTTCCCTGCGCCTGCCGCTGCGTCTCAATCTCACTCACCAGCATCGCTGGCGCAACCGCACTTACCGGAATCGTTCCCGACTCCGCTCCGCACTCTCCGTTGAAAATGTCCTGATGATCGCCCGTCGCCATAATGCGGCTCAGCGCCGCCAGCGGCGTCCCCACAATCGACACTCCGCGCACCAGTTCGTCGGGCCGGCCATCCACATACACGCGGTACACCACCAGCGGAATCACCTGGAACGCCTGTGGCGACCGCCGCGTCGTCACCGCAAATCCGGAGCTGATGTCTTCAAAGAACAGGCCGTAGGCCTTGCCCTGCTTCTTCGCTTCGGCCTTCAGCATCTCCCGCAGCTCCGCGTCAGGCACGGTCTTCGTCGACGTGACAATCAGATTGCCCTGCCGTCCCGTCGGCATCTTTCCCGTCTGCGCGCGCCCGTGCCCGTTCGATTCCGAGAAGCTCGCAATCGGCTCGCGCGACATTAGAAACTCTTTCAGAATTCCGTTGTCCACCAGGTCAACGCGCTCGGCCGGCTGGCCTTCGTCGTCGAACAGATAATGTCCGCTCAGCGCCGCGCCGTTAATCTCCGTCAGCGTCGGATCGTCAACCACCGAGAGGAACGTCGGCAATATCGGCTTGCCCAGCATCTTCGTAAACGTCTGGCCTTCCTCATCGCCGCGCTGGCGCTGCCCCTCCAGCCGATGCCCAAGCACCTCATGAAAGAACACCGCAGCCGCGCGACCAGAAAGAATCGCCGGCCCATCGTACGGCTCCGTAATCGGCGCGCTGCGCAGGTCATCGAGGTTCTTCGCCATCGCTTCCGTCTTCGCGAGGATCGTCCCCTGGTCCGGCAGCTTGCCATCCGCATCGGACTCAAACGTCTCCGCGCGGAACAAATCCATGCCGTCGGCAGCGCGTGTGCGCGCCAGCACTACCAGCCGCGCAACCTGCTGCGGCGCCGCAATCCGCGAGCCTTCGCTCGATACAAAGTAGTCCGTCTCATGCGACACCTGCAGAACCACCATGTCGTACAGGATGCTTTCGTGACTGCGAAATACCGCACTGATCGCACGCAGACGATTCGCCCATACCGCACGGTCAACCTCCAGCGGCGTGGCTGAAGCGAGCACATCATCCACCGGCTTCTGCGCAGAGAAATCCGCCGACGTGTCCTCTTCCTTCGCACGCACCTGCTGCTCCGTCTTCACCTTCTCCAGCGCGTCCAGCGCCTTCGCGTACCCGCGGTTGGTCGCAAACCACAGCGAGCGCTCAATCGCATCGCGGTTGTCCGTCAGCGGCAGCGGCATCGTCGTCAACGCGCTCGTGCGATGGTCGCCATGCGTGTTGTCCAGCGCCGCCGCGCCCAGCCGCACCTGCACATCCGCCACGCGGTTGTGCGACGACGTCGAGTTGCTGATCGCGCCAAACTCCGCCGTGATCGTTACGTTCTCCGCATCCGCAACCGAGTAGCTCAGGAAGTACGGCGTCGGCGTCGGCGTGCTGCTCGCCGCGGCCGCTGAGCTTCCCAGTGAAGACATCGCGCGGTGCAACTCCGCCTGCATCGAGTCGAGCAGCACCGTGTCCGCCGCAGGCGCGGCCGGATCGCGCACCGGCAGCTTCGCTTCTTTCCCGGAGACCGCGAAGAGTGGCGTGGCGGCGAAAAGCACCAGCGCGGCTGCCGTCGCGCAATGTGGTTTGATGTTGCGGGGCATTGAAGAGCGGGCGTTCGGCAGTACGGAGTTCAACGGGAGCCGATCTGAAGCTGAGGTGCCATCCAGTGTACTTGACGGCGTTGGAACGCAGCTGAAACAGATTTGTGTTGCATCCGGAGGCTGCGTGCCGCACACTCGGAGCACTCCTTACCCTGAACCGGAACCGCTTGCAACGAAAGGGACTTGCATGCTCAAACGCTTCGTGCTGCTGATGCTGTGCGTGGTTTGCCCGCTGCTATTGAACGGATGTTCGCGCGAGACCCCGGCGGAACGCGCCGCAAACACCTATGCGGCGCAGGAGCTTGCGGCCGCGCCCCTGCACGGCAACGTTCGCGATTACTCACTGCCTCCCGACAAGCTCGCGAAGGCCGAGCACGTCTCAGCCATCCACGTGACGATGCACTTTGCAGACGAAATCTGGGGCGTGATCCAGCTTGTGCTGCTCCTGTGGCTGGGCGCGATTGCATGGATGCAGGATCGCGCGCTGCGGATGGGACGGAACCGGTGGCTGCAGGGCTATACGTTTCTGCTGCTGTTTCTGGTAGCCACCACGCTACTGGAGCTGCCGCTCGATATGTACTCGCAACACCTTTCAGTGCGATACGGATTATCGGTCCAGAGCTGGGCGAGCTGGTTTGGCGATCAGGGAAAGGCGCTTCTGCTGACGTGGATCATTGGTGGCCTGCTGCTGCTGTTGCTGTTCTGGGTGATTCGCAAACTGCCGCGGCGGTGGTGGCTTGCGTTCTGGGTGTGCACAATTCCGATCGTCCTTTTGGGGATCTTCGTGGCTCCCTATATTGAGCCGATTTTCAACCACTACGAGCCACTCCAGAAGACGAATCCGGAGCTGGTGGCGCGGCTGGAACAGGTGGTCCAGAAGGGCCACATGAATATCCCGCCCGAGCGCATGTTCCTGATGAAGGCATCGGCGAAGACAACTACGCTGAACGCGGATGTGGAGGGCTTCGGGCACTCCAAGCGCGTAGTGGTGTGGGACACCTCGATCGCAAAGGCGACGCCTGAGGAGATTCTGTTTATTTTCGGCCACGAGAGCGGCCATTACGTGCTGAATCATATTCCGAGCACTCTCGCGCTCATCTTCGTGCTCTTGTTCCTGCTGCTGAACTTCGGGTTTCATTTCGTGCAGTGGGCGATTGCGCGGTTCGGTTCGCGGTGGCGGATCAGCTCGCAGCAGGACTGGGGCGCGCTTGCCGTGCTGGTCCTGGCGTTCAGCCTGCTGAGCATCGTGATAGAGCCGGTTGAAACCACGTTCAGCCGGTCGCACGAGCATGCGGCTGACGTCTACGGACAGGAGGCGATTCACGGCATCGTGCCAGATCCGCAGGCTGCCGCGAAGGGAGCGTTCGATGTGCTCGGCGAGGCGGGGCTGGCGGATCCGAATCCAAACCGCTTCGTCGAGTTCTGGATGTACGACCACCCGGCGATCGGCCGGCGCGCGGCATTTGCAAAGGCTTACGATCCGTGGGCCGCGGGGATGGAGCCGAAATATTTCAAGTCAGACAGCAGAGCAATAGACAGTAAACAGTAGACCGGCCGCGGTTCGGCAGCGCCCGTCTTTACTGTCTACTGTCTACCCTCTACTGTCTATCCATGGACTGCCTCTTCTGCAAGATCGCCTCCGGCGCCATTCCGGTCGAGCGGCTCTACGAAGACGAACGCGTGCTGGCCTTCCCGGACATCAACCCCCAGGCGCCCACGCATGTGCTGGTCATCCCCAAGCAGCACATCGCCTCGCATGCAGATGCTGCCTCCGGTGACACCGACCTGCTCGGCCACATGCTCTGGGCCGTCGGCGAAATCGCCCGCGCCAGAAAGCTCGACCGCGGCTATCGCCTGGTCGTCAACACCGGCCCCGACGGCGGCCAGACCGTCGATCACCTCCACCTCCACCTCCTCGGCGGCCGCGCCATGCACTGGCCCCCCGGCTAGCCCCGCTGGACTCGCCCTATTGCTCCATGAGTAACAGCTAAAGTAGAACTTCACCCCGCTGTTAACTCCCGTGGTTCACAGCCAATAACACCTCAAGTAGCCCTTCAGCGCGCTGTTAACTCGCCTGGTCCACGCATCCCGAGCAACTCCCCGCCATCGAATCAATGACACAGTTCAGGAGGTCCATCTGCCCATCTCCCAGCCCCATAAACAGCCCATCCCCGCACCCCTCCACGACATCGTCGCCCCCGAGAGTGGGTGGGAGGCGGGGCAGCGGGAAACCGCTGTATTCGCGGGAGGATGCTTTTGGGGTGTTCAGTCGGTTTTTCAACGAGTTAGGGGAGTCGAAACGACCACGGTAGGGTATTCGGGCGGGGCCGAAGAGACGGATTACCACAGGGTTTGCACAGGAAAAACTGGACATGCGGAGGCGATTTCGATCGTTTTTGACCCGGAAAAGGTCAGTTTTGGAACACTTTTGAGAGTGTTTTTTTCGGTGGTTCACGACCCTACGCAGCTCAACCGTCAGGGAAACGACATTGGGACGCAGTACCGGTCAGCCATTTTCTACTCGGATGACGAGCAGCGCGCGGCCGCCGAGGCGTACGTGAAGCAGCTCGATCAGGCGCACGTCTTCCCCGGGCCGATCGCAACCCAGATTGTTCCGCTGGAGCATTTCTACCCGGGCGAGGAGTATCACCAGGACTACGCGATCAAGAACCCGCACAATCCGTACATCCAGGTATGTGACATTCCGAAGATTGCCGAACTGGAGCGGCAGTTCCCGGAGCTGTTTCAGGAGTACAGGCGGTAGCCCAGTAGTGATATGCAAAGGCTCGCCGGCTTGAGGTTCTCGGCGCGGCACGCACGGTTTGAGCTCCCGGCTGCGGCGTCGGAGGATGATCACTTCTCTGTGTGGGCCATCCGGGGTTCGGCCAATGCGCGTCTAACGCGGTGAATCGCCCAACAGAATCAAAGGCTTCGCTGCCCGGTTCCGTGTGTGCGCTTCTGGAACGAGGACGAGCGATGGCGCGATTTGAACGGGGCAGCAAAGCGGGGAAGTTCCTGATTGCAGTCTGCCTGATTTCAGCAGCATTGCCAGCGGGTGCGGCGGCCCAACAGGGGTCGGGGCAGACAGTGCCGCCGGGCGCACCGGCGAGCGATGCCGCGACCGGGATGGGCCAGAAGAACACGCCCCCGAAGCAGGAGAACCAGAAGAGCGGGCAGGACAACACCTCTGAAACGAAGCCGGCGAACCAGGCGGAGGAGTCAGCGAGCACGAAGAAGCTGACGCTGAGACCGACGGACCCCTCGGGGCCGCCTCCGGACCTTCCCAAAGACCGGCCGGTGATTGGGGTGGCGCTGGGCGGCGGAGCAGCGCTCGCGATCTCCGAGATCGGCATGCTGCAGTGGATGGATGAGCACCATGTTCCGGTAGACGTGATTGCGGGGACGAGCATGGGGTCGATCCTGGCGGCACTGTACTCGACGGGCGTCACGCCGGAGCAGATGAAGCACGTGCTGAATCCGGATGAGGTGAATCGTGTGTTCCGGATTGCGTCGGCATACTCGTCGCGCAGCTTCCGGAGGCGTGAGGATGCGCGCGAGGTTCCGAACGGTGTTGCTCTCGGGTTGAAGCACGGCCTGTCGGTGCGCAACGCGCTGCTGACCGACACTGGATTGAACGAACTGCTGGACAAAGAGTTCATCCGCTACAACGACCAGATCGACTTCAACAATCTGCCGATTCCGTTTCGCTGCCGCGCGACCGACCTAACCGATCCGAAGAGCGTTATCTTCGCGCGCGGATCGCTGGAGGATGCGGTGCGCGCCTCGGCATCACTGCCAGGCGTTTTCAAGCCGTTCGAGATGAGTGGGCATGAGTACGTGGACGGGGCGATCCTCGACAACCTGCCAACCAGCGACGTGAGGGCGATGCATGCGGATGTGGTGATCGCGTTCAGCCTGCCGCTGAGCCCGGTCGGCAAGGGGGATCTGGATTCGATTGTGGGGGTGTTGCAGCGTGCGTTTGCGGTGGGGATTGAGGTGAACGAAGAGAACGAGCGCAAGCTGGCGAACGTGGTGGTGATGCCGGACATCAGCGGCTTCACGGCGGCCGATTATTCGCAGACCGAGAAGTTGGCGGCGCGGGGATACGCGGCGGCGGAGAAGCAGAAGGCAGCTTTGCTGAAGTATGCGGTGTCCGACGCCGAGTGGGAGGCGTACATGGCCAAGCGGCACGCGAAGGAACGCCCCGCGGTTGGCGCCGTGCTGGAGGTGAAGGTGAAGGCTTCGACGCCTGAGGTTGCGGATGCGGTGCACCGCAAGTTCGATTCGATGGTGAACCAGCCGATCGATACGGACAAAGTGGAGGCCCTGCTGGGTGACATCCGCTCCGATGGGCGATACGACGCGGACTACACGGTGGGCTACGCTTCAACGGGGTCGGACCGGCCGATTCTGCTGATCGATGTCGAAGACAGGAAGAACGGGCCGCCGTTTGCCGCGGTTGGATTCAATATTGAAGCGCAGACCGGCGGAGTAACGCGCGCGACGGTGGACAGCCGCGTGATCTACCAGGACCTGGGCGGCTACGGGTCGGAGTTTCGCGCGAAGATCGATCTCGGATTTTTGACGCAGCTCGACGGCGAATACTTCCACCTGGTTACGCGGACGGGCTACTTCGTTGCGCCGCGGCTGACTCTGAGGCGCGAGCCGTTCTACATCTACCAACCCGACTCCGACAAACGCCTGTCTGAACGGCAGTCGCAGTCAGCGGGCGTGGCGGCTGATGTGGGCTGGACGAATTCGCGAACACAGGAGCTGCGTGTGGGATGGGCGTTCAACAACGTGCAGTGGCATACGACCACGGGATTCGACAACCTTCCTGATTACGCCGGCAATTCGCAGATCGCGCGAGTGCGCTACGAGTTCGACTCGCAGGACCGCGCGTTGATACCGCGGTTTGGAGCGCGGATGACGAGCAGCTTTGGGTATCTGTACGGCACGCCCGGAAGCCCGTCTGCGCCGCAGTTTCACAGCGAATTTGAAGGAGCGCACACGTTCAGCAAGAAGAATGTGTTCCTTGGAAAGATGGAGGGCGGGACGATGTTCAATCACGATGTCGCGCAGCCGTTCCGGTACACGCTGGGAGGACCGCTCCGGTTGGCGGCGCAGTCGATCGACCAGATTCGCGGAACGGATTATTGGCTGCTCGCGCCGGGATATCTGCACCAGGTGTATGCGCTGAAGCCGCCGCTGGGGCAGAACATTTATCTGGGCGGAGCGATTGAAGCGGGACAGATGCGGTCGCCGGATGGGGAAACGATTACACGGGAGGATGTGTACGTCGGGCTGGTCGCGGAGACGCCGCTGGGCGTGATTACGGTGGCGCCGGCGATTGGATCGAATGGCGCGAGGAAGTTTGTGCTTACGATTGGGAGATTTTTCTAGCGTCCCGTGCTGAGGCGTGAGGCGAGGCGTTCGGGCAGGTGCGCGTTGCGGATGGCGTTCTGCGCCGCAGCGACGTCGTAGGGGATGCGGAAAAAGGTGACGCGTTCGGCTGTGTTGTCATACATGGCGAAGCCGGCGCGCCAGTCGCCATCGCGCGGCTGTCCGACGGCGCCGGGATTGATGAGGTGGCGGGTTCCGCGGGGGACGTCGATTGCGAATTGCTCAGCTGCGTTTTCGGATTTATAGGTGGGCCGAATCTCCTGCCACTCGGGAGCTTGTTGTGAGAAGCCGCCCTGCACGTGGGTGTGGCCGAAGAAGGTGATCTCCGCGGACATACGCTGCAGCGGTGTCCAGGCATCGCGCATGGAGATGATGTAGTGATCTTCATTGA
This sequence comes from uncultured Verrucomicrobiae bacterium, assembly GCA_963716225.1. Taxonomy (GTDB): domain Bacteria; phylum Acidobacteriota; class Terriglobia; order Terriglobales; family Acidobacteriaceae; genus Granulicella. The sequence goes on along the minus strand of OY970299.1, from coordinate 2,502,282 downwards.
GCGGCGAGCCGTGCGCACAGAGAGCGCGGACGGAGGCGCGAATTGGGCCCTGCGGCATGTCGCGCAGCCAGGCGAGATTTGCGGGCGTGAGGTGGCGCTGCGTCCACATGGCCGCTTCTGCAGCGACCGGATTGAAGCCGGCAGAGCTCGAAAGGCCGCAGCAGACGCGGTCGTGATTGCCGCGCACGTTGATGCGCGCGAGCGGGCGAATGGTGTCGATGACCTGGTTGGGATTCGCGCCGTAGCCGACGGTGTCGCCGAGGTTCCAGAGCTCATCGAAATCGCCAGCAGCGGAGAGCACGGCCTGAAGGGCCTGAAGATTTCCGTGGACATCGGAGACGACGAGGGCGCGCATGAGGTTTGAAAGGAGTGGTCTAGTGGTTAGTGACAGCTTTTGGAGAGTGTAGCCAAAGGCTGGTCGCGAGGCGTGCGCATGGAGGGGACGGAGGCGAGGAGCTGGCGCGTGTAGTCGTGCTGCGGCGCGGTGAGGACCTGCTGGGTTGGGCCGTGCTCGACGATGCGGCCGTGGCGCATGACGAGAATGCGTTCGGCGACCTGGCCGACGACAGCGAGGTCATGCGAGATGAAGAGCATGGAGAGGCCGTGCTCGCTGCGAAGTCGCTTGAGCAGCGCGAGGATCTGCGCCTGCACGGTGACGTCGAGCGCGGTGGTGGGCTCGTCGGCGATGAGCAGGCGCGGGCGATTGATGAGCGCCATGGCGATCATGAGGCGCTGGCGCTGGCCGCCGGAGAACTGGTGCGGATAGTCGTTGAGGCGGCGCTCGGGATCAGGCAGCGCGACCTCGTGCAGTGCATCGAGAACGCGGGCGTGGAGCTCGGCGCGCGAGATGCGCGGTGTGTGCGCGAGGACGGCTTCGGCGATCTGGCGGCCGACGCGCATGACGGGATTCAGCGCGGTCATTGGCTCCTGAAAGATCATGGCCATGGAGCGGCCGCGGTGCGCGCGCATCTGCGTGCGGCGTCGAGTGTAAGGAGCTCTTCGGTCGTGTCCTCGCAGGTCAGTTGCAGGCTGCCGGTGATGGTGGCGGAGGGCGGAAGCAGGCGCAGCAGAGCGAGCGAGGTTGCGGATTTGCCGGAGCCGGATTCGCCGACGAGACCGACGGTTTCGCCCGGAGCGATGTCGAACGAGATGCCATGCACGGCCTCGTGGCCGGAGAACGCGATGCGGAGATCGCGCACGGCGAGCAGCGGGGCCGGGGATCGAGCTGTGCCGGAAGCCATCGGCAGGCTATCTGATGCGCGAGCCCGCTAGCGGATGCTGCGCGAGGTCGCTGGAGCGCTGGCGGGAGTGCTGCGACATCCAATCGGCATGAGTGGAATTCGGTTGTCGGTGCTGGACCAGTCGCCGGTGCCTGCGGGGGCGACGCCCGGAGATGCGCTGGCGAACTCGCTGGATCTGGCGCGGCATGTGGACCAGCTCGGCTATACGCGGCTGTGGTACTCCGAGCATCACGCGATGGATTTGCTGGCGTGCACGGCGCCGGAGATTCTGGTCACGCGTGCGGCGGCGGCGACGGAGCGCATCCGGGTGGGGTCGGGCGGCGTGATGCTGCCGCACTACTCGCCGTACAAGGTCGCGGAGGTGTTTCGCACGCTGGAGGCGATGTTTCCGGGACGGATCGATCTTGGAGTGGGGCGCGCGCCGGGCGGTGGGCAACTGGAGGCGCATGCGCTGCGGCAGAACGCGGCAAGGGCCGGTGGTCGGATGACTTCCCGCAGCAGCTTGCGGAACTGCGCGCGTTTCTGCATCCGGAGCGGTTTCCGGCGAACCATCCGTTTGCGCGGCTGAAGGTGGCGCCGGCGAGCGAGGGCGCGCCGGACGTTTGGCTGCTCGGGTCGAGCATGTGGTCGAGCGTGACGGCCGCGCAGGAAGGCCTGCCGTATGCGTTCGCGCACTTCTTCTCCGCGCAGGGCACGCGGCAGGCGATCGAGTACTACCAGCGGAATTTTGTGCCCGGGCCGGATCGCAGCGAGCCGGAGGCGACGATCGCGATTGGCGTGATCTGCGCGCCGACGCAGGAGGAAGCGGAGTTTCTGCATGCGTCGGTGCGGCTGCTGCAGCGGCGAATCCGGATGGACGACCGCCGGCCGGTCGCGACGCCGGAGGATGCTGTTGCGCGAGCTGGCCGCAGAGCCGGCGATTCCGAATCCGCTGCTGCCGTTCAGCATCGGCTCGCTCGATCAGCCGGAGGCGGAGTTCCCGCGGTACGTGGTCGGCACGCCGGAGCATGTAGCGGAAGAGCTGACGAACATCGCGCGGGAGCTGGAGATTGGCGAGCTGATTGTGAACACGATCACGCACTCGCACGAGGCGCGGAAGCGGAGTTATACACTGCTGGCCGAAGCGATGGGAGTGACGCGCGCGATGGAAGCTGCCGTCGCACTAAACTGAGAGAGATGAGGTTCGAGTACGACGTTCTGATCGCCGGAGCAGGGCCGGCCGGATGTGCCGCCGCGTATGACCTGGCGCGCGCGGGCAACGTGTGCTGATGCTGGATCGCCGAACGTTTCCGCGGCAGAAAGCATGCGCCTGCGGGCTCACGCGGAAGACGCTGCGTGCGTTGCGTTACTCGGTTGATCCGGTCGTCGAGCGCGTGTGCCGCGAGGTGGTGCTGCAGGAGGCGGGGCCGCGGTTCCACGAAGGCGTGCGCATCGCCGACAAAAGCTGCGAGGTGCGGCTGCGCACACGCAAGATCATCTGCGCGATGGCGGTGCGCGAGACGCTTCGACGCATTCTGCCTCGAGCAGACGCTCGCCGCGGGCGCAGAGCTGAGGAAGATTGACAGCGTCGTGGCGGTGCGCGAGTCCGCGCTGAATGTGGAGCTCGATGTAGGCGCTCGCGACGGCAACATCGCAGACGTTTCGCGCGACCGGTGCTCATCGGCGCAGATGGATCGAACGGGCAGATGCGGCGCCTGTGGGCGGGGCTCGATGCGCAGCGCCAACGTCGCGCGACAGCGATTTGATCGAGAGCCGCGCGGCAGAGCTCGCTTCAGAGCCGGCATGGTACGCGCGCGGATTTGCGATGGAGGCCACGGTCCCATTTGAGGCGCTGCCAGGCGAGCTGCCGGCCGGCGATCGCTCCGGAGGACCTGGTGTTTGACTTCGCTCCGATCGCGGGCGGCTATGGATGGCTGTTTCCCAAGGGCGATCACATCAATCGTCGGCGTCGGCGGGTTCGTTCCGAGGGAGAGCGCGCGGCACGACGCGGCGACATCGTTTATGAGAGCGTGACGCGCGGATCTGCTCGATCGCTATACGCGCGACAAGCTGGGCGTGGAGTTGAACTGCGGTGGAGGCGCATGTCTCGGGGCAGCACCTTGGGCTGGGCGGCCATGCGTATGTGCCGCGCGGACGCGTGCTGCTGGCGGGCGACGCGGCCGGGCTTGTCGATCCGCTGACCGGCGAAGGAATCTATTCGGCGATCAAGAGCGGACAGGCAGCAGCGGGTGCGGTGATGGCGTGCGGCGACGGCCGATACAGCTTCGCTGAGCGCAGCCTATGCGGAGCGGCTGGCGGAATTGCAGGCGATGCTCACGTTCTCGCATGATGCGGCGAAGAGTTTCTACCGCGAGCCCGGGCGTGGATTCCGCGTCGTGCGGAAGCGGCTGCTGCGGCACCTGATGCTGAAGACCTATGCGGATGGGCTGCCGCTATGCGAAGCTGCTGGCCGGACTTGAGAGACAGCTTCAAAGCAGGTTGCAGTAGCTGGATCCTGCTGCACTGATACCAGATGCATTGACTTCAATACATCATCAGTTAAATTTGGGAAGATGCTCAACGTCGGCCGGCGGCACCGGCTCGAGCGGGCCGCCGGCTTTGATCCACGCCTTCAGACCGCCGGCGATCACCTTTGTCGAACAGTTCTCTTTTTCGAGCTCACGCGCGACGCGAACGCTCGTGGCATCGCGCGCGCAGGAGCAGTAGAGGTAGATCTCGCACTCCGGCGCCATGAACTCGCGCAGCGCTTCGAGCTCTTCGCGCAGCCGGTTCGGCTCGACGCGAATGGAGTTCTTGATGCGCTGCGCCGAGGGGTCGTAGTAGCCGTGCGAGCGCACATCGGCGATCACCATCACCTTGTCGTGGGTCGCGGCCTTCAGACGCTCGTGCAGCTCTTCGGCGGCGACGCGCTCGATGTTGCTGAAGCGGTTTTCCCGGAGTGAGCTGCCCAGCAGCCAAAGAATGTAGAGCAGGATGCGGCCGAAGACGCGTAGCCGCCGTGACGTGGCCCACGCGGACCACCCAGCCACCACCGAGCGGAGGAACGGCGCGCAGATGAATCCGACCGTGCCCCAGGCCGTCGCGTACATCAGGACGCCGCAGGCATCCAGCCGCAGAAAGCGCGTGAGACGCATGTTCAGGCTTCCGGCCAGCGGCGCGGCAACGGTGCCCAGCCCGGGAACAAATTTCGCAAACAGCAGCGTGCGCGGGCCGCGCTTGTAGAACGAGCGCGCCGAGCCGAAGATGCAGGTCTCCGGATTCAGGCTGACGCGGCAAAGCCCGGCGAGCAGCCACCATCCGGTGAACTTGCCGCCAAGATACAGGAAGGTGTCGCCGAGCGAGCGCGGCCGAGGCGGCGCACAGGATGACGAGCGCGAGGTTGAGCGCGCCCAGTGCGCGCGGCGCCGCCCGCGGTCAGCAGGACGACGGAGAGGGGCAGCGGAAGCCCGCAGGACGACAAGAAAAGAATGAGCGCCGTCGCCGCATATCCATGATTCTGCACTGCGGCCAACAGCCCCATAACGATTTCGATCTCCCCGAACCTACGAGTCCTTCCGGCTTGGATGCGCGCGAAGGCCGCGGCGTCGCGTCCGGCGGCTAGAACTCCAGGCGCAGCCCCAGTTCGAGCTGGCGCTCGCGGCTGGCGCCGGCGGTGGAGGAGGTCGGCGTGCCGAACGGCTGCGTTGTGATTCCCTCGGCGGCAACGGTCGCGGCGTCCTGAAAGATGAGCGGCGTCGGCTGCCCCAGCAGCCGCGGGCAGTTCCGACCAGGAACGCACGACGTTTCAACCCGCGAGAAGCTTTGCGTGTTGAGCACGTTGAATGCCTCGGCGAAGGCGTTCAGCGCGAACGTGCTCGCGGAAGGCGAAGCCGCGGGCCATGCGCATGTCGACCCGGCCGCGCATTGGCAGGCGCAGAGTGTTGCGGCCGAGCGTAGGCAGATATGTGGCGCCGCCGGAGCCGTTGATGGTGTGGCGGCCGCCGGTGAGCGCCGTCCCGCCGAAGATGTTGTAGCTGTACGGCGCTCCGCTTGCGGCGCTGAGCGAGGGTGGCCATCTGCCAGCCCGAGAGCATGCGGCGCACGGAGTCCGGACCCCGGTGAAGCGTGGAGCGGACGAGAAGATCGCCGGCGAAATGGTGCCGCAGTCGAGGCTCGAGAGCGACTTTGTCATAGCCGTCGGTGAACGGATCGAACTGGCCGTTGGTGCGCGGCGTAGGCGGAGAGCTGCGGACCGTAGTCGATCGCCCTTGCAGAATGTGTAGCTGCCGCGAAGCTGAAATGCGCGGGTGTGGAGACGTGCTTCGGCGTTGAACGAGTGATAGGTTGCGTTGGCGTTCGACACGAGCGCGATGATTGGCCCGAAAGCGGTCGAGCGGCGCTGGGTGTAGCGAGGCACGGTGAAGGTCTCGCCGGAATGCAGGCCGGGCATGCCGTCGCCGCCCTGCAGGATGTACGTGGCTGTCAGTACAAGGCGCGATGTTGAGATCGACGGTTTGCGGAAGCTGTGTCGCGATCGACATCGCGTAGCCGGCGCGGAGTTCGAACGCACGCGACGAGTGCTCGAGCGAGAAGCTGCCGCGCTGCACGGCGGGAAGGCGGAAACGGTTTGAGAAGACGAGCGCGGAGGTGGTCTGCGCGACGGCGGTTGGCGGCTCCGACGTAACGCGCACGGATAGCCGAAGCCCTGGTTCGCACCTGCGGGCAATCGGTGATCGTCGCCGGCGTGATGCGAATGCGGCGCGTGCTGGATGGGAGCGCGGTGTCGGTGAGTGCAGCGTTCACCGTTGCGCCGGCGATGCGGCCATAGAACGCGCCGTAGCCAAGTCGGATGGTGAACGCGTGCGCTTGACCCGGCGACCAGGCGATCGACACGCGCGGACCAATGTTGTTGCGGTCCTCTGGGATTACGGAGGTTGCGCCGCCGATGGGAGACGCGATCTGGCTGAGCACCAGGTCCACCGCGGATTGGGCTGCTGCGGCGGCGGAAGCAGCGTGTAGTCATAGCGCGCGCCGAGCGTGAGCCGGAGCGAATGCGGAAGCTCGATCGCGTCTTCGCCGAACGCCGGCGATCTCGTGCGTGGCGAACGCAGCTGGATGTTGCGCTGAAGTTTTGCGTGTAGCTGCGGAAGCAGAAGAGGTGGATCGGCGGCGTTGATGCTGGGACACGCGCCGTTCGGATAGGCGTGCACGTTGAATGTGTAGTCGGTGATCCAGTCGACGAGACCGCCGTCGCGTCCGTTGGTCGTGCCGCTGTCGTAGAGGAATGTGCCTTCGGCGTTTGTCGCGCCGGCGATGCGATCGGTGATGCGGCTCCAGTCGGCGCCGGCTGTGAAGAGGTGATGGCCGCGTGTGACCGCGAGCGTGTCGGCGAGTTGCAGGCGGTGCTCGTCCGGATAGGCCGTGCGGCCGACGCTCGACGGCGTGCCATAGCTGAAGCCGTTCGGCGCAATCGAAACCTGCGGAGCAAAGCCGCCGACACTGATGGCAGGCTCCTGCGGAAGCGGGGTGTGCGGAGTTTCGAATTCGAGATCGCTTGCGAACTGGCCGCGAAGCTCGTTTGAAGCTCGCGGAGAAAGACGATACAGCCATCGGCCTGTGACTGCATTGACGTGAAGATCGCTGGCTGCGAGGCTGGCGCGTGCTCTCGGCGTCACCGCATCGGAACCGCCAGAGCTCGACGCCGGTCGGCGAGCTGAATCGGTTGCCGATGTAGCCGAATGTGAGCTGCTGGTTCGGCGTGGGGACGAGGTCCAGGCGCGCGAAGCTCATCAGGCGCGTGGAATCGCGTGCGACCGGACCGGTCAGGCTGTCGAGAAAGTTCAGCGCGGTGTTTGCGGCAGAGGCGGAGACGCCGCGGTTTGCAAGCAGAGCGAGCTGTTCCGCGGTCAGCGCGATAGAAGTTCGCCGTCGCCGGCGTGGAGACCACCTGGCCGGAACGCACTTGGCCCTCGAGCGAAGCGAACAGCGATGCGCGGCGCAGCCACGTAAGCGGAGCACGCGACAACGGCAAACCCGCCGCCGCGCCAAGCTGCAGGATGCTGTCCTTCGGCTTCAGCAGCTGCGACGTGATCACGCCGTTGTCGTAATGCGTGACGACAGAGAACGGGTTCGTAGCAGCGAAGGCGCTTTCGCGCGTCAGCAGGAAGGCGGTTCCGTGCAGGCGCTCGGCGAGGCCGCGCGAGGTGACGGCGATCAGGCCGCCGGCGCTGCCGTACTGCGCGGAATACGAGCTCGGTTGCAGCTTGAATGCACGAGTCGCAGACTCGTTGAATGTCGCGGAGGTACGCGGTCCTCCGGCAGCCGAGCCGCGCTGGCCGGAGCGGAAGTTCTGCATTGTCGAAAGCCCGTCGAGCAGCGTGGAATTCGCCGTGGGCGAGAGGCCGCTCACACTCGGACCGGAAGCGCCAAGGTCGGTCGACTCGCGCGCAGCCTCGGGCGATCCAGACTCGTCACCCGTGGTCTCGTCCGCAGGGGCGGCAGCCAGTGTGGCGTCGTGCGCAGCGGAGTCAAGCTCGCCGAGGGCTGTCGGATTCCACTGCAGCAGTGGCAAGTCTGAGACATTCGCGGGCGCGGCCGATTGCGGCTTTGCGGTCACACGCCGCGCGCAGGAGGAGACGTCCAGGCGAGTGTCGGTGATATCGCCCGCATCGATCCATATCTGCTGCGGCGCGCAGTGAGCGGCGACCAGCGTGTAGTCGCCGGGGACGAGGTCGAGCATGGTGAACGTGCCGTCGTTTGCGGTATGGATGGTGCGCGCCCAGGCGCTTTGATCGCGCTGAAGCACTATGGCGGCCGGCGCCGTTCCGCGTAATCCGCCGATGCGTCCGCGCAGAGCGCCGTCCATCGGACTCTGTGCGAAGGCGTGGTAAGCCGGGCAGAGAGCGAGCGCGAGCAGTGAACTCGTTGCTGCCAACCTCGGCGAGACCCGAACAGACGTGAAGCTCAACAGCAGCAAACGGACCCTGCTCCGGAAGTGGCCGAAGCTCCTGAAGAAATTGAGTTGCACTCGCCGACCAGGCAGCAGCAAGGACCTGGAGGGTGTTCGCAGCCTAGCGGACGCGCAGGTGCTATGGGAATAACCCGAAAAGTTACCGTCTCTCGACGGTGCCGAGTGCCCAGTGCGCGGAAGAATCGGTCGGCGTAAAGCTCAGCGCCGCCGGCAGTTGATTCATCTCGGATTTTTCGAGCAGAAGGAGTCGCGGGCCTGAAGCTGTCTCGTTCATCAGCGGAGATGGATTCCAGGTGTACTCATCCCGCTGTGGTTCCGGCGTTGTGGGCGAGGCCTCAACCTGCTCGACGGCACGCTGCGAATAGAACAACGCGGTGGTGATCGGCGCGACGGGCGGTTGCGCCAGAAGAAGCAACGTCCCTTGCTCCGGCCGCGCTGAGCGAAACGAGAGCTTCAGCAGGGCCGCGGGCTCGTGCGGGTCCGGCGTCACGATGCCGTTGCTCATGCGTGGCGAATGCAAGTCTCTGCGCGCGCGTGCGGTGACGACGATAGTCATCGCCGAGAACAACGCCGCGGCGACGATGAGCCCGCTTCGCCACGCTGCACTCTGCCATCGCGCCCGCGCCTGCTGAATCCACCGGGCGAGCCATACGCCGGTGACGGCCGACAGCGCTGGATAGAGCGGAGCGATGTAATGCGGAAGGCGCGTCTGGACCAAGGTGAAGAAGACGAGCACGATCAGCGCAAAGGTTGCGAGAATTCTGAGGCTGCGCAGCTCGGAATTACGAAAGGCCGCCACAACCGCAGGCGCGTAGAGCAAAATCCAGGGCGGCGCTGAGACCAGCAGCACAATGAGGTAGTACCAGGCGCGGGTGTGGTGGCCTTCGATCTGGCTGGACGCGCGCGCCAGCACGTGCAGGCCAAAGTACTGGCTGGTGAAGGCGTCACCGAACCGGTGCCACATGGCGATGTGCCATGGAAGAACCAGCAACAGGAACAGCGCAAAGCCTGCGAGAAATTCGCTGCCGAAGCGCTGCACGCGCCAGCGCTCGATACGAGCTGCGCCGACGAGCGTCAGCAGCAGCACAATGCTGGCTGCGCCTTTGGTCATGAATGCAGCCGCGAAGCCCATCCAGAAGATCAGCCAGCCAATCGGGCGCTGCTCATTGACGAGCACGAGGCCGAGCACTGCAATCGTTTCACCGAGCGCAAGCAGCGCATCCATCTCACCCGCGCGGCAGACGTGCAGATAGCCAAACGTAGAGAGCAGGATGATACTTCCGCTCCATGCGGCAAGCAAACCAAAGCGCCGCGCCATGAAACGGTGCAGGATCGCGACGGTCGCGACGCCTGAAAAGGCCGATGCTGCGCGGGCCCAGAACTCCGTAACGCCGAAGATCCGGAACAGCGCGGCGGTCATCCAGAACAGCAGAGGCGGCTTCTCAAACCACGGGTGGTAACTCCACATGGGCACAAGCGGATTGCGGCCCAGCATCTCGCGCGCGATCTCCGCGTAGATGCCTTCGTCCCACATTGCGAGCGAGCGATGGCCGAGCAGCGGGAGGAGAACGATGCACGCCAGCGCCGCGGCGAGCACGCATGAAAGCCGCAGCGCGCTGCGCGAAGCTCTTATCTGACCGGCTGCGATCTCCGCGGGAGGAGACGAACTCATGGCTTCGACGATACGTGAATAACTGCGCGCGGCTGCGGTTTCACACTGAACGGCTGGCGCAGCACAATAGACTGAGAAGAGTTTTCGGAAGATTCGTGACGCAAACCTCGCCTCTATCTGCTCGTTTCCGCGCGCCGCTCGTCATCTTCTGGGTGGCGTTCCTGCTGCGCGTGGCGTGCATTGCGATCGGCCACACGTATCGGATCAGGGTCCTCGATGATCACTTTGACTTCGGGTTTGAAGCCGGGCGGATCGCGCGGTCGCTGGTTCAAGGGCACGGCTACGCGAATCCGTTCAACGGATGGAGCGGGCCAACGACGTGGCTGACGCCGCTTTATCCGCTGCTGCTTGCGCTTGCGTTCAAGCTGTTCGGCGTTTACACGCGGGCGTCCGCGTTCTTCATCCTCACGGTCAACAGTCTCTTCTCGGCGCTGATCGCGCCCGCGGTGTATGAGATCGCGGCGCGGTGCTTCGATGCGCGCGGAATTGCGCGGCGCGCGTCGAAGCAGGCTGCGCCGGTGGCGTTGTGGTCGGCGTGGATGTGGGCGGTGTACCCCGCGGCGCTGCAATACGCGATTCACTGGGTGTGGGAGATGTCGCTCTCGGCGTGTCTGTTCACATGGGCACTGGTGTTCGCGCTGCGCCTGCGCGGCACGGGCGAAGAGGAGCGCGACGGTACGGGCCAGGCGCTGCGCTGGACGGTGTTCGGCGCGCTGTGGGGGCTGGTGGCGCTGTCCAATGCGTCGCTGCTGCTGTGCCTTCCCGCGCAAGTGCTCTGGATCGTGTGGCCGCATCTGCGCTCGCTGAAGGGCGTGGGCCTTGCGTGGCGCGGGCCGGCGATCACTGCGGTGGTCTTCGTTCTGGTGATGACACCGTGGTGGATTCGGAACGAGCGCACGATGCATGCATTCATCGCCACGCGCGCCAACTTTCCGCAGGAGCTGTATCAGTCGACGCTTCCAGAGAACGATGCATTCCCGTGGGGCACGGCGATGCCGCTGTGGTCGGGTGCAGCGGAGTTTCAGCTCTACGCGCGCATGGGCGAAGTGCGGTTCATGCAGATGCGCAAGCGGCAGGCCATCGCATCACTGCGCGCGCATCCGGATCGTTTGGTGGAGCATTCCATCGACCGGTTCCTGTTTTTCTGGGATGGAACGCCGCATTCGCCGGACCGGCATCCCGTGCTCGAATACATGCGTATCCTCAGCTACAGCTTTCTGAGCGCGTGCGGTCTGCTGGGGCTTGCGGTCGCAGTGCGGCGGCGGGTTCCGGGCGCGGCGGTAATGGGGTGGATGTTTCTGCTGGCACCACTGGCGTACTACTTCGTGACCGTGCAGGCGCGGTTCCGGCACCCGATCGAGCCGCTGATTGCGATATTGGGTGTGTACCTGTTCCGCTCGACGGAGCCGAGCGGTGTCTCTCGCCGATCCGCTCACCAGGTACGAAGCGCAGCTTAAGCTGCGCACGTGCGAAACTGCTGCGATGAACGATGCGAAGGCTTCTCCGAAGATTCTTGTGCAGCGGCTGCTGCCGGCGGCGCAGATGCCGCGATACGCGCACACCGGGCCGTACGGTGACCTGGCCGCTGATCTTTTTGCGGCGGAGGCGGCGACGCTGGCGCCGGTGGGGGAGCCGGGGAGCACGATGGCGGTGCGCACCGGGCTGGCGCTGGAGCTGCCGTCGTCGCACGGCGCGTTGGTGGAAGACCGCTCCGGGCTGGCGCTGCGCGGAGTGACGACATTGGCGGGCGTGATCGATCCTGGATACCGTGGCGAGTTGAGGGTGGTGCTCACGAACCTGGGAGAGGAGCCGCAGATGATTGCGCCGGGGCACCGGATTGCACAGTTGCGGGTGGTGGAGCGGATTCAGGCGACGTTTGAGGAGACCGACATGCTGGCCGAGACGCCGCGCGGGCAGGCCGGTTTTGGATCCACGGGAGCGTAGGGCCCCCTCCCCCCAAAAATTGCGCAAAGTCTTCGGAGCAGAGACTTTAGCTTTGGACTTCAGGTGTTGTCATAGTGCCTGGAGGTGGCGGGTATGACGAAACCCCTCCTTTTGGACGGGAGGGGTTTGTCAAGTTGCTGCGGTCTGGATGGCTGATTAGTGATGGCCGTGGTCGTCGGGGTGGCCGTTGCCCTGGTGGGCCTGAGGAGCAGGTTGCGGCCGGGCCTGCTGCTGGGGCTGCGGACGGACCTGCGGCTGGGGCTGCGGCCGGGCCTGCTGCTGGGGCTGCGGGCGGATTTCCATGCGCTGCTGCGGCTGAGGCTGTGGGCGGGCCTCCGGCTGAGGCTGTGGATGGAACTCAGCTCTCGGTTGGGGCTGGGGTTGGGGCTGAGCGCCGCGGTTTTCGAAGCGGTTCGGAGCAGCGTTCGGTTGCGGCTGCGGGCCGCGGTTTTCGAAGCGGTTCGGAGCAGCGTTGGGTTGAGGCTGTGGACCGCGGTTTTCGAAGCGGTTGGGAGCGGCGTTCGGTTGCGGCTGCGGGCCACGGTTGTCGAAGCGGTTGGGAGCAGCGTTCGGCTGGGGCTGCGCGCCGCGGTTATCGAAGCGGTTGGGAGCGGCGTTGGGTTGCGGTTGCGGGCCACGGTTGTAGAAGCGGTTGGGAGCGGCGTTCGGTTGCGGCTGGCCGGGGCGGTTGTCGAAGCGATTCGAGCCACCGTTGTAAGCCGGCTGACCGGGCTGCGGCTGGCCGGCGCGGTTGTCGAAGCGGTTGGGCTGCGCGCCTGCGGGTTCGGGTCCGCGACCTGCGGGGGTTGCGCCGCGGTTGCCTGCAAAGCCCTGACTGAAGGCGGGCTGAGCGGGGCGTCCGCGATTGGCGTTGTAGAACTGCGCGCGGTTCTGCGAGGCCTCAACCCGGACCTGCCGCTGCACCGGCAGGGGGGCGTCGTGGCGCTCGTGCATGGCGGCGATCTCAGCCGGCCGCGGCTGCACGTTGAGACCCCCGCGTCCGCCGTTATAGCTGACGCGGTTCATGGGCGCGCCGCCGTAATGCACGTTGTTGTAGACCACGGGGCGGTCGTAGTAGTCGTGAATACCACCACCGACGTGGGTGACGGCGCGGTTGTAGTAGAAGTGGTCGTTATTCCAGTAGCCGCCGAAGTAGCCGATACCGATGTAGCCGTAGCCGTAATCGATGCCGCCGTAGTAGCCGACGTGGCGTCCCCAGTAGCCGGGGTGGAAGCGGTAGTGTCCGCCGTACCAGCCCCAGTAGGGCGGGGTCCAAAGTGCGCCGTAGTAGGGGGCCTCAACCCAGGCGCCGGGCACCCAGTAGTAGCCGTCGGATCCCCAGGCCCAATAGCCGGGCGTCCACATGTAGCCGGGCGCGGGAGCGGGCGGCTGATCGTACTCAGGCAGCGGCGGGGGAGGCTCAGTGGTTTCGGCGAGCGCTTCTTCGCCGGCGTACTCCTGATCGCTCGGGGAGTAGGGTTGCTGTCCGTACCCTTGTTCGACGGGCGCGGGCGCCTGCTGCGGATATTGGCCTTGCTGCGGGTATTGGCCTTGCGGGTAGGACTCGCCCTGCTGCTGCGGCTGGTAGGCGGTGTTCTGTCCCATGACCTGGGTCTGGCCGGGCTGCTGGCCGTTGGCCGGCGCCATGTTGGCGTAGGCGGGATCCGGGCCGGACGCGGCCGGGTTGCTGTTGCTGTGGCATCCCGCGGCGAGCGCTAATGCGCTCGAAAGAGCAATTGCGCCGAGTGCGCGCCGTATTGTGCTGGTGTCTTGCATTTCCGTTCGCTCCTGACAGGTATCAACCCGCTGACTCTCTGTAAGATGCGGTGCGGAACGGGGAAGGAATCGGGGATGGGGAGGCAACCCCGGGCGAGTTGGCCGAAGCGTTGTCGTGACGAACAGCAGATTCCGTTCGGGAAATGACAGAAAGAGAAACAACGGCCACGGCAAGGGCGCTCGAATCCGACGATCTGCGGAGATGCAGCGATGCTGTTCTTTGGGGGAGAAGTGCGGGTTGTATGCGCGCCTCAACGGGGTGATGGGGCAGACTGGCGGGGTTCCGGGGACCCGTCCGGCACCCCTTCAATACGTATGGAGGCGAGAACCAGCCTAAACATCTTCAGGTCTCCAGTAAGTTCAGACGCGCGCGCGTGCAACTGCGCCGTGTAGTCGATATACGGAACGCTGTGATCCAGGTTGAATCCTTTGGGCCACGAGCCGGCCTGTGCTACGACGTAGATGTCCACCCATCCGTCGGCCCGGTCCCTTCGACAGACGGCGGAAGCCCGTCCGGGAAATGTGAGCCTTAGTTCGCTCTTGGCGGCCTGGACCGGGCCGTTCGGGCACAACCCTTTCAGCGCTTCCGGCGGGGTAGTATGGAATGCTGCGTTGAAGTCCCCAAACAACCCCACGTGCGCCTGAGTCAACGGCGATTCGCAGCTGCCGGTGCTAGGCGGCAGCAGGATACTGAAACCGTGCACCTCCGGGCAGCCGATAGCACCCACGGGAATTTCCAGGCTGAACCCGTATTCCTGATTGACCAACCGTCGGGCGGCCGCGCGTTCTCCGACAACCGCGGGCACGAGCAGGCAAGCACAGCTCAATAGGCACCAGATCTTCGTTGACGATGCATGCATCGAGGGCATGTGGGTGCTCTGCCATTGGTTGATCCTACTTTGTACTCCCGGGAGCCATTGAGCTCCTACCCCAACCTGATTCATGTGGATTGCGGGGTAAACTGTGGTCATGTTGCGCGCTCCCATTAAGCGCTTCCGCCGTGGGCGTCATGACCGCGGGCGTTCCACCTGCTGAACGCCGCTTCACCCGAGCGAGCAGACTCCCACCCCAGCAAACGAGTTTGCTGGGGACCCGGAGCTCGCCGGGACCCCGGCGCGCGCACTCTCCGATCAGACTCGTATTATCCAAATCTGTCCGCCTGTCATCTGCGGCGCCTCCCAAAGCGAGGGCGCGCGCCGATGCGGCCTCATCCACTGCCTGGCGCCGCTGCGCCCGAGGCAGCCGAGGAGATGAAAAAAGCCATGGCTAACTCAAACGCCCATCCCAATACTTTCCGCGCCGAAGCCGAGCTGAAATCCGGCAAGCAGACGGTGCGCTACTTCCGTCTTGGTGCTGTTGAAGCTGCGAATCTTGCGAAGCTTCCCTACTCGCTGCGCATTCTGCTCGAGAACCTGCTGCGCCGGGAAGACGGCGTGACGGTGACGGCGGACGACATCCGCTTTCTTGCCAACTGGGAGGCGAGTGCGGAGCCTTCGCGCGAGATTGCCTTCATGCCCGCGCGCGTGCTGATGCAGGACTTCACGGGCGTGCCGGCGATCGTCGATCTGGCGGCGATGCGGGACGCGATGAAGGTGCTGGGCGACAATCCGCAGAAGATCAATCCGCTGATTCCTGTGGAGCTGGTGATCGATCACTCGGTGCAGGTGGACGAGTACGGGACTGTGAATGCTTATGATCTGAACGCTGCGTTAGAGTTCCAGCGCAACCGCGAGCGCTACGCGTTTTTGAAGTGGGGGCAGACGGCATTCCGTAATTTCTCTGTTGTGCCGCCGGGCATGGGGATCTGTCACCAGGTGAACCTGGAATACCTGGCGCGGGTGGTGTTCACGCAGGAGGAGAACGGCGCGACGGTGGCGTATCCGGACACGCTGGTCGGCACCGATTCGCACACGACGATGATCAACGGGCTGGGCGTGCTGGGGTGGGGAGTGGGTGGAATTGAAGCCGAGGCGGCGATGCTGGGGCAGCCGATCTCGATGCTGGTTCCGCAGGTGGTTGGGTTCAAGCTGACGGGAAAGCTGC
Source organism: uncultured Verrucomicrobiae bacterium (assembly GCA_963716225.1). Taxonomy (GTDB): domain Bacteria; phylum Acidobacteriota; class Terriglobia; order Terriglobales; family Acidobacteriaceae; genus Granulicella. Next base: position 2,486,657 of record OY970299.1, on the reverse strand, counting down.
GCGAGGGAGCGACGGCGACGGACCTGGTGCTGACGGTGACGGAGATGCTGCGCAAGTTTGGCGTGGTCGGCAAATTCGTCGAGTTCTATGGGCCGGGCATCAGCGAGCTGCCGGTTGCGGACCGCGCCACGATTGCAAACATGGCGCCGGAGTACGGCGCGACGTGCGGCATCTTCCCGGTGGATGCGGAGACGCTGAGTTATCTGCGGTTGACGGGACGAAGCGAAGAGCAGATCGCGCTGACGGAGGCGTACTACCGGGCGCAGGGGCTGTTCCACACGCCGGAGGCGCCGGAGGCGACGTACTCGGGCACGCTGCAGCTTGATCTGGCGACGGTAGAGCCGTCGGTGGCCGGACCGAAGCGGCCGCAGGACCGCGTGCTGCTGCGCGAGACGCCGGAGAGTTTTGCGAAGGTGCTGCCGAGTTTGCTGGGGCCGAATGCGAACAAGACGGTGATGCGGCAGATGGTGCGCTGGGAGGGTGAAGGCGGGCATGCGTCGGAAGGAGGCGATCTGACGAGCTCGGTGGGCGTTGCGGCGCCGGCGGTTCCGGTGAGCGTGAGCGTGAAAGCAACGACGCATGAGAAGCCGGGCGAAGCTACCGAGTCGTCGGAGAGGATTGAGCACACGGTGCGCGCGCGGTTTGGTGTTGATCCAGACCGTTATCTGTCGAACGGCTCGATTGTGATTGCGGCGATTACGTCGTGCACGAACACGAGCAATCCGTACGTGATGGTGGCGGCGGGGTTGCTGGCGAAGAAGGCTGTTGAAGCGGGGCTGTCGACGCCGCCGTGGGTGAAGACGTCGCTGGCGCCGGGCTCGCGCGTGGTGACGGACTACTATGAGCGCGCGGGGCTGCTCGAGTACCTGGACAAGCTGCGGTTTCAGACGGTGGGTTATGGATGCACGACGTGCATTGGGAACTCGGGCCCGCTGCCGGAGGATGTGTCGAAGTCGATTGAGGAGCATGGGCTGGTGGCGGTGAGTGTGCTGAGCGGGAACCGCAATTTTGAAGGGCGAATCTCGCCGGAAGTGCGCGCGAATTATCTGATGTCGCCGCCGCTGGTGGTGGCGTACGCGCTCGCGGGACACATTGAGCACAACTTCGATACGGAGCCGCTGGGCAAGAGCAAGGATGGTCGCGAGATTTATCTGCGCGACATCTGGCCGTCGCAGAAGGAGGTTGCGGATACGGTGTCGGCGTCGATTAATTCGGAGATGTTCCGCAACCAGTACAGCAAGGTGAGCGACGGCGACGCGAACTGGCAGCACTTGAAGTTTCCGTCGGGCGACACGTATGGATGGGAGCCGGATTCGACTTACATCCGCAAGGCGCCGTACTTCGATGGCATGCAGGCGACGCCGAGGGCGGTCGAGGACATCAAGGGCGCGCGCGTGCTGGCGTGTCTGGGTGACTCGGTGACGACGGACCACATCTCGCCGGCGGGATCGATCAAGCTGAATGGGCCCGCGGGGAAGTACCTTACGGATCACGCGGTGAAGCCGTTCGAGTTCAACTCGTATGGCTCGCGGCGCGGGAACCATGAGGTGATGGTGCGCGGGACGTTTGCGAATGTGCGGCTGAAGAACAAGCTGGCGCCGGGGACGGAGGGCGGCGTGACGCGGCTGCTGCCGGAGGGTGAAGGGATGAGTATCTACGAGGCTTCGGTGAAGTATGCGCAGCGTGGGACGCCGCTGATTATTTTGGCGGGCAAGGAGTATGGCTCGGGGTCGTCGCGAGACTGGGCGGCGAAAGGGCCGAACTTGCTGGGTGTGAAGGCGGTGATCGCGGAGAGCTTCGAGCGGATTCACCGGTCGAACCTGGTGGGGATGGGCATTCTTCCGCTGCAGTTTGAGGCGGGGAAGAATTCGGAGTCGCTGGGGCTGACGGGCGAGGAGACGTACGACATTGTCGGCTTCAAGGAGCGGCTGGATAGGAAGTTCGAGAACGGGCGGAGTGTGGATGTGGTGGCGACGGCTGCGGACGGGAAGAAGACGACGTTCGAGGCGCGGATCCGGATCGATACGCCGCAGGAGATTCTCTACTACCAGCACGGCGGGATTCTGCAGTATGTGTTGCGGCAGCTCGCGGGCAAGGCGTAGGGATGGGGCTGTTCAAGAAAAGACTGAAGCAGGAGCACAAGGTGATGCTGCAGCACGACCGCGCGGGCGGCGTGCTGCAGCCGGAGTATCACCGCGCGACGGCGGAGTGTCCGCAGCCGGAGCAGTGGTCGATGTTTGACTCGATGACGGCAGAGGTTGAGGTGCTGGAGCTGCTGGCGACGCTGGTGACGACGACGAAGCCGCGGATCGTTGTGGAGACGGGGAGCTTTCTCGGCGTGTCGACGGAGTGGATTGCGCGCGGGCTGGAGCGGAATGCCGAAAGTGGGGCTGCGGGGCGCGTGATCTCGTGCGAGCACGACCCGGTGGTGTTTGCGCGGGCCAAGGAGCGCTTTGCGACGAGTCCGCTGGCGAGGTTTGTCGAGCTGAGGAATGAGAGCTCGCTGGAGATGAAGGTCGAGGGGACGATCGATCTGTTGTTCTCTGATTCGGACCCGGAGTTGCGTGAGGCTGAGGTGCGGCGGTTTTTGCCGCAGATGAATCCGAATGGGCTGATCGTGATTCACGACGCGAGCTCGCATCTGCGCACGGTGCGGGATGCGGCGAAGAAGCTGGAGCGCGAAGGGCTGATCTCGATTGTGCTGCTGCCGACGCCGCGTGGGCTGGTGCTGGCGCAGCCGCGGGCGGCGCTGCGCGTAAGAGCTACACGGCTACGGCAAGCGGGTGCACGGGCACGCGGACCCACGCCATGCCTGCGGCTTCGGCAGCCTTGATGCCGGCGTCGGCGTCCTCGAAGACGAGGCAATCGGCGGGCGCGACGTTGAGCTTGCGCGCGGCGGTGAGGAACGGCTCGGGATCAGGCTTGCCGTGGGTGTAGTCTTCAGCGCCGACGATTGAGTCGAAGCAATCTTTCAGGTGCAGCGCCTCGAGCGTTTTGTTAATGGTCAGGCAGGGTGAGCCGGAGACGACGGCCATCGGAATTTTTCCATGCTGCTCGGCGATGTGCGCGGCGACGGACGCGATGGGGCGCACGCGATCGATCATGGTGAGGTAAAGCTGCTCTTTGCGATGGACCACTTCCGGCGGCGACATGCGATAGCCGAAGCGCTCGTTGAGCATTTCGACGGTGCGGGGCAGCGGGATGCCGCCCCATGCCCAGAAGAGCTCGTCCGGGAAGTTGCCGCCGTGCTCGCGTACGGCCTGCTGCCACGTGATCAGGTGCACGGGCATGGAGTCCGCGATGGTTCCGTCGAGGTCGAACAGGTATGCGCCGAACTTGCGATCGGGGATCGGCAGAGCTTCTGTCGAAGTGGTGACTACAGCCATCTCTTCATCCTATCTGCGCACGCGCAGCCCACGTTCGAACTTCATTGCCGTAGCATGAAACGATGAGCCCTGCCGCAGCCAGCTCGCGCACGATGTATCTGCCGGAGATCCTGGCGCACACACGCGCGGTGGTGGCGGAGCGCAGGAAGGCGGCGGACATGCGCGCGCTCGAGAGCGCGGCAGCAGCGCATCAACCGCGCAGATTCGCACAAGCGCTTCGCGCGAAGGCGAAGGAAGGGCCAGCGATTATTGCGGAGCTTAAGAAGGCTTCGCCGTCGAAAGGCCTCATCCGCGCCGACTTCGATCCGTCTGCACTGGCGCTCGAGATGCAGCAGGCAGGCGCGAGCGCGCTTTCTGTACTGACGGATGAGAAGTTCTTTCAAGGATCGTTGACCAACCTGCTTCTCGCATCGTCGACGGTGGCGCTGCCGTGCCTGCGAAAAGATTTTATGGTTGATCCGTTTCAGGTTATCGAAGCGCGTGCGCACGGCGCGGATGCGATTCTTCTGATCATCGCCGCGCTGACGGATGCTGAGCTGCGCACGTTGCGCGATGAAGCACGACGATACCGGCTCGACGTGCTGTGCGAGATTCACGACGAAGCGGAGCTCGAGCGCGCGCTTCCGCTGGACTGCGAGTGCATTGGGGTGAACAGCCGCGACCTGCGGACATTTGAAGTTTCGCTTGAACGCGCGGCGGAACTTGCCGCGCGGCTGCCGCAATCGGCTGTGCGCGTTGCAGAGAGCGGTATTCACACACGCGCCGACATCGACCGGCTCCGATCGGCAGGCTACGAGGCGTTTCTTGTCGGAGAGTCGCTGATGCGTCAGACGCATCCCGGCGAAGCGTTACGAAAGCTAGTGAATAGTGAATAACGCAGCGACAACGGTAAAAGAGGGCGAACGCTCAGGCTTTATTCACTATTCACTTTTCACTATTCACTGACTTCCCATGTTCACCAAGATTTGCGCCAATACGAACGTCGCCGACGCCCAACTTGCAGCCGAGCTTGGAGCGGACGCTGTTGGGTTTATTTTTGCGCCGAGCCGCCGCCGGATGATGGCCGATCAGGTCGCAGCCATTACTCCACATCTTCCTGACAGCCTGCTGACGGTCGGGGTCTTCGCCACAACTGATGCCGAGGAGATCATTCGCACGATCAAAATCACGGGCCTGCGCGCGGCACAACTTCATCACGAACCGAACCCCGCACTGATCACCCGACTGAACGAGGCCTTCGAGGGGCACGTGCGCATCATTCAGACGGTTGCGTTCAATGTGCACTCCGGCGAGAACGTGAACTTCGTCGCGAACCTGGCCGGCGCGCTGGCGACGCCCGGCATCTGGGCGGTTCTTGTTGACGCTGCGAGGCGAGGAAAGTCGGGCGGACTCGGAATGGCGTTCGACTGGGTGCTGGCGGCGAAGGAGATTCATCTGGCGTGCGGCAAGGCTGCCGCCGCCTGCGCATCTGAGCTGCCGCCGCTGATGGTGGCCGGCGGGCTGCACTCGCGCAACGTTGCGAGCGCGATTGAGGTGCTGAAGCCGTGGGGCGTTGATGTTGCGAGCGGGGTGGAGGCGGAGCCGGGGAGGAAAGATCCTCTGCGGCTGCGCCAATTTCTGCAAGCGGTGCGCTCTGCTTCGACGTAGCGAACACGCGGTGAGCGTGGGATGATTCTTTCACCGTCATCGAATCATCTATAGAGTATGAGTTCCAGCAGCCCGCCTCTTCACTCCCCTGCAGCAACGCTCGATCACTTTGCCGAACCGTATTGTTGTGTCGCCGATGTGTCAGTACAGCTCGGTGGACGGGTTTGCCTCCGACTGGCACTTGGTGCATCTGGGCAGCCGTGCGATCGGCGGTGCGGGCGTTGTGATGACCGAGGCCGCGGCGGTGAGTTCGGAAGGCCGCATCACGCCTGCCGACCTTGGCATCTGGAGTGACGAACACATCCCGCAGCTTGCACGCATTGCAAAGTTTCTGCGCGAGCATGGCAGCGTGCCTGGCGTGCAGCTCGCGCATGCCGGGCGCAAGGCGAGCATGGCGAAGCCGTGGGAGGGGACGCGGGTGATTCCGCCGGCTGAGGGTGGATGGGAGAACGTTGTGGCTCCGTCAGAAGAGAAATTTGCGCCTGACTATCCGCTGCCGCAGGCGATGGACCGCGCGGCAATGAACAAAGTGATTGCCGACTTCACGGCGGCGACGAAGCGCGCTGTGGCGGCTGGATTTCTGCTGGCGGAGGTGCACTGCGCGCATGGGTACCTGGCGCACGAGTTCCTATCTCCGCTGTCGAACCATCGCGCGTATGAGTATGGCGGCTCGCTCGAAAATCGCGCGCGCTTTCCGCTGGAGATTGTTCGGGCGGTGCGCGCGGCGTTCCCTGACAATCTTCCGGTGTGGGTGCGGATTTCGGCGGTCGATTGGGTTGATGGCGGCCTGACGATTGAGGACACGGTCGCGTTCGCGAAGATGCTCAAGCAGGAGGGCGTCGAGCTGGTGGATGTTTCTTCGGGCGGCAACGACCATCGCCAGAAGATCACGGTCGGGCCGGGCTATCAGGTTCCGTTTGCGGAGCGCATCCGGCGCGAGGCGGGCATCGCGACGGGCGCGGTCGGCATGATCACGGAGCCTGAACAGGCCGAAGCCATTCTCGAACGAGGACAGGCGGACGTGGTGCTGCTGGCGCGTGAGTTCCTGCGGGACCCGTACTGGCCGATGCACGCCGCGCAGGCGCTGGGCGCGTCGATTGCGTGGCCGGTGCAGTATGAGCGGGCGGCGCGTGGCCGGGTTGATCGCAGGCAGCCGCTGATCGACTAGCCAAACGGCGTCGGGAGCGGAGGGCGGGAACTTCCGACGGGGCGCGAGGCGCAAAAACCTCAACCAACGCTTGAACCGGGGGTTAACCAGGTTGGTTCGCCTCGGCAAAGCTGGCCGGCAGCCCGTAAATAGAAGAATCAGTGCGGGAACCGCCGAAACTACTGGCCCGCGCGACGCCCACGACCTATACTTGCCCAAAGTTGAAATCGGGGTCGCCGCGGCGGCCCGAAGCTGCTTTCGGGGAACGCATGGGAACACATCAGTCAATCCGCAAGACGGTTACCCCTGAGATTCCGGACAAGCTGTATTTCCGGATCGGCGACGTGGCGCGGCTGTGCGAAGTTCCGGCGTACGTGCTCCGGTTCTGGGAGACGGAGTTCCCGCAGCTCAAGCCAAACAAGGGTGGCACGGGCCAGCGGCTCTATCGCAGGCGCGATGTGGAGATGGCGCTGCGGATCAAGAGCCTGCTGTACGACCAGGGGTACACGATCCCGGGCGCACGTCAGGTGTTTAAGAATGAGGCGAAGGCGCGCGAGGGGGTGGTTCCGTTCGAGGGCGCGGCGGCACCGGCGCTTGCTCCGGTGGATGCGCCGACGCCGGCTGCGCCAAGCCACTCGAAAGCTCCGGAGCGCTCGAATATCGAGGCGCGGCTGCGTGTGCTGCGGAAGGAGATGCAGGAGCTTGCGGCGCTGCTGGGCTCACAGGCGGGAAAGCCCGCGGCGAGTGCAGTTGCGGCGACACCGAATCCCAAACCGCTGCGCCCGCGCCTGGTGACTGAGCCGCGCACGGCGCCGCCGAAGGCGCAATCGCGGCCTCCGCTGCCGCCTGACCCCAGGCTGGCAAAGCACGAAGCCCGGCTTTCAGAACGCCGCCAGGGCGACCTTTTTCCGATCGAGTAGCCGTTGGATCCCGTCACTCCCCCGCCTGACAATTCACCAGCAGCGGAACGACCGGCCGAGGCTGTCGTTGCGCGCACGGGCGGCTCGCGCCTGAATCTGTTTCGCAGCTCGCATGGGCACACGGTGGGCTCGGCGGCCATGCTGCTCATGCTCAGCTCGTTGCTGTCAGGCGTGCTTGCGCTGGTGCGGATCAAGTACGTCAACTACCTGTTTGGCGCGGGGGCGGCACAGGATGCGTACCGGGCCGCGTTCAAGCTGCCGGACCTGCTTGCCTATTTTCTGACCGGCGGTGCCGTTTCGATCTCGCTGATCACGGTCCTCAACCGTTATCTGGTGAGCGAAGACGAAGAAGCGGCGGACCGGGCGCTGTCGGTCGTGCTGACCACGATGCTGGTGGTGCTTTGCGTGGGCGTGCTGGTGGCCGAAATCATCGCGCCATACTACGTGTGGTTTGCGAACAAGGGCTTTCGCCACGATGCGTTGCGGTCGGGGCTATGCACGTCGATGACGCGCATCATCCTGCCGGCGCAGCTGTTCTTCTTTGTGGGCAGTTGCATGAGCGCGCGGCTGCAGGTCCGAAAGATTTTCATCTACCAGGCGGGCGTCCCGCTGGCTTACAACGGCGGCATCATCCTGGGCGCGGTGTTTCTGCACCGGCAAATGGGTATCTATTCGCTGGCGGTGGGCGTGCTTGGGGGAGTCATCTGCGGCGCGCTGCTGCTGAACACGCTGGGGGCGATGCGGACGGGGATGCATTTCCGTCCTGTTATCGGGTTCAGAGATCCGGCGTTCGTGGAGTGGTTCAAGCTGACGCTTCCGCTGATGATTGGCGTCTCGCTGGTGATGTTCGACGGATATTTTCTGAATTACTTTGGATCGTTACGCGAGGGCGGAATTACGCTGATCGGCAACGCGAAGGACCTGTTCAACGCACCGTTCAACGTGATTGGGCCGGCGGCCGGAGCGGCTTCGCTGCCGTTTTTTGCCTCGCTGTTTCAGCAAGGCCGGGCGCAGGACTTCTCGATGTCGGTGAGCCGTTCTGTGTCGCGCCTGTTCGCCGTTGGGATGCTGGTGTCCGCGTGGATGATTGCGCTGGCGCCGTGGCTGCTCGATCTGTTTCGCGGGGGAAAGTTCAACCATGCGGATGCGGTTGCGACGACACGCCTGTTCAGCATTCTGTCGGTCACGCTGGCGGTGTGGGCAGTTCAGGGGATCTACGCGCGATCGTTCTACGCTGCGAGCGATACGCGAACGCCGGCGATTACGGGGACGGTGATCACGATTCTGTCGGTGCCGATGTACTGGAGTTTGTTTCGCGCGCTTGGGCTTGAGGGGCTGGCGCTGGCTTCTGACCTCGGCATCATTGCACAGACCGCAACGCTCGCGTTCCTGCTGCATCGCAAGCGGCTGGTGCACCTGGATCATCTCGAGATGGCCGAACTTGGCCGGGCGCTGCTCGCCGCGTTGGCTGCGCTGCTTGTTGCGGGTGCGATCGTGCGCGCGCTGCCGAGAGTTTCAAGCCATTCCGGCGATCTCGCGATGATTGCGATTGGCAGCGCCAGCTGGGCCGGGGTGTGCTGGATCATCCTCAAGCTCACGCGATCGAGTCTTCCCAATCAACTGCTACGCCGCGCGCGAGCATAGGCACTCGCGCGCGGCGCTTTATTGCATGAAGCTCTGTTCGCCTGATCCAGACGGCTTTAGTAGGGGTTGTCAGCCTTGGCCGCTGCGCGGTCTGCCTGATCCTGCTTCGCATCCGCCTTGCGAACCTTCTTGCTGCGGACGGCCTTGGCCTCGGCATTATCGGCCTTGGCCTGGTCCTTGTCGGCGCGCTCGTCCTTCTTCAGCTGATGATGGGTCATCGGGTGTTCTTCGACGGGACCCGAGGCCGTAGCGCTGGTGGTGGTCGTGGTCTGCGTGGTCTGCTGCGTGGTCTGCTCCTGCGCCAGCATTGGGGCCGCGCAGAGCGCAAGCGCTGCCGCGAAAATCGTTATACGTTCAAGCTTCATAGGAACTCTTCCTCCTCAGCCTTAGACGGCGGCGCGGAAGGTCCAAGTGGTCTCGACAGGGCTAAAAATCAGCTCTCTTTGGCGTCCTCATATTCTTCATGCCAGCGCATTTGTATCGCCTCAAGAACTCCCTCGCTGGACTTCTGCGGATCGCCCTTAAACCCGGGCAACTCGGTAATCCACTTATGCATATCGGTGAAGCGTACGGTGTACGGATCGACGTCCGGAAATTTTTCCTGCAACTGAATTGCAATCTCCAGCGTGTCGTTCCAGTCAATGTCTCGTGGCATCGGCAAGTCCTCTGCGGCCAGTTTACTCAGCCTGCGCAGCGGGCCACTGCAGCGTAATGCCGCGTCCGTCAGGATCACGGAAGCTGAGCACGCGGAATCCGTACCGCGCGAGCTTCGGCGGCTCGCATTCGATGCCAGCGGCTTTCAGCTTTTCGTGGGCACCATCGAGATCCGAGCAGCCGTAGAAAAACCAGACGCCAAAACGATCCTCGCCGCGCGCCGGACGTTCGGCGGGACGCTCGGCTTCGTCGTACTCGGTGTTGAGCATGATCTTCGAGTCTCCTGCCCGGAGCAGGCACCAGTGAAAGAGCTCGTCGCCGTTCTGGATGGCATAGGTGGGTGAGCGGGACTCGATCTTGAATCCCAGCAGATCACAATAAAAGCGCAGTGATGCGGCCATGTCCCACACGCTGAGCAGAGTGCAAATGTCCTCGACGTCGATGGCCGGCATAGCACCTCCCAGGAGCTCTCAAATGGGACCTACGCGGTAGAATAGAAGAAGGTTCATGCCCACGGAAACAAAGCCCGTCGAGAGCTCCACGGCTCCTCAGAAGTCCGCTCCGAAGTCGGCCGGGAGCGCAACGCCATTCAAGCGCCGGATGACCGCACGCCGGCGGCTGATTGCGGCCTCGCGGCGCCTGCGCGAGCTCAAGAGCATCGGCTCGGCGCTGGCCGACACGGCGCATCCCTACATGGCGCACATTGTGCCGATGCGCCGCTGCAATCTGGCGTGCACGTACTGCAACGAGTACGACGATTTCTCGAAGCCGGTCGACATCGACGAGATGCGCCGCCGCATCGCGGCGCTGGGACGGCTCGGAACTTCAGTGATCACGATCTCCGGCGGCGAGCCGCTGCTGCACCCCGAGCTCGACGATGTCATCCGGGCGATCCGCGCGACCGGCGCGATCGCGGGCATGATCACGAACGGTTACCTGCTGATGCCCGACCGTATCGACCGGCTCAACAAGGCGGGGCTCGATCACATGCAGATCAGCATCGATAATGTTTTGCCGGACGAGGTCTCGAAAAAGTCGCTGAAGGTCCTGGACGCCAAGCTACGGATGCTGGCTGAACACGCCGACTTCCACGTGAACATCAACTCCGTGGTCGGCGGCGGTATCCCGAACCCTGAGGACGCGCTCACGGTTTCGAAGCGCGCGCTGGAGCTCGGATTCAGCTCAACGATCGGCATCATCCACGACGGAACGGGCCAGCTGAAACCGCTGGGCGCGCGCGAGCGCAAGGTGTGGGACGAGGTGCGCCGGCTGACGCGGCGCTCGTATTCTCGCTTCAACCATTTTCAGGAAGCCATCGCCAATGGGCAGCCGAACGACTGGCGCTGCCGCGCGGGCTCGCGCTACCTATACGTGTGCGAGAACGGCCTGGTGCACTACTGTTCGCAGCAGCGCGGCTTTCCGGCGATTCCGGTGGGCGAGTATACGACTGAGCACGTGAAGCGCGAGTTCGTGACCGAAAAAGGATGCGCGCCGAACTGCACCATCTCCTGCGTGCACCAGGTGAGCTACATCGATCACTGGCGTGCCCCGCAGAGCTCGACGACGACGCCCGGGAACGCGGCGGGCGATCTCGTTCAGCTTCAGTAGCGGCCTGCCGAAATCCCGGTTGGCAATGAGCCACTGATTCCCGCAGAATGGGGCGGCATGCTCCAACACTCCATCAAATATCTCTGCATCGCTGCGGCTTTGCTCTGCTGCGGCTTGTGTGTAACCGCGAGGCCGGAGACAAAGCCGAAGAAGCCGACACCCGAAGGGCTGATCGGGGAGTCCGCCGCGCACAATGGGCTGGCCGGCGCCACAACTCAGTGGCATGTGGTGGCCAGGTTTGAGAGCTTCGACCCTGATGGCAAGCCCAAGGATAGCGGCACGTTTGAGGAGTGGTGGTTTGGGCCGAAGAGTTACAAATCGGTCTACAAAAGCACCACGCTTAATCAGACCGATGTCGCGACGGAGCAGGGGCTGTTTCGCTCTGGCGACCAGCGGTGGCTCACCTCGGACGAGTACGCGCCTGAGCGCCTGGTGCTCTCGCCCGTCAGCAGTACGATGGATCCCCACAGATTTCAGCTTGAGGAAGAGGACAAGGAGTACGGCGGAACGAAGCTGCGGTGCGTGCTGCTCGCGGTGCAACATCCTCTCAGCCAGCCACTGAGGGTGCCGGCTTCTCACGATGGCCTGGACTTTACGATTGCGCCCTCGTACTGCATGGCGCCCGATTCAGCCGCCGTTCGCTACGAATCCAGCGGCCCGAGCCAGGCGATCACGATATTCAATAATGTCTCCGAGTTGGCGGGCCAGTTCGTCGCGCGGCACATTCAGCAGGCGCAGAGCGGCAAACTCGCGATGGACGTACAGATCGTGCAGCTCGAGGCGATCCCAGCGTCCGCGACTGCTCCCGCACCGGAGGATGGAAGCCAGGGACCGCTGCATGGGCCTGTCGAGCTGCCGACCGGACGAATGGCTGTGCTGAGAGGCCAGGGTGACTTCGATGACATTGTCGCGCACGCTATCCCGCCGAACACGACCACGGAAGTGGACCTGAAAATCTCGATCGACACAAGCGGGCATGTGACGAATGTTGCGTTGCTCAGCGGGCCGAAGGAGTTTGCCGGCGTTGTTGCGAAGGCGGTGAGGAAATATGCGTTCGCTCCATTCGTTGTGGCCGGCACAGCGGTGGAAGTGAACCTCACGCAGGTGTACAAGTTCAATTCACAAACGACCTACGGCGGGCTCATTGCCGTGCCGTAGCGCGCTTGCCGGGAGCAGCCGGAGACGAAACGGCCGCCCAGCAGAAGGGCGGCCCATTCGATGCTCGACCTGAGATCTAGTGCGTGTGTGCGGCTGCCGTGTGATGCACCGCGGCGGCGGTGGTGGTGCCCACCCACTGCTTTGCCTGGTCGATTGCGGTATCGAGCTGGGAGACGTCCTTGACCTCAATCCAGCGGTTTGGGGTGACGACCACGATCGTGGGCGTGGCCACAAGGCCGAGCTTCTTGCCGAGGTTCACTTCCGTCTCGATCTCGCGCTCAAACTGGCCGCTCGGGTCGACTACGAACGGCAACTGCTTGCCATGCTGCGCGAAGAATTGCTTGGTGAAGTTCAGCAGGTCATCCTGCGACGCGATCCGGTACTGCGCCGCAAACACCTGGCGGCGGTAGTCAGTTGCCAGTTCCGGCGAGACTTTGTCTTTCAGATAGCGCGCGTAGAGCGCGGCCTGGTGGCTCCAGATGTGGCCCGGGATAAGGAAGTCATACTCGACGAGCGGAATGTGGTACTGGCTGACGGCCGTGTGCACAAACGGAAAGGCGTGCGCGCAGGCCGGGCACTCCAGGTCCTCCCACTCCACGATCGCGAGCTTCACGCCGGGCGGCGGTTTCAGCATGGAGGTGTCGGTGAAGTGGTCGACCTCGTTCGGCGGCGCCGAGATCTGCGCCATCGCGGAACCCGCCGCGACCAGGGAACCAAACAGGGCAAGGGACAGGGCGCAGCGGAGACTGGAGAATCGCACTCGAGAAGACCCCTTCTGGAGCAAAGTGTTGCTCCTCATCATTGAATCATCAACGCTCGCCGGACGCCAATCGGGCAGCAGTTTCGGACGTGTTTTCCCGGCTTCGTCCCCCGTTTTCCGGCCTGCCTGGCCCAGTGTGCCGCCTCCCGCCGGTGCTATCCTCACAAGCGAAGGAAAATCGAAATGCTGCTCGCTCTAGCCGTTGTCGAAATCCTTACTCTTTTGGCCGTGGTCGCGCTTCTTCTTCGCCGGCCCGGCGGTTCAGGCGCCGCAGTCGACCCCCGCCTGGCGCTGCTGACCGAACTCCCCACAAGCTTCGCCCGGCTTGAAACGCGCCTCTCCTCCATCGACGAACACCTACGCTCCGAAGCCCACGCCAGCCGCGAAGCTGCGGAGCGCTCGGCTGCGGCGCTGCGGGCCGAGGTCCTGGGCAGTGTCAACGCGCTCGGCGAAACGCTGCGTTCCGGCCTCGACAGCTTCCGCACCGACAACACGCGCGGGGCAGAAGCCCTGCGCACAGCCGTGGAGGCGCAGCTCGGCGGGCTGACGCAGCGCTTCATGGGCTTTGCGACCGACATGGCCCAGCAGCACGGCGAAAATCGCGACGCGCTCGACCGCAGCCTGGCCGACCTTCGCGCGACGCAGGCAACGGAGCAGGAGAAGCTGCGCGAGGGCGTGCAACAGCGGCTTGAATTGCTGCGTGATTCGAATGAAAAGAAGCTCGAAGAGATGCGCAACGTCGTCGATGAGAAGCTGCAGAAGACGCTGCATACACGGTTGACGGAGAGCTTCGGTCAGGTCACAGACCAGCTCACGAAGGTCCACTCAGGGCTGGGCGAGATGAACACGCTGTCGGCCGGAGTCAGCGATCTTAATCGCATCTTCTCGAACGTGAAGTCGCGCGGCGGGTTCGCGGAGGTTCAGCTCGGCAAGCTGCTCGAGCAGGTGCTGGCGCCGGGCCAGTATGTGGAGAACGCGCGTGTGAAGGAGAACTCGCAGGAAGTAGTTGAGTTCGCCGTCAAGTTCCCCGGTGCAAGCGGCGGCGACGTGCTGCTGCCAGTCGATGCGAAGTTTCCGCGTGAGGACTGGGAGCGGCTTGAAAGTGCTTACGAGAGCGGCGATCAGACCGCGATTGAGCAGGCGCGGCGGTCCTTTGACGCTGCGATCCGAACGGAGGGCAAGCGCATCTGCTCGAAGTACATCAACGAGCCGGTCACGACGCCCTACGCGATCATGTTCCTTCCGACCGAGGGGCTCTATGCGGAGGTGCTGCGGCGCGATGGACTGCAGGCGGAGCTCCACCAGCTGTGCCGCGTGATGGTCGCGGGGCCGTCAAATCTGTACGCGTTACTTACCAGCTTCCAGCTCGGCTTCCGCATGCTGAACCTGCAGAAGAAGGGGAACGAGGTTTGGAATGTGCTTGCCCGCGCACAGAAGGAGTTCAGGACCTTCGAGGACCTGATGGATTCGATGGAAAAGCAGGTGGGAACGGTGCAGAACACGCTTCAGAAGCTGGGCACGCGGACCCGCGCGATCAATCGCACGCTGCGCGACGTCAGCGTCGAGTCGAATGGAAATTCACTCTCGGGGCACAGTTCCGGCACTGGGCGTGCTTCCGCTGCTCGCGGCCGAAGAGGACGAATAGGTTGCAAATTCGATGTGCTCGGGGCCGGCGCTGGGGATTGAATTTGGGGCTCGGGGTCAGGGCCGGAACAACTTAGAACGCCGCTAGAACGGCCCGTTCAGCGCCGGCGCGCGCCGAACCGCGCGGCCGTTATCCCGGCGGAAGGTCCGCGTACGACACAGAGTGCATTCCCAGGGGAAGATGCCAAGTATTGGCAGCAGCTGCAACTGCGTCCATCCTCGCCGGTTGAGGCGGCGAAGGTGGCCCGAGCCGCACTGCTTGCAGCTTCTCTTGCTCAACGGAGTAGGCCTCCTTCTATGTGCAGGCCGCCCCCGGGGAGGAGCGCCATTTTCGCCCCATGCTAGGCGCGGGGAGTCTGAAGACAAAGCGGATAAAACCACGGGGAATCAAAAACGGCAGGGAACCCGGTTAGGTGCCCTGCCTCTCCTGTGATACCCGCGATTCTGCCCAAGCTTCGCGGGGCAGCACCATCCCACTCGCGTCGGCTGCACATCACAGAAGGTGGCATCGGGGCGACCGGCCGGGGGAAGCAGTCTGGCCGGTCAACTTCGTTGGCTAACAGAACGGGCTCAACAGTTCGTTCTTTACACCTCACGAGAGCCTAAGTATCCTTGCACACTGAGGCATTTCGAGCGGCACCCGTTCAGGAGACACCCCGGAGTCCCGTTTGCTCAGAAGGAATCATAGGAGATTAGAAAATGGCAGCAGTTGATGAGAAGGTGAAGCAAATTATCGTCGAGCAGCTTCAGGTGGATGAGGCTGAGGTCACCCCCGGAGCAAGCTTCCAGGAAGATCTCGGCGCGGACTCGCTCGACGTCGTCGAACTGGTGATGCAGTTCGAAGAGGCCTTCGACATCCAGATTCCCGATGAGGACGCCGAGAAGATCAAGACCGTCAAGGACGCGACCGACTACATCGAAAAGCACCAAAAAGAGAAGTAGGTTCTGGAGAGTAAGGCCTAGACGGAACACGCCAGAAGGAAAGTAAAGATGGACCAGCGACGCGTTGTCGTCACCGGCCTCGGCGCCCTGTGCGGGGTCGGGAACACCGCCCCTGAGATGTGGGAAGGCCTGATGGCCGGCCGCAGCGGCATGGCCGAGATCACCGCCTTTGACCTCACCGGACACTCCGTCCGGTTTGCGGCGGAGGTGAAGAACTTCGATCCGCACCAGTTCGTGGAGAAGAAGGAGGCCCGCAAGATGGGCCGCTTCATCCACTTCGCGCTGGCTGCCTCAGACGAGGCTATGAAGCATTCCGGCCTTCAGGTCACTCCAGACGTCGCAGACAACGTCGGCGTACACATCGGCTCCGGCATTGGCGGGATTCGACGTGATCGAGCGCGAACACACCGCGCTGATGAACGGCGGCCCGCGACGCATCTCTCCGTTCTTCATCCCGGCGTCGATCGTCAACCTCGCCGCCGGCCATGTCTCTATCCGCTACGGCGCGAAGGGGCCCAATGAGGCCACCGCCACGGCGTGCACCACCTCCGCGCACTCCATCGGCGACGCCTTTCGTATCATCCAGCGCGCGGACGCCAACGCCATGATCGCCGGAGGCGCGGAAGGAGCGATCACGCCCATGGGTGTCGGCGGATTCGCGGCCATGAAGGCGCTCTCGACCCGCAACGACGACCCGACGCGCGCCTCCCGCCCCTTCGACAAGGACCGCGACGGCTTCGTCGTCGGCGAAGGCGCCGGCATCCTGATCCTCGAAGAGCTGGAGTTCGCGAAAGCGCGCGGCGCCAACATCCTGGCGGAGATCATCGGCTACGGCATGAGTGCGGATGCCTTCCACATGACCGGCATGGCGCCCGAAGGCGAAGGCTGCTACCGGTCGATGATGCATGCGCTAAGAGTGGCCGGCATCTGCGCCTGACAAGATCGACTACGTCAACGCGCACGCCACGTCGACGCCGCTGGGCGACGCGCTCGAATCGAAGGCCATCGAGAATGTCTTCGGCGAACGCGCGCTGAACCACACACTGCTCGTCAGCTCGACGAAGTCCATGACCGGCCACCTGCTGGGCGGCGCCGGCGGACTTGAAGCAGTGATCACCATCCTTGCGATGCAGCACCAGATGGCTCCGCCGACGATCAACCTCGACAACGTCGACCCTCAATGCAGGCTGAACTACGTGCCGCATAAGCCGCAACCCTGCAAGATCGACTACGCGCTCTCCAACAGCTTTGGCTTCGGCGGCACGAACGGCTCGCTGATCTTCAAGCGCTGGGGCCCCGAGTAACGGGCGGCCCAGGTCTCGATTGTGAGGGCTGGGTTCAGCCCCATCCGCTCGCGCACCTTCTGCTCCAGGCCCATGGCATCGAACGGCGCGCGCACCTTCGCATCGTTGTCGAAGTAGACATACACATCGCGCGGACAGGCCCGCGCCTCCTTCTCGCACGCGCGGCGACCCTCTGCGTGCCCGCCCGTCGCCCAGGCGACGACGCGCTCCGCCCACATCGTCCAGCGCGACATCCTCGTAGCCGCTCGCGTACAACTCCTCAGAGCCATGCAGCCGCACGTAGACGAAATCCGCGGTCACATCGAACAGCAGCGGCCAGTCCACCGTATCCGCAACTACCAGCGCCACATCGTGCTTCCGCAGCAGCCGCACAAACTCCTCGCACGCAAAGCTCTCATCTCGAATCTCGATCGCATGCCTGATCTTCGTCTTGCCCTGTACACCTGAAAGCACGTCCGTCGCCGCGCGGCCCTTCAGCCGCTCATCGTGTCCGCGAGCCAGCGCCGCTGCCTCCGCGTGCGTTCGCGGAAGCTGATCAAAGAATTCGCTGAAGCGGCTCGCCTCGAAGCGCAACTGCGGCGGGAACTGCCACAGCACCGGCCCGAGCTTCTTGCCGAGTTCCAGCAACCCGCTGGCAAAGAAGTTCGCCAGCGGACGCTCGGCATTGCGCAGTTTGAGCATGTGCGTGAGATAGCGTGATCCCTTCACCGCGAAGACGAAGTCATCCGGCGTCTGCGCGCTCCACTGCCTGAAAAACTGCGGCTTCTGCAGCGAGTAGAACGTCCCGTTGATCTCCACCGTCTCGAATTTGCTCGCCGCATACTCCAGTTCCCGGCGCTGCGCCAGCTTGGCCGGATAGAAACTTCCGCGCCATCCGGCATACCTCCACCCCGAAATCCCGATCCTAACCGCGCCCGTTTTCATCGGCTCAGCATCTCCATCCACTCGGATGCAACTCACCGCAACCGCGTCGAATACACCCCAGCATCCTAGCGAACTATGGACCACGCCAAGTATCACGTGAAGCCGCTGATGAACACGCCCGTCGTCCTCACGCCGGACACCACCATCGAGATCGACGGCGAGTCCATCCCGGCCGAAGTTGGCGAACCGCTCATCGAAGCGATCAACCGCACCACGGCCGCGCACCGTCGCGAGCCCCTCCCGCAGGTCTGCTACCTGAAGCCGATGGGCGCGATCGGCTCGTGCGATACCTGCATGGTGGAGCTCAACGGCTCAGCTCGTCCGCGCGTGCGAGTCCCACGTCGCGCCCGGCCAAATCGTGCTCACGCGCTCCGACCGCGCTGATGTGGCGCAGCGCGAAGCGTTCGACCGCATTCTTCATAACCACGACCTCTATTGCACCGTCTGCGACAACAACAACCAGAACTGCACGGTACACAACACGACCAAAGAACTCCACGTCATCCACCAGGCGCGCAAGTTCGAGCACAGGCCGTACCCGCAGGACCACTCCAACCCCTTCTATCGCTACGACCCCGACCAGTGCATCCTGTGCGGGCGCTGCGTCGAAGCATGCCAGAACGTCCAAGTGAATGAGACGCTTTCAATCGACTTCACACGCGAGATCCCGCGCGTCCTTTGGGACGGCGGCGAGGAGATCACCGGCTCCTCCTGCGTGTCCTGCGGCCACTGCATCACTGTGTGTCCATGCAATGCGCTCATGGAAAAAGGCATGATCGGCCACGCCGGCTATCTCACGTCGCTGCCGCCGAAGGTGCTGGACGAGATGATCGAAGCGGTCAAAGGCGTCGAGCCTTCGACCGGTTACCCGCCCATCCTGGCGCTCTCAGAGATTGAAGCCGAGATGCGCAAGCAGCGCGTCAAGGTGACCAAAACAGTTTGCACCTATTGCGGCGTCGGCTGCTCGTTCGACATCTGGACGCGCGACCGCCACCTGCTCAAAGTCGAACCCACGCACGGGCCGGCGAACGGTATCTCCACATGCGTCAAAGGTAAGTTCGGCTGGGACTTCGTCAACGCCGAGGACCGTCTGCGCAAGCCGCTCAAGCGGCAGGGCGATACGTTCGTCGAAATCGAGTGGGACGAAGCCATCCAGATCGTCGCTGATAACTTCACGAAGATCAAACGCGAGCACGGCCCCGATGCGCTCGCCTTCGTCGCCTCGTCCAAGTGCTCGAACGAAGAGAGCTACCTGATCCAGAAGCTGGCGCGCGCGGTCATCGGCACCAACAACATCGACAATTGCTCGCGCTACTGCCAGACGCCGGCCAGCAAAGGGCCTCTCCCGCACGGTCGGCTACGGCGGCGACTCGGGGTCCATCGCTGACATCGAGATCGCCGATCTCGTCATCATCGTCGGCTCCAACACTGCCGAGTCGCACCCGGTGCTCGCCACGCGCGTCAAGCGCTCGCACAAGCATCGCGGCCAGCGCATGATCGTCTCCGACCTCCGCAAGAACGAGATGGCCGAGCGCGCCGACCTCCACATCCGTCCCAAGCCCTCGACGGACGAAGTCTGGCTCTCCGCGGTCACCAAACACCTCATCGACACCGGCCGCCACAACCGGGCGTTCATCGACAAGTGGGTCAACAAGTGGGACGAGTACCGCAAATCGCTCGAGCCCTACACGCTCGAGTACGCAGAAAGATCACCGGCATCCCCGTGGACACACTCAAGCAAATCGCCGACGAGATCGCGAACGCCGAGCGCGTCTGCATCCTCTGGGCAATGGGCGTCACGCAGCACTGCGGCGGCTCTGATACCTCGACATCGCATCTGCAACCTGCTGCTCGCGACCGGCAACTTCAAGCGCCGCGGGACTGGCGCCTATCCTCTGCGCGGCCACAACAACGTGCAGGGATGCAGCGACTTCGGCTCCATGCCCGATGTCTTCTCCGGCTATCAGAAGGTCGACAGCGCCGACATCCGCGCCAAGTTTGAAGCCGCCTGGGGAGTCTCGCTTCCCACCACCCCGGGCCTCGACAACCGCCAGATGATCGAGGCCATTCACGCCGGCAAACTTAAATCCCTCTACATCACCGGCGAAGACACCATCACCTCCGACGCCAACGCCAACGATGTCTCCGAAGCCTTCGCGCTGCTCGACTTCATGGTTGTGCAGGACATCTTCTTCACCGAAACCTGCCGCTACGCCGACCTCGTCCTTCCCGCCTGCCCGTCCCTCGAAAAAGAAGGAACCTTCGTCTCCACCGAGCGTCGTATTCAGCGCTTCTATCCGGCCTTCGAGCCGCTCGGCCACTCCAAGCCCGACTGGCAGATCTACCAGCTCATCGCGCAGAAGCTCGGCGGCGCAGGCAAGTGGGACTACAAGCATCCGTCCGACGTCATGGACGAAGTCGCCGAGCTTACTCCAACATTTGCCGGCGTCACTTACGATCGGCTCGAAGGCTACAACTCGCTCCAGTGGCCCGTTGCCAAAGATGGCACCGACGAGCCCTGCCTCTACCTCGGCGAAACCACCTTCCCCTTCCCCGACGGCAAAGCCAGCTTCCATCCGCTGCAGTACGTCCCCCCATCGGAAGAGCAGAACGAAACTTACGACCTGCACCTCAACAACGGACGCCTCCTCGAGCACTTCGAGCAGGGCAACCTCAGCTACCGCGTCCCCGGCGTGAAAGAGATCACGCCCGAGGTCTTCGTCGAAGTCTCACCCGAGCTCGCGAAAGAGCGCGGCCTCGAATCCGGCCAGTGGGTCCAGCTCGACAGCCCGTACGGTTTCGTGCGCGTCAAGGTGCTCGTCACGCATCGCGTCTCGGGCAAGCAGATGTACATGCCCATGAACTCCACGCACGAGCCGGTGAACAAGATGACCAGCTCGCACCTGGACCGCGCCACGCGCACACCCGCCTACAAGGAGATCTCGGTGAAGATGACCATCCTCCCTGAAAAGGGTACCTCGCCGCTGCCGCGCGAAAACTTCCGCTTCGGCACCCGCAACCCGACTGACGGCGTCGACATCGCGGCCCGTCGCGCTCGCGCCGATTACCACGTTCCCGGCACACGCCCCAAAGACAAGCTTGTCCAGATCGAAACCATAGCCGCCTGACCAGAGTGAAACATGCTAGCGATCACTCTAACTCCTACTTCCGACTCGACGAGGACCCCATGGCCGCACCTCTGACCTTCAAACCCGAGCCATCGATCCGAAGAAAGAACTCATGGACCGCGTCGAAGCGGCGCCGCGCGATCACGCGGAAGCGCTCCTCGCCGCCTTGGATCTGCTTGAAGCCTCGCACCAGAAGGGCATCCTCGACCTCGCCCAGGGCCTCATCGGCGGCCGCGACATCATCGCCGGCAAGCTTGCCGAAGGAATGAACTCGCCGGACGGCATCAACATAATCCGCAACGTGATCGCGCTAGGGCGCATCGTCGCGTCCATTGACCCTGAAATGCTCTACAAGCTCTCGCGCGCGCTCGACCGCAACCCGCCGCGTGTGCAGGAAAAGCCACCCAGCCTGCTCTCGCTGTTCCGCCAGTTCCGCGCCGAGGACACTCGCCGCGGCCTCGCCTATGGGCTCGACGTGCTTGCCGCAGTTGGCGCGGCCACCCGCGAACCCTAGCCGCACGAACGGGTACTCCTTTTAGCTAACAATTTTCATGCGAAGAGACCTCTGGTCGGAGCTACACTTCCGTCAGCTTCCCTTCAGTCCAGGAGATCTCGCATGACGTCAGGCAGTCGCCTCCGAACAACGTCCGCTCTCCGAAATCGCCCGTGTCGGCGACACCTTCGTTGCCCCGTCAAAGACCTTCGCGGACATCCGCCGCAGCGCCAGCTGGTGGCTTCCCTTTCTCCTCAGCATCATCGTCAGCATCTTCTTCGTCACGGCCGCCGGCAGACAGATCGGCTGGGAGACGCTCGCACACCAGAACATCGAGAAGAACCACTTCGCCGCCGACCGCATCAACTCCCTGCCGAAGGACCAGCAGGCGGTCGCTTACCACAACGCCGCCAAGCAGACCCAGATCATCAGCTACGTCTTCCCGGTTCTCGGTCTGATCGTGGCATTGATCATCGCGCTGCTGTGGTGGGCAAGCTTGAACTTCGGCCTCGGCGCCCACGCCAAGTACTCCCAGATCCTTGCCGTTCTCTTCTACGCGGGGCTGCCTAAACTCCTGATCTACATCCTCGCCGCCGTCCTGCTCTTCGCCGGCGTCGGCCTGGATAACTTCGACATGCAGAACCCGGTCGGCACCAACATCGGCTACTACCTGCCCTGCGAGCAGCGCCGCGCTGCGTGCTGCCGGCAGCTTCTTTGACATCTTCGGCCTGTGGGCGCTGGCGCTCGCCGTGATGGGCACCGCCATCGTCACCGGCAAGAAGTACTCCCAGACCGCGATCATCATTGTCGGATGGTGGATTCTTGGCATGATCCTGGCTACCGCCGCGGCAGCCATAACGGCCTGAGCGCACCTGCAACTCACGGCAAGAGCCCGGTGACCGCCGGGCTCTTTGGTCTGCACTGTCGCTTACTTGCTTTCGAGAAAGTTCAGCAGCGCCTCGTTGAACTCCGCCGCATGTGTCCAGTTCAGCCCATGCGGTCCATCCTTGATGACGTGGAGCTTCGCGCCCGGAATCAGCTTTGCCGTCCGCGCACCGGTTGCGTCCAGTGGCAGAATGCGGTCCGCGTCGCCATGGATCACCAGCGTCGGGACGTTTATCTCCTTGATGTCGTCGCGGAAGTCCTCCAGCCACGCATCGACGCAGTTCAGGAAGCCGTGGTACGACGATCCCGATCCGACATTGAAGCTCGCATGCACGGCCGCCGGAGAGATGCGGTCTCCCAGCTTGTCTGTGTTGTAGAAGTTCTTGAGAAACGTCTCCAGGAACGCGAACCGGTCCTTTTCGATGCCTTGCTTGATGCCCTCGAACACCGCCGGATCGACGCCCTCCGGATTGTTGCCGCTCTTGCGCAGCGCCGGAACAATCGATGCCGTGAACGCGACCTTCGTCACGCGTCCGTCGTTGTACTTGCCCATGTAGCGCGCCACCTCACCACCGCCCATTGAGAAGCCGACCAGCGTCACGTCCTTCATGTCCAGTTTCTCCAGCAGATGGTACGTGTCCTTCGCGAGCGTGTTGTAGTCATACCCTTCCGCCGGCTGCGAGCTCTTGCCGAACCCACGGCGGTCGTAGGTGATCACGCGATAGCCGGCGGCCAGCAGCGCCGCGGATTGCCGCTCCCATGAGCCGCCGTTCAGCGGCCATCCATGAATCAGGACCACCGGCCGGCCTGTGCCACTGTCCTCGTAATAAATCTGGATCTCTGCGCTGTTCTCTTTTCCAACGGTAAGAAACGCCATGGCACTGTTCTCCTCTGCGCCTTGGATTCGCGACGCTCGAAATCGACTCAGCAATCTGACTCTATGGCTCGGATGTCAACGAACTAAAAAGCTGTTCCGCCGCACGCAATCCGCTCCGCAGCGCGGCATGCACCGTGCCCCAGTTGCCCGTCGTATCCGTATGTTCTCCGGCGAAATACAAGGTGTTTGCCTCCGGCTTGCTCATCTCCGCAGGAGCATCCAGTGCGCCCACCGGAACGTAGCTGTACGCCGCGAGCGAAAACGGATCAAGTTCCCAATCGTGCCGGTGGGTCGCCATCAGAGCATCGTGCACCTTCTGCTCCGGCATTCCAAAGACTTCGGCCAGGTCGCGACACGCGTGCTCGCCCAGGTCATCCGCATCGCGCCCGACTAACTGTGCGGCACGCGGCCCACCAGCCCATCCGGTGAGCATCGCCTTCGCCTCTGGCTCCGGGTGTCGCGTCCACCACACCGGCGGCATACGCCGAAAAGTGAACAGAAAGCTCATCGTCCGAAGCGACTTCTTGCTCACACGATCCGATTCTTCCCACCATGGCTCGGCAAAAACCATCGTGAAGCGCTCCGCTGATCCCATGGCCATCCCCCGTGCGTGCGCAATCGCCGCAGGCTCGGGATCGAACCGGATTCCACCGTCACGATTGACCTCCTGCAGCACCCCGAGCGGAAGCGTGACGATGCACCGCTTCGCACGAAACACTCCGGCGGTCGTCTTCACCGTAACGCTTTCCGGGCTCCAGCTCGCCGATTCGACAACACACTTCAGCCGCAGCTCACCGCCACGGTCGCACAGCCGATTGGCCAAATAAATTACCAGCTGCGAGTAGCCGCCCGGCAGATGCCACACACGGTCGCCATCAATCCGCTTCTCGGCCCGCTGCTGCACACCCAGCGCATGCGCGCTGATGCGGTTCGCATCCGCCGCATTGAATCCCTCCACATAGCCGCGCAACGGGCCGCGCTGCTCCTGCGGCACATCGCTTGCGCCAAGCCACTCTGCGAAACTCATGTCGGCCGGGAGCTCTGCCAGCCTGTCGAGCACGTCGAAGTCCGCTCCGCCCTGCGTGTCGTCCTCTTCCGTGAGATCTCCCTCGTGATCCTCATGCAGTATCGCCCCATGGCGCTCGATCGTCTTCGCGTGAGCCTCTTCGATCAGCCGCCACAATACCGGATCGCGCCCATGCACGAACTCTGCGCCGAGCTCGACTGCACCCTGCGGTGTCGGCCGCGAGTAAATGCGCCCACCCACCCGATCTCGCGCTTCCAGCACAACACACTTCAGCCCGAGCTCCGCAAGCATACGCGCCGCGCCGAGCCCCGCAATGCCGGCACCAAGCACAAGCACGTCCGCCGTAGTGACCAATGAACTCTGCTCCAACGCCACGCTCCTCACGAACTCACTCGCGCTGCTTCCGGCTCACCGAATCGTTCCCGGACGAATGCCATTGCCTGCTCTCGCGTTGCAATCGCTCCCTCGAGCTGCGCATCCTCGGCCGCCGTCAATATCTCGCGAAAGCCGGGCCCCGGCCTGTACCCCGCCGCGATCAGGTCCTCACCCGTAATCAACAGGCACGGTTTAATTTCGCCCTCGCCAAGCCGCTCGAAGTTCTCCTTCGCATAGTCATACATCTCCAGCATGCCGTGCGAGCTCATCACGTCCGCATAATGGAGCGCGAGGTGCTCGTGAAAATTCGACAGCCGCAGAAACCGCTTCAGCGTCGACTGCTTCATCTTCTGCACATCGCCAAATTGCATGTGATGTTTGATCAGCGCGAGAATCTGCGCGCACTCATCATTCGAGAAGCGCAGCCGCGTGAGAATTGTCCGCGCAATCGCGACGCCCACCTCCACGTGTCCGTTGAACCTTATGCGATCGCCGGCGCGCGCAGAATCCGGCGGCGTAAACGTCGCCGGCTTGCCGATATCATGCAGCAGCATACCCCACGCGAGCGTCAAGCTCGCACCCGCCGGAAGATGTTCCAGAAGCATCAGCGTGTGCCGCCACACATCGCCCTCAGGGTGATACTGCGGCGGCTGCTCCACGCCCTTCATGCGCGCGACCTCCGGCAGTACGTGCACGAGCAACCCCGTTTCATCCAGCAGCTCGAATCCTCGACGGGCCGCTCCCTCGGTCAGAATCTTGGTTAGCTCATCGCGGGTGCGCTCGCAGGACACCTGGCCAATCGTCTGCCCCTGCTGCTGAATCGCGGCCAACGTACGTCGCTCAATCGTGAAGCCAAGCCTCGCGGCGAGTCGCACCGCACGCAGCATGCGCAGCTTGTCTTCCTGGAAGCGCAGCGACGGTTCCCGAATCGCCCGAACGCTCCCGGCGGCAAGATCCTGCTGCCCGCCCACAACATCGAATACACAACTCGCAAGCGCATCGCCACGCTCGAACGCAACCGGATCGAGCAGCAGACCGTTGATCGTGAAGTCGCGACGCTGAACATCTTCCGCAGGATCGCTCGAGAACTGAACTGCATCCGGGCGGCGGCCATCCGAGTAAGCTCCGTCGCTGCGGAACGTGGCAACCTCGGTTGCCAAACGCTGATCGTCAACCTTGTCAAGGGCGAGAATCACGCCGAAGTGTGCGCCCACCGCCTCCGTGCGAGGAAACGCCTGCTGCACGACGTCAGGCGTCGCTGAAGTCGCCACATCGAAGTCCTTCGGGCGATGCCCGAGCAGAAGGTCGCGCACGCATCCACCCGCAAAATACGCGGCGTAGCCCAGCGCTCGCAAACGCTCGGCAATAGCGAGCGCGGCGCGGTACTCCGGACTGTCGAGGCGTGCCATGTTTCTTGGATGCGGAGCCACCCCAGCGAGCAAGCTCGCCGGGGACCCCGGTGTCAGCAACAACGTATCACCAGCACACAGCCTTGTACGATGAAGGGTGGTGCGCGACGAACTGAACGGTCTGATTCTCGGTATCGAGAGCTCCTGCGATGAGACCTCGGCGGCTGTTGTGCGCGGCGGCCGGGATGTGCTCGCAAACGTCGTCGCGTCGCAGCTCGTGCATGCCGATTACGGCGGCGTTGTACCGGAGCTCGCCAGCCGCGAACACCTCCGCGCCATTGTTCCGGTTGTGCGTGAGGCGATGCACGGCGCCGGCATCGGCTACGAACAGCTCGCCGCTGTTGCAGTCACAGAAGGCCCGGGGCTGGCCGGTGCGCTGCTGGTCGGCATTACCTTCGCGAAAGGTGTAGCTTTCGCTGCGGATCGGCCGTTGATCGCAGTCAATCACCTCGAAGGCCACATCCATGCGGTTCTGATGGAGGCTGAGACCTCGCTCGCGGCGGCTGATCCACTGCTCGCACTCGTCGTTTCCGGCGGACACACGCATCTCTATCTCGCGAAGCGCGGTGCTGACCAAACCTGGCAATATCGCAACGTCGGCAAGACGCTCGACGACGCAGCCGGCGAAGCGTACGACAAGGTCGCGAAGCTGCTCGGCCTGCCATATCCCGGCGGCCCATGGATGGATGCGCTCGCCGCGCATGGCGACCCGAAGGCCGTCCCGTTTTCATTCGCACAGATCAAGCAGAAGGCGAGCGGACGCACGCCCGTGAAGCTCGCGCGTGACGGCATATCGAACCCAGGCACTCAACGCTTCGATCTCTCATTCAGCGGCATCAAGACCGCCGTGCGCCGCTACGTCGAGCTGCACGATATGCGCGCACGCATCGCACAACGCGAGGCTGAGCTGCGCGCCGCTGGTCTCTTCACGGCAAAGCCGACCGCCGACGGTGCCTTGACAGCAGCGCTGCACTCGGTCGATCAGGAAACTCTTGGCCTCATCGCGAGTTTCCAGGCTAGCGTCACCGGATATCTGACGTGCACCACGATGGGTGCAGCCGAACACTTTGGCGCACACGGGCTGATCGTCAGCGGCGGCGTCGCCGCGAACCATGAGTTGCGAAAGCGGATTGGAGCAGCAGCCGCTGAACGCGGTCTGCTCGTTGCCTTTCCCTCGATCGCGTTATCGACCGACAACGCTGCCATGATCGCTGCGGCCGCATGGCCGAAGCTGCTGGCCGGCCAGTTCGCCGCAGACACGCTTGAGCCGACACCGCAACTTCGTCTGGGCTGAAAGCTCAGCTAGAATCGGTGCAGCAAGATACATCGAAAGCTCGGGGTGCCGCGGTAAGCCCGCATCCTGGAGGCACCTGACTCGCGCGTGGCCCTTCAACTCTTCAACACTCTCACCGGACAGATCGAGCCTGTTTACGCCGCCGATGGCAAGGCGCTCCGCTTTTACTGCTGCGGCCCAACCGTCTACGACTACGGCCACATCGGCAACTTCCGCACGTTCCTCCATGTCGACGTCCTCCGCCGCGCGGCCCGGCTCTTCGGCCTGAAGCTGCACCACGTGATGAACGTTACCGACGTCGACGACAAGATCATCCGCAACGCCGCCGCTGCGCACATGCCCATCAATGAGTACACGGCGATGTTCGAGCGCGCTTTCTTCGAGGACATGGACGCGCTGGGAATCGAGAAGCCCGAGGCAATCGCGCGCGCCACCGAAAATATCCCTGACATGGTAGCCCTCATTGAGCGCCTTGCGGCCGACGACATCGCGTACCGCGCCGAGGACGGCTCCTGGTACTTCCGGATCGCGCGCTTTCCCGAATACGGCAAGCTTTCGAAGAAGGACTTTGAAGGAATTGAGGACGGCGCACGCGTCGATGTAGACGAGTACGACAAGGACGCAGCTCGCGACTTCGCGCTCTGGAAGGCGACCAAGCCCGATGAGACATCGTGGCAAACCGCACTCGGAGATGGCCGGCCGGGCTGGCATATCGAGTGCTCCGCCATGGCCATGAAGTTCCTCGGCGACTCGTTCGATCTGCACGCCGGCGGCGAAGATCTGATGTTTCCTCACCACGAGAATGAGATTGCGCAGAGCGAGTCGGCCACGCACGAGACGTTCGCCCGGCACTGGTTTCACGTGCGCTTTCTGCTCGTCGAAGGCCGCAAGATGTCAAAGTCCGAGGGGAACTTCTACACACTCCGCGACCTGCTGCTGAAGGGCTACCGCGCCTCGGCCATTCGCTTTCTGCTACTCAGCGTGCCATACTTCCATCAATTGAACTTCACGTTCGACGGACTGCGTGAATCGACCACCGCCATCGATCGTCTGCGCACGTTCCATGCGCGCATCCGCGACGGACGCTGGCCGGAAGCAGGAGGAGATCCTGCCATCGCCGATGTGATTCGCTCCGGCCATGTGAAATTCTTGGACGCGCTCGGCAACAATCTCAACACGGCTGATGCACGGGCACCCATCTTCGACGTGCTCCGCGCAGTGAACGCCGCCGCCGACCAGAACAAGCTGACTCGCGCGGACGCCGAAGCTACGCTCGCACTGCTCGACAAGTTTGATTCGATCTTCGCTGTGCTGGAGGATCGCGACGCGGAGCTCACGCGCAAGGCGCTGGCCTGGGCCGAGGCCGAGGGACGGCTCAGTGACGCGGACCCGGAGGTCATCGCGAAGTTCGGCAGCGAGCGCCTTACCGACGCAGACGTCGAAGCTCTGGTCGCGGAACGCACGCAGGCCAAGCGGCAGCGTAACTTCGCGCGTGCTGACTCGATTCGCAACGATCTGCTTGCCAAAGGAGTTCTGCTCGAGGACTCCAAAGACGGCGTTCGCTGGAAGCGAAGTTAGTCACCGTGCAAACCGCGCCTTCAGCCGGAGCAAGGGCGCTTCGAAGTATTGAAAGCTGATCCACGAGACGGCCAGTGTTCCTGCGAGTGCCACAAGCGGCAACAGAGCGCCTGCTACGCCCCTGTGACCAAATGAGATGGCTCGCGCGATCGTTGCAAAAACCGAAATCAGAACGAGGTGGTAGACGTAGAAGCCATAGCTTCGTTGGCCGATTGCACGCAGCATGCGCTTATTCAGCCAGCAGTACAGAGTCCGCTTTGGATCGATCGCCATGGCAATGAGCACAGCAGCCACCGCCGACGCAAACGTCCCATATGCGGGATTGTGGAACGAACTCCAAACGGGATCGATGAGATGTCCGAACCGCCAATAGGATGCGGCTTCCCAAATTGCAAATACGGCGGCGAGGAGCAACGCTAGGGGGCGCGCGATGCTGCCAATGTATTTGGCCTCAGGACCGCGAAGCGCAAGTGCGATGGCACCGCCGAGCAACAGTGAGTCGGCCCGCAGAGGAGTCGTGAAATAGAGAAGCCCGAGCTGAATCCAGCCCGGCCCCAGGACGAAGGTGCTGAGCCACCTGAGAAGCAGGACGATGACGACGGCAGCCACGCAAATATTCCGCAGCCGCCTTCTATCTGAAACTGAATACACAATCAGTGGCCACACGAGATAGAACTGCTCTTCGACACACAAACTCCACAGATGATCCAGATTCCATGTAAACGATTGCCACCCGGGGCGTGTCGCGGCGAGCGCCTCGAAAACCGTGCTCGTGCCGTGAACGTCGTTCGGCCAGAGAAACGGCGCATAGTTGCCGATATAAGCAGGCCAGAACCATAGCGCAGGATGGAGCCTCCAACGGAACAGCGGCTCCGTGACCACGGGTATGAGAAGCACGAAGTAGTAGAGCGGGAAGATCCGGAGAAAGCGGCGTTTGTAGAAGACGGAGTAGCGATTCTTCCGCTCCGCCGAGTCATACAAGATTCCAGTGATAAGAAACCCGGAAAGAACGAAGAAGATGTCGACCCCCATGCGGCCCCAGTTCAGGAATTGAGGCAGTGGCAGATAGTGGGTCGTAAAGACCATCAGAACTGCGATGGCCCGGAGTCCGTCGAGGGCAGGGTAGTAGATCTTGTTTTCAGGTGGCGGCAACGAAGGCGAAGCTGGTTGAAGTGAAGCGTTCGTCGCGGCTTCCCTCACATCAATCGGCTTCACGAGAGGCTCTCGTTCCCGCGCGATCGGTCCCAATTCGCGATTGATATACAGCCAAGAGGCAGCAGGTCAGAATTCCTGCAAAGAACAGATAGTCTCCTGCAAGCGAGACTGCGCCCCTTTGGCGGTGATCCAGCGGGGGCCAGCGATTTGCGATTGCCAGCACGCACAGGCAAAGCGCGACCCACGCATGCCGCGGGAGGCGATCCGCCGCAGCCAGCAGAAGTACTAACGGGAAGAAGAAGTAGCCATAGTGATGCTCCCACGAAATGGGCGACATAAGAACTGCAACGCAGCCAAAGAAGAGGAAATCCGCAATGTTGCGAGACCATCCGAGCATCTGCGGCAGAAGCAATCCCGCGACCACTAGAACGCTTGAAAAGCACGTGCTCACAATGTAGACAGCCGGCCTGAAGGGCGGATACGCCGTGTAGCTCCAGGAGACAGGGTCACCATTCCGCAGGAGCCGGTTCATCAAACCATTCATGCTTTGATTGGCCCAGAGCGCCTCACCGTGGCGGCTGAGGTAGCTGAGGACCGCAAGGTAATCCAGATGATTCGCGATGCCGAATCGGACGATCGAACATGAAAGCAGGGCAATGCATGTGGTGATGAATACAGCGCTAAATCGCCACTCGCGCCGTAGCACGCCCCACAGAACAAAGATTGCCAATTGCGGTTTGAATGCGCACGTTAGCGCGAGAAAAAAAGCTGCTGTGCCTTTTCTGCGCCGCATCCAAAACAAAGCGCTCAGCTCCCACAGGAACGTGAGCAGAATCTGTACCTGTCCGCGATACAAGGCTTCCGCAAACGGAAGAAACAGAATTCCAAGGACGGCAATAGCCGCTAGCTCAATTGAAGACGCCGCTGGCCGCAGCGTTCGATAGAAAAGGGCACCGAGCAGTACGCATCCAGCCCATGCGAGCAGGAGCACCGTCTTCCAAGTCAGCTCTGCAGAAACCCCGTGAGCATCGAGAACATTGAGCCCTTCGATGAGGAAAAGCGACGTGGGCGGATAGATAAACTTCTCGTGCTTCTTAAAGAAGAGTTCAGGATAGATCCGATGTCCCGACCGGAAGGCAGACTCTCCCATCTGCATGTAAAAGGTGGAGTCTGTGCCGCTGGGCGAAACGATCGCGTGCCCCATGATATTCAGCGTCGCTGTGTCCGGCCTCCGTCCGTAAACGGCGAACAAGAAGACCGCGACCGCGACGGCTATACCGAACAGGATCATCAAGCGCCGCTTCGCCGGGCCGGCCCGGCTCAGCGTCCGCGGCCCTGGCAGGCCGTCCGGTTCAGGGATTTGCGTGCCCACTAGAACAGTATGTTCTCACGCCCGCTTGAATCTTAGAACCGGAAGTCCAGCTCTCCTGTCACATCGCGCGGCGTCACATAGTGCGTTCCGGAAAACGTCGACAAAAAGTTATACAGCGAGTATTTGTTCGTTACGTTCACCGCGGTCAGCTTCGCCCCGAACTTGTAGCGCTCATTCGGCCCGAAGTGCAGGATGTTCTGATCGCCGAGCTCCATGTCGAAAAGATTGCGCGGCTGAATGCGCTGCGGATTGTGGTCGTCATTCTGGGTGCCCGGTGCGGGGATCCGCACGAGGTTTGAAGTCAGCTCGTTTGCGAGGCAGGCGTTACCGGCGATTGGTGTCGTCTGCGTTGCCTTCACGCCATTGCAGGTCAGCCCCGCCTGGAACTGCTCGTCCGCTGTCAGGCTGCTCAGGTCAATGCCAGGCTGCCCATTCATCGTGATCGAGTACGGTCCGCAGTTGCTGTTCGGATCTGTGGTGTTGTAGCACGGCACGGAACCCGCGACCATGCCGGAGTCATACCGCCAATTGAACGAGTAGTACATGCTCTTGTGGAATGGCATCTTGTATTCGAAGTGCGTGGTCTCGTTGTACTTCTCATCGTGATCGATTCGGAACGGGAAGCCGCCCGGTGCGCCGATCGAGGCGCCCACGCCGCCAATCTGCGGATTGAAGAACCGTGCCGCCACCGAGGACATCGCCACCCGCGCCGACAGACCTTTTATCGGCGTCAGCGTGCCGCCCAGAGTCCACCCCGGAATCTTCGAGTTGTGCCACTCGATCGGAAACGTAATCGGCGTCGCTCCGAGCACGCTGAAATCAAATCCATTGTGCGTGTACTTCCAGATGTACTCAGCGTCCACAACGAAGTGATGTCCAACGCTCTGCTGGAATCCAGCGTGGAACTCGTTACGGAATCCCGGATTGAATGCTGCCGGGATGCAGGGCCCAATGCTGCTGAGAATCGCATTCAACACCGCGTCGTAGCAACCCTTGCTGGAGAGCACGAGATTTTCGTTGAACGGAGTCTCCTGGGTGCGTGCATAAGACGCGCGCAACACGGTTCCTCCCCTCGGCAGCCTGTACGCGACGCCCAGGCGCGGCTCCGCTACACGCTGAATGGCGAGCCCGTTATAAATATCGCCGCGCACGCCTACATTGATCAGCCAGCGGCCGGTCGTGATCTGGTCCTCGCCATAGAACGCAAGCTGCTTCACGTCCGTGCGTCCGTGCCATGTGTACAAGCTGCCGCCGCGCGTCAGGTCATACGGCGTAAGCACCGGGTTGTATGCCGGGTTGGTCGTCTGCCCTTGCGAATTGCAGGGCAGTGCCTGCGAGGGATCCGTGACCGGACTGCCGCTTGAGTTGAGGCACGGCGCATTCAATCCCGCGTCTACAAGCCCCAACGTGTCGTTCTCGCGCAGAAACGTCTGTTGATACATCCCGCCGAACTTCGCGTTGTTCGCCCCGCTCACATA
The DNA here is from genome assembly GCA_963716225.1 of uncultured Verrucomicrobiae bacterium. Lineage (GTDB taxonomy): Bacteria > Acidobacteriota > Terriglobia > Terriglobales > Acidobacteriaceae > Granulicella. The sequence continues at coordinate 2,453,848 of OY970299.1, read as the reverse complement.
CGAAATGTCCGCGTGCACACCGGCATTGGTCAGCGAACGCGCCTGCGCAACGCTCTCCTGTTGAATAGGTCCAAGGTCGTTCAGCGCATTGTTGCTCGGGTAGTAGTTGTAGGAGTCACGCCGAATGTACGGCGCAACGTTCATCACACTCTTTATTCCAAAGCTGCGGGTGTACGTCGGTGCGATGTCGATCGTGTCAATCTTTGAGCGCTGGTCGGTCGGACCCGCCTTGAACCCGTTCTGCACGTACCCAAATTGCGTGTCATACGTGTTCGGCGTCTGGAACCACGAGCGCGTGTACTGCAGATTCGTGTGCAAAGAGCTCGCGCTCGAAAGCTGAAGGTCGACGCGATCGAACAGGTTCTCCTCATTGCCCTTGTCGTGATACACGGCGAACTCCGGGGCGTCCAGGAATCGCCCCGATTCGAGACCGCTCGCCGAAATGAAGTTGCCCCAGTTCGTTCCGCCGTAGGCCAAATCAGCGGCAAGACTGCTGGTCCCGAAGTTGCCATACGAAAGCGTCACGTCGCCCGTGGGTGTGGACACGCCCTGGCCGGAGCGGGTCGTGGCAACGACCACGAGGCTCGTCTTGTCGCCATACTCGGCGGGCGGCGCTCCCTCGATGACCTCCATCGACTGCACCGCAGAGGCAGGCAACTGGTTTGAAAACACCTTGCTCTGCTGGTCTGTAATCGGTTGTCCGTCGACCGAGAACGAAACCTCACCGTGATCGCCCAGGCCATGAATCTGCCCGTCGGAGTCTGCCGCAACGCCGGGAGAGGTCTCGGTCACGATCGCACTGAGCTGCGACGACGCGCTCTCAATCGGCAGTGTGCTGATCGTCGAGCGGTCAATATCCGTGTGCGCATTCGGATCCTGCTCGATCAGATCCGCGGGCGCCTCCACCGTCACACTCTGGGTCGCGCTTGCAATTGCCATCGCCACCGGCACGGCCTGCGCCACAGTCGAGTTCACCTCGACGTGCTTCGTGAATCGCTGAAACCCGCTGCTCGAGACGGTGAGCTGATATGGGTTGAACGGGACATTGATGAACTGGAAGTGCCCTGCGCTGTCCGTCGTCTGAGTCCGCGTATACCCGCTGACCGAATTGGCAAGCGTGACCGTCGCTGCCGGAATCACGGCGCCCGTCGAATCCGCGACGGTTCCCGACAGCGTTCCGGAGTTGGATTGGGCGTGGGCGCTGCACGCCAGCGCCGCAACCGCAGCAAGGATTGCGAACAACCGGCAAAAGCGAGATGTCTTCAAAAAATTCTTCACGGGGGACTCCTGAGGATCGTCCAGGCGAATACCCGGGCAGCGACCCCGGCGAATGAACTCGTCGGGTGGGAATCAATCGCTCGCCTGGCAATGAGCCCCAGCGTCTCTATTCACGGACGCCGGAAAGGCTAATCGTGATGCCAGCGCCTCTCTCGAAGAGCGGCACTGACTTTCACAGGGTTCTAGAGTCTCTCGGAAGTTGGGGGAGGCCGGCTGAATGCGGCGAAGGTCCACGGCCGGCGCGGCTTGCGGCTGATGGTGGACAGCAGCTTGCCGGCATCGAACACATCCGGCAGCACCGCGCGGAATCCCGACACGGGCAGCGCCGAGTGCATCGCCACGCACAGCGGGCAGGCGTCCTCGCCGACAGCACCGTTTCCGGGCACATGCACGGCAATCTGCGTGGAGCGATCCGGCAGCAGCTGGCCATGAATGTGCGCCGCTTGCGCAACGCCCGCAACGCTGACGATCAGCACGCATAGGTGGGCGGCGACACGAACCCAAAGAGGCTGCGGCCGACCGCTCCGTACGCGTTGGCTCATCCGTCGCACGCTACTTCCAGTATCAGTATGACGCGATTCCGGGCGCGCTGGACTCACATGCCGGTAAATCGCGCTATTTCAGTCGCATCACGTAGTGACCGAAGCAGCGCTCAGGCCTTCAATGCACGCGTCAGGGCGGGCACGATCTCGAACAAGTCTCCTACCGCCGCGACATCGGCGACTTCGAAGATCGGCGCGTCGGGATCCTTGTTGATCGCGACCACCGTGCGCGCTCCCTTCATCCCCACCAGGTGCTGGATCGCGCCCGAGATTCCCACTGCGACGTACACCTTCGGCGCAACCGTCTGGCCCGAGCTCCCCACCTGCCGCTCCATCGGCAGCCACCCCGCATCGCAGATCGGCCGCGACGCCGCCAGTTCCGCGCCCAGCGCACTCGCCAGCTCCTCTACAATCGCCAGGTTGTCCTGCTCGCCAATGCCGCGCCCGACGCTCACAATCACCTGCGCCGAGCTAAGATCAACCGTCCGTGCCGCCTCGCGGAATGGCTCTCCAGGCTTGGTGCGGACCTGCGCCGCATCGATCTGCGGAGCAAACCTGCGCACCTCACCTGCAGCCGCACCCGCCTGCGCCGCCTCAGCGCGAAAGCTCCCCGCCTGCACCGACACAACACACGGCGCGCTCGCCGTATGCCGATACTGCGCGTTCAACTTGCCGCCCATCCACTGCCGCGTAAATGTGGCCGCGCCATCGCTCACATCCATCGCAATCACGTCGCTGATCAGCACATCGCCCATGCGCGTCGCCAGCGCCGGCGCATAATCGCGTACCTGGTACGTATGCGGAAACACCAGGTACGCGGGCTTTGCCTCGGCCCACAACTGCTGCAGCGCCGCCACAAACGCGTCCGCCGTGTAGCGCTCCAGCAGCGGATGCTCCACCGACCACACCGCCACGCCTTCGCCTGCCAGTTCCGCCGCGCGTGTCGTAAGCTCGCCAGCGCTTCCCAGCACCGCCGCCTCGCATGCCATGTTCAACTCTGCTGCCAGCCGCTTGCCCGCTGCGAGCGCCTCACGGCTGATGCGGTGCCATCCGCCGCCCGCCTGCTCCATCACCACAAGAACGCTCATCCAATCCCCACTTCCGTCTTCAGCCGCTCCGCAATCTTCGCCGCGATCTGCTCCGCCGCGCCGGTCAGGACTTCGGTCTGCCGCGTGCGCTCAGGAATCGCAACTCGGACAACTTCATCGCGCCGAGCCGCTGCCGCTCCTGCATCAATCTGCTTCGTCTCCTTCGACCGCGCGCGCTTGATTCCCATCAACGTCGCGTAACGCAGCCGGTTGCCACCCGACTGGATCGTCAGCAGCGCCGGCACAGGCAGCTCAATCTGCTGAAACCATCCATCCTCCAGCTCCCGCTTCACACGAATCTGCTTTGCGCCAGCACTCGCTTCGACACTCAGCACCAGCGTTACGTGCGGAAGCCCCAGCAGTTCCGCGAGCACAACGCCCGTCTGCCCGGCTCCGAGATCATCTGATTGCAATCCCGTCAGCACCAGGTCCGCCGACTCGCCGCGCACCGCATCCGCAAGCATCTGCGCCACTCCCAGCGTGTCGCGCTCGGCAAGCGCACCCGCGCCATCCTCCGGCGTCAGAATGTGCAGCGCGCGATCCGCTCCCTTCGCCAGCGCCTCGCGCAGCGTGGACTCCACGCGCTCCGGCCCCGCCGAAAGCACGACCACCTCACTCTCGCCGAGCCGTTCCTTCAACTGCAGCGCCTCTTCAAGCGCATACGCATCGGGCTCGTTCATCGTCCATGCTGCGTCATTCGTATCGACCCCGCGGCCATCTGCCGCAACGCGCACCGGCGCATCCCGCTCAGGCACCTGCTTCACCGCAACCACAATCTTCATCTACGCTCCAGCACGCGTTCACCGCGCAACGGAAGGCTACCGTATCGGCGCAGCCTCTGTCTTCACTTCGGCAGCGATTGAACGCGCGGTCAATTGCGCGATATCCAGCACAGCCGTCGCGCCCTCGCCCGCAATCGCTCCCGTCGCATCGCGGAACATCGTGTTGCAGAACGGGCACGCCGTCCCAATCGTCTTCGCTCCCGTCGCCAGCAGCTCCTTCGCGCGCACATTGCTCACGCGCTCGCCGGATTCTTCGCCAAGAAACGCGAGCCCTCCGCCGGCACCGCAGCAGAAACTGCGCTCGCGATGCCGCTCCGCTTCTACCAACTCGCCGCTTTTCTTCACCACCGTGCGCGGCTCGTCGTACACGTCGCGATATCGTCCCAGGTAGCACGGATCGTGATAAACAATCTGCTCGCCCGCATCGCTCTGCGGCAGCAGATCTGCATGCCGCGCCATGAACTCCGAGTGATGCTCAATCTCCGGAGCCACGCCGTACTCACGCCAGTCCGTCGCAATCGTGCGCACACAGTGCGGGCAGATCGCCACAATCTTCTGCACCTTGGCCTGCGCGAAGGCTTTCAGCCCCTGCTCCGCGAGCGACCCAAACACAAGATCATTCCCCAGACGCCGCGCCGGATCGCCCGTGCACTTCTCTTTTCGCAGGACGCCGAAGCTCGTGCCCAGGTGCTGCATCACGCGCGCAAAGTCGGCGATGATCTCCCGCCCCTTCGGATCGTAGCCGCCCATGCATCCCAACCACAGGCAGTACTCCTGCGTTCCATCGAACAGCGGCAGTTGCTCGCGGTCGATGAACTTGTCGCGCTCCATCGCACTCATGCCGAGCGCATTGCCCTGCTTCTCGAGCGCCAGAAACACCTTGGTTCCGTGGCGGTCTTCCCATGCGCCCGTGTTCACCGCACCTCGCCGCAGCCCAACAATAATCGGCAGATGCTGCACACCCACCGGGCACTGAAACTCGCACGCTCCGCACGTGGTGCACTCAAACGCCGCCTCCATCGAAAGCCAGTTCGCCGGCGGATTATCGGGCGACGGATTCAACGGCGCATCGCGTAGCTCATTCAGCAGCGGCGTTTCACTCTTCGGCCCAAACGCATTCAGATACCCGCGCACACCAAGCGCAATCTCCTTCGGATTAAGCACCTTGCCCGTATTCGCTGCCGGACAGTGCTCCGTGCATCGACCGCACTCCACGCAGCTGTACGCCTGCAGCGCGGTGAGCTGCGTGACATCTTTTCCAGCGAGCAAACCGAAGTCCTCGTCCGCCTCTGTCGCTCCTTCCGCGGGCTCGGTGAGCTTCGGAATCTCCGAGAACTGCGGCCGCTTCACGAACACCGTCAGCGGGCTCAGCACCAGGTGCAAGTGCTTCGTGCCCGGAATGATCGGCAGAAACACCAGCAGCGTCAGCGTGTGCACCCACCACCACGCCTTCACGGCCGCACCATCCGCCGGCACCGTGAACGCAGCCAGATAACTCACCATCAGCAGAAAGATCAGCCACGCGATCACGCCTGATTCAATCGAAACCTTCTCTCCCAGCCAGCGCGGCCGCACAAAGAAACGCCGCACGAACAGCCCAGTGATTCCGACCGCGACCAGCAGCGCCCACACACCCGCAAACCCGAAGTAAAACGTCCCCACCAAACCCGTATGCTGCAGCACACCCATCCGTAGGCCCGTCAGCAGATGGTTCGTCGTCACAACCGCGAACGCCAAAAATCCCCAGAACACAAATGCGTGCGCCAGCCCCGGCAGCGGCCGCTGCTTGATCACCTTGCTCTGGCACACCACCTCGGAGAAAAACTCCCACACGCGCCGTCCCACCGGCGCCATTGTGAAACCGGCATCTTTCTTCGCGCCCAGCACGTTCGCCGCGATCGGACGCATCCGCCACAGAAAAATTGCAAGCGACGCCAGACACAGCCCGACCAGCAGCGCCATCTCCGCTACCGAAAAGTGCAGCGGCTCCGCAAATTCAATCGAAGCGAGCGCTCCCACATTCAAAATCCCAACGGCCACGTACCCTCCGCGCAGCAACAATATCAGGACGACAACATCGCGCGCAGCCCGCCACCAAACAGCAGCGGCGAGCCGAAGCTCGCCGCGCCGAAATCAAAATCCGCTCTGCTTATTGTTCAGCAAAACCGTTCTGTTCATTTTCTAGTAGCTGAAGAACTCATTGATGCCGCGCCGCAGCCGGATCCCCCGCCAATAGCAGATCGCCGCCAGCACAAACAGAAGAATGTCCCAATCCAGCATCGGGCGGTCCCAGCCCGGCGAATACGTCGCGTCCTGCCCGGCCCATAGCGTCACCAGCAGCGCGATCAGCAGAAACTGCGTGCCCATCACCAGAAACAACTGCCCGCGCCGTCGCCGCCTGTCCAGCATGTCGATCTGTGCCGGCGTCAGGTCGCGCTCTTCCGCGGGCAAAAGGGTGTTCGCCATCCTCATCACTCCTTCAAAATGCCTCGGGCGCCACACAAATCAACGGCGCTCCTGTGGCCTCTATTAAATCACAGCGGCGATCCGCTTGGCCTCTCTCGCCGGTTACAGGAACGCCACCGACTGAATGCCCGTTACATCAAAGCGCTTGCGGCAGCGGACGTTCTTGCACCCGACCATGTCGTCGCGCCTCACCATGTAACTCTGCGCCTTCGCAAACCGCGCCTTGTCGCGTTCATCCGCACCGCGCGGAAGATGCGGCCGTTTGCTGCGGATCAGCCAGCTCAACTGGTAATCGGCCGACTGCCCGCAGTGGGGACAGGTCATCGTATGGTTCCGCTGCTCCGTCCGCTCGTCGAAAAAATCGCGCTCTTCCATGGTCTACCCTCCGAGCGTCTTCTATTTAATCAGCTTGGATGCGTCCGCACATCAACCGGAACTCCCGCGAAGTATGCTACATCGGCAACACAGCGATGCGGTACGCTGGTGCCTCGGGAGGAATCGCAATGCCAAAAAAGCGACGTCGGCCGGCGGTCTTCTCCGCAACAAAAGCCGTCAAGGCCAACGCCCGCGAGCGCCTCGGCACGCCCCCGCCATCGCGCCCCCTGCCCGACCCGAAACAGAAGGCGGCCGCCACACCCAAACACAAAGAAACTCTCGCCGATCTCCTCGAACGCACGGAGGACCAGTGAAACGTCTAGCCCTTACACTCGCGATCGCCACCGCCGCGGTTGCGGTCCAGGCTCAGCAGATTCAAATCAGTCAGCAGAACAAAACAATCGCTATCTCCACCGGCGACGATGCCTCTGCCTTCGCCGACACCGCCGTCCTCACCGTCGGCTTCTCGGCGTGGGGCCGCGACCAGGAGAGCACCTACGCGGCTGCCTCAAAGACCTCCAACGCGATTTTTTCGGCCTTGACCGCGGCCGGCGTGCCCAAAGAAGCGATCACCAGTAACGAGCAGCGGCTCAGCCCGATTCAACCTAACCGCGAGGAAGACAAGGCCCGCTACGCTGAGGGCCTCCGATTCTCCTTCAATCAGTCCTGGGAGATCACCCTTCCCGCCGCCCAGGTTGCCACCGCCCTGCATCTCGCAATCGCGAGCGGCGCGAATAACAGCGGCGACATCCAGTGGCAGCTCAAACACGACGACACCCTGCAGGCCGAAGCGGCTCGCAAAGCGCTCCAGCACGCTAGAGAAATCGCCAGCCAGATGGCTGCAGGCCTCGGCGCGAAGCTCGGCCCACTCGTTTATGCGAGCAATCAGACGCCGCCCCGCGGCCCCTTCGCCAACACGGGATTCGGCAACGTGGAACTGAATACGGTGATGACGGCCGAATCAGCAATTCGCATGAAGAACCTCGCCCCGCTCGCCATCACGCCCGATCGCATCACCAAATCCGCCACCGTCTACGCCGTCTTCGCCATCGAGTAGCCCACCGCATGCCCGTCTTCGACTACCGCGACCTCCGCCCCACGCCCGACGCCGAGCATCTCTACACCGAGTGGCTCGCCGCGCTCGACGCGAGCTTCACCCGCGACACCGCCTACGACGCCCGCTCCGAGATCGTCCGTGACATCCTTCGCACCATCCTTCCATCCCCATCCAGCACCATCGCACGCGCGTCACTCGACCCCCGCAACATCACCCTCGAGCCCGAGTACTACGGCGACATCGACCCCGCACGCTTCTACCCGCGCAAACCGCTCATCTGGCTCTGGCTGCAATTCGACGCCTCTCCACTCGGCCTCAACCAATGGCTTGGCGAGCGCCTCCGCCTCATGCTCGGCCGCCACATCTTCGCGCGCCTCGGCCAGCGCGTGCGCATCTTCCAGCACGTCCAGTTCAGCTTCGGCTACAACCTTGAGATCGGCGACGACTGCTGGATTCACCGCCACGTCCTGCTCGACGACCGCGGTGGCATCACCCTCCACGACGGCACCAGCATCTCCGACTACGCCAACATCTACTCGCACACCCACGATCTCGTCGACCAGCGCAACGTCGCCAACCTCCGCACCGAGATCGGCCCCCGCGCCCGCATCACCTACCACGCCACCGTGCTCGCCGGCACACGCGTCGGCCCCGACGCCATGCTCGGTGCATTCGGCCTCGCTACACGCGACATCCCCGCCCGCACCGTCGCCCTCGGCATCCCCGCCAAACCCCACCACAACAAATAGCCGCGCCTACACGCCGCATGCGCATTCCCCGCGACGCCGTCCGGTACTCTAGGACTTGATGTCTCCCACTATTGCTCTGGTCATCTTTGAGCTCGTCGTGATGGTTCTCTCCATTTGCCTGCACGACTCCGCCCAGGCATGGATCGCCAACCGCCTGGGCGACCCCACCGCCCGCATGATGGGCCGCATCTCCATCAACCCGCAAAAGCACTTCGACTGGTTCGGGATGGTGATCTGGCCGGTGCTCTTCATCTTTCAGTCGCCGCTGGTGCTCGGCTGGGGCAAGCCCGTGCCCATGACGCCGCGCAACTTCCGCCGCCCCTCGCGCGACGAGATGGTCGCCACCCTCGCCGGCCCTGGCGTGCAACTGCTCGCGGCCATCGCCGCGCTCATCATCCTCGTCATCCTGCGCTACACCCAGCACGACTCCACGCTCTCGCTGCTCATCGCCAGCCAGCTCGCCCAGCGCAATCTCGCCGTTCCGCTCAACAACCTGCCCGCAATCTTCCCGCTCTACCTCTTCCTCTACTTCTGCATCCTGATCAACCTGCTGCTCTTCGTCTTCAATCTCCTCCCGCTCCCATTCCTCGACGGCGGCAAGATCCTCATGCACTACCTTCCCTTCAACGCCGCGCAAACCTACCAGCGGCTGAGCATGTGGATGATGATCGGCTTCTTCTTCCTGGGCTTCTACGTCATCATGATCTTCTTCGCCCCGTTGATGACCATCTTCAATCACCTGCTCTTCACTCTCTGAGCGGAGGAGGTTCGCGGGTCAGTCCAGCAGGGCCTCGATCTCGGGCCAGTTCAATGCCGCGTCCGTGCCCTCGATCGCCAGAAGCTCTTCGCGCAGAAGCTCCAAACTTCCCTGCTGATAGCGATGAAACTGCCGCGTAGCTGGATCAATCACAACAATCGTCCGCACACCCATCTGTTCATAATCGGCAAGCTTCGTCAGCACGCGCGTGATCTTATCCTCCGGGCTCAGGATTTCGATTACGGCCAGCGGCGGACGGGTGACTATCTGCTCAACGGATAGGCCGCGGTCCATTACGGTGATGTCCGGGACCCGAAATCGCGTCGATGATACCTGCACACGGAGCTCCGGAATGACTCTGATATTCCAGCTCTTTTCACGATTTCCGAACCAGAGCATCAGAACCTTTTGCCAGTTGCCATGATCGAACTCGCCCACGCACCGCTCCTCAATCACCCCATCCACATACTCCGCATCCGGCTCATACATGGTGTGCAGATACTCTTCCCGTGAGATCAGGACCGCTGTCGACATTGCCAGCCTCCTCCCGTGGTGCAGCCAGTCTACATCTGCTCTCTCCCGCTGATATCCTGAACCTCAGACCTCATGAGCTCTCCGCACTCCCGCACAGCACCGCGCCCCCGTGTCCTCTCCGGCATGCGTCCCACCGGCAGCCTTCACCTCGGCAACTACATGGGTGCGCTGCACAACTGGGTGCGCCTGCAGCAGGACTACGAGTGCTTCTTCTTCATCGCCGACCTGCACGCCCTCACCACGGATTACGCGGACCCGTCGCGCGTGCAGCAGAACATCTTCGAGATCGCGCTCGACTTCCTCGCCGCCGGCCTCGACCCCGGCCGGTCCGTCATCTTTCGCCAGTCCGACGTCAAGGAGCACGACCGCCTCAACACGCTGTTCGGCATGTTCACGCCGCTCGGCTGGCTGGAGCGCGTGCCCAGCTATAAGGACCAGCAGCAGCAGCTCACGGACAAGGACCTCAACACGTTCGGCTTCCTCGGCTACCCGCTCCTGCAGGCCGCCGACATCCTGCTCTACAAGCCGGACTTCGTTCCCGTCGGCGCCGATCAGGTGGCCCACGTCGAGCTTACCCGCGAGGTCGCGCGCCGCTTCAACGGCCTGTACCCCGGCGACTTCTACATGTCTCCCGAAGCCGCGCCCTGGGAACTGTCCGCCATCCACGAGAAAGCGCGCAAGATCGCCGGCGAACCGAAAGACTCCGCCCGCACGGAGTTCACGCCCCACCAGCTGTTTCAAGCGGCACAACAGACCAAAAAATTATCGCCTTTCGGCCGCCGCGAAATCCTCCCCGAGCCCAACGTCCTGCTCACGCCTTCGCCCAAACTGCCCGGGCTCGACGGCCGCAAGATGTCCAAGAGCTACAACAACACGATCTCGCTCTCGGAGCCTGAGGACAGCCTGCGCGCCAAGCTCAAGACCATGGTCACCGACCCGGCGCGCGTCCGCCGCGACGACCCCGGCAGCCCCGACCTCTGCCCCGTCGGCGATCTCCACAAAGTCTTCTCCGATGAGCAGACTCTCGCCAAGGTCTACGATGGCTGTACGACAGCCGGCATCGGCTGCATCGAGTGCAAGAGCTGGTGTGCGGACTCGATCATTCGCACGATCGCGCCGATCCAGGACCACCGCCGCGACCTCGAGCGCCGCCCGTCGGTCGTGAAAGACGTACTCGCCAACGGCAAGGAACGCGCCGCAAAACGCGCGGCCCAGACACTCGCCGAAGTCGAACACGCCATGGGACTCAGCTAAATAGCCATGAGGAATCTTCAAGTCGCTATCTGGAGGCGCCGGATCGGCGTCGTATCAGCCGTGCTTGGACTTTTTCTGTTGGCCGGTGCCGTATTCCCGTACCTGCGATATGCGTCGGATCTGAACAACTTGCACGTACAGGAGCGGCTTCAGCATGCGCGGGAGTTGAGTCTCCTCTGGAACGCGTGCTTCTACGGCTCCTTCGTTCTGTTCGTCGCTTCGCTGTTTGGGCTGGGCTGGGGGCGGTGGGTCGGATTAGTCGCCAACGCCGGAGCATTCCTTTGCGCCCTAATGACTTTAGGCGCGATGTGCGGACCCTTCGCGTGCAGCTGAATCAGACAACGTCTAGCTCAGGAATTACAGTAGAAGTGCGAGCACGGACTCGCTGGTAGGAAGCTTTTGGCAGAAGAACTCAAGACGACGGAAACCAACCTCGACGAAGCAACAAACGCTCCGCAGGAGAACGACTCGACGCCTGAGCCCGCGCCCAAGACGCTTGTTCTCCAGTCATTACCGACGCCTCCCGAGCCTGAGCCCAAAAAGCCAGCCGCAAAAAAGGACCCCGAAGAAGCCTCCCAATCCCCCTTCACGGTCACCGTCGGCGCGGTCTACGACGGCCCGTTCGACCTCCTGCTCGACCTGATCCGCAAGCAGAACATCGACATCTACGACATCCCCATCGCCCGCATCACCGCGCAGTTCCTCGAGTACACGCGCCACCTCCAGCAAACCGACGTCGACTCCGCCGGCGAGTTCGTCTACACCGCCTCGCTGCTCATCCACATCAAGAGCAAAATGCTCCTCCCGCGCGACCCTAAGGAACTCGGCGACCTCGGCAACAATGAAGACCCGCGCCGCGAGCTCGTCGAGCGCCTCCTCGAACACGAGCGATTCAAGGCCGCCGCGCAGATGCTCCAGCAAAAACAAATGCTCGAAGACGCCACCTGGACCCACCCGGGACTCAAAGAGTTCCTGAAAGAGCAAGGCCTCGACTCCGACGACCCAAACTCCGATATGGGCCGCGAGATCGCCGCCGACACAATCGACCTCGTCCGCGTCTTTCAGGAAGTCCTGCATCGCCTGCGCGAGCGCCCCGTCCACTCGATCGACGAAGACACCGTTACCGTCGGTCAGATGATCGAGTTCGTGAATCGCCGCCTCACCATGGAAGACAGGCCCATCAGCCTGCGCAAGCTGCTCGCCAACACCCGCTCCGAGCGCTCACTCATCTGCACCTTCCTCGCCATGCTCGAGCTCGTCCGCCTGCAAGCGATCCTTCTCCGTCAGCCCGAAGATCTCGGCGACATCCTCATCAAAAAAGCCGACCGCTTCGACCAGATCATGGCCGACGAAGCCAGCGTCCGCGACGACTGGAGTTAGCCCGCGACGACTGGAGTTAGCCCGCGACGACTGGAGTTCGCCGGCGACGACTGGAGTTAGCTCGCGACGACTGGAGTTAGCTCGCGACGACCGGAGTCAGCTCGCGAGGATTGCAGCTAGCGACTCCCCGTTTCGATTCTTCCCATGCGGCCGCGAAGCCCATCCGCTACACCGCGCAAAAAAAACCGCAGCTTGGTCAGCTTGTTCGATTCCGCCAGGACAATCTTCGTAAAGTCCTTGGCGCTGAACATCATCAGCTTCAGGCAAAACACGGGGAACTTGCCGAAATAGCGCCGCGTCACCCAGATCTTGTTGCGCTCCTGGTAGTAACGCCGCACCGGGCTGTAGTTCGCCGTGCGGAACACCACGCGTCCCGCAAAGCGATGCAGAACCGGAGCGCCGGGCTCGTGCAGCAGCGTCGCCTCGGCTGTCTCGTCGATCACCATCCCGGCCCTGCGCAGCCGCAAACTGTACTCATAATCCACGGCGTCGATAAACAGCTCATCACGAAACACCCCGAACTGTTGGAAGACGCGCGCAGGGATCAAACTCCCCGAGGTCATCGCTGCCTCCAGCCCCTCCCGGACATGATTCGCCGGAATCGGCAGCCGCAGCCGGGCATCCAGATACTGCGGCACCAGGATCGCCAGCCTCTCACCCCACTCGCTCGCCTCGAATCCACGAAGCATGCCCGCGACAAAGTCCTCTTCTACCCGCGAGTCCTGATCGAACAGCAGAATCCACCCGCTGCCGTGCTCCAGCCCTCGCCGCACCCCGATATTGAGCGCCGTCGCGATTCCGAGATTCTCCCCGTTCTCAACCAGCTGAACTCCTGGCCCGCGAGCCTCCGTCCGCAACCGCTCCAGTTCCTTTTCCGAAGACCCGTTATCCACCACCACCAGAAAATCCACCTGCGGTCGCAACGCGCGCAGGTTCAGCATCACATCGTCGCCGGGATGATATGTAACAATTACCGCCGCAACTCGGTCAGTTCTCTCCGGCTTTCCGCTTCCTTGATCGCTCAACAGGCCTCTCAACCCCGCAGTTCTGACCTCGTCTTCTCCTGCCGGGCCACAGCACCCCAAGCGATATTATGTTAATGGAATCAGGGCTCCGCTGTGCTGCTACACGGCTGCCGCATGGTGCGATGCACAGGATGAGAAAGTACGTTTTGCCGCCAATTGACCTGCTGCTTCGCCGCCTTAGGTCCGACTCCCGCCTGCTCGCCATCTTCAAGGGAAGCGCTTCCGGCATCGCTGGCAAAGGCCTCATGATGCTCGTCAGCGCCATCACCTTGCCGCTGACCGTTCGCTATCTCGGAAAGCTCGAATACGGCATCTGGGTCACAATCAGCACTTCCGTCGTTATGCTGGCAACGCTCGACCTTGGAATCGCCAACACTCTCACCAACTTCATCTCTCAGGCCTACGCCGAAGAGGACGAGCGCCTCGCGCAACACTACTTTGCCACCGCCCTCTGGGTCACGGTAGGGGTTTCGATATTGCTCGGCGCCATCGGGACGCTTGTGCTTCCCCGAATTAACTGGGCATCGCTCTTTCGTCTCGCTGACCCCGCCATCGCTGACCAGGCTCGCCGCAGCGTTTTTATCGCGTTCGCCTTCTTCCTCATCAGCCTTCCCCTCGACCTCGCCAAAAAGGTCCTCAGCGGCTACCAGGAAGTGCATCTTGCCAACTACTTCGCCGCGCTAACCAGCGTCCTGACCCTCATCGCGATCGTCGCCGTTGTCATCGTGCGTGGATCGCTCGTCGAACTCACGGCCGCCTACTGTGCAGCGGTCCTTGCGGGCGGCGTGCTTCTCAATCTCTGGCTGTTCCTCCGCCATCGCCCCGGACTTTTGCCATCGCCCCGAGCCGTACGCGGCAGCGTCACCCGCGATCTCTTCGGCGAGGGCGTCATGTTCTTCGTCCTTCAGATTTCAGGCTTGATCGTCTTCAACTCCGACAACCTCGTCATCACCCATTTCCTCGGCGCTGCCGAGGTCACGCCCTACAGCATCGCCTGGAGACTCTGCGGATACGCCTCCATGTTCCAGGCCATGATCGTTCCCTCTCTCTGGCCGGCCTTCTCCGAGGCCTACCATCGGTCCGATCTCTCCTGGGTGCGCAAGACCTATCGCCGCGTCATGGTCGCGAGCCTCGCTGCTGTCGCCTTTGTCGCTCTCCTCATCGGCCTCTTCGGCCGTCCCATCATCCGGATCTGGGCCGGTCCCACCGCTGTCCCCGAATCCGTGCTCCTGTGGACCATGAGCGCCTGGGTCGTCCTGCTCTCCTACACCGTCAACCAGGCCATGCTGCTCGCCGCAACTCGCCGGATTCAGTTGCAGGCCGTTACCGCCGTCGTCGCCGCGATCGTTAATCTCGTGCTCTCAATCATTCTCGTGCAGCGTATCGGCGCTCTCGGCGTTCTGGTCGGCACAATCACGTCCTACGTCCTGTTCGTATGGGCTCCCCAAGGATATGAAATCCGTCGCGTCCTCCGCGGCGACCGGCTCCTGGCTGTCGCATGCTGAAACCCATCAAACGGCAACTCATCCGCTGCGCAAAGTGGTCTGTCGCAGGCGCTCAGTTCCGCCGCTACACCCGGCCCAGTCCTCCCGCCGCTCCCGGCCAGCCTCTTCGCATCGCTGTCTGCTTCCTCGTTCCCCTGATGGGAGACGCCGTGATGCTCTTCCCTCTGCTCGATGCGCTCGCCGCGGAGCATCCCAACGCAGAGATCGTTGGATTTGTCGCCGGCATCGGACGCATCCTTGGCCTGCACCCCGCTGTTACCCGCCTCCACGAGCGGCCTCGCCGTCCGGCCTGGCTCCGCCGTCTCTGGCCCATCGCGGATGTCGTCTCCCTCTGGCTTTGGTGGTTCCTCCGCCTTCGTCGCGAACGCTTCCACGTAAGCGTTCTGCCGCGGGGAGGTTCTGATCCCTTCTACTCAGCCCATCTCGCCTGGCTACTGGGCGCCCCTATCCGCGCCGGATTCAGCCCACGCGTCGAACCCGAACGCGACTATCTCGACCTCGGCATCTCTCCCCTTCTGACCCACGAGATCACGTCCGTTCGCGGCGTCCACGAGATCGAGCGGGGCGCCGAGGTTCTCGAGCTCGCCGGCCTTATCCACCGCCCCATCGAAGTGAACCATCCCTCTGCCTCGCTGCGCAGCATCACAGATGGCTCCGAGGCCCAGCGATTTCTCGCCGCCCACCCACAGCTTCAGGAACCCTTTTTCATCATCTCGCCCGGCGCGTCTGTCCCGCGCAAGGAGTGGCCCGAGTCCAACTACGCCGCCATCGCCAAAAAGATCGTCCGGCAAGGCTGGCTGCCGGTTCTTGTGGGCGGTCCTGAGGTCAACGCTTCGGCAGATCGCATCGCCGCCTCCCTCCCTATACCCTCGCTGAATCTCGCCGGCAAGACCAGCTTCGTGGAACTCGCCGCCGTCTGCTCTCGTGCCCGCTGCCTGCTCGGCAACGACTCTGGTACCGGCCACGTCGCCGGAATTCTGGGCACCCCCAGCCTCATCATCTCCTCATATCCGCTCAGCTCACCTGCCGTGCACCAGACCTCTCCAAACCGCACCCACCCGGCCGGCCCATTCCACGTCGTCGTACAGCCCGACCGCCCGCTTGCGCCCTGCACCGTTGAGTGTGTCGCGCACCAGTCACACTGTATTACCAAGATCACCGTCGACCGCGTGTTCGAGGCTTATAACGCTCTCATGAGAAAGGCAGCCGTTCGTCGGCTGCCTTTCCCGTCGTTCGATTTGTAGTCCGTTAGAGATTCGTCCTAGTGGCCACGCTCATGACCGCGGCCGTCTCGCATATCGCTTCCATGGAAATCATGGAAGTCGCGGTGACTGTCGAAGTGCTCGTCATGGCCCGGATACGATCCGCGATAGCCGTAGTGCGGATCATAGTGACGGTCCACATGGCCATAGAAATCAGAACGCCCGTGATACCACGGACCCGCGCCGATAAACACTCCGTCCGAGAACCACTCCGGGCCATAGTACCCATACGGCGCGCACTGATACGGCGGGAAATCGTAATAGCCGTACGGGCAAATCGGTGCCGGGCCGACCTGCACGCCTACGGCAATCTGCGCCTGGCTTGGTGTTGAAACCCCCAGCGCCAGGGCCGCCGCCGCGATGGATGGAACTAAACCCTTCCAAAGGTTCATATATTCACCTCGACACAATTGGAGACGCCCCAAACCCCCTGCGTTGTTCCGCCGCTCCACCCCACCGCGAACATTTCGCGGCGACCTCATCAAAAAGGTTGCCTCAGTTAGTCACCTTTTTGTCGCAGTACCAAAGTTCGCCTGAAAGAGATATTGCGAAGCGATAAACTCTGCCTATACTCAGACTCAAGAAGCACAACAGTACGAATTTGGCAACCCCAAGTTCGGACTAGAAAGTACCACTAAGGTTCCAGTCTCTCGTGGGTTACTCGTGCGAGCCAGCCTTTTGGAGCACACTCGCCAGTGCTGAAGGATTTTTTAGGCCAGAAGCAGGCTCCTGAAGGTCTACACGAAGTACTCACGGGCAAGGATCCAAGCTTCCACGGAATCAGATTCGCCGGATTCAGAAGTCATATCTGCTGCAAAGAGAGGCCCTTATGTTGAAAGTCGCAAAGTTCGCCATCGCCGCCGCTGCACTCGTTCTCGTCCCCACCCTTGGCAGCGCTGCAACCCGCGCCACCTGGAGCCCCTGGCAGGCGCTCCCCAACGCCAATGGCGTTGAGGTCAGCTTCAGCCAGGTCAACGACAACATGTGCACCTGGATGATCCGCAACGCCGGCGCCAGCACCCTCCGTTCCCTCGAGTTCACCTATACCTACAGCCCCGCCGTTCAGCAGGGCCAGGCCACCGGCCGCGACCTCCTCATGGAGCCGCTCAAGCCCGGCCGCCAGACCGGCGGCGCCACTCAGTTCGGCGCCGAGACCGGCAGATGCCCCAGCACCTTGGTTGTCAGCCATATCGAGTGGGCCCACTAAACCGCTAAACCGCCCTCTCACCCTCGGCAGAACACTCCCGAGCCCAGGTCTCCCTCAAGAGACCTGGGCTCGATTGTTCCCGGACTCTTCGCGGTGGACCACCTCCGGCCCATCTTCAGATCACGGTGGCCGGCCTCCGGAAGGGCCCATCTTCACATGGGCCGCATTAGCCGCCAAGTCCTGAGCGCATAAATATAACTGTCATTCTGAGCGAAGTGCCCGCGCAGCGGGAACGCAGTCGAAGAACCCCGACCGACCCTCGCTCCCCTCAACCGCCCACACCTTTCCCACCACGAACCACCCCTACCCGCGCCTTCTGGACCCTGCGCCCTGTCCCCGGAGCCAGGCCCCTCGACCTGATTTGCACGCTCCTACGCTCTGTCATCCTGAGCGCATAAAATAACTGTCGTCCTGAGCGCATAAAAATGGCTGTCATCCTGAGCGCGTAAATGTAGCTGTCATTCTGAGCGAAGTTCCCGCGCAGCGGGAACGAAGTCGAAGAACCCCGACGGGCTCTCGATCCCCTTAACCGCCCACACCTTTCCCACCACGAACCACCCTACCCGCGCCTTCTGATCCCTGATCCCTAATCCCTGATCCCTAATCCCAGATCCCTAATCCGTGTCCCCTGTTCCCTAATCCCTGCTCCTCCGCCTCCTCGGCGGCACCGGCTTCTTTAACTGCGCCGGCTCCGGCAACGTCTTTTTCCGCTCGACATGCTTGCCTGCCGCCGCCCGGTTCAGCGCCTGCACCTCTCCCTGCGTCAGCTCCCGGAACCCGCCCGGCGGCACATCCAGCACCAGCGCGCCGTAGCCAATCCTCCGGATCTTCTCCACATGATGCCCGACCTCTTCAAACATCTTGCGTAGCTGCCGGTTGCGCCCTTCCGTCAGCGTCACCTCGAACCACGGATTGTCCCCCGCGCGCACCTGCTCAATCTTCGCCGGCTGCGTCATCACGCGGTCGCGCCGTCCCGCACGCACCTCATTCAGCCTCCCGCGATCGATCATGATCCCTCGCCGCAACTGGTCCAGAACCTCCGCGCTCGGCTTGCCCGCCAC
Source organism: uncultured Verrucomicrobiae bacterium (assembly GCA_963716225.1). Lineage (GTDB taxonomy): Bacteria > Acidobacteriota > Terriglobia > Terriglobales > Acidobacteriaceae > Granulicella. The sequence continues at coordinate 2,435,526 of OY970299.1, read as the reverse complement.
CTTCACCAGGTAGGTCTTCGCCACGCCGTTGCTCGCCTTGGAGAGCCGGTTCGCCAGCGCCCCATCGTTCGTCATCAGCAGCAGGCCTTCACTCAGGTAATCCAGCCGCCCCACCGGATACAGCCGCGGCATCCGGCTATGCTCTCCCGTCACCTTCTTCTGCGCCGTCTCCCCCAGCAGGTTGGCCACCGTCGGCCTTCCTTCCGGATCATCCATCGTCGTCACATATCCGCGCGGCTTGTTCACCATGAAGTACCGCTCCGCCTCGCGGCCGTGCAGCAGCTTTCCGTCCACCCGTATATGGTCGCGGGCCGGATCCGCCTTCGTTCCCAGCTCCGTAACCGTCTGCCCGTTCACCTGCACGCGGCCTTCAAGGATGATCTGCTCGGCAGCCCGCCGGCTCGCCACCCCCGCCTGCGCTAGAATCTTCTGCAGCCGCTCACCCGTCCGCGCTGCGTCTTCCGATACCCGTTTCATAGACATCATTATGAGGTACGCCCGCCGGCCACCCTCTCGCTCCGTTTTTCAGCACCCGCCGCGACCGCAACCCCTGTACAGTTCCTGATCCTTTGTTTTCAATAGTTTGCAATTTGAGGTCCCCCATAAATCGTCTGCTTTGAAGACTTTGCGCAACAACTGAGGGTAAGGGGGTACCAGGGCAACCAAACCCGCTTCCATCGCTCTGCGATGAGTGCAAAAAGCCTGCTTTCATAGGCCTCGCCCATCGGCCACCTGCCATCCAAACTACCCGTGGCTGAATTGAGCCGCAGCACAGAGCGGGGTCCGGTACGCAGGTTTGCACCAGACACAAAGTTCGCCGGCCCCGGGAACGAGCCTCAGGAGAAGACCCGTATGCGATTGCTGAAACCCCTCGCAACAACCGCCCTTTCGTTCGCCTTTCTGACCGCCGGCGCCATGGCCCAGAACCAGACCTCCCAGGCGCAGTCGACCACCCAAAGCACGTCCTCGACCGACGCCTATGGCAACACGCAGACCTCGACCCACCACAAGGCCCGCCGCACCCAGAACACGACGACCCCGGACGGCACCACCGTACAGAGCGAGCACAAGACTGACGCCACCCGCTACGACTCGAACGGTCAGCCCATCGCCGGCCAGCGCACCACCACCAACTCACAGGACACCGTGAGCCCCGACGGCAACACCCAGACCCACACCCAGACCCAGACTCACACGGAGTCCCAGACCCCCACGACGCCTCCCCCACCCCAGCGCTAAGCTGACGGCCTGAAGTTGCTACAAAGGCGCAGCCTGACGGCTGCGCCTTTGTTCGTTTGCGGTGAATTGGAGAGCCACGGCCTGCACCTTTCGGGTGTTGGCGAGCGTGATGTCGGCTTTGTCGATAATGACCACCCGGCGGCACACGGCTGGCAATGGCCAGACCCGATGCAGCGAATGAACGCCGGCCGGCGGAGTTTCAGTCTTCAGCTTTGCGCAGGGGCTGATCGTAGTGCGGTTCGTTGCCGCGCGGCCGCTCAGGCGTCGGATAGGAGCGCTGGTTCAACGGCTGATCAGGAAGCTCTTCGTTGTCGCCCTCCGGCGTTGCGAGCGTATCGGACTCGCGCTCCGGCACGAAGTCCGGCGGGTCGGTGGGCGGGATGTCAGATCGGCGAGTCATCTCGAATTCGGATGCGTACGGCGCGAACGGTGGATGGCAGAGGCGCGCGAGGAAATCGCTTTACGCTCCGCCGTCGCGCTCGTGCGACTGCACCTCGGCATCGATCGCCGGCGTGTCCGCGCCGTCTTGAGGCTGATCCTCGCGAGAATAGTTCGGCGGCAGACCTGACAAGCGGCCATCGATGGCGACGTTGTCGGCGGTGTCGCCAGCGACCGCGGACGGATCCTCGCCTTCGATCTTCTCTTCGCTGTACGGCTCGCCGTCGGCCTGCGATTCGTGGATATTGGCAGTAGCGTCCTCTTCAGAGTGGCGCGCAGCGGATTCGGCGGAAGGCATCGGGAACTCCTCCTGAAGGGCCTGGCCGAACTCGCCGGCCTCGGCGAACTCGCTGGCCATCTTCTCGAACTCTTCGATGCTCGGAAGCTCGTTCAGGTCCTTCAGACCAAAGCGGACAAGGAACTCCTTGGTCGTCTTGTAGAGAATCGGCCGCCCGATCACCTGCTTGCGGCCTGCCGTCGCCACCAGCTTGCGCGCCATCAGCGAGCCAAGCACGCCCCCTGAATCCACTCCACGAATCTCCGATATCTCCGGCGAAGTGACGGGCTGCTTGTACGCAATCACCGCCAGCGTTTCGAGCGCCTGCAACGACAGTTTCAGCGGCGGTTTCAGCGACTTTACAAACCCGCGAACGGCATCGTGATACTCGGGCTTGGTCGCAAAACGGAACCCACCTGCAACCTCGCGAATCTCAAGCCCGCGCTCGTCCGACGCATAGTCGGCAGTCAGTTGATCGAGCAGTGACCGGAAATAATCGCGCAGACGGCGCTCGCGTGCGCGGTTCGCAGCAGTGTCGGCCTTTGCATCCGCTGCGGCAGATGCCTCAGCCGCGGGACCTTCGAGAGCTCGCTCGGCGGTTTGTGCAGCCGGCTCTTCGGCGTCCGCAGCGGCGGCAGTGTCGCCTGTCGTCTCCGCGTTCAGGGCGTCGCCATCAAGCGCGTTGTCCGTCTCTTCTTCGAGAGGAAGCGACTCCTGCTGCTCGGCCCTTGCGTCGAGTTCGCCCTGGCCCTCTTCTCCGAGCAGGCTGACGAGTTGCGCGAGCGTGACCGGGTCTTCGGACGCGTAGATAACAGCTTCGATCTTGGCTTTCAGGCTCATTGCAGACTGGCTTCGAGTGTATCAACCGCAGCGCAGTGGTAGCTTGGAGCACGTCGTTGAGTTGAGGAGAAGTGGAACCGAATGCGCCGCCGCCAGTTTCTTGCTACCTTGCCCGCCGCCGCCGCCGGAGCGGCGATGCTCCCGGATTTCGCGCTCGATGCGCAGAGACCGAACGGAACTGCTGAGGCTGAGCTGCCGAAGTTTCAGCCGCCTGGTGCGGACCGGTTCATCCGGCCGGACGTGCACGCCGGCGACCGGCCTTCGGGCGCGAGCTTCGCCTCCCGCTCTGCGGCGATGGGCTGTAACGGCGCGGCGGGAACGGCGCATCCTCTGGCAACGCAGGCAGCCATCGCAATGTTGAAGCGAGGCGGCAGCGCGGCCGATGCAGCGGTCGCGGCCAACGCCGTGCTCGGCTTTGTCGAGCCCGTAAGCTCCGGGCTCGGCGGCGACTGCTTCGCCTTCGTCTGGGACCCGAAGATCCAGAAGCTCGAGAGCATGGCGAGCTCGGGCCGCTCACCGAAAGGCCTGAGCCTCGAAATCGTGCAACAGCATGCCGTGACAGTCGATGGCAAGCAGACACTTCCGCCCTTCGGCGCAGTCGCGGTGTCGGTTCCGGGAGCGCTGGGCGGATGGTGGGCGCTCCATCAGCGCTACGGCAAGCTGAAGTGGGCCGAGCTGTTCGAGCCTGCAATTCACTATTGCGAAGCCGGCGCGCCCGTGCCGCAGATCATCGGCTTCTACATCAAGCGCAACATGGCCGCATTCATCCGCGCTGGCTCAAAGATCGAGGAGATCGAGAACGCGAAGCACACCTACATGCCGGACGGACGTGCGCCGAACGAGGGCGAGGTGTTTCGCAATCCAGATCTCGCGCACACCTATCGCATCATCGCGCAGGGCGGACGCGATGCGTTTTACGACGGCCCGATTGCGGACACCATCCAGGCCTACTTCAAGCGGATTGGCGGATGGATGACGCGCGCCGATCTCGCAGCGCACCAGGCCGAGTGGCCCGCGCCGCTCGACAGCGACTACCGCGGCACAACCGTCTACGCGATGGACGCCAACACGCAGGGACTCGCCACGCTGCAGATGCTGAACATCATCGAGCAGTTCGACATGCGCGGCATGGGTTTCCAATCCCCCGAGGCGTTGCACGTGATGGTGGAAGCGAAACGACTCGCCTACGAGGACCGCGCGCGCTTCTACGCCGATCCGCACTTTGCGAAGATTCCCATCGAGTGGCTGAAGTCGAAGGAGTATGCCAAGCAACGCGCCAAGCTGATCAAGATGGATTCCATCCTGACGCCGATCTATCCCGGCCAGGCGCCCAGCCACGGCGACACAACCTACTTCACCGTGTCCGACAAAGACGGCATGATGGTCTCGCAGATCCAGTCGAACTTCCGCGGCATGGGCTCGGGGCTCGTCGCCGACGGCCTCGGCTTCATGTTCCAGGACCGCGGGCAGCTCTTCAGCCTGCAGCCTGGACATCCGAACATCTACGCGCCGGGCAAGCGCCCTTTCCAGACCATCATCCCTGGCTTCGCCGCGAAAAATGGCAAGCCGTGGATCAGCTTCGGCGTGATGGGCGGCGACATGCAGCCGCAAGGGCAAACCCAGATCATCGTCAACCGCGTGGACTATGGGCTCGACGTGCAGGCCGCCGGCGACAGCCCGCGCTGGCACCACGAAGGCTCCTCGCAATCCATGGGCGAGGATGCTCCGGGATATGGCCCCACCGGAATTCTCAGGCTCGAAGCCGGCGTGCCAAAGGCGACGCGCGAGAAGCTGATCGCGCTCGGCTGGAAGATGGGAGCAAGCGATGGCGGGTTCGGCCGCTACGAGTGCATCGAAGTGACGGAATCCAACTTCGACGGGCACACGGATCGCGTGTACCGCGCCGCGAGCGAAATGCGCTGCGATGCGGTCGCGCTGGCATATTAGAGACGTTCTGGTTCCAGGTTCTAAGCCGATGGCAGAATTTCGCGTCACGCGCGGTGACATCACGACGCTGAACGTCGACGCCATCGTCAATGCGGCGAACACATCGTTACTCGGCGGCGGTGGCGTGGACGGAGCGATTCATCGCGCCGCCGGGCCGGAGCTGCTCGCGGCCTGCCGGAAGCTCGGCGGATGCGCGACGGGAGATGCCAAGGCTACCCCTGGATTCCGGCTGCAGGCCAGGTGGGTGTTTCACGCGGTCGGGCCGGTATGGAATGGTGGGCATCGGGGCGAGCCGGAGAAGCTTGAAGGATGTTATCGCCGCTGCATGGAGCTGTCGCGCGAACACGGTGCGAAGACGATTGCGTTTCCCGCGATCTCGACCGGGATCTACGGCTATCCCAAGCGGCCGGCCGCCGACATTGCCGTGCGCGTGTGTGCCGGGATGGCCGCCGCCTGCGGCGTCGAGCGCGTCGAGTTCTGCTGTTTCGACGAGCAAACCGCCGAACTGTACGAGCAGGTATTGCGCGAGCAGACCGGCGAACCCAGGTGACTACACGCTATGGCTTTGATTTCGGGTGGGGATCCATTTGTGCGGTCGCGAAGATCTTCTCCGGCGTCAGCAGCACGCCATTCACCGGGATCACGAGCTCGCCGCCGAGCGTCGTCGGCTCGCCAATCTTCTTGCCACCCTTCGCGAGCTTCTCAAGTGCTTTGCTGAGTTGAGGATCGAGTTCCATACGGGGTTGGATGCGTTCGGCTCACGTCGTCCCCCGAAGGCAGCATTGGCTTGCACCGGAGATGGTGCAGGCAAAGATGCTACAATGATGTTGCGTACGAGATTACGCAAGCGCCGCGGGCGGGACCCTGAACGAGCAAAAACGCTCGCCGGGGACCCCGATGGATTCGAGTCTGGCCAGAGACCGCGAGCGCTTTCCTCCTTCCGCTAAGCATTGAGAGGGCTTTGCGTGTTGGTTGCTCTGGCTTGGAGGCCGTCACGGGACAGGCCTCGCCGTGCAGCAGCAACGTAACCACCCGAGTGGTTGAGATCCTTTGGACCTGAAGAGAACCAAAGCCTTGCTGAAACCCGGAATCCACGACGCGGACCATGCGTGCTTACGCAGGTGCGTCTCTGCCGACGATCCCTCTTCCGCTAAAAAACTGAGGAACATTTGTCGAACTCACTGACCCTTGAATCAATTCTGAATCCCGCGCCACTCAAAGCCGCGCGCCACATTACCCAAACCGAAGCCTCCGCGCTTCACTTCACAGACTTTGACATCACCCAGTCGCTGAAGGACCGCCTCACCGCAGCGGGCTTCATCAAGCCCACACCGGTGCAGGCCGGCGCCATTCCGCCCGCGCTCCAAGGCGACGACATTCTCGCCACCGCCTCTACGGGCACCGGCAAAACCCTGAGCTTCCTGGTACCGATGATCGATCGCCTTGAATCGATCTCGCAGCCTTCCACCAAGGCCAAGAAGGCGCCGATCCTTGCGCTCATCCTGCTACCGACGCGCGAGCTCGCCATGCAGGTGCTTGAGCACTACTTCAACGTCTGCCCGGTCAACAAGAATGACGCGGTGCTGGTCTGCGGCGGCCTCTCTGAGAATCCGCAGGTCGAAGCGATTGCCCGCGGACCGCGCCTGGTTGTGGCCACTCCCGGACGGCTCGAAGATTACCTCAAGCGCAAGCTGATCAACCTCCGCGATGTCGACATGCTGGTGCTCGATGAAGTCGACCGCATGCTGGACATGGGCTTCCTTCCGGCCATTCGCCGCATCGTCGGCGCACTCCCCAAGGACCGCCAGACCATGTGCTACTCGGCCACGCTGGACGCGAACATTCAGCAGATCGTGCGTGACTACGTGCATCAGCCGGTGCGGGTCGAGATCGGCCAGACCTCCAAGCCCAGCGATCGCGTCTTGCTGCGCGTCTACACCGTGATGCAGGACCAGAAGCTCGCGCAACTTGACCGCATGCTCACCGAGGAGGACGGAACGTTTCTCGTCTTCTCGCGCACCAAGCACGGCGCCGAGCGCATCGGGCGCAAGCTGCACAAGCTTGGCCACAAGATCGAAACCATCCACGGCGACCGCTCTCAGTCGCAGCGCACCGCTGCCCTGAAGAAGTTTTCCGAGGGCAAGGCGCGTGTGCTTGTAGCCACCGACGTGGCGGCGCGCGGTCTGGACGTCTCGAACATTGCGCACGTGGTGAACTACGACCTGCCCAACGGATCGGACGACTTCGTGCACCGCATCGGCCGCACCGGACGCGCGGGCGCAACCGGGGTTGCCACCACCTTCATCACGCCGCTCGAAAAAGGCGACGCGAAGAAACTCGAGCGCGAGCTCAAGATCAGCTTTGACTGGCGTGAGGCCGACAAGGACCTCGCCAAGGAAGAGCGCAACCGCCCCATCGATCTCACGGCGGGACCAATGGACGACATCTCTGCGCTTCTGGCGCTCGAGACTCGCTCCTGGAAGACAGAAGGTGACGCGGGCGCCGAACCGCTCGCGCATCGTTCGCGCCAGCACGCGCCCCATCACCCGCACGGCAGCTCGGATGCCGGCCACGGCCGCTCGCATGCCGGCAAGATGCAGCGCGACGGACGCTCCGGCGGATCATCCGCAAGCGGCGGACGCAGCGCCGGACGCCGCAAACGCCCCCGCAGCAACTAAATCTAACCAACCAGACCGGCGGGCGTACTTGGACAACTGCGCTCGCCGGCCTTTTTTTTGGCCGGTTATTGCGCAGACTGCGCGAGCGCCTTCTCCGCGAGCGGCTCCATGATCGCGTAACCCGTCGCGTTCGGGTGCACACCATCCATGCTGATGCCCGGCTTCATACCGCCATCCGGCCCCACCATCGCAGAGTAGTAATCCAGATATGTAATCCCCTGCTGCGCCGCATAACTCTTCAGCCAGTCATTCAGCGAGCGAATCTTCTCAGCAGGATTGCCGGCCGATGGCTTCCATGGATATCGATCCGCGGGCAGCACCGAAGCCAGCACCACGCGGATGCCGTTCGCGCGCGCCAGATCGACCATCGAGCGGAAGTTGTCCTCAATCATCTCCGGCGTCTCCGGCCCGGTATTGCCCGCAATGTCATTCGTGCCCGCAAGAATCACCACCGCCTGCGGACGCAGGTCGATCACATCCTGGCGAAACCGTACCACCATCTGCGCGGTGGTCTGGCCGCTGATCCCGCGATTCACATACGGCTTGCCCGGGAAGAAGCTGCCTCCGTTCTTCGTCCACGCATCCGTGATCGAATCGCCATAGAACACAACGCGCCCGGGCTGCGTAGCCGGCAGCGCCGCATTTGCATCCGCATAGCGCGAGAGCTGCGGCCAGTCGTCGAGCTTCTTCCGCATCGCCTCGCAGGGGTCCGCCACAGGCGCTGCACTCCGCGCCGGAGTCGCCGCAGCCGGCCTTTGAATTTGCTGCACCGGCGCTGCCACCGGTCCGGCCATCGGTGCTGCCGTCAAAATTGCTACTGCCAATATCCACAGACGCATGATCGCTCTCCGCCGAAATTCTATCGTTCACCCCCGCCTTTTATCGCACACAGAAACTGTTTGGCGTATCCACGCTCCTCCGCGATACCCTCAAGTACGCGATGCAACCTGGAATCTCCACGCACATCTTTCTTCCGCAGCCTCTTACGCCCGCGCTGCTCGAGACACTTCGCTCCGCCGGCGCGCAGGCCATTGAGCTCTTTGCGTCGCGTCATCACTTCGACTACACCGACCGCGCCATCACCCGCGACATCGCCACATGGTTCCGCTCCAATCCCATTACACCCACGCTGCACATGCCGCTCTTCACGCCGGACGACGAATCCGCATGGAGTCGCCACACCGCCGCCACGCTGAATCTCATTGACTCGCAGAAGGCCTCACGCATCGCCGCCATGGATGAGGTGAAGCGCGCGCTCGAAGCCGCCGAGCAGATTCCCATCAAGTCCTGCGTTCTGCATCTCGGCAGCAAAGACGACCAATGGGACACCCGCTCGCTCGACGATTCACTCACCGCAATCGAGCACCTCAAGGCATTCGCCGGCCCGCTCGGCGTGAAGCTGCTGCTCGAGAACCTGACCAACGCAGTCGCCACGCCCGAGCACCTGGTTGAAATCGTCAAGGTCGGCCACTTCTCGACGGTCGGATTCTGCCTCGACCTTGGTCACGCGCATCTCGCCGAAGGCACCCCCGCGACGCGCGACACAGCGGGCAAAACTGGCGTCGACCTCGCGTTCGCAGCGTTTACCTCCATACCCGACCGCCTTTTCGAGCTGCACATCCACGACAATCACGGCGGCGACTCCGGCAGCGGCAAAGACGAGCACCTCTGGCCCGGCGACGGCACGCTCGATTTCAAAGCGGTTGACGCGCACATCGCCGCGCTCCAGACCAAGCCCATCGGCATGCTGGAGATCGCCTACGACATCACGCCCGATCCGGCCGAGATCGTCCGCCGCGGCACTCGCGCCTGCGAGATCATGACCGGCCTGTAGTCCGGCACCAGGAAGCTTTGTCGCTACTCGGCGCGCTCTTTGCGGAGAACAGCGGGTCGCGTAGCATCAAGAGTAGGCGCGGATCGTGAATTCGCGATCGCGGATCTCGCTCGCCGCGAGTCGCGCCGGCTTTTCGTATGCAGATCCCCCGCGGCCCCCTGGGCCATCGCTCCTCCCGCGCCTCCGTTGTGTCTCGTTGCCTGCGCGCGTTCGTCATCAGCTCCTCAGTGTTCGCATGTACGCTCTGCGCGCAGACGCTCGCGCGTCCCGGATGGGTCGGCTCCGGCCTCACTTCGCAGACGTGGTGGCAGTCCGGCGTTATCTATCGCGTCGAGCCGGAACGCTTCCAGGACTCCGACGGCGACGGCGTCGGCGACCTCCACGGCCTCGCTGAGCGGCTCGACTATTTGCAATCTATCGGCGTCGACGCGGCGCTGATCGAGGCGGACACAAACGGGTTGGCCACGGACCCGGGCTTCGACGATCTGCTGAGCGACGCAAGCCGCCATCACATTCGCATCCTCGTGAGTCTCGGCGCAGACGACGCCGACAACAATGCGCAAGCGCTTACGTCGGAGCAGGTGATGACTGAGGCGCGCACGTGGCTTCGCCGCGGCGTGGCCGGCGTGTACGTTCCATCGTCCATGCTCAGCGCCATCGCGCGATCGAACTTTCAGCAGGCCGTCCTCTTGCTCCAGCAACTCCGCTCACTCGCCGACAGCTTCCCCGGCGAGCGCATCGTCATTGCCGGCGACTCGCCCGCCGTCAGCGCCTCCGCAGCGGATTCGCCGCGCAGCGGACCTGAGATCGTCGACGGCCCTGTCGCTCCCGTGCCGTGGGACGCTGCAACGCTGCGCACCAAACTCGTTCTCGCCGACTCACCCAGCGCGGGCGAGCCGCTGCTCGAAATCGCACCTCACGCCGAGCCGCAGCCTGCGCGCGACAAAATCCTCGCCGCGCTCTTCCTCAGCTCGCGCGGCGCCGTCGGCCTCAGCTACGGGCAGGAAATCGGTCTTCCCAATAGCGGCACAACCGGCACGATGCGCTGGACGCCTTCCAACATCACGCACCCGCAAGCGCCCGCCGAAGGCAAGCCGAAGGAAGAGATCTACGGGACCTATCACCCTTACGTGCGGCCCGCGCCTATGACGAGGCCCAGAATGCCGAGCGTCGCGCTCAACACCGAGTCCGCTCCGCCGCCCGTCGACCCCGACACGCTCCCCGGCTTCAGCACGCGAACGCTTCCCGGCGCAAACAGTTCCGACAAGACAGTCAACGTCGCCATCGAAGACATCAACCCTGACTCGCTGCTGAACTTCTATCGCCGCGTGCTCGAGCTCCACAGCGGCAACGCAACGATGCGCTCCGGCTCCGTCACCTTCCTGAACCATGACGCAGAAGGCGCACTCGTCTGGCTGCGGCGCGCTCCCGCCGGCGCGCGCACCGTCGCCTCCGTAATCGTGGCCTGCAATCTCACCGACCACCCCATCCAGCTCTCGCTCGACAGCGATCTCGCGCACCTGCACATCACCGCCGGCACGCTGCGCCCGCTGCTCACGTCACTGCACGTCGACCACGTTTCGGAGTCCACCAGGAGTCTGCGCCTCTCGCCGCACAGCGTGTACGTCGGCGAGCTCCACCATCGCTAACGGGCAGGCGATCACCCACTAGCGCGTGCGCGCGATGCCCGGGCCAAGCAGCTCTTCGGCCGAAGGCGCAGGCCCATCCGGCACCACTCCACTTGGTTCCGCCGCCCCGCCGTCCAGGTGATACTTCGTCAGCCCTTCTTTCAGAATGCGAAACGCATCCTCCGGCGTGTCCGCATACTGGAACAGGTCAAGGTCCTTCGGCGAGATCGAACCCTTCTCCACCAGCATCTCCATATTGATCACCTGCTTCCAGTAGCTCGACCCATACAGGATGATCGTGATCTTCTTCGCGAGCTTCTGCGTCTGGTCCAGCGTCAGCAGCTCGAACATCTCATCCAGCGTGCCGAAGCCGCCGGGAAACACCACCAGCGCCTTCGCCAGATACGCAAACCAGTACTTGCGCATGAAGAAGTAGTGGAAGTTAAAGTTCAGCGTCGGCGTAATGTACGGGTTCGGATACTGTTCGAACGGCAGCTTGATGTTCAGCCCGATCGTCTTCCCGCCGCCCTCCCACGCGCCGCGGTTGGCGGCCTCCATAATCCCCGGCCCGCCGCCGGAGGTCACGACGAACCTGTGCCTGCGTCCCGGCAAACCCTTGGCCCATTCGGTAAGCGTGCGCGCCAGCGTCCGCGCGTCTTCGTAATAGCGCGCCATCTCCACTGCTGCCTCAGCGCGATTGCGCTTCAGCTCCGTGGTTTCGCCGCTCGCGAGCTCACCATCCGTTGCGGGCTGTTCGTCTTCCGGCGCGCGCTGCGCAGCATAGCTGTTGGCCAGTAACTCCAGCTCTTTATGCGCCACGTCCAGCGCGTGGAACCGCGCGGAGCCGAAGAACACCACCGTGTCCTGAATTCGCTCCCGCCGAAACCGCGCCATCGGCTCCGTGTATTCCGCCATGATGCGCAGCGGCCGGCCGTCGGGCGAGTCCAGGAATGTCGCATTCTCATAAGCCAGCGGCGCACTCTCCAGCCGCTCCAGTCCATCGTGTTTCACTTGTTCGATTTCGTCAGGCACAGAAGCTATTCTCTCCCGCCGGGAGCGGAATTCCTAGCTCGCGCCTGATGTCTCTCGCATTACTCCCCTCATCGCGCGTCAGGACCTGTAGTCCCTGTAGTGCAGCAGCTCGCTGATGCCGATCCAGATATCGATCAACCCAATCCCGCTCAGCACGCCCCGCATCCAGCTCTTTCCCAGGAAGCTCGCCACCGCCGGGTGCGCCAGCAGCCATCCATTCGAATCGAAGTATGCGCGCGACCACGGCAGGATCGTCAGCAGCCCGCCAATGTAAAAGCAGAACAGCACCAGCACAATCAGGCTCAGCCGCTGCAGCCACACCGGAGCCGGCGCCGGAACAGACTGCGGTCCATTCTGCGGCTGCGCCGGACGCTGTGCTGTCTCCCGCCTGAAGAGCTCGCCCTGCGTCGCCATGCTCACAAGGCTAGCAGGGCACGGCGCGGATGTCTCCCGCCTCTACTGCGGCGCTGTCGCTGCATGCTTGTCCACCTTCGGCTCATCCGGCGATGGCTTCTGCCCTGCAGCCTGCACCGTCTGCTGCGGCTTCTGCTGCGCCTGTCCCAGGCCCTCAGCCGACGGTTTCCGCCCGCTTTCAGTCGGCGCCGTTTGCTCGCGCCGCTCCGTCTTGCGCCGCTCCTTCGCCGCCTTCCGCTCGGCCTTCTTCGCGTCTTTCTCCGTAATCTCGCCCGCCTGCTTCTCCTCGTCCAATTGCTTCTCGAGCTCGCGCCGCGCCTTCGCGTCGTTCAGCATTTGCTGCCGATTGCTCTTCAGGTCCGCGGCCATCGCCTGGTTACTCTCGTCCGCCGTTCCATGCAGAGCCAGCCCGAATTGCACATCACCCTTGGTCCCGCTGATCGAGATCGGCAGCTCCAGCCCGGCGCCGTTCTTCTTCAGAAATGGATCCACCGGCTTCAGCAGCCAGCTCTTCCACCCCGTCACCATCTGCGATGCAGTCGCCTGCGTCCGCACATGTCCCTTGAATTCGAACAGGTTCCCATCCGTCGAGTACACGCCATTCAGCAGCACCAGAGCGCCCGGAATCTGGTAATGCAGATCATGCACACTCACCAGCCCGTGCTGCGAGCGAAAACGTCGCCGACATACCGGAGCTCACCTCGGCCTGCTTGTCCGTGCTGTATTCCGCCACCTCTTTCGGCTTGCCCTGCGCGCGCGCGCTCAGCCCGTCCACTTTGTCCTGAATGCCGGGATTGTTGAAGCGCACATCCTGCAGCCGGAACGCGCCTTCGAGCTGCATCTTGTCCGGCACACGCTCCTCTCCGGGAGGAATGTGCAGAGTCCCCTTCATCGTCAGCACCGCATTCATCAGCGGCGGTCGCGTCTTCACCCCCAGCAGCAGAAAGTCCTGCATGCGTCCGTGCGGAATGTCCACGCTCATCGTAATGTCGTGCCCTTTGCCCTTCACCACCACGACCTTGCCGCGCGCCGTAAAATCGGAGTCCATCAGCCGCGCCTTCACAGGATCCAGGTACGTGTCGCCTGACGTGCCATCCACGTACGCGTGAAACACCGTGTGCAGCGGCATCGGATGGTCGCTCACATCCAGCGAGAAGTCCGGCGTCTCCGTCTCGCCATCCATCGTGATGTGGTCCAGCACGCCCGAGAACTCCCCGTGCGAGGACAAGATTCCACTAATCCCTTTGATCGTGTTCAGGTCCGCATGGCTGAAGCTGTAGCTTCCATCGATCGGCGTCTCGCGCGGATCATCCGCACTCCACGGCCCAAAATGTCCCTCCGCATGCACTTCGCCGATCGGCTTCGGATTGATCAGCTCCGCACGATAAAGGAACGGCCGCGCCTCTCCCACATCGCGCAGGGCAAGACTCTGAACGTCGAACTCCAGCGGCTCCTTGCCCGGCTTCTTCGTCTCGATAAACAGCTTCACGTTCTTGCAGAGAATCTGGTTCACCAGCAGCGAGATCTTCGGACGGTGCTTCCCGCCCTGCGGTCCAAAGATATCGCCGCGCTGGCCCGCCGGTGGAATGTGCAGCTCCATCCCATCCACATCTACCTCGGCAACCCGAGTCGGCGAGTGCAGCAAGCCTCGGATGCGCGTATGAAATGCGAAGTGCCGCACCGAAATCATCGGCACATCTTTATCTGTCCGCTGATCGTTGTCGGTCCCGTTGCCGCCGAGATACGGAATGCGCAGCCCGTCGCCCTCGACCTCCACACCTGTCCCGCTCAGGTCCACTCCGCGAATCAGCGAAATGCCCAGATGATCAAGCTCAACGGGCGAGTGGAACCGCGCCGAAAGCGTGTCCACCACACGCGCACGCACGATCGGCTCCGCATGATGGATCACATACTCTGCCGCAATAATCAGCACGCCCACGCATATCAGCGCCAACACAACCAGTGACTTAAACCACGTCCGCTGCCACCACCGGCGCCTCGGACGCTGCACTTCGTTTGGGGACAAGGCCTGCTCGTCTCTCGTGCGGTCCGCCACACATCCCCCTGCCATCTTCGATGCCATCAAACACTTCCGCGTCGCGTGCAGCCACATCGCAGGATGCGAAAATAAAGAAGCACCGAAGAATGGACATTTTTTAGATGTTGCAGCTATCCGGCGCCGGCAAACGCTTCGGCCCAAAACTCCTCTTTGAAGACGTCAACTGGCTCATCACGCCGAATGAGCGCACCGGCCTCGTCGGCGGCAATGGCACGGGCAAATCCACTCTGCTCAAAATCCTCGCCGGCATCGAGTCGGTCGACTACGGCCAGCGCACCCACGTCAAAGGCATGACCATCGGCTACCTCCCGCAGGACGGCCTCGCGCTCTCCGGCCGCTCCGTCTTCGACGAGTGCCTCTCCGTCTTCGACGAGCTTCGCGCCCTCGAAATCGAATACGTCCAGCTCACCCACACCCTCGCCGAGGCTGATCCAAAATCCCGCGAGTACCACGCCGCTGCGGACCGCTACTCCGAAATCGCCGACCTCCTCCACGCCCACGACATCTACACGCTGGACGCGCAGGTCGGCGCGGTGCTCGCCGGGCTCGGCTTCTCGAAAGACGACTGGCAACGCCGCACCGAAGAGTTTTCCGGCGGCTGGCAGATGCGCATCTCGCTCGCCAAACTCCTGCTGCAACAACCCTCGCTCCTTCTGCTCGACGAGCCCACCAACCACCTCGACCTCGAATCCCGCAACTGGCTCGAACAGTACCTCACCACCTACCAGCACGCCTTCGTCCTCATCTCGCACGACCGCTACTTCCTCGATGTCACCGTCAACAAAACGGTCGAAGTCTGGAACAAGCGCATGCACGTCTACCACGGCAACTACGAAAAGTACCTCGTGCAAAAAGAAGAGCGCCGCACCCAGTTGATGAACGCTTACAAAAACCAGCGCGAACGCATCGACGCCCTCGAGGTCTTCATCAACCGCTTCCGCTACCAGGCGACAAAGGCGAAACAAGTCCAGTCGCGCATCAAGGAACTCGAAAAGATCGACCGGATCGAGGTCCCTGAAGAAGAAGCGACCATCCACTTCAAATTCCCGCAGCCCATCGCCTCCGGGCGCACCGTGCTCGACGTCAAGAACATCACGAAGCATTATCCCGGCCCTCATGGCCCTGGCGCTCAGGTCAAGCGCGTTCTCGAGAACGTCTCCTTCACCATCGATCGCGGTGACCGCATCGCTCTCGTCGGCATCAACGGCGCCGGCAAATCCACGCTCATGCGCATGCTCGCCGGCATCGAGAAGCCCACTTCGGGTGAGATCAAGGTCGGCCACAACGTCATCTCCGACTACTTCGCACAGGACCAGTACAAGGTCCTCGACGCCTCCGCGCGCATGCTCGAAGACATCACCGGCGCCAACCCGCGCGTCGACACCGTCACCCTCCGAAATCTTCTCGGCTGCTTCATGTTCACCGGCGACGACGTCTTCAAAACGCTCGGCGTGCTCTCTGGCGGCGAGCGCAACCGCTACGCGCTCGCCCGCATGCTCGTCTCCCCCGCCAACTTCCTCCTCCTCGACGAGCCCACCAACCACCTCGACATGCGCGCCAAAGACGTTCTCCTCGACGCCATCAAGGAGTTCACCGGCACCGTCCTCTTCGTCTCGCACGACCGCTACTTCATCGACGGCCTCGCCACCCGCGTCTTCGAGGTCGAAGACCGCCGCGTCCACATCTACCCCGGCAACTACGAGGACTACCTCTTCCGGAAAGAAAATTCGATGCGCGGCGGCATCTCCACCGACACAACCTCACTCGCGACACAGCTCAAGACCGACTCCTCGACCGGCGCAAAGATCGACGCCGCTACAGGCATGCTCAAACCCGTCGCCCAGGTCGGAAAAGTGGAAGAGCCCCGTACACCTGAACCTCCGAAACCCGCGGGCGCCCCGCAGCCTGCCCTGAGCCCGCCGAAGGATCTCGATTCTGAGACCTGGGTGATCACCTCCAACGATGAGCCTTGGGAATCCACCCACGAACTCGAAGGCTCTCTCGCGCCCGTCATACCCGCACCCAGGCACGCCGCAAAGCGCCTCAATCCCATCAAGCTGAAACAAATGGAAGACCGCGTCGCCGCCATCGAAGACGAGCTCAGCGATCTCGATGCGCGCATCGCGCAAGCCGAGCAGCAGCAAGCCGTCTTCACCACCGCCGATGCTGCCCGCGCCCTCGCCGCCGAACTCGACACCCTGCGCGAGCAACACGCTACCCGCACCGCCGAGTGGGAAGACCTCGCCTCCCAACTCGAAGAGCAAGCCACCGCTTCTCCCTGATCCCTAATCCCTGTTCCCTGATCCCTGCCTTACCATCAACTCATGCGCACTCTCATCGTCGGCGCCGGAGCCACCGGCGGATTCTACGGCGGCCGCATCGCCCAGCTCGGCCGCGACGTCACCTTCCTTGTCCGCCCGCGTCGCGCCGATCTGCTCCGCCGCAACGGCCTCCAGATCGTCAGCCCACTCGGCGACGCCACGCTTCACCCCCAACTCCTCAGCGCCGACGAACTCCGCGCCAAGCCGCAACCCTTCGACCTCATCCTCCTCGCCACCAAGGCCTACTCACTCGACCAGGCCATCAACGACTTCGCTCCCGCAGTCGGCCCCAACACAACAATCCTCCCCATCCTCAACGGCCTTCGCCAGCTCGACCTCCTCGACGCGCGCTTCGGCGCCGACCGCGTTATCGGCGGCACCTGCCGCATCAACTCGGACGT
Source organism: uncultured Verrucomicrobiae bacterium (assembly GCA_963716225.1). Lineage (GTDB taxonomy): Bacteria > Acidobacteriota > Terriglobia > Terriglobales > Acidobacteriaceae > Granulicella. The sequence goes on along the minus strand of OY970299.1, from coordinate 2,418,418 downwards.
CGACCCCAACGGCCGCATCCTCCAGCTCTCCACACTCGGCGACTTCACCTTCGGCGAGCGCAACGCCCAACACACCGAACGCATCGAGCGCATCAGCGCCGAACTCTCTGGGCCGCTCTTCAAAGCCGTCCTGTCGGCTGACATCCTCGCCACCATGTGGCACAAGTGGTACGTCCTCGCCGCGCTCAACATCATCTGCATCCTCCCTCAGGCGACGGTCGGCGAAGTCATCGCGGTCCCGCACGGCCTCGCCTTCGCCAATGCCGCCATCGACGAGTGCTTCGCCATCGCCAGGGCAAACGGCTACCCTCCGCCGGGGCCGCTCATCAATGCCGACCGCAAGCGCCTCACCGAACCCGCCTCTGACCTCACCTCCTCCATGTATCGCGACATGAAAAAGAACGCCGCCGTGGAAGCCGACCACATCCTCGGCGACCTCATCGCGCGCGGCGAATCGCACAATGTCCCCGCTCCGCTCCTCCGCGCCACGTACGTTCAGCTCAAGGTCTACGAAGCTCAACACGCTTCCGCCTCAACGCCCGCAGACCGCAAGGCATAATCGAATCATGTCTTCGCTCTGGATTCCCGATCGCTGGACCGATCGGCTCGCCGAGCTCGAAGCGCTCGACTTCGACTCCAAGCAGGCCCCTCTGCGCCGCGACATCCGCTCACTCGGCGCGCTGCTCGGCAACGTCCTTCGCGAGCAGGCCGGCGACGAGCTCTTCGAAAAAGTCGAATCCCTGCGCCGCGCCAGCATCGCGCGCCGCGAGGCCGAGCTCGCCGGAGATCTCGCCGCGGCCAACGCTCGCCTCGAAGAGGCCCGCGCGCTCACCCGCGCCGCCGCCGAAGATCCCTCCACCGCGCACCAGCTCGCCCGCGCCTTCGCGTTCTACTTCGAGCTCATCAATCTGGCCGAAACCAACCACCGCAAGCGCCGTCGCCGCGCCGCCATGCTCTCGACCGTCGAGCACATTCAGCGCGGCAGCCTGCGCGGCACGCTCCGCCGCCTGCGCGAGGCAGGCTACACGCGCGAATCCGCACTCGAGCTCCTCGCGCGCATCTGCATCATCCCCGTCTTCACCGCGCACCCCACTGAGGTCGCTCGCCGCAGCGTGATGTTCAAGCGCCGCCGCATCTCCGACCTCCTCGAACAACTCGATGGCGTCGCCATCCCACCCAGCGAGCTCGCCACACTGGAGCGCGAACTCATCGCCGAAATCACCGCCCTCTGGCAAACCGACGACGTCCGCGACGCGCGCCCCTCCGTGCGCGACGAGATCCGCATGGGCCTCGACTACTACGAAGCTTCCATCTTCTCGACCATCCCCGTCCTCTACGCCGAAATCGCCAGCTCCCTCGACGCCGAATTTCCTCCCAACGCGCACGACAACACCGAAACCGCCACGCCACTCTCCGCGCTGCCCACACTCATCCGCTTCGGCTCCTGGATCGGCGGCGACCGCGACGGCAATCCCTTCGTCATCGCATCCACCACCGAGGACTCACTCGCGATGGCCCGCGAGCTCCTGCGCAGCTATTACCTCATGCGGCTTCAACTCCTCTTCGAGCAGCTCGCCTCCTCGCAGCATCAGGCCCCCATCTCGCCCGCACTTCGCGAACGCCTCAGCGGCTACCTCGCGCGCCTGCGCCGCGCCGACGTCACCTCCACGCAAACCATCCCCAACGAAGCCGTGCGCTTCGCCATCGCCTGCTTCACCCTGCGGCTCGGCGGCGATCCGCCCAGCGTCATGTACCGCAACCTGCAGCTCCCGCAGGACGCCGCGCTGCCGCGCTACACCGCCGCCACCGAATTCGCCGACGACCTCGAGCTCCTCCGCGACTCACTCGCAGGCAATCACGGCGAACGCCTCGCCGCGCTCTACATCGATCCACTCCTCCTCGCCGTTCGCACCTTCGGCCTGCACCTCCACACGCTCGACCTCCGCCAGCACGCTCGCGTGCATGCCGCTGCCGTCGAAGAGCTCAGCGCCTGGCAAACCGCGCTTACCAACGGCGCGCTGCAACTCCCCGCTGAGCTCTCGCCCCAAACCGCCGAAGTCCTCGCCACCTTCCGCATGCTCGCCGAACTCAAGCGGCAGAATCCCGAGGCCATCACCAACTACGTCGTCTCCGGCGCAAACTCTGCCGAAGACGCGCTCCGCGTTCTCTGGCTCGCACGCGTCGGCGGCGTGCATGTTGAAGGCAGCTTCACCGACGTCGGCGTGCATCCCGTCCTCCTCTTCGAATCCATCGACGACCTCCGCAACGCGCCCGCCATCTGCCGCGAGCTCTGGTCCAGCGACGCCTACCTTCCCCTCCTTCAAGCCTGGAACGGCCGCCAGGAGATGATGCTCGGCTACTCCGACTCCAACAAAGACGGCGGCATGATCGCCTCCACCTGGGAGATATGGAAAGCGCACCGCGCTCTGCATGAGGTCGCGCGCGAGTGCGGCGTCACGCTTCGCCTCTTCCACGGCCGCGGGGGGACTGTAGGCCGCGGCGGCGGTCCCACGCACCGCGCCCTCTTCGCGCAACCGCTCGACAGCTTCAACGGCGAGCTCCGCATCACCGAGCAGGGCGAGGTCCTCAACTGGAAGTACTCCGACGTCGTCCTCGCCGAGCGCAACCTCGAGCTCATGATCGCCGCCGCCCTCGACGCCGTCGCCCGCCCTGATCTCCATCCAACGCAAGCTGCGCCGACATCCGCTGTGCCCTCGTTCCACCTCACCGGCGCCATCGACCCTGCCTGGGAGTCCGCCTTCGATCAACTCTCCGCCACCTCGCTCGCCTTCTACCAGCAGCACATCCTCAACAACCCCGACGTCTTCGATTACTTCGAGCAAGCCACGCCCGTCGCCGAGCTCGAGCACGCACGCCTCGGCTCACGTCCCGCAAAGCGCGGCGACAAATCCGCCACGCGCCAGCGCTCGCTCGCCGACCTCCGCGCCATCCCCTGGGTCTTCGGCTGGATGCAATCGCGCCATGTCGTGCCCGCCTTCTTCGGCGTCGGCTACGCGCTCGAACAACTGGCGAACTCCACACCCAACGGCCTCGATCTCCTCCGCCAGATGATGCGCAGCTTCCCGCTCTTCATTGACATGATCCGCAACGTCGAGCTCGCGCTCGCCAAGGCCGACTTCTCCGTCGCGCGTCTCTACTCCAGGCTCGTCGACGACGAAGCGCTCCGCGACCGCGTCTACTCACTCCTTGAAGAAGAGTTCACGCGCACCACACGCATGCTCCTCGCCGTCACCGAACAGCAAACCTTGCTCGAGCGCAACCCCGTCCTCGCCAACTCCATCCGCCTGCGCAATCCCTACGTGGACCCCATGAGCCTCCTGCAGCTCGAACTCCTCACCCGCAAGCGCAGTGACGACAATCGTCCAGACATCCAGCAAACCGCCGAACTCGACCGCGCCATCACGGCCACCATCAACGGCATCAGCGCCGGACTGCGCAATACCGGCTGATCGCACTGCAACTCCGCTCGAAGCGTTCGCCACATCCGCCGACATCTACTGCTTCAACGCGTCGCCGTAGGCTTCCAGCAGGCCGCGCGTAACGTCCAGCTCACCTTGCAGGTGCGCCAGCGTCTTGCGGACGTCGGGGATCGCCGCGTTAACGGTTGTCAGCGTGAGCGTGTCAGCATTAAATCCGTTCACAAAGTAGGAGTCCAGCTCGAGATACTCCTCCATCGTCTCGCGTTCCATCGCGTCATACTGCTCCTGCAACTGATAGGCCGCGGCGTATCCTTGCACGCGATCGTACTGCATGTAGTTCAGAACGCCGGTAGCGGAGGCAGTGCGCCAGGCTGAAGTTCCGTACGGCTCACTTTCATATCGCAGCGATAGACCATGAGCATCGGCTGTCTTTCCTGCACTGCGCTGCTCAAGGTATTGAAGCAGGTTCAAGAGATCTTGCCGCTCCACCAGCAGCGTCCTTCTTGCGCCAGTTACCGCTGTCCTGTTGTCGCTAATCTCCCGGCGGATCGTAGCTTCCGCCGCGTTGCGCTGCTCCCGATGGTGCCAGGCCTCCGCCGCGTTCTCCAGCCCCAGCGCGATCAGCAACCCAATCGTGATCGTGAACAGGTGCAGGAAGAAATCCCGTTTCCCGCTAATGCGGTGCTCCGGCGAATGCACGTCAATCATCGCGGCTCATCTCTCTCGAAAGTTCTCCCTAGCCTACCAACAACTCCGCGCAACATAGCCGATATACTTCACCGCATGCGCCGTTTCACGCTCGCCCTCATGCTGGCCACCTTCCCTGCACTCGCCCAGAATCCCGCACCGCCCACCATCAACTCGCACCAGGTCAACTCTGACGGCTCCATCACCTTCCGCTATCAGAACGCCGCCGCGTCGAAGGTCACCGTCTCCACCGATGCCGCCATGGACCCGCTGCCCATGCAAAAGGATTCCTCCGGCCTGTGGTCCATCACCACACCACCGCTTCCCGCCGAGCACTACGGCTACAGCTTCGTTGTCGACGGCGTCGAGCAACTCGATCCGCTGAACCACGTAATTCGGCCGAACATCGTCGGCCTTTACAGTGATGTCCTCGTCGCGGGCCATCCCCCCGCGCCGTGGGAACTCACACAAATCCCGCACGGCACCGTCACCAGCCACATGCTCACCACCTACATCGCGCACGGTCTGCCCATGAACCAGGAACCCTTCTGGGTCTACACGCCGCCCAACTTCGATCCGCACCGCAAAGGCGGCTACCCCGTCCTCTACCTGCTGCACGGCTGGTCCGACTACGGCGACGGCTGGCTCACCGTCGGCAACGCCAACCTCATCCTCGACTCGCTCATCTCCACCGGCAGCATCGTTCCCATGATCGTCGTCATGCCCCAGGGCTACGGCGACTACAGCTTCGTCACCTCCGGCCAGACCGTGTGGGACGACGTCACGAAAATCAACGACAACCTCACCCTCTACTCCAAAATGCTCATGCAGGAGGTCATCCCCGCCGTCGAGCGCGAGTACCCCATCGCCAAGGGCCGCGACAACCACGCTATCGCCGGCCTCTCCATGGGTGGCCTCGAGAGCGTCACCATCGGTATCAATCAGGCCGGCTACTTCGCCTACGTTGGCGGCTTCAGTTCCGCGCTGCCCAAGAGCAATTACGACAAGGTCATGATGGATCCCGGCCAGGCCCGCGACCTCCGCCTCCTCTGGGTCGCCTGCGGCACCAGCGACGACCTCATCACCGCCAACCGCAATTTCGTCACGTGGGCCCGCGCAAAGAAACTCCCCATCACGCCCATCGAAACCGCCGGCAAACACACCTGGCTAGTCTGGCGCGACAACCTCATCCACTTCACGCCGCTGCTGTTCAGAAATCGCAAATGACCGACCAGACCCCAGCTAACCGAGAGCGGAGAACGCAGCAGACCACCACTCAAACTCGCTCGCCGCAGCTCACCTACACCGCCTGCCACAACTCAATCGGGTTCCCCTCCGGATCATGAATCCGAGTGAAGCGCCCATTCGCATCGCCTTCGGGGTCCTTCACCTCAATCCCCGCTGCGCGTAGCTGCGCAATCATCTTGTCCAGGTTGTGGACACGAAAATTCATCATCCAGCCTTTGCTCGCATCGCCGAAATACTTCGTCGTCTCCGGAAACGGAGCGAAAACCGTCTGTCCCGCCTCCTGCTCCCAGACCGGGGAATCTTGCGCGGTCGGCATCAACGCAATTCCCAGGTGGTCGAGATACCACTGACCCAACGCCTTCGGATCATGCGCCCGAAAGAAAAACCCTCCGATTCCAGCTACCTTTTCCATCTCTGTTCCTCCAGATTTATGTTCAGCATCTGCACTCACCCCCGCAGCAGACCCAGGCGTCCACGTACTGCCCTGCGCCAAGGCGAATCCACTCTGCGGCCGAATCAAGCTGGACCCGAAACCCTACGACAAAATCCGAAGGACTGGCGCCTCTCGAAGCTCATTCCATCCTCCTCCTAACAATCCATGCGAGCTCGTCCACAATACCTGCACGCACGAAAACCTGCACCCTGAGGCCACCTAACTCCCCGGCGTAATCTTCACCGCCTTGTTGTGCTCAAAATCAATCGTCACCGGATGCCCATCGTTATCGAACGACACACTCCGGTCGCCCACATTATCCCCATGCGGCGTCATCACCTGTCCCAACGCCATCATCGCCTGGTTCTCGCTCATGCCCAGCACCGCCTCATGCTTGTCGATATGCGTCCACATCTCCGGCCCCCAGTGCTTGTACAGAACATGCGGATCGTCATAGAAGAAAATCTCGTCTGTAAAGAAGTTGTAGACACCGCCATCAAAGTTCCCCACCGGCACTGCATACAGCGTCTTCGGATCCGAAGAGTTCGGCATCGTGAACGCCAGCAATACCTGCCGCTCGCCCGGCGCAATCCGAAACGCCGCACGACTCGTCGCTGGCGCCTTCTCCTCAAACACATCCTTGATCACCAGCGGCTCCGCACCCAGCAGCACTCCCACCGGCTTCGTATAGTCCACATGCTTGCCCGTGTCCTTGTAGAAGTCCATTTGCCCGCCGGCGCTCACCCAGACCGTCTTCCCAATCAGCTCGCGCTCATCCTTCAGCGAGTCCGGCCGCTCCTTGCGCAGAAACACCGCATCGTCCTCGGTCATCTTCGGCTGCACAAACTGGCCCTGCCGCGGAACCTGCGCATTCTGGTCCTCCACATTCCTGTGGTGCAGCCACAGCAACTGCCCGCCAATCGCCAGCACAAACGCGCCCGTCACCCCCAGCGCAATCTTCACCCCATTCGTCATCCGCTCCTCCTTTGCCTCTAGAGTCTCACCCACCGGCAGGCCGCACTTGCAAGCCATCCTCGCCGGTATGTCAGCATAGATGTACATGGCTGAGCCGGAGCATCGAGGGAACGCCGCCACCGCGGCCTGGCAGCATCGCGACTTTCGCTTCTACTCCGCGGCGCGCCTCATCGGCATCCTCGGCGCCGAAGCCCAGGCCGTCGGCGTCGCCTGGCAGATCTACCAGCTCACCCACTCCGCCCTCGCCCTCGGCTACACCGGCCTCGCACTCTTCCTCCCCGGCCTCTTATTCACCCTCCCCGCCGGCCACGTCGCCGACCTCTTCGACCGCCGCTCCGTCCTGCTCTCCTGCTACGTTCTCCAGTTCTGCGCCACTCTCTGGCTCCTCCGCATGACCATGCACGGCGTCTCCTCCGTCTACTGGATCTACGCCGCGCTCTTCGTCATCGGCCTCGGCCGCTGCTTCTCCGGCCCGGCCGCCGCCGCGCTCGTCCCCGCCCTCGTCCCCAAAGAGCACTTCGTCAACGCCGTCACCTGGGGCTCCGCCATCTTCCAGATCGCCACCGCCACGGGGCCCATGTTCGGCGGCATCCTCTTCACCATCTCACTCACCGGCACCGGCCTCGCCGCCTTCAATGGCGCGCCCTTCGTCTACCTCTTCACCCTCGCCTGCATCGTCACCTACCTCGTCATGATGGCCATGATCCGCCCCCGCGGCGCCGCCGAGAAGCGCGGCTTCCATCTCTCAACCATGCTCGCCGGCCTCCGCTACGTCGCGCACACACGCCTTCTGCTCGGCTCCATCTCGCTCGACCTCTTCGCCGTCCTCTTCGGCGGCGCCACCAGCCTGCTCCCCATCTTTGCCGACAAGGTGCTCCACTCCGGCGCGCACGGCCTCGGCCTCCTCCGAGCCATGCCCTCGGTCGGCGCCCTCGCTGTCTCCATGTCTCTGCTCATCCACCCACTCAAGCGCAACGCCGGCAAAAAGATGCTCGCCTGTGTCGGCATCTTCGGCGCCGCCACCGTCGTCTTCGGTCTCAGCCGCAACATCTGGCTAAGCTGCGCCGCGCTCCTCGTCGTCGGCGCATCCGACATGATCTCCGTCGTCGTCCGTTCCAGCATCCTGCAGCTCGCCACGCCGCACGAAATGCGCGGCCGCGTCTCCAGCGTCAACTGGCTCTTCCTCGGCGCCTCCAACGAGCTCGGAGAATACGAATCCGGCCTCACCGCCCACTGGTGGGGAGCCGTCCGCGCCGTCGTCATCGGCGGCATCGCCTCCGTGGCCATCACCGGCCTCTGGGCCGGCTTCTTCCCAGCCCTCCGCCGCGCCGACCGCCTCGTCGCCGAAGACCTCATCGCGGTCGAAAAAGAACTCTCCGCTACAGAATCCGTCCGCTAGGACTGAGAAGATGGTTACGTCGCGATAGCGCGCACAGCTCAGTTCGATCCAGAGGTTGACTCCCCGGATGAGCAAAGGTGGCTTTACCAGACGACCAAAGATGCCGGAGCCCGCGCCGCCCCACGCCAAAAACTACATCACCCCGGGCGGGCTCGAGCGGCTAAAAGCTGAACGCCAATTCCTGCTCACCAGGGATCGCCCCGCTGTGGTGGAGGTCGTCTCATGGGCTGCCGGCAACGGCGACCGCAGTGAAAACGCCGACTACCAATACGGTAAGCGCCGGCTGCGCCAGATCGATGGACGCATTCGATTCCTGACGAAGCGAATCGAAGCCGCGGAAGTAGTAGATCCGGAAGCTCCCAGAACGGGCCAGCGGGCGACCAGGGCATTCTTCGGAGCCACTGTCCGCTATGCGAATGCCGCTGGGGTAGAGCGAGTCGTGAGCATCGTCGGCACAGACGAAGTCGATCTCGACCGCAACCACATCAGTTGGGCCTCACCGCTCGGCCGCGCACTGATGAAAGCGGCAGAAGATGACGAAGTTGTCCTTCACACACCGGGCGGCACCGAAACCCTCACCGTGCTGGAAGTTCGGTACGAGCACATCTCGGTAGAACCGTTCCGCGAACCACCTGACGCGGAACTCACGACGAAGAAGCTCGATCACTGAATCAGCAACACTTTAGGCACATGGGCGGCTTCAACAGTTCGGCGAGTACGAATCCGCCCCTCACGCCGCGCCGACCGCCTCGTCGAAGACCCTCATCGCCGCCGAACGGAAACCCTCCTCGACCGATCCCGTCCGCTAGCCCCTCTGAGCGAAACTCACTTCTGCACTCAGTGGATCCGGATCCTGACGATAAGCTGACCTATACGTACTAATTCGATGCCGGTAAGCGCACTTGGCGATCAAGTATGGATGGCAATGTGAGGAGTCGTCCCACGTGCCGCTTACATTCGCCCGTTCCTCTGAATCAGGGCTATCGGAGCGCGTTTCCTATGGTTCGCATGAGTAACCGGTGCTAGAATCCATTTCAATCCAAGAGCGCTGGGCCCTTATCTGTCGCCCGCAACCGGGTTCGCCTACGTGCAAGGGCTGACGAAAAATCTCCCGATGCTTTTTGCCTCGATCCCTAGGCTCCGATCTGCAATTTCTGCGTATCGCTTCTAAGAAGATGTATGTTCACGTGCCAAGAACGACGGTGATCGCGTGATCTGTCGTTTTCGTTGCGCATGGTCGCCCAAGAGTACGACCAACTCGGCACCAGGAAGAGGTTAGACGCCATGGATCCCACCATCTACATCAGCACCTTCGACAAGATTCTGACGAACCACCTACCCATCGGAAAGATTCATACCGTCATAGCCGTTATGCCTGACCTGGATTCCGGTCTCTGGGTTCTGTTCCTGGCTCAACCACCGGTGGCGGTGAAGCTGAAGCTGGGATCGATGTTCGCAGGCGCGTCAGCGGATGCTCTCGGGTCAATCTATTATGTCCCCGCTCACACCGTCTTAATCCCCACCAGTGTGGGCGAGGAGAAATGGCAAATCGTTCCCTCCGGCCTTCAGGTGACGGTCTGCCAGAACGGGAGCGGGAGCGCTGCGGAATCCCAGACGCTCTATCTGGTTCCAGGTGACGCCGTTGATGTTCAGACTCCATACGCTCAAATGGTCTCGTCACCGTTTGTCGCACCCGGCACGCTAACTGCGCAGGTGACATTCGACTCACCTGGGGTGTCGGGTGGAGTGGGCGACCCCTGGGCCGTCGCCTTGAATTTCAAGGGGAACGGGGCGCAGGACGGAGGTGCTGCCGATCTCGCCTTCGGTCCCACATGTCAGTTCCATGGCGGCAGCCCGGCTGACACCCAGATTACGGTCAAGCTGCACAAGGTGGATAACGTTCAGAGCCACAGCGTCGCCAGCTACCAGGACTTCCAGAATATGACCTTCGCGCTGACGATGAGCATGACCGTTGACGAGGCGGGAAATGTCTCCGGGAATGCCGCCCTTGCATTCGGACAGACAGTTTTTACGAGTACCATCCAGCCTCCGGACGGTTTCGATCTCGGATCGGTGAACGCTGTGGGAGTGGCCGTGGTCAGCGAAAAGAACTCGTACCCATCGGTAACGGCGACGTTGCGTTCGTTCACGCTTTCCGCGAACCGAGTTTGGCTCTTCCCTCCTTTGCATCCGCTACACCCGCCACGACCTGAGTAACGAAAAACACCCTTGTGATGAGTAATCTTGCGAAGGCGTGACTTCCTCGCTTCGTAACAGTCTCGTTCGCGACCGCACTACGTCGAGCAAGTAAGAATCCCTGCCGCCTCCACTAACCACTAACTACTAACCACTAACCACTCGCCCCTCAATACTGCCCATATCTCCCCTTCACCGACTCCAGCAGCTTCTGCGAATCAAACCCCACACCATCCTTGAACACGATCTCCGTGTTTTCGATATCGCGAATCTCCTTGCTCGGATCGCCGCTCACCACAATCAGATCCGCATCCTTGCCCTCAGCCACCGAGCCAATCCGGTCCGCCAGCCCCATGTACGTCGCTCCATTCATTGTCCCAATCCTGATCGCCTCGAGCGGCGTAAACCCCGCCTCCACCAGCAGCTCAATCTCACGCTGATCGCCATACCCTGGCAGCGTTCCGCCATCGCCCGTAGGGTCCGGCCCCGCCATCAGCAGCCCACCCGCGGCGACGAACGCACGCTCCATCGCCATGTCATTCTTGAATTCCTGCGCCCTCGTCGCCGTAGCCTTTGGGTCCGCTGACGCGCGGGCCAGCTCAAACTTCCGAATCGCCTCATACGCCTCCCGTGCCGGCGGCGACATCGCGTCAAAAATCCGCGGATCCATCCGCAGATGCTCCGGATCATCGCTCTGAAATACCGGCAGCGTCGACGTCACCGCCACATGGTCCTTCACCAGCAGCGCAATCAGCGCCTTGCCCTCCGGCGTCTCCGGCGTCATCTTCGCCATCGTCGGCCCACCGGAGGTGCGCGGACACACATCCGGCTGCTTGCCCGGATCCAGTTGCGTATTCACAAAGAACCCATGCTCCAGGTTGTCGATCCCCAGCTCCGCCGCCTCCGGATACGTCACCGCGCACAAATGTCCCGTCAGCTTCAGCCCATGTTTATGCGCTTCATCAATTGCCGCCTTCAACTCCGCGCGCGTGATGTTCATATACGCCTTGAAGCTCGTCGCTCCCTGCTTCGCCCAGAAGTCCACCGTCTCGCGCGCATCGGCTGCGTCCCTGAGCTGGTGCATCTGGATGAACCGCGAGTTCGGACCCTCAAGATACGGCGCCGTCACATCCATGTGCGGCCCCGGTAGATGACCCGCGTCAATCTCCGTGCGCAAATTCAAATCCAGATACGGCTCGACGGATCCTGTCGTTCGCAGCGTCGTCACTCCCGCGCCTAAGTAAAGCCGCGGCGACGAGAACGCCATCTCCGGCACAATCAGCGGCGGCTCAGAGTTTCCGTCCGCCGTAAAGTTCGGCCGCGCGATGTAATACATGTGGTCGTGCATCCCCACCCAACCCGGCAGCACCGTCTTTCCCGTCATGTCCAGGTGCAGCGCCGGCGGGCATCCCTCGCAGGTCCACGCCTCCATGTGGCCGGCGTTCGCTTCCATATGCCGCGGCCGCTGGACCGCCGCAATCTTCCCATCCTCCAGAATCACCGTCGCGTCTTCGATCGGCGCCGCGCCGGTTCCGTCGATGACCCGCACGTGCTCCAGCCAGATCGTGTTCTTCGCCGTGTCGTACTTCACATACCGCAGCACCACCGGCGACAGCTTCACCAGCGCCGGCTCCGCCCTATCCGCAGGAGCACTCTTCGCGCCGTTCTGCGCAACAACCGGAACGACAAACAACAGGGCAAGCGAGGCGTACACGTAAGAGCGCATGCGAAAAGAAATCTCCCTCATCTCGGAATCCGGGCAAATATGGAATTCCGGCAGAATAGCGCACCTGACCCACTCCCCAAACTTTTCCTCAGGATTTCCTTGTCAAGCCCCACCACCCCTATCCCAAACAAAACACAACCCAAATCCCTGCAGTCGAATTTCACACAATCTGCTATAATGGAGTTATAAGGTTTTGAGACGAGGCTGCGCATCGCGCAGCCTTTTTGCTTGCCGATATTTTTGCTTCTGGTTCCGCCTTGCCTTTCTTGCTGTCATCCCCTCATCGGGCCCGGCGAGCTTGCTCCCTCGGTGGAGCAGGGGATCGGCTCTTGGGCGATCGGACCCCGCAAACTATTGAAAGTAGATATTTTGCGCGCTAAATCTCTGGAATCAAGATTTTGCAGCCACACCCCTCGCGCAAACCCCTGATTCCAAAGATCAAGCCAAAAAGAGGAGGGGGAGGGAGGGTACCCCCGCACACCGCCCCACGCACTCGCTATCATGAACCTCGCATGCAGATGAACGACACCGCCTCCCTCGGCACGCTCCCCACCGAATCCCGCAACCCTCGCTCCGAGCACCTCGACCAGCTCTCCACCCTCGACATGCTCCGCGTCATCAACGACGAGGACGCCACCGTCGCCTCCGCCGTCCGCGCCGAACTCCCCGCCATCGCCCGTGCCATCGACGAGATCGCCGCCCGCTTCACCCGCGGCGGACGCCTCTTCTACATCGGCGCCGGCACCAGCGGCCGCCTCGGCGTCCTCGACGCCTCCGAGTGTCCACCCACCTTCTCCGTCCCCGCCGACCTCGTCCAGGGCCTCATCGCCGGCGGAGACAGCGCTCTCCGCCTCTCCTCCGAGCACTCCGAAGACTCCCGCGAGCTCGGCGCCCAGGACCTCGCGGCGACAGACTTCTGCTCGCCGGCCTCGGACGGTCAAGCCAAGCCCGACACCCTCGCCGGCATCGCCGCGAGCGGCCGCACGCCCTACGTCCTCGGCGCGATCGACTACGCCCGCCAGCGCGGCGCCCTCACCATCGGCCTCTCCTGCGCGCCCAACTCGCCGCTCGCCCAGGCCGCCGAGATCGCCATCACCCCCGCCACCGGCCCCGAGGTCCTCACCGGCTCCACCCGCCTCAAGGCCGGAACGGCAACCAAGCTTGTGCTCAACATGATTTCGACCGGTGTGATGGTCCGCACCGGCGCGACCTTCGGCAACCTGATGGTCAACGTCCGCCCTACCAACGCCAAGCTCGTCGATCGCGCCGAGCGCATCATCGCCGCTGCCACCGGAGTCGATCGTGAGCGCGCGGCTCAACTGCTCCGCGATTCCGGCGACGACGTCAAGGCCGCGATCGTGATGGCCAAACTGCACCTGGATCCAGCGGCCGCACGCGCCAAGCTCGCCGCCGTCAACGGCGTGCTGAGACTGGCACTCCAGTAGTTAGTCTTCGGTTGACTTGCCCGCAGCCGCTGGCTCAGCTTCGTGCTTCGGCTCGTACTCTGCCTTGCTGCTGGAGGTTGACTGCTTCTGGCTATCCGCAGCCTGCAGCTCGCTGCCCGGACCAAGCGGCGTGGTGTGCACCACCTCCGGCTTGGCGAACGGGTGCGGAGCCGTCGGGCTCTGGCCCATGCCTTCACCAGCCTTGTCCATCGTCTTGCCGTGCAGCGCGCCCGCAACTGCGGAGTCCATCATGATCTCTGCAAAGCGTCGCGTTTTCTTATCAAGCTGCTCAATCGCTTTCCGAATGATCTTATAGTCACCGCCGCGAATCGACGCCTGCACCTCGTGCGCCGCGGCACGAATCTCCTCGTGCTCGACCGACGTCAACTGCTGCCACGCTTGCGGTCTTCTCGCCCTTTTCAACTGCATCCAGAATCGTCTGCGCTTCGTTCCTCGCCTCGATCGCTTGCCGCGCATTGATGTCTGCTTCGGCCATGTCAAAGCTCTCCAGGATCATCGATTCGACCTGCTCATCGGTGAGCCCATACGTTGGCTTCACCTCCACCTGCGCCTCTTTGCCGCTGCGCTGTTCTCTTGCGCTGACCTGTAGGATGCCATTCGCATCGATGAGGAACTTCACCTCGATGCGCGGCAAACCTGCCACCATCGGTGGAATTCCCTTCAGATCAAACCGCGCGAGCGAGCGGCAATCCTTCGCCAGCTCACGCTCACCCTGCAGCACGTGAATCGCCACATTCGTTTGCCCATCAAAGCCTGTCGTGAAGTGCTCCGTCGCGCTTGCCGGGATGGTTGAGTTGCGCTGGATGATCTTCGCGACAACACCGCCGAGGGCCTCGATACCGAGTGACAGCGGCGTGACATCGAGCAGCAGCAGATCGTCCGTCGCCGCGCTCGTCTCGCCGGAGAGAATCTTCGCCTGCACGGCAGCACCCAGCGCTACAACCTCGTCAGGATTCAACTCGGTGTGCAGCTTCTTCCCGCGCAGCGTCGAGATCGAACAGCTTCGTCACGAGCGCGCGTACCGCGGGAATGCGAGTCGATCCGCCCACCATCACAACCTCATCGATCTGCTCCGGCTGTAAGCCTGAGTCCTTCAGTGCCTGACGAACTGGAGCCGCAGTGCGCTCAATCACCGGCTGAATCAACTGCTCAAACTGCTCGCGCGTAATCTCGCGCAGATACTGCTTGCCTCCTGCAAGCTCCACATGCAGCCGCGCTGTTGGATTCGACGAGAGCGCAATCTTCGCGTCAATCACGGCCTTGCGCAGCGCCTGAATCGCCTCCGGCTGGGAACTCACACCAACACCGAGATCGCCGCGAATGTCATCCATTGCTACCGCCGAGCAGCATGTTGTCGATATCGTCGCCGCCCAGGTGCGTGTCACCTCCGGTCGCGATCACCTCGAAGATCCCCTCATGCAGCTTGAGGATCGAAATATCAAACGTTCCGCCGCCGAAGTCGTACACCGCGATCACGCCATCCTTGCCGCCGTGCAGCTTATCCAGGCCATACGCCAGCGCCGCCGCAGTCGGCTCGTTCACCAGCCGCAGCACCTCGAGCCCTGCAATGCGCCCTGCATCCTTCGTCGCCTGGCGCTGCGCGTCGTTGAAGTACGCGGGAACAGTGATGACCGCCTTCGTCACCGGCGCGCCAAAGAAGCGCTCCGCATTGCGCTTCAACTGCAGCAGAACGTACGCGGAGATCTCCGGCGGCGTCAGCGTCAGCCCACCGACGTCGAGCTTCAGCACCTCGCCCGGCTTCAGCCCTTCCGCAGAGATGGAACGGAAACAGCTTCAACTCCGCCTGAACATCCTCCAGGTCGCGCCCCATCAGCCGTTTCACCGAGTAGACCGCATTCGCCGGCTTCGTCAGCAGCACCTCGCGCGCGGCGTTGCCGACCGCGAACCCTTCCTTCGTCTCCTGATCGAACGCCACCACGCTCGGCACAATCGCCGCACCGTCTTCGCCGGGAATCACCTGCGGCGTATCGCCCTGCATGTAGGCGACAAGCGAGTTGGTAGTGCCCAGGTCGATACCGACGACGCGCTGCTGTAGTTCTGCCACGAGACTCCTCTTCACGGCGCGCTCCGAACCGAAAGCGCGCCATCCTTTATTGTCACACCATTTTCATGGATGCACGCCACGCAGCAACGTCGCTTGCGCGGAATAGCGCAGCACTCGTCGACAATCCGGCGTATGCCTAATGATCTGCGCAAGTCTGCTATCGCCACCAACGAAGCTCCCGCCGCCATCGGCCCCTACACACAGGCGGTCCGCTCCGGCGATCTTCGTCTTCACCTCGGGCCAGATTGCGCTCGATCCCTCCAGCGGCCAGATGGTCTCCGGCGGCATCACGGAGCAGACCGAGCGGGTCTCGCCAACCTGCGCACGTGCTGGCAGCTGCTGGTCTGAGTTTGCCAAGGTGGTGAAGACGACCGTGTTCCTGAAGAGACATGCGCGACTTCGCCGCAATGAATGAAATTTATGGCCGCGCGTTCGCGGCTGAAGGCGTGGTTGCGCCCGCACGCTCGACGGTGGAGGTTGCAGCGTTGCCGAAGGACGCGCTGGTCGAGATCGAGTGCATCGCGCGCGGCCAGTAAACTCGACCCCGCGCGATCTAAAAAATTGCGGCAGACGACGATGCGTCTGCCGCAAGCCACCAGAGGGGAACATACCTTAAAACAGGATGCGTCCACCAACCTGAATGATTCGGTTGGTGAAGCTCCCAAACTGAATCGATGACGTGATCTGTCCGAACGTCGAGGAGTTCAAGGTGCCGTTCGGAGCGGGAAGGTTGGTGAGGTTGAAGACGTTGGTGGCCTCACCGCGCAGCTCGAACCTCACACGCTCCCATATGGGAAAGTCGCGGAAGATCGAGGCGTCGATATCCCGCGCCGCCCGGGAGCGTCGAGCGCGTTCTGTCGCAGCGTTCCATCCGACCCTGCGGGACCCGCGCCATCCTGCGGGCATGCGGGGATGCTGTTGATCGCTGTATTGAACACGCAGAACTGCGACGCGCTCACCCAGTTGTGAATCATCGCCTGCGCGCGAGTGGCCGTCGTCGGTGAGCGACGCGTGCGCCACTCCCGGAACGAGATTCGGCCGGTCGTTGGTCACGCCGTCTCCGTTGTTGTCGGAACCGGTCGTGATGTTGAACGGCACGCCGCTCTGCAGACGGATGATCGATGCAAACGTCCAGTCGTTCACGACGAGCCCGAACGCACGGTGGCTGAAGTTGTAGTGCGGCTTCCACACGAGCGACGCGGCCATGACGTGGCGCTGGTCATAGTCCGAGCGCTGCCGGTCGAGCCAGTGGTTGCGATTGTCCTCTGGCTCCGTTGTCGCGCTGTTGCCGGTGTTGCCGGCCGTGTCCAGGTCGAGACTCTGCAGCGACTTCGACCAGACATAGAAGCCCTGCGCGCTGAATCCGCGCGTGAGCCGCTTCTGAATCGGTCACCTGCAGAGAGTTGTAGTTCGCGCTCTCCGACGATTGAATCTGCGAGATCGTCGAGAAGATCGGGTTCGACGGCCGACGACGTCGAGGTCGCCGCATAGGTTTTCGCGTTGTACGGCCGGCGGTTGTTCACCGTCGCGCTCGTATCGGCATAGGCGCAGGCCTGCGTTGTGTCGGTGCAGGATGCCGCCGGCGCGCCCGTCGACGACACATTGAACTGCGGGTAGTTCACATCCCACTCGGTTGGCAGCTTGCGCGAGAACGCGCCGACGTAGCTGCCCGAGAACGCAAATCCGGCGCCGAGCTGCTGCTCGAATCCGAAGTTGACCTGGTAGCTCACCGGCCAGCGGAAGTTCGGATCGACCGGGATGATCGCTGCCGGAGTAACAAAGTACTTCGGGTTCTTTGGATTGTAGATGAACGGGAACGGCGAGTGGCCTACGCCGCCGGCTATGCAGGTCGGATCGCCGTTGCAGAAATCCTTCGGGTCTGTCGCGTACGGATTCGACACATGAATCACGTTGGTGAACGTCGGACGCCCGGAGAACGGCTCGCCGTTCGACGGATACGTGAACAGGTTTCCGCCAATGGATCCGTAGAACAGACCAGCGGCAGCATGGATGACCGTGTGCCCGTTCGGATACGGCGTCCACGCCAGGCCGACGCGCGGCGAAACATGATTGAGCCGCGTATCCACACCGCCTGCCGGAACACCCGGATCACCCGGGAACAGAACGCCCTTGTATCCGCGCGGGCGCGATCGGTCGACTGCGCGCCGGGAACGAAGTTCATCGCCATGCGCTGGGTGTCCGTCGGCGTGGTCTGGATGTCGTAGCGGATGCCGAGGTTCACCGTCAGATTCGGCCGTATCCGCCAGTCATCCTGGAAGAAGAGCGCCGTAGTTGAAGTAGTTCGCGTTTGCGTAAACCGGAACATCCTGCGCCATCGAATTCGGCGCGCCGAACAGGAAATCCGTGATCGCGGCCGAGGAATGGTTCGCCGTGTTCGTGTGCGCGGTGAAGCTGAACACGCCATAGTCGTTCAGCGTGGTCTGCTGCGCGTCGTTCTCGCGGTTCGCCTCGCCGCCGTAGTACAGCGTGTGCCTGCCATGCGTGCTGCTCACCACATCGCGAAGAGCGTACACGTTGCTTCCCGTGACCGGGCCGGTGATGGCATTGCCTGCGGTGAACCAGCCACTGACGGGAGCTGCGGACGCGAGCAGCCGACCTGTGCGGGCACACCGCAGATGGATCCATCGGGAAGCTGCTCCTGGAACGCCGAGCCGAAATCAGTCAGGCTTTGCGCGGGCGACGGCACGCGGCCGCCGATCAGGCGCGTGTAGTTCAGCGCGAGTTGATTGACGGTAGCGTTGCTGATGGTCCAGGTGTGCGCGATGTTGGCTTCATGCTGCGCGAAGGTGTAGTTGTGCACAACCCACCCGAGCACGTTGTTGCCAGATGGGTTCACGATGAAGTCGCCGGTCTCGTGGAAGTAGCTGAGCGTTAATCGCTGCTTCGGCGTCATCTGATAGTCGCCCTTGTAGAGCTGCTCATCTGTCTTCTGGCGGAGCGGGCTCAACTGGTTGATGGTTCCGCTGCTGGCCGCAGTCGGGATCAGGCCGGCCTTCATGATGGCCGTGATGGATGGATCGAAGGTAGTCGGGTCGCAGACGTTCGGCGCGACCCTGGAAGTCGCACCAGGCGCTGGCCTTCGGGAGGAAAGGGTTGCAGGCCCAGAACTGCGTCGAGGACTGCGCAGCGATCGTGCACTTCAGGTTGTTCGCGACCTGTTGATTAGCGGCGGTGGGAATGTTCGCCGTAAAGTCGCCGCCCACCATCGCCGCGCTGGGAACGATGGGATTGAAGATGTTGGCGGTGATGAAACGGAAGCCCGCATAGCTGCCGAAGAAGAACAGCTTGTCGCGCTTAATTGGGCCACCCACCGTGAAGCCAAACCGGTGCTGGTTGTATGGAGTCTTTATGTTGGTCGCGCGGACGGTAGCGTTGAAGTTGCGATCGCGGTAGAACTCGAAGGCCGAGCCATGGAAGTCGTTGGTGCCGGACTTCGTGAGCACGGTGACGACGCCGGCGGAGTTGCGGCCATACTGCGCGGAGAAGTTGTTGGTGTCGACGCGGAACTCGCGGATGGCGTCCGGGTTGGGCAGCGGGTTGCCGGTGTTGCGCACGCCGGTCATGTTCGATCCGCCGTCGAGATAGTAGGACACCTGGCCGACGCCGGAGTCCGAGGAGCCGTTGATCTTCACGTGCTGTTCCGGATAGCCGAGCGGATTGATAACGCCACCGGCCGCGTTGTTGCCGGAGTTGTTGTTGTTCTGCACGCCCGGCGTGAGGTCGAGCAGCGTGTAGACGTTGCGGTCGACGAGCGGAAGATTGTCGATCTCGACGTTCGTGACCGTGCGGCCCAGTGTGGAGTTGCCGGTGTTGAGCAAGGGAACGTCGGCTGTGACCTCGACGGTCGTGGTCTCGCCGCCAGGCTGAAGCTGGAGGTCGATGTGCGCCTCTTCCGTGACGGTCAGGACGATGCCCGGCGGTCGAGCGTTTTGAATCCCGGCGCAGCGACGCTGACCTTGTATGGGCCGACGGGAAGAAAGTCCGCGCGGTAGGAACCGTCGCTATTGGTCTTCAGGGAGCGGCTTGTCTGGGTGTCGGTCTGGGTGACGGTAACGTTGGCGCCGGGGACAGCCGCGCCGGTGCTGTCGATCACGCTGCCGTACATGGTTGCGGTGGAAAGCTGGGCGTGGGCGGCGACTCCTAGGAGCATGCCGGAGACAAGAAGCAAGAGCGAGCGCAAAAACTGGTTCACTGTGGATCCTCCTCAGAAAGCAACTGCAGGGTGGAGCATGAAGCACTTAAGTTCGAACTTTGTCATTTAAGGAAAACTCGGCTCACGTTACTCTTTTCAGTTGAGGATTGGCAAAGGAATTTTTCAAAGAAGACTAACGATTTTCCTGGCGTTTGTTTGCAGTTCGAACTGCGAAGCTGCCTTACACGTCGCGTAAACTCCTTTGTTTCTGCAATTTATTCCGGCAAGCCGAAGCGGTTGACCTCTGGAAATCTTTGAGAGACTCAAAATGGTTCGGAGTCCGAACCTTCCGGTGGGGCGGAAGTTGTCCTCGCAAGCGGGCGGCCCGCGCGCAGAGCGTCATAATCAATAAGACAGGAGGTGCGACCATGCCCGAGATCCCTGCAGCGGGACCGCTGAGCGAAGCGGCCAAGGAGAACAACCAGAGCGGGACCAAGAAGATGCGCCTGAGCGAAGACGAATGGCGCAAGCGGCTGAGCGCGGAGCAGTACCACATTCTGCGTGAGAAAGGCACGGAGCGCGCGTTCACCGGAGCGCTGGTGAATAACCACGCCGACGGCGTGTATCACTGCGCGGCCTGCAATGCTCCGCTGTTCAGGTCGGAGACGAAGTTCGAATCCGGCTCAGGCTGGCCGAGCTTCTTCGAGCCGGTCTCGCCCGATGCAGTGGAACTGCATGAGGACTCGACCCACGGAATGCGGCGGATCGAGGCGACCTGCGCGACATGCGGATCGCATCTGGGGCACGTGTTCCCAGATGGGCCAAATCCTACCGGAGAGCGCTACTGCATCAACTCCGCGTCGCTGGATTTTGCGAAGAAGTGATGCGAAGTCTCAAGGAGAGATCTGCGACAGAAAACCCTCGCTTCTGCGAGGGTTTGTTTTCGAGCCTCAGGCGCCGGTCAGCTTCGAAGCCTGCGCAGGGCAGGGCGCGCTGGAACTAGACCTCTGGAACGACGGCTGGTGTGGACGCAGGTGGCCGGCGGCGGCGTTCATCTTCCGCCTGATCGAGTTCGAGCAGAGCGCGGGTCTCTTCCAGGTTCAGCGCCACGCCATCCACGATGAACTCGTAGTCGCCGGCATTGTCCGGGACCTTGATGACGCCTTCTACCGTATGTCCGCGCTTCGTGAGTGACTGAACCAGCAGATCCGTGTCGACCGACATCGTGCGTACCCTCACCCCAGAGATGTTGTGATTCGCGCTCAATCTTACCTCAGCCAAGCCCGTCCGTGGCGGTTACCCCTTGACGATCTTGCCGGACTTGATGCAGCTGGTGCAGACGCGAACCCGCTTGGCAACGCCGTTGGTAACGGCCTTTACCGTCTGCAGGTTGGGATTCCAGCGGCGCCGCGTTACGTTGTGCGCGTGCGAGATATTGTTGCCAAACTGCGGCCCTTTGCCGCAAAGCTCACATACCTGTGCCATGACCATTCTCCGAGAACTGCCAAAACTTGTGTCGCAAACTCTCCCGAGCAGCCTGGGTCCCGAACGGACATTCTGAGGGGAGAATGGTAGGCACGATTGGATTCGAACCAACGACCTCTACCGTGTCAAGGTAGCGCTCTAACCAACTGAGCTACGCGCCTAAAGTGCGTACAAGACAGTTTACCGTGGATGCGGCTGGGCGGCAACCGTTTCAGCGGTCGCTGCGTTCAGTGCAGCCCCAGGTGCGCGCTCATTCCCTTGAGAGTCTGACCCTTAGTTTCCGGGTAGACCATCAGGACAACGACGAACTCCACGACCATCATGGCCGCGAAGAACCAGAACGGCGCGGCGCGGTTGTACGCTGCGATGATGGGGAAGACGTTCGCGATGGCAGCGTTCATGATCCAGTGCGAGCTGGAGCCGAGGCCCTGGCCCTTGGAGCGAACGTTGGTGGGGAAGACCTCGCTGAGGTAGACCCAGATGACTGCACCCTGCGAGATGGCGAAGAACACGATGAATCCGATGAGCAGCGGCAGCAGCAGGTTCTGGTGCGACCCTGAGGTGTAGACGAGCGCGACGCCGACGAGGCAGAGCGCATCTCCGACGGCGCCGATGAGCAGCAGCGTTTTGCGGCCGACCTTGTCGATGAGGCTGATGCCGAGCAGCGTCGCGAGCAGGTTGGCCGCGCCGATGATGACTGCCTGGACGTCCGCGCTGACGGCGCTGAAGCCAGCACTGCGGAAGATGTCGTTGAGGTAATAGAGGATGGCGTTGATGCCGGAGAGCTGGTTGAAGAAGCCGATCGAGATGGCGAGGAAGATGAGCAGCTTGTAGCGCGGGACGAAGAGGTGATCGTGGGCGGCGCCGCTCTCGGCCTCGAGCGAGCGGCGGATGGCGTCGACCTCAGCCTCGGAATCAGGTGAGCCCATCTGGAAGAGAATGCGCTGGGCTTCTTCAAAACGGCTCTGTGACACGAGCCAGCGAGAGCTTTGCGGCACGGAGAGCAGAAGCACGACGAAGAGCACGGCCGGTAGCAGGCCGACGGCGAACTGCCAGCGCCACTGGACAGCCAGCGACGGCACGAGATGCGCAACGATGGCGTTCGACAGGTAGGCAAGCAAGATGCCGATGACGATGTTGATCTGAAACAGGCCGACGAGACGGCCGCGCCACTTCGCCGGAGCGAGTTCCGCGATGTAGACGGGGCCGAGCACGGAAGAGCCGCCGATGCCGAGACCGCCGAGCGCGCGGAAGGCGAGAAGACTCCACCATGAGCCGGCAAGCGCGCATCCGAGCGCGGAGATGACGTACAGCAGACCCATCCAGCGCAGCGCGGCGCGGCTGCCGATGCGCTGGCCCAGCGGGCCGCTGAGGATCGCGCCGACGACGGTGCCGTAGAGTGCGATGGCGACGGTGAAGCCCTTCTGCGCTTCGGTGAGGGCATAGTGGAGTTGCAGGGCGTGTGTGGTGCCCGCGATAACGGCGGTGTCGAAGCCGAAGAGCAGGCCGCCGAGCGCTCCCGTAAGTGCGCTGCGCGCAAGCAGCCAGACTGCACGCCTCTGTTCATTCGCCATTGGTGCCCGCCGTTTCTGGATGCGTTTCGCTTTGGGTCTGGATCTTTCGCAACGTGATCCACGCATACTGCGCCGCGGAGAGCGGCGCGATCACCGCCATGGAGCGCAGCAGCCATGTGACGCCGCCGGAACTCCAGCCGGGAACGATCTTCGCGGTCATGACCAGGAGCACGGTCAGGATCTGGAGGAAGGTGTTGGTCTTTCCCAGCCAGGTTGGACGGAAGTCGCGCAATATGTTCGTCACGTACAGCAGCGTGGAGATGAGCAGGATGCCGAGATCGCGGCTGAAGACCAGCACCGTAACGTAGCGCGGAATAATGCCGACATGGGTGAGTACAAGGAAGAGCGTGCTGAGCAGGGCCTTGTCGGCGATGGGGTCGAGAAACTCACCGAGCGTGGTGCGCTGCTTGAGAGCGCGGGCGAGCAGGCCGTCCACGCTGTCGGAGAGACCCGCAATCCAGAGCAGAACGTACGCTATCCTCCAGTGCGCATCGAGGATCTCGATAACGAGAAACGGCACGGTAAAGAGCCGAAGCATGGTGAGGACATTCGGCGCTGAGCGGAGCTGATGGACGGTTTTCAAAGGTCGCGCTTTGCATGGTATCCGATTTGCGCTGTTCAGGATGCGGTGTGTTCGGGATCGAGCATCTTCTCGAAGACCATGGAGACCTTGGTCTGCCGGTAGCCGTCGCGGAGATAGAAGCGGTGGGCGCCCTCGCGCGTGCTGCGGGAGGTGACCCGGATCCGGGCTGCGCCGTGCTCGCGAGTCCAGTATTCGGCACGCTCGCAGAGGAGTCTGCCGATTCCGGCGCCGCGGAAGCCGTCACCGACGACGAGCCCGCCGATCAGGCCGAAGGCGTCGGACTGAAGGCGCCACTCGAGCGAGATCTCTATCCAGCCGACGAGCTTGCCGGATGTCTCGGCGACGAAGGCGGCTTGGCGGGACGAGCTGGCGCGGGCGAGCCAGTGGCGGACTTGCTCGGCGGTGCGCTGATAGCCGAGTTGGGAGGTCAGCTCGGCGACGCCGGGCGCATCGTCCGGGTGCATTGGCCTGACGGTGATTTCTGCGGGATTGATCAAGGCTGCCTCGGCGACTTTCAATAGATATGACCCGAACTAAGACCGCATTGGTCTTGCTTTCACTTCTCACGGGGCCGTACACTGAGAATGGCCGAGAATTGCGCCCTTAAGCCTCGTTGGCCATAGTAAATAATGCTTCGTCTGACCAAGAAAGCGGATTACGGGCTGATGGCCCTGAAGTACCTTGCCGAGCAGGGCGAAGCCGCCAACGGCCGTCTGGCGCATTCGGCGAGCGCTTCGGCGAAGGCCATTGCGGAGGCGTATCACATTCCGCCGCAGCTTCTGGCCAAGATTTTGCAGACCCTGACCCGCGCCGGGATCCTGGTTTCGACGGCGGGAACGAATGGCGGCTACTCGCTGGGCCGTCCGGCTGCAGAGATCAATGCGTTTGAGGTGATTCGGGCGATCGACGGGCCATTGTTTATCACCAGTTGCATTACGATTCACGGCACCTGCGACCTGCACGGCACCTGCACCATCAAAGAGCCGCTGCGCAAAGTGAATGACTCGATCAAAGACATGCTGAGCGGACTGAGCATCGCCGACCTGGTCGACCCGACGGACACATCGACGCCGCCGGCCCCGGTCGCGGCGGGCCTTGTCACGATCGCTTTATAGACTTCTGGACTAATTCTCTGAACCCGGGCGCTAATCCCTGAAACATAGAACGACCACAGACAGTGCAAAGCGCGCTGAGATTTTAGGAGCACACCATGGCTGAGACCCTCGGAGTAAACGTCACCCACACCAATGAGCCCCTGCCGCGGGGCGTCAAGCTACCGATCTACATGGACAATCACGCGACGACGCCGCTGGATCCGCGTGTGCTCGAGGCGATGATGCCCTACCTGACGACGATCTTCGGCAACGCCGCCAGCCGCAACCATAGCTTTGGCTGGGAGGCCGAGGCTGCGGTCGAGAAGGCGCGCGAGCAGATTGCGAAGCTGATCGGCGCGACGGCGAAGGAGATCATCTTCACCTCCGGCGCGACGGAGTCGAACAATCTCGCCATCAAGGGCATCGCGGAGATGTACCGCGAGCGCGGCAACCACATCATCACGCAGGTGACGGAGCACAAGGCCGTGCTCGACACGTGCAAGAAGCTGGAGAAGCAGGGCTACCGCGTGACCTACCTGCCCGTGCAGGCGGATGGGCTGGTTGATCTTGAAGACCTGCGCCGCGCGATGGACGATCAGACGATTCTGGTCACGATCATGTACGCCAACAACGAGATCGGCGTGATCCAGCCGATCAGGGAAATCGGCAAGCTCTGCCATGAGAAGGGCGTGCTCTTCCACACCGACGCAGTACAGGCCGTCGGCAAGATTCCGGTCAACGTGATCGAGGACAACATCGATGTGCTGTCGCTGACCGGGCACAAGATCTACGGGCCGAAGGGCGTAGGCGCGTTGTATGTGCGGCGGCGCAATCCGCGCGTGCAGATTGCGGAGCAGCAGAACGGCGGCGGACATGAGCGCGGAATGCGTTCGGGAACGCTGAATGTGCCGGGCATCGTGGGCCTGGGCAAAGCGTGCGAGATTTGCGCCGCAGGAGATGGCGGCCGAGGCCGCGCGCGAGAAGGACCTGCGCGACTATCTGCGCAAGAAGCTTGAGAGCGCGCTCGACTTCACGCAGGTGAACGGCAACATGGAGCACCATCTGCCGGGCAATCTCAACATCAGCTTCATCTACGTTGAAGGCGAGATCGCTGCTGATGGGCATCAACGACATCGCGGTCTGCTCCGGCTCGGCCTGCACCTCGGCGACGCTGGAACCGAGCTACGTGCTGAAAGCGCTGGGCCTCGGCGACGACGTCGCGCACAGCTCCATTCGATTTGGTATTGGCCGCTTCAACAACAAGGCCGAGGTCGACTACGTCGCGGACAAGCTCATCAATGTCGTGCAACACCTGCGCGAGCTCTCGCCGCTGTACGAGATGGTGAAGGAAGGCATCGACCTCACCAAGATCGAGTGGGCAGCGCACTAAACCGCAAGATCACGGCCGCACATAGATCAACATGAGGGCGCAGCTTAGGCTGCGCTTTTCTGCGCGCGGTTTCAGTTCAGGCCAGCGCCGGCCCGACCCGTACCTCAGGTGTCTCATGCAGGTCAGTTCGTCCAGGCGTGGGCGGAGGGGCAATGCGATGCCCATGTCGAATCATCGGCTTTTCTATCAGATAGAACGACATCAATGCCGCCGCCAGAATCAGGAGATAATTCACCGGCGCCATATCGACCCAATACAGGGGCGTCCCCGCCGCGGAGTGTGCGACCACGAAGACTACCTGCTGCCAGAGATAGAGGCTGTACGAGATTCGGCCGATGAATCGCAGCGGAGACCACTCCAACAAGCGGCTGATGTAACTCTCCGGGTGCAATACAGTGCTCAGCACGATAAACGGGAAGGCCGCGGTAACCCAGAGCGCGTAGTAGTGATGCTTCCAGGCGCGAACCGCCGCGAACACCACGCAAAGACTGATCAGCAACACCGGCCTCAGATAGCGTCGAACCAGCGAACGCACCTTTGGCTCCGACACCAATACAGCTAATCCGCTGCCGAACAGAAGTCCATGCAGGTTTAGCTCTGTGTGATGGCCGCGAATGTCAATGTAGTATGCCAGCCTGGGTGGGGCGAGATTCGCCCAGCAGTAGAATCCAACCGCTGCCGTGAACAGTCCGACGAGACGGTACCTGCGATTGCGAACGAGCAACAACGTGCACGGCAGTACAAGATAGAACTGCTCTTCTATCGAAAGCGACCAGAAGTGCTCTGTGATGCGCATGCCGGGCAGCGCGCCGTTCCAGTTCGCGACGTTGCGCACAACGCAGACCGCCTCAACCAATCCTTTATAGATAAAGGGCAGCTCAAAGAGCAGGTGCGCCAGCACCATCATGCCCAGAAAGAACACCGCGGCTGGTTGAATGCGGAACACGCGCCGCAAGTAGAAGCCCTTCAGATTGAACGCGCCAAACAGCCTCTCCTCTTCCAGCAGCCGCGTCGTGATCAGTAGGCCGCTGATCCCGAAGAAGAGCGGAACTCCGAGAGCACCGTACCGATGCAGAAAGCTAGTTGTGAATAGGCCAAGCGTGCGTACATGATCGTGATAGACCATGACGCTGCCAATGGCAATCGCGCGCCAGCCGTCCAGCGTGGCAATATATCCGGATTTGCCCGGCCGTGGACGCAGCGGTTTTGACGGCACGAACCATGATAACAAGAGCAAAGCAGCCGATAGGCGACGCACACCCGTGCTCTGTCACGCAGCGTTCATGACAACGCCTCGGTCTCCGCTGTCCCATCCTCCAGCACATTCACGCGCTCCTCCAGCTCCTGCACGGTGCGCTCCAGCGCAGCGATTCTCGCTCAAAACCGCTGTCGGTCGCAGTCGCCGCATGCGACGTCCTTCCGGGGGACCCGGTCCCCAACCTCCACATCGCCGCTAAGCAGATGCGTCCAGCGGCTCTCGCGTGCTCCGGGCTGGCGCGCGAGCTGCACGACGAGCGGATCTTCGCGCGTAGCCGAGCCGCTCCAGCACGGCGGTCGCGGCGGCTGCTGTCGTCGAAGCTGTACATCCGTTCGGCACGAGCGCGCAGCTCGGCAGCCGTCTGCGGACCGCGCAGCAGAAGCAAGCTCAGCACGGCGATCTCCGGCCGGCGAAGTCCAGCTTGTCATAGGCGCGGTGCTCGAATTTCGAGACGCGCCCGTCGGCCAGAGCGCGCACCAGCTCCAGCTTCTCAAGCTCGAACAGCGCTGTGCGCACGTCAGCCTTCGCTCAGCTCCATGACCGGCTCGCGGCTCGACTTCTGGTTGCACGCATTCACCAGCGCATTCAGAGAAAGCGGGTAGTACTCCGGCGTCGTCATCTCCTTCTCAATCAGCGAGCCCAGCACCCGCACCTCGGCAGCATTCAGCGTCAGCATCTCTCTTATGCTATCACTCGCCACCTCCACTCACCCGCGCTGCGCTACTATGGCGATGCCATGTCTGAGCCGCGCAAGCCAAAGTACTCGTCCAAGGTCCGCAAGAGAAATATCCCGGTCCACATCATCTTCTGGCTCTGCGTCATCGCACTGCTCTACGTCTTCTACCGGGCGTTCTCCTGAGGCGACGTTCGTCCGTTCTGCCTCGCATCACCATCGCTACGAGATTTCGCATCAGAATCCTTATGCGTCTGCGCCTGAACGTCCATGCTCGCTGCTCGTCGTGTGCGCGTTCTGCATCCCGCAAGCGCGCCTCCGCCTACTCCGTGCTCACGCACGAGCAACTCATCGACCTCACATGGGACGCGTCCATCGTTCCGCTGCTGCGCAGCCGCTATCCGACCATCACGCCAGAGGAGCTGGAGCACGCACGCGCGTATGCCTACGGCGGCTGCGTCATCCAGGACATCGGCTACTACCCGTTCGGCGACAAAAACTTCTCCGACCTGACGCACTACGTCCGCTCCGGCGACTTCGTCGTCAACCTCTTCCGCAACGCCGGCAATGCCGACGAGCTCGCCTTTGCGATCGGAGCACTGTCGCACTACATCGGCGACACCGTTGGCCACTCGCAGGCGACCAATCTCGCCGTTCCCATCGAGTTCCCCAAGCTGCGCGCGAAGTACGGCAACGTCGTCAACTACGCCGAAGGCGAGCACCAGCACGTGCGCACCGAGTTCGCGTTCGACATCGACGAGATCGCGAACCACCGCTTCGCTCCCGTCGGCTACCTGCGGCACGTTGGCCTCGAAGTGCCGACGCGCCAGCTCGCGCTCGCCTTCTACCAGACCTACGGCCTGCAGGAAGATTTCACGCAGACGCGCCATCAACGCATCAACGTGCAGCGGCTACCGCTGGGCCGTGCATCGGTTCATTCCGCGCATTGCATATGCCACGACGCTGCTGCACCGGCATCGACGAGCCGGACGACATCGCCTCCGATCCTGATGTGCAGCGGCTAATCCGCGAGGTCACTGCCGTCGAGCAGGAGAACCACTGGGCCGACTATCGCAAGCACGCCGGCCCGCTGACGTACACGCTGGCGGGGCTGCTCTTCGTTCTGCCGAAGTTCGGGCCGATTCGTCTGGTCGCGGTGAAAGGGCCGACGGCGCAGACCGAGCTCGACTATGTGCGCTCCGTCGTCCGCTCCACCGACGCGCTGAATCACGCGTTGCGCCGCTTCACGCCCCCGCCGACCACGCGCTCTACGGCGCAAGCAGGCCGCCGCCGCAGATACCCAGTCGCTTCCGCCACCTACGAATCCGCTCCCGCCAAACCCGGGCGCCGCCCAGGCCGTGCCGCGCGATTCCACCGATCCACGCCATCCGCTGCTGGAACCGCGATCTCGATACCGGAGCCCCGTGCGCCCGGCCGGGTATCCGCTGACTGACCAGACCTATGCGTATCTGCTGCACCACCTGACGGCGACACCGACCGTCGCAATCCCGCCCGGCATCAAGCGCGACATCCTCGCCTACTACTCCGACCTGTCGCTGCCGTTCGCAACGAAGAAAGATCCCGACGCGTGGGCGGCGGTGCAGAAAGAGCTCGCCATCCTTCAAACGATGCCCATTAACCCGGAGCCGGTGCCGTATCGCACCTACGGCGATGGCTCGAACGACGACCTCAGCCCCGCAAAGACAAGGGCCGCTGGACGGATGCTACACAGCTTGATGTCGCGACCGCCGGCAAATGGACTATCCTCTCGTCGAACGGCCATGCTGCGCGATTCGGTTGTACTCTCGCTCTTCGCTGCGCTCTCAGCTTCGCTGAACGGATGGGCGCAGACCAGCCCGCCGGACACGCCTGCCGGCCGTGCGCTGCAGCGTGGCTTGATGCCTTCAATAGCGCTGACCGGGCCCGCATCGAGCACTACGTCGACACCGTTGATAAGCACCAACAGTGGATGGAATGCTCTCTTTCGAGAAACAGACCGGCGGTTTCATACTGGTTTCTATCGAGCGCAGCGAGCCGAACCTCATCAGCTTCCGCGTTCGCGAGAAAGCCGGTGGGAACACGGGTTTTGGGGTGCTGCAGGTGACGCCGAGCAATCCGCCCACCGTTGAAATTTTCAGCCTCGCGGCGATCCCGCCAGGGTCTGACTTCGAAGATCCCCCGCTTGATGCTGCCGAGCGGGCACACGTACTCGAAGCGGTCGACTCCAACCTGACGAAGTACTACGTCTATCCCGACGTCGCGGCGAAGATGAATGCCTACATCCAGTCGCGCATGCAGCACGGCGACTATGACAGCATCACCGAAGGCACGATCTTTGCCGATGCCGTGACGAAAGATCTCCGCGCCGTGAGCAACGACCGGCATCTGCACGTCGATTACACGCCGTTCAAGCGGTCCGCGCGCACGCCGCACCAGCAGCCCACGCCCGAAGACGTCGCCCGCATGCGCCACCAAATGGAGGACAACAACTGCGGGTTCGAGAAGGTCGAGATTCTGCCGCGCAATATCGGCTATCTCAAGTTCAACATGTTCGGGCCGCCCGTTGATCTGCGCACCAACGGCCAGCGCGGCGATGGCCCTGCTGGCACACACGCGTGCGCTCATCATCGACCTCCGCGAGAACGGCGGGGGCGATCCCGCGATGGTGCAGTTCATCGTCTCCTATCTCTTCGACACGCACCAACACATCAACGACCTCTACTACCGCAGCAAAGACGACACGACGCAGTACTGGACTCTGCCCTGGGTTCCCGGCGAGCGGCTTGCGACGCAGCCGGTGTACGTGCTCACATCGCACCGCACCTTCTCCGGCGCCGAGGAGTTCACCTACGACCTCAAGAACCTGAAGCGCGCCACCATCGTCGGCGAGACCACCGGCGGCGGTGCGCACCCTGTCAGCGGCACCCAGATCGACGGCCATTTCGACATCGCCGTGCCCGTCGCCCGGCCGATCAACCCGGTCACCAAGACCGACTGGGAAGGCACCGGCGTCACTCCCGACTACAAAACCAGCCGGGATGAGGCCCTCACAACAGCCATCAAACTTGCTGAAAAGAAGCTGCAGGACGAGGATTCTGGGCATGCAAACCCCAAGGGTGGCGCTGGCGCAATAATCTTGCTGACCCCTTTCGCACCGAAACAGTCCGAGTTATCATCTAAAGGGAAGAAGAGAGCGGATCCTGCTGTCCCGAAGCAGGGATTGCGGGTCCATCGAGGTATCTATGGCATACAGTGACAAGGTTGTTGACCACTACGAGAACCCCCGCAACGTTGGCACGCTCGACAAAGCCTCCACCGAGGTGGGCACCGGCCTGGTCGGAGCGCCGGAGTGCGGCGACGTGATGCGCCTGCAGATCAAGGTCAACCCCGAGACCCAGGTGATCGAGGACGCGAAGTTCAAGACCTTCGGCTGCGGCTCGGCCATCGCCTCCAGCTCCCTCGCGACCGAGTGGGTGAAGGGCAAGACGGTCGAAGACGCGCTGAAGATCTCGAACACCGACATCGTGAAGGAGCTCTCGCTGCCGCCCGTGAAGATTCACTGCTCGGTGCTGGCTGAGGATGCCATCCGCGCCGCGATCGGCGACTGGAAGAAGAAGAACCACGTTGGCGAAGAGCTGTCACCGCTGAAGCAGCAGTTGCGGCCAACTAAGTTGCGCACCACCAACGGCCGGCGAGTCTCAGCAGCTCCGCCGGCTTTTGCATGTTTGAAGATTGTTATGTCGACCCTGCTCCAACCCGGAACCTCCGCTCCTAAGCCCGGAGCCTCTGCTGAGACTGCGAAGAACCCACTTGCGGGCATGACTCTGCTGACCGCTGAAGGTCTCAGCGCCCCGCGCGAAGACCGCCGTCGAAATCACGAAGAACGCCCTGAAGCGCATCCGCATCGCGCATGGCCAAGGAAGGCATCTCGCCCGATGCCGGCGGTCTGCGGCTCGGTATCCAGGGCGGCGGCTGCTCGGGCCTGAGCTACAACATCCGCTTCGACACGCAGCCGCGCGAGCGTGATCGGGTCTTCGTCTTCGGCGCCGGCATCGAGACCCCGAACGACCCGAGCGGCGCCAAGCCGATTCGCGTCTTCGTTGACCCGAAGTCCTTCCTGTACCTCGCCGGCATGGTGCTGGATTTCGAAGAGACGCTGATGCGCCAGGGCTTCAACTTCATCAATCCGAACTCGACGAAGTCGTGTGGCTGCGGCAGCAGCTTCTCCGCTTAGCCGGCGGTCGTCGGATCGATCACCGACCTGACCTGCTGAATTGAGTTCGCCGGAAATCCACCCATCTCCGCATGCTTGCGTATGGTCGCCTCGTCGGGCGAGTTGTAGATGCAGTAGATCTTGTTGTCGGTCACGTACGAGTGGACCCACTGAATGTCCGGTCCAAGGCTGCGCAGCACGCTGCACGACTTTTGCGAGACGCCCTGCAACTGTTGCGGTGTCAGATTGCCGGCGCCCGGCAGCTCGCGCTCAATCACAAACTTTGGCATGAATCTCTCCTCGATGCGGAATTGAGGCCCGACGACGATACCCTAATAGACCAGATGAGCAGCGAATCACAGACGAACTACTTCACTCTCTTCGGCCTGCCGCGGCACCTGAACATCGATACCGCCGCGCTCGAAAAGGCCTTCTACGCGCAATCGCGCAAACTACATCCGGACCGCTTCGCCTCTCGCCCGGAGTCAGAGCAGGACGCTGCACTCGCTGCAAGCTCGCGGCTCAACGATGCCTATCGTACCCTGAAGCACCCGATCGCGAGAACCGAATATCTGCTCGAGCTCAGAAGGCATTCAGCTCGAAGAGCAGTCTCGCGCTGCGACGGACGCCGCTCGTGCTGCGGGCACGGAGAAGAAGCAGGTTGCGCCGCCCGACCTTCTCGAAGAAGCGTTTGAGCTGAACATGCAGCTCGAAGAGATGCGCATGGCCAAGCAGATCGGTGACGACGATCCCCAAACCCGCGCCGATCTCGAAGCCGCTCGCGCCAAGTTCACCGGTATGCTGACTGACGCGCAGCAGCAGCTCGAAGCACTATGGTCGCAGTGGGACACGGCCGAGGATGCCAACGAATCCGCCGCGCGAGAATCGGCCAAACAGGCCATGGTCGCGCTGCTGAACCGCCGCAGCTACATCCGCAATCTTGTCCGCGATGTCAACGCGGCGCTCGAATAACTGCTTGCGTGTTGACTGGCTGGATGCGGCGTCGCGTGTCCACAGCTTCGCGCACTATTCGATGAGTTAGGCATATCCAATGCGCCGCCTTGCACTCACAATTTTCCTGCTGTTCTTCTCCATCGCCGCCCGCGCGGACGAGCACCCCGAGTGGACGACTCCCCTCACGCCGTTCCGCATCGGCGACAACCTGTATTACGTTGGCAGCCGCGATCTCGCTTCCTACCTCGTGACCACACCGCAGGGCTACATCCTCATCAACTCCAACCTAGACACATCGCCGCCGCAGATCCGCCACTCCGTCGAGCAACTCGGCTTTCATTGGAGCGAGATCAAGATCCTGCTCATCAGTCACGCGCACTCCGATCATGATGCCGGAAGCGCGGAGATTCTGCGCGAAACTCACGCGAAGTACATGGTGATGGACAGCGATGTGCCGGTCGTCGAGTCCGGAGGAGCGAGCGATTTCGCTTATGGACCAAAGCCGCAGTATCCGCGAACTCACGTCGATCGCGTCCTGCACGACAACGACACCGTCACGCTGGGCGGAGTGACTCTGACCGCGCACAAGACGGCCGGCCACACACGCGGATGCACCACGTGGACGATGCGCGTGCACCTTCCCGGCGAGCCACCGACGAAGCTTCGCAACGTGGTCATCGTGGGAAGCTGGAACGTGAACCCTGGCTATCGGCTGGTCGCGACAAAAGGAAAACGTGCGTCCTACCCGGGAATCGCGCAGGATTATGAGCATGCCTTCGCTGTCTTCAAAGCGCTTCCCTGCGACATCTTTCTCGGCGCGCACGGAGAGTACTTTGACATGCTCGCAAAACTCGCGCGCATGCCGCAGCAGGGCGATGAAGTCTGGATCGACCCGCAAGGCTACCGCGCAGCTGTGGCGGAACGCGAAGCCGCTTTCGCTGCCGAACTGCACAAACAACAGGCTGCCGCACGCTGAAGCTCAGGAGATCTGCAGCCGCGGCAGGCTCATGACGCCAAGCCGCTGAAGCACTTTGCGCGTCAGTCCGGTGAGCGGAAGGAACGAAAGCCGATTGGTCGCGGTCCACTCGAGGTCCGTTTCCGCGGCAGGAATCTGCGACAGCAGCGCGCCTTCCGGTGCTGTGAGGCGCGTATCCAGGTCCAGCCCTGGAATATCAGCCGCGTCCGGAATGAACAGCTCGTCGCCGTAGTTTTTAGCAGCACGTGCAGCCGCAGAGGGCCGGCCACCCGGCAACGAGACGAGATCCCGGACGTGATCGGGAACGGCGTTCGGTTCAATCGAGCGCACGGGCAACGCCGCCGCCGTCTCCGGCTGAAGCACAGCTAGCTGCACCATCGGGTTTGCGTTCAGCGCTTCGGCTTCCTCTTCGCCGGCGACCGCCAGCGGGAGCGGAGAGACGCCGGGAGCACTTTCTGCAAAGATCTGCACGTAGTAGTTGGTGTTCGTGATCGAGTGCCGGAGCCGGAGCACAGGCTCGCGGCCTTCAATGGCCTCCAGCGGAAGCGGCGGCAGCTCCAGCATCTTAGGCATCAGCGGAGCGTGTGCGGGCCGGCGCAGAAGCAGCGCCTCAGTCGCCGTGCCACGTTTGCGCAGCACGAGCAGATGCGCAACGATGCGGCTCTGCGGCTTGTCGCGCGCGACGGTCGCGTGCTCACCGCGTGTGCGGCAGAAGCTGAACACCGGGCACTCCAGGCAAAGCGGCTGGCGCGGCAGGCAGATCGTGGCACCAAGCTCCATCATCGCCTGGTTGTGGTCGCCCGGCGGATTGCTGCGATCCTTCCTCTTCGCCGAATCCGGCACAAGCGCCTGCGCAACGCGGTTCAGGCTGGCGCGCGCCGAGCCGGCGCGGTTTTCCGCGCGACCGAGCACGCGCAGCAGAACGCGTTCTACGTTGCCGTCGACCACCGCGACAGCCTCGCCGAATGCGATGCTGGCGATCGCCGCGGCCGTGTACTCCCCGACGCCGGGCAATGTCCGCAGTGCCTGAGCCGTACGCGGCAGCTTGCCGCCGAACTCGCGCTGCACAAACTGCGCCGCGCGGTGGAGGAGATGCGCGCGGCGATAGTAGCCGAGCCCGCTCCACAGAGCGAGAACGTCTTCCTCTTTCGCCTCGGCAAGCGCTTCGAGCGTTGGAAAGCGGCGCAGAAACTCATTGAACCGTTCCATGACGGTCGCCACACGCGTCTGCTGCAGCATGATCTCCGACAACCACGTCGCATAGGGGTTCCGGATGCCGCGCCAGGGAAGGTCCCGGGCGTGCCCGCGGTACCACCGTTCGAGCTCGCCGCGGAAATGCTCCGGCTCGAACGGGAGAATCGCAACCGGCTCAACGAATGCAGGCGCAGGCTGATTGCGCTGTCGGGGGATTCGCGGACTGAGCGGTGTAGGCAGGGAACGGGGGGTCGAGGTGCGGGGGATCATGTCGTTCGGGTCTCGGGGAAGACTCTGTATGAGGATGGGGCCGTGACCTTGGGAGAGGGCCGTACTGATTGAGACGGGGGTTAGCAGGATTCGTATTTCCAATTGCGGCGTTTGCCCTCGGCAATCCATTCGACCGCCATAGCCACGCGCTTATCGCGTGTATCGTCGCGCTTGGCCTCGGCAATCCAATCGCAGTACTCGCGCTGGCAGCCCGGCGGCATCGACGCAAACTGCGCAGCCGCAACCTTGTTCTTTTTCAGCGCGGCAGCGAGCGCAGGTGGAACTTCAGGCGGCGGTTTGGGGGTTGTAGTCTTTGGCCGCGAGTAGTTCTGGGTGCGGGCTCCGCTGGCAATCTCCTCCGCAGCGGAGCGGATGTACCGGATCAGATCGCGATCCGATGGAAGGCCTTCGAGCGACGTGAGTTTGCCAAGCTGCCCCATCGCCTTGCGATCATAGAGGCCGTCATCGCGGAGCTCGGCTGCGGCCTCTTTGCCCCATAGACCGAAGCTGCAGTGCTGCTTGAATGCGGCCATGTTGCCCAGCATCAGGCCACGATAGATAAAGAACGGCATCGACCACTTGATGTCCTCCTCGACATCGGGTAGCGCCTTGTGGACGAGCTCGCGGATGTGCGTCAGTATCGGCTGTGCAAACGGCGCCGACGACGCGATGTAGGCGTCGATCTTGCGTGAATATTGGACCGCGGACTTCCGGCCCTTGGCGGCCGGGCTGGTTCGGGAGCTGCCTTTGAGCATGGAACCAGGCGCAGGTTTGCGCACTGGGGTGGCAGTTGCAGTCGGGGGGACCATGCGGATCAGAATACGCGCGTCAGGCGAGCGCGCAAGTCTTTTCGTGGGCTGAAAAACTTTGCGGCCCCAGCCGGTGTTCGGGGGCGAGCCGGGTACGCGCCGCGATCGTCCGCAGAAGACCGGGGAAGAGGCTGGTCGCCAGCTCGGCCGCCATGCGCTGGGGCTGACGCACCAGCGCCCGCGACAGCTTCGTGGCCACGTCGATCTGAGGCCGAAGCTGCGCGTGTAAGTCCGCCTGGAACATCTGCGCCGACCGCCCGCTGAGCACCGCCCGCGCAGCCAGACGGCCGCTATGCAGCGCGATTGCAAGCCCGTCGCCCGTGAACGACGGAATCACAGCAGCCTGATCGCCTATCGCGAACAGGTTCTCCGCAATCGCGTCCCGTCTCAGGAAGCCGTAGGGAATCGGGCTGATCGCAAGGGGCCGACCCAGCAGGGGCTCGGCTCCCGCGAGCCGCGCCCGAACATGCGGAATGCGCATGAGGAACTCGGCGAGCCCGGGCCAGTCCCGCATGGTGTTGCGCAGAAGATTGCGGTCCAACACGAAGCAGAGGTTCGCGATTCCGCCCTCGACAAGACTGAGCCCGCCGTAGCCGCGCGGCAGCAGAATAAGCTCGATGGTGTTGTCGATCGCGCTCACCTGCGTGGCTGTAAGGCGCAGGTACATCTTCAGACCGACGAAGTCGGCCTGTACGCCGACGGGGCGCGGCAGGCCGCGGAGATCGTGCTTGCCGGTCGCGAGCAGCACACGCGGCGTCGTGAGTACGTAGCTGCGGTTAGGACCCGCGATCGAAACCTGCCAGAGCGCGTCGCTGCCGGCGTATCGATTCCGCTGTGTGTCCGCGCAGAACCAGCGCATCCGCCGCCGCAGCCGCGGTTGAGCAACGCCTCGTCGAGCTCGCGTCGCGTGAGCGACTGCGCAGAAAACGGGAGCTGCGCGGACGATCGCCCGAGCGCACCGGCGAACCGAACCCGGTGAATGCTAGCGGGGCCGAGTGCGCCCAGCTTCAGCCCCAGAGCTTCAAGGCTGGATATCGTTTCAGCCGAGAGGAAGTCGCCACAGACTTTGTCATGCGCGTGCAGCGTGCGTTCGAGCAGGACCACTCTCGCGCCCGCTTGCGCCAGCTCAATCGCCGCGGCGGAGCCGGCCGGTCCGCCACCAAGAATCAGCACATCGAGATTGCCCGAAGCATTCATGCAAGATCACGGATCCTCGCCACGCAGAGCCGGTTCATCGCATGTGATTCGATGCCCGCGCCGCTGATGCCAGCTTGTGCGAGCAAATTCTCCCAATCCGACGGTGTGAAGGCGCGCTGCAACGACGCCGGGCCATCGTGGTGAATGAACCTGTGCCACCCGAAGATCAATGGCAAGAAGCGGAACCAAAACGCTGCACGCTGACTGCGGTGCAGGTCGTTGATGAACCACCCGATCCGCGCATGTTCTTCCATCCAGCGCAGAAATCTGATGATCTCCGGCGAGCTGAGATGGTGCGCGAAGAGCGCGCTGAGCACGACGTCCGGCTTCTGCTCGGGTGAGTAACTGAACACATCAGCGGTAACGAACTCGATCCTCGCGGCGTACTGGCGTAATGAAACCTTCGCGCTAAACTCCTGTGCCGCGCGCGTGGCATGCGGGTTCAAGTCAAGACCTGTCAGCGACACCGGTACCTTTCGCTCCGCGGCCCAGCGTGCGATTGCGCGCAGCGTGTCCCCACCACCGCACCCGACGTCCAGAATTCGCAGCGGCTGAATGACGCTTGCTCCGGAGCCGCTCACGATGCGCTCCAGGAATGCGAGCGTCGGCTGATACCCGCGAGTGAGCCGGTTCACCGCCGCCAGATCACGCAGGCAATCGCGGAACTCCTCGTACGAGCAAGGCTGGTCCATCAGCTCCGGGAGCTCGGCGGGTTCGGCGCGGCGCGCAAACGTGAGTGGTGCAACAGGGGCCGAGGTAGTCACATCATGCAGCATGGAAGAGCATTGTCTCCGCGGTCAGGCCGGGGCCGAAGCTCATCGCACAGCCGAGCTCCCCAGGCTGGGCGCTGCGCAGCAGCTCTTCCAGAACAAACATCACGGTCGCTGAGCTCATGTTCCCAAAGCGCTCGAGGATCAGCCGGCTGGCGTCGAGAGCTTCGGCGGGAAGACACAGACCGCGTTCGACTGCGTCGAGGATCGTGCGTCCGCCGGGATGAACACCCCAGAGCGTGATGTCGTCCGCCGTGTAGCGGCCGAGGATCTCCACGCTGCAAGACTCAAGCGCCTTACCAAGTGCGGGCGGTACTTGGCCCGACAGAAACATGTCGAAGCCGAGGCCGCGGATCTTCCACGTGATCAGCTCGCGCGTGCCCGGAATCATGACCGCGCGGAAGCTCGAAAGCTCCAGTCCGGCCGGCTCAGCGGAGAGGATGCTCGCTGCACAGCCATCGGCGAACAGCAGAAAGCTGAGCACCTGCTCCAGATCATGACTCTCCTGCAGGTGCAGCGAGCAGAGCTCCAGGTTCAGCATGAGCACACGCGCGTGCGGCTCAGAACGGATGATATGCCGCGCGGCCTTGAGCCCGTTGATCGCCGCATAGCAGCCCATGAAGCCGATCATCGTGCGCTCGACCGACGGACAAAGGCCAAGGTGATCGACGATGTCGAAGTCCAGCCCCGGAGCGTACAGGCCCGTGCACGTTGTCACCAGCACGTGCGTGATCGAGCGGCGCTCGGCAGCGGTGAGCTGCAGCTTGTCCAGAGCGCGTTGCGCCAGCATCGGAGCAAATCGCTCGAACGTCTCCATGCGCTTGGAAGTCTCCGGGAAGCTGCCGCGCCGGTAGAACTCGTGCGCGTTGATCCAGAACTCAGAAGGACCTGCCTCTAACGTTGCTCCGTGCGGCGCCAGGATCGAGTAGCGGTGCTGAATTCCTGACCGTGACGCCATCCGGTTGAACAGCGCGCGCGTGCGCGGGTCGGGAGCTTCGGCCAGCAGATTGTCGGCGAACTCCACAAACGCCGAGTGGACGTCGTGGTCCGGCACGGCGGTGGCGATTCGGTTCAGGTAAGCGTCAGTCACAGGATGATCCTTGCATGTTGGATGCGAAGCTTTGTCGTGGAACTGTCAGTACAACGTCTGATGAACGACAAGACTGGACCTGTTCCTGCCGTTTTGGCGAGACGCTCAGGATGGAACTTTTTGTTCGCAATCCCATCTAAAAGAGTGAGAGGAATGCAACATGGTAAGGCAATTGAAAGCAATGCTAACGGCGGCGGCCCTCACAGCCGCTGCCGCAGTGGGTGCGGCGCAGACGCCGCAAGATCAGGCTAATCAGACTACGAATCAGCAGGCAGCTCCGATTGAGCGCGCCTATCCCAACCAGAATGCGCCGCAGTACCGCAGCGGCCAGATGCCGCAGCCGGTGGGTCCGGCATGGGCCTCGCCGGTGACGATCGCACCGGGACAGGCCGTTTCACCCACCAGCGGTGAAGCGACCGCGACGCCAATCCAGGGCGTATTGCTGCGCGTCGCCCCTAAGAGCAGTGTGCGCGAGGTCAGCTCCGATCCCCAGAAGCTTGAGCTCAGCGTGGATCGCGGAATCGCGAACATCAATGTCCACGATCCCGCCAAGGACGTGCTCATTCTCATTGACCTGCCCGGCGGGCAGACCCAGCTCCTCAAAAACGGCCTGTACACCTTCGACGCCGAGACCAACACAGCTCGCGTGCTGAAGGGCGAGGCGCTGGCGTTTCCCGGCTCCGATAAGAACGCCGACGAGAAGCCGCTGAAGGTGAAGGAGAACAACAAGATCGTCTTCAACGGAACCAACGTGAAGCCGCACGAGTTCGCGCCCTATGACGCGCGGATGGATCTGCTGGCTGCACCGCCGGATTCCCGCCAGGGCGGATCAGGCTACTACGGCTATCACGGGTATGCACCGTACGGGGACGGCTTCTACGGGGGCTATCCGTACTGGGCCTATGACTACCCGTGGGCCTGGGGATACCCGTACTACGGCGGCGGGTGGTACCCGTATGGCGTCGGCTTCGGCTTTGGCTACGGCGGCGGATGGGGCGGCGGATGGGGCGGTTATCACGGCTTCCACGGCGGCGGCTTCCACGGAGGTGGATTCCACGGCCGGCGCTAAGCCCCGGAGAACTCAACAGCGCGCCCGAACCTGGGCAGCGCCGGGAAGGCAGCCAATTACCGGCTGCCTTTCTTATTTTCCCGCGCGCTTCGCAAAGCCCTGTCCGTGCCGTCTCGCAGCTGACCAGGCGAGCACATCGAGTGCCGTTCGCCGTCAGGCGATACATCCTTTTCGTCCCATGGAAACATCCTTCTAAGCGGTAGTGGCTGGGTGGGACTCCCGGGCCATGCCGCACGCAAAACCGCTTCCGAGGCCAGTTTCATGATGGAACCATCGAACCCCCTGAACGGCCAGCGCCGGTTGGAGGTCGTCTTTCCAGCCAATGCCGGCAACCCCCGTTCTTCAGTTCCCGGGCCGCGCAATGGACGAATTGAGCTCTCACCGCAGGCGATGCGCATGCTCGAAACACGCCCGCCACATAAACGCATGCAGGATTCCGAACCGACCGGCGCCGTAGGGCTCGCGGACCGGCCCGAAGCTCCCTCCGAAGCAGGTGTGCCGCCGGAGGCCGCCGAGGCCCTGATCGAAGGCAAGCGCATCGGCGAGCGCATCAAGTTTCTCCGCCAGCGCAAGCACATGGGGCTGGTCGAGCTGGGCCGCTACACAGGACTTTCAGCCAGCTTCCTTTCGCAGCTTGAGACGGGTCGGGTGGTGCCAACCCTCAGAAACTTGGCGCGGATCGCGATGGTCTTCTCACGCGACCTGAGCTACTTCTTCGAGCCGGAACGGCCGGAGTTGTTCCGCATCCAGCGCGCAAGCGAGCGCCAGCGCTTGCCCCAGACCGGAGCCGCAGACCCCGACTACTTCTTCGAGAGCCTGGGGCAGGTGCCGACCGAGCAGATGATCGCGCCCTACGTCGCCGAGTTCGTCACCGGCGGCGGCCGCTCGCCCGCAGCCCACCAGCATACCGGCGCGGAGTTCCTCTACATGCTGAGCGGACGCCTGCGCCTGATGCACGAAGGCCGCACCGAAATCCTGGAGCGTGGCGACGCCGTGTACTTCGACCCCGCTGTGAAGCATAGCTACGAGTGCATGGGCGACGAACCCTGCACCGCGCTCATCCTCACCATCCCGGAACCGATGCGTGCCAGCCAGGCGCCCGCGCGCATGGCGCCTCAGCCGCAGGCCGTAACGAACACCAGCACGTACGCGAAGAAGCGCGCGCGCTAGTTCACACCCCAAGCTCCCCAGCACGATGACCCGCCCCGGCGGGTCATCGTGCGTTTACAGCAAGAAACAGCTCTTCGATCTCCAGCCAGTCGCGCACGCGACGAAAGCCTTTCACATGCACATTCGCCGGCGAGCTGAAGAGAATGCCTTCGCCGCGAAACAGCCGGAGCTGTCGCGGATTGTCGTCGATCAGATAATCCCCGCGCAGAATGCTCTTGTTCCCGCAGAAGACAATGTGGGACGGGGGAATAAACGAAAAGTGCTGCTTCAGCCAGTGGAACTTCGCATTGAAGCTCGACGGCACTTCCATCGCCGCCGTCGCGATGTAGATCTCGTAGCGCGACTGCAGCCG
Organism: uncultured Verrucomicrobiae bacterium; assembly: GCA_963716225.1. GTDB lineage: Bacteria > Acidobacteriota > Terriglobia > Terriglobales > Acidobacteriaceae > Granulicella. Next base: position 2,376,509 of record OY970299.1, on the reverse strand, counting down.
CTCCAGCACGCGCTGGGCGTGCGGCATCACGCGCAGCACGGCGAAGAAGTCCTCCGACATCATGTAGTCGACCAGCGTCTGCTGCCGCTCGGCCGGAACGAAGTCCCACAGCCACCGGCCTTCGAGGTCTGCCGGAGTCAACCGCTCCGAGAAATCGCGGTTGTAGCGCAGCAGGTGCTCGCCCAGCGCGTCGGCGATCACCTCATCCATGTCCACGCAAATGATCTGGCGTGCTGTTGTGCTGCGGTGCTGCGAAGACCCGTTATGCTGCGTCATCACGAGCGCGGCTCCGCTGCCGCGGAGGGCTGTGCAGCGTCCGATTGTTGTGCGGCAGCGAGCCTCTCACCCGCGGCCCAGTCGCGCGGCCTGTCCCGCCGCGGATCCCAGAACAGCATGCGGCCGCAGGTCTCGCACGTGAAGATCTGGTCTTCGTGCTCGCGCGATGTAAGGTCATTCCAGCGCTGCGGACGCACCATCATCTGGCATGCAGAGCACTTGTGATCGATCGCTTCCGACAGCCCGCTGCCACGCGCCTTCGCCACGCGATCGTAGGCCGACAGCGTTGCCTCGCTGATCTGCGCGCGAAGATTCGATCGCTCACCTTCAATCGCCTCAATATTGGTCCGCGTGCGGTCAACCGTGGCTGCCGCGCGCAGTCGCTCCGCGTCGAGTCCAGTCCGTGCTGATTCAAGTGCACCCAGCGCAGTCTTCTCTGCTGTTTCCAGCGCCTCGGTCCGCTCCAGCGACGCAAACTCTTCGTCCTCCAGCTTGCGGATCGCGGACTCCCCAAACGCGATCTCGTGCTGAAGCGCGCTAACCTGCGCCGTGCTGGTCGCTGCATCGAGCTGCCTGCGCAGTCGCGTAATCTTGCTGCGGTGCTGGTCCGCGTCCAACTCCTGGCTGCGCCGCAGCTTCTCTTCCGCCGCAAGCTCCTGGCGAAGCTTGGCGAGCGCCTGCTCAGCAGATTTGTGTGCAGCTTCTGTGGCGGTCACGCGCCGTGGAGCCTCAGCCTGCTCCTGCCGCAAACGCTGCAGCTCCAGATCCTGCGCCTGCAACACAACGAGATGTTCGAGATCAGTATTCATAGGAGCTTCAGGCCGGAGCCGGCCAAAAATTAAGCGTAGCACTCTCGCGGGACCAGCGGCCTGCGCACCCCGCCGCCGCGCTCGAGGAGCGCAAAACCTCGAAACTTCCTGAATCCCCCGTGTCGCCCGTACTATCTCAAGCAGCATACGCATGGCGACCGCGACCGCAACAGAGGTTCATAGCGATTCCGAGGTGATGACGCCGCCGTCCGCCTGGCGCCCGCGCGTCAATCCGTGGATCGTCGCGATGACCGTAACGCTCGCAACCTTCATGGAGGTGCTCGACAGCTCCATCGCCAACGTCTCGCTGCCGCACATCGCCGGCGGGCTCGGCTCAACACAGGAAGAGGCCACCTGGGTCATCACCGCGTACCTGGTGGCGAACGCGATCATCCTTCCGGCCGGCGCTTACTTGACCACATTCATCGGCCGCAAGAAGTTCTACATGATCTGCGTCGCGCTGTTCGGTATCAGCTCGATGATGTGCGGCTTCGCGCCCTCCCTCCCGCTCCTGATCTTCTTCCGCGTGCTGCAGGGCATCGGCGGCGGCGGCCTCGCACCCAGTGAACAGGCGATCCTTGCCGACACATTTCCGCCCAGCAAACGCGGACAAGCCTTCGCGATGTATGGCCTCGCCGTCGTGTGTGCGCCGGCGATCGGACCAACGCTGGGCGGCTACATCACCGACAATTTCAACTGGCGCTGGATCTTCTTCCTCAACGTTCCCGTGTGCCTGCTGTCGCTCTTCCTCACCTCGAGGATCGTTGAAGATCCGCCCTGGATTGCGAAGGAGGTCAAGGAGTCGCAGAAGGGCGGCATCAAGCTCGACCTGCTTGGCTTCTCCCTGCTGGCTCTCACCTTCGGCTCGCTCGAGTTCGTCCTGGATAAAGGCCAGGAGGACGACTGGTTCGCCTCACACCTCATCACTTTCTTCGCAGTCGCGATGGTCGTCGCGTTCGTGGTGATGATCTGGTGGGAGCTGCGCCAGGTTCGCGTTGGCCACCGGCCGATCCTGAACCTGATGCTGTTCAAGCGACGAAGTTTTGCGATCAGCTTCACGCTGATGTTCGTGCTTGGCTTCGCACTCTACGGCACAACAATCCTGATTCCGCAGTTCGTCCAGACACTGCTCGGGTATACCGCGGAACTCTCGGGGAAAGTACTGTCTCCCGCAGGCTTCATGATGATGGCCATGATGCCGGTCGTCGGTGTTCTGTCAGGCAAGGTGGACGCGCGCAAGATGATCGGCTTCGGCTTCTTCATGCTCACCATCGCGCTGCTGTACATGGGCAAGATGAACCTCGGGCTCAGTTACGGCGAGCTGGTGTTCATGCGCTGTTTCCAGGCCTCCGGGCTTGCGTTTCTCTTCATCCCGATCAACACCATCTCGTACATCGGCGTGAAGCAGACAGAGAGCAACGACGTCTCGGGCCTGATGAATCTGGCGCGCAACATTGGCGGGTCCTCCGGCACAGCCTTCATGGCGACGACGCTCATCCGGCGCAGCGCGGCGCATGAGACATCGATGGTGCGCAACATGAATCCCGGCAACTCCGCGTTCACCCAGCAGGTGACCCAGCTCGCGGGCCGCTTCAAGATGGGCAATGGGCAGGGCATTACCGGAGGTCCGTTCGGCGGAGCATCCGTCGGCGCAATTCACCAGGCCCAGGCCTTCATCTACTTCCAGCTTCACCGCCAGGCCGCGATGCTCGCCTACATCGACATCATTCGCTATATGACCATCTTCTGCGCGTGCATGATTCCCATACTGTTCTTCATTCCGAAGCCGCCCAAGGGAATGCACGCGGGCCACTGATAAGAGATAGACAGAAACACGGCTTCAGCAGCCAGAGACACGAACGCCGGAGCGGTGAGGCTCCGGCTGGTTCGCGAGTACAGACTGGAAAACTACTTCTTCGGAGGAGCGATTGCGTCCTTCGCGGCCTTGGCGACGCGGAACTTTACGACGGTCTTGGCCTTGATCTTGATTGCCTCGCCGGTCTGGGGGTTGCGGCCGATGCGCGCCTTGCGCTCTGCCTTGACGAGCTTTCCGAGGCCCGGGATAGTGAACTCGCCGTTCTTCTTGGTCTCCCGGACTGCGGTGTCGGCGAGCATCTGCATGAAGCTTGCCGTCTGCTTGCTGGTGAGCTCGTTCTTTTCTGCGAGATGACGGACGAGCTGTGTCTTGGTCATGCCTTTTGCCATTGAGGAGACTCCTTTTTTTGAAACAGATTTGAGGGCCATCGTGACCACCCCCGCGGATGAACAGCGTCCGTCAGGTGGCCCCGGAACCCGCTTTCCGCCTTCTGCACCGCACCAAATCGTCAGTGTTTATGCGGGTGCGGAGAACCGCGCCGTGATTCACCATCGCCCTTTCGCGAAGGTTTGTCAACGACAAAACACCTGTTTCCACAGGTATTTTTATGGTTTTTGGCCGAAAGTACCCGGAATTGGCCCGATTTTAAGCGGAAAACATGGGTCAAAATGCACGCGAATCACAGAAATTTCACAGAAACGCGTTCGCACGCACACGCTGCAGCTGCTCCTGTGGCCGAACCTGAGACGAAAAAATTGCGTTGTTCAGCGTCTCGACAAGCGGTGCCATGCGGCGAAAGCAGCTGATGACCTCATCCGCCAGCACGGGCTCGAGCGCGAGCGCGGGCGGCAGCGTCGAGCGAACACCCCAGTTGCGCGCGCGCAGCAGATCGGCCGCGGGGTGTTCGGAGCAGAAGCCCTTCGGCACGCGCGACAACGCCTCGGGATCAATCGGCTCGAAGCTCGGGATGTGAGCGGAGCGCGGCTTCAGAAGCTTCGCGAGCTGCTTCGTGTATTCGCGGTGATTGTCAGCCAGCCAGCGGCGCAGTGCCAGCAGTTGATCGCGCTCCGGCATGTAGACGCCCGCGGCAACGAAGCAGCGCTTTGGACCAACCTCGAGGTAGAAGCCGGCGCCGGAGGTCTTCTCCATGCCGCGGCGCGACCACCAGGCGGAGAGGTGCGTTTTGTACGGCCGCTTATCCGGGGAGAAGCGGATGTCGCGGTAGATGCGCATCATGGACTTGTGCGCGGGACGCATGTGTTCGGGCGCGTACGCCGCCATCGATTGCGTAATCTCATCCACCAGCGCGACCATCGGCGCTTTCAGCTCTCGTTCGTACACCGGCTTGCGCGCGTTGAACCACTCGCGATCATTGTGCCGTGCGAGGCCGCGCAGAAATGCAAACGCTGCCGGTGAGAAGTGCGTGGACATTCGCGCACCATGGTACGTCCAAAGCATGTGCGCCCCTGTGGACGCGGCGGAGAACTCGAGAGCAAAATGGATGCGCAGTCGGAGGAGGGCCTATGCGGTTCAGTGCGGTTGCGATGATCGGGTTGATGGTTGCGGCAGGGGCGGCGGCGCAGCAGGCCAAGGCGCCGGTGGTTACGGAACAGCAGCAGAAGACCACCGTCATCCTCCTGGGAACGATGACGGCGCTGTCCGGATCGGATTGCCCGGGGGTGTTGCAGGCGCGCCGGCAGGCGATGGGTGGGGGCACGGTGTGGACGACGGCGCTCGGCGATGAGGCGGCGCGGTCCACGGCAAGGCCAAAGGGACTTGGCGTGCACGTGGAGTTTCAGGACGCAGCCTCCGCAGTGAAGGCGCTGGAGCTGCGGGTGAGCTATCTACCGCCTGGACTGCGGGAGATCCCGGTGACCTCGGAGTTGACGAACGTTGCGGCCAAGCGCGGCGGTGAACAGGAGAAGACGTTCAATGTGGATCGCGCGGCGGCGAAACGGATCAGCGCCGACCTGCTGGTGGGACCGGCGGCGACGATCACGACCGTGCGCCTGGTCAGCATTACGTTTGCGGATGGCAGCGAGTGGCGCGAGCCGACCGAGAATGCGTGTGTGGTTGTGCCGAGCGGGATGATGCTGGTGGCGGCGAAGTAGGGTACCCCCCCATTTTGCTAAAATCTCTGAATTCAGGAGATTAGCAATCTTGACCGTGTACAAAATATTGATTCCAGAGATTTTACGCTAAAATCTCTGGAATCAATATTTTGCGGCGAGTGCTGGGTGACGTAGAAAGGGCTGCCGGAGGGCAGCCCCTTTTTTATCTTCTATTTCTATTATAGCTTCCCGATGAAATTATTTCCGGAAAAACGCTGGGGCATTTTAGCCTTTGTTTTGTGTTGCTTATGCGGATTTGAACGGGATGGGGGCTTGACAACGTTTGGGAGGTCCTCCGGGACATGTCGAGGGGCGACTGGCGCGCAAGGTGTAGGCGTGTGAGCGGAGCTTGTGAGTGAAATGTGGCGCGAGTGGAGGAATACTCCCGGCGGAGGCATATGACCGGAGGTCGGCAATGAAGCTCCAGCTACAGGTTTGGTTTGCGGGCTTGGCGATGGGCGTGGAGATGAAGGCCCGTGCCCGCAAGGTGAATAAACGTGTGCGACGGGCGGCGAGGAACGCGGGCGGGCGAACAGAGGTGTAGGGGCCGGTGGGCGGAATGGACCCCACCCATGCGCTGCGCGCATGAATGGGGCACCCGGGCTCAGGCAGCTTGAGCATCGGGCGGAATGGACCCCACCCATGCGCTGCGCGCATGAATGGGGCACCCGGGTTCAGGCGGGTTGAGCATCGGGCGGAATGGACCCACCCATGCGCTGCGCGCATGAATGGGGCACCCGGGCTCAGGCAGGTTGAGCATCAGGCGGAATGGACCCCACCCATGCGCTGCGCGCATGAATCGGGCACCCGGGCTCAGGCAGCTTGAGCATCGGGCGGAATGGAACCCACTCATGCGCTGCGCGCATGAATGGGGCACCCGGCACCCGGCTTGAGATTGGGTCCGCGGCCGCTTTGAACCTGCGTCTCTAAGGAGACGTGGGGCACCCCGGCTCGGAGCTGTGAATATGAGTTTTCTTTTCTCACTTCTCGGTTAGAAAGGAAACGGCGGAGATTGCTCTCCGCCGTTTTGCGTTGGTGCGAGTTTTGGATTCGGTTAAGGGCGGGAGTTGGGCGCGGCGCCGGGCTTGGCGTTGTCGGGCGGTGGTACTTCGGCGTTGGGGTAGATGTTGGGGATGGGGGCGGAGAGGTCGTGCTCACGCTCGGGGTGTGGGAACGGCTTGCGCGGCATCATGGCGTCGCGCTGGCTGGTGTTCCAGAGGAAGATCGCTTCGACGACCGCGGCTTGTTCGAGGTCGGCCTGATGGAGGCGATCGAAGGTGTCCATGTCGGAGTGGTGGGTGCGGGTCTCGTAGTCCATGGGGTCCTGGATGAACTGGAAGCCCGGCAAGCCGACGGCGTCGAAGCTGAGGTGGTCCGTGCCGCCGGTGTTGCGGTAGCTGATTGCGGTCACGCCGAGGTCCTTCAGCGGAGCGATCCACTGGGCGAAGATCGGACCAATGGGGAAGTTCTCCTGCGTGTAGACGCCGCGGATTTTGCCGGTGCCGTTATCCAGGTTGTAGTAGGCGTCGAGGGTTTCCCATTCTCTCGTGGTGGTCAGCACGCCGTGGCGCCCGAGGAAGCTTGGCAGGCCGGGCGGGTCAGGCGGGTTGGGAGCACCGAAGGTGCCGAAGTGCTGCTTGACGTAGCCCAGCGAGCCGTAGAGACCTTCTTCTTCGCCGGACCACAGCGCGATTCTGATCGTGCGGCGCGGGTGGACGTCCAGCGCTTTGAGGATGCGCACGGCTTCCATGGCGACGATCGAGCCGGCGCCGTTGTCGGTGGCTCCGGTGCCGGAGATCCAGGAATCGAGATGCCCGCCGACCATGACCACTTGATCCTTGAGTTTGGGATCGGTGCCGGGGATCTCGGCGACGGTGTCGAAGCCGTGCTCATGGTCGCCTGTGAACTTCGTTTCGATGTTGACCTCGAGGGTGACGGGCACGTTGGCTTCGGCGAGGTGCGCGAGGCGGTCGTAGTGCTCGATCATCATGACGGCGTTGGGAATTTTGACGGCGTTTTCAGGCTTCTGCGCGTCGCGGGCGAGGTTTGCGCCATTGTCGTCGAAGATGATGCCGGTCCCGCCGCCGTCAGCGGAATCGCGCGTGGGCGTGATGATCGCGAGCACGCCTTCGTCGGTGAAAAGCTTGAGGGCTTGCTGACGAAGTCGGGTGAGGCGTGCGCGCTCGGCGAGGCGCTCCTGGATGGTTGGCTGCGGAGCGCCGGCGCGGGCGCGGGGCTGCTCCATCGACTCCATATCCTTGAGCTCTTCATCCGTGTAGCGATGAAAAAGCGGTTCGGTGATATCAGGCGTGGGCCGCGTGGCTCCGAGCAGAACGATCTTTCCTTTGAGCTTGCCCTTCCACTTGTCGAGGTCGGCGGCGGCGGAGAGGGGGATGTAGGCCATCTCGCCGCGGACTGCACCGTTGGTGGCAGGCGACCACGGGGCAGCCTGGAGCCAAAGCGGCTCCGGGTCAGGCGAGACCATGCGCGCCCATGTGTTGATCTGCTGCCATCCCATGCCGAAATCACCCCAGTCCTCGAGGTGCGCGTTGGAAAGGCCGATGGCGGCGAGCGTGTCCCGTGTCCAGGCGTTCGCCTTCTCCATGTTCGGAGAGCCAGTGAGGCGCGGGCCGATGCCATTGGCGAGCGCATCGCCGAACTGCATCACTTTGCCGTGCTGGAAGCCTTCCTCGCGGATGCGCGCGTACATGTTGAGGTCGATGTCTTCAGTGGCGGGCTGGGGGCCGTAGTAGCTGGGGACGGGCTTTCCGGCTTCGGCTGCGGGTGCGGATTTTCTCTTCTGCGCGTGCGCGGGAACGCAGACGGAGGCAAGGACCGCGATGGCGGCGAGATGGGAACAACTACGCAACGAGCGGCGCAGGGACATGTGGCAACTCCTCAGAAGAGTGCAGAATTGAGATAGCTTTCGAGTGTACGTGCGAGAAAGGGAGTTCGTCTCGCATCCGGCTTAGAATGGCGAGGCGCTTTTCTGGACGCGGCGTCAGGACATGAACAACCGGCCGGTCCCTGCCGCGCGAAATCGTTCTCTGAATTCGGGAGAGATGGCATGAAAACTTCTCTGCTAGCTTTGCTTCTCGTAGCGTCCATTCCTGCAGCGGCGCAAACCGCTGACGCTTTCTATCAACGGGCCTGCGGACCCAAGGACGCTGAGTTCGACGTGAAACAGGTTCGAAAGCAGCCGCCCACAGCGCCCGAGCCAGGCAAAGCGCTGGTCTACATCATCCAGGACGACTACGGATTTCCTTTTACGACGAGAGTAGGGCTGGATGGCGCCTGGGTGGGAGTCGTGGATCGTGACTCCTACATCGTCGTCTCCGTTGCGCCGGGAGAGCATCATGCCTGTGTGGCGGGGCAGAACAAGAAGCATCCAGAGACTGAGCTTGTCCATTTCACGGCGGAAGGGGGAAAGGTTTACTACTACCTCGTCAGCGGCATTTCGACAGCGGGGCCGGGCTTCGCTATGTTGTTCGGGCCTGCGGACCGCGACGAAGCGCTGTACTTGATTGCCTCGGATCCCCAGAGCAACGCGACTCCCCGTACGGCTGCAGGGAACAAATGATGAACTAGCCGAGAGGAATCAGTTCACATCAGCCGGCGTTTGTCACATGGACACGTGTGCCGATGTTGGCGCACTTTAGCCGAAATCGAGCGCCGTGCGCGCGAGGTATTAAGCGTGTTGGCGGCGGCGCTTCATTCGGCGGGCGTAGAGGACGGCGAGATAAGTCATCGCCGCGATGAGCACAACAACGCCGACGGGGAAGCCGATGTCCCGGTAGGCGATCGCAAAGTCCGGGTTGTGGCCGCTGGCGATGCGGTAGACGAGCAGCGACATGATGCTGACGAAGGTGGTCGCGAAGAATGCCGCGAAGCCGGTGGCGAGACCCATCAGGAGCGATGAGAACCAGCCGAGATCGCCCAGCGGGATGCCGAGAAAGACGCCTTCGCGGCGCGCGCGGGCGAGATCATGAACACTTTCCATCTCAAGTAGAATAAACCTGATGGCAGATGGCGTGCAGGGCGTGCAGATGAGCGGTGGGGCACGGCTTGATCCTTCCCCGCCAACTGGCCGGGGATCGCGAACCGAGGAGCTGGTGCGCGCCGCGCAGGTGGCGCGCGAGGCGGAGGTGCGGTTGTCCGCGAACGGCGTGCGCTTTGCGACGTTTGGCGAGACAGGCGTGCCGGCGCCGGACCTGGATCGCATGCTGGAGGCGGTGCCCGCGCTGATTGGGCAGGCGCTGGGAGCCAATACCTACTACTTTGTGCCGCTGGCGCTGCGCGAGACCGCGGAGGCCGGCGAGCCGGACGGGTTTGCAAACAAAGCGTCGCAGTCGCCCGAGCAGGCGATGGTGGCGCGCGCGTGGAGTGACGAGCTGGGCGAGTCCGCGATCTGCCACAGGAACGTGGAGCTGAGCAGCGGGCATCGCGGTGTGTTTATCTCGACGCGGCTGATGGGCGACCGGTTCGCGCTCAGCTTCGAGTTCTTCATCAACGTGGCACACGCGTTTGTGGACGCGGTAGGCGTGCCCGAGCAGTTTGCCGAGCTGGTCTGGCAGCAGGCACTCGATGGTGCGCGCGGCGAGACCAGTTTGGATGCGTGGGAGTCGCGCAACCTGGCGTTTGGCCGCGAGCCCAATGCGCAGCCGGAGGAGACGCGGACCAGGCGCGCGCAGAGCTACGCCGCGAAGGTGCGGCCGTTTTCAAGCGAGCCGGTCGCGGTGCCGGCGCAGGCTGCGGGGACGACGCAAGGGGTGGACGAGAAGGAGCGGCAGCTGTATGTCCAGGCTGCGTTCTCGGATGCGGTGGCAATCTATCTGCTGTCGCTGGCCTTGGACTTCGACTACTCGGAGCTGCGTGAGCGGGAGTATCCGCTGCTGGCGCCGGGCGCGCTTGCGGCGCGGCTGAAGATGGTTGCGGAGATGTATCCGCCGAACCTGGGCTATCAGTTCAGCGTGAAGTATCGCCGGCGGGCGTAGGGGATTCCCGCGCGGCTTGTTGGGGCACACTACGGCTTACGGTCTGAATCACCAGAGTAGATGGCCATCTCCGCACGCGGGACTGCCAGACGGCAGCCTGCGTGCGGAGTTGGACTCTCTCACCAGGGGATTGCGAGGACTTAGCGACGAATGCGACGGCGCATAGCACCGGCGGCGCCGAGCAGTCCCGTTCCGAGCAGCATCAAGGAGCTGGGCTCCGGAGCCGTTCCCGCGAAATCGACACCCATCGCAACGCCGTGATCCTGGTCGACTCCGAAGGTCAGCGTGTTCGTGCCAGCCAGGAGAGGAACCCCGCCGATCGAGTAAACAGCGGTGCAGTTCGGGGTGTTGATGTCGCACTTTCCGAGCGGCGATTGCGTTGAAGAGGAGCTGGGCGTGAGGAGCGCGCCGTTCAAATAGATGGACGTCGTGTCATCCGCATACACCTCCAGGCTCAGAAACTCTCCTGCCGCGGCGTTGAACGTGGTCTGGAAGGTGTAGGTCCCCCCGTTTTCAACCACACCTCCACCAGGGCCGCCACCCAGCGGAGCGGAATCTACATTGGACACCCAGCTGGAACCGGGAACCGGGCCGACCCATGTGCCGCCGCCCGTTCCAATATTTACGGTCGCGGTAGCTGGACTGCTCGACAGCGTGTCCCGCAGTGGGCTGTAGCCGAGGAAGGTGACGGCGCTGTTGATTGCGCTGCCCGGCGCGACGTAGCTGCTGTTGCTGGCCGCATTCGAAGCGCCGAAGCTCACGATGTCATCGGCCGAAGCCGAGCCCACCGCGACGAAGCTCGCCAATGCGAGCAGAAGTAAACGAGAAGAGTGCCTCATGGTAACCGTCCTGGTTTGAGATTTGCTTCTTGGACCGGGTTGAAACGGCCCGACTTCAACAACAAAACTGCAAACAATACACCGACAATGAACACGAGTGTCGCGAGACAAATCGCATGCACGCAGAGTATTGCAGTTGAGCTATGAACCTTAGATATGCAACTGGCGCGCCACACCGGTCATGCACCTAAGTGGTTCTATTCGGCTTACTTACATGGATAAGAACATGTGCCGTGCAGGTAAATGTGCAAACATTTGCACATGAAAGCGGAACGGGATAGGAGCGCTTCTCTATGCCGCTCGCCTGCTTGCGAATGGCAGCTTTACCTGACCGCCGACATGGCCGCGCGGAACAGGCGCTCGAAGTCGCCCGCGACGGCCGGGTCCTTCGCGGCAGACTCAACGGCCTTCTGCGCCACCGGCCGTGGGTAGCCGAGATTGATGAGCGCGGAGAGAACGTCGTCGGCCACGGCGCCCATGGACGGCGCCGCAGGCTGCTGCGGGGCGATGCCGGTCATGGCGTCGAGCTTGTCCTTGAGTTCCAGAACCACACGCTCCGCGGTTTTCTTGCCGATGCCGGGGATCTTCGTGAGCGTCGCGTGGTCGCCGGAGCGGATGGCGCCGACCAGGCGCTCGGCCGAGATGCCGCTGAGCACCGTAATCGCAAGCTTGGGGCCAATGCCGGAAATGGTGAGCAGCTTCTCGAAGAGCCGCTTCTCGGTGAGCTCGGAGAACCCGAAGAGCGCGAGCGCGTCCTCGCGCACGTGCGTGTGGACATGGAGCCGCGCTTCGGCGCCCTCGCTGCCCAGCTCGGTAAATGTCGCAACCGAGATGGCAAGCTCGTAGCCGACGCCGTTGCAGTCGACGATCACGGAGTTTGGGCTTTTCGAAAGGATGGTTCCGCGAAGGTGGGCGATCACAGAGGTGATTGTAGTTGCGAGCGCGGCCGGCCAGCCGTGGTGAGCGCCGCCCCTAGGGATGGTTGGCGATATAGGTGTCGTGGATGACGGTGCGGAGCCGGTTGGTGAGCGCTTCGGCGTCGCGTGTCGTGAGGCCGATGGTGGGGAGCGGGTCTCCGATAATCAGCTTGAGCGGGCGCGGGCGAAGCGCGTAAGTGTGGATCGGCAGCAGTTCGTACGTGCCGATGAGCGTGACGGGCACGAGTGGAACCTGCGCTTTGATCGCCATCCATGCAGCGCCGGCGACCATCGATTTCAGCTCACCGGTGGCTGAACGTCCGCCTTCAGGAAACAGCATTAGCGGAAGGCCGCCCTCCAGCGTCTGGACGCCGCGCATGAGGCTTGCAACGCCGGCGCGCGCGGAGCTCTGGTCGATCGGCACCTGTCCGGAACGGTTCAGATACCAGCCAATAAACGGCAGCTTCCACAGCGAGGCTTTGGCGAGAATGCGGAACTGAAACGGCAGCTTCGCGAACAGCATCGGTGTGTCATAGTAGCTGAGGTGGTTGGAGGCGTAGACGGCCACCGGACGGCGGCTGGGCCGGCCGTGGGTGGCTTCGCGGCGGCGCAGCGCCTGCAGCTTTTCCAGCCCTTCGACGTTGACGCGTGACAATGCAATGCACAACAGGACGCGCGCCCAGGTGCGGGCGAGGAAATGTTGCTGGCGGCCCGATTCATCCCATAGCCCTGCAACCAGAGAAATCGATCCGAAGAAGGCCGTCGCGAGTGCGATGAGCGGCAGCACCAGGAGCCACGTGAGCCAGCGCAGCGCAAGAGGAATCTCGGGGCGCGGGGCCTCAGCGGCCGTAACGTGTTCTTCCGGCTGCAGGATTTCCTTGGATGGCATCGTGCTTATCGTAACGTGCGGCAACGTTCACCAGAGCAGTGGGAGAACCAACGCGCGGAGCTCGGCGATCAGGAAGAGTGATCCCGTGGCAACGATGAGACCATCGGCCGGCGTGACGGCTTGGGCTTGCTCCAGCGCGGATCGCGCATCCGGTGCGGTGAGGGCGGGGATGTTGATTTGATCCCCGGCGGCGAGAAGCGCGTCCACGGTCGCCGCGCGCGGGTTGGCAATGTGCGTGATGAGGATGTGATCGCGAGAACGTGCGGGGTCGGCTGAAGAGCGGTCGAACAGCGGGAAGAGAATCTGCACGAGCTCGAGAATCGGCTTGTCCGCGAGGCAGGAGAAGATGAGGGTGCGCGGACGATCTTCGGGCAGCTGCGCGAGCGCCGCGCGAAGCGCCCAGGCTCCGGCTGGATTGTGTGCGACGTCAAGCAGAAGGGGCGCGTGGCCGGCCGTCGCCGGAATCCACTCGAGACGACCCGGCCATTGCGTGTTGCGAATACCGCGTTCGATTGCGTCGTTCGAGATGATGAAGCGGGAATTCGCTCGGAGCTCGAGTGCAGCGGCGACGGCCAAGGCAATGTTGCGTTGCTGATGCTGTCCGGCAAGGGGGGACTCCACTGAAATTACTTTGCCGTCAATCGAAATCGCGTAATGATTCCGCAACTTCTCAAAGGATGCATTGATGTCAATGGGCTGGGCCGAGCTGCCGCGATATTCGCGGGCTGGGAGGCAGCGGGAAGCATCTACGCCGCGAACGTTCAGGCCAACAGCAATCTCCCCAATGGCGGCGTTGGCCTCCGGGTGTTGCGACAGCGTAACAAGCACGCCGTCCTGACGAAGGATGCCGGCCTTTTCCGTGGCGATCGAGCGTAGCGTGTTGCCGAGAAACTCAGTGTGGTCGAGCCCGATGTCGGTGATGATGGAGACCAGCGGCTCGACAACGTTGGTCGCGTCCAGTCTGCCGCCGAGCCCTACTTCGAGCACGGCAATGTCGATCCCCCTCTCGGCAAAAAAGCAGAACGCGGTTGCGGTGAGGAGCTCGAAAAAACTGGGCGGGTGCGGCAGCTCGCCAGTTGGCACGAGCTTCGCGGCGCAGTCATCGACGACAGTGAAGAGGCGCGCGAAGTCGGCGTTCGGAATCTCGGTGAGCTGCGGAGGCGCACCCGCGGAGAAGCGGATGCGTTCGTTGACGCGCAGCAAATGTGGAGACGTGTAGAGCCCGGTGCGCAGACCCGCGGCGTTCAGGATGGATGCGAGCGTGGCGGCCGTCGAGCCTTTGCCGTTCGTGCCTGCGATCAAAACGGAGCGAAAGGCGCGGTGGGGATTTCCGAGCTCGCGCAGCAAGGTGCGGATGTGATCGAGCGACCACTTGCGTGGCACGCCGGCCTTGCCGGTGCGCAGCTCCGGCCCCATGGTCGCCAGCCGCGCAAGCGCTTCCTCGTACGTCATGGGTCTATTGTCTCGCGTCAGTGGCCTGCACTTCGGCATGGCAGAAGCGAGTGCCGTGGCCGCGCAGGCGCAGGCCGTCGCCTCGGTTTGCCAGATAGCGCGCATTCATCGTGTCGGGATCGAGGTCCTCAATGATCGCGAGATCGTAGCGCGGAAGCTCGTCGGCGAGCTGCGCGGGCGTGAAGAAGAGCTGAAACGGCTCGCCGGCCTTCGCCACGCGCGCGGAGAGCGAATCGAGCATCAGCCGCTCAATGAACGGCAGCGCCTCGCGTGGTTGAAAGTAGTCGAAGACCACGCTGGAGCCCGCCGGCAACCGGCCAAGCACGCGCGCCGTGGCGGCGAAAGCGTCGGGAGTGAGGTAGGGCGTGACGCCGAGCCATGTGGTCGCAGTCGGCGTCGTGAAGTCAAAGCCGGCGTGAAGAAGCTGCTGGCGGAGGGACTGACGCTCGAAATCGATGGGAACGAACGTGAGCGACTCCGGAATGCTGAGCTTTCCAGCGGCCAAAAGCTGGCGCTTCCATGATTGCGTGGCGAGATGGTCGAGCTCGAAAACGCGAAGGTTCGGGAACGGATTGCGGAGCGCGAACGTGTCGAGGCCGGCGCCCAGAATCAACGCCTGGCGAATGTGGCGCTCGCGCACGCCGGTCGCGAGCACGTCTTCCGCAAAGCGGCTTCGGGAGACGATGAATGCGCGCATGGCCGCGGAGAACGGCCTGCGTGTGCCTGCAGGTGTGCGTTGAACTTCGGCGCGCGATTCAGGTGGAAGGATCTGGAGAGCGAAGGGGTCTTCGAAGATGAGTGGCCGGGCGTCGTGGAGCTGGTGCGCGGCGCGGCGCATGGCTACCCGGAGGGCGGTGCGTGAAAAGCCGAGGGAGCCGACGGCGCTCGCCGGGGACCCCGGAGTGCGTTGAGCCTCCTGCACGGGAACTCAGTCGGCGGCGGCGGCGGTTGTGTCGGCCGAGTTGGCGGTGCTCTCAAGCTCGATCACGCGCGGCTCGCTCATCCAGGCGAGCGAGTTGGCGAGATACGCTTTCAACTCCTTGCGCGAAACGATCGCGTCGAGGAATCCGTGCTCAAGGAGGAACTCGCTGCGCTGAAAGCCTTCGGGAAGCTTCTGGCGGATGGTCTGCTCGATGACGCGCGGACCGGCGAAGCCGATGAGGGCGCCGGGTTCAGCGATATTCAGGTCGCCGAGCATGGCAAAGCTGGCGGTGACGCCGCCGGTGGTGGGGTCGGTCATGAGCGAGATGTAGGGGATGCGGGCCTCGTCGAGGCGGGCGAGCGCGGTGGACACCTTGGCGAGCTGCATGAGCGAGGCGATGCCCTCCATCATGCGCGCGCCGCCGGAAGCCGAGACGATGATCAGCGGCGTGCGGTTTTCGTAGGCGCGATCGACCGCACGGGCGATGGTCTCGCCGACGACGGCACCCATGGAGCCGCCGATGAAGCTGTATTCCATGACGGAGAGCACGACTTCGAGGCCGTTGATCTTGCCGACGGCGTTCACGATCGCGTCGTTCAGACCGGTCTTCTGCTGCGCCTGCCGGAGACGGTCTTTGTAGGCCTTCAGGTCAGTGAAGCTCAGCGGATCGGTGGAGCGGAGCTCGCCATCGACGAGCTCGTAGCCGTGGTCGAGCAGCATAGCAATGCGCTCACGGGCACCGATCTTGAAGTGGTGCTCGCAGTAGGGGCAGACCTGCAGATTGGCTTCGAGGTCCGCGTTCCAGATGGGCTTGCCGCACTGGGTGCACTTGGTCCAGAGGCCTTCGGTGCGGACCTCGTGGTCGGCGGGCTGAACGATCTCGTGGGCTTCGCGCTTGAACCAGGTCATCGATCGGCTCCTTGGGAGGCTGAAGGGCCCATGTGGGATTGTAACGCTGTGATTCGCAGAGGAGCTCGGGAATGAGGCGGTTACGGCGGGGACTGGGATGGTCGAGGACGGGGTGAGATGAGCCGGTACCCCTCCCCCGGCCAATTTTCGCAAAGTGTTCGAAGCAGGCAACTTAGGGGTGGACTTGTGTCTAAACGGCCACATGGATGTGGCGAATGGGGGACAGGGGCAAAGCAAAGGCCGCGATTGCTCGCGGCCTTTGCTTTGGGGAGAGGTAAGGGGCTACATCTCTTTGACGCCGTCGACGAAGGCTTTGAGCTTGCGCGAGCGGCTCGGGTGGCGGAGCTTACGGAGGGCTTTGGCTTCGATCTGGCGAATGCGTTCACGGGTGACCTGGAAGGACTGACCGACCTCCTCGAGGGTGTGTTCGGAGCCATCTTCGAGGCCGAAGCGCATCTTGATGACACGCTCTTCGCGCGGCGTCAGGGTGCGGAGGACCTGCGATGTGTATTCCTTCAGGTTGACCGAGATGACCGCGTCGGATGGGCTAACGGCCATGCGGTCTTCGATGAAGTCGCCGAGGTGCGAATCTTCCTCTTCGCCGATCGGCGTTTCGAGCGAGATGGGCTCCTGGGCGATCTTGAGGACCTTGCGGACCTTCGCGACCGGGATGTCCATGCGCCGGGCGATCTCTTCAGACGAGGCTTCGCGGCCGAGCTCCTGCACAAGCTGACGCGAGGTGCGGATGAGCTTGTTGATGGTCTCGATCATATGGACTGGGATTCTGATCGTGCGTGCCTGGTCCGCGATCGCCCGGGTGATGGCCTGCCGGATCCACCAGGTGGCGTAGGTCGAGAACTTGTAACCGCGCCGGTACTCGAACTTGTCGACCGCCTTCATGAGGCCGATGTTGCCCTCCTGAATAAGGTCGAGGAACTGCAGGCCGCGGTTGGTGTACTTCTTGGCGATGGAGACGACGAGGCGGAGGTTGGCTTCGATGAGCTCGCGCTTGGCCTTCTCGGCGTCCATGTCGCCCTGGATCATCTCGCGCTGGGTCTTCTTGAGCGCCTCGATGGAGATGCCGGAGTCCTGCTCAACGCGCTCGAGATCGGTGCGGCAGTTCTTCTGCTGGCGGCGGTACTCCTTCTTGAGCTCTTCAGAGCGCGAGGCCTCGTACTTGGCGTCGAGGGAGCGGATCTGGCGCTCGAGCGTGCGCATGGAGTCGACGGTCTTGTTGACCTTGTCGAGCAGGCGCTTTTTCTCGGCGTTCGTGTACTTCAGCTCGCGGACCACGCGGGTGACGTAGACGGTTTCGCGGCCCTGGTGCCAGCGGGACTTGCGCTTGTCGCGCTCCTTGGCTTTGGCATCCTTGCCGTGCGGCTCGTCGACGCGGGCCTGCCAGTCGGCGGCCTTCTTCTGGTGCTTGATGAGGGAGTCGATGCGGGCGACGGTGGAGCGCACGCGTGCCTGGAGGATCTCTTCGGTGAGCTCCTCTTCGTCGAAGGTGACGACTTCCTTGATGTTGCGGACGCCGCGCTTGAGGTCTTCGCCGAGCGCGATGATCTCGCGAATGACGATGGGCGAGCGGGAGATGGCCTTCATGACGCGCATCTGGCCGCGCTCGATGCGCTTGGCGATTTCGACTTCGCCCTCGCGGGTGAGCAGGGGGACGGTCCCCATCTCGCGGAGGTACATGCGGACGGGGTCGTTGGTTTTTTCGAGGGTGCCGGGCGTGAGGTCGAGTTCGACGTCGTCGGACTCTTCGCCGGGCTCGTGCTCTTCGTCGCGCTCATCCTTGCCACGGCGGTTGTCGCCGGAGAGCACATCGATGCCCTGGGTATTGATGGTGGTGAGCAGATCGTCGAGATCGTCGGGCGAGGTGATGTCACCGGGCAGGAGGTCGTTGACCTCGCCGAAGGTGAGATATCCCTTCTCTTTGCCGGTATCGATGATCCGGTCTACATCTTCTTCGTACTTATCGAGCTCTTCAGCCACGGTTTGGCGCTCCTCGGAGTGGCCCACACAGGTTGGAGTGGGCGGGGGTCATGAAGGTATACCTGCGCGCCGGTCCTTTGGCTGATTTTGGGACGCAAGGAACCCTTGATGTCAATGGGGTCGCTGGGGACTCGGGTGCGGTCAAGGCCGCGGGCGCGGGCGGAAGTCATTGGAAATACAACCCAGTGCTTCGGCAACTCGGAGGCGCAGGTCTCCAGCACAGCCAGTTTACATCACTTTAGACGTCCCGGGGGGCCGTAAAGATGCAATTCCGGCGGGAAATCGCAAGCCGAAGCGACTGAATTAACTGCTGATGACGCATGAAGTACCGGCACCGGCCAACGTCATTCCCTCCTTACCAAGGTAGAACGGTGACGACGACGGACCCGGTGACGAGTACCTCCACGAACGGCAACCTGGGGGACAAAACCATAGCGCATTGCAGGACGGAATCTGGAGGTGAAGCGACCCAGTTAACTGCATCTGGCGTTGCACGCACGCGGACTTCCAAGGTGAGCCGCATTTACCGAAGTTGTAGCCCTCGGACCCTCTCTAGGCACAGGATTTTGTCCCAGTTTGAAACATAGTAAAGGGGTGATTTCCAGCAATTCGAGCGAGCCTATGCAGACACGCCACCGTTCCACCCTTTTCCTCGTCGCCATTGCCACCCTTGCAGCCGGGCTGTTGAGCGGATGCTCGGGCAGCTTTGCTCCCGGCCCAGTCCAGGACGAGCAGGTTCCCATCGGCAACATTACAGGCATGGTCCATGGCGGACAGGCTCCAGTAACGGGCGCGAGTGTTTACCTGTACCAGGCCAGCACATCGGGCTACGGAACGAATGCGACATCGCTGATCTGCAACTCGACGCTGATGACGGGGACTTGCCCGAGCAATGCGTTTGAGGACTCGAATACCAACTATTACGTGAAGACGGACGCGAGTGGAAACTTCGCGCTGAGCGGCGACTACGTTTGCACAGTGGGTAAACAGGTGTACATGGTGGCGGTCGGCGGCAACCCGGGGGTGGGCCCGTTTAGTACGACGGCGACGTTCGCGATCAACAGCCTCACGATCACCGTAACGAGCGCTACCAGCATTGCGATCGGGCAGACGGTAACCGGCGCCGGAATAGGCGCAGGTGCGGCGGTAACGGCGGTGAGTGGAACGACAATCACTCTCAGTACAAAAACCACCGCTGCCGGAGCCGGGGTGAACGTCACGTTCTCGAACGTGAACAACACCGCGATCGTGCAGATGGCGGGGCTGGGGCAATGCCCGGCGGCCGGCAACCTCGCGGCGCAGGTGCCTTACCTGGTGATCAACGAGGTCACGACGGTGGCGTTCGCCTACTCCGTAAGCGGATTTGCAACGACGGCTTACAACGTGTCCACGGATGCGACCGGAACGACGGCGCTGGCGAATGCGTTTGCGAACGAGACCAACATCGTGAACCTGCAGTGGGGGCAGGCGCCTACCTCGCCAAATGCGAACCCGGGCCCTACCGCCAGCCCCAACACGAATCCGCAATCGAAGATCTACACGCTGGCGAACCTGCTGGCGACCTGTGTCAACAGTTCGAGTGCAAGCTCAGGCAACTGCGTGAATCTGTTCAAGTACGCGACGACGTCGAGCGGAGCGATCGCCACCGATGAGGCGAATGCGATCTTCAACATCGCCCATAACCAGGCGGAGAACGTGACGAACCTGTACGGCCTGACGTCAGCGAACAATCCGTTCAACCCGTCGTTGACGGCGCAGCCGACGGACTGGACGCTGCCGATCGTTTACAACAACGTGATCAGCCTGTACGGAACGAATGGCGGGGCCACGATCGACAGCGGACCGTTCAACATGGTTGCAGACGCCTCAGGCAACATGTGGATTGGGGATGAGGTCAAGGGTGCGGTGAAGGTGACGCCGCTGGGCGTGTTCGCCAGCTACGACAAGGACGACACGGGCGCGACGTTCGGAGAGATCAAGGGCGTGGCGGTGACATCCACAGGCAGCATCTGGGCCTCGGACGCCGCGAACAACAAGATGACGATTCTGGACAGCACCGGCGCTGCGACGTTCACATCGACCGCTGGCTCGTCAGGGATCAATGGACCCGCGGGGATTGCGTTCGATTCGTCCGGCGACGCGTTTGTCGCGAACGACACGGCGGGCACGGTAAGCATCTTCAACCCGGACGGAAGCGAGCAGAGGACCACGTCCCATGCGTTCTCAACAACGCTGACGGGACCCGCGTGGATTGCGGTCGACAGCCTCGGCGACGCGTTTGCTCCGAGCCAGACTTCAACGGAGTTGGGCGGCCTTGGTACGGGGGTCAACAAAGGCAAGTCCGTTGCAATCGCGGATGCATACGCGCTTGCCATCGATTCCTCGAACAACCTGTGGATGCCGAACAACAGCAACGGCGGTCCGTGGACGATCTATAAGATCAGTTGCCCGCAGACGAAAAACTCCGGGGGTACGGTGACTGGTGTTACCTGCGCCACGCAGACCACGGTCTCGAACCTGGGGGCGATGAGCATCCCTGACCGTATTACGCTGGACGGCGCCGGCACGCTGTGGATTGCAAACCAGGGTGCGACGACGGTAAGCGCCTACAACATTGCCGGGATCACGTACGTCTCGACCACCAATAGCTGGCTGGCTTCGCGCGGCTTTCAAACCGGCTCGACCGGCGATTGCCTGGACGCGACTCCGGACATCTCCGGAAATATCTGGACAGCGAACAAGGACGGCTCGGTGACGGAGCTTCTCGGGTTGGGCGCGCCGACGATGGCGCCTTACATTCCCGGAAACTACCAGACGAAGCCGTGAGCGGTCGACCCTGAACTGCGAACCGGAATTAATCCAAGGGACGCGCAAAGATCAGGTCGCAGCAGCACTGGCTGCCTACCTGAAAGGTGCGCGTCCCTGCTTTTGCGAAGCCGTTGCGGAGATAGAAGGCGATCGCGCGCTGATTGTTTTCGTGCGTGCCGAGCAGCAGACGTTTGAATTGCATCGACTGCGCATCGGTGATCGCAGCGTTCATCAGCGCCTGACCGGGGCTGAGCTCGGGCTGCGGGCGGCCAGCCTCGTCCAGCACGGGTGTGCGCTGGCGCGAACGGAAGCGTGAGAGCAGATAGATACGCTTGAGCTCGATGTCGCCGGGCTGAAGCGGAAAGCTGGGCAGATCCGGCGCGGCGAGCATCGCGTAGCCGATGGG
Source organism: uncultured Verrucomicrobiae bacterium (assembly GCA_963716225.1). Taxonomy (GTDB): domain Bacteria; phylum Acidobacteriota; class Terriglobia; order Terriglobales; family Acidobacteriaceae; genus Granulicella. The sequence continues at coordinate 2,355,366 of OY970299.1, read as the reverse complement.
CGAGCCGCCGCGTGCTGTGACCGCGAGCGTGATGCGCGTGTCGGGTTTCGCGAATGCGGCGCGGTAACTCTCGGCCGAGTGGCTCGTCGTGCAGTGAGCGAGGATGTCCTCGCCGGGCAGCATCCAGGTGAAGGCCTCGAGGAAGGTGGCAGCGCCGACCAGCGCGAGCGCGTCAGCGTCCTCCGCAGTCGCGCGGCGAAGGCGTACGGGCTCGATCGCAGGTTCTTCGGCGGGGACGACCCAAGCGGTTTCAGTGACGTTACAGGCCATAGCAATTTCGGTGATTCGATCGTAACGGAATCTTAACCCCGAGGCTCTGTCGTTGCGTGTGAAGTATGCTGACGGGTGTGAGGCGCTCGGCCGCGGTAGGGGAAAGCCTCAGCACGACAGAGCGAGATGATGTTTTCCTGAGAGCTGGCGAGCGAAGCTTGCCGAGCAGATCCGCGTGCCGTTCTGGACCGTAGATGCGGATGTGATTGTGCCGTCGAAGCTGCTCGAAAAGGCGCAGGTCAGCGCGAGCGTCATTCGGCCTCGATCGATGCGCATGCTCCCGGCGTTCGAGAGCACGGGACGCAGGTTCGACGCGAAGCTCTACAGCAAGCAGATGAAGCTGCTCGCAAATAAAAGCTGAGCGTCGCGCTACTCTGTTGGCATGCAGATACGCGTCTGGATGATGCTGTGCATTTTGGTTTTGGCGGGTGCGGCGAATGCCTCAGCGAGCGATAAGAATCAACCTCAGGAAACGTTCAAAGCCGGCGTTACCTCGCGAGTCTTTCATCCGAAGGAGCAGCGCAACTGGCGCGGCGCCGAACACCAGGAGCTGCGCGTCACGGTATGGTATCCGGCCGCGCAGAATGCGGTCGAGCAGCAGCAGGTGATCGGCCCGCCAGACGCTCCGCTGCTGCTGGCCGGCAAGGCTGCGGAGCACGCGGCCATGGCGCCGGCGCTGAACAAGTGGCCGCTGATTCTGCTGTCGCATGGGACCGGCGGCTCGGCGATGCAGATGGCGTGGTTGGGTACGGCGCTCGCGCGTGCGGGGTTCATCGCCGCGGCGGTGAATCATCCCGGCAACAACGCGCTGGAGCCGTACACGGCGGAGGGCTTCCTGCTGTGGTGGGAGCGCGCGACGGATCTGAGCGACGTGCTGGATGGCATGCTGGCCGACGCGGAGTTCGGGCCGAAGATCGACAGCAGCCGCATCGGCGCTGCAGGATTTTCGATCGGCGGCTACACCGTGCTGGCGCTTGGCGGCGCGCGCACGGACATCAGCATCATCATTGATCTGTGCAGGCAGCACCCGGACTCGACTGTATGCCGTGTCCCCGAGATGAAGGACATGGGAACGCCGGAACAGATGCTCGCGACGGCGCGAAGGACGAGCGGCGTCTCATTGGCGCGATCCGATGAAAGCTATCGCGATCCGCGCGTACGCGCGATCTTCGCGATTGCGCCGGCGGTGGGCTTCACGCTGACGCCAGAGAGCCTGCACTCGATCCGGATTCCTGTGCAGATTGTCGTTGGCTCGGCCGACCCAATGGCTCCGGCGAAGGACAACGCGGATTTGATTCGCGCGCATATACGTGGCGCGAAGGAGAGCGTGCTGCCAAACGTGGCGCACTACACGTTTCTGGACACCTGCACAGCGGAGGGAAAGCAGAAGCTGGCAGTGTTCTGCGAAGATCCTCCCGGCGTGGATCGCGATGCGGTACACACCGAGGTAGGCGACCTGGCCGTCGGATTCTTTGAGCGCGACTTGCGAGGCAGATAGAAGCTCATTTGTTCAGTTGCTGGAGGTGGTAGAGCGCGGCGGCGTTGTCTTGCAGCACCATGTGCGCGAGTTGCGAGGCGCGCGCAGGCGTGATTTCGCCGTCGCGCTCCATGCCGCTCAGGGCGATGCCGAGCGCGTGCCGCGCATTGCGCGCAGCGAGCCAGGTCGACTCCTCCCAGCCGAGACTCTCGCTGTACGGATATCCATCGGTGGCAAAGAGAACCTTGTCCGGAAAGAGCTCCAGCCACTCGCGCAGCCATATTGCGAGCGTTGCTGCGGGGATCACGAGAGCCTGCTGCGAGATGTCGAGATAGACGTTTGGCTTTTCAAGCAGCGCCCCGACTTGATGCACATAAGGCCAGCCGCCGTGCAGGAATACGAAGTTAGTCTGGCGGAGCGCGGGATCATTCAGCACAGGCTCCAGATTCATTGGGTTGCCGCCGGTGACAGAGAAGTAGCTGCCCGCGCCGGCCATGGAATGCAGGTGCACCGCCATGCCGAGCCGGCCGCATTCCGCTGCAATCGTGCGGAAGAGGTAATCTTCGAGCGGCTTGTAGGTCGCCGGATCCGGTGATGTATTGGCATCAATGTATTCGGCGTACACCGCGGCAGCGTCAGTCTTACTTGGGTTCCCGACCGCGAGAGAGCGTAAATACGCGAGCTCGAATTTAGCTGCGATCGCGCCTTGCGCGCGCTGACGCCTGAGCGTCGGCAGAACTACAGTAGCGACGTACTCATCGAGCGTGCTCGGCATTTTTGTCAGGCCGACCTGGTGTAAATATCGGGCGCGCAGCTTGTCTTCCAGCGGATAGAATTGCGCGCGGTCCGGTGTTTCAGCGGCGAGCGCAGAGTTATTCAGCGGGAAGAGCAGCGCGTCCTCATACGGCACCCAGAGAAAACGCGGCGGCTGCACGCCCACGCCCATGGCGACCCGGTTCGCAACCATGGTCTCGATGCCGGACTTGTCCAGCACGTAGGCGGAGTAGTGCTCGCCCTCGCGCGCTTTTACGCGGGCGCGTGCCGCGTCGAGCAGCTTGGTTGTATCGGGCGTGAGCGGCGGCTGCAGGTCAACCCCAAACAGCGCGTGCCAGGCGTCCGCCAGCGGAGGCCAGTCAGCGCGCAGTGCCACAGGGTCGGTTTGCGGAGCCATGTTGTCGACCGGGAGCGCATCGAACTCGCGGTCGGTGGCGTCCGCAGGTGGTGAGAGCATGGGGTGCGCGTGGTTATCAATGGCGGGAATGCTGTCGATCTGCCGGACGAGATCGGGCAGGATGGACGGCTGCTGCGCGAGCGTGCATGCCGGAGCGCCGGCCAGAATGAGCGTGAGCAAAGCGTAGCGAAAGCTCATGCGCAACAGCGTACGCGATTCGCTGCTAGTCGACCCGGCAGATCAGACATTTGAGGTAGCGCGTCTCCGGCAGCGTGAGGACCTCCGGGTGGTCTGGCGCGGCGGCACGAATCTTCGAGCAACTGCACACGGCGATGTGCGTCGGCGGCTGCGGCTGCGACTACTTCGGTGAAGTCCGCGAGCGAGACATGATGCGAGCACGAGCAGGTGATGAGCGTGCCACCGGGCGAGAGCAGGCGAATGGCGCGCAGGTTCAGCTCCTTGTATCCGCGCAGCGCGCCTTCCGCAGCACGTTTTGACTTCGCAAATGCGGGCGGGTCGAGCACGATGGTGTCGAAGCCGCCGGGGCTGATCGGAAGGGAGTCGGCTGCGCTCGGGTTACGCGCCGCGTCGTCGAGCGCGCGCAAAAGCGTGAACGCATCGGCTTCAACCCAGTCGACCTCGCAGCGTGAGGCGAGCTCTGGATTGAGATTGAGGTTGCGGTCGGCGGCTTCGAGCGCGGCGCGGGATTGGTCGATGCCGGTGACGCGCGAGCAGACGCGCGCGAGGTGAAGCGCGAAGCCGCCCTGGTAGGTGCAGACGTCGAGAGCTTTGTTGGTGCGACCGGACGCGAGCACATGACGTGCCGCAGCGTCGTAATTCAGGCGCTGATCGAGGAACGCTCCGGTCTTTTGTCCGGCTGCGACGTCATAGTGGAAGTTCAGGCCGTTGAGAACGAAGGTCGTTGTTGCCGGTGCGCTCTCAGGCGAAGTCTGCGTGGTGAACATCGGGCCCGAGGGCGGAGGCGAGAGTTGTTCGAGCTCGCGGATGCGCGGATCCGGCCGCTCCCAGATTGTGAGCGGTTCAGCGTTCGAGGCGAGATGACGGCGCATAGCGTCAACGACGACCTGGCGCACGTCATCCTGCGCTGTGCCCTGGGTGAGCAGTTGAAGCAGCACGAGATCGTTGTATCGGTCAGCGATGATGCCGGGCAGATTGTCCGCCTCGGCAAAGACCAGCCGGTGGGCGTTGTTGTCGGCCGCCAGCGGGGCGAGCTCACGACGAAGCTCGATCGCGGTGTGGATCCTGTCTCTCAGCTCGACGAGGTACAGCTCGCGCGTGAGCTCCGGATTGCGTGACACGAGACGCGCGGCGATCTGCGACGTGGTGGAGTAGAGCGCGGTGCCGAGCGGGATTTTGCGTCCGTCGACAATGGTGACCAGCGCGCCTGGAGCGAGTTCGTCTGCAGCCAGCCCGGCATCGCTCGATTCAACATCGGAGCGGTAGACCCACAGATGGCCGGCGCGCAGACGGTCGGCCGCGCGGCGGGTAATGCGGAGAGTCGAAGTCATCAGCTTCAGGATAAGACGTGGCCGATCCGCCTGGTGCGCTATCCCGGAATGCGGAGCGCGTGGATCAGCTGCCGAACGGTTTAGCAGTGGCGAACGTGACGGAAGGCGGGACGTGGAAGCCGGACTCCGGATCGGGATGCGCAGGGTCGAAACGCTTCCAGTCGTCCACCACCTGCCGCGCGACGGGCAGATTGTCATCGATGAGTCCCTGAACGATGAGCTTCGCGAGCTGATAGGCGCCGAAAGGCGAATGGTGCGTGCCGTCCTTCTGGGTGTAGTCGGCGTTGTGCTCAAACAGCGCGAGTGAGCCCTTCTCGCCGAACGATTCATAGAGGATCTTCGATTGAGCATTGAGATCGATCAGCGCGGCGCCGGTTGCGGCCGCGGCTTCGCGCGCCATCTGCGGATACTCTTCGAGGCTGTCGATGACGTGGCCGTCCTCAAACGTGTGCCGATTCATCGGCGTGACGATGACCGGTGTCGCGCCTTTGGCCTTGATCCTGTTGGCCCAATCGATCAGCCCGGCCTTGTACTTCTGCGCGGCGTCCGGATCTTTGGCCTTCTCCTTCATGTCGTTGTGACCGAACTGCACGATGAAGACGTCGCCGGGCTGGATGAGCGAAAGAATCTTCTCGAAGCGGCCGCGCGCGTTGCTTGCAGCGACGGTCTCGCCGGACTCCGCGTGGTTGGCGATGGCGATGGTCGGCTTGAAGAATCGTGGAAACATCTGGCCCCACGAGGCATAGGGCTCACCCATCTGGTCGCAGACGGTTGAATCGCCGAGAAGATAGATCGTGGGCACGTGAACGCGATCGACGATGAGACTGCGCACGCTCGGATTTGTGCCGTCGAACTCGAGCGTGATGCGGCTGTCCCAGTCGCGCGCTTCCTGTTCGCTTTCGCGCGGCGCCTTCAGCCGAACGACGCCTCCGCCGGGCAATGCAGGAGTGCGAACGTTCACGATGAAAGTTCGCGTGAGGCTACCGCCCGCGGGTGCGTCGGCGCTTTCAATCATCAAGCGGCGGAGTTCAGCTTTGACGGTGGTTTGTGATGGCTCATCGGCGCCGAACGTTACCGTCACGCGGTAGTTGCCCTCGGGTGCGTCGAAGCTGAAGAAGAAGGGCTGACCGCCGATGCTGGACGCTTCGACGGATGGCGCTTCGCCATCAAAGCCGAAGCCCCAGCCGGGCGAGTATGGAGCGGCGCTGGTGAGGGCCGTGACGCTGTTGGACCCGCGCGTGCTTTGCCCGAAGACGAAGACACGATGGTACGGCTGCTCAGTTGCGGCCAGCGTCTGCGCCGTCGAGATACTCGCCAGCAGAATCGGCAAGCTGAGGGCAATCGCAATGGGCTTCATCGTCACGCCAGCCGGGGAACGTCCTTGTTGAGGACCTTTGCGAGCGCAGAAATGACCAGGTTGTGGTCATCGCGCTGCGGCAGGCCGGACATCACCACGCTGCCCACCGGTCCGGTGCCTTCGAGCAGGATCGGGAAGCCGCCGCCGTGCGCGGCGTAGTCCGCGGGCCTCAGGCAGTGGCGCGACTGCAGGGTTTCGTTGTTCTGCTCGAGTAGCAATCCGATGGCATAGGAGCTGCGGCCGAAGCGATGCACGACGTTGCGCTTGCGGCGAATCCAGTCAGCCTGGCCAGCGTTCGAGGTCGGCGTCGCGCAGGCGAACAGCAGGTGTCCAGCGAGCTCGATCTCCACCGTTCCGCCAGCCTGGCAATCGACCAGCAATGTGCGCAGCAGGCAGCCGAGCTCCCACGCGGTCTCCGGGTTGAAGCTGGCAAACCGCAGAATCTTTTCCTGGTGCTCCAGGATGGCTAAATCTTCAGCAATGGACATGAGAGTGGGACGTTGGCCTTAGTGCTCAGGATGCAAGATGCGTTCGAAGAATGAGGCGGTGTGTTCGTAGCTCGTCAACCAGTCGCGTTGCAGGATAAAGTCATGCACCTCGTCTGGGAAGATGAGCTCTTCCACAGCAACTCCGCGCGCGCGCAGCGCATCGGCGAGCCGCGGTGTCTGCTGGTAGGCGACATCCGGGTCATCGTCTCCGTGGATAAACAGGACGGGCGATTTCCAGCGCTCGACAGCGGCCGTTGGCGAGCTCTCATGCGCGACGGTCGCAATGCGCTCCTGCTCAGCCAGCGTGCCGCGAAGCCAGTCTGCCGTGGCGTTGTCCTCGCGCGCCCACTCGTGCACGCCGCTGAAATCCGCGCCGGCGGCGAAGAAATCGCTGTTGCGTGCCAGCGCCAGCGCGGTGAGATATCCACCGTAGCTTCCGCCCCAGATTCCGATGCGCGCAGGGTCCACGTACGAAGATCCGCGCAGGTAGTTCACCGCGCCCAGCACATCGTTGTATTCCGTTGCGCCGGCGGCACCGGAGTTCTCGCAGTCGCGGAAGTTCATGCCGTAGCCAATGCCGCAGCGATAGTTCACGCTCAACACGATGAAGCCGCGCGACGCGAGGTACTGGTTCATCGCGTATGCGTTGGAGTAGTAGTCCATCCCCGGATAGCCCAGCAGCATCTGCCGGTGCGGGCCGCCGTGGAAAAACAGGACCGCCGCATGCGGGACCTTCGGATTGATGTGCGGCGGAAAGAAGAGCTGACCGTGCAAAGTGAACAGCTTATCCTGCGATGGAAATAGCACCTGCTGCGGTGCGGAGAGCTGCGCGGCAGGATACGTTCGCGGCAGTGCGTTTACGTGCAGCGGCTGCATCTCGCCGCGTGACGTGATGAACGCCGCATGCATGGGCTCGCGCGCATTGGAGATCAGCGCGACGAGTGAGTGGCTTTGCGACGAGAGCTGCGGATGGGTTTCGATGCCGGCGCCATGCGTGATCTCAGTCGGCGTTGCTCCGTCTCCGAGATCGAGCCGCCAGATGTGACGGCGATCCGCATCGAGCGGATCGTTGACCGCCTGATTGGATGCGTACACCAGCGTGGTTCCGTCTGAGCTGATGGCCGGATCTTCGACCTCGAAGGCGCCTTCGGTCAGGAGCTGCGGCGCGCGTTCAGTGTGAGCAGGGTCGAGCTGGTAGAGATGCACCCAGCCGTCGGCCTCGCTGGGAAAGATGATCTGCCCGCGCGCGGTCCAGAAGATCCGTGGCGCGCCCTGTGACATGTGCGGCAGCACCGAGCCGGGTGTGTTGGCCGCAGGCGTGAACGCGGCATGCGACTGCCGGCTGGCGATATCGAGCAGCTCAATCGACCACGGGTTCGCGGAGATGCGATTGGCCGCGAACTCCGGCGCCGAGACAAACGGCGTCCGCATCCAGGCGAGCTGCTTTCCGTCAGGCGAAAACACCGGCGCCGAGTCGTTGTCGGTTGACGCAGCCGGAAAGGTCAGCGCGTGGCTGCGCAGATCGAAAAGCGCGAGGAAGCTGTGTTCGCGCTGGCCTCTGTCGCGCGTGCTGATGAACGCGAGCAGGTTGCCATCAGGCGAGAGCGTCAGCGAAGACGCGCGCCCGCGATCGAACACGAGCTGCGTCGGCGCGGAGCCCGAGGACGAGATCTGCAGCGACCAGATCTCATGGTCGCGAAGGAAGTAGAGCGTGTGGCCATCGCGCGAGAACAGCGGGGCGCGGCCTTGCACGATCGGCGCGGTCGGCACCGGACCCGCCACAGGCGCCAGCCAGATCTCCGGTTCGATATGCCGCTCGAGATGCGCGGGGTTCGACGGCTTCTCGTCCGGGCCATCTTCAGTGGAGCGCGTGAACGCCACGATGCTGCCGTCCGGCGACCATGCCAGCCCGGTGATATCCAGGCCGTCGTCCTGATCGAAGATTGTGAGCTGATGCGCGGGAATGTGCGGCGCACCCACCCACAGGTTGCGGTGGCCTTCGGCATCTTCAACCCATGCGACACGATCGCCCGCGGGCGCCGCTGTCAGCTCTGCCGCGTAAGGCGCGCTGAGCACCTGCTGCAAGCTGAAAGGTTGTTGCGCGCAGACGGCCCAGGCGGCGCCGAAAAACAGCAGCAGTCCACCTGTTGCACAGGTACGGACGTTCATGGCGGGATGGTAGCAGGACAGCGGCGGCGATTCGGCGAAAAGAGGCGACGGTGAGCGCCGAAGTAAAGGGACCGACCAGAAGCGGGAGCCCGAAGACTCCCGCCCTGTCCGCGTTCAAACAGGTTTAATGAGGATATTGATCATGGTCGTGGTCGCCGTCGTGGTCATGATCGCGCCAGGCGTTATCCCGGTCATGGTCGTCCCATCCGCGCGCGCGATGCATGCCCTCGTCATATCCCCGAAGGAACGCATCACGATAGTGGTCGCGCTCGGGCCCGGGCACCGGCGGATTCCGGTACTGCGGGTAGTGGTAGGGGTCCATCTCGCGATGCGCGTCGAAGTCGTGATGTGCCGCTTCAATGCCTTCACGAAATGCGCGCCGCCCCACGTCGTTGTAGTAGTTGGGGGGATCAATGTTCCACTGAATTACCTGCGCGCTCGCGTGCTTCGGCACACTCATCGGGACAGCCGCGAGGCCAAGGGCAATTATTGGAGTTAGTAAACGTGCAGTACCTTTCATCTTTGTCCTCACATTCGGGCTAAGGACTAGCCAGTTTCTTGGATGGCGGAGCAAATGCGAGCGTTGTCGCAACCGGCTGCAAAGTAAAAGCTTGTTTTCTTCGCAAAGACAAATTGCTTTCACAATGTGCAACTTGGCATGTGGATTACCGCTCATTCATGCAACGGAAAACCCAGCACGCGCTGGCCGTTTTCTTGTCGTGAATGAGATTCAGGCAGCAGTTGCTTCGGCCTTCGGCCGCTCCGCCGTGTGGACGCAAAGCGCGTCAAGCAGCAGTTGCTTCCGCCTTGAATCTTTCCGCCGTGTGGACGCATAGCGCGTCAAGCAGCGGTTGCTTCGGCCTTGAGTCTTTCCGCGGTGTGGACGCATAGCGCGTCAAGCAGCAGTTGCTTCCGCCTTGAATCTTTCCGCCGTGTGGACGCATAGCGCGTTAGGCAGCAGTTGCTTCGGCCTTGAGTCTTTCCGCGGTGTAATGCGCAATCAGCGCGTCGACCGTCGGCTGCAGCATGCCTTCCATCACCATGTTGAGCTGGTGATTCGTCAGCCCGATGCGATGGTCCGTAAGCCGGTTCTGCGGGAAGTTGTACGTGCGGATCTTCTCGCTGCGGTCGCCCGAGCCGACCTGCGACTTGCGCGCGGCGGCCTGCGCGGCGTGCTGCTTCTCCGTCTCCACTTCATAGAGCCGCGCACGAAGAACACGCATCGCCTTCTCGCGATTCTTGATCTGCGATTTCTCGTCCTGACAGCTCACGACGGTGTTCGTTGGCAGATGTGTAATGCGAACCGCCGAGTAGGTCGTATTCACGCTCTGCCCCCCGGGGCCCGAGCTGCAGAAGGTGTCGACGCGAATGTCCTTCTGCTCGATCTTCACGTCAACTTCTTCGGCCTCGGGAAGCACGGCAACCGTGATGGCCGAAGTGTGCACACGGCCTTGCGTCTCGGTCGCGGGCACGCGTTGAACGCGGTGCACACCAGACTCATACTTCATCTGGGAATACACCTTGTCGCCTTCGAAGATCGCCGTCACATCCTTGAGGCCGCCGACATCGCTGGGTGACTCGGACAAAATTTCGACGCGCCACTTGTGCTGCTCGGCAAAGCGGAGATACATGCGGAAGACCTCCGCGGCAAACAGCGATGCCTCGTCGCCGCCGGTGCCCGCGCGCACCTCGATGATGATGTTCTTGTCGTCGTTCGGGTCTCTCGGCAGCAGCAGGACCTTCAGCTCTTCTTCAACCACCGTCAGCTTCGGCTCGAGCTCCGCGAGCTCCTCCTCGGCCATTGCGCGCACGTCCGCGTCGTTGTCGTTGGCCATCGCCATGGCTTCGGCGATCCCGTCGCGCAGCTTGCGATACTCGCGAAACTTATCGACTGTCGGCTCCAGATCGCGATGCTGCTTCGCTACCGCCTGAAACTTCTTCTGGTCGCTCAGCAGCGACGGATCGCCAAGCTGGCGTCCGAGGTCTTCGTAACGTGCTTCCATCTGATCGAGTTTGTCGAACATTTTGAGGTCCAGTCAGGCCATTCAGGCCCGGGATAACTTTCTATTTTTTTGCAGGGGAGACGACAGAACGCGCAGGCGCAGCTAGAGGAAGTCGTGCCGGGAGGCACTGACGCACCGGATTGCCGGATTGAAGCCGCGCAGATTCATCGCTTGTTAGATGGTACAGCCTGGTGCGCGGATTCTGACCGCGCCGAATCGCCCGCTCCCGCTAATCCTGCGGCGGCCGGCCTTTGGCGTAGCTCGGGATATGCTTCGCGAGGTGCCGCAGCACAAACTCGCGCACAAGGTTATTCGCCGCCTTGTTGCCGAGGTCGAGAATCGTATCGTTGAGCACCAGCTTCCCGGGGTTCGAACCCGGGTGATACGTGCTCGCGATCACCCCCGTCGTCGCTGCGCCGAGCAGGTGCGCATACGCCGGCTCGAAGCGCTTCGTCCTGTCGTTGCGCTGCATGAAAGTCGATGAGACCGCATGCCACGTGCGCCTCTCCCAGCTCCCGTTGGTCATCACGAAGTAGCGCGGATCCTGGTGAAACACCGTCGAAAACACCACGCTTCCCATGAGACGCCCAATCACCGCATCGCCGTACGCCGCGCCGTAGCGACTCCAGTATCCCGCCGGCCCGTCGCCGTACTCGGGATACGTGTTCTGGGCCTGCTCAATTCCTGCCGTGATCGCCGTCGTGCCGAGAAACACCGGATCGGTCGCGGCGTGCAGCGTCAGCTTGAACTTCTGCTTCGCGTTCAGCGGCGCCGCGTCCCACTGGTAGCTTGTGTAGAAGTTGGGCAGCACGCCGAACACACGCTGCTTCAACTCGCTGTGCAGCTCGTCTTCGGCCATCTCCTCGGTCGTCACCGTCACTGTCACGTCGGCCGAGGTGCGCGCCATCGGCAGCGAAACCTGTGGCATGGAGTAAGTCTCACCGGCCCGCAGGTGCAGACCGTGAACCAGATACGTCTGCAGGCCCGGCGCGCTGATCTTCAGCGAATAAATTCCCGCCGGCAGCCCACCGACGGTGAAGAAACCCGTCTGGTTCGCGTTCGTCTCCGTCGTGAGCACCGGGTTGGCGCAGGTGATCACCACGTGCGCTCCCGGCACAAGGCCGCCCTGCATGTCCGCGACCACACCTTTGATCCGCACCGTCGCGCCCTGGCCGGGCGTTGCCGGACTCGCCTGATGGCTTGCCTGTTCGCTGCTATGCTCAGCACCCGTCTGCTGCGGCGCCTCCGGAAGATCCGTGCCAGCGCCCGGCGCGTGCACCGCCGGCGTCTGCGCCTGCACTGCTCCCGCAAGCAGCAACAACATCAGTGCCCGCGTCCATGGAACGACACAGGTAAACGCGCGATGGACCCGGAGACTCAAATCGGAAGAGCCCTTACCATACATCGGATGGCCAGACGCGGGATACAGGAGATGAACGGTCGCGCAAACTTTCGTTACCGCGCATCGAAACTTCCGGGAGGAGCGCTTGCAGTTCCGAGAGCTGGCACAGTTAGCTGACGCCCTCGCCGCCGAAGGCAGCCGGCTGAAAAAGCGTGCGGCCATCGCCGAGACCGTGCTGCGCGCCGCGCAGGAGAGCGCCGCCGAAGCCGGCCGTTTCTGCCTGTATCTTGCGGGCCAGCCGTTTGCTGAGGCCGATCCGCGCAAGCTCAACGCCGGCGGGGCGCTGCTCACCCGCGTGCTCCTGGAGATCGCCGGCGCAACCGACTCCGCGCTCAACATCGCTTACCGCAAATATGGCGATCTCGGCGCCGCAGCGTTCGACCTGCTCAATACCAGACATCAGATAACAGAAATTAGAGATCAGGCTGGGCCGCTCACCTTCACCGATGTCGCCGAAGCCTTCGACACCATGGCACGTGCCAGGACCACCGCTGTGCGCTCCGCAGCTGTTGCAGCGCTGCTTCGCCGCGCGACGCCGATCGAGACCAAGTTCCTGCTCAAGCTCATGCTCGGTGACATGCGCATCGGCGTAAAGCAAAGCCTCGTCGAAGAGGCCATCGCCGTCGCTGCCACGCTGTTTGGAATCAGCGCCGAGGTCGCGGCCGTTCGCCACGCAGTCATGCTCGAAGCCGACCTGAGCCGCGCGGTCGAACGCGCGTTCGCGGGCACGCTCGCCGATGCGCACATGCGGCTCTTTCATCCGCTCGGCTTCATGCTTGCGTCACCGGTCGAGACGCCCGAAGAAGTAATCCACCGATTCACAGTGCGCTTCACCGTGAAGCCAGCAAAACCCGCGAAGGCCAAGCCAAAGAAACGCGGCAAGAAGGCTGAAGCGCTGCTCGCCGAAGATGCAGCGGAAGAGGCTCTCGCCGAGGACATCGAAGCGGAAGCCGCGGCGAGCCAGCCGCAATCGAACGACCACACCATTCACGCCGTCATCGAGGACAAGTACGACGGCATCCGTGCGCAGGTGCATTGCGGAGACCCCGAACAGCCCGCGCGCGTCGCCATCTACTCGCGCAATCGCGAGGACATCACCGAAAGCTTCCCGGAGCTCGAAGAAGCCTTCGCGAAAATTCACGCGAGTGGCGGATTGATAAGCGCCCGCGGCTTGATTATGGACGGCGAGATCCTCGCCTGGGATCTCGACGCCAACCGCGCGCTTCCGTTCTCCGTGCTCGGCCAGCGCATCGGCCGGAAGCGCGTCGACGACTCGCTCCGCCGCGCGGTTCCGGTCGTGTTCATGGGCTTCGATCTCATGTACGCGGACCTCGAGCTGCTGCTGCCAAGGCCGCTTGCCGAGCGCCGCGCCATGCTGGAGCGCATCGCGGACGAACTGCGCAACGCGGCGGTGTCTCCGCTCGACGCACCCAAGGCGCAAAGCGGCCTCTTCGAGACAGCACAGCAATCGACGAACGCGAATGTCCCTCGACTGCGCCTCTCGCCCGCACGCATGGTCGAGAGCGCCGGTGCCATCGACCAGGCTTATCGCGATGCGCGCGCGCGCGCCAACGAGGGCGTCATGATTAAGGACGCGCGCTCCGCCTACCTGCCCGGACGCCGCGGCCTCTCCTGGCTCAAGCTCAAGCGCGAGCTCGCCACGCTCGACGTCGTCATCACCGGCGCCGAGTACGGTCACGGCCGCCGCGCCGGCCTGCTCTCCGACTACACCTTCGCAGTCCGCGGTCCGCGCGCAGCGAATGGTGAACCGGCCGAGTTGCTCAACGTCGGCAAAGCCTACTCCGGTGTCACCGACGCCGAGATCGCCGAACTCACCGAGTGGCTCAAGGCGCACACCCTCGAAGACCAAGGGTACTTCCGTACCGTCGAGCCGCTGCGCGTCCTCGAGGTGGCGTTCAACAACATCATGCGTTCCGACCGCCACGCCAGCGGCTTCGCCCTGCGCTTCCCCCGTATCATCCGCGTCCGCGACGACAAGCCGGCCGACGAGATCGACACCCTCGAGCGCGTGGAAGAGATCTACCAGTCCCAGCCGGACAAGGTACCGGCGGAAGTTACGGAAGAATAGGGGCTTGCAGCTAACCCGAGACCCGAATCCAGTGCTCCAACTGGATTGTTTGCTGCGACAAAAGGATTACAGACTTGCGAGCAACTGTCTGCGAATCTCTGGGTAGAATGGGGGTAGGCAAATGGAAACAAGCAAATCGCATTTCTTGCGCCCCAATTGCCTTAGGCCATCCTACCCGGAGCTTTACTCCATGACCTTTCGTCGGGCCCTGAACACCGTTCGCCTGTTCGCTATCTCTCTCATTGTGCTTGGGTTGATCACGGCAAACCCAAGCCGCTCCTCCGCCGAGGCCCCGCTGCTCACGCCCGGCGTCCTGCCGACGGCCGCAGCCGCTCTGCCCAGCTCTGGGCAGAAGTACGAGCTCAAGCTCTACCACCTGCACACCGGTGAGAGCCTGGACGTCGTCTACCGCATCGGCGATACGTATATTCCGTCGGCGCTGGCGGAGCTCAATCACTTCCTGCGCGACCATCGCACCCAGGACGTGAGCAGCTACGACCCCAAGGAATTTGATCTCCTGCACAACCTGCTCACCCGCCTGGACCGGCCGAACGCCGTCATCGACGTGGTCTGCGGCTACCGGACCCCGTGGTCGAACAACTTCTTGCGCACCCGCGGCGGCACAGAGTCACCTGCTGAGACCGGCGTCGCGGAGCACTCCCAGCACATGCTCGCCAAGGCGATCGACATCCGCATCCCCGGCGTAAGCACCAGTCATCTCGACCAGGCTGCTCTCAGCCTGCACGCCGGCGGCGTTGGCTACTACCCCACCAGCCAGTTCGTCCACGTGGACGTCGGCCCCGTCCGCGAGTGGAGCTTCGGCGCTGTTTCCAGCCGCCGTGTCCGCTCTCATCGTCACCGCCGCCGCACAATCTAGTTTTTTGTTCGGATGAACCAGGCCCGTGCCTCGCGCACGGGCTTTTTTGCATCTCTATCCCGGCGAAGGACTTCGCTGGCCGCCCCTCTGCGCACGGCATAATGGGCGAGGAGCAAATCGACACCCTTGAAGAGCTGGGCCGAAATCTCAGAGTCCGCGCTGCGCAGCAACGTTGCTGCCATCCGCTCGGCTGCCGGCGCTGACGCGCAAGTGCTGGCCGTCATCAAGGCGGACGGCTACGGTCACGGCGCCGAACTCATCGCGCCCGTGCTCGTCGACTGCGGCGTTACTTGGCTCGGCATCGCCGACATCGACGAAGGCGCCCGCATCCGCCGCGCGCTCGGCCGCCACGACGCCCACATCGTCGTGATGTCAGGCATTGAGCCCGCCGACGCAGCCGCGGTCATCGGCCACCGCCTGACGCCCGCCATCTGGACACCCGCGCAGGTGCAGGCGCTCGAAAACGCCGCAGAGCGCGCCGGCCGCCGCGTCGCCATACATCTCGAAATCGACACCGGCATGGCGCGCCAGGGCGCCACACCCGGCGCCGACCTCCAGCACGTCGTCGATGCCCTGCACCGCTCCAAGTGGCTGCGCATGGAAGGCGTCTTCACGCACCTCAGTTGCTCTGAAGTCCGTGCCTCCGAGCGCACTGTCGCGCAACTGGACAGCCTGCAGCACGCGCTCGACCTGCTCCGCACCGTAGACGGCGACGTCCTGCTCCCCGAGTGGATTCACATCGCTAACAGCTCCGCGCTCGACGAAGGCTCAACCACCGAATGGCTGCGCCGCGTCGCCGCCGCCCTTCGCGCTAACGTGCTCGTGCGCCCCGGCATCGCGCTCTACGGCTACTGCCTCAAAGTCGAAAGCGAAAACGGCAACATCCTCGCGCACTCTCTACTGGGTGAGCTCGCGCCGCAGCTCCAGCCCGCGCTCACCTGGAAGACCCGCATCCTTGCCACCCGCGACATCGCCGCCGGCCAGACTGTGGGCTACGGCGCAACCTTCGCGCCGGACCGCCCCCTGCGCCTCGCGCTTCTTCCTGTCGGCTACGCGGACGGCTTCCGCCGCGAAGCCTCGAGTGGCGCGGGCAACGACTGGGCGCGCGGTTGGGTCGTCATCGCCGGACAGCGCGCCCCTGTAGTCGGTCGCGTCTCGATGAACCTCACCCTCGTCGACGTCACCAACATCCCCGAAGCCGCCGAAGGCGTCGAAGTCACGCTGCTCGGCGAAGGCGTCACTGCCGAAGACCACGCGCGCTGGTGCGGCACTATCTCCTACGAAATCCTCTGCGGCATCCGCGCCGAGCGCCGCCTCACCCCATAACAGCGACATCTGCCCCCATCAATCAGGTGACCTTCGCGCAACGATACGTGACCTTCGTCCAGCCTCCCCGTCCTATCGTCAGCGATATCCTAAGGAAATGATTGCCGCGCTCTATGAGAGCTGGATGGTCGCGTGGGAGACCGCGCTCACCACCCGCGACGAGAACCGCATCGAGCGCCCGCTCGAGTGGGGCTTCGAGCACCTCTCTGACTGCGGCGGCCTCCAGGCGGCCCGCGAAGTCGCCCGCCAGCAGTACTCTCCGCTCGAAGCGATGACCGAGCTCAACCGCCGCATCGTCTCCGACCCCGAAAGCTTCTTCGGCTACAAGACACCCACCGACTTCCAGATCGAGCAGCGCTTCCCCGAGCTTCACCCCACCAACGTCCGCCCGGAAACACTCGAGCAGGAGCGCGAGTGGCGTCGCCGTGCACAAACCGGCGAGCTCCGCCGCGAGCCCTTCCTCCGCTGGACCTCCGCCGTCCGCACCGGCATCCCCTCCAACGACCTCGCCAACGCCCGCTGGTATCCCACCAAAGCCGGCCTCGGCTTCGTCGACCAGCGCACCGGCCGCCGCCGCCGCCAGGCCATCGTCCTCATGCCGCAGTGGAACGCCGACGCCTTCTCCCACAACGCGCTCTGCGAGATGTTCAACCGCTGGGGCATCGCCTGCCTGCGTCTCTCGAAGCCCTATCACGACGTGCGCCGCCCCGCCGAGCTCGAGCGCTCCGACTACGCTGTCAGCTCCAACATCGGCCGCACCATCGCCGCCGCGCGCCAGGCGGTCGTCGACGTCCGCAGCGCCGTTGACTGGCTGGAGCAGCAAGGCTACGAGCAGTTTGGCGTGCTCGGCACCTCGCTCGGAAGCTGCTACGCCTTCCTCGCCGCCGCCATGGATCCGCGCATCGAGGTCTGCGCCTTCAACCACGCCTCAAGCTGGTTCGGCGACGTCGTCTGGACCGGCCAGAGCACGCGCCACGTGCGCGCCTCGCTCGAGCACGCTGGCCTCTCCCGCCATGACGTCCGCGCCGTCCTCGCCGGCGTCAGCCCCATGAGCTTCATGTCCCAGTACGCGCGTGCCGCCGAGCGCCAGACGCTCATCGTCCACGCCACCTACGACCTCACCTTCCTGCGCGAGCTCTCACTCGACGTTCTGAAGGCCTTCGATCAGTACGGAATTCCCTACGTCTCCAAGGTGCTTCCCTGCGGCCACTACACCACCGGCGAAGCGCCCTACAAATATCTCGACGGCTGGTATCTCGGCAGCTTTGTCTGGAGAGCCTATCGCCGCATGGCCTCACAACGGCCCATGCGCCACCACCGCAACTCCTAAGCTGGAAGCTTCGACCGCGAGCCTGTTTCGTCTGGCGCGGCTTCACAGACTGTCTCGCGGGTCCGGAGTAGCAGCAGGGTTCAGCCGGCGGAAAGAACGGACCCGCCGCAGGGCTTCAGCCCCGGACTGAAAGCCGCTGACTTGCTGACTGACTATCCCTCAGATCCGACTGGAAACAACGACGGCACCAGCCGCCGCGCCGCACGCAGCGGCAACGACGCGGTCAGATCGACCGGCGAGAGCAGCCGGAGTTCGTCTCCCTTGGCATCTCCGGCGCGCTGCGCAACCTCGCGTTCCACTTGGTCCACGATCGCCTGCGTCTGCGCCAGCCGGTCCACATGGCGCGTCACCTTCAGCATCCCATCCGCCGAAACCAGATGAAGGCCGCGGTAGCGCCGCGGAGCTGACATCAGCTTCGCGGCGCCGGTTGGAGGTGGAGGAGGAGGAGGACTTTGAGCTCCCTTGTGCGTGACAACATTCCCAGGAGGATTGGGGAAGGGTATTGTGCGGGCTGCCACGACCGGGAACCTTTCTGCTCTACGCTGGTGCACGCTCGCAGGCACCTCTGGAGGAAATGCCTGCCAGCTTTCGTGAGGAACCCCGGCGAACGCAGGACGCCCGCCGGGGACCGTGGCCCGATTTCCTTGTGGCCTGGACCAGCCCTCAGCGGGTAGGTCCTGTAGCAGTGACTGAAGCGCTGATTCGAGCATGCCCCCCGCCAGCATGGCTGACAGCGAACACGCAGGCCCGAAGTTCTTGGAAAGGAACCATCTCGGTTCCAGAGGCAGAATGCTCCCGGGGTACGAAAGCAGCCATCCCACGCGAAGGTACTGAAGACCATCGAGAGTGCTATGACCCTTGCCACCTTCGGGTTAGTCGTAAGTCGAGCGCGTCGTACAATCGCACATAGATATGCCTGTTCTTGATCTGAATGCCGTCAACGCGCTGAGTGCCCCGCTCTCCATCGCCGACCCCGAAATCGCCGCGCAGATTCACAATGAAGTCATCCGCCAGCACGAGGGGCTGGAGATGATTGCGAGCGAAAACTTCGTCTCGCGCGCCTTGCTCGAAGCCGCCGCTTCGGTCTTCACCAATAAGTACGCCGAGGGCTATCCGGGCAAGCGCTACTACGGCGGCTGCGAGTTCGCCGACGCCGTCGAAAACCTCGCCCGCGATCGTGTCAAAAAGCTCTTCGGCGCCGAGCACGCCAACGTGCAGCCGCACTCCGGCTCGCAGGCCAATGCCGCCGCTTACATGACGTTGCTCGAGCCCGGCGACACCATCCTCGGCCTGGACCTCGCGCACGGCGGACACCTCACCCACGGCCACCGCCTCAACTTTTCCGGCAAGCTCTACCGCATCGTCGGCTACCAGGTTCGCAAGGACACCGAGACGGTCGACTACGATCACCTCGAGCAGCAGGCCATTGCCGAAAAGCCCAAGGTCATCATCGGCGGAGGATCCGCTTATCCGCGCCAGTTCGATTTCGCGCGCATGCGCGAGATCGCCGATAAAGTCGGCGCCAAGCTCGTCATCGACATGGCCCATTTCGCCGGCCTCGTCGCCGGCGGCGTGCATCCCTCGCCGGTGCCGCACGCGCACGTCGTCACCTCAACGACGCACAAAACCCTGCGCGGGCCGCGCAGTGGTTTGATTCTCTGCAATCAGGAGTTCGCCGCCGGCATCGACCGCAGCGTCTTCCCCGGCCAGCAGGGCGGCCCGCTCGTGCACATCGTCGCGGCCAAGGCCGTTGCTTTTGGCGAAGCGCTGCAGCCTGAGTTCAAGCAGTACGCCGCGCAGGTCATCGCCAACGCAAAAGTGCTTGCCGAAGCCATGCAGGCGGCCGGCTTCCGCGTCATCTCCGGAGGCACGGACACCCACGTTGTTCTCATCGACGTCTTCGGCCGCGGCATGCTCGGTTCCGAAGCCGAAGCCGCACTCGGTCTCGCCGGCATCACGGTCAACAAGAACGCGATTCCCTATGACACCAATCCACCGCTCAAGCCCAGCGGCATCCGCATCGGTTCGCCCGCTCTCACCACGCGCGGCATGAAAGAGGGCGAGATGCGCACCATCGCGGGCTGGATTGCCGAAGCGCTTGAGCACCGCACCGACGAGTCCCGCCTCCGCGACATCCGCCGCCGCGTCGCCGAACTCGCCGAACAGTTCCCGCTCTACACTTGGCTGCGTACCTAGAGCTCTACTGGCTACTGTCTACCTTCTACTGTCTAAGCTTATGGACGCAATCCTCCTGCTCGGCGTCGCCACCGGCATGCGCAGCATGACCGCAATCGCGGTGTTCTGCTGGGCCGCGTGGCTCGGCTTCGTGCCCGAGTACGGTTGGGGCACATGGGTTCAGCACTTCTACGTCGTGCTCATCCTCACCGTGTGCGCGCTCGGCGAATACGTCGTCGACACGCTGCCCAAAACTCCACGCCGCACCACCATCGGCCCCTCACTCGCGCGCGTTGTCATCGGCGGCTTGGTCGGCGCACTCGCGGCCGTCGCGATTCACGAGCCGCTCGCCGGTGGAATCATCCTGGGCGCCTTGGGCGCAATCATTGGAACCTGGGGCGGCTTTTTCGTGCGCATGACCGTCGCGCGCATCTTCAATCGCGACCTGCCCGCTGCCCTGCTCGAGTCCGCTTCAGCCATCGCACTCGCCATCATCGCCGTCGCCGAACTGCACCACGGCATCCTGATCGAACTCCGCAACGCCGCCCGCTAGCTGTGCGTCGCCTCGTCAGCAAACCCCCCGCACTTGACAAACTCGTGGCCGGAAGCGGCCCCCAGTAAGAGGCGCTCTCTCTTAGCAACGCCCAAGCCTCACTTGAAGTCCAAACCTAAACTTCCTGCTCTGAAGACTTTGCGCAAAAAACGGGGGAAGGGGGGTCTACTTGCCCAGATACGTCCTGTAGCGCGTCTCCACCACACCGGTGTTGCGCGCGAGATTCAACTTCGCCACGTTGTACTGATACAGCGCCTGCACAAGCTGCGACTGCGCGGACGTAACTGAAGCCTCCGCATCCAGAACCGCAAGATTGTCCTCAACACCAGCGCGGAAGCGGTCGCGCTCGTCTGACAGCTCCTGCTGCGCGAGCTGCGCGTTGCTCTGCGCCACCTTCACCAACTGGTCTGCCGCCTGCACATCCAGCATGGACGCGCGAATCTGCGCGTCAATTGTCACGCGCAGGTCAGCTTCGCGCTGATGCAGCGCGGTGAGTTCCGCGTTCACCTGGTCTTCCTGGCCGCGCTGCTCGGCTTCGCGGAAGATCGGAAACCGCAGGCTGCCCTCAGCTGTAAACGCGCCGTGATAGAGCCCGGTGGTCTCTCCAATGACGCCATAAAACCCGTTGAATGCTAGAGTTGGCAGCCGCTGATAACGGACGGCGCGCAGCTCGCGCTGGCCGACAAGAATCTGCGCCTGCAGGCTCAGCAGGTCTTTGCGATGGCGGTACGCTGTGTCTTTGGCCCGGTCGAGGTCCATGTCGTCGAACTCGGTGAAGGGCGCCGTGTCGGTCAGCTCAAGCTTCTGGCCAGCCGGTAAACCCATGATTCGATTGAGCTGAATCGTGTCCTTCGCGAGCTGGTTCTGAGCCGCAATCGCGGCCTGCTCGCGCATTTGATAGGTGACCTGAGCGCGCAGCTCGTCGAGGCTCGTGCCCACGCCGGCTTGGCGGCGCTGGCTGGCTTGGCTAAAGACTGTACTTGCAACAGTTTCCTGCGCCTGCGCATTGGCGAGGCTGGTGTGGTCGGCGAGCACCTGCAGATACGCTGATCCGACCGCGAGGATCAGATCGCCGCGGCTCGTAAGTACATCCAGATCAACGACTTCTGCCTCGCGCTTGGATCCCTGATAGAGCTCCCACGCGGGCAGATCAAACAGGTCCTGGTTCGCGCTCAAAATGGCCTGGGTGACATGTACTTTTACGATCGTCGGAAAGCTCGTCGCACTCATTCCAAAGCCACTTAGGAGCCCGCTGAGCGATTGCGGCTTGAATCCCATGGCCGCCAGGTTGATCTGTTCAGTCGAGGTCGAGGCGATGGCCCGGAGCGACGGCAAGAGGGCGTTGCCGACTGCAAGTTGTTCTCCGTGAACGATTTTCTGCTTGGCACGATCGTAGACGAGGCGAACATTACGCTCGAGGCCGAGGGAGATGGCATCGTCCAGCGAGAGCGGCAGGGTGGCGTCCGTAGGTACTTCTATTTCAACAGCATACGGGCCCGGAAGGGTGTTCGGCGTTTTGAAAGTGAAGCCGGAGCCGGCAGGCGCTCCGAGAGCTTCATCCTGCTGCGAAAGGACGAGGGCGCTGGGCGCGGAGGGGAGATTCCGCTTTTCCTGAGCGATGTGCCTGTCTGCTGTATCTTGTGCATTTGTTGTAGTTGCAGAGGCGAGCGCAAGGGCGCATACGCAAAAAGTCAGGCCTCGGCGGGAGAGTTGGGAGATGAAGTTCACGTCGTGATTAGAGTGTCTCGCGGGGGCCCGGGATGCGAAAAGGGCGAAAACGCAGTTTCAATTTCGAGCCGTTTTGGAGCGTTTTAAGCAGGTTTTGGATCGATTTTGACGCACTTAAAAATCGCGTTTTGTGCGATTATTGGCCGCCGTTGAGCTGTTGGGCGGCTTGCTGGAGCGTCTGGGCGGTGGACGGTTTCCATTCCGTCTTCACATCGTCCTCCTGCTGACCGATGGTTTTGAACAGGAGCGCGTGGCCGCCGATGTGTACGTGGGTCTCGGTGATCTGCCAGTGGCTGTCGCCGACCATGCGGCGCTCGACATCGAAGGTGCCGCCGCGGTCGAGCTTGCCGAGGATGCCGAAGCCGATGCGGACGTCGTCGGAGAGTTTGCCGCGGAGGGTGCGGATGCGGTGGCCGTCGCGGACGATGATCATTTCGCCGGCCATGATGCCCATGACGCGCGACTGCATGTCAGGCGGATCGAAGTTGGGATTGGGGCGGAAGTTGAGCGTGATGAGCTCGCCGTTGTCGCTGCTCCTGGTCCAGATGAACGCTTCGGGGAGCATCTTGAGCAGCTCGGCGGCCTGGGCGTCGTCGTGGTTGCCGGCGCGGCGAGCTTTGGCCTGCGCGTTGGGGTCGTTGACGTAGTTGTCGATGCGGCGGGTCTCGTTGGCTGCGGCCTGCGCGCTGAGCGGCTGGCCGTTCAGTTCGATCAAGCGGCGCAAGGTGCCATGCGGCGTCTCGATGGTGTTGTAGACCGCTTTCTTGCTGTCAGTGAAATCCTTCTCGCGGTAAGCCCAGACGCTCTTATCGGTATCGTTGGCTTCGAGCTCAGCCTTGACGGCCTCGCGGACCTGTTCGACGGCGGCGGGATCGGAGCTTTGCGGTTGCAACGCATGGAGGTCCAGGCCGAAGAGACCAACCACGGTTGCTGATGCCAAAAAAAGTCCCTTGAGCCTGGAAATTCCTCGCATACACCTCATCCTACGTCGTTTGCTTACAGAGTGATGTGACGCGGCTTAACCTGCCGCGAGTTACTTCGATGGACTTTTGCGGGATTACTCGGGGACGATCTTGACGAAGATGCCGTCGGGGAGCGTGGCGCCGCCGAGCGGATGGACGACGCCATCGCGGGTGAAGCCGCGGAGCGTGGGCGGAGCCGCTGCGGGGTGGCTGGGATACGGCGTGGCGCGGGCAGGCTCGGGACCGCGGCCCATGCCCCGGTCCATTGCCGCGTTGGCGAGGCGGTCGGCGTCCTTGTTTTTGTGGCGGAGCGCGTGGGTGATCTGGAACTCGTCGAGGCTGGCGATGCGCGCGCGGGCCTCGGTCCAAAGCGGCTTCAGGTCGGGTGAATTGACCTTGTAGCGTCCCTGGATCTGCTTGACCATCAGCTCGGAGTCGGAGACGACGCGGAGGCGCTTGTAGCCGTGAGCGAGAGTCCAGTCCAGCACGCCGAGCAGGCCGGAGTACTCGGCGAAGTTGTTGGTGCGGATGCCGAGGAACTCCGAGAGTTCGGCGAGGATTTCGCCGGATTCGGTGGTGATCTGTGCACCGTAGCCCGCGGGGCCGGGGTTTCCGCGCGCACCGCCGTCGCAGTGCGCGATGACCCACGCCTGCGGGTTGGTGCGGGATTCAGGAACGCGAGGGTGCGATGGCTCGGGGAACAGCGACGGCATTGCTCAAGTGTAATCGGCTGCCGCGGCGCACCGGAGATCGGACGTCGCCGGCAGCAGGCGCGTGATCAACGCCGCTGGTCAGGATCGTGACTGGTCAGGATGGTCTATAGATCAGACCGATGACTGCGCCGACGATGAGCAGATGCGTTCCTCATTCACAACTATGTCAACCTGAACATCGGTCCCACGCTGACGATCTACCAGGCGTTCGCCTACTTCCTTCAGCACTGCCCAACGAGGCACGTTCGAGGAATGGGGCGCGATTCAGGATGTGAGGTTGTAACCTATCGTTTGCGTTTGAAGGGCCACAATGAAGAGCTGCCGTCTTCTGTTTCGAGTTTGCGTTGCCGGTGTCATCTTGCTGCCT
Organism: uncultured Verrucomicrobiae bacterium; assembly: GCA_963716225.1. Classification (GTDB taxonomy): domain Bacteria; phylum Acidobacteriota; class Terriglobia; order Terriglobales; family Acidobacteriaceae; genus Granulicella. Next base: position 2,331,380 of record OY970299.1, on the reverse strand, counting down.
GTGTTGTCGGCGGGCAGAGCGTGGCACCCGGCTCCTACGATGTTTCCAGTGTGAAGCCGCACGATGCGAGCGATCGAAGCATGAGCTGGCAAGTGAACGAAGACGGGTTTCGCGCAATCAATGTGGTTCTAAAGAACATCATCGTGAGCGCGTGGGGTGTGCGGCCCGATCAGATCACCGGAGAGCCTGCCTGGGTCGACGATCTGCACTGGGATGTGATCGGAAAGTCGACCGAGCTGACGCCAGAGCAGTTGAAGACGTTGACGCCGGACCAGCGTGGGCAGCTGATGCAGCAGCTCCTTGCGGAGCGGTTTCACCTCAGGGCCCATCTTGAAACGCGCACCGGACCTGTGTTCACGCTGGAGCCCGCCAAGGGCGGCATCAAGCTGAAACCAATCGCCATGACCGCGGAGCAGAAGGCTTCCGGTAGGGTTGCAGGTTCCGGTCTGCGGGTGAGCGGAGGCCAGACTGCCGTGTTGGAAGCGACGAAAATTTCGCTCTCGACGTTGCTCAGTAATCTGGCGCTTAATCTGCAGCAGACGGTGATCGACAAGACGGGGCTGCCCGACGACGCCGTATATGACTTCACGCTGCGCTGGGCTCCTGATAATGGAGAAGGACCAGCCGCCGACAGCGATGCACTGCCGCTGCCTGCAGCGCTGGAAGATCAGCTTGGGCTTCATCTGCAGGCAGGCAGGGGGCCGGTCGAGGTGCTCGTCGTCGACCACATCGAAAAGCCCTTGGCCAACTGAGTTGCTGTAAAAAGCGCCGGTGCGGATTGAGCCAGACGATCTCTCCTCATGTTTGCTCCGTTCGCATCTGGCGGCGAAGGCTCTTACTGCTGCATGACGGTGTCAGCATGCGCAGATCGGCTGGGAGAGTGGAGAGCTGTACGCGTAAACTTAGCGCGCGCGGCAGTTCGTTCCTGAGCTGCACGCGAAAAGTTACAGGAGAGATCGATGATGCGACGTCTGGTTGTGGTGCTGTTGGTGATGTTTGCGACTGTGGTTGTGCCGCAGGGACGGGCGCAGGATGGGGCTCATCAGGACGCCCCGTACAGGGTGGTGAAGACGGCGCGTGTGGGTGGCGAGGGCGGATGGGATTACATCTACGCGGACAGCGCGGCGCGGAGGCTGTACATTCCGCGAAGCGCGGTGCGAGCGGCGGCGGGTGAGACGGGTGAGACGGGTGCGGCGGCAACGCAGCCGCCGCGCTTGACGGTGTTTGATCTCGACACGCTGGCGCCGGTGGGGGAGATATCGGGCGTGGGTGGGCAAGGGACCGTGGTTGATCCGAAGACGGGACATGGATTCACGAGCGATCATCCGCAGGTGTCGATGTTTGACACGAAGACGCTGACGAAGCTGAAGAGCATTGATGTGGGAGAGGCGCGGCCGGATGGGATTCTGTTGGACGCGTTCAACGAGTGCGTGTATGTGTTGAGTCATCCGACGAAGAACGCGACGGTGATCGACGCGAAGGATGGCACGGTGGTGGGCACGATTGATCTGGGAGGGACGCCGGAGGAGGCTGCGGCGGACGGTAAGGGGATGTTGTACGTGGTGATGCAGGACGCGGTGGGCAGTGTGACGGCGGTGGATGTGAAGTCGATGAAGGCGGTGGCGCATTACACGCTGGTGGACATGGGCGGATGCAATGGGCTGGCTCTGGATGTGAAGCACAGCGTGCTGTTTGCGGCGTGCAGCCGGCCGGTTGCGGGAGAGGCGGCGGCGGGGCAGCGTGCGACGCCGGTGGCGGGGCAGTCGCAGGCGCAGATGGTGGTGTTGAGCGCGAAGGATGGGAAGATTCTGGCGAAGCTGCCGCTGGCTGGGAACTCGGATGGAGCGGTGTTCAATCCAGCGACGATGGAGGCGTTCAGCACGGGCGGGAATGGGACGCTGACGGTGGTGAAGGAGAAGAGTCCGACGAATTTTGCAGTGGAGCAGGTGCTGCCGACGATGAATGGAGCGCGGACGATTACGCTTGATTCGAAGACGGGGCACGTGCTGACGATGTCGCAGGAGCGTGGGCCGGTGCCGGCGGGCGCGGCGCCATCGCCGAGCGGGCGGCCGGCGATGGGGCCGGTGGTGCCGGGGTCGTTCACGATCCTGATGATTGGGCGGTAGAGAAGAAGAGCAGCGAGCGGCTAGGCCCCGGACTGGAAGAGCTCGACCTGGCTGCCGGGGGTTTTGCGGAAGGTGTGGATGACCTGGCCCTGGGCGTTGACGTGGCGGAAGGTAATGGCTTCTTTAGTGAACTCCATGTCGGAGAAGCCGATGCTCTTGGCGCCGTAGGGGCCGCGGCGTTCGGGCGGCGTGGTCCAGTCGACGAGCTCGGCACCGCCGCCACCGGAGATCACAAAACTAGTCGGGTGGCCGGCGAACTCGAGGTGCTGGAGGTCGTGATCGTGGCCTGAGATCCAGAAGTCGACCTTGTACTGGCGGAGCAGCGGCTCCCAGTCCTTAATGAGGATCTTCTGATCGCGATGGATGCCGTTGGTGTATATGGGGTGGTGGGCGACGACGGCGAGGAAGGGAGTGGAGCGCGGCTTGGCGAGCTCGGCGCGGAACCAGGAGTCTTCGGCGTCGCGGTCTTCCTTGTTCATGTCGAAGCTCCAGGGCATGAAGACCTCGGCGCCATGCTTCATGCCGGGGAGGTTGGTGTCGAGGCAGATGAAGGTGATGACGGGATTGTCTTTGGGGTAGGTGAAGGTGTACCAGCGGGCGGGGAGCGTCCAGCGGGTGGCTTTACCCTGCGTGCTCTGGGCGTGGGCGGCGTAGCCGAGCTGGAGGTCGACTTTGCTCGAAACTTTGCGCTCGTAGTCGTGGTTGCCGAGCACGACGTAGGCGGGGCCGGGGAAGTGCGAGGTGGGGTACATCTGCTCGAACTGCTGCTGCCAGCGCGGGGAGATGTAGCCGACGCCCATGTCGCCGTACCAGTTGTCGCCGAGCATGAAAAGCGAGCCGGGGTGGATGTGGCGCTGGTCGACCCACTGCATCATGGCGCGGGCGGTGGCGGTCTGCTGGTCGAGGTACTTGTCGGTGCCCCAGTCACCGACGAGGAACATGTGCTGGCCGTTGGGGTCGGGAGCGGGAGCGGGCTTGAGGCCGCCGGCCTGAGCGGCGAGGGCGAGCCGGGGAGAGGCGGCGGCGACGGCCGAAAAGGCGAAGCTTTGGCGCAGGAACCGACGCCGATTCATTTTGTGATCAAGAGGATTGGACATCAGTCTCCGGGTCGCGTGGACGCTGCTTGGTGTTATGACGCACGGAGATGGCGGAATGACGTACCGGGCCGGCGACCGGCGGGATCCATGACAAAGATTTCATTGGGGGGCTGCGGAGTGCGGGTGGTGCTTTCGTGGAAGCGGCTCTGGCTATTTTCTGGGACTGGTCTGGCTATTTTCAGCCACTGTTCTGCCTATCTTCTATCGCTCACCTTTGTGCGACGCGGGACGTCTACTGAGATGTAGAAGCAACCTGACTCCGGAGTCAGCGAAGAATGAGCGCAAGTGATGTGATTGTCCTTGGCGGCCACGGCCGCCAACGTAGCGGTACCTTTTCCCTCGGGTTGGGGGATACCGTGAACGGCGTAGAATCGGCGGCAATGGGTTCGAAAGTTGCCGTGCAAACGAGCAGCCGCGGGCGGCTGTCGGCCGAGCAGATGGAGGCTCGCCAGCAACAGCGCGCGGAGGACGATGAGCTGATCCGCGCAGCGCAGAAGGGCGACCGCTCGGCATTTGACGCGCTGGTGAGGCGATACGACCGGAGTGTTCTGCGGCTGGCGCTGCACATGCTGGGCAACGAGCAGGATGCGCAGGACGTGCACCAGGACGCGTTCATCAAGGCGTACCGGCACCTCGCGAACTTCCGGTTTGAGTGCTCGTTCTACACGTGGCTGTACAGGATTGTGACGAACTTGTGCCTGGACCAGCTTCGCCGGCGCAAGAGCCGCAAAGAGGATCCCTCGACCGTGATGGACGCCGCCGGCGAGGAGATGGACCTGATGGCGAATCTTTCGGACGACCGGGCGACGGCGAACCCGGCACGCGAGCTGGACCGCAAGAATATGAACGCCGCGATTCAGAGTGCGTTGGATTCATTAACGCCGCGCGAGCGCACAGTGTTTGAGCTGAAGCACTACCAGGGGCTGAAGCTTCGGACCATCGGCGAGATGCTTTCGACGACTGAAGAGACGGCCAAGAACACGCTCTTCCGGGCGACACGCAAGCTGCGGGCACGACTTGCAGACGTGCGGTAAATGAAGCCCGGAGAGTAGGACAGAAAAGCGGGACCGCGGGCGGGCAGGACAGGAAACGATCTGCTGCGGAGCAACAGGAATGAGTTTGATGAAGTGCGTTGGAGAGGCTGGTTGGAGTACGCATCATGAACTGTGAGAGCGCACAACTGAATATTGTTCTTGCCCAGTATGGCGAGCTGCCCGATGAGCTGCAGCTTCCGCTGGAACAGCACCTGAACACCTGCGACGTTTGCCGCCGCGAGTGGAATGCGATGCTGGCGCTGGGTGAAGACCTGGCGCAGGTGCCCGTGGTTGAGCCTTCGCCGAACCTGCTGGCGGGGTCGCGGATGCGTCTGGATGAGGCGCTGGATTCGATGCCGCCGCGCTCGGCGGTGCAGCGCATCTGGGGCAATGCTTTCCGCTGGTTTGGGTATGTGCAGGGCGCGCCGGCGCTGACGGTTCTGCTGGTGGGCGTTGGGTTCCTGGGCGGCAGCACGATTGCACGCTACCAGGCGGCGCACGCGCCACAGCTTCCGCGGCCGGTGGTTACATCGAACACGTCGCAGGCGGCGATTGCGAATGTTTCCGGCATCGTGCAGACGCCGGACCCGAAGATTGTGCAGGTGAAGTACAACCGGCTGGTTCCTGAAACCGTGCAGGGATCGCTGGATGATCCACAGATCCGGCAGTTGCTGCTGATGGGCACGAAGCTCGCGGCGAACGCGGAGGTCCATAAGGACGCGGTTTCGCTGCTGGTAAACCAGTGCCTGGCGGACTCGAGCTGCAATGAGACCAGCGCCGATGGACCGAACTCGGTTCGCGGGACGCTGCTGGCGAGCCTGCGTTATGACAACAGCGAGCAGGTTCGAATGAAGGCGCTGGAAGGGTTGCAGCCGTATGTGGCGCAGGACGAGAATGTGCGCAATGCGGTGCTGGATACGCTGCTGAACGATCAGAGCCCGGATGTGCGCAGCGCGGCGATCTCGATGCTGGAGCCGGTGCAGGCAGATTCGAGCGTGCGGCGCGTGCTGCGCTCGGTGTCGACGCAGGACTCCAGTGCGGCGATTCGGAATGCATCTTTCCATGCACTTCAGGGCTCGGCTGATATCGAGTAAGGTGCAAGCGATGCAGCATAGAGCCATGATCCGGGGTGAGTGGCGCAAGGGTCTCCGGAGCGCGGGAGTTGTGCGCCGCGACCGGGGCCGTTCCTTCAAGAAAATGCGATGGGCGAGTGCGCCGCTGGTCGCGCTGCTGATGATGACGCCGTCTGCTGTGCCGATGGCGCGCGCGGCTGCGGGGCGCAGTACGGTGACGCAACGGCCTCCGGGATATCTGGGAATTGAATTTCACGATCTGACGCGCGAGCAGGCCGAGGCGCTGCACCTGCGCGGGCCGCAGGGCGTAGAGGTGCTGCTGGTCGACCATGATGGACCGGCGGCAGCGGCGGGTTTGCAGCCGCACGATCTGATTACGGGCTTCAACGGACACATGGTGGCGAGCGGCGAAGCGCTGCGGCGCACGATCCATGATGCGGGCGCGGGCGTGATGGTCACGCTGTCGGTGTTTCGCAACGGGAATCCGATCACGATTCGAACGAAGCTCGCGAACCGCGAGGACATTGAGCGCAAGATGTGGGCGCGGCTGAGGCAGGGCGAGCCTGTGGCGCCGCCGGCGCAGGCGACGGTTGTTGAAGGCTTCTCGGAAAGCTATGTTGCACCGGCGCCTGAAGCGGCAGCAGCGCCTGCGCGCGGCCAGAGTTTCAGCAGCCAGGGATTTATCGGCACGATGCTGCACGGGCCTTCGACCGGACTGATGGTTGAGGCGATGCAGCCGCAGTTGGCGAACTACTTTGGCACTCCGAGCGGCGAGGGTCTGCTGGTGGAGTCAGTCGTGGCGGGAAGCGCGGCCGCGGTCGCGGGAGTGCAGGCGGGAGATGTGATTCTGCGTGCGGGCAATCGGCCGATGCGGTCGGCGTCTGAATGGACGAAGCAACTGCATGAGAACAAGGGCAAGCCGCTGACGGTGGACCTGCTGCGCGATCATCATGAGCTGTCGGTGACGCTGCCGGCCGAGGGTAAGAAGCGGTAGGCATTCTTCCGGGTTATTGCACCGGGGGGCTAAAGCCTCCTGATGAGCGTGGGTTGTCTGCGCGCTGAACCCGCTGCTACTCCCTGAATTGTTCAGTGATCAGAGCACGCGGCTGTGCTTGTAGCCGGCGGCGGTGAGAGCGGCGAGGAGTTCCTCGACCTGCTCGCGGCCGCGCGTTTCCATGGTGATGTCGATGACGGTGTCGCCGAGGTTGACGCCGTAGTACGCGCGGTTGTGCAGCGTGTCGACGATGTTGGCGCGATGCGCGGCGATGATCTGCGTGAGGTCGGCGAGGGCGCCGGGGCGATCGAGCAGGTGAATGCGCAGGCGAATGAGGCGGCCGTCCTGCACGAGGCCGCGCTCGATGATGCGGCTGAGCAGCGTGACGTCGATGTTGCCGCCGCCGACGATAACGGCGGTGCGGGTGAATGCGGGGAGTGAGGTTCGGCGCTGCAGCACGGCAGCGAGGCCAGCGGCTCCGGCGCCTTCGGCGAGCGTCTTCTCCCGCTCAAGAAGCGTGAGGATGGCGGAGGCGATCTCGTCCTCGTTGACGGTGACGATCTCGTCCACGTAATGGGCTACAACCGGGAACGTCACCTCACCCGCGCGGCGAACGGCGATGCCGTCGGCGATGGTGGTTGCGGGTTCGATGGTGACGGGATGATGCGCGGCGACGGCCTCCTTCATCGAGGGCAGGCGAGCGGTCTGCACGCCGATGACGCGGACGTCGGGCTTTGATTCTTTTAGGGCGCAGGCGACGCCGCCGATGAGGCCGCCGCCGCCGATGGGAACGACGACGGCTTCGAGATTTTCAATCTGCTCCAGCAGCTCGAGGCCGATGGTTCCCTGTCCGGCCATGACGAGTGGATCGTCGAATGGGTGGATGAAGGTCATGCCTTCGGCTTCGCAGAGGCGCGTGGCTTCTTCGCAGGCCTCGTCGTAGTTAGCACCGTGCAGGATGACGTCGGCTCCGAAGCCGCGCGTCGCCTGGACTTTTACGAGTGGCGTGGCGAGCGGCATGACGATGATGGAGCGAATGCCGCGCTCGGTCGCGTGATGCGCGACGCCCTGCGCGTGATTACCGGCGCTGGCGGCGATGACGCCGCGCTTCGCCTGCTCGGGCGTGAGCGTGGCGATCTTGTTGAGCGCGCCGCGCTCCTTGAAGCTGCCGGTCATCTGCAGGTTTTCGAGCTTGAGGAAGATGCTCTGGCCGGTCTGGCGCGAGAGTGTCTCCGACCTCGCGCAGGGCGTGCGGTAGATCGATCCGTTCAGGCGTTCTCGCGCCGCCCGGATGTCGGCGAGCGTGAGGTTCTGTGCGGCTGTGGCGCTCATTGGTTCCTATGGTAGCTGACGTGTTCGGTGCGCTGACCACGCCGCCGCGACAGTTATCGGGTGAAATGTGTTTCGAGCTTTTCGCGGTGGCGCTCGATGCCGAGTTCGATGAGGCGGTCGATGAGCTTTGAATACGGCAGGCCCGTCGCGGCCCAGAGCTTGGGGTACATGCTGATGGAGGTGAAACCGGGCATGGTATTGATCTCGTTCAGCACGATCTCGGAGGGTTTGCCTTTGCGTGCGGGCGCCACCAGGAAGTCGACGCGCGCGAGGCCGGCGCAGTCGCAGGCGCGGAAGGCGGCGATGGCCATGGCGCGGATCTTTTTCTCTTCGGCTTTGGTTAGCTTGGCGGGGATGATGCTGACGCTTTCGTCGGGGCCGGAGAGCTCGTACTTGGCTTCGTAGTCGTAAAACTCCTTCGCCGGGACGATCTCGCCGACGACGCTTGCCTCGGCCGCGTCGTTGCCGAGCACGGCGACTTCGAGCTCGCGTGGTTTGACGCCGGGGCCGCCGACGCCCTGCTCGATGACGATCTTGCGATCGAAGCTGGCGGCGAGGTCCATGGCGGGCGCGAGCTCGGCGCGGTTGTGGACCTTGCTGATGCCGACGGAGCTGCCGAGGTTTGCGGGCTTGACGAAGAGCGGATAGGTGACAGCTTTTTCGATGACGCGGGTGGAGCGGCGCTTGTCCGCGCGCCACTCGCTGCGCAGCATGGTGACGTGCGATGTGATGGGCAGGCCGGCGGCGAGGAAGAGGCGCTTCATCGCGTCCTTGTCCATGCCGGCGGCGGAGCCGAGCACGCCCGAGCCGACGTAGGCGATGTTAGCGAGCTCGAAGAGACCTTGGATAGTGCCGTCTTCGCCGAAGGTTCCGTGGAGGACGGGGAAGACGATGTCGAGGCCGGTGCGTGCGCCGGGATCGGCTACTGCGGCGACGAGCGTGACGCCCTGTTCGCGGGCAGCGAGCTTGCGCGGCTGCTCACCACTGGCGAGGAGATTTTGCGCGGGGCTGCCGGTGAGCCAGCCGCCCTGCTTGGTGATGCCGAGCTCCACGACGTCATACTTTTTGCGGTCGATGGCCTGGAGGATGGAACGCGCGGAGCGGAGCGAGACCTCGTGCTCGCCGCTGCGGCCACCGAACAGAACACCGACGCGAAGTTTCTTGCGGGCCATTCTTCACAGTTTGGAGCATGCGCGGCCTGTGCGTGAACGCGCGCACGAGCGATGAACCTCGGCGGACACCTTTATTGGTGTGCCGAAAGGTGGATGCGCGGAAATCGGTCAGCCGCCGGAACTCTGCTGCGGCCTGGTACGTCCAATGGGTCCAGAGGTGAACGAAGTCATGAATTATGTGCGGCTCGGCCAGACCGGCGTGCGCGTTTCTCCGCTTTGTCTCGGCATGATGACCTACGGCGCGAAGAAGTGGCGCGAGTGGGTGCTGGAAGAAGATGAGGCGCGTCCGCTGGTGCGGCGCGCGGTGGAGGCGGGCATCAACTTCTACGATACGGCGGACGTGTACTCGCTGGGCGAAAGCGAGCTGCTGACGGGCAAGCTGCTGCGCGAGTTTCAGCCGAACAGAGACGAGCTGGTGGTGGCGACGAAGGTCTTCAACCCGATGAGCGATGCGCCGAATGACCGCGGGCTTTCGCGCAAGCACATCATGGCATCGATCGACCGCAGCCTGAGGCGGCTCGGCATGGAGTACGTGGACCTGTATCAGATTCACCGCTTCGACAAGAACACCGATATCGAGGAGACGTGCGAGGCGCTGGATGCGGTGGTGCGCGCGGGCAAGGCACTGTACATCGGCGCGTCGAGCATGTACGGCTGGCAGTTTCTGAAGATGCTTGATTTTCAGCGCGAGAACTCACTGGCGCGGTTCGTCACAATGCAGAACCACTACAACCTGATCTATCGCGAGGAGGAGCGCGAGATGATTCCGCTGTGCCTGGACCAGGGGATCGGGTGCATTCCGTGGAGCCCGCTGGCGCGTGGATTTCTGACCGGGACACGCAAGCGTAACGATGGAAAGTCTGAAACGACACGGGCGCGCACGGACGAGTTCGGGCACAGCATGTACTACCGCGAGACGGACTTCGACATCGTCGACCGCGTGGTGGAAATTGCGAATGCGCGCGGCGCGAAACCGGCGCAGGTTGCGCTGGCGTGGATCCTGTCCAAGCCGGCGGTGTCGGCGCCGATCATCGGGGCGAGTAAGCCGGGACACCTGGAGGATGCGCTTGGGGCGATGGACCTGAAGTTGACGGAAGAGGAGATCAAGCGGCTGGAGGAGCTTTATGAGCCGCATCCTGTGCTCGGGCATAGCTATTGACCGGAAGTTGCAGTGCCGGTTCGTGTTCGGGGCGTTCAGCGGCCGGCATGCGATTGCTACACTCGGGATACCGCGCTTCCTTTGAAGGCTCTAATCCGGGCTTAGCGTTGGATTAGAGGACTCTTAACTTTGCGTGCGCGGAGTGCGCCTCCAATTGCTCTGTTTCGGGTGTGGACCTTTGTCGCAGAACAGAACAGTGGAGGGCTCGGGGCCCGCGTTTGCTGCTGCGTTTTTGTGCAAAGTTTGTTTTGGCCTTTGGCCGAAGTCCGCGCCGGCCAACCGCCGGGACGTGGCGCTGCGTTGCAGTCGCGCTCGCGCTGACGGGTTGTGCCACAGCAGCGCACGCACAACTTGGTTCGGCGGCGGTGGCGCGACAGCGAGCGCATCAATTCCTGGCAGAGCGCGAGACGAAGGATGGCAGCAGTGCGGCGGCGGCAATGGCTTCGGCGCAGTCGCAACACGCGACGATGCTCGGCCGCGAAGGTGTGCGGGCGCACAGCACCACGCCGACGTCGCTCGGCGCGGCATGGCAGCCCCTGGGTCCGGGTTCTGTTGCGACGCAACTGTACGGAAATGTGACAGGACGGATCACCGCGATTGCCTTCGATCCCAGCGATTCGAGCGGAAACACGGTGTACGTGGGAACAACCGGCGGGGGCGTGTGGAAGTCGACGAATGCCGCGGGTCCGCTGTCGGCGGTGAAGTTTGCTCCGCTGACGGACACGCTGCCGGTGTTCAATCTGAGTGCGGGCTCGAGCACGATTCCGTCGCTGTCGATCGGCGCGATTGCGGTGCAGCCTGCGCCGAATCCGGTAGTGCTCGCGGGCACAGGAGACCCGAACGACGCGACCGATTCGCTTTACGGCGAAGGCATCCTGCGCTCGACCGATGGCGGACAGACGTGGACGCTGGCGACGATGCCGCAGGAGAACATCGGCGGAAGCACATACTTGAATACGTTTGCGGGGCTCTCGACCGCGGCCATTGCGTGGAGCACAGCGTCGACGAACCTCGTGGTTGCGGCGATGTCGGTGTCGCCTGAAGCGGCGACGGTGAATGCGCAGAATCTGTCGTCGGTGCCGGGACTGTACTACTCGACCGACGGCGGCGTGACGTGGCAGATGAGCACGATTTATGACGGCGCGCAGGTGGTGCAGGCGCCACAGCCGAAGGGCACGGGGCAGCTTGGCAATGTGGCGACCGCCGTGGTGTGGGATGCGATGCGCGGTGTGTTCTTCGCTGCTGTGCGCAACCATGGCTATTACAGCTCGGCAGACGGAAAGACATGGACGCGACTGGCGAATCAGCCCGGCAGCGGGCTGACGACGGTGAAGTGTCCGGCGAGTGGGACGGGAGTGGGAGGACAGACCTGCCCGATATTCCGCGGCACGCTGACGGTGCAGCCCGCGACCGGAGACCTGTACGCGCTGACGATCGACAGCAACGAGAACGACCAGGGACTATGGCAGGACCTCTGCAATGCGGTAAGCGGATCGTGTGCGAATCCCTCGCCAACGTGGGGCGCGCGCATCGACAACGGGGCGATGGAGGTGGGCTCCGGAAGCACGGCGATTCTGCAGGGCGGGTACAACCTGGCGCTCGCCGCGGCGCCGTCGGGTTCGGGTGGAACGCTGCTGTTTGCGGGCACGCTTGATGTTTACCGCTGCGCGATCGCCGCGGGTTCTACAAGCTGCGCGCTGCGCAATACTACGAATTCGATGAACGGATGCAACGCGCCGGCAAAGGTGGCGCCGGCACAGCACGCGATCGCGGCCTCGCTGACGAGCGGGGCGGAGCTGGTGTTGATCGGCAATGATGGCGGGCTGTGGCGCTCGACGGATGGCGTCAATCAGACCGGGGCTGCCTGCTCGGCGAATGACGCGCAGCACTTCGACAATCTTAACGCGGCGATTGGCGCGGCGGGGTCGCTCGGCGAGGTCGTCGGCTTCGCGCAGGACCCGATCGATCCCGGCACCATTGTTGCCGGCCTGGGCGCAAACGGCACAGCCGCAACGTCGGGAGCCGGCAGCCAAACGGCGTGGCCGCAGCTCTCCGCGGGTGAAGGCGGCATCCCGCAGATCGATGCCAACAATTCTGCGAACTGGTTTGTGACGATCGGTGCGGGCGTGAATCTGAAGGCGTGCACTGCAGGCGCGGACTGCACGGCCGCGAACCTGCTGCCGCCGGCGACCATCGGCGCGCCGCAGGTGGATGATGATGCGGCGCTGCTTGATGCGCCATCGCTGCTCGATCCGCAACAGACGACGAACCTTGTAGCCGGCACTTGCCGCATGTGGCGCGGCGTTGCAGCGGACGGCACGACGTGGAGCACAGCGAACGCGATCAGTCGGTCGTTCGACGGATCGGGCGGCGCGTGCACGGCGAGCTCCGCGATGGTGCGGTCGGTGGGGGCCGGCGGGCCGCTGGAGAGCTCGAACAATGCGCAGAGCTCGGGCTCACTGATTCTTTATGCGGGCATGGCGGGTGAGTTCGACGGCGGAGGCTCCGTCGCGGGACATCTCTTCGTCACGAAGTCGGCGAACACCGCGTCCGAGTCGACCGCATGGACAGACGTGGCGAACAGCCCTGTCACGAACGACACAGGCAACGCGCACATATTCAATCCGGGCGCGTTCGACATCTCTTCCGTGGTGACTGACTCGCACGATGCGACCGGAGCCACGGTTTACGCGACCATCATGGGCTTTGCCAAGGGCGCGCAGATCTATCGATCGACGGACTTCGGCGCGCATTGGACAACGATCAACTCGAATCTGCCGCAGGCGCCGACGAACGCTGTCGTGGTGGATCCGAACGACGCGAACACGGTCTACGTCGCCACGGATGCAGGCGTCTTCGTGACACAGAACGTGACGAGCTGTACGTCGTCGAATTGCTGGAGCCTGTTGGGCACAGCGCTGCCGAATGCGCCGGTAACGTCGCTCGAAGCTGCACCGCTGTTGCCGACAGGCGACGGACGCCAGGGGATGCTTCGCGCCGGCACCTACGGCCGCGGCTTGTGGCAGATCGCGCTGGTGAACGCGACGACGATCCAGGCACCTGCCATTACGCTTTCGACGACGAGCTTGAGTTTCAGCGCGCAAGCTGTCGCGACGCAGAGCAGCGCGCAGACGATCACGGTGACGAGCGCGGGCAATCAGCCAGTCACCTTTGGCACGCCCGCAATCACCGGCGATTTCATCGAAACAGATAACTGCGCGGGCCAGACACTGGCCACAGGCGCGAGCTGCACGGTCAACGTCAGCTTCGCGCCCACGCAAACGGGAACGCGCTCCGGCCAGCTCACGATGTACGCAAACATTCCGGGCGGGCAGGCGGTCGTCACGCTCGCCGGAACAGCGACGGCCGCAGCGGCAATCGTGCTGACCCCACTCACGCTGAGCTTTCCGGCGACAGTTGTGAATCAGACCGCAGCGACGCAGATCATCACCGTCGCAAACACCGGCGCGAACCCCGCGACACTCAACGCGCCGAGCATCACGGGTGACTTCACTATCGCTGCAAGCACCTGTGGCGGGACGCTCGCGGCGCAAACGGCGTGCTCGCTTTCGATCAGCTTCACGCCGACAGCAAGCGGCACTCGCACGGGCGTGCTCTCGATAACGGACAGCGTGGGAACGCAGACGGCTCAGCTCTCGGGCACCGGCAATGCGCCTGCGACGGACACGCTCACGCCGGGCTCGGTGACCTTCGGCCAGCAGGCGATCGGCTCCACGAGCGCGGCGCAGCAGGTGACGCTTACGAATAACGGCGACGTGGCCCTGACACTCATTACCACATCGATGAGCGGCGGCGACTTCACCGCTACCAACGGGTGCGGCGCGTCGCTGAACCCGCACTCGAGTTGCGCGATTTCGATAGCGTTTGTGCCGTCTGCAATCGGCGCGCGAACAGCGACGTTGAGCGTCACCGATCAGTTCCGCTCGCAGACGGTTTCGCTTACGGGAACGGGCGTGGCACCTGCGGGCGTGTCGCTCAGCCCGGCGGCGCTAAACTTCACCGCGACGGGCATTGGGCTGACCGCGCCAGCGCAGACGCTGACGCTGACGAACAATGGCGGCCTGCCGCTGCACCTGACGAATTCATCGGTGAGCGCCGGCTTCCTGCTCGCGTCGAACAACTGCGGCGCAACGCTCGCACCCGCCGCGAGCTGCAATCTGACCATCGTCTTCTCGCCGTCTGCGGCGGGCGCGATCTCCGGCGCGCTGACGCTGACCGATGACGCGCCGAGCGGAAGTCAGACGACGAATCTCACCGGCACCGGCATCGACTACAACCTGGCGACAAACGGCGCAGCGAGTGTGGCGGTTTCAAGCGGCGGGACGGCAACGTATCCGCTGCTGCTCACGTCCGTACAGGGGCTGTCAGGCGCCGTGGCACTCGCGTGCAGCGGCGCGCCGTCGAACAGCGTCTGTAGCGTAAATCCGTCAAGCGAGAATCTCGGCGGGAGCTATACGCTGTCCGTGACAGTGCAGACGGGACAGTCGCAGACCACCGCGAGCGTGAGCCACAGCAGTCCATTCAGCATTTCGGGAGCACCAGCGGTGTTCGCGGTTTTGTTGTCGCCGTTGATCTTCGCTGCTCGAAAGCGCAAGCTGGCGCGCCTGCTGATTGCCATCGTCGCGATCGGCGCGATGTGTGGCATGGCCGGTTGCGGTTCGTCGCGTGTGATTCCGGGCGGAGGAGGAGGCGGAGGAGGATCGTCGACGCCGACTCCGGCGGGGACCTATAACCTCACCGTCACCGCATCGGCCGCCGGTCTTGCACGCACGGTTAATCTCACGCTGATCGTGCAGTAGCAAGGGAGTCTGTCAGGCAGCGCGGCCTGCACTGGCGCCGCTGGCCCACGCCCATTGGAAGTTATAGCCGCCGAGCCAGCCGGTCACGTCGACCACCTCACCGATGAAATACAGGCCGGGGATGCGGCGGCTCTCCATCGTGCGCGCGTCGAGCTCGCGCGTATCGATCCCGCCGGCGGTGACCTCAGCCTTCGCGAATCCTTCCGTGCCATCGGGCCGCAGAGTCCACTCGTGCAGGGCGCGTTCAAGGCGATCCAGACCGACGTTGGTCCAGTGGGGCGCTAGCGTTGCCAGCTCGACCCAGCGATCGGCGAGGCGCGCGGGGACGACCTCCCGCAGGAGCGCCTTCGCGGCTGCAGCATCGCGCCTTGCATCGCGTCTTCGCAGCGGAGTGAACACGTCGCGGCCGGGCGCGAGATCGAAGCGCAGCGCGTCGCCTGCTCGCCAGTAGGACGACACCTGGAGCACCGCAGGGCCGCTCAGGCCGCGATGCGTAATCAGCAGCTTCTCGCGAAATTCGGGCAGCCGCGTTCTTTTTGCTCGCGCTGGATCGGCGCGAGCCACAACTTCTGCCGACACGCCGGCGAGATCGCACCAACGCTCGCGATCTTCCGCGCTGAATACGAGCGGGACCAGCGCAGGGCGAGGCTCGACAATCGCGTGTCCGAACTGGCGCGCGAGGTCATAGCCGAATCCTGTCGCGCCCATCTTCGGAATCGAGAGCCCGCCGGTGGCGATGATCAGCGACTCGCACGCGATTTCGCCGGTGATTGTTTTGAGGACGAAGCGCGCGGCGTCTCTCTCACCTGTGCTGACATCTGTGCTGCGGCGCAGTTCGGAGACGCGGACGCCGCAGCGCATCTCCACACCTGCAGCGCCGCACTCGCGCTCCAGCATGGTGAGGATCTGCTGCGCCGAGCCGTCGCAGAATAGTTGGCCGAGCGTTTTTTCGTGATACGCGATGCCGTGCCGCTCAACCATCGCGGTGAACTCGGTGGGCGTGTAACGCGCCAGGGCCGAGCGCACGAAGTGCGGATTGTCACTGAGAAAGCTCTCCGCGCGAGTGTGGATGTTGGTGAAGTTGCAGCGTCCGCCGCCGGAGATCAGAATCTTTCTTCCCGGACGCTCGTTGTGGTCCAGCAGCAACACCGTGCGACTGCGCCGGCCGGACTCCAGCGCGGCCATCATACCCGCCGCGCCGGCGCCCACCACCACGACATCCACCTTGCGCGACGACACGCGGCTCATTCGTCTGATTCTAGGCAACTACTCTCGAGCGGCGCACGCCAGCTTGCGCTCGCGCATCTGAACCAAGGGAGGAAAAACCTATGAAGACTTTTGCGTGGCTGGCGGCAGGCATCGGACTCGGCCTTGCCATTTATCTGATTGCTAATGCGCCCGAAGCGCAGTATGCGACGGGCTCCGACGACCTGGAAGATGCAGCGCGGTCAACCGCCGGCTGGGGGACGAAGCAGCGAGCGACCGGACTGGGCGCCAACGTGGCGGGTCGAGTGAAAGAAGGGCTCGGCAACCTCACCGGAAATCAGAACCTCGCCGATGAAGGGGTGGTCGACCAGTTCGCCGGGAATGTGAAGGAAGGGGCCGGCAAGTTCGCGCAGGCCGCCGGACAGACCCTGCACGACCTGAACCGCTAAGTCGTCCCGCCAGGCGCAGCGGCGGATCAAGCTGCTGCGCCGCGCGGGCTCCCGATCAGCTATCGCGCTTTGCGACCGGTTTGAATTAGCCTGCTCTGCGTTCTTCCAGTACCTCATCCAGCATGCCCATCAGCGAGCCTGCGCGCGAACGCACGGTCGTCTGCTGCTGGTTCAGACTGCCTGAAAGCGCGTCGTAGCGCGCGCGTAATGCGGTGAGTTCGTCAGCGATATTAAGTGCGGCGAGCACGGCGACGCGCAATGAGTCGACCGTCGTTCCATGCGCGGACACCGCGCGCATTTTGGCGTCGACGATGGCAGCCAGCTTTTCGATGTGCTCCGGATCCGTGCCGCGCAGCTGATAGACCTGGTCGTAGATATCGACCACGACCGCGCCCGAATCCCGTGCCATCTGTTCGGCCGGTGACATCTCCGCTGCGCTTCTCATCGCCTGCTCGCTCAATTGCCTCTCCTCATCTGCTCTCGCGAACAGCTGGTGCATCGGTGTAGCCTCCAGGCTTGCGTTCGGCTCTGCGAGTTGCGGCATTTCTGCGCCCTCCTCCACAGCATCGCGACCCCGGAGCATTGACTCAGTTACAGCAGCTCATCCATCTGGGCCAGCATCGCTTCCACGCGCTGCCGGACCAGGTCACGCTCGCGCTGCAGGGATTTGAGCTCCCTGGTCGCCGAGCTCGCCGTCTCGGTTTGCGCGTGCATGTGTTGTTTGAGCGACGCCAGCTCTGCAAGTACCTGATTTCGCTCACTTTCGGCGTGCGCCCGCGCATCGCGCTCCTTCTTGATGAGCTCGACCGTCTGGAGCACCTTCTGCTCCAGCGCCTGAAACTCGTCGGCACTCACCACCGCTGTTCCCATTCTGGCCCCCCGATTCAAGCTGGAGTATAGCGATTCGGTTCGTGGATTATCGGACTTCAATTCGGAAACGAACCTCGGTGAATCCCCTTCGGCACTCCCGCACGGCCGGATTCCAGGGCTCGGTTCTGCTCGTCGGATTTGGAGAGCGCCACATTCTGCGCGGAAGAACGAAGTCGGAGAGACGGCACGATGAAGTAAAAGAGAGACAGCAAGAAAAATGGACATCCTGACCAAATGGATTCGCTCGTATCTCGTCGCCCTGCCGGTGACCGATGCGCAACTCGCCGAAGACCTGACGCTGCGCGGCATTGCTGTCGAGGGCATCTTTCCCGCCGCTCCTGGCGGAACGCTCGGCGGATCGCGCTTCGAGATGGACATCACGACCAACCGGGTGGACGCGATGAACCACTACGGCATAGCGCGCGAGGCGGCGGCAATCTACGGTGTTCCGCTTCAGCCGCTCGCGGCCGGACTTGGTGCGGAGATCGCGAGCGCGAGTGAGGGCGCTGGATTTCCAGTACGCATTGAAGCGAAAGATCTCTGCGGAAGATTTACTGCGCGCGTGATTCGTGGCGTGAGTGTTAAACCCGCGAGCGGTGTCATCGCCGAGTACTTCAGCGCAATCGGACAGAAGCCGATCTCCGGCCCGGTGGACGCGACAAATTTCGGCTGGCTGGCGATGGGGCAGCCGACGCACGTGTTCGATCTGGACACCATTGAGGGCGGGATCGTGGTGCGGCGCGCGCGGGCAGGCGAGCGCCTGAAGCTGCTGGATGGAAGCGAGCACACACTTTCCAGCGACGATCTCGTGATCGCCGACGAGGCGAAGGCGCTGTCGCTCGCCGGCGTGATGGGCGGGTGGGACTCGCGCGTAACGGAGACGACGAAGAACATCCTGGTCGAGGCCGCGTGGTTTGATCCCGCGGCGATTCGCGCGAGCTCGCGCCGGCACGGCCTGCACACGGATGCGAGTCACCGCTTCGAGCGCGGTGCAGACTTCAACGCGCCGCCGGTCGGCAACAACCTTGTGGCGCGGCTCGTGATCGATCAGGCGGGCGGCGAAATTGTGGGTCCGCTTGTGGATGTCGTCATCCCCGAGCAGCAGGCGCGCACGGCGGGACGCGACCGCATTGTGCTGCGCGTCAATCAGGTTCAGCGCATCCTGGGGACGACGCAGGAAGATGCGGTGCTCGAAGGTGGTTCGCGCAAAAAAGCAGTGTCAGGGCTGAATGAAAGCGTAGTTGAGCAGGTGCTCACGGCGCTTGGGTGCGAGCTCGATCCAACCCGCGCGGTCGGGGGCGAGTACGCGGTGAAGCTGCCGAGCTGGCGCCTGGATCTTGAACGCGAGATCGACCTGATCGAAGAAGTTGCGCGGGTGTACGGCTACAACCGTTTCGCGGACACGCTGCCGGCATGGGCCGGCGCCGTCATCAAGCAGCCGCACGCGGACCACGAGCAGACGATCCGCACGACCCTCCGCGCGCTCGGCTACACGGAAGCGATCTCGAGCACGTTTGCTTCGGCCGATGAAGCTGCGAGCTTTGCGAATGCGAACACTGCGGTCGCGATCGGCAATCCGCTCAGCGAAGAAGCGGGCATGCTGCGGCCGTCACTCGCGGCGGGTATGGCTACGATGCTCGCGCACAATCTGCATCGCGACGTCGCGACAGTGCGTCTGTTCGAGCTCGGTACAGTGTTCACGGGCTCGACGGCAGAGGTGCGCGAAGCGACGGGACTGGCGATCGGAGCAACCGGCAGCGCGGTCGTGAACGCTCTGCACAGCACGAACGACGCGCTGATCTTCGAGGTAAAAGGCGCGATTGAAGTTCTGTTGGCTAAATTCGATGGCGTGGTGACCTTCGATACGAGCGAGTTGCCGTCGTGGATTGCGCCCGGTCGTGGCGGCCGCGCTCTGCTGGACGGCCGGACGGTTGCCGTTTTCGGCGAGCTGAGCGGCGAGGAGTTGCAGCGGCGCAAGCTGCGCCACGCGTGCGTGATTGCCGAAGTGAACGCGCAGTCGTTGTTCTCGCTACCGGTGCGGCAACCGGTCATCACGGAGCTTTCGCGCTACCAGGCCGTGGAGCGTGACTTCTCGTTCTTATTTTCGGACAGCGTGCAGTGGGACAAGATCGCCGCGGCCGTGAATAGCCTGGGGCTCGCGGAGTTGCGCAGCGTGCAGCCGGTTGAGATCTTCCGCGATGCAAAGGGCAAAGCCGTGGCGGCGGGGAACTACTCGCTATTGTTGCGGGTGGTATTTCAATCCACTGAGCGCACGCTGACGGAAGACGAGATCGCGCGTAAGCAGGAGAGCATCGTCGCAGCGCTCACTGCGCTGGGCGGAACGCAGCGGGCGTAACTCCACGGCAACTTTAAGGCGCAGCGTTCTGGCTGTTCATCACCGGGCGCTCCGGAGCATCGGCGACCGCATCCGTCAGCCGATAGAAGAAGCGGTTGAAGTCGCGCGCCGCATCGAAGTCCATCGGCTGCGTCACATCGTCCTGCGGACGGTGATACCGCACCTCGTACCACTCGCGATAGCGCCGCTCCGCATCGGTGTCCGGGTCGAACCCGAAGACGAACCCGATTGCGGGAATGCCGGCGCGCAAGAATGGCCAGTTGTCGGCGCGTTGCAGCAGGTGACGCTCCGGCTCGCGATCGGGCCGCAACTCGATGTGCAGCTCGGCCGCGACGTTGCGGGCGATGTCGCCGAGTGACGTGAGGTCGATGCCGGGCACGGTGAGGATGTGCAGCGGAAACAGCGGACGCAACTGATCGAGGTTGATGTCGGCGATCAGCGTGTCTTTGGGCACGGTCGGGTGGTCGACGAACCACGTTGAGCCAAGCAGGCCCTTCTCCTCACCGGTAAATGCGCAGATCAGGATCGACCGCTTCGGGCGCGGCAGCTTGCCTGCTTTCACGTCGTCGGCATACTGCAGCAGCAGCGCGTCATAGGCGGCGTCATCGAGCGCGCCGTTATAGAGGTTGTCACCCTTCACCGGCGTTCCGTAGCCATATCCATCGAGATGCGCCGCCACAACCACGTACTGATCCTTCAGCTCCGGATCCGAACCGGGCAGCACAGCCAGCACATTCGGCGAGCTGATGTCCTTCTCCTTCGTCTCGAGATGAACATGCAGCGAGCGCCCCGGCAGGTCGAAGCTCTCGAGCGGCTGCTTCGCTCCGCCGGTCTTCAGGATCGACGCGACATCGTGCCCTGTTCCGGCGAGCATCTTCCCAAACGCCTCTGTGCTGCACCGAAGCACGAGGAACGGCTTTGCCGTCTCCTGCTTCGCGTTCACGCTCCGCAACGTGACCGCGCGCGCATACGCATACGGCCAACGAGGTGGCTCAATCGTGAAGTACGGATCATCGACGTTCACCACGGCCGCGGCGCCGGCTTCCCTCGCGTTCGCCACGCGCTCTCCGCCCGACGGCAGCCCGGCACGCTGTGTCCCGAAGCAGATGACGACCTTGCCCGCGACACCCTGCATCGTGCCCTTGCCGCAGTAACCCCGAAACACGAGCTCACCGGCCGCATCAACGGCCGGCTCCTTCGGAACGCTTGTCGTCACCTCTTCGAGAAACTTCAGCTTCACGCTGCTTCGATCACCAGACCAGATCGCGATGGAGGTTCCCTCCGGCACCACGTCGATCTGCTGCATCGGAACACTCTGAAAATACCCGCCGTTCTCGCCCGCAGGTTGCAAGCCCGCAGCCTTCATGCGCGCAGCAACATAGTCCGCCGCGCGCTGATACGCTGCAGTACCGGTATCGCGGCCCTCCATTGCATCGGAGGAAAGGAACTCCGTCGTATGCCACCACGCCTTCGTGTCGGCGTCGTGGATCTCGCCGTCGCCCGGATGCTGTTGTGCGAACGCGAATACAGCGGAGCAGCAGAAAAGAGCAGCGACGACTTTGCGCATGCCACGCATGCTACCAGCGCCGCAGCGAGCTCCTACGCGAATTGTTCCAGGAACCGGACATCGCCGGAATACAACAACCCAATATCGGAAATCCCGTACTTCATCATCGCGATTCGGTCGACGCCCATGCCGAACGCGAAACCGCTGATCCGGCGCGTGTCATACGCCGGCTCACGCCCAAGTTCGATGCGCTTTTTATTGACGGCCTCAAATACTGCAGGGTCCACCATGCCGCAGCCCAGCAGCTCGATCCAGCCCGAGTGCTTGCACTTGCGGCAGCCTTTGCCGCCGCAGAAGATGCACGAGATCTGCACGTCCGCACTCGGCTCCGTGAACGGAAAGAACGACGGGAAGAAGCGCGTCTTCACGCCGGAGCCGAAGAACGCCTTCATCGCGTGGTCGAGCGTGCCTTTGAGGTCCGAGAAGGTGATGTTCGTGTCGACGCAGAGGCCCTCCACCTGGTGAAATACCGGTGAGTGCGTCGCATCCGCCGCATCGTTGCGGTGCACCTTGCCCGGCATCACGAGCCGCAGCGGCGGATCCTGGTCCAGCATCGAGCGAATCTGCACGGGCGACGTGTGCGTGCGCATCAGCAGGCGGTCTGGTGCCGGCCGACCCTCCTGGCCGGCTATCACAAGCGTGTCCTGCGTATCGCGCGCCGGATGATTAGGCGGGAAGTTGAGTGCTTCGAAGTTGTAAAAGTCGCTTTCGACCTCCGGCCCGAGCCCGACAGAGTAGCCCATGCGTTCGAACACCGTCACGATCTCCTGCATCGTGCGAATCAGCGGATGTTCCGCGCCGATCCTCTGGGCAACGCCGGGCAGTGTGATGTCGAGCTTGCCGCCGGGCCGGGCTTCCGTCGCAACCTTCGGCCGCGCGGCTGCCGTTTCGACGGCCGCCTCGATCGTCTCCTTGAGCGCATTGAAGCGCTGGCCGATCAGCCGCTTCGCATCCGGCGGCGCGGCTTTCAGCCAGGCATCGGAGATCGCCTTCAGCCGTCCCTGCTTGCGCCCCAGCCACGCGAGCCGAAATGCCTCCGCGTCAAAGCCAGACGCGCGGAGCTGCGCACGCGCCTCAGCCTCAACCGCGGCGAACGCGGCATCGAGTGCGGCGGGAGAGAAGTCGGTTAGTTGCGTTGCATCCATGTACGGCTAGTGTACGTGCGCTAGAGTGCCGACCAGACCACGGCGGCGATCACCGCGCCGAGCAGCAGACTGCGCTTGGATGTAATCGCCCACACCACCGGATCATCGTGCATTTCGCCGCGGCTGGCGAGCATCCACACCTGGCTTAGCCAAAGCAGAAGCACCGGAACAACCAGCCACAGCCGCAGCGCATGCTTGTACAGCAGGCTCGTCTCCTGGTTGCTGATGTACAGCGTCGTCACGACCACGGACGCATACGCCGCGCCGGTCCCCAAGGCACGCAACTGTTCCAGATCACCAACCGAGTAGTCGCGTCCCGCCGTCACCACACCGCCGCGCTCGCGCAGACTCTCCAACTCGCTGAAGCGCTTCACGAACGCGAGCGAGAGGAAGAAGAACACGCTGAAGCCGCCCAGCCAGGCGGAGATCGGCACCGTAGTCGCCGCGCTGCCTGCAAGAATGCGCACGGTGTACAGTCCGCTGAGCACAAACACATCCAGCAGAAGCTTGCGCTTGAGATACAGCGAGTACGACAGCGTGGTTACTGTGTAGAGCAGCAGCCACTGCAGAAACTTGTGCGGCAGCAGCTCGCCGATCGGCCCCGGCATCGCCGTCACCGCGTACGGCACCAGCAATGCCAACACCAGTGAAACCGCCATCAGCAGCACGACCGCGCATACGCCCGCAATCGCCGACAGATCGCCCGCGGCAAAGGGCCGGCGGCGCTTACGCGGATGGCGGCGGTCCGCCTCAATATCCAGAAGGTCGTTCAGGATGTACGTTGCCGACGCGCACAATCCGAAGCTGACGAACGCGACCACACCCCCGGCGACCCTTCCCAGGCTCCACGCATGGGCCAGCAGCAGCGGCACGAAGATCAGCGTGTTCTTCGCCCACTGATGCAGCCGGATGGCGCGCAGCCAGCTCTTGAACATCGGCGTGCGATCGTCAAAGCTCGCGGAGGGAACAGTGCCTGCGCGGCGCAGTCCCGCAGCGAGCGCGCGATGCGGATTCGCGGTCATCGGGCTCTCGCAGGCGCACAGCAGCGGAAGGTCCGGGATGGCGTTGCCGACGTAACAGAAGCGCTCGCCGAAGTGTTGCCGAAACGCCTCCAGCTTGTTCTTGCCGGCAAGATTGGTCGCGCCGTCGGAGGCCAGCACACCGGCAAAGATGCCGAGGTAGTCCGCTACACGGTCGGCCAGGGTACGGTCTGCCGCGGTTGCGAGATAGATCGCCCGGCCTGCGCCGTGCTCGGTGCGCAGCCACTGCAGCAGCGGCCGGTTGTAGGGCAGATGCTCCACGTCCAGCTCTACGGCTGCGGTGACATGCTTCTTGAACTGCGCCTTGCCCTGCGCAATCCAGCTCGGAATACGAGCCAATTGGCTTGGCCTTTGACGTGCGAGCGCCAGCACTGAGTCCACCAGCGTGTCCGACTTGACCAGCGTGCCGTCCAAATCGACGCACAGCGGCAGGCCGGCAGGCAGATCCGGCGGGCTCGCGGGCACCCGGCGCGCGCCCGGCGTCACGTCCTGGTCCGCCGTAGCGCGCTCGGCCGACTGTATTCCGCTGTCCGAAATCATGGGGTCCGAAACCTTGAAGGAGCGCTCTTCGTCACTATACCGTCAGTATGATCAGCAAGGCGCCGCTTGATTCATCAGAATTCCGGCGGCGGCCGCGCGGTATGGCCCACCACAGCAGGGCTCTCGGGCGTCTTAGTAGACTTGGATCCAATAGCTTCGCAGGAGTTTGCCAATTTTCATGTCAGCCTCTTCCAGCCAGAATCCTGCTGGCACTCTCCCGCGTGTGACCACTGCGCAGACTGAACCGCGCACCGTTACTGATCCCGGCCACCTTCTGCCGGAACACGCATCGGAGCCGGGGGGGCGTCGCCCGGGCAGCCGCCGCCGCCTCATCATCGTCGCACTCGTGGTTCTCGCCATCATCGGATTCATCGTCTGGCGCATCCACGCGAACAACGCCGCCGCAGAGCAGCAGGCGGCCAAGCAGGCGGCCGCGGCCAACCGGCCCACACCCGTTCAAACCGCCGCGGTCCAGCAGAAGACAGTTCCCGTATTCCTCACCGCGCTGGGCACGGTGACGGCGTACAACACCGTGACGCTGCACTCGCGGGTCGACGGCCAGCTCCTGCAGGTGAACTTCCGCGAAGGCCAGTCGGTACGCAAGGGGCAACTCCTGCTCGAAATCGATCCACGCCCTTACCAGGCCGCGGTTGACCAGGCCGTCGGCACGCTCGCCAAGGATGAGGCCAACCTGAAGAACATGCAGGCTGAAGCCGAGCGCTACACCGCGTTGTACGAGGCAGGCGTTGTCTCCAAAGAACAGCAGCAGGCGCAGGTCTCGAATCAGGGACAGGCTGCGGGGTCCATCAAGGCTGACCAGGCCGCCATCGAAGCCGCGCGTGTCAACCTCGGCTACACCAAAATCTATTCGCCGATCGACGGCATCGTCGGCCTTCGACAAGTGGATCCCGGCAACATCGTCCACGCATCTGACTCGACCGGGCTCATCGTCATCACGCAGGTCCATCCCATCGCGATCATCTTCACGCTGCCGGAAGATCAGCTCCCGCAGGTGCAGCAGGCGATGCGCGGGGGCAAAAAGCTGGTCGTTGAAGCGTATGACCGCACCGACGCGCACAAGATCGCGTCTGGCACGCTGCTCACCATCGACAACCAGATCGACACCACCACCGGCACCGCGAAGCTCAAGGCAGTCTTCGACAACTCCGACGGCTCGCTGTTCGCAAACCAGTTTGTGAACGTGCGGCTCGTTCTCTCGCAGCGGCTGAATGCCCTCGTGGTCCCCACCGCCGCCGTCGAGAACGGCAACCAGGGCGACTTCGTCTTCGTCGTGAATCCCGGCCCCACGCCGCCTGACAAGCTGAAGAACCTGCCCGGTCAACCCTCCACCAATGCGACCACCGGAAGCAACGCCGCCAGTTCGTCCGGCCGATCGTCGGGTGCCACGCATCGCTCCGGCAGCGCCGCACCTGGGTCTGCGAGTGGGTCTGCGAGCAACGGCGCTGCAGGCGCATCGGGCAATCAGTCGGGCAATGACCGCAACGGACAGCCTCGCCAGCCCTTCCACGCTGACATGGTTTCCGTACACGTCGACTTCACCATCGGCACCAGCTCGGTGCTGTCCAATACCGCGGTCAAGCCCGGCGATCAGATCGTGATCGACGGACAGGAGAAGCTGGTCGACGGTTCGCCTGTGTCTCCGACGCAGGCTCGCTCCATTCCGTCCGTGAACAACTCCAGCTCGCTTGGCGGAGCCAACCCGGCCGGCACGAGTGCAGCGCCCGCCGCCGGCTCCGGCGGCCTGCCCAACGCATCGCCGGTCCCTGCCGCCCAGAGCGGTAACCCGTCCACGGCCGGCCAGAACCCTCGCCAATCCGGACGGAACCAGGGACAGTCGGCACCCTCTGCCGCCGGAGGGCACTGATGGGTCCTTCCCGGCCGTTCATCCTTCGACCCGTGGCCACCACCCTCCTGATGGTGGCCATTTTGCTTGCGGGCTTCGTCGCATACCTCCAGCTCCCGGTCTCGGCGCTGCCTGAGGTCGACTACCCGATCATCCAGGTCCAGACCTTCTACCCCGGCGCCAGCCCCAACGTAATGGCCCAGACCGTCACCGGTCCGCTGGAGCGCCAGTTCGGCCAGATCCCCGGCCTGCAGCAGATGACCTCCATCTCCTCCGGTGGCGGCTCCATCATCACGCTCGAGTTCTCGCTCGCAGAGTCCATCGATGTTGCCCAGCAGGACGTGCAGGCCGCCATCAACGCCGCCTACAGCTATCTCCCGCAGGACCTGCCCAACCCGCCCATCTACGCCAAGGTGAACCCGGCCGATGCGCCCATCCTCACTCTCGCGCTCACCTCCGAGACCGTTCCGCTGCAGAAGGTTGAAGACCTCGCCGACACCGTGCTTGCGCAAAAGATCTCGCAGCTCTCCGGCGTCGGCCTGGTTTCCATCGCCGGCGGGCAGAAGCCTGCCGTGCGCATCCAGGCCAACCCTGCACAGCTCGCGAGCTACGGCCTCTCGCTCGAGGACATCCGCACCGCGATCGGCACCGCGAACGTGGACCAGGCCAAGGGCTCACTGAACGGACCGCGCCAGGCCTACACCATCGGCGACAACGACCAGTTGATGTCCGCGGCCGACTACAAGAGCGTCATCGTTGCCTATCGCAACAACTCGCCCGTACGACTGAGCGATGTGGCCAACATCGTGGACTCGGCCGAGAACCTGTACCAGGCCGCGTGGATGGGCTACGCCGGCCAGCCCGCGCATGATGAGAAGCAACCTGACGGCACCATCGCGCACGTGCCCGCGTCGCAGCCGTTCGTCAAGCCGGCCATCATCATCAACATCCAGCGGCAGCCGGGCGCCAACATCATCGGCGTCGTCGATGAGGTGCAGGCGCTCCTGCCCAAGCTGCGCGAGTCGCTGCCCGCCGGCGTCGACCTCCGCGTCCTCACCGACCGCACCAACACCATCCGCGCATCTGTCAAGGACGTGCAATTCGAGCTCCTGCTCACCATCGCGCTGGTCGTCATGGTGATCTTCCTGTTCCTGCGCTCGATCGCCGCGACCATCATCCCTGCCGTTGCCGTGCCGCTCTCAATCGTCGGCACCTTCGGCGTCATGTATCTGCTGGGCTACTCGCTCAACAACCTGTCGCTGATGGCACTCACCATCTCGACCGGCTTCGTGGTCGACGATGCCATCGTCATGATCGAGAACATCGATCGCTATCTCGAGATGGGCGACACGCCGCTCGATGCCGCGCTCAAAGGCTCCGAGCAGATCGGGTTCACGATTCTGTCGCTGACCGTCTCGCTCATCGCCGTGCTCATCCCGCTCCTGTTCATGGGAGACATCGTCGGCCGGCTCTTCCGCGAGTTCGCCGTCACGCTCGCCGTCACCATCCTCGTCTCTGCCATCGTCTCGCTCACACTGACGCCGATGATGTCCGCGCGCCTGCTGAAGCACACACCCAGGTCGCAGCAGAGAGCCTTCTACCGCAAAAGTGAGGAATGGTTCGAGTGGACCATCGCCAAGTACGGCGTCGGCGTGCAGTGGGTGCTGCGCCACCAGACCTTCACCCTCATCGTCACCGCCGCCACCTTCGTCTTCACGCTTCTGCTCTACGTCTACGTGCCCAAAGGCTTCTTCCCCTCGCAGGACACAGGCGTGATCATGGCCATTACAGAGGGCAACCAGAGCACATCCTTCTCCTCCATGGCGAATCGCCAGCAGGCCGTCGCCCGCGCCATCCTGGATGACCCCGACGTTGTCTCGGTCTCCAGCTACATCGGCATCGACAACACCAACGCGACGCTCAACTCCGGCCGCATTCAGATCGACCTCAAAGACCGCGACGCGCGCAAATCGAGCGCGCTCCAGATCATTAATCGCCTGCAGGGCAAGCTGAACCAGATTCCCGGCATCCAGACCTTCCTGCAGCCGGCGCAGGACCTCACTGTCGAGGACCGCATCTCCCGCACGCAGTATCAGTATTCGATCGAAGACCCCGATCCAACCGAGCTCGCGACGATCACCAATCAGCTCGTCGACAAATTCCGCTCGATGAACACCGTCATCACGGACGTCGCCAGCGACCAGCAGATCAATGGCCTCGGCGCCACGCTCGTGATCGACCGCGATACGGCATCGCGGCTCGGCATTACACCGTCTTCCGTCGACAACGTACTCGACGATGCCTTCGCGCAGCGCCAGGTCTCCACCATCTTCACGCAGCAAAACCAATACCACGTCATCATGGAGGTCGCGCCGAACTTCCAGCGCACCACCAACTCACTCGACGACCTCTACGTCAAGAGCTCGAACGGTGGCCAGATCCCGCTCACCACCTTCACGACGATGAGCCAGGCGCCGACCTCGCTTTCGATCGGTCACCAGGGCCAATTCCCGTCGAACACCATCAGCTTCAATCTCGCCAACGGCAAGTCCATCGGTGACGCCGTCGACGCCATCAATAAGGCCGTCGCCGACATGCATCTGCCCATGAACGTCAACGTGGCGTTCCAGGGCACTGCCTCCGCGTTCGAGGCCTCGCTCACCAACGAGCCGCTGCTCATCCTCGCCGCGCTCATCACCGTCTACATCGTGCTCGGCGTGCTGTACGAAAGCTACATCCACCCCGTCACGATTCTGTCCACGCTCCCCTCCGCGGGCGTCGGCGCCATCCTCGCGCTGCTCATCACCGGCAACAATCTCTCCGTCATCGCGCTTATAGGAATCATCCTTCTTATCGGCATCGTGAAGAAGAACGCGATCATGATGATCGACTTCGCTCTGGAAGCGGAGCGCGAGCAGGGCATGACACCCGAAGAAGCCATCTATCAAGCCTGCCTTCTGCGCTTCCGCCCCATCATGATGACCACCATGGCCGCGCTGCTCGGCGCCGTTCCGCTGGCCTTCGGCACCGGCACCGGCTCGGAGCTGCGCGCGCCGCTCGGCATCACCATCATCGGCGGCCTGCTGATCTCGCAGGTCCTGACGCTCTTCACTACGCCGGTCGTCTATCTCTTCTTCGACCGCATCGGACGCAAATATCTTGGCACCGCGAAGGCCGACGAAGAGCTCTACGAACATACCCACGGCGGCAAACATCCGCCCGCGACGAACGGCGGCCCCACGCCTCAGCCCGCGCACGGAGACTAGCGGCACAACGATTCGAAGGAGGAGAGCTAATGCCGGAACCTGTCACCATCGCGATCAATAAGTAACCCATGTCCTTCACTGATCCCAGACCCGGCGATAAAGACCCTCGCGACTCGGCCTCGCCGCTCGACGCGACGAAGGCGTACGCCCGCGGGGGACCCAACGATCGCGAGGGCGATCGCGCGCCCGAAGACCACGCCACTGCGGCTGACCGCGAGAAGATCCATCGCCAGGTAACGGGATCCGACGCGCCGCTCGGCCAATCCAGCTCCGGCGAAGTCGACACCGTCCACTTCTCCGCCCCGTTCATCAAGCGGCCCGTCGCCACGTTCCTGCTCTCGATCGCGATCATCATCGCCGGCGCTGTCGCCTACAAACTTCTTCCCGTCTCCTCGCTTCCTGAAGTCGAATACCCCGTCATCTCGGTAGGCGCTTCGCTCCCCGGCGCCGACCCGGAAACCATGGCGTCCGCGGTCGCCACTCCGCTCGAGCGCCAGTTCGCGCGCATCGCCGGCGTGAATGAGATGACCTCGACCTCCGGCACCGGTTCGACCAGCGTCATCCTGCAGTTCGATCTGGATCGCGACATCAACGGCGCGGCTCGGGACGTGCAGGCGGCCATCAACGCCGCGCGCGCGCAGCTCCCAGCCAACATGCCGTCGAACCCCACTTACCGCAAGATCAATCCGGCGGACTCACCGATCCTCATCCTCGCGCTTACCTCGGATACAGTTTCGAAGCCGGCAATGTACGACGCGTCGGATTCCATCCTGGCCCAGAAAATTGCGCAGGTGCAGGGTGTCGGCCAGGTGTTCACCGGCGGCTCCGCCTCGCCCGCCGTTCGCGTTGAAGTGAATCCCTATCTGCTCACCGCGAAGGGCCTCTCGCTCGAAGATCTCCGCACCGCGATCGGCACCTTCAACGTCATGCAGCCCACCGGCTACGTCAACGGCGGCGGGCCCAACTCAACACGCATGGCCGTCTCCACCACGGACCAGCTCTTCGGCGCGGCGGCTTACGCTCCGCTCATCATCGCCACCTCGAAGGGCCCCGTCTCGAACGGCAACGCGGCTACCGGTCTGCCCAAGTCCGTCGCATCGGCAGTAACCTCGACGTCGACGAGCAGCGGCAGTTCCTCAGGCCAGACCGGCTCCAGCTCCTCTGCCTCGTCCGCCAAAACTTCCGGAACCTCGACCGCGTCCAGCTCCGCCGTCACGAACTATTCCACCTCAGGCGCACCCAGCTCCGGTCCGTCCGCCGCGAGCGGCAACGTGCGCATCAGCGATGTCGCCCAGGTCGTCGATTCGGTCGCCGACATCCACACCGGCGGCACCTTCAATGGCAAGCCCGCTATCCTCGTCGTCGTCTTCAAAGCGCCGGGTGCCAACGTCATCCAGACCGTCGACAACGTCCTCGCCATCCTTCCGCAGCTTCAGGCCTCCATCTCCCCGGCTATCAACCTGCAGGTCGTGCTCGACCGCACCGGGACCATCCGCGCGTCGGTCAAGGACATCACGCGCACGCTCATCATCTCCATCCTGCTCGTCATCCTGGTGGTCTTTCTCTTCCTGCGTGAAGGCCGCACCACGCTGATCCCCTCGCTCTCCGTCCCGCTGTCGCTGCTCGGAACGTTCGGCATCATGTATCTGCTCGGCTACACGCTGGATAACCTGTCGCTCATGGCGCTCGCCATCTCCACCGGCTTCGTCGTCGACGACGCCATCGTCGTCGTCGAAAACATCACCCGCCACCTCGAAGAGGGCATGGGTCCCTTCGAAGCCGCGATGCTGGGGTCTAAAGAGATCGGCTTCACCGTCCTCTCCATGTCTACCTCGCTCATCGCTGTCTTCATCCCCATCCTGCTCATGGGCGGGCTCGTCGGCCGTATGTTCCGCGAGTTCGCAATTACGCTTTCGTCCGCCATTCTCGTTTCGCTCGTCGTCTCACTCACCACCACGCCGATGCTCGCGGCCAAATTCCTCAAACCCATCTCTTCGGTCCACAAAGGCTGGTTCTACCGCATGGGCGAGAGGCACCTCAAGCGGCTCACAACGGAGTACGAGCGTGGCCTCCGCTGGGTCATCCGCCACCAGATTTTCACCTTCGTCGTCTTTCTCCTCACCGTTGCGCTCACCGTCTATCTCTTCATCATCATCCCGAAGGGCTTCTTCCCCCTGCAGGACACCGGCCGTCTCAGCGGCTCGCTCCAGACGCAGCAGGACGCCTCGTTCGTGCGTACCCGCGAAAGCATGACCAAAATCGCCGAAACCGTGCAAAACGACCCTGGCGTTGAAAACGTGCTCGGCTTCCTCGGCGGCGGCGGTCCTGGCGGCGGCGCCTCCAACAGCGCGCACATGTACGTCGTCCTCAAGCCGGAGGATCAGCGCCTCAAAACCGGCGACACCGCCGACGTCATCATCAATCGTCTGCGGCCCAAGACCACCACCCTTCCCGGCGTGAAGTTCTATCTGCAGTCCGCCCAGGAGCTCCACGTCGGCGGCCGTTCCGGTGCAGCGCAATATCAGTACAGCCTGACCGCCGACACCCAGCAGCAGCTCGACACATGGTCTCCGCAGCTCTTGGCTGCCCTGCAAAAGTTGCCGGAGCTCCGCGACGCCAACACCGACCAGGAGGACAATGGCCTCGAGGCCCGCCTCATCATCGATCGCGACACCGCCTCGCGCCTCGGCGTCTCCGCTCTTGCGATCGACTCCACACTCTCCGACGCCTTCGGCCAGCGCCAGGTCTCCACCATGTACCAGGCGTTGAATCAATACCACGTCATCATGGAGGTTGCGCAGGACTACCAGAACGATCCCACCGCGCTCAGCAAGATCTACGTCAAGTCATCCACCGGCGCGCAGATCCCGCTCTCCGCCGTCACCCGCCTCGTCACCGATCGCGTTCCACTGGCCATCAACCATCAGCAAGGCTCGCCGGCCGTCACGTTTTCCTTCAACCTCGCGCCCAACGTCTCGCTATCGCAGGCCACCACCGCAATTGAAAACACCCGCACAAAGATCGGCATGCCTTCCGTGATCAAGGGTGGCTTTGCCGGCACCGCCCAGGCCTTCCAGCAGTCGCTCGCCTCCGAGCCCATCCTCCTCGCGCTCGCCCTTTTCACCGTCTACATCGTTCTCG
Source organism: uncultured Verrucomicrobiae bacterium (assembly GCA_963716225.1). Lineage (GTDB taxonomy): Bacteria > Acidobacteriota > Terriglobia > Terriglobales > Acidobacteriaceae > Granulicella. The sequence goes on along the minus strand of OY970299.1, from coordinate 2,299,129 downwards.
GCATCCTCTACGAGAGCTTCATCCATCCGCTCACGATCCTCTCCACCCTGCCTCCCGCCGGCGTCGGCGCGTTTCTCGCTCTGCTCATCTTCAAGATCGACCTCTCCGTCATCGCCATCATCGGCGTCATTCTGCTCATTGGCATCGTCAAGAAGAACGCCATCATGATGATCGACTTCGCCCTCGTCGCCGAGCGCGAGCACGGCAAAACGCCCGAAGAAGCCATCTACGAAGCCTGCATGCTTCGCTTCCGTCCCATCATGATGACCACCATGGCTGCGCTCCTCGGCGGAGTTCCACTCGCCTTCGGCAGCGGCACTGGTTCCGAGCTTCGCCAGCCTCTCGGCGTCACCATCGTCGGCGGCCTTATCGTCAGCCAGTGCATGACGCTCTTCACCACGCCGGTCATCTACCTCATGTTCGATCACCTGCGCGACGCGCTGCCACGCTGGCGCCGCTACGTCGCCGAGTCGCTCGGCATGCGGCGCCCCTCAGAGCCCGGCATGCCCGGCGGCCGCAACTTCCCCGGCGGCCCCGCACCCACACCCGCCGCCGGCGACTAGCTCTCTTACGGCGCCAACGTCCCCGCATACCCCGCCGCGACCACATTCCGCTGCACCGCGTCCATCGCCTTCGCATCCGGCATGCCCTTCGTCATCACTCCCTCAAAGAAGTAGCCCGTCGCTGCGTCGCTGTTGTCGCCGCCAATCCCCAGAATGATCGCGCCCTCCTGCTTCATCGGCTGATACGCTCCCGCCGGCAGCGAAATCACACCCGTCGTCGTCAGCGCGCCCGCCTGCGCATTGCCCTGGTAGATCGCATAATGATGCTGCCCATCGCACGCGCCCATGTCCGTCACGAACACCGTCCCCGCCGGCACCGCAAGATGTCCATAGATCCCATCCTCCATGTCCAGCCCCGCATCCGGCTGCGACGGATGGCCCTTCGACGGGTGTTCATGCCCCATGATGTTGATCGCATCCATGTGACCCGCCGTATTGTCCAGGTTGTTCGTCTCCGCATTCCCAAAATCGAAGCAGCACTTCTCGTTCAAATGCAGTGCCGAGGTCACCATGTACACGCCCTCCGGCTGCCCCTGCACCGCCGTCTCCTTGGCCACATCATTCCGGTACCCCGTGCCGGGATTCACCAGCACGCCAAACACCTTGTGTCCGCCCACTGTGACCGGCAGTGCATCCGCCACCGCCGGTGTGTCATACCCATTCGGCCCCAGCCCATGCATCGCTCCACCCGGCGGCGCCGCCGTTAAGTCGTTGTGATTCGGCGTCTGGTCATAAATCTTCGAGATCACGCAGAACGTGTTCCTGCAGAAACGCACCTGCGGCGCTGCATCCGCATACCCATCCAGCAGCAGTCCCACATCGGTCGTCTTGTTGTCGTTCACGCGCATCACCTGGTACACCGCCCCCCGGTACCCGCTGTACAGCGCACGCGTCGTGCTGAACGCCGCCACACACGGAGTCGCTGCCGCAAACAAATCGCACGGCCGCACCCCCACCGACTGCGCCGTCGCACTCCCAACCCCCGCGCACGCAGCCGCGCACACCATCCCCACGCATGAAACCGCTTTCCTGACCAATGCGATTAACATCAGCTTCATAGGATCCTCTGCTTCCTTCCTCTATTTGAGAGCGCGGCTCGGCGGCCAAATCCGCCATCGAAATTCTCACACGGAACCTGCACCGCCTGCGCTCTTCCAGCACCCGCGTCGCCGCATCGAACCTCCAGGAGGTCTTCCATGCCGTTCAAGAGCGAGGCGCAGCGCCGCTACTTCGAAGCCAATAAGGCCAAACTCGAGAAGCAAGGCGTCGACGTAAAGGAGTGGGAAGAGTCCAGCAAGGGCCTCAAACTCCCCGAACGAGTCTCGAAACCCAAGGCCACGAAGCCCCGCTGACCACCGCGCCCCGGCTCATGCCTGCGCTGCCCGAAGCTGCCCCGACGCGAAAAGCTTTCCCCAAGCGGAAGCAATCTCCTGCACATTTCCGGCAGATCCGTCCGCGGTTCCCCACAAATCGGCCCGAAAATTCACCGCCCGTCTGGAAGCCGAATTGCTCCTATAAGCTTCAAACTCCCTTCCCAGGGCCAGTACTGCGCGGTCGACCCACTCGCCTGCGCTGCCGCCGATCCCATTCACCCCTCGCGACAGCCATCCGATCGTCCGGCTCGGCCGTGCCCCAGTCCTCCGTTCGCCTGCTCACTTGGAGTCGTTATGCGCGTCGTTCACATCCGCACCCTCGGCAGCAGCCTGGCACTCGCCCTGGCGCTCGCCATTCCCGTCACCGCCCACTGTGATTCCGCCGACCCGGCCGCAATCGCCGTCTCCTCCAGTCCGGCCGCTCCTTCCATTCCTTTGCTGATAGCCGCTGCCCTCGCCTTCCCGGCCGCCATGTTCGCCGGCGCCTTCCTCATCCGCACCAAACATTCATTGCCCTCCGGTCTGGATTAGCGCCGCCGCTCAACCGCAGTATCATTCCCCATGCACTGGGTGCACGAGCACCGCTTCTGGATCGGCATCATTGCCGATTCGCTTACCTTTCTCGGCGGTCTGCTGCTTGCCCGCGACGCCTTCCGCCGCCTGCGCGATCTCAAGGACAAGCGCACCGACGAAGCCTTCCGCCGCACCTTCCCCAAGCTGAATCTCACCGACGACGACTGGCATGACGCCATCGTCTCGATGCGTTGGAGCGTCGCCGGCTTCGTCCTCATCGCGGTGGGCTTCGCCTGCCAGCTCCTGCTCCGTTTTGCCGGTGATTAGAATCAGGCGGAACGGCGGATTGGCGGATATTCCGATCATCCGCTATACTGGGAACGGAAGGCGAGGTCCGCGCGATGTCGACTACAAACGAGTTCCAGCTTTCGATCGGCGCCAAGCGGCAGCTCACCCTGCCCTCCGAGCTGCTCGATCAGCTCCAGGTCCCCGACCGCGGCCAGCTTCTCATCCAGGTCGTCGGCGATCACGCCGTCATCACTCCCATGATCAGCGTCCCGCGCACCCATCTGCCGGAGGAGCTGCGTCGCACCTTTGAGTCCCGCCGCGGCGCTCAACCGTCCGACATTCCGCTCGCACAGTTCCTGGACGAGATCGGCTACCAGCCTACAAAGCCGGAAATGCTCGCTGCCGCGCGTCCCGCCTCTCCGCCGAAGCGTCCCCAGGAGCTGACCCCGAACGAAGCAGCCGCTCTCCAGATCGACAACGCCCGGCGGATCGTGCGGCGAGCTCGCAAACCAGCGCTTCACCAGCCGGCAAACGCAGAGCCGGCCGCACAAGCCCAACGCATCTCCTCCAAATCCGATCTCTCCGGCGCCGCGCGCACAAACCGCGCGAGGACCCGAGCGGCGAAGAAGGTCTCCAGCCGCTGAGCAACGCCCGTCTCTACCTGATCGTTCCGCGCAGGCCCTGCTACCATCTGGCGCATGTCCTGCCCGTTGCATGTCGCCCGGTCCATCAAACGCGACATCCTCAATCTCCCCCACGACATTCATCAGGAGATCGGTAGCGACCTGCTGTCCCTCGAGGACAATCCTCTGCCGGCGGATCGCCGCGACCTCTCGCCCGGCGCCTACTTCCACCAGTTGGCCTGCGGCTACTTTGTCTCCTGGGAACTGGTCGGAGCCCAGCAGGACATTCTTGAGCTCTATCGCGGCATGCCCTGCCGGAATCTCACCATACGCGTCCTCGGTGTCGCGGCTGAATCGCCAAAATAGCCACCCGTCCTCGCCCGCGCATCCCGGTGCCCCACGTCTCCCAGGCGCGTGGGTCGCGTAAAAGCAGCAGCCTCAACTACGCCGCTTCCGTGCCGTCTAATCTATAGACAGCCATGCGCTCCCTCCGCATCCTCGGCCCCTGCCTCACCCTCGCGCTCACCTGGCCGCTCTCCGCCCAGATGCACCACGTCGATCGCCCCCAGCGCGTCACCCGCGCCATCGGCGTTTACGAGTGGACCGGCGACCTCGCCAAGCCCGACGCCGCCCGCCTCATCCCGGTCTCCATCTTCACCAACAACCAATTCCAGGACGCCGGCGTCTTCCTGGCCGAGCCCATCCCACTCGCCCTCCAGACCGGCAACGTCTACGCCATCCAACGGTCCGGCGACATCCTCGGCACGCTCGACCTCGACTACGCCCGCGATATCGTGGACAAGCGCACCTCCGAACCCACCGACACCCTCGGCGCCTGGTACGGCTACGGCCGCTTTCTCCCGCTCACCGCCGAGCCCGTCCACAAACTCCCCGAACACGTGGGCCCCACCGCCGCCATCGTCGGCTCAGAGGACGACACGCAGCCGCACTTCGTCGCGCCGCGCCACGCGGACGACTCCGGCGCCACTTCCGCCACCGCAAAAGCCACCACCCCCGCTCCACCCGACGATCCCGACCGTCCGCACATGAGCAAACACGACGCCGATTCGGCCTCCGCCGACAACGCGCCGGCGTCACCGGGTACAGCCGACATCGACAACGATCCGGACCGTCCCACGCTCGGCCACCGCGACGTGCCTGACAACAAGAAGCAGAAGAAGTCCAAGGACTCCGGCTCGTACGTCGCGGCCATGCCCACCTCGCTCAACGACGACCCCGACCGCCCCGAGATCCATCGCGGCAAAGTCGAGTCCGCCACCGCACCCCCGCAGCTCTTCGGCGTCCCACCCAACCTCCACCAGGCCGTCGCCGTCTCTGACGCCGCCAACAATCCACAACACGTCTTTGCCCGCGAGTGGGAGTCGCTCAACGAACGCGCCCAGACGCTCGCCGCCATGCAGGCCCTCGCCCGGCCGCTCGCCCGCCAGTACCTCGCCACCAATCACCTCGTACCTGCGCCGGCCGGTTTCACGGGCCCGAAACTCGTCAACGCCTCCGCTCCCAATTCTGCGACGAACCCCGCCAGCAGCACCTCGACACGTCCCGCCCTCACGCACTCGACTGCGCGCACCACAACGCACCGCACGGCTTCCGTTTCCTCCGCTCCGCTCGCTTTCAGCGACGAGCAGATTGCCGGCTTCACCCTCAGCTACGGCGGCCTTCCCACCTTCGTCTACACCGCCGCCATCCCCACGACTGAGGGCCCGGCGGGACGTTCTTCGTCCGAAGGAGTGGCGTCCGGCCCTCCCGTGCGGGTCACCGTCGTCGCCCAGCGCCTCCCCTCCGGCGAGCTCCAGGTCTCACTCTCCTCCGTCACCGACGAAGCCCATCTCGACCGCAGCCCCTGGATGCGGCTCGTCGACGCCGTCGACCCCGACGACTCGCACCGCGCCAGCCTGCTCTTCGAGCTCCGCGCTCGCTCCACCCGGCAGTTCGCCCTCTACTCCCTCGCCTCCGCCCACGCCCAGCAAACCTTCATCACCGGGGTGATCCAGTAACGAGCTGGAACGTACCCTCACCGCGACAGCATGGCTAGCTGCTCGGCTCCAAGGCCGGCAACGATTCGCTGCGCCTGTGCTTCGCCATCTCCCCACCGCGCAGGCGGCGGTTCATCGGCTCACTGGACCAGCGCGCCAGCGCCCATGCGAGTGGCGCGGTCAGAAGCGTGATCACGACAACGAATACAGTCAGCGTGGGAGCCGTCGCTCCGTGCGGGAAGTAGTGCGCGAACACATTCACGCCAGCGATCACGACGAACTCGTGGGAGAGATAAAGCTCGTAGCTATGCCGCCCAAACCAGCGCAGCGGAGCGCTCGAGCGGAGCCCACGCCTTCGACGCAGCGTGACGGCAGCCATCACCAGGCAGACCGACAGGGCGAGCAGCGCGTCATCGGTGCCGCTGCGGCCGAGTACGCGCATCGCCCGCCAGCGCGGCCAGATCGCGATCAGCAGAATGCCCGCCCATCCTGCAATCTCAACAACACGCAGCCACGCTGTTCGGATCGAACGATGCGAAAGCCGCTCGACGATCAATGCCGCAAGGCAGCCGATCGCTATGCTCGCCATGCCGGCAAGGTAAGAGTTTTCAGCCTGTAAATCATTCTTCGGCCACACAACGCGCGCGAAGGGCCCAAGTGCAAACAGCGTGAGTGCAAGCGCAATCCAGAGCCAGCGACCCGCACGGCCTCCCCGAAAGAGCACTACCCCGATCAGCGGGAAGAACAGATAGAACATCTCTTCGATCGACAGCGACCAGAGCACGGTCCAGCATGCGGGCAAGTACTTGTTGCGAGCGGCCTCGAGCCAGTTCAGATGAAATGTGAGCGCCGCGAACAGCGCTCGCGGAAGCGTGAAGAATCTCTCGTTGATGCGGAAGTCGTTGACATGGGCGAGGTGCAGCGCGCTGAGCACTGCCAGCAGCAGCACAAGCAGCGGCACGATGCGCGCGAAGCGGATGCGGTAGAAGACAGCCGGTCGAAGCTGCCGCAGAGAGCCAAAGCGGCGCAGCGACGTGAACGTAATCAGGAAGCCGGAGATGGCGAAGAACGTTGTAACCCCGTTGCCGCCGTTGAAGAACACAAGATGAGACCAAGTCCGCGGCCAACGCCCGCCGAGCTTCACGCCCACGAACGAAAACCGTATCCACATGTGCAGCAGAATCACCGCGACAATCGAGAGCCCGCGCAGGACGTCGATCCCGTCGAGTCGCCGCACCGCAGGCCTGAGATTCTGTTGGTCAGGCACTGTCGGCATTCTAAGAGACATGCGCAACGCAGCCGCTTAAATCAGAACGGAGACCCGAGGGCCTCCGTTCTGTGGTCAAGCTCTTGAGTTGCGATTAGTGAGTCGTCGACGGGTGCGCTGCAGCACCAGATGGCGTCGCCGGGTGATGCGCGGCCGGAGCCGGAGCGGATGGCGGCGGAGCCGCAATACCGGAGCTCGCGTTGTACGCATTCACCACAGCCTGGCTGATATCCGTGCCCGGCTGCCACCACATGATCGGATTCGGCGCCTGCTGATTCGCCTCGATGTTGATGATCATCGTGAAGCCGTTGTCCTGCGCGTACTTCACCGCTACAGCGCCGACCTTCTGGGCAACCTTCGCGAAGGCGTCCTGCAGATCGGTGTTGTAGGCGTTCTGCGCGTCTTCAACGTCGCGCTGAAGCTGCTTCTCCTTCTCGTCGATCGTACGCAGCCGGCGTGCGCGCTCATCGTCGCTCGTGGTTTGCGGAAGGCTCTGGACCTGCTTCTTCAGCGAGTCAACATCTGAGGTCTCGCTGTCGATCTTGCCCTTCTGCGGAAGGTAGTTCTTCTGGATAGCAGCAACGGCGCGCTGCCCTTCATTAGTTGCGAAAACAACCTGCTGGAAGGCAATGATGGCGACCTTTGCCGGAATGGCTTGAGGAGCGACGGAGGCAGCTGCGGGCGCAGCCGCTGCGCCGTTACCGCCAGCAGTGGCAGCCTGCGCTGTAAGGGTGGGGACGGCGAGGCCTGCGGCCAGCGCTGTGGCAAGGACAAGCGTGCGGTTCATGCTGTGATTGGTGCTCCTTCGGGATCGAAAACGTGGTTTGCGCAATTCGGGAATTCTGGACCTGCGCCACTCGCGCAGCGTGGCCGCCTTCCGCGTCCTGCTTTAGTATCGTCTCGCCCATCGAAGGCGAGAGAGGCGCGGGCAGAGTGCTGCGGGGCCGACTGCAACGAATTATATAAGAGCGCCGCCAACCTTGGTCAAACCGTAGCGGCGGCCGGCCATTCCTCATGGCCGGATCTGACCACTCCGCTCACGCTTCTTTCCTTCCGAAAATCGGAAGCAATCGCGCCTGTTTCTCCGGTTTTGAATAGGCAAATATCGCCAGAGGACGATTTTCTAATGATTTGCCAGCCATGACACTTTGGTACGCCGATTGCTCTACTCCTTAGTGTTCGAGCCTTGCGACGTCTACGCGGAGCAGAGCAGAGAACGGTCCAGCGGTGGTTAGAGACCTCGAAATTGATCGAGGCACGGCCCGCAGGATCAGCTCCGAGGGGAGCGTTTCGGAGGCCAGTGACTGGCCTTGTAAGGGTCTGAGGGCCATCTTCCGGGGAGGGGAGATGGCCCAACGGCTTTCTGGACTCGACGTTCAACGGCCCAACCGCGTCCGACGAGCCGACGAGACCACCCGCTTCGTGCGCTAGATGACAGAACACGAAGAGCTTGCACAGAAGTTGTGACAGCGATATACTTGGTGTGTTCCGGGTGCCGAGCGCATGAGGCCTTCCTGGTGGCAGGACTGGGCTGCACGACTCGCAGACGCCCGCAGTGGGAACAAGGATATCTCTGGAAAATCGACAGGATGGACGGTCGCCGGATCGACACTCGGCAGAGAACCGTCTTGTGCGGGTCGATAGACGCCCGCAGCAGGGATCATGCAGGACGACCCGGCAGGTCTGGGGCGAATGAACGCGGCGGAGTCCTTGAGCGCGAACGACTGAAACCAAGCGCCGAGGGACCCAGCCGCCAAAATAGGAAGAAAGCCGTTCCAAGAGCCAGGAATTGAGATCGCTGGAAGACTCTCCTGTTCGGATTGCGGCTCGCGCAGAGCGTATGCAAAGCGCGAGGCAAGAGGCCGCGTCTCCAGAGCTTCCAAGTGAACCTTTCAAAGGGCTTTTGGCAAGGCAGAGTAAGGGGAATCAACAGCAACCATGTCAGAACAGAACGTAGTGGACGCTCCGGAGCAGTTTGGCGGCGACGGGTTTGATGCCGACGACTTCGACGGCGGAGCAGGCAACGAAAATGCAGGCGGTCCGATAGCCCCCGGCATGGGGCAGAGCAAGAGCAGCCGTCGTCGTCGCCGCAAGCGGAAGAACAAGCTGATGTCCTCAGGAACAACGGGCGAGACCGCCGTTGTCGGCGCTATCGCTGCGGGCGAAGACGCCGCCGCGGCTCCCGCGACCATTGTGATGGAAGGCGAAAGCCTCGCTTTGGCCGCCGGTGCCTCCCCACGCCGCCCGCAGTCCCAGGCCGGACCGCAACCGCAGCAGGGACAAGGCCCCGGCAAGCGCTGGAAAAAGAAGTTCCGCGACCGTGAGCGCCGCACCCGCCAGGACAATCCAGGGAATGATTCCCGCGCCGAAAACCCCGGCAACTACGGCGGACACTCGAACGGAAACGGTGGCTACGGCGGCGGCAACGGCTATCGCCAGAGCTTGCCCGATAACTTCGGCAACCTGGTCGGCGGTTTCAAGCGCAAGAATAAAGGCGGCCAGGGTAAAGATCGCGGGTTCGTCGGTCCGATGGACCATAGCTATCGCGCCGGCGACGCCAACTACGCGGACGCTCCGCCGTCCACCATCCAGCTACACGGACATCGCCGGCACCGCCATCAGGGAGATAATCAGCCGCTCGACTTCTCTGCTCCACGGGCGGTGCCGATCCCCGAAGACGCGCAGACGCACATCTACTTCTTTATCGAAGACCTGTTCCTGACGGCGAAGATCAACGAGGCCTCCCGCAAACTGGGCGTCAAGGTCGCCTTCATCAGGAACGACAAGGATGCGCTGGCGGAATTGACAAGCGGTGGCGACGAGAACAAGCCAAGCCTCATCGTCTTCGACCTGAACAACGCGAACGCCAAGCCCTTGACCACGATCCCAAAGCTCAAGGCCAAGCTGAAGCGGTCGACGTCGATCGTCGGGTTCCTCTCACACCTGCAGGGCGATCTCAAGGCAAAGGCGGTTGAGGCCGGCTGCGATGTGGTCATGCCGCGCTCTGCCTTCAGCCAGAACCTGCCCAATCTGCTGCGGCGCTACGGTATTGATGACGAGGAAGACGTCAACTTCAACCACTGAGACATCCGGAAACAGACATCCGGAAACACAGATCAGAAATCGCTCAGACAAGCGCTCACCCAGTCTTCAACTAAAAGCGCGACAGCATTGGCTGTCGCGCTTTCATTTCTGATCTCTAATTTCTGTTCTCTTATTTCTAACCTCTGCTCACAACGACGACTGCGCGCTGTCCTTGAAGAAGTCCAGCGTGAGATCAATCACGTTGTGATCGCGATCCGTCGAAGGTGCGAATGAGTAGTTGAGCCCCTTCAGCGTCGCGCTCTCCTGTACCTTCGCGTGCAACTCGTCCACCGCAATCTGATCATAGACATCGCCCGGTGCGAGCGCGAGCAGATTGCGAACCTCAGCTTCCTGCGTCGGTGACAGGTTCCGCACCGTAACCGTGCGCAGTCTGTACTGCGGCCCAGTCACGGTCTCCAGCCGGTAGTTCGCTGTCGCGTGCTCCGGGTCGAGTTCCGGCTTGTCCACGAAGTGCACCGACGCGTAACCAGACTGGAAGTAGACCGTCATGATGGAGCTCTCGAGCCGATCGAATCCATAGGGTGTCGCCACCTCGCCGGGCTGCAGATCGTAGTAGCCCGAGAGGTCACGCCCGCGCAGCAGCGGACCGCCATCGGCCGAGATCAGACCAACGTGATACAGGGGACCGGCGGAGATCTCCGCCTTGAGCGGAACGTAGTAGATATCGCCGTCGCGCATCGGATGTCCGGTTGTGACCACGACCTCAGCCGAGAGATATCCATGCCGCTGCAGCGGCTCTGCGAGCTGATGGGCCTGCAACGGAATCGCACCCGCATCGAACGGCTTGCCTTCCATCTGCCGCGCCACACGCGAGACTAGATCACCTTCCGGTGACGGGTCCATATTGATGCCGCCCACCACAATCTGCGGCGTCGAAATGCTGAACACAATGTGCGGACGCTGTGACGTGCCGGGAATGTAGAACGGCAGCGTCTTCATGAATGCCGATACCGCGCCCGAAGTGGCCGAGGGCTCATCGCTCACAACTGTGGCATGGATGCCCTTTGTCGCCAGCAGCGAGGTCAGCTCGTCACGCACCCGCGCCTCTTGCGCGGAGCCGCGGCCGAGATCATCACCCAGGCTTGGAATGCGGTGCTTCAGCTCAACGCGGATCTGCGCGTCGGTCCACCATGGAAAGTTGCTGAAGCTATAAGGGAGCCGCTCCGTGACGGGCTGTTGGGTTGGCTTCGTGACCTGCGCGAAACTGGCAGGTGCCGTGGCCGTGAGGAGCAGAATTGAGAGAACGCCGGTCGTGAGGGTTGCCGTTCGCATACTGGGTGCCCGAATTGAGAATATGACACTTTCGGGGTATGCGGTGCATAATTCGTGGGACTTCTACGGTACGCCGGTAAGTGACTTTTGGTTGAGTCAACACGGCTTACTACGCCACGTGAACCACGCGAGTAAACCCCACCTCAAGTTTCACTTGAGGTTTCGGCGCGCAAAGCAGCAGCCACGGCCCTCACGCAGGGTCAGGCAGTACGCCGGACCCCCGCTTGGCCGCCCCGCGCGTGTCGGCTTTGAATCTCCAGAAAGCACTGGATCAGCGAAAGCGCCGCCGGCGTAACCCCCGGCAGCCGGCTCGCCTGGCCGATCGTAGCCGGCCGCACCCGGCCCAGCTTCTCCTTCATCTCCCGCGACAACCCGGACACACTGCTGTAGTCGAAACTCGCCGGAATCGCCCGCGCCTCGTCACGCCTCAGCCGCTCCATCGACCGCTGCTGCTGCACCAGATACCCCGCGAACTTGATCCCGGTCTCCACCGTCTTCATCTCATTCCGGACCCATGACGGAAGCCGGCCGCTCTGCGGGTACTCGACCGCCTTCAACGCCGCCGTCCACGGCCCCAGCTCCGGCTTGCTCCCGAGCCGCTCCATCAGCGCCGGCACCAGCAGCTCGACCGTCACCGGCGGCCGTTTCAGCAACTGCGCCGGCCGGTCACCTTTTGCCGGCAGCGCCCCGGCCTCATCCGGCCAGCCAGCCGCCAACTCCGCCGCCTCCGCCTCGCTGAGCTTCACATTCTCCAGCAGGTTCGCGAATACCCCCGCTCTCCCCTGCTTGGCCTCAAACGCCGCCCACGCCCCACCGTCAATCAGCCCCAGCCTCCGCCCATGCGGCGTCAGGCGCGTGTCGGCGTTGTCGATCCGCAAGTGCAGCCGAAACTCCGCCCGCGACGTGAACATCCGGTACGGCTCGTCAGTGCCCTTCGAGATCAGGTCATCGATCAGGATCCCGGTGTACGCCTCCGTCCGGTCCAGCGTAAACATCTGGGCCTCGCCGTCCTCCCGCTGTGCACGCGCAAACAGCGCCGCATTGATGCCCGCCATCAACCCCTGGCACGCTGCCTCTTCGTATCCCGAGGTCCCATTGATTTGCCCGGCAAGATACAGCCCCGTAAAGCTCTTTACGCCCAGCGTCCGGTCCAGCTCCGTCGGATCGATGGCGTCATACTCAATCGCATACCCAGGCCGCAGCATCTCTGCATTCTCGAGCCCCGGGATCGAGTGCACCATCCCAGCCTGCACTTCCATTGGCAACGACGTGCTCATGCCGTTGATGTACACCTCATGCGTATTCAGGCCCTCCGGCTCCAGAAAGAACTGGTGCGAGCTCTTATCCGGGAAGCGCACAATCTTGTCTTCAATCGACGGACAATACCGCGGCCCAATGCCTTCAATCTGCCCCGTAAACATCGGCGAGCGGTGCACATTCTCGCGAATCAGCCGCAGCGTCTCCGGCGTGGTCGTCGCAATGTGACAGGAGACCTGCGGCAGCGGCGGCTGCCAATGCGCCGCGCCATCGGCCGGCAGACTGCGAAAGCTGAACGGCGTCGGGTCCGCATCCCCCGGCTGCTCTTCAAACTTCTCCCACTCGATCGTGCGCCCGTCCAGCCGCGGCGGCGTGCCGGTCTTCAGCCTGCACCAGCGCAGCCCCAGCTTCTTCAGGTTCTCGCCCAGCAGCACGCTCGCCGGCTCACCCGAACGCCCGGCGGTGTACTGCTGCTCCCCGCAGTGAATCAACCCATTCAAAAACGTGCCCGTCGTCACCACCACAGCATGCGCCTTGATCACGCGCCCGTCGCGCAGCTTCACGCCAGTCACTCGCTCCGGCTCTGATCCCTGTTCCCTGTTCCCTGTTTCCTGTTCCCTGTTCCCTGATCCCTGTTCCCTGTTCCCTGATCCCTCAACAACCAGGTCCACCACCTCCGCCTGCTTGATAAACAGGTTCGCGATCGACTCCAGCTTCTCGCGCATCTTCACGCGGTACAGCGCCTTGTCGCACTGCGCGCGCGGCGACCACACGGCCGGGCCGCGTGACGTATTCAGCAGCCGGAATTGAATTCCGCACGCATCCGCCACCTCGCCCATGATCCCGCCCAGCGCGTCCACCTCGCGCACCAGGTGCCCCTTTGCCACGCCGCCAATCGCCGGATTGCACGACATCTGCGCGATCAGATCGAGATTCAGCGTAAACAGCGCCGTGCGCAGCCCCATGCGCGCCGCCGCAGCCGCGGCCTCGCACCCTGCATGGCCGGCGCCGACTACCAACACGTCAAATGTCTCGGAAAAACTCATCTTGAACAAATTCGATACAGCGCGTGAATTCGCGCGCCGAATCAGGTGTCTACCTACTATTCTATGGGACACTTTCCCGTGCCCTGGAGACCGACCGAACGATGAGCCGTGCCCTGAGATGCCTCGCCCTTCTATGCAGCGTTGTCGCGACTGTGGCCGCAGCCCAGCCTGCCGCGCACAAACTCAAGCTCCCCCAGATCAAGTACGAAAAGTACACGCTGCCCAACGGCCTCACCGTCATCACGCACGTGGATCACAGGCTTCCGCTCGTCGCCGTCGATCTCTGGTACCACGTTGGCCCGTTAAACGAGCGCCCGGGACGCACCGGCTTCGCACACCTCTTCGAGCACATGATGTTCGAAGGCTCGGAGCACGTCGGCGAGAAGGCGCACATCAAGGACGTCGAAAACGCCGGCGCCACAGACGTCAACGGCACCACCGATTTCGATCGCACCAACTACTTCGAAACCATGCCGGCCAATCAGCTCGAGCTCGCGCTTTGGCTCGAGAGCGATCGCATGGGCTTTCTGATGGAAGGCCTGAACCGCACGCTGCTCGGCAATCAGCGCGACGTTGTGCGCAACGAGCGCCGCCAGGGCGAAGGCCGCCCCTACTACGTCGCCAACGAAGTCCTGATGCACACGCTCTTCCCGCAGGGCCATCCTTACTACGGCAACGTGATGGGCAGCCACGCGGATATCGAGTCCGCGCGCATCGCCGATGTGCGCGACTTCCACCAGCAGTACTACACGCCCAACAACGCATCCATCGCGATCGCCGGCGACTTCGATCCCAAGGCGCTCCGCGCTTTGCTGACGAAGTACTTTGGCCCCGTCCCGCGCGGTCCCGTACCTCCGCCGGTCAACGTGAAGACGCCGCCAATCACCTCGCAGAAGCGCGTCACCGTGACCGACACCGTAAAGCTTCCGCAGATCCGATTCGCTTGGCTCACGCCGCCCGCGTTCACGCGCGGCGCTTATGACACGGACGCCGTCATCTATGCGCTTGGCGGTGGCAAAGCGAGCCGTCTCGATCAGGCACTCGTTTACAAGAGCCAGCTTGCGCAAAGCGTGGGCTGCGGCAACGACTCGCTGAAGCTGACCGGAATGGCGCAATGCATCATCACCGCCCGCCCCGGTGTGAAGCTCGAAGATATCGAGGCGGTCTTCTGGAAAGAACTCGCACGTCTGCAGCAGGAGGGACCAACTGCCGAGGAGCTCGAGGCAGCGAAGGCTGAAGCGCTCACCGGAAAGATCACCGGGCTGCAGCGGCTCGGTGGTTTCGGCGGCGTCGCGGACACGCTCGACGAGTACAACCAGTACACCGGCAATCCCGGCTTCCTGCCCAAGGATGTCGCGATGACCGAAGCAGTCACGCAGTCCAGCGCGAAGGCCGCCGCGGTGAAATACTTCGCGCCGAGCGCCGCAGTCGTCGTCTCCTGCGTTCCAGGCGAGAAGCTGCTGCACGACGTGCCGCGCAGCCCCGAGGACACCGACGCGAACGTCAAGATCACCAATCCATACACCGAGGCGTTTGAGAAATCGCAGGACTGGCGCAAGGAACCGCCCAAGGCCGCACCGTCGCCCACTGTCCATCTGCCGGTGCCGGTGACGTTCGCGCTCGACAACGGGCTGAAGGTGTACCTGGTGGAGGAGCACGCGCTTCCAATCGTTTCCGCATCGCTCGTCTCACGCGCAGGCACCGAGACCAACCCGAAGGACAAAGGCGGGCTCGCCACGCTGGTGGCCGAAACAATGGGCGATGGAACCGAAAGCCGCGACCTCACCAAGCTCGCCGACGACGAAGAGCTGATCGGCGCACGCATCGCACCCAACGCGAGCATGGATGGAAGCTCCGCCGGTCTCACCGTGCTCACCAGCAACGACGATCGCGGATTCGAACTGCTCGCTGACGTCGTCGAACATCCGGCGTTTCGCCCTGAAGACCTCGATCGCCGCAAGAAGCAGCGCCTGGTGCGTATCGCGCAGGAGACCGACTCCGTGCAGATGATGGCGCAGCGCGTCGGGCCGAAGCTCGTATTCGGTGACAGTCCTTACGGCGCGGCACCCACGGGAACGACCGAAAGCGTGCAGGCGCTCACGCGTGACGACGTGACCGGCTTCTACGCGGGGCACTATGGACCTGCAGATTCAGCGCTCGTGCTCGCCGGTGACATCACGCCCGCGGACGCGCGCCGCCTCGCCGAGCAGAACTTCGGCAAGTGGACAGGAACGGCGGATGAGTCTGTAACGCTGCCCGCAGCGCCGGAGATCCAGCCGACTCATGTGGTCATCATCGACAAGCCCGGCGCTCCGCAGACCGCACTCGC
Organism: uncultured Verrucomicrobiae bacterium; assembly: GCA_963716225.1. Classification (GTDB taxonomy): domain Bacteria; phylum Acidobacteriota; class Terriglobia; order Terriglobales; family Acidobacteriaceae; genus Granulicella. The sequence goes on along the minus strand of OY970299.1, from coordinate 2,283,496 downwards.
TGCCTTCGGCATCAGTGTTCCGGCGAACGCACCGGAGCTGCCCGCACTGCAGGTGATGAACTACACGCTGGGCGGTGCGTTCGCTTCACGCATCAACATGAACCTGCGCGAGCAGCACGGCTACACCTACGGCGCGAGCTCGCGCTTCCAGCCCTTCCGTGCCGGCGGCGAGTTCACCGCCGGCGGCCTGGTGCGCACCGATGTCACAGCTCCCGCAGCCAAGGAGCTGATGTCCGAGATCACGCGCTTCCCCGCGAATCCTCCAACCGAAGCCGAGCTGAACGCGAGCAAGGACGCTCTGGTGCAGTCGCTGCCCGGCGAGTTCGCAACCACCTACTCAGAGACCGGAGCAATGCAGTCGATCTTCCTCTACGATCGTCCGCTCGACTACTACGCGAAGCTGCCGGAACGTTATCGCGCAGTCACGGCCGAGGACGTCGCGAAGGTCGCCAAGGAAGATCTGCATCCAAACAACCTCGTCATCGTCGCTGCGGGTGATCGAGCGAAGATCGAGCCGGCGCTGAAGGACGCAGGGCTCGGTCCAGTCGAGGTGCGCAACATCAACGGCGATCTCGTGACAAAGTAAGGACCACGCAGCAACGAAGAGCGCAGCTTCTGGCTGCGCTCTTGTTTCGTTAAGCGAAGATCGCGAGCGCCTTCTGCAATGTCTCGGCACTGTCAACGTGCGACGTGACGAGTGCCTTGTCGATTTTGTGATTGAGACCTTGCAGCACTTTACCAGGACCGACTTCGATGAAGTGCGTCGCGCCGGAGTCGCGCAGCAGATGAATGCACTCGACCCAGCGCACCGCGCCGGTGACTTGCCGGATCAGCGCGTCGCGCACCTCCGGGCCGCGGCGTAGCAGGCGAGCGTCGACGTTCGCCGCCACCGGAAACGCTGGGTCGTTGAAGGTGATGGACTCGAGCGTGTTGGCGAGTTGATCCTCGGCGGGCTGCATCAACTTGCAGTGGAACGGTGCGCTCACAGGCAGCATGAGCGCACGCTTCGCTCCTGCTTCCTTGCACAATGCGGAGGCGCGCTCGACCGCCTGCTTCGATCCTGAGATGACCGTCTGCTCGGGTGAATTCAAATTCGCCGGCGCGACCACAGCGGCCACGCTGGCGGCCGCCTGGATCGGTGTCTCCGCCGGATTGTCCGGATTGTTGAGGGCCTCGATTGCGGGGGCGGCTTGGGCTGAGGGGTTGCCGGGATCGTCCGGCGGAGGAGGCGAGAGCTCGTCAGAGACCCTCGCGCAGATGTCGTTGATACGCTCCGCCGACAGGCCCAGGATGGCGGCCATGGCGCCTTCACCCGGCGGTACGGCGGCCTGCATGTACTGGCCGCGCAGGCGGACGGTCCGGACGGCGTCGGCGAAGGTGAAGGTGCCGGCGGCCACGTGCGCGGTGTACTCGCCGAGCGAATGGCCCGCGGCGAAACAGACCCGGATGTTGCGCGACCGTAGTTCGGGCTCGAGCGCCCGCAGGGCGGCGATCGAGACGGTCAGGATCGCGGGCTGCGTGTTTTCGGTAAGCCTCAGCTCCTCGTCAGGCCCCTCGAAAATCAGCTTGGAGAGCGGGAACCCGAGGGTGGTGTCGGCTTCTTCGAAGACGGCGCGGGCGGCGGGGGTGGTGTCGTAGAGGGTGCGACCCATGCCGACGAACTGGGAGCCCTGGCCGGGGAAGAGGAGGGTAAGCTGGGGAGTTCGGATGGGGTGGGAGTCAGTGTCGGTCATGCGGGTTTCAGTTTAGATGCGGGTACCCCTCCCCCCGTCTTTTTGTGCAAAGTCTTCGAAACGCTGGATTTAGGGGTGGACCTTGGGCTGGAGTTGCCCGAAAAGTCCGTTTTTCGAGGTCTGAAGCCTTCAAATTCTTCAGAACGCGTCAGTTGGCGCAGAGCCTAGACGATGAAACCCGGCGGTGGGCCGGGTTTGGAGGTGCATCTTTCCCTACTTTTGATTTTAAACGGTGTGTCAAGCGCGGCCGGGGTTGATGGTGGAAATCTCCCTACTCTTCGCCGACCTTCAATACCGCCAGGAAGGCTTCCTGCGGAATATCGACCTTGCCGATACGCTTCATCCGCTTCTTGCCTTCCTTCTGCTTCTCCAGCAGCTTGCGCTTGCGGCTGATGTCGCCACCGTAGCATTTGGCGATGACGTTTTTGCGAATCGCGGTCACGGTGGACCGGGCGATGACTTTGGAGCCGATGGCCGCCTGGATAGCGACCTCGAACATCTGGCGCGGGATGAGCTCGCGCATCTTCTCCACGAGCGCCTTGCCGCGGTCGTAGGCGAAGTCGCGGTGCACGATGATCGACAGCGCGTCCACCGGTTCACCGGAGACGAGAATGTCCAACTTCACCATCGGCGAGACCCACATCCCGGCGAGGTGGTAATCGAGCGACGCGTAACCGCGTGAGACGGACTTCAGGCGGTCGTAGAAATCTAAAACGATTTCATTCAGCGGAAGCTCGTACGTGATCATCACGCGCGTCTGCGAGACGTACTCGATGTTCTTCTGGCGGCCGCGCTTCTCTTCCACCAGCTTCAGAATGCCGCCGAGATACTCCTCGTTGGTGAGGATCCTGGCTTCGATCACGGGCTCTTCAATCTGCTCGATCTCACTCGGGTCCGGCCAGCGCGATGGATTGTCGACGGTAAGGACTTTGCCGTCGGTCAGGGTGACCTTGTACTGCACGCCGGGCGCGGTGATGATGAGGTTGAGGTCGTACTCTCGCTCCAGCCGCTCCTGGATGATCTCGAGATGCAGCAGGCCAAGGAAGCCGCAGCGGAATCCAAAGCCGAGCGCGACGGACGATTCCGGTTCGAAGCTGAAGCTTGAGTCATTGAGGCGGAGCTTCTTGAGTGCGTCGCGCAGGAGCGCGTGTTCGTGCGAGTCGACGGTGTAGAGTCCCGCAAACACCATGCTCTTGATGTCTTCGAAGCCAGGCAGCGCATCCGTGGCTGGGTTTTCGACCGACGTGATGGTGTCGCCCACCTTTGTGTCCGCGACGTTCTTGATGGTCGCAACGAAGAAGCCGACCTCGCCGGCGCTCAGCTCTTCGAGCTCAAGGGGCTTTGGCGTCATCACGCCCATGCTTTCGATATCGAAGATCTTGCCGTTCGCCATGAGGAGGATCTTCTGGCCCTTGCGCATGCGTCCGTTCACGATGCGCGCGAGCACGGTGACGCCCCGGTACGGGTCGAACCAGGAGTCGAAGATGAGGGCCTGCAGCGGAGCATCGGCATCGCCTTTCGGAGGTGGCAACAGATGCACGATGGCTTCGAGGATGTCAGCGACGTTCTGCCCGGTCTTCGCGGAGACCGGAACGGCATCGCCGGCAGGCAAGCCGACGGACTTCTCGATCATCTCCTTGGTGCGCTCGACGTCGGCGCTCGGAAGATCGATCTTGTTGATGACAGGAATGATTTCAAGGCCATGCGAGATGGCAAGGTATGCGTTTGCAAGGGTCTGAGCCTCGACGCCCTGTGACGCATCGACGACGAGCAGAGCGCCTTCACACGATGCAAGCGAGCGCGAAACCTCATAGCTGAAGTCGACGTGCCCAGGCGTGTCGATCAGGTTAAGTTGATACGTGTTGCCATCGCTGGCCGTGTACATCATGCGCACGGTGTGGGCTTTGATGGTGATGCCGCGCTCGCGCTCGAGGTCCATCGCATCGAGCACCTGGGCCTGCATTTCGCGCGCCGTCAGCGATCCGGTGAGCTCGAGCAGCCGGTCGGAAAGCGTGGATTTACCGTGGTCGATGTGCGCGATGATCGCGAAGTTGCGGATGAATCTGGGGTCCATGCTGTGGGGCCGAGGCGATGGCCCCGAACCTTTAGGGTAGCAGGAGAGAACAGAGATCGCCGTCGGCTGATATGCCTCGTCCGGAAAGGAGGGATCAGGGAACAGGGATCAGGGATCAGCGCGCTGCGGCGGCGGTGTAGGCAGGAAGCTAACAGGAATAACAACGCCTCGGAGAATGTCCGAGGCGTTGTTCTGTTCTCTGGCGTCTGTTTTCTGATCTCTGCTTTTAGAAGATCTGGAAGTTGACGTCGACGTTGAGGTAGACGGAGACGGCCTTGCCGTTCTGGGTGGCGGGCTTGAACTTGTACTGCTGGACGGCTTCGACGGCTTTTTCGTCGAGGCCCATGCCGACGCCGCGGAGAACGTGAACGTTGCGGGGACGGCCGTCGGCGCCGACGATGAGCGAGACGACGACGTTGCCGGAGAACTTGGCCTTGCGCGCTTCTTCTGAAAACTCTGGATCCACCTGGTAGACGACGATCGGCGGACGGACGGAGCCGCCGACTTGATAGACGCCTCCACCGATGTTGCCGCCGGAGCCCGGGCCGATGCCGGCGCCGTCGCCGGAACCGATGCCTGTGCCGTTGCCGTTGCCCATGGAGAAGCCCTTGAGGTTGGAGTTGGGCATGCCGAGGTCGGGCATCTTGTTGTCGGCGAGCTTGAGGTTGGGCTGCACGACAACCGTAGGCTCAACCGCGAGCTTGGGCGGGATGGTCGGCGGAGCTTTGGGTGGAACGATCTGGGTCTGCGCCAGCTTGGGCAGGTGGCCCTGGGTTACGGGGCCGAGGTCGTGCTGGCCGCCGCCGCCGCCGATCTTGGTTTCCCTCGGCATCACGGGCGGAGTTGGCGGGGGCTCCAGGAGCGAGACCACGGCCTCCTTCATCGGTGCGGCAATGTGGACCTTGGACGCGATCAGAATGGCGACGATCGCGATGATCACGGCATGGATGCCGAGCGCAGACCATAGCGACGCGGTGCTGCGCTTTGGAGAGACGCTCTCCGCGAACGCAAACGGCTTTGCACTCCAGATTGGCTGCGCTTGCTGCTGCATTGGCTGCGCTTGTTCCTGCGCGAGCCGGGCTGTGAGCCGCTGCTCCAGTGCCGCGGGTGCGGCTGCGCGCGCACCTTCGTCATGCAGCACGTCATTAAGCAGCGTGTCGAACTCAAGCGTCTCGGTTGCGTGATCGTCTCGCATCGTCATCTCCTTCACCATCTCCTCAGCGCGAGGAGATTGGCTCCCTCCGACGCGCTGCCCATCTCGTCTGCAGCTCGGCGCGTGCACGCATCAGCCGCGTCCGCACTGTTCCTTCAGGCACATGCATCAGCTCGGCGATCTCGCGCGAGTTGAACTCGTCAAGCGCGGACAACCGAAGCGTATCGCGCAAGTCCTCCGGCAAGTGCGCAATAAGTTCACGCAGCAACTGCCGTTCGTCACCCTCCACCGCGGTCCTTTCCGGCGATGGCCGTGAATCCGCAACCTGGAGTTCTGCCTGGTCCGCCATGGCAGGTTTGCGCGCACTGCGGCGATCGATCGCAAGCCGCCAAACGACGCTCGCCAGAAACGCGCGCTCATTTGTGATGTCGCGCCACGCCTCGCCGCGGTACAGCTTCAGCAACGCGTCCTGCACGCAATCCTCTGCATCTTCAGCGTGGCGCAGAACGCTCCAAGCCACGCGATAGAGCAAGCGCGCGTGCTCGTTCACGAAACGTGAAAATGTCGCCTGCCGGTCTTTCTGTTCAGCCTGCGGTGGTTGCCGCTGCATCGTGTGCCCTTCAATGATGTAGACCGCCGCCGAGAGAAAAGTGTTCACGCGCGCTGAAGATTTTTGGCAGAAAGAGAAAGGCCGGCCAGGAATCTGGCCGGCGGCATAGGTTGGGATCCGAATCAGCGTGTGCCTTGGTTGTCGTGGATGAACTGCACGGTGCGCTCGTGCAGCGCCCTCAGGGCATCCTCGTTGACGTAGACCATGTGTCCGGTCGGGAAGAACTTGTAGTCGATGTTCTTCTGCAGATTCTGCGGCATGGGCAGATGCTTCATCTCGTAGGTCGCGCCAAAGTAGAGCGTGCCGAGGTCGAAGTATCCGCCCATCAGCAGCACGCGCATGTTCGGATTCGCCTTCATCGTGTAGGCGAGATCGGCCATCACGTTTGTGCTTGTGCCTTCCCATCCCTCCGGTCCGGGCGCGTGATGCTTCATGTCCCAGTTGAAGCCGGGCTCTCGCGCGCTCGGCTTGTAGGTCATGTTCTCGCCGAACTTCAGCGTCTGGCGCGCGTAGGTGTTCATGGCGGCGAGGATCGCAGACTCAATCGAATCCGAGAACGGGTCGTAGGCGGCGTCTCGTTCGAGCGGATCCATCTCGGGACCTTCGAAGCGCGAGTCCAACCTGCCGGTTGTAATGCCGGCGGGTTCCTGCAGGTACTTCGCAAATTCCGCGCCGGTGAGCCGAAGGTTTGCCTTGACCCAGAGTGACGCGGGAATTCCGGTGTAGCTTTCGAGCTTCGCCGCGACGGCTGACTTCCTGTCGGCGGAGAGATCCGCGCCCTGCAGGAGCGCTTCGGCGTAGTCAGTCAGGGCGTACTGCTCGACCTCATGGATCCAGGGCTTGAGCGTGGCCGGCTGATTCGCAACTTTGTGGTGATACCACGCGGTTGCAGCGAAGCTCGGCAGGGCGAGGAAGAAGCCGTTTTCAGTGCCGGGGTTGGCGTCGGAGCCATCGGCGGAGTTATCGAAGCTGAGGATCTGGCTGAGGAAGACGACGCCGTTCAGGTCGACGCCATGCCGCCTGAGAGTGGAAGCGAGCACCGCATCGCGCGTTGTTCCGTAGCTTTCGCCGAAGAGAAACCTGGGCGAGTTCCAGCGATCAAACTTGGTCATGAAACGGCGAATGAAGCGGTCAAACGCGCCGGCATCCTGATCGATGCCATAGAAGGCCTTGAACGCGTCCTTGCCTTCAACGCGGCTGTAGCCCGTGCCGGGAGCGTCGATGAAGACGAGGTCAGCGGCATCGAGCAGGCAGTAAGGATTGGGCGCAATCTGGTAGGGTCCGCCGGCGGGATGCTGCAGGTCAGGAATCTGCACACGCACGGGTCCCATGCTGGTCATGCGCAGGAACATCGTCGCGGAACCGGGTCCGCCGTTATAGATAAATACGATCGGCCGAGTGCGTGCGTCCGTCTCCTTCGCGAAGTACGCGGTGTAGAACATTCGCGACGTTGCCGGACGGTCCTCGGGTTTCGGCGGGAGCTCGACGCCGGAGCCGGGCAGCAGCTTGCCGTCGAGGCCGATCGTCGCGTCCTGACTGTCTGTGGAGCCGACGGTCAGCATCCCCGCGACAGTGCGGAACGCGATGGCTTTGCCGCCGACGGTCACACTGCCGTCGGTGACCGAGTCTGGCGGAAGCGCGGGGCTGTTCTTTTCAGGCTCGGTGCTTACGGTCGAGCTGGTTGTTGTCGTGGTCTTCTGCGGCGGCTGCTGCGCGCCGGCAGATGCGGTCATCAAGAGAGCGAACAGGGCGAGGTTCCACTTCAGGCAATTCTTCACGCGCGACAAATCCTCCTCGGAATGCTGCTGAGAACCCAAACTTGCAGAGGTCCCGATTCTATGCGATGGAGGAGGATTCCAGCCGGGTAACTTCAACCAGCGTCGAGTAGAACGTGGCGCCGCCGCCGATGTCCGTCAGTCGCTGACTGGTCAGCTCGTTCACGTTCACGCCGTTGTGCGAAAGCTTCTGCCAATCCAGCCACGAAGCGACGGCGCCTTCAGGGATGGACTCGGTAATTCGCGCAGTCAACTGAATCTGTCCGCGATCGTTCCAGACGCGAACAGTGTCTCCAGTTGCAATGCCGCGCGCCGCAGCGTCAGCCGCCCGGATTTCGAGAATTCCGCGTGTGCGGCTTTCCATCTCGCGATGCTTCGGCAGGTTCGCGAACGTGCTGTTCATGTAGTTGTCGGCTTTGCGGGCGAGCATTTCGAGGGGAAATCTCGCGGCAGCTTCCGTGTTCGTGCGTGACTCCGTCGCGGCGTGCCACTCCGGAAGCGGCAGCAGCTCCGCGCGGCCACTCGGCGTGCCGAACCACTCGTGCGTGCTGAACGGAAGCGATTCGCCGCGCTCATTCTTAGGCAGCACCAGCGGGGCCATGCCATCGCGCTCGAGCCGCTCCTTTGTAATGCCCTCAAGCCACGGGTGCTTGCTCGAGAGCGCCTGGGCGATGAGCTCTTCTTCGCCGTCGCGGAATGCCTGTTCCTCGAATCCCATGCGGCGGCCGAGCTCCGCGAACACCTGCACGTTGGAGCGACTTTCTCCGACGGGCTCGATCGCGCGATGCGAGATCTGCGCGAAGTAGTGGCCGTATGCGCCCATCAGCTCCTTGTGCTCGAGCCACGTGGTGGCCGGCAGAACGATGTCGGCGTAGTCGGCTGTGTCAGTGAAGAACTGCTCGTGCACCACGGTGAAGAGATCGCCGCGGCGCAAGCCCTGGTGCACGATCTCGGAGTCCGGGGCCACAGCAGCGGCGTTCGAGTTGTAGACGAACAGCGCCTTCACCGGAGGATCGTTCAACTTCGTCAGCGCATCGCCAAGCTGATTCATATTGACGGTGCGGGTCGGCCGTCCAAGCGGGCTGGCCTCCATGAGTTCCGGCATCTGCAGCTTCTGCTGGGCGAACGGAAACGCCGCACTGGTCGAAAGCTGCAGACCACCGCCGTACTGCGTCCAGCTTCCGGTAATCAGCGGCAGCATCGCGACCGTACGCGCCGCCTCCCCCCCGTTTTCACCGCGTTGAATGCCATAATTCAGCCGAATCGCGGCGGGCGCGCGTCCATCACGCCCGGCTTTGCCGTAGGCCACCGCGAGCGCTTCGATAGCTTCAACGCTGAGCCCGGTTACGGCGGCAGCGCGTTGCGGCGAGTGCTTCGGCAGCAACGCATGCTCGCGAAGCTGCTCCCATCCGTTCGTGAACTCGTTCAGGTAGTCACGGTTTTCGAGGCCTTGGCGGAAGAGAATCTGCATGATGGCCAGCGCGAGCAGGCCGTCTGTGCCGGGACGAATCTGCAGGTGTTCATTGGCGAGGGCTGCGGTGCGGGTGCGGTATGGGTCAATCACCACAAGCTTCGCGCCCTTGCGGCGGGCCTCTTCAATGAACGGCCAGAGGTGGATGTTGTTCCCATGCACATTGCCGGCCCAGACGATGATGAGCCCGGCGCGCGCAAAGTCCTGCGGGGCGGTGCCCAGCCGCGTTCCGTAGATACTCTTGAGCGCCGCCGTCCCCGCAGCCGAGCAGATGGTGCGATCGAGCTGCGACGCGCCCAGGCGATGAAAAAACCGGCGGTCCATGGAGCCGTAGCCAAGCTGCCCGATGGTGCCGGCGTAGCTGTACGGAAGGATGCTCTCCGGACCGAACTGCACTGCAATGGTCTTCAGCCGCGCGGCGATTTCGTCCAGCGCTTTGTCCCACGAGATGCGCTCAAAGAACTCGGCCTCGCGCCCTTTCGGCAGCGGGCCTTTGGCCACGCCGGCGCGGCGCCGCATAGGATACAAGAACCGTTCGGGCGAGTAGACGCGATCCAGATAGCGCGCTACCTTGCCGCACAAAAATCCACGTGTGACGGGGTGTGCCGGATCGCCGGCGACCTTCACGGCGCGTCCAGTCAGCTCGTCCACCGTGACCAGCACGCCGCAGGAATCCGGGCAGTCATGCGTGCAGACGGTGTGCACGGTACGCGTGCTGGCGGATTGCGTGGCCATAGCTATATTCTAGGCGTCCGTACACTTACATCCGACAGATTCTGCCGCAGTTATTCCGGCGTGGAGACCTTAGTATGATCCGCTTACGTCTGACGACATGGCTCGCCGCACTCGTGTTTTGTTGCGTTTCCGCAGCATCGCTCGCGCAGACCGCATCACCCGCACATGCCGGACGCGGATCTGAGCGCGACGCGATCCTGGCCATGCTGAACCGTCAGGCGGCCGACTGGAGCCGCGGCGACCTGGACGCGTTCGCTACCGGTTACAAACACTCGCCCGACGTTCTTTTCATGGGCCAGACGATCCGCCGCGGCTACGACCAGATGCTCGCCGGTTACCGCAAGTCCTTTCCGAACCGCGAAGCTATGGGCAAGCTCACGTTCAGCAATCTGGAAGTGCAGCCGCTGGATGAGCACATCGCGACCGTGACTGGGCGCTTCCACCTGGAGCGAACGGCCTCTGGCGGGGGCGACGCGAGCGGGTATTATCTGCTCGTCCTCGAGAAAACGCCGGCCGGCTGGAAGATTGTCCGCGATGACACGACGGATGACCCACGACCCGCAAAATGAATCGTCTATCCCTATAGGTCGAGATGTAGCTGGATATGATGTAGCTCTTCGAGGGAAACCTATGCGATTCCGTCTCGTTCTGGTTGCGCTGGTCGCGTTGGCAGTGCCGGTGTGCGCTGCCGCGCAAAACCCGGACCCGCTGTTTACGGCGACGCGGCAGCAGCTTGATGTCGTGAAGATCATCCTCGCCCAGAGCGACGCCTGGAACAAAGGCGATCTCGACAGCTATCTGTCGCACTACAAAGACGCCCCCGACACGCAGGCTGTGCTCGCGAACCTGGTGCGCGGAGTGGACAACATTCGCGCCGCCTACAAACAGAACTTCCCCAGCAAGGAAGCCATGGGCACGATCGAGGACACGGACGTCCAGGTTCGTGCTCTCGGCGACAACTTCGCGCTCGCCACCGGCCGCTACCATCTGACGCGAACGAAGAAGGCCGGCGGCCCCGCGGAAGGAACGTTCTCCGAGCTGTTCGAAAAAACGTCCGCGGGCTGGCAGATCATCTTCAGTGAGAGCACATGATTCCCGATGGCCCGAGCGCCCGCTCCGCGCGCTCTCCGCTGCTGCTGGAAGCGCACCATCTCACGAAGGACTACGGCGCCTCGCGTGTTGTCGATGACGTCTCGCTGGAGCTCTGTCGCGGCGAAACGCTGGGATTGGTTGGCGAGTCCGGCTCCGGCAAGAGCACCGTCGCGCGCATGGTGCTGCGGCTGCTCGAACCTACGTCAGGGCGCATCCTGATGCATGACACGCACGAGGATGGCTCGCCGCGCACGTTGGACCTCCGCGCGCTTTCACCTGAAGGCATGCGGCGGCTGCGTCGCAAGCTCGCGATCGTCTTCCAAGATCCGTACGCCGCGCTCGATCCGCGGATGACGGTTCGGCAGACCTTATGCGAGCCCTTTGCGATCCATCGCGAGCAGCCGGAGGGCGGAGTCGAGGCACGCCTGATGGCTATGCTGGGCGAAGTAGGCCTGGATGCATCTGCTCTGCGGCGATATCCGCATGAGTTCTCCGGCGGTCAACGGCAGCGCATTAACATCGCGCGTGCGCTGGCGCTGCGCCCGGAGTTACTTGTGCTGGATGAGCCGGTGAGCGCGCTTGACGTATCGGTCGGCGCACAAATCATCAACCTGCTGCGCGAGTTGCAACAGCGATACGCGCTTACATGCCTGTTCATTTCGCACTCCATGCCGCTGGTGCGATACCTGTGCCATCGAGTCATCGTGCTGCAGCACGGCCGTCTCGTCGAAGAAGGATCATGGGAGCAGATCTGCGAATCGCCGAGCGAGTCCTACACGCAACAGCTCCTCGCCGCGACGCCGGAGCTGCCAAGCGCTCATTGAGCGCCCTGCTTGCGCGCTTCCACATCGCACACGTTGCGCAGGTAGTCCCAGGAGTAGAGCCCAGCCTCGTGGCCGTCGTTCCACTTGAAACGCAGCGCATACTTGCCCACCGGCTCGACGTCGTTGGGGCGCGGCGGAGGCTCGTACATCGGCAGCAGTGACGGGGACTTTGGCTTGGCAACTCCCGGCGCGCGACCCTCTGCTTCGCGCGCTTCATGACAGGTCGCGCACGGACATGCAGCGCGCAGCCACGCGAAGCTCCAGTGACTCGTGTGTCCGTCGTGCCACTCGATCGTCATGCCTGTGCCGCCAGTCTTGTCGATCCGCACCTTCGCAGGACGGAGCGCATCGCCTGACAGCCGCGGCTGCTCCGGGAGCGCAGCCTCGTCGCGGTTGACGATTTTGAAGCCCTCGTGACTCATCGGATCCTCTCTACTCTCCGTTACCCATGGCGCTGCGTCCAGAAGAAGTACCCAGCGACGATGCAGCCGGTGGCGACCACAACCATCCGCAGCACATCGCCATTCATGCGTCGCGCAAAGCGCGCGCCAATCCATCCGCCGAGCGCCGCGAACGCCATCGAGACGATGCAGTAGTGCCATACGATGGCTCCGCGCACAACGAACGTCACAATCGCACACAGATTGGACGTGGTCGCGGCGACGACCTTCATGGCGTTCATCGCATGCATGCTCTCCATGCCGAATAGCGCGAGCACGGTCATCACCAGAAAGCCGCCGCCCGCACCGAAGTAGCCGATGTAAAAACAGATGGGGAACAGCGACAGGGCGAGCGCAAGCAGCGGGATGGCCCGCTCCGCATGCGGATGTTCCGTTCTGCGGCGCAGCCACTTCGAGAGCGGTCCGCTGGCTCCAAAGATCAGCGTGCCCATCAGAATCAGCCACGGAATCAGGTGCAGAAATGTGCGCTGGCGAGTGTGCAGCAGCAACTCGGCGCCGCTGATTCCGCCTACTACGCAGGTGAGCACCACGGTCGGCAGGAGATCGCGGCGCACATCTCCGCGCAGCGTGGCCAGGGACGTAAGCTGCCCCGGCCAAAGCGCCACGGTGTTGGTGGCATTGGCTTCCACCGGCGGAACGCCCATGCCGAGCATCGCAGGAAATGAAAGGAACGATCCGCCGCCGGCCATCGCGTTCATTACGCCGGCGATGGTCGAGGCCGCCACGAGCCACACGTAGCGCGCGTGCGGAAACACAAATGGAGCCATCGTCCCATTCTATTCGGGCGGCATCCGCTACTTATCTGACGCTTCTTGACGCTGCACGATCAGAGCAGACCCGCAAGCCGCAGCGCCTCGTCCACCGTACCTGCCACGAGCAGGCGCTGCCGATTGCCGCGCAGCATTCCTTCGCGATCACACACATCGAGGAAGGTCAGCATCGAGTCGTAGAAACCTGCCACGTTCAGCAGCACCACCGGCTTTGAGTGCAGTTGCAGCGTCTGCCAGGCAAGAACCTCAAACAGCTCCTCAAAGGTGCCGAAGCCTCCCGGCAGCGTGATAAACGCATCCGCACGGTCCGCGATGAGACGCTTGCGGGTGTGCATCGTGTCCACAATGTGCAGCTCGCTCAAGCCGTCGTGCGCAATCTCTTTGTCCACGAGCACATGCGGAATGACGCCGACGACGCGCCCGCCGGCTGCCAGCGTTGCGTCCGCGACCGCACCCATCAGGCCGATCTTCGCTCCGCCATAAATCAGTCCAATGCCATGGTCGGCGAGCGCGAGCCCAAGCTCCACGGCGACAGCGCGGTAGACGGGCTTCGCGCCTTCCGCGGCGGCGCAAAACACCGCCGCGCTTTTCGCCTGACGCTCTCCGTGCAACATGGCCTCAGAATATACCGTGCGGCGATTATCTTAAGCGTTACCTCGCGCTCGCCTCGGCAGAGCACGCTGCGCCACGGATTCCGGCACAAAGCAAAGGGCTCGCCCCGGCGGTCCACCGAGTGCGAGCCCCGTCTCCGGCGCGTACCTAGCGCAATGCGATCGTACTGTCCTTCAGATCGGGGTTGACGGTGGTCAACACAGTCCCTTCGGGAAAGCGCGGCGTTGCCTTGGCGACCGTAATGGTCTCGCCAACCTTGAGCGTGACGTCGACCGGCTTGCCCGGCTCCAGCGTCATCTGCTGGTTGCCTGCCTTCACGATCAGCGGGTCCTTGGAGTCGTTGCGCAGATGGAAGCTCACCATCTGCTTGTCTCTGCCGAACTTTGCGTGCACGGGTGAACGCAGCGCGGTCATCGGTGCAGCGTATACGGTCTCGCCGGCCATCAATACAGCAGCCAGCACCATGGTGGTTCCCATAACGCGACGAATCATCTCTCTACCTCTTCTCATTCAGTGAAGCGTGACTTCCTGGTGACTGAAATTCCTGGTGAAGCGTGAACGTTTCGTTGCGCAGGCATTTCGCCATGGATCGAAATGCGCGGCGCACTGTCTTATACGCACAGAGCAAGCGATGGTTCCTCAAGTTCACGAGTTCTTCACACCGCTCGTCACACAGATTTGCGCATTCGTCACAGACTAGAATGGAAGGTGTGCCCGACCTTCTCGCCAACATGAATCCGCAGCAGCGCGAAGGCATCCTCTCTGTGGATGGCCCCGTGCTTCTGCTGGCGGGCGCAGGCTCCGGCAAAACACGGGTTATCACGCATCGAATCGCATACCTGATTCAGGAGCGCGGCGTCTCGCCCGACAACATCCTCGCCGTCACCTTCACCAACAAAGCGGCCAAGGAGATGGAAGAGCGCGTCGAGAAAATTCTTGGCCACTCGACCCTCGCGAAGCCCACACTCGCGACATTTCACAGCTTCTGCGTGCGCGTGCTGCGGCGCGATATCGAAGCGTTGCGCGTGGGCGGCAAAGGTCTCACCAAGAGCTTCGCCATCTACGACGAGACCGATCAGCAGGCAGTCGTGAAGCAGGCGCTCAAACGCCTCGGCGTGGACGATAAGCAGCTCAAGCCGCGCGTCGCACTCGGCCGGATATCTTGGGCGAAGAACCACATGATTGATCCGCAGGAGTATTTCCTCGCATCGACCAATCCGCTCGAGGAAAAGATCGCACACATTTTCAAGATCTATCGCGACGAGCTCTTCAAAGCGAATGCGTTGGACTTCGACGATCTGCTGCTCGAGACGGTCCGTTTGCTGAAGTCTTCGAGTGAAGTCCGCGAGCGCTACAACCGCAAGTACAAATATCTTCTGATTGACGAGTACCAGGACACTAACCGGCCGCAGTACGAGCTGATGAAGCTGCTCGGCACGCACGGCAATGTGTGCGTGGTGGGCGACGAGGATCAGTCGATCTACAGTTGGCGCGGCGCCGACATCCGCAACATTCTCGAGTTCGAAAAGGATTTCCCCAAAGCACGGACAATTCGCCTGGAGCAGAATTACCGCTCGACGCAGACGATCCTGGAAGGGGCGTCTGCGGTTGTGGCCCAGAACACGCAGCGCAAGGGCAAGAATCTGTGGACGTCGCGCGAAGGCGGATCGCTCATCGGCTACTACGAAGCCGCCGACGGCGAGAACGAAGCGCTGTTCGTTGCCGATCGCATCCAGCAATATCTGCGCAGGGCGGGCGAAACCGAAGACCTGCCGCGTTGCGCCGTGCTTTACCGCACCAACTCGCAGTCGCGACTGGTTGAAGAGGCGCTGCGCCGCTATCAGATCCAATACCACATGGTCGGTGGCTTCAGCTTTTACGACCGTGCCGAGGTCAAGGACATGCTCAGCTACCTGAAGCTGGTGCAGAATCCGCACGACTCGATTGCACTCGCGCGTGTCGTCAACTCGCCGCCGCGCGGCATCGGCAAGACGACGATGGATACGCTCGAGCGCATCGCCCTCACAACCGGAATGAGCACATGGGATGCGATTGCGCGCGCGAGTGAGGAGACGCTGCTGCCGGCGCGCGCACTGTCAGCGTTGACCAACTTCCGCCGCCTGATCGAAGACGCGCGCGCGATGCTCGGACCTGAATTTGCGGAAGTCCTGGCTGCAGACGCCGTGCCTGATTTGCGGGCCGATTCCGCCGATGAATTCGCTGCAGAGGATGCAAGCTTCGATCCCGGGCAGCTCGCCTCGGCGGATGACACCTCCTTCCAGCTCGACGTCGACGAAGATGCGCCTGCGGCGCCTCCGGCCATCAGCAACGATGCGAACAGCGACTTTGATACGAGCTTCAACTTCGGCTTCGATTTCGGGCCCAGTGAGGAGATCTCCACGATTGCGCCGGAGAACGCGGGCACGGCTCAACCTGCGGTCGAGTTCAACCCATTCGCTCCCGTCGCGATGAAGCAGTCCGCGAGCGACAGAATTCGCGAGCGGAATCACGCCAGGCTGGACCGCATCGCCGCCGCAGGAACGAACGACGAACTCGACGCTGCGGGTAAGCAGGCGTTTCGCAAGCCCGGTGATCCGGCGACGCTGCCCGAACTCATCAAGTTCCTGAACGACCGCTCCGGCTACATCCGCGCGCTCGAAGATGAGGCCACGCCTGAGGCGTTTTCGAGGATTGAAAACCTGAAGGAACTCGCCAATGCCGCTCAGGATGCGACCTCACGGGGCGAGACGCTGCCAGAATTCCTCGATCACGCCGCACTCGTCTCGGACGCGGACCAGTACTCTGCCGAGGCGCGGGTCACGCTGATGACACTGCACGCCGCCAAGGGCCTGGAGTTCCCGCTGGTCTTCCTCTGCGGCATGGAAGAAGGTCTGTTCCCGCACTCGCGCACGCTGATGGAGCCGGCGCAGATGGAAGAGGAGCGACGCCTTTGCTACGTGGGCATGACGCGCGCGATGGACACGCTGATCCTCACACGCGCGCGGTATCGCCGCCGTTATGGCAACGACATGCCGGAGGCGAGCACGGCGTCGCGCTTTCTCGAAGAGGTTCCGTCGAAGCTGATCGAGGACCTCGGCTCGTCTGCGAGCTACGGCGGCGCGCTGGACTACCGCAACGCGTACGCCACGCCATATCCGCAGCGGCGGCGCTTCGGCAGCTCAGGCGACGAGGAGACCGGCGCGCATTATTCGTATGAGGATGAGAGCCAGGATTCGAGCGCAGCACAAGGACCTAGCGGGGCGCGCAACTACGCCGCGCAGCGTTTCGGTGCGAATCGTTCGCGTCTCGGCGGCTCCGGACCGCTCGACAACACGGCTGCGTTCTTCGGCAAGGCGAGTGGCGCAGCGGCGTACAAGGTGGGCGCGCGCGGCTCGGGACCCGATGCCAAGCGCTATCCGGCGCGACCCAAGATGGACATTCCGCAGCCAACCGGACGCACCGGTTTGAGCAAAGGAGCGCGCGTTCGCCACCCCAAATACGGTGAGGGCATCATTGCCGCGCGCGAAGGCGAAGGTGACGACGCGAAGATTACAGTACAATTTAGCGGGTACGGCACCAAGAAGCTGGTGGAGAAGTTCGCCCAGCTCGAGCGATTGTAAAAACAGCAGAAACGCCGTTATCAGGCGAAGGCGTGGTTTCTGCTGTCGCGGCCGGCAAAATTTTCGGAAAAGAGATCCTGACGACAAAATGGCAAATACCAAGAGCATCACCGATAAAGAAGAGCGTAAGAAGGTAAAGCGGGCGGCGCGCAAGAAGGCTGCTCCCAAGGCGAAGCGCACGACTCCCCGCGGCGGCAACAAGGCCAAGGTGAAGAAGCTGACGCGCGGACAATCGAAGCGATAAAAAGACCACAGAAAGCTTCTCGATAAGACCACACAGAGTTTCTCGATCATCGGACGGGCGGAGCTTGAGCTTCGCCCGTCTTTTGCTGCCCGGGTGCGGATTCCCGCGCCCGCGGCGAGCTCGCTAGGGTGAGATTCCGCATACAATCAGCTTCATCCCTGAACTATCTCGAAGAGGACACGAGACCTGCCTCCCACAACGCAAAGCCGCGAGAAGACTTCTAAGCGACAGATCTTCGCGACAAAGTCGATTGACAAGCTGATCCGCGAGAGCGAGCAACCTGAGACAGCGCTGAAGAAGACGCTTGGGCCTGTCTCGCTGACGGCGCTGGGTATTGGGGCGGTGATCGGGTCGGGGATTTTTACCGTCATTGGAACGGCTATCGGTGGGAATCCGGCAAGCACGGCGTCCGTCGCTGAGTCACCGGTCATCGATTTGTTTCTGGGCCTGCTGCACGGGACGGCAGGACATGTCGCGGGGCGTCCGGGAGCGGGGCCGGCGCTGGCGCTCTCAATGATTCTGGTGGCGATCGTGTGCTGCTTTACCGGGCTCTGCTACGCCGAGCTCGCGAGCATGATCCCGATCGCCGGCTCGGCCTACACGTACACCTATGCGACGCTCGGCGAACTCATCGCGTGGATCATTGGATGGGACCTGATCCTCGAGTACGCGTTCTCGAACATGAGTGTGAGCGTCGGGTTCGCTGCGCATTTTGTCGATCTGCTCGACTGGCTGGGCGTTCCCATGAGTCCGAAGTGGCTCTCACCGGCGTATCTTCCGCAGGGGCTCACCGACCTCACCGGCAATGTCATCTATGCGCCTGGGTGGCACTTCGGGTTCAACATTCCGGCGTTCCTGATCGTCATCTTCCTCACGGTGATTCTGGTGCGCGGCATTCGCGAGTCGGCGCGCACCAACAACATCATGGTGCTGATCAAGCTGGTCGCGATCCTGGCGTTCATCTTCATCGGCCTGCACTTCATTCATCCGAGCTACTACCACCCCTTCTCGCCGAACGGCTGGCCGGGCGTGCTCGCGGGCGGCAGCATCATCTTCTTTACCTACATCGGGTTTGACTCGGTCTCGACTGCGAGCGAAGAGTGCCGCGACGCGCAGCGGACGGTGCCGATCGGCATCATTGCCACGCTGATCGTCTGCACTGTGCTGTATATCGGCGTGTCGCTGGTGCTCACGGGGATTGTGCCGTGGCGCTCGGTGATCGGCGATGCCGCGCCAGTGGTGAATGGGCTGAAGCGGCTGACGCTGGCGACGCACAGCTCGCTGCTGCACTGGACGCGCCTTGTCGTTCTGATCGGCGCGATCATTGGGATGATCTCGTCGATCCTGGTGTTTCAGCTTGGGCAGGCGCGCGTGTGGTTTGCGATGTCACGCGACCGGCTGCTGCCGGATATGTTCTCGCATATCCATCCACGCTTCCGGACACCGGCCTTTGCTACATGGGTCGCGGGCGTCCTTGTGGCGATTCCCTCGGGACTGTTTGACGTCGGCACGCTGGCCGCGCTGTCCAACATCGGGACGCTGTTCGCATTCGTTCTGGTCAGCATCGGCGTGATCGTCCTTCGGCGAAAACAGCCGGAGCGGCACCGGGGGTTCAGGGTGCCGGGAGGACCGGTGTTGCCGGTGCTCAGCGTTATCTTCTGCATTCTGCTGATGTCCGGCCTGCCCCTGATCACGTGGGAGCGGTTCTTCATCTGGCTGATCATCGGGCTGTTCGTGTACGTCCTGTACAGCCGCAAGCGGAGCGAGTTCTACCGGGGGTGAGGTATACCCCCGCCCGGCATTGCGTGAAAATTAGCATGTAGTGATTTTCCTCGCGCAAGTTGCTGCTGCGGTGAGAGTTGTTGCGTTTTCCAGAGGGTCGGGGGCTCGACGCCAATTTTGGTGAGCGCGTTCGCCGAGTGGGACGCCGAGGTTTTGCGTCTATCAGTATGTGGCAACCGCGATGAGCGTTTACCAGACGGGTCAGATGCCGTTCTGGATCGAGACTGGTTCCCGCCTAAAGCTCGCGATTGTGCCGAGGCCGGGCGGTGGAGCGTGGCTGAAGGAAGATATCCGGCAACTAAAGAGCGAGGGCATCGACATCCTGGTTTCGCTCCTGACGCCGGAGGAGATTCGTGAGCTGGAGCTGGACCGGGAGGGTGCTCTGTGTGCCGCGGCTGGGATTTCTTTTGTGAACTTCCCGCTGCCGGAACACCAGGTGCCGCCTTCGCGACTGTCGTTTCTGACCTTTGCGCATTTTCTTCACCGGCGGGCGCGGGAAGGCGCGGCGGTGGGCGTGCATTGCAGAGAGTCGATTGGGAGATCGTCGGTGCTGCTGGCGACGGTGCTGCGGCTGGAGGGGCTCCCGGCCAAGGACGCGTTCGAACGGATCTCGAGCGCGCGTGGAGTGCGTGTTCCTGGAACGGCGGAGCAGGCGAGGTGGGTTGCGGGGCTGGCGATTTGAGGCTAGCGAGTCAGCAGGTTAGCGAGTGAGCGAGTCACGGGCCGGTTCTGAATGGGGCGGCTCGTCGGCGATAATGGGCCTTGATGCCTGCACTCATTGAAGCGATCAACGTAAAGCGCAAGATGTTGTTTGAGCACGAGAATGTTCCCTACTCCTGCCTGGATGCCGATGTATCGACACCGACAGCGCGCGGCGGCCAGACGCTGGTGCGGCTGAAGATGCGCAACCTGCTGACGAACGCGGTCTTCGACAAGACCTTCAAGGCGGGAGACAAGTTTCGCGAGCCTGACCTGGTCGCGGTGCCGGCGACGTTTCTCTATCGCGATGGCGATGGATTTCATTTTCTCGACCAGGAGACGTTTGAGACTCTCACGCTGAGCGAGCAGCAGGTGGGCGATGCGGCGGATTTCCTTATCGACAGTCTGCTGATCCAGTTGCACAAGTACAACGGCAACCCGATCGGGCTGGACCTGCCGAGCCATGTGGAGTTGAAGATTGAGTACACGGAGCCGGCTGTGCGCGGGGATACGTCGAGCGGAGCGACGAAGGTGGCGCGGCTGGAGACGGGACTGGAGATCAAGGTGCCGCTGTTTTTGACGACCGGGGAAAAGGTGAGGGTGTCGACGGAGAACCGGGATTTTGCTGGACGCGCGTGAGGCTCTATTCCGGTCGCGATAACGACACATGCCCGGGTTCGCCAGTGGTTTCGGAATCTAAATCGCTTAGATAACGAACGCCACAACTCCGGAGATACTTTGCCGTGCGATCGAACTCCTTCGGATCTCTCGTCGGATCTGAAGGATCCCCTCGCGGCACAAAGATGACCATGCCTTGCCGAGCGCGTGTAAGCAGCACTCGATAGGCATTTTTTCGAAACTGGATATCCGCCAAGTTCTTGGTGGGTATCCATCTCGGCGTACCGATCTGCCACCACTTTCTGGATTTCCACCCATTTCCTATCCAAATAAAGTCTCCTCCCCAGCAGAGGCCAATCCAATCCAACTCCAACCCCTGAATCTCAAACTCGGAGGCGAAAACCTCACAAGAGTGGCTAGATCGCACGTCATCGACTGACGCAAGATACCACTGCTGCCAGGGATATGCCGCGTGAAATGCCGAGTCTGGCTCCAGGCCTTCGGCACGCAAGCGCACCGCCTTTGACGACCCAACCAGCCCATACCGACTTTCCCCAAGCGCCTGTCTGCGCAATTCCAGCCGCAACCTGGTGAGATCGCGAGTGAGAGATATTGGAAAGCGCGTGGCAATCTGCATCGCGGCGGCATCTGCAGCATTTCCGTCCAAGACGCAATTCACCCAATGAGCGAGGTTTTCCGCCCTCAAGCTGCGATTAGAGGTTCGAAGGTGCAGCAGAGAGGTCATTTCGACTAGCGCGTTATCCGCAGTCGCGGATTGCTCGAACAAACGCCTTCCGGCCGTAGAAGCTCCTCCCGTGAGTACCTCCGGCGAGGCATAAATCTTCCACCTTTTCTCGCTTGTTGAAAGTGCTCGTCCCCATTCTTCAAGCCCTGCTTCGCCGCTGTTGATTTCCTGTCCGCCGCCTACCAGCGCGATCACGCATGCCCAGTCTGCATGGCGTTCCATAATCCTGAGTAGCATCTCTGGTTCCGAGTAGTCTCGATTGAACTTGCGAAGGTTCTGATCACGATTCCAGGCTCGCTGTGCCTCGTCGAAAACGATGACGCGGTTGGAGGGAGCTCTGTCGCGATCGTTCTCTGTGTAGTTCTTAGCGAAGACATGTACGTTCTCGATCAACGTCTGTGCGTGTACCTTCGCTGACGCCGCACTGATCCCCTCTCTGATTGCTTGCCGACGAAATACCTCCTGAAGTACCCTTACTAGCGGTCCATTTCCACTCATAAAGTGGATAGCGTTGGAGTTCTTGTCGCTCAGATGTGCCAAGCTCAAGCCGACCAGCGTCTTCCCAGACCCGGGCACGCCAGTCAGAAAGCAGATCGCGTGTTCATTTCGCGCTCTGGCTGATTCGACGATGCTGCGAATCTGGTGCGTAACTTCGGCGATGTCGTGTTCAGCTGCCTCCGACATTGCGATCTCCCGAATGCTGAGACCAGACCGCAGCTGACATGCGGCCTCGATAATTGTGGGCGTCGGGCGGTATGGTGCATCATTCCATGCGCGGGCATCAATTTGCGGCGGGCCGAATGTTTGCAGCTCTACAAGGAGATTGGGCAATTCGAGCCAGGAACGAAACTGGACAGGCTTGATCCAGAAAGACGGCAGCGCCTGAAACGGCAACTCGCCTTGCCGAAGAGAGATATTCTGCTCATTCAGGTCCGCGTCTGAACGTTTCCCCGGGCCGATCACAATGGGATAGATGTGGCGTTCTGCGCTGGACCCGTGAAAGTAATGGAGCAGTAGCGCATATGTCTCTACCTGTCGGCGCGCGTCACTACCAGCGCGACTCGTTTTGCACTCCAGAACCACGATCTGTTGTCCGGCCAAGAGTACGACGTCAATTCTGCTCAGCTTTCGAGGGATGGTAAATTCTAGAACCAAGCCCCACGTTTCGGCCTCCGGCCTCCTGTCGCATACCGCCGAGAGAGCCGTCTGTAAATGTTCTATGTCGCTCCACCAGGTCAGCGGAGTGTCGGTGGTGATCGAGGTGAATCCCGCCTCGGAGTAGCGAAGCGTAAGTTGCGCCAGCAATTCCGTTTTCGAGGTATTCAAGAATTCGGCGACCATGGAACAGAAGAACGATGGCATCGGATGTCGCCAGGATAGCGGACGGGCCTGGCTAACCTGCGACCAAAGGCGGAAATCTGCGTCTATTACACTAAGAAGTAAGGAATGTCATGAGAACGATTGACGCATCACAAGGGATACGAATTCTTGACAGCCGCTCGACGGCGAGCCTGCTGAGCAAGGTGCTCTGGATTACGACGGCTGGGTTCCTGTTCACGGCGGTGGGCGCGTACATGGCGCCGGCGCTGCTGGGCGGCGTCAGCTACATGGGTCTGTTCATCGTAACGTTTGGGCTGATCTTCGCGATCAACTTTGCGACGCGGCGCGCGCCGGGGCTGGCGCTGGTGCTGTTCTACGCGTTCACGCTGCTGATGGGCGTGGAGGTTGGGCCGCTGATCAAGGCGTACCTGCACGTTCCGGGAGGGACGAGCATCGTGTTTGAAGCGGCCATGACTACGGCCATCGGGATGGCCTGCATGGGGTTGATCGCGCAGGTGGTGCGGTTCGACTACAGGCGCGTCTACAGCTACGTATTCGCGGCGCTGATTGGCTTGGTGATCATTGGAGTGCTGAGCATGTTTGTGCACTTCATCAGCCCCGGTCTGTATGCGTGGGCGACGCTGGCCATCTTCAGCGTGCTGCTGCTGATCGACTTCATGCGGTTGCGCGATGGCGCGATGGGGCTGAGCCCGGTGCAAATGGCGCTGAGCATTTACCTCGACGCGCTGAACATTTTTATCGCGCTGATGCAGATCTTCGGCAGCGGAAGCGGCGGCAATAATCGTCGCAGCGGCGGCTGGCGGTAAGCCGCTGGACAACTTGATTGCTGAGGGGCTGCTGGATTTGTCCAGCGGCTTTTCTGTTTGGTAATCAGCCGCTCTTTTTGGCGGTCTCCTCGTCGGGGATCTGCTTGTTGCGCCAGCGGCGGATAGGCTCGCCGGCGATGGTCAAGAGGAGCACGGCGATCATGATGACGAGAATGTCTCGCCACTGCTGCAGGGTTCCGAGGGATATCAGCAGAGTGGTGGAGAGGGCGGCCGGTTGCGTGGCACGCAGGAGTAGAGTGAAAAAGACGGTCAGGGCGGTGGAGAACACGGCGGCTTCGACGCGCGGGAGCTGAATGTGCCGCGCGGATACGGCCGGCGTGTACCAGGCGTGGGTGGCGAGAAGGGCGACGAAGCCGGAGATGACAGCGATCAGGTGGCCGGCGATGACGTTGTAGGGCCGGGCGCTTTTGCGGTGCGGCTGCTCGATCATCTCGTACGCAGTGGGGCCGAGGCTGGTGAAGACGAGCGGCTGCTGAGTGAACCAGGCAGCGAGGGATACGACGAGAATCAGTGCTGCCTCACACACTGGCGCAACCGCAAGGTCTCGCTTCTGCTCGGGATTCACGGCAGGTCCTCAATTGTGTTGAGATGCGTTGCCTGCGGTGGCTGGGCGCGTGGCCCGGGTTGGCAGCCGCTACACTAAACAGATGGCCCGCACGCAGAATGCGCCTAAGCCTGACCCGCGGTTATGGCTGAAGGGGCTGCCGAAAGCCGAGCTGCATCTTCATCTTGAGGGGTCGATTACGCCGGCGACGCTGCTTGAGCTCTCGCGCACGAACGATGCAACGCCACTGAATGCCGCGCAGGCGCGCGAGGTTTACCGGTACCACGACTTCCCCAGCTTCCTGATGAGCTTCAAGGCGGTGACGGAGCGGTTACACACGCCGGCAGACTACGAGACGATCACGTATGCAATGCTGCGCGAGCTGGCGGAGCAGGGAGTCCGGCATGCGGAAGTGTACATTTCGGTCGGGATTCTGTACCGGTTTGGGCGGCTGGATGTGGATGAGGTGATGGGCGCGATCGAGCGCGGCCGGGAGCGTGGTGAGAAGGATTTTGGGGTGTCGCTGCTGTGGATCGTCGACGCGGTGCGGCACTTCGGCGTGGAGGAGTGCGCGCGCGTGTTTCGGAAGGCTTCAGAGCTGAGCCAGCAGTATCCCAGCGTCGTCGGCATCGGGATCGGCGGCGATGAGGCGCGGGGGCCGGCGCATGATTTCCGGGAGGTCTACGCCGAGGCGAAGCTGGCGGGACTCCGGCTGACGTGCCATGCGGGCGAGTCGGTAGGCCCGCAGAGCATATGGGCAGCGCTGAATATCGGCGCGGAGCGAATCGGCCACGCCCTGACGGCGCAACAGGATCCGGACCTGATTGAGGTGCTGGCCGAGCGACAGGTTCCGCTGGAGCTGAACGTGACTTCGAACCTGCGCACGGGCTGTTGCGCGTTGGTGGAGGAGCATCCGGTGCGGCGGTATTTCGAGGACGGTCTGATGGTGACGCTGAACTCGGACGACCCTCCGTTCTTCGGCTCAAACCTGTTGGACGAGTATGTGCTGGCCCATGAGACGTTTGAGTTTCCGCTGGATGCGATGCGGGAGCTGGCGGCTAACTCCATTGAGGCCAGCTTTTTACCGCCGGACCGGAAGCTGGCGCTGCTGGGCGAGGTGGAGCGGTACGGTTGGTAGGCTAGGTTCTAGGTGCGAGGCGCAGGTGAGGTCGCAACGTAGAACCTAGAACTAGAGCCTGGAACCTCCTACCTGGAACGTGAAACCGGCACTGTGGCAGAAAAGACACACTTGTCAGACCGTCTCCGGGTGTAGTCTGTGCCTTGCTGGGCCCTACCCGAGAGAGCACGCGCGTCTGAGTCCTGAACTCCAATTCGAGCACACGATTGGGTCGGCGCTGTCGTTCAGCGGCATCGGGCTTCACTCCGGGGCGGAGGTCTCGCTCAAGCTGATTCCGGCGCCGGCGGGTTCGGGGATTGTTTTCCGGCGCTCCGACCTGGACAACTTTGAGATTCCCGCTACGGGCCGCAACGTGGCGAAGGTATCGTACGCGACCAGCCTGATGCGGC
This sequence comes from uncultured Verrucomicrobiae bacterium, assembly GCA_963716225.1. Lineage (GTDB taxonomy): Bacteria > Acidobacteriota > Terriglobia > Terriglobales > Acidobacteriaceae > Granulicella. The sequence goes on along the minus strand of OY970299.1, from coordinate 2,258,239 downwards.
AGGGCGTGCTCATTTCGACGACCGAGCACCTGCTGTCGGCGCTGATCGGGCTGGGCGTGGACAATCTGATCATTGAAATTGACAACCTGGAGGTGCCGATCCTGGATGGCTCGGCGCGGCCATATGTGGACGCGATCATGGCCGCGGGGCGGAAGCGGCAGCGACGCAAGCGCGAGTACATCCGCATCCTGAAACCGGTCGAGGTGCACGAGAATTCTGCTTCGGGGAGCAAGTTTATCGGGCTGTATCCGGGCGAGGGCTACCAGATCGACTACACGATTGATTTTCCCTCGCCGATTGGGCGGGAGAGCCTGCGGGTTGATCTCGAATGCGGCGATTACGAGACGCTGATCGCTCCGGCGCGGACGTTTGGCTTCCGCGAAGACGAAGCGATGCTGCGCAACATGGGCCTGATCCGCGGCGCGTCGGCGGAGTCGGCAATCATTCTTACGCGGCAGGGCGTGGAGAACGGCCCGCTGCGATTTGACGACGAATTTGTTCGGCACAAGGTGCTGGACCTGATTGGCGACCTGGCGCTGGCGGGGCGGCGCATCTGGGGACGCGTGGTTGCCGAAAGGGCCGGGCACGCGATGCACACAGCGCTGGTGCAGCGGCTGCTGCGCGACCGCTCCGCGTGGGAGCTGGCCAGCCGCGCCCAGCTCACGGCCGAGCCGCCGATCGCGCAAGAGTCGCGCGCGTTCGAAGCCTCCGCGGCGTAGCATTGCCGCAGACGCGGCCGACTTTCTTCGCTTCATGCCGCAAGAGAGCAGCTTTCCTCTACTCTCTACTGTGTAGCCTCTACTGCCTGCTACTTACTCGCCATGCTCGCCGCGATCGCACTCGGCTCGAACCTGCACTCCCGCTTCGGCGGGCCTGCGGACAATGTGCGCGAAGCGATTCGCCGGATGGAAGACCTCGGCACGGTGACGGCTGTTTCGCGCCTGCATGAGACGGAACCTGTGGGCTATCCCAACCAGCCGCGCTTCGTGAATGCCGCGGTGCTGCTGGAAACGGAAGTGATGCCGCTGGATCTGCTGCCGGGACTGCTGGCGATCGAGCATGCGATGGGACGGGATCGTGCGAAGTCGGCGCCGAAGGGCCCGCGAATTATCGACCTCGATCTTCTGCTCTACAGCAGCGCGGTTCTGGATGATCCCGCGCTGACGCTGCCGCATCCGGTGCTGCACGAGCGGCGCTTCGTGCTGGCTCCGCTCGCTGAGATTGCGCCGAACTGGGAGCATCCGACACTGCATCGCAGCATCAAGCAACTGCTGAACGGGCTCGATGATAGTTCGTAACTGCGCAGACTGAAGACGGGATCAGTGCAGCGCGACCAGCCACTGGCGGCCCTGCTCGTCGCGAAACTTCACAGCCTTGCTGCTCATCGACTGCACGCTTCCGCCGAGCGCCGCGATGGTGGGCGCATCCGCATCGGTGAGGCAGGCCACCCAGTGGATGCAGCGCAGTTTCGTCGGCACACCGAGCGGCTGGCCCTGCGCGACGGAAATTACGAGCATGGGCGGATTGTCGTTCTCGAGCAGCACATCGTTGTAGTAGTTGATATAGACCTGCTCGCCATCGACCTTCTGTCCATCGCGCGTTGTGTGCGCCAAAACGTCCCTCACGTACACGCGTTTGCGCTCGACGACGACGAACACGACCAGCAACAACAGCAGCAGAGCAATCAGCTTCTTCACTTAATCCTCGGATCTTTCTCGCTTTTTTCTTCGTGGTACTCCTGCTCGGTGTTGATCGCCCAGACTTGAGCCTTGTCCACATGGCCCTTTGCCAAGCCATCGACCACGGCCATCGCCGTCAGCATGGAGTGGTCCTGGTTGTTGTATTTATGCATGCCGTTGCGGCCGATCAGGAAGAGATTGTCAAACCTGTCCAGCCACTCGCGCAATTCATCGAAACGGTCATACGTGCCGAAGTATGCCGGATACGTTTTGGGCACGCGGGCCACGTGGGCATCGAGCACCTCGCGCGTTTTCAGGATGCCGATCTTCTCGAGCTCGGCTGAGGCGAAGCGCTTCATCTCGTCATCCGGCATCGACCACAGCGGGTCGGTCTCGTAGCAGAAGTACTCAAGCCCGATCCAGACCTTCGACGGATCGGCGACCATGTACGGGCTCCAGTTGTTGAAGATCTGCAGGCGGCCTAGTTGCACATCAGGCTCCTGGATATAGATCCAGGTGTCTTTGATCAAGCCGCCGCCGGGCTCCTGTCACGTCGAGCTTGTTGGCGAGGATGCCGACGGTGATGAAGTCGCGATATTCCAGCCCGTCACTCACCTCGCGCACATTGGCGGGAACGTTTGCTCCGCCATCGGCAAGCGCGCGCACGAGCTCTTTCATCGGCATGGTTGAGAAGAAGTAATCGCCTTCAAAGTGCTCTCGTTCTCCGCGCTCGTTCAGCGTCTCGACGGCAACGACGCGATCGCCAGCAGCGTCGAGGCGGTCCACGCGGCGTCCCATGCAGATCTGGCCGCCGCGGGCTTTCACCTTATCGGCGACATGCTCCCAAAGCTGTCCTGGGCCGAACTTCGGATACAGGAAGCGCTCGATCAGCGACGTGTCGGTGCCCTTCTGCGAGACGTCACTTTCAACATTCTTCGGCTTCGCGCTGAATGCCTTCTTGACGAAGTGCTTCAAGGCGGTGGTGAGGCTCAGGCCCTTGATGCGCTGCGCTCCCCACTCGGCGGAGATCTGATCGCATGGCGTTCCCCAGACCTTTTCGGTGTAGCTCTTGAAGAAGGTGAGGTAGAGCTCGCGGCCGAAGCGGTTGATTAGAAAGTCCTCGAGGCTCTTCTCCGGGCGGATCGGTTTGACGCGCGCGGCCACGTAGCTTACGCCGATGCGCGCCATCCGCGCGGGCCCGAGATTCCTGATCGTGTTCGCACTCAGGTTAATGGGGTAATCGAAAAACTTGCGGAGGTAGTAGATGCGGCTCTTGCGCGGCCGGATCAGCATCACGTGATCGCTGTCCTCCGGTTCGCCGGCTTCAACTACCGTCTCGATCAAGGGCAACTCATCCTCGATTGCCGCTCCGAGTGCCGGGTCGTCGTGCGGTTTGTGGCCCATGCCGCGCAGTGGCGGATGTTCAGGAAGGCGCGCGGGTACTTTCACTTCCCGCTTCTTGCCCTGGTACCTGATCTCGACGCCCGTTGACCGCAGGCCGGTTGGCGCTTCGCCGTTGTCTCGGGCGGCATCAACTCCAGCCACCACTGCATCACGCGATCGCTCTTGGAAAAAAAGCGATGGCCGCCGATGTCCATGCGGTTGCCTTTGTAGCGGATGGTGCGTGAAATGCCGCCGATCTCCTCGGTGGCCTCGAGCACGACCGGCTGTATCTCTGTGTGTCGGAGCAGCTCCAGTGCTGCTGTCAGTCCGGCCGGTCCTGCACCGATAATGATTGCCTTCTGCGCCACCGCGCCCTCAATTCCGCTGCGCGTTCGCGCGTTCAGAAAAGACTACAGCAGCCGGGATGTCCTGACGCTTCGATACTCCCGGAGGCGGCGGCCGCTTGGATATACTGAAGACGCCCCCGAGGAGACGCGTCCCCTTCATGCCAGCCATCGAGCGCACTGAGGTCTCCTTTGCCGAGCGGCTGCGTGCGCACGTCGCCATCGTGCGGCTCGACCACTCGATCAAGAATATTTTTGTGCTGCCGGGCGTCATCGTTCCGCTGAGCGTCGACCCTACGCTCCGCACGTGGCATCTGCTCCCGCAGCTCGTTCTCGCGTTCGTTTCGATCACGCTTGTTGCCTGCAGTAATTACGTCATCAACGAGGTGTTGGACGCGCCGTTCGATCGTCTGCACCCGATCAAGCGTAATCGGCCGGCAGCGCGCGGGCTGGTGAGCATTCCGGCGGCGTACGTTCAGTGGCTGCTGATGATGGTGACGGGCGTCGCGATCGGCCTGCACATCTCACGGATGTTCGCACTGACGGCGCTCGTGCTTTGGATGATGGGTTGCCTGTACAACTTCCCGCCGGTGCGAACAAAGGATGTGCCGTATCTCGACGTGCTCACGGAGTCGGTCAATAATCCGCTGCGCATGCTGCTGGGCTGGTATGCGGTGACGAGCTTCATCGTCCCGCCTGTGTCGCTGCTGATCGCGTACTGGATGATCGGCTGCTACTTCATGGCGCTCAAGCGCTTCTCCGAGCTGAATGAGCTGCACAAGTCCGGCGACCACTCCGTCGCCGGCTCTTACCGCGCGTCGTTCAAGCGCTATACGCCGGAGTCGCTGCTGGTCTCGGTTGTCTTCTATGCGTCGACCGCGATGTTATTTCTCGGCGCGTTCATCATTCGTTACCGCATGGAGCTCATCCTCGGCTTTCCGCTGGTCGCGCTGACAATGGCGATTTACCTGCGCATCGCGTTCAAAGCAGAGAGCGCCGTGCAGAACCCGGAGAAGCTCTATCGCGAGCCGCTGCTGATGGCGTCGTTTGCGGCGACGGTGTTCGTACTGGGCATTCTGCTGTTCATTCGGCTGCCACGGCTGGAGCAGTTCTTCACGCCTACACTGCCGCAGAATACGAGCGCACCTGCGGCGTCCGGAGCCAAGCTGCTCACGCCGTTCGACAAGGCACTCGCTCGCCTCGCATGACGCGCCCGTCAGGAGCAGAACGGCAGTTTGCGTCACGCGAAAGCACAATCTTCGCTGTTTTGATTCTCGTGCTCACGGCAGCGATCGCGATCGCGTGGTCGCATGTGAAGCTGCTCTCGCAGGACGAGATCTTCGTGCTCCAGACGGATAGTGTGCGGTCGGTTGGCGAGCTGATCAACATTCAGCGGCACTATCCGATCTCGTTCGATCCGGTGGTCTACCATCTGCTCGCGCACGCCTGCACAAAGCTGCTCGGAGCAACTCCGCTTGCACTGCGCCTGCCGTCGATCTTCGGCTTTCTGCTGATGCAGCTCTGCCTGTTTCTGGCGACGCGCCGCATCGCCGGGGAACGCGCGGCGCTGATCGCGATGGCGTTTCCCGCATTCACGGCAACGCTGTTCTACGCTCCCGAGGCGCGCCCGTATGGTCTGCTGCTGGGCTTTTACGCGCTTGCGTTCTGGGCATGGCAATCGGCGGCGCGCGATAGCGGCGCGGCGGGCGGGCCAGCGCCGCGCAGGCGCTCGCTTATTCTGCTCGCAGTCGCGATCGCACTCACGCTCAACTCGCACTACTTCGGCATTTTGATTCTGATCCCGGTGTGGCTGGGCGAACTCGCGCGAACCGAGCAGCGCCGCCGGCTGGACCTTTCGATGATCAGCGCAATCATCGTCGGCATGGCCAGCATTGTGTTCGCGCTTCCGTTCGAGCGCGCCGCGGGCGAGTTCCGCAAGCACTACTACAATACGGGCGCGATCAGCATCCGCGCGGTTTCGCAGGCGTACCGCTCGCTGTTCGTCAACTACACGACCCAGCCGCTCGCGATCCAACGTATTGAAGATGTTCTGCTCATTGTCCTCGCCCTGGCGCTCATCGGGTTTTGCATTCTGCATCTGCGCCGAGGCGAAGTGAGGCTACCCACACCCGAGCTCATCTTCCTGCTTGCTCTTGCGGCGCTCCCGCTGTTCGGCGTCGCGCTTGCGATGTTCGTCACGCATTCGATCGAAGTGCGTTACGTGCTAAGTGCGATCGTTGGGATATCGGTCTTTTTCGCGCTTGCGATCGAGCCATCGCTCCGGCATCGAGTCTCCCTGACGGCCACGACCGCGATTCTGCTGCTCGGAATCCTCCTCGCAGGATTCATCCGGGTGCGAGACGAACGGGCGAAGTCGGCGGAAGCGCTTGCGCTGCTGAAGATTCCTGACGCGCTGAAAGCGCAACTCCTTTCGTTGCCGGATTCGCACCTGTATATCCAGGACATGGGGCACTTTGAGGCGGCGAGCTACTACGAGCCCGACGCGGAGGTTCGCTCGCGCATCGCTCTGCTCTACTCGCAGCCTGAGGAGCTTCGCTATGACTTCCACGACACTGGGTCGCTGACCGCCGAGCACATGCAGCACTTCACCGGATTCACCATCGTGCCGTACGCGCAACTGAAAGGCACGCCCGGCGAACACATGCTTGTCCTGTATCACTCTGGGTGGGACTGGACGGACCAGGCACTTGCTGCTGATGATGCACGGATCACGTCGCTCGGCGCCGCACTCGACGGCGATGCTGTCCTAGCTCGGTTCCGCTGAGCCTCGCGCAAACAGAAAGGGCGGACGATTTTGCTCCGGCCTTGTTGCTTGCTGCGGTCCGAAACATGGTCAGCCACGAAGCGCGTCCGCTGCATGCAATGCCTCGCGGTCGCTTGCGAACTCGAGCTTACCGCTGCGGTCCGCGTCGATGACTACGTGGTCGCCGTGCAGCACTTTGCCTTCGAGAATCTGCATCGCGAGCGGGTCCTGGACCATGCGCTGGATTGCGCGCTTGAGTGGGCGAGCGCCATAGACGGGATCGTAGCCGGCCTTGAAGATTGCCTTGCGCGCGGCGTCGGTCAGCTCCAGCGTGATGCGCCGGGCTTCGAGGAGGCGCCGCAGATCGTCGAGTCGCAAGTCTACGATGTGCTCGAGCTGCGATTCGTTGAGCGGATGGAAGACCACGATGTCGTCCACACGGTTCAGGAACTCCGGGCGGAAATGCTTGCGCAGCTCCTCGATGACGCGCTGCTTCGCGTCATCGAAGCCGTCCTCGCCCCTGGCCCATGCGCTTGTAAGCTGCGACGCGCCGATGTTCGAGGTCATGATCAGCACCGCGTTCTTGAAGTCCACGGTGCGGCCCTTCGAGTCCGTCAGGCGCCCGTCGTCGAGCACCTGCAGCAACACGTTGAAGACATCCGGGTGCGCCTTCTCGATCTCGTCGAAGAGCACGACGGCGTACGGTCTCCGGCGGATTGCTTCGGTCAACTGGCCACCTTCATCGAAGCCGACGTATCCGGGAGGAGCACCGATGAGCCGCGCGACAGCGTGCTTCTCCATGTACTCCGACATGTCGATGCGGACCATAGCCTGCTCGTCGTCGAAGAGGAACTCCGCCAGCGCGCGCGCAGTTTCGGTCTTGCCCACGCCGGTTGGTCCGAGGAAGATGAAGCTGCCGATCGGTCGCTTGGGATCGCTGAGAGCCGGCGCGCGAGCGGCGAATCGCATTTGCGACAACCTGCAGCGCCTCGTCCTGACCGACAACGCGCTCGCGCAGGCGATCCTCCATCTGGGTCAGCTTCTGCACCTCGCCCTTCGAGCATCTTCGCGACAGGAATTCCGGTCCACTTGGAGACGATCCTGGCGACGTCCTCCTCGTCAACCTCCTCCTTCAGCATGCGGTGACTGGTGTCGCTCCAGTCCACGCTCGGCCGCCGCAAGACCATCCTGCTCGGCCGTGAGCTCGTTCAACTCGCGCTCCGCCTTCGGAATCTCGCCGTACTGCAGCTCGGCGGCGCGCTGCAGATCGCCTTTGCGCGTTGCCTGCTCAGCCTCGAAGCGCAATTGCTCCAGCTTTTCTTTCAACGACGCAATTTCCCCGATTGCACCGCGCTCCTTCTGCCAGCGCGCCCGCAGGCCGGCCGCAAGTTCGCGAACCTCAGCAAGCTCGCGCTCAACATCGTTCAGGCGCTCGCGCGAGTTTGGATCGTTCTCGCGCTGCAGTGCATTCTTTTCGATCTCAAGGGACGTTGCGCGCCGTTCGAGGTCATCGATCTCAACGGGCACGCTGCCGATCTGAATCGCGAGCGCGGCGGCAGCTTCGTCGACCAGATCAATCGCCTTGTCCGGGAGGAAGCGGTCGCTGATGTAGCGATGCGAAAGCTCCGCGGCGGCGACCAGCGCGGAGTCCTTGATGCGGACCTTGTGGTGCGTCTCGTAGCGCTCGCGAAGGCCGCGCAGAATCGCTATCGTATCCTCCACGTTCGGCTCGCCGACGAAGACAATCTGAAAGCGCCGCTCGAGCGCGGCATCCTTCTCGATGTACTTGCGGTACTCGTTCAGCGTGGTTGCCCCGATGGCACGCAGCTCACCGCGAGCGAGCGCCGGCTTCAGCATGTTGCTGGCGTCGATGGCGCCTTCTGCCGCGCCCGCGCCGACCAGCGTATGCAGCTCGTCAATGAACAGAACAATCTGCCCGTTCGATTCTTCGATCTCCTTCAGCACCGCTTTCAGGCGGTCTTCAAACTCGCCGCGAAACTTGGCGCCGGCAAGCATCGAGCCGAGGTCCAGCGAGATGACGCGTTTGTCGCGCAGAATCTCCGGTACGTCACCCTGCACAATGCGGCGCGCGAGCCCTTCGACGATAGCCGTCTTGCCGACGCCGGGCTCGCCAATCAGCACCGGATTATTCTTCGTGCGGCGCGACAGCACCTGCACGACGCGGCGGATCTCCTCGTCTCGTCCGATCACTGGATCGAGCTTGCCCTTGCGCGCGAGCTCGGTCAGGTCTTTGGCGTACTTCTGGAGCGCCTGGAACTTGCCTTCAGGATTTTGATCTGTGACACGTTGTGCTCCGCGCACCGCCTGCAGCGCCTTCAGAATCGCGTCGTACGTCGCGCCGTGGGCTGCGAGCGCCGCCTGCACGGGCTCGCCCTTTTGCTTTGCGAGCGCGAGCAGAAGGTGTTCTGTCGAGATGTAATCGTCCTTAAAATTTTCGGCTTCCTTGAACGCCTGGTCCAGCACCCTGGTCAGCGCCGCACCCATGGCTGGCTGCTGGCTCGCGCCTTGGATCTTCGGCAGCTTGGCAACCGCTCCGTTCACCGCGGCGAGCAACTGCTGCACCGGCACGCCGACCTTCTCCAGCACCGGCTGCACGACGCCCTCTTTATCCTCAAGCAGCGCCGCCATCAGGTGCAGCGGAAGCACCTCCGGATTGCCGTTCTCCGCAGCATTTTGCGCCGCACCCTGAATGGCCTCCTGCGATTTCACGGTCAGCTTGTCCCACTTGATTGCCATAACTGTTGCCTCTCTCGCCCACAATTCTCTTTGATGGAGACCTGTTCACTCGATTAGATGGTGCTGGACAATGCCAGATGCTCCATGTGACCGCCGTCGCTAAGAATCCGCGCTGCATGTTTTTGACACGCCAATATTTTCCGCCGTGAGCGCGCGCTTCGCCCTACAATCAGCGCCATGCTCGCTGCCCTCGCTCTTGCCGTTCTGCAAACCACTCCTTCCGCCGCCACGTCCGACCGATTCGCCCCGCTCACGGTTTACCAGGGCACATGGAGCATTCAGCCGAAGGGCGCCGCCCAGCCCGACCGCGTCCAGAACCACTGCACCGACGGACAGGGCTTCTTCACCTGCGAGCAGGTCGTCAATGGCAAGCCGGTCGCGCTGATCGTCTTCACTCCCTCCGAGGATCCCGGCACGTTTCATGTGGCGAACGTGCTGCCCAATGGCCACAGCTTCAGCGATACGGTGGTCGTCATCCGGCCAGGCCATTGGACGTATACCGCCAATGATTCGAGCGGGCGTCCTTACCACCGCACCGAAAACATCTTCAATGGACAGGACGCGATCCACTTCGAGCAGCTCGTCTCCAACGACGGCGGCCAGACGTGGACAAAAACCGGCGAGGGCGAGGAGCACCGCGCCGGCCGCTGACCTCCTCCACACTGCGGGTCATCCATTCCGTTGCCGGTCAGCCAAGCATCGAACCACACGGTGATGCAGGCCGCGGATCGTCGAACCTCCCGGAAAGGTCGAAGCAAGCCAGAGTCTCTCGAGGTGCGTGCGGCCGATTCGCTGGCGTGTGCGCTGCTGCTGGCTTTCTCCGGCGGTGTGCTGGACGCGTTCCTGTACCTCGACCACGGCCGCGTGTTCGCCGGCGCGATGACCGGCAACGCCGTGCTCTGCGCTGTGGGCCTGCTGCACCACGACGCGCACGATGCGCTGATGCATATGGTTCCGCTCGTCGCGTTCGGGCTCGGCGCGTGGGCGGCGTTCGTCGCGGAAGACCACTTCCGGCATGCCGTCATGGCGGCGCTGTCGATCGAGGCCGCCTGCCTGCTGGTCGCGTCGTTCCTGCCGCCGGGCTTTCCTGATCTGCTCTTCATCCTTATCGTCTCGGCGCTGGCAGGCTTCCAGGTGGGCAGCTTCCGCACCGTGGATAAGTTCGTGTACAGCTCGACGTTCATCACCGGCGAGCTGCGCGAAGGTCTCGACGCATTGCACCGCGCGCTCGAAAGCGCCACGCGCCGCAAAGGCCTGCTCGAGTTCCGCGATCTTGGCCTGGTCATCCTGCTGTTCCTTGCGGGCGCGGTCAGTGGAGCGATTCTTGCTGTTCGTATCGGCAACCACACGCTCTGGCTGCCGGTGGTCTTGCTGCTGATCGTGCTCGGGTTCGTCATCCGCCGCGACCGCGCCCGCCGTTGAGAACAAAGCGGGCGAGCCGCTACAGCTCGCCCGAGACAGTCGCGCCTTGTGTACTGCAAAGTTCGTTACTTCTGGCCCTGCGCCTCGACCTGCCGGGGCTGCGCGGTCTGGGCCTTCACGGTAATCTGCTTCGGCTTGGCCTCAGGCTTCTTGGCCAACGTGATGGTCAGCACGCCGTCGGCGCTGTGCGCGTCGATCGACTCCGTCTCAACCGTAGCCGGGAGCGTGAAGCTGCGCACGAAGCTGCCGTAGCGGCGCTCGATGCGGTGGAAGTTCTCCTCTTTCTCCTCGCTCTCGAACTTGCGCTCGCCGCGCACCGTCAGGGTTCGCCCCTCAACGCGGATGTCCAGGTCGTCGGGACGGATCCCGGGAACCTCGAGCTTGAGCGCGACCTTCTGGGCGTCCTCATACACGTCCACCGCGGGGACGAAGTTGCCGGCGCCGAGCGTCTCGCTCTCGCCGTCGAAGCTGCGGCCGAAGTCGGTGAAGATTGAGTTTAGCCGGTTCTGCAGGACCGCCATGTCGCTCAACCCAGTGCGGAACGGGACAAATCGAGTAATCGCCATGGTGTTTATCTCCTTGTTTCAAAGCACTTGGATGCCGGGTGAGGAGCTGCCCGGAATTGTGTCCCGGCCGCTCTCACGACCATTTAGACGATACTATAGCGTCTTGGTTGCATAAAATCTACTGGAAAGTCACTCACATTCCAGCGGCTCCGCTCCGAACATCCAGAACCCCTCCTGCTGTATCGTTTCTGTCGTGCCTACCGTCGACCGTCGCCGTTTCCTCGCCGTCTCCGCCGCCCTCGTCGCCGCGCATCGCCTGCATGCCCTTGAACCGCCGCCGGCCAAGGAGGCCTACAAACTGGTCGCCACCACCGACCGCGGCCGCATCCTGCGGCTGGCGAACCAGTGGCTCCCGGCTAAGCCCCAGACCATCACAGACTTCCCGGCGCCCAACTCGCCCGGCGGGCTGCACGATTTTTTCTCGCAGGCCGACTACTTCTGGCCCGATCCGGCGAACCCGAAGGGCCCGTGGAAGAACCGCGACGGGCAGTCCAATCCGGCGAACTTCCAGCTCCACCGCCGCGCGATGATCCGGCTGTCGCAAGCGGTCCCGGCGCTCACCGCCGCGTTCGTGCTCACCCGCCGTCGCGAGTACGCGCAATCCGCGGCAGCGCATCTGGTCGCCTGGTTCGTCACGCCGGCGACGCGCATGAATCCCAACCTGCAGTACTCGCAGGGCTACCCCGGCGGCCCGACTGGGCGGTCCTTCGGCATCATCGACACGCTGCACCTGGTTGAACCGGCTCGCGCGGCAACATTCCTCCGTTCCGCTCTCGGGCCGAACTTCGCCGGCCTGCAGCAGTGGTTTCGCGAGTACGTGACCTGGATGACGACTTCCGCTCCCGGCATGAAGGAGCGCGACGCCACGAACAACCACGGCATCGCGTGGGCGCTGCAGGCATCCGAGTTCGCGCGGCTCGCCGGCGACGAGGCTACGCGCGACGATGTCCGCAAGCGCTTCGAAACCATCCAGCTCCCCGCACAGGAGGCGGCCAACGGCAGCTTCCCGCGCGAGCTCGCACGCACCAAGCCTTACGGCTACTCGATCTTCCAGTTCGACTGCGCGACGTGCCTCGGCTGGTCGCTCGACATCCTCTCGCCGAACCCGCCGTCAGGCGACGCGGACACCACAGCACGCGCCGCGCTCTGCCGCGCCGCAGCGTTTCTTGAGCCCTATCTCGCCGATAAGTCGAAGTGGCCCTACCCGCACGATGTCCAGCACTGGGACTCTTGGCCGGTCCGCTCGCCCGGCCTGCTCTTCTGCGGCCTGGCGTGCGATCACACTGACTACATCGCTCTTTGGAAGCGTCTCGATCCCGACCCCACCGATCCCGAGATCATCCGCAACTACCCCGTGCGCCAGCCGCTGCTCTGGGTCGCCGCACCCGAGCGCGCATAACCGCGACACAAAGCGCGTTGTCTGCTACGGCTTCACCGTTCCGTGATCGAAGCTGATCGCGCGCGCGAGCATCCACGTGCCGTTCTTGTTCTCCCACAGCGTCACAAACTTCGCTTCGCCCTCATTGATGCCGGGCTCTCCCGGATGCGTGAAGCGGTGCACGCCAACCTCCACCGCGCCGTAGCCCTTCAGCGGATAGACCGTCATGGACACCAGCTCGCGCTGCGTCTTGCCGCAGATGTTCTGCTTGATCGCGTCGAGGAACGGCTGCTTGCCCACCATCAGGCCGGTCTGGTCGTGGTAGAACTCGAGGCCGTCCTCAACCATCCCGCTCATCGTCGCGAGGTCGCACTTGTTGTAGGCGTCGAACAGCTTCTTATCGAGCGCCGTCACCGTGGCGGTCAGACCCGCGCCTGACGCGCCCGGCGCCTCCTTCACATGCTCAACCTGCGGCTCCGGCGCTCCGTCCGGCCACCGCACGACATTCACCAGCACCTTCGCTTCCGGCTCCAACCCCGGCAGACCGCTCGCCTCTCCGCGCAGGTGATCGCCATCCATTCGGAGCGCAAATTTCACCGTCACGTTTCCGAGAGTCACCGCGAAGCGCACGTCGTCTCCGTTCACCTCGCCGTCACCGACCGTGCCCATGTGTTCTTCCGACGGCCCGGCGGTCCCGGTCAGCGTCTTCCCGTTCTGCTTCAGTAACAGCAGCGCACGATCGGGCTCGACCGCGCCGGCCTTGCGCACGGTATCGAAGGTGCCTACCCAGCGGCCAGATAGGTCCGCTGCATTCGCTATCACACTCGTCTGGCCTGACGCTGCACCCAGCATCAGCACCACAAGGCACACCAGAAAGAACACCTGCATCAGCTTCTTCATCGCGCTCACCTCTTCACACAATCGGGCCCGATGCTGTCCATACGGACGCGCTGCCGGCAATGTTCCCGCTATCATGATCGTCACTGCACATAATGAAACTCCTCGCCGCCGCTACACTCGCTCTCTTCACCGTCAGCTCTCTCGCCCAGACAACGCAGCCCGCTCCCGGATCGCCGATCCCGCCAACAGCGCCCGTGCGCACGCAGCACGCGATGGTCGTCACCATTCAGCACGACGCGACCGACGCCGGCGTCGAGATCCTGCGCGCCGGTGGCAATGCCGTGGACGCCGCGGTTGCCGTCGGCTTCGCGCTGTCCGTCACGTTTCCGGCGGCCGGCAACATCGGCGGAGGCGGCTTCATGCTCATCCGCCCCGGCTCTGCCGCAGGCGCCAGTAGCCTGAAAACCTCCAAAGCGCACTTCCTCGACTTCCGCGAGAAGGCGCCGGCCGCCGCGAGCGCCAACATGTATCTCGATGCGAACGGCAACGTCATCCCGCGGATGTCGACCGACAGCCCACAGGCCTCCGGCGTTCCCGGCACGGTCGCGGGCCTCGTCTACGCCGAGCGCCACTTCGGGCGGCTCGGGCTGCGCCGCGTTATGGCTCCGGCCATTCGCCTCGCCGCTGAAGGTTTTGTCCTCAGCGACGAAGAAGCCCGCACGCTGCACTCGCATAACCTCACGAAGTTCGCGACCTCGCGCCGCATCTTCCAGCGCGACGGCAACTTCTACCAGGCAGGCGACCGGCTCGTGCAGCCGGAGCTCGCCGGCACGTTGCGCGAGATCGCGCACAAGCCCTGCGAGCTTCTATCGCGGAGCCATGGCGCAACAAATCGCCGCATACGAGAAGGCCAACGGCGGCCTCATCACCGCGGCCGATCTCGCGCACTACCAGGTGAAGGAGCGCACGCCGCTCGTCGGCCACTACCGCGGGCTGGAGGTCCTCACTTCACCGCCGCCCAGCTCCGGCGGCATCGTTCTGCTCGAGATCCTGAACATCCTCTCCGGCTACGACCTCACGCATCTGAATGGCGGGGCGAGCCCAGACCGCTCGCCCGCGCAGGTGCACTACATCACGGAGGCGTTCCGCCGCGCGTACATGGACCGCGCCGAATTCCTCGGTGATCCCGATTTCAATCCGCACATGCCGCTGAAGCAGATGGCTTCGTCCGCATACGCAAAAGCCTGGGCCAATACGATCAACCCGCTGAAACCGTCGCCCTCCGCGACCCTCGTCCGTCCCCCCGGCTTCATGCCCGAGCCGCCCAAGCTCGCGCCCATCTCGGAATCCAACCAGACCACGCACTTCTCCGTCGTCGATGAAGACGGCAACGCCGTCGCGATGACGTACACGCTGAACTTCGGCTTCGGCAACGGCATGACGGTCGACAAGCTCGGCTTCCTGCTCAACGACGAGATGGATGACTTCACCTCCAAGGTTGGCGTGCCCAACGGCTTCGGCCTCATCCAGGGCCCGGCGAACGCCATCGCGCCCGGCAAGCGCCCGCTCTCCTGCATGACTCCGACGATCGTGAGCCAGCCCGCACGGCGCGACGCGCACGGTCACATGCAGCCCGGCGAGCTCCGCCTCGTACTCGGCTCGCCTGGCGGTTCCACCATCATCACCACCGTCGCGAACGACCTGATCAGCGTCGTCACCAATGGGCTCGACATCCAGGCCGCCGCCGACGCTCCGCGCTTCCACCACCAATACCTTCCCGACACGCTGCAGTTCGAGAAGGCCTTCCCGCAGGATGTCGTCGACGCGCTCACCGCAGACGGCTACACGACCGAGCGCGCCGGGGCAAAGGACTTCAACTCTCCCGGCACGTGGGGAGACAGCGAGCTCATCGCCCGCGACCCGGCCAAAGGAAACAAGTTCGGCGAACTCACCGGCGGCCAAGACCACCGCCACCACTTCGGCAAAGCCGCCGGCTACTAGAGCACCCGCGACAACATCCCACCCAGCACACCCGTGCTCGGCGCGCTGCCATGCTGCGCGTAATGCGCCATCACCATCGGCAGAATGGTTGCCAGCGCCACCTTCGCCACCTCCGGCGACACACCCGCACGCTGCGCCACGGTTTCGAGCAGCCCCGTCCCCTGCAGCCCGGTCTGCACGTGGTCGGGCGTCATCTGCGGCGTCTGCCCATTCTGCATCGCCTGCACATGCTCTCCCAGCCCGTTGTTCTGGAAGCTCTGCAGCACCGCGCCCAGGCCGCCGGGATGCTCATTCAGCGCCTGCATCAACCCGCCGGCAACCTTCGTCTTCGTGTCGCCGCTCTGCGCCATCCGGCTCGCCGCCATCGATTCCATCGCATCCAGAATGCCCATCGTCGTCACCTCATGAAACGTCTCAGGAGTACGATGCTCCTCATCCTGCAAGCGAGGAGCCCCACATGGCCATCTCCGGCTCAACCATCATCCCCAGCCTTCGCTACCACGACGCGCACGCGGCCATCGACTGGCTCGGCCGTGTCTTCGGCTTCACCAAACAGGCAGTCTTCGAAGGGCCGAACAACACCGTCGCGCACGCGCAACTCACGCGCGGGCAAGGCATGCTCATGCTCGGCTCCGTCGCATCCGATACCGGCAGCGATACCAGTTACGCGCGCCGCTGGATCGACGTGAAAGAAACCGGCGGACGCGAAACCGTCGGCCTCTGCATCATCGCCGAGAGCAACGACGAATGCGTCGCCCTCTACAATCGCGTCAAGACCGAAGGCGCGGAGATTGTGCAGGAGCTCAACTCGCCCGAGTTTGGCGGCAAATCCTTCTCCTGCTCTGACCCCGAAGGCCACATCTGGTGGGTCGGTAGCTACAATCCTTGGGGGCTGCACGAGCACGCAGCTGCCGCCGAGGCCACCGCATGACGAACAACCCGTATGCCGAGGATCTCGGCACGCGCGATCCCGTTGAAGTGATCGCATCCACACCGCAGAAGCTCGACACGCTGCTCGGCGGCCTCAGCCATGACCAGATGGAGCACCGCCCTGCGCCGGGCAAGTGGAACCTGCGCGAGATCATCTCCCATCTCGCCGACTGCGAGATCGGCTTCGGCTTCCGCCTGCGCCAGGGGGCGGCCGGGGTCGATATCCAGCCCTTCGATCAGGACGACTGGGCGCGCAACTACGGCGCCTACAGCTCCGCTGCGGCAATGGCCACCTTCCGCACACTGCGCGCGTGGAACCTCGCGCTGATTCACTCCCTCAGCGAAACCCAGAAGACGCGAACAGTGACGCATCCGGAGCGCGGGCCGATGACCGTGTGGACCATCGTCGAGACGATAGGCGGCCACGACCTTCACCATCTCAAGTCGCTTGAAGTGATGACAGCTCTAAGCCGCTGATTAGTACGCCCGCTGATATATGCGCGAGATGCGATCGTGCCATCCGAGGCGATCGCCGTCCATCCACGCCCACACCAGACCGAGGCCCAGCGGACACGCAGCCATCAGCATCGCCAGCAGGCGCCGCCGCATCGCGCCGCGGCTCGGATTCGACTCCGTAAACGTGCACAGCGCGATACGCGCGTAGCGCATGCCCGGCGTTGCGTCGTTCAGCCAGAAGAACAGCGCCTGGTAGATCATCACGGCGAGCGCCAGCGTGAACACAACCGCAAACGCCAGCGTCGGCCGCGACATCGCCGTGAGCCGCGGCCCGGAGATCCACGCCGCAATTGTCCAGAACCCGATCATCGCCACGCCAACACAGCACGCGTCGACAACAGCCGACATTATCCGGCGCGAGAGCGGCGCAACGTCCACCAGGCCGCTCGCCGCAACGCGCTCCTGCGACTGACGCCTGGACAGCGGCGCCGCGTCGAGCAGCAATCCCTGCCACACCGGCGCCGCATTGACAATCTCCTCCGGGTCCGGGGGGGCGATCGATATCTGCTCCGGCTCAACCTCGAAGATGCGAAGCTGCGGCTCGGCCATAATCTCGTCGCGCAGCGGTCCTTCGGCCAGCCGCGGGCGCGCCTTGCGCGTAGCCACCAACTCACGCGGAAACTCGATCAGATTGGCCGGCAGCGGAAGCGTGCCAATAATGTGGTCCTCAAAGTCCGGCGCGCGCCGAAACGCAATCTCCTGCTCCAGCTCCGCAAGCTCTTCCAACTCTTCGGACTCGAGTACAGGCGCCGACATCTTCGTCATGGCCTGAATCCTCTTCGTCTCTGGGACAGCAACCGGCGCGAATTCCTCATACAGCCGCACTGTAAGGCTGCCGTTTGAAATCTCCTTCACCGGCTCTTCAGGCTCGGCGAACAGATCGCCCGAATACTCGATGAACTCTGCGTGAGGTGCTTCAACAATCGAGACCGGCGCATTCCACGCTGCGCTCATCACATGTTCGCGCGGCTCATCGAACGTGACCAGTGCAGGCCGCGACGCCTCGAAGTCGCGCTCTTCCAGCCGCAGCTCCTCAAGCAACTGCATCTGCGCATCGGCAATTGCTTTCGCATTGCGCGCGGCGATCTCCGCCTCTGCGCGCGCCTGCTCCACGGCACGATGCGCTTCTGCCGCAAGAAATTCTCTGTAGCTCTGCGTTCGTTCGTAGCGCGCGCGCACCGCATCGCGCACCTTCGCCACTCCGTGCCGCGACTTCCGCGCTATTCTCGCCTGCTCTTCGCGCAGAGCAGCGTCGCGAGCCGCATCCATGGCCTGCGCGCCAGCCCTTCTGCTCCTGTGCGCCGCCACCCGCGCGGCCGCGGCTTCCCGCAACGAGGCCGCCCCCGTGTCCCTCACCCCAGCCAGCAAGCCGGCCGTGGATCCCGCGAAGAGTGTCACAGCGCGCATCCGGCTCGCGTGCCCCTCCGTGCCGTTCGCCAGCTCGGCCACGAGGCCGCTCGCAAGCACGCCCTCGTTCGTCATCTCCTCACCCACCCGGCACTCTGCGGAACCCTGCATCTACATCCCTCGCGCGCTCACCCGCGCCCCGCGCACAATCGTCTAATCTCAAGTCTGTGATCCACAGCGCGCCTCATCCAGTTCGCAATTCCAGGCATGCATGCTGCGCTTGGTTCACCTGCCGCTGGCGTTCGTTCGCGCACCAGACCGTACTGTTTATCTCTATCATCGCCGCTCCCGCTGTTGATCCACATCTGCTCAGCGCACAGGTGTCGAATGCGACACCTCCGCCCGCAGCCGACACCACGCAGACGATCCCTGACCTGTCACAGATCGCGCGCGCCACGCCGCTGCCTGCCGCGACACCTCCCGACACTGTCTCGCTCGACGCCGACACGCAGTCCGAACACGACAATGTCTACCTGCTCGCCGGCAACGTCGAGGTCCACTACCGCGACCACATTATGCGTGCGGACACGATCTCCTACAACAAGGACACCGGCGAGATCACCGCGGAAGGTCACCTGCGTCTCTCCGGTGGAGAGAACGACGAGTACATGGCCGCCTCACACGGCACCTACAACCTGAAGACCGGTACCGGCCGCTTCTACGACGTCACCGGCTCGGTTGGCCTGCACGGCGCGGCCGCCACTGCAGAGCCTTCCGGCCGCACCGGCCTTACTACGCCGAACCCGTTCCTCTTCTCCGGCCGCCTCGTCGTCAAAACCGGCCCACGCACCTACGACGTCTACGACGGCTCCGTCACCTCATGCCTCCTGCCGCGCCCGGACTGGCTCCTCACTGCCGGCCATCTCTCGCTCGATGAAGACCAGGCACGCGCCAGGTCATCCGTCTTCCACCTCATCGGCATCCCGCTGCTGTTCCTGCCGTACGTCACGCACCCCATCGACACCGAGCAGCGCCAGTCCGGCATCCTGGTCCCCGTGCTCGGCCAGTCCAGCACCAAGGGATGGATCGCTGGCGAGCAGGTCTACCTCACACTCGGCCGCTCCGCCGACCTGACGCTCGGCCTGCAGTACTACTCGCAGCGCGGCTGGGCCGAGTCGGCCACCTTCCGCGGCAAAGGGCCGCGCGACGACTTCTTCCAGGCGCACTTCTCCGCCCTGCAGGACCGCGGCTTCATCCCCACCGGCGGCACCCATACCAACCAGGGAGGCGAGGACGTTACCGCCGCCTTCCGGCGCCAGTTCACCAGCACACTGCGCTTCGTCGGCGACGGCGAGTACCTCAGCACCTACGTCTACCGCGAAGCCTTCACCGAGAACTTCAACCAGGCGGTCAGCTCGGACATCACGTCCATCGGCTACCTCACACACCAGGACCACGGCATCGCGCTCACCGCACGCGCCGACCGCTACCAGGGCCTGAAGCGCGTTCCCGTCGGCATCTCGCCCGGCGAAGAGGTCCACATCCTGCACGTGCCGTCACTTGAGGTCAGCGAAGTCGATCACCCGCTCGGCCCCTTGCGCTTCAGCTTCACCGCGTCAGCCGCCGGCCTCAAGCGCTCGCAGCCTAACTTCACCTCCTCCGGCATCGTCGAGCGGCTCGATCTCCGCCCCGAGCTCTCACTTCCGCTCGCGGGCGACGGCTGGCATGTGCTCGCCTCGGTCGCCGCGCGCGAGACCTTCTACTCGCGATCGCGTGTGACTCCGTATCCGCCGGGACAGCCGCCTATGGAGCTCACCACTCCCGTCAACCGCGCCGACATCGACCTGCAGGTCGACATCCGCCCACCGGCGATCGAGCGCACCTTCGAAGTCCCCGCATCACTGCAAAAATTCTTCGGCACCGAAGTCCGCCACACCGTCGAGCCCGAGCTCACCTATCGCAACATCCACGGCATCGACAACTTTCTCTCCATCCTCCGCTTCGACGACGTCGACCTCGCCTCCGACACCGACCAGCTCGAGTACGGCGTGACCCAGCGGCTCTTCTTCCGCGCGAAGTTGAAATCAACCAAGCCGCGCGCCAACTGCCCGGCCATCCCCAACACCTCCGCGAACGGCATCGAACTTTCCGCCGCACAGACACCGCCCGAAATTCCTGACGTACTCAACCCGTCGCCCGACCAGTCGACCGACGCCAACGGCATCCCCGACGCGTCGGCCCAAGCCCCGCAAGTGCCAACGCGCACCCACCGAAAGCAGCCCGACCCCTGCACACAGCCCTCCGCGCCGCAGCAGCAGGAGTGGTTCTCCTGGCGGCTCGCGCAGCGCTACTTCTTCGATCCCACCTTCGGCCACGCGGTCATCACCTCGCGGCGCAACATCTTCGCGTCCACACTCGATCTCTCCGGCATCGCCTTCCTTACCGAGCCCCGCAACATCTCGCCGCTCATCTCGCGCATGCGCATGCGCACCTCCGGCCACACCGACGTTGAATGGGACTTCGACTACGATACCGGCGCCTCCAAATTCACCAGCTCCAACCTCTACGCCGAAGCCCGAGCCAAAAGCCTCTTCGGCGGCGTCTCCTACGCTCTGCTCAACGCGCCCGGCCGCTTCTACACCCAGACCATCGACACCAACAACAACGACCAGCAGACGCTCGTCGGCTCGCCCACCTCCAACTTCAAGCAGATGCGCGTGCTCGGTGGCTTCGGCGACCCCGTCCGCCCGGGCCTCGCGGTCGCCGCCAACGCCGGCCTCGACCTCAACCTCGGCACCATCCAGTACGCCGCGATCCAGACCAACTACAACTGGAACTGCTGCGGCTTCTCCGTCGAGTACCGCAAGTATGAGCTCGGCGCCGTGCGCAACGAGAACGCCTACCGCTTCAACTTCACCCTCGCCAACATCGGCAGCGCCGGCAATCTCCGCCGCGCCGAACGCATCTTCTAGGCACGCACCGTCTGCCCGCGCGCGCTACTGCTGCAGAAGAATCGACACCGTATTGTCGGTACTGTTCGCCACCGCCAGATCAAGCTTGCCATCGCCATTGAAATCCGCGGCGACAATCGCGTCCGGTCCTTTCCCGACAAGAAACGGCGATCCCGATGCCTGCGTGAACGTCCCATCCCCGTTGCCCAGCAACAACGTCACTGTACCGTCGCCATAATTCGCGATCGCAAGATCCAGCTTCCCATCATTGTTGAAATCACCGACGGCGATTGCGTCCGGTCCATGACCGACCGGAATCGTTTGAGGAGCCTGGAACGTTCCATCGCCATTGCCGAGCAGCACGATGACATTGTTTCCCGCCTGGTCCGTTCCGGCGAGGTCCAGCTTCCCATCGCCATTGAAGTCGCCCGCAACAATCGCCGAAAACCCTGGAGTAGAACCCGGCGACGTACCGCCCGTCCTGAACGTGCCGTCGCCGTTTCCCAGTGACACAGGCAGTCCCGAAGCCACGTCCAGCTTCCCATCGCCATTGAAGTCGCCTACCGCGGCTGCACTGCCCTGCAGAACGAGCTGTCCTCCAGGATTGAACGCTCCGTCCCCATACCCCAGGACCACCGGTGAAATCCCATTGAGCGCATTGACGATTGCAAGGTCAAGGTTGCCGTCGTCGTTAAAGTCCGCAGCTCCAAGAGCCGACGTCTGGGCACCTTTGGCATCGATGAACGACGAAGAGACCGACGACGCAAAGCTCCCGTCGCCGTTCCCTTCAAGGATCACCACCGCATCGTTATTGAACTCGCCTACTGCCAATCCCAGGTGGCCGCTGTGGTTGAAGTCGCCTACCGCCATCGGCCCGACATAAGGAGTCGCGACATCGTTGAACGGCGGACTGGGTATCGAATACGGAGACCCGGGCGCAGCCGTGAAAGTGCCGTCTCCCTTGCTCAGCATCGAATACACCTTCACGGCGCCCGTAATCGCAAGGTCCGGCTTTCCGTCCTGATTGAAGTCTCCAACGGCGAGCCCAAACGGCTCCGATATCTGCAGCGGAGAGTTCGCAGCGTTCGCGAACTTGACCGTCGCCAGCGGCGCTCCAACTTGGAAATACACGGCGTTCGACGCTCCGCCCGCGGGAGTCGGATTCACCACCGTGATCGTCGCC
This sequence comes from uncultured Verrucomicrobiae bacterium, assembly GCA_963716225.1. Taxonomy (GTDB): domain Bacteria; phylum Acidobacteriota; class Terriglobia; order Terriglobales; family Acidobacteriaceae; genus Granulicella. Next base: position 2,236,178 of record OY970299.1, on the reverse strand, counting down.
GTCATCGCTGTCACCACATCCGTCGCCGGCACCGCCGCGCTCAGGTGCGAGCCGTCAACAAATGTCGTCGCCAGCGCCGTGCCATTGAAGTTCACCGTCGCGCCCGAAACAAATCCTGTTCCGCTCACCTTCAGAGTCACACCGGTTCCGCCCGGCGCAACCGCAGAGGGCACGAGCGGCTGGTTCAGGAAAGGAACCGCATTTCCCTTGCTCGAAGCCGCAGGATTGATCTGCAAGCTCATCGGAATGGCTAGAAACACGCCGTCTGCATCCGTCACAGTCGCGTCGAAGTACCACGTCCCTGCGGCCGTCGGTGTACCGCTGATCGTTCCTGCAGACGAACTCAGCGTCAGCCCGCTCGGCACCGAGCCGCCCACCTGCCATCCGCTCGGAATCGCTCCGTTGAAGACGCTCCATTGAAACGGACTCGTGCCGCCTGTGAGCACGATCGGCTGACTGTACGCCACACCCACAGTGCCGGCGGACAGACTCTGAATAAGCATGGCCGGATAAGGATTCACCGTGATCTGCACCGATGCGCTCTTGGTCGGGTCAGCCACAGAGGTCGCCGTGACCGTCGCTTGCTCCGCGCTGGTAATCGAAGTCGAGGGTGAGGCATACGAGACAGACGGTCCACTGGTGCCGCTGAGCGATCCTGGGCCACTCAGCTTCCACGTCACTCCTTTGGAAGACGTGTCATTCGTGACCGCAGCCTGCACGGTCACGGACATGCTCTGATCGACCGCCTGCCCAGAAGGCGAAACGCTCACAGAGATCGCCGGCCCCGGCGCCGATCCGCCACCACATCCGCTCACAACCATCACTGCGGCTAACGACAGCCCTGCCCAGAAGAAACGCGACCCGGTAATCTGCATGGTGCCCCGCACTATAACAGGCGCGCTCGCATTACGATATACGCCATTGGAAACGTGCTGTAGGCCGCGCTGTACGGCTCGTATGCAGCCGGGCACACATCGGGTTCTCAGCCTGCTGACAGGCTTTGCGTTCCTCGCGCTGCCCTTCGCGCTCGGCGCCGCCGAACCCTGCCAAGAACTTCAGAGCCCCACCGCATCCCAGTTCTTCGCCTTCGTTCGCAAGTTCGCTTTGGCCTGGTCGCCTCTTCCAGACCACTCCTGTGAATTACGATGCAGCAGAAAAAACAGCAGCGCCTTTTGCGCAGCATTGCAACGCGCGCCTTTCGCCGCCTGAGCTAAATCCAGTCGACATCCCCCCGCGTACACATCCCGGGTACAGCACGCCACATGGCCCCGGAGACGATCATCGTGAACCAGAGAAGGACCCAGCTCGTCGAGAAGGCACTCTCGCGTCGAGGCTTCTGCCTCGCAGCGGCCGCAACTGCAGCGACAACAACCCTGTTGGCCGGATGCGGTAACGACGGCACCAATAACAGCACCGGCGGGGGCGGAGGAACATCCAAGGTCACCGACGCGGACATCTTCAATTTTGCCCTGAACCTTGAGTACCTCGAGGCCGAGTTCTACCTTCGCGCTGCCACCGGCACCGGCCTGAGCGCTGCAGACAGCGGAAACTCCTCCAGCAAAACAACGGGCGGCAGCCAGGTTCCGGGCCTTACCTCCCTGGAGATGCGGTACATCAACGAGATCGCGCAGAACGAACTCGATCACGTGCGTGCGATCCGCGGCGTGCTCGGCAGCTCAGCCGTCAACGCTCCCGCCATCGACCTGACCAACAGCTTCAACACGCTCGCCAGCGCCGCCGGCCTCGGGTCCTCGTTCAACCCGTTCGCCAGCTACAGCAATTACCTCATCGGGGCGTTCATCTTCGAGGACGTGGGCGTAACCGCGTACCATGGCGCCGCCAAGCTGCTGAGCAGCAAGACCAACTTGACCGCGGCAGCCGAGATCCATGCCGTCGAGGCTTATCACGCAGCATCCATTCGCTCCCAGATCGTGGCCGCTGGATCCTCGGCCGTCTCGGCGGCAAATGCAGTGGAAAACGTCCGCGCTCAGCTCGGCGACGGCAACGAGACGACACTCAGCGCAACCGGAATCACTGCCGCCGATCCCACCAACTCCATCGGCTACGAGCGCACCACCGATCAGGTCCTGCACATCGTCTACGGTACCGGCGGCGGTGCCGGCGTAAAGAGCGGCACGTTCTTCCCCAGCGGATTGAACGGAACCATCAGCGTGACACAGGCATAGGGGGAGACATGGCAACAGCAGAAACGCAGCAACTCGATGAAGTCATCGCCGGCAGCCGCCGTCGCATGATCACACTTGGCGGCGCCGCACTCGCAAGCTTTGCGTTCGCATCCATCGCCAAGGCGCAATCTACGCTCACCGACGCCGACTATCTCAACTTCGCCCTCAATCTCGAGTACCTCGAGGCTGAGTTCTACACGCTTGCCGCCAGCGGCCAGACGATCGATCAGATGGGACTCGGGCTCACCGGCACCGGCACGCAGGGTACCGTCACCGTAAAGAGCGGTGGCCCGTCCGCCTGCAAGGTCCCGTTCGCCAACACGCTCGTCCAGAGTTACGCGCAGGAGATCGCTACCGAAGAGCGCAACCACGTGAAGTTCCTCCGGGGCGCGCTCGGCTCGTCCGCCGTCGCGCAGCCGGCGATCGATCTCTACAACAGCTTCAACACGCTCGCCGGCCTGCTCGGACTCGGCCTCACCAGCTTCGACCCGTTCGCCGACGACATCCACTTCCTGCTGGGCTCCTACATCTTCGAGGACGTTGGCGTGACCGCCTACACCGGCGCCGCGCCCGAGCTTACCTCCTCCAGCAACCTCGACGCAGCCGCAGGGATCCAGGGCGTCGAGGCCTATCACGCCGGGCTGGTACGCACGACCATCTACGCTCTCGACCAATCCACCACAACGCTCGGCGCTGCCGGGACGGCAACCGCCGTCGCAGCCGCCATCTCAAAGCTCCGCGCCACGGTGGATGGGTCGAAGATCTCCTCCGCGATGGCCGACGGAGATGATGTCGGGCTCGGAACGCAGCAGGTCATGCTCAACGGCACGTCCAACGTAACCGCGTCGGCGATCGTCAACGCCACAACCACCGGCTCCATCAACGCACCTACAACCGGCAACACGGCCGGCTCGATGGTGTTCGCGCGAACCGCGCCGCAGGTACTGGCAATCGTTTACGCCGGCGGCTCCGGCAAAGGCGGCTTCTTCCCCAACGGGCTCAACGGAAACGTGAAATAGCCTGCATGCATTTCGTCCCGAGGCAGACCCGCGTGGTCTGCCTCATTTTTCCGTGGTCCCTTCATCCGCGATCCGCGCGCCGAACAGCCTGCAATTCGCCGTGATCCCATAACCGAATGCGATAATAAACACGTGCGGTTCCCTCGATTTTCGCTCTCGTTTGTGTTTGCCCAGGCGCTCGTCGCCATCACCCTCGCCACCGCCGGCTGCCACGCGCAGTCTCCGGCCCAAAACGGCCAGCAGCTCACACCCGCCGAGCAGCATCGCGTCGAGGTTCTGCTCCGCCAGAAGGCGAACCTGCCGCCCGGCTCAGTCGTGCACATTGGTCCGCGCCAGCCGTCCGAAGTTCCTGGCTACGACAACATCTCGGTGACCTTCAGCGCCGAGGAGAAGTCGTCGAAGCCGGTAAACTTCCTGCTTTCAAAGGATGGCAAGACGCTCGCGCAGTTCTCGAAATACGATCTCTCCGCCGACCCGCGTACCCTGATCTCGGCTGATGGCCGTCCCGCGCGCGGCGGCCCGGAATCTTCGCCCGTGATTATTGTTGGGTTTGATGATTTGGAGTGTCCGTTCTGCGCGCGGCTGCATGAATCGATTTTCCCGGCGATTACGCAGCGTTACGGCGACAAGGTGCGCATTGTTTACAAGGACTTCCCGCTCGACCAGCACCCCTGGGCGATGCGCGCAGCGGTTGACGTTAACTGCCTTGGGGCTCAATCACCTACGGGTTACTGGAACCTCGTCGATTACATTCACGCGCACGCTTCTGACATCGGCGACGATCCAAAAGACCCGAAGGCTGACAAGACTTTGCCGCGCGCCGATGAGCAGCTCGACACGCTGACGAAGGAGCAGGGAAAGTTTCAAAAGGTTGATAACACACGGCTTGAAGCGTGCTTGACGAAGCAGGACACGGCGCCGATCGAGGCCTTTAAGAAGCAGGGCGAGTCGCTGAACATTGATTCGACGCCGACGCTGTTTATCAATGGCGACAAGATCGATGGCGCCGTGCCGGTGGACTTTATTTTCAATGAGATAGACGATGCGCTGAGAGCAGAGAGAGTGCAGCCTCCGCCGCCGTACGTGGCTCCAAAGCCGGCTGCGGAACCGCCAACGACAGCTCCAAAAGCGGATAGCACCGCACCGAAACCAGTGCAGAAGGCAAAATAGCAGATCAGAAAATGAACGAAAAACGCTCCCTTTGGAGCCGTTTTTTGCTGTTTTTGACGCTTTTGAGAGTGTCACTTACCTGACATAAGTGGCGTTTTTCAGCCGAACAGTGTCGGGCTGGCGACATTGCGGCGTGGCATTTCGATGCCGAGGTGCTCGTAGGCGAGGCGGGTGGCGACCCGGCCGCGGGGGGTGCGGTCGAGGAAACCGATCTGGATGAGGAAGGGCTCGTAGACCTCTTCGAGCGCGTCCTGCTCTTCGGCAAGCGCGGCGGCGAGTGTGTTGAGGCCGACGGGGCCGCCATCGTACTTCTCGATGATGGTGCGGAGCAGGCGGCGGTCGAGCTCGTCGAATCCGTGAGCGTCGACCTCGAGAAGTTCCAACGCAGCGGTCGCTGTGCTGAGGTCGATGCGGCCGGCGGCGCGGACTTCGGCGAAGTCGCGCACGCGGCGGAGGAGGCGGTTGGCGATGCGCGGTGTGCCGCGGGAGCGAATGGCGATCTCGGCGGCGCCATCATGATCAATCGGCACGCCAAGCACTTCGGCAGAGCGCTGGACGATGAAGCGCAGCTCGTCTTCGGTGTAGAACTCGAGGCGCAGAAGGATACCGAAGCGTGAGCGCAGCGGCGAGCTAAGCAGGCCGGGCCGCGTGGTGGCGCCGACGAGTGTGAAGGGCTTGAGCTCGAGCGTGTGAGTGCGCGCGCTTGGACCCTGGCCGATGATGATGTCCATCTGGTAGTCCTCGAGCGCGGTGTAGAGCTTTTCTTCCAGCACGGGCTGGAGGCGATGGATCTCATCGAGAAAGAGGACCTGCTTTTCGCGCAGGTTGGTGAGGATGGCGGTGAGGTCGCCCTGGATCTGGAGCGCGGGGCCGGAAGTCTGCTGGAAGGCGACGTCGAGTTCGTTGGCGATGATGGTGGCGAGCGTGGTTTTTCCGAGGCCGGGAGGGCCGAAGATCAGGACGTGATCGAGCGCTTCGCCGCGCGCCTTCGCGGCTTCGAGCGCGATGGCAAGTTGCTCTTTGGCCTTGGACTGGCCGATGAATTCGGAGAGGTGCTTGGGGCGGAGCTTGAGCTCGAACTGCGAGTCGTCATCGACCGGGCCGGCGGAGACGATGCGGTCTGGATTCTGGGACTGCGGCTTTGCGGCGCGCAGGGAAGCGTCGTCGCGAGCGCCGGAATTGCGTGGTGGGAATTGGAAGGGGGCAGGCACCTGAGGCGAGGATACGGCGAAGACGGATGAGCCGCAATGCATGGTTTGAGGCGGGCTGTTGAAAGTGTGGGTGCGGAGTGGGGAGGCGAGGCAAAGATAAATACAGGGGTCTCTCCGCTGCGGCGCTGCGCGCCTTCGGTCGAGATGGCGGTTGTGGGTGGAAACGCCGAGGCAGAAGGCCAGAAGCCGTCCTGGTGGACGGCTTCGTGGTCAACGCGGAATGAAACGACGAATGAAACCGGGGTGGAAAGGCGAGTCACCCGCGTTCCTCCCCCAAGGAACGCGGGTTCCTGCCTCGCCCCCCGCATGCGAAGGGCTGTTGCGCCTTCGGCATGGTGCACAGCTCCCGGGTCAGCTCCATTAAGGAGCCCCCGTGACCGAGGCTGCGCTTCGTGCGAGCGCTCTACAGAATCTGGACGGCGAGTGCCCTTTATGACCTGGGAAAAGGTCGGGCCTCAATGTCTCTTTCCTGCGGTGCGCTTCTTGAAGACAAAGCTATGGGGAATTTGTGCAGGCGTGAAGATTCACTTAGTAATCTTGCGCGCGGTTCTGGTAACCGGTAAGCGGGGTTCCGGTAACGTTGACTTTTGGTCAGCGGCGCTCCAAAAGAATGCAGCCGTGCGGCGGGACCGTCACCTGAACCCGATTTCTGTCGGGAAGCCGCTCGCCGCTCCACACGTTGATCGCGGTCGTTGGCGAATCTCTTCTAGTTGTGAAACGGAATGCGGCTGCGGGCTGATCTACGTGCAGCGGTGCATCACCTAGATTGAACAGAGCGAGAACATTGACGATGCCGCCGCGCACATTTTGAGCCTCGGCCTGCCACACCCGCAGATCACCATGCTGATTTACATCCTGTGGATGACCTCGAACGACGGCGTTTTGATCGATCGCCAACACCTCGCGATTGGTCAGCAGCTTCAGCGTGGGCTCGTCGAGCATGGTGAGGTTGGCGCCGAGGATGAGCGGGCTCTGGGCCATGGACCAGAGCGTCATGACGGTGCGCTCTTCATCGATGGTTAGGCGGGTGTGGCGGGGTGCGCCCCAGCCGGGTGAGGGGCGGAGCTGGCCGAAGGGAAGCATGTCGGCGTCGGGCCATTGGCCGGGTTTCAAGTCGAATTGGGACCAGGTGGCGAGGTGGTCGAACTGGCCTTTGAGGGATTGCGGGAAGCCGTCGGCGAAGTTGCCGCCGCTCCAGAGATCCCAGAAGTCATTCGAGATGCGCCACATGTTGGAGAGCGAGGCGACCTCGGAGGCGTGGGCGGGATCGGTTGGGCCGGGCGAGAGGCTGAGGACCAGGTTGTGGCCGGTTTCGGCGTGGACCTTGTCGATGGCGCGGCGGATCTGGCGAATTTCGCTGACCTTGTAGGGGTGGTCGGCGATGCAGTCGACCTTGAGGAGGTCGACGCCCCAGCCGGCGTACTGATGGATGAGCGAGTCGTACCAGGCCTGGCCGGCGGCGTTGTCCTTGACGCCCCAGTTGGTCGGGTCCCAGCCGCAGGCGTCGGTGGTGTCGGCGGCTTCCTGGGCGTGGAAGGTGGAGTTGGCGATAGGGAGATTGCGTTCGACGGAGGCGCGGGGGATGCCGCGGACGATGTGAATGCCGAAGAGCAGGCCCTGGGAATGGACCCAGTCGGCGAGGGGCTTGAAGCTGGTCTCCTGGATGGTGGCGGCGAGCTTTCCGCTGGACGGCTGCTGAGGGGCAACGGTGTGCGCGGAGAGGGTCGCGGATGGGAAGCGCGCGGGCACGGGAACGTAGCGGCCGTTGGCGTCGATGGCGTAATGCAGCGTGTCGGGGTGCGGACGGTCCTGGGGGTTCTCGAAGAACCAGCCCTCGTCGATGACGGCGTAGCGCCAGCCGAAGGGCTGCAGCTTGTCGTGAAGGACCTGCACGTTGGCGCGGAACTGGGCTTCGGTGATGGTGAGGCCGTAGGCGTCCCAGGAGTTCCAGCCCATGGGGGGCGTGGGCGCGGCGGCTGCAGGGTTCTGCGCTGAGGAGCAGAGAGCGGAGAGCATCAGGAGTGCGGGGAGGAGCAGGCGACGCATGTTGTGGAGGATACCAACCCTTCGCGGCGCAGACTGTATCCTTCATATAGCGAGCTCCTGCTCGATTTCTTTTGAGCGACTTTTTTCTGAGTGAGAAGGACCTGCGATGCCGCTTTATGAGTACGAGTGCAAAGAGTGCGGCCGCCGCACGGAGAAGATCCAGAAGCTTGCCGACGCGCCGCTGACGGAGTGTCCGCATTGCGGCGGGCGGATGGAGCGGACGCTGACTGCGGCGGCAATCCAGTTCAAGGGTGGCGGGTGGTACAAGGACCTTTATTCGTCGGCGAAGCCGGCGGCGAGCGGGGGCGGCGAGGGGAAGTCGGGCGAGGGGAAGTCGGGCGAGGGCAAGCCGGGAGAGAGCGCGAAGCCGGGAGAGAGCGCGAAGCAGCCGGCGGCGGCGACGGGTGATTCAGCTTCGGGCGGGCCGGGCGGGTCGAGTGAATCGAGTACGGCGAGTGCGGCGGGTTCGAGTGCGGCGGCGCCGGCGGCGAGCGCGGCAAAGGGCTGATTTGGGAGAGCGAGGGTAACGTTATTCACTTAGCGGTAACTGACACAGAGGTCGCAGAGCGCAGTGATACCCAAATTTCATGGTGGTGCGCTATGATCCATCGCATGAACCAGAATTGCTCGCTCCGAAGAACGCGTCACGAAGATGCGGCCTCGGAGGAGGGCGGGACGTTTATGCGCAACGTAGGCCTGGTTTCAGCCGGGATAACCGTGCTGGCCATTGGTGTGGTGGTGGGACGTGAACTGCGGGAGCGGTACAAGTTCCACCGGCGCACGCCGTATGACATTTACTCGCACGCAGGCGATCAGACGCCGGAGCTGGAGTTCGGCGTCGGGATCTGACGGATCGGCTCAGGCGGCGCCGCTGCGGACGAGGCGGGGGTAGGCCTGGAGCTGGCGGATGAGGTCTTCGACGGTGACCGGTGGGATCGGCTGCTGGCCGGGGCTGAACTCGCGCCGGAGGGCTATGGCGAGATCGCGGATGGTCTGGTCGACGTCTTCGGGAGCGAGACCGAGGTCCTTTTCGAGGTCATCGCCGGGAAGTACAGGGAATGGAACGAGTTGCACCTCGCGTATGTACCGGAAAGTGGCTGAGGTGATGACGGGGTCAAAGCCGTACTGCTGAAGCTGGGCGGTGAAGGTTTCCTGGGTGATGCCGGCGCGCTTACGCCGCAGATTGTGCTCACGCGCCCAGGCAGAGAGCCGCAGGAGCACGATGCAGGCCACGACGGCCGCCAGAAGCAGCCAGAGGGGCCGGGCATGTTGCCCGAGCCAAGCCGGGATGGAAGACGTCGGCACAAGAAATCTCGCTCGCAGGAGGGGCCTGCTTAGCCTGCCTGGGGGCCTCGGCGAAGATGCGCGCCGTGGTGAGCCGCCGGGGGTGCGGACTCTGGAAGGGTTCCTCCATTTGAGTGGGCCTAGTATGACATGGGATGTGCGGGAGCCCGACTTTCCCAAAGTGCGTCAGGAGATTACTGTTGGCTTATGGCTGCCGCACTACCTCCTATCCTCGACCCCCTGCCCCCCGCGCGTACACGGCTGTGGGGTGAGGGCTTGCGAGCGGATGCCGGGGTGGACGGGCGGCTGCGAGACAAGCACGGACGTGCGATTACGGACCTTCGGCTGTCGGTGACCGACCGTTGCAACTATAAGTGCGTGTACTGCCGGACGGGCAATGAGGGCGCGCAGTACAGCGAGTTGCCGATCGAAGAATATGCGCGAATGGTGCGGCTGTTTGTGTCGCTCGGCATTGAGAAGGTGCGGCTGACGGGCGGAGAGCCGCTGCTGCGGCGTGGGCTGGTGGAGCTGGTGCGGGAGATCGCCGGGATGCGGCCGGCGTTTGCGGCCGAGGGTGAGGGTGAGGCGCTGGATATCGCGCTGACGACCAATGGGCATCTGCTGGCCGGGATGGCCGGAGACCTGAAGCGTGCGGGGTTGACGCGTGTGACGGTGAGCATGGATGCCGTCGACGCGGAGACGTTTGCGCGGATTACGCGGGTGCCGCGGAGCTTCGAGCGGGTGCGCGATGGGATTCGCGCGGCGCAGGATGCGGGGCTGGGACCGGTGAAGATAAACGCGGTGCTGCTGCGCGGGTTCAACGATGGAGAGATTGAGGCATTCGCGGAGTTCTCACGACGTGAGGGCGTAATTGTGAGGTTCATCGAGTGGATGCCGCTGGAGGAAGACCGCACGTGGACGCCGGAGGCTGTGGTGCGGATGGAGGAGATCGTGGAGCGGCTGAACCGCGTGCGTCCGCTGGTGCCGCTGGCGGCGACTAATGCGTCGGAGACGGCGCGGCGGTTTACGTTCGACGATGGTGTGGGTGAGATCGGGATCATTGCGCCGGTGTCGCATCCGTTCTGCGGGCACTGCAGCCGGGTGCGCGTGACGTCGGACGGCAAGGTGAGGACGTGCCTGTTCTCACAGAGCGACCACGACCTAGTGGGGCCGATGCGGCGCGGAGCGAGCGATGACGATCTGCGCGCGCACATTCGCGGCATCGTGGAACGTAAGGAGGCGCGCCATCACATTGGCGAGCCTGGATTCCTGCAGCCGTCGCGGTCTATGGTTCATATTGGCGGCTAGCGCGGGTTCATATCGGCGGCTAGCGCGGTGCAAACCAGCGGATAGCAGCGCGTTGCGCGTTGTGTAGCGAGTTGACACAGTTGCGATCTGCGCAGTGTTGCGTGCCGATGCACCAACAATGCAAACGTCCGGCCATGAGATAACCCCGAGAAGGTCAATCGTTTTACGCTATCCTTGTGGCTCCGGTGAGTACGTCCTGACGCGCAACACGGGAAGGCAAGTGGCAGACAGGCGGCATTCCGAGGTAATGGACGGCAGGCAACTTGACCACCTGCGCGTCTTCCACGAGGTTGCGCGGGCGCTGACCGCGAACCTGGAGCTGGAGCCTTTGCTGCGAGCGATTCTCTCGCAGATGGAAGAGTACTTCGGCCCGGAGCAGTGGTCGCTGCTGATGCTGGATGAAGAGGCGAACGAGCTCTACTACGCTCTGCACGCCGGATTCGATACGGACGATATTCAGGAACTTCGCATCAAGATGGGCGAGGGGATTTCGGGTTACGTTGCGCTGACGGGCAATCCGCTGGTGGTGCCGGATGTGATGGCGGACCCGGACTGGTCCGTGTTTGCGCGGAGGCATCCGGAGCTGCACCTGCAATCGATCGCGTGTTTGCCGCTGCGACACAGCGGACGCACGCTGGGTGTTCTGCAACTGCACAACAGCAAGCTGGACCTGCTGCCGGATTCGTCGGTCTCCTTTCTGCGTGTGCTGTGCGATTACGCGGCGATTGCGCTGGCGAATGCGCGTTACGTGAAGCTGGTGCAGCACCTGACGATTACGGATGACTGTACGGGGCTGTTCAACGCGCGGTATTTGTACACGATGCTGGAGAACGAGATTGCGGCGGAGAACGATCCGCGCGTGATTCCGATTCAGCCGCACTTCAGCCTGCTGTTTCTTGATCTCGACCACTTCAAGACGGTGAACGACACGCATGGACATCTGGTGGGATCGCGTTTGCTGGCCGAAGTGGGCAGCGTAATCAAGCGCACGCTGGGGCCGAACCACGCCGGCTTCCGTTATGGCGGCGATGAGTTTGTGGCGCTGCTGCGCGGGCTCGACAAGCCGGGCGCAGCAGACCTCTCAGCCAAGCTGCGCGAGGCGATCAGGACGAATGACTTTCTGACAGGCGAGGGTTTGGGGCTTCGCCTCACCGCGAGCTTTGGGCTGGCGACGTATCCGCAGGATGGCGAAACGCTGCACGCGATCATTCGTTCGGCGGACACGATGATGTATCACGCGAAGGCGCGAGGACGCGACCAGATTGCGATTGCGGATTCGGATGCGCTGGCTTCGATGCCGGCGCCGAAGAGCTCGCGGCATGCGTGAAGAGCGAGTGGTTAGTAGTTAGTGGTTAGTAGTTAGTGAAAGGCGCGGGGCTTGCGATTCTGAGCCGTTGGACGGCTTTGCACGAATTGCGCCCGACCGGCTTTTTACTAACCACTAACTACTGCTGTCTGTGGCGCTCCAGCGTGGGGGGGCGCTTCGGTTCGGGATGGATAGCTTCGATGTTTTCTGCTGCGTCGGAGTGGATGCCGAAGTCCCATACATCGAGGTTGATGGCGTTGGGGCCGAGCACTTCGATGAGGGCGTACTCGCCGAAATCTAACGGCTGGAGTGGCGTGAGCTTCATCCAGTGGCCGCCGGGCAACACTTCTGTGCGGGTTTCGACGATGTCGCGCTGGGTGCGTCCGGTGCCGAGCAGCGCGAGACGAAGGCTGTTGACGACGCGTGCATCCTGGCGGACATCCAGGCGCTCGATGATGTAGGGGTTGTCGGGATCGCCGCCGGAGGGCGTGGCGCGGCCGCTGGCGCCGTGGGTGTCAACGGTGAATGCGCCGCCAGTGGTGATCTCGTCGTCCTGGCGACGGCCGTTCACGCGCACGTAGAAGACGGGGTCGGGCACGTGAAGCTGAATGTCAGAGCGGGAGCGCGCAATGTCGGTGAGGCGATGCGGACTTGACGCAGGATTGATGGTGTCCTTGAAAACGGCGTGGGCGGTTTCCTTGTTGAGGTCGGAGGCAGACTGCGGCATCGGCACGAGCTCCGGTGTGCCGCGGAAGGTGTCGAGCGCGAGCACGCTGTCTTCTTCGGGGAGGTGGAGATCGGGTGCGATTTCGGGCGTGAGCGCGGCACGCGCGGCTTCTTCGCGGGCGAGCTCGGGGCTGAGGACGGGAGAGGCGGTTTGCGCGGCAGCTTGCGAGCCGGGCTCGTGGTCCTTCTTCCACTTTTCTGTTGCAGGCAGATCGACCAGCGCGAGCGGAATGTCTTCTTCCTCGCCATCGCGCTCTGCGCTGCGGTAGCGCACGACGTTGCCGACGACCTTGTAGCTGAGCACGAGCTGAAAGCTGCCGTCTTTAAGGATGAGGCGCGTGCGTGTGGGTTCTTGCGTCGCTTGGGTGGCGCTGGGCACGTCCATGGGACGGTGCTGCTGCGCGAGCGCGCGTGACGGCCCCGAGCAGAGGAGCAACGCGGAGACGACGAGAAGACGCGTTGCTGTCTGCCGTGACCTGAACCCGCCGAACACCTGAACCTCCGCGCCGGTACTGCTGTGCGACAGCTCCAAAAGTAGCAGAGTTCACGAAGCTCAGGACTTCACCCGAACGACGAAGGACGCGGGAATGCCGTCCTGCTTCGCGGGCCGGGGCTGCAGTTCAAGGCGGATGAGAATGCGTGCGCCGGGTGCAAGCTCGCGCGCCGGGATGGTGACGCAGTGCAGCCCGAATCCGGTATCGGCGGTCCCGGCATTTCCGCTGAACTTCTTCCCAGAGTCCCAGCACACGCGTGCAGGGAGGGGGAGATCGAGGCGGAGATCCTTGCCCGGCGAAAGCCAGCCGCGCCGCTGTGCCGGCGTCCAGATCTGGAAGCTGGCCGTGCGGTGATCGCGTTGATAGCGCTGCTGCGCGTGCGGAATGCGGTCCCACACCGCGCCCTCGTGGAGCGAGCGCAGCAGCTTGATGTACTCGGCGTGCGCCCAGGCGAGCGGCATGCCGGAGCCGCTGGGATGGCCGTTGAACAGCCAGCGGTGCGGAATGTCGGGCGCGTCCCATACCTGTTCCGGGATCATGCCGCACGCGCTGGTCTGGCGCGCCATGGACTTCAGCAGTTTGATTGCGGCTTCGCGGCGGCCGGCGGCAAGCTCGTACAGTCCGCGCTCGCCGGCGAGCAACGGCCAGCAGCGGCCGATTCCAGAGCCGTCGAACGGAGCGCCGTCGGCTTTCTCGCCGTAGCCGTCGTCCGTGGAGCGCCTCCATCCTGAGCCTGTCTTCATCTCGACGCGCAGGGTGGCGTCGACGAGCTTCAGAGTGTCGAGGATGCGCGGATCGTCGGGCGCACGCAGGCCATGCCGCACGAGCGCGAGAAAGCCGGGGCTGATGACGTCGATCGCGCGGCGGTTGTGCGGACCTGAGATCACGTTCGGCATGTTGATGCGAAGATGTCCGATCTCGCGGAATTGAATGCGGCGCGGCGGCGTCATGCGCATGTAGTAGCCGCGAATGCCGTGCTTGCGCGCGAGCGGCGTCCCTTCGACAAAGGTGAGTTCGTCGATCGCATCATTCCACGCATCGGCGGTCTCGCGAAGGAACTCGGTCGCATCCTGCCTGCCGTCGGTGTCAGAGAACTCGGAGGCCGCGAGCAGCGCGGCGACTTCGGCGGCCATAGTGTTCGGCGAGTAGCCGGGCGTCGTCTCCCAGCGGTCCTGCTGCGTCACGGGCCCGTTGCGCAGCAGGAAGCGCACGGCCTGGTGGACGGTCTGCCGGGGATCGTAGCCGTCCAGCGCGTCTTCGCGGCGCATCTTGTCGGCGAGCAGAATCGGCAGCGAGATGGAGTCCATCTGGATGGCGGTCCAGTGCGGCGTTCCGTCGAGCCACATGTTCTGGCTCCAGCCGCCGTCGGCGTTCTGCGTGCACGCGAGGTAAAACAACGCGGAGCGCGCAGCGTGTGCGTCGCCGCTGGCAAGCTTGCCCATGGCGATCTCCACCATGTCGCGCGGCCAGAGCACGTGATAGCCGCCGATGTCCTTGTCGCCGCGCGAAAATCCCCACGGAACCGAGAGGCTCGCGACAAAACCGCCGGGGAATCGTTTCGATTGATGCGTCTCGAGCACCGCAGTGCTCACGCGATACATGTCCAGCCGCCCGGTCGCGAGATCGTCAAGCTCATGGTCCCGCGCCTGACGCTCGTTCCACTCACGCACGAAGAGAGCGCGCGTCGTCTCGAACGGTTCCAGCAGGCCGGCGCGCGCCTGTTGTCCGGCCTCGGCGGCGCTCGCGCCAGCTGCCAGCGCAACCACAAAGCTTCCATCACCACTGCTGGTGTAATCGATCTCGAAGCTCATCGCGATGTTGCCGTTCGGCGCGTCGTTGCTGTCCGGCAGCGGCTTGCCTGCGCGGAGCACGGTGAAGGCGTCCGATTTGCCGATGTAGCCGACGCTCGTCTGCAGCGGATGCGGAGCGCAGCCGCAGGCGATCGACACCGCGCCGCGTTCCGCGAAGACCATGGGCACACCTTTGTACTCGCCTGCCCATGCATTGTTGTGCGCGCCGAGATCGCCGACGTGCGCATCGATCAGCAGGTAGAGCCGCAGATCCTTCCCGGCCGCAGGCTTGAATTCGCCGCGCAGCAGTAGCGTATCGCGCATCGGGTCGGGGAGAATTTCTTTCAGCAAACGGTACGCGCCGGACTTGCAGCATGAAGTGATGGAGCAGCCGGGCGCGCCCGGCGCGAGCCATTTCACCTCGTGGTCGGCGTCCCATATTTCATCGGAGAAGAAACCGTCGGCGCCGGTGACGACGAAGCGGACCGAGCGCGTGTTCGCCTGGTCGACGTCAGGGTGATAGATCTCTGCAATGGTTCCGTTGTTGATCGTGAACCACATCCGACTCTCCGGCCGGACTGCGGTGCCAACGATCGTCTTCGCGCCGGAGGCCCAGCGCGGCTCCGCGCCTGGAGCTCCGCGGGCTTTCTTCGGATTTGCAGGACGCGTGACGTCCTGTCGCTCGATCCCCTTATCCATGCAAGTGCCGTTCGGCAACTTACCTTTGGATGCAGAGGGCCAGAAAAGAGTCTGCGGCGCGCGTGTTGCGGGATCTAGAACGTCTGCCGCTTGAGCCAGGCGCGGAAGCGCGGGCCGAGGTCGTCGCGGCGCAGCGCAAACTCGACGGTGGCCTTGAGGAAGCCGAGCTTGTCGCCGGCGTCGTAGCGGGTGCCCTCGTAGGTGAAGCCGTAGACCTTCTCGTACTCGAGCAGCGCCCTGATGCCGTCGGTGAGCTGGATCTCGCCGCCGGAGCCGGGCTTCACCTGCTCGAGCATCTCGAAGATGCGCGGCGTGAGGATGTAGCGGCCGATGATGGCGTGCTGGCTGGGCGCTTCTTCGGGCTTTGGCTTTTCGACCATGTTGCGCACGTCGAGCAGGCGCGGGTCGTTGAGATCCTGCACGCAATCCAGGCAACCGTAGGAGGAGATCGCCGCGCCTTCGACGATCTCCGAGGCGAGGATCGAGGCCTGCGTCTGCTCGAAGGCGTCGACCATTTGCTTGAGGCAGGGAGTCTCGGCGTCGACGACGTCGTCGGGAAGGATGACCGCGAACGGCTCATTGCCGACGAGTTGCTTGGCTTGCAGCACCGCGTGGCCGAGACCAAGCGCATCGGGCTGGCGCGTGTAGCTGATCTTGGCGAGATGCGAGACGGCGCGAACCATGTCGAGCAGCACCGTCTTGCCGCGCGCTTCGAGCGCGGTTTCGAGCTCGTAGGATTTGTCGAAGTGATCTTCGAGTGACGACTTGCCGCGGCCGGTGACGATGATGATCTCCGTGCAACCGGCGGCGACAGCTTCCTCAACGCCGTACTGGATCAGCGGCTTGTCGACGAGCGGAAGCATCTCCTTGGGAGTTGCTTTGGTGGCGGGCAGAAAACGAGTGCCGAAGCCGGCTGCCGGAAAGACAGCCTTGCGCACCTTCATCAATGACATTGCAGTTGTCCTACTCTCATGGTCTATTCGGGTAACGGTCCCAAGGCTTCGATGCGCTTTTCGACCCGGCGGTTTTGCTCGACGGCGGCGGCGCGGAGCCTAGCCTAGAGTACTGGTGAATCGTCGTGCAACATTGCTTTACGGATGACCTTGATGGGCGCAAATCCCTGACGCATGAAGTCGTCGTGAAAATGCTCCAGCGAGAACGCGGCGCCTTGCCGCTGCTGCACATCCTGGCGCAGCTTCATGATCTCAAGCTTGCCGAGCGTGTAGTACAGGTAGAGTGCGTCGGCTGTGCCGCGCTTGGTCTCAACTTCAGCGATGGGCCGCGACTGATAGCCTTCGCTCACGAAGAAGTCTTCGGCTTCGGGAATGGAGAGCTCGCCGCCGACGCCGGTGTGCATGCGAATGGCGACGATGAAGCGGGCGTCACGCAGTAAGGCGTCCTGCAACTGACCGAGCTTGATGAGCTTGGATTCGCGCTCGGCTTCCTTTGTGCCAGCTGCCCCGGTGGTGCCCACACCTGGTGCGTTGTAGCCCTGGTCCAACATCATCTGCTCGCAGTAGTGCGCCCATCCTTCGATGTTGGTGTTCGCGCCGATGATCTTGCGGATCTTCGACGGAAATTGCGGCGTCCAGAGGAACTGCACGTAGTGGCCGGGGTACGCCTCATGCACGCTGGTGGAGACGATGGTGCCGATGTTGAACGCGGCCATGTACTCGGAGGTCTTCTGCGCGGGCCAGTTGGGTTCCGGCAGCGTGACGTTGAAGTAGGCCTTCGTCGAGTGCGTCTCGAACGGGCCCGGAGGATCCATGGAGGCCTGCGTCGTTGCACGCATGAACGGCGGCGTCTCTTCGAGAGTCGGCTGCACGTCGCTGGGAATGGTGATGATGTTGTGCGATCGGATGAAGCTGATCTCGGAATCGAAGCGGGCTTCAAATGCGCGGAGGAGGTCGGCGGGGGCAGGATGAATCGCGGCGAGCTCGGCCAGCTCTTCTTGCGGCGTCTTGCTCGGGTCAATCTCTTTCGCGACGCGCGCAAACTCCGCCTGGTTCTTGTGCAGGTCGCCGTAGCCGATCTGGAGGAGGCGATCGAGCGGGATGTCGACCATTTCGTTATAGGCGAGCGCCTTGCGGAAGGTGTCGGCACCGTAGCGGAAGTCGCCGTTGGAGCGCGGAAGAAGATCGGACTTCATCCAGGTCACATAGGACTTCATCGCGTCGATCACAGCCGCGTTGGTCTTTGCGAATTCGGCCTTGAGCTGCGGGTCGGTAGCAGCGGCGAACGCCTGCGGGACGTCATTCTGGAAGAAGCTAATGTTGCCGTCCATCTGTTCCAACGCGATCTCGGTATAGATGCGCGGCGGGTTCTTGAGATTTTTGCGCGCTTCGATGAAGACCTGCGGAATCTGCTTCTCGCGTTCAACCGCGGCGCGGAGGCGAGTGTCGACGGGGGCGTACGGGCGTTCCATGATGGTGAAGATCGAGCTGGTCACACCGCTCGAGTAGTTGTCGGGATTTTTCTCCCAGCCGCGAATGACCTCAAGCTCGAGCAGCTCAGCGCGAATGGAGTTCAGCAGAATGTCGCGGTCCGCTGCGGGCTCGGCATCGAGAGCCGACGGATTGACCGCGGAGATCTTTCGATCCCACTCATGCAGCGCGGCAACTTCTTTCTGCACGCCGGCGGCGGAGTAGTCCTCGAGCTGCGGATCGTACTGGTGCAGACCGGCGGAGGTTCCCGCGGTGGGCGCGAAGTGGAAGTAGACCTGATCGAAATATTGCTCAGAGAGGGTGTTGAAGGTCTGGCCGGCGCCGTCGGCGGTGGGATGTTGCGCGAAGGAGGAGAGCGCTAATAGAGGCGCTGCGAGAGAGAAGACGGCGCGTGAAGCAGGCATGCGGGCATTATAGGCAAGCGCGCGGAGACACGACGTAACGCGATGATCCGACAGTAATCGCCGTCGCGTGCTCATGCTGCATCACACAAGTATGCAGACGCCTCGACTCACCACGCTCATGATGCTCGCCGTGATGCTGCTATCCTCGACCGCGCTGACCGGCTGCCTGGTTGCCGGCGTGACGAGCACAGGGCACTTCTTCCTCTTTCCGGGCATCGGTGTGATCGTACTGATCATTATTGTGCTGCTGGTGCTGCGGCGACGTTAGAGGCGCGCGGCTTCGGCTGGGACCGCAGGTGTCACCCCGAGCATACCTCGCAAAAATCTTCAGATATGCGCGGCTGTTGTCACTCCGTCGCGCCGCCGAGTTGCGTCAGAAGCTGGCGCGTTTCCGTCAGCACGCTGTTCGCGTTCGAGTCTGTCAGCGGCCAGCGGAGCACGCCCTGCGGAGTGAGTTGTGCGCCGCTCTTCGCGTTCCGTGCGACGAGCTTCATCAGTGCGCCGACGTTGATTCCTTTGCCTGATTCTGCAGGCGCGGCGTGCAACTTTTCGCTGAAGGTGATGAAGAGCATGTCGCGCATCGGCTTCATTTTGCCGGCCTGCGCAAGCGGTGAATTGGCCGCACGAGCCGCTGTGGCGTCGCGTGCGGCTTTTGCGGCGTTCGATTCGGCGCTGCGGTTGAGTGCGGCGCGCGAGGAGAACTGCAGTGACGCAGTCTGCGGCGCTTGTCCGTGACGGCCGGCGAGCGGCTGCTGGGTGCGGCTGAGCATCGTCGAGGGCCGCCACGCGTTCGCTGGTCGCGTTATGTCGCGGCCGGCCCAGTGCACTGTTTGCGGCGTTGGCTTGGAGGGTGCGGGCTTCTTCGCTTCGTTGACGGGGACGCGCTTGCGCTCAATTTGCGCGATCGACAGGCGCTCGCAGAGGAGGCGGAGCTCGCCCACTGCGAGCAGATGCAGGACGGTCTCCGGCGGCTTGCCGTAGCGGTCTTGGAGTTCGTCGCGAATTTCGGTCAGCATGGCATCGGAGTTTGCACCGGCGATGCGCTTGTACATCCGCAGGCGCTGGTTCTCTTCGGCGATGTAGCTCTCGTCGATGCGCAGCGAGATGCCGAGGTTCACCGTGACCTGCAGGCGCTCTTCTTGGCCTTCGCCCTTGAGCTTGGAGACGGCTTCTTCGAGCATCTGGGTGTAGAGCTCGAAGCCGATGGCCTCGATGTGGCCTGACTGCTCGCCGCCGAGCATGTTGCCGGCACCGCGCAGTTCCAGATCGAGCGCGGCGATTTTAAACCCGGCGCCGAGGTCTGAAAACTCCTTCAGCGCGGCGAGCCGGCGGCGTGCGACTTCGGTGAGTTGCTGCTCGGGCGGGATGAGCAGATACGCGTATGCGCGCCGGTTGGAACGGCCAACGCGCCCGCGAAGCTGATAGAGCTCGCTGAGGCCGTGGCGATCCGCGCGGTTGATGATAATGGTGTTGGCGCGCGGGATGTCGAGGCCGTTTTCGATGATGCTGGTCGCGCAAAGCACGTCGTACTCGCCGTTCATGAAGGCGAGCATCGCGCGCTTGAGTTCGGCTTCGGGCATCTGGCCGTGGCCCACGACAACGCGGGCCTGCGGCACGAGCTCGCGGATCTTGCTCGCCATCTCATAGATCGTCTCGACGCGGTTGGAGACGAAGTACGTCTGGCCGGCCCGCTCGAGTTCGACTTCGATCGCGGTGCGGATGAGCTTCTCGTCAAATTTTGCGACAACCGTCTGGATGGCCATGCGGTCCTTCGGCGGCGTCTCGATGACACTCATGTCGCGCAGCCCGACGAGCGACATGTGCAGCGTGCGCGGGATCGGCGTCGCGGACATGCTCAGCACGTCGATCGCGGCGCGCATCTGCTTCAGCCGCTCCTTATGGCGTACACCGAAGCGTTGCTCCTCATCAACGACGAGGAGGCCGAGGTCCTGGAATTTCAGGCTCTGCGAAAGGATTGCGTGCGTGCCGATGACGATGTCGACTTTGCCGTCAGCCACGCGCTCTAGGATTTCCTTGCGTTCTTTTGGCGTGCGGAAGCGCGAGATCATCTCGACGATGACTGGAAAATTGGCGAAGCGGCGCTTGAAACTTTCGAAGTGCTGGAAGCAGAGGACGGTCGTCGGCGTGAGGACCGCGACTTGCCTTGAATCCTGTACGGCCTTGAACGCGGCCCGCATCGCTACCTCGGTCTTGCCGTAACCGACGTCGCCGCAGAGCAGGCGGTCCATGGGCTGCGTGGACTCCATGTCGGTCTTGATGTCGGCGATCGCGCTGATCTGGTCGTCCGTTTCGTTGTAGTCGAAGGCGTCCTCGAACTCGCGCATCATGTTGTTGTCGGGCGAGAACGCGGTGCCGAGCGCAGCCTTGCGCTGCGCGTAAAGCTTCAGCAGCTCCTCGGCCATGTCTTCCATGGCCTTCTTGACCCGCGCCTTGGTCTTGGACCATGCGGGCGTGCCGAGCCGGTTCAACTGCGGTGCCGGGCCGGCTTCGGTCGAGCGGTACTTTTGAATCAGGTCGAGCCGGGTAAGCGGAACGTAGAGCTTCGCGTCCTCGGCGAAGGTGAGGATCATCAGCTCAAGTTGCGATGAATCACCACCGGCTTTTTCATCGATGACGCGCAGACCGTCGTAGCGCGCGATGCCGTGCTCGACGTGCACGACGTAGTCGCCGACAGCGAGGTCGCGCAGATCGGAGACGAAGGCTGAAGTTTTGGCACGGCGAACGGGGCGCGCGTGCACGTCGACCTCATCATTCAGATCGTTTGCGCCGAAGAGCACGAACTGGCGCGCGGTCGCACGATCGAGATCGAGCACCTGAACGCCGTTCGCGATCGCCGCGCGCACCAGCACGGGCGTGCGCAGATCGCCGGCGAGATAGCTCGACTCGGAGAAGACGGTGGCCGAGGCGCCCTGATCGGCGCGCCAGCCGATGCGGTACGGGACGCTGTATTCCTGCAGCAGGCCGGCGAGCCTTTCCAACTCGCCCTGATTCGCCGCGGCGACGAGCACGCGAGCTTCACTCTCCATCAGCTTCTTCAGCTCGTCGACGAAGTTCGGGATGGAGCCGTGGAAGCGCAGCGTAGGACGCGAGGCAAACTCAATCTCGCTGGCGTCGCTGCGCGTCGATTCGAGTATGTCGACAGCTCCCAACTGATCGAGCTCGCAACCGGGGAAGCCGCGAATGCGATCCTCAAGCTCCCACGGCGAGAGGTACAGGTCTTCGGCTCGCACCAGCGATCCGATCCCCGCGCGATCATGGCACTGCTCAACCTTGTTCCACCAGCGCTCGCCCTGATTGAGAACCATCGCGGGCTCTTCGACGAAGACGCGCGTGTGCGGGCCCATGAGATCGAGCAGCGTGGAGCGCGCACCGGCGACTGGAGCATAGAACTCCCACCCGGGAAAGATGGTGGCTTCTCCACCCCAGCGACTGAAACCGTCGCCGGGGACCCCGGCTTCACGCGAGCTGCCTGCGACGTGCGTCTGCAACTCTGCAGCAGTTTCGCCGCCTTCGAGAGCCGCGCCGGCCGATCCGCTGCGCGTCAGGCGTGCGTTGATGGCTTCCAGCAGCGCTTCGGTCGCGGGCGTTTCGGTAAGCGGAAGGAGCAGGACTTCGTCGATTGCTGTTGAAGAGCGCTGCGTCTCCGGATCGAAACGGCGGATGGATTCGATTTCGTCGCCGTAGAAGTCGACGCGGACCGGGCGCTCCATCTCCGGGCCGTAGACATCGAGGATGCCGCCGCGGATTGTGACCTGGCCCGGCATGTCGACGACGTCCACGCGTGTGTAGCCGACCGAGATGAGGTGGTCGACGAGCATGTCGGGAATATGTTCCTCGCCGCGACGCAAGGCCAACGCGAGCGCCGCGTAGTGGTCACGTCCGAAGAGCCGCATGCACGCAGCTTCCACAGGCGCGACGACGAGCCGCGCCTGGCCGCTCGCGATCTTCCAGAGCGTGGACGCGCGCTGTTCCTGGATCTCCGGATGCGGGGAAAGATTTTCGAACGGAAGCACATCATGTGCGGGTAGTCGAAGAATCTCGTCTGCCTGCAGAGCGCCGCTGAGCTGCGTTGCCGCGAGCAGGTTGGCGTGCAGCGCTTCGGCGGCTTTGTTGTCGGCAACGAGTACGAGTCCCGGCGCGTCCGAGGCGCGGACGAAATAGGGAAGATAGAGCGCACGCGCTGTGGCGGTGAGTCCGGACACACGTCTCCGGCCCGTGCAGGCCGCAAGATGGCGACGCACACGCTCGAAGACTGGAGAACGTTCCAGGTCCGCGACCAGCTCGCGGACGAACGGCAGAATCATGCAGATTCCATTCTATCGTCCTGCGTGGCCGCGGTTGAATTCGTGCGCCCTCAGCTACTGTTCGGGCGATCCCACTTCGGCTTCAATGTCCCGCCCGTAGATCGTCTGCCCGTATTCGAGCAGCGTGACCATGAGAACGCCGCCGCATACGTTGCCGAGAACCGCCGGGCCGAGCCACCTGGCGTAGGCCGTCCAGGAGACCGCTCCGTTCAGAGCCGAAATCATGATCTCGGCCGAACTCGCAATGCAGTGTGCGAACTTCCCCGCGCCAACGACGTACGTGAGCATCCAAATCAGTCCGACTGACCCCGTCACGGAGTGAGATCCAGAAACCATCCACGCCGCCGTCGCGATCATCCAGCCACCCACCACGGCGGACCAGAACACGGTCCACAACGGGTGTTGCACGCCTTCAACACCGACTTGCGTGATGGCTGAGACGACATCTGCCGGCGCCGCGTGCGCTCGTGCGATCAAGAAAGCAAACGCGAGCGCGCCCAGCAGATTCGTCGGCAGCACGATCGCCCAAAGCCGAGCGGTGTTCCAGAGCTCCTTCTTTTCGGCAAGGATCAGCGCCACGGGATAAAGCGTGTTCTCCGTAAACAGTTGCGAGCGGCCAATCATCACCACGATGAATCCCAGCGGGTACAGCATCCGCGAAACGAGAAAGGCCTTTGGCCCCGTGCCCAGCATCGCGGCAAGTATCCCCACGCCGAGCGCGGTAAATCCCATGAAGGTTCCACCAGTGAAACCGGAGACGGCGAGCGATACACTGCGGCGCTTCAGCTCTTCCCTGGCGTTGCGCGCAACCTGCTGATAGATCTCTTCCGCGCTGGGCCGCTCCAGGTTCTTCTGCGCGGCTGAATTGTCCGGCTCGGGCGGGCCGTGCGCCTCGACTTTCACTTCGCCGGTGTCGGCTTCGCTCTGCTTTGGCTGTTCATTCTGTTCTGGTTCGGAGACCGTGGGCTGGTCTGGCATCTCAAGTCCCTCTGCGTACGGGTGAGATGCGTGTTCTGTTGCCGGGCGCTGCGCGGCGCTGAAATTCGACGTTGAACGATGCTTCTGAGCCGGCCCGCGTGCGCCAGCAGCCGTGGGATGATTGGTAGACTCGATGCATGGCCGCCGCTTCCACCCTGAACCCTGAGATTCTCAGCAAGTATCAGCCCGTGATTGGACTCGAGGTTCACGTCCAACTGCTGACGAAGACGAAGGCGTTCTGCGGCTGCAAGAACGAATACGGCGGCGAGCCGAACACGCACATCTGCCCGGTCTGCCTTGGGCTGCCCGGCGCGCTGCCGGTGCTGAACCGCCAGGCGGTGGAGTTCGCGACGCTCGCGGCCAGGGCGCTGGGCTGCACGATTAATGAGCGCAGCGTGTTCGCACGCAAAAACTACTTCTACCCCGATTCGCCGAAGGGCTATCAGATATCGCAGTTTGACAAGCCGCTCGCCGAGCATGGATCGCTGTCGGTTCCTGACGGAAATGGCAATGCGAAGCGGATTGGGATCACGCGCCTGCACATGGAAGAGGACGCCGGGAAGAGCCTGCACGATGGGTTCGCGGACTCCGGCTCACGCACGTACATCGACCTGAACCGCTGCGGCACACCGCTGATCGAGATCGTCTCGGAGCCCGACATCCGCACGCCGGACGAGGCGTTCGAGTACCTGACGCGGCTCAAAGAGATTCTGCTTTACACGGCCGTGAGCGACTGCAACATGGAGGAGGGTTCGCTGCGCTGCGACGCGAATGTGAGCGTGATGCCCAAGGGCTCGGATAAGTTTGGCACGAAGGCCGAGGTCAAGAACGTGAACTCGTTCAGGTACATCCGCGCGGCGCTGGAGTACGAGATCGAGCGCCAGATTGGCGTGATTGAAGAGGGTGGCCGCGTAGTACAGGAGTCGCGGCTGTGGAACAACGCCGAGGGCCGGACGTACTCCATGCGCTCCAAGGAACAGGCGCACGACTACCGCTACTTTCCGGAGCCGGATCTGCCTCCACTGATCGTAGGCGAAGCGTGGCTGCGCGACATTTTGTCCGCGATGCCGGAGCTTCCGGAGGCGCGGCGCGCGCGACTGGCGAACGAGTTTGGCCTGAGCCCGCAAGATGCTGCGACGCTGACGACCGATCGCGCGCTGGGCGATCTCTTTGAGGTCGCGGCGAAGCGCGCGAAGTCGCCGAAGCGCGTGGCGTCGATCCTGCTCAGCGAGATCACGATGCGGCTGCGTGCGGCGGACATCCCGCTGGAGAAGAGCCCGGTGTCGCTCGACGGGCTTGTTCTTGCCGCCGATTTGACTGAAGGTGGAGCGATCAGCTCGAAACAGCTGAAGCAGTTGCTTGACACATGTTTCGCGGACGGGCGTGATTTCGCATTCGTCTACGACCGCGACAAACCGCAGCAGATTACGGACAGCTCCGCGATCGAGAAGATGATTGATCATGTCATTGCCGCAAACCCGGCGCAGGTTGCGCAATTCAAGGGCGGCAAGCGTACGGTTGCGGCGTTTTTCGTCGGCCAGGTGATGAAACTCTCGAAGGGACAGGCCAACCCGGCGCTGTTGAACGAGCTCGTCGTCAAGAAGCTGGACGCCTAGGGATTGCGAGCATCACTGAGCGGAGGCAACCGCCTTCGGCGCTCCAGTCGCCTGGACCACAACCGCGGTGTGATCGCCGGCAGTTGAATGGGCAGAGAGGCATCGCCCTACGCACAACATGGGCAAGCGGCGCGGGTTGCTGCGTGTCCGCCGAGATTACGCGACGATGACAGCGCCGGACGCGTCGTTGTTTTGCGCGAGCGCCGTGTTCGTTCCGAAGTGTTAAAGCAGTGCGAAGAAACAGGGCGTCCAACAGCCGCGCGAAGACATGATGCGGGCCAGCCTAGCAGCGCGTTGCCCAGTTGCCTTCGCTGGTGCAGCCGTGCTGATTGCGCTCGCAGTTTCTGGTGGCAGCCATTGATTCAGAAGTAAACTTCCTTCGCAAAGCGGGTTCGCGCTCTATGAAAACGAAGAGCTCGCGATGCAACGAAGTTGGTGCACTTGTGCTCAAACTTCACGGGAGGTAGTACCCACATGGCAACCAAGAAGGCAAGCAGCAGCAAGAAGAAATCCTCCGGACGCAAGTCCTCCACCAAGAAGTCCTCCAGCAGCGGAAGCAAGAAACGGAGTAGTCGAAGTACGGGCTCAAAGCGGTCCTCGTCGAAGAAGTCGTCCTCTTCGAAGCGGACATCGTCGAAGAAGTCGTCGAGCAAGAAGAGTTCTTCGAAAAAGGGCTCCGGCCGCAAGTACTCGAAAGGCGCTGGCAAGCAGGTGAAGCGCGAGATGCACGAGATGCATCAGGGCAAATTGAAGAGCGGCCGCAGCGGCAAGAAGGTCACCAACCCGAAGCAGGCGATTGCGATTGGCCTGTCTGAGGCCCGCCGAAAGGGCGAAAAGGTTCCGGAGAGTCCGAACAAGTAGGCCCAGAAATCTCAGGCGCGGCTGACGATGCCGCGCCTTTCTATTTGTCTATTCAAAAAACTTTTATCTTGCTTATTTCTCTTTAGTTCGTGATGCCGGCGCGTGACCTCAGTTGCGCCTGCGCCAGGTCGGCCGTCGGTCCGCCGGTGTATTTGCGATAGACGCTGATGTGGAAGCACGCCTGCTGGAACTCCTCTTCCACGTCGATCAGGCCGCCCTGCATCAGCGGCGTGAGATACATCCGCATCCACGCAATCTCCGCCATCGTCATGCCGTGCTTGCCAAAGTCGATTGCCTGGCCTGTGAGGTGCGGGGACGCGGTGTCGCCGACGATCGCGGCGGCGTTGCCGTTCACCCGCTGCAAGCGAAGCTGGTAGGAGATGGTGCGCACCGCGGAGTTGAGCTCCAGCGGCTGACCGAATCGCGCATAGTACGCGCGCGCAATGTCAGTCGCGAACTTCGCCGTCCAGGGCCGCGCGAACCGGCGGTTCTCCGGAAGCTCAGGGTTCACGCGCAGCGCGGCAGTATCGTTAACTTCGACGAGCTGATGCTGATAGCGAAGCCGCTCGAGGTCTTCGTCGTTCTGAATGCGTTCAAGGCCAGCGGCGTCAGCCATCTCGTTCTGGTGAACGAGAACTTCGCGCGATCCACGCAGCGGTGGCGGCACGATGAGACGGCCCGTGCGGCTGTACATGGGAAAAACGTGCGGCTGAACGGCACCCTCGGCAAGCTCCGTTGCTGAGAGCGGAGACGCAGGGACGTTTGAAGTGTCAGCGTTAGACATGGGCGGCGCCGAGCCAGGCCCGGCTTCGATCATGCTGTTGGCTCCGCGGACGGGCTGCGCCATCGGCGCTTCCGCAGCGCGGCTCATCGCGAGGTCCCTGATGACCACAGAGCGTGGGTGATGCCCGCGCCTGGTGGTGCGCTCCAACACCGCAGAACGGCGATGCGCGCGCGAACGCGTTGCGGGCTCCGCGATCTGGCGTGCTCTCGATGGATGGGATGCGTGGCTTCTACTTGTTCTGGCCTGAACGCGACGGGCGCTGCTCGATCGCGCGACAGAGTAGGAGCGCATCAGAATGTGCGCCGGACGCGCGTGCCGCGGTGATCGCTCACGCGAGGCCGCCTCGACCGGCTGACGTACAGTCACGCCGAGGAACAGTGCGATCACAAAGAAGATCGCCAACGGACGAAGCAGAGACAGGGGCGCCGCTGCGTTCTCCTCGGAGCGTCGGGAGGGGTGATTCAACATGGGCCAGGTTTTCGGAGGAGGCAGAGAGCCGCCAGAGCACTTTCAGGCTATCGTCACCCGAGCCGATCAGGCCAGTGCCGATCCGGGTTCAGCCACTCCCACCTCTGTGGAAGGACGCGCGGCAGCGGTGTGTGGCGGGGGTGCAACACTGGCCGGAAATCCATGCCCCGCAAATAGCGCGGCCTCCGCGGCGCGGCGCCGAACCAGGCCGGGCACGACGCGCGCGCCCGCATGCACCCACAGCCCGAACTGCGCGACAGCGCTCTCGAGTGCGCCGCGGTTCACATCGCGGAGCAGGCTGGAGCTCAGAAGACTACCGCGGCCGGCGTTGAAGCAGAAGTCGACCAGCGCGTCGAACTGGTGCTGCGCGATGGCCGGCTTCACGGCTCCGCGCACACAGCGCACAGCGGCGGCGAGATCCTCGCGGAGCAGCGCCTCGGCTTGCGCTTCAGTAATCCGTTGCCCGGCGCGCACCTCCGGGCCGGTGTGCCCGTAGCCGATGGTCCAAACTCCGCCGGAATCCTGGTAGGCCTCCAGACGAAGCCCCTCGAAGCTGCGCGTGAGCGCGAGCCCGGTGCTGCTGTAGTCGTAATCATTCATGTCCTGTGCGCCCTCCACGCGCGGTGTGCTGATGGCTGGTGACGATGAATCTTGCGCAGGTGCTCGCGCATCGAATAGCGTTCGGGGCGCGCCTCCAATGCGGGGCGTGCAAGCAGCGCCCAGGGGTAAACTTGTTAGCGACCCCGCACGCAGTGCGTGACAAGCCCCTGACGAATGGAGCCCATTCCCTTGGCAACTGAGACAACCTATGACCTCGCGGTCCTCGGCGGCGGACCTGCCGGCTATACCTGCGCGATCCGCGCCGCACAGCTCGGCCTCAAAGTCGCGCTGATCGAAAAGACCGACAAGCTGGGCGGCACGTGCCTGCACTGGGGCTGCATCCCGACCAAGGCGCTGCTGTTCGCGGCCGAAGTCTGGGACCACCTGAAGACGGCGAACACGCTCGGCATCGACAACGTCGATAAGCCGTCGCTGAACTGGGACAACCTGCTGAAGCGCAAGAGCGAGGTCACGGCCAAGCACACCAAGGGTCTCGACTTCCTGATGAAGAAGAACAAGATCACGGTCGTGCGTGGACACGGCCGCCTTGCCGGCCCGGCCAGCGGCGGCGTCTTTACACTGCAGGTGACCGACGAGGACAAGGGCAAGCCGCGCGACCTGCAGGCCGAAGGCTTCACGCAGCAGAGCAAAACCGAGGTGAAGGCGAAGAAGGTCGTGCTCGCGATGGGCTCTGACGCGCGCATGCTGCCTGGCTACCACGCCGACGACACGATCCTTACTAACATGCAGATCCTCACGCTGCCGACGATGCCGAAGTCGCTGGTGGTCATCGGGTCTGGAGCAGTAGGAGTAGAGTTCGCGTCGGTCTTCAAGAGCTTCGGCGCGGATGTCACGATTCTCGAAGCGCTGCCGCGCGTCGTTCCGGTCGAAGACGAAGAGGTCTCGAAAGAGCTGACGCGCCAGTACAAGAAGCGCGGCATTGAGATCAACACGGGCTGCAAAGTAGAAAAGATTGAGAAGAATAAATCCGGCGCGAAGGTCTCGTGGGTCGATGGTTCCGGCAAAGCGCAGTCGAAGGAAGCCGACAAGGTCCTCGTGGCCGTTGGCCGCGCGCCACGCACCTACGACGCCGGTCTCGACAAAGTAAATCTTCAGCTCGATCGCGGCTTCGTCAGCGTGAACGAGTGGATGGAGACCTCCGTTCCGGGCCTGTATGCAATCGGCGACATCGTTGCCGGGCTGCCGCAGCTCGCGCACGTCGGCGCGATGGCCGGCATCGTCGTCGCCTCAAAGCTCGCAGGCAAGTACGCGCGCCCGGTCCGCAAAGACCGCGTGCCCGGCTGCACGTACTGCGATCCGCAGATCGGCAGTGTTGGCCTGACGGAGGCGCAGGCGAAAGAAAAGGGTTACCAGGTGAAGGTCGGCAAGTTTCCGTTCGTCGGCAACTCGAAGGCCACGATCCTCGACGCGCACGACGGCTTCGTGAAGGTCGTCTCCGACGCGAAGTACGGCGAGATCCTCGGCGTGCACATCATCGGGCCGCAGGCGACGGAGCTCATCAGCGAGGCCGTAACGGCTATGGAGCTCGAAGCGACGGTCGAAGAGATGATGTTCACCATCCACGCGCACCCGACGCTGTACGAGTCGCTGCTCGACGGCTTCGCCAGCGTCGAAGGAATGGCGATCAACGTCTAAGCAACGCAGGATAAGCAGCCGGGCAAACGCCCGGCTCCTCTGTCTTGATTCAATCCTTATGCACCTGCACCTGCTCCAACTCGGCCGCATCCCTTACGCCGAAGGCCTGCGTATCCAGGACGAGGTCGTCGCCGCGCGCAAGGCCGGCGCCATCGCGGACACGCTGCTCCTGATGGAGCACCCGCCCGTCCTGACGCTTGGCCGCAACGCAACGCGCGCGAATATCCTTGCCACGGACGACTTCCTCGGCCGCAAAGGCGCCACGGTCCACGAGACCAACCGCGGGGGCGAGGTTACGTATCACGGCCCCGGCCAGCTCGTCGGCTATCCCATCTTCGACCTTCGCGGTGACCTCCCGAACAAACGCGGCCCCTTCCTCGGCCCTGTCGACTTCGTCCGCCTCATGGAAGAGGCGCTGATCCTTAGCTGCAAAGACTTCGGCGTGGCGGCGCAACGCATCTCGAAGCGGACCGGCGTCTGGACCTGTGCCGGCGGCAGCATCCAGGAGAAGAAGATCGCTGCGATCGGCATCCACGTCTCGCAGGCCATCACCTCGCACGGCTTCGCCCTGAACGTCACCACTGACCTGCGCGACTTCAACTGGATCGTCCCCTGCGGGATCGCCGATCGCGGCGTCACCTCGCTCGAACTCGAATCGCAGCGGGACCCCGCGCCGACGCTCGAGCAGGCCGCAAACTCCGTCGCCTCCAAGTTCGGCCACGTCTTTCATCGCCAGGTACTCGCATCCAACTCTCTCGACGAGCTACTCGCTTGCTCCGCTGCCGGCGCGGTTCGCTAACCGAACGCGAGCGAGCCCCGCGCTAACACTCGTATAATCCACAATTGCGCCTTGCGCACCCCATTTACCCCGGAGAACACGCCCGATGCCGACCGACGTAGTCATGCCCCAGATGGGCGAATCCATCACCGAAGGCACTCTCACCAAATGGCTGAAGAAGCCGGGCGACACCGTCCAGCGAGACGAACCGCTCTTCGAAATCTCGACCGACAAGGTGGACGCTGAGATCCCCTCGCCGATCGCGGGCACGCTCGGCGAAATCAAGGTGCAGGAGGGCACGACTGTCGGCATCAACACAGTCGTCGCAACCATTAACGAGGACGGGGCCAAGTCTTCTGCGGGGGCGGCTGCGCCTGCGAGCGCCGGTGCCGTGCCCACCAGGGAAGACACCGTCACTCCCGCCGCGGTCGACACCGCCGTGCGCGACCAGGAGGCCACGCAGGAGGCACTTGCTCCCGCATCCGCCAACGGCGCAGGTTCCGTTGGTGCTGCGTCTGGCCCCGGCACAGAAATCCTGATGCCGCAGATGGGCGAGTCTATTACCGAGGGCACGATCACCAAGTGGCTCAAGAAGGTCGGCGACAGCGTTCAGCGCGACGAGCCGATTTTTGAAATTTCGACCGACAAGGTTGACGCCGAGATCCCTTCGCCCGCCGCCGGCACGCTGACCGAGATCAGAGCCGCCGAGGGTTCGACCGTCAGCATCAACACCGTTGTTGCCGTCATCGGCGGCGCATCTCCTGGCGCCAGCGCTGCTGCTCCTGCTGCGAAGCCCGCGCCCGCTGCCGCTGTGCCATCACCCGCAGCAACTCCAGCTGCCGCACCGGCGCGAAGCACATCCGCCGTACCGCAGGTCCCAGGCGAGCGCCCACGCTCGTCGCCGCTGGTGCGCAAGATCGCCGCTGATAACAACGTCGATCTCGCGCAGGTTCCCGGCACCGGAGCCTCCGGCCGCATCACGAAGCAGGACATCACCTCGCACCTCAGCGGTGGCGGAGCTGGTGCGGGAACCACGCAGCCGGCTGCGGCACCCGCTGCTACAGCGAAGCCCGCAGCTCCCACATACGCGCCGATGCCCGGCGAGCTCGTGCCGATGTCGAAGATGCGCGCCATCATTGCCAAGCGCATGGTCGAATCCAAGCAGACCAGCGCGCACGTCCACACCGTGTTCAAGGTGGACATGACGCGCATCGTGAAGCTACGCGAAAAAGAGAAGAACAAGTACGAGCAGCGCAATGGCGTGAAGCTCACCTACATGCCGTTCATCACGCGCGCCGCCGTCCACGCGCTCCGCAAGCACCCAGTCGTCAATGCGTCCACGCAGGGCGACGCGATCCTCTATAACAAGAACATCAACATCGGTATCGCCGTCGCGCTTGAGTGGGGTCTGATTGTTCCAGTCATCAAGCAGGCGGAGGACAAGAGCTTCCTCGGCGTCGCGCGCTCGATCGTCGACCTCGCAGACCGCGCGCGCTCCAAGAAGCTCGCTCCGGATGACGTCGCCGGCGGCACGTTCACGCTGACCAACTCCGGCATCTTCGGCGAGCAGTTCGGCACGCCCATCATCGCGCAGCCGCAGTCCGCCATCCTCGGCATCGGTGGTCTCAACAAGGAGCCGATGGTCCTTACGGACAAAGACGGTAACGACAGCATCGCAGTCCGCTCCATCCAGCGCTTCACGCTGGGCTTCGACCACCGCATCATCGATGGGGCCGACGCCGGCAAGTTCATGAGCGACTTCAAACAGTATCTGGAGAACTGGAACGAGGACATCGGATAAAACCAAGCAGAACGCCTTTGAAGAAATGCAGCGGCAGACCCCACCACGTCTGCCGCTTCTGTTTGTCGGCAATCGCCTAGCTGATAATTCCGAGCGCCTTCAGGTCCGACATGATCACGCCGTCGCCCGTTTCGGCATCGGTGATGAGCTGCTTGATGTCGGCGACAACAGCCGCGTCGAGCGCCAGCGAAAGGCCACTCCCCTGCGCGGCCGCTGTCGCGTCCTTGACGGTTTTGATCGCGTCGGCGCCGATCGTCACCAGGATCGCGCGCGTCTGCGGGCTCGAGATAATCAGCCACGCCTGCTTCGCCTTCTGAAAATCAGCCGACAGCTTTGTGTAAAACGCCTTCAGGTCATTGCCCACGCCGGACAGTACAGTTGCTACGCTCACTCTTTTCTCCCTCTTGTTGTTGAATCAAGCCTTGTGCCAAACGCTCGCGTTCAGGCACGCAACGACGCCGTCGACGATTGATCCGAGCCCCGCGGAGAATCCGTCTGCGTCCACGATCTGCTTCTGCTCGATTGCGTCAACGATATTGATCGCGGTGGTCACGATGCCCAGCACGGCATGCTTCTTCTGTTCGCCGGATTTGGATCCGAACATCGCTTCGACACTTTGAATCACGCTCGGCAGCAAACTAATACCGCGCAGAAACAGCTTCAAGAAATTCATCTATTCTCCCTTGCCTCTCGCGCTCAGTGCCGCGCACCAAGCCACGTAATCGCGAGGTGCACGAACGTGAGTAGCGCACCAAACGCTCCGCCAATTCCCTTCAGTCGCTGCACACTATGCTCGTGCGACTCCACACGCTGCTCCAGTCTGTGCAACCTTCCCGGTTGCCCGATCCCGAGCAGCTCCTTCATTTGTGCCTGCAGCACACTCAGCTCGCTCAGCACCTGCCGCTCAAACTCCGTCATGACCACCTCACCTCTGCGCGCAGCTTGCCGCGCGACAACTCACTACGACAGCGGCACGTTCACAAACACCGCACTCGAAAACCGCGAATACAACACCTGCGTGCTCGCGTCATACATCCGGACGTAGTACTGCTCCACCTGCGCCGCCCGCGGAATTGAAAAGTTCCGCACGGGACTTCGCAGCACCAGGTCCGGCACATCCACCGTCGCGCCGAAATTCCAGTCGCGCCGCCGCACCTCGAAGCCCCCACCGGTCGGTGGATCGCATCCCGCATCGATCTCGAGCTCGCTCCCCGTTACGCCGGTGACGCTGAGTTGCTGCAGGTTCGCTGCTGCCTGTGCCGGAGCAGTTTCCGCAACGGTCGGAAGCCACGCATCCGGCGCAATCGCTTCGCTCAGCTTTAGCCCCAACCCGTCGGCCCACTGCGTCGCCCAGTCATTCGCAAACTTGATGGCGTACGTGCGGATCTCCGGCACAGCATTCGCGTCCTTCACCTCCACGCTGCGCACCAGCAGCGACGACGTCACACCCTCGCTCGTCACAGCCAGCACATCGCCCGGCCAAATGTCCGCCGGCGGATTCACCGCCGTGTACGATCCGGCGACGGCAGCTGTGCGGCTGGTTGCAAAGGCCAGCAGCGCTTGCGCCGCGGCTTCGCAGTCGGCGCTCGACCGCGCCACCGGCTGCAACACTTTGCCGAGCCATCGGCTCGTACCGGCGATGCCGCCAACCGCACCGGCCTGCGCCTCTGAGGTCACGCTCGTCGCATCCGCCATCCGCGCCACCGAACGGTGTTCATTGCGGTACTGCACGGTGACGATCTCGCCCGCGACCGGAACCCGCCCGGCCAGGAACTTCACCTTTCCGGGTGAGCCTGCGCGGGTGCCATACGCCATGACGCAGTCCACACCTTCGCCGGCCGCGCCGATCAGCCGCGTCTGTTTCGCGCCGCTCGGCAGCGTGCTCACGACCCATCCACTGCCGGGCCGCGTGACGTGCACGGAACGGATCGATCCATAGAGCTGCGTAGAATTCGCCGCAACAAACTCACAGGTCATCGGGGATCCCGTGAGCGATCCTGCAGCCGCCGTATCGTAGAGCACCGTCGCCGGCGTGTTGGAACTCGCGCCTTCATCAACGAGTTCAAACACCACATCGCAAGGCGCAGGCACGCCAGACAGATCGCCGAAGCCCTGGATCACGCCATCCGCCATGCAGTAGTAACGCTGCATAACGCGCTGCATCTCCACCGAGTGCAGCCGTAGACGCAGCGTGTACGTATGGCCTGTGACCGGCGTAAAGCTCGTGCCCACCTCCGCGCCATTCAGCACCGGAACGACAATCGTCACGCCGCCGGACCCGCTCGTGCTCTGCCGCACGCGGAATCCCGCGAAGCACGCTGCGAGCTGCAATGGCCCGGAGTACATTCCAGCGAGCATCCCATCCGACGCGGCGCCGAACGTCACTCCACCGAGTTCGACGACGACACTCCCTCCAACCTCGACTGCGTCAAGCGCGGAAAGCGTTGTCGTGCCGTCCTGCCCCGTGCCGCCGTTCAGCGTCAGCCCACCCGCGCCGAGCGTGATGTGCCCTCCCGGATCGCTTACGTCCCACTGCGTTGCGTCGATCGCTGCACCTGGAAAACTGTCGTTGACGAGCGTGCGTTTGATGTCGCGAAACACCGCTTCAGTCAGGATGAACTCAGCCGTTGTGCCGTCACCCGCGAAGCACTCGCTGATGTACGCTGCCGGCTCTTCCGCTCCGGTGAGCGTCACGTCGTTGGCGAGCTCGCGAACCACGCCCACCTGCAGTTCCGAAACAGTCAGCGTTCCATCCGCATCACTGAAGTTGTGCGTCGTTGTGCCGGCAGGCTGCAGCATAATCTGCCCGTTCAGCGCGCGATATGCTCCGTACGACGCGCCGGCCGCATCGCCAGCATTCACGCTCCAAGGAACACCGGCGCGCGCGGTGAATACTCCACTCGTCTGCATGCCGGCGCCGGAGGCGACCGTCAGTGACCCCGTCTGTCCCGCCTGCGCGCGAGCCGCCATGCGCGCCAGCAGTTCATTCGCGCCCAGCGACAGTGACGCTCCGACGAGCTGCGACGCCCCTGAACCTGCGCGGTCCAGCAGCCACTCGTCGCTCACCGCAGTCAACCTCGCGCGATACATCGCGCCGGAGCTGCTGTCACCTGCATAGATCCGCACGGGCTCTGTCGCGAGATAGCCGGTGAACAGTACAGTGCCGTCCTCCGCATCAACGACAGCGCGTCCCAGCCGCGCCGGCAGCGGAAGGCCATCCAAATCCACCACCACCTCCGCCGTGCAGCGCGTCGGCGCATTCAGCGTGCGCTGAATTGTGATCGGCCCTTCGGGTGCCACCGCCGCCGTGTAATCGCGCGGACCGGCGCCATCCAGATTGTCAATCGTGATCCGCAAATCAGTCTCCTCTCTGCGCGCTCACGGCGCTTGCAATAATCCCCAGCCAGCTAGCTCGATGGGATGAAGTGCTCAACACGTCACGAAGCTTCGAAAGCAAACGACGTTCTCGCCGTCGACCGCATCGGTCACCGGCAGCGCCCGAAACGACGCACTCTGCCGCATCATCTCCAGGCCGCCGCCGCTGGCAGCCGACGCCTCAGCCGCAGACGCCAGCGCCTGCAGACGCGGGTAATGCCACAGCACGCGCTCGCCCTGCTGGCCCTCGGCCACAAACAGTGCCGACCACTCCTGGAAGAAAGTCGATCCTTCGCGATCGCAAAACCCCGCAACGCCGCTCACCTGCATCACAGTTGTCGGCACGCCTGCAAGCGGTGGCTGCTCCAGGGTCACCGCGCCGTTCGCAATCGCCGTGATTCGTGCCACGTTCAGCGACACACGCCGGATGTAATCGACATCCGTAAGCGCGCTCTTCACATATGCGCCGCTAACGCCGCTGCCCACGAAGCCAAGCTGCCCGGTGTAGTCAACGTCGACGACGATCGTCTCGCCCACGGAGAAGTTCGCGGCCGCAGCGCCAAGCTGCAACACGTTCGCAGTCGATCCTGCCTGTAGCGGGACCGCAGCAATCGCAACTCCGCCCGACCCTGCTGCCGCGACACTTGCCTGCGTCTTCAGTAGATTCATCTGCTGTGTGCCAGCAGCGAGTGCCATCTGCAGCTTGCCCCAGCTCGCAAACTGGAACGAGACAGTTGCGTCCACAACCGTTCGGCTCTGCATCTGCGGAATTGCTGGCGTGCCCGCGCGTACGGGCTCAATCTTTGTTCCGGACTTTCGCGCAAAGCCGCTGATCCACCCGAGATCAACCCAGGGGGACGGCGGCGAATCCAGCAAGAACGTACCTGTCTGCGCGGGGTCGAAGATGGTCGCCTGCTTTGCCGCGCGGTTGACCGGTGCGAAGTATGCGCGCACTCTGCGTACCGCGGGCGGCATCGTTTCTGTCGTCACATTCACAGCTCACCTGCCTCTTCGCAGCACATCACCGTTACCTTTGCCGTGCGCGCAATGCGATCGGCCTTCACCACCAACTGCCCGAGCACCAGGGTGCTCCACCAGATGTTCGTGCTCATCGCGGTCGCACTTCCCCCGGCCGCCAGCGCCGCATAATTCTGCTTGGCCGTTCGTTGCGGACAGGTGTTCACCGCGTTCGCCAGCTCGGCATCCATCTCCGTCAGCAACCGCCCGCGATCCAGCCCGCCAATGCCGGGCGTGCCCGCGGTCTCGTACAGCACCTCGCAGCTCATCGTCGCAATCGGCAGCGCGTTCGCCGGATCAACGCTTGCATCAAGCCAGCGCAGGCGAAAGCAATCCGGCGTGGTCACGCTGGTCACGAGCTCGTTCTCCTCCGCCAGCACGCCCGGTCGCATCACTCCGCGCAGCACGATCGTGCGCTCCGGGTTCGCGGCTGCAATGCGCGTCCGCAGCGTGTCGTAAAACGTGTCCTTCGCGTTCTGCACTCTTCCTCCAATAAGGTCCTAGCGATCTGGCGCACGCAGCTCCAGGCTGTACACGTACGTCGCGCCATCCGAGGTCGCGGCCGTGCTCGACATAATCGTGTAGAGAAGCCCGTCGATCACGACGCCGAGCGCAGTCTCAAAGAGCACCAGCGCCGAGTTGAACTCCAGGCTGCCGAGCAGCGCCGTCACGGCGCTTCCCGACACCAGCAGCGTCTTCGTGCTCTCCGCCTTGCGAAGCACCACCGGCGCGAGCTCCACATCCTGGAACTGCGGCATTGCCAACCCAAGCTGCTCGCCATCGTTGTTCGCTACCGCCGGCGCCGGCATTCGCAACAGCGCCGCGCGTCCGCCGTTCGCGCGCAGCACCGCGTCCGCCGCTCGCACTGCAGCATCGCTGCACAAAAGGTCAGCCACTAGGCCATCCTTTCCGCAACGTAGGGCCGCAGCATCGCCTTCACCTGGCTGTCCAGCAGAGAGTCCGAGAAGTACTGCGACTGCAGTGTGTCCATCCTGCTCGACTTCACATTGAGTCCCGGCGTAGCCTGCGCGTTCTTCACAATCTGCGCACACGCAACCTTCACCGCATCCGGCACCGTTGCAACACCCGCGGTGTACGTCACCTCAGCTTCTGAGTAGCGCAGACCCATCACGTTCCATGGAAAGCGGAACTCGCCGAGCTGCACATTAATCTGCAACGTCGTTGGATCGACGCTTGTCCACTGGCCGGGGAGCCCGAATACCTCGGCGAACTCAACCGCAAACGGCTGCTCTTCCATGAAGAAGCGCGACGGCCTTGCATATCGCGCCTGCACGGTGTCCACACTGATCAGCGGACCATAGCTGAGCCGCACGCGCTGCGTGTGCCGCGACACGCGAACAAACTCCGTGTAGCTCGCCGACATCAGCGTAGGCCGCTTGCAGTACGCCTCAATCATCGAGGAGGCCGCTGTCACCCACGCGTCCTGCGTGTCCGCCGTCAGGCCATACGCCACATAATCCGAGGGCAATAGATAGCCCATCAACACCTCCAAACTTCTCGTTGCATACAAGTCGGCGCGGCCGCGGCGAGGCTGGTTTTCCTCCGCCGCGGCGTGCGTCTCATGCGTTCACGTCAATGCGCGAACACTGCTGCTGCCCAGCCGCTATTTCGCGTGGTGTCTGGCGATCGGCCTAGCGATCGACGAGCACCTGGAAGTGCGCGTAGTTCGCGCCCTTCACAACCGGTGCGCCGAACTTCACCGCGACATACTGGCTGGCAAGCGAGCCAGGCAGACCGAGCTGGAACACGCGGGGGTTCGGGTCGCCGAGCCAGTGGTACTCGATCAGGTCCTCGGTGACGATGTACGCAGGCAGAACCGCGCTGCCCGAACCCGGCGTGCCGGTATAGGGCAGCGTCCACTCGGGGATGAGCGGAAGATCACCGGCCTGCGTGGAGAGCGTCTTCACCGTGAGTCCACCCTCGATCGCCTTGGTGTTCAGCACGACGTTGAACTCCGACTTCATCTCGCGATCGATGAGGTCGAGCAGCACAGGGTTGGCATAGATCGCTGTCGGACGAACGCCGTAGCTGGTGTTCGAGAGCATCTGCGCGATGGTCGACTTGAGACCGTCGACGATCGACTCCGACGTGGTGATGGTGGTCGTGTTTCCGCCCGCCGCAATCTGTCCGGCGATTCCGTAGTACTGCGCGGTCGTCGGCGTGCTCAGGCTGGTGTCGGTGCCGTTCCACAGTGCAACATCATGTGTGCGCAGAACGCCGTCGACGGTGTCGGCGAGGTCCTTCGCCTGCAAGTAGGCGAACTGGCCCTGCTGCTTGCCCAGCTCGAGATCAAACAGGTTGTAGTTGATCTGCGCGACCAGGGCCTTCAGCGGAACCGACCGCTCCACGCGCGTCGGGTTCACGACAGTGGGAACGATGTTGCGCGGGTCCATGAAGCCGGCCGTTGCCGCGGGCGAAGGGATGGCGGTCTCTTCGAAGTAGCGCGACGGATGTCCGGTCGCAGGCACCTGCTTGATGCGCTGGCCAAACGGCCCGCGGCGGCGCACCAGGTCCAGGATCTCGGTCTGATAAAGGGGAACCTCAACTGCGCCGGGTCCGATGTAGTCTGCCGCTGCGCTGATTTCCGTAAACTTCGCGTTCATTCATTCTCCTCAGTTTTCGTTGCAACTCTTCGTCTGCAAAAAAGGGAGACACAGCGTTTGCTGTGCCTTTATTTCCTGCGTTGGCGTGGCCTCGATGACTTAGCCGCGGTCCGCCGGATTCAGCACGCCTGCGCGCATCAGCTCCGACTTCACCGCGATGCGCTGCTCGATGCTCAGGCTCGACAGCGCGCCATCGATCGCACCCGCCTGAACCGAATCCATCACCACGCCCTGCTTCGCGAGCATCGTCGCCATCGTGGTGGGCAGCGTCTTCCGGCCGGCCGGCTGTGCACACGATGCCGACGCGACCAGCTCCGCAATCCTGCCTTCTGCCTCGGCGATCTTTCCTTCTGCCTCGGCGATCCGCGCCTCAGCCTGCGCCAACTTATGCTCCAGCTCGGCCTCGCGCTGCGTCTCGACCGTCGCCACAATGCGCGTCACCTGCGACTCTGCCTCGGCAGCCAGCGCAACCTGTTGCTCGGCCATCCGTGCCACGCTCCGCTCGAGCGCCGACGCCGCTTCCATCAGTCTTTCGGCCGCTGTCTGCAACTCACCTGCAGTCATCTCTTCCATTCCTTCTCCTTCAGTCCACCGTTCTTCTGCACGGCTTCCCAGTCGTCTATCGCCCGTTGCAACGCCTGCGCAGCTTGAACGACGTGTTCCGGTACGCCGCCTTGTCGCGGAGCAGAATCGCCGCGCCCGTAAACGTCGCACGCGTCAGCGTCCACACCTGCGCCTTCATGTCGGCAACATGCGCATCGGCCAGCTCGTAGCTCATGCCCATCTCGCCTTCGGCATTCACCTGAGCCGCACACATCTTGCGTTCCATCTCCGGGAAGTCGCGCGCAAACAGAAATCCGCTCACCATCAGGCGCTGCCCTTCAAGCTGCGCCGACGTGATAATGCCGCATTTCTGCCGCGCGTCATGCCCGTCCCATCCGGCCTTGTAGTCCACCGCCATGCCCAGCAGACTCGGCAGCGCCGTCTCCGCCGCCGCGCGCGTCAGCACCACGCGATGTCCTCGCGCTCCGCTTGGCGCGCGATCGCTCGGCACGTCCACCAGTGTCAGGCATCCTTCAAACGGCAGCTTGTTTGGATGCCCGCTCACCTCGGGAAACTCCACCGCCATCGCCGCCACAGCCAAACCGCGCGGCCTGTACATCCGCGCCTCCATCTCTCTCAATCAACCCTCCTGGCTGTTGTTTCTCTCATCGCCCACATCCACTGCTGCGCAGTTTCAACCGGCAGCGCCGGCAGCCCGCGCATGGCCCTCACCTCCTCCAGCGTCAGCACGCCGGCTTTCAACAGCTCCATCTGGATCTGCAGCTCCGTGTTCTCATCGCGGCTGTCGAGCTCGCTCCACACAAACCGCAGATCATCCCATCCCAGCCGCTTCTCAATCACATCGCGCGTCAGATGGTCCGCAATCAGCTTCGCCAGCGGCACCACCGCGTTGTCGAACGCCTCCTGCGCGAATTCCGTCGCCGTCGATCGATTCACGTCGCCCGAAACACCCAGCATCATTCCGGGCAGATCGAACGCGTTGGCGATCATCGTCAGCAGAAACTGCTGCCACTGCAACCGAAGGTCCGCATCCGTGCCGCCGCCGAAGCGCAACACCTGCGGTACCGTCTCCGAACTCATCACCGGCACACGCCCCGTGCCCTCAACCTCGTCCTGCCACCACTGGATCAGCCGCTCGTGCTGCTCCGGCGTGCGGTCCTGCATCCACAACGCGTACTGCACGACGCTGTTCGCCGCCAGCCGCGCCGCATAGCGATGCGCCTGCAGAAACTGCGATATCGTCTCGAACGCGACCTCGATCTTGCCCAGACCGAACGGTGTGTGCGTGCGCGGATTCAGCCGGACATACATCAGCTCCGAATCGAGCAGCGGAAGCACCGCATCTTTGCCGAGCCGTCCGGTCACCTGCTCATACCGCGGGTCATCCGCATTCCCGCTCCAGTGCGGATTGATCTTGATCGTCGCGCCATCCACCGGATACAGCCGAACCGGAGCCGCCGCATCGCCCGTCATCTCCACCTCAGCCGCGCCGAAGCCGCCCACCAGCACGTCTTCGATCACCTGCTCGATGAACGTGCGGAAGCTGTCACTCTCGTTCGGCGATTCGAATGCTCTCCGCAGCGAGCGCGCTCGCTCTGCCCGCGTGTCCGCATTCTCATCGGCCGCGTCCGGGCGCGCCTCCAGCCGCCATTCCATGCACGCGATCCGGTTCTTGATGCAGTTGATCGCGCGCCGCGCCGCCGGCGTCTCCGCAAACCGTCGCAGGTTCACCGCGGTCGGCTTCGGCAGCGTGTTCACCGGCATTCCGCCGCGAACCGGAGCGAAGATCGACCCCACCAGCGGCGCCGCGACCGTCTTGCGCGCGCCCTCGTCCTGTGCTGCATCCATCCCCGCCACGCGGTCCCAAATCTGCTTCACCGCTGAACCGACACCCATCCGCTCTCCTCTCGCTACAAAAGAAAACGGCGCAGCCATTGGCCACGCCGCAATGCAGTTAGGAAGTTAGTCAGTTCGGAGTGGAGCACGCCGCGAAGAGAGTCCCCTGGGCCCACTAACTCCTCACTCCTAACTTCTTTTCCCTAACTCCTCACTCGCTGAACTTCTCCTACACCCGCAACTCTCGCCGCGCGGTCTCGGCCACGCGACTAAGATCCGCCATCGTGAGCACGCGAATCGCCGCGCTCTCCATCGCGCTCACGCCGAAGCCATACATCTCCGCATCACTCACGGATGCAATCGGCTCAACGACTGCCGTCAGCTCCAGCTCAATGCCTTCCACCCGGCTCACGCCGGCGCGCAACGCCTCGGCCGAGTACGCTAATCCCTTGGCCGACTCCGCATCGTTCTCCAGCGACACCGCCTGGAACATCCGCACCTGGCCCTGCGAGCTCCGCTCGCTCGAAGTGATCATTGCGATATCCGCAGTCAATCTTTAGCGGATCGCCGGCCCGCGTGTACTCCGAGGCCGCAATCCGCTTGCGCATCAATCCCCACACTCCCGCACGCTCAAACTCATCGCGCATCCTGCCTGCGATGGCCGTGCGTCCGCCTGTCTTGCGCCGCGCCGCCGGTACCTTCAGCGGCTCGACATACATCCGCATCAACTGCTCCATCTCGGCCGGCATACTCTCCGCCAGCGTGCCGCGCATTTCGGTCAACTGCACGCTGTTCGAGAGCGTATCTTGGAGCAGCGCCAGCACCGGCTTGGCGTTCACACGCGCTTCCACACCCGCGCGCATCCGCTCCGCAATCTCAACTTCTAATGACTCCAGCAGCTCCACATCCGCGTTCGGATCCAGGCAGCGTACGCGGCTCCAGTCACGCGTGAAGCGGACTGTTCCACCGTCCGCACGTCCTGCTTCGCGCAGCACCACGCCGATGTTTGCGAACTCGCCCTTCACCACATCCGGCAAATACCGGATGAGCGAGAACTCGCACTGGACACGCTCCGCCAAACAGTCTCCTCCAGTAACAGCAGCTTCTGGCCTTTAGCTCCTAGGCTCTAACCACTAACCTCTAACTACTAACCACTCGACTTCTCCCTACATCACCAGATTGCCAGTATTCGTCGCCATCGCAAAGCGCCTTGGCACCACAACACTCTTCGCCGCGCCCCAATTTGGGAATGGCTCGCGGTCCGAGTCTCGAAAGCTCTCGATCAGCTCCCTGACTCTGCCACGCCGGGCCAGCACCTGCTCCATCAGCCGCTCAATCGTGCCGAGATCGCGGCCGTACCACTCCGGCGGGACCTCTTCTGCAATTGCCCACAGCTTGTCCGCCGCAAACGCCTCAATCCTCGACAGCCACTGTTCGAAGCTCGACCATCCTGTCACGCGAGCGTACACCTGGTTGCGCGGAAAGACGCCCCGAAGCGGCGAGTCCGGAAAGCTCCACTCGCCCGCGTTGAAGCAGAATCCCTGGTCGATGAAGACGGCGCGATACCGCCGTTCGCGCGGCCTCCGCTCGAACACCGCCTGCCGCCCGTTGCAGTTGCCCGTCCACTTATCCAGCGCGAGAATCCCCGCGAACTCCGCGAGGTTCCGCACCTCGTCCATCTGCGGTCCGGGAAGATAGTCGACCACCTGCCCGGGCATCAAGCCTCCCACAAACTGGCTGCCGAACTGCAGCCCCGCCGCGCACAGCTCCTGCTTGCCTTTGCCGAGATCTACCACCATTCCCGGGCTGTTGCGAATGAGCCAGTCGCTGACCTCAACCACATCGCTCTTCGGCACCGTCAGGCCGATCGCCTCGGCCAACCGCGTTGCGATCAACTCATTCGCCAGCACGCGCCGGTGCTGCGGGTTGTTCTGAAACTTCACCACCCACAACTGCGAATCCGCGCCCAGCATCAGCTGG
The DNA here is from genome assembly GCA_963716225.1 of uncultured Verrucomicrobiae bacterium. Lineage (GTDB taxonomy): Bacteria > Acidobacteriota > Terriglobia > Terriglobales > Acidobacteriaceae > Granulicella. The sequence continues at coordinate 2,192,828 of OY970299.1, read as the reverse complement.
CTCTGCGCCCCTCCGCGCATCCTGCGAATCGCCTGCACCGCCACAACCGCCAAGGCCCCACTCCTGCATCGAGAGTAGCGCAATCTACACCCACGCTGCCGCCGCATGCAATGGTCTGGCGCCGGAGGCGCGTCCGCTCCATGCAATGGTTTCTGCTCGCACGCCGTGGGCAATAGCCATCGCCATCACCAGGTCGTCGTGCGATCCCGCCGCTGCCGCCGATCGCCCGTGCTCATCCGCGACAAACGTTCTGCACTCGGCCAACAGCCTGCGGCTCATGAACCGCTCCGGCGTCTCCGTCAACAGTACCTGCAGCCGCGCAACAATATCCGGCTTCGACGCCGCCGTCGTCAGCCATCCAGCTTCGCCGTTCTGACGGTACAAGCGCGTGTACCGCTCTCGCGTCTCGATGTACGCCAGCACTGCCGCGCCATGGTTGTTGCGCTCCACCGCAATCAGCGCGCCACCATACTCGCGCGCCAGATCTACGCTCACGCGCGCGAGCTCGTCCGGCCGCAGCCGCTCACGCAACTCCGCGCACTGCAATCCAGTCCCAAGCTCCACCACCTGCACCGCAGCGAAGTCTCCATCCGCACCGCCACCGGCCGAGTCCACCGCGACGCAGTAGTCCCTCCCCGCCATCGGCTTCAGCCAGACCTGCAGCGCTCCGCCTCGCCTCCGCTCCACCGGCTCCGGCGCCTCGCACAGCCGCCGGTCCAATGCATCGATATCAAAACAACACGCTCCGCTGGTGCGGAAACAGCTCTCCGCGTCCTCGGCAAACTCCTGCCCGCGCAGCACGCCATACGTGCGATCGAGACCGCGCCGGAAGCCAATCTGCTCCGCTGTCAATCCGTGCCGCACCATCAGCTCGCACTCATCCGCGCTCATCGCACTCCGCTCGACCGCCGCGCCTACATACGCCGGCTCCATCCACCACGGGAAGAAGTGCCGCACCAACCCTGGGTCGCTGTGCTCCGGCGCGTTCTCCGCACCAGCCGCATCCGTACCCGCACACCACTCATCGTAGAAGGCGCCGTACGCTCCGTTCGGCGTGCTCTCGAGCACCATCTGCCCGCTCGGCGCCAGCGCTGCCCGCAGCCCGGCCAGCGTCAGCCGTGCGTCCCCTGGCCAGCGGCTCACCTCGCTGCAATGCAGGTTCTGCACGCTGAGTCCGCGCCCTGCGTTCAGCTCTGCCGCGCTGGACACGCGAAACTCGCTGTCGATCGCCGCAAACACCATCTGCCCCGTATTCGCGCGCGACAGCCGCAGCGCGCCCTCGCGCAGATCCTCCGGCAGCCCTTCCCACATCCTGCGCACAACGCCAAAGATCGACTCCGCCGCTTCCCGCGTATGCGCCACCTGCAGCGTCAGCGTTCCCGGCCGCGTAATCGTGCGCAGAAAAAACCTGCCCGCGATCCACGTCGTGATCCCCATCTGCCGCGCCTTCAGCACAATGTTCTGCCGGCCGGCGCGCTCCTCAAACGCACGCTGCGCCGGATTCGCCACCAGCCTGCGCAGCTCACCCTCACGCGTTCGTATCCGCAGCCACTTCTCTGCGTACCCCACCAGAAGATCGGGCCGCCGATCCATCCGGCGGCCCATCTCCCTCAGTGCCTCAACATCGCTCAACCGTCTCTTCGCCACATTCCCCCATCACAGAAGCCCGCATCAGAAGCCCGCATCAGAAGCACTGATACGACCACGCGTAGCTCGTCGACGCTGCCAGCGCCGTCCCACCCACATTCACCGTCCATCCGCTCGTGCTCGGAGCACCCGTAAAGATGCTCGCCGTCGCTGCCGCCGCAGCTGCATTGCGCGGCATCACCGAGCAGCCCTGCGGCGCTATCCCAGAGCTCAAGCTCCATGACAGCGTCGCCAGCACCGCACTCGCCGAAGGACTCGCCCCCGTCGTCACCGACAGCACACCCGCCAGCGCCGTTCCGCTCACGCTCGCCGTTCCCCCGCCCGTCGCCGCGCCTGCCGCCACACTCGGCGTGTTGCCCGAGCCCGTCACCTGCTGCGTCTGCACCACGCTCGTCTGCACCGTGCCGCCGCCCGCCGCCGTGAACGTGATGTTGTGCACGTTGTTCACGCGAAAAATGAACGCTCCTGCCACCGGCACATCCAGGTACAGGTCCGCGTCCGTTCCTCCGCCGCCGATAAATCCAATGCGCGATCCATCCGCATTGTTCCCGTTCAGCGTGAAGTTGCTGTAGCCCGAGCTGCCGCCCGCCGCCAGTTGCGCGCGCCCCTGGTAGCCCGCCGTCATCGATGTCGTCGCCACGCTTGTCGTCGTCACAGTTGTTGCATTCACGTTATTCGCCGTAAACCCGCTCGGCGCAAACGTAAACGTCTGCCCACCCAGCAGCCACTGCGCCGTCGACGAGCCCGGATTGTAGGTAAGAAAATCCTGTCCCACCGCAGAATCCAGATCGAACAGCGAGTAGCCCGAGTTCCAGTGGTTGCATCCATGCAGATTGCAGTGCGCATGAATCAGTCCATACGCGCCTGCATCGACCTCGAAGTCATAGTTCCACGGCCCGGCCACCTCGTACGCATCATCCGGCAGCGCATGTGTTCCACCGCCTCCAACGTAGTTGCTCGCCGGCACCGCGTTCGAGATCTCCCATCCGCGCATCCCCGGTCCAACCTGGCCCATGTACTGCTTGCCTGCACTCGAGTACTGCACCGGCCGCGGCACATACTGCGTCACAAACTCCGTGTCCGCATCCGTGAGCTGCTGATAGTAGTGAGGCTCTTCCACCGCATCGCGCGGCGCCCATGCCACCGTGTTCGCCGCCAGCGTCAACTGCCCGTCAACCTGCTTCGTACTCGCGTCGTACACACCTAGCACCTCGGCCATCGGATACAGCACATAGCTCCCCGTCAGGAACGTGATCGTTCCTCCCGTGCTTGTGCTGTTCGCGCCGGTGTCGCTGTACGTCAACTTGTTCGAGCCCGTCGTCGTTACCTGGAAGCTGCCGTTATAGCTCGCATCCGCCACGCCGCTGACCGTCATCGTCAGCCCATTTACATCCGTCAGCATGTTGCTTGCCAGCGTTGCCGTCACGACGTTGTTCTGCCGCAGGATCGACGTCACCGTCATCGAGATGTTCTGGAAGCCGCTCGTGCTCGGTGCACCGGCCCATCCCAAAACGCCCGTGCTGGCCGCCGCGTAGTACAGCTCCGTCGGCGTGACCGATCCGATCACCGGAAAGATCTGCCGCACATACCCGACCGTGTCGACCGTCTGCTCGATGCCATACCCGCACAGCCCGCCCACAGCGATCACCGCTTTGGCCGCGTGCACCTTGTTCAGCGTCAGCGTAATGTGGCTCGCGTCCACAACCGTGTAATTCGCCGTCTCAAAGTTCGGAAACCGGTTGTCGTTCGTATCCGCGATACACGCCACACCCGAGTTCGACGGAAGCTGGCTCGTGTTCACCGCGAACCCCGCCGGCGCTCCGCTCGTCACAATCGGAAGCGTTACCGTTCCCGGCGCAATGTTCTTCGGCTGCGACGTCGCCGCCGCTGCGGTCTGGAGAAACACACTCAGCGCAAAGTTCGTTCCCGTGAAGTTGCCCTCCGAAAACACATTGGCCCCGCCGCCAACAAGCTGCCCCGTGCTGATCGTGTTCGCCGGGTTCTTGTCGATCAGAAAGCGCCCTTCGCCCTCAGTTCCCCCGCCGATCGTCGCATTCACACTCACCTGCGTCGATCCGGTCGCGCATCCGGTCGAGCACGTGCCCTGGAACACTCTCCAGTCTTCGTTCACCTGCAGGTCGAACGGATGCGCTCCTTCGTCGGCCATGTCTCGATAGCCACCGGAGCTGGTCAGCACCCAGCTTCCGTCCAGGCAGTCGCCCACGCCGTAGCAGTTGGTCACGTGCTGATTCTGCACGTGCTGCCCTTCCGTAAAGTAGTTGCCGGTCTCCAGGCTCACGCCGTAGTTGGCCTTGCCGTACGGCGCACTCTCAACGTTGCCGGGCAGTTGGTTCGATCCGCCTGCCATCGCTGTGTTCGAGAGGCTGAACGTCAGCCGCGTGCTTCCGACACCACTCCCCGCCACACTCGTATTCGCATCCGAGTTGGTCGAAAGCTGACTCAGCATCTCCGCCATGCTGTTGCCGGAGCCGTTCACCGGATTCACAAACGTCTCGTTGTCCGCGCCCTGCCGTATGTCCGCCACGCGCCCAAAGTTCGGGATCTGCGCTGGGTTCAGCGGCTCGCCCGCCGTGTAGCTCGGATCAATTTCGACAAAGCATCCACTGCCCGTCGGGCATGCAGCCAGCGCATTCGCAATTCCGTTGCCGCCCGTGCCGGTCTGAAACTGGCTCGCATACAGCGCGCCGTTGAACGCGTTTACCTGCATCTGCGTTCCTGCCGGCTGTGCAATCGTCTGCGTCACCGTCGGCACAAGGCTCACCTTCTGCCCGACGCCTGCCGTCACCTGCGTAATGTTGGTGTCGACATAGTGCTTGTCGGCAGCCTGCGTCGGTGTCACAGGATCAGCCGGCAGCACCAGCGGTCCGGTCATCGTTCCGCCGGAGAGCGGCACATACGCCGTCGTTCCGCCGGTTCCGCCCGTCTGCACCTGCGCAATCTTCGCATCAACATACGCACGCGATGCCGTCTGCATCGCCACGCTTGTCGGCAGCACCTGGTTCTCAATCGTTGCCAGCGTCACCGGCGTCGCACTCACCGGAACCACCCAGTACTGCTGGCTCGTCGTTCCGTCGTCCAGGTGCAGCACCGCCGTGTAGTAGCTTCCCGTCGGCGTCGCGCCGGCGTTCGGCGTCAGCGTCATCGCCAGCGCTCCGTTCGGTCCAATCGTCGCCGACGTATTCCCTGCGGCTACCGCCTGTCCCGCCGCGGTCGTAAATGTTGGCCAGCTCACGATCACGGTTCCGCTGGCCGGCGTTCCATCCGCCCGGTACACCGTGTCCTGAACCGTCGTCGTCGCCACCTGGGCCACTGCGCCAACGCACGTCAGTAGCGCAATCAGCACAGTCACCAGGGTCACTCCCCGTCTCACTCCTCGCATCGCACCTCGCATATTTGTCTCAACGTTCAACCTGCCAAAAATTGGGAGCGAAGCGGCTCCCGGCGCCCGACTTTGCCGCCGTCCGTTGCGCGCCTCTCCGTTCAACCGCTACCATCGCTTCAGTCGCATCTCTCGAAAGGCCATCATGGAACCCAGCACCAACGCCGTTCGCCGCTCCGAAGACATCGCTCTCGATCTGCTCAAATTCATCGCGCCGCACGCGAACGTCGGTCGCACCGCTCCCGCATCCACCGGCTTCGGCGTCCCCGGCGCCGCCAGGTCCGAAGACCAGATCGCGCAGTTGCTCGAGCTCTACGCCCGCTGCCGCGAAGCCGTCGAAGCCCCGACCTCATCCGCAAAGAAGTAGCTCACTTGCCCATTCGCCAACCTCGCGTCGCTGTTGTGGGAGCCGGCGCCTTCGGCCGCAACCATCTCCGCGTCTATCGCGAGCTTGAATCCCTCTACCCCGGCGAGCTCGAGCTCGCCGCCTTCATCGAACCCGACGCCGCACGCCGCTCCGAGCTCGCTGCCCTCTACGACATCCCCGCATTCGCTTCGCTCGACGAAGCGCTCCAGAAAAACAAAACGCAGAACGCGGCGCCCCCCTTTGACGCCGCGTCCGTCTGCGTCCCCACCATCCACCACGCCGCCATCGCCGAGCGCCTTCTCTCCGCGGGCATCGACGTGCTCATCGAAAAACCGTTCGCCGCTTCACTTGCTGAAGCCGACCTTCTTCTTTCCCTCGCGCGAGAGCGCGACCGCACACTTGCGGTTGGACATTTGGAGCGCTTCAACCCAGCCGTTACTGCCGCCGCGCAACGCGTAACGCGGCCCATGTTCTTTGAGGCCCATCGCCTCTCGATCTTTACCCCGCGATCGCTCGACGTCGATGTCGTGCTCGACCTGATGATTCACGACCTCGACGTTGTTCTTTCGCTCACGCAATCGCCGGTGCGCGAAGTTCGCGCCGTTGGCCTACCGGTGCTCTCACCCAAGGTCGACATCGCCAACGTGCGCGTCGAGTTCGACTCCGGCTGCGTGGCCAACTTCACCGCCAGCCGCGTCTCTACCGAGCAGGTCCGCAAGCTGCGCCTCTTCCAGCCGCACGAGTACCTCTCGCTCGACTTCGCGCGCCAGGAGCTGCTCACCATCAAGGTCGATCCATCGCTGCTCGCGCAGCTCACCTCGGGCGCGCTTGATCCAGCGACGCTTGCCGAAGCGGACGGCTCTCATCCTTCGCGCGGGCTCTCGCTCGAGAAGCTCGATCCGCAGCACGCCGAACCGCTGCGCCTGGAGATCGAAGACTTTCTCTCTGCAGTTCGCAAGCGCACGCAGCCGCGCGTGACCGGCCACGCCGGCCGTGCTGCACTTGCGCTTGCGCTTGAGATCAATGAACAGATCGCGAGCCACGCCCACCGAGCGGGCCTCGCGTAATTACTGGAGCTGCTGGACCTTCACACCGGGCGGAATCTTCAGCTCAAACTGATCGTTCTCGAGCGGCTGATTCAGCGCCAGCTTGGTTACCTGCAGCTTGAGCGAATACTCGTCCAACGGACGTTTGATGTTGATCAGCATCGGAAACTGGATGCCGTTGAAGTCCTGGTACTTGTCGTAGGTGGCGATCGTCTCCGGCTCGCCTTTGTCGTCGTAAATGTCCTGCTCGAACGGAAGCAGGGTGATGCGGCTGAAGTGGACCAATCGTTCGAGATGCAGCGTGTTTCCGGCGGATCGTTTGAGCACGGCAAGGTCGTAATCCGGCTCCTCGATGGCGGCCTGGTGCTTGGAAGCGGGCGCCAGAACGCGAGTGGATTCTGAAAGACTTACGAACTCTTCCTCGCTTACGCCGGGGACCAGAAGCGAGTCGAAAAAGACGGGCGGGCGGAGGTTTTCAAGGCCGTTTTTTGACGGCGTTGTGACCGTGTTTTTGCCTTGAATCCAGACGTCGCCGTGACCTCCGGTGGCGTGCACGAGGGTGAAGGTTTCGCCGTTCGAAACCATGTCCAAAGCGCGCGAACCGATGACAGGAAGTTGCATAATTACGCGCAAATCTTGCGGTTTTCGCACGAAAATGAAGCCTTTGAACGACGTGTATGTGACGACCTGGCCCTCTTTGCCGCCGCCGGTGCTCGCAGTGAGCAGAACGGAGGCGGTCAGGGTCTTGATGGCGGTGTCGCGGTCGGAAATGATCTTCTCGAGGTTCTCAACGGACGTGGACCGGTACATATCCGGCGCCTGGGTCCGCTGCACGATCTGCGTGGTCCGGAAGCAGCCTGTGAGCAACACAGCCGCCGCCAAACAACCCGTTGATAGAGCTCGCGAAATCTTCATCCCCTGGAGCTCTTAAGTATATCGGCGAACATCGCTGGGGAATCCGATGCGGCAGGTACCGCTTCGGTTCACATTTCATTCCCCGAGCTCATCGAGTAGCCTGTGGGCGGAGCCTTTGCGGGCGCGGCTGTCATCTTTGACGGGCTCGAGGAGCTCGACGGCGAGCTTCATGTGGGCGCAGCCGCCTTTCTCGGCCTCGGAGATGAAGCCGTCCACGATTTTTTTGAATTCTTTGGCCAGCTTTTTCTGCAAATACTTGTTGCACTGTTTTGGCCGAAGGGGCTTCGCTTCCGATTTCGTTCCTTGGGGCGGTTCCGCCCCTTCGGCCATCAGCCGTGCCCCCGATACTGCCACCCATCTTCCCTGCCGCTTCCCACCGCATCGCATCCTGTACTTTCCCCCCAAACGTGAAACGGGAGACCGCTGGTATCCCAGTGAGGTCTCCCGTTTGATCTGTACTTCTTTAGAATACCAAACCGAGTGAAATTATTTCCGGATTTTTGGACGTGGCGTAAGTGGCATTTGTTTGTGTGGTTTGTAGCGTTTTACACGGTTTCCACATCTTGACAAGAATTTTGAGGCTCCAGAAGCCGACCGGCGAGGAAGAGCTCGGTGAGCTGATCCAGGGCGCGGCCGTAGTGCTCGTGGCAGCGCCTGAAGTCCATACCGAGGAAGAGTGCGGCTTCCTGAAGCGTGTAGCCCTGGATGGCGATGCGCTTGATGACTCGCTGATCGTCCTTGGGGAGTTTGGCGAGGCAGCGCTCGACGTCTACGCAGAAGATGATTCCGTCTTCGAAGCCATCGACCTTGCAGTGCGAGACGTTGCCGCGGAAGAGCTCGCGTCCCAACACGGACGGAACGCGGCCGACCTCCACGGAGAGGCGCAGGTAACGCCGAAGCATGGCCTCGGTGTACTTGCGATAGAAGGCCAACTCAACTTTAGGCGGAGTCGGCTGAGGCGGGACTGCGGTCTCGGAGAGCAAGACCGGGGCCGGCTCGGCGACCGCCCATATCTTCGGTACCAGAACCGGCAGCATGACCGGTCTTCCGGTGGTGGCTTCGCGAAGTTCCGTGCGCTGCGTATTGCGTGAGACATGCACCAGTTGCAGACCATTGATTGTTTTTCCGGACCCGATTCCCACCGATTTCTCCCTTTCCATTGCTGACACCTGCTTGATTTGGCTGTTTGCCGGTTGATTTGTTTCGATTGGCGAGAAGACAACGTGTCGCTTGTGGGCGGTCACTTTGCTCCTCCTTCGCAGACGGCCAGCCGTACCTTCGGCTTTCGTCCTGCGCGACTGCGGCGGCGCGGCGCCGGGAAGTCCGACAACCGCAGCGCACACGGGCGGCAGTACACCCCATGGGCTTCTTCCGGATGTTTGGCACGGAGCCAAAGCCCTCCGCACCCCTCGCATACCTTCAATTCCACGCAGAAATGCTTGATTTGTTTATCAACGCAAAAGTGCTTCATATTCTTCTCTCCAGGCACACTTCTCCCCTGTCGAACCTCTCTCGTTTTCACGCGGTCGGGGTCGGGTTCGGTCAGGCTGCTGCGGGTCCGATGGCGGTAATCGTTTGCGCTCTGTGGCGCAATCCCGCCCCGCCGGGGCCGGTTGTCACGGTTGGTTCGAGGGCGGCGATGGGAGACACCGACCCCAAGTGCACTCTCGACGGGGGGAACCACAGCGGCGGATCGGTTTTGCTTTCCGACCGGGGTTCGTCCGGGGTGAGTTATGCGGTTATAGAGCCGCGCCCCACCCCTGTGTCAACGGAAAATTTCCCACAGGGCTCGAACAAATCTAAGTTTTTTGGGCAGAATGGATTGCGACTATATTGCAATAGTTGTGGATTGAGTTTTCGCCGAATCTTCGCTTGCGGCGGGACATGCGACTGGGGCAAACTCGATAATTTTGTTCGACATACTACGGCTTGGGGTACACAAAAGGTTACCCCAAATAACTTTGGAGTAAACAGTTCTGGAAAACCGGTCGCGGGGCGAGGCGGTTTTCCGGCCTCATACACAGCCGATTCAGCGACGCTCCACGGTTACGTGCACGGCGGATGCCCCGCCATGACGGGTATTGCAACGTTCTGCGAACGGAAACCAGCATAGGCGTGGGATGAATCAGGGGTAGAAATCCCGGCAAGTCGTACGGAAGGGTCTCGAGACCCGCCGCTCCGCCGTGCGAGTTCCGGATGGCAGAGCTTGTGACTCGCGCCGACGGTTTAGTCGGAGATCGCCGCGGGCCAGCGCCATCGGGAAAGCTGGTCGAGGCTTCGAGCCCGAGAGATCAGGCCGGAAAAAACTCCTGGATCAGATTTATGCGGGTTCCTGGTGAGTCGAGGTGTGTCAGGCGAGGAGTCCTGGTGGTCGGGCAAGGGCAATTGCCGGTCTATTGCGGCCATGGCCCCGTCACGGGTGCGCCAAGTACGAGCGGACGGCTTGCCGAGGATCATGACGGCGAGCAGACCAAAGCCGGGCGCGGGACCTGTTGCAGTCCACGGACGCTCCGGAGTGCCGCTGTCGGCTCTTACTTGGGCGCCGTCGAGACGGCGAAACGTGCCATTGCCTTCCTGATTCCAATACCGCAACCGCGTAGCCCAGCCCTTCAGGTGACGTTACGAAGGTGAGTATCGGGCTGCTTACGGCACGTTACCATCCCTCGGTTGGGGAAGGGCGCTCTTCAAGCGGATCCAGGAAGTAGCGGTTTCGGGCAGTGGGAGCGTGTCCGTGGCGCTCTCATTGGCCTCGTCCTCCATGCGTTCCTCGAGGTCTGCCATGGCGATAAGCAGCCAGCGGCGCATTTCGCGGGCATGCGGATCCGCAGCAGAAAACCCGGGCTCCGTCTCCAAACTCTTCAGAGTGGTCCGAAGAATTTCAATCAGGGAACGTACGTAACTCAAAGGAATCTCCGAAATGGAGATTAGAGATGCAGAAATTGGCGGGGTTGGGACTTGCCGGGTCGAGCGGTGGGTGTTTGCGGTGGTCCGACGTTCTGGCAAAGCAAACCTCAGGGGCTAAGCCCCCGTTCATTTTGGCGATGTATGAACCCGACGCTAAAGCGTCGGGGTACCTGTTCGTCGCTCAACACGAGTGCTTTGGCTAGCGGGTGGCCTGGCGGTAGGCTTCGACGTTGGTGTTTTGTTCGTCGAGGCCTTTGGCGAATTTGGTTGAGCCGTCGGGGTTGGCGACGAAGTACATGTAGTCGGTCTGGGCGGGGTGGAGCGCGGCCTCGAGCGCGGCGACGCCGGGGTTGCAGATGGGGCCGGGCGGAAGGCCGGGGTGGATGTAGGTGTTGTAGGGGGATTCGGAGTGGAGCTCGCTCTGGTGGATGACGCCCGTCCAGGTGCCGTTGAGGAGCGAGGCATAGATGACGGCGGGATCGGTCTGGAGGGGCATGCCGGCGTTGAGGCGGTTTTCGAAGACGCCGGCAACGATGGGGCGCTCGGGGTTGACGTGGACCTCGCGCTCGACGAGTGAGGCCATGGTGACGACGCGGTGGGCGTCGGCGGCAGGGATGCGGAGGCGGGTGGCGACTTCGGCGAAGCGCTTGACCATGGTGGCGAGCATTTCGGTTTCGGTGGTGTGGCGGTTGAACTTGTAGGTGTCGGGGAAGAGGAAGCCTTCGAGGGACGGCGCGCCGGGGTTCCAGTCGGCGATGAGCTCAGTGTGGTGGCGCTCGGCGGCGAGGAAGCTGGAGCTGGAGTCGAGGCCGGCAGCCTGGACGGCGCCGGCGATGTCGAAGATGTTGTAGCCCTCGGGCACGACAAGGGTGATGGTGAAGACGTCGCCGCGGCGAAGGCGGTCATAGATTTCGCTGGGTTTGGCGGGGTGGTCGAACCTGTACTCACCGGCTTTGAGGGTGCCGCCGCGGGAGAGCTTGAGGGCTTCGAGCTCGTAGCCGGTGCGGAGGACGCCGGCGTGCTTGAGCTGGCGGCCGATTTCAAGGGTGCTGGTGCCGGGGGCGACGTCGACAAACTGCGCGGAACTGGGGCCGAAGGGGACGGCGAAGAGGAAGGCCAGTGCGGCGGCCACAACGATGATGAGTACCAGAAGGAATTTGAGCACGCGCACCGGAGAGGCACCTCACGCCACAGTCTAGGTGGCTGTTTTCTTTGATTCGAGAGAGATTTGCGGGGACGTTCTCAGGCTGTAACGGGCATGGCATGCGGCGGGCCCGCTTCGGGGGATTGCATATTTCTGCCCGAGTGGGATTGGATCGTAGATCGATATAGCATAAGCGGATAGGGAGTGATGCCCGAGGATTCACCGAACATCGAGCGGTTTCTACGCGATGAGATTGACAGTGTGCCGCACCTGGAAGCGCTGCTGCTGTTATGGCGGGTTGCGCCGCAGGCGCGGTCGGCGGCAGAGGTTGCGGGCCAGCTTTACATTGCGCAGGGGCAGGGGAACGCGATTGCGGAAGACCTGTACCGGCGCGAACTGATTGCGCGCGATGGGAGTGGATCGTTTTTTTTCGACACCAGCAGAGAGGAACTGAACCGGCTGGTGCAGGCGCTGGATGAGACGTACCGGCGAGAGCTGATTCGTATCTCAGGCATAATTCATTCGAAAGCCTCGCCTGGAATACGCGCATTTGCAGATGCGTTCCGGTTCAGAAAGGGCAAGAGCTGATGGAAGCTGCCATCTACCTGTTGGGCACGTTTGTCGCTCTGGCGTGCGGTCTGCTGCTGGCGCGCGGGTACCGGCAATCGGGGCAGCGGCTTCTGCTGTGGAGCGCGATCTGCTTCCTGGGGCTGGCGCTTTCCAACGGGCTGACGTTTCTGGACTTGAGCATTCTGCCGGAGGCGATTGATCTGCACCTGTTGCGGCACGGCGTGACGGGCGTCTCGATGCTGGTGCTGATCTACGGGCTGATTTGGGATTCGGAGTGAGGCGATGATTGAAGGGTATCTGCTGGGGGTGCTGGCGACCGCTTCACTGGTGGTGGCGATCTTCTTCCTGCGCTTCTGGCGAAGGACGGGCGACTTCCTGTTTATGGCGTTCGCGATCGCGTTTGCGGCGGACGCGATCACGCGCACGATCATGGCGGTGAAGCATATTCCGAGCACGGGGTACTCATGGGTGTATGTGGAGCGGCTGTTTGAGTATCTGCTGATCCTGTTTGGGATTTTGCGGAAGAACCGGCGCGTCTCGTAGATCGGCGAGTTGTAGAGTGAGGCGATGGCGGAGCGGATTCTGGCGCTGGATGTGGGCGACAAGCGCATTGGGCTGGCGATTACGGATGCGCTGGGGCTGACGGCGCAGCCTCTGTTTACGCTGCACAGGACGACACTGCGGACGGACCTGAAGGCAATTGCGCGCTTCATCCGGCAGCATGGCGTGGCGGTGGTGGTGGTGGGGAATCCGCTGAATGCGGATGGGACCGAGAGTGCGCAGGGGGCGAAGGCGCTGGCGTTTGCGCGGGCGCTGGCGGCGGAGCATCCGGGGCTGAGGCACCATCTGCTGGATGAGCGGCTGACGACGCGTCAGGCGCATGAGCTGCTGGATGCCGGAGGGCGGTCGCCGAGGGCCGAGGGTGCGGGGTCGCGGGTCAGACGGAAAGAGATGATTGATCAGGTGGCGGCGGTGCTGCTGCTGGAGGCGTTTTTGTCGGGGCAGGGCGGTGGGCCTGCGCTGTTGCCGGATCCGGAGGATTGGGGCGGGCCAAGTAGTTGAGCGGGAGCGGATTGGGCGGCGGCGAGCGGGGGTCTCGTATAATGGAGTTTTCATTCCACTGAGCCTCAAGCACGTCCGCGAGGCCGCGAGCAAAGCAGACCCTTGCATGCAAGACATCATGAAAGCCCTGCAGGAGCAGATTAAAGCTCTTGAGTACGAGCTCACTACGGAGCTGCCGGCCGAGATCAAGAAGGCGGTGGCGCTGGGCGATCTCTCGGAAAACGCCGAGTACCACATGGCCAAGCAGCGCCAGGAATTTGTGAACGCGCGGCTGGGCCAGATGAAGAAGCGGATGGCCGAGCTGTCGCTGGTGAACATGGCGAATATTCCGCGGGACAGGGTCGGGTTCGGCTCGACTGTGGTGGTGATGGACACGGCCAAGGACGAGGAGCTTACGTACAAGCTGGTGACGAGCGAGGAGTCGGATGTGGCGAAGGGGCTGATCTCGACGACGTCGCCGATCGGGCGCGCGCTGATTGGCAAGGAGGTCGGCGACACGGCGACGGTCGTGACACCGACAGGCCAGCGCGAGCTGGAGATCCTGAAGCTGACGACGATTCACGACGCAGCGGAGTAGAGATAGGCGAGGGCAAGCAGACAAAGCCCTTGCATAGCAAGGGCTTTTGTCTTTCCTCATTCCTGATTTCTATTCCTACTTCCTACTGGCTACTTGCATTACTTCATCAGCTTCTGCTGCAGGTAGACGAAGTTCAGCGCGTCGGTGTGGGCGGTTTGGCGGGCGTCGGCGCCGGAGCCGTGTCCGCCTTCGATGACCTCGTAGAAGTAGAAGGGTTCATGGAACTCGGCCATTTTGGCGGCGAACTTGCGAGCGTGCTGCGGGCCGACGCGGTCGTCCTTGGTGGTGGTCCAGATCAATGGGTCGGGGTAGGTTACGCCGGGCTTCAACTGCTGGTAGGGCGAGTGGGCGAGCCAGAATTGGAGGACGTTCGGGTCGGCGATGGAGCCGTACTCTCCGACCCAGCTTGCGCCGGCGGCAATCTTCGAGATGCGAATCATGTCGAGGAGCGGGACCTCGATGATGACGGCACCCCAGAGATCAGGATGCTCGGTCATTTCGACGCCCATCAACAACCCTCCATTCGAACCGCCCATGATTCCGAGATGCGGTGTGGAGGTGATCTTGCGGCGAATGAGGTCCTCGCCGACGGCGGCGAAGTCGTCATAGATGACCTGGCGTTTGGTGTTCAGGCCGGCTTCATGCCATGCGGGGCCGAACTCGCCGCCGCCCCGGATGTTTGCGAGGACGTAGACGCCGCCTTTTTCCAGCCAAAGCTTGCCGGTGACGGCGTTGTAAAGAGGCGTCTCGGAGACTTCGAAGCCGCCGTACGCGGTCAGCAGCGTGGGGTTCGAGCCGTCGAGCTTCATGTCCCTGGGGTGAACGACGAAGTAGGGAACTTTGGTGCCGTCCTTGGACGTGGCGAAGAATTGCTCAACCGTATCGTTGCTCGCATCGAAGCGCGCGGGCGCGGTTTTGATCGGCTTCAGCGAAGTGGTCGCGGCGTCGCCGAGATAGAGCGTTGTGGGGGTGAGGAAGCCTTGCGCGCTGAGCACGTAGCGGCCGCTCTTTGGGTCAGTGGAGACGATGCCGATGGAGGAGTTCTCCGGGAGGTCCAACCGATGTACCTCCCAATCATGCGTGGCCGGCGAGTAGAGGTAGGCGCGGCCCTGCACGTTGTCGAGCGTGGTGAGCAGCAGATGGTGCGGCGTGACTGCTGTCTCCTGCAGGAACTCATGCGCGGTGGGCGCAAAGATGATCTGCGGCTTGAGGTGCTCTGGATCGCGCAGCACGTCGGCGAGTTTGAGCTCGACTAGCGAACCTGCGGGAATGGTGTGTCCGTTGGCTGCCCAATCTTCATGGGTGTGGATGAGCACGCGGCCGTCAATCATCCCGGCAACACCGGCCTTGGAGGGGATGGCAAGCTGCTTGAGCCCCTTCGGCGTTTCGACGAAGGTTTGCGAGGTGAAGAAGGTCACCCCGCGATTGATTGTGACGAGTTGATGGCCGGAGGCGTCGTGGATGACATTCGCCTCGGAGCTGAGCTCGTCGGTGGGCTGGCCGCGGAAGATCTCGGTTGCTGATTCCAGCGGCGTTCCGCGCTTCCACCGCTCGACCACAAACGGGTAGCCGGAGTTGGTGAGCGTGCCCCCGCCCCAGTCCCGCGAAACGAGCAGCGTGTCCTTGTCCTGCCAGTCGATGCGCTGCTTGCTGTGGTCGAGGACAAAGCCGCCGGTAACGAACTGTGCGGTTTGGAGGTTGAACTCGCGCGCTGTCGTTGCGTCTTCACCGCCGTTCGACAGCATGGCGAGGCAATAGTGATCGTCCGGGTAGAGGCAATTCAGGCCGCGCGAAACCCATTTGGCATTTTCGGTGCGGTTCAGCGCGTCGATGTCCAGCAACGGATGCCAGTCGGGTGACTGCGTGAGGTAGTCTTCGAGCGTGGTGCGACGCAACAGACCGCGCAGGTGCTGGGCATCCTTCCACTCGTTGTAGACGGAGTCGCCATTGAGGCGCGGCGTGGCCAACTTTTCAGGGTCGTTGAGGATGCGCAGCGCATCGTCGTAATCTTTCGTGAACTGCGGATCGGCGTCGAAGTGAGCGGCCGTTTGCGCGTTCTCGGCCTTGACCCACTCCATCGTCCTGGGGTTGGAGGTGTCCTCCAGCCAGAGATATTTGTCTTCGGGAAGCTGTGCCTGGGCCTTCGCTCCCATCACCAACCCGAGTACCAAGACAGCAGACCACCGCGTCACATTGCCAGGATTCAACGTTCGTCCCCTTTCGAGCCTTGCGTGGCCACTATATACGTGCCCGATGGCGGCGAGTCCACTAAACTGGAATGAAGAGTGAATCAATGACCTGGACTAGCGCATTCGGGAAGGGCAGCGGATGGCTGCTGCAGAAGATCGTCAACGGGCTTGCGCTCTCGAAGATCTCGCCGAACACGCTTACGTTTATTGGGCTGCTGATCAACGTGATTGCGGCGTTCTTTTTCGGCTACGCGCGCGGCGATAACTATGTCCGGATGTTCCTGTACGCGGCGCTGGTGATCATCGGCGCGGGCCTGTTCGACATGGTGGATGGCCGCGTGGCGCGGCAGACGAACCAGGTGTCGGTGTTCGGCGCGTACTTCGACTCGGTGCTGGATCGCTACTCGGATGTGGCGCTGTTCTTCGGCCTGCTGGTGTTTTATGCGCGCGGGAACCGGTACTTCTACATCTTCCTG
This sequence comes from uncultured Verrucomicrobiae bacterium, assembly GCA_963716225.1. Classification (GTDB taxonomy): domain Bacteria; phylum Acidobacteriota; class Terriglobia; order Terriglobales; family Acidobacteriaceae; genus Granulicella. The sequence goes on along the minus strand of OY970299.1, from coordinate 2,176,531 downwards.
GTGGCGTTTGTGATGACGGCATCGCTGATGGTGAGCTACACGCGCGCACGGGCTGAAGCGCTGATTGGCTCATGCAAGGTGGGCTTCATGGAGCGGCCGGAGCGGATTGTGCTGATTATCCTGGGCGCGCTGTTTGAGCGCTGGGATGCGATGCCCGCGGCGTTGTGGGTGCTCGCGGTGTTCTCGACGCTTACGGTGATTCACCGTATCCGGTATACGTATGTCGAGACCGAGCGGCGCAAGCTGAGTGGACTCCCTACACCGTGAACGCGCGGCTCCCGTACACTCTCAAGTGCGATGAGCAGCCCGGACACCCAGACCTCCTCTAAGACTTCGAAACCTGTACTGCTGATTCACGGCGGCGCCTGGGCTATGCCTGACGACGCGATTGCGCCGCATGAGCGCGGGATCGGCGCTGCGCTGCGGGCGGGGTGGGCCGTGCTCGAGAAGAATGGGTCGGCGGTCGATGCGGTTGAGGCGGCGATCACCGTGATGGAGGACGACGACACGTTCGACGCCGGGCGCGGATCATTCCTGACGCGCGACGGGCGTGTGCAGCTTGATGCGCTGATGATGGATGGAGCGACGTTGCGGGCCGGAGGTGTGGCGTGCGTCGAGCGGCTCAAGAATCCGATCCAGGCGGCCCGGCTGGTGCTGGATAAGTCGCCGCATGTGTACTTTGTCGGGACCGGTGCGGAGCGGTTTGCGACGCAGCACGGGATGCGGCTGGTCGACAATACGGAGCTGATTGTGCCGCGCGAGCGCGACCGCCTGATGCGCTTCCAGCAGGCCGAGCTTGCGGGACATCCGGATACGACCTTCAGTGGGAATGCGGAGTTCATCTCGACGCCGGCGGCAGAGGCCGGGCTGGCGCAGACCATGCTGGACGCTGCTTCGGAAACGATGCTCCAAGCCGAGGTCGAGCAGGGGCTCGCGGACGAGGTGCGCGTCGACAACCCGACGCTGCACTCGCACGACACGGTGGGTGCGGTGGCGCTGGATGCGAATGGCAATCTGGCGGCGGGAACGTCGACGGGTGGAACGCTGTCGAAGGCGCCGGGGCGGGTGGGAGACAGCTCGCTGATTGGGTGCGGATGCTATGCCGACAACGAGTCCGCGGCGGTCTCGCTGACCGGGTGGGGCGAGCCGATTATGAAGCTGGTGCTGGGCAAGTGGGCGGTCGATCAGGTTGCTGCCGGCAGCTCGCCGCAGCAGGCGGCCAGCGCGGCGATCGATTACCTGTTCAACCGGTTGGGCGGCCATGGCGGAATCATTTTGCTGGGCCCCGACGGCTCACTCGGCCTGGCGCACAACACGCCGCGGATGGCGTGGGGAATCGCGACGGGGGAAGGCCGGCAGCTTGGGACAATCTCGGAAGGCGCGCGCAAAGCATGAACGCCGTCTACTGTTTGTAGGCAGGAATCGCCTCGCCTTTGGGCGAGAAATCTTTGGCCAGCGGATCGTCGGAAAGCGTCTTCAGGCCGGCGATGACGCTTTCGGCATTCATGATGGCGCCCGTGGCTGTGGTGTGGGTGTGTGGGTCGCCGAAGAGCGGCTCGACCGCGGCCTCGCCGAGCGCGTCATACTTGCGCGCTGTGATCTCGTTGAGGTCGATGAAGCCGACGTGCTGCGCTGCGGCAACCTGGCGAGCCCAGCCGGCGTAGCTGTCCGACGAGCGGACGATCTTGCCGTCCTTCCATATCTTTCGTGGAACCAGTGAGCAGACGATCGGCGTCGCGCCTTTGGCCTTCGCATCCTTCACGTACTGGGTCATGTAGTAGCCGAAGGTGTGCACGGTCTCGTGCTGCTTTGTGATGGGGTTGTCGATGTCGCGCGTGTCGTCGCCGATCCCGGGGATGGTTCCGCGCGCGCGTGCTGCGTCGTCGAGCGGACCGCTGTCGTTGTGGCCGAACTGAATGAGCACGATGTCGCCCGGCTTGATCATGGCGAGCACGTCGGCCCAGTGGCCTTCGGTGATGTAAGTACGCGAGCTGCGGCCACCGATGGCCATGTTGGCGACGTTCACCTTGTTGAGGTCAAGAAATTGCGCGAGCTCATCGCCCCAGCCCATCTGGTTGTGCGCGCCGTCGCCGCGCCCGTTGCGCACGGTGGAGTCGCCGACGAGCCACACGGTCGGAAGGCCGGGCTTTACGCCCGCGGGTGCGGTCAGGTGCATCGCGCGGCCGGGGTCCGTGCTGACGGACGGCGCGGGCTGCTGGGCGGCGGCCATCCCGCCGAGCGCGAGAACGCCCGCGAACGCGACTACGGAACAGGACTGGGCAAGGTTCATCGATTCCTCTCGGCCGGTGGCTCACAAGACCGGGCTAATTTGCATCCTACAGCGATGAAGACGTCCATTTGTGGAGGAGGAAGCATGCGCAAGGCCATCACCTGGGGCAGCATCATCGCCGGAGCGGTTGCAGCGTACCTGATGTATAAGCGGGGCACGCCCGTTATGACGATCGCGAAGAAGGCCATCATGAACCCGGTCGGAGCGCTGGTTGGAGAGCTGAAGAACGCGTGACAGGCGCAGAATAGCTGTAGCGCGTCTCGCTCGAGCGTGAGTGCGCTTCGCCGCCAGTGAGCACAACCGAACTCTTTCGCGATCCTGACAATCCGGCTGAGAGTGAGTCCGCGCGCCGGCCGCTCACGCCGGAGCAGGTGGATAAGCTGCCGCACGTTCATCGGCTGCTGCTGAAGCACTACGGCCAGCCGGCGGCGCGGACGCCCTGGGACCCCCTGACACAGTTCATCTACTCACTGCTGAGCGCGCGCACGAAGACAGCGCACTCGATGCAGGTGATGCGTGATTTGGAGCGCGCGTTCCCAGGTGCCGGGCCGCATGCGTGGGAGCCGGTGCGCGATGCGTCGGTTGCTGAGATCGAGCGGGCGATTGCGGTGGTGACGTTTCCGGAGCAGAAGGCGCCTCGGCTCAAGGCAGCGCTGGAGCAGATCACGGCGCGCACCGGCGCGCTGTCGCTGGACTTTCTGCATCGCTATCGCACCGATAAAATCCGCACGTGGCTGGAGCAGTTTGAGGGCGTGGGGCCGCAGGTGTCCGCGGCGATCGTCAACTTCTCAACGCTGCGCAGGCGTGCCTTGTCGATCGATGGGAATCATCTGCGCGTTGTGCAAAGGCTGTGCGTCGTTCCGCGTGCGGATGCGGCGACGACGGAAGAGCGCCTGATGCGGCTTGTGCCGGAGACGTGGGACGCGGCGATGCTCGACGAGCACCACGCGCTGGTGCAGCTGCATGCGCAGACGCTGTGCACCTTTGAGAATCCGCGGTGTGGGGATTGTCCTCTGCTGCAGATCTGCCCGACGGGACAGCGGAATGCGAGCGAGCTGCAGCTGAAGCCGTGAGCTAAAGCCGCAGGCCTTCGCGGATGATCGCGCTTTCTTCGATGTGCTCCAGCAGCTCGGAGACGCCGGCGTAGACCTCGACACAACCGGCATCCATCAGCTCCTGCTGTGTCCAGCCGCCGGTCTCGACGCCGATGGTGCGGAGGCCGGCCTTACCGGCGGATTCGGCGTCGTAGGGTGTGTCGCCGATCGCGATGCAGTCTTTTGGTTTGAGGCCGATCCGCTTCAGCGTTGCCGAGAAGACGTCAGGATGCGGCTTGGCGCGCTCTACATCGTCGGCTGAGGTCTCGTCGTCGACCATGTCCTCGATCTGCATGATGCGCTTGTAGTCCTGGATCTCCGGTTTTTTGGACGAGCTTGCCAGGGCGAGGCGAATGCCGCGGCGCTTCAGCTCTTCGGCGAACTCGCGCACCTTGGGGAGCGGCTTCACCTGGTGGAGAAGGTCGGTGCGGAAGATCCACTCGCGATAGCGCTTCAGCCGTTCCTCGACCGCCTCGCGCTTCCACCAGGGCACGAAGACGGGGATGAGCTCGTCGCCGCCTTTACCGATCTGCCGGCGCACGGTTTCGCGATCGACGACGATGTTCATCTCGGCGAACGCACGCTGCCACGCCTCGGCGTGGAGCCAGTTGCTCTGCACAAGTGTTCCGTCGATGTCGCACAACACAGCTTTAACCATTCACACGCTCACATTTCACTGATGACCTAAGATGCAATCAGGGGCCGCGCGCGGCTCACGCGGCATCTATGCAGACGATCGATCAACTGAATGAATCTTTTGCTATCCCTGGAGTGCTCTGCTTTGACGAGCACAGCGGCCTGACTCGCGCGCGCATCTCTACGCCGGCGTCCAGCGGCGAGCTGTACCTGCAAGGCGCGCACCTGACGGCGTGGCAGCCGGACGGCGAGCAGCAGGTGCTTTTCCTGTCGGAGCGGACGGCGTTCGCTCCCGGCCATGCGATCCGCGGCGGCGTTCCGATCGTGTTCCCGTGGTTCGGCTCGCGAACAGCGACGCCGGATGACCCGCGCAAGGACGGCCCGTCGCATGGCTTCGCGCGCACGCAACCGTGGAAGCTCGAGTTCTGCGCTTACTCGGCTGAGGATCTGCACTTCTCCTTAACGCTGGGGCCGACGGACCTGAGCCGGTCGCTCGGTTATGACCGCTTTCTGCTCGCCTACCAGATCACTGTAGGCCGTGAGCTTCGGTTGCGGCTTTCGATCGCCAACGACGGCGATAAGCCGATGCGCATTGAGGAGGCGCTGCACACTTATCTGCATGTCGGCGACGCCGAACAGGTGCGCATACACGGTCTGCTCGAGACGGAGTTTATCGACAAGACCGCGAACTTCGCGCGCGGGGTTGAGAGCGAGCCCGTCCTAACGCTCGCGGGTCCGACCGATCGTCTGTACCTGAACACGACGTCGCCCATTGTGGTCGACGATCCGGTGCGGCGCCGGCGCATCACCGTTACGAAGTCGAATTCGAATACGACGGTGGTGTGGAACCCGTGGGCGAACTCCGGTCTGGCCGACATGTCGGCTGACGGTTGGCGGCACATGGTGTCCGTTGAGTCGGCGAACGCTGCGGACAACGCGCTGCGGCTGACCCCGCGCGAGGCGCACGTTATGGAGACCACGATCTCGCTCGAGGCGCTCAGCTAGCGATGCTGCGGCTCATCCTCGCTTCCGCTTCCCCACGGCGTCGCGAAATTCTCGCGCAGGCGGGCCTGCAGTTCGATGTCGTGCCTGCGCACATCGACGAGACGCAACGCGCCGGCGAAAGCCCTGACGCTTACGTGAAGCGCCTTGCCGAGGAGAAGGGGGCCGAGGTGTCAAAAATTGATTCGGCTGCGGTCATTCTCGCCGCAGACACGACGGTCGAGCTCGACGGCAAGATTCTTGGCAAGCCGCGCGATGTCGCTGAAGCGGACGCGATGCTGCGCGCGCTCAGCGGCCACACGCATCATGTTCATACAGGCATCTGCGTGCTGAAACATCACCTCTCGCAATACCATGTCGAGACCACGGCCGTGACGTTCGACAAGATCGACGAGCGCGATCTTGCGATTTATCTCGCGTCGGGCGATCCGCTCGACAAGGCCGGCGCGTATGGCATCCAGGGCTATGCGGCGCGCTGGATTCCGCGCATCGAAGGCGATTATTTCAACGTTGTTGGTCTGCCGCTCGCCGCAACGATGCGGCTGCTGCGGCGCGCGAAGGTGCAGCTCTAGTTACAGTTCCGCGCGGAGCATTCCCGCGAGCAGCGCGGTGCGTTCGACCAGGTAGCGCGCCAGCACATGCTCGCCTGGCGAGTGCGCTCCGCCGCCGACGGCGCCCATGCCATCGAGTGTCGGCACGCCAAGCGCGGCGGTGAAGTTACCGTCCGATCCACCGCCGGTTGACGCCTCCTCAAGCGCCACGCCAATCTCCGCTGCCAGCCGCTGCGCCTGCTGAAACAACCGCACAGTTCCTGCACTGCGCTCCATGGGCGGACGATTGATGCCGCCGGAGACGCGCAGCGTGCATGCTGCATCGCGCGTCCGCAGATTGCGAAACATCTGCTCGACGCGCGCGGCGTCGTCCATCGTGACGACGCGCACGTCGATCTCCGCGCGACACTCCGCGGCAATCACGTTGGACCGCGTTCCGCCGCAGAGGACGCCGATATTCACCGTGCGGCCACGATCGATGTCCGTCCAGCTCGACACCTCTTCTACCAGCCGCACCATCTCCATCACCGCCGAGTGGCCGCTCGCAAAGTCGACGCCGGCATGCGCCGCAAGGCCCTGTACGCAAAGCTCCAGGTGACCCACACCTTTGCGCGCAGTCTTGTACGCGAGCCCCTGTGCGGGCTCGACCACAAACACCGCCGCAGATTCGCGCGCCAGCCGCTCGGTGTGCGATCGCGACGCGTCGCTGCCCACCTCTTCATCCGGATTCAGCAGCAGCGTTACGGGCCGCCTCATCGCGTTCAACTCGCGCAACGCAGCAATTGCTTCAATCGCCATGGCCACGCCGGCCTTCATGTCCACCACGCCCGGCCCTTCGAGCCGCAGGCCGTCCTCGGCTTCCGTTTCGCGCCACGGCATCGCGCCGAGCGTGCCCATCGGGTAGACAGTATCCAGATGCGCCAGCACCAGTGCGGGCTTGCCGCTCACGCCTGCGCCAAATCGCAGCTCGACGACGTCTCCGAAGCTGTCGCCAGAATGCCGCCGGACCTCAGCGCCAAGCTCGCGCGCCCAGCCAACCACGCAATCCGCTGCACGATTCACCGCCTCGCGATCATCGCTCGGAGATTCGATCTCAACGAGCTCCCGCAGGCGCGCGCGCAGGCGCGGCTCGGCGGCGCGAACGGTGTCGACGACTCTGCTGAATTGCACTGGAGGATTGTACGTTGCGTAAGGGGCTAACGGCCCGGCGGCGCCGGCACCATGACCGCGCCCGGATCCACCTTCGGAATGCCGAAGTGCCCGCTGAGGTGCACGAGGTCCATCGGCCGAAACAGTCCGGAGACGTGGATCACATTCATCTCGCGGCGCGCGCGGACGAGCACGGTAACGTGGTCGATCTCGCCGCCGCGCCCGTGGAACCAGATATCAGCGATGGGCTTGGTCGGCTGAGCCGATTCCCGCGGGCCGACCGATGAATCGACCAGGTGCTTCCATCCGGCCGCGCGATACGCCTGCTCGAGCGCATGCATTGCCTCGGGGATGTAGAAGGCCGGCTCAGGATACTGATAGTGCTCAAACGAGATGCTGTTGAAGCCTGCGATGCGGTCGCCGGCGAGCAGCGCGTCCAGCATCTCGCGGTCGAAGGTGATCGTCGTCGCCGCGGCACGCTGCGAGCTGAGCCCGGCGATCGCGTCAGCCGCTCCCGGCGGGTCTGCCGGATCCGCAGGATCCTGCGCGTGGACCGCAGCCGCGGAGACGAGGGCCAGGACAAGGGTGGGTGCAGCCAGAAGACGCAGAATCCTCATGCATCTTCAGACGGCAATTCCCGGGGAAAGTTCTGCTGCGGCCGGAGACGATTTGCCGGCAGCTACTGCGGCGGATTGGGGGCGAAGTAGCCCTTCTTCGCACGCACGCTGTAGCGCGAGTCCAGCGCCTGCAGATAGATGGTGCGGAAGCTGCCGTCCTGCTTGAAGTCTGCCGGCACGTACACCAGCGAGTACTGGCTGCGCAGCGCCTCTTCAATATTGTGGAAGCCCGTCGCCAGCTGCTCGACCGAGTTGGGGAAGAACGCCTGGCCGCCGGTCGCGTCGGCAATGGCCTTCAGCACGTCGTCGCCCTTGTCCTTGCTGGGGCCGTAGTTGGTGCTGATCGTGTACACGATGGTCTCGGCGCGCTGGCACATCTTGATCGCGTCGGACTCATAGGCGCGGCTGTAGTTATCGTCGCCATCCGACACCAGCACAATCGCCTTGCGAACCGCGTTTGCCTGCTGCAGGGTGAGCATCTGGTCGCGGCAGGTCTTATACAGCGAGTCAAACAGCGCCGTCCCGCCGCCCGGCCGCAGCTTGCGGATTCCGGTATCCAGCAGGTCGATGCGGTTGGTGAAGTCCTGCGTCAGCTCCGTCTGCACATCGAAGCCCTCGACGAAACCACGGTCGTGCTCCGGCCGAAGAACCTGCATGAAGAAGTCGGTGGCCGCCTCCTGCTCAAACTGAAAGCGCTGCCGGATGGAAGTCGACGTGTCCAACATGACACCCACACGCAGCGGCAGGTTCGTCTGCTGCTTGAACGTGACGACGCGCTGCGGCGGCCGTCCGTCGTCAAGCAGCCCGAAATCCTGCTGCTGCAGCCCAGTGACGAAGTTGCCGTGGCGGTCGGTCACCGTGAAGATCAGGTCGACTTCGCGCGAGAACAGGTGCAGCGTTTCGGTGGGGGGCTCTTCGCGCGGGATCAATCCGGGGGGCGACTGCGAACCCGTGCTCTGGGTCGCGGACGATTGCGCGGAAGAAGATTGCGCCGCCGCCGGTGAGGAGGCGCTCGGCGCGGCCTGCGCAGGAGCCTGCGCCTGCAGACGGGCGAGAGGTGCAAGGAGAAGTCCCGTGATCGCCAACACGCGACCCACCGGGACGAGCCGCGCGGGGATCGTCACAATTGCCATCTTACCAATGAGACGGGCCAGCGACGCGGCCGGGGAGCATCGCCCGGTTCCTCCTTTGCGTGCCGCAGTTTCGCATCCCAAGCGGCGGAATCGGCTCTAATGGAGCTGTGCAGCTTAGCGACGACGGCATTCCGGGAGAGCTCGCCGAGCGCGGCGGCGCGGCGCTCGAGTGGCAGCGGCTGCGCGAGCGTCTTGCTGCAGGTGCTCGCAGCGAGCTAGGCCGCGGGCGCGTTCTCGCCCTCGAACCCTCAGCCGACCCCGCATGGATCGGCCGCCAGCAGCAGCTGACGGCGGAGCTGCGGCGGCTCGTCTCGCTCGGCGCGACGTTCGACTTCCGCGGATTGATCGACCCCGCCACGCTGCTCGATCAGGCGCGCATCGAAGGAGCGGCGCTCGAGCCCGCAGAGCTGTTGTCAATTCTTGCGCACGCGGATCGAGTCGACGCCTGGCGCACACTGCTCATCGCGCCGCCCGCGGACCTGAAGGGCCAATGGACCGCAGTCGAGGCGCTCTCCGCGCCCCTCGTCGAGCACGATCTGGGCAACCTGCTGCGCGCGCTGCGCGGCAAAATTGAACCCGACGGCTCACTCGCCAATGACGCCTCTCCTGAGCTCGCACGCATCCGCCGCACTCTCGCCCGCCAGCACCGCATCATCGAAGAGAGCCTGCGCAAAGCTCTCGCCCAGCTCTCGGAAGGCGGCAGCACTCAGAACGACCTGATCACCGTGCGCGGCGAGCGCTTTGTCATCCCGGTCAAAGCCGAGTTCAAGCGCAAGGTGCGCGGCATCCTGCACGGCTCCAGCTCCAGCGGCCAGACCGTCTACCTCGAGCCCATGGAAACCGTCGAGCAGAACAACGAGCTCGCGCGTCTGCTCGACGACGAGCAGGCCGAGATTCACCGCATCCTCGTGGCGATGACGCGCGCCGTCGCGCAGCACGCCACGCCGCTCACGCTCGGGGCGGACATTCTTGCCGAGCTCGACGCACATCAGGCCATCGCGATCTTCGCGCAGGAGCTCGAATGCGTCCGGCCGGTCTTCATCGACGCACCCGAAGCCAGCTCCCGCAACATCGAAGAATCCGACGCTGCACCTGTCGAGCTTGAGATCATCTCCGCGCGTCATCCGCTGCTCGAGATCCGTATGCGCGTGCAGCAGGGCCGCATCGTCCCGATGACAGTTGCGCTTCCCATCGGCCAGCGACAGATGATCATCAGCGGGCCAAACACCGGCGGCAAATCCGTCGCGCTCAAAACCGTCGGGCTGCTCTGCGTCATGGCGCAGGCCGGCGTTCCGCTGCCGGCAGCGAGCGCGCGCCTGCCCATCTTCACCGGAATCTTCTCCGATATCGGCGACGCGCAATCGATCGAGCAAAATCTCTCTACCTTCTCCGCACACATCCGCAACATTGACGGGATCGTTCAAAGCGCGGACGGCCACTCTCTTGTGCTCATCGACGAGCTCGGCTCCGCCACCGATCCCGATGAAGGCGCCGCACTCGCCGTCGCTGTCGCACAGCATTTCCTGGACCATCACGTCACGAGCATCATCACGACGCACCTCACTGCGCTCAAGGTCTACGCTGCGCGTCACCCTGGCGTGCTCAACGCCGCCGTCGGCTTCGACGAAGCGACTCTGACGCCCACCTACGAGCTTCGCCTCGGCGTTCCCGGCGCTTCCGCCGGCATCAACATCGCCTCACGGCTCGGCCTCGATCCCGCCATCGTCAACAACGCGCGCTCACAGCTCACCACCCAGCAAGCCGATATCAGCCGCTTCCTCGACGAGCTGCACGCGCAACTCTCAGCCGCAACCGCGGAACGCGCGGACCTTGCCGAAACGCAGCGCAAGCTCGAAAACGAGCGCCAGCGCCTCGCCCAGGAAGGCCGCGCCGAGCAACAGGCACTAACGAAAGAACTAGCGCGCAAGCTCGAAGCGCTCCTGCGCGACTTCGAATCGCAGCTCCGCGATACTGTCAAAGAGATCGACGACAAAAAAATCGCGCAGAAGATCGCACGGGACTCCGCGCTCCGCACCGCGCGCCTGCGCCGCGAATTTTCAGAGCAGTTCCAGACCACCGTTTCCGCACACAACGCGAGCTCAGACGAAATTCCACGCGATTCCGGCAAACGCGATCAGCCACGCGAGCCGCATGTCGGCGATCTCGTCCGCCTGCGCTCGCTGAATCGCGAGGGCCGCGTGGTCCGCCTCATCGACACCAACTCGCTCGAGGTCAGCTTCGGCGCGATGAAGACCCGCGTTCCCCGCTCCGACATCGCGGAGGTCACGCCGGTGCGCGAGCCGCCCGCCGAAACCATTCGCCGTCACAGCGGCATTACCGTCTCCACCTCCACCGACGACGACAACCTCAGCTCCGAGATCAACGTCATTGGCCGCACGGCCGACGAGGCGGAAGCCGAGGTCGAACGGTTCGTCGAGCGCGCCTTCCTCGCCGGCCTTCCGCGCATCCGTGTCGTTCACGGCGTCGGCATGGGCGTGCTTCGCCGCACCTTGCGCGAACTTCTGCGCAAACACCCGCACGTCGTCTCCGTCACCGAGCCGCCCTACAACGAAGGCGGCCAGGGCGCGACGATCGTCGAGCTTCGGCAGTAAGTCGCTGCTATCTACCGGTTGCTCGCGTCGAACCTGATTGCGCCCGCTTCACCTTTACGCGCTGCACGCCCGAGCTCGTCCGCGCTCCGCTGCGCGTGGCTTCGTAGTACACGCCGCACGCGCTCACCACAATCCGCTCCGGAGCGACCATCAGCACCGCATCGCCTGGAATCTCCGTGCTCGCGGGCAGCACGTCCGCGTCCTCATGTTGCATATCCACTTCGGTCAGCGCGAGCACGCGTACGCCAATCTGCTCGAAGCTCGCCGGCTGCTCCGCCCCGCCATTCTCTTTGCGGAACTCATCCGCACTCACGCGCCGCGTGTCGATGTCGTCAAGCTTCACCACCCCACCGCGCCACCGCATCCAGTTCTGCGAGTACGTCAGCGTCGAGCCCACCAGAGACCGCGCCTGTTCGCGCGTCCAGCATCCTGAGTTCGTCGTCGGCAGAACGCGCGCGATCCGCCATGTGCCGCGCAGCGACGCCGGAACCTGCTCGGCCGTCCCCGTCTTTACCGTTCCCACCAATGACCCAATCAGCAGAGTTGCAGCCCAAAACCTGAGGCCTTGAAGTGGTTCAACCACCGTCGTTCTCCTTGCTCAGGGGTCCCCTGTTGTCGTGAGCCCCTTCCGTCCATTTTTGATGCGGGTAAAATCCGCTCCGCTGCCAAAACGCGCCTCGTTACCGTTCGCTGCACTATTTCCCCATTCGCTGCGCAGAACGCGACTTCAGGCTTCAAAGACACTACCCTGATACGTGGTGAGGGCATCTTAAGAACTGTCGGATGTACTTCTCGGGCCAGAGGTTACCACGATAGTCCAAGCCCGATGCGATGGACGCGAGCGAGCCTCGCGTTGAAGTCAGCAAGAACTCTGCAGAACGCTGCAATAAGTCTTCTCAGGAGAGACGAAGCAAATGGGAAAAGCGGTTAAGCTCCTCGAAAAAGGTGTAGTGCTCGGAGCACGCGCGAGCTGGACAGTATTTGACAAGCTGAATTCCATCAGCCCCAACAAGAGCTTCACGCCGAAGTGGTCCGACAAGCCTCTTCTCAAGAGCTATCAGAAGGAGAAGCCGCCGCTCGGCTGGCCGCGCACTACCGACTCCCTCTGCCCCAAGTGCGTCCCTGAGATCCGCCAGCAGATCATCGACGGCAAGCTGCCGCACGAGATCCTCCTGAACGAGAAGGTCGGCGAGATCAAGGCGCAGATCATCGAGCGCGACGGCCAGATCCTCATGGTCAAGGACTGCCCCATCCACGGCCACTTCGAGGACCTCATGTCCATCGATCCGCCGATGATGAAGCATCTCGAAGACGTCTTCCCCGGCCGCGACATCCGCGCCCACAACGACGAAAAGCTCCATAACCACGGGACTTCCACGGTGACGCACGGCCGCGGCTCCGTGCTGACGATCGACCTCACCAACCGCTGCAACATGATGTGCGACCCCTGCTTCATGGATGCCAACCAGGTCGGCTTCGTCCACGAACTCACCTGGGACGAGATCAAGACCATGCTCGACAACGCGGTGCAGATCAAGCCGCGCCGTCAGATGTCCGTGCAGTTCTCCGGCGGCGAGCCCACGCTCTCGCCCTACTTCCTCGATGCTGTTTCCTACGCCCGCAAGGTTGGCTACAACTCCGTGCAGGCCGCCACCAACGGCATCGAGTTCGCGAAGTCCAAGGAGTTCGCCAAGGCCGCTGCTGAGGCCGGCCTCCGCTACGCCTACCTGCAGTTCGACGGCATCGGCAACGCCGCCAACTCGCACCGCAAGGTCGGCAACGCGTTCGACGTGAAGCTCCAGGCCATCCACAACCTGCACGAAGCCGGCGTCGACATCGTTCCCGTGACGACGATCGTCAATGGCATCAACAACGAGCAGGTCGGCCGCATCATCCAGTTCGCGCTCGATAACCCGAAGAAGATCAACTTCCTCTCCTTCCAGCCCGTCTCGTTCACTGGCCGCGATGAGGCCGTCTCCGACGAGCGCCGTGCCGCACAGCGCTACACCCTCTCGCACCTCGCGCACGACATCCGCGATCAAACCGGTCTCGGCGAGTCCACTCGCGACTGGTTCCCCATCAGCTTTATGTCCACCTTCTCCGACTGGGCCGACCTCGTGCACGGGCCCAATCACGATTGGGGTCAGCTCTCCTGCGGTTGCCACCCGAACTGCGGCATCGGCATGGCGCTCATGATCGACAAGGAAACCAAGGAAGCCGTTCCGGTCACTGCCTTCCTGAACGCCGACCGTCTCGCCAAGGACATCGCCAAGGTGAACGACGCCTCGCGCGGCAAGATCCTCACCGTCATCGGCGCCGCGCTCGCGCTCATCCGCAACTACGAGCCGAAGAACGCACCCACGCACTTCAGCATCTTCTCGCTGCTCGAGAAATTCGATAAGTGCTTCGGCGCGACCGGCCGCAACTACGGCAAGGTCACCGCGGACCGCACCCTCGACGACATCAAGCAGCGCCGCAAAGACCGCTGGAACTTCCTCTTCATCGCCGGCATGTGGTTCCAGGACCTCTTCAACTACGACTTCCGCCGCACCGAGCAGTGCATCATCCCGTACGCCACGCAGGAAGGCGAAATCTCCTTCTGCGCGTACAACACGGGCATCGGCTGGCGCAACATCATCGAGAAGATGCACATGACCTCCACGCTCACCAAGTGGTATGAGGAGCACGGACGTCACGAGATCTTCGCCGGCGGCAAGAAGGTCGGCCTCGAGAAGCAGGACAAGTACGACCTGGTTCTCAACGAAGAGCACGTCAACTCCGCCGCCAACGACACGTTCGAAAAGTCCGGCATCGCCAAGAACGCGCGCGAAGAAAAAATCCGCGCCCGCGACGCGAAGCTCAAGCAGGACGCCCAGAACGCCCAGATGGCCAAGCTCTACCGCAAAGAAATCCTCAAAGAACCCGAGATCGCCGGCTTCGTCTCCCTCGGCGAAATCAAACCCGTCGTCGCTCCCGCAGCGAAGGAAGAAGACCTCGTCGCCGGGGACTGACCGTCCAGGTAACCGCGCCTTCGGCGCAAAAACAACAAAGGCCGCCCACCCGGGCGGCCTTTGTTGTTGCAGACTCGGAACCCTAAACCACACCTAAGGGGGCTCTCTTTCCGGTGCTGCCGTCTAAAAGCACCGAGTTTTGGCATGCTGTTGATTGATCTTGCGGCATGAGTATATTACGATCGCTCTCAGTTCCATTCCGCGACCAAAAATCTATGTCAAAAGCCAAGGTTGGTTTCGCAGTGTATTTCTGTCTTGCTGTCGCGCAGGCGGGACATGCGTCGACCGTCGTCATGGATCAAATTGGCCCGAACGGAAGCTACGCGGTCTCTCAAAGTGCCTTCACCTCTCAAAACTTTGGGGCTCCCTACAATGCCTACAACCTCGCCGTCCTGGACGACTTTACTGTCTCTCAGGCCGGGCAGATCACGGAAGTCGACGCAGCAACGGTGGGCTATCACAATTTCCCCGGTTACTCTGCTGTGACGAGTTGGAGTGTGGAGATTTACAGTAGCGTTGCCGCAGGCCTAACCAGCCTGAATGGAGACGTGGCGAGTGAGTCGGTGCTTCCCGGCGCGGTGGTGCTTCAAACCGGCTTCACGTCGGATGCGAACTCCGCCTTGGTGGAAATCCCCGTGAGCATCAGTTTGGATCCCGGTACGTACTGGCTTGCCGTGGTTTCCTCGCTCTCGTTTTCGGCCGACATTGGTATTTACCAGGACGAATATTCGGGATTTCCGAGCAATCACAGCCTTGTGCAAGTGAATCCCGGCGGAGCGTGGGGATTTAGTGGGAATGAACAGAAGTTCGGTGTTGATGCAGCGTATCGAGTCATGGAAACAGCACCAACGCCAGAGCCAGGCTCTTTGGGTCTGCTTGCCTCAGCGCTTTTGTCGATAGGCGTGGCTCAATACCATGCCCGGGTTCGTCGAACTTCCTAAGGCTCACGCCGCGTCCGCCACTCACCCGGCAAGGCGCTCCATCGCCGGGTGCCCCATTCATGCGCGTTCTTTGTGCATGAGTGGGATCGAACCTACCCCAGCTTCGTCCGCCCCGCCACCGCTACATAATGCTGATCAAGCGCCTGCCGCAGCAGCGATTTGATCACTGCCTGCCGGCTCATATTCAACTGAACCGCCTCGCCGAGTTAATCTTTAGCAAATTCGCTGATCGTACCCGCTGTGCTCCCCGATCCAGAACCACAAAAACTCAGCCGGCAACCGTATGGCCAGCGCGCGGTATTTCAGCGTGATGCGAGCCGACCAAACCTCCTGGCCATTCCGCTCGCCAATCTTCTTCAGGCGCAAAGATGGATGCTGCAGATCAGCCTTGAGCAACGCAAACTGCTTGTCCGCGCGTTCCCGAATCTCGGCCGGAGCGCATCATAATCGTTCCAGAACGCCACGCTTGCTCGATGAACCATCCGGGCTTTCAGAGTGCTCGTGTCTTCCCGGCGGCGCGCTCAGCCATCGCCTGGCGAATGCGATTATCCATGGCTCCGGCGCCAAGGTCTCCCTCCATCTTCGCATCCACCGCACGCGCATACCGCTCATCCATCCACGCGTAGAGCTCTTCCAACTCCTGCGGCGATAGTGTGCCGATCGCTTTTTCGATCTCCTGCACCGAGCTCATGGCCGATTCACCTCGTCGAGCAACAGGATACCGCATCATCCGGCCTGAGTTCGTGAAGAACCGCGATACACCCGGCCCTTATTCGCAACGCCGACAATGTTGCGCACGCTGACGGCATTCCATCCTTTGACCCTGCAAACTCCATCCAGTACATTGGCCCGCATGAGCCTCCGCGCCCTCCTCGCGTCTCTCCTCTTCGCATCCTCCTCCGTCCTCCTCGCCCAATCACGCCCCGCCATCACCGGCATCGCCTTCATGCGCGTCTACACCGACGCCCCCGCCGCCGCCGAGCACTTCTACGGCCCCACCATGGGCTACACCGAAAAGCACCTCGACAACGAGATGGTCTTTCCCATCAACAAACATCAGTGGATTGAAGTCGTCCCCTCCAACACACGCGATGGCCAGTCCTACATGGCATCCCTCGGCCTCACCGTCGCCGACCTCCCCGCGATGAAGCGCTTCCTCGAATCCAAAGGCCTCCACGTCGACGCCCCCGACCCCGGCCTCATTGAAGTCCATGACCCCGAAGGCAACCTCGTCTGCTTCGTCGCAAAAAATTCGCCCCTCCAAGAAGCCGTCCTCGCCCGCGAAACCCCACTCTCCACCCGCGCCCCCAGTCACCACATCATCCACGTCGGCTTCATCGTGCACGACCGCGCCAGGGAAGACGCGTTCTGGAAATCCATCCTCGGCTTCCGCCCCTACTGGTACGGCACCATGCACGCCGGCAACGTCGACTGGGTCAGCATGCAGGTCCCCAACGGCACCGACTGGATCGAGTACATGATGATGCCCGCGCAAACGCCCGACAAGCGCGGCTTCGGCATGAGCGACCACTTCTCCCTTGGCGTCGAGCGCATGCAGACCGTCCTGCACGACCTCCAGGCCAACGGCTGTGAGGAAAAAATGTGCACCGCCATCCAGGCCGGCAAAGACGGCAAAGTCCAGCTCAACCTCTTCGACCCCGACCAGACCCGCGTCGAGTACATGGAGTTCACGCCCGCCATGAAGCCCTGCTGCTCCGACTTCACCGGCCCGCATCCCAGCCCGACCGAGCAGTAGGCCCGCCGCGCAGAAACTACACCTCACGCACGCCGAGTGAATGCCGTCAGGCCTTCTTCCGGCACACTCCGAGCACAGCTTGTCCAGAAACAGCGAGCAACTACGCGACGGAACGACGCCAAGATTGGTGCGGTTTGCCAGCATGAAAAGCGAAAACGTCATTGCAATCGTGATCAGTTGAATCACAATCACCAGCGGGGTGCCAACTTCACGCGCCTCTCCGCCAGCATCCTACAAGCAGCGTCTTCTCAGCACGTTGTGCAAACACACGGCGCGTCGATACAAAAATCAGGGGGATGAATGGGTCGGTTGCTTATCGGCTTCGGCCTCGCTCTGGTTGTCGTGGGAGTGATCGTGGTGGGGCTGGAGCGGCTTGGGCTCGGGCCGGGGCACATCCCGGGAGACTTCGCCTATCGCGGCCGCAACGTGCAGGTGTGGTTCCCGTTAGGGACCTGCATCGTTATCAGTGTGGTTCTTTCCGTGCTTCTCTATTTGCTGTCACGCATCCGCCGCTAGCGCCCGGCAGGTACCCTAAACGAGTGCAAAAGCATCTGTATGCGCAGAGCAGACTTTGGAATGCCTGCTTCCACGGAGGCGTACGATGAAGTGTTTCCGCTGGATCACTTTTTGGGGAATGTCTTTGGCTGCATTGCTTTGCTGCACTGCGGCCCGGGCAGATACGTTCAGCTTCAGCTTTTCGGGCGCCGGGTTCACCGGCTCGGGTAATTTCACCGCAACAGGGACGGGCACTGCTGGTCAGTACCTGATCACGAGCGTAACAGGGCTTACAAACGGCGTCGGCATCACCGGTCTGATCGGCGCCTTCACTTTTCCGCCGATCGGCGACCTCGCAAACGACAACAACCTTTACTCTCCTCTGCTCAATAATGGAGCACTGGACGCCTACGGCTTCTCCTACCAGACTGGGACTGGGTCGGGAATAACGGACTACAACATCTACTACCTCTCGGGCGTGCCGACCGGCACGTACAACCTGCTGACGAGCGCGGATCCACCGTTGGACGGCAATCCAAACGACTATCCAACCTACACGCTGGACTCGTTCTCGATTGTGGATACGACGACTGGGACACCGGTGACGCCGCCTTCGAGCACGACGCCGGAGCCTGGATCGCTGGCTCTGCTGGCGACGGGATTGCTCGGGATCGGCGGAGCAGTGCGTCGTCGGTTTGCGGTTTAGTAACTTTGCTGTTGGTCTGATCAGCCGCCTGCTTGCAGGCGGCTTTTGTTTTGCGCAATTGACTCGTCCGGGCGGATTTTTCTAACTAGATCTTGGGCAGGATAGCGTTCGCCAAGGCCTTTTCGGCAGCTTCGTTGTCGTTGCGGCTGGCGTTGGGGATGTTGACCTGCAGGAGCAGGAGGTGGTGCTTGCCGAGCGCGTATAGGTAGGCGGTCGAACCCGCGGCGGAGGTGACGAAGAAGGCGTCCTCGCCCACGCCTGTGACTGAGGAGAGGCGGCCATTATTGGCCATCTGGGCGCGCGTGACGTTGAAGCTGTCGCGGGATTTGAGGCTCAGGTACACGCGGTCCTCACCCTTGACGTCCTTCCAGGTGCAGTCGGGCGAGTCCTTCGAACCGTCGGGTGTGCCCGGGGTCACGGGACCATTGACGACGGCTTTGATCTGGTCCGCGGTGAGGAGCGCGCACGGACTTTGCGCGTGCGCGGCGGCGGGGATGAGGACGGCGGCGGCTGTTAAGGTCAGGCAGATACGGATCATGTGGCGCTCCGGTGATTTGGATGCCGATTTGCCCGAAGGCCATTGACCCAACATTTGTATTGTGTCGGCGTACGACTTCGGTTAGTCTTCCGCAGATTTCAAGAAGTTATCCGAGGTTCACGTGAAACTCTGCGCCTACGTGTTTGCCGCTACTCTTGTGGCCTGCCCATGTGCTATTTGCCAATCGACTGCGCCTGCGGCTGCACCCGCGCCTGCGGTGACTGCACCCGCCGCGGCTCCTGCGGCGACCTCCAATACAAACGGACCTGATGCCAATGGACGCTACATGCTTCGCGACGGAGATGACGTGCTGCTGAAATTCGCGCAGGACATCAGCTCGAAGACAGCCGCGGAGGGCGACCCGGTGATGTTTACGTTGACCGACGACCTGAAGGTAAACGGCGTGGTAGTGGCGAAGGAAGGCAGCAAGGCGGTGGGCGAAGTTACACATGCCGAGCACTCGGGCATGATGGGCAAGGCCGGGCAGTTGGATATCCGGCTGGATTATCTGAAGGTCGGCGACACCAAGGTGCACCTGCGCGGGACCAAGGGCAAAGAAGGCGAGTCAGGGACAACCGGTGCCGTGGTGCTGACTGTGCTCTTTGGTCCGATCGGGCTCATCAAGCACGGAAAGAATATTGACATTAAAGAAGGAACCTCGCTGCACGCTTACGTGAGCGATGACACGTCGTTGCCGCCGGCGGGGAGCTGAGAACAGGGCGGCGCAACCGCGCGACGGTGAGCGTCGAGCGGATCGTGTTGCTCCCGCAACGGGATTTATCCTGCCCTCCCCAGAAGTTGTGTTGTGGCAGCGGACCGCCGGGCGTAATCTTCCGGCGGTTTCGCATATATGCGAGGTGCACATGAAAGCTGCTACTACAAGCCTTCTTGCGGTGCTCCTAATGTTGAGTTCGGCATCGCTCGCGCAGACGGCCCCGGCTCAGCCGGCCGAGCCGGGTCAGCAGACGCCGTCGACCCAGCAGGCGGAGGCTGCAAAGCCGGAAACCGCGAGTCAGCCCGCGGCACCATTGCCATCGCCGGCTGAGGCCGCACCGGCTGGTGATGCGGCAGCGGCGAGTGTGCCCATACCGGAGGCTGCGAAGCCGGGGGTGGGGGGCCAGTTGCCGGCGGCATCGCCGGCGCCGGCCGAGGTCGCGCCGACCGCTGATGTGGCCAGCGCACCGGCGGATGTTGTTCCGGACGTTCCGGCTGTTGCATCCGGTCCGGCGCCGTTCGGTGCGGGGGCGAAGCTATTCCTGGAGCCGATGGATGGGTTTGCGGAGTTGCTGGGGGAGGCGATTGCCAAGAAGAAGGTGCCGGTGGTGTTGGTGCATGACCGTGCGGCAGCCGACTTCGTGATGAGTGGGGATGCGCGGGTGAAGAAGCCGGGGTGGATCAAGGGGATACTCTTCTATCCTCATGCCAAGGCGAGCCTTGCGATCAGGGATGCTCATACGGGCGATGTGGTGTTTGCGTACAAGCTGGACGAAGAGCAGGAGTCGATGAGTGTGGGTGAGCTGTATGAGAGCTCGGCGTATGCGTGCGCGAAACGTCTCAAAAAGGCGATTGAGAAGAAGTAGGCCGGCCGGTACCCCCTCCCCCTCCCCCCTTGTTTTTGTGCAAAATCTTCAATCGATTGAGCTTAGCTTTGTCGTTGTCGGCAAAATATTGCAATCAAGGGACTTAGAGCTAAAATCTTCCATTCAGGGGAGTTAACTGGTGGGGGGGTCACTTTTTTTGTAGTGCGCGGATTCGCGCGGAAGAGCGCTATGCGGTTGATTTCAAAGGTGTGAGTTGGTGCAGGATTCGGACCAATTTGGCGGCGCGCCGATGGTCAGAGTTTGGGCAGGATCTGGGCGGCGAGGGCCTTTTCGGCGGCCTGCGTGGTTTGCTGGATGCCGGCTTGCTGCGCGCCTTCCGGCGGGAGGGTGACGGTGAGGAGCACGAGGTGGGTTTTGGTGAGGATGTAGAGGGCTGAGGAGGACTCGTCGGGTGAGACGAAGAAGGCGTCCTGGCCGAGGCCGGTGACCGGGGTGGCGTGGCCTCCGGACTTCTCGAGGTTGGAACGGAGGGTGCGGAACTCGGCGGCGGGGCGGAGGGCGATGTAGAGGCGGTCGGCGCCGTTGGCGTCGCTCCAGGTGCATTCGTTGGAGTCTTTGGCGACGCCCGGCTGGCCGGGCTCGACCGGCGAGTTGAGGACGGCTTTGATCTGGTCAGGGGTGAGGAGGGTGCAGGGGTCCTGCGGAGTTTGCGCGTGGGCGGCGGGGATGAGGAAGGCTGCAGCGGCGAGGAACAGAGTGGCGCCGATCATGGTGGGCTCCGCTGAGGTTAGACGTGGGTTGGGGCGGCGCGAAGGCAATTCGGCCGTTTCGCTACGCTTCATTTCAACCTTCGGCAGAGCGGTATGAGCAGCAGGTAACGCGGTGTTCTCCCGTCTCTCTGGAGGAAAGCAACAGTCAGTGTCCACGGATGACGTCTATCAGAACTCGGCGCCCGATTGCGTGAACATCCTAAGATGGCTAAGGGGGTTGTGGAGAAGAAGCACCGGGGCCGTCTCGCCGCGGACTTCCCTTCGGGCGGGCGGCGGCCATTCCACATCACACGGCTGTGCGGCGATTGGGCAATCGGCCCAGCGGGTTGTCCGAATGAACCATTTAGCCGCTCGACTACCTCGCGATCTACTGTGGAAATTATTCAGTTGACAGGGTTTAGAACCAACGAATACATTGGCGTGCTCGAGACGGGGTGGACGCCTGTACACCTTAAGCCTTTTTAATGCAAGGCGATATCCACTGTTTTTTGACGAAACCTGTGGAAAAGCTCTTGTGCCGATAGCTCAGACGTGCCATCATATGTACAGGTGTTGGGGTCCTCTACCCCAATGACCCCATTCTCTACGCTGGAAGGCTCCCTCGGGAGCCTTCCTTGCTTAACGGGTCTTTTCTAGGAAAGCTCGAAGCGTCGCGATATCGACAATCTGCAGTCCCTTCACCTTCAGCGCGTTCAACTCGGACGCGATATGGCGTGCGGTTCCGAATACACTCGCCTGGCGGTTTGCATTGAGGATGACACTTAGCGGATCAGCAAAATCGCTGTCGCCGCTGAATAGACAAAAGCTATCTGCTTGTTCAAGCTTGTGTGCGAGCAGCATGTCGGTGCCAATCTCAACATCGAAGTTGCACTTAGAGCACTCGATGTACATCTGACCCAGGTTATTGAGAGCCCCCAATTCATCATTCAGCTGCTCGATGACCTCCCGTCGGAGTCTATTTAGTAGCGGGGGCTTGATAAAGCTCGCGAGAATGTCTTTCGATCCCAGTGAGATGTTGCTGACATCGATCGAAATCTGCATCTTCTTGACGGGCTTCGTCCTTATTTTGTAGCCGCGTTTGTGGACGAAGGTCATGAACCTCTCAGATCCCACTTCGGTACCAAAGTAAAACCGGACCTCCTTCACCCCGAAGGAATCCAAGAATGACTTTTAACTTCTCTAGGTCGATCTCCCAGCCTAACCGCTTACGCCATTCACGAACGTTGCCGAAGTCAATGTAGACTATTGTGCTGCCCGTTAGTAGTTTTTCGAGAGCTTTGATGCGGACGCTATGGCTGTTTGCCGCGAACTCCAACGGAAATGTCTTTGGCTCGAACACCCTGCCCGTCCTCGTCTACCCAAGCGCAACCCGATCAATATACCGTGTAATGCCGGACAAGCCCGGGCTAGAATTGGGCCGAGCTCCAAACTGAATCACTGCCAGCTACAGTAGTAGTAGCGAGCCATTAGGGTCATCTTCCTACGCATCTCAAATTTGAGATGACTAAAGTTTATCACGGACTTCTCAATTTTGAGATACTATGGGCAAATCGCTTTGGACGTTCGAACAGTTCGTAACGCAAGCGCACAACTACCCCATAGAGGATTGGTTCTGGGATGACCTGACGGAAGACGAACGAGATTGCCTTCGCGACCGCATCGGCAAGCTCAAGAACGTCGAGCGGGATGCATGGAGGCGGCCCGGTTTCGACAAGTTAGATGATGATCTTTGTGAAATACGCAAGGACACTCCGGATGGAACCCTTCGGATTTACGGCTATTTCCCGCCGCGTCGACATCATTTCGTTCTCCTATTCGGCCATCGCAAAAAGCAGAAAAACGACAAACGCGGAAAGGCGAAGGCAGAAGATCGTCTCGCTTTGATTCGCCAAGGGAAAGGAACTACAGATGGGTTCAGTTTCACGAAAAGGCCTAATCGAAAGGATACGGCGGGGAAGGAAGGTCCGTGCCAGGATGGTTGATTCCAACACGGGTGAGACCATTGCGTTTCAAATTCGGGCCACGCGCGAAGCTCGTGGTATGACGCAATATCAACTCGCGGAAACCGCTGGTATGTCTCAGAACAACCTGTCGCGGCTGGAGTCCCCCGAGTACGGGAAGCAAACTGTAACTTCCTTGAAGAGAATAGCGGAGGCTCTGGACGTTGCTTTGGTAGTCCGCTTCGTCCCGTTCAGCCGGTATATCGATTGGCTCAGTGGCACGCCACAATGGGATGAGGGAATCAGTCCCAGGGCGATGGCTGTACCCGATTTTGAAACGGAGGAGCAAGCTGGACAATACACAGCAAAGACGCTTGCATTTGACAAATTGATTGGTGACGCTTGTGTGTCCATAACTCCAAAACTCGCGGACGCGGCAAATCCGAAACCAATAGCAGTTGAGCTGGGCGGAGACCTGAACCTTACGGTGAAAGGTTCCTACGAAAGGGTGGCATAAGAATGGCAGACGACAAGCCGAAATTACCAGGTGGGAAGACGGTCAGGTGGCAAGAAATTGATTATCCGACGGTGTACTGCAACATTATGGGTCTTGGAATGACTCCGTTTGATATCGCCGTCACGCTCGGGGAGGTTGGGGAAGCCTCGCCGGACGAAGTTACAGGCATTCCTCGGGTGAAGGTCCTCCTTTCGCCGGAGCAGGCCTTCAACCTTCAAGCTCTATTGGGACTAGCGATTAGCAAATATATTCAAGCCAACGGGGGTCTCCGTTCTGGCGGCGCCGTCGATCTTGTCGAGATCACTCGCCAGATGGAGGAGGCGCAGCGTCAAGGCTAGACGACGCCCGGTTCCACGAGCGTGCTAGCTAGATTCAAGCGGCAGATGCCAGGAGGCGTGGCTTACGCCACGCCTTCTGCTTCTTTGATCCCCGACCGATTACTGCACGAGCGTGCCGTTTTCCCCGTTGGTTTTGGGATCTTCGGGGGGGATGACGGTGGCGCTGGCGACCTTGTCGGCTACTGATCCCATGGTTCCGTCGGCTTGCTCGAGATTCAA
Organism: uncultured Verrucomicrobiae bacterium; assembly: GCA_963716225.1. Lineage (GTDB taxonomy): Bacteria > Acidobacteriota > Terriglobia > Terriglobales > Acidobacteriaceae > Granulicella. Next base: position 2,152,675 of record OY970299.1, on the reverse strand, counting down.
GAGGCGGACGCCGGAGGTGGAGCGGCCGGCGGCGCGGACACTCTTGGTGTCGATGCGGATGATTTTGCCGAACTGGGAGATGACCATCATCTCGGTGGTGTCGTCGACGAGCTGGATGCTGACGACTTTGCCGACCTTGGGGGTGGTCTTCATGTTGATGACGCCTTTGCCGCCGCGGGACTGGAGGCGGTAGGCGTCGACGTCAGTGCGCTTGCCGTAGCCGTTTTCGGAGACGGTGAGGATGAGGCAGGGGGTGAGGCCGAGTTTTTCGTCGAGCTTCTGGAGCTTGGCGGCGGCTTCTTCGGAGAGCGCGGGCGCGGCGGCGGTGTCGTCGGCGGCGGCGAGCTCAAGCGGCGAGCTGGCGGCGGAGTCGATGGCTTCGTCGATGGCCTTCTCGACCTGGTCCTTGAGGCCTTTGGCGGCGGCGGCGGCGAGGCGCTGCTTGTTGCGGGCCTCGGGGGAGGGGGTGACGGCGGCGCCGATGACGTAGTCGCCCTTCTTGAGCGAGATGCCGCGGTTGCCGAAGGCGGGGCGGCCCATGGCGCGGAGGTCGCGCTCGTCGAAGCGGATGGCCATGCCGTCGTGGGTGGCGAGGAAGATGACCTGCTCGCCGTCAGTCATGCGGGCGGTGACGAGTTCGTCGTCCTTGTCGATGCCGATGGAGATGATGCCGCGGGCCATGACGTTGGAGAAGTCGCGGAGTGCGGTCTTCTTGACGGTGCCGTTGCGGGTGGCGAAGAGGACGAACTTGCCTTCCTCGTCGAGGTGGCGGACGGGGAGGATGGTGACGACTTTTTCGCCGGGCTGGAGGTCCACGAGCGAGGCCATGGCTTTGCCCTTGCCGGCGGCGCCGACGTCCGGGATCTCGTAAACCTTGAGCCAGTAGACGCGGCCGGTGTTGGTGAAGCAGAGGAGGTACGCGTGCGTGGAGTCGATGATGAGCTGCGAGACGAAGTCTTCTTCGCGGGTCTTCATGCCCATGCGGCCGGTGCCGCCGCGCTTCTGCTGGCGGTAGATGCTGATGGGCGTGCGCTTGAGGTAGCCGGTGTTGGAGACGGTGACGGCGACCTGCTCGTCGGCGATGAGGTCTTCGAGGGTGAGCTCGGCGGACTCGTCGATGATGGCGGTGCGGCGTGCGTCGCCGTAGCGCTCGCGGATGTCTTCGAGCTCCTTGATGATGACGCGGCGGAGTTTTTTCTCGGAGCCGAGGATGGAGTCGAACTCGGCGATGTTGTCGCGGATGGTGCGGAGCTCGTTGAGGAGCTCGTCGATGGAGAGCTGAGTGAGGCGGTAGAGTTGCAGCTCGAGGATGGCGTCGATCTGGCGGTAGGAGAGGATGAGCGTGCCGCCGGCTGTGTTGTTCGAGAGCAGAGCGGAGACGCTGCCGCCGGCGAGGTCGATGTCGTACTTCGCGGGGTTGAGCTTGACGCCCTTGAGTTCGGTGCCGCGGAGGTTGATGGTGCGGCCAGAGAAGAACTGGAAGAGATTTTCGCGAGCGTCGGCGCGGGAGGAGGACTGGCGGATGATCTTGATGACGTTGTCGAGGTGGTCGAGGGCGATCTGGTAGCCGAGCAGGATGTGCTCGCGCTCGCGTGCCTTGTTGAGCAGGAAGGAGGTGCGGCGGCGGACGACGTCGATGCGGTGATCGATGAAGGCGTGGATGGCCGCGGGGAGCGAGAGCTCTTTGGGCTGGTTGTTGTGCACAGCCAGGAAGATCATCGAGAAGCTTTCCTGCATCTGGGTGTGCTTGTAGAGCTGGTTGAGGACGATCTCATGCTGCGCGCCGCGCTTGAGCTCGATGACAATGCGCATGCCGTCGCGGTCGGACTCGTCGCGGACGTCGGAGATGTCGTCGATGATCTTCTCGTTGACGAGCTCGGCGATTTTTTTGATCAGGGTGGACTTGTTGACCTGGTAGGGAATCTCGGTGGTGATGATCGCTTGCCGGCCGCCGGAGATCTGCTCCAGCCCGCACTTGGCGCGCATGATGAAGCGGCCGCGGCCGGTCTTGTAGGTCTGCGCGAGATTGCCGCGGCCATAGAGATAACCGCCGGTGGGGAAGTCGGGACCTTTGACGTGATCGAGAACGATCGCGAGGTCGGGGCGGATGTCGCTCTTTTCTTTCTGGATGAGCGCGATGGTGGCGTTGAGGACCTCGGTGAGGTTGTGCGGCGGGATGTTGGTCGCCATGCCGACCGCGATGCCGGTCGAGCCGTTGACGATGAGGTTGGGGAAACGCGCGGGCAGGACGGAGGGCTCGGTCGTGGACTCGTCGTAGTTGGGGACGAAGTCGACGGTGTCGGAGTCGATGTCCGCCAACATTTCTCCAGCCAGGCGCATCATGCGCGACTCGGTGTAACGCATGGCGGCGGGCGGATCGCCGTCGACGGAGCCGAAGTTGCCCTGGCCGTCGATGAGCGGATAGCGCAGCGAGAAGGGCTGCGCGAGACGGACCATCGTGTCGTAGATGGCGGAGTCGCCGTGCGGATGGTAGTTGCCCATCACGTGGCCGACGACCTTCGCGGACTTGGTGTACTTCTTGTTGAACTGCAGGCCCATCTCCTGCATGCCGTAGAGGACGCGGCGGTGGACGGGCTTGAGGCCGTCGCGGGCGTCAGGCAGAGCGCGGCCGATGATGACCGACATGGAGTAGTCGAGGTAGGAGCGGCGCATCTCCTCCTCGATGTTGATAGGGAGAAGCAGCAGGGCGCCCGGACCGGTGGGCGCGCCGGGGCCGTCCGAAGATCCACTGCCGCCGGCGGGGGGCGGGTTGCTGGAGTTGGCGTCCTGCGCGGAGGGTGATGCCGGGTCCGAGTTTGGTGGATTGGAGCCGAGGGGGAGCTGGTTCTGATCGTCAGGCATTGGCACGCTTTATTTCGAAGATTTCGTCGGTGGAGACACCGGGAGGTTGACTCTCTTATTATAGGCGTTTTTGAGCGAGCGCAGCAGTGGGTGCCGGGGTGTGTACGCGGCGCAGAATGAGGAACTTACAGGCGAAGGAAAGGGGCGCCCGAAGGCGCCCCTGAAGAGTTGATGGTGCGGGTTGAGATTAGAAGTAGAACTTGGCAGCGAGCTGGGTCTGACGGGCGGCTGCAGCACTGGTGATGTGGCCGAAGGATCCGCTCGTAAATGAGCTGGTCGGGTTATTGAACTGAGTGTGGTTGAAGACGTTGCTGCTCGTCAAGCGAAGCTGCAGCTTCCGTACGCCCTCGGCAGAAAGGTTGAAGTTCTTAGCAAGAACCATGTCGGTGTTGTTGATGCCGGGACCGTGGTAGGGATCGCGGTGCACATTGCCGAACTGGCCGATGGGCTCTGCCGCGAAGCTGGCGGCCGAGAAGTACACGCTCTGGCCGCTGGCGTTGCGGATGCGCGGGTTGCTAAGGGTCAGCGGAGCAACTTGGACCGGAACGTCGGGGCACGCGTAGAAGCTAAGCGCGTCATCGCAGTAGAGCGAACGTGATGTCGCGCCGGCGTAGGAGATGTCATACGGGAAGCCGGTGGCAAGAGTGGTGATGCCACTGACCTCCCATCCAGACAGAGCCAGATTGATCGGCGAGAACGCGCTATGCCCATGGAGTTCCGGGGAGATGTAGATCGGAGCGAAGACCAGTCTCTGGCGAGCGTCAAAGAGTGAGTCACCGTAGTTGAGCGACGGCTGGTACTGGTTGTAACCGCGCTGACCGCTGGAGCCGAAGCCCGCGTTCTCGAAGCTCGAACCGTTATCCATCGCGTGAGAGTAGGTGTAGCTGAGCTGGAACTGGAGACCGTGGGTCTGGGCCTTGATGACGCTGGCCTGCAGGGCGTTGTAGTTGGAGGAAGCCCCGGAACCGACAATACCCTCCTCCTCGATGCCGGAAGGGCCGCCCACCTTGTTGTTCGGAAAATCGAGCGCCTGCGTGTTCCGATCAGCGATGCAGGTTGGGCTAGCGAGGCAGGCCGCATGACCTGCAGCGGTCTCGTAGTTGCCTTCGGTGACGATCTGGTTCTGGTGGGCGAGGGCGCCAACGTAGCTGAGCCGGACGACCGTGCGGGACGGGAACTCACGCTCGACAGAGAGCTGGAAGTTCTCAGAGTACGGTGCACGGAAGGTGGGCCCGTAGGTGCTGATGTTCACAATCGGCTCGTAAGCGCTGAAGTCCACTGCCTGTCCCGCGGTGGGATAGGTGTAGGGGAACGGGCTCGCCGCTGAGGCCGGGCCGGGGCCACCCGTCGCTCCAGTGGTGAGACCGTTGTTGATGTCGAGGTAGGGATTGACGAACTCAGGAGAACCGCCGATGGCAGACGCGCCGATGGCGGTGGTGCCAAACGGAGGCGTAGCGAGCGTCTGGAGGGCGCTCTCTTCCTCGGTGCGATCGTAGTAGATACCGAAGCCGCCGCGGACGGCGAACTTGCCCTGATCGCCAGTGAAGCGGCCCCAGCTTGGAGACCACGCGAAGCCCAAGCGAGGACCGAACTCGCCGAAGCGGGTGTAAGCCTGCGCGGAGCTGGTGCAACCCGGGTCGCCCGGGAAGACCATATTTTTCGGCGCCGTTGGGAAGACCTTCGACTGCTCGCCAACGATAAAGCAATTCACGCCTTCACCTTTGTACTGGTGGTTAGTAAGCGGTGTGTCGATGGAGTAGCCGAGACCGTAGGCGAGCGTCAGGGTGTTGGTCGCTTTCCAGTTGTCCTGGGCGTACATGTAGTTCAACCATGCCGACGCCTGGATGCTGGCACCTGTGCCCTGTGTATAGGTGTCGGGGATGCCGAGCAGGAAGTCCAGGGCTGGATCTCCGGTCGAGTAGGTTCCCTGCCCGTTGTAGGCGAAGGTACCGTTGTTGCTGTTCGAGAACGGGTTGGAGACGTTGAACCGGCGGCCGTCATACCCGATTTTGAGGGAGTGGTGGCCGATGGTCTTGGTAATATTTTCGTCCGCCTGCGCGACCTGATCGATACGCGGTTGCGGGCCGTTATTGCTGAAGCCCAGCGAGAAGTAGCCGCTGATACCCATGAGCGGCAGCCCGGCCCCGCTGGTGTTTTGAGGCGTGATGTCAAAGCCGGCGCTCGACGGAAGCATCGGAGTCTGGGGGAAGACAGCCTGATAGTTGAAGCGCGTGTAGTGCAGCGCAAGATCGTTGACCATTGACGCGCTGAACTGGTGGACGAAGTCGAAGGTGTACTGGTCGACCTGGCTGGTGTTCTGGTCGCCGAAGCCGGGCACCGTCGCGCCGGTGAACGGCAGGGTGTCGGTGACGGCCGACTTGTTACGCATGTAGAGGAAAGTGAACTGATTCTTAGGATTCAGGCTGTAATCGACGCGGCCGATGTACTGATTGGCGGAAGTGGCTGTCACCGAGTTGAAGGTGTAGCCATACGTGCCGCTGTTGGCCGGCTGCATGTATTTCTTGAGCAGGTTTAGCGCCACGGTATTAAAGGCGGTGGTTGGAACCACTCCGTTGAGAGCTGTGAGGCAGCCGGCCCAAGTGTTCGTGCCGTTGGGTACGCAAGCAGCGTTGGAGCTGGACAAACCAGTGACCGACGCGGGGATCGGGTCGGGCGAGAACGCGTTGATGGAAGCCGGGCCGGTGCCGTTCAGGTCGGCGCCGAAGTTACCGCCGAGCATGGCGCCCGAGAGGACCTGCACGTTTCCACCGCCGCCGGGGACGCGCTGACGTGTTCCCTGATAAGCGAAGAAGCCGAATAGCTTATCGCGGAAGATGGGGAAGCCGACGGTGCCGCCGAAGATGTGCTGGTGATATGGCGTCACAATGGCCCGGCTGGGCGAACCTGGGGTGGCGACCGTGTGGTTATAGAAGTTGGCGGTGTTCAGGAAGGTGTCGCGGTAGAACTCGAACGCGTCGCCGTGAATGTGGTTGGTTCCCTGCTTGATCGTCGCCGAAACGATGCCGCCGGAGTTGCGATCATATTCGGCGTTCAGTGGGCCGTCGACGAGGTTGAACTGGTCGATGGCGTCGAGGTTCGGGGTGAAGACGATCGTGTTCAGCGCGATGTCATTGGTGTCGGCGCCGTTGATCATGTATTCGGATTGCTGGGTCTGAGCGCCGGAGACGGAGAAGGTGCCGAAGCGGTCGCTGGAGGCCTGGACGCCGGGCTCGATGAGCTCGAGGCTCGTGAAGCCGCGGCCGATCAGGGGGAGCTCGACCATCTGGGTCGAGTTCACCACGTTGTTGAGCTGCATGTCAGTGGTGTTGACCTGGACAGCGTCGGCGGCGACCTCGAGAGTTTCGGAGGTGTTGCCAACCTCAAGCTTGACCGGCTCGACGTACTCCTGGTCGATGGTCAGGAGGATGCCGGTGGCGGTGAAGGTCTTGAAGCCAGGGGCCGACACCGAGATGCTATAGGTTCCGACGGGGAGCTGCGGGAAGAGATAGTCGCCGGTGCCGAGCGACTTGGTGGGGTACCTGACGCCCGTCGCCGTGTTGGTGGCGGTGACGGCTGCGCCGGAGATGACGGCGCCTGATGGGTCGGTTACGGTGCCTCTGATGCGCGCGTTGACGTCAACGCCATAGGCCGACGTGGCGGCCATTCCGAACACGAATGCGAGCAGGAGTGTGAGGATGGAGCTCCTGAGCTTGAATGGGTGCATTAGTCTTCCCCCGGCTGAACACAGCTTGGATGTGGTTCTTATGGGGGAGTACACGCACGTTGGGTGCCAAACTGGGATATCGAATTTCAGCCGGAAAATGGCAGTTTTGGCTCGTGACGGGACAGGACTTCTATGAATTTGCGAAGAATTTGGGCGCGAGGTTCCCGGGGACGGAAGGCCGGGGCGCCGTGACGCGTGGCGGTCACAGTGGGGTGGAGTGCCGGAAGCCGGGTAGAGCCGGGGCGCCCGAAGGCACCCCTTGCAGCGTGTGGCCTCAGAAGTAGAACTTCACGGCGAGCTGGGTCTGGCGGGCCGGGTAGGCGGTGTTGGTAGAGGTGATCTGACCGAATGTGCCCGTGGGCAGACCGGACGCGTTGAAGCTGGGCGTGCTGCTGGGATTGGCGAAGACGGTATGGTTGAAGACGTTATCGGACTCCATGCGGAACTGGAGGCGGCGGACGCCTTCGGCGGAGAGGTTGAAGTTCTTGGCCAGGACGAGGTTGGTGGTATTGATTCCGGGGCCGTGGTAGCGGTTGCGGCCTTCGTTGCCGAAGGTGCCTATGGCCTCGGGCGAGACGAAGCCGTTGTTGGCAAACCAGCCTGTCGCTGTCGCCGTCGGGGTTGGGACGTCGGCGGCACCGACGCGGACGCGCGGGTTCAGACGAACCAGGGAGCCAACCTGATTGGGAACGTCAGGGCACGCGTAGAAGCTGTTCGAGCTGGAGCACCAGAGTGAGTTGGACGAGCCGCCCGCGTAGGAGATGTCGTACGGGAAGCCGGTGGCGACCGTAACGATGCCGCTGACCTGCCAGCCGGACAGCGCAAGATTGACGGGACTGTACCAATTGGCGCCATGCAGTAGCGGGCTGGTGTAGATGGGGGCAAAGACCAGGCGCTGGCGGGCGTCATAAGACGAGTTGCCGTAGTTCAGCGACTTGTCGTACTGGTTGTAGCCGCGTCCGCTGGATCCAAAGCCGGAGTTCTCGAAGCTGGAGCCGTCGTCGAGCGCGTGGGAGTAGGTATAGCTGAGCTGGAACTGCAGCCCGTGCGTGGTGTCCTTCTGGATGCTGGCCTGGAGGGCGTTGTAGTTCGACGAGCCTTCGGAAGCATCTTCGCCGATGGATGTGAAGCCGGTCAGGCTGGTGTTGGGGTCGACGCTGCCGTAGGCGGTGTTCTGCGGATACAGCTTCATCTGATTATTGGCATTCGTGTTCACGACGTACTGGTTGGTCGAGCTGGGGGCCGAGCATGCCGGATTTGCCAGGCAGGCGGCGTGCCCGGCGGCGGTTTCGTAATTGCCCTCATAGTCGACCTGGTTGCGGTGGGCGAGTGAGCCGACGTAGCTGAGACGAGTGACCATCTTCGACGGGAACTCGCGCTCGATCGAGAGCTGGAAGTTCTCGGCATACGGGGCGCGGAAGTTGGGAGCGTAGGTGCTCTTGGAGATCGGCTCAAGCTTGGACCAGTTGATGGCTGCGCCGGGAGTCGGGAAGGCGAAGGGGAACTTGTTCGCGTAGACCGTGCCGGTGTTGATGTCCTCGTACGGGTTGGCGAAGGTGGGCACGAGAGTGCCGGTTGTCGTGGTGGAGTAGTCGTTCACACCGACGGAGGAAAGACCGAAGGGCGGAGTGGTCAGCGTTTCCAGCGAGCTCTCCTCTTCGGTGCGGTCGTAGTAGACGCCGAAACCGCCGCGAATGGCGAACTTGTGAGAGCTGCCGGAGGAGAGGAAGCCGAGGTCAGGCGACCAGGCGAAACCGAGGCGCGGACCAAACTCGCCGTAGTGCAACGTGGCTTGTCCGCTGAGACTGCAACCGGGGTCGCCGGGATAGTTGAGTCCTTTGGGAGCCGTGGGGAAGACGGTGGACTGCTGACCGCCGATGAGACAGATGACCGCCTTGCCCTGGTACTGATGCTCGCGCAGGGGCGTATCGAGCGAGTAGCCAAGGCCGTAATCGAGTGTAAAGCTGTTGGAGACCTTCCACGTGTCCTGAAGGAACAGGTAGTTCAGGTAGGCGTCAGCCTGAATTGCGGCGCCGGAGCTCTGGGAGTAACTTGCCGGGACGCCCAGCAGAAAGTCGAGGATGGGAACGCCCGTGCTGTATTGGGATGTTGCGGTGAAGCTGTAGCTTCCGTTATTGCGTGCGCTGAAGGGGTTGGAGACATTGAAGCGGCGGCCGTCATAGCCAAACTTGAGCGAGTGATTGCCGATGACCTTCGAGGCCGTGTCGTTGAACTGATAGACCTGATCGATACGGGGCTGCGGTCCGTTGGTGGAGAAGCCCAGAGAGAAGAATCCGGAGATGCTGATGAACGGAAGGCCTTCAGCAGCGGTGTTCTGCGGACTGATCTGGAATCCGGCGCTGGCGGGTGTGACCTCCTTCTGCGGGAAGACGGCCTGGTAGTTGAAGCGCGTCCAGTGCGCCGAGACGTCATTGACCGTGGAGGAGTTGAACTGGTGCACGTAGTCGAAGCTGTACTGCTGGGTGTACTGCGTGCTGACATCGCCGAAACCCGGGAGTGTGGCGCCGGTGAAGGGAAGGGTTTCAGGAGCAACTTGATGTTGGTACACACCGACAGCCGTGAACTGGTTGCGCGGGTTCAGGGCGAAGTCGATACGGCCGATGTACTGGTCGGCCGTGGTGGTCACGACCGGATTGAAGTTAAAGCCATACGTTCCGCTGTTGGGCGATTGAACGTAGCTCTTGATGAGTGCAACCGAGATCGGGTTGAACGCAGAGACCGGGACTTGACCATTCGTACCGGTGGCGCCGAGGCAGGCTGACCAGACCGAGCCCGGAGGGCAGCCGGGGATTCCGGTGATGGTGCCGGGCACCTTGGCGTTGGAGAAGCTGTAGCCAAACTGATTGCTCTTGGAGCTCAGGAACTCGGAGAAGCTGCCGCCGAGGTTGTTTGAATCCGGAACGTAGATTCCGGTTCCGCCGGCTTCCGGAACGACCTGCCGCGTGCCCTGGTAGGCGGCGAAGAAGAACAGCTTGTCCTTGAAGATTGGACCGCCGATTGTGCCGCCAAAGACGTTCTGGTGGTACTTGGACACCGTCTTTATCCCGGTGGTTGGGCTGTACTGGAAGAAGCTGGCGGTGTTCAGGAAGGTGTCGCGGTAGAACTCAAACGCGTCGCCGTGGAAATGGTTGGTGCCCTGCTTGAGCGTGGCGCTCACGATACCGCCGGAGTTGCGGTCGTACTCCGCATTCAGCGGACCTTCGAGCAGATTGAATTGATCGATCGCGTCGAGGTTCGGCGTGTAGGTAAGGGTATTGAGCGCGAGATCGTTTGTATCGGCGCCGTTGACGAGGAACTCGGACTGCTGGGTCTGCGCGCCGGACGCAGAGTAGGTGCCGAAGCGATCGCTGGAGGCCTGGACGCCAGGCTCGATGAGCTCGAGGCCGATAAAGTTGCGGTTGATGAGCGGGAGCTCCACCATCTGCTTGGAGTCAACGATGTTGTTGAGCTGCATGTCGGTGGTGTTGACCTGGACAGCGTCGGCGGCGACCTCAAGGGTTTCGCTGGCGTTGCCGACTTCAAGCTTGACCGCCTGCACGAACTCCTGATCGATGGTGATGACGATGCCGGTGGCGACGAAGGCCTTGAAGCCGGTGGCGGTGACCGAGACACTGTAGGTGCCGACAGGAAGCTCCGGGAAGAGATACGCGCCGTCAGGCTGGGTCTTCGTGACGAACTTGACGCCGGTGGCGGAGTTGGTCGCGGTGACCGGGATGTTCGGGAGGACGGCGCCGGAAGGGTCGGTAACGGTGCCTTTGATACGGCCGTTGACGTCGACAGCGTGGGCGACCGGCGCGGTAAAGACGAGGGCAGAAAGGAAGAGCAGCAACGACGCCACGGACCGCAAAGACGAAAGCTTCATACGGTGCTCCAAGGTCAGACAGATTTAAGGGTCAGACAGATTTTAAGGTGAAGTCTTGTTCGACAACTCAGCACGTTTCAGACCAAAGGGCGAATGTTTGAATTTGGGCGAATATCGGCGGGATTTGCGGAGCGGCCACCGGCCTTCTATGAAATCTCAGAGAATTCTTCGCGGGCATTTTCCTGGGACAAGAGAATGGCGGAGCACGATCAATCGCGTGTGGGGAGCGGTGAAACGCGGTCTCGCTGTATCGCGACGAATCGGTGAAAGACGCCGCATCCAGCTAGACAGCCGCGCAGAAGAAGCTAGAAGTCGAGTACGACGCCGGAGTAGTCAGGGTCGCGGAAGGTGGTGTTGAGCGCTTCCTGCAGGGGCGTGGAGCGGACGCCGAAGATGCGGGGCCAATCGATTACTTCAAAGAGATCAGGAGTCACGAGCGCTTCGAGTTGGCGGGCGGTGAAGGCCGGGTTCTTGTCGAGAACGGTGTAGGTGTTCAGCATCAGGCGGAAGACGCCGTAAGGGATGCGCACGATGGTTGTGTGCGAGTTCGTAGCCTGCTTTACGGCGCGGATGAGATCGATGTAGTCGATGCGCTCGAGGCCGGTGATGTTGTAGGTGCCGGTGGTCTGGCTCTGGAGCGCGCTGATGATGATGTCCGAGAAGTCGCCGGCGTAGAGCGGCTGGCGAACGTAGCGGCCGCTGCCAGGAATCGGAAACACGGGCGAGCGTTGCATGAAGCGCGCCAGCCAGCCGACGTGCTTCCGGTCGAACCAGCCGAACATGAGCGTGGGGCGAAGCACGACCTGCTGGATGCCGGAATCGAGGACCAGTTTTTCCTGCGCTTTTTTGGTCTCGGTGTAGTCGTCAACGGCTTTGGAGTTGATGACGGATGAGGAGATGTTGACGCAGTAGGAGACGTTATTGCGCAGCGCGGTTTCGAGTACGCGCTCGGTTGCAGTGATGTTGTTGCGGACGTACTCGTGCGGATAGATGCCGCCGATCTGCGCGTGAGCATTGATCAGGTGCGTGCAGCCGGTGAACTCGTCCTGCCACGCACCCGGATTGGCGAGATCGGCAAGGATGACGCGTAGGTTGGGGTGCAGGCGGCGGAGCGTTTCGGTGTTGCTGGGATGCTTGTCGATCGCGACGAGCTCGCCGAGATTCTTCTGCTCAAGGCGAGGGATGAGGTTCTGGCCGACGAGACCGGCCGCACCCGTGATGACGATCTTTCGTGACGACATCCTTCTCCAGGGCCGCGTCGATCGGGCTTTGTGGGATTGTATCGGGACAGCGTTGCGGCCGATGGGAGCGGCGCGCATCACGGAGTGAGGATGATTTTGCCCGATGCGCCCTTCTCGGCCGCGGCGTGCGCTTCGGCTGCATCGCTGAGCGGCATGATGCGATCGATCGGCAGCTTAAGCTTTCCATCGCGAATGGCTTCGGCATAGTGCACGACGGTCGCTGGCTGCGGATGCGCGGTCATCGGCTTAATGTTGATGGTGGGATGAAGCGCAGCGTCTTTGGGCGGGCCGAGCACGCTGCCAAAGTTGCCGCCGGGTTTTACCTTGCCGAGGAGCTTCGGTGCAATGTTGCCGCCGAGGGTGTCGGCAACGCCGTCAAGCGTGCCGAGGCGCGCGATGGCGGAGTCGTCCGAGATGTCGATCGCTTCTACAGCTCCGAGCGCCTTTGCCTCGTCTATCTGCTTCTTGCGCACGCCGGCGATGACTTTCGCGCCGATCTCTCGCGCGGCGAAGAGAGCGCAGCGGCCGACGCTGCCGACGGCTCCGGTGAGCAGGATGGTTTCGCCGGGCTGCACGGCAGTGGCTTCGCGGATGAGCTGATCGCCGGTGAGCGAGACCAGCGGAACGGCGGCCGCGGTTGTCATGTCGAGGTTCTCGGGAATCTTTGCGAGGACGTCGGCCTTCACAACGCAGAGCTCGGCGTACGTTGCCCAGGCGAGCGCGAAGACGCGGTCACCGACAGCGAAGTTGGTGACGCCTTCACCGCACTGGCGCACAACGCCGGCGACATCGCGTCCGAGGATGCCAGGGAAGGTTACGGGGAAGTGGTCCTTGGCCGCGCCGGAGCGCATCTTCCAGTCCACGGGGTTGATGCTGATCGCGCCGACGCTGACGAGCACCTCGCCGGGGCCGGGCGTTGGGTCAGGAAAGTCTTCATACTTGAGCTTCGATGGCGGACCGTACTCGTGCAGGACGACAGCTTTCATGCTTCGTGAGATGCAGATAGGCGGCGAGCGCTAGCCGGGGATGTACTGCCGCCACTCGTCTGTCTCGGCGAGACGTTTGAGCAGATGAAAGCGGCGGCGCATCAGCCCGCGAATGTGCGGCGCAACGATGAAGCTGCCGGTGAGCGCGCCGCCCCAGCGCAGCTTCATGGTGAAGCGAACCTCGTCGTCGAGCCGTGTGCCTTCGGGCGTTTCGATGAGGTGATGGTCGTGCTCGAAGCTCTGGAAGCGGCCGGCGATCATGCGGTCCTGAAAAAAGTGCGGCGGCTCCCAGGTCTCGGGCACGATGAGCGAGGTGTGGAAGTTTGGAAAGCCGAGCTGCATGCCCTGCCAGTGGATGGTTTCGCCGGGGTTGACCAGGCCCGACGTCCGCCCCGCTACCGGCCGCATGCCGAGCTCGCGCTCAACGATGGCGACGCTGCGGGAGAGAGCGAAGACGCGATCGATGGGCGCGTGGATGAGGATGCTGTCGCGGAGGGTGAACATGCGCTCTGAAGCTTCAGATGCGCCGCAGGGTAAGTTGTTGCGAAGTTGATTTTGCGTTGAGCTTATCGCGCCAACCGTCCCGTTTTGTGACAGGACTCGCGAACTGTCGGCTCGCCTCCGATAAGGCAGCCGTGTAGTGAAAAGTACGCGATGAGAGATCAGAGAAAGCACCCTCGTTTCGCTTGTGCCGGCACCGCGGAGATGCATTTTGAGGTGATGGGAAAATCGTACCCGGCGCAGATAGAAGATCTGAGTCTGACGGGATGCAAGCTGGTGCTGATGAGCGAGTCAGAGGTTCCTCTTCGGCATATCTTTGAGCTGGCGTTCACCGTAAGACGCCGGCCCTTTCGCGTACGCGCCAGGGCGACGGGCATGCGCGAGGCGGGGCGTGTGGGCGTCGAGTTCGTTGGCATCAGCCTGACGACGACGCAGTATCTGCACGACCTGATGGATCAATTGGCTGCACAGCAAAAGCTTGTCAGCCCTCGAGCGCACGTTTCATCTCGCCAGGGTACCGTCTCCCAGATAGCGCCGCCACTCGGCAGATGAACTCTCCGCTACCCGCTTGATCGCCGCATTGCGTTGTTGCAGGAACCGCGTGAAGTAGTTGGGCAGGATAAACCTTTCCGCCAACCAGCCGAGCGGCCCGAAGGGCGCGGCAAGATGGAGGCGGTCGCGCATTCGTGTGCTCTCGTCCGGCATGGCTTCGAACAGATGCTCATGTTCGAAGCTGCGGAAGTGGCCTTTCGCCATGACGTCGCGGAAGTAATGCGGGGGATCATAGCGGTCAATGAGCGAGGTGTGCTCGAACATGAAGCCGAAGTGCCGGCCACGCCACGTCACGGTTTGCTCTGGGCCGATTGTGCCGTGAGTCACACCGGCGATGGCCCGCACGCGGGCAGGGGAGGTGACGGTCATCTCCAGGTCAATGCTCAGAGACAAAAGAAAGCAGCGCTCAACTGGCGCTGCAATCTTGGTTTCGAGCTCGATGAGCTGCACGGTTTAGCTAGAGCTCCATCGAGTGTTCTGAGACGAGTTGCCTGGCGCGGGCGAGGAAGGCGTCGAGCGGTTGTGAGCCTTGGTCCCCTTTGCCGCGGACGCGGACGCTGACTGAGTCGGTTGCGGATTCCTTGTCGCCCATGACGAGGATGAACGGGACTTTTTGCAGGCCGAAGTCGCGGATCTTGGCGTTCATCTTCTGGTTGGAGAGGTCGAGCTCGACGCCGAGGCCGGCGGCTTCGAGGCGCTGCTTCACGGATTGCGCGTAGTCGTGATGCTTTTCGGAGATGGGTACGAGGCCAACCTGCACGGGCGCGAGCCAGAACGGGAACGCGCCGGCGTAGTGCTCGATGAGCACGCCGAAGAACCGCTCGACGGAGCCGAAGAGAGCGCGGTGCACCATGACGGGCCGGTGGCGCTCGCCGTCTTCGCCGATGTATTCGAGCTCGAACCGTTCGGGAAGATTCCAATCGAACTGGACGGTGGAGAGCTGCCAAAGCCGGCCGAGAACGTCGACGAGTTTGATATCAATCTTGGGGCCGTAGAAGGCGGCCTCGCCGGGGATGATCTTGTAAGGAATGTTTTTGCGTTGGAGCACGCGGGTGAGCGAGCCGTTGGCGCGGTCCCACTGCTCGGCACCGCCGATGAATTTCTTGTCTTTGGGGTCCCACGTGGAGAGCTCAACCTGGAACTCAGCGAAGCCGAAGGTTTTAAGGACAGACTCGGCGAAGTCGACGCAGGCTTCGATCTCGTCTTCAATCTGTTCCGGTGTGCAGAAGATGTGCGCATCGTCCTGGGTGAAGCCGCGCACGCGCAGAAGGCCGTGCATCGTGCCGCTGCGCTCATAACGGTAGACATTGCCGAGTTCGGCATAACGCTGCGGGAGATCGCGGTAGGACTTGGGTGAATTCTTGTAGATGAGAATGTGGCCGGGGCAGTTCATGGGCTTGATGCGGTACTCAGCATCATCGAGCTCCATGGGCGGATACATATTTTCGGCGTAATTCTCTTCGTGACCCGAAATCTTCCACAGCTCGCGGCGCATGATGTGCGGCGTGAAGACCATCTGGTAGCCGCGGCGGATGCACTCGTCGCGCATCCAGTCTTCCATGGTTTTGCGGACGAGGCCGCCCTTGGGGTGCCAGAAGATGAGGCCGGCACCGGCGACTTCCTGGATGCTGAAGAGGTCGAGCTGCTTGCCGAGCACGCGGTGGTCGCGCGCCTTGATTTCTTCAAGCCGCTTGAAGTGG
The DNA here is from genome assembly GCA_963716225.1 of uncultured Verrucomicrobiae bacterium. GTDB lineage: Bacteria > Acidobacteriota > Terriglobia > Terriglobales > Acidobacteriaceae > Granulicella. Next base: position 2,137,226 of record OY970299.1, on the reverse strand, counting down.
GCGTCGAGGTCCTTCTGCGAGAAGAACGCCGTGCCGTAGATGCGCTGCAGTTGCTGGTTGTCTTCTTTGCCGAGCCAGTAGGCGCCGGCGATGGACATGATCTTGAACGCCTTGACGCGGCCGGTGGACGGCACGTGCGGGCCGCGGCAGAAGTCCGTGAAGTTGCCGTTGCGATACAGCGAGATGTTTTCGCCGGGTTTGGTGAATCGCTCGATGAAGTGGACCTTCATGAACTCGCCCTGCGCGGAGTAGTTGGTGAGGCCTTTGGCGCGCGGAACCTCTTCGCGCTGGAACGTTTCGTCGCGCGCGACGACGTCGTGCATACGCTGCTCAATCGCGGCGAGGTCGGCTTCAGTGAACGGGGTCTCGCGATAGACGTCGTAGAAGAAACCGTTGTCGGTAGCCGGGCCGTGGCCGAGCTTGGTCTCCGGGAAGAGCTCGAGGAGCGCCGTCGCCATGACGTGCGCGGCGGAGTGGCGGGCCACGCGCAGCGCGGCGGGATCGTTTTCTTTCAACAGCTCGAGCGCGACATCTTCATCCAGCGGCGTGGAGAGATCGACGATCCGTTCGCCCTGCTCGGGCTGGCCGGAGTACATCGCCTCTTCGGTCTGCTCGGCCTTGGCTTCGGCGTCGGCGGACTCGGTCGAAGTGGTGTTGAGCGGGCGGATACGGGCGACGACGACGGCCGCGGCCAGGCGCGGCGAGATGCTGTTGGCGACGTCCAGCGGCGATGTTCCACGTGGAACATCGCGCACGGAGCCGTCAGGAAGCTGGACACGAATCTGCTCGTTCACTTCACAAGAATAGCAACGGAAAGCCAGACAGCAGGCAGTAGAGAAAGAGACAGTAGACAAGGGCGAAATCGCAGAGGCTCTTTTGTCGGCTATCTACGCTCCACTGTCGTTCTTCTTTCTCGCGGCACAAAGGTCACGGTACCGCGGTCACGGTACAGAACGGCCATTACAAAAGGCTTGGTTTCGAAGGAAAGTTGTACTGCTTACAGCCAAGGAGCCATCGTGTGGAGGGCAGGCCGCCCTTAGATTCCATCATGGGTTTGCGGGGAGCAAACACAACGATGCAGATTCTCTGTAAGGCTTCCGATAGCGAATGCGACGTGCAATGCCCGATCTGCGGGCAGAGCTTCCTGATCTACTGGACGCGGTCCAGCGCCGAAGACCGATCGGCGCGCGTTGAAATCCAACAGGCACTGCTGAGTCATCACTCGCGCGAGCGTGGACAGGGCGCCCATCCAAGCCGGGAGTTCTCGGTGCTGGTGGCTCCGATGCCAGGCTATGCGGAGACGCTGGGCGCGTACGCCTGAGCGGGCAATCGTTCCGGACAGAATTCCTTTATGCGCTTAGTTGATGCGCTTAGTTGATGCGCGCTTAAGTGCGAAACAGCCTTGTTGTGGCCTGAAGCCACGTGCAAGGCTGTTTCGCCAGCCGCATTCATCGCATGTGAGGCTCGCTCCGGGGAGGGGGCGAGCTGGCCCGGTCAGGCCTGTGCCGCGGGCACAAACCCGTCACATCCGGAGATCGGAGACGCCATCAGGCGAAGCGCGCATGGCTTGGGAGCATGCTGTCGCTCGCCTGTTTGCTGCTGAGAGTAGACATCAGCGCTGGCGTCAGCTTGTGGATCTCTCCGAAGTGAGTGCGGAGCCCACACTGCCGTGCATGAAGCGGCTCCATGTCGTCACCTCCATCTGTTGATGAGGGATTGGAGCGACGGCTGAAACGCCGAGTTGCTTTTATGTTGTCCGGCTGACGCAAAAAGCGGCGGGTTGGTCTTGCGGCCGGCTGCGCCAAGCATGCGCTCTGGTATGCTCCGGGGAGTTTCGGGAGGTGCTTCGTGCGTGTGATTTCAATGTGTTCCGCGCTGGTCGGGGCTGCGCTGTGGAGTGGTGTGGCGATGGGGCAGGCTTCATCGTCTCCTGCGGCGGCTCCGGCGCCCCAGCCCCGGGCGCTAGCGGGGGCGATCGCCTCGCATGCGGATTGGCCGAAGGCCAGGACGGCGGATGTCGACAGCGTGAGCGGGTTGATGGCGGCGCTGTATGACGTGATCAGCGGGCCGGCGGGCAAGCCGCGCGACTGGGACCGGTTTCGGTCGCTGTTTCTGCCGGAGGGCAGGATGGGCGTGATTCGGCATGCGTCGCCAGCGGCAGACGGAAAGCAGGCGCGGCCGGACGATGTTGTGTTCCTCACCCCGCAGGATTACATCGACCGCGATGCGCCGTTCTTCAAGGCCAACGGATTTTTCGAGCGCGGGATTGCAAATCGCGTGGAGGAGTTCGGCAACTTGGTGAGCGTGTGGAGCACGTACGAGAGCCGCCACACGGCCGATGACGCCCAGCCCTTTGTGCGCGGGATTAATTCGCTGCAGATCGTGAAGGCGCAGGGGCGCTACTGGATTGCGAGTATCGTGTGGGACGATGAGCGGTCTGGTGTGACGTTGCCGGAGAAGTATTTGAAATAATAGACAGTAGACAGTAGAGCGTTAGACCTCTACTGTCTCAGCTACGGCTTGGTCGCGAGGATGAGCGGTGATGGGCCGGGCGTATCGAGCAGGCGCGGATTGGTGAAGCCGATTTCCTTCAGCCAGCCGGAGATCTCTTCGAAGCTCCACGTGTCGCCATTGTCGGTGTTGACAACCATGTTGACGGCGAAGATGAGGCTCATGGGAGGGCCAGTGCGGTCGGAATCAACGAGGAACTCCTGGATGGCGATGGTGCCTCCGGGAGCGAGCGCGTCGAAGCATTTGCGCAGCAGTTTCTTTGAGCGCTCCTCGCCTTCGCTGTGGAGGATGTGGCCGATGGTGATGACGTTGTGGTTGCGCCCGAAATCAACCGTCCCGAGATCGCCGGGAACCATTGTGTAGCGATCGCCGAGGCCGAAGCGGTCGGCATGTTTCTGGGTGATCGGCAGCACGCCGGGAAAATCAACGGCGGTGACCTTCACTCGTGGGGAGCTCTGTGCAAGCGCGATGCTCCACACGCCCGAGCCCGCGCCGAGATCGAGCACGCGGACGGGAGCACCGGAGTCGCCGAAGGCGAGATGCTGCGCGAGCGCCTTGGCGGGAGCGTAGCTCATGGAGAAGATGTTCGAGACGAGCTCCTGGAAGAAAGCCTCGCCACCGTCCTGGCGGTTGACGCTGCTGGCCGGCTTGCCCGTAGCGACGACCTCGCTGAGCTGCAGCCAGGAAGGGATGAGCTGATTGGATGTGTGCGCGGCCATGCCACCCATGAACGAGGGCTTGTTGGACACGAGAAACGCCGCGCTCTCCGGCGTGAGCTCGTATTTGTCGCTGCCATTCTTCTTCAGCAGGTCAAGGCCAACCAGCGCGTTCATGACGGAGCGGAGACCGCGCTTTGACCCTCCGGTTGCAGCGGCGACCTCATCGACGGTCTTGGGTCCGCTCTCGATCGTGTCAAAGATTTTGTTGCGGATGCCTGCCTCGAGGATGAGCGTGACGGCATATCCCCACGCCATCTGCATGATGCGCTCGGGCGTGACTTGCTTCTGGTTCTCCATTGGGAATCTCCATGAGATTTGAGTTGTGAGAATTGTGCTGGTGAAAAGTGGGGATGATTCTACCCGGAGCGGGCAATGAATGGTGAATAGCGAATAGTGAGTAGTGAATAAAGCGACAGCAGGCTATCGAGCACGGCGCGTTGCACCGTGCTCGGCTAGCGATGACGCGAGAATTAGCGGCTCGAGATCGTGAGCGTGGCGGCGGTCCGCAAAGAGAAAGCCGCCTGTTCGGCGGCTTCTGTGTATGTTTTATTCACTACTCACTACTCACTGCACTATCCCAGGGTCTCGAGCAGCTTGGCGACGGTGCGGTTGAGGTCCTTGTCGTGGCGGCGCTGCTCGTCGATCTTGGCGATGGAGTGCATGACGGTGGTGTGGTGCTTGCCGCCGAATTGGCGGCCGATCTCGGGAAGTGAGGCCTCGGTGAGCTGCTTGGCGAGGTACATCGCGATCTGGCGGGGCACAACGATCTGGCGCGAGTTGTTCTTCTGCTTGAGCTCGGCGACGCGCATGCCGAACGACTCGGCAACGGCGCGCTGAATCGCTTCGATGGTGATCTTACGCACCTGGGTATCGATGATGTGCTTGAGGCAGTGCTGCGCGTTGGGCAGCGTAATCTCGGCGCCCTGCATGGAGGACCACGCGATAAGGCGATTGAGTGCGCCCTCGAGCTCGCGGATGTTGGTGCGGACGTTGCCGGCGATGAAGAGTGCGACTTCGGTCGGCAGCGTGATGCGTTCCTGGTCGGCCTTGCGCTGCAGGATGGCAACCTTGGTCTCGAGATCGGGCGGTTGGATATCGACGACCAGGCCCCACTCGAAGCGCGAGCGCAAACGGTCTTCGAAATCGTTCAGCTCTTTCGGCGAGCGGTCGGACGAGATGACGATCTGCTTTGAGGTCTCGTGCAGCGTGTTGAAGGTGTGGAAGAACTCCTCCTGGGTGCGCTCCTTGCCGGCGAGGAACTGGATGTCATCGATGAGCAGGACGTCGACCGTGCGGAACTTGTCGCGGAAGCTCGTCATCTTGTCGTAGCGCACGGAGTTGATCATCTCGTTGGTGAATTTTTCACCGGAGATGTAGCTGACGGACATGTGCGGCGCGCGGGCTTTGACGTGATGACCGACGGCATGCATCAGGTGGGTCTTGCCCATACCGACGCCGCCGTACAGGAAGAGCGGGTTGTAAGCCTTGGCGGGGCGCTCGGCCACGGCCTGCGCGGCGGCGTGTGCGAACTGATTGCCGCTGCCGATGACGAAGCCGTCGAAGAGATAGCGCGGATTGAGCTGGGCGGCGGAGTTCCAGTCAAAGCGCGCCTGCTCAGGGCCGGGGCCGGCAGCGCCGGACGGACGCGAAGGATTGCGCGGGATGCTGGCGTTGTGCGAGGACTGCGGAGCGACGCCACCGTCATCGCGGCGCGGCGTTTCCTGCGGAGGCGCTTCGAAGATGACGTTGTCGAGATCGAGGCCGAGGTTCTCGATGGCCTCGTAGATGTGATCGCCATAGCGATCGCCCACGTGCTGAAAGGCTGCTGACGGGATGCGCACGTGCAGCGTACGACCGTTGATGTGCGAGAAGCGCGTGGGCTTCAGCCAGGTCTCAAAGCTCTGACGATTGATCTTCTTTTCCAGCGCGCCAAGGATTCGAACCCACTGGTTCAGTATGGCTGCCGGGACCGGCTCAAATGACATCGTGAATCTTCCTTCGTGTCCTTATGACGTTCGGGGTGAAGCAAGGTACGTAAGAAAAACAGGACCGCAAAAAACGCAATGAAAGGGCAGCTCCGTGGTACACGTCCGCGCGGAGGAGAACGAACCCTGAATTGGTTTTGAAGTCCGTCGGTGCCCTGAAGACAACGCCGGAGAGTGAAGCAACGGACCCGATCGGAACTTAGGCGTGAAGTGCTTTTGCACATCACGAACGGAGTCGATAGTAGCACGCAACTCGGGACTGTTCAGCAAGCGAAAAAACGCAAAAACGCGAAAGAGAGAACGTTTGCACCAGAGTTTGTGAAGAATCGCCAGCAATGAGAAAAATGATTCCACCAAGGTGGCAGGGTGATGAATCGATCGTCACGAAACGATTGCCGATCGAAGCGAACTTCGGTATACTCGGAAGTTGCTGCCCTATGCGTTTGTGCGTGTGAGCGAAGGCCTTGCGCACAGCTTTGAGAGCGTGAGCGCGGAACATCAGCGTACGGCTTCTCCATTTGAGCAACGAGGCTGGCAGCAGAGTTACCAAGATCTTCTCAAGAACAGGATACGACGATGCCGAAGCGCACCTTTCAACCGAATCGCCGCCACCGCAGCAAGGTTCACGGATTTCTGAGCCGGATGGCCACCAAGGCCGGCGCTGCCGTGCTGAGCCGGCGCCGCGCCAAGGGCCGCCACAAGATTGCAGTCTCGGCCGGCTTCCGCGACTAGTCTTTGCCGGCAGGGGCCGCGGAGAGTTTTCTCTGACGGCTTCTGAACGAGTTTCTTCGCTGCACGCGCTCCGGAGTTTTCCTCCAGGGCGCGTTTCCGTGTTTGGCGCAACCGCATGTGGAGGGAGCAGAAAGACGATGCCGTCCTCTACCAGCTTCCGGGTGCACAAAAGCGCTGACAACTTTTGGCCAGGCCAGAACGCTGAAAGCTTTCGGCCAGGGAAGAGCGCTGAGAGCTTTCGGCTGCGCAAACACGCCGACTTCCAGCGCGTATATAAGGCCGGACGAAAGCAGTTCGTGCGGCAGATGGCATATTTTTTCGCGCTACGTGATGCCGACACCGCGGCGCGGTCGGAGACGGAAGGCCCGCGGGTCGGGCTGACCGTGCCGAAGGCTTTGGGCAATGCGGTGGCGCGCAACCGCATCAAGCGCAGGCTGCGCGAAGCTGTGCGAAGTGCGATTCCGCTGCTGTCTGCGCCGGTGGATGTGGTGCTGCATCCGAGGCGCAGCGTGCTGGACGCCGACTTTGCGGTGATTCAGCGCGAGGTGGAGACGATCTTTCGAACAGTGCAAGCGCGCAGCGAGCAGCCGGCCGCGGAGAAGCGGCTCGCGACGGGAGTGGGCGAGCAAGGCGGACAGGAGACGGTCCGGTGAGTGCGGGCCGCGGCCGCGAGCGCGCCGCAACCATGCTGCTGGGCGTGTACAAGCGGGTGGTGTCGCCGGTGCTGCATGCGGGCGGTATTTCGCAGTGCAAATTTCTGCCTACCTGCAGCGAGTACGCGTATGTTGCGGTGGTGCGACATGGATGGGTGCGGGGCGGGTGGCTGGCGCTCAGGAGGCTGGGGCGCTGTCATCCGTTCAGCAAAGGCGGGCTGGACCCGGTGCCGTGATGGATTGGTGAAACCAAGCGGAATCTAAGAGCGTAGTCATTTACGATGGAGAATAGCGGACTACGCGTCTGAAGAGACGTTTTGCGACCCGTGCAGCGAACTGCCGGTACCCCGTCCAGGATAGGAAGTTCCTCCTTTGCCAGAGTTTCGTAATCCAAGTCAGGGTGGTGCCGGAGGTACGGACAACCGCTCGTTCCTGATCATGATGGTCGTCATGATGATGGTGATCTTTGGCGTGCAGTACTGGCGCATGCGCACCAATCCGCCCGCCCCTGCCAATCCGCCGGCTGCGGCTCAGAGCGCGTCGCACGCACCGGCGGCTGCGCCACAGGCAGCGACGGCTGCAAGTGCGAAGGGCGCGGCGGCGGCGAACTCGGCGGGCCAGACCCCGGTGGTTCAGGCGGCGGCCGAGAGCACAACGGTGGTCGAAAACGAGCTGTACCGGATCACCTTTTCCAATCGCGGCGGGCAGGTCATCTCGTGGATTCTGAAGCGCCAGAAGGATGAGGACGGCAAGCCGCTAGACCTTGTGGATCATGCGGCGTCGGCGAAGTTCGGGTATCCACTTTCGCTCTACACGTACGATCCGGCGCTGACGGCGGCGCTGGCCAACGCGATGTACCTTCCTTCGGCAACCGGATATCTCGCGGCGCCGGCCACGCTGACCTTCCACTACGCGGCCGGTGGGCTGGATGTCACCAAGACGTTCACCTTCGGGCGGGACTACATGGTTCACGCCGACACACTGGTGCTGAAGAATGGGGCTCCGGTGCGGGCGCTGCTGGCGTGGCCTTCGGGTACCGGTGACCTGGTGACACCGCACGTGCGTGGCAGCCACTATCCGTCCGATACTTCGGTCGACGTGATGCAGAACGGCAAGGACGACCATACTGCGTCGAAGAAGGTGGCGGGCGGAGCGACACTCAATGGGCCGTTCGATTTTGCGGGCGTGAGCGATCAATACTTCGCCGCCACGATACTGCCGGACCACACCCAGACGGCGACCGTAGTGACGCTGCACAACGAGCTTTCGCTGAACGATCTGCTGAGCGCGGCGGGCAAGCCGGCCGCCGGCAAGGACGTCAAATTTCCAGTCATCGGGGCAGCCGTTGGCGATCTCTCCGGGCACAATCAGGAGCGCATTTTTGTCGGGCCGAAGTACCTGAATCTGCTCAAGAGCCTGAAGACTGCGGACGGCTATTCGCTCCAGCCGCTGCTCAACTTCGGGTTCTGGGGACCGTTTGCGAAGTATCTCTTCCTGGGCCTGGCGGCGGTGCATAGCTGGATCGCTCCGTCGGCGCTGACGGCGCACACCATCGCGCACGACTACTCGTGGGGATGGGCGATTGTCCTGTTCACGATTTTAATCTACATGCTGCTGGTGCCGCTGCGCTTCCAGAGCATGAAGGGCATGATCAAGATGCAGCGCATTCAGCCGCAGATTGACGCGATCAAGGCGAAGTACGGGAATCCAAAACCTACCAGCCCGAAACAGGGTGAGATGAATGCGGAGATCATGGATCTCCAGAAGAAGCACGGCGTTTCGATGTTCGGCGGCTGCATTCCCACGCTGGTGCAGTTCCCGCTGCTGTTTGCCTTCTTCGAGATGATGGAGAAGGTGGTCGAACTGCGCCAGGCGCACTTTTATTGGATTCACGACCTCAGCCAGCCGGACCCGTTGCACATTCTGCCGATCGTGATGGTGGTCACCAGCTTCCTGGTGCAGTTCTACACGCCGTCTCCGGGCGTGGATCCAGCGCAGCAGCGGATGATGGCCTTCATGATGCCGGCGTTTTCGGGCTACTGGACGTGGAACTACGCCGCCGGGCTGGCGCTTTACTGGAATGTGGGCAACTTCATCATGGTGGGCCAGCAGTTGCTGATCAACCGCACGGCACTAGGGCGGGAGATGCGTGAGATCCAGCAGAAACGGGCGGCGGCCAAGGCGAAAGCCAAGGCCGGCGGAGCCCCGGGAATCCGCGGGAAACTCGAGGCCGCCCGGAAATCCGGCGCCAAGACGGTTGAGGGCCGTCGCTAAAAACTCAAGGCCAGCGTGCGTGGCGTCTGCAGTTTGCGTCATACTGGAGAGCGCGCCTTGTGAGCTCCAATGAGGCGCAAGCTGTACGTTTCCGCAATCCGGCGAACGTGATCCGGATTCCGGCCGCGTATCGCATGATCTTGTAGCAAAAGCCACCAACCTTCTCCCCCGAGGACGCTGAACCCATGGAAGACCTCGCCCAGGCGGCTGAAAAAGTAGCCTCCCTGATGCGCATCCTGACCTCGACCGGAGGTCTTCGGCTCAAGTATCGGATTACCGCAGGCGCGGGCGCGGCGGACCCTGATGGCTTCGAGCGCCGCGACATCTACGTTGAATGCAAGGGGCCCGACGCCGGGCTGCTGCTGGAACGCGACGGCGAGCTGCTGCGCGCCCTGGAGCACATCACCGCCAAGGCGCTGCGGCTGGAGCCGGAGGAGCACGACCGCATCTCCTTTGACTCCGACGGCTACAAAGCCGAGCGGGTGCGCCACCTGCGCCGCCTGGCAGACGATGCCATCGACCGCGTGGACGACACCAACCGGCCCTACAGCTTCCCGCCCATGAGCTCGCGCGAGCGGCGCATGCTGCACATGTTCCTGCGCGATAGCGGGCTGCAGACGGCGAGCTCCGGCGAAGGCCCTCGCCGCTTCGTAGTGCTTTACCCCGAGGGCTACAAGATTCCTCCCGAAGGCGAGCGCGAACGCTCCGGAGGCCATGGTGACCGTGGCGGATATGGCCGCGGCCGGGGACGTGCCGGTGGCTCTGGACGCGGCGGATACCGCTAGGCCAAAACCCCTGTTAGCTGGCCTTCGTGCCTATAGGCTCGCATTTTGTGAGAGATTTTCGTGGCCGCTGTTCAATCAGGACGGCGGCCGCTGCCTTTTTGTGGCCTTCGCGAGCGGCGTGTGCCCGCAGGGCGCGGGTGCGAACGCGATTTCCTGTACAAACGTTGTGCAGTTGTTGAGATTGGGGTCGCACGGAGGACCGCGCCAATGCTGAATAGGAGCGCGTTGCCCACACTGCGGCCGGCGTTTCTCGCGAGGGCCGCCCGGAGGTTGTGGGGAATAGGGAAAAGGGTGGGCTGAACCCGGCGGCCGGCGAGCGATGTCCGAAGTTCTCGCTTTTGGGAATGCGGTTTTGGAAAGCCGGTAGCGCCGTCTTTCGGGCAATATTGCCGAACATGTTCGGCTTATCCACTCTTCCACGGCAAACGACTACGACGACTATCTTCTCTCTTTCTTTAAGCCTTAATAAAGGTCTTCTTCTTCGCCGGGTCCGTGGAAGCTCTCCGAAGCCTGCAGGTGTGTTGGTCGGACGGACGAACCTCGCACAGCACGCCCCTTGTTATGCACAGAAGTTGGCCCTCGCGCGAAGTGGCCTGCTCGCCCTAGAATCGTTTCAACTCACGAGAGCCCGCCCGAAGTGTCCGTAACCGAGGGGAGGGTTCCACCGTTACAGTCTTTTCGGGGAGAACCGACCGTGTCCAGTGCCACCCTTACGCCCGACGTCGCCGCAGCGCCCACCGGCAACCTGGAGATCACCGTCTCGCGCGCGGAGCTGCTGCGCGAGCTGACGGCGGCGCAGTCGGTGGTCGAGCGCAAGACGACGATCCCGATCCTGTCGAACTTCCTGTTTGAGGCGCACGGACGACGGCGAGCTGACGATCACGGCGACCGACCTCGACCAGTCGCTGCAGACCAGCTGCGCGGCGAAGGTGAAGAAGCCCGGCGCCTGCACCATTCCGGCGCGCAAGCTGTACGACTACATCAAGCTGCTGCCCGAGGGCGACATCTCGATCAAGCTGATGGACAACCACTGGGTGCAGATTCGCGCCGGGCGCTCGAACACGAAGATGGTGGGCATGGCGCGGGCGAACTTCCCGCAGGTGCCGGAGTTCCCGGCCGCCGGCGGCTTCAAGATCTCCGCGGCGTCGCTGCAGAACATGATCGCGAAAGACATCTTCTGCGATCTCGAACGAGGAGTCGCGCTACACGCTGAACGGCGCGCTGCTGGTGCTGAAGGCGGAGTCGATGGCGATGGTGGCGACGGATGGACACCGCCTGGCGCACATCGAGAAGACGGGCGAGACGCTCGAAGGCATTTCGGGCGAGAAGAAGACGCTGATCCCGCGCAAGGCGCTGGCCGAGCTGAACGGGCTGCTCGCAACATGGAGCCGCAGACGACGGACAAGGCGCCGCAGTTCATCGAGTTTGCCGACGACGAGCAGACGCTGTTCTTCCGGGTCGGCGGACGCGTGCTGACCAGCCGCAAGCTGACCGGGCAGTTCCCGAACTACGAGGCCGTGCTGCCGCGCGACAACAACAAGTTCGTGATCGTGCGCTCGGAGGACCTGATGGCCTCGATCCAGCGCGTGGCGCAGTTTGCCGATGAGCGCTCGGGCGCGATCAAGATCCGGCTGGAGCAGAACGAGCTGAAGCTCTCCGCGCAGTCGACCGACTCGGGCGAGTCGGAGGACATCATCGAGACGCCGTACAACTACGATCCGCTGGTGGTGGGCTTCAACAGCTCGTACCTGATCGACTTCCTGAAGGCGATCGGCGATACGGGCGAGGTGCGGCTGGAGTTCAAGGATGCGCAGTCGGCCGGGCAGATGCGGCCGGAAGACGGCAACGAGGATGACGCGCTACCGCTACATCCTGATGCCGATGCGCATCTGAGTCCTGCGCGGAGGGCGAGACGCGCTTCGCGCAAAGACAGGGACGAAGGCGCAACAACAACATCTGCCACATACGCCGGACTGGCGAACAAAGGCCCGCTCACTCGAGCGGGCCTTCTGCTTCTGTCTTTGCCTTATTCAATATTTACTTCTCACTGTTCACTCCTCAACGGCCAAATGAGCACCTCCTGCTCGACGGAGTAGTGCATCAGCTCAGGTGCGCCCGAAAGCGTCAGGCCAGCGGCTGCGCTTACGGTGTCGCGCGAGATCTCTGCGCGCACCTGCTGCAGCGGCCAGCGCGCGTGATGGATGTCCGCGCTCCACACGCGCCCGCCCGCGACTGTATAGAGGCAGTAGCGCTCGGTGAGGAAGTGCTCGAGCGTGCCGGACTCCGGGAATTGAGGAGCGGAGATGGGCTGATATGCCGCATCGAACACTGCTGGTCTGCTTCGCCGTTCGCTCGTGAACCGGAAGTTCGCGCCCTGCTGCGAGAGACTCATCCGTGCGTGGAAGTACGGCAGCCGGTAGGACGCGCGCGCACCGATGACCGCCAGCAGGCTGCGCGCGTCCAGGCTGAAGAAGAAGATTCCGCCGCGACCCTTGTGCGTGACGTACGTGCGGCAGTTCAGCTCCGGGAACTTCCACGCGCGCCCGATCGCAGACCCACATCGCGGCCGCATACGGATGAACAGCGGAGTGATCGACACCCACGTGTCGCCCTGAAATGCATCGAGCTCAAGCTGCGGAGGGACGAGGGCGCGCAGTTGCTCAAACGGAACGCGCCAGTGCGCAAACAGCAGGTTGTACCATCCCTGCTCCATCACCCACGGTCCGCGTGGCACAGGCCACGGGCGGTGCGAGTTGTCAGCCAGAATCGCGGAAGCCGAGATCACCTCTGCCTGCATGTGCGAATTGGATGTGTGAATTGGATCAGCGAACTCGTCAGCTAGATCGCAAACGACTAGCTCGCGAAATGATATCCGTCGCTGTACATCTCGGTCATCAGCCGCCGCGTTACGTCATAGCACTCGCACGCCGCCGTCGCCAGGTGTTCCCGTGACCGGATCGTCACCTTCCCGCGGCTGTATTCGATGAACCCGCTGCGCTGCAGCACGCCCGCAACCAGCGCGACTGTTGTGCGCCGCGTCCCCAGCATCTGCGCGATAAACTCCTGCGTCAGTTGGAACGAATCTGCCCCTGTGCGATCGCTCACCATCAACAGCCATCGCGCCAGTCGCGCTTCCGCATCATGCAGCTTGTTGCACGCGGCCACCTGGCCCGTCACCAGCGCCTGCTGCTGCACGCACTCCAGGATCCGCGTCCGAATCTCTTCCGATTGCCGGAATAGGTCCCGCACCTGTTCAAACTCCATCCTGTAGCCGCTTCCGGCCACCTGCATAAAGCACTCTGTCGGCGAGTTCGACTTTCCCAGCAGCGCATAGCCGCTCGTCAACCCTTCGCGCCCAATCAGCGCCGTCTCCGCCGACCCACCCTCCGATAAGGAGACCACCACGCTCGCGATACCCGACGTGAGGAAGTAGATATAGCGCGGCGGCTCTTCCGGAGCCTGCAGCTCTGTCCTTACCGGCAGCGGCACTTCTTTGGAGAGCGACAGAATCTGTTCGCGGCACTCAGGCGTGAGCGCCTGCAGCAATGCGTTTGTCTAACGGCAGACATCTGGATCCTTTAGGCATAAAGGATCCAAATCTGGCAGCCCGCAAAATCAAGTCAGGACGCCGGATGCTCTGTGCTTTCTTTACCGTACAGAACAAATCACTTCTCTTCTGTTCGCTTTCGAACTTAACGAACCTTGGCCTCGAGCTCGCCGTCCTCAAACTCCGCATAGTTGTCCAGGTGCTCTTTGATCACCTGGTAGCACTCGCACGCCCTGCCCTCCAGCCCCCGCACATCCAGGATCTCGATATGCCCGCGGGTGTAGTTCACAAGTCCCTCCCTCTTCAGAACGCCCGCCGCTAAAGAGACCGTCGACCGCGTTGCTCCCACCATGTCGGCCAGAAACTCCTGCGACATCTTGAACGTCGTGCGGTGCACCCGGTCGGATGTAATCAGCAGCCACCGCGCCAGCCTCTGCTCCATGTGGTGCTTTGCATTGCAGCCCGCCGACTGCGCTGTCTGGACCAACTGCGCCTGCACATATCGCAGCGCCAGCTTCTGGAACAGCTCGCCCCTGTCGAACTCCTCGCGCGCCGACTCAATCGGCGACTTGTAGCCCGAGCCCTCCACCTGCGTATAAATCCGGTTCAGGCTGCGCTTGGTCCCCATCAGCGCCGAAACCCCAATCACCGACTCAAACCCGAACATCCCAACCTCGACCTGCGACCCATCCCGAAACGTGTTCGTCATGGATGCCATCCCCTCTTCCACAAAGAAGAGGTTGTCGATCGGGGTCCCGGGGAATTCAATCTCGTGACCGATCTCGAACTCCACCGGCGTCAGGTGCAGCCGTTCAACGCTCTCCGGCGACAGTCGGCTCAGCAGCGTGTTGCTGTACGCAATGGCTTGCATGCGTGCGCCACCTCTGGACGCGTAGGGAGGACTCCAAGTATGGCACCGGATTGCACTCTGTGCCCGTATATGTTCGGCTTCGAACGTAAGCGCAGGACCTAAAGCGTAGGCGCGCCGACATATACGCGCCGACCAACACGACTTTTCGCTTACGAAATTCTTATGAAAAAACCGACGGATATTCCCGATATCGGGCAGAACCACCCCCCCCTGGTAGGAAATTGTTTAAAGCAATCACCCTTTTCCTCAGGGCGTCTTCCATGCTCGCACCCCCGTCTGTCGTTCTCTTCGGTCACGATACGCACCTTCTCCAGACCAGAGGGTGGCTCCTGGCCTCAATCGGTTCTCGCGTCACGGTTGTGCTTGACCTCCCCGAACTTCTGCAGGTGATCGTCACTGAGCCCTGCGACCTCCTCATCCTCTGCCACTCACTCAGCTCGAGTGATTGCGCGGGCGCACTCTCTCTTGCATCCAGGTACGCACCGAAGATGCGGATCGTTGGCCTCGAGTCAGGCAATCCTCTCACCCGGCATGCGTTTCCTCCTGAAGTGGTGATCAGCGAAACGGGGCCCGCACGGCTCGTCTCGACTCTGGAATCGCTTCTCGTCGCTAACATCGCCGTAAACACAGGCGCCCAGCACCAGAAAGAGATCAATATGGCCCAGTACTCAGGTAGCGTCAGATGGTTCAACAATGCGAAAGGTTACGGCTTCATCGGCCGTGACGACGGCGGTCCCGATGTCTTCACCCACTACAGCTCGATCCAGTCCGACGGTTACAAGACCCTCAAAGAGGGACAGCCCGTCAGCTTCGACATCGTCCAGGGCGAAAAGGGCCTGCAGGCCGATAACGTGAAGCCTGTCGACTCGATAGCTGCGAAAGCTGCCTAGCTCGAACGCTCCCGCGTCTCCCACTCATCGCGCACCCTCCCCGCGCGATGGGTGGGGTTCGACGCCGCCGCGGATGGAAGCCCGAGAGACCACCTCTGCCATTCTCTGTTCGATGAGCTAACTCATCAGCCAGATTGCACCGACCGCCGAGCGCAAACCGCTGCCAGCGCAAGCTGAATCGAGCCCGAGTGGGAGCGCTCGACGAGCTGCCGAGGCAAACAAGGAATCTGACCCACAGACAGCCGTACACCCAACGGCCGCTCACCCGGGCGCCCCTTCTGCTGTGCACAAGTTTCGCGTGAAAGCGCACAGATATGATGATTTGTGAGGAAGGCTCAACCAGACGACGCTTCCCTCTAAGCCCCTCTCGATGAGGAGACGACTGCTTTGAAGACCTGCCGCATGCACCTAGCGCGATCCACTCCGGCTGGAAAGGTGCAGTGATCGAGCACAAGATCAGGCTCCCGCACTTCAAAGAGCTGGACGGTATCCGGGGACTCGCGGCGGTGGCTGTTTTTGCCCACCATTTCATGCAGTTCTCAACCAGCACCCACCCATCTCCCATCGTTGCTGTCGCAGCGTATGGGTCCCTGGGCGTGCAGGTATTCTTCGTCCTCTCAGGCTTTCTGATAACGTCGCTGCTCTTCGTAGATCGAGACGATCCGTTCCTTCTGCATAACTTCTACTGGAAGCGCGTGCTCAGAATCTGGCCCGTGTTGATCGTGCATGTGTTGGGGTGCGTCTTTCTGCTTCGCATTCCGGGAGCGTATAGGTATGCGCTGGTCGCGCTTCTTTTCGTGGCCAACTTCGGAGGCCGTTTGGGAGGGGGCCTCGGTGTTGCCTGGACGCTGTCGATTGAGGAGCAGTTCTATCTTGCCTGGCCGCACCTGATCCGGCGCTCGAAAGTAGAGACGGTGTTCCTGGTCGCATGCGTGCTGGTGGTGCTCTCCGCGGGGCTCAGGATCCTTGTGCCGCTGCTGCATCACGACGCAATCAGCCTTCCGTACACCATTTACCAGCTTGACGGGCTCGCGCTTGGCGCGATCCTCTCATGTCAGTGGTTCGCCCCGTCAGTGCTTACCGGATGGAGAAGAGCGGTTCGTCTGTTCTTAAACGGGGCATGGGGGCTTGGCGCGGGCCTGCTTCTTCTGATCGTGATGTACGCCATCAAGCCGAGCAATCTGAAGGACGGCCTGGCGATGCTCGCGGCCACTTTCTTCACCTACCGCCTCCTCGTAACCATTGTCCTCCGCCCGTCCGGTCAGGCGCCCGTTTTATCCTGGTTGAGAACGCGACCGCTGCGCTTCCTGGGAGACGTCTCGTACGCGCTCTACATGTACCACGGCTTCGTGCTGGTGTACCTGGTCAAACACCTTGGGGTCGTGAATATGGACCACCCCTGGAAGGTTTTCGTACGGTTCGCCTACTCGCTGGCATTGTCCCTCGCCATATCGTATGCATCTCTTAGGTTCATCGAGTTGCCGATCCGCAGCCTGCGTCGCTATACGGTCCGCAGAGACGCCTCCGGAGGCCGCGCGGCACCGATTCAAACGTGAGCAGCGCATCAGGCTCTCGACGCTCTTCATGCATATACCGGAGATGGGATAAAGAAAATCGGGCTTCGGCATCGAAAATCGCGCTCCGGCGCATCCGATAAAGCTCACGATTCGGCCCCTTGGAGAACAACAATGGCTGAGCGACACATCGTTCGCGGCATTCTCGCAGGCGTAGCCGGAGGCCTCGTCGCCTCCTGGGTGATGAACGAGTTCTCGACGACGCTGGGGCAGAAGCTTTCCGAAGCCGTCGAAACGCCGGAGGAGAAGCGGGAGCTTGCCGCGCAGTCCGATGGCGAGGACGCCACCATGAAGGCCGCCGACAAGGTCGTTGAGACCGTGACCGGCGGGCGCCATCTCTCGCACGAGCAGCGCGAGGTCGGCGGCCCGATCGTTCACTACAGCATGGGCGCCATCTCGGGCGGCATCTACGGCGCACTCGCCGAGTACACCAGCATTGCCACCGCTGGCTTCGGCACTACGTTCGGCACGGTGCTGTTCGCGAGCGCGGACCTGCTCGGCGTGCCGGCGGCGGGGCTGGGACAATGGCCCAACGAATATCCGGTGAGCTCGCTGGCGAACCCGTTTGCAGCGCACCTTGTGTATGGCGCGACGACGGAGTTGGTGCGGCGCGTGGCACGGAAGATTCTGTAGAGCGCTCGCTCAGCAGATTACATTCGCAGCACCAGACCGATGCCGAACTCCTGCAGCGTGTGGTGGCTGTTGCCGATTGACGTAAGCTGGCCGGCGCCGTACTCGCCGCGAATGTCGAGGTGCGGCAC
This sequence comes from uncultured Verrucomicrobiae bacterium, assembly GCA_963716225.1. GTDB lineage: Bacteria > Acidobacteriota > Terriglobia > Terriglobales > Acidobacteriaceae > Granulicella. The sequence continues at coordinate 2,119,924 of OY970299.1, read as the reverse complement.
GATCGTGAAGTCGATGCCGCCGTTTACCTGGTAGGCGAACGAAGTGGACTTGCTGGTGCTGCTTCCGTTGTTCGAGCCGATGCCACCGAACTCGAGCTGGATATACGGCTTGATCGGAATCGGCGGCGGAGGCGCGATCTCCAGCCGCGGACCGAAGAGAAAGCCGGCGAGCTTGTTGCCGTAGGTGGTCGAGTTCGCGCTGTTCTGGATGATCACGCGAGCATCGCCTCCGAAGCGGACCGGACCGAACGGCAGGAAGTTGTCGTAGACCCCGACGGTGCCTCCCCGCGCGGTCATGCCGCCGCTCTGCGTAGAGGGCGTGCCGTAGCCGACGCCCAGCCCGGAATAGTGTCCCGCGCTGAACATGCCGTAAATGGCCGCCTGGCCGCGCGCGGGAGTGCTGACAATCGCAAATCCGAGCGCCGAGAAGAAGATCGAAAACAGAAGGAGACCAAACCTGCCAGGTGCGTTCCGTTGCATGATGAAGGGCCCTCATTGTTCAGGGCCCGGACCAGCGCCCGCAGACTAGATGCCTTTGTTTAGAGACACGGGGCCGCGCATGGCGTTGCGCGAACTTCCTCAACTGACGGGCTGCATTGATTTAGATGGGCTGGCAAAGCGGTGGCGAAGGCGGCAGGCCAACTACTCTTTCACAGCGGCCGCCGGCTTGCCTTCCTGGACGTAGTTCTTATTCCACGCAGGAATCTCGACCACATAATTACCCGGCTTCTCAATCACCGCCTGACAGCCCAGGCGCGAGTTGAGCTGCAACCCGGGCGCAAGGTCCATCCGGTCGAGCTCCTTCTCTTCCGGCTCCGACAGCCCCTTCGAGCCATCCGTAACGTGCACGTGACACGTGGTGCAGGCGCACACGCCGCCACACGCATGATCCAGGAAGATGCCGTAATTCTCGGCCACATCCAGAAGGCTCATCGGCTCGCCGTGGCCCTCGTAGGGCAGGCTGCCGAAGGGAAACTCAACGGTCTTGTTTTCGGGGCGGAATGTGACCCGCACCATGTTCTCGGCAGGCGGCTTGGAAAGGTCGACCTCAGGAAGCGGCTTGGACTCAGACTCAGACATATCAGTCCCAGTCTAGTGCGGAGCAAGCAGTAAGAGGTAACGGGTAAGGAGTAAGCGGTAAGGAGAAGAGGCCGAGGCGTAAGGGATACGGGGTAAACGGTAGAGGCGCTCCACCCCTTAACCCCCTACCCTCTACCCCTTACTACCTCGCGAACTCACGCATACGCGCATCGCTTGCCCGGGCGGCGACTGGCTGGAACTCCGGCAGCGCACGCGAGGGAGGGATCGACGGAACGGAAGGCATCGCAGCAATTTCGGAGTCGGCCAGCAGCACGCGGTTCCGGCCCGTGCGCTTCACCTGATAGAGCGCGCGATCCGCGCGGCGCAGCATCGGCTCGAAGCTGGCCTCACCCGGCAGCAGCGAGCTCAGGCCAACGCTGACCGTGAACCGCACCAGCTCCTCGCCTTCGCTCAGTCGCAGGCCTTCGACGGTAGCGCGCAGCCGTTCCGCCAGCGATATAGCGCTGCGGCCCGACCGCCCGGGAAGCAGAATCGCGAACTCTTCGCCGCCTAGGCGAGCCACCGCGTCGCCGCTTCCGGTGACGGTGAGCAGCACGCCACCGAAGGTGCGCAGCGCGCGGTCTCCCAGGGCGTGGCCCCAAGTGTCGTTCAACTGCTTGAAATGGTCGAGGTCCATCATCAGCAGCGTCAGGGGCGTGTTGTCGCGAGCGGCAAGCTGCACCTCGCGCTGAATCATCTCCTCAAATGCGCGGCGGTTGTGCAGTCCGGTCAGAGAATCGAGCCGCGTCTCTTCGTGCAGCCGGCGCTTGGTCTCGGCCACATACAGCGCGACGAACGAGAAGCCGAGCAGCGTCAGGCTGATGGTCGTAAAGTCGTGTCCGACGGACTCAAAGTGTCCGCCGTACGTCCATGCGCTGAGGCTGAGCACCAGCCGGAAGAAGATGGTTGCGCCGACAAACGCGACCAGCAAAGCGATGATCCGCGCCGTTTCGGCCAGCCCCTTCACGCGCGGGCGGAGCAGCATGAGGATTGTTGTCCCGAGCATAATCAGCGACGCGACGCGGGCCGCGGCAAGCTCGGCACCCGGGTGCATCACCCCCACAGAAAGGATCGTGGTCATCGCGGCGCTCAACGCCAGCGGGCCGTTCATCGTCGCCAGCCGGCTGCGCTGAACAAACCAGCGCAGGCCCATGTACATGAGGAAGAACACCAGCACCAGGACGCAGGCGCTCACGTTCTCGGAGACGCGCGCGGGCAGCGGCAGGATCGCGCGGCATATCGTCGTCAACAACTGCAGGCCGCAGGCCGCGGCCAGCCAGCGCGTGCCGCGCGTCCGCGCGTCGCTCCAGGCCAGCAGCGCCAGCGTCAGCGCAAAAGTAGCCTGTGAGACGAACCCCGGGAGCGCGAAACTGTGGATATCAACCATTGCCAGAGACCTGTCCGGCCCCGGCTCAAATCGCGAGCCGGGATCACCGTCGTGAAGTGGGAGAGGAATCAGGACGGTTAATGCGTCCCAATAGTAGAACCTCAATGCCACATATGATGCAAAAAATTACATAATTGTGAGGGAAAATAAGTCGCCTCCCGCACGAAATGCGGAAAGCTGAGTAGCGACTTTAGTAACGTCTTTAACGGCCCCTCAGTGGGCTTGCTCTGCCGGCATTACGGCGCCCGCGCGGATCCATTCCGTCACGGTTGCGATGTCCGCGTCGGAGAGCTTGCTCTTCGGCGGCATCGGCTTCAGATCGCTGCCCGCACCTTCGTGCCGAATCAGCGTCACCAGAAGTGATTGCTCAGGATGACCCGGGACAATGACGGGGCCGTCCTTTCCTCCATGCATCAGGGCCTCGCGCGTATCGAGCTGCAGACCTCCGCGGTGATTCAGTCCCGCATGACAGCGGTAACAGTTCGCCTGCAGGATCGGCTGCACGTGTTCTGAATAAAACTCCGGTGACGCCTCGGCCGGAGTCGCAGTCTGTCCGCCGCGCGAACTACGCGCAAACAAAGCAGTGCCGACAGTGGCGGTGAGTGCCATAGCTACAAATACAGAACGATACAAGACGATTCCCGGACCTCTTCGGAATTAGTAAGTTTCTAGACTGTAAATCGCCGCCGCGTTTCTGACCAGCGAAAGTTGTGCAGAGATTGTGAATTGTTTTGCAATGTCGCAGCAGCGACGCTGACGGATTCAAAGTTCGCGACGCCAAGCTCACTGCGACGGTCGCGTGGCAGCCGAGGTACGGAAATCGCGGCTCAGCCCGAGCCTCTCCGCCGCCTCGTCCAGCGCCGCCTGGGTGCGGAAAAACCGATGTTGCGGGTTCGATCCTGGATAGAACCGCATCACGATCTCCGGCTCCTCGACCGCGTCGTCGATACCGTTGTGGAAGCGGTAGCCGAGCGCCTGCAGAAGATGCAGCGACCCCTCGTCGCCGCTGGGATTGCCGTCGTCGCCCACAATCCCGAACACTGAACGGTGCGTCCGGCGCGAGTAGACAGCCACGAAATCACCCAGTCGCGCGCCCTTCCTTCGTGCCTCATTGCCGAGCACCACATAGTTGATCGCGGTTGCGTCGACATAACGGCGCGGATCGCGGTCGCTCTCGACCGACTCGTCTTCAAACGCCGTCTGCGAAACGTAGAACCCCGGCGCCGGATCCTGTGGTCCCTGCACAACCGGCCGGTGCGGCGGCTTGTCCTCGAGGACGTACCCCACGATGGGTGCCCTCATCTCGCCCATCGCATGCGCGTGCCGCAGGTGGTCGAGCGCGTGACTGCCCGGCGGTCCATAGGCTCGCGGCGCTCCGTCCACGTCAACGTCCATCCGCCGTGTGAGGATCTCAAAGCTCCGCGGTTGATGCGCGGGTGCGATCGCTGCTGCAGCACCGCAGGCGATTAACCCGGCAATGCACGAAACCGCGCGCCTTCGAAGCCGGCCTGCGTTGAAGATCATCCTTTGTGTGACGAGCGAGCGGGCCCGCAGGTCACACCCTTTGGCGAAAGCCGAATTTCTACGGTGCCTGCGGCGTGACCGGCTGGGGCGTCTTCGTCGGCGCAGCCATTCCGAAGAACATCACCAGCGAATTGCTGCCGGTGTTGGACACCCAGACGTTTCCGCTCGCATCAACGGCCAGCGAGTACGGCTGCAACAGCTTGGCGTCCAGACCGTACCCCGTGCTGGGCGAGAGTGCCGCTCCAGGGTTGCTGGAGGTTGACCCCGCAAGCTCGGAGAAGCTTTCGTACGTGGTCGTTGTGCTGGTGGTGTGAAGATTAGCGACCCAGACGTTCTGTCCGGCGTCGATCGCCACATGCTGCGGGTTGGTGATGCCGCCCGTCGTGATGAAGGCCTGCAGAATCGTGCCGTCGGGCGCGAGTTCGGTCACGGCGCCGTTGGTGCCGTCGCCTTGTGCATCGGAGTTTTCGAGGTCTGCCATCCACACGTTGCCCGCTGAGTCGAGCGCCACACTCTCAATCGGGCCGCAGCAATCGGTGGAGAAACCCATCGTGCCGGTCGAATCGAAGTGCGCCACGCTGGACCTGTTCGCGTCTGTTCCGGTCAGCCACACGCCGTGCGCCGTATCCGGGGCAAGCGCCACGGGAAATCCGACCGCGCCGCCGGTGGCCACCGCGGTGAAGCTGCTGGTCGAAGGATTGAGCGTCACGAGATTCGTCGCGCTGCCGTTCACGTAGTAATTGGCTGCCAGGATGTTGCCGTTGCTGTCCGCGGCTACCGCGTAGGGATAGTTGACCGTGTTGTCAGAGAAGTCCGTTGTCGCGCCCAGGGTCTGGCCAGAGGACACACCCCACAACCGCTCGAGCGATCCTCTCGTGGAGCTGTGAAACGGATACTCAGCCAGCGTCACCCAGGGGTTGTCACTGGGGTCGATCGCGATACCGTAGCCCTCGGTCGCGTTCGCGGATCCGAATCCGGAAGCGCTGAGCGGCGTTCCCTGCGCGCTGAAGGCGCTGACAACGCCGGAGTGGTTGATTGCCCAGACGTTGCCCTGGCCGTCCAGCGCGATCCCCTCCGGCGAGGCGATTGCGCCGCCGGTGACGGTGAGGCTGAGTGTCCAGTCGTTCGGCGCCGCGCTGAGCGTGGTGGCGAATGGCGGCTGCGGGCCGATCGCTCCAAAGACGCCCGCCACGTTGTTTGCCGGGTTCTTCACGATGTCGATCGTCGCGTCCCAGGTGTTGGTCGGCGCGGTGCCGCCGCTCGGAGTCGCCGCCGTAAAGAACGGTGCGCATCCGCTGGTGCCGTCGGAGTTGATGCAGGATGCCATCGCATCCGCGAGCGCGTCGATCTTGCCCGTCTCCGTCGCGAGGCCGCTCGGCAGCGTTGGCGTTGTTCCGTTGGTGGTGTTCGCAATGAGCTGTGCGTTGAGGAACGCATTCGCCAGGCCGCCCGAGTTCGACGCGCTGGCGCCGATGTGCGAGATGTCCTTGGTGAACGGAGCCAGCGTCCACGCCGCCGCCGCCGTGGTCACCTCATTAATCCAGATGAACTGTGTCGGCGAGAGATTGCCGCAGCTCCCCAGCGCCGCCATCATTGCCAGCGCGGGATTGTTGCCGCCGGAGCCCAGGCCAGGATTGCCCTGCGTGGCGACCAGATAAACCTGCGAGCTGGACGATGGGCAGCTATAGTCGCCGGTGATCGAGAAGCCGCCGTCCGCTCCGCTCGTGACCGCCGTAGTCAGCAGCGGCGAAGCCGCGCTTCCGTTGCCGGTATTGCCGGCAACGTAGAGCTGAATCTGCGCGCCGACCACCGCCTGCTGTCCGCCATGCACGCGGCCATTCACGGTAAGCGGAAGCGGGTTGGGCGCCGCACCCGTGCCCATGCCGCAACCGGTAAGAGACACGATGGAGGCTGAACCGAGAAGCACAGCCGAAAGCACGGCAAAGCGGGGCCGGGGGGACAAGCCAGAACGGGGGCGCGGCATGATACGGCCAGTTTACGCGAACCCCAGCGGGCCGGGTATCGCCGATTACGGTGAAGGGAATCGCCGGTGGCACGTGGCGCGAGAAAGGAGACCAGCAGACAGAACAGCGCGCCGCTCTTCTTTACCCTCTACTGCCTACCCTCTACTGTCTGTCTTAAGCGCAGGCGGCCCGTAAGCCGAATTCTGTTCTAAGCGATCATTCCTCTAGGCGACGCATTGCTGCGCCGCTCCAGCAACCTACCCGCAGGTTCCAGCCGGCTGGGGCGAACCCCAGTCCTCTCTTCGCCTGAACGCAACGGGCCGCTGCGCGCCGCCGCCTGAAGAGAAGCGAACGGTCTCCCTGCCTATTTGGTCTTGCTCCGTGTGGGGTTTACCGTGCCGCCGTCATTACTGCCGGCGCGGTGGGCTCTTACCCCACCCTTTCACCCTTACCCCGGTCCGCGTACATGAGTCCCGCGCCGAAACGCGGAGCCCAACAGACCGTGGCGGTTTGTTTTCTGTTGCACTGGCCGTCTTCAGGCCTTCACGCCTGAATCCCGGACGTTATCCGGCACACTGCCCTGCGGAGTTCGGACTTTCCTCCCCCGCGCAACACGCCTCACGACGCCCGCGCGGCAGCGATCGCCCGGCCGCCTGCACACCCTCAGTCTAGCAGCCATTATTTCCGGGTGCCGCGCGTCTCAAACTTCCAAACACATAGAACGCCACGATCGCCAAACCAAACACAACCAGATAGCCGAGCATCCCCATGCGGTCGACATGCTGCTTATAGCCTTCCTCCACCACCGGCCTCCAGAGCCCTGAAGCCTCCTTCTCTCCCAGCGTCCACTGACCGAAATTCCACGCCGCATGCAGCCCAATCGGAACCGCCAATCCGCGCATCGCCAGCGCCGCCATCCCGAAGAGCAGCGATCCCACGAACGCCCCGAGCATCGCATTCACCCACGTCGATCCTCCGGCCACATGTTCCAGCGCAAACACAACTGCAACGACGATCTGGGCGCTCCACATTCCAAAGCAACTGTCCAGCCGGCGCAGCGGATACCCGCGAAACGCGAACTCTTCCCTCGATGCCAACGCCACATAAGTGAGCAAAGCCGTGCCAACCGGCGCAAGTCCAACCGAAGGCGTACGAACCCAATGCACATGGCCGGCCAGCATCACAAAGCCAGTTTGAAGCGCAACCAGCAACAGCCCAATCGCAAACCCGGCAGGCACCCGAACCGCACTCAGCCGATCAGGCGCAGCACCCACGTCTCGAAAGCGGAGCTTGTCCCAGCGCAAAAACAGGCCGGTCACAATCACCGTCCCTACCGTAGTGATCGAGCCCAGCGCCACCTGCGACCACTGGCCCGGCAGTCTTGAACAAAGCGGCCCAGCCAATATCAGCAGCAATGCGCAGCTGACAAAGAAAAGTAGAACCCGCCCCGCTGCAGACCATCTGTTGCGAACGCTCCCTCCATTCGGCATTCCAACTCCCTGATCTCACGAGAAACGTAGCACACAGCGCTAACGCCCAATCTCTGCGATGATGTCAGCCATGCCGCGCCTCTCCCGCCGCCACTTCCTCGCCCAGACCACCGCCGCCGCCTCGTTTGCCGCGCTCCCCATCCGCACCCTCGCCCAGAGCCTCTCCCCCGACACTCTCCGCTCCGCCGGCGCCGCTCGCAATCTCCCCGTCGGCACCTGCGTCAACGTGTACGCCCTCAAGCGTGACCCCGCCTACGCCGCGCTCGTCAAGCAGCAAGCCAGCATCCTCGTCGCCGAATCTGAGATGAAGTTCGGCCCGCTCCGCCCCACACCCACCACCTTCTTCTTCGACAACGCCGACTACATCGTCGATTTCGCCCACCAGAACAACATGCTCATGCGCGGCCACAACTTCGTCTGGCACCGCCAGCTCCCCAACTGGTTTGAGAGCTACGTCACCCCCGCCAACGCCGAGCAGGTCCTCGTCAATCACATCGAAACTGTCGGCGGCCGCTACAAAGGCCGCATCCATAGCTGGGACGTCGTCAACGAAGGCATCCAGGTCTCGGACGGCCTGCCCGGCGGCATGCGCAACTCGCCCTGGCAGAAAGTCCTGCCCGGCTACATCGACATTGCCTTTCGCACCGCCCGCCGCGTCGATCCCCACGCGCTCCTCACCTACAACGACTACGACGTCGAAGCCGAAGACGCCGCCTCCTCCGCCAAACGCGCGGCCATCCTCGCGCTGGTTCGCGGCATGCAGCAGCGCGGCGTTCCCATCGACGCCGTCGGCATCCAGTCGCACATCCACGCCGGACCGAAACCCGATGGCAGCCACACCTATGGCCCTGCCCTCACAAAGTTCATGGCTGACATCCAGTCCCTCGGCCTCAAAATGATGCTCACCGAGATGGACGTCAACGACCGCGACCTCCCCGCCGACATTCCCACCCGCGACCGCGCTGTCGCCGACACCTACGCCAGCTATCTCCACACCACCCTTGCCAACCCGGCCGTGATCGCCGTCCTCACCTGGGGCATCACCGACAAATACACCTGGCTCAACCACGAAGGCGGCCGCCCCGACGGCCTGCCCGAGCGCTGCCTCCCCTTCGACACCGACCTGAAACCCACGCCCGCCTTCTTCGCCGAACTCAACGCACTCCAGCACCGCTCAATGCATTAATCAGAACCTGACTGAGCTGCACGCGCGCTCACGATCCGAACCTCGGTCCGCACCTGGAGCCGGCAACATGTTCTTTCCTGCACGCGGCGTCTGCTGGATAGCGCTCTCCTTACTCCCCTCGCTCGCTCTGTCCTTTCCTCCTCAGGTCTCCTCCGCGCCCGCCGCCTCATCAGCCTCGGCAAAGCCACCTCTCGCCTGGGCATCGGTCGCCATCCATCCCTCCGATCCGGAGAGACAAGGAGACAACTACAGCCATGACCAGCCCGACGGCATTACCGAACGCGGCATGAGCCTCAGCGACATCATCTCCGAGGGCTATAACTTCAGCGTGATGCCCTTCCGCGAGGATGAGATTTCGGGCCTGCCCGACTGGGCCAAAACCGCCCGCTACGACATCCTTGCGCGGGTCGATCCCGACGACGTGCCAGCCTTCAAAAAGCTCTCCAAGCTCTCCATGCAGGACACCATCGCCGCCTTCACCGCGCGCCAGCCCACCGGCGAGATGCTCATGATGCAGAGCCTGCTTCGCGACCGCTTTGCCCTCCGCGTCCATTGGGAATCGAAGCAGCGGAGCGTCTACGCTCTCGTCCTCGCCAAAGGCGGATTGCGCATGAAAGCTGCAGCCGACCCCGAGCACGGCGAGATGAGCTTTTCGCGCGGTCATCTCTCCGGCAAAGGTGTTCCCATTGCCTTCCTCGCAAGCCTGCTCGCCATGCCTGTAGGTCACACCGTTGTCGATAGAACAAGCCTCGCCGGCTCATACGACTTCGATCTCCGCTTCGATCCCGGAGACGATCCTGCCGTCAAACAGAGCGATGATCCCGATCTCCTCACCGCCGTGCAGGAGCAACTTGGGCTCAAGCTCGAAAGCACGCATGCTTCTATCCCCGTGCTTGTCGTGGATCACGTCGACCCCCCCACACCCAATTGATCCGGAACGCGGGGCTGAGCAGATTGCCTCCCGCCTCATTCACGACTCACTATTCACTCCCCCACGGAACCGCCCGTCACATTCCCGCGTACCCACTCTCAAGGAAACCTGCGCCCCGGCCAGCGCACCCGCTACACTCTAAAGACCCCGCATGGAGACCAAGGAAGCATTCCGGATCGCCCTCCAATCGCTCTGGGCGAACAAGCTCCGCACCATCCTGACGCTGCTCGGGGTGGTCATCAGCGTGTCGTCGCTGATCGCCGTCATGACCCTCATCAACGGCGCGCAGGTCTACGTCGCCACCAAGGTCAACCGCCAGGGCGCCAACGTCTTCACCGTCTCGCAATCGCCGCAGCTAGTCACCAGCTACAACGACTACGTAAAGTTTCAGAAGCGCAAAGTCATCTCGTTGGATGAGTACCGCGCGATGAAACAGCAATGCACCCTCTGCAAACAGGTCGGCGCCATGCAGGCCACTACCGGCTCGGTCGTCTACGGCAAGGAGTCCGCGACCGACGTCACGATCCGCGGCTACACAGCCATGATGCCCGATATGCAGAACATCGACATCGCCGAAGGACGCAGCTTCACCGAAGCCGACGAAACACACGCGTCGCCCGTCTGCATCATTGGAACCGACATTGAGGACAACCTGCTCAAAGGCGCTGACCCGCTCGGTAAGGAGATCCGCGTCGGCGGCGTTCCCTATACGGTCATCGGGCTCGCCGTTCCGCTGGGCAAAACCTTCGGCCAGAGTCAGGACAACTGGGTCGCCATTCCCCTTACTGCCTATCAGAAGACCTACGGGACGCAGAAGTCCGTCATCATCTATAACCAGGGACCCGAGGGCGCGGACCGGATGGAAGCCGCTGTCGACCAGGCTCACCTGATCATGCGCAGCCAGCGCCACGACCGCCCCGGCGAAGATGACAGCTTCTCCATCGAAACCTCCAGCGCGCTCGCCGGCCTGCTCACCACCGTCACGGGCTACTTCGGCGCTGTCGCCGTCGCTATCGCCGCCATCTCGCTCATTGTCGGCGGCATCGTCATCATGAACATCATGCTGGTCTCGGTCACGGAACGCACCCGCGAGATCGGTGTTCGCAAAGCACTCGGCGCGCGCCGCGGCGACCTGCTCAAGCAGTTCCTCATGGAGTCCGGCACCATGGCCTTCATCGGTGGTGCCGTAGGTGTGGTCGTCGGCGTCGTCATCGCCAAGACCGTCACCCTGCTCATCAGCTTCCCATCCACCATCGCCCTGTGGAGCGTCTTCGCCGGCCTCATTGTCGCCAGCGCCGTCGGCATCTTCTTCGGCGTCTACCCCGCCCGCAAAGCCGCCGACCTCGATCCCATCGTGGCCCTCAGGAGCGAATTCTGAGACGAGACCAGACAGTAGAGGGTAGACAGTAGACAGTAGACAGTAGAACGGAACTGATCGGAGAACGAATGAAGGGCCCGGAACAGACAGCCTTATACAGGGACTCAACTACTTGGCAAAAATCGATGCAACTCGCTGCTCAGGTGTATCGAAGCAACTAGGAATTTCCCGACCGAGGAAAAGTTCGGGCTGACCAACCAGCTAAGGCGTTGTGCCGTTTCGATCCCGAGCAACATTGCCGAAGGAAAGGGGAGACTTACTCGAGGCGAGCTGATGCACTTTCTCGGAATTGCCCGCGGCTCGGCGTTCGAACTCCAAACTCAGCTCGAGCTGGCTATCTTCCTTGAGTTGGGAGAACAAGACAAACTTGAAGCAGCACATTGCGTCGCAGGCGAGGTTGTGAAAATGCTCAACGCGTCCTTGACGACTCTGCGCGAGAGGAAATCACAGTGAAACCAATCCTGCAGCCCAACTCTACTGTCTACTGTCTCCTCGTCTACTGTCTTTCTACTTTCTACTGTCTACCCTCTACTGTCTAAGCCATGCGCCCCTCCGACCAACGCGAATCCATCAAAATGGCGCTCGACACCCTGCGCGCCAACAAAATGCGCTCCGCTCTGACGATCCTCGGGATCGTCATCGGCGTAATGACCGTCATCACCATCTCCTCGGTCATCAACGGACTCAACAGCTCCGTTTCCACCATGGTCCAGCAGTTTGGCAGCAACGTATTGTGGATCTTCCGCTTCCCCGTCATCGGGGTGCGGCCCACCGCCGAGATGCTCGCGCGCAAGCAGTTGACCTACGACGACATGGTTGAGATCGGCAAACTGCCCCACGTCGTCGCCTCGTCCGCCGGCCTGCAGTACACAAACTACCAGTTCAACACCGGCTCCGAGATCGCTCACTACGGCACGCGCAAGTCTGAAAACGTCGGCCTTGAAGGCGACTCGCCCTCCACCGCAGACGTCTACGACATCGGCATCGCCGAGGGCCGCTTCATCACCCAGGCCGATCAGGACCGCGCCGCTGACGTCGTCGTCCTTGGCCACGATCTCGCCGAAAACCTCTTTGGCGGCAGCGAAGATCCCCTCGGCAAAGACGTCATCATCTCCGGCCGGACCTTCACCGTCATCGGTGTCTACGAGAAGCAAAAAACTGCTTTCGGCGGCGGCAAAAACCCGGCCGACTCCATGGCCTACTTCCCGCTGTCCACCTTCCACAAACTCCACCCCGAAATTCTCGACTACTGGGTCTCCGCCAAGTTCGACGACCAGAAAAACAAGGACCTCGTCACCGACGAGATTCGCGAGCTCCTCCGCCGCCGCCGCAAGGTCCTCAACTCAGCCGACGACAACTTCGCCATCTTCTCCTCCGACGCCATCACGCGCCTCTGGAATCAAGTCACCGGCTCACTCTTCCTGCTCATGTTCGGCCTCTCCGCAGTCGGCCTGATCGTCGGCGGCGTCGGCGTCATGAACGTCATGCTCGTTTCGGTCACCGAGCGCACCCGCGAGATCGGCGTCCGAAAAGCCATCGGCGCTACCAAACAGATCATCCTCCTGCAGTTCACCCTTGAAGCCATCGTGCTGTGCGCGATCGGCGGCGTCATCGGCATCCTCCTCGGCTCCGGCATTGCGCTCGCGCTGCGCTTCCTCATCGCTTCGAGCGTCAGCATCCTCTGGGTGCTGCTCGCCTTCCTCTCCTCCTGCGCCATCGGCCTGGTCTTCGGCATCTACCCCGCCTGGAAAGCCTCCAACCTCGACCCGATCGACGCCCTCCGCTATGAGTGAAGCGAGCAAGTAGTTAGTGGTTAGTCGTTAGTAGTTAGTGCTTCCGCTTTTCACTGACGACTAACCACTAATTACTAACCACTTCACCTACCGCTACACTTAATTCCGTGCCCTCGCCCGACCTCCTCGCGCTCGCCGCCGAAATCATCACCACCATCCTCTCCGTCAGCGGCATCATCTATAGCCTGCTCGCTCTCTGGGCCGCGCGCGGCTTTGCCCGGGGTGGAGAGCGCGAACGCCCCGCCGCACCGCCCAGCTCCACCTTCACCCCCGGCATCTCGATCCTCAAACCGCTCCGCGGCCTCGACCCCCACATGCACGCCGCGCTCGCCAGCCACTCTACCCAAACCTACGCCGGCGAATTCGAAATCCTCTTCGGCGTCAGCTCCCTCTCCGACCCCGCCGTGCCAGAAGTCGCCCGCCTCCGCGTCGACCACCCCCACATCTCCATCCGCCTCATCGAGTGCCCCGCCCGCCTCGGCCCCAACGGCAAGCTCTCCAACCTCACCCAAATGCTCCCCCACGCCCGCCACGAGCACATCCTCGTCAACGACTCCGACATCCTCGTCTCCCCCAACTACCTCACCCACATCGCCGCCGCCTTCCGCCCCGAGCCAGCGCAAGCCCCCACGGCCAAGCCCATCGGCCTCGTCACCGCTCCCTACATCGGCATCGCCTCGCCCACACTCTTCTCGCGCCTCGAAGCCCTCGGCATCTCCACCGACTTCATCCCCGGCGCACTCACCGCCCGCATGCTCGAAGGCGGCCTCCGCTTCGGCCTCGGCTCCACGCTTGCGACCACAAAATCCGCACTCGCCTCCATCGGCGGCTTCGCCTCCCTCACCTCGCAGCTCGCCGACGACTACGAGCTCGGCGCCCGCCTCCACCGCGCCGGCTACTCCATCGCCCTCCTCCACGACGTAGTCGCCACCTCCATCCCCGCCTACACCCTCCGCGCCTTCTCCGACCACCAACTCCGCTGGGCTCGCTCCACCCGCGACTCACGCCGCGCCGGCTATCTCGGCCTCGGCATCACCTACGTCATCCCCTGGGCCGTCCTCGCCGTCATCGCCTCCGGCTTCGAGCTCTGGAGCTTCACCCTCCTCTCCGTCGCTCTTCTCGCTCGCATCTCCGTCGCTCTCGTTGTCGGCGTCGGCATCCTGCGCGACACCCAGGTCCTCCGCGACCTCTTCCTCCTCCCGCTCCGCGACTTCTTCGGCCTCTTCTTCTGGCTCTGGTCCTACGCCTCCAACACCGTCATCTGGCGCGGCGAACGCTTCCGCCTCCACCGCGGCGAACTGCAGAAATTAGTAAGTGACGAGCCAGCAAGTTAGGATTAGAAGTTAGTAGCTAGGAATTAGAAGTGGAAGTTAGCGCTTCGGAAGTTTCGCCCGTGCGAAGTAAACCGGGTGCCCCACCCTCGACCGCGTAGCGGGCAGGGTGGTGGTATCGCGCGTTAAGACGCGCGATTGTCGTTGCCTTCTGAAGCAGTTACAAGCTCGCGAATAAGTCGATTGTTTCTTATGCCGTCATCCTGAGCCGTAGGCGAAGGACCTCTGTATTTCGAAGGCCCGCCACTTACCCAACCGCAAGCTTCACGATTGCATGCAATCCGAATACCGCCATTACCGGGATCGTGGCCGCCACAAACAGCCGCCCCTGCCGATAAAGGGCTCAGCGTTCGGCGATCTCCAACATGCAGCGATCAGTGACAATCCTGAAAGACTCATCGGGACCGAAGCCATCCAGAGTTGTGTCCCAGGCGGAAGTGGATACTTCTATGCGACTGCCAAAAGACTTAGTCCGAGGTAAGCAAGCGCGGAAACAATCCCGAAAATCCAGAAATATGAGACTGGCCAACTTACTATCTCCCATCGAGCTCTCCTAGCTCAATAACTCCTAACTCCCTAACTCCCGACTTTCTCCTCAATATCATCCAACTTATCCCCGATCGCATGAACCTTCCGCGCCAACGCCTGAATCTCCGACTCCGCCCTGCGATTCACTTGAAAGTCCAACTCGCTTCTTACTCTGTCCTTCGCATCCTGCCGGTTCTGGCTCATCATGATTACCGGTGCCTGGATCGCCGCCAGCATCGATAAAAACAAATTCAGCAGAATAAACGGATACGGATCCCATGCCTTATGCTTCAGCGCCAGGTTGATGGCGACATAAATAATCTCGGCGAGCAGGAAAATAAAAATAAACGTCCACGATCCGCCGAACGACGCGACCTTGTCTGCCACCTTCTCGCCCACTGTCTCGCTCTCGTCGTAAACCTCGTTCGGATTCCGCGCCGCGCGCAGCCGCACAATCCTCTGCGTCGAATGAATCTCCCGCGCCAGCACCGTCACCATATCCAGCCCAGCCATCGGCTTGCGCGACACCAGTTGCACCAGGTCGTCGTGGTCCACCACCACACACCGCGTCGGCTCGGTCGCCACCGCCGTCGTCGCATGTTCCGAATGCTCCAGCATCGACGCAAAGCCAAAGAAGTCGCCGTGCCGGGGCTCTGAAAACAAAACCTCCTGCCCGTCCTCATCCACGAGCGTCACGCGCACCGCTCCGCTCATCACCACAAACCCGCTCGTGCTCGGCTCACCCGCCTTATAGATTCGCTGCCGCGCCGCAAACTCGCGCATCTCCACCTGCTGCGCAAGAATCGCCAACTCATCCTGGTCCAGCAGCGAAAATAGCGGAACGTGACTCAACTCATCAGCAGCACACGGCACAGGTATACTCCTTCAAGGTGCACCATTCTCAGACGCGGATCATACCCAGAAACTCCGCCGGTCGAAGAATCATCACATTGTCCCACGGTTGAAGTACAAGCAAATCACCATCGCTGCTGATGAGGATGCCCGCCTCGGCCACTGCGGCGAGCGCCAGAAACTGATGATCTTTCGGATCGCGACAGCGCGGCCTAACGGCCGCCAGTTCGGCACTCTTCACCACAAACAGTTGGACATGCCGATGCACAAGTTCCACAAACTGCTTCCGCGATCCCCGGTCGAGATAACGGTCGAACTTCCTCGAGAGCAGAACACGTTCCAGTTCGGCGACCGTTTCAGCGCTCGCGCACAAATCATAGAGCGCCAGCGCCGAATGCAAAGCCTGGTATGGAATGGAATCAACCCGTAGAGCTGCACTGACTAGCGTGCTGGTATCGAAAACCACACGACGGTTCACCGCGTAGCGTGGACCAGCCGGTTAATCTGCTCATCGGTAAGCGCTGCCGCGCGCGAATCGGCGCGCTTCCCGGACTTTTCAGCCCACTTCTCCAATTCGGCGACTGCCTTACCCCGTCGGCGGCGAGCATCCAGCAGCTCCGCCATCTCCTGCGGAGATACGAGGAAAGCCGCGGGCCGGCCATGCCGCGTAATCGCCACCGCCTCGCGTTGCGCGGTATCGAGCAACTGCCCAAATCGATTCTGCGCCTCGCCTGAACTGATCGTCACCATCGCTACGCCCCCGCTGCAAACAGCCAATATAGCCATTATAGCTAACGTAGCAACTCTGCCAGAATGTCAGCCAGTCTACTGTCTACCCTCTACTGTCTGCCTTCACTCCCCCAGCGCCCGCAAAATCGCGTCGAAGTCATCCACGCCCGCGTACTCGATAATCACCCTTCCCTTGCCCTGCTTGTCGTCGATCTTCACCTTCAATCCCAGCTTGCGCCGCAGTTGGTCCTCAGCCTCGCGCACATTCGGATCCACCATCCGCTGTTCAGGAATATCCGTCGGCTTCGCCACCATCTCCGGATTGATGATGCCCTGCACATACTTTTCCGTCGACCGCACCGACAGATGCAGATGCACCACCTTCCACGCCGCCGTCGAGATCTTCTCCGGCGGAAGCGCCAGCAGCGCCTTCGCGTGCCCAAAACTCAATTCACCCGCCTCGACCTGGTACTGCACATCCACCGGCAGCTTCAGCAGCCGCAGAAAGTTCCCGATCGACCCCCGGTCCTTTCCCGTCCGCAGCGACATCTCCTCCTGCGTCAACTTGAACTCGCGGCTCAGCCGCTCAAACGCATGCGCCTGCTCCATCGGGTTCAGGTCCGCGCGCTGCAGATTCTCGACGATGGTCATCTCCATCGCCTGCACATCCGAAACCTCGCGCACCACCGCCGGAATCGTGGCCTTCCCTGCACGCTGGCTCGCCAGCCATCGCCGTTCGCCGTTGATCAGCGTGTAGCGCCCGTTCTCGCCCTTGCGCACCACAACCGGCTGAACCACGCCCATCGCGGTAATCGACGCGGCCAGCTCGGCGAGCTTGTCCTCGTCGAAGTTCGTGCGCGTCTGGTACGGATTCCGATCGATCTTGTCGAGCGCAATCTTCGAGCGGCTTGCCGTCCGGCGCCGGAGCCGGAGCCACCGAGGCAGCCAGGTCCACCGTCGGTTTCGGCCTGGACGGCAGCAGCGATTCCAATCCGCGCCCCAACGCCTTCCTCTTCACATCTCCCGCCGCAATTCCAGCCATAAGCGTCAACCTCAGGGGTGTTTACTAACCACTAACCACTAACCACTAACCACTAACTACTAACCACTAACGACTCGCTGGACTACTCCCGGCCGAACGGCCAGACCCTGCTCTTCTTCGGGGTAGTGAGGATCGGCCGCTCCGGCACAGGAGGTATCTCATCTAGAATCAGCTTCTTAGCTGGCCTCTTCACCTCGACCCCGTGGCGCCTCAGCAGCTCCACCGCAAGCTCCTGGTAAGCCTCCGCGCCCTTCGACTTCGAGTCATAGATCATCACTGGTTTGCCGTGACTGGGTGCTTCGGCAAGCCGGATATTGCGCGGGATCGTGGTCGTAAATAGCTTATCCTTGAAGAAGTTACGAAGATTTTCCCGCACCTGCTGCGAGAGGTTCGTCCGCTCATCAAACATCGTCAGCAGCACACCTTCCAGCCCCAATCCCGGATTGAACGCCGCCGAAACCTTATCCAGCGTCGAAATCAGTTCCGAAATCCCCTCCAGCGCAAAGTACTCGGCCTGCATCGGAACTAGGAGTCTATCTGCTGCAACCAAAGCATTTAATGTCGAAAGATCCAAGGCCGGCGGGCAATCCAGAAAGATGAACCTGTAATTCTCCCGCACCGGCTCGAGCGCTTCGCGCAACCGGAACTCGCGCTTCTCCGCCGCAACCAGCTCCACATTTGCGCCAATCATGTTCTTTGTTCCCGGAATCAGCGACAGATTCTCCACCTCTGTCGCGATCGTCGCCTCTTCAGCGGTCGCTTCCTGGACCATCAGGTCGTAAATGGATGCGCGCTCTTCGTCGCGCGGCACACCCAGTCCGGCAGTCGTATTTGCCTGCGGATCGCAGTCAATCAGCAGCGTTTTCAGCCCGTGCATCGCGATTGCAGCCGCCAGATTAATAGCGGTCGTCGTCTTGCCAACGCCGCCTTTCTGGTTCACGACGGCGATGACGGAGCTAATTTCGACGGCTTCTTCGTCGCCGGCCGCCTTGTTTGAACTTGCTGTTTCGGGCATCTCTGGACAGAGGCTAGCAGACCGGCGTGAGGATGTTCCACGTGGAACACTCGTCCAAACTGTGCGATTCCGGGTGCCGAACCACTAAAAATGCTCCACGTGGAACAATCGTGGCGGGTTCGCTGCGACTCAAATTGTTCCACGTGGAACAATTCACGGCCGCCGCTCAGACTTCCAGGTCTTCGTGTCGCCGCGGCAGCATACCCCGATAGCGTTCGAGCCGGGGAGTATGAACTACCCGAAGCAGAGGCTTTCGGGCGGCCCGGCGAGTTCCGCGCAAGGTGATCAGCAGCAGCGCTGCAATCACCAGGCCAGGTCCGAGCCACGGAATGTTCAGGGCGTGCCGGAGCAGGTGACCGAGGCCAGGCCAGCTTGCGGCGAGCACAGCGGGGCCCTGCGCCTGCGCGGGGGTATCTCGCCAGGCGAAGAGAAGATCCAGAAGAAGAAGCACTGCAGCACAACCGGAGCGCACGTCCAGCTCCCACAACATTCGGCGCTGCAGCTCGTTGGCTGCAACGTCCGCTCGTCTGTCATATCACAGCAAATTGAGTTGGATGCGATTGTTCCACGTGGAACAATTCTGGCTCTCAACTCAGCCCAATGTTCCACGTGGAACAATTTGCCAGATCACGAGCCGGCGATGCTCCGCTCTGGGCATCAGGAACGCTTCGGCTTCTGCGGATAGCACTTGGAGCTCCCGCCCTACCAGCGCGGCGATCCAGCCGTCGGCGCTGACACGGGCCGTCGCTGCTTCGAGCGAAACGGCCATATGCTCGACCGCTCGAAGCGTCACCGCGTCGAAACGGCGATCAGCCGGCATGTTTTCGACGCGTTTTGGCCAGATTTCGGCAGGAATTTTGAGGTTTCGGATGACCTCGCGGAGAAAGGCGACCTTGCGGGCCTGGGACTCGGCGACGGTTACATGCATGGTGGGGAGGAGCATCTGGATCGGCAGACCGGGAAATCCGGGGCCGCTGCCGTAGTCGAGGATCTGCGCCCCGGGGCTGAGGCGGCTGGCGAGCTTCTCGGCGGTGAAGAGGCTTTCGCCGAAGTGGCGCTGGATGATCTCTTCGGGGCGGCGGATCGCCGTCAGGCTGATACGGGCGTTCCAGCGGATCAGCAGGTCCAGGTACTCGGAGATCGGGCTGATGAGTGATTCCGGGAGCTGGGCCGTGACGTAGGGCTCGAGCAAGCGCTGGATGGTCTCGTTCGAGAGAGCAGCCATGACTCAGGGTTGCGCGACGGGTATGCCAGCCTTGCGCTCGGCTTCGGCGACGAGGCGGTGGAAGAGCGCCCGGGAGGCGGCGCTGATATCGGTGCTGCGTTCGGGGTGCCACTGGACGGCCATGAAGAACCAGCGGTCTTCCGGGTCGTACGCGGATTCAATGGCTTCGATGACGCCATCCTCCGGGCAGCGGGCGACGATACGCATGCCCGGAGCCGGCTGAGCGATGGCCTGATGGTGGCTGGAGTTGACGGGAAGGCGGAGAAAGCCGTCGTGCGACTGAGCTTCTTCGGCAGAGACGAGGGAGCCGAGGAGGCTTTCACGAGCGATCTCTGCGGTGTGGGCGACGGCGACGCTGCGGCCGGCGGAGTGGTTGACCGGAAGAGGGAGCAGGTCCTGGACGAGAGAGCCGCCGCGGAAGACGTTGAGGGATTGCAGGCCGTAGCAGATTCCGAGGACGGGGAGGCGGTGGCGCTCGGCTTCTTCGAGGAGGGTCCAGTCGGCGGTCTCGCGGGCGGGGTCGGGTTTATTGGTGGCAGGGTCGGGGTTCGCGCCGTAGCGCGAGGGAAGGACGTCGGCCGGGCTGCCAGGAAGGAGGATGCCGGAGCAGGTGCGGGCTGTGTCGCGGAGCGCGCGGGCGGACGAGGCTGTCTCGACGCGGACGGCTTCGGCTCCGGCGGCTTCGACGGCGGCGGCATACTGGGGCCAGGAGCGCTGGTTGTAAGCGGCGTCGCTGCTGGTCGGGACCGGGATGGCGATTCGGGGTTTCATATAAGGAGCAGGAAGCAGGCGTTAGGGAGTCAGGAAAGCTGCCGCTCCTATCTTCTCACCGTTTGTGAGGAGGGGTTAATTGTTCTGGTTCAGAGAAGAATCCGCGGCGTTGGAGGGAGCCTGTTAGTAAACTCAGCGCGAGTCTGAAGGGTTGGTTTGGTGCGATTGGTGAAGGCGGGATTGTTGTTGGCGGTGGTGACTGCGGCTAGGTTGTCTTGGCCGATTATCGCGCAAGAGGGGCACCCGAAGCCGCCGCCTCCGCCGCCGGGTGCGCGAGCGGTGAAGTGTGCGGGGCGGCCAGTACCGCAGTTTGTGGATGTGACCGCGAAGGCGGGGATTCAGTTCAAGCACACGTCGGACCCGGAGAAGAAGTACATTGCGGAGTCGATGAGCGGCGGTGTGCTGCTGATTGATTACGACCGCGACGGATGGCCGGACATTTATTTCACGAACGCGCCGACGGTAGCGATGGCGATCGAGCACAAGGGGAGCTCGGGCGCGCTGTATCACAATAATCATGATGGGACGTTTACGGATGTGACGGCGAAGTCGGGGCTGAACAGCTCGTGCTTTGCGATGGGTGGCGCGGTGGGTGATTACAACAATGATGGATGGCCGGACATTTACCTGACGTGCCTCGGAGGCAATGTTCTGTATCGCAACAACGGTGACGGGACGTTCACGGATGTGACGGCGAAGGCTGGTGTGGCGGACGGGCGGTGGTCGACCGGCGCGGCGTTTGGAGATTATGACGGTGATGGGTTCGTGGACTTGATGGTGACGAACTATGTGGACTTTCGCCTGGATGATCTGCCGAAGTTTGGAAGCACGTCGTACTGCAAGTATCGGGGGCTCGATGTGCAGTGTGGGCCGCGCGGGTTGAAGGGCGCGGGTGATTCGCTGTTTCACAACAACGGCGATGGGACGTTTACGAACGTTTCAGAGAGCGCGGGCGTGAGCGATCCGCATGGATATTACGGGCTGGGTGTGGTGTGGGCGGACTTCAACAACACGGGGCGGCCGGATATCTATATAGCGAATGATTCGACGCCAAAGTATATGTATCGTAATCAACGTAAAGGGAAGTTTGAAGAGATCGGGCTGGAGTCCGGGACGGCGCTGAGTGAGGAGGGCGCGGAGCAGGCATCGATGGGAATTGCGGTGGGAGATTATCTGCACACGGGAAGGCCGGACATTTATGTGACGAACTTCTCGGATGAGAACGATGATCTGTATCGCAACGACGGTAACTGGAATTTTTCAGAGGTGTCGTACAAGGCGGGTGTTGCTGTGCCCTCATTGCCGTATGTGAAGTGGGGGACGGCGTTTGGGGATTTCGATAATGATGGATGGCTGGATTTGATTGCGGTGGCGGGGCATGTGTATCCGCAGGTGGATGAGTTGAAGGTTGGGCCGCGGTATCGCGAGCCGGGACTGTTTCATTTGAACGACGGTGATGGCACGTTCTGCGATGCGAGTGCGGAGACCGGAGCGGCGTTGATGGAGCCGCGTGCATCGCGCGGGCTGGCGGTTGGGGATTTGTTCAACGATGGGAATCTCGATGTCGTGATCGAGACGTTGGATGGGAGCCCCGCGATTTTACGAAATGAAGGTGTGGCGGGGCGGCACTGGATCAGCTTTGAGCTGGCGGGCGTGAAGAGCAACCGGATGGCCCTGAATGCGCGAGTGAAGATTGTTGCCGGTGGCGTGACGCAGACGGATGAGATTCACAGCGGCGGGAGCTATCTCTCGCAGAATGACACGCGCGTGCATTTTGGGTTGGGAGCGGCGACGAAGGTGGACAGTGTGGAGGTGAGGTGGCCAAGCGGGAAGGTGGAGACGCTGAAGAATCTTGCGGGAGACAAGTTTTATTACTTGCTGGAGGGCGAGGGGAGTGTGGGGGCGGAGAGGGTGAGGCCGGGGAAGTGAAAGCAAACCTCAGGGGCTAAAGCCCCCTTTTCTATGCACCCTATGAACCCGAGGCTAAAGCCTCGGGGTACCTGTTCGTCGGTCACGGGAGATCACGGCGGACGCTCGTTCGCTCACGTGAGACGAAGCGTCGAGCGCATCCCGCAGGGGCTAAAGCCCCCTTTTTTCCATACGGCGTATGAACCCGAGGCTGAAGCCTCGGGGTACCTGGTCGTCGCTCACGAGAGATTCATCGCTGCCCCTGGTCGTCGCTCACGAGAGATGATGGCGCCGCCGTTCGCTCATGCGAGATGAGCGTGAATGCTTCGCTGTAGCGTCTGATCTGATCAGAGCGAAAGCATACCTCAGGGCTAAAGCCCTTTTTCCCGAAGCGGTATGGACCCGACCCTAAAAGGTCGGGGTACCTGGAGCTCGCTCACAAGAGATTCATCGCTGCCTCTGGTCGTCGCTCACGAGAGATTGTCGCTGCCCCTGGTCATCGCTCACGAGAGATGATGGCGGCGGCCGTTCGCTCATGCGAGGTGAGCGTGAATGCTTTGCTGCAGCGTCTGACCTGATCAGAGCGAAAGCGTACCTCAGGGCTAAAGCCCTTTTCTTCCGAAACGGCGTATGAACCCGAGGCTGAAGCCTCGGGGTACCTGGTCGTCGCTCACGAGAGATGATCGCTGCCTCCGTTTGTCGCTCACGGGGCGTCGTTGTGGACTTCTGGTCCAGGGGATCGGTGCCGGCGGTTATTTTGGGTTGGATTTGAGGGTGTTGTAGGTGGCGAGTTCGTCGGCGGCGCGTTGGTGGTTGCCCTGGAGTGAGTAGGCTTCGGCGAGGGCGTGGTGGACGTCGGGGATTTCGGGGTGGGCGTGCTCGAGGGTGGTGAGGCGGGCGATGCCGGCGAGGAGTGAGCCGGTTTTGATGAGGGATTCGGCGTAGGCGTAGGCGATCTGGGGCGCGAGGTCGGTGGAGTTGGCGATCGGCGCCAGGGTGGTCAGTGCGGCTCGATAGTCGGCGGTCATGAACTGGCTGAAGCCGAGGGCGCTGCGTGCGCCGGTGTCGTTGGGGTGGGTGCGGGTGTAGCGCGCGAGCGGAGCGACGGCGTCGGCGAAGAGCGAGCCGGCGAAGGCGGCGCGGCCCCAGTTGAAGTCGAGGCCGTCCAGTGTGGGGTTCCAGAGCGCGGCTTGTTTGAAGAAGGCGACGGCGGACGGGTAGTCGGAGTTGGTGGCGGCGATGGCGCCGAGGTTGTTGTAGCTGTCGGCGAGTGCGGGTGTGAGGCGGGCGCGTGCGGCTTCGACGCGAGTGAGGGCGGTGGGGTCTTTGGGGGTTGATGAGTTAGGCGTAGTGGATTGGGTGGGCGTCGCCGCGGAGGCGTCTTGCGGTGAGTCGGTGAGTGCGGCGAGTTTGGTTTTGTCCTGCGCGAGAGTTTTGTCGGAGAGATCGCGCGAGATGGTCATCTCGGCGTGCGCGGCGTCGGGGTGGCCCTGCTTCATGAGGATGCGGCCGAGGAGGTAGTGGGCTTTCTGGACCTGGAAGCGGTTGCGCGAGACGTCGGTGGTGAGGGTGATGGATTGGCGGAGCGCGGATTCGGCTTTGTCGAGCTGATCGGTTTCGAAGTAGAGCTGGCCGAGGTAGAGGAAGGCGTCGGGATCGGTGGGCGCGAGTGCGATGGATTTTTTGAGGAAGGTTTCGGCGTCGGGGTAGAGCTTTTCGGTGAGCTTGATTTTGCCGAGCGCGGCGTAGGAGGTCGCGTCGTTGGGCTGAATGGCGAGTTCTTTGCGGAGCTCGGCTTCGGCGGCGGCGAGCGGTGTGGCGTCGTTGGTGGTGGCGAGGAGGAGCGCGGCGAGGAGGTAGTGTTCGCCGGGGAGGCGCGGGTTGAGTTCGATGGCGCGGTGGAGCTCGGCGATGGCGTGGGGCTGGAAGTCGGAGTCGCCGTAGGCGCGGGCGAAGGCGAAGTGGATTTCTGCGGTGTCGCCGAAGGAGCGCTGCATCTCGGCGAAGATGTTGGACGCGCATTTTTCGTCGTCGAGGTCGAGGCAGGCGACGGCGAGGTCGTAGCCGTTGGCGAAGGTGGGGTCGAGAGCGACGGCGGCTTCGAACTGTTTGCGCGCATCCTGGTCGCGAGTGAGTCTGAGGAAGGTGCGGCCGAGGAGCTGGTGGGCTTCGGCGAGCTGCTGCGGAGTGGCGGCGGGATCCGCGAGGAGTGCGGAGGCGAGGGTGCGGGTGTGCGGGAGGTCGCCGGCGGCGAGCGCGGCGTGGGTGTAGTCGAGGAGGAGTGTGGGGGAGTTGGGATCGAGTGCGAGAGCGTCGTCGAAGAGTGAGGAGGCATGCGCGTAGTCGGGAACGAGCGCGTAGCCCATGGCGAGGTCGGCGAGCGCGGAGGCGAGGAAGGCGTGGTACTGGGCGGCGGCGGCGGTGAGGTTGCCGCTGCGCTGGAAGGATTGCGCGCTGAGGTATTGCTGCTGGAGAGTGTCGGGGGATGGGGCGCGGGACTGCGAGATGGCGCGGTGCGGCAGGAGGAGTGAGAGGGCGAGGAGTCCGGAGCGGAAGAGCATGGTGGAGCGTGGGGAAATCGTACTACGGGGAGGAGGCGGAGCTCAGGGGCTGAAGGCCCTTCTTCAATTTTGGCGGGTATGAACCCGACCCGACCCGAAGTTAAAGCATCGGGCTACCAGGGTCGGGGTACCTGTTCGTCGCTGGAGAAAGAAAAACAGCGGAAGATCGATTTCGATCTTCCGCTGTGGAGGTAAACGCTTTGAGACGGTTGAGGTTTAGAAGAAGTACTTGACGCTCAGCTCGATAATGCGCTGGTAGGGAGCTGAGGACTTGGTGTCCATGACGCCGAAGGTGCTGGTGTTGTAGTTCGGCGTGATGGCCTTGGAGGTGTAGTCGACGTTGTAGGCCAGGGTGAGCGGCGTGAGCGAGCTGTACCCGGGCAGTGGATGGTTGAGCCAGTTGAACGCGCTAACGCGGAACTGGATCTGGTTCTCGTGGTAGATGGTGAACGACCGGTAGAGAGCGAGGTCGTTGTTGAAGTAGGCGGCCATGCTCATGTAGGGGTAGTTCTGTCCACCCTGCTGTCCGATCGGCGGTGCGGCGAAGCAGGCGCCGTTCACGCGCTGGTAGGTCTTCAGGTTCTGGGTGGGGTTGCAGGTGAGCACGGGCATGATGGGTAGCGGAGCATCGGTGCCAAAGTAGGTCTTGGAGCCGATGCCGGAGCCGACGCCTTCTGCGGCTGCGAGGGAGTTTCCGTTTGCGTCCAGGGGCAGACCGGTGTAGGTGAGCCCGAGGCCGAAGTTGGGAACGCCGTTGCCGAGGAAGGACGGGATGTAGCCGCCGGCCTGCCAGGTGGAGATACCGGAGATGGTCCAGCCGCCGAGAGTTCCGTTGATGAACTCGTTGAAGGCGTGGATTCTTCCGGTGGAGTAGTAGTAGCTGGCGTTGAAGACGAACGGCCGGTCGACGGACGCGGGACCGTAGTTCAGGCGAACGTTGTAGGGGTTCTCCTGAAGGCTGCTGGCGAGCGTCTTGGACCAAGTGCCGTTGATGTTGTAGCCGAGGTGGCCGGTGTTCTTGGACCAGGAGACCTGCAGGGAGTTGTAGTTGGTGAAGGACGTGCCCTGGTTCATGTACACGTTGTTGGTCCCGTAGGCGTAGCCGAAGGGATGGTAGTCGCCGTACTGGTTGGGGATGGCGGTATAGCAGCCGGTTCCCACTTTGGTAACGGGATTGATGACGCAGGTGCCGGGAGTCGGATTCTTGGTGACATTCTCCGGATTGGTAGCCACGATGCCGGTGAACGGATCTGGTTTGAAGAGTGCACCGACCGGTGTCTTGTTCTGGTCGGCAAGAGCGCTGAAGTTGCTGCCTTCGACGCTTTCGCTGTTGTCGGAGAGCTGGTGAGTCTGGCTGCCGACGTAACCGACCTCAAGAAGCGAATTCCACTTGAGCCGGCGGTCGATGGTGAAGTTATAAGCTGTCGAGATCGGCTGGCTGTAATCGCTGGGATCAAGGCCAGTCTGAGAGCCCGCGCAGGTTTGGTTCGGTTTGACTTGAGTGCACGGAATGCCGGCGGGCGGAGCCGAGATGCCGGGCGCCGAAAGCGAGCTGATCTGCGAGAGCATCACGTTCTTGCCGCCGGGAAGGTTATAGCCGAGCACGTCCTGCGCGGTGACGAGTGCGGCCGCGACGTCGTTGGTCTGGGTGACGAAGCGGTAGACGCCGAAGCCGCCGCGGACTACGGTGTTTCCGTTGCCCTGGACATCGTAGGCGAGGCCGAAGCGCGGATTGACGTAAACGGGACGATCCGGCTGTCCGCCTAGAGGAACGCCCTCATCGATGGAGTGCCAGTAATAGCCGGGAGCGTATTTGCCGGCGTTGTAGTCGGGAATGACGCGGTTGGGATAGAAGACGGCCATACCAGTGCCGCCGCGGTCATACCAGTGGGTGTCGTGCTCGAAGCGGAGACCGAAGTCGAGCGTGAGGCGGCTGGTCGTTTTCCAGTGGTCCTGCACGAACAGCGCGTTGGATTGATAAGCAGTATCGGCGATAGGCGAGGCGTTGTTTTCGCTGTAGCCGGACGCGATACCCATGACGAAGTTTGCAACCGTGTTGTGTTGGGCGCCGATCAGATTGCCGGTAATCACGTCCGGGTTCTGGCCGCCGAAGCTGAGGTTGCCATCCTGGTAGGTAGCAAAGGTGCTCTGGTAGTTGTCGGTGTTCTGGGCAAAACCGCCCATCTTGACGGTGTGATTGCGCCATACCTTGGTGAAGGTATCGGCGAACTGCGGAGCTTCCTTCTTGACGGCGTACTTGCCTGGGGGGTTCTCGAAGATGGAGGCCTGCGAGAAGTCAGGGAAGGTTGCGGTGCCGCCGCTGGAGTAAGCGGGGATGGCGATCGACGAGGTCTGGAAGACCTTGCCGTAGGTGTACCCGAGGGTTGCGCGAGAGGCGGCGGCTGGATCCGGTTGCACGAATGGGAAGCTGCCGTAGGCCCAGGCGGCCATCAGGTCGTTGGTGGAGGAGGCGCTGAAGCTGTGGACGAAGTGGCCGGCGATGGTCTTGCCGTCGAACGATTGGGTTTCGCCGCCGCCGGGATAGGGGATGGCATTGCCGGGCGTCCAGTAGAGATGGGCGCCGTTGCCTTGTGCGAGGTCAGAGTTATAGGCCTGGGAGTAGGTGCCGTAGATCTTGGTGTTTTCCCCCAACTGGTAGTCGAGGCGAACGCGATAGAGCCAGCCGTTGTTGATATTGGGAATGGGCTGATAGTAGTTGTAACCACCGGGCGTGGTGGCGGGGTTGGCATTCGCCTTGGGCCAGATCTTGGCCAGGGCGGCGGCGCCGGGATCGAGGAACTGCTTCGGGATGATCTGGCCTACGTCTCCGCCGTTGCTGCCGTAGGGAGCGAGGGCTGCTGACGGGGTGGCTGAGGAGCCGTCGGGATAGATGGTTCCGCCGAGATCACCGCACCAGTTGCCCTGCGGGTAGCTGGACTTTGGCGTGGCGAAGAAGCCCTGGGGGCAGAGGGCGATGTTGTCAGCATTGTCGGTGGAGAAGTCGCCGTTCATCATCTCCGGTGTGGGGATATAGGACTTGAGGACGTTGGCGTTTCCCTGGTTCTGGAGAAAGCGCTCATAGCCGCCCCAGAAGAAGAAATGCTTGTGGGTGAGGGGAACCGGGCCGCCGAAATTTCCGCCGGGATAGTAGTAGTGTTGCGGTCCCTGGGGGACGCCTTGATGGTTGGACTGCCAGTCATTCGCGTTCAGGACGCTGTTACGAGCGACGAAGTAGCCTTCTCCGTGATAGCGGTCGCCGCCGGACTTGCTGATGGCTGAAATGACGACGGGGCCGAATGCGGTGTCGGCGCCGAATGCGGAGGCCTGCACGGTGACTTCGGCGGTCATTTCAGGATTGATGACGGTGAGAGAGGAGGCCATGTCACCGGGATCGATGACGTTGGCGCCGTCCGAGAGCAGAGCTGTGCCGCCGCGGTTTACGGCGCCGTTGATGTTGATGCCGCTGCCGACGGCGCTTGCCTGCACACCGATGTTGAGATCGCTGTACGCGGGCGCCGTTTGGGTGAGTCCGGAGGACACGGTGGTGGCGCCGGGCAGAACCTTCAGCAGCTCGGTGACATCGCGGCCTTGCAGCGCGAGGTTCTCGATTTGTTTGGAGTCGAGGTAGTCGGAGCGGGCGCCGGTATCAGTGGCGATCATCTCGCTGGCTGCTTCGACGGAGACCGTCTGGTCCTCAGCGCCGACCGGAAGCGCCATGGTCGGTACCGTACCTTCGTCGCCGGCGTGCAGGATGATGCCGGTGAGTTCCTTGGACTGGAAGCCCTTGGCGGTGGCTTTGACCTTGTAGACGCCGGGTGTGAGTGCCGGGAAGGCGAACAGGCCGGCGTGGTTGGTTTGGACGCTGCGGCTGAGGCCGGTGGCCTGATCGGTGAGCGTCACGGCTGCACCGGGGATGACCGCGCCCGAGGCGTCGGCGACGGTGCCGGTGAGCTGGGCCGTGGTCTGTGCGGAGCACGTGGACCCGAAGAAGATGAGCGCGAACGCCGCGGTGCAGGCGAGAATCCAGCGGGTCGCCCGGCGGGTTATTCCTATAAGCAGGGGGGATGTTGGAGTTTGCCCGGGACCGCAATTCAATGCGGGGGCGCAGTTTTGTCTGAGCATCGACCTAACCTCCTGAAAAGCTGTTGCATAGAACAGACTGAAGAGTGAGCTGGGGCCCGACGTCTAAGTTATTTCTGGATTGCAAATTTGTCGGCATCCGGAACTATAGGCAGATGGATTGGCCGTGTCAATAGGGTTGTGTCGTTTGTTATACGCGACAAAGGGAATGCAGGCACGCGAAACATGCGCACTGGCCAGGGTGATCGGTGCCGTGCCGAGTGGTTGTCTGAGCAGGAACGGCGCTGTCTGACAGATGTCGCGGAGCTCGCGTGCGCGGGTCGAACAGCGACGGCGAGACTAACGTTTAAGCGGAGCACTTCCGGCTGTGGCGTGGCGTTTAATTGCGAATCAGAACAAATTAGGGATAGCGCGAGTTTTCGATATGAAATTGATTCTGTGCAACGCGGGCAGGAACAGCGAGTTGATGAACCTTATTTTGGGAGCGTGAATGTGCGTCGGCGGGCGCTAGCTGGTGGCACGGCGGCGATTACGGAGCGCGCAAAAAGGAAGCCGCAGGCGAGGGCCTGCGGCTGAGGAGTTAGCGACGAGGGTTAGAAAGAGTAGCGGCCGCTGATTTGGACGAGGCGCTGGTTGCCGCTGATGCTGGAGATGACTCCGGCGGGCTTGCTGCTGCCGATGACGGCCGTAGGGTAGGCGAAGTTGGGATGGTTGAGGGCATTGAAGGCTTCGAGGCGGAACTCGAAGTTGCCGAAGCGCTCGAGCGAGAAGACGCGGCCGACGGAGAGGTTGAGATTGACGTAGCCGGGTCCTTCGAGGATGTTGCGGCCGGCGTTGCCGAAGCCGGAAGCGGGAACGACGAAGCAGGATGTGTTGAACCACTGATTGATGGTGTGCGGAGCACCGTCGTTGCCGTTGCAGAGCTGATTGGGGCGAGTGGCGACGCCGAGGTCCTGAGTGCCGGAGACGGTGGGGGTGAAGGGCTGGCCGCTGTAGGCTTGGACGGTGCCGCTCTCCTGCCAGTCGCGAAGGACGTAGAAGCGGGAGCTGGTGCGGTAGACCATGGTGCCCGAGAAGTTGTGGCGGATGTCGAAGTCGGAGAGTCCGTACTCGGCGGAGGGGTTGAGGATGTTCTGGTTGCCGAAGTATCCGCCGCCGCCGGCTGCGTTGGCGCCGGATTGGGTGTCGAGGGATTTGGCGAAGGTGTAGTTGGCGCGGAAGAAGAGGCCGTGCTGGAAGCGGCGGCGCAGGGTGACCTGGCCGGAGTCATAGTGCGAGATGCCGTTGAAGGTCATGTCGGTGATGCCGGAGAAGGCAGGCAGGGGGCGCGAGGAGTTGGTGTTGGGGATGCGCTCCTGGTTGTAGTCGAACTCCTGGGGGAGGTGTGTGCCTTTGGAGCCGACGTAGGCCATCTCGAGGGCCATTGACCAGGGAAGCTCGCGCTCGACGGTGAGGTTGTAGCTCTGGAGGTAGGCGGAGGGCGCGTTGGGGTCGTATCCGTTGGGCGTGAGGATGCCGTTGAGCGAGCCGCCGGATGCGGGGAAGGGATTGGTGGAGTTGATGAAGGCAGAGCCGGCGGACTTGCTGGACGGAGAGACGGCGGTGTACTGGGTGTTTTCAGCGAAGGGGAACTGGCCGGCGAGGTTGGTGCGAATGACTGTGAGGCGGAGGCCGGTGTAGAAGATGCCGTAGCCGCCGCGGACGACGGTCTTGTCGTTGGCGAAGGGGCGATAGGCGAAGCCCAGACGCGGAGCGAAGCGGGCCTTATTGGGGTTGATGAGCGCCTGCGGGAGACCGGCGTCGGAGGCGGACTCGTAGTAGCTGGCGAGGCCTGCCTGATTGAGGATGGCGGCGATGTTGGGCGAGGACGAGGCGTTGGCGTAGACGATCTTGCCGAGGGAGGGAACGAAGTTGATGAGCTGACCGTTCTCTTCGGCGGGGAGGGTCTGGAACTCGTATCGCAGGCCCAGGTTGAGCGTGAGGCGGGGAGAGGCTTTGTAGTCGTCCTGCGCGAAGCCGGAGTAGTTGGTTTCGATGAGATGGTTGGTGTTGCCGCCGGTCATGAGAAGGCTGGTGGCGGGGTAGCCGGCGAGCATGTCGGCGAGTGCGTCAGAGGACTGGGTTCCGTTGGTGAACTTGCCGTTGTAGGTGAAGGCGCCGTTCTTGTCGGTGTTGGTGGGCTGGAAGAGCTGCACGTGGAGGATGTCACCGCCGAAGAGGAAGTTGTTTTTGTGGTGGTTCCAGGTGACGACGTTGGAGCCGTCGTAGTCGTTGACGACGTAGGTGATGGGGTCGGAGGCGCTGTCGCCGATGGAGGTGTAGCCGCTGGGCTTGAAGCTGGGGAAGCCGAGGATGCCGGCGGGGCCGGTAGCGGTTCCCTTGATACCGAGCTTGGAGGCCCAGTTGGTGCCGGCGTCGTTGGCGAGCTCTTCAGAGACGGTGCGGGTACGGCCGAAGTGGAAGTCGTTGACGAGGTTTGGGGTGAAGATGCGGGTTTCGCCGATGCCCATGAGTGTGGCGTGGACTTGGGTGCTGCTGCCGAAGTTCGCGCCGAGGATGCCGTAGTTGGAGTTGGCGGGGAAGATGCCGATTGGGGAGCCGCCGGCGGGATCGACGGAGGTGGAGTAGTCGCGATCGAAGAGGCCGGTGAGCTGATCTTTCGCGGTCGAGTTTCTGGTCGATCTTGATGAGGCCGCGGTTCCAGTTCTTCACGGTGTCGGAGATGAACTGGTAGTTGTTGGCTCCAGCGGCGGCACCGGCGATGTTGGGCAGCAGGGAGAAAGCCGAGCAGGGCGAGTGCGACCGGATCGAGGGAGGGAATCTTGTCGTAGGGAGCGGCGTAGAGGCAGCCGGAGCCGCCGCTGGCTCCGCAGGTTGCGGAGGTGGGCTTGGCGGGATTGTGGAAGTAGTAGGGGAGATTGCCGGGGAGGGACTGGGAGAAGTCGCCGCTGCGCTCGAGCAGCGTGGGCACGGTGGTGAGATTGTTTTCGCCCTGGACCTGGCGGTAGAACTCGAGCGAGAGATTGAAGAACGTCTTGTCGTGACCGTTGTAGAGGTGCGGAATCCAGATGGGGCCGGCGAGATCGCCACCGAACTGGTTGCGGCGGAGTTTCGTTTTGGGGGAGAGGCCGGCGCCGGGGTTGAAGTTGTAGACGGGCGCGTCGAAGAGGTCGTTGCGGATGTAGTCGAACGCGGATCCGTGGAAGCGGTTGGTGCCGTTCTTGATGGCGAGGTTGACGACGCTGCCGGCGAGGCGGCCATACTCGGCGCTGTAGTCGGAGGTCTCCATGCGGAACTCCTGAATGGAGTCGAGCGGAGGCGAGATCTGCGAGCCGGCGTCGCGGGGATTTTCGTCGTTGATGCCGTCGACGTAGACGCCGGAGGAGTCGGCGCGCGACCCGCCGGCGACGTAGGCTGCGCCCTTGGCTTTGACCTCGGCGGGCTGGACGCCGGCGACGGTGAAGGCGAGGTCGTTGAAGTCGCGGCCGTTGAGGGGAATCTCGGAGATTTCGACGGGCGTGATGACATCGCCCTTGGTCATGTTTTCGGTGTTGATGAGACCGACGTCGTTGGCGGCGACGGAGACGGAGGTGGAGACGTCGCCAACCTTGAGCTGAACGTCGAGGCGGGCGGTCTGGTCGGCCTGCAGCTCGAGGTGCTTCTCGGTGGCGGACTGGAAGCCGGACATGGAGATGGTCACGTCATACAGACCGGGATCGAGCGTGGTGATGGTGTACTCGCCTTGGCTGGTGGTGGTGATGGACCGGACCTGGTTAGTGCCGGTGTTGCGGACGGCCACGGTGGCGCCGGGGATGACGGCGCTCGAGACGTCGGTGACGCGGCCGACGAGAGTGGCGGTCGGCGCCTGCGCGTGCATCGGGCCGGCGATGACAAACATGATGGCCCAGAGCAGGAGCCAGAACCAGTTGTTGCGGATTAGAGGTGCTCTCATTGAAGTTCCTTGTCTTTCAGATCACGAATGCCGCGCAGATGAAGTGCGGTGTGTGGATGGGGCCGGCGAGCTCCGGAGCTGGACTATGCGCCGGCGTTGGAGGTGTCGGGCGCGTTGTCCTTGGCCGGTTCCATGAGCTCGATGCGGTTGCCGTCAGGGCCATAAAGCTCGTCGACGTGCTTGCCGTTGGGGAGCTGGTGCGACTCGATGGCGCGGAAGTCTTTGGCCTGAGGCTTGGCGTTGAGCTCGGCGGTGATCTTCGGCACGTCAGGAACGGAGAGGCAGATGTGGTCCTTGACGTGGTAGCGGTCGATGGTGCGGTTCTTGCGGTCGACGCCGATTTCGAAGCGATCCGGCCCGGAGCCGATGACCATTTTGGAGCCGTCGCCTTCCTTCACGAAGCCGAAGGCGTTGGCGTACCACTGGGTGGTTTCGTCGCGATCATTGGCGAGCAGGCCGATGTGGTCAATGTGGTCGGCGATGCGATCGGCGGGCATGTCCTTTCCGTGGGACTTGCTGGTGAGGCTGTGGGGAAGGAACTGGATGATCTCGAGGTCGAAGCCGGAGGGGTCGGTGACGTCAAAGCTGAGGTTGCCGGCGGCGTCTTTCGTGACCTTGTCGGGAACGGCGATGCCTTTGGATTTCAGGAGCGCGCGCATGCCCTCGGCGTCGTTGGTCTGGAACATGGCGCCGTGCAGGAAGCCGTGGTTGGTGGCGGGCTCCTGGATGATTTCGATGAACTGGTGGTCATTGATCTTGATGAAGGCGGCATGGTCGGTGCCGTCGGGGTTCTTGAGAGCGCCGGCTTCCTGGAAGCCGAGGAAGCCTTCATACCAGGAGCGCGCTTTGGCCATGTCTGTGACGTCGTAGGCGATCCCGGCCACGCCGGTGATACGGGGAGGAGCTTCCGAATCTTTTGCGGGGTGGTTCGCGGCGAGCGCGGGGAGCGAGAACAAGGCAAGGACGACGAGCGGGGTGAATCTCATTCCGGGAGGACTCCTGTGCGCCAATGTGGCGCGGTCGGGCATTCTTCAGCGTGAGGCCACTATTTGCGGCTCCGATAACGATGGCCAAGTTAATTCACGGTCAAGGCGGAACGCGAGTGGTAGCGGCGTTGCAAGTGCTGCAGGCGCGGGGAGTTGCGCTTGTATAAATACAGCGTGTCTACGTAAAGAGAGAGGCTGGGGAGCGGCACGCCGGAAGCGGCTTGTGTGCGGGTTGGCGCCGGGCCATCACGTCGCCTGGGCCGGGCTTGATGCCGCTCAGCGGGAGGATTGATGGCCTTTAGCGCGAGGCTTGATGTCCTTCAGCGCGAGGCCGTTCGGCCGGAATCGTGGACAGGGCGGCAGATGGTGATGATGACGTTGCGGGGGCGGTCCATGCCTTTTTCGATGCGAAGGAGGGCTTCAAACGGGGGAAGGACACCGTTTGCGGAGGGTGGGAGCTGCGCGCGGAGCTGGCGGAAGGAGTTTTCTTCGAGCAGCCAATGGAGGGCAGCGTCGGTGGCGGTGCCACCGGAGCCGGAGATGATGAGGGTCTTGCCGGTTCCGCTGAGATTGCCCAGGAAGGAGACGGTGGCGTAGCCGTCGCGGATCTTGCTTTCGTCGGCCTGCTTGTAGTGGTTTGCGCCGCCGGGCGTGGAGGTGTCGACGGGGTAGTTCGACTTAGAGACGGGGTCGAAGGCCCAGTGGAGGGTGAGGCCGCCTTCGAAGAGCTGAATCCAGGGGTTGGAGGAGGGCGTGCCGAGGAGGACGAGGTTGTCGAGCTTGGTTTGCTGGAAGGAGAGGTCGCGCGCGAACTGGAGGCGGGCCTGGCCCTGCTCGGCGGAGGCGATCTGGGCGAGGCGCCAGACGAGGGAGGAGTCGGCGTAGTTAGACTGGCGTCGCAGCAAGAGTTGGTGGAGCCAGTTGGGGTCGTGTTCGGCGGGGCCGGGGCCGCTGAAGACGTTGCGCATGTAGGTGCGGTCGAAGTACTCGCCGATGGGGATGGATTGGCCGGTGGCTTCTTCGTAGAGGCCGAGCGAGGCGTCGTCCATGACGACGTCGGTGGTGCGGTTGGGCGAGAACATGGTGGCCCAGAAGTCGTGGACGGAACCGGAGAGGGCGGATGAGCTGGCGGTGGTCGCGCTCGGGGCGCGCTGCAACCTTACATAGAGGACGCAGGAGAGGATGGCGAAGGCGGCCGCGACGGCGATGGCGATCCAGAGGCGTTTGTCGGCGGCGTGGGGTGTGGCGGACGCTTCGATGAGTGTGGCGGGCGCGGGCTCGGCGAGCTCGTGAATTGGAGCGCCGATGGAGGGAATTGCGGTAAAGGGGGAAGGCGCTTCGGCGGAGGACGCGGCGAGCTCCCCGGGCGTGCGGCGGCGGAAGATGGGAGCGTAGTTTCCGCGCGGGATTTCGATGATGAAGTCTTCGTGGCGGCCTTCGGTGCGGAAGTACTCGGCGAGGCGCTTGCGGAGCATGGAGGCGTGGACGCGCACGATGTTGTCGGCCATCGTGTCGTATCGTGCGGCGCGGCCAAAGACTTTCTGGCCGAGCTCGAGCTCGTGAATCTCCTGGGCGTCCTCGTCGAGGACGCGGCGGCAGAGGTATTGGAAGAGCTCGGAGAGGCGGGTGGAGCGATTCAACTGGCTGCTCGCCAGGATGCGATCAGTCAGCTCACGGAGCTGCTCAATATCGCGGCGAGAAGGTGATTCGACCATCGGGGAGAACGATACAGCGCGGACGAATGGGTGGTCAATCGGCCGGGAGCGCGCGAGCTTTCTACGTAAAAAGCTGGTTTGTACTGCCAAGAAAGGAAAGGAGATCGGTTGGCGCTTCGGCGCGCCTGAGTACCTTGACCGTGAATTAACTTGTTCGCGTTGTGCGTGGCTCGGGAGAGTGGAGCATCGCTGGCAAGAGCTTCGCGAAGAGTTCAAGAGGAGAGCGGACAGGATGAGACGAGCGATTTGCGGGGTGGTGTCGGTGGGCCTGGTGGTGGTGGCGAGCCTGTCGGCTTGCGCGCAGAAGAAGAAGGGCGGACCGCGCAAGGTGGAGCTGCCCCACCCGTTCTACTGGGCCGCGCCCGATGCCCTGCGCGGGGACTGGCAGGGGCAGGGGCAGTACGTCGCGCAAGTTGTGCCGGTGATGGACAAGATCTTTTCGGTGGAGGACATCATTCCGCAGCAGGAGGACAACAACAAGTACGAGGCGCACATCTTTCACCAGTTCGATGTGGCGAACGACAAGCCGGTGGCGGTGCTGACGGGCGCGCTCGAAGACGGCGTGGTGACGCTGGAGGGCGATGGGTGGAAGGGCACGATTGAGGGTGGGCACTTCAAGGCGCAGAGCTCCAATGCGCCGAACGGAGAGAGCTTTGATCTGCAGCATGTGGACCGCGCATCGCCGACGATCGGGATGAAGCCGCCGGCGGGCGCGATTGTGCTGTTCGATGGAACAAGCCTGAATGCGTGGGCCAAGATGAAGGAGAAGCAGTGGCTGGAACAGGATGGGCCGTGCCGGTTCCGGATTGTGGACGGCGGCGTGGCGGAGTCGTTTCCGCGGCGCGGGAATTGCATCAGCAAGCAGCAGTTTGGCGACGCGAAGATCCATGTGGAATTTCGCAATCTGGGTGGGCCGACGAACAGCGGCGTTTATATAGAGGACCGCTACGAGGCGAACATCAACGAGACGTATGGGAGTCTGGACAAGAATCCGAACGGGCAGTTCGACAACTCGGTGCCGACGAAGCCGGGGATTCGCGCTTCGCGCCCGGTGCTGGACTGGCAGACGTTCGATATCGACTTCAGGGCGCCGCGGTTTGATGCGAGTGGGAAGAAGACTGCGGACGCGGTTGTGACGCTGCGGCTGAATGGCGTGGTGATGTACAAGGACCAGCCGCTGGGGCCGGTGACGCTGAATGCGGCGAAGCTGGGCGAGGCGCCGATGGGGCCGATCCAGTTGCAGGAGCATGGGATGCCGGTGCAGTTCCGGAACATCTGGGTGCTGGAAGCGAAGTGACGGAAGAAAGCAGTGCGGGCCGGCTGGGCGCGGCGATGACGCAGGTCGGACCTGGCGCGGGCGAGGATGCAGCGGTGCGGGCCACGGGGGTGGGCCGGTACCGCTGGCGGATCTGCGCGCTGCTGTTCTTTGCGACGACGCTGAACTATATGGACCGGCAAGCGTTGGCGCTGCTGAAGCCGACGCTGCAAAGTCCGGTGCATGGGATTGGGTTGACGGAGCTGCAGTATGCGGGGATTATCTCTGCGTTCTCGGCGGCGTATGCGATCGGGCTGCTGATAGCGGGATCGTTCGTCGATAAGGTGGGAACGAAAATTGGGTACGCGGTCGCAGTGGCGGTGTGGGCTGCGGCGGCGATGGCGCACTCGATTGTGCCGCTGGCAGGGGTGGCGGGGCCGCTGCAGAGCGCGGCGCACGGCGTGACGGATGCGCTGAAGCACGTGCCGCTGATTGGCGGAGCGGCCTGGGTGAGCAATTTCGGCAAGCTATCGGGCGCAGTAATTGGGTTTGGCGTTGTGCGTTTTGTGCTGGGGTTGGGGGAGGCGGGGAATTTTCCGGCTGCCATCAAGGCTACGGCAGAGTGGTTTCCGAAGAAAGAGCGCGCGCTCGCGACGGGAATTTTTAATTCAGGGACGAATATCGGGGCGACGCTGGCGCCGTTTGCCATTGCGTTCATCCTGTATCACCTGAAGTGGAACTGGGCGTTCCTGGCGACAAGCGGGTTTGCGCTGATCTGGCTCGCGCTGTGGCTCAAGATGTACAAATCGCCGCAGACGGATCCGAACGTGACGGCGAGCGAGCTGGCGTATATCTCGAGCGATCCGCCGGAGCCGACGACGAAGGTTCCGTGGAAGCGGCTTCTGCCGCTGCGGCAGACGTGGGCATTTCTGCTGGGCAAGGCGTTTACGGACCCGATCTGGTGGTTTTATTTGTACTGGCTGCCGGGGTTTTTGAACGCGCGGTTCGGGCTGACGGTTGCGGGCATGGCCGTGCCGCTGCTGGTGATCTATAACGTGTGCACGGTGGGAAGTATTTTCGGAGGCTGGTTGCCGGCGCGGTTCGTCTCTATGGGATGGACGATCAATCGAGCGCGCAAGACAGCGATGCTGTTGTACGCGATTGCGATTGTGCCGATCGTGTTTGTGGAGCGCGTGCATTCGCTGTGGGGTGTGATTGCGCTGGTGAGCCTGGTGACGGCGGCGCACCAGGCGTGGTCGGCGAATCTGTTTACGCTGGTGTCGGATATGTTTCCGCGGCGCACGGTGGGGTCGGTGGTGGGCATTGGGGCATGCGGTGGATCGATTTCGATGATGTTCTTTGGGGCAGTGGTTGGGTTGATTCTGCAGGCGACGCACGGGAACTATTTACCAGTGTTTCTGATTGCGGGGATGGCGTACCTGGTCGCTATCGGGGTGATTCAATTGCTGGCGCCGCGGCTGGCAATGGTGAAGATTGGCGACGAAGTTGGGCTGGAGAGCGGAGCGCCGGCTGTTTAGGTTTTGGGAAGTTGATGGATGGAAGATAGAGGAGGATTTGAAAGTGCGCAAATCTGGTTATCGGTTGTGGATGGTGATGTTGGTTGTGGTGTGCGGTGCAACGACGCTGTCAGCGGGCGCG
This sequence comes from uncultured Verrucomicrobiae bacterium, assembly GCA_963716225.1. GTDB lineage: Bacteria > Acidobacteriota > Terriglobia > Terriglobales > Acidobacteriaceae > Granulicella. Next base: position 2,081,582 of record OY970299.1, on the reverse strand, counting down.
CAGCAGGTGGAGCGGCCGCGGATTACGGGGATTTCGCACGTGGGATTTTTTGTGTCGGATCTGCCGAAGGCGCTTGGTTTCTGGCATGACTTCCTGGGCTACGACGAGACGTATACGCTGCCGAAGAAGGACAGCAAGGAGGTGCGGATTGCGTTCGTGAAGATCAATGATCTGCAGCATATTGAGCTGTTCAACGAAGCGCCAGCGATGCCGCACAATATGCTGAGTCATCTGGCCTTCACGGTGGATGACATCGAGAAGACGCGCGCGTTTCTGCGGTCGAAGGGATACGACGTGAAGCCGGGCCATGGGACGACGAAGGTGGGGGATTATGCGTTCGAGATCAAGGACCCGAATGGATTGCTGATTGAGTTTGTGCAGCGGCTGCCTGACGGGAAGGAGATGCAGGACGCCGGCAAGTTCATGCCGGAGACTCGCATTTCGCCGCGGATTTATCACGTGGGGTATCTCGTCGCGGATGCGGAGAAGACGGAAGCGTTTTACAAGATGCTGGGGTTCACGGAGACGTGGCGCGGCGGAGCGAATCCGAAGGAGCTGAGCTGGATCAACATGAAGGTTCCTGATGGCGAGGATTATGTGGAGCTGATGCTGTATCGGTCGCTGCCGGATGAGAGCAAGTGGGGAACGAAGAATCATCTTTCGCTGGTGGTGCCGGACATTGAGAAGGCGGTTAAGGAGCTGCAGTCTCGGCCGTACTACAAGACGTATGAGACGTATGGCAAGCCGCTGACGATCAACACGGGCGTGAATCAAAAGCGGCAAGTCAATTTGTACGATCCGGACGGAACGCGAGTGGAGATTATGGAGCCGAACACGGTAACGGGCAAGCCGACGCCGTCGTCGACGGCGCCACCGCCGGCTGGGTCGGCGGGTCTGCCGTTCAAGGCGCCGGCGAGTTCGAATGCGCCGTCGGGGCCGCAGTAAAGGTGAGTGGAGGGAAGATGCGTGTCGGTGTGATCGGAACGGGAGCGATTGCGAATAAGCATGCCGTCGCGTATCGCAATCTCGGTTTTCGGATTACGGCGTGCACGAATAAGTCAGCGGAGCGCGGCAAGCAGTTTGCGTGGGCGAATGGGGCCGAGTTCGTCGCGACGGCGGAGGAGCTGTGCGCGCGCGCGGATGTCGACTTTGTAGATGTGTGCACGTTTCCGGACTACCGGCTGGATGCGGTGAAGCTGTGCGCGGCGCACGGCAAGCATGTGCTGGTGCAGAAGCCGATGGCGACCAACCTCGCGAAGGCACGCGAGATGATCGCGATGGCCCGGGATGCGGGGATTCAGTTGGGTGTGGTGAGCCAGCACCGGTTTGATGATGCGACGATTTTTTTGAAGAAGGCGATCGGCGATGGGCGGCTGGGCACGATTCTGCAGGCGGATGCGTATGTGAAGTGGTGGAGGTCGGCGGAGTATTACAGCCGCGCGATCAAAGGCAGCTGGGATGTGGAGGGTGGAGGCGCGCTGATCAATCAGGCGATTCATCAGGTCGACCTGCTGCTTTATCTGGTGGGCGGGGTGGACCAGGCGTTTGGGTATTGGCAGCTCGGCCGCGTGCACAAGATTGAGTCAGAGGATAACCTCTGCGCGGTGATGCGTTATGCGGGCGGCGCAACGGGAGTGATTCAGGCGTCGACCGCGCTGTGGCCGGGGCATCCGGAGCGAATCGAGATTCATGGGACGCGGGGCGCGGCGATGCTCACGGGCGACAAGCTGACGCAGTGGGATGTGCAGGAAGACAGCGGAGAGGCGGCGCCGGTGATGAGCGAAGTAGCGTCGGGCGCATCGGATCCGATGGCGATTTCAGTGACGCCGTTTGAGCGGCAGTTGGGGGATTTTGCCGCTGCGTGTGAGTCGGGGCGGAGACCGGCGATCACCGGTGAGGATGGATATCGTGCGCTGGAGCTTGTGGCGGCGATCTATGAGTCATGCCGCGCCAATCGTGCGGTGAAGCTCGAGAGTGTGATTTGAGAGAGGAAGGGTAGAGAGAATGTCATTGCATTCGTTATCGTCGGCGGCCTTGAGTCGCAGGAAGTTTTTGAGAGGCGCGGGCGCGCTGCCGGTTGCTGCGGCGGCGAGCGCGGCGGGATTTGGATTTGCCGCGAGTGCGGACGCAGAGATCGCGCCGATCCCGCGCGCGGGCAAGGGCGCGTTTCTCAAGACTTCGGTGAATGCGTACTCGTTCACGAAGCTGCTGAATGCGAAGATCAAGCACCATGAGCTGGGGATGGATCTTTATGATGTGGTCGATTTCTGCGCGGACCACAACATTGATGGGTTCGATGCGACGGGGTACTTCTTTCCTGACTTTCCGACGCGGCCTACGGATGAGTACATCAACGATCTGAAGCTGAAGGCGTTTGAGTCGGGTGTGGGCATCAGCGGGTCGGGTGTGCGCAACAACTTTACGGTTGCGGACAAGGACAGGCGCGCGGCGGATGTGGTGATCATTAAGCAGTGGGTGGAGATCGCGTCGCAGCTTGGAGCGCCTGTGCTGCGCGTGTTTGCGGACACGCAGATGCGCAGCAAGACGTGGAAGGATGTGGCGCCGGGAAAGACGCGTGCGGAGGTGGCGGCGTATATCACCGAGAACCTGAAGGAGTGCGCGGAGCACGGCGAGAAACACGGCGTGATTATTGGTGTGCAGAATCACGGTGATTTTCTGCAAACGGCGGAGCAGCAGCTTGAGCTGATTGGGATGGTGAACTCGAAGTGGTGCGGCGCGATCGTCGATACGGGGTACTACAGGACACCGGATCCGTATGTCGATATGGCGCAGGCGGCACCGTATGCGGTGAACTGGCAAGTGAAGCAGAGCGCGTTTGGTGCGGCGAGTCCGATTGCGCTGGATTTGAAGCGGCTGCTCACGATCATCAGGAAGTCTGGGTATCGCGGATACATTCCTGTGGAGACGCTGTCGGTGAGCGGGCAGGCATACGATCCATTCAAGATTGTGCCGGCGTTTATTGATCAGGTTCGCAAGGCGATTGCAGAGACAGCTTAGAGCTAGAGACGAAGGAGTTGAGATGAGTTCAGTATTTTCGCGGCGTCAGTTTGTGGGCGGCATGGCGGCGGTCGGCATCGCCGCAGTCGGAAGCAAGAACGTTCTGGCGGAGAGTGGACCGCACATCAAGGTGGGGTACGCGTCGATCACGTGGGGCAAAGAGGAGCGGCAGGCGATCGACGATATTTCGGCGGTTGGTTATGCGGGAATCCAGATGCGCAACAACGCTGTTGCGGAGTTTAAGCCGGAGGAGCTGCGCAGTCTGCTGCAGCAGCGGAATCTGAAGTTTGTCGCGTTATCGAGCGGCGAGCTGAACATTGATCCGGGCGTCGAGTCGCAGCAGCTTGATACGCATGTGGCGAACGCCAAATTTGTGAAGGCGGTGGACGGGCTGTATCTTCAGATTCTTGATCAACTCAAGCCGTACCCGCGCAAGGTTGTGCCGGAAGAGTGCGTTCGGCTGGGCAAGCTGCTGACGGAACTTGGCAAGCGAGTGAGCGACGAGGGCGTGAAGCTTGGGTATCACAATCACATGAACACGATCAGCGAGCACCCGGAGAATTTGCAGCGAGTGATGGACTCGTCGGATCCGCGCTACGTTGGTCTTGAACTGGATACCGCGCATTATGTGGCCGGAGGCGGCGACGCTGCGCAGGCAATTCTTCACTACCGTGAGCGGCTGCTGTTCCTGCACCTGAAGGATGTCGTTGATATTCCGGTGGACACCCCGGGCGCGAAGTACCCATTCAAATTTGTGGAGCTTGGACGAGGGCGTGTGAATCTGCCCGCAGTCATGGATGCACTGCGCAAGACGAAGTTCCATGGATGGTCGGTCGTCGAACTGGACAGGGTGCCGGACAAATCGCGCACGCCGAAGGAATGCGCTGAGATCAGCAAGGAGTATCTCGAAAATCAATTGCACGTTGCTGTGTAACGAAGCAGGCCGCCTGCTTGGCTGTGCCTGAGAGCAAGCGAGGACAACCATCTCGTTTGACCGGACATTCCGCGCCACACGGGGGAAGTGGACTTTTTAGCCGGGAGAGATACCGCGTGGGGTGAGCTTCTGGGCGCCTTGGGTACGGACGTTGCGCAAATAAGTTCTAGTATGTTTCTGCGGAAGGCTTCGCGTACGGCGCGCCGAACTTGTTCATGTGTGCGGGCGGGCTGGAAGAAACGGCTACGTCGATTTCGCCGAGATCGGTGGGGCCAGGGGCGAGTCGCAGCCGGCGGCTGAGGTCGAGCAGGGCGGAGTGGGGGACGCCTTCGAGCCAGAGGTTGAGTTGCCAGTTGCCGGGTGGGATGTTGGTGATGTCGATGTTGCCGTTCTTGTCAGCGATGGCGTAGGTGGGAGTGGAGAGGCTAATGATGACGGCGCTCATCTCCGGGTGGATGTTGCAAAAGATGTAGGAGACGCCTTCGCGCGAGAACGTGACGGATTTGCTGGAGCCGGCTTCATAGAGGCCGAGGTCGAAGCGCTTCCCGTCGAAGAGTGAGAAGACGTTATGAAAGAAGGGGTCGGCATTGGGGAATTGCACCACGCTGCCGACCGGCACGATTTGCAAATGCGGGGAAAAGGTGCGGTTCTTCTGCAGAAGGATGTATGGGCCGGCCGGAACGAAGGGAAGCGCGGGTGTCCCCGGTAGCGGATGCAGCCAGGCGACAGCAGGAATGGCCGAGCGCTTCGCGGATTTCGACGGAGCGATGCGCAGGCGGAGCTCGGCGGTGTTGGATTGCGCCCGCAGTGGAGCGCATAGCGACGCGCATGCAAAGAGAAACGCGAGCGTGGTGTACGAGCCGCGCATTAGAACCTGTATCCCGCGGCAGCGCCGAAGATGTTGCTGGAGGATGTTTCGCCGAGCGCGTAGGCGGTTTGCAGGCGGCGGTACTCGAGCGAGAAGAGAAGGTAGGCGCTGGGGCTGTAGATCGCGTTGGCGGTCCAGGTGGTGTTGCGCGCGAGGTTCTGGAGATAGCTGTTGGTGGGCAGCGCGTAGCGGCTGAGCTCGCGGGCGAAGGCCTGGTCAGTGCCAAAGGCGGCGTTGAGCTGGAGGCGCTCGGAGAATTTTTCCTGGAGCTGCAGCCAGCCGCCGACGTTGTCGAGCGGACGCGAGTAATAGCCGGTGCCGCCGGGGCTGGGGCGGAAGACGATGTCCTTGTAAGTGCCGGCGCCTAAGCCGCCGAGGGCGAGACCGCGATAGGCGCTGGCGGTGAGCGAGAGACCGGCGGCGAGGCGAAGGTGTGTATCGAGCGTGGCGGCCCAAGCATCGTAGCGGCGGCCGAAGGGGCTGAGATGTGGAGCGAAGTATCCGCCGATGCCGAAGTGCGATGCGTCTTCGCGCGAGGAGGAGCCGAGGAGTGCGATGCGGGCTTCGAGGCCGGGCCAGCGGCTGGATTCTGCAGAGGTGGTTTGGCCGGAGGCAGGAGTGAGTGGAGAATCGGCGACATCAACGAGTGCGGCATCGAGGCGGAGCGTTGAAGCGCCCGCCGGAATGCTTTGCGTCAGGCCGGCCTGCGGGTTCCACATCCAGAGATTGCCGGACCATGCGAGCGCGGGTTCCGCTACGGCGGTGAGCGAGGCGGGGGAATCGGGGCTGATGATGGGCCGATCCAGCGCGAAGTACGCCTGGGTGTCGGTCCAGTCGAGGCGGGCGTGCGCGGTGCGGAGGCGCAGCAGCGTGTTAGCCGTGGCGTAGCTGTAGCTGAACGTGGAGGTGCTGGACGAGGAGTCGGGTGTGCCGGCGAAGTCGACGCGGAGATCGGCGGAGGAGGCGGCGCCCCAGAGCTGCGGCCCGCGCGCATCGAAGCCGAAGATGGTTTGACGGACGGAGAGGCCGGAGTTGCCGGAGCCCGGGAGAGCAGACGTAGGAGTTGCGGGGAGGTCAACGGCACGCGTGTTGACGAAACCGTTCAGCAGCACGAGGCCGGTGAGTTTGAGGGGGTACTTTGATTCGGTCTCAACTTTGGATTGGTCGTGCGTGGCGATCTGGGCGTCCTGGATGGCTTGGTGCTCGCGGATCTGCTGAAGGCTTTGGTCTGTTGCTGAGTTCGCGTCTTGTGGCGGGTCGGGCGCGGGTGTGTGTTGCGTGTCGGCGAGTTGAGTTTGCAGAGTCGTGAGTTGCTGACGGAGCTCTTCGATCTGGCGCTGGGACTCGTCAATGCGGACCTGTGCGTGCTCGACGGCGGCGTTGAGGGCTTCGATGCGTGCGGCGAGGTCGGGCGCCGGCGTTCCCGCACTGGATGGAGTCTGCGCGGCGACGGCGGGTAAGAACGCGAAGAGCGCCAAGGCGAGTGGCAAAGATTTCGGTTGGCGTCGTTGGGAGTTATGTCCACTGTTTGTCATAGGCCGTGACCTCATCGACGTATGGAGTGCCTGGGTCAGCCGGCGGTGATGGACTGATGTCGCAGGCAATCTTCATCTGAAAGACGGTTTCGCCGGGCGCGCTGCTAAGTAGCGTGACGTCGCCACCATGCTCGTGCGCGATGCGATCGACCAGCGTCAGACCGAGACCTGTCCCTTTTTGGCGTCCTTCGCTGACGAAGGGCTGAAACAGGCTGCTGCGGATGTTCTCGGCGACGCCGGTACCGTTGTCGGCGACATCGATGATGACGTGAGCGTCGCGGCAGGTGACTGTGATGATGACCGACGGTGCAGAGTGGGCGGCTCGCGCAGCCTGGCAGCCGTTTAGCACGAGATTGTAGACGGCGCGCTCGATCTGTTTGCCGTCGACGTTGACGATCGCGTTGGCAGCGTTGATGCGCGTGATGATCTGCACGCCTTCAGCATCAGGATGCGCGCGGAGGCGCTGGATGGCGTGGTCGACGAGGGGAGCGACGGCTTCGGGCGTGCGATGGAGAGCTGCGCCGGTGCGGCTGAAGATGAGGAGCGACTCGATCATGTCCGTGGTGCCGAGCACAGCCGCGCGGATGTCGGCAAAGATCTCCTCGCGCTCTTCGGGAGAAAGTTTGCCCGAGGCGAGGAACTCGGAGTTGGCGTAAACGGCGGCGAGGTAGTGACGGAGGTCATGGGAGACGGAGTTGGCCATCCGGCCGATGGTGGCCAGACGTTCGGATTCGATGAGAGCGCGGCTGGTCTGCTGGATTTCTTCACGCATGCTGGCGAAGGCGGCGCTGAGCTGGCGGATCTCCTGTGTGCCATGGCGCGGGATGCGGTAGGCGCTATCGCCCATGCCGAATGCGCGCACGCTCCGCGAGAGGTCTTCCAGTGGCCGCGTGAGCAGACGCGCGAGCGCCATCATGAAGCAGGTGCCGGCAATGAGCGCCAAAAGACCGGTGCTGAGGACGACGCGATCAATGCGGCGGATCGATCGCTCCGCGGGCTCGAAGGATTTTAGGAGGACGAGGCGAAGCGGTGACGTGGCTTGCGGCGAAAGGTCTACGGTGGCGGCGAGGTATCGGTCGTTCTGCAGGTTTATGGTAGAAGGCGATTGCGGCGTGGCGGCGAGGATCTGATGGGTCGAAAGGATGGCGCGGTCGGGTTTGGTTAGCGTGCTGGCGAGAACGCTGGCCGTCACTCACAAAGGTGGCATGTACCCCGGTAGGACCGCTGATCTGACCGACCGTACGCTCGATGGAGTTGCCGCTGATGACATAGCCGAGGAGTGTGCCGTCTCGATCGCTGCCGAAGTACAGAGGACGAAGTGAGCAGTCGTATAGCGAGTTGCCGACGACGAGATAGTGGTGATTGCTCGACGCGATCAACGCCTGGAGTGCGCGGTGTAAGGAAGCGTCCGGTGAACCCGCACTGGTGTAAACCGCAACGATGTTGCCTGCGGAGTCGGCAAGCGCGAAAAGGTCCTCTCCACTGAGTTGCCAGAACTCCACGGCGCCATCCTGGATTGTCAATCGGTCGCCGCTGGTCATGAGCGCTTTGAGTGTTGGCAGCTCTGCGAGCAGGGCGTTCTCGCGATTTAGCGCATCGAAGCGTTCCGCCTGAAGGTTTTGGAAGGTCACAACGGAGTGTTCGAGATCGACGGAGAAGTCGTCGATTACCTGGGCACGCAGGCGATGCTGAATGAGGATGAGAACCAGGCCGGTGACGATGACGGTGACGAGCGCCATTGCGAGCACCAGCAGAAGCTGCGTCCGAATTCCCTGCTTCAGGTGACCCACAATTACAGGTGGGAAGCCGCGCCCCGCCGTTGTATCGCCGGATTGCGCCTCATACGACAAATTTGTACCCCGCGCCGTAGATGGTGAGCAGATGCTTCGGATTGGCCGGGTCGGGCTCGAGTTTCTGGCGAAGCTTCAGTATCTGGTTATCGACGGTGCGCGTGGTGGGATATGCGTTGTAACCCCAGACCTCGTTCAACAGAACCTCGCGTGTGAGAACGCGGTCAACATTACGCGTGAAGAACTTGAGCAGCTTGAACTCATGCGCAGTGAGCACGACAGGCGTGCCGTTGCGGCGTGCTGTCATGCTTTTGAAGTCGATTTCGCAGGCGGCAAAGCGAAAGAGAGTTGGAGCGCCGGACTTACGCTGCCTGCGGATGGCTGCCTGCACACGGGCGGTGAGCTCGCGCGGACTGAAGGGCTTGGTTACGTAGTCATCAGCGCCAAGCTCCAGGAGGAGTACTTTATCCGCGACTTCACTGATCGCGCTGAGCACGATGATGGGCGTCTCGCTGGAGATGGCCTTAAACGTCTGGCAAAGCTCGCGACCGGAGGTGCCCGGAAGGATCAGGTCGAGCACAACGGCGACGGGACGTTGGAGGCGAAACATCTCCAGGGCAATGCAGCCGTCAGAGGCTGCACAGACAGCGTAGCGCTCGTCGTTGAAGATGCGCCGCAAGACCTTCTGCATGCGTGGGTCATCTTCGACTACGAGGATCGTGCCGAGGCTCGAAGCGGACGTTGGTTCGGTCTCAAACGGCTCGCCGATCAGATCTGTATCCATAATCATCGCGAAACGTACCTCTCTTCTATTCTGGTTGAGCGCACGGCGCAAGCATCATTTCGGTGGCCAGATTTGACAATGGAATGACAATTCAGTCGCCGTACGTGCTCAGACCGCGGGGACGGGTATATCTCTTGCACGCGTGGGGAGTTGCGCCGGAAGCTGCTGTGGCGCGAGGGTGGCGACCAGCATAGCAACCCACAGAGGAAGAAGAAGATCGAAGGGCTCCGCTTCGGCGATGCCGCGCACCGCGACGTAAAGCAGCATGGCGATGAGGACGACGCGTTCGGGACTGCTCCAAAAAGTCCGCGCGCTACGGTAGAGGCTTCGATACAGGCCGGCGGCTACGATGACGCCCGCGATTCCATAACTGTAGAACTGTTCGAGCAGCTCATTTTCAGCGTGGCGGGCCTCGAAGGTGCCGAACGTTGGGACGACGTTCCACATGGAGTCGAAGCCGTGGCCGAGCCAGGGCTTCTCGAGGATGTGTGCGGCGATGTAGGCCCAAATGGCTGTCCGTCCGGTGAGGGTGACGGATGCGTTCCCGTAAGAGGTGTAGAAGTCGAAGTACGCGGCGAGCAGGCCCCAGAAGCCAATCAGTGCAACCGGCACGCTAAATAGGACGAGCAGCTTCTTGCGCCGAGTCATCGACCCGTCTCGCAGGAGGATGTAGCCTTCGGCGACGACAAAGGCAATGATGGTGGTTTTGCTGAGACTGCGTAGCAGCGTCAGCGCGAGGAAGATGGCCGGAAGGGCTGACCGATGCCGCTGGCTGCGGCGCGCCAGATATTGCGTAAAGAAGATCGCGAGTGCCGCAAGATTGCCAATGGAGTTGGAGTTGAAGAAGGTGTCGTCGCCGAGACGCAGATCGTATTGCGCGGGGACAATCCAGGCGATGAGCGCAATCACGCACGCGCCGGAGATGAAGCCGCGCATCAGTGCATGTGCATATTGGACTGGATTGCCGGCGCGCAGAAACAGTGCGACAAGGAGAACGTCGGAGGCGGTGCCGCACCAGTAGACAAAGGATGCGGCCGGTGACGCTGCTTCCGTCCACAGCAGGCTGCATAACGTCAGCGCAAGAAAGGCGCAGATCCAGCGCACACTTGGGATATGCGTGAGACGGATTCGCGACGTGTTGGATGACCCGAGGAGCCATATCCACGTCGCGACGACCAGTAGAAAACCCAAGGCAATCCTGCCCGCGGATCCGGTCTGCGGCGTTGCGCCCAAGGCGCGGACGCACAAGAAGGTAAAGATAAGTCGGAAAGAGAAGTAGAAGCCCGCAATGAATGCGAGCCCCGTTCCGATGCCGGGGCGGTTGAGGTCCTCCGCGAAGTTGAGGAGTCTCGCCATACAAGTGACCGGTTAGTGGGTGTAGATGTCGGGTACGCCTTGGCTGCCGGCCGGCGGCAGGTGGCGAAGGTAGACGACGATGGACCAGAGTTCGTCATCGCTGAGCGTGCCTTTTGAGCCCGGCATGCCGGACGGGCGTATGCCGTAATCGAGAATCCATTTCAACTGCCCATCGGTGTATCGCTGCACATCGGGTGAGTTGAGCGGAGGGATCGCTGGCGAGATGTGATCAACGAACGGGACCCCGGTGTTCTGGCCATCCATTCCATGGCACGCGACACAGTAATGCGAAAACGCTTCTTTGCCGTCGGCGAGTGTTTGCGGGTTAGTCGGCAGGGGATTCTTCTGCCCTTTGTTGCGGATGAAAATGTGGTGCTTTGCGAAGCCGATCGTTCCAGACTCGAGGCGGCTGGGTGGGTTCGCCTTGCAGCCTGCAAGTACGACGCAGCTGAGAGCGGCGAAAAGAGGACGTCGCACGCGCATCATTCCACCACGTGAAGCGTAAGCGTCATGGAACCGTGACCGGAGCCGCAGAAGACGGAACAGTGGCCGACGAAGTCGCCCGCCTTTTCGGGAGTGAAGTGCAACTCGGCTGAACCGCCCTTGTTTATCCTGGCGTCCAGATTGAGCTCTCGGAAGCGAAGCCCATGGGCGACATCCGCGCTCTTGATTAGAAGTACGACGGGCTCGCCTCTCTTGACGGTAATCTCAGCAGGATCGTACGCGAATTTCTTCGCAGTGACTGCGATGGTCCGCGGAGTGTTCTGCGCGTTGATGATTTTGCCGGGCGTGAGTGTAACAGCGAGGAAAGCAGCCGTGAGTGCGAGCAGGGTGAGCTTCAATTTCATGGAGGTTCCTTAGAGATAGAACGTAGGCTCGCGTGAGAGCTGGGTTGTCATGCGGTGGTTAGTGGATTGTCACGATGTGTCACCGCGGTAGCTGTGCATTTTGATCATCTGCAGGGTCATGTGCCAGACAAATGCGGGATGCGTCCGGAGGTAGCGGCGCGTAAGGCGCTGCGGATCCTGCAGAACGCGATGCAGCCATTGCAGGCCGGCGCGTTTAATCCACGGAGCGCAATCGCGGATGCGGCCGGTGTGATAGTCGAAGGCGGCGCCGACGCCGACCATCAAGCGCACATCCAGACGCTGCGACCAGTGCGCCATGAACCGTTCCTGTTGAGGTGTGCTGAGGCCAACCCAGACGATATCGGGGCGCGTGCGCTCGATGTCTCGGAGGACATCTTGTTCTTCATGCTGGCTGAGTTCGCGGAACGGCGGCGTGTAGACCCCGACGACTTGTAGCCCGCGGCACTTTTGAGTGAGCGAGGCGCGGAGTGATTGGGTTACGCCGGGCTTACCGCCGTAGAAGTAGTGGCGGTAGCCGCGTGCGACGGAAACGCGGCAGAGCTCGAGCATGAAGTCGGGCCCGAAGACCCGGTCCATTCGGGAATACCCCTGGAGCCAACCGACCCAGCTCATTGGCATGCCGTCGGGCGCGTTCACGAGCGAGCGGTTCAGAATGCCGCGCAACTCGGGATCCGCAAAGGCTTCCATCACGCCATGGACGCCAGTGAGGCAGATGTAACCGCGATTGCCTGAGCGGATGCGGTGGTCGGCGATGGCGAGCGCGGTGGCCATGTCGATGGCGGATATGCGGACGCCGAGGATGTTCGCGTGCGGATGCGCGACTGCGTTGTCCTCTTGTTCGAAAGTGATGGATGTAGAGGCGCCACTCTCTTCCGTGAGCGAGGTCATATGCCACCGCAGCTTGCGCGGAAGAGTGTGTGGAGGAGGATGGCGAGATCGAGGAAGAGGCTGCCGTGGCGGATGTAGTGAAGATCGTGCTGGATGTTTTCGTGAATTGGGCGGGGCCGGTCGCCGCTGAGTTGCCACAGGCCAGTGATGCCGGGTTTGGCACGGAGGCGTTGTTGGTGAAGCGTGTGATGGCGCGCGACGAGGAAGGGCATTTCGGGCCGCGGCCCAACCAGAGCCATGTCCCCGACCAGGACGTTGATGAGTTGCGGAAGTTCGTCGAGGCTGAGCCGGCGGAGGATCCGGCCGACGCGCGTGATGCGTGGATCAAACGAATGGACGGGTGAGGCTTCGTAACGTGAGGCTGTGATGAACATGGAGCGGAACTTCAAGATGCGGAAACGCGTGCCGTATCGGCCGACGCGCTCCTGGATGAAGAAGGAGGGCCCCGGCGAGTCGAGCCGAATTGCGAAGGCGATGAAGGAGAAGAGCGGAGCGAGAAGGAAGAGGAGTGGAGCGGAGAGTGCGATATCGAGAAGGCGCTGTGCGGAGATGAAACGTGGAGTGTGCCCAGTGTCGACACGTCGAGTGTGCGGGAGCCGGCGGCATATGCGTCCGGCGAGGCGGCGCTCGAGGATGAGGAGCGGCGGGAGGGAGATGAGCGCAAGAAGCGAGTGGAGGCCGAGCAGGTGCAGATGTAGCGTGAGGTCGATCGTACAGGCGAAGAAAAGGGAGGTGGTCGACGCGCGGAGTGCGGCTTCGGTTTGCCGGATACGCGACCGGACGCCGGTCGTCCCGGCGGACGTAGGTTCTTTCGAAAGCAGGATGGCGGTGAGCGCCCCAGCTACGGCGGCGAGTGCAAAGGCGGAGTGGAGTGCGTTGAGCTGCCGCGCGGTTGAATGCGTGTGCAGGGCTTCGACCAACAATATTGCGCAGGAGCACGTGATGCAGTCCGCGGCGAGAATAAAGGTGCGGTAGATCTGCAGGAAGCGCGCGTCAGACAGGCGGGTGTCTCGCTTTGCGGGAGCGACTGCACCGTCGGGGCACAGGTTGGAAACGTAGGAGTCAGACGCGGCCACGGCGTGCCTCCTGCAGATTGGCCTGGTGGGGCAGCGAAGCGGGAATTTGGCGATTGATGATTCGGTCTGCAGGTAGCGATCGCACGAGCCTGGCGTAGATCGCGAGGTACTCCGATCTCAGTGTGGCGACCGAGAGATGCGGAAGCGCAATGGGGTGCGGTCGAGGATGGCGGAGGCTCTGCGCGATGGCCACGGCGAAGGCGGATTCTGCGTCGCCGCTCAGAGGGACGAACGAACAGTGATTGCCGTCGATCTCGCGCAGGACCTTCAGGTCGGAGCAGATGATGCGGCAGCCGGCAAGCAGAGCTTCGGCGACGGGGAGGCCGAAGCCTTCGGTGGTAGACGGGACGACGACTGCGGCGCACTGCGCGTAGCACCACTGCAGTGCGGAGTCGGAGAGGCCGTGCAGGAGTTGCACGCGATGACTGAGGCCGAGGTCGGCGATCGTGTGGCGGATGAGTTTCGTCTCCGGGCCGTCGATACCAACGATGAGGAGCTTCATGGATGAGCTGATCAGGCTCGTGAGCACGAGACGCCGGAATGATGCGTAAGAGGAATGGGATGTTTTTGTTGCGGCGGTGCTGCGCGACGCACAGCAGGAATGTGTCGGGCTCGACGGTGCTCAGGGGCGCCTCGATGGGACGCGCGGGTGGCGGGGTCGGTTGCGGCTCGACGCAGTTGAAGATGCGCGTGGCTTTTCGCCAGACCGGTTCGGGCGTGTAATCGCGCAGGCGGAGGAGTGTCTCGTCGGAGACGCAGGCGATCGCGTCGACGGCGCGGAGGCATTGCTTCAGCACGGCGCGGTTGAAGAAGACCTTGGTGTGGGGGAAGTTCTCGGGAATTTCGAAGGGGTATAGGTCGTGCAGTGAGACGACTACGGGACAGCCGAACGCAGTGGCATTAACGGGAACTGGATAGGTGAGGTGGATGATGTCGGGGCGCAGCCGCACGACGAGTCGAGGGAGGGTTCGGTAGTACCAGAGATTGCGGCCGACGGCGCCGTCGCGCATGGCGGCGAGCTGGACGTTGACGCGAGCTGTGCTTTGCAGTTGGACGTCGCGAAGCATTCCGCCTTGCCAGGGAGAGATGACGAGATCGATGGTTTCGACTTGTGGAAGTGTGATCAGGCAGCGCGTCAGATTGAGCGCGTGGCGCTGGATGCCGGAGATGCCGGAGGCGTGGGATGCTGCAGCGACGAGGACTCTCATGCGTTCGAACCTCCGCGCAGTCGCGCGGTGATGGGGTCGGGCGCGACGGAAGGTTCACGTGCAGCGAAGAGGCGCAGGCGTGGGAGCAGCGGAAGGTAGATCAGCAGTGTCGACGCGCCATAGAGCACGCGTACGGTGACAAGGCCACGAAGGCCTTCGTGACGGAGGAGGACGAACATCAGGAGCGACATTGCGGTTCGGCAGCTCAGCAGGATGATGGCGACAGATCGGAACTGGCCCATCGCCTGGAGTGTGTAAACGCCGGTAATGCTGAGGCCGGTGAGCGCGGCACCGAGGACGATGGGTTCGAAGACTCCGTGTGTTTTGTTGGCGAGCGCGGGGCCGGCCCACACGCGCAGAAAGCGCTGACCGAAGAGCAGAAGACCGCCCGTGATCGACGCGACGGTGAGCAGGTTGAGTGCGACGGCTTTCGCGATGACGCGTCGCAAAGCGTGGGCCGACAGCGAGTCGACACGCGCGGCGAGATGCGGGAACAGGAAGTGCAAGCCGGATGCGGTGATGCCGAACACTGGCTGCGCGAATTGAATGCAGAGCACGTAGGGGGTCACTGTCTGGGCGCCCAGCGCGAGGCCAAGGAGAATGCGATCCAGATAGCCGAAGATGACGCCGCCGATGGCCTGCATCCAGACGAAGACACCCGAGGCGAGCAGTGGACGGATTTCGTCCCGGTACAGCGCGGGCATGAGGGAGGCCGACCCGAAGAAAGTTCTTAGCTGGCGGAACTGCATCCAGCAGCCCGCGGCCAGGAAGAAGCCGGTGGCGAGCAGCAAGGCGGGCGTGTGTGCACCGAGAAGCGCGAGCGCGATGGCGGAAGCGAGTGTGAGGACGCGCACGGCAATGCTGATCAGGACGGGCTCGCGGTAGGACTCGAAAGCGCGCTGCGTGCTGATGGCGGCGCTTTCGACAGCGCGCCCGAGGATGAGCATGCCGGCGATGCGCAGAGCCATGATGCACTCGGCGGGGGACGTGGAGCTGGCGCGTGAGAGATGCGCGGCAGCGTAGGGCGCCGATGCCAACACGATAATGACGAGCGTGGCTGCGAGCGCAAGATTGATCGCGAGCAGTGTGCGTGTGCTGCGCACCATGGCCGCGATGTTGTGAGAACGTCGCAGGCTGGAGACACGTCGAAGGTTTGCGTCACAGAAGCCGGAAGCGATGATGCCGCCCACGCTGATGAAGGCAGTGGCAATGATCCAAAGCCCGTATTCGGCGGCACCGAGCCGGCGCAGCACGATGGGTGCAGCGAGCAGCATAACGAGCGGATACGAGGCGTAGTCGAGCAGGCCGTAGATGGCGTTGAGGAGGTGTCGTTTCATGCGGCACCTCGACGAAACACGAGGGTGAAGTGCTCGAAGAATCGGCGTGATCTCGCCGACAAGTTGCTTACGCGGGTCGCTGCTGTCGAGCGTTGCCCAATATTGACGTAAGAGGATGAAAGCTGCCGAGGCTGCGATCGAGAACGCTGTGAGCAGCGCTGTGAGGAGCAGGCGCGGAGGAAAGGATTGTTTCTCGGGGATACCCGGCGCGTCGATAACGTGCACAACGGGGACGTCCTTGGCTTCCTCGATGCGCGCCATCTCGTATTGTTGCGTGAGGAGCTCGTAGACGGCCTCCTGCACTTTAACCTGTCGATACAGATCCGCATAGGGGACGGCGAGCCGAGGAAGTTGTCGAAGCGGCGGATACAGCTCGGCGGATTGAGGGTTGGTATCGCTGGTGCGTGTTGGCGCGTCGGGAGATGCCCCGGTCATCTTTTCGAGGTCGTGCTGCAGAGCTCCGATGCGCGCCTGGGTTTCGCGTACGCGGATGTTCTGGTCTCCGTAGACCTGGCGCAGGGATTCGAGGCTGGATTGCTCGAAGAGCAGCTCTCCCTGGATGCGCGCGCCGGCGTCGACCAGTGCGCGTGTCTGCTCGTGCATGTCGACCGCGGTGTTCTTGCTGGAAAAGTCGCTGAGCGCGATCTGCGCCTGCTCGAGATCGTGCGTGACGGACTGGAGACGCTGCTCAATAAAGATGCGTTCCTGGCGGGCGGCTGACGTGCTGGTCTTGTTGACGAGGCGGTTGAGTTCGTCCAAGTAGGCCTGCGCGATGTCCCGCGCGCGGACCGGATTGTGGTCCTCGACTTTGATGGTGATCACGCCGCTCTTTTTGTCGTCGGAGATGGAGGTGCGTCGGCTGAGGTGCTTTGCAGCGTCGATCTTGTGGCGCGAGCGGTAGACGCGCTGGAGATCGAAGCGATCGATGATGTTTCCACGAACGGTGCCGCTCTCGAGCAGATTGATAAAGAGAGCGGTGGTTGCGTGCTCGCCGAGAAGACCGCCGGCCAGACTGCCGATGGATCCGAGTGAGCCTGTGCGTGACGCGAGGGCCGCGAGCATGAGTGCGCCGGTGCCTTGCTGATCGGGAGGCATGATCGAGGCCGAGGAGGTGTAGGTCTTCGGCAGAAGGAAAGCGATCGCCAGGCTGACGGGAAGCGCGATGGCCGCGACGCGCACGATCAGACGGCGATGTTGCCACAGCACCATGGCGTGCGTGGCCCAGTGGAGTGGTTGCTCGGGAGTCGCAGATGGATGGAGTGCGAGCATGAGACTTTGTGGAGCTAGAGGGCGGCGACCGCTGCGGTTATGGCGATGGAAGATGCAAGCTGTGCGGTCGCGAGCAGGTTCTTCCACAGAAACGAGTTGCCGATGAGCTTTTGAGGCACAACGACGACATCGCCGGGGTTGAGTTTGACGGAGAGGACGTCTGAGTCGAACCATCCACCGGAACGTCGGCCGATTACGGAGCCGTTGGCCCGGATGACAAAGATTTCCTTTCTGTTGGCGGCGGTGTTTGCGCCGCCGGCGCGGCTGAGATACCAGCCGGCGGACTTGCCCGGAGTGAAGGTGAGCGCGGTGGCGTTGTAGACCTGGCCGGTGATGAGCACGAACCCGGGACGGCGCGGAATAGCGATGATGTCACCGCGGCGCAGTTCGATATCTGCCGGAGTGCCTGCCCAGGAGTCAATGTCCGCGCTGATCTGGATGACCAGGCGGCCCGCGGGCGGATGCGATTTGAGCTGGTTGAGCACCTCGTCCTGCTGCGCCTTGATGAGTTGCAGCGTCGCGCCGGTGTCGCTGCCGAGAGCGGGTGAGAGTCGTGCGGAGGCGGAGTTGACCTCAATCTGACGCACGAGTTCGTCCCGGCTTTTCTGTTCGAGGTCGCGGACCTGATCGCGAGTGAGCACCGCGCCTTCCGGATACGCGGCTTCGCGGAAGCCGCCTGCGCGGCGCAGGATTGAACTGAGGCGATCGCCGTCGCGGAAGCCATAGCTGCCGGGGAACTGCACCTGCCCGTCGATGGTGACGGACTCGCCAATCTCGTTCCAGCCGGTGAGTTGGTGGATGGAGAGGATGTCGCCAGGCTTGAGGGCCACATCAGCCGTCGGGTCGGTGCGATTCACGGCGGCACCAATGCGGACGACGGCGAGTGCGCCTGCGACACCGTTCGAGTTTGCGAGCCGGTAGCTCGTGAGGTCCGCGGTCGCGGTGAGTGCGTCCCGTTTGAAGCCGCCCGCCATACGCACGAGATCGGCAGCGGTCATGCTCTCGGAGAGCGGGTAGGTGCCGGGGCGGAGAACTTCCCCAGCAATGGTGACTTTGGGTGCGTCGAGTTCGTAGCGGCCGAAGATGCGAATTGTGTCGAAGGGTTGCAGGGACGGATCGCTGTTGCCGATGAGCGCGTCGGGAACATTGAAGTCGATGGTTTCGGCGTGGCGATCTGGCGCGACGAGGCGAACGATCTCTCCGTGCGCGGCCGGCTCGGGCAGGATGTCGCGATAGCTGTGGAGCGCGTCACTGAGCTTCATGCCGTCCTGGAACGGCATGCGGCCCGGGCGCACGACGTGGCCTTCGAGGTAGATAACGCGTTCGCTGTAAGGAAGGATGGGGGCGATAAAGATGCGGTCGCCGTCGTGAAGGACGAACTGCTGTGCGGCGGCGTTGTTTTTAGCGGCGCTCTCTGCGCCGATCGGCAGAGTGATGGTTTCGCGGTGATGGTCGGGTGCGATGCGCTCGACGGTGATGTGAGTCATCGATGCGGCCGCTGTGATGCCGCCCCCGTCGTCAATCAGCGCGGCGAGTGAAGTTTGAGGGGTTGCGAGCTCGTAGATGGCGGAACGACGGACGGCGCCGTAAATGGCGACCTGCGGTCCTGTGGGAGGGACGAGCAGCGTGTCTCCACTTTCGAAGTGCGCAGTGGCTGAGTGCACGCCGTGGAGAAGGAAGTCGTAAAGGTCGATCGTTTCGATGAGCTTGTCGCCGCGGGTGTGTCGCAGGAAGCGCAGGGACCCTGCTGCAGTGGGTCCACCCGCGGCGTAGAGCGCGCCAAACGCCGTTGTAAGCGAACTGATGTCGTAGCCGCCCGGGCGCTGGACGTCGCCGACGATGTAAACGCGCACGCTGTGGAGGCGCGTGACGGTAACGGAGACCTGAGCGTCGCGAAACTGTGTCTTGAGCGCGGCCTCGATGACGCGCTGCGCGCTTGCGAGAGTGACGCTGCCAACGGAGATGGAGCCCGCTTCGGGCAGCAAAACACGGCCCTCGCGATCGACCGTGCGCGTCAGACTTTGCGTGACGCCGCCCCAAAGATCGATCTTGAGGATGTCACCGGTGCCGAGCACGTAATCCGGGCCGAGTGGAACGTCGAGGGGAACCCCGTTGGAGGTTGCGCCCGCTGTGGCGA
Source organism: uncultured Verrucomicrobiae bacterium (assembly GCA_963716225.1). Taxonomy (GTDB): domain Bacteria; phylum Acidobacteriota; class Terriglobia; order Terriglobales; family Acidobacteriaceae; genus Granulicella. The sequence continues at coordinate 2,062,513 of OY970299.1, read as the reverse complement.
GGTTGCTGCGCGTCAGGAATATGTCAGAGCCGAAGCGGCGGAGCACGGGTGTGGTCTCAGGGATCTGCGTGTAGAGATCGCGCATGGACTCGAGGTTGTAGGGCGCCGTCCGGCGCAGAACTTTGGGCGTGTCGGTCGATGCGCTGGTGTTGTCGGATTCTGGTGCGGTTAGGGTGCGGAGCGCAGCCCGTGGTGGATAGGGTGTGGACATATCCGGGATTTCGTAGGACCGGAGCGTTTGCGTGCCGCCCGTGGTCAGAGCGGTGTCGCTTTGAAGTTGCGCGGACGGTAGCGCCGTCCCGCCCTGGACGTAGTCAGCGGGAGAGAGATAGCCGCGCGCCTGCAGGTAGGTGGCGACGCCGGCGCGGACGTCCGGCTTGGTGGCGATCTGGTCATAGAGCATCTGGTCCGAGATGGAGTTCGGGTCGGCTTCGATGCCCTGCTGCTGCAGCCTGGCAGCGAGCTGCGTTTTGACCTCGACAACGAGATTGGGGTTTTCATCGAGTACCTGAAGGATGCGCTGCGATGAGAGCTGCGGAGAGATTGAGTTGCGTTAAGCCAGAGGGTTGCTGTGTCTCCTGCATTGCGGGAGCGAGCATGTCGTCGAACGGTGATGATTCGGCGCTCTCTGGGATGGTTGCTGTGGGGTTGGTATTGCTCTGTGCCGTAATGGGGGATACGGCATCTTGCGCGCGGATGGATGTGGTGACAGCTAGTGCGCACAGCAGCGTGAAGGCCATGAGCAGCGCATGCGTGCAGCGACCCGCGAAGATGTGAGAGCGATCACGCATCACGTTTCTGTCTGCGGTCGAAGCTATGCGGCGGAGGCGTGTGGAGTGTCATGCGTGAGTCAGCGAATTGTCACTTGTTTGTTGAGGCGTGTTTGAGTGCGCTTCGATTCTGCTGAGTTCGCGCGACCAGGCAATTGATTGGTGGAGATAACGCAATCCTTCGACGATGTGGAAGTGAAGCCGCGCGCGGACGAAGCACAGTTGTAGACGATAGCGGCGCAGACGATCGGGCCATGATTCGTGTGGAGGCGGTGTGGTGAGGCGCGGCAGGTTGCGCGGCAGAAGCACGCGCAGCGCCGGGCGCCGGGCCGGGATGCCGGCATCCGTCATCGCCGTTTCGAGCAGGAGGAAGAGCTTGGATCCTGGCGCGTCGACAAAGGCGGCGTGCTCGCCATAGCGCTCCACCCATAGGCGCGCGGCGCTGGGCAGGCGGTCGATGGACCACGCGAGATGTTCGGTGGCGGCGGCACAGGCGTAACCGCAGACCCTGCTGGTGAGAAGGGTCACAACGCCGAGCTTCAGCGGCGCGATGGAGCTGCGGCTGGCTTCTCCGCGGAGACGTTGCCAGAACTCACGGTCGTGTGTGCGTGCGACGACGTGGCTGTGAAATTCGAGGACGTGTGCGGCGCGGAAGAACTCACCACAGACGTGCTTGTAGAGGTGGAGCGCCTGGCCCAGCATGAGGTCCACAGGGCCCAGCGCCGGCAGAGTTAGTCCTCCGTACGTAAAGTTTTCGGTCCGTCCCAGCAGCGAATCCTCCGTCTGGCCAGCCGCTTCCAGATGCAGCTCGACCGAGCGGAACGGGACGGCGCGATACATGTTCCGAAAAGTGGCGGTATGGATGGCCCCGGTGCGGAACTCCCAGTTGCGGCCGTTGATCGCATGAAGGCGGAAGCCGCAGTGGTGGAGGATCTCGGCTGCTCGGGGTGCGTGGTGCGTAGCGACTAGAAAGTCGATGTCGGCCTGCGATCGCAGCCACGGGCTAGGGACGGAGATTGGGCAGAGTGAGAGCCCCTTCAGCACTGCGAAGCAGAGTTGCGAGGCTTTGAAGGACGCGCTGATCTCCGCGAGCTCTTCGATCATGGATCGCGTGCGCGCGACGTTGTCGACGACATTTTGATGGAGTGATGCAAGAACGAAGGACGGCAAGTAGTCGGTTCGGTCCTCGGTGGTGAGTCTCTCGAACAGATAGAGTGCGAGGCCGCTGACGTGCAGCCAGCGAAGCAGGACGGTCCATTCGCGATCTGAAAGAGTGCCGAGCATGTTGCACTCGAGCGCGTGCGGCGTGAGGCACGCGGTGAGCGCGGCCCGGCGCATCGTTTCTCTGCGCATGGCGCGGCGGGTTGCCGAAATTGCGTCGACGGTCGCTTGCACTCACTGGTGAAGATAGGTGCCGCTGGATTGGTAGCTGTCACGTCCGTGTAAGACGAATGTCAATGGTTTGTTCAGCGCGCGCGGATGAGAGAAATGACAATGCGCTGACAACCGAGACACGATCCGGAGACACGCGGCGCGAGCGAAGCTTCTAGCGTCGTGCGTATGCGAACAGCGACGTTGGTTGGCTGCGGCTCGAGAGTAATGCGCGCGGAAAGGCTTGCGGCTGTAGCGATGTTGTTTTTGCTTGTCGAATGTAGCGCGCAGAATATGCCGCTGATCTCAGGTGGTGTGGGGTTTCTCACCAACACCGCGGGTGGAAGTACGAGCTATCTGCCGATCGCGGAGCCGTTGTTTGCGACGCCGGTCGGCGATCACGTGTTTGTGGAATCGCGTGCGGCGATTGTCGACAGCGTGTCTCCGAAAGGCGCTGGCCAGGCGGGATACAATCACGATTTTCTGGCCGCGCTGACGTACCTGCAAGGCGACGTTCTTGTGTCGCCGCACGTGACGGTGGTTGCGGGATCGTTCCTGATTCCGTTCGGAACATATAACGAGCGCCTGTCGCCAGTGTGGATCAACAACCTGCAGGACGGGCCGCTGATTGCGGGCCTCGGAACAATGTCGAGCGGCACGGGAGTTGGCGGGCAGGTGCGCGGGTCGGCGATTTCGCGACGCAGGTATTCGGTGGATTATGCGGCGTACTTTTCAGCCAGAAGCGGTGACAAGCAGTTCTCGGCGGAACGGTCGGACGGTCTGCGGGTGGATGCGTATTTTCCGGACAGCCGTGTTGAGGTCGGATTTTCCTATGCGCGACTGCTCCAGGGAACCCGCGAGAATTTTTATGGCGTGCATCTGTGGTGGGAACCGCGGGATGAGGGACTTCGCCTGAGGTCGGAGTTTGCGCGCGGACAACACGGTGAAGGGTATTGGGTGGAGGCGGACTATCGAAGCGCAGCGTTTGGCGGATTCGATAGCTGGGTTGGGCGCCTGGAGCCGGTGTTTCGGATGCAGCAGACGTTTCGCTTTGACTCCGTCGCAGGTGATGGCTTGCCGGGGGTGAACACTCAGCGCGCCGACTTTGGATTGGATTACAACCTCCCGCACAACACTCGAGTGCTGACGAGTTACTCACGGCGGTTTGCGGCGAATGGGAACGAAAATATCTGGGAAACGGGCGTCGCGTATCGCCTTCTGTTTCCTGCATGGAGGAAGCGATGATGCTGCGGAACTGTGCGCTGGTCGTTTCGGCGGTGATCGCGGTCGCGCCTATGTCGTTCGCGCGTGGCGCGCAGAATCCGTCTACCCCACTCAAACCAAATGCCGCGACGAAGACGAAGCCCGCTCATGCCAAGACGGAAGGCGAGCGCATCTTCGCGCAGAATTGTGCGCGGTGTCATGAGCGGCCGGAGGGATTTTCGCCGAGCATCGCCGCGACGGTGGTCCGGCATATGCGTGTTCGCGCGTCGCTGAGCGCGCATGACGAACAGGAACTGTTGAGGTTTTTCAACCCGTAGCTGAGCGGGTTGATGCACCGGGGCATCCCACTGCCTCGGCTCCTGCGACTCCGTGCCTCGCTGGCCTGGAATCATGGAGCCGCCCTTTTCTTGGAGCAAGCAAGACGCGGCTGAGGAGCGCCACCAGAATGGCGAGCGCGCCGATGGCGAGCATTGGGACGCGGTAGCCGAAGCGGGTGTACAGCGCGCCGGCGCACGGTGTCGCGAGTGCGGAGACGATGCCATTCAGGAAGAGCATCATGGCGGAGGCGGCCTCTCGCTCGCCGTCGGGCGTGCTGGTCATCAGAAGGTCATAGAGGCCAGGGTTGGCCATCCACTGCAGTGCCGTGAAGAGAAGAAAGAGCGGCACGGCGGCGGCGGGATGACGTGTGCACGCCAGGATGCCGAGTGTGATGCCGGTGAGAGTTTGAATCGCAAGAATGCCATTCAGTCGGCCCATGCTACCCAGAAGAATCGGTGTGGCTGCGAGCATCGAAAGCTGCACGATCTGCGCCGTGGAGAACATGAAGCTGATGCGTTCCAGCGGCAGGTGGAGCTGCGTGGACAGGTAGACGTTCCCGAAAGGAAAGAATGCGGCGAGCACGAGCGCCCAGAGCGTGAGCGGAATGAGGACACGGATCAGCGCAGGTGAAACGCGCGGCCATGTGAGTGGATGCCGCCGGCTGGCTGGTGTTGAGATGTCGTCGTCGGCGGGCCCGACTAGGCCCAGGTGTGCAGCCGGAATGACGGCGAGCAGAGCGATGGCACAGGAGGCCAGCAGGATGATGCGTTTAAGTTCAATGGCGGGCATTCCAGTGCCGCTGCGTTGCAGCCAGGCGGGGATCCACGCACAGAGGAGGCCGCCGATTGCGCTGCTGGCCAGGCTTGCGGAAAGGATGAGGCTGAAGCCTGCGGTGCGGTTCTTTTCAGTGGTCACACGGGCAACGATGGGTAGGTAGCAGACGCCGCCGATCGAAAGCGCCATGCCGGCGAGAAATGCGAGTACGAGTTGTGCGGGAGCGGATGTGCAGACGGCGCGCAGAGCGTGAATCAGGGGCGCGATGAAGTAGCAAAGCAACAGAAGGCGGCGTACGCCGATACGACTCGCGAGGATGCCCGCGGGCAAGATCACCAGGACTCCGCCCAGCGTCATGGCGCCGCTGACCAGGCCGATGAATCGCTCGTGGAAATGGAGATCGAGAAGGTAGAGATTGAAGATGAAGAAGTAAATGCAGAACCCCGCATCGAAGAAAAGCGCTGCGGCGAAGTAGATCCAGAATCCGCGGCTGAAGTTGTTGTGCTTGAGCCAGGCGAGCGGGTCGCGCCAGAAGCGTGCCGTGGAACCGGCTGCCGTGCGTGCGAGCATCAGCGGCCTTCTTCGACTAGCTTGCGCAGCCGTTCGATCGCCCAGTCCAGATTGCTGTAGCGGAGCTCGAGTACGTCGGCGCAGAGCATGTGCTCGACAGCCTGCGCGTGGCGGCGTTCGGCGTCATCAGAGACGTAGAGTCCATCGCACATGTAAAGCCGCGCGACATCCTTGCGGAACGTCGCGAGCTGTGGTCGGCCTGCACTGCGGCGGTTGAGGAAAACGATGAAGTCGATCCGCACCTGGTCGCGTCGTTTGACGTGCGTCATGGGGAACGTGGAGAGCTCGATGGAAGGTTTACCTGTAAGGCGCGGAGTTAGCGAGAGTCCTCGGATCTCGGAAAAGAGTTCTGCCGCGGAGGGGCGAAAACGCACGAGCTGGCAGTTGCCCGCGACGAGACGCTGCGGTCCGTCCATGAGCAGGCACATGTCGTCGGAGATGTATTCCCAACCAGCGCGTGCGCACGCATAAGAGAGCGTCGACTTGCCCGCGCCGGAGTCACCGCAGAGCAGCACGCCGCGGTCGTTCCAGGCAACACAGCCTGCGTGAACCGCATGAACGGGCAGCGTCGCAAGCGGCATCAGCAGAAAAAACGATTCCAGATAGAGGCGGTGCCGGAGCGACGCGCGTGTGAGTGACGTCCAGGTCCTGCGGCGCTCGAAATCGACGACGACGTGATGTTGGGAGTCCGCGACGGTGGTGAAGATGGGGCGCTGATAGCGGAAGGCCGGAGCTGGCGGGCAGTCCTCCTCGCCCCCTTCCGCGATGAAGACATCCGACAGCATCGGAGCGACGTCGTAGAGCTGCCTGCGCTCGGGCCAGAGGCGGCTATACATCGCCAGTACTTCGGCAGCGTTAGTTCGCACCTCCAGCGGAAAGCCGAGAGGAAAGAACGTTGCCCGTAAGGGAAGCGCGCCCGAATCGAGCGGATGAGGCACACGGGGTGGCGTGCTTTCCGTGTCGCACGCGGCTTCGATCTCTTCGACGGTCATGGTGGTCCCTTGGCTAGAAGAGCAGTTTTGCGGCGACTTGGATGACACGCGGATGCGGGCCGCCCTGCTCGGACGTGATGAGGCCAAAGCTGGGACTGGCGACGGCAGGTGCGAGCGGATTGCCGTACCCGAGAGAGCTGTTTGGAAGACCGAACTGCGGTGTGTTGGTCAGGTTGAAGGATTCGGCGCGGAGCACGAAGCTGCGGCTTTCGCCTGCGGAGAAACTGCGTTCGACTGCGAGATCGAGGCTGTGTTGTCCGGGTCCGCGCAGGAAGCCGGCGCCGCTGTTGCCGAAGTCTTGGTCGGCGATGGAGGTGCCGTTCGCGACTTCGGGTGCGCGCGTGAATGCATTGGGATCAAGATATCCGTCGATGACGCGTGTGTAGAGCGAGCCGTGCGTGGAGGGACGGCCGCCGGGCGCAAGCTGGGCGCGGGTTTCGCCGCCAAGCAGGCCGTAGACGGAACCCGCGTTGCTGTCGAAGACACTGAACGCCGGGCCGGATTGCATGAGTCCGATGCCGGAGAGCAGCCAGTGATTCAGCGCCGCGCGCGCGATACGGGGACCGCTGCGCAGTGCAGGTGTGGACCAGACTAAGTTCACGACCAGCCGCTGCGCGCGGTCATCGTTGGCGAGGCCATAGGAGGAGTGGCGAAGGTTGAGCTGGTTGTTGGTAGGCAGCTGGAGCTCGAAGGTGTCAGTACCGCCCTCGCCGTTCACCTCGTCGAGGTTTTTCGACCAGGTGTAGCTTGCCTGGAATTCGAGACCGTGTTGAAGGCGGCGCGTGAGGCTGGCTTCGAGCGCGTTGAAGTTGGCGATGAAGTTGTCGTTCGTGAGGAGTGAGCCGGGGGTTATGCCTTGGATCGGCATGCGCTGAATGATGTTGTTGATGGAATTGGTCGTCTCGCCATTGACCGGCGACGATGGCGAAGCCAGGAGTGATTGATCGAATGAGTACTGCCCCGAGCGGTTAACGGACTGCGTGCCTATGTAGCCGAGCTGCAGCACAAAGTTTGAGGCGAATCCGTATTCGACGTTCAGGTTGTACTCGTATGTTTTCCCGTCCTTCAAGTTCGGGTTTAGCGCTTCGATGAAAGGTGGATTCGGACTGTCTTGTTCGAGCGGAGAGAACACTGGGAAGGCTGAGTGCGGCGGCAGCGTGGGCACGAATGGCTGCTGCAGCGTCGCAGAAGCGTTCGATGGGCCGAACTCAAATTGCGCGAAGGCGAAGGGGGACTGCGAGAGTGTTTGTTCGGGGACGTTGCCGGAGTGCCGATCGAAGTAGATGCCGAAGCCGCCGCGAACGACGAGTTCTGGATGATCGCTCGCCTGCCAGGCGAAGCCAACACGCGGCGAGATGTCGCCGTGCGGTGTGCGGTAGAAGGTGCTGAACGGCGTTCTCACCACACCGTGCGGAATCGTGCCTGCAAAATTCGATGGAACGGTGTAGCCGGCGAAGGTGCCGGCGGCGGCGATCGGGCCGAGCACCGCGAGCGACGGATCGAAGTTGGTGAGGCGGCCGTTCACCTCTGTGGGAGCGCCGAAGATCTCATAGCGAACCCCGACACTCAGCGTGACATGGCGCGCAAGCTTGATGTCGTCCTGCGCGAATGCGGCAAGGTCTGTGAAACGAGCGTCGCGACGATAGATGCCTGCGCCCGCACCGCTGTTGAAGATGTTGCTGAGACCGAGTGGGCTGCCGTTTTGTGCGGCGCTCTGGCCAAGCAGGAAGTCATCGATGGATGGCGCGGTGAAGTTGCCGTCGATTTGTTGCGGTTGATTCTCGTCAACCTGATGACGCTTGAATTCCAGACCGAAGCTTGTGCTGTTACGGCCGCGCGTGAGCGCGAGTGTGTCCTGGTAGATGAAGGTGTTGGTGACTGACCACGCGGTTGGAGTGCCGCCGTCACCGACAGTGAAGCTGCCAACGGTGATGAACGGAAGGTTCGAGGATGCGGTGGGCGGCCCTGTCGGCGTGCCGACGCCAACCGACTGTGCCGAGAGGGGATTCTGCTGGGTGACGAGACCGTCGAAGCGGAGATAACCAAACCGCGCGACGTTGATGACGCTGGAGCTGAAAACGTCGGTATCGGCGAGAACGAACATGGTGTTGCGATTCATCTGGTCAGTCTCCCAGCCGGGAAGATTTTCTCCGTTGGGTGCGAAGGGCAGCGTGCTGGTGGACCGCGAGTAGAAGAAGCGCCCAGACAGCGTGTTCGTGGGGACGGTGCTGTCGACGTTGCCGCTGAATTGGTCCTCTCGATAGCGCGTTGGCGGCGCGAACGTGGAGAGGCCGAGCGGCAACTGATCGGTAGGATCAGTACCCGCCGTGGGCGGGAGCGCGATCTGCGGATTGGGAATTGCGAGCTGTCCGTTGGGCAGCTTGGCGTTCAAGATTGCGAGCGCCACAGGATTGATGTTGGATCCGTCACACGCCACCTGCGCGCCGCCAGCGAAAGTGAGATAGCCCAGCGAAGGCTGGCCCTCGGTATCAAGGTGATTCGCGGGGCAGAACTGCGCACCAAGTGCGGACGCGGACCGATCCGCGGTGAAGCGCGGGATCTCCACAGTCTTGAGACTGCCCAGGCCGTTCACTTGCGTGATGCCCTGATAGCCGGCGAAGAAGAAGAGTTTGTCTTTGCGGATAGGACCGCCGACGGTCGCGCCGAACTCGTTCTGCTTCAGGTCAGCGCGCGGCGACCCCACCTCGTTGGAGAAAAAATCATTTGCGTTCAACAGATTGTTGCGGATGAACTCCCAGGCACTGCCATGCAGGTGATTGCTGCCGCCCTTGCTCACCAGGTCGACGTTGGAGCCGGAGCCACGGCCAAAGGCGGCGTCGTAGTTGCCAGTTTGCACACGAAATTCCTGGATCGTGTCAGGTGCGGGGATTGCGATGCCGACCTCGTATCCCTGCGATGCAGCGGCGGAGTTTTCCTGCAGGTTGTTAGCGTCTACTCCGTTGAATTGAATGTTGTTCGCGAGAGGCGTTGCCCCGTTCGACGCCACGTTCTGGGTGCCGTTGCCGAGGACCGTCGATGTCGGCAGATCAGCGATGACTCCGGGAGAGAGGCCGAGGATCTGTGTGTAGTTGCGCGTTGAGAGTGGAAGCGATTCGATCGCCGTTTGGTCCACCAGGCCCCCAAGGGTCGAGCTGTAGAGATCCACGGATGCAGGCATGGAATCGACCTCGACGACGGTGTTTGTACCGGCGACGGCGAGCACGATGTGCAGCGAAGTCGTCTCGCTGACATTAACTTCGAGAGAGTGGGGAGCACTGCGGGCGAAGCCGTTGGCGAGCACGACGACGCTGTAGTGTCCCGGCGGAAGGAGTGGAATGTGGAAGAGACCCGCGGCGGTCTCGGCTGCGCGGGACGCGCCGGTCGCTACGTCGACAACGGACACATTTGCCCCGGAGACCGGCCGCCCCGCGGGATCGAAGACCTCACCCGCAACGGCACCTGTGCCAGGCGTCTGCGCGCGCCCGACGGCAACGGCAAGCGCGAACGCGATATGAAAGATGAATAAGATGGAGATGCGCGGGCACTTCATCACCGATACCGCCCTTTCTCGATTGATCAGGGATGAGTATCGACACGCGGGACCAGGGAGTTGTTATCGCATTGTCATTCCCTTGTCCCGATATTGGTGTCTTCAGCGCGGGAAGAGCTGGCGTCGCATTTCAACTCACTTACCAATGCAGAACGTGGAAAAGATCCGGTTGAGGATGTCGTCCGACGTTGTCGCGCCCGTGAGACTGTCCAGCGCGCCGAGTGCTTCATGCAGATCGGCGAGCAGAAACTCATGCGGCACGCCATCGTTGTTCGCTACGCTGGCACCGTCCAGCGCCTGTATCGCGGCCTGAACTGCCTGCTGCTGGCGCAAGGAGTTCAGTACACCGCCGCTCACGATGTCACCCTCCACATGTAGCAGCCGCAAGATGCCGGAGCGCAACTGCTCCACGCCTTCGCCTGTGATCGCCGAAGTGAACATCACATCAGCTTCGCCGTCATCGAACAGCGTTTGGCCGCACGGGGGCAGCAGGTCGGCTTTGTTGCGCACAATCAGGTGCGGCCTCGCTCCGATTTCGCGCATCAGCTCGCGCTCCTCTGCCGACACCTCGAAGCTCGCGTCGACAACGAGAAGAACCACGTCCGCGTCGGCCAAAGCTTCGCGCGAGCGCGCAATCCCCAGTGCCTCTGCCTCGTCGACCGGCGCATCACCCGCGAGTCGCAAGCCGGCTGTGTCGATCAGACGAAGCGGAACGCCGCCGAGCGCCGTCACCTCTTCGACCGTGTCGCGCGTCGTGCCGGGCACAGTCGTCACGATCGCGCGTTCCCGCTCCAGCAGCCGGTTGAAGAGTGAACTCTTGCCGACATTCGGCCGGCCGACCAGCGCGAGTGAGGCGCCTTCCCGAAGCCTGTGACCCTGCGCGTAACTTTGCGCCAGAAGCACGAGAGCGCTCTGAACGTGCGCAATAACGCTGCGAATCTGCTCCGGCGCAACAATGTCCACGTCATCGAGCTCACCCACAGCAAAGTCCATGCCGGCCTCAAGCAACGCAATCAGCGTCACAAGCTCATCCTTCACCGGCGCAACGCGCCGCGAGAGCGCGCCGCCGAGTTGCTGAGCTGCCATGCGCGCCTGCTCGAGCGTCTGCGCGGCGATCAGGTCATGCACCGCTTCAGCCTGCGTGAGATCAATCCTCCCGTTGAGAAAGGCGCGCTGCGTGAACTCGCCTGGATTCGCCAGCCTGGCTCCCGCCGCCAGCGCTCCGCGCAGCAGCGTCTCCAAAATTACCGGAGAGCCGTGTGCCGCGATCTCGACTACGTCCTCGCCCGTATAGGAATGCGGAGCCACAAAGGTCGTCGCCACCGCCTCGTCGATCGCCTCCGCTTCGGGGTTCCGTGGATCGACGACCTCCGCCAGAATCGCCCGGCCCGGCTCAAGAGCTCGGCGCGGCCGAACAAGTAGCCCTGCAATTCGCCGCGCCTCTGGTCCTGACAGCCGCACGATCCCGATTCCGCCACGGCCCGGCGGCGTCGCGATGGCCGCGATTGTGTCTGGCTCCGAGGCGAAACCAGGAGTTGCTTGGGGTTGCGAGCTGGCCTGCGCAGACATCCTCCCCGGATGCTAAACCGGTACGCCGCCCCCTTCCGCAAGCATGTCTCTCTACGATCTATATGGGCGGACTTCAATAAGAATTCAGTTTTCAGGAGATTCGCAGGTCCGAAAGCCTCATGGCTCGTACAACGTTTGTGTTAAGTCCTTTGCTCCTAACATCCTCCCATCCGGCCAATTGGCACGCCACGTGCTACACCGACCTGCCGATAGCTGGCGGCGTTGAACAAAGCACGCTGCGGCTCAAAAAAGGGGTGTTCAAGTGAAAACCTTTCTCCGGCTGTTCCTGGTCTGTTTCGCCATGTTGCTGCCGCTTGCCGTCCTCGGACAGGACCAGTCTTCCGTCATGGGCAGCCTGAATGGAACCGTCACCGATCCCACCGGCGCGAGCATTCCGGCCGCTACCGTGACGGTTACCGGACCGCAGGGAACCGTGACCACCCACACTGACAATCTGGGTCGCTTCACCGCGGCGAACCTTCTGCCCGGCTACTACGACGTGAAGGTTGAGAAGACGGGCTTCTCGGCCGTGGAGGCTAAGCACAACGAGGTCACCGTCAGCGTCGCCTCAACCCTGAATCTGAAGATGGGCATCGGCAGCGAGTCGACCACGGTTGAGGTCACCGCAGCCGCGGTGCAGATCGACACCCAGTCGACCGCCGTCACCACAAACCTGACCGACACCTTCTATAGCAGCGTTCCCATGCAGCGCAACGTGAGCGCAATCTTCTATGCGGCTCCGGGTGTGGAGCAGGGACAGGTGAACGCCGCTCCCGGTGCGGTTGGCCCTGGCAGCTCGAACCCGTCGATTGGCGGCGCGTCCGGCCTTGAAAATCTCTACATTGTCGACGGCGTCACCATCACCGACCAGGCGTTCGGCAGCATCGGCACCTACAACCGCTACCACGGTGCGCTCGGCACCGGCATCAATCTCGCTTTCGTCAAGGAAGTCGACGTCAAGACCACCGCCTTTGAGCCGCAGTACGGCAAGGCGACCGGCGGCATCATCCAGATCGTTACCAAGTCCGGCGGCAATCAGTATCACGGCGCGATCAGCGCATACTTCCAGCCGCAGATGTTCTGGGCCGGCCGTTATCAGTACTACCAGTTCGGCTATCAACTCACCACGCCCAGCCAAACGCTCTCGCAGCCTTATTACGAGGGCTCAGTGGAGTTCGGCGGTTACGTTCCGCCGTTCAAGGACAAGCTCTTCTTCTTCGGCGCATTCGATCCGTCCCTCAGCCAGAGCTACATCGCGGCTGACCCGTTCGCTCCGGCCCAGTCGGTTGCCCTCGGCGTAATCCAAGGCAACGTCACGACCACCAGCTACGCCGGCAAGCTCAGCTACAAGATCTCCGACCGCTCCAATCTTGAGCTGACTGCCTTCGGCGATCCCGCTCGGCACAACGGCATTGTGAACAGCCTTTCGAGCCCCGCTCCACTGACCACCGGCAGCTCTTACAACTTCGGCTCCGAAGATGAGCTGGCCCGCATCGATTCGGCGCTGACCGCAACCTGGACGATCGACGCGGCATACGCTTACAACCACAATCACTTCAGCGAAACGCCAACGCTGAACACCTATCAGATCACCAACACCGATCCCCAGTACCTTCCCACGCCCGGCGCGTCGCTGGTGACCGGCCACGGAGCGTACGAGCCCTCCAAGAACAACACCTACAGCATCGAGGCCAACACTTCGAAGATTCTCAAACTGTGGGGCCAGCACACCTTCAACATCGGCTACCAGTACGATCACACTACCTTCCTCGATCTGCCGTCGCGTTCCGGCGCGCTGTTCGCGATTCCTTCCACAAACGCCAACAACCAGACCCTCACGACGCTGTTTTCGAACATTCCGGCGGGCGCTATCGGAAAGATGACGAACGCACAGTTCTCTGTGGCGCCGGCCAATAAGGCCAACCTGTCGGACCCCACCTGCAGCCAGTGCCCGCTCATCAACGGCATCCGTTCCTACGCGTCGGTGACCCGCGGCACCTACAACGGCCTGTCGGTCAATGCGTACGGCCGCTATCACACCGCCTTCGGTGAAGACGTGTATGAGATGAACCGCCATGTCACGTTCGACATCGGCATGCGCTTTGAGGAGCAGCGCATCGGCGGATCGCTCCTCGGCTATAACTTCGGCCCCAGCTGGTCGCCACGCATGGGCGTCAACATCGATCCGGTCGGCGATCAGAAGACCAAGGTCTTCTTCAACTTCGGCCGCAACTACTGGGCGATGCCGCTGGATGCAGCCATCCGTCAGCTCGGTAACGAGCAGGACGATACCAGCTTCTACTTCGCGCCCGTTGTCGCCTCCGATGGATCGATCACCATCACTCCCGACGCGGCTCACCTTCTGAACGGCGTGCCCAAGGCCACCGACCCGACGACCGGGGTAGTCACCAACTTCGGCGGACCGAACTTCTCGTCGTCCACCGGCGAGGGCATCATCCCGGGAACCAAGCAGGAGTACGAGGACGAGTACGTTGTGGGCATCGACCGCGACCTCTCGCAGTCGATGGTCTTCAAGATCCGCTACTCGGACCGGCGCCTCGGCCGCATCCTCGAGGACATCGGTTCGCAGTCGCCTGAAGGCTCCACGATTATCCCGAACTACAACGGCGGCATCTCCAACCCAGGCCCCGGAACCGACATCGCCATAAATGAGCAGGAGATCACCTACACCGTTGCACAGTTCAACGCGGCTAACGGCGTAGCGCTCGCCTCGCCCGGCGGTCTCACCAAGTCAAACTACGCGCCGCCGGTTGCCGGTTGCACATACGCTAATGACACTTACCCCAGCGGCATCGGAACGTTCTTCGTGAACGCTCTGAACCAGCAGGTGGGCGGTGCCTGCTTCACCAACCTGAGCACGGCGGATGCCGGCCCTGCGGATGGCAAACCCGATGGCTTCGTGAAGCCAATCCGCCGCTACAACGCGCTGGAGCTCGAGCTCGACAAGCGCTTCAACCATCACTGGATGGCCTTCGTAAACTTCCGCTGGGGCAACCTCTGGGGCAACTACGAGGGCGCCTTCCGCAACGACAACGGACAGTCGGACCCGGGCATCAGCTCCCTGTTTGACTTCACACCTGGCAAGCTCGGCCTGCTCGGCGATCAGTTCGCGCCCGGCCCCCTGAGCACCGATCGCCGCGCTGTCGGCAATCTGTTCCTCAGCTACAACATCGGCTCTGACACTCCGTGGATGTCCGGTCTACGCGGCCTCACCGTCGGCACCAGCCTTCGCGGCGAGTCCGGCGTTCCGCTCAGCTTCCTCGGCGACCACCCCGTCTACCTCAACCAGGGCGAAGTTCCTGTCGGCGGACGCGGCGCTGCAGGCCGCACGCCATCCACGCAGGAGCTCAGCTTCCACCTCGACTACCCCGTGCCGCTCGGAACGCACTTCGGCGAGAAGTACGGCCTCAAGCTCGCGATGGATCTCTTCAACGTGACCAACAGCCAGTACGAGCTCAGCCGCGTGCAGTTCACGCAGGCCGGTTCACCCGGTGTCGGCGCCGTTCCGCCGCTCGACGTCGACTACGGTCGTCCGACGGCGTTCCAGGAGCCGTTCAACGCGCGTGGTTCGGTCCGGTTCGAGTTCTAACCTGACAATCAATTCTTCTACACTGGAGGAGGGAGGCCATCGGCCTTCCTCCTCCAGCCGTTTACGAAGGAAATCTCCGTTGCTCCGTCCGCACGTCGCTCTGCTCGCCGTTCTTCTGCTCCCCGTTGCTCTTCCTGCGACGGCCTCGGCCTCGGCGCCATTCGTCGATAAAGCCGAAAAGGCCCTCGCTCCCGAGTACCGTCATTGGCTCGACGAAGAAGTCGCCTACATCATCTCCAGCGACGAGCGTGCGCAGTTCCTCGCGCTGCACAGCAACGCCGAGCGCGACAGCTTCATCCGCGCCTTCTGGCAGGCGCGCAACCCCACCCCCGGCTCCCAGGACAATTCCTACAAGGAAGAGCACTACCGCCGTCTCGCCTACGCCAACGAGCACTACGGCAGCATCGGCGCGCAAGACGGCTGGCGCACCGACCAGGGGCGCGTCTACATCACGCTCGGCGCGCCGCAGCAGATCGTCACCCACCCCGCCGCGCGCAACCTCCGCCCCATCATCATCTGGTTCTACCAGTCGCCGACGCCTGTGCTTCCCTCGTACTTCTACGTCATGTTCTACAAGCGCAGCCCCGCCGAGCCCTACACGCTCTACTCGCCCTACGAGGACGGCCCCGCGCGGCTGGTCACCGGTCTCGAAGACCTGAACGATCAGACTCGCAGCCTGCAAACCATCCGCAAGTCACTCGGCGACGAGGTCGCGCGCACCGCCGTCTCTCTTATCCCCTCTGAGCCTGTCGATCTCGACCGCTTCTCGCCCAGCATGCAGTCGGAAATTCTGCTCGGCAACATCCGCGGCCTCGCCGACAACTCGTACCAGAAGCAGCAGCTTGCCCTTCGTCGCCAGCAGGAAAAAGTAACCGCCAGCATTCTCACCACCTCCAACTCGCCGCGCCCCGGCTACACCGTCACGCGTGATGAACGCGGCCAGAGCCTTGTCCAATACCTCATCCAGTTTCCTGAGCCCGACGCCACGCTCATCGGCCGGCGCAAAGACAACACCGTCGGCTACGACCTTACCCTGCAGAACCACATCACCACCGAGTCAGGCGCATCCGTCTACGACGATGTTGTCGCGCTCACCGGCCAGGTTGAACCCGCGCAGGCTGACGTCGGCCGCAAAAAGCCGTTCGCTGCCGAAGACCGCTTCCCACTCGTCCCCGGCCGCTACATCATCCAGTCCACCGTCACCAACAACATCACGCTCGCGGCGCATCGCACGCTTGAGACCGTCGTCGTCCCGCAGCCCAGCCGCGCAGCGCTTGGCATCTCCGAGCCCGTCGTTTACAACGGCAATCCCGTGCACGACGATGGCAGCACCCTTCCGTTCTCGTTTGCCGATGTCCGCTTCAGCCCACGCGCTGTGGACACCGTCACCATCCACGCCGGCGATCGCGTGCCGCTGATCTTCCAGCTCTGGCTCCCCAAAGACGCGACCGGCAAGCCAAAGACCGCACCCATCCAGCTTCACTATCTGTACGGCTCACCCGGCACAGGCGGTAAAGCGATCGACGAGAGCGACGAGACCGTCGACCCGGCGAACGCGGATGCCGCGGGAAACTTCGTCACCGGCCACGTCCTGCAGACGTCCGCGATGCCCCCCGGCAACTACCGGCTCATCATCCGCGCCACGCAGGAGGGAAGCGCCCCTGTCTACGCTGCCATGACTCTCCGGGTCGTTTCAGCCGACACCGCCGTCGGCGACTGGACCGCCTACGGGCCGCCGCGGCCCGATCAGGACCAACAAAAGCGCGCTCTCTCGGCCAAGGCCCAGGCCAAGGTGGACCAGGCGAAAGCCGCTTCCCCTTCAGGCCGCCCTTAGTCGCCGTTTTCGGTCGGATGCGGCTTTCGTTTTGCGGAGCCAGGCGCGTGGGCTAATTGCGAGGCGACCCGCAGTAAAGCGGAATCACAGACTTAGCCGACCTACTACTTTCCAGATATTCATCCATATCTTCATAGTCAGAGGGGCCGCGGAACGAGTTGAGTTCACGAAGGTGCGGAGTTCCACTTAAAGCTGAGCTTCTAAGCTGGAGGAAACTAGAAAACCTGAGTGGCGGAGAATCAATGTCTGCCACTTTTTCTGTGCAGCGCCGATTTTCGCGTGCTGTTTTTGGATTGTTTTCGCGCGTTTTGGAGCGATTTCGCGTGGTTTTTGCGCGCTTTAAAATCTGAGCGCCGTTGGCTCAAGTTAGCGGGAGCGCTTCTTCGCTGCCTTCTTCGCCGCCATCCTTTTCGCGGGAGCTTTTGTGGCGAGCCGTTTTGCAGGCGACTTCTTCGCTGCCGATTTCTTCGCGGCAGGCCTGGCCTTCGCACCCGCCTTCTTCTGGCGCGCGGCGGTGATGTGCTGTTTGATCTCGGCGTTCAGGTCGGCGACGCTGAGCGTGGTGGCCGATTTGCGCAGGCGCTCGAGACCATAGAACGCGCGCTTCTCGGCAGAGAAGACGTGCACGATGAAGTCGACGTAATCGAGCAGAATCCATTCGGCCTGGCGGCGGCCTTCGACTGAGTTCGGATAGGTGTTGAACTCGCGCTTCATGCGCAGCTCAATCTCATCAGCGATCGCGACGTTCTGGCGCTCGTTGGTTCCGTTGCAGAGCAGGAAGTAGTCGGTGAGTCCGCTCTCGGCGGGGTCGAGCGCGAGGATGCGGATGTCCTCGGCCTTCTTGTCCTCGCAGGCTGCGGCCGCGGCTGCGAGCATTCGGTTGGTTTCGGTTGTGGCCATTAAGACTGCCTTCGCTTGAATTTCTATCGCCTCGTTCATCGTAGCGCAGCGGGCTGAATATTACGTGCCGTAGAGATGGTGCGCGCGAATGTATTCGAGCACCTTTGCAGGTACAAGCTGCGATGCGGTCTGGTGATCGCCGAGGCGCTCGCGAATGCCGGTCGCGCTCACCGGGTCGGCGAGATCGGAGAGGATCTCGACGTGGGCTCGCTGGCGGGAGGAGAGGCCGAGTGAGTCGAGCTGGGTGAGGTCGAACCCGGGGCGGCTGACGACGATCCAGCGGGCTTCGTTGAGCAGATCGTCGGGAGCCTTCCAGCGGCGGATGTCGAGGAAGGCATCCGCGCCGAGGATGATGAAGAGCTCCGAGGCTGGTGGGAGCTCCGCGCGGAGGGTGCGGACCGAATCGATGGTGTAGTTCGGTTGGCGGTCCGGACGTGGCGCGTCGATCGATGAGGCTTCGAGTCCGGGCGTTCCGTCGCAGAGCAGCTCGACCATGCGCAGGCGGTCGGCGAATGGCGCGTGTGGGCCCTCGGGTTTGAGGGGCTGCGCGCCGACTGGAGCGAGCAGCACGCGGTCGAAGTGGAAGCGATCGCGCGCGGCCCGGGCGACGGCGAGGTGGCCTCGGTGCGGTGGGTCGAAGCTGCCGCCGAAGAGGCCGACTCTCATGCAGGTATGGTAGCGCTCGCGGAAATGGTGGAGTTGGAGTGAATAGTGCGTAGTGAATCGTGAAGAGGGCAAATGGGAATCGCGCGTTCGCGCGATGCCTACTCACCCGCGTGAAGCCGCGTGTGAATGGGGCACCCAACCCCGGTGCGACGCGGTGACTTGTGCGTCTGTGTGGTGATCAGGCGGCGCGCTTGCGTTTGCCGCTGGACGAGCGGGATTCAGCCGAGCGGGTTGCGATTGCTCTCTTCGGCGGCTTGCGTGCGGACGATGCGGTGCGGCCGTTTCGGGAGGGCGTGCCGGTGTGACGGTTGCGGAAGTCCTCGAGGTTAGCGAGGTACTGGTCGAGATGCTCGTCGCGGAGGTGCTCGATGACGCGGGCGAACGGGTGCTCGGGGCCGAGCTCGGCGTGGCAGAGCGTGGCGAGGTCGAGCAGGTCGTGCCAGCTTCCGCCGGCGTCCTGCAACTGTTCGAAGCGGCGAGCCATGGCGGCGGCCTGGGGGCCGGGGATGGACTCGCACTGATAGCGGGCGCGCTTGGCGGCTTTGCGGAGGTCGTGCAGGTGCTCTTCGCCGTGCTCGCGGGAGACTGCGATCGGCTCGAGACGGCGGGCTATTTGCGTGAGGAGGTCGGCGGTTGAGACCTCGCGGTCTTTGGCGTCCTTGAGCGCGGCGAGAAGTTTCTCGGTGTCGCGGGCGAGCTTGGGGAGCTGGCGATCGATCTCGGTGAGAAGACGGTGCTGGCTGCGCTGGCGCGCGTTTGCGATGCGCTTGCGCAGTTTTTCGCGCGCTTTGCCGAGATCGCGCGGGGCCTCGACGGCGGAACTGAAGGCGCGGTCGTGATCCTTGAGGAGCTTTTCCTGGACGTCGCAGTCGCGGACGCGGCCGGCTTTGCGGCGCAGCGTGGTGAGGCGGCGGAGGACCTTGCCGGCTTCGCGGCGATAGCTGGGCAGGCCGTGGACCATGGCGAGCAGCTCGATCTGGGCTTCGACGCGGCGGGTGCTGGAGCGGAGCTCGTGGACGGCCTTGGGGTTGGGGTCGGCGACTCCGACGGTGAGGGCCGCTTCGAGGCGTTTGGCGTTCTCACGGAGCTGGGTTACGGGAGTTGTGGTCGTGCTCATAGCTGTAATGTTCGATGCGGCTGGGAAGACGTTTTGGGGCTCGATGAGGCTGGCTCCTATGATGCTCCAGGGCGGGGAGGATGGGGAAGGGGCACGCTGCCTCCGTGACGGAGCTGCGTAATGGAATCAGCAGTTTTGCGGGACGGGTCCGTTCAGCTTCGTGTTCCGAGTTGGGGAGGGGCTGCTGTCGGCTTCGATCACGGTAGGGCGGCGGGAGTGCCGATGGCGCGGGGGTTGCGCGATGAAGAGTCGGCAGGAAGACGTTTGTAGTGCGCGAATCCGGATGGGAGATTGATTTTGTTGGCAGGGCCGGCGGAGTGAATTTGTGGCGGGGAGATTCGTGGTGGTTCGGGCGAAAAGCAGATTCCCTACTCCACCCCAGCGAGCAAGCTCGCCGGGGCCCCATTGGGGAGTGACAGAAAGAAAGGCAAGGGCAAAGGCAAAAACCTCGCGCGCTACCACGCGCGATACCCCACCCTGTCTTCCTTCCCGCCCCAGCAAACAAGGTTGCTGGGGACCCGTTCGGAAGCCGAGGGTGGGGCACCCGGCAGGGCTAACTGCGCCGGGCGAGGGCTAACTTCTCCAGTGGAGGGCTAACTGCGCGAGTGGAGCGCTAACTTCTCCAATGCAGTTCCTGGGGGCCGGGGAGTGGGTGGGGGCCTCCACCCGGGCCGGTGTTGGTGAGGCGGCGCTGCTTGAGGGCGAAGTACCACTTGGCGGGCTTGTCGGCGTCGTCGATGAGCATGAGGCCGGGGTTGGAGCGGAGGCCGCGGGCCTGTTCGATCATGGTTTGCTGGTCTTGTTCGACGAAGCGCGCGCCGAAGAAGCGGACGAGCAGGGTGATGAACGGGATGTAGTAGGCGATGTTCCAGGCGGCGACGACGTCGATGCGGCAGGTGGAGGGGGTGATGGGGGTGACGGTGGTGAGGGAGGAGAACCAGCGGGGTTCGGGGTGAGCTGGAGGTTCGTCGTTACCCCACTCATCGCTGCGCGATGAATGGGCCACCCAGGGGTGCGGCGGGTTGAGGGCGTTGTCGAGGGTGTAGATGCGGCCGGATTTTGTGGCGACGATGGTTTCGATGCGGCGGTTGGGGAGGGTGAAGTCGATGGTGGTGACGGGGCGGCCGAGGAGTTTGTAGGGCGCGGAGTTGGAGGAGGGCGCGTGCGGGGACATGCGGAAGCCGGCATTTCTTCCGTCGTGCGCGACGTCTTCGATGGGTTCGAAGCGCTTCGTCTTTTCGTGGATGGAGGCGGCGGAGCGCCACCACCAGGCGCGGTGGACGAAGGGGCCGTGCGCGGGATCCATGAGGCCGATGATGCCGTGGTCGACGTTGCAGGGAAGGTGGGCGGAGAGGTGGGCGGTGCGGAAACGCTTTGTGAACTTGGGGAGTTCTGGGATTGGTGGAAGATTCAGATCGCTGATGTCGATGCGGCCCGCGCCGGGAGCGGGGATGTAGACCCAGGCGTAGCCGTCGCGTTCGGCGATGGGGAAGGCGTTGGCGAAGATGCGTGTGGGCTCGATGGCGTCGTGAGAGGTGAGGGAGGGGATTTCTTCGCAGCGGCCGGTGCAGGGCTCGAAGCGCCAGCCGTGGTATTTGCATTGGACGGTGTTCCCATCGAACCAGCCGGCGGAGAGTGGGATGCCGCGGTGGGGGCAGAGGTCGCGCAGGGCGAAGAGGGAGCCGTCGGATTTGCGGCCGATGAGGAGCGGGATGTTGAGGAGCGTGGTGGTGCGGGGCTCGCGGAGGTCGGAGGTGCGGAGTGCGGGGTACCAGTCGTTGTAGATGAAGTCGGTTGCGGGGCCGGGGCGCGCGGTCGCGTCGAGTTGGATGAGTGAGGGATCGCGGCCGGCGGCGATGGGACGCATCTGGGGAATCCGAGGCATTGGGGATGAGTGTAACTGCGAGTGGTCAGTGGTTAGTAGTTAGTGGTTAGTGAAAAGCGGTTCGTGCGCGGCACTTAGACTTGAGGGGTGGCGGATGCGGTTGAGACGAGGGTGAGTGAGCGGGAGCTGAGGGTGCCGCGGCGTGGGCGTGTGGCGCTGGTTTGGATTGTGGTGCTGTGGGCGGGGTTCTATGCGAGCTTCGCGCTGGTGAAGCCGCCGCTGCTGGATGATGCGGACTCGGTGCATGCGGAGGTGGCGCGCGAGATGCTGCTGCGGCACGACTACGTGACGCTGTATGCGAATGGGATTCGGTACCTGGAGAAGGCGCCGCTGCTGTACTGGTCGATGGCGGCGGGGTTGAAGGTGTTTGGGGCGGTGGGGCTCGATGGCCCGGTGGCGAGCACGGTTGCGGTGAGATTGCCGCTGGCGTTTGCGGTTCTGGCGCTGGCGCTGGTGTGCGAGAGCTTTGCGCGGAGGATGTTCCGGTCGGCGAATGCGGGGCTTTATGCCGCGCTGATTCTGCTGTCGAGCTTTGGGATTTTTATCTTCACGCGGATCACGATTCCGGATGGGATGGTGTGTCTATGGATCACGACGGCGATGTGGTGTTTCTGGCGGACGGAGGCACCTGCGGTGCGGCGGACGCGCTTCGCGCCGGAGGACGGCGAGGTTCGCAATAATGTGCGGATTTTCTGCTGGGGGTTTGGGGCGAGCTGCGCGCTGAATGTGCTGACGAAGGGGTTGATTGGGATTGTGTTTCCGGTGGGCGCGGTGGCGGTGTACCTGGTGCTGTCGCGTGGATGGAGGCGCGCATGGGAGCGGGTGAAGGAGCTTAGCCCGTGGAGTTCGCTGCTGGTCTTCCTGGTGATCGCGGCGCCGTGGCATGTGCTGGCGGGGTTGGCGAATCCGACGCAGGGGCAGCCGACGCCGTTTCATTTTGTGCATGGGCACTGGATTGTGCCGCTGCCGACCGATGGAAATGTGCGCGGGTGGTTCTGGTTTTATTTCATGAACGAGCACGTGCTGCGGTATTTGAATCTGCGCGTGCCGCACGACTATGACACGGTGCCGCTGGTGCTGTTCTGGGGGCTGTGTTTCGTGTGGATGATGCCGTGGTCGGCGTTCGGGTTCAAGGTGGCGGGGTGGGCGCTGCCGCTTGGCGCGGAGAAGTGGCGGAGTCAGTTTGCGCGGCATGATTTGCCGCTGCGGCGCAGAGGGATGTTGCTGCTGAGCGTGTGGGCGGGGTTTGTGCTGCTGTTCTTTGCGCTGTCGACGCGGCAGGAGTACTACGTGCTGCCGGCGTTTCCGGCGCTCGCGGTGCTGGGTGCGGGATGGCTGGCGTGGGTCGACCATTACAGGCCGCGGCGACACGAGAAGGGCACGAAGGTGGTGCTGCGCGGTGTGGAGCATGGGCAGGCGTTGAAACTAATAAGGGCGGGGCAGGCGGCGATTCATGCGACGGAAGTTCTGCTGGTGCTGGGTGTGGCGTTTGCGTGCGCGGCTGGCTGGGTGCTCCTGATGACGCGCGCGTTGGGCGCAGATGTGCATCTGGCGTCGAGGCTGACGGAGCATCCGGGCGATTATGCGATGAGCATGGGGCACTTTCTGGATTTGAATGCGGAGGCGCTGGGGTTGTTTCGTCTGCCGCTGGTGATTGCGGCGGTGAGTCTGGTCGGTGGGCCGCTGGTGTCGCTGATGCTGCGCAAGCGGGCGCGGCCGGTGATGGCGAATGTCGCGATGGCGGCGGGGGCGTTCGGATTTCTGCTGGCCGCGCATCTGGGGTTGCAGAGGTTTGCGCCGGT
This sequence comes from uncultured Verrucomicrobiae bacterium, assembly GCA_963716225.1. GTDB lineage: Bacteria > Acidobacteriota > Terriglobia > Terriglobales > Acidobacteriaceae > Granulicella. The sequence continues at coordinate 2,039,561 of OY970299.1, read as the reverse complement.
GATCAGCTCGGCGGAGCTTGCTGAGACGATTGCGCCGATGGTGAGGCCGCAGGATATGGTGGCGATTCATGGGGAGTATGAGTCGGGGTCGACGCTGGGGTTCTATTTGAGGCGCGCGGACATTCATATTCTGGAGGGGCGGAGCTCGAACCTCTGGTATGGGAGTTTTTTCCCGGATGCGCCGAAGATCTTTGAGACGCCGGAGAGCTTTCGGCGGAAGTGGCGTGGGCCGCAGCGGATTTTTTTGTGGCAGTCGTTGACGGACCCGCCGAATGAGCTGCCGGCTGTGAGCGGGCCGGTGTATGTGATTGCGAAGGGCGGAGGGAAGGAGATTGTGAGTAATCGGCCGGGGCCTTGAGGGGCCAGAATGCAGGTATGAAGTGCGTACGAATTTTCGGAATTGATTCTCAAGAGAAAGGCCAGGACGGGAAAACAAATGAAGGCTGTTGTGGTGAATCGCCCAGGTGAAGCGAAGGTGATCGAGGTTCCTGAACCGCGGGTGGAAGACGGACAAGCTCTTCTGAAGGTCAGGAGGGTCGGTCTATGCGGGACCGATTTGAGCACGTTCCGCGGCAAGAATCCGCTTGTGACCTATCCGCGAATTCTGGGGCATGAAATTGCGGCGTCGTTGACGGCCGACACGGTTGTGGATGGATGGCAATTGCGGGCGGGTTCGGGCGTTGCACTGAACCCGTACACAGCTTGCGGCAGATGTTCCAGTTGTATGCAGACGCGCGGCAATGCGTGTGCGGAGAATCAGACGCTGGGAGTTCAGCGCGATGGAGCGCTTAGCGAATACTTCGCGCAACCCATCGACAAGCTGTACACAGGTTCACTTTCGATCGAGGAGCTTTGCCTGGTTGAACCGCTGACGGTGGGATTTCATTCGGCACGCCGCGGCCGGGTGACGCCGGATGATGTTGTGGCGGTGTTTGGGTGCGGGGGCGTGGGACTTGGCGCGATCTCCGCCGCCGCGCAGAGGGGCGCGACGGTGATTGCGCTGGATGTGGACGACGGGAAGCTCGACGTCGCACGGAGGGCAGGGGCGGCGCATCTGATCAACGTCGCCAATCAAGACGTACACGGATCTTTGCGCGAGCTGACTTCCGGGCGCGGACCGGACTGCGTGATCGAGGCTATCGGCCGACCTGATACATTCCGCGCGGCCGTAGAAGAGGTGGCGTTTTGCGGGCGTGTCGTCTACATCGGCTACGCGAAGGAGCCGGTGTCGTATGAAACGAAGCTTTTTGTTCAGAAGGAGCTGGACATTCTGGGTTCTCGCAACGGGCTAGCTGAGGACTTCCGAGCGGTGATCGCGATGCTGGAAGGTGGAGGCTTCCCGGTGGATTCTGCGATCTCGAGGGTTGTCCGGATAGACGACCTGCCTGCGGTACTGAAGGAGTGGGACAGCCATCCGGAGCGCTTCGGAAAGATCCAGGTGGATTTGGATTGAGCGCGTGGCAGGCAGGGGGGAGCGGTTGCGGAGACATAAGCGTGAGAATTTCGCGCGCGAATGGCCGCCAATCTTGTGATTCAAACGGCGATTCAGCCTAGACTGGTGTGAGTTCCGGCGACTACTCGAGGAGAGTGTGAGATGCGCGTGCGTGTGCAGTCGTGTGCGGTGTTGTGTGTGGCGGTGAGTGCGTGGGTGCAGGTTGGAGCGCAGCGGAGTTATCAGGCGAGTGCGGGGCGGACGTTGATTCGTGCGGGGCATGTGATTGATGTGCACACGGGCAATGAGCTTGCGGATGAGACGGTGATTGTTGAGGGCGAGAAGATTGTGGGGCTGGCGAAGACAGCGGATACGCCGGCGAAGGATGGGGATCGCGAGGTGGACCTGCGGCAGTACACGGTGCTGCCAGGGATGATTGATGTGCATACGCACCTGACGATGGCCACGAACTTCGATCCGTATTTTGAGCTGTCGATGACGCCCGGCAAGGAGGCGATCATCGGCGTGGAGAACGCGAAGACGACGCTGGAGGCGGGGTTCACGACGGTGCGGAATGTGGGAGCGAGTGGGTTCACGGATGTGGCGCTGCGCGATGAGATCAATGCGGGGCATATTCCGGGGCCGCATATGCAGGTGAGCGGACCGCCGCTGGGAATTACCGGCGGCCACATGGATGAGAATCTGCTGCCCGAGCAGTACAACGTGCAGGGTGATGGCGTGGCGGATGGGGTTGCGGCGGTGCAGCACATGGTGAGGCGGAACATCAAGTACGGGGCGGACCTGATCAAGATTGGCGCGAGCGGAGGCGTGCTGTCGAAGGGCGATGATCCGCAGGCTTCGCAGTACACGCTGGAAGAGATGCAGGCGATTGTGGCGGATGCGCATCGGCTCGGGCGGAAGGTGGCGGCGCATGCGCATGGAGCGCAGGCGATTCTGTGGGCGAGCGAGGCGGGAGTGGACTCGATTGAGCATGGGAGCTACATCAACGATGAAGACATTGCGATGATGAAGAAGCACGGAACGTACCTGGTGCCGACGGCATATCTGGTGGACTGGGGACGCGCGAATATGAAGCTGCCGCCCTTCTATGCGAAGAAGTTTGAGGACGTAGGCAATGCGATGAAGGCGAACCACAAGCATGCGATCCAGGCGGGTGTGAAGGTGGCGATGGGGACGGATGCGGCGGTGTATCCCCATGGCCTGAACGCGCATGAGCTGGATGTGTATGTGAATCAGTATGGGATGACACCACTGGAAGCGCTGAAGACGACGACGCTGAATGCGGCGGACCTGATGGGATGGACGGACAAGGTTGGGTCGCTGGAGCCGGGCAAGTGGGCGGATGTGATTGCGGTGAGCGGCGATCCGCTGAAGGACATTCGCACGCTGGAGCATGTGAGCTTTGTGATGAAGAGCGGCGTGATCTATAAGGACACGCGCCGGCGAGTGTGGACAAGCTGAGTGCGGTGGCGGAGAGTGTGCCGACGCCGGTGAACGATGTGAGGGTGGACAGCTTTTGATGAAAGCGACGAAGTACGAATACAGGTTTCGATGGTTTGTGCATGCGGTTTTGTTCTGGCTGGGATTCTGGGCGCCGTGGTGTGAGCCGCTGGGATGGACGCGCACGTCGACGTGGCTGGTGCTCGCGTCGGCGCTGTTTAAATCACGATTGCTGTCGTTCAGCGCGGCTACGAATGCGGTGTTGATTGCGGCGATTGTGCTGGTAGCGGTGGGCGCGTGGATGCGGGTCTGGGGCGCGTCGTATGTGGGCGCGAGTGTGGTGCAGTCGGGCGCGATGCATGGCGAGACGATGCTGGCCGATGGACCGTATCGCAGGACACGCAATCCGCTGTACCTGGGGACAATTTTGCATGTGATTGGACTGGCGATCCTGATGCCGCCGAGTGGAGCGGTGTTCTCGATTGTGCTGGTGTGGCTGTTTCAGATTCGGCTGGCGCTGGCGGAGGAGCCGTTTCTGGAAGAACGGTTCGGCGCGGCGTATGGGGCGTATCGCAAGCGAGTGCCGCGGTTTTTGCCGGTGCCGACGCCGCATTTGGAGGCAGCGGGCAAGCGTGCGAAGTGGCTGCAGGGGTTTGTGGGCGAGATTTATTTCGTCGGCGTGGTGATTACGTTCGCGGTGTTCGGGTGGGAGTTGAACGTGACGACGTTACAGCGCGGCGTGTTGATTTCGCTGGGCGCGTGGCTGATTGTGAAGGCGCTGCTGCCGCGGGCGGTGGCGGCGCAGGAGACAGCAGGCGCTTGAGGGCAAGTGCATTTGCTGTGGCGTGGCCGAGTGCGGTGTTGTCGAAGATGACCCAGGTTTCGGCGCAGGTGGTGGCGCGGATTTGATCTGCGAGGCAGCGAAGGAAGGCTGAGTCGTAGGCGGAGTAGTAGGTGCGCGGTGCGCCGTGGAGACGCCAGTAGCAGAGGCCGGGCCAGCCGCCGGGTGTGGCCGCGAGCGGAGAGGCTTTGGGTGGGTCGGCGGCGACGCGCGCGATGTGGAAGCTGCGCAGAAGGCGGTTGGCGGGGGTGGTGAACCAGGTGGCGTTGCGGGGCTCGAGCGCTATGAAGCCGGGGTCCGGGGCGAGTTCAATCGCTAGGGTGGTGAGGCCACCGTGCGGGTTGTGTGGGTTGTGTGGGTGGAGCTCGCGGATGGTGGTGAAGAATTCGTGGGCGAGGCCTTCGTCGTAGGCGAGTTTGGGCGGGAGTTGAACGAGGAGAGGACCGAGCTTGTCGCCGAGAGCGCTGATCTGCTGAAAGAAATCGTGCAGCAGCTCGCCGCAGTTGGCGAGTTGAGCGGTGTGAGTGATGGCCTTCGGGATCTTGACGGAGAAGCGGAAATCGGGCGGCGTGCAGGCGGCCCATCGCGCCCAGGTTTTCTGCTGATGCGCGCGATGGAAGCTGGAGTTGATTTCGACACAGTTGAAGATGTGGGAGCAGCGCTCGAGATGAGTACCTGCTTCGGGAAAGTGGTGAGCGTGCGCACGCGGGAGTGTCCAGCCGGCGGTGCCGATGCGGGTTGTAGTTGGAAGCGGCTTCTTCATCTTTGCTGTGAGATGAGATGTAGCGCGTCTAGTGATGGTAGTTGTCGCGGAGGCAGCCGGCCATTGCGACGCTGGTGCGGACTCCGTCGAGGATGCAGCGATTGTGCACGCGATAGAACTGAAGGTTCTGGGCGGCGCGGAGCAGGGACTCAATGGCCGCGGCCTCGAGCGAGATGTAGGCGTGGAGTTGATCCGGCGAGAAGGCGTTGACGTCGGGATCGCCGGTGAGGGGCTGATTCGGGATGGTGCGGCGGAAGGCGCGGATGGCTTCGAGACGTTCGCCAGCCTTTCGGAATGTGTCCTCGACGAACTCTGCTTCGAGGTAGTTGTCGCTGTATTGCTGGGCGAGATCGTCGGGCAGAAGGGCGATGGATGCGCTCTGGCGTGCGCTGTCCCAGACGCCGGTGTCCGGTGATGTGCCGGTGAGCGGAGGTGCGGGAGCGAGCGGAGGAAGGGACGCGGTGTTCTTCGCTCCGGCAAGAGCAGCCTGTGCGCGGAAGAGCTGCTGCTGGAGTTGAGAGACGGTGTAGTTGGCGGCCAGAATTCCGTTGGCGATGTAGAGGTCGTTGCGCTGGGTTTCAGCGTGCAGTGCGGCTTCGAGCTGGTGAGTGCGGTGGACGCGGTGCATCCACTCGGCGGTGGCCTCGAGACCGAGGGCGATGACAAGGCCGATGGTGATGGTGCCGAGGTGGATCCAGAAGTCGGACCATGTGTGCAGCGGATGTTGGGGCGGGTGGACGTCCACAGGGTTTCCTCAGCAGTGCAGCGAGTTCAAACAGCATAGCGCGGCTTTATGCGGCGAAACTTTCTTCTTCTTCTTTGCTGTGACGCATCTTAACTGGTGTGTCCGATGGTGGACATGGAGGAATGAAGATGAGCAAGAAACTTGATGGAAGAAGAGTGGCGATCCTGGCGACGGATGGCTTTGAGCAGGTGGAGCTGACGGATCCAAAGAAGAACCTGGAGAAGGCGGGAGCGGAGGTGACGGTGCTCTCGGTTGAGAAAACGCCGAAGGAAATCAAGGGATGGGACAAGACGGACTGGGGCAAGAAGGTGAAGGTCGACGGCCTGGTTGCGGATGCAGACCCGACGGAGTTTGACGCGCTGGTGCTGCCGGGCGGACAGATTAATCCGGACAAGCTGCGCATGGATCAGGATGCGGTTTCGTTTGTGCGGCGGTTTGTGGAGACGGGCAAGACGGTGGCGGCGATCTGCCATGGACCGTGGATGCTGGTGGAGGCGGACGTGGTGCGCGGAAAGACGATGACGTCGTGGCCGAGCGTGCATACGGACCTGAAGAACGCCGGCGCGAACTGGGTGGACAAGGAAGTTGTGCAGGATGGGCAGTTCATCACGAGCCGGAAGCCGGATGATATTCCGGCGTTTTCGGAGAAGATTATCGAGGTGCTGAGTAGTGCGGGAATGCACAGGCGCGCGGCGTAGCCGCTGTCGAAGCGGAACGGTGGAGGCGGAGCTAATGGCTCCGCCTTTGCCTTTTGGGGTCCGGGATTGTCTTGACATTTACGTGTGGCGGGCGGAGACTGGCGCCCACATCGAGTTCCACAATTGAACGGGCGTGTCGCTGGGCCGAGGTTTTCTGTTTTGGTCGCGACACGGTTACGCTCTCCGGCCACGCTTCCCGGGTCATTGGCATCTGCGAGACCCACATTCTGACAATTTTTGCGTTTACCCATGGAGGCTAATTCTATGACTTTGCAAATGGTTCGCCGCGCCATGTTTGGCTCGGCACTTCTTCTGACTGCGTGCTCGTGTCCGCTGACACTACAGGCGCAGAGCAGCGTGCCTACGTATGGCGGCTCGAAGTTTCTTGTGCTTCAACGTGAGTTTACGAAGCCCGGACGCGATGGCACGCCGCACCAGGCGACGGAGGCGGCGTATATGCGCGCGGCGGCGGCGGGCAAGGCTCCCTTCCACTACGTGGCGATGGTTTCGATGTCAGGGCCAAACCGCGCGATCTTCATGAGCTCGTATCCGACAATGGAAGCGGTGGAGGCGGAGCGCAAGCAAACGGGTGCGGCGCTGCAGGCTTCGCTGGACAAGAGCATGGTGGCTGACGGTGAGCTGCTCTCGCAACAGGATTCCAGTGTGTGGATTGTGGATCCCGAACTGAGCCAGAACACGAATGGCCCGCGCATTGGATCGCGCTACATGGTGGTGCGTGAATTTGTGGTGAAGCCGGGTCACACGGGCGAGTGGGAGCATGTGGTGAAGATGGTGCTCGAGGGCTATCAGAAGGCGGACGTGGGGGCGCACTGGAGCACGTACAGGATGGTGTTCGGCAACTCGACGGGACCGACGTACCTGATTCTCACGTCCATGAAGTCGATGAATGAGCTGGACGGGATGTTCGACAGCGATCCGAAGTTCGCCGAGGCGATGGGGATGGACGGGCTGAAGAAGTTGGACGAGCTGGAAGCTTCGTGCGTCGAAACCGAGAAGACGAATTTCTTCGCGATCGATCCGAAGATGAGCATACCGACGGCCGACCAGTTGCAGGCAGAGCCGGATTACTGGCATGCGAAGGCGACGGCGACCGGCACGGCGAAGAAGACCACGACCGCCAAGCCCGCAACGAATACCGGGCAGTAGGGGACGGATGCGGTATGCCCCACATCTCAGACCCGAGATGTGGGGCATACGCTTTTTGTGAGGCCTGTATCAAGCTTCAGTGATGAGTGTCTGCTTGATCGGGAACGGATTGCGCTCGTCAAACCCAGCCTGGTGCCAGTAGGGGTAGGCGAGCTTCGTCTGGCTGGCGGCGTCGAGTTTGGCGATCTGCTCGGGCGTGAGGGACCAGCCGATGCTGGCGAGGTTGGCGCGAAGTTGTTTTTCGTCGCGCGCACCGATGACGAGCGTGGAGACGGTGGGGCGCTGGAGCAGCCAGTTGAGCGCGATCTGCGGGACGGATTTTCCGGTTTCTTTGGCGACTTCGTCGAGTGCGTCGACGATCTTGTAGACGTATTCCCAGTCGGGGATGGGGCCGTTGTCGTGGACCATTTTGCTTTGCAGGCGGCTGTTTTCGGGCAGTGGCTGACCGCGGCGGATCTTGCCGGTGAGGCGGCCCCAGCCGAGCGGTGACCAGACGAGCGCGCCGACACCCTGGTCAATGGCGAGCGGCATGAGTTCCCACTCGTAGTCGCGCCCGATGAGTGAGTAGTAGACCTGGTGGCCGACGTAGCGGGCCCAGCCGTAGCGCTCGGAGACGGAGAGCGACTTCATGAGGTGCCAGCCGGAGAAGTTGGAGCAGGCGATGTAGCGGACCTTGCCTTCGCGGACGAATTTGTCGAGCGTGTTGAGGGTTTCTTCGACGGGAGTGAGGGCGTCGAAGCCGTGCATGTGGAAGACGTCGATGTAGTCGGTGCGGAGGCGCTTGAGGGAACCGTGCAGCGATTCGATGAGGTGATACCGCGAGCTGCCGACGTTATTGGGGCCGGGGGCGAAGGTGAATGTGGCTTTTGTTGATATCAATACATCTTCGCGCTTAAGGTGCTTGATAGATGCGCCGAGGACTTCTTCGCTGCGGCCTTTGGAGTAAATGTCGGCGGTATCGAAGAAGTTGCAGCCGGCTTCCATGCAGATGTCGATGAGCTTGCGGGCTTCGTCGGCCTGGGTGTTGCCCCAGGCTGCGAAGAACTCGTCGCCGGCGCCGAAGGTGCCGGTGCCGAAGCAGAGCTCGGGGACTTTGAGGCCGGAGCGGCCGAGTGTGCGGTATTGCATGGTGGACCTCGGTGAGTTGAGTGCGCGGAGGCGCGGTGGAGAGTTGGATGCGACGCCGCGATCCGAGGACTCATGCTGGAGCGTCAGGGGCCAATTCCCGTTTGCTTCAGCCGAGGAGTGGCGCGGCGTCCTTCGCAAAGTAGCTGACGATGAAGTCGGCGCCGGCGCGGCGGATGCTTAGTAGCGATTCGAGCATGGCGCGCTCGGGCTCGAGCCAGTTGCGCTGGAACGCGGCCTGGAGCATGGCGTATTCGCCGGAGACCTGGTACGCGCCGAGGGGGACGTCGAAGCGCTCGCGCGCGTCGCGAATGATGTCGAGGTACGGCATCGCGGGCTTCATGAGGATCATGTCGGCGCCTTCGGCGAGGTCCTGCGCGATCTCGCGCATGGCTTCGCGGCGGTTGGCGCCGTCCATCTGGTAGGTGCGGCGGTCGCCGAACTGGGGTGCGGAGCCGGCGGCTTCGCGGAAGGGACCGTAGAAGGCTGACGCGAACTTGGAGGCGTAGCTGAGGATGGGTGTGTTGATGCGGCCGCCGGTGTCGAGCGCGAAGCGGATGGCGGCGACGCGGCCATCCATCATGTCGCTGGGCGCGATGATGTCGGCGCCGGCAGCGGCGAGCGAGGAGGCGGTTTTGGCGAGGAGAGCGAGGGTGGTGTCGTTCTCGATGATGTAATTGTCTGGATGTTGTGCAGAGCCGGTCTGGGTGACGATGCCGCAGTGGCCGTGGGAGGTGTATTCGCAGAGGCAGACGTCGGCGATGAGGACGAGGGAGTTTGCGGCGGCGGTTTGCTTGAGAGCGCGGAGGCTGCGCTGGACGATGCCGTCGGCGATCCAGGCGCCGGTGCCTTGCTCGTCTTTTGTTGACGGAAGGCCGAAGAGGAGGAGGCCGCCGAGGCCGAGTGCGGCGCAGGCTTCGGCTTCTTTGACGGCTTCGTCAACGGAGAGATTGAAGACGCCGGGCATGGAGGAGACTTCGCGGCGGATGCCTTCGCCTTCGCAGATGAAGAGCGGGTAGATGAGTGCGCCGGGGTGGAGGTGGGTTTCGCGCACGAGCGAACGCATGGCCGGTGTCGAGCGGAGGCGGCGCAGGCGGGTCGCGGGGAAGTTCATGGGGAGATTCTAGTCGTTAGTGGTTAGTTGTTAGTGGTTAGTGGAGCGAAGTTGGTCGAGCAGTGTTGTGAGTTCGGCGGGAATGGGGGCGCGGAGTTGGAGGGGTTTGTTGGTGCGCGGGTGGGTGAGATCGAGCTCGGCGGCGTGGAGGAAGTTGCGCAAGACGGAGAGGGGTGCGAGGTTCGAGGATCGTGATGCGGGGGCGATTTGGTGCGGGGCGCCGTAGAGGGTGTCGCCGACGACGGGGTGGCCGAGGGACTGGAGGTGCACGCGAATCTGGTGCGTGCGGCCGGTTTCGATGCGGACTTCGAGGAGGGTGAAGTTGCCGTAGGGTGAGGTGATGCGCTCGAGCACGCGGAAGTGGGAGACTGCGTTGCGGGCAGAGTCGGGACGGGCCGCGGCGGGTGGTCATGCGGATGCGGCGGACGAGGTCGCGGCTGATGGGGAGGTCGATTGTGCCTTCGTTAGCTTTCACGGTGCCGTGTACGAGGGCGATGTAGACCTTGCGGAGATCGCGCGCGGCGAAAGCTTCGGCGAGCTTGCGGTGGGTTGAGTCGTTTTTTGCGACGACGATGAGGCCGCTGGTTTGTTTGTCGAGACGATGCACGATGCCGGGGCGGAGATCACCGCCCGTTTGCGACAGCTCGTTGAAATGAAATAGAAGAGCGTTGACGAGTGTGCCGCGGTTGTCTTCGAGCGAGCCGGCGCCGGCGTGAACGGTCATGCCGGCGGGCTTGTTGATGACCGCGAGGTCGGCGTCTTCGTAGACGATGTCCAGCGGGATGTCTTCGGGTTCGGCGCGCAGCGGAGCGGGTTGGGGCTCGCCTTCGATCTCGATCTGTTCGCCGCCGCGAAGCTTGAGGCTGGGCTTTGCGGGCGCGTTGTTGACGGTGACCTGGTGGTTTTCGATGAGGAGCTGCACGCGTCCGCGGCTGATGTCTGGGAGCGCTTTGGCGAGGTAGGCGTCGAGGCGCATGTTGGCGGCGGCGGGTTCGGCGATGAAGCTGCGGATGCCGTCTTCGGGCTCGAGATCGTCGAGGGTTTGGATCTCGAGCGCGGCAGGTGCGAGTGGTTTGAGGCCCTCGTAGCGGCGCTCGTCGGGAGTGGTGGCTTCGTTGCGTGTGCCGGCGGTGTTGGCGACGCGGAGGTAGGGGTTGGAGGGATCGGGTAGAACCTCGCGCATGAGCTCGGCGGTGTCGATCATTTCTTCGGCGGGGTTCGATGGCTGATCGGAGGCTTGCTGTTCGCGATCGCGGGCTTCATTGAGCTCCGTGCGGACGCGGCGGTACTCGGCGCGCACGGAGTGGCGGCGCTTGCCTTTGGGCAGCATGTTTTTTGAAGGCATCAGCGGACCTCTGGGCGCGGAGTGAGGGCGAACAAGCAGCCTCCAGCAACGATACCGAGAAGCGCGAGCCACTGCGAGGTGTCGAGGAGGTTGTGCGCGAGAGGCTGCGCTTGAATCTGGTCAGGGATGCGAAGCATGTCGAGCAGAAAGATGACGAGGCCGGCGGCGATGAGTGCGATGGCGGCGACGCGGCCGGGTGTGCGGATGCGGCGGAGCATAGAGAACAGCGCAGCGCAGAGCGCGAGTGCGGCGGCGGCTGTGTAGAGCGCGACCGGATGCACGCGCGCGCTGGTTGCTGTGCGCAGGCCCCATGGGAGGCGGGTGGGGAGGCCGTTGGCGGTCCCGGCGGCTGCGTCTGCGAGCGAGAGCGCGGCCCACAGCAGAGCGCCGCAGGGTGCCCAGGAGTCCATGACGCGGAGGAGCGGGAGATGTTTCCAGCGCAACCAGAGAGCGACCGCGATGGCGGTGACGATGAGGCTGAGGTAGCTGATGGACGAGAAGCGGAGCACGTCCGTGAAGGAGAGCGTGAGATGGCCGTGGCCGATTGCGAGCAGAAGAAGGAAGCCGAGCACGCGTGAGATGACGAATGCGGCGATGACGGCGAAGAAGCCGGCGTCCCAGAGGGTCTCGGGCGAGAGTGCGCGCGGGGGAGCGGAGCGCAGACTAAGCCACAACGCGGCGAGGATGCCGGCGATCGCGATAGCAGCGTATGCGGGAATGTGCAGGCCGAGGAAGACGGCGAAGCAGGCCGCGGGCAGCGCAGCAGAGGAATTCATGGAGTTATTGCTGGGGAGTTACGAAGACCGACCCGCGGGGCCGTGAGTGAAGCGCTGGTGAACCCGTCCTAAGACGGCGGGACCTGGCCGTGGCTCTTCAGGCATTCCGGACTGGCGGACGTTGCACACCGAACCATGTGTACGAGCTAGGCCCCTGTTCATTGAATGTTGGTTCAACCAGCGTGGATCACTGTCACCTGCTTTGCAGGCCGGTCTCTGCGTTGGATGCTAGCCGCTCTTCGGCGGATTGGCAAACGCATGTTGGCGCTTGACGAATTGCCTAAAAGCTGTAGCGCAGGCCGGCTTCGACGCGGCGTCCGTTATCTGCGGCGTAGGGAACGCCGAACTGGGGTGAACCAAGCACAGCACCGACGCTGGTGACGTTCATGTGATTAAGTACGTTTGACGACCGAATGTTCGCGGGGAGAGTTTGCGGATGCTCGGCCTTGGAGTTGCGCGTGAGTTTGAAGGAGCGCTGCAGGTTCGTATCGAGATAGAAGCGCGTGGGCATGATGCCTGTGTTGCGCGGCAACGAGCCTATTCCTCCGGAGCTCACGAGCATGCCCCATTGGGTTGCATAGCCGCAGGTTGGGGCGTTGGGATTTGCGGAGCAGAGCGGCGTGCCGGCGGGAGCGTACTGCGGGCGATCGTTGAAGTTGCCGTCGCCGTTGTTGTCGAAACCGGTGGTGACGTTGTAGACCGCTTCCGCGGCTCCGTTCATGTTGAAACTCCACTCGACTTTGGCAGGAAGCTTGACGGTCGCGTTGCCGAAGAAGTTCCAGAGCGGATTGCCTTCGCGGCGGGCGAACTCGCCGGCGTCGGAGGTGGAGCTTTGCGGGGTGAAGAACTCGTCGTCGTTTGCATCATCGAATACGTTGACACGAACGGCGCCCAGGAAGAACTGCACGTGCTTGAGCTTGTGCTGCTCGAGGCCGAAGAACTGGACGTCGGCACCGCCCTGACCGCTGTTCTGAACCTGCAGGATGTTGACGCTGGGCGCGATGGGGCGCGGGCCGGTGGGTGAGCCGTTCAGAGGTGAGTTGATGTTCTCGGAGCGTGCGTAGTTCCACAGGCGCGCGAGGTAGAAGTCGGCGGACAGATTCCAGCCGCCGGGGAGCGCCTTGGTGAGACCCAGGTTCTCAATCGAGTAGGTCATGTTGGTGAGGTGCGGATTCACGGTGCGATAGCTGGTGATGGGTGTTGAGCCTCCGCTGTACGGGTTGCAAGCGGACGTGCTGTCGCCGCAATACATCGGGTTGTATACGGTGCTCGTGATGCGGTGCACGCCATCCATGCGCAGGAGCTCGTTTTCAGTGCGCGGACTGAAGCGGCCGGCGAAGAGGCCGACATGGCCGTGCAGATTCCAGGTGGCTTTCTTATCTGGACTCCAGCTGATGCCGAGCCGCGGCGTCGCGCTGTTGTAGACGTTGGGCGCTGTCTCCATGAAGTAGCGCATGCCCGCCGCGACATGCAGGTTGGGACGAAGCTTCCAGTCGTCCTGGAAGAAGACGGCGTTCTCGGAGTGGAGGAAGTGGACGGCAGGCGTGCCGGTGACGGCGTTGTAGGCGGTGGGCGTGCCGCCGGCGAGATGGAGCAACGCGCGGCGGTATTGCTCGAGCCCGGTGATCACGGTGGTCTGGCCGGGCACTGGCAGATTGTTGGCGTCGAGTACCGGAGCGATGCCGCCGCCGAACGTGTAGGTGCCGTTGAAATTCTGCGTGAGCTGGTTGTGCTCGTCGTAGAAGAGGAGCTGCACGCCGAATTTGAGCAGATGAGTTTTCGTGGTGAGGATCGCGTCGTCGTCGGCTTCGACAACGAACCGATGGATGCGCTGCGCGCCGATGGAGGCGCCGCCGCCGGTGAATGCGCCGGCGACGGAGACCTGCGGCGCCGAGGAGGTTGGGGTGTCGTCCTCGCCGTCCCAGCGGAAGCTGAGGCGGGCTTCGTGCATCAGCTTGGGGGAGACGGTGGTGACGTCAGTGAAGCGGAGCACGTGCTCGTACTTCAAGGCGTCGTAGCCGGTCTCGGCGAGCGCGTTGCCACCGACCCCGACGTTCTGGAGGTGATTCACGTCCACCGTGTAGTTGGTGATGAAGGTGTTCTTCGGGCCGAGCTGCCAGTCCATGCGCGCCAGACCGACCCAGCGGCGCTGCGGTGTGGCGACGTTTTGGATTGTGTTGACAGGGTTGCCGGAGTTGTCGAGCGTGATGGCGTTTACGACGCCGAAGTTGTCGATGCTGCGGTGCTCGAGGTCCAGCGCGAAGTTGCTGTTCTGTTTTGTGATGGGGCCGGTGAGCTCGAAGCCGTAGCGCTGGCGACCGATGGCGGCTTTGGATACGGAGAAGGGATCGCGCGCATTCATCCACGAGTTGGCGTCGACTGCGAAGAGCGCACCGTGATACGACTTGGCGCCGGGCTTGGTGTAGACCTCGACGCGGCCGCCGTCGAAGGGTGGCTGGCGATACTCGGCGGAGAAGAGGTCAGGGTTGACCTTGATGTAGGCGATGGAGCTCTTGGGTGGAAGCTGAGTGGAATCCTGAAAGCCGTCGACTGAGACGGTAGTGTTGGCGGGGTTGCCGCCGCTGGCTGCGGCGAGTTGTTGCAACTGCTGGAGGAGTTCGTCGGGATCGTCGGCGAGCGAGGCAAGACGATTGCCGGAGATGGTCTGAGAGGGGCCCGCGGAGTTGGCGGTGGCCTGCTGGTCTTCGGTGTCGACGTCCACGGTGGTTGCGACGGTTTCTGGCTGCAGCACGGCGTTAAGCGCTTTGTGCAGCGGCACGTCGACGGTGATGTCTTCGCCGGCGAAGCTGGCCGCGGTGATGGCGAGATGATGCGCGCCGCCGGCGATGCACGGAAAGTGGAAGCGGCCGTCCGCTCCGCTGGTGGCGGTCTTGCCGTCGACTGAGATGGACGCGCCCGGGATGAGCGCGCCTGTGGGATCGAGTACCGTTCCGCTTACGGGCGCGCCTCTGCATACGCTTTCGGCAGAGAGCGGAAGCGGCAGCAGCAACGCACAGGCGAGAAGCAGGCGGGAGGGATTCATGAGGTGCTCACGGACCGGGGGATTCGCTCAACGGATCCGATTGATGCTTCTACGGAGCGGTTGAGCGCGTGGTTCCATCATCGTGACGAATTGCTCGCGACGACAGTGCGGAAAGGCTGCCAGGTTAACTGACAAGGGTCACGGCGTGACGCGAGGTGGAGCGATGTGGCGCGTTCTCAAGGAGAACCGGCCGGAAAGGTAAAATAGAAAGGTTGAATTCACGATCTGAGGAACCACTATGAGCCCCGCAACATCCGCGCCTGTGGCGCAACTGGAAGCTCTCGCCGCATCGCATGGATTGACCCTGACGCCGGGTGAGCCAGGCACTGACTTCGCTGGCAATCCGACGGTTCGTGCGACAGTGGGGCTCGCCGCGGTTCCGACGCACCGGCAGACGCTGGAATTGGGAGAGCGGTTCGATGCGGCCGACCCCAAGTTCGGGGCCGAACTGTCGAGCTTCTTTGGCGAGATGGCGAAGCGGCTGCGTAATCCGCGGCCTGACTGCTACTTCACGATGCTTGGTTTCCCGCTGAGCTTTGGCAGCTTCGCATGGCCGTTCCATCCGTCCACGTCAGGCGCTGATACGTTCATCGTGCATGGACAGGTGAACCTCGAGACGGGCGGAGAGAGCGTGCTGCATGCGAAGGTCTCGGCGTCGCTAACGCAGACGTTTGCGGAGGTGGTCGCCGCGCTGGAGCAGCCGTTTGCGGAGGGGTTCATCTATAACGCGGTGCGGAAGACGCTGGACCAGGGACAGTTGGAGCTGGTGAAGTCGGGCAACCGGCAGCCTGTGCCGGTGACGACGCGCTACTACTCGACCAAGCAGAAGCGCTTCATCTTCAACGACACGACCGAGCAGCAGCGGGAACACTTCCTCGCCGGCAAGGTTTATTGGTTAAGCGGGGTGCTCGGAGGCGAGGCGCCGGTATGGATTGCCGATCCGCGCGATGCGCAATATCTGAATACGACGACGGAGGAGCTGGTGAAGGCGGCCAGTGCAGTTGCGAAGCAGGGCCTATTGACTCTGAATAGCGGTGGGGACTGGGCTACCGGCACGGCGAAGCTGCAGGACGAGCGCGTGAGGTTCGAGGCTGAGGTGCAGGACGGTCTGAATTTCATCAAGCCGAGCTTCAATGAAGAGATGCGTGCCGGGCACACGAATATGTAGTGGAGTCAGGAAGTGAGGAGTCAGGGAGTCGGGCGCATTTGCCTGCTCATAACTTGTTTAAACGGGTGCTCGCTAATTCGGTCAGTGCGTCCCAGGCAGCTTGATCGACTGCGACGCCGAGGCGCATGCTTTCTTCGCGGATGCGCAGGGTGCCCTCGCCGGGATAGCGTGCGGGGTGGCCGGGTTCGATTGGGGTTGCGGAGTGCAAAGCATCGATAGCTCCGCGGGCGATGCGGTCCAGTTCGTCGATCGACGTCAGGGCGGACGGCGCGAGCGCAATAAAGATTTGAGACTGGCCAACCTCGTGCAACGGATTGGAAGGAATTTCGTTGGTCGCGCGACCGTCGGCCAACGTTGCGGCAAAGACATCCAACACGAAGGCGAGACCGGAGCCCTTCCAGAGTCCGATCGGCAGGGCGCGTTGTGTGCGCTCAATGGCTGCGGGATCGCGCGTTAGCTCACCGCGCTCGTCGAAGCCGCCGGGGAAGGGCAGCAGCTCGCCGCGTTCGCGATATGCCTGGACGGTTCCGTAGGAGAACTGCGACATGGCGATATCGAGCACGATGGGCGCACTGTTGCCGGCGGCGTCGCGGCGAGGGACTGCAAGGATGAGGGGATTGTTGCCGACGGCCGGCGTGGTTGCTCCCCAGGGCGGCAGGTTGGGCAGAGTGTTGGTCCAGCAGAGCGCAGCGAAGCCGGCGTCGGCGGCCTGCCAACCAAACGCGCCGCCGCGCAACCAGTGCGTGGTGTCGGCGAGTGCAACGGCGCCGATGCCGTGCGTGCGTGCGAGCTCGGTTGCGCGCATCATGGCGGCGTGTGCTGCGAGGTTGCCGGGGCCGCGATGTGCGGTCCAGCGTTCGAGCGCGCCGAAGCTCGCGACGCACTCTGGCCGCGCGCGCGGATCGATACGGCCGAGCCGAATCATTTCCGCAAGACGAGGAAGGCGCGCGACCCCGTGGGTGCGAACGCCGTCACGGTCGGTTTCGGCGATCAGACGCGCGGCCAGTGCGGCGCGATCGTCCAGGCCGAGCGCGAGCAGAACGCTCTCGACGCGCGTACGCAGCTCATCAAATGGCACACGAAGCATGACCTTCATTAGAACGCATTCACGAGGTGAGGGCGTGGAACCGCAGGTGGGATCGTGAGAACCGCTCCGGTAAAGCTAGACTGAGGCTGGCGGGCTTGCGTTCGCTTTCGCCGCCAGAGTTTCTCTGCGAGGTTGGGACCCGTGCGCGGATTTTTTCGCTCGATATTTTGGATCGCTGCGCTTCTATGTGGCGCGGGGAGCGCTGCGTGGACTGCGCCTCCCCGCAAGCCGCAGCGGCCGCCGCCCGCGACGGTGGACGTTGTAATGCTGAGCGATCTTCACTTTGATCCGTTTTATGATCCTGCGAAGATTGCCGAGCTGCGCCGCGCACCTATCTCAGAGTGGCCCTCTATCCTTTCGAAGCCTGACTCTGCGAACCGCGCGAACAGCTTCGCTGAGCTGCAGAGCGAATGCGGCGTGCGCGGGGCAGACTCGCCGTGGCCGCTGATCGTCGCGAGCCTGCGCGAGGCAAAGCAGCACGAACCGGCGCCAGTGTTCGTGACGCTCAGCGGTGACCTGCTGGCGCACGGATTTGTATGCAAGTACCACAAGCTGGCGCCATCGGCGACGCCGGCGGAGGCCTCGGCCTTTGCTGCGAGGACGGTGAGCTTCCTCGCGCAGCAGATGCACAATGCGTTCCCGTCGAGACCGATCTACTTTGCGCTGGGGAACAATGATTCGGGGTGTGGAGACTACCTAGAGACGCCAGGGAGTGCGTTTCTGAAAGAGGCAGGCATCAGCTTAGCGGCGGCCATTCCGGATTCTGCATCGCGAGATGCGGTGGCGTCGAGCTTCTCGCGGTTAGGAGATTACAACGTTGCGCTACCCGCGCCGATGCACAACGCACGGTTGATTGTGCTGCAGAATATCTTTGAGTCCGCGCATTATAGAAGTTGCAGCAACCTGCCGGATGCCTCGCCGGCCGCGGAGCAGATCGAATGGCTTCGTAAGCAGCTTACAGGCGCGCGTGCTGCCGGCGAGCAAGTGTGGGTGATGGCGCACATCCCGCCGGGTGTCGACATCTATACGACGTATCACCGCTATCTGTTTGCGCCGGGCGAAGCATGCAACGTGAAGCAGCCGCAGATGTATTTGTCGGGCGGTGCTCTGGGCGACACGATTGCGGAGTTCGGCGACGTTGTTCGGCTGGCGGTTTTCGCGCACAGCCACATGGACGAGATTAAAATTCTGAACGGGCCAAACGGGCTCGCCGTTCCCGCGAAGCTTGTGCCGTCGATCTCGCCGATCAATGGCAACGATCCGTCGTTTGTCATCGCGCAGGCCTCGCCGCAGACGGCGACCGTGAAGGACTACGAGGTGTATGCCGCATCGAATGCGCAGGGTACCGGGTGGGGTCTCGAGTATCGCTTCTCCGACATCTATGACTTGCCTGATTTTTCGGCGAAGTCCGTTGCGCAACTCACGTCACACTTGATTGGCGACAAGAACGGGGAGGACGAGATCAGCCGCGCGTATGAACGCTACTTCCTCGCGGGTGGAGGCGCGTTTGCGGAGCTCGGTTTGCAGCGACTTTGGCCGGAGTACAGTTGTTCGCTGCGCGAGCGCGACGCGGCGGCGTTCCGCAGGTGCATGTGCCCCGGCTCTGCTCCGGGCACGCCATGAACTGCTACCATGGCTTCTCGCGCGTTCCCGATAAGGACGCGCCGGATGACGAATGAGTACGCCATTTACAGCAGGCACGCGCCTCCGCGAGGCGGTCAAAGCCGAACAACCGCTACAGATCGTGGGCGCTGTCAATGCGTATCACGCGCGGATGGCGGAACGCAGCGGGTATCGCGCGGTCTATCTGTCCGGCGGGGGTGTTGCCGCGGGCTCGCTTGGCATGCCGGACCTCGGCATCTCGACTATCGAAGACGTGCTGATCGATGTGCGCCGCATCACAGACGTATGCTCGCTTCCGCTGCTCGTAGACGCGGACACGGGATTCGGTGGTGCATTCAATATTGCGCGCACCATTCGCTCGCTGACGAAAGCCGGAGCGGCAGGTTGCCACATTGAAGACCAGGTGCAGGCGAAGCGGTGTGGACATCGGCCACGCAAGCAGATTGTCTCGAGCGAGGAGATGGTGGACCGCATCAAGGCGGCCGTTGACAGTCGCGCGGATGAGAGCTTTGTGGTGATGGCGCGGACGGATGCGCTTGCGAGCGAAGGACTCAATGTTGCGCTGGATCGCGCGGCGGCGTGCGTGGAAGCGGGAGCGGACATGATCTTTCCTGAGGCTGTTCGCGACTTGGCTGACTATCGGGCGTTCGCCGAGCGCACCGGCGTCCCTGTACTTGCCAATTTGACCGAGTTTGGCGTCACGCCGCTGTTTACGCTAGACGAGCTGCGGAGCGTGAACGTCGGTCTCGCCCTCTATCCGCTCTCCGCGTTTCGCGCGGCCAATGCTGCCGCGCTGCGTGTCTATGAGGCGATCCGGCGAGATGGCACGCAGAGCGCCATGGTCGATGCGATGCAGACGCGCGCCGAGCTCTACGACTTCCTTGACTATCACGGGTACGAGCAGAAGCTCGATGAGCTCTTCGCAAAAGAAAATGAGGCAAACGCCCCAAAGTAAGTACAGGTGCATTCATGAACGACACAGCTACTGCTCCGGCGGCGACCGGATTCAAACCGAAGAAGTCGGTTGCGCTTTCGGGCGTGACGGCTGGCAACACCGCGCTGTGCACTGTGGGACGGACCGGCAACGACCTGCATTACCGCGGATATGACATTCTCGATCTCGCTGCGAAGGCGGAGTTCGAAGAGGTTGCATACCTTCTGCTGTACGGAAAGCTGCCGGCACGCGGTGAGCTTGAGGCCTATAAGAAGCGACTTCGCAGCCTCAGGGGTCTGCCGCAGGGCGTGAAGACCGCGCTCGAGCAATTACCGGCGCGTGCGCACCCGATGGATGTGCTGCGCGTGGGCGTCAGCGTGCTGGCCACGCTGGAGCCGGAGCCGCAGACGCACACGCCGCAGACCGCGCTCAACATTGCCGACTGTCTCATGGCCTCGCTCGGCTCCATGCTGCTGTACTGGCACCACTTCGCGAATGGTGGCAAACGAATCGACGTCGAAACGGCAGACGATTCCATCGGCGGCCACTTCCTTCACCTGCTGCACGGGAAGGTCCCGAGCGATGAGTGGGTGCGTGCGATGCACGTTTCGCTGATTCTTTACGCGGAGCACGAGTTCAACGCGTCAACGTTCACTGCGCGCGTGATTGCGGGTACGGGATCGGACATGTACTCGGCAATTACGGGCGCAATTGGCGCGCTGAAAGGGCCGAAGCACGGCGGCGCGAACGAGGTTGCGCTGGAGATTCAGAAGCGATACCACTCGCCTGACGAGGCTGAAAAGGACATTCGCCAGCGGGTGGCGAACAAGGAGGTCATCATTGGCTTCGGCCACCCGGTGTATACGATCTCGGACCCGCGCAATGTTGTGATCAAGCAGGTGGCGCATGATCTCTCGGTGTCGACCGGCGATCTGGCGATGTACAACATCGCGGAGCGGCTGGAGAGCGTCATGTACGAGGTGAAGCGGATGTTCCCGAACCTCGACTGGTTCTCCGCTGTCGCGTATCACGTGATGGGAATTCCGACGGCGATGTTCACGCCGATCTTCGCGATTGCGAGGACGTCTGGGTGGTCGGCGCACATTATGGAGCAGAGGGCGGATGGGAAGATTATTCGGCCAGCGGCGAACTACACGGGTCCGGAGGATCTGGAATTCGTGCCGATCGAGGAGCGCAGCTAGCGCATGTCCTTGCAAATCTCCAACGTCCGTCCGCCGTTTGATCAGGTTCTCGTAGACATTGTCGATTACGTTCGGGATTACAAGATCACGAGTGAACTCGCGTATGAGACGGCGCGATATTGCCTTCTGGACACGCTGGGATGCGGATTGCAGGCACTGGATTTTCCAGCGTGCACTAAGCTGCTGGGGCCTGTTGTTCCGGGCCTCACGATGAGCCGGGGCGCGCGTGTTCCGGGGACGAAATACGAGCTGGATCCCGTGCAGGGCGCGTTCAACATTGGAGCGATGATTCGCTGGCTGGACTTCAACGATACGTGGTTGGCGGCAGAGTGGGGACATCCGAGCGACAACCTGGGCGGGATTCTCGCGGTTGCGGATTGGCTTGCGAGGAATGGAAAGCAGCTCACGATGCGCGATGTTTTGACGGCGATGATTCAGGCGCATGAGATCCAAGGCTGTCTCGCGCTGGAGAACTCGTTCAACAAGGTTGGGCTGGATCACGTTCTGCTTGTGAAGGTGGCGAGTACTGTTGTCGTCGCGAATCTGCTCGGCCTTTCTCGCGAGCAGATGCTGAATGCCGTTTCGCTGGCGTGGGTTGATGGGCAATCGCTCCGGACGTATCGTCATGCGCCGAATACGGGATCGCGAAAGAGCTGGGCGGCAGGTGACGCGACGTCGCGCGGCGTGTGGCTGGCATTGATCACGCAGACAGGGGAGATGGGCTACCCGAGCGTGCTGAGCGCGAAGACGTGGGGATTTTACGATGTGAGTTTTCGCGGGAAGGAGTTTAATTTTCAGCGGCCGTATTCGAGCTACGTGATGCAGAACGTGCTGTTCAAGATCTCGTTCCCCGCGGAGTTTCACTCGCAGACCGCGGTGGAAGCAGCGATTACATTGCACAAACAGCTTGCGGAGCGTGGGTTGAGTGCGGCGGATATTTCGCGCGTCGTCATCCGCACGCACGAGGCGGCGATCCGGATTATCGACAAACAGGGTCCGCTCGCCAATCCGGCGGATCGGGATCACTGCATCCAGTACATGGTTGCGGTTCCGCTGCTGTTTGGGCGGTTGACGGCCGAGGACTATGAGGACAATGTCGCTGCTGATGCGCGGATCGATGAGCTGCGGGCGAAGATTATCTGCGCGGAAGATCCGCGGTTCACGGCTGATTACCATGATCCTGAGAAGCGCTCGATTGCGAACGCGCTCACGGTCGAGTTGACCGATGGGACGGTGCTGCCTGAGATCGTGGTGGAATATCCGATCGGGCACAAGCGGCGGAGGACGGAAGGCATTCCGTTGCTGCTCGAGAAGTTCCACGCGAATCTTGCCCGGCGATTTAACGCAGCGCAGCAGCAGCGAATTGTCGATGCATCGTCCGATCAGGCGAGGCTGGAAACGATGCGCGTCGATGACTACGTCAGCCTCTACATCGTTTAGGCTGTTCCGATATCCTTAGCCGCATGAGCGAAGAACGATATGCGAGCGATGCGGCGATGCTGGCCCTAGCCATTGAAGAGGCACGTACCGGGCTTGCTGAAGGAGGCATTCCGATCGGCGCCGCGATCTTTCGCACGGATGGGACGCTGGTCAGTCGAGGGCATAACCGGCGCGTGCAGCAGAACGATGCGTCGGTTCATGGAGAGACGGACGCTTTCCGGCGGGCGGGGCGGCAGCGGAGCTATCGCGATCTGATCATGGTGACGACGCTCGCGCCGTGCTGGTATTGCAGTGGCTTGGTGCGGCAATTCGGATTCCGCAAGCTGATCGTCGGCGAGTCGCGGACGTTCCAAGGCGGTGTGGCTTGGCTGCGCTCGCTTGGAATCGAGGTCTTCGACCTGGATTCGCAGGAATGTTTCGATGTGTTGAATGGGTTCATTGTGGCACATCCGGAGATCTGGAACGAGGACATCGGGCTGGGTGAGTAGGGAGTAGTGAATAAGGCAAGGGCAAAGGGCAACAGCAGATCCCCTACGGGATGACAGAAGGAAAGGCGAAGGCATTTCTGCAGTGGCCGTGTGAAGGAGGCAGCCGAGGAGAGTGCGCAGCCGACTGGAACGCTACTTCCATTTCGCGGAGCATGGCACGGACTGGCGCACGGAAGTGCTCGCTGGACTGACGACGTTCATCACGATGGCGCACATCATCTTCGTCAACCCGTCCATCCTGGCGGAGACGGGGATGCCGATTGCGGCGGTCACGATTGCGACGTGCCTGTGCGCGGCGGGCTTGTGGTGGGGGGCAGAAATTCCGGGATCTCTCCAGTGCGGCTCGCGATGCGAGCCTCCGGTCGAGATGACAGGGCTATCGAATCGAGAAATACTGATAAGCAACGAGTGAAGGAGATGAGTTATGGATCGCAGCGCAGCGGCAGTGTGGCATGGCGGGTTGAAGGACGGTAAAGGGACGATCAGCACGAACAGCGGCGTGCTCAAGGATTCGCAGTACAGCTTCAGCACGCGCTTTGAGAATGGCGTGGGGACCAATCCTGAGGAGCTGATCGCGGCGGCGCATGCGGGCTGCTTCTCGATGGCGTTTGCGAATGAGCTGGCAACCGCCGGGCACACAGCGAGCTCGGTGGAGACGACGGCGGTGGTTACGCTGGAGATGCTGCCTGGCGGGCCGACGGTGACGAAGATTCATTTGAAGAACAAGTCCGCGGTGCCCGGGATCGACAAGGCAAAGTTCGATGAGATTGCGAAAAAGGCGAAGGAGGGATGCCCGATCTCGCGGTTGCTGAAGGCGGCGGAGATTTCGCTGGACGCGCAGCTGGTCTAGTTATTCACGTCAGATTTGCAAAAAGAGCTGCGTCCGCGAGCTCTTTTTGTTTCTAATGCGCGTGGCTGTGAGCGTGACCATGATGGGAGTGGCCATCGATGACATCGGGTGTAGGTGGCTGGCTGCAGCCGTCGACGGTGGGGCAGTCGGTGATCTCGATCTGGATGGTGGTGTGGTTGATGCCGAAGTGATCGTGGAGCTGGTGGTTGAGGCGGTCGAGTACGGCTTCGCATTCGGTCAGGGGCATTTCGGTGACCTGGACGTGGCTGGCGAGTGCGTGGGACTGGGCGGTGAGGCTCCAGACGTGGAGGTCGTGCACGCCGACGACGCCGTCGACGGACTGCATGGCGGAGCGAATGTCGTTGAGGTTGAGGGAGCGCGGCGTGGCTTCGAGGAGAATGTGCAGCGTCTCGCGGACGATGGAGATGGAACTCCAGAGAATCATCGCGGCGATGAGTAAGGACAGCAGGGGATCGATCCACTCGAAGCCGGTGAGGTGGATAAAGAGGCCGCCGACGATGACGGCGGCCGTGGAGATCGTATCGCCGAGCATGTGCAGGAAGACGCTGCGGATGTTGACGTCGCGCGAGAACCTCCAGAGCAGAGCGGCGATGAGGCCGTTCATCACCACACCGGCGGCGGCGACGATCATCATGAGGCTGGGCTTGACGGTGACGGGCACCGCGAAACGATGGATCGCGGCGATCGCCAGCCATACCGAGAGCACGATGAGCGTGAGAGCGTTGACGAAGCCGGCGAGGACGCCGGCGCGCTGGTAGCCGAAGGTGCGCTCGTCTGTGGCGGGGCGGGTCTGGAGATAGACGGCGAAGAAGCTGAGCGCCAGCGCGAGGAAGTCGGAGACGTTATGGCCGGCTTCGGAAAGCAGAGCGAGGGAATGCGCGCGCAGGCCGAAGATGAAGGTCGCGAGGATGTAGAGGAACGTGACCGCCAGCGACAGCTTCAGGATGCGTTGCATCGCGGCGTTCGGCTGCCCGTGACTATGCACGTATTTGATTGTATCGGGGCAAAAGGCGACAGGCGAGGCGTAAAGGAGCGCGCATCTAAGCTCTGGGAGATGCGTTCAGGTTTATGAAAGTAAGGCAGATTTCTGCTTTTGGTCATCAATTTACGAGGCTGGGGTTGTCGAACTGCTATCTCGTTCGCGAGAGCGATAGTTTCACGTTGGTGGACACGACGATGCCCGGTGGCGGGCGGCGGATTATGGCCGCGGCGCATCGGATTGCGATGGAACCGATTGCGCGAGTTCTCCTGACGCATGCGCATGGAGATCACATCGGATCGCTGGATGCGCTGGCGGACGCGTTGGGAAGCACCGCAGCGAGCGAGCTGGCTGGCGACCCGGCCGGCCAGGCGCAGGTGGCGATTGGAGCACGTGAGGCGCGGCTGCTCGCGAAGAAGCCCGCGCAGGACAGGTCGCTGGACCCTGGCGAGCCGCAATGCAAGGTCAACGGTGGCTTCCCGGGCGCGCGGACCAAGCCGACTCATCTGTTGAGTGACGGCGAGCTGTATGGGTCGTTGCGGGTGGTGTCGACGCCAGGCCATACGCCGGGGCACATGAGCTACTTCGACGAGCGGGATGGGACGCTGTATGCCGGCGATGCGCTGGTTACAGTGGGGGGCGAGGTGCACGTGCCGGGTTTTGGGCCGTGGTACTTTCCGCTGCCTGGGATGGCAACTTGGCATCGGCCGACGGCGCTGGCTAGCGCGCGGAGAATGACGGAGCTGCCGATCCGGCGTTACGCGACTGGGCATGGCCCGCTGGTGGAGGGCGGACCGGAGCTGCTGCGCGAGACGATCCGGCGGGTGCAGGCGAAGCAGGGCTGAGCTGGACGGTGTTCTCCGGGTGCTAGGCTCAGGGGGTGCGGGCGTGGGCAGCAGTGTTGGTGCTGGGTGCGTTAGTTGGGGTGGTGGGATGTGCGAGTCCCGGGCCGCCGCGAGCGCCATCGTTGCAATTGCCGCAAGTGGTAAGAGATTTAGCGCTCCAGCGTGAGGGCGATCAGGTGATGGTGCGGTTTACGCTGCCGCAGCGGACGACCGACGGGCTGCCGATTCGTGAGACCAGCGTACGGGGAACGTTGTGCCGGGGAGGCGAGGGCGCCGAGTGTGTGGTGATTCCTGCGCTGAAGGATGTCGCGCTGCGCGTCACTGCAAACGCGGGTGCGGAACAACGGGCGGTGACCTGGATGGATCGTCTGCCCGACGTGGACATCCCCGGTGAGCCGCGGCTGATCGAGTATCGCGTACAGCTGAGCAATGAGGAGGGAAGGACCGCAGGGTGGTCTGAGCCGGCGTATACGGTGGCGGGTCCGGCGCCGGCGACGGTGGAGGCGTTGCACGCCGAGGAGACTCGGGCGGGAATTCTGCTGCGCTGGGATGCGCGCGGAGACGCGAGTAGTAGCGGTGACGTGATCCTGCGGCGCGAAGTGGTTCGGGGTGCGGGGAAGAAGGACGAGGAGCCGGTTTGGCTGGAGAGTCATGCGGATTCAGGTGCGGACCAGACGCTGGACACTACGGCGGCTGAGGACACTCCGTACCGGTATGTGGCGGTGCGGCGGCGCGTGGAGGAGATTGGCGCGCGCAAGGTGGATGTCAGGAGCATGGAGTCTGCGCCGGTCGAGATCACGTGGACGAACCGGTTTCCGCCAGCGGCTCCGACAGGTCTGAGCGCGGCGCCGTTTGCGGAAAGCGGCCAGTTCGCCGTCGATCTGGTCTGGGAGCCGGTCTTGTCAACGTCAGGCGAGCCGGGGCCGAAGGGGTACGTCGTGACGCGCCAGGCCGTCGATGCGAGCGGCGCGCCGGCGGGAGAGCTGCAACGGCTTGGCATGGTGACGTTGCCCGCGTTTCATGATGCGACGGCCAATCCGAGTGCGCGGTACAGGTACACGGTGCAGGCGGTGTCCGCGAAAGGCGTAGAGGGCGGCATAGCAACGGTGGTGGTCGAACCGCAGTAGCAGAGCGCTGCGGGTCGCGGCGGCAATCACTCTCACTGGATCGCCATCAGTCGCGGGTAGACTGGGCGACATGGACGTTCATGCGCCACACGAGCCTGTGCATACCTGGAAGGATTTTGCGATTCATCTGGCGATCGTGACGATCGGCTTATTCATTGCGCTGATGTTGGAGGCGCTGGTGCAGTACTGGCACCACCGGCACATCGTGGCCGAGGCGCGCGAGAATATACGCCAGGAGATCGAGGAGAACCACAAGGCCGCGCAGAAGGATGTGATCAACGTGCAGACGAGCATCAACGCTGTCCAGGCAAATGTGAAGACGCTGCACATGATGATGACGCGGCCGAAGGATTTCCACGGATCTTTAACGAACACCATGAGCTTCGATTCGTTTCACGATGCGGCCTGGAGGACGGCGCGGGACACAGGCGCGCTGAGCTATATGCCGTACCAAGAGGTGCAGCGTTATTCGGACGTGTACATGCTGGAGCAGATGGTGAATCAGAAGGCGATCGACACGGCGGAGCGCAACTTCGGCGCGGAATCACCGGTGTACATGGGATATGAGATCGGGTCGCTTCCGGAGACGGAGTACATGGACATGCTGCGGCAAAATGCGTCGGCGCAGTTGGATCTCTCGGTGCTCAAGCAGTATGTGCAGCAACTCGACATGGCCTGCGTGGAGGAGCTAAAGCGCTAGGGGGCCGCCGCAGCGAAGTGTTAGCGGCAGATAGAATGGAGGCATTGCGCCCATTTGCGCCACTGGAGCTTCCTTGAAGATTGTTCTTGCTGAGAAGGTTTCGCCGGCTACGCTTGCTATTTTTCAGAACGAGCCGGGATGGAATGTTGTGACTGCGGACAAGATTGCGCCGGGAGGGTTGGCGGCGGAGTTGGCGGAGGCGGACGCGCTCGTGGTCCGAAGCGCCGTGCAGGTGGATGCCAAGCTGTTGAGTTATGCGCCCAAGCTGCGGGTGATTGGGCGCGCGGGCGTGGGCGTCGACAACATTGATGCCGAAGAGGCGACGCGCCGCGGTATCGTCGTGATGAATACGCCGGGCGCGAATGCTGTTGCGGTCGCGGAGCTGACGCTGGGGCTGATGATCTCGATGGCCCGCAGCGTGACGCGCGCGAACCAGTCGATGCACGCGGCCAAGTGGGACAAGAAATCGCTGCAGGGAAGCGAGCTGCGCGGCAAGACGCTGGGCATTGTGGGCCTGGGACGCATCGGTCTTGAAGTCGCGCGGCGGGCGAAGGCTTTTGGAATGCACTTGATTGGGTATGACCCGTTTGTCGCGCCGGTAATTGCGCGGGAGAACGGCGTCACGCTGGTGCCGATCGACGAGATCTTTTCAGACAGTGATTACCTGTCGCTGCATGTGGGCTTGACGCCGCAGACGGAGGGGCTGATTAACAAGCACTCGATCGCGATCATGAAGCCCGGCGTGCGCATTGTGAACTGCGCGAGGGGCGAACTGATTGTCGACGACGCGCTGATCGAGGCGCTGAAGAGTGGCAAGGTTGCCGGCGCGGCGCTCGACGTATTCCGTCAGGAGCCGCTGAAGGACTCGCCGTATTTTGAGATTGAGAATGTGCTGCTGAGCCCGCACATCGCCGGTTCGACCGATGAGGCACAGGAGGCGATCGGAATTCAGCTTGCGAACCAGGTGCGCGACTATCTGAAGCTCGGTGTGGTTCAAAATGCGGTAAATGTGACGTCGCTGACGCAGGAAGAGTATGCGGAGGTAGCGCCGTATATCGAAATGGCGGAGCGGCTCGGCCAATTGCTGAGGCATGAGGCTGGCGCGGGCGCGGCGGCTGCGGGAACAGGCGGCCTGGGAGCGGTCGAGAGCATCTCGATGACGTACAACGGCCGGCTGGCCCAGATGAAGACGGATTTGATTCGCAATGCGGCGATCGCGGGCGTGCTGCATGGAGCGGATGGGATCAATCGCATCAACGCGGCGGCTGCAGCGCAGGAGCGTGGGATTCGTGTGCAGGAAGACAAGCGCGAGTTTGTAGCGGGCGGCACGGGCTCGACTCTGCGGATGGCACTGCACTGGGTGCGGAAGAATTCGGCAGGCGAGGTGCAGCCCGGCAAGCAGACACAAGCCCATCAGGGGGACTGGACGGGGCTCGCGACGGTGATCCATGGAAGCTCGCCGCGGTTGTTGAGCTACGACGGAATTGACATCGAGGCGGAGCTCGCCGGGACGCTGGTCGTCATACGCAACCAGGACGTTCCGGGTGTGATTGGTCGGATTGGGACGATCCTCGGCGAGGCGCATCTGAACATCGCCAATTTTGCGCTTGGACGCAGCCGGGGTGGCCGCGTGCCGGAGGGGCATGCGCTCGCGGTGGTTCAGCTGGATACGGCTCCGGGAGACAAGGATGCGCTGTCGGCCGCGGTGGACGAATTGCGGAAGGTTGAAGCCATTTACAGCGTAAGGGTAGTGGAGTTGGGCCGGCTGTGACGGCTCTGCGTCTGTAGCCGGCGTCGGGAATGGAAGTCGAACTGCAAAGCCTCGTTCTCGCGGTTCACATGGGTCGGATGGCGGAGAGCGGGAGTGCTTTCCTGTAGACTGAGGGGACGGCCGCCTGAGCCGGCCAGGACACCTTTTGATGCAGAAATCAGCACGTCTTCTCTCTCTTATTCTTGCCTCTTCGATCGCATTGCTGACTGGATGCCACCAAGCTCAGCAGAACGGTGTTGTCGCGACCGTGAACGGCCATCCGATTCTCCAGGCCGACATGGATAAGGTCTATAGCGCGCAGGTGGCGAGCAATCCGCAGGCGCAGGCGATGTCAGCCGACCAGGCGGATGCGCTGAAGCTGAATATCCTTCACGAACTGATCGTGGAGGAGATTGTGGAGCAGCGCGCGCAGAAGCTGGGCCTGACCGCCACCGACGCTGAAGTGGATCAAAAGCTCGCGGAGCTGAAGGCGCCCTACACGGATCAGCAGTTCCGGGACAAGCTGGCCGCCAGTGGGCAGACGATGGACGGGCTGGCGGCTCCTGCTGCGGAGGAATTTGACGCAAAACAAGCTGCTGAATAAGGAGATCAACTCGCGCATCACCGTGACGGATGGGGATGTGACGAACTACTTCAACCAGCACAAGGGCGAGTTCAACCTGATTGAGCCGCAGTACCACCTGGCGGGGATTCAGGTCACGGGACAGGGCTCGCAGCAGGTGAATAACCTCGAGAACAACAAGGCGGCCGGTGCGGACGACGCGCGGAAAAAGATCCAGGCGCTGAAGAACAGAATTGATGCGGGCGAGGACTTCGCATCGCTTGCAGCGCAGTTTTCTGAGAACCCGAACACCGCGCCGAACGGCGGGGACATGGGATTCGTATACGAAACGCAGCTGAAGCAGGCCACGGACCCCGCAACGTATGGGGCGATTAGCAAGCTGAAACCGGGACAGACGACGGACATTCTGCCGCTGCTGGATGCTCAGACGAAGAAGCCGGCGGGGTATGTGATCTACAAGCTCATCAGCAAGGAGCCGGCGGGGCAGCGGGATTTGAACGATCCGCGAGTGCAGCAGGCGATCAGGCAACAGTTGCACGACAGCCGCTCCAACCTGGTAAAGACTGCTTATTTCGAGATTCTGCGCGACGAGGCCAAGGTCCGGAACTTCTACGCGGAAGAGGTCTTCAAGGAGACGGCGAAGTAGGTGAGCGCTGCAATGCGGCGGCTCGCGAGCTGCGGGGTGTTATTGGGCGCCGTGGTGCTCGTGCTGAGTGGATGCCATCGCCTCAGGCCGCCGACCCCGCTGTATCAATTGGACGCGCATGAGCAGCGCGGGCATGTGGTCTTCGAGGCGCGCTGCGCACAGTGCCATCGCGATCGCGAAGCCGAGCCGCTGCACGGACCTTCGCTGCGCGGCGTTTTCCAGAAGCCCTACCTGCATAGTGGCGCGCCGGCGAATGATGACCGGGTGACGGACACAATCCTGCATGGCCATGGGCTGATGCCAGGCCAGCCGGGAATGGAATCCCAGGATGTCGACGATGTGCTGGCTTATCTGCACACGTTGTGAGCTGGGCGTGAGGAGTTAGGAATTTAGGAATGGCAGAGGCGCGCAAACCCCGGTTTGAGGATCCCACGGCGAAGCCCGCAGAGGATGCGGGGTTTCGCGCGCGAAAGCTGCCTGGAACGCCGGCTGGCGAGGCAAAGGGAATGCTGCCGGGAATGGCGCTCATCGGCATGTACCTGCTGGTGCTGGCGATGCTGAATGCATTTGCCGCCATGCGTGGCAGCTACGGCAGCGGTGGCGCGAAGTACACGATTCTGGTTATCTGCACCCTGCTTGTGTTCGGCGTGTTCGGCTTGCTGCGGCTGCTGCGATGGGGGTGGGCGATTGTGACCGCAGGGTGCGTGCTGATGGCCGCAGGATACTTCTACGGCTTCCATCGAACGCACATCGGCCCATATATCGTGCAGGGGCTATTTGCGCTGGTGTTCTTTTTGTATCTGAGCCGGACAGAGGTTCGGGAGCGGCTGCGCTAGATTGCCTCGCCCGCCACGGCGGCTGATACAACTTTCAACATGAGCGACAGATCGAAGACGCTGTTTGCGTTTGCGATGATTTATTTCGTTTGGGGCTCTACGTACCTGGCGATTCGCGCTGGCGTAGAAGAGGTGCCCCCGCTTCTGTTCGCGGCGATGAGGTTTTTTACGGCGGGGCTGGTGCTCCTGCTGTGGACCATGGCGCGACGCGAGCGTTGGCCCAGCCGGCGCGAGTGGGTGTCGATTTGCCTGCTCGGCGCGATGATCTTTCTCGGTGATTACGGTCTGTTGTTCTGGGCGGAGCAGAAGGTACCGTCCGGCGTCGCTGCCGTGATTATGGCGACGATTCCGGTGTTTATCGCGCTCGCGGATATTGCGATCCTGCGCACACAACGCATGACGCCGCGGCTCGGTTTGGCGCTGACGATCGGAATTGGCGGCGTTGCGGTACTGATGAGCCGGTCGCTTAATCTCGGCGGAGAAGCCATCAGCACGGTGGGAGCGCTGGCGCTGATCATCGCTTCCGTCTTATGGTCGATCGCGACGGTCCTCACGCGCAAGCTGCCGCTGCCGGAATCAAAGGTGCTGAGCGCCGGCGGGCAGATGCTTGCCGGTGGAGTGATGCTGGCAGTTGTTGCGGCCGCGCTGGGTGAACCGGGCAAATTCCACTCTGCTGCGGTAACATCGCGCGCGTGGCTTGCGCTCGTTTATCTCATTCTCGTCGGTTCGATTGCCGGATTCACGTCATTCCTGTGGCTGATACATCGCAAGTCGCCAACCAAGGTGGGAACGTATGCGTACGTCAACCCTGTCGTCGCAGTGATGCTTGGATATTTTGTCGGGGGTGAGCCGCTCGGTTTGCGCACAATTGTGGGCATGACCCTGGTGCTGGCCAGTGTGTTGCTGATCACGATGGCCAAGACCGCTGGCCGCAATGCAGGCGCGGATGTGAAGGCAGCGGAGCCAGCGGCGTGATCTTGTCTGCGGACTCCTTTGGTTCCATGCGGATGTGAATTTTCGGTTGACACTGCGGGAACGCGGGATTAGCGTGTGTGCGCTCGGCGAAGTTCACTATTCAGCATGACTGCGGGTGTTCTATGCGACTCCGGAGTGACAGGTTTGATGCGTCTGCCGATTTCTTCCGACTTCTAAATCCAAATGTCAGGCGTGTGCTGTGCATTTTGCCCACGTTGCTCCTGCTGTGTGGCTCAGTCGCGGTACAGGCGCAGTATACGAAGATCGTGGTCTTCGGCGACTCCTTGTCAGACACCGGCAACGATGCCGTGCTGAGCTATGAGAAGTATCTGGTCGCTGTTCCCGGGCCGGCTGCAGATTACACGCTGGGGCGATTTACTGACGGCCCTGATACCCTGCCGCCGGCCGAGCGCTACTTCGGGGTGTGGGTGGAGCAGATGGCTGAGGCGCTGCCGGCACATCCAAGCGTGGTTGCGTCTCTGCTGGGCGGCACGAACTACGCGTACGGCTATGCGAAGACAGGGAGCGGGACGTCAGAGCTGACGTTCGGGCCGGGCGATGCACTGTACATCGACGTGGTGAACGTCGGCGAGCAGGTGAACGAATACCTGGCGAAGCATCCCAAGATCGACAGCCACACGCTTTTTGTTGTGTGGGGCGGTGCGAACGATGTGCTCGAGGCCAGGAGCGTGGGTCAAATTTTTGATGCGGCCACGGACCAGGTGGGGAATATCCAGAAGCTGATTCACGCCGGCGCGACCCAGTTTCTGGTGCTGAATCTGCCGCCGCTCGGGCTGGTTCCGCGATTCAATGGATCGCCGTCACAGGCGAACGGAGCGAACCAGGCAACGGAGCTGTACAACGCGACCCTCGATGCCGGTGTCGGGCTACTCCCGTGGCTGAACTTTGGCAGGCACCTGACGATCTCCAAGCTGGATGTGTACTCGCTGATGAAACACATTGTGGCGGCGCCGACGAATTATGGGCTGCTGAATGTGACGGACAGCTCGCAGGGACTGCTGGTGGATGCCCGAGGCATGCCCGTCGATCCGGACAATTATTTGTTCTGGGATGATCTGCACCCGACGACACACGGGCATAATCTGCTCGCGATTACGGCGCTGGAGACGATTGAGCCGCATGGATGCGACTGGAAACAGCGCCGGGCGTGTATGTCGGGGTGGCCGCGCCGGGATGCAGGTGAGACTCGCGCAGTTTGGGTTGTGCGGGAATGCGCGCCAGGTCGATACAATAGAAAGGTTCATGGCCCCGCTGATTCAAGCCGAAGAGTTGGTGCAGATTGATCTCTCGCCGCGCAAGCTGGCGCCGAAGCCCGAGTGGCTGAAAGCCCGGGCGCCGATGGGCGAGACGTTTCACTCGCTGAAGAAGCTGGCGCGCGACCTGAACCTGCATACGGTGTGCGAGAGCGCGCATTGCCCGAACATCGGCGAGTGCTGGAACCACAAGACCGCCACGTTCATGATGCTCGGCAACCTGTGCACGCGGCGGTGCGGGTTCTGTGCGGTGCCGAAGGGACGACCGGAACCGATTGATCATAGCGAGCCGGAGCGCGTGGCGTACGCAGTTGCCTCACTGGGACTCAAGCACGCGGTGATCACGAGCGTGAACCGCGACGACGATAATGTCGGCGCGGCACTCGCCTTTGTAAATGTGATCAAGGAGATCCGGCGGCAGGCGCCGGGGTGCCGTGTCGAGGTGCTCACGCCGGACTTTCAGGGCCTCGATGAGGCACGCAGAATGGTGGTCGACGCGCGTCCCGAGGTGTTGAACCACAACATCGAGACCGTGCCGCGGCTCTACCGTGTCGCCAAGTCTGGTGGGCGGTACGAGCGGTCATTGCGCTTTCTGGAGGCAGCGAAGCAGGAGTCCGCGGCGCATCCGGAGGGCTCCATCGTGACGAAGACCGGCATCATCGTCGGTATGGGCGAGGAGATGCACGAGCTGCTGAGTGTCTTCCAGGACCTGGCCGATCGCAAGGTGGACATCCTGACGATTGGGCAGTATCTGCGGCCTTCGCGAGATCATCTTCCGATGTCGCGCTACTACACGCCGGAGGAGTTCGCGTTCCTCAAGCACGAAGCCCTAGCCATGGGATTCCGGCACGTCGAATCTGGGCCGCTAGTGCGCTGAGCTACCATGCGCACGAGCAGGCGCAGTCGACCGGCTTGGCCTAATGGCCCCGATCCACTGAGACGGCAAAAAAATTCCAAAACCGTGTCCCCTTTTGCGCCGGGATATCGCTTTCTCCAGTGAAGGCGGTTTAGAGACCGCCAATCGAGGAGAAAGCCATGCGTACCCTTCCCGTTGCCACGATCTGTGTGATCGTGGTCGCTCTTGCTACGTTTTTTGCCCAGCCTGCGGCAAAGGCTCAGGCGCTCAGCAGTGCCGTCGTCGCGAAGATTCCGTTCGCGTTTCAGATCGGTTCCTATCACCTGCCTGCCGGCACGTACAACGTCCAGATGGTGGGGAGTGATTTTCTCTGGGTCAAGAGCGATGCGGATTCCGTGGTGATGGTCGTGGTGAAGGATTCGGGCAACAGGCCGTCAGCGGATAGCGCGGTCGTGTTTCACCGCTATGGCAACCGGTATTTCCTGCGGGAGGTTCGCGCGGCAGGCGAAGAGGATTTCCTGTGGTGCAACGAGACAAAGGCGGAGCGCCACGCGAAGTTGGAGGAAGACGCCGCCAATCCCAATTCAGGTCCCCGTGAAGACGCGAAGGTGGAGATCGCACTGTTTGCTCTACCCAGATAGATATCTTCTGAAGGTCTTCACTTGTGGAGGGAAAGCGGGAGTCTTCTGGGGAGGGGGATTCCCGCCATTCCTTTGATTTCGGTTGGATTCAGCGGCTCGTTACACAGCTCGGCGTAAATCGGAAACAACAGAGCTGGATGTATTCTCATCTCTCGTGTGAGAGGTGAGTGATGCGTGTGGGGCTGATGACGCGCGAGTATCCGCCATATGTGTACGGTGGGGCCGGTGTGCATGTTGAGTATCTGTCGCGCGAGATGGCGAAATCTATCGAGGTGGAAGTGCACGCGTGGGGTGAGCCGCCACAGGCACCTGACCCTCGCGAGCCGGGCAACGCGGAGCCGCCGAATCGGAAGCTCGAGGTGCACTTTGAGCAGCCGTGGGATGCGATCACGAAAGGCACTTCGGCGAAGTTCAAGGGGGCGCTCGAAGCGCTGAGCTTGAATCTCCTGGAGCAGCTTCATCTCGAAAAGCTGGATGTGATTCATACGCACACGTGGTACGTCTCGATGGCCGGCTTCCTGGCGAAGACGCTATACGGGGTTCCGTTCGTGCTGACCACGCATTCACTCGAACCGCTGCGCGCGTGGAAGGCAGAGCAGTTGGGCTCCGGCTATGCGCTGAGCTCGTGGATGGAGCGCACTGCGATCCTCGACGCTGATGCGATCGTGGCGGTCTCGCACGGAACGAAGGTTGACATCCAGCGCGCGTACCCGGATGTGGATGCGAGCAGGATCCACGTCATCTACAACGGCATTGATTTGGATCAATATCAGTACACGCCTCATCAGCACGCGCTGATCAAGTACGGTGTCGATCCGATGAAGCCTTATGTGCTGTTTGTCGGTCGCATCACGCGGCAGAAGGGCGTGACGCATCTCGTCGACGCCATCAAGTATCTTCCGCCGGGAACGCAGGTGGTGCTGTGCGCCGGCGCTCCTGACACGCCTGAGATTGCCACGGAGATGCGCAACAAGGTGGAAGCTGTGCGCAAGCGCACACCCGGGAGCCAGCAGGCGATGGTGAAGGTGGAGTCCGACGGTGTGCACAATCCGCCGGGGCACGCAATCGCGACCGGCGATCCGGCGGGCGTCGGACATAACATCGTCTGGATCGAGCAGATGGTGACAAAGGAAGAAGCGATTCAGCTCTACTCGCACTGTGCGGTGTTCTGCTGCCCCAGCGTGTATGAGCCGTTTGGGATCATCAATCTCGAAGCGATGGCGTGTCGCGCGCCGGTTGTCGCGTCTGCGACAGGCGGCATTCTGGAAGTGGTGGTCGACGGCGAGACAGGGTACCTGGTGCCGTTTGCGGCAGACGCGTCGACTGGATTCCCCAGCGAGCCGGACCAATTCAGCCGCGATCTCGCCGCGCGAATCACGGAACTGCTGGATGATCCTGGGAAGGCCAAGCGCATGGGCGAGGCCGGGCGCAGGCGCGTGGAGGAGAAGTTCTCGTGGAGCTCGATTGCGGTGCAGACGATTGAGTTGTATCGCACTTTGATTGATCAACGGAAATCCGGCGAGCGGCAGCCGCGGCCGGAAGTTCTCGTGGATCCAGCCGGTTAAGTGCTGTGACACCCGGCTTACCGGCGCTCCTCTTAGCAGCGTCCTATACTAGATGTACTGGGCGCAGCGGCCTGCCAGGCCTGCCGGCGCTACTCTGCTTTACCTGGAGTCAGTTATGGCGAACCTTCTCGATCAGCTGAAGTCGATGACCACGGTGGTCTCGGATACAGGCGATATCAACGCGATCAAACAGTACAAGCCGACCGATTCGACCACGAATCCTTCCTTGATTGCGACGGCCGCGGGTATGCCGGAGTACCAGAAGATTGTTGACGACGTGCTGGAGACAGCGCGCAAGCAGGTGGGCGACAAGGCGAGTGACGAGGACGTCGCGAAGGCCGCTTTCAAGACGCTGGCGGTGGCGTTTGGCCGGAAGATTCTCGAGATTGTGCCGGGGCGCGTGTCGACCGAAGTGGACGCGCGGCTGAGCTATGACACCGAAGCCTCGATTGAGACTGCGCGCGACATTATTCAGCAGTATGAGCAGGCAGGGATCAGTCGCGAGCGCGTGCTGATCAAGCTGGCTTCGACATGGGAGGGAATTCGCGCGGCGGAGCAGCTGGAAAAGGAAGGTATCCACTGCAACATGACGCTGTTGTTCGGCCTGCATCAGGCGGTTGCGTCGGCCGAGGCGAAAGTGACGCTGATCTCGCCTTTCGTCGGCCGCATTCTGGACTGGTACAAGAAGAACGAGCCGAATCGCAACAATGACGGCCCGAATGATCCGGGCGTGCAGTCGGTCACGGAGATCTATCACTACTACAAGAAGTTTGGGTACAAGACGGTGGTGATGGGCGCGAGCTTCCGCAACTCCGAAGAGATTAAGCAGCTGGCGGGTTGCGACCTGCTGACGATTGCGCCGAAGCTGCTCGAGGAGCTGCAGGATACCGAAGGCGTGCTTGAGCGCAAGTTGGACCCGGAGTCGTCGAAGGATGATCCCATCCAGAAGATCAACGTCGACAAGGCGACCTTCGACAAGATGCACGCCGAGAACCGCATGGCGAACGACAAGCTGAAGGAAGGCATCGAGGGTTTCTCAAAGGCGTTGGAGGACCTCGAGAAGATGCTCGCCAAGCGTGTGAGTCAGCTGGCGAAGGTGTAAGCAGCAGCTTCGAACTCAACAGAAAGGCCGCTTAGTGGAGCGGCCTTTCGTTGCTAGCGGCACACTCTGTTCAGAATCTTGCTGTGGTCCGTCGTATGTGGAAGCGGGATGTTCCGTACGGCGGACATGTACGGAAGATGCCCGGCGCTGCTCGCCATCGTGCTACTGAATTGTCATGGAAGGCCGCGTCCTCCTCTGCGTCCGGCGGCGTGACGGAGTTGAACCCGCGGGAGCGGTAGAGCGCAACGAGCTCAGGGAACATGCGCGGTTCGCGGAGAATCGTCCCAAGAATGGCTTGCGCACTGTCGAGGCGGACCTCACCCGGGCAGCGGTCGACGCGGTGATGCGCATCTAGCGCCTCCGCAACCCGAGCAAGCTGAGAAAGAAGCTTGCGAAGCAAACCTCCGTGCCCAGCATGAGGCAAAGCATAGCGGGTAGCGTGTGGCGCATCATCCGCACAGGCGGCAGCGGGCCGTAGCCTGCGTGCGCCCAGGACGTGACCGACGAGATCGCAATACCGAGCCCGAGAAGCAGCAGCACCACACCCGCGACAAGCCCGGTCTCAAGTGTGATATAGCGGAACCAGCGATCGAAGCTCGGGTCTTCCGGGAGCAGACCTTCGGTGATCGCAAACACCTTCGCCGCGATGCCGAAGAAGACGAGTTGAAAGCCGAGCAGGATCGCGGCGGCGGCGTACGCGAGAGTGTCGACGCCGAGGTTCACATGGCCGAGCGGGCGCTCAGCAGGCAACAGCCACACCATGAGCGCCAGGCCAAGCACCATTAGCGTGAGACCCGGAATCAGAAACAGCCAGCGCGGCGAGTACATCAGCAGAAAGCGCAGGTGACGCCAGCCGTCGCGCCATGTGCGCAAGTGCGGCGGGCGGCTGCGCCCGTCCTTCTTGAGCGTCGTCGGCACTTCAACCATCCGCTGCCCCAGCAGGGCCGATTTGACGACCATCTCGCTGGCGAACTCCATGCCCGTCGTGCGCAGGTCGAGCCGTTTGTAAGCGTCCACCGAGAACGCGCGGATACCGCAATGGAAGTCGCCGATCGGCGTGCGAAACAGCCATCTGCCGAGAAAGCTGAGGACCGGATTGCCGAGATATCTGTGCAGCGGCGGCATAGCGCCCGGCCCGATGCCGCCGCGGAAGCGATTGCCCATCACGAGTTCGCCGCCGCTGCGGAGTTCGGCGAGGAACCGCGGCGCGTGCGCAAAATCGTAGCTGTCGTCTGCGTCAGCCATCACCACATACGGGCTGCGCGCCGCAAGAATGCCGGCGTTGAGTGCGGCACCATAGCCGCGGATCGGAACGGACACCAGACGCGCGCCATGATCCATCGCGATCTGTTGCGAGCCGTCCGTTGAGCCGTTGTCCGCCACAATGACCTCACCCGCGATATGGTTGTCATGCAGCGCAGCCCTTGCCTTGTCGATGCACGTGGCGAGCGTCTCGGCCTCATTGAGGCAGGGCATCACGATGGTGAGTTCCAGCGGAGATGCTGGAGCGTCAGGAACCGCAGCGGTCGAACTCATGGACCTCCCTGGCGCATCGCGTTCCACTTGAGCGTCGCGGGTGTTGAGGATGTGGTGTGCGCACCTGCACCAAGGGTATCGCGAAGTGTGATGGGCAGCGCGTAAAGCGATGTGTCGTCCAGCCGGATCCAGCCCTGCGCGGCAGGAGATCTGGCGTCGAACTCACCGGGGTCGAACTGTGCGACGAGAATTTTTGCGTTCTGCGCGCGCACGACGTCGACCACCTGCGCACGGTTCGGTAACCCGGCCCACTGCTCGAACAGATTCGGGTTGGGGTTATAAACCTCTGTCAGAATACGCACGCCGGCGAGCCGCGCCCAGTAGTTCTGGTCCAGACACGCCTGCGCTCCCATGCATGCGATGTTGTCTCCCGGCTTCACGCCAAGTTGTTGCAGAGCACGCGCCGCGCCGAACATCTCGGCGTTGTACCAGGGATGCGGAAGCGGCTTCTCGTAGCGGCGTTGCTCCAGCGCCATCCGCAGACTTTCGCCAGCCGCCAGGAAGGCGAGCAGCGCGATCATTGTGGTGGCCGCCGGCACGAGCCATGCGGACGACGTTGTGCCGAACTCGTCGGCTTCGGGGGCGGGAGCGCGAAGCGTCGCGAAGATCGGGATGATAACGACGAGGTAGGCGAGGGTGACGTAGCGCTCTTCGACGTTCACGAGCGCATAAAGGACCCACATCGCGACCCCAAGGAGGACGATCGGCAGCCAGAAGTTATTGCGGCGCCATGGCCCCAGCCGAATCCGAGCACCGAAAATGAGAAGCAGGATGAGGAGAATCCAAGCTTCCGGATGGTTGAAAAGATAGCGAACCACCAGGACAACATTGCGCGCATCGCGACGAACGAGCACGGGCGCGTTCAGGTGTGGCGTGATGCGCTCGTTGAAGAAGGTAGTGTCGAACCAGTCTGGATACGTGCCGTACGGCTCAGCGCGGTAGCTGTAGATCTCCGGGGCGGCAAGGAGCTGCTGCTCAGGATGGACGAGGTGCACGGTCGCGTGCCCGAAGCCGGACCTCATCCACGGCTCGAGGTGCATCTTCTCAACACCGCCTGCGTACCATGCATAATTCAGCGCCCCGGAATCACCGAAGTCGAAGCGATGTTTCTGGTGCGAGAGTGCGCCAATGTACGGACCTGCCACCATGCCAAACACAAGCCCTGCGAGCACGGCATTCGTGATGGCACGGCCGAGCGCACGCCGCTGAATCCAGAGTTGGAAGACGACCATCACGGCGATCGACAACAGGGCGACCACGAACGCGAATGATTTCGTGAGGTACGCCAGACCGAAGAAAAGGCCCATCAGGGGTGCGTAAACCAGGCTTTCCGTTGCGAGCCCGTTGAGCAGCATCGTGAACGCGAGCAGCATCAACGCCTGCAGCAAAGCGTCCGGCCGCACGAGGCCGGTTGCGAGCTCACGCTCCGCGCTGATGACGACCAGCGCGGAGCCGAGCAAGGCCAGTGTTTCGCGCGAGAGCAGCGGCGGTACATTGCCCGGCTGCGTGCGCGCGCGAAGCCGATCAAGCGCGTAGGCGAAGACCACGATCGCAACGAGCTCAAACAGGAAGATGACGTAGTTAGCGAAATAATACGCGGGGATCTCATTCCACCGGGTCGGGTGGAACACAATTTGTGCAAGCGCGAGCACCGCCGGATAGAGCGGGTGCCAGTACCCGTTGACCACACCCGCCCAGTGATGCGCGTGCAGCAGATCGGCAATGTCCATGTAGGAGACTGCATCGCCGTCCAGCAGAAAGGGCTGATATTTCGTCGCCAGCCAGCCGATCGGAATCAGAAGCACAAGGTAGACGATCAGCAGCTTGCGCACGCGCGACAATGACATCCAGCGGCTCCGGGTGCTTCGTTAAGGATACCTTGTGCGATCGGCAGCGCTACAGGATATAACGGCTGAGGTCCTGGTTTTTGACGATCCCGGCGACCTGCTGCTGAACATATTCGCGCGTGACGGTGAGGACCTTTTCCGGGCTGCCGTTGTTATTCGTGCGCTCGTGCAGAGTGGGAAGGTTGGGCTGCTTTACATCAATATCTGAGGCGACGTTGGCCGGCGGCTTCACCAGATCGGGCGCATGGAAGCTGATCTCGTCCAGCACCTTCTCCAAAATCGTGTGCAGGCGGCGCGCCCCGATATTCTCCGTCGATTCGTTCACCTGGAATGCAAACCGCGCCATCTCTTCGAGCGCCTCCGGAGCAAACTCCAGCTTCAGTCCTTCGGTTTCGAGCAGCGCGATGGACTGCTTGATCAGCGACGCGCGCGGCTCTGTCAAGATGCGCAGGAAGTCCTCTACGGTGAGCGGCTTGAGCTCGACGCGAATGGGAAAGCGGCCCTGCAACTCCGGGATGAGATCGGACGGTTTCGAAACGTGGAACGCGCCCGCCGCGATGAAAAGGATGTGGTCCGTCGTCACGAAGCCGTACTTCGTGTTCACTGTCGTACCCTCGACAATCGGAAGGATGTCGCGCTGCACGCCTTCGCGCGAGATGTCCGGTCCGTGCGAGCCCTCGCGGCCGGCGATTTTGTCGATCTCGTCGAGGAACACGATCCCGGAATCCTCGACTCGCTCCACGGCAACCCGCGTCACCTGGTCCATGTCGAGCAGGCGCGATTCCTCTTCCTGAACGAGATAGTCGAATGCTTCAGCGACCTTCAGTTGGCGCTTGCGCGTGCGCTGCGACAGCAGCCCCGAGAGCATTTCGCGGAGCCCGCTGTTCTCCATCTCCTCCGGCGGCTGATTGGACAAGATCTCGATCTGCGGCTGATTACGATCACGCGTCTCGAGCTCCACCATCCGATCATCAAGCCGGCCTTCGCGGAATTGCTGGCGCAGCCGGTCGCGTTCGCGGCTGCGCTCCGTTTCATTCTGCGGAGGAGACGGCAGCGTCGGACGGGCATCCTCGACACCCTCCTGGCCCGCGATGAATGCGGCGACCTGCTGCGCCGAGACGTCCGGAGAAGCAGCGCTCTGCCGTTGCATCAGCAGCTCAATCAGCCGGTCCTCCGCCGCAAGCTCGGCTCGATCTTCAATCTCCTCAAGCTTCTCGTCGCGCACCATATCAATCGCCACGTCGACGAGATCGCGCACGATCGACTCAACGTCGCGGCCAACATAGCCGACCTCCGTGAACTTCGAAGCCTCGACCTTCAGGAATGGCGAGTTGGTCAGCTTCGCGAGGCGCCGTGCAATCTCCGTCTTGCCTACCCCCGTCGATCCGATCATGAGAATGTTCTTGGGCATGATCTCTTCGGCGAGCTCCGGCGAAAGCTTCTGGCGGCGCGTCCGATTGCGCAGCGCGATCGCTACGGCGCGCTTCGCCGCAGCCTGACCGATAACGTACTTGTCGAGCTCGACGACAGTCTCGCGTGGCGTCAGCTCTTCAAGCGAGAGCGGCTGGTCTTCGGCGGTGCCGGGAAGATAAATGGCCATCAGTGCTTTGTTTCCTGGTTCAATTAGGCTGCGTTGATCTCTTCCACCACGATGCTCTGGTTGGAGTAAATGCAGATATCCGCGGCAATCTTCATGCTGCGTTCCACGATCTCCCGCGCGGAGAGCGGTGTGTTCTCGAGCAGCGCGGTCGCCGCCGCCAGCGCAAAGCTTCCGCCCGAGCCGATGGTCGCGATCACGCCATCCCCGACCGCGTCCGGTTCGATCACGTCACCGTCGCCCGAGAGCACAAACATCTGTTTTCCATCCGCCACGATGAGGAGTGCTTGCAACTGCCGCAGCAGCTTGTCCGTGCGCCAGTCCTTCGCAAGCTCAACGGCGGAGCGGCCAAGGTTTCCGCTGAACTGTTCTAGCTTCGCCTCAAAGCGCGTGAACAGCGAGAACGCGTCGGCGGTCGATCCCGCAAATCCGGCGAGAACCTTGTCGTTGTACAGCCGGCGAATCTTGCGCGCCGACCGCTTCATCACCGTCGCGCCTAGCGTCACCTGGCCGTCGGCCGCCATCACCATCGAGCCGCCCCGGCGAACGCACAGCACGGTCGTCGAGCGCACACGACGTCCGCCCCCGAGGTCAAGGGGCGGGGGTGCCATCCGGCGCGACACGGTTGGGGGATTGCCGGAGCGGCGGGCGAGACGCGATTCTGGACTTGCAGTTCTTTCCCTCATGAGCAATCTGAAGTATATCGCCGCACCACAACTGGTTCCCCTCCCCGTGGTTGGCGTGGCGCTCGCAGCCGTCGCCTGCGCTATGCTCATCTCATCTCCCGTGAGGCCCTCGCTCCAACACATGACGCACCTCATCCATGTACCGCATCCGCGGCTCATCGGCAGTGTGGCGGCAGGCGCGATTGCGGTGGGAACGGCGCTCTGGTTTTATGTGCGCTCGCGGCGCCCGACCGCCGAGGAGCTGGAACGCCGCCGGCGCGACCGCCTGGCAACGATGGGCCGCATCACGGACGGTGTTCTGATCGACGCCCGCACCCTGGGCGGCGATGAGACCAACGAAACAGCGCCCGAGGTGCTGATCTACAGCTATCGGCTCGCCGGCGTCACCTACGACTGCGCGCAGGACGTCTCGAAGCTGCCCGACCGAGTCAACGGATGGCGCCTCGACCAACCCCTGCAGGTCCGCTACGACCCGCGCAATCCGGGCAACAGCGTCGTCGTGGCTGAGAGCTGGACCGGCTTGTGGCAGGAGCGCGTCTAGGCGCCGGCTGACTCATAATCCTTACACGTTGAACTTAAAGAAGAGAACGTCGCCATCTTTGACGACATACTCCTTGCCTTCCGATCGCAGCAAGCCGGCCTCTTTCACCGCCTGTTCCGTTCCCAGGCGGAATAGATCTTCGCAGTTGTAAGCCTCCGCGCGAATGAATCCACGTTCGAAGTCCGTGTGGATGACTCCAGCGGCGCCCGGTGCTTTGGTCCCGCGCCGAATCGTCCACGCGCGGCATTCGTCCGGTCCTGCAGTGAAGTAGGTAACTAGGTCGAGTAGGCGATAACCCGCATGGATCAACCGGTTCAGTCCAGGTTCGCTGAGGCCCAGATCCGCCAAAAATTCCTTGCGCTCGTCCGGTTCGAGCAGCGCAATCTCCGCCTCCATCGCTCCGCATATCCGCACAAACTGCGAGCCCTCTTCGGCCGCGCGCTGCTCCACCTGCGCCGTGTAGGCATTGCCACTGGCGACCGAATGATCATCAACGTTGGCGACGTACAGCATGGGCTTCGCTGTAATGAGCTGGAGATCGCGGGTGGCGGCGCGCTCATCTTCGCT
Source organism: uncultured Verrucomicrobiae bacterium (assembly GCA_963716225.1). Classification (GTDB taxonomy): domain Bacteria; phylum Acidobacteriota; class Terriglobia; order Terriglobales; family Acidobacteriaceae; genus Granulicella. Next base: position 1,995,585 of record OY970299.1, on the reverse strand, counting down.
CAAATCGGCGGAGCGCGCCGGCTTGCCTTCCTCAAGCGCGGCCTTGATCTTCGCCACGCCCGAGACCTCGCTTTTGATCTTCGGGTCCGTCGAATTCTTCGCCAGCTTCTCCAGCCGCTGCGAACGCTTCTCGACTGAGTCGAGGTCAGCCAGCATGAGCTCCGTGTTGATCACATCGATGTCCGACAGCGGATTGACCCCGCCGGCGACGTGCACCACCTCGGGATCGTCGAAGCACCGGACCACATGCGCGATCGCGTCGGTCGCGCGAATGTGGCCGAGAAACTGGTTGCCCAGGCCCTCGCCCTTGCTCGCGCCCGCAACCAGGCCCGCGATGTCGATGAACTCCATCGTCGTCGGAACCAGCGATTTCGGCTTGAACATCGCCGCAATCCGGTCCAGCCGCTCGTCCGGCACCGACACGATGCCGACGTTGGGATCAATCGTGCAGAACGGATAATTCGCGGCCTGCGCCTTTGCGGCCGTAAGCGCATTAAAGATGGTGGACTTGCCGACGTTCGGCAGTCCAACGATTCCACAATTCAGAGCCATGCGTGCTGGAGAGTTCCTTCTCTTCTATTGGAACATGCGCAAACGGGCCACACGCCACCGGACGAACCGTGCCGCTGATTTGCAAGATCTCATGCTGCAAGCGCAATCTGGATTCACGCCGGCCCGCGATCCTGGACAAAAGGTGTACTTCGCGAGCTCGCCGAGCTTCACGCCGTGCATCGGTCCTCCAGTGCAACAACCCTTATGCGTCGGACGATCTCATCTCGTCTACCGGCGATTGCCTGTGCATTGTCACTGCTCGTGTGCCTTGCGCTTGTCAGGCCGTGGCTGGACATGGGAACCAACGACGACCCTTCCTACACGCGCACCGCGCAGTTGCTCGCGCAGACCGGGCACATTGTTTACAATGGATGGTCGGCGCCGATCCTCGGGTGGCAGCTCTTTCTCGCGGCAGCATTCATCAAGCTGTTTGGGTTCTCGTTCACGGTAGTGCGGCTCTCGATTCTGCCAGTCGCCATGGCAGCCGCGTTCCTGACGCAGCGCAGCATGGTTCGCGCGGGGCTGACGGAATGGAACGCCACGCTCGCCACCCTGACGCTCGTACTCTCTCCGCTGTTCGTGCCGCTGATGTTCAGCTACATGACGGATATACCCGGGTATTTTGTCATCGTGCTCTGTTTCTACGGCTGCCTGCGCGCGCTGCAGGCACGCACGGACGCCCGCACCTGCGCCTGGGTTCTGTTCGCGGCGATTAGCAGCGGAGTGGGTGGAACCTGCCGCCAGATTGCATGGCTCGGGTTCATCGTGATGGTTCCGTCCGTGTTGTGGCTGATTCGCAAGCGGAGAGTCGTGTTGTTGATAGGAGCGTGCGCCGTGCTGTTGGCCGCTGGAATCGCATTCTCTGCGACAGCCTGGTACAACCGGCAACCCTACGCGATCCCCGAGAGGCTGCTGCACGGCGGCATGACCGGCAGCATAGGAGACCTGGTGCGGTCCCTGGCCGCGGAGTTCTTCGATGTTCCTCTGTTTCTGCTTGCGGTTTTGCTCGCGTTCCTGCCGCAGATCCGGAGCATCGAGCGACGCGGGCGCATGGTGCTGATCGCCTGTTGTGCCCTGAGCCTCGGCATCCTGGTGTTTACGCTCACCCGGCCGGATCCACTCTTCTGGTTGATGCCCAGCGGCCATAATTATGTTACGTCGCATGGCGTAACGGACGGCTCATTCATCCGCGGCGAGCGCCCCGTCCTGCTGAGTGAGCGGGTGCGCATCGTTCTCACGGTGATATCGCTGTTCGCTGCCTCCTGTTTCGCTGCCGTCCTGAGTTCGCGGCGGATATCATCGGAGAAGCCACCGCAGGCTGGAATCACCGCCTACCAACTAGCAGTGTTGTCCATACCATTCGTGCTCGTCTACATTGCGCTGCTGCTGCCCCGCGCGATGCTCGACATGATCTTCGATCGCTACCTCATCCCGCTGCTGTTCCTCGCTCTTTTGGGAATTGCGAGGTTCTATCAGAACCGTGTGGCCGGCCAGCTTCCACGGTTTTGCGTTGTCTGGATGGCCCTGGGCGCGGCCTACAGCGTGGCCGCCACGCACGATGCATTTGCGATGCTGCGCGCTCGCCTGGCTGCGGCGAAACAGATCGAGGCCGCGGGCGTGCCGGACAGAAATATAGACGGCGGCTGGGAGTTCAATATCTGGGTTCAGATCCGTGACACCGGCCATCTTGAGCCGCACGCGGGCGAGGCGAGTAAGCAAACAACTCCATCAAGCCCCTCTCCGTGCCACCCGCAGTTGTGGAGGCGAGCGCTCTACACGCGGCCCATCTTTGCGGTGTCCTTCACACGAAACGACTGCCTGGGTCCCACGGATTTTCCGCCGGTCGCGTACGACGAGTGGCTCGGTCCGCATCGCGTGAATATCTACGTCGTTAAGGTGAACCCGATTCCTCCGACGCCCGAGCCCTGATTCACTTCGGCCGGGAGTGCTGCGCAGCCGCCTTGCCAAACGCCTTCAGGCCGCGCGCGACCTGGCGGCGTTCCTTCGGGCTGAGGACGTCGGCGAGCCGATCCACCTGCCGCGCGTGCGCCGCAAAGACCTGCTCGATCAGGCGGCGTCCAGCGGGCGTGAGGTCGACCGTGCGCACCCGGCGGTCCTCCATACTGTTTGTCCGGGTCACGAAGCCGCGTTTCAGTAGGCGATCAATTGCCACCGAAATCGAGCCGGGTGTCAGGAAGACCTTCGCTCCGATCGCGTTTACCGGCATCGCCCCTTTGTGCAGCAGGGCCTCCAGGATACGAAACTCGGATTCACCGAGATTGCTGTCCTTCAAGGTGTGCTCCGTGAATCCAAGCAGCGAGTGGTAGGCCTTGATCAGCACCAGCCAGAGCTGCGTCCCGGAGACTTTCTCCTTCTCCGGTTTGGCAGCCTTCGCTGCCTTCGCCGTCTTGGGCTGCTCGTCCTTTGGCTGCTTCGACTTAGCCGGCTCGGCCAGCTTCCGTGGTTTGAGTGGATCAGTAGCTTTCTGCATCGTTGCTATACCCATTGACATCAATATAGTTGACTTCGATCGATCTTGGAGAAGAATTTATGCGCATTGGAATTGACAGCTTTGTAGAGATGGTCCCGGATAGCCGTTCACCGGGGGAACGGAGCCGCGAACGTGTTACCGAGCTTATGGAAGAGATCCAGCACGCTGACCGCGTCGGCCTGGACAGCTTCGGTATCGGCGAGCATCATCGCGAGGAGTACGTTGCGAGCTCGCCTGCCGTGCTGCTGGCCGCCGCGGCCATGCGTACGGACAAAATCCGGCTCACGAGTGCGGTTACGGTGCTGAGCTCGGATGATCCCGTTCGCGTATTCCAGGATTTTGCGACGCTGGATCTCATATCAAATGGGCGCGCGGAGATTATCGTGGGCCGCGGTTCCTTCATCGAATCCTACCCGCTGTTTGGATACGACCTGAAGAACTACGACGAGCTGTTTGCGGAGAAGCTCGATCTGCTCCTGCACCTGCGTGACGAGGTGAAGGTGTATTGGGAGGGAAGCCATCGCCCTTCACTGACGGGGCAAGGCGTGTGGCCGAGGCCATTGCAAACACCGCTGCCGATCCGCCTTGGTGCCGGTGGAACCCCGAACTCCTTTGTGCGTGCGGGAAAACTCGGCCTGCCGCTGACAGTGGCCATCATCGGCGGCGAGCCGCACCGCTTTCGTCCGCTCGTCGAGCTCTATCGTGAGGCCGGGCGTGATGCGGGGCATGCGCCGGAGTCGCTGGACGTTGCGGTGCACGCGATCGGCTATGTGGCAGAAACCGACCAGCAAGCGGCGGACGAGCTCTGGCCGGCCTATTCGCATACGTTCAACCGGATCGGCAAAGAGCGTGGCTGGGGGCCAATCACACGAGCGGGCTTCGACGCGCAGCGTGGGCCCACGGGCGCGTTCGTCGTCGGCTCGCCCCAGACCGCGGCCGCGAAGATGCGCCACATCAGCGAGTCCCTGGGCGGTGTCTCGCAGGTGAGCCTAATGATGTCCGGCGGTCCGCTGAGCCATGACAAGATGCTGCGGGCGATTGAGCTGCTGGGGACAGCGGTGAAGCCGCGGGTCGCAGCGAACGAACTCGAACCAGAGTTTTCCGCTCTGTCCGGCGGCTTGTGACAGTGCTCGGCAGGCAAAGTGCGCCTGCCGGTTAGGGATAAATGCGGTTCAACGTCCGCGCGAACGGGATTGTTTCGCGTACATGCTCCAGGCCGCAGATCCACGCGACGCAGCGCTCGATGCCCATGCCGAAGCCGGAGTGCGGCACGCTGCCGTACTTCCGTAGGTCGAGATACCACTGGAACGCGGCAAGTGGGAGGTCGTGGGACTCGATGCGCGACTTCAGCAGGTCGTAGCTGTCGATGCGCTGCGAGCCGCCGATGATCTCGCCGTACCCTTCAGGGGCGAGGACGTCGACGCACAGAGCCTTGGCGGGGTCGTTCGGGTCCGGCTCCATGTAGAAGGCCTTGATGTCCGCGGGATAGCGGTGCACCATCACGGGCTTGTCGAATTGCGAAGAGATGTAGGTCTCATCGGGGCTGCCGAAGTCATCGCCATATTTGTGCGGGTTTTCGAGCTTGCCGTCGTGGTGAGCCTGCTCCAGCATCGCGTGGGCTTCGTCGTACGTGAGCTTCGGGAATTCGCCCGGCGTTGCTACCGCTTCCAGCTTGGACATATCGCGGCCGATCACCTGCAGATCCGCACGGTGGTTTTCGAGGACGCGCTTGACGATGTGCGTAAGGAAATTTTCGGCCAGCGTCATCAGGCCGTCGAGGTCCATGTACGCGGCCTCCGGCTCGATCATCCAGAACTCCGTCAGGTGCCTGCGTGTCTTCGATTTCTCCGCCCGGAACGTTGGGCCGAAGGAGTAGACCTTGCCCAGCGCCAGCGCAGTGGCCTCCACGTATAGCTGGCCGGACTGCGTGAGATAGGCCATCTCCTCGTCGAAGTACTTCATTTCGAAGAGGTCTGAAGTCCCTTCACAGGCGTTGGGCGTGAGGATCGGCGGGTCGGTCCGGACGAATCCATTGATGTCAAAGTATTCCGCCGCCGCACGCATAATAGCTGCCCGGACGCGCAGAATTGCCGACTGTCGCGGCGTGCGCAGCCAGAGATGGCGGTGCTCCATGAGGAAGTCGACGCCGTGCTCTTTGCGCGAGATCGGGTAGGGTGTGTCTTCGGGGATTCGTTGCGTCACCGTGACGTCGGAAACATCGAGTTCGACGCCGGACGGCGCGCGCGAGTCTTCTCGTACTGTCCCGGTGACGATGAGCGAGGACTCGAGCGTCAAGCCCTTCAGCGTCTCAAACACCTGTTCGGGAACGGCGGCTTTGGGCACGATGCCCTGGACGGTGCCAGTACCGTCGCGAAAGGTCGGGAAGAGCAGCTTGCCGGAGCTGCGCAGGTTGTAGAGCCAGCCCCGAAGCGTGACGGCTTTCCCCGTGTGGTTCTTGAGATCGGCAATCGTGGTGAGGGTGGGTGTGGATTCAGACATTACAAGGTTGATTGTAGTGGGCGCGCTCAAGAGCGGAGGGCGAGAGCCAGCCGTTGGGGCGCAGCTCAGGGCCGGATGGCGAAAGCGACGCGCGGGATCGAGGCGTAGTCGTCGATGAAACCGATGTCGTGCCAGCCGGCGAGAAGAGATCTCAGGCCCTCGCGCTGGCCGAAGCCGATTTCGAGGGCGAGGATACCGCCAGTCCGAAGTGCCGCGAACGCTTGCGGGATCAGCCGGCGGTAGATCTCGAAGCCGTCATCCCCGGCGTAAAGCGCCAGCGGCGGTTCGTGGTCGCGAACTTCGGGGGCGAGGTTGTCGCGATCGGCCAATGCCACGTAGGGCGGGTTGGAGGCGACGATGTCGAGACTGGCGGGATGGCCTGCGAAAGGCGCGAGCAAGTCGGCTTCGAGGAAGCGGATGCGGTGCGCGAGGTGATGCTGTGTGGCATTAAAGCGGGCCACGGCCAGCGCCGCCGGTGAGATGTCGAGCGCCGTGACCGACGCGTGCTCCAGCACCGAGGCGAGCGCGATACCGATGGCCCCGGAGCCGGTGCCGACGTCCGCGATGCGGAGGTGCGATCCGGCCTCCGGTTCGGCGTCGGATTCTCTGTGCGCCCAGTCCAGCACCGCCTGGACCAGATGCTCGGTCTCCGGCCGCGGGATCAGCACGTCCGGCGTGACGCGAAACTCCAGCCCAAAGAACTCCTGCACGCCCGTCAGGTGCTGCAGCGGCTCGCCGGCAGCCCGCGCGTCGGCCACCCTTTCAAGCTCGGCCAAGTCCTCCGCCGAAAGATCGTCGTCAAGATGCGCGAGAAGCCACGCGCGGTCACGACGAAGAATGTGAGCCAGCAGAGTCTCCGCATCACGCCGGGAGATGCGCGTCGCGAATTCGAGCAATGCGGAGCGGAGCGTCATCGCTCCCCTGAGCATAACGGCCAGCCTCGGCGACCACGTCGAACAGGTGATGGATATACTGGCGGCATCGGGCCAGTTTAAGTGGGACGCATTCGATGTGTGCGGCAGATCGAGCACAACGAAGCGGAAGTGTATCTGCTACGGCGGGGCGGGGCATGGAACTTCATCCAATGGAAGGTGTGCACAACTGGAAGCAGTTCCTGGTGCACATGGCGATCGTTGTGCTGGGCATCATGATTGCGATCGGGCTCGAGCAGACGGTCGAGAAGATCCATCACGTGCATCAGCGGCATGACTTTGAGGCACAGCTGCGACGGGAAGGACTCGCAAACCAGAAGATCGTCGAGTCAGACATGCAGTGGCTTGACGGGCAGGTGAGCTGGCTCTTGAGCGCGAAGCAGTTTGTGGACAGCTACCGGTTGAGCCATCGGAAGCTGAGTGGAAGCCTTCCGCGGGCGCCGCAGGACGACACGCGCACGAAGGGATCAGTAGGCGATGCCGATCCGCAGATAGCGGTCTGGACAATGGGCAAGGAGAGCGGGCTGGTGGCGCTGCTGCCGCAGGAGGAGGCCGAGTCGTACGGAACGCTGTACAACATGGCGGGGCTGGAAATTGAACAGGACCACGCGAGCCTCCAGGCTCAGTCGGAGGAGTTGGCGCTGATCGCCGGACGTACGGACGTCATGGCCGACAGGAACCTGAGCGGCCTGAGCGACGAACAGCTGGAGGCGCTGTCACTCGCGTTCGGCCGGGCATTCATGTCGTGGGACATGCAGCGGCGCTACCTCGTGATGTTCTACGGCGAGGACCAGGCCGTGCTGAACGGCGGAACATCGCGGCAGGCATTCGATAAGGGCATAGCGGACGCGTTTCGAAAGTTTCCGGATAAATACGCGCCCTTTTGATCAGCGCCGCTCGAAGACCAGCATGTAGTCGTTCTGGTCGGCCTTGGTGAAATCGTACTGGTGGAGGAAACGGAACCCGGAGCGCTGGACTTCGGCGATGACCACGTCGGGGTTGATGCCGTGGTCGTCCCCGTGCCCCGGATGGTCAATGACGGCGAACAGGCCGCCCTGCTTGAGCTCGTCGCGCAGGTGCTGGAGCAACACGGGCGGGTGCGCGACCTCGTGGTAGACGCGCAGCATCAGCGCGGCGTCCAGCGTGTTTGGCGGGAGTTTGGGGTCGTCAGGTGTGCCCAGGACGGTCGCAATGTCCGGCAGGTTTTCTTTGCGGGCGCGGTCCCGGATCGCCTCCACGGCTTGGGGGTTGATGTCCTCCGCGTAGACCGTGCCGCCGGGGCTGACGCGGCGGGCGGCGCGGACGGAGAACCAGCCGCCACCTGCGCCGATGTCCGCCACAACCGAGCCCGGATGCAGCTTGAGCGTGTTCATCACATGATTGATCTGCAGCTTCTGGTCACGTGCGGGGTCTTCGAAGACAGAGAGGTCGCCCGTGTAAGGCGTGCTGGTGGGGTGGGTCGGCGGGTGCGGGGCCGCGGTGGTCTGGGTGCGGACCGGCAGTGAAAGGGCGAGCAGGGCGGCGGCGATCGGGAGAAATCTCATGGCTAATAAGATTTTGCATCCTGAGGCGACCGGGCATGCGTATTAGGTAGGTGTAGGCATGTGGACCGACGCGGCGAATTTCCGGGGCGTTGTGGAGCGGCACCAGCGCATGGTGTTTTCGCTCGCGCTCCGCGTCACGGGTGAGTACGGTGCAGCCGAGGAGGTCGCGCAGGACGTGTTCTTGGAGCTATTTCGCTCGGCAGAGAAGGTTTCGGGCGAGGATCATGTCCGGTTCTGGCTCCGCAGGGTGACGGTGCACCGGGCGACCGACGCGCTCCGGCGCCAGGCGCACCGTCCCGAAACACAGGCCGAGGAGTGGATGGACGACGCGGCCGCTCCCGGCGACGATGGCGCAGCCGGTGTCGGCACAGTGCTCGAGGCCCGGCTGGAGGAGTTGCTGGGAAGCTTGCCGGAGCAGATGCGTATTGCGGTTGTATTGCGCTACCAGGAGGAGATGACGCCGGACGAAATTGCCAGGCTGCTCGGCCAACCGGTGGCCACAGTCAAGAGCAATCTGCAGCGCGGGCTGAAGCTGTTGCGGCGCAAAGCTGAGATCACCATGAAGGAGTACGTGCGATGAGCGGGCCTGATTTTGAGCAAGACAATCCGGAGATGACGAAATTCGAGCAGGCATTGGCGCGCGCAATGAAGCGCGTTGAGGTGCGCGCGGACATGGCCGCCAAGTTCCTTGCGCTGGCCGATGAGGCGGAACGCAAGCGTCAGCACGCCGGCGGCGGCCTCCGCCTGCTCAAGCTCTCCAATCGCGCACGCGTCATTGCAATGCCGCGGCCGCGGGCGTGGATGGGCGGAGCGATTGCCGCCGTGCTGACCATCGGCTGCTTCGTGGGTACGCGCATTCACACGGACCACGAACGCAGGGTCATGGCCGAACGGCAGGCCGAGCAGCAGTTCGAGACGGCGGAACGCATCACGGATCAGGCGCTCGCGCAGACGAGAGAGCAGTTGCAGCAGCGCGGAATCCGTCTGGAGCAGTGAGCAAATCAGCAAGTTAGCGGGTGATGAAGGAAGCAACTCAGGAGGAGAGATGAAACGAGTGAGCGAAAAAATCGCAGCAAAAAGAATCATTGACAAAATAGCCGCGTGGCTTCGCGGACTGGTGTGGACGGCGATGATTCTAGGTTGCGCGTGGGCCGGTGCACAAAGCTATGTCGTGACCTCACCAGGCCACTACAAGGTGATCGCGATGGGTACCGGTGCCGGCGCGGGTGCCGGGGCCGGACAGGGTGAAGCCGCGCAGAACGCCGAAGCGCTCTCCAAGGATGATCTCTTCGCCGGCACCGAAGTGTTTGCCAAGGGCGCCAGCGACATCACCGAGATCACCATGGATCCCGACACGCTGAACCTGGTGGGCGGCCCCGATGAACGCAGGGCGCACAACATGGTGCTGAACGTTGTGCGGACGTACAGTTATGACAAGCCGGGCATGTACAACATGTCGGACGTGGACGCCATCCGCAACAAGCTCAACACCGGCGACTGGCACTGCTCCGTGCATGTGCGCGACCTGAAGAACGGATCCGGATCGGATGTGTGCAACAAGCACCGCACCGATGGGATGAAAGAGACAGCCATCATTGAGGTCTCCCCGAAGTCGCTGACATTCATCCACACCATCCGGAAAAACGGCAGCCCGGGATCGAGCGAGCTGGGATTCTTCCCAATGCTGCCCGGAATCGGACCGATGACGATGATCGCGATGACCAATCCTGAAGCGCTCGCCGAAATGCAGGCTGGGCTCAGCGAATTTCCAATGATGCTCAGCGTGCATCCGGATCTGATGCTGAGACTCGATCAACTCAAGGTTCGTCCGTTCCACGAACAGCAGATGAGGCACTTGAACGAGCAGATGAAGGGCCTCAAGGATCTCAAGGTCCAGCCCTTCAATGAGAAGCAGTTGAAAGACCTGGACGAGCAGATGAAGAACCTGCAGGTGATGCCTGTGCCCCCCACTCCAGCGACGCCGGAGACGCCGGAAACCCCACAAGTTGCGCCGGCGCCCCCGACTCCTGCCACGCCACAGATTGCACCGGCCCCTGCGACTCCTGCCACGCCACAGGTTGCGCCCGCGCCCGAAACACCCGTAACTCCACAAAGTGCGTCACCGGCGACCGCTCCACAGCCGCCTTCGATATAGGTCAACCCACGACACCATAGAATCAGGAGCTGATGTCGCTCCTTTTTCAGGCGGGCGCGGCGTGCGCGCAAGGCGGACGCCGCGGTGTGTTGACACTGCCGCACGGCGCGGTCCAGACGCCAGTGTTCATGCCCGTCGGCACGGCGGCCAGCATAAAGGCCGTGCCCCAGGATGTCGTCGAATCGCTCGGCAGCCGCGGCGCCGAGATCATCCTCGCCAACACCTATCACCTCTACCTCCGCCCCGGCCACGAACTCATCCGCTCACTCGGCGGTGTGCACCGCTTCATGAGCTGGCGCAGGCCGATGCTGACCGATTCAGGCGGGTTCCAGGTGTTCTCGCTCGCCAAGCTGCGCAAGATCACCAGCGATGGTGTGGAGTTCCGCTCGCACCTCGACGGCTCAAAGCATTTCTTCTCGCCCGAGCACTCCATGGAGGTGCAGATTGCACTCGGTGCCGACGTGATGATGGCGTTCGACGAGTGCGTCGAAACTCCCGCCACTTGGGAACGCACGCGCGATTCAATGGCGCTAACGCACGCCTGGGCTGCGCGCTCAAAGCAATATTGGCTAGAACATCGGCATGAAGTCCCGTGGGCGAAGCAGCCGAGCGAGTCAGCGAGTAAGCGAGTCAGCAGCTCAGAACTGACCGCATTCGAGCGCGAGTACGACGCGACGCAGTTTGACGGAAAGCACCAGGCGCTGCTCGGCATCGTGCAGGGCGGGATGTATGCCGACCTGCGCCGCGAAAGCGCCGAGCGTCTCGTCGAGATGGACTTTCCCGGATACGCGATTGGCGGCCTTGCCGTCGGCGAGCCGCGCGAAGTCACCCGCGAGATGATCGCGCTCTGCCTCGATCTTCTGCCCAAAGACAAGCCGCGCTACGTGATGGGCGTCGGCTATCCGGACGAGATCGAAGAGTACGCGCGCATGGGCGTGGACATGATGGACTGCGTCCTCCCCACGCGCGCCGGCCGTCACGGCCTCGTCTTCCTGCGTGAGGATCCGAACGATCGGCGCAGCGCGGTCGCGCGTCTCAACATCAAGCGAAAGGACCTCGCCGAAGATCAAGGTCCCATCGACGCTGGTTGCTCCTGCCCCGTTTGCGCGCGCTACTCCCGCGCCTATCTCCGCCACCTCTTCTCCAGCGGAGAGCCGCTCGCCGCAACCCTGAACTCGATCCACAACCTCGCCTTCTACCTGGAGACAATGGAGCGAGTACGGGCAGAGATTGCTCGCGAGTAAGCACCCACAAATTTTCATTGCGCTGTTACGGCACGCACCGGATACTTGGCCAATGTCCATTCTGAAGCTGCGGGTTCTCGCCCTAACTTTTGTTGTCTCTGGTGTGGCAGTTGCAGGTCGATCTCAGCAGGCTGCGCCAAGCGGCACAGTGGCAGGCCACGTCACGTGCAGTGATACGCAGCGGCCGGCGCGATTTGCATCCGTGATGCTGTACGGCGTACCTGCCTCGGTGACTGACGTTCCAACACCGGTGGGCGACGGAGCCTCGGATGCGCAGGTCGAGGCCGCTCTGAAGGCTGGCATCGCAGGGCTGAACGGCACCACCTTCGTGCAGACGCAGACGGACGTGGAGGGGGCGTTTACGGCAACCGGCGTGGCGCCGGGAGATTATTACGTATTTGCGTCGGTCCCGGGCTATGTGCAGCCGATGAACGTCGTGAAGGCAGCGATCGATTCGGGTGCTGATCCTCACAAGCTGTTGCCCGGTGTGCCGATGGTGCATGTCTCCGCGGATAGAGAGTCGCTGGCTGATATCTCCATCGATCGCGGCGCGGCGGTCTCCGGCAAGGTGGTGTGGGAGGATGGCTCGCCTGTGACGAAGGCGACGGTTACGGTGGTGGCCGCGAAAGGCGAGAAGCCGCTGCCGCCACAGTACTCGATGATTGTGATGGGCAGCATCGGGACCGGCGGCCTGCTCGCAATTACCGACGATCTGGGGCACTTCCGCATCGCGGGTCTCGCGCCCGGCGACTACTTCGTCAAGGCGATGTTGCAGACACAGTCCCAGCTCTCGATGCAGAAGGGAAAGATGAACTTCAACATGAATCGTCTTGCTGGCGCCTCGAAGCCGCTGACGATCTTTGCTCCCGCAGCCTTTCATCAGGCGAAGGCGAAGGCCGTCACCCTGACGGCCGGCCAGAATCTGGAAGGCCAGGAGATCACCGTTAATCTGACCGGCCTTCACTCGGTGAGCGGCCGGATTACCTCAGCCGAGGGCCATCACGGCATCAACTCCGGAACCGTAACGGTAGCCGACGCGAACGACAAGGAGTTCGGGCGCGCGGCCAGCGTGAATGATGACGGCACCTTCACCGTAACGTTCGTTCCGCCCGGCACCTACAACCTGAAGGTCGACGACGCGGCTGATACCGTGCCCTCCACAAAGAAGGCCAAGGGCCTTGTGAACTTTAGCTCTGACGAGACGGTGCGAAGCTACGATGATGCCAAGCAACAGGTGATTGTGCAGGATGAGGACGTGACCAGCCAGAACATTGAGCTCGCGCCCTCCAAAACAGTCAAGAAACCAATAGATATCGGCGGGATTTTCGGCGGGATCGTGGCAGCGCCGCCCCCACCAACGAACCCTAACAGGTAGACTTCCGTGGCACATTCTTGAGCGCTGCGCGTCTGTAGGATAGGTATCGAGCGTTTATCAGATGAAGTGGGTCACGCATACCGGTCTGGCTGGAATTATGTCGGTATTGTGTGTGGCGGCGTCGGCGCCGGCACGCATAGCCGCGCAACAGGGCGACGCTCCGCGCACCTATGTAGGAAACTCGGTCCAGATCGGAGCGCCGCAGGTAAACCAGCAGAGGGCGCTCGCTACGGTGACGGGTCGAGTGACCTGTTCCGACACGCAGCGCGCGGCGCGCTTTGCCACCGTCACGCTGATTGGGTCGGATGCGGCTTCGCAGAGCAGTCCGCGGACCGGTTCCGCGGGCATCGTGGATGGCTTTGGTTTGGGGCGGCGTATCACCGCGCACACCGACATTGACGGCAACTTCACGGTGCAGGCTGAGCCCGGCGATTACTATGTGACGGCCACCGCCATGGGCTACTCGTCGCCGGTGGCGGAGGCTGCGGCGCGGCTGCGCGCGGGCGCGTCGGCCACCGACCTGCTGAGCACCCTGCCGCAGGTCCATGTCGCCGAGGCGGGTGGAGCGACGGCGAACGTCACGCTGGACCGCGGAGCGGTAGTTGCGGGAAAGCTGCAGTGGGATGACGGAACACCCGCCTCAGGCGTGAATGTGACGGTGCAGTCCACGACTGCGGCCAACGGGGGGCCGAATGATTTGACGCGGGTTGTGTCGCTGCTGGGCGGCGGCTTTGGGGGTGGGCTGGGGGGGTTCCAGATGAGCGACGACCGGGGGATGTTCAGGATAGTAGGGCTGCCGCCGGGGAGCTACTGGGTGCGGGCGACGGTGACGACGCCGTCTGCCGAACCGGGTGCGGGGACGTTCCAGCGGGTGACGTCGATCGTGATGTACGCGCCCGGGAAGGTGCGGCGCAGCGATGCGCAGGTGGTAACGCTGAAGTCTGGCGAGATGCGCGACGATGTCCAGTTCATGCTGGACCTGAGCGCGCTGCACACGGTGTCGGGGCATGTGGGTTCGACCGATGAAGCGACGATTGCCGGGGGCGTGGTCCGTCTGACGGACACGCAGGATTCGAGCCTGACGCGGATGGCGATGATTGAGCCGGATGGGAATTTTGTGGTGCAGTGGGTGCCGCCGGGGAACTACACGCTGCAGATCTCCAATGCGAGCGATATGCCGGCACCGTCCTTCAGCAGACGCAGCCCGCCGCAGAGCGTGACCAGCTATGCGCCGTTCCAGGAGAGCCTGAGCGTGGCGGACTCGGATATCAGCGGCGTGGGCGTGACCCTGACGCCGGTGGCGGGTAGTCAGTAGGGCGGTCCCCCTCCCCCGGGTAAATTGCGCAAAGTCTTCCAACGTAAAGACTTAGGCCCGGACCTCAGATTGCAAAGTCTTGAAAATAAAGGAAATCGGTCCGACCAGGGGACGCACTTTTTGGGGAGATTACCTATGTTGACGCAAGTCTAAGAAAACAGGCTTTTTGTGGTGCGGCGCCAGACGGCGAGCAGGACGACGGCGGCTCCGATGAGGGCGGCCATGAGGCCGAGCCAGAGGCCGGCGGCTCCGAGGTGGGCGCGGAAGCAGAGCAGGCAGCCGAGTGGCAGGCCGACAATCCAATAACAGACCAGATGGGTGTAGAAGGGCGGCGTGGTTCTGCCGGCTCCCCGGAGAGCGCCGGTGACGGTGATCTGGATGCCGTCGAAGAACTGGAAGCCGGCGGCGACGAGGAGCAGAGGGACGGCGGCGGCGATGACGCCGGGGTCGGGCGTAAAGAGGCGGCCGAGGGCGTGGGGCAGGGTAAGGAAGATGACGGCGGCGAAGAGCATGAAGGCTGCGCCGGCGAAGATGCCGCTCCAGCCGGCGGCTGTGGCGGCCTGTGTACTGGGCTGGCCGGTGCGGACTTGATCCGCGGGGGCGAGCTCGGTGCGGGGTAGATCGCTTCGGGCGCGGCCGAGTGCGTGGCCGACGCGGACGGCGGTGGCGGCGGAGATCGCGAAGGGCACCATGAAGGTTGAGCTGGCGCATTGCAGCGCGACCTCATGGCCGGCGAGCGGCAGGGGGCCCAGTGTGGCGATGAGCGCGGTGACGGTGGCGAAGACGGCGATCTCGACGAAGATCTGGGCGCCGGCGGGAGCGCCGAGACGAAGGAGCTGGTAGATGTGCTGGAGCTCGATGCGGCGGGAGATTTTGTTGCGGACGGCAGCGAGCAGGCCGTAGTTGTGGCGGCGGTCAGCGAGAATGACTGCGACGAGCAGCACGGCCATGAGGTAGAGGCGCGCGAAGCTGGTGGCCCAGGCTGAGCCGACGACCTGGTAGGCGGGGATGGCGATTGCGTGGCCGGCGATGTTCCAGCGGTGCCCGTAGATGAGGAGCCAGTCGCCGGCGAAATTGACGAGGTTGGCGGAGATGAGGGCGAACGCGATGGGTTTGGCGTGGTGTGCGGCCTGGAGGTAGCGGCGCAGCGCGAAGTAGAGCAGCAGCGGGATGACGCCCCAGTTGAGCCCGTAGAGGGCGGGGACGGCCTGGGCGAGGACGGCGTGGTCGACCGGCAAGCGGTTGAGGACTGCCGGACCGGCGGCGAAGACGGCGAGAAGCAGAATGCCGAGGGTGAGGGCGAGGGCGAGACCGTGGAGCAGCCAGCGATTGGCGGCGGCGATTTGTTTTGCGCCGAAGGCCTGGGAGATGAGGGTGTCGAGCCCGAGGAGAATGCCGCCGACGCCGAAGGCGAAGGTGTTGAAGATGACCTGACAGAGCGCGGCGGCGGCCATGGGGACGGCGGAGTGGGGCAGGCGGCCGACCATGCTGGTGTCGACGACGGACATGGCCATCCAACCGAGCTCGCCGGCGATGAGCGGCGCGGCCAGGCGGAGGAGCGGGGGAAGCTCCTGGCGGATGTCGGATGGGCGCATGTCGTGATCTTAAGGGTAGACGTTGAGGGGTGGAGGGTAGAGGCGCCAGGTTCCAGGTTGTAGGTTCTAGACACGTTCATGGGAGGGTGTGCCGCTGGTCTGCTCGCGCTTTGCGGCGAGATGCTGCGAACCACACTTCGAAAATTGCGATGTCGGGCACCGGCGGAGGCCCGCCGTTCTTCTCCTGCTTGTCGATCGCTTCCGAGAAGCCGGCTTGTCGGTAGCAGTCGGGCATCGCTGAGCGGGTTGGCGATTTGGCGCTCATTGAGATCGGACTTTAGTCCACAGAGCGCGTTTCCCAAGATCAATCCGGGTCAGGGTTGAATTTTCCATTCACCCTAGACAGACTGGGAAGGCGTCTTCTGCAGGTTGCGCTGGCGCATCCGTTGCCGGGAGGAACATGATTAGGTCTTCTGTCGTTACGCTGGGCTTCTCATGTTTGCTCCTTGTGTGCAGCGGCTTCCGAGCATCAGCGGAAACCCTGAAATCGCCATGGAGAGCTGTTGCCGCGAACGCCGCCGGCCCCGCGTTCCCATGCGCTCCGGCTCCGGCGCTACCGAAGATCCTTTTGTTCAATGGCTACTACGTCGATGCGCACCATTCTGTGGTTGATCCTCAGGCAAAAGCCTCCTATGAGAAAGCCTCCCGAGAAAACGAGCTATTTCTCAGGCGCGTCGGGCGAGCGGCTGACGGCTACCAAGCCCAGCGCTCTGACAGCGCGGCTGAATGTACCTTCTCGCTTCTGCAGCAGGCGGCCCAGGACGGTGCTTTCAGCATTGCTCACCTCGGGAAAAATGGCGCAAGAGATGGCTTCTACGTTCAGGCTTTCTATCTCGACGGACTTGCGCTCGCCTATCTCAAGGTTCGCCCAAGTTCCGCAGGTTCCAGCCAGCAGAGAGCCGAAATTCAGACGTGGCTTCTGAACATCGCGCTGAGTGTTCAGAATTTCTACGACGTGATGATCCGAGTGAATGCGGGAGACGGCCACAACAACCTGACCTATTGGGGCGCACTCGGGGTGTCTGCCACGGGAATCGCAACTGGCCGTCGCGATCTGTTCGACTGGGGCATCAACATATATCGTCAGGCGTTACGGCAGATTGCCAGCGACGGCACTCTCCCGTCCGAAATGGACCGGGCTGCATTGGCCCTGCACTATCACCTCTTCGCTGTAGCTCCGCTTGTGATCCTCGCGGAACTGGGGGAGGACAATGGTCTTCCTCTCTACGATGACGACGATGGTGCGCTTCATCGCCTGGTAAAGCGGACCATCGGCGGCGTGGTTGACCCTGCGTATTTTGCGCAGAAGACCCACATCGCCCAAGAGATGCCTTTGGAGCTGGATGGACGGACAGTCGGGTGGGCCGTTGTGTATGAAGCTCGCTACCCAAATCCCTTGCTTGCCTCTCTGCTAAGCAGGGCATCATCCACATTCAACTGGCAGCTGGGTGGGTTGCCGCCCAAAAAGTGAGAAGCGGAAATGTCCAGTCCTGACAAGTCGGCTTCTCGGAACCAATCCGCCGAGGCATTCTCGATTGGTGATAACAGGCCTTATCACGTTTCCAGAGCCAGGCGGCCTCGAAACGCGGGTAGGGGATTGGGCACGGAGTGAAGCCGACGAAGCACGGCTGAAGTTCCCGCGTTACCCGGTACTTTGGTGGCTTCGAACTGCTGGTCCAAGAGGCATGCTCGACATCATCGTCTTGATGCGTCGTTCTGAAACAGAGCAAGTACTGTAGTTTCCGGGCGTTAGCGATCCGTGGTTTGGCGGCTGACTTCGAAATCGTGATGGCGTGCGCGATTTTTCCGAGTCGTGACAACCTCAAGAATGACTGCGGCTGCGACGCGTGGCGCCCTTCGCATACTCGACGACACGGAGTGCGGCTTTAGCCAAGGCGGATTTCATCGGCTAAAACCAACATTTGCCAATTGACAGTAGTTTGTACTTTGAACTAAATTTTTGTCGCATAGCGAATCTATGGGCTGGCGTTCGATCCAAGCCTCCGGGTACTCGCTTAATTTGATCGCCGCACGGATTTTGGGGGCCAGATGCCAGCTACAGCGAACTCGCGAACACAAGTCACATCAGAGCGGCGACTCATGAAGATTTTTCTCACTCTGATCGTCGCTCTTGTGCTCTGCCCGGTGGCATTGGCGCAGAGCGGTGCAGGGTCGATTCAAGGCACAGTGATGGATCCGACCGGAGCTGTCATACCTGGCGCCGTGGTCCATGTGGTCAACAAAGCGACGGGCGTGGCATCAGACACAAAGGCCAACGGGGTCGGGTTCTACCAGGTGTTGGGCCTGAATACGGGCGGCTATACGGTATCGATCAGCGCGCCCGATATGCAGACCAACGAGAGAACGGTCGATCTCCTGGTGGACCAAACGGCGGTCATCAATGCCAAGCTGACGCCGGGCGCCGCATCGCAGAAGGTTGAGGTGAACGCGAATGCGGTCCAGCTTGTGACGACCGATAACGGCACGATCTCCTACACACTTGAAAACCAGAGGATCAATCAGTTGCCGATGAACGGGCGCAACATCATTTCCCTGGTGAACGAGACGACGCCGGGACTGGAGAGCTGCCCGGAGTCCAGCTCCTGCGTCAACGGCCAGTCGGGTCCGGCGTTGGAGTACGAGGCCGATGGCGTGACGCTGGCCAACCGCGAGTTCGGTGGGGTGCATGCGGGATCGAGCCAGATGGTCGATCCGGATGCGATCCAGGAGGTGCGGGTGCAGGACCAATCCTCCGGCGCGCAGTATGCGGCGCCCGCGACGGTGATCCTCAACACGAAATCGGGTACGAATCAACTGCACGGCTCGGTGTTTGAGACGGCGCGCAACAATGCCTTCGGGATCGCGCGCAGCCGGAATGATCAATCCAACTTCGTCGCGCCGCGGTATATCCGCAACGAGTTCGGCGCCTCGGTTGGCGGCCCTATCGTGATTCCTCATCTATACGACGGGAAGAACAAGTCGTTTTTCTTTTTCGCGTATGAGCGGTACTCGCTGGCGCAGATCGCCTCTCAGAATGAGACCACGCCCACAGTAGCCATGCGGAACGGCGACTTCAGCGGGCTGGTCAACAGTGCGGGCGTATTGCAACAGCTCTATGATCCGGCGACGACGGCACCATCGGCCAACTGCAATGGCCTGGGGCCGAACCCTTACTGTCGCGCGCCGTTCCCGGTGGTCAATGGACTTCCCAACCAGATTCCGAAGAGCCGTGAGTCTCCCACGACCGCGGTCCTGAACGCGATGACGCCCCTGCCCACGAATGGGAACAATCCGCTGGTCAAGTCCAACCTGATTGGCCTGGTACCGGAGCTTAACGTGGAGCCGCAGATCACATTCCGGTTGGACCAGGTCTTCAACCAGAACAACCGGGCTTATCTGCGCTACACGCAGAATCTGGACAGCAATACCAGTCCGCGCAATGACCCGGTGGACGAGTCGTATTCGCTGCCGGCTACCGCACTGAATGGGGCCGCGATCCCGTTCGGCGCCAGCGGCATCTCCGCCACTACGGTCTCGCTGTTTGCCACCGCGCTGGGGTTCGATCACGTGTTCTCGCCGACGTTTTTCTCCGAGACGATTTTCAGCCAGCAGTGGACGGGAGAGTACAACAATGCAGGAGGGAGCCCGTTTACCAATTTCGAGTCGGAACTGGGGCTACCCAACAACTTTGGCGAGGTGGGCTTCCCTTATATTGAGAGCATTTTTCAGCCGCTCGACGGCACTCAATTCCAGTATGGGATGAGCTCGCGCGTCTCCCAGGTCGACGAAAACCTGACCAAAACACTGGGCAATCACCAGTTGCTTTTCGGCGGCCGCTACCGGTTTGAACATTTCGGGTCACGCCCCGACGAGATCAAGGACTCGGTCAACTTCAACGGCGAGGACACGGGCCTCTACAATCCCGCCACTGGCTCAGTGATTACTGGAAGCCCGGGCCCCTACACGAACACCGGCCAATTGAACGCGGATGAATTCCTGGGTGGGGCTTCGAGCTACAGCGTGAACCTGGAGCCGCCATACCAACACCTGCACGACATGGAGACGGACCTCTATCTGCAGGACAACTACCACGTCCGGCGCAACCTTACGGTCAATATCGGGCTTCGTTACGAGGCGCATCCAGCCATCTGGGAAGGCCAGGGGGCGATGATGGGCTTCGATCTTAAGAACGACGCCATAGTCACGTCGGCGCCGACCTCCAAGCTGATCGCCGAGGGGCTGACCACGCAGGCGATCATTAACAACGACGAGTTGGATGGGGCGAAGTTCGAGACACCGGAAGAGGCCAATCTGCCTCCGATGCTGGTGAACAGCTATGACTTCACGTGGGGTCCACGCCTGGGAGTGGCCTGGCAGCCGTTCGAGGGTAGTAAGTGGGGGACCGTGCTGCGCGGCGGCGCGGGGCGGTATATCTATCCCATCCCGATCCGCGAAGCTTATCGCGAGATCAACCGGAACAACCCCTTTACCGCGAGTTACTCGGAAAACTATACAAGCATCCAGTACGCGCCAACCAAGGCCTATCTTCTGGTGTCTTCGCCGAACAGCTCTCCGAATTACAGCTACGCCACCACGCTGGCGGGAGGCGGCACGCCGATCATGGGTGTCAACACCTCGGCTGCAATCAACAGCAACAGCGCCAATGCGATCGCACCCGGTCTGAGCATCGTCAGCATCGATCCGGTCGATCCTCCCACCTATGTGGACGAGACGAACCTCACGGTCGAGCAGCCGCTGAAGTGGAACTCTGTGCTGCAGGTCAGCTACCTCTACACGCACGCTACCAATCTCAACAATTACTTCTTCTACAACGGCCATCCCTCAACGTTCAGCTGGGAGGTCTCCACCGGTACGGCGACACCCAGTTCCAGCGCGATTGGACCGCAGAACACCAGCACCGGCGAAGGGCCGTACGACCAAGTCACGTATGGCGGCGGAAGCTACCAGATCCAGAAGAGCGGCTGGTCAAACTACAACGCGCTTCAAGTCAATTACCAGAGGCTTTACCACAATGGTCTGGCATGGCAGTTCGAGTACGTCTTTTCCAAGTCGATGCGGACGGGTGGAGACTACGGCGGCGAGAATGCCGACGAGATCGATCCTTACAGCGCCTACCTTCCTTCTAGTTCGCCTTCGGTGAGTTATGTTCCGCAGGGCGGCACTTACCTGACCCCCCCCAAGCTTCCGCCTCCGCCTCCGCCAGGCGCCCCGGTGTGGGGCTACTACAAGGCCCTGAACCGCTGGGAGAACTATATGGTGGACACCAACAATCCGCCGCAACATATCCAGTTCAACGCCATCGTCGACCTGCCGTTCGGCCGCGGCAAGCACTGGATGAGCGGCGTGGGTAAGGGGCTGAACGAACTGGTTGGGGGCTGGCAGCTTGCAGCCTCCGGCAGCGTCATCGAGAAAGACTTCCAGATCACCACGAGCAACTGGGGGCCGACCAATCCGCTGAAGGTATACAGGAACAGTGCTCCTATCACCGATTGCCGGAGCGGCGTCTGCCTCAAGAGCTATGAGTGGTTCAACGGCTATTTACCGCCGACGGTGGTTAACGGCAATACCTGCTCGGCTGGGTTGCCGAATGTCCAGGGGCTACCAGCCAACTGGGCCCCGTATCAGTCACCGATCGACACCATGTGCAGCGCGCCCGTAAACGGTCAGGCTGTGGTAGACAAATATTTTGGCGACAACGATGTCGCCATTACGGGCGTCACCGGCGTGAAGCCCGGCACCGTCATCGGTTATGGTGTGGTCCCGGGTGATAACAACAATGGACCTTCCCAGGGCGCCATCGACGTGACTAACCCGTACGGCCACACGGTGATCAACGGGCCGTTCAACTGGAACGCAGACGCTTCTCTGTTCAAGGTCTTTCCCATCACCGAGAGAGTGCTGCTGCGCCTGAATGTGGATGCCTTCAACGTCTTCAACCACCAGGGCCTTCCCAATCCGAGCGGCACGGACGGCACGGTGTGCACTACTCCGGGAGGTTTGGGCTGCTCGTCTGCGAACACCGCGCGACAGTTACAGCTCACGGCGCGGCTGACGTTCTAGCTGCGGCGGATCGAGGCATTCGATACGAGTCGTGTTCATCGACAAGAAAAGGAACGCGCTGCTGTTGGGAAGCTTCTGTGCTGCTGCCGCTTTCGCGGCCGCAGCACGGTTACCAGCTACGCTGCGTAGCCCTTGGGATCTCGATCCGGTTCTTCCGAAGGCCGGCAGTTACGCTTGCCCGGCCTTGCCGCCCCTGCCGAAAGACATCGTTGCCAGCTCGTTCTACACCGACTCAAAGCATTCCGTCGTCGATCCTGTCCGGCTCGCGGCATACCGGGCAGCCCAACGACCGTATATGGAAACGATGACGCAAGCGGAGAAGGCCGCCGACGCGTATCAGCAGACAGGCAATCGTGCCGCCGGGGCGTGCGTGCTGCAGATCCTGGACAAAGACGCTGCCGCGTCTTCAATGACCGGATCGATGGCAACGAACCAAGCCCGTTACGTACAGAACTGGACGTTGGGAGCACTGGCTGTGAGTTGGTTGAAGGTGCGTGCGGCGGAACCTGGTGGGCAGGAGCAGCGCCAGGCGGCGATCGACTGGATGAAGGTCGTCGCTGGACAGACGCGCGACTACTTCACAATGCGCCATATGAAAGGCACGAACGACGGCACCAACAACCACTACTATTGGGCAGGTTTCGCGGTCATGGGAGTTGCTGTTAGCGGCAACGATCGTGCGCTTTACGATTGGGCGCTAGGCACCTTCGATGATGCGGTATCGCGAGTTGCAGCAGACGGGACGCTTCCGCTCGAGATGGGGCGCGGCCAGCGTGCGTTGCACTATCATCTCTTCGCGCTCGCGCCGATCGTAATGCTGGCCGAATTCGGCGAAGCCAATGGCGAGAACCTCTACGCCGCCCGGGATCATGCCGTGGAGCGCCTCGCGAATCGCAGTTTCTCGGGTCTCAAGAACAACGGCTACTTCAGCAATAAGACTGGCGTGGCTCAGGACACACCTGGGCCGAACGGGCTGGATTCGAACGACATCATCTGGATGGTTCCCTATCTCCGTCGTTTCCCAAACGCCGATGGAACGAAGATGCTGCAGTCGACAAAGCTTACGCCTTCCCGGTATCTCGGAGGATATCCTCCTGGCTGGGGCTATTCGGCGAAGGTGAATTAATCGCGCAACAACTTTGAGAAGTTTCGTTCTAATTGGTGACGAGACATGACAAAGCACGCGCGTCTTGTGCTCAGAACGGGCGAGTGGTCAGGAGATCCAGAATGGACCGGTGGAACTGAAGCTCCTCGTTCATCAGCAGGAAGGCTCCCAGTCCATGAAGGTCGTCGGTGTGTACCTGGCGTGAGAGATAGTACGCTTCGTCTCCGACAACAGTGCCTTCGCAGATCGCCTCAACATGGACCCGTCCATCGTTATCACGATTCAGCATCGAGAGCACGCCTTTGTAGCCGCGCTGCGCCTGAGCCTCATAGCTTGCACCAATGTATCCATGCTGCACGGCCGACTCAATAAAGTACGTGAACATGCTCGAGCAAGAAGTCTCCAGAAAATTTCCGTGCAGCCTCGGCTTATCAGGAACCTCGAACCACAAGCCGGTTGCGGGATCCTGAACGGCCACGAGATCGCGCGCCAAGTCCTGCACGATCTTCGTGAGTTGCCGGCGTTGCTCGTTCTCCTCCACTCCGGCCGGCGCGCTCGGCATCGCATTCAGCACGGTGATGAGTGCGATGCTGAACCATCCAATCGAGCGGCCCCATTTTGCAGGAGATTGATGAGTCGTCGGGTTTGCCCACCCGGCTGTTCCCGATTCATCGTAGGCATGAAAGTACAGCCGTCCGTGGCCGTCCCGCAGTCGCGTCGCATAAGCAAGAAGCTGGCGTGCAGCGTCGGTGAGCGCCTCGTCCCGGTGTCCTGACAACGAGCCCTGCGCCACAAGAAATGGCATCGCCATGAAAGAGCCATCGAGCCATATCTGATGGTCGCGCCCGGTCTCGGTCGAATGCCAGAAGGCTCCGTCGGAGGTCCGCGGATATGTCTTGAACGTTTTCGCGACTGCATTCGCGGCGAGCATGTAACGCTGCTTTCCGGTTTCACGGTAGAGCGCGACGGCCACATCGCCCGGCATTATGAAATCGAGCGCATCCATCGGATGATCGATCGACCCCTGATCGCTGATATGCGCGTCGGCCCATTCTTCCGCATAGGTCAGATAACGAGCATCGTGCGTCCGTTCGTAGACGCTCAGTTCACCCAACAGAAACAGCGCGCGGGTGTACTCCCAAGACCCAAGGCTCGCACCATTGGGGAATCTGTCGATCGTTGTCTCGACGACTTCTTTGGAGAGGTCTGCGTGCGGATCAACCGACGAATGGCCTGTCAGGGCCTTACTCTGATCGAGCGCGCTATGCTGGCTGGACGCCCCGAAAACAACCGGCACTCCAACGCAGAGCGTCAGTGCGAACGCAGCAACAGCACCGTTCATAGTCCGTCCCATCGAGCTAATGGCGATACAGATTGTTGGACGAGGTCACGTCAGAAAGAGCCTGAAGACTCGGGAAAGAGTTCTACCAGAAATATACGGCAACGACTCGCGGCGGCGTGGGATGAGACTCCACGACTGATGTCTGGAGAAGCACCTGAAGGTTCTTCGATTGCCAGCCCTTGGGTGCATGCGCGACGATGTCGTTCCAGTAGTCGCCGTTGGTCACGAACTCCTCGGCAGCTTCGGTCCCAAACTGGTTCAACCCGGCCAGTGATAGAAAGACCTTTCGCGACCCCGGATCAATGATGCGCGTGACCAGGGCGTAATCCTCCGAGGGCGCCGCGAAGGGAGACTCCTGAACTCTCCATTCGCGTTTCGGATCCTGAGAGTCGGTGATCTTCAGCCACGACTTCCCATCGATGATCTCTCGGCCGAATCGGAACCGCATCTCCGACGTTCGTTCGAGGGCCCACGGATTAGAGAACGCTCCAACGGCAACGATCGTGTGGTCGTGAAAGTCATCCAGGGCCAGCGGTCCGGCCATCCGCGGCTGAGGCCTCAATCCCTTCTGCGACAGAAAGGCCGAGAGTCCCAGGGCCGCCTTTACGCTGCCAAGAGAGAAGTAGCCATCTGCGACCGGAAGCGCTTCGTGATGATCGATCGCGACACTCACGGGCTGCGAGGCCTGCCCCAGCGTAGAGCTCAGTTGCGTAGACAGGCGATCAGAAAGCACCCAGACATGGCTGCTTGTGCCCACACAAAGAATCGGAGTGCGATCGGAGGTGAACACGGGAGACCAGAATGTCTCCAGCGGAGATTTTTGACGCGAGCGCCACACCGAGGCGGCGGAAACAACGACCGCCAGGCAGAGGAGGAGCCACCATAGATTTACTCGTCTGGCCGTCGCCGGCGGAGAGAGGACGGGTGCAGAGACGACCGGTGCAGCAGCCGGCGCGGGGAGATTTGGAGCGGGTAATTCGCTGCGCCGAAATACGGGCACGTAGGACCCTGGAGCGAGATCGATCCTCAGAGCGCTTCCGGCGTGATCATCGTAGTACTGCGCCAGCCGCTTTCTTACCTCATTGGCGGTGACGCGGACGATCGGGTCGCCGGGTGTCTCGTAGTCAGCGGGACGGCCAAACAGCGACACTCCCAGCGTCCTCTCCTTGAGCTCATCCTGCCGCCCTTCAAGCGTCTCCTGAACCACGAATCGCAGGAATTCGCTGCAGCGCCTGCTGGAACGAAAGGAAGCTCCTCCAAGGATATTTTCCAGTTCAGACTGAATCGCGAGAGGGGCGGAGGTCACGCTGGCATGGTCAAATCGCTGGCCATGACCGGGCTCTGCGCGATCCTTTAACTGCCCTTGCATTGGGGGCTAACAGTAACATACCTGCCGTATCAACAGCCATGGGCGCGAGATCTCAAATCTTCCTCGAGTCTGTGCGCGATGCGCAGGCTTCTTCGTTGACGCAATTGGTATCCCAACCAAACTGCCACGGAATCTTCCTCTGGCAAAACCCGCCAGAATACTGTGCCGAACATTCCCCAGTGAATTTCGCACGCCTACGATTCGTTCGCTCAGCAACTTCCAGGTTGTTCCGCAGCCTGGCAGCGCAAGCGGGGAGGTAGTTCGTGACACGGATTCGGCAGCTCTCGATTGTCCTCTTGCTCGTGATAGCAGTCCGCTGCTCAGCCCAGAAGATCACCGCCTCCCTGAGCGGCACGGTCCGCGATAAGAGCCAGGCCGTCATCCCCGGAGCGAACGTGCGCATCCTCAACGAGGAGACCGGCGCTGTCCTGCCGCTCTCCACAGGACAGGACGGCCGCTTCACAGCCCCTGCTCTCCCTGCCGGCCGGTATGACGTCAAGGTTCAACTCGCCGGTTTTAGCCGCCTGGAAGTGAACGGCCTCGTCCTCGACGTCGATCAGGCGGTCGACCTCCCGTTCGTGCTTCAACTCGGTTCCGTCTCCGACACCGTCGAGGTCACTGCCGATCCGCCCGTGCTCGAGACCGCCTCCTCCGAACTCGGTCAGGTCATCAGCAATCGCAGCATTGTCAATCTTCCGCTCAATCAACGGAACCCCTTCAGCCTCATCCTCCTCGCGCCGAACGTGACCGGAACTGTAGGAAGCGGCATGACCGGTCTGCAGTTCAATGTGAATGGCGGCCGCTCCGGCACGACGGACGTTCTGCTCGATGGCGTCTCGTCGTCGCCGCCCACGGATAGCTTCAACGGTCTGAGCATCTTCCCGTCGGTCGACGCAGTGCAGGAATTCAAGGTGGAGACCAACAACTACGCCGCGGAGTTTGGCCTGAGCGGGGGCGGCATCATCAACCTGATCTACAAAACAGGCACCAACTCGTTCCATGGCAGCGTCTATGAGTTTCTGCGCAATTCCGTAATGGATGCGAACAACTTCTTCGCCGATCGACAGGGGATCCCGCTCGCCAGTTTCAAGCGCAGTCAGTTCGGAACGAGCTTCGGTGGCCCGGTTCTCCTCGGCCACCTCTACAACGGCCGCAGCCGAACCTTCTTCTTCGTCGATTACGAAGGCCTGCGTCAGCGCACGGCTGCGAACGTCCTCGCATCCGTACCCACGCAGGCCGAACGCAACGGCGACTTCTCGGCGTTGAAAACCGCCTCGGGCCAGCCCATTACCATCTACGATCCGGCAACCACAACACTGGTCGGCAGCACCTACATTCGGCAGCCGTTCATGGGCAACATGATTCCATTGAACCGGAGGAACGCCGTCGCGATGGCCGTTAGCAAGTACTGGCCAGCTCCCAACCTGCCCGGGACCGGCGGCGGTCAAATCAACAACTGGGCCGCCTCCGCATCAGCGCCTTACAACATCAATCAATACGACATCAAGCTTGACCAGAATCTCGGCGATCGCCAGCGGCTGTCGTTCCGGATATCGCAGCGCAATCCAATCAGCGAACCCACGCTCTTCTTCCCGCAGACCATCAGCGTTGCACAAGGATCCACGTCGACGGTCCACAACGGAGCGTCGCTCTCGAACAACGCCATCGGCGGCGGCGTAAATTACATCTTCGACAAGAGCCCAACGGACATCATCGAATTCCGCTACGGCGTCTACCGAGTCGTCCAGAAAACCGGGCTCATCTCCGCAGGCTTCGATCCAACGCAGCTCGGCTTCCCCGGCTACATCGCATCCACGGCGAACGCGCTGTTCTTCCCGGGCTTCGAGTTTCAGAACTACTACTCGCTCGGCCAGGGAAGCGATCTCACCGCCGGCACGCTCGGCATGATGTCCCACACCTGGATTCTTTCCAACACCAAAACCTGGTCCGGTCACACCCTGAAATTCGGTGGCGAGTTCCGCGCGCTCATCGACAATTTGAATCAGACCGGCCGCGCCTCGGGAGACTTCAGCTTCACACCGGCGCTCACTGAAGGCCCCAACGCGCAGGTCGCTGCCAGCACCGCTGGAGACGACTTCGCCTCATTCCTGCTCGGCCTCGGCGGCGGAACCGTAACGCACAACTTCAAGATCGCCGACACAACCAGTCAGTACCTCGGCTTTTATGTGCAGGACGACTGGAAGGCAACCCGGAAGCTCACTCTGAACCTCGGCTTGCGCTACGAGCTCTTCGTTCCTCGCGTCGAGCGGCACAATCGCGATGTCTATCTAAATTTCACCGCACCGTCACCGCTCGCGGGCCCCAGCGGCATTTCAAACCTGCAGGGCGGCCTTGAGTACGTCGGCGTCAACGGCAATCCGCGTTCGCAGTTTGATATGCCTTTGAAGAACTTCAGCCCGCGCCTCGGGCTCGCCTACGCTTTCACCTCGCGTGCAGTCCTGCGCGCCGGCTACGGAATCTTTTACAGCCTCTCGCCCACGGAGGCCGCCGGCACGATCTCGCAGACCGGCTACCGTACCGATTCGACGTACTTCGGCACAATCGATGGCCTCACACCGGCGAACACTCTCTCCAACCCCTATCCAACAGGATTCGTCCCGGTCACGGGAAGCTCTCTCGGTCTCGCGACCGCGACCGGCACCAGCATCTCCGGTCCCATCCGCTACACACCCACGCCCTACAGCCAGGGTTACAGTCTCGGAATTCAGTACCAGCTTCCAAAAGATTGGCTCATCGAAACGACCTACACCGGCAGCCACGGTTCACAACTACTCTGGAACGCCGGATTCAATCAGCTTCCGATCTCCGACCTGAGCCTCGGTTCACAACTGCTCCAAACCGTTCCGAACCCGTTCTATGGAACTATCACCAACGCAGGTCCGCTCTCAGGAGCGACCGTGCAGAAGCGCTATCTGATGGCGCCGTATCCGCAATTCACGGGAGTCGGTTGGAGCTATCAGCCAGGCGCAAGCTCGGACTACAACGCTGTCCTGGTGCGCGTCGAAAAACGTTTCGTACACGACCTCGGATTTCTCGCGGCATTCACCGGCGGCAAATCGATGGACGACAGCTCCTCCAATAACACCGGCAACTTCAACGGCAGCGGCACCCAGCAGGACTTTTACAACCGTCATGGCGACTGGTCGCTTTCCACCTTCGACGTCTCTCGCCGGCTGGTCGCGAGCCTCACCTACAACCTTCCCTTTGGTCAGGGCCGAAGATTCGGCGCGAGCTGGAATCACGTTGAGAATGGCGTGCTCGGCGGCTGGCAGATGAACGGCATCTTCACCTGGCAGAACGGAAACCCACTCGCACTCTCCGCCACCAATGTCGCCAACATCTTCAATCCCGGTGAACGGCCGAACACGACCGGGCAGAACGCCTCCCTCCCCGGAAGTGTAGAGAGCCGGCTGTCGCATTACTTCAACACATCTGTCTTCAGCCAACCGCTCCCCTACACGCTCGGCAATGTCTCACGCACGCTCTCAGAGGTGCGCACGCCGCCCCTGAGAAATGTCGATCTCTCGGTCTTCAAGAACTTCCATATTGCAGAACACCTTTCGGGCGAGTTCCGCGTGGAGGCATTCAACGCCTTCAATACGCCTTCCTTCGCTGGGCCGAACACCACCGTCAGCTCCAGCTCCTTCGGCGTGATCACGGCACAGGCCAACGCGCCTCGTCAGTTGCAAGTCGGCCTTAAGCTGCTCTTCTAACTTGTCGCACAAACGCGCCACCAAATCGGCGGTCAAATCCGCCCACTCGAGGAGTGTTCTCGTGCGACTGAACTCTTGCCGAAACTGTCTTTCGATGAGTCTTCTTTTGGTGCTGACCGGGCTCTGCATCTCCGCCACAGCGCAAGGCCACGCCGCCGACGTGCAGCTCACGATCGATACTGAACATCCCGGCGCGCAGATCCCTGATGACTTCGCAGGCCTCAGCTTTGAGATGCAAAACCTCCTACCCAGCTCCACAGGTTCCTATTACTTCAACGACTCGAACGCCTCCCTGATCGAGACGTTCCATAACCTCGGCATCAAGAGCCTCCGCATCGGAGGCAATACAGCCGATGTCCCCACGCTGCCCTTCCCCAGCATCACCGACGCCGACCATCTGTTCTCCTTCGCGCAGGCCGTCTCCTCCAAAGTGATCTTCACTTTCAGGCTTCGCGGCGGCGGCCCACAAGACGTAGCGCCTCTGGCGAAGCACCTCATGGCACGCGACCGTTCGCTCGTCGACTGCTTTGAGGTCGGCAACGAACCTGACATCTACGAGAAGAGCTTCGACCGCTACCGCTCTGAGCTGAACCGCTACATCAAAGCCTTCGACGACTTCGGCGTCGACCGCGACGCAAAATTCTGCGGGCCCGGCACGACCCCTTCCAAGGTCGAATGGGCGCGCGAATTCGTGCAGGATTTCGGCGGCTCGAGTCGTATCCGCTTCGTCACACAGCACGCTTATCCCGGAGCCAGCGGCCGCAAAGTCAGCGATGCAGCAGCAGGCCGATCCGCGATGCTTTCGACCGGCTGGGTGAACTCCTACGACGACTTCTTCCAGTCCTTCGCTCACGACGCAGAGAGCAGCCATGTTCCCTATCGCATCGAAGAGACGAACAGCTACTTCAATGGCGGCGCGAAAGACGTCAGCGACACCTTCGCCTCGGCGCTCTGGGGACTCGACTACATGCACTGGTGGGCATCGCACGGTGCCGCCGGGATCAACTTCCATACGGGCGAACGCGTCGCGGCAGCCGACGAGAGCACGACCTGCTTCTACGCCGTTTTCCTTTCCTCCGGCTCGAACTACGCCATCCAGCCGCTCGGCTATGCAATGAAAGCCTTCGCCGTCGGGGGCCACGGACAAGTCGTGCCCGTGCAACAAACCGCCTCCACCGCGCTCGTCAATCTCACCGCCTACGCCGTCCTCGCGGCGGACAAAGCACTCTACGTCACAATCATCAGTAAAGAGCACGGACCCAATGCGCAGAACGCACTCGTCACCATTCTCATCCCGTTGCCCTACCACCACGCCGAATTGATCCGCCTCGAGAACTCCGGCGATACGTCGGCGAAACTTGGCACGAAACTAGGTGGCGTTCCCATCCAGGACAACGGCGTATGGGACGGCCAGTGGCAGTCCGTGAACTCAGCGTCAAGAGACGCACTCAGCGTGAACGTTCCAGGCGGCAGCGCTGCGATTCTTAAATTTGTTCCGGACGAGCCGGCGGTGCAGATCGGCTCTCGGGCAGAAGTCCGCGCGTCATGGTGAAGCCATTCCGAAAGGACGGCTCTGCTGATATCTGCGAGGTGAATCGCGTGTAGGCACCCAGTGGCGGTTCAGGCCTGTTCTCCGACCGGTCGCGGAGCTGGTCTGCGAGCCCTTGAAGGCACGACAGCGAGAACGGAGGCAACTACGACTGCGGGTGAACTACTCGAGCCGCGACAATCGTAAGCTGAGGTGTAGCGCCTCCCACTCTGTCGCTTTTCAGCAGCACTTCGAAATACGGAAATGGACCATTTTTAATCCCCAACCGCTGACGAAGCTGTTCGAGTGTCTTCTCATTCGTGACATACTCACCGCCGCCTTCGGTGCCTTCCGTCTCGGTCCCCGCAATACTCAAGATATTGCCGTTCCCGCTCAGGTTCGGCAAAAACGCGATCCTGCAGTAACTCGTCTTCGAGTCGGTCGGGAAATTGACGGGATCTCCGCCGTTCCGGGAAATCTCTCGAAACGCGGAGTGGTGTGTGGTCTCGTCGTAGACATATTGAAACTGCAACTGTTTCTCGATCAGTTCCACCCACGGGTTCGCGCGCGGGCTTCCGAGCAGCACGACATTCGCGAACTTCATCGTGTCGATGCTGAAGTCTTTCGGGCGCACGATGAGCATGCCCGATGCGTCAGGATTCCTAAGCTCGGCGATCCGATAGACAGTGCTGGTGCTCGCCCTGCTGGTGAGCCCGCGCCCGAACGCCAGGCGCGCAAACCGGCTCAGCGCCGGATCCGATACGATGAAGCGGTCCTCCGCCTCACTATGTGCCGTAATGTAGTCTGCCAGCGACAGCGATCGCCCTAACAGATCTTCATAGAGGCTCAGGCTCGAATCCGACACGACCACGCTGGTCGGTCGCGACGGTGAAAATAGGCTGGACCACAAGGCCGTCAGTGCGGGTGTCTGCGGGTTCGCCGGCGCTGCTCGATGCTGCCGCACGATAAGCCCGCCGCACACGATCAGCGCAGCAAGCACCATCGCAAAGGCGGTCCTGAGCATCAGGATTTCACCCCGCTTGGGAATCGTTACCGGGATCGAGGCGCCCGTGACCGCCTGGGGCGGCGGTGACCCGCGCTCGCGGAACAGCGGTGTGTATCGCCCCCTGGGGATCTCCAGGACAACCGGTTCCGAGGCGCCCTCGGAACAGAAATATTCCTCCAGCTTTTTGCGAAGCTGGGAGGCGGTCACGCGAACAATGTTATCCGAGGCTGTGTCGTAATCCTGCGGACGGTCGAAGACCTCGCGGCCGATCTCCTGCTCATGCACCTCTGCATCCGGATGGGTGAGCACACGCGTCGTGACGTACTCAAGAAAATTGCGCAGCCGCTCGGACCGCTCAAATTGCCGGCTCCAAAGGATGCGCTGCAGGAGCGCGTATCGGTCTCGATGAGCGGAGGATTTCAGCTCGGTCTTCGCGATGATGCGCGGGATTGTTGCCACTGCCGGGTTCCTTGAGAACGATTAACCGTATATGAGCGCGCGCAGGAGGCGCAAGGGAGCGAGTGCTTGACGTCCCGACGATTGTCGATAATGCGCAAGATACCCGCAAATCCCTGCATTCACGTTGCTTTTTACGGTAAAAACACTACCGCGCCGCTTCACCAATCCCTAGTGTTGCGATTGTCAGGGCCTGCGCCAGGCAGACCAAATCGCCAGTCGTGAACTCAGCCCCAAGGGAGATGAGTGACGTGCTTCGTAACTTATTGATGCGTGCCGTAATCGGGTCAATCGTAGCTCTCGTCCCGTGTGCCCTCGCAGCGCAGGAGGTTCGCGGCGTGGTCACCGGTACGATCACGGATCCCACCGGCGCTGCCGTTCCAGGGGCTCAGTTGAGTCTTACCGAGACAGAGACGGGCACCGCCACCCAGACCAAAACGGATCAGGCCGGCGCGTACCAGTTCCCGTTCCTTCTTCCCGGGACCTATACGGTCACGGCCAGGACTGCCGGCTTTTCTGAGACCACGCGGCGCGAGGTGCGCGTCGATGCAGGAAGTCGTATCACCGTCGATCTCGCTCTCAAAGTGGGTCCGAATACCACGTCGGTCGAGGTCACATCGGGCGGCGCTCTGCTCGAGACCACCAACAGCGACCTCAGCCAACTGATCTCGCGCGAGGTCGTCACCGAGGTCGCGTCCTCCATTTACCGGAACGCTGCAAACTTCGTTCGCCTGGCCCCCGGCGTCACCGGGCAGTCGCAGGGCACCTACACCAGCGATAACCAGACGGCGATCAGCATTAACGGCGGCGGGGGCATTCAGGGCGGGAATGCGTGGGTGCTCGACGGCATGCCCGACACCGTTCCACTCTCTACCGGCTCCGTAGTTGTCGTCCCTTCAGTCGATTCAGTTGAGGAGATGAAGGTGAACGCGACGATGCTCGACGCCTCTCTCGGTCGCACGACAGGTGGTGCGGTGGTCATGGAAACTCGTGCCGGCACCAACAAGTTCCATGGCGTTCTATACGGCTTCGGCCGGTGGAAGGGGCTGAACGCAAACACCTGGGCTAACGACAATAGCCACACGCCCCGGCCAGACGTGAACTATTACCAGACCGGATATTTTATCGGCGGCCCCGTTGTTCTTCCGCATCTCTACCACGGCCAGGATCGCCTCTTCTTTGCTTCCGCATTCGAAGGAGACCACGACGTCCGTGATCTGTCGGAGACGACGCGCGTGCCGACCGCAGCAGAGGCAAAGGGCGACTTCTCCGCGGCGCGCAGCCAATCCGGAACGCCTCTCACTCTCTATAACCCGTACTCGACCACGCTGAACAGCAGCGGCACGTTCTCCTCCAGAAAGCAGTTTCAGTGCGTTAACGGAGTTCCGGTCGCTCCAGTGCTCACCCCGGGACCCACCTACGGCACACAGGCGGCCGGAACCAACTGCGCCATCATTCCGCAGGCCCTCATTAATCCCACAGGACA
Organism: uncultured Verrucomicrobiae bacterium; assembly: GCA_963716225.1. GTDB lineage: Bacteria > Acidobacteriota > Terriglobia > Terriglobales > Acidobacteriaceae > Granulicella. The sequence goes on along the minus strand of OY970299.1, from coordinate 1,961,776 downwards.
GGCGGTGCTCCAGACGTTGCTCTCCGAATCCGGTGGCCCAAATCTTGCCAGTGCCAATGATCAGCTAGGAGTACAGAACTGGTATCAGGACGCAACCTACACCGTCTCCCAGTCGAACTACAGTGAGCGCGCGGATTACGTCATCAGCAACAAACAGCGGATCTTTGCACGCTACAGCTATCTGTCTCGCAATCAGAGCCCGACCGCATTGATCAACGGAACGCAGCAGTACAACGGCAGCGGAGCGAACATCGACACCTACCTGCAATCCAGGTACGCCGCCGTACTCAATGACACGTACACGTTCTCGCCGACCTTGGTCGGCTCCTTCGGTGTGGGTTTCATCAGGCGTGTCAACAATGACAGCTACGGAGCCTTCGGGCAGGCGCCGCCCAGTTCATGGCAGCTTCCGCAGAGCCTTACAGGCAATCAGCAGATCGTGGGTTGGCCCAACTTCGCGATCGACTCAGCGGATACCGGTGTCAGCATCGGCGCACGTGCCAACCTCATCGCCAACAACGGCTACACCGCAATCGTTACCTTCAACAAGCAGAAAGGGAACCACAGTTTGAAGTTCGGCGTGGACTGGCGTACGTATCAGTTCAACACCGCAAGTCAGGGGGTCTCGGCAGCCGGCACATTTACGGTAACCCAGAAGTTCACAGCGTCGAATCCCAGCAGCACGTCTGCACTCCAGACCTCCGGAAGTGGCGTCGCCTCTCTGCTGCTTGGTCTCGCGGACTCTGGTTCGCTCGCCTCCACTGCTCCGCTGACACTGGAGAATCGTTACACCGGTCTCTACATACAGGACAACTGGCGAGTGACTCCGAAGCTAACGCTAACACTCGGAGTTCGATACGATCTCGAAACCCCGTACAGCGAGCGCCACAATCAGATCTCGTTCGGCTTCGATCCCAACGCGCCCGTCAACCTCGCGTTTCCCGGCAGGACGCTCACTGGAGGCATCCAGTTTGCCGGCATCAATGGAAATCCAAGACGCGGCGGCAATATCGACGCAAATAACTTCGGCCCACGCGTCGGATTCGCCTACGCCGCCGCACCCAGATCCGTGTTTCGCGGGGGCTACGCGCTCTTCTATAGCCCGCTCAACGAGCTTCTGACCGATCAAGGCGGTGTGCCCACCTTTAGTTCCAGCACCACGTATGTCGGAACTACGAACAGCAGTGCGACGCCTGCAACGACAATTTCAAATCCATTCCCGAACGGCATCACCAAGCCGGTCGGCACCGCAAACGGAGTGTTGACCCAGACAGGATCGAGCCTCAGCTTCGTAAACCCGAATCGCGTTGTGCCGTACTCGCAGCAGTGGCAGTTCAGTGTGCAGCAGGGCCTGCCCAAGGACGCCGACCTGCAGGTTGCATACGTGGGCATGCTCAGCCTCAAACAATTCGAAAGCTTCGACCTGAACGAGCTCCCGCTGTCGCTGAACCTCGCCTCGCAAAACAATCAGGTTGCAAACCCGTTCTACGGCCAGCTTCCCACAAACACCACGTTGGGTGCCTCTCCGACAATCGCGCAGCACTATCTGCAAACGGCGTTTCCTCAGTTCACCTCGGTGACGGAAGACGGAGTTAACACAGGAACCACAACTTACAACGCCCTGCAGGCGCGTTATCAGCAAAGGATTACAACTCAGTTACAGGTGCTCGCGACCTATACGTGGTCCAAGCTGGAGCACAACAACATCACCAGCCTCGTCAATAAGTCTTACTATCACAACGCGCTTGTGAACTATCACGCCATCTCACCGCTGGATCAGCCGCATCTGTTGCGGTTGACAATGGTTTACAACATGCCAGTCCTCTTCAAGGGAGATGGCTTCACACGCGGCGTTTTGCGCACTGCACTCGGTGGGTGGGAGATCTCGAACTACTACGACCTCGAGTCCGGGCTGCCGCTCGCCATCACCGGCTCGAATGGCCGCCCCATCATTCAGGGCAATCCAATGACATCCGGTCCTATCAAGGACCGGCTCGGAAACATCAAGGGCAGCAATGGGAATCCTGTAAATCCTTACTTCAATCCGGCAGCCTTCATCCAATTGCCGAGCCAGTACTACAACGTATCGTCCCTCACGCCTGGCGGAGTTTCTCCCACGCCGCCGTACCGCGGAGACATTCGAGCTCCCTACACCGACTCTCTCAATACCGCCCTGATGAAGAACTTCAAGGTGCGCGAACGGTTCAACCTGCAGATCCGCGGTGAGGCCTTCAACATTACCAATCACCCGACCTATAACTCTCCAAGCACGAACTCCTCGGTGCTTGGAAACTTCGGCGTCATCACGGGGGCCAGTAACAGCCGGCAGATGCAGGTGGGAGTGAAGGCCAGCTTCTGAAATCGTTGACCCAGCCGAGGACCCAGAATATGCTGCGCCTTCCCCTGCGGTATTTCCGCTGGACGTTCATAATCCTATGCACGCTTGCCATAACATCTTGCGATTACGCGCACGCCGCGCCTTTGCAGGTTCACGCCGGCGTCGCAGTCGTAGTTGACCCCGCCGAAAATCCCGCAATTCAGATTGCCGCTACCGACCTCAGGCGAGACCTGCGAAAGACGCTCGGCGCCGAGTCCCCACTTTTGTCCAGCGCGGAACAGGCGGGTCCGGACACCGCCATCGTAATTACATGCAACGGCGCGGCGACAAGCCGGTATCGCGACAAGACGCTCAGCGCCCCGGAAAGCTACTCCATTTCGCAGACCACCAACGGTCCTGTGAGAATCGTGCTGCAGGGCAGCGATGTCCGTGGAACCATCTACAGCATCTATCAGTTCTCTGAGCGAGCCGTGGGTGTTCCGCCTCTTTGGTTCTGGAGTGGATGGCAGCCGCACCCGAGCCCTTCACTCGACATCAAGTCGGCAGTGTTTCAGCGGGTTGATGCGCCGTCTGTGCGCTGGCGTGGCTGGTTTCCGAACGACACGGACATGCTCGCTCCGTGGCTTTCGCAATCGGATGCGCATGTCGATCTTTTTCTCGAAACGCTTCTTCGCTTACGCTTCAATCTTCTGGACGTAGATCACATCAGCAACTGGAACAATCAGCCGAACCTCGGTCTGGTGCTCGCCCGCCGTTGTAAGCAGAGGGGCATCAAAGTCACGTTCACGCATCTCGCTCCCTTTGGTTTTCTGCTCGGAGACTGGGACAGGTATTGGACCAGGGTGCGGCATATGCCTGCGCCTCGATTACTCTTGTCCAATGTCGGCGCCTTGGATGAGTTCTGGACATACGCCATCCACTTCGTGGAAGACGAACATCTCGACGTCATTCAATCCATTGAATTCCGCGTTGATGGAGATAAGCCGTTCTGGAGAACCTTTCCGGACGCGCCGCAGTCCAACTCTGACCGTGCGCGAGTCATCTCCGCCATGTTGGACCATCAAATGCGCCTCCTGCGACGCGTAAGCCGCGGCCCCGTCCCGCTTACGCGAACGGTGTTCTATAACGAGGTTGGTCAGTTTCTCGATGCCGGCGAACTTACGCCTCCAAAGGATCCACTGCTGATCTGGAACTACGCGAACGAGCAGCGCGACCACTATCCGCGACCGGAGATCTTTCATCCGCACGCGAAGGGGCAGGCGGTCGGCTATTACCTCAATCTGCAATTCTTCACGACCGGCTCACATCTTGCCGAGGGTGAAGGCCCTTGGAAGGTCGAGCAGAACCTTCAGCAGGTGCGCCAGGGAGTCAAACCCGGGCATCTGGATCTGGTAGTCCTGAACATTGGAAACCTTCGTGAATTCACGATGGAAATCAGCGTTGCCTCGAAGCTTTTGTGGGACGACAAGATCAAGGCGGACGACGCGCTCGATGACTTCTGCGCACAGTACTTCGATCCTGCGCTCGCAAACCCAATCCATGACGCCTATCACGATTACTACTTCGCCTACTGGCGACAGAGAGCGCCCGAGCTCAAGGACTTTCCCCGTCAGTACATCTTTCATGACCTTCGTTATGCGCGCGCTGCAGAGAGTCTGCTTGCCCGGATCGAGACCGGCCACTACACCTCCGATCCTTTGTTCAGAGATCCTCACATGCTGAAGATTGACCCCGCATACTCCGGCGCGTCGGATGAGCCGCACGCGATCGTGAACGGCACCACTGCCTCAGCCGAGCGCCTCCGCGCGGTTGTTAGAATCGCACAGCGTCTCGTCGAGCAGGCGCCGTCCGAGAGTCGTCGCTTCTTGAACGAATCCTTACTCAGCGATGCAAAATTCATGCTGGCGGCTAACCTCTTTTTGAAAGATGTGGCCGAAAGCTACATCGCTGTCGATGACGCGCCCTCCGCAAAGCGCGCGCTCGCCGCAGCGTCGAGCCATCTTGAAGAGATGCAGGCGGCGATCGCAAGTAGGAATACATCCTCCACGCCCGACTGGTATCAGCACGAATCGAAGTTTGATCTGCGCGCGATGTCTCGCCGGCTTCAACATGCGCAGGAGACGATTGCCGCCAGAATTGAATCTGTCCACACGCCAACCACTGCGGAAAGCCAGAGATGAACGTTGCTGCGCCACTCACCCGATCCCCAATGAGAATCGCAGACCGGTTGCGCACCACTCTGATCGCAGCTCTCTCTGTTTTGTGAGCGGGGAAGTCGTAGCGCAGGAGGCACCTTCGCAAGCAGAGGTTTAGCCGCCTGACGCCGCGGCGGGGTCGCGTAGGCTGGGAGCCCCCTTCCCCCGGATTTTGCGCAAAGTCTTCGAACAAAATGGCTTAGCGGTGGACCTGATATTGCAAAGTCATGAAAATAAAGGGAGTGGTTCGTATCAGTGTATGCACTCTTGTCCGGACTGCGGAGATTTACGGTAAGTCCAAGAAGACAAAGCATGCTTCAGTGTTACTGATGGACGCGTGTCAGGAGAGTGGCGTAGCGCGGGTCGTGGCGGACGGGGTCGAGCAACGGGTCAACGCGGATGAGGGCCATGTTGAAGCAGTGCTGGTCGACAGCGCGGTTGAAGGAGTCGAAGGCGTGGGGAAGGTCGTTGCCGCGGAGATCGTCGACCCCGACCTGGTAACCGGTGCAGGAATCGGCTGGCAGCGAGAGCAGCGCCTGGGTGCGGGCGCGCCAGTAGGGCTGCCAGCCGTGCTGCTGGTAGGTTGAGCGCAGGGCGGCGGCATCGACCTGGGGGTGGTCCTCACGCAGGCCGGCGAGGTCACTGTCGACCGCCTGGTCGTGCATGCCCTTCTGCTCGTAGACGAGGGTGAGGTGGTAGTCGACGGAGCCGTGCCGGTCTTCCATTTCGGCGGCGCGGTTGAGCTGCGCGAGGGCGGCGTCATAGTCGCGGGCGAGGTAGAGGGTGGCGCCGAGGCGGCGATTCATGATGAAGGAGAGTGGGTCGAGGTCGAGAGCGCGGCGCATGTGGGTGACGGCGTCCTGGGTACGGCCGACGGCGTCGAGGAAAACGGCGTATTTGAATTCGGCGATGGCGTCGTTGGGATTGAGAGCGATGCCGCGGGTAAGGTTCTGCTCGGCGGCAGTCCAGTCCCAGTCGTAGATGGTGTCGATGCTTCCGAGCTCGGTGTAGGCGTCGCCGTTCTGGGGGTCGAGCTGGATGGCGCGCTGGGCGGCGGCGCGGGCTTTGGGCATGAGGACGGCGGGAGGGCCGAGCCCGAATGTGGTGCCGGCGTCGAGCGCGGTGGCATACCCCGCGTAGGCGGAGGCGAAGCCCGGATCGATGGAGATGGCCTGCTGGAAGTAGGCCATGCTGTGCGCGAAGTCCTGCTTGTCGAAGAAGTAGCGGGCGCGAAGGAAGGCGTCATGGGCGGCGGGGTTGATGGGAGGTCGAGGAGGCGAGGGAAGGAGCGCGAGGCGGGTCTCGGCGGCGATCTGGGAGGCAACGCTGTCCTGCAGCGAGAGGACGTCGGCAGCAGGACCTTCGAAGCTCTGGGCCCAGAGGTGGCGGTCGGTGCGGGCGTCGATGAGCTGGGCGGTGATGCGGACGCGGTCGCCGGAGCGGACGGTGGACCCTTCGACGATAGCGTCGACGTTGAGCTCGCGCGCGATGTCGGGCAGAGACTTGTGGGCGTTCTTATCCAGCATGACGGAGGTGCGGGAGACGACGCGAAGGTTGGGAATGTGCGCGAGCTCGGTGATGAGCTCGTCGGTCATGCCGTCGGCGAAGTAGTCCTGGCTCGGGTCGCCGGAAAGATTGTTGAGTGGAAGAACGGCGAGCGAACGGATCACGGGCGCGGGATGCGCGCGCGCAGCGACGAGCCAGGTGACGGCGGCAAGAACGACAAAGCAACAGGAGCCGACGATCGCGAGGCGCAGGCGGCGGGCTTTTGCCCGCGTCGGTGTTGGGATCGGTGCGGGTGAGGTGAGCGGGGCGATGGGAAGACCGGCGGGGCGCAGAGCCGGAGAAGGATTGGCTCGCGGCTGGGCCGAGGGCAAGGTTTCAACCTGGGCGATGAAGCGGTAGCCGGCAGTCGGGACGGTTTCGATGAAACGCGGCTCTCGGCTGTCCTCGTTGAGAGCCTTGCGAAGGAGGCCGATGGAGCGGGTGAGCGCGCTCTCGCTGACGGCGGTTTCCTGCCAGACGTCGTCCAGGAGCTCCTGTTTGCGGACCAGACGGCCGCGGTTCTGGACGAGATAGAGCAGCAGGCGGAGCGTTTTGGGTTCGAGGGAGACGGGTATGCCGTCCGCGGTGAGGCGGAAGTCGGTGTCGTCGGCCTGAAAGCGATCGAAGCGGTAGATCACCGCTGAACTCCTTTGCCTGCCTGGCGGAAGAGTGATGTGCCGGCGTCCCATTATCCCGGAAAACGCAGGTCGGAGAAGAATCGGAGTTTCATCGGAGTTCCGTTACGACATCGAGCGGCTGGGGCGGGCATGATCCCCCTAGGTGCGCAACTCCCAGGCCAGGAAGCGAAAAGCGGCTGGGCAGTGTCGCGAGATAAGGGCGCGAAGGCGTTTTGTTCGGAGCTACTGCGGGGCGACTTCGAGGATGAGGTAGGTTTTGGCTTCGAGGCGGACGTCTTTGTCCGCCCTTTCAACGACGCTGGCGCCGTCTTTATCCATGGCGAGGGTGGTGGAGGGGACATCGAAGACCATGCCGGGTTTCCAGTCGGTGGGGACGGCGCGGCCCGCGAGCGCGTAGGTGTGCGCGTCGACCGCGTTACTGACGCTGCGAAGGCCGCCGCCGATGCTGTTGGGGACGTCGGTGAGGTCGGGGTCTTTGCCGACGCCGGACTCGCCGCCGGGGCTGGGGGTGTCAGGGCCGAGCAGGCCAATGAGCGTCATCTTGAGGGGCGTGCTGTGGTGGCCGTCGCATTGCGCGGTGTCGAAGACCAGATGCATGTCGGAGCGCCTGGTTGTTTTGGTGTGGCGGTCCACCTGGGAGATGTGGCCTTGGATGGCGGCGCCGATGCGGAGGTAGCAGGTTGCGCTCCTCCAGGGCTGGAGCACGGTGGCCTGGAAGCGTGTGCCGGGCTTGGCGCGGATGGAGATGTCGAGCGGCATTGAGAGGCTGGCGATGAGGGGATGAAACGGCGCGGGCGCGGGCGCCGGTGCGGGGGTCTGGCCGAGTGCGGTGGAGAGGCCGAACAGCAGGAGGGCGGGGATGAGAAGGTAGTGTGGCTTCGGGAAAAGTCCGAACGTCATAAGGGGCCCTCGAAGAAATTTGGCAAAGTATAGCGGTGCGGGGCGGAAAGAAAAAGGAGCGAGCCGAGGCCCGCTCCTTTTGCGTAGTTCGTGTTGCGTGTTGCCTGATGGCCTGGGGGGCGCTAGGACTCGATGGCGCGCTTGTGGCGAAGGAGGAAGAAGCCGCCGGCGAGCAGGGCGGTGGCGAGCAGGACGAGGCTGGCGGGCTCGGGGGTCGAGCTGGCCGCAGACAGGGGCCTGCCGGGGGTTTGCGAGAGCGTGGCGGGAGCGGCGGAGAAGCTGCCGTAGGACTCTGGATGGCCGAAGTCATTGCCATAGAACTCGAAGCCGTTGAAGAGCTCGAGCGTGTAGCGTGCGGGTGCGTGGTCCACTGTCTGGAGGAAGTTGACCTGGGTGAGCTGGCCGTTGGTGAATTGGACCCAGGCGTCGGGGTCGCCGGCGAGATTGAAGGTCTGATCGCCGATGGCGAAGCTGAGGTTCTGAAGCTGGCCTTTCTCGGCGCTGAAGACGGTAGTGCCGGAGCTCGATGGAGCGGACGCGAGCGTGACGGTGCCGGTGCCTCCCACGACGCCGTAGCTGGGGGAGAGGGTGACGTCGTAGGTCATGGAGTCGGCGTGGAGTGCGGGCGCGGTGGCGAGCAGGGCGGCGACGGGCAGCGCTAGTGAGAATAGACGAAGGGCCGTCCGCCGCAGCGGCAGGGATGAGGGCATCAGTGGGTCTCCGGATTCTGTTCGAAAGCTAGGGGACCTATCGGCAGACTGGATGTCTGGCTTTAGCGCGGGTGGCGAACGAAGGTAGCAGTAAGGCCTGGCGGGGGCTGGCGGAGGAGTGGCGGAGCAGCGCGAGGCGCGGGAGGAGGAGACGGGCGCGGCATTTTCTTGACAGGGCAGAGCGCAGCGGAGATGCTTAAGGCTTAGGTGTACGTTGCCTCGGGAAGGCCGACGTGTCTCCAGGTTGGCCATTCCTGGCGATGTGGTGATGCAGCCCTGCCTTGGGCGGCAAAGCTCCTGAGAGTTCCGATGAGAGATGAGGCCGGACGCGCCGAGTTGTTGGCGCTTCGTGCCGTGGGCAAAACCACGTGATTGAAGGTGTATCGGTATCTGGGATAGCGGCTGTCGGCGGCATAGGTTCGTTCGGCGGGTTCCCGCTGCTGATCCTGATGTTTGTAGCGATGTATTTTCTGCTGATTGCGCCCAACCAGCGCAAGCAGAAGCAGTGGCAGCAGATGCTTTCGAACCTGAAGCCGGGCGACAAGGTGACAACCAACGGCGGGATTCGGGGGACGGTTGTGAGCATTAAGGACGATGCGCTGGTTGTGAAGTGCGCGCCGGACAACATCAAGCTGGAGATGGTGAAGAGCGCGATTGCCGCAGTGACGACGGACGAGGCGCCGAAGTCGTAGAAGCAGATCCCCTGCGGGGATGACAGAAAGAAAAGCAACGGCAAATACAGAGGTCCTTCGCTTCGCTCAGGATGACGACCTTTTTGAAGCGAGTTGAGCGGAGCAGGGATTCGAGATAGACGATGGGAAAGAATCTGAAGGGCAAAGCAGCAGCGATCATAGCGATCCTGGTGATTTTCGTTTACGGCATCTTTTATGGATCGAGCACGCCCAATACGGGGCCGATCAAATCGCTATTGAACGGGAACATCCACTTGGGTCTGGACTTGCAGGGGGGAACGCACCTGGTGCTGCAGGTGCACGTGCAGGAGGCGATCAACTCGGCGACGGACCGCGATGTGCAGGCGTTGAATACAGCGCTGCAACCGCTGGGCGCTACGGCGGCGAAGGCGGACCTGGCGCATCCCGAGGTGATCACGATTACCGGAGGATCGCAAGGACAGCAGTCGGCGATTCACGATGTGCTGACTGGCAATGAGTACGTCAACTATGACCTCACGAGCGCGCCGAATGGCGGCTACACGCTAACGATGAAGCAGGCGGCGATCCGCGACCTGGAAGCGCGGACGCTGCAGACCTCGATCGAGACGATTCGCGAGCGCGTGGACTCGCTGGGCGTGTCGGAGCCGGTGATTGAGCAGTACGGTCTGGGCGACAACCAGATTCTGGTGGAGCTTCCGGGCGTGACGGACCTGTCGCGGGTGGAGAGCATTATTCAGTCGACCGCGAAGCTGGAGATTCATGCCGTGGTTCCGGGACAGGGACCGTGGCCGGACCAGCAGCAGGCGCTGGCGGCGCTGGGCGGAACGGTGCCTCCCGATGAGGAGCTGCTGAGCGGCAACAACGGCGCGGGCGGGCCGGATCAGTGGTACCTGCTGAAGCGCGCGTCGATCGTGGAAGGAACGGATTTCCGGGGGGCTCAGCCGTCTACAGATCAAAATGGTCAGCCGGACATTACGTTTACGCTGACGACGGAGGCGGGCGACCGGTTCTACAAGTACACCTCCGCGAATGTGAACACCGGCATGGCGATTGTGCTCGAGAACAAGGTGCGCGAGGTCGCGAACATTGAGGGCGCGATTCGCGACAGCGGCGAGATTCATGGCGGGTTTACGCAACAGCAGGCGAACGATCTGAGCCTGATGCTGCGCACGGGCTCGCTGCCGGCGTCGATCTCCTATCTTGATACCAACACGGTCGGGCCGTCGCTGGGCAAGCAGAGCATTCATCAAGGCGTGGTATCGGCGATTGCAGGCATGGCTGCGGTGCTGATCTTCATGCTGATCTACTACCGCGGTGCAGGCATCAACGCGGATCTGGCGCTGATTCTGAACCTGATCATCCTGCTGGGATTCATGGGGTTCAGTCATGCGACGCTGACGCTGCCGGGAATTGCGGGCGTGATCCTGACAATCGGTATGGGCGTCGACTCGAACGTGCTGATCTTTGAGCGCATCCGTGAAGAGCTGCGCGCGGGCAAGACGACGGCGGCGGCGGTGCACGACGGGTTTGGGCATGCGTGGGTCACGATTCTGGACACGCACATCACGACCATCGTTTCGGCGGCGATTCTGTTTATCTTCGGCACCGGACCTGTGAAGGGATTTGCGGTAACGCTGACGTTTGGTTTGCTGGCCAACCTGTTCACGGCGGTGTTTGTTTCGAGGGTGATCTTCGACACGCTGCTGGAGAAGAGGGGCAGGGCGGCGAAGTTGTCGATTTAGAAGAGCAGATGTTAGATGGAAGATTTTAGATTTCAGGGATTTTCGACAGACGCAGATTGGCGGCTCACTAGGCTGCTGAAGGACAAAGAGCGACGTGGAATTTTTTCATGATGTAAATATCGACTGGCTGGGGAAGAAGTGGTACTTCCTTGGCTTCTCGCTGATCTTTTCGATCGCCGGCATACTGAGTTTGGCGTTCTGGCATCATCTGCCGCTGAGCGTCGACTTCCGCGGCGGAACGCAGATCACTGTGCACTTCAATTCTCCGCCGAACGAAGACCATATTCGCGCGGCGATGGACGGCGCGGGGATCCACGACGTGACGATTCAGCGCATTACGGGCCAGGGGCATAGCACGAACGACGTGATCGTGAAGCTGCCGCTGAGTACGGCGATGGACACAGCGCACGACCAGGGACGGAGCGAGGTCGAGAACGCGCTCACGGCGAACTATCACGACTCGGGATTCAGTGTGCAGCAGGTGGATATCATCGGGCCCACGGCTGGGAAGCAGCTCCAACACCAGGCGTGGCTGGCGACGATTTACTCGCTGGCGGGAATGCTGATTTATCTGTGGTTCCGGTTCGAGCTGATCTACGGCGTGGCGGCGGTGGTGGCGGTGTTCCATGACACGCTGATCACGATCGGCGCGTTTTCGCTTACCAACCAGGAGATTTCGCTGACGGTGATCGCGGCGATCCTGACGCTGATCGGTTATTCGATGAACGACACGATCGTGGTGTTCGACCGCATTCGCGAGAACCTGGCGATGAACCGGCGGGAGAAGCTGGCGGATGTGGTGAACCGCTCGATCAACCAGACGCTGAGCCGGACGGTGCTGACATCAGGGCTGACGTTCCTTACGGTGCTGAGCCTTTACCTGTTTGGCGGCGAGGTGCTGCATGGCTTCTCGTTTGCGCTGGTGATCGGGATTATCATCGGCACGTACTCGTCGATTGCGGTTGCGGCGCCGATGCTGGTGGCGTACCAAGACTGGCGCGCGAAGAGTGGAAAGCCGGGCAAGCCTGCGAAGAAGCCGGCGTTGCCGGCGGCGCGGACGGTGCGGCGGTAAAAGGAGCAAGGAACAAGAAGCAGGGGAATAGGAAGGCGCCGGCAGTTTGCGGCGCCTTTCGTTACGGCTGAAGAAGATTTACTTAGAGAGGTCTATTTCTGGTCAACGAGATAGCGCCCGAATTGTCCGGTGGGGGATTGACGGCGCGGGCGGGTTGTGGCCGGAGTCGCGAAAGTCCTGCTATGCTCTTCGAACCACGCACAGGACGCGGCCGAGCTTGAGCGGTTATTGGGGCCTTGTCCGACCCGGGAACAATTGAAACGGCTGCGGTGTCTAACGCTGGTAGCTCTCCCGTGTGGGAGGAGGTGCTCATGTTCGAAGACTCTTTGATGGAATCAAGCGGACGGATCAAGACCAAGTCCAAATGGTGGATGATTGCGACGTTTTCGCTGAACGGCGCGATTCTGCTGACGATGATTTTGATTCCGCTTCTGAATCCAGAGGCCCTGCCCAGCGCCTCTCTCGTGGCGTCAATTGCGGCGCCGCCACCGCCGCCGCCACCGCCGCCGCCACCGCCGCCGCCTGCGGCGATCAAGCCGATCAAGATTGTGTCGGAAATCGACCAGGGCCTGCACGCGCCGACGAAGATCCCGAAGGACATCAAGATGATCAAGGAAGAGGCGCCACCGCCGCCCTCGACCGGTGGAGTTGCCGGCATGAGTGGAATGGCGGGTGGAGCTCCGGGCGGGATTCTGGGCGGCATGCCTGGGGGCGCCGGCAACGGGCCGAAGATTAATGTGGAGCCGCCGAAGCCCAAGGGGCCGGTCCGGATCTCGGGCGGCGTGATGCAGGGCCAGGCGATCAGCAGGCCGAACCCGGTTTATCCGCCGATCGCGCGTGCGGCGCACGTGAGCGGGACGGTGGTGCTGCACGCCATTATCGGCAAGGACGGCTCGATCCAGAACCTGAGCGTCATCAGCGGGCCCCCGATGCTGGTTGGAGCCGCGACGGACGCGGTAAGGCAGTGGAGATACAAGCCTTACATGCTTAACGGCGACCCTACCGAGGTTGATACAACGATTACGGTTAACTTCAATATGAATGGCGGTTGATGGGGTGCCGCTCAGGTGGCGGTCGATGTGCTACCTGAGCGGCATTGCCTCTGACCCGCACGGTCGCTAACGTAGGCCATGTCAATGACTGACACTGCCTTTTACCCCTCCCCCAACGGCGCACATTTTGCGTCTTACCTAAAGACTTAACGCTCCGGAGCTCCTCCGGACTCTTTTCGAAAGCTTCCCTGCATTCGAGGCCATTATCTGGATTCTCGATGCTGAAATCCCCCACGTCTCCCCAGGAGGAACGAATTCCGTGATTCTCGCTCATCTCGCAAACACCCCCGCATCTCTCGCCCTGTTCCTGCAGGACCAGAACCAGTCGGTAGGATTCAGCCCCATGGAACTGTGGGGCCACATGGGTCTTTTCGCCAAGTGCATCGTGATCATTCTGTTCATTATGTCGATCTGGTCGCTGGCTGTAATCATTGACCGTGCGCTGTACTTCTCGGCTGCGCGCAAGCAGTCTCGTGAATTTGCACCGCGGGTTGCCGGCGCGTTGAAGGAAGGCCGTCTGGACGAGGCGATCAAAGTTGCCGACCGCTCCAAGAAGTCGCACCTGGCCGAGGTTGTCACGGCTGGTTTGACCGAGTTCCGCTCGTTTGGTTCGGGCGGCGCGATTACCGAGGAGCAGGTCGAGAGCTCCAAGCGTGCGCTGGAGCGCGCTGAGGGCATCGTGCACGCCAAGTTGAAGAAGGGCCTTGGCGGTCTGGCGACGATCGGATCGACGGCACCGTTCATCGGGCTGCTGGGAACGGTTATGGGTATTTTGAACGCGTTCCAACAGATCGCGGTGCAGAAGACCTCGGGTATCGGCGCTGTGGCCGGCGGTATTTCGGAAGCGCTGGTGACGACCGCGTTCGGTCTGCTGGTCGCGATTCCGGCCGTTATGTGCTTCAACTACTTCACCAACAAGGTCGAGGCGTTTGACGTGGAGATGGACAACAGCTCGTCGGAGCTGGTGGACTACTTCATCAAGCAGTCGCACCGCTAACTTTGAGGGCGCCTGTGTGCGCCCTTATGGTTGAACCTGCCTGCGAGTACACGGAATGTGGCTCCGGCTGCCCATGAGAGGGCGGCCGGAGTCCATAGAAGCAAGGGGCTCGCAGGATAGCCAGCAGCCGGACCGCAAGTGGCCGGCGGGAGTTAAGAGCTATGTCAATCGCGAAGCGGGACGAGGGCAAGAAGGTCAACTCGAACATCAATGTCACGCCGATGGTGGACGTGATGCTGGTGCTCCTGATCATCTTCATGGTCATCACCCCGATGCTGAATAACAAAGTGAACGTGAACCTGCCGGTGGTCACGGCCTCGACGATCATGGACAACGCCAATAAGGAGGACGCCATTACGGTGGCGGTTACTCGCGACGGGCGTGTGTTTCTGGGCGGCGATATGGTTGCGCTGAGCGATCTGGGCCAGAAGGTGGCCGATCTTGAGGCGAAGAAGACGGATCCGGCAGCCGACAAGGCGGTTTATCTGCGTGCGGATGAACGCGCCAATTACGGCAAGGTGATGGACACCATCGACGCGCTACGGACGGGCGGCGTGAGCCAGTTGAACCTGCTGACCGACAACCAGTCACAGGCGTCGTAGCGGCGGTAGCCGCGCATACGTGCGGGCGTACTCGCAGAGAGGATTTCAATTATGGGAATGAGTGGTGGATCGTCGGGAGGAGCGGTTTCCGACATCAACGTAACCCCGCTGATCGACGTGCTGCTGGTGCTGCTTATCATCTTCATGGTGATCGTTCCGGTAACGCCGAAGGGACTTGAGGCGCTGGTTCCGCAGCCGCCCAAGAATCCGCAGCAGGACCAGCCGAACGATCGCACGATTGTGGTGCAGGTGCAGGCCAACGGAGCGGCGCTGCCGACGTACAAGATCAACGATCAGCAGTTTCAACGCGCGGACCTGGAGCCTGAGCTGTCGAAGATCTTTGCGACGCGCTCGGAGAAGGTGATGTTTGTGAAGGGTGACAAGGACCTGAACTTCGGGACGATCGCGCAGGTGATCGGCTTCGGTCACCAGGCGGATGTGACCAACATTGGCATCATCACGCCGCAGGTCGAAGCAGGACACTAGAGCCAAGCTTCGGCAGGATGTGATCCACCCAGCGATGTCCTTCGGGGCATCGCTGTTGGTTTTGGTATTTCCGGCGCTTATGGTGGAAGGGATCGTTGCAGGGAAGCGGCGCAGAGAGGTACAGGGATGGGGATGGAGGCATACCGCGCGTCGCCGGAGTCGCACGCGCTTAACCTGCCATAGCGAACGGCTTCATTCATTCAAGCAGCCATCTCCGCACAGAGATGGCTGTTTTGTTTTCCGGAACAGGCAGGGTGCGGCAGGTGTCTAAGCTGGTGTGAGGCCGCAAGGAACCCGCCCTCGCCGGGCGTCAGGCCTCACGATCCAGCAGTGCTCGCCGTCACTCCTATCGTTGCGTGTGAGGTGAGCTATGGCGTTCTCTGTGAGTGGATCTGCGCAGCAGGCGGAGATCAATGTCACGCCGCTGATCGATGTGCTGCTGGTTCTGCTGATTATCTTCATGGTCATCGTGCCGATTGCGCCACGGGGACTGGCGAGCCAGGTGCCGGACAATGCGGCGAAGGCTGCGCAGCGCAGTTTGGGGCCGGTGAGCCTGCGAGTGCTGAGCGGAGAGGCAGGGCAGCCCGTGCGGTACGAGGTGGACGGGCGAGGCGTCGATGGGGCGGGGCTGGGGACGGCGCTGATGGCGGAGCTGCGCCTGCGTGCCGATCGCGCTGTGTATGTGAGTGCGACCGCAAGCGCGAAGTATGGTGATGCCGCAGGTGCTGTGTCAGCGGCGAAGGCGGCCGGCGCGAGCACGGTCGGACTCGGCAGGCTATGAATGCGTGGCGGCGGACCGGCGTAGGCTGGGCGGATGCGGCTCTTTGTAGGACTGGCGATTGCGGATGAGGTGAAGCAGACCCTGGAACGGGTGACGCTCCGGCTGCGAGCCAAAGACGATGGCTTGCGCTGGTCGACGCCGGACCAGTGGCACGTCACGCTGGCGTTTCTGGGCGAAGTGGGCGATGAGGCGCGCGGCAGGCTCGCGCGGGAGCTCGCGGAGGTGCGGCTGGCTCCGGTCAGGTTGCAGATGGACGGGCTTGGCCTGTTCGAGCGTGTGGGCATTCTGCATGGGAAGGTGGAGGTGACTCCTGAGCTGCTGCGGCTGTACGAGGCGGTTGCCGCGGGTGTAAGGCGCGCCGGGCTGGAGGCGGAGGACCGGCCGTACCGCGCGCACGTGACCTTGGCGCGCAGCCG
This sequence comes from uncultured Verrucomicrobiae bacterium, assembly GCA_963716225.1. GTDB lineage: Bacteria > Acidobacteriota > Terriglobia > Terriglobales > Acidobacteriaceae > Granulicella. Next base: position 1,945,628 of record OY970299.1, on the reverse strand, counting down.
GAATCGCGACGGGCGGAAGACGATCGAACGGCTGCGTCGCGCCTCCGATCAACAGAGGCTGAACGAGCGGTGGGAGGCGACGGAATTTCTGCTGTATCAGAGCAAGCTGTCGCCGAAGGGATCCACGTACATCGTGCAGGGGAGATTTGCGCTGGGGTAGAACGGGGCTGTTACGAAACTCGCGAGTGGTCCAATTTGAATTGAACCGCCGGTGATACGCCGACTTGTGGGTAGCGATCCCGCATCGCTGAGCGCATTGGCGATGATGCGCTCATCAAGCTCGTCCACAACCCGCTTCCGAGTTACCGGCCAATCGCCCTTCAATGTCTCCCGGGGCGCGGGCCGCGAAAAGTGTCTGTGCGGGATGGACTCGGATGCCCACGGCGAAACGGGTTTTTCAGAGCAGCTTCTTTGGCGGCTGTCGCTTGGAGTAGTGGCGCAGGCTCGCCTTGCGCCATTAAGCAGGTTTTGACACAGGTACGCTTGATGCAGCCCTTCATGGTTCCTGCGACATATAAGGCGAGCTGGCCGCCGCCGCTACGATGTCCGGAGCTTCCTGTTTACCCTGCTCCTCTTCGTAGATCTTCAGGTATTCGCCAAATGCGGGGAACAATCCTTCGCGATCTTCTAAGGGCTGAATGGAACCCTCCGGAGCAGTAATAAATGCACAAAACTTTTCCTGCATTTTGATTTCAGGATTGAACTGGTCCAACCACAGGAATTGTCCTCGTTCGTTGATCTCGAGGAACCACCAGTTTTCATGCATGTCGACGGCGAAATCGATAGAACCGAAGCAGAGGCCGGATTTTCTGGCAAAGGCGACGATTCCATGTTCGACATCGGATGGGGTGGGGACGATTTCCACGTCGATGTTTCCCATTCCGGCGTCCGAGCGCCAGTCGAGCGCTTTCAGCGGAGTATGCAGGGCGTAAGAATAAACCCTCTCGCCCATGAGAACGGTACGGACGTCAAACTGCTTGACTACCATGTCCTGGTAAATGCCGGGAGCATAGGTCAGCACTTCATCGGCCGGCAACTGCTCACGAGTCAGCTCGAAAGTTTCCGTAACCGCGATGCCACCGACGCTTTGCGGCTGCCATACGTGTGGCGTGAAAGATTTGCAGATGGTCCGATTCCGGTTGCGGTCGAGGAAATCCTTTACACCTTTGGGAGAATTTGACATCAGCGCCTTGGGGACCCTCAGCCCGCAGTTCCGTGCCAACTGCAATTGAACCGATTTGTTGTTGATGAAGCGCGATGCCGAAAACCTGTTGATGACCCATACCGGCAGGGTTTCAAGAACATAAGCAACGGCGTCATGAAAGGAACGGTATTCCACTTCGGCAAATTTTTTGTCAGCCTCCGCGACCTTCGGATTGCCCACGGGTTGCTCAAGTCTGCGGATCCAGATCACGTCGCCGGGTTCGACCACGTCGGGCCCGAGGGCCAGCATGGGTTCGTCGTCAAGCAGCATGGAGACTTGCTGCTCCTCGGTCCACGAAACACCCGGCCAGCAGACCACCTGATAACCAGCTCGTTCTAAAGCCCACTTGATCGGCGCAGTGTGACTGTCGGTCTCGTGCGCGAGAATTATGATTTTCATTTTTCTATTACTCCAGCGAAATTAGAACGCTGGATGCCGCGCTGTGGATCAACGGGTTGTCAGGTCAGGATTACGGTTGGGAACAGCGGTCCACCACCACGCCAGATTGGTGGACCGCTGTGATTATTATTCGTCAGGGGAAACAGGGCTGGTCATGTGAAAGGTCATTCGACTGCCGTTGTCCAGTATCTTCTGTAATTCCTCGGCGCTGAGTTGACGAGCATTTCTGCGGCCAAGCACGCGATTGTCGCTATTGTTGTCTCGCATACATTTCTCCTTTTCACATTTCATCTTCTTGTCGTAACCGAGCCTTGCAAGCTTAGCGTGTAGCGAGCAAGCCGGAAGTGATGCGCTAAAGTGTAGTCTCTTGTTTCCCGATTTGCCTGAAGAGGCAGACCTCCAATTAAAGGTGTGAGGATGTTCCGGACCGGATCACGGGCAATACAGAAATTTCGATCTCAGTTGACGCGTACAGGCCAACGCACTCATCGAGCAAGGATTTGAGCCATTGGAACATTAGTCCCCATAGACGCGTTCATCGGCAGCTCACGTGTGGGCGCGGAGCTGCGAGGGCCAGCTTAGGGGGTGGCGGGCTGATTCATAAAGCGAAAGGCCTCCCGCCGAGGGGAGGCCTTCGTTATGCCTTGGGGTGCTTGAGAACTACTGGTTGTTCTGCATGGTGATGCCGCCGCCTTCTTTCTTCTCCTTGGCAGCTTCGTTGGCCTTGCGAGCACCGATTGCCTTCTGGACCCAGGCATCGGCCTGGGCGAGGTCGGCCTTGCGGGCGGCGTCGTTCGGGCAGTCGAGGTCGGCCTTGCGGCGGTAGTCCAGGTTCAGATACTGCATCGCGTCGTCGTAGTTCTGGTTGATATTGATGGCCTGCTGGAGGTACTGCATGGCCTCGGTCACCAGGTTGGTGTTGTCGGCCTTGATCTTGGCGCAGGTGGCCTTGTTCATCTTCACGTTGCCGTTGCCGTCGTCCTGGAGACCCTGTGCGCCGAGGTCCGCCACGGCGTTCTTGTAGGCCTGCGTCCAGTCGATAACGCCAATCGTGTAATTGGCTTCCGAGTCCTTGGGGTCGAGCGAGATGATCTTCTGCTCGGTAGCCTTGGCGGCGTCGAACTGCTTGATGTTGCGCTGAATCGAGGCAATCTGCCGGAGCGCGTCGAGATCGTTGGGATTCTTGGCGAGAACCTCGTTGAAGCCATCCATCGCTTTTTTGGCGAGGGCAAGATTCTCCGGGGTATCGAGGTTCGGCACTACCTGATAGCTGTACGCTGTCGCAAGATAAAGATGAGCCGACTCGTAACTCGGGTCGAGATTAATGGAGTTCTGGAAGTGGTTGACAGCCTCTTCGTAATGACCCGCCTTAAACGCTTGCACGCCTTTCACAAGCTGATCCCGCGCCCGCAGCTTGGTACAACCAGTAGTGCTTCCGAGCACAAGTAGCAGCGCAAACCCTGCAATCATTCGTGCGCTAAGTTTCATGAGAGAACCTTCCCCTTCAACAATCTTGCTCTCTGGCGTCGCCGAGGCGTGCCTGGTGAGCTTCCATCTGTGGGCCTTGCCGTCCGATTGTAACGCACGACCCGAAGTCTCGGGTTACAGCCATGATGGGCGGTCCCGGTACGTCCTCGATGTTCGATGGAGAATCGGGGAAAGAGGTGTGCTGAAGGGCTCAGGAGGGTCTCAGAAAATGGGTTGTTAGGATGGAAGAAGGCCGCCGCGGGCGAGCCCGGAGCGGCCAGGCGGGCAGGGGATCAATGGCGAAGACAGGATGGACAGCCGCGGGCATGCCGTCGCAGGCAGGCAAGACGGTTCTGGTAACTGGGGCGAACAGCGGCATCGGTTTTCAGGCGGCGCGGGAACTGGCCCGGCACGGAGCCGAGGTGCTGCTGGGTGTGCGCGACGTGACCAAAGGCGAGGCGGCGAGAGCCCGCATCGTGGCAGAGCTGCCGCAGGCCAGGGTTTCGGTTGTGCCGCTGGATATGGCGTCGCTGGCATCAATCCGCAGCTTCGCGGGCGAGTACGCGGCGAGCGGCGCCGGACTGGACCTGCTGCTGAACAACGCGGGTGTGATGGCTCTGCCGAAGCGCGAGCAGACGGCGGACGGCTTCGAGCGGCAGTTCGGGACCAATCACCTGGGACATTTTGCGCTGACGGGTCTGCTGATGCCGGCGCTGCTGAAGGCGCAGGCGCCGCGGGTGGTGACGGTGGCGTCGCTCGCGCACCGGAACGGGAAAATTGACTGGGAGAATCTGCAGGGGGAGCGCAGCTACTCGCCGTGGGGCGCGTACAACATGTCGAAGCTGGCGAACATTCTGTTCGCGCGCGAGCTGGACCGGCGTGCGCGCGAGGCGAAGAGCAAACTGTTGAGCGTGGCTGTGCATCCGGGTGTGTCCGTGACGAACATCGTGGCTCCGGGAAAGGACCTGAAGACTCGGATTGGGCGGCTGATTGGACCTTTCCTGTTCCAGAGCGATGCGATGGGAGCGCTGCCGACGCTGTATGCCGCGACCGCGACGGGGGTGCAGGGAGGGCAGTACATCGGCCCGGACGGCAGGGGCGAGATGGGCGGGTATCCGAAGGTGGTGCAGCCGAGGCCGCAGGCGCTGGACGAACAGGCGGGCCGCAGGTTGTGGACGGTGAGCGAGCAGCTTACGGGAGTGGTGTATCCGCCGCTGGGGTGAGGCTAGTTGGCGAATCGGACCGGGGCGCCGGTCTTGGACTGGAGCTGCTTGAATGAGACTTCGGGAGCAAGTTCGACGCAGACGAAGCCTTCCGGCGTGACGTTGATTACGCCGAGGTCCGTGATGACGCGGTGAACTACGCCGGCGCCGGTGAGCGGAAGCGTGCAGGCGGGCAGCAGCTTGGGGCCGCCGTCGGGCGCGGTGTGCTCCATCAGGGCGACGACGCGGCGCACGCCGCTGACGAGATCCATCGCGCCGCCCATGCCCTTGACGCGCTTGCCTGGAATCATCCAGTTGGCGAGGTCGCCGCGCACGGAGACCTGCATCGCGCCAAGGATGGCGAGGTCGATGTGGCCGCCGCGGATCATGGCGAAGGAGTCGGCTGAGGAGAAGATGGAAGCGCCGGGGAGAAATGTGACGGTCTCTTTTCCGGCGTTGATGAGGTCGGGGTCGACATCGGCGTCGAGCGGGTACGGGCCCATGCCGAGGAGGCCGTTTTCGGATTGGAAGACGACGGTCATTCCCTCCGGAATGCAGCCGGCGCAGAGCGTGGGCATGCCGATGCCGAGGTTCACGTAGAAGCCGTCCTGCAGCTCTTTGGCGGCGCGCTCGGCCATCTGCTGTCGTGTCCAGGGCATGCTAGGGGCGCTCCTTTTTGTTCTCAGGTGCCGGATGTCCGTTCGCGGTCCTGACGGTTCGGCGCTCGATGCGCTTTTCGGGGTGGGGATTATGCACGAGGCGCTGCACGAAGATGCCGGGTGTGTGAATCTCGTCGGGGTCGAGTTCGCCGGGCTGGACGATGATCTCCGCCTCGGCGACGGTGATGCGTCCGCAGGTGGCGACGTTGGGATTGAAGTTGCGGGCGGTGCGGCGGTAGACCAAGTTGCCGTGAGTGTCGGCCTTCCAAGCCTTTACGAGCGCGAGGTCGGCGTTGATGCCGCGCTCCAGCAGATACTCGACGCCATCAAAGGTGCGGGTCTCTTTGCCCGTGGCGATCTGTGTGCCCACGCCGGTGCGTGTGTAGAAGCCGGGGATGCCTGCGCCGCCGGCGCGCATGCGCTCAGCCAGTGTTCCCTGCGGGGCGAATTCGACTTCGAGTTCGCCGGCGAGGAATTGGCGCTCGAACTCGGCGTTTTCGCCGACATAGCTTGAGATCATCTTGCGGACCTGGTGGGAATCGAGCAGAACACCGAGGCCCCAGCCGTCGACGCCCGCGTTGTTCGAGGCGACGGTGAGGTCACGCACGCCGGTTGCCCTCAGGGCCATGATCAGTGCCTCGGGGATGCCGCACAGGCCGAAGCCGCCGACCGCGATCAGCATGCCATTGCGCGCAAGGCCGGCGAGCGCCTGGTCGGCGCTGGGATACAGCTTGTTCATGCAATCTCCAACAATTCCACCGCGCCACACTATGCGCTACGCGCGACAGGAATGGCAAATTGAGCGGACGTGCCCTGCGGAGTAGCTGATAGTAGAGGAGTGCACCGGAAGGCACTCTATTCCAGCGTTTACGTGATGTTGGTGAAGAGCATTTAATGGTGGAAGGACCGCCTGCGCAGGTTGCACGCGAACATCCGGGCTCACGGGACACGCATGAAGCGAAGCCTCTTCCTCCAGATCGCGCTCCGGACCGCCATCGCATGCGCTGTGGTATGCACGGCGGTGCTGCTCACGCGAGGCGTCTGGGTGGCGGCGGTCACGGCTGCGGCGGTGGCGTTGCTGCTGGCCGCAAGCATCGTGCGGTTGTCGCGGGGAGACGACGCTGCGCTTGAGTCCGCTGTGGTTTCGCTGGCCGACGGGCGGGAGATCGACCTCGCGCCGGTGTGGAGCGACAATGACCGGCTCGCCGCAGTGATCCGCGCGGCAAATGAAGAGCTGCAGCGCAGCTTTGCGGTGAGCGCAGACCGTCGCAAAAAGCTCGAGGCGCTGCTCGATTCCATGCAGGACGCGGTGACTTCGGTCGACTCGTCCGGGCGCATCATCTGGGCCAACAAGGCGATGCAGCGGCTGGTGGTGGATTCGTTCGGCTCGGTGCGGGAAGGCCACTCGCTGGTGCAGACAATCCGCGCGCCGGAGGTGCTCGACTGCGTACACGTCGCGCTTGAAACGCGGCGACTTTGCGAACGCAAGCCCGTGTCACTGGCGCCCGGCCGGGTATTCGCGGTGAGCGCTTCGCCGATGCCCGAGGGGGGAGCGGTTGTTGTTCTGCGGGATGTGACGCGCATCGAGCAGGTGGAGCGCGCGCAGAGCGACTTTGTGGCGAACGTCTCGCATGAGTTGCGCACGCCTCTGACCAGCATTCATGGCTACGTCGAGATGCTGCTCGAAAGCGAAGGCGTGCCGCTGCCTGCGGCGTCGGAGCACGAGTTCCTCGAGGCGATTCTGAAGAGCGCGCGCAGGATGGCGCGGCTGACGGATGATCTGCTTGCGCTCGCGCGGGTGGAGTCTGGCGAGCAGAAGCTGGAGCCGAAGCCAATCTCAGTCGCGGCGCTGGTGCGTGAAACGGACGCGGCGGTCGCGGGGGTCGTGAAGGAAAAGGGCGGATCGCTCGAGATCAACGTGCTCGGGGACGGTGAGGTGATCGCCGACAGCGACGCCGTCGTGCAGATCCTCAGCAATCTTATCGAGAACGCGCTGAATTACGGCGGCGACCCGGGCACCTCATCCAGCGGCGCGCGCGTGCAACTTACGGTCGAGTGGCTCGCAGGGCAGACGCAGGAGATCCGGTTCCGGGTGCGTGACTTCGGCGGCGGCATTGCGTGGGAGCATCTCGGCCGTTTGTTCGAGCGCTTCTATCGCGTCGACAAGGCGCGCTCGCGCGAATCAGGCGGCACGGGGCTTGGCCTGGCGATCGCGAAGCATCTGGTTGAGTCGCAGCGCGGGCGCATCTGGGTGGAGAGCGAGCTGGGACATGGCAGCAGCTTTTTCTTCACGCTGCCGACGCGCGCCAGCGGCACTCCCGCGCTAGAAACGGACGATGCCTCTCTGCCGGCGTTCAAAAAGTAGCTCAGCAGATAATGTGCGGCGGAATTTGTCGGGCTGGTCGGCGGTCATTTGCGAAAGTGCAACAAAGTGTGCGCAGCAGGTGGCTTTTTACACGGCGTTCACGATCCGTTTCCCGTGCGTTTACACCGGCTTGTGAAGATGAAAGCCAACGGACATTGTGAGCAAGGACTCGCCGGGCCTCTGCTGAGCAGATGTCCGCTGCGCGCCACCTTAGCCGCGTCCGAGCAGGGGATTAATGAGATCAGCCACAATTTGGGCAACGTTGCTTGCCGTGACGCTGCTTGCGGGGCACACCCAGGCTCAGAGTTCGAGCACGGCTAACGCCAGCCACACGACGAGAAAAGCCAGAGTTCACAAGGAGAGCCCGCTCGAGACCGAGCTGCGCGAGGTTCGCGACCAACTCAAAGCGCAGCAGGACGAGATCGAGGCTCTCCGGCAGCAGCTCTCCGAGCAGGTTGCGGACACGCACGAGGCGGCCACGGCGGCGCAGCAGCAGGCGGCGGCGGCGACCACGGCGGCTCAGCAGGCAAATGAAGTGGCGCAACGGTCGACCAGCCAGACGCAGGCGCTCGAGAGCACGGTGGCCGACATCAAGACGACAAACGCCGGACTGCAGGAGACGGTGGTCAACAATCAGGCGGCGGTAAAGGACGAGATCGAGCATCCGTCCGCTCTGCACTACAAGGGCGTCAACATCACGCCGGTTGCGTTCTTCGCGTTTGAAGGTGTGATCCGGCAGCACACGGTGAACTCCGACATCAACACGCCGCTGAACAACATCCCGTTCGCTAGCGCGAACGAGTACCAGGCGAGCGAGCTGAACTTCTCGGGCCGGCAGAGCCGCCTCGGCGCATTGATTGAAGGGATGGCAGGAAATATCAAGCTGACCGGATATGCCGAGATGGACTTCCTGGGTACGGGTACGACGTCGAACAACAATCAATCGAACAGCTACGTTCTGCGTCAGCGGCAGATCTGGGGGCGCGCTGAGACGCAGGGCGGCTTCGCTGTATCGGGCGGACAGATGTGGTCGCTGGTGACAGAAGATCGTCGCGGAACGGACGCGCGCACCGAGATTCAGCCGCAGACGATCGACCCGCAGTACCTTGTGGGCTATAGCTGGACGCGTCAGCCGGAGTTCCGGTTGCAGAAGCGCTGGGGCCACTACACCAGTGGCGCGTTCACGGCGGCGCTCTCGCTCGAGGAGGCGCAGATTACCAGCTTCACGGCCAACGGAACGAACCCCAATCAGTACTTCTTCGGCGGCCTTGGCCAGAACGGCGGTCTGTACAACGCTGCCGCGAGCTCGGCCGGCGTGACAACGACGACCACGACCTGCTCCACGCCGACGGCCACATCTACGTGTGTGACGTCCGTGACGGCGACGACCAGCAACATCACGACGTACGCGAACAACACGGCACCCGACCTGGTCGTGAAGACAGCATTCGACGAGCCGAAGTTCCACGTCGAGGTGGGCGGCCTGGCACGCTGGATGCGCGACTTCTACTACCCGGTGACCTGGGGCGGGACGGCTTCAGCGCCTACGTTCGCTTACTCGACTACGTACGCTCAGCACACCGCGGCCGCCGGCGGTATCTTCGGCAGCGCGCGCGGCTATCTCGGCAAATACGCCGAGGTCGCAGTGCAGGCCATGGCCGGCACGGGCGTGGGCCGCTACGGCTCGGCGCAGCTCGCCGACGCTACACTTCGTCCGGACGAGACGCTCGAGCCGATTCGCAACTATCACGGGCTGCTTTCGCTCGAAGGGCACGTGAACAAGAAGTTCGATCTCTTCGCCTACTATGGTGGCGAGTATGCGCAGCGGACGGTTTACGTTACGCCTTCGGGCAACCTGGTCGGCTACGGTCCGACGAACCTGAACGACGGCGGATGCTTCAACGCACCTGCGGCGCCGACGTCGACCATCGGCAATGGCGGATCGCAGGGCTCGCTCAGCGCCAGCTCCTGCGGCTCGCCGACGAGGTATGTCCAGGAGCCGATGTTCGGGTTCCAATACCGGCCCGTTGTGGACCCGCGTTACGGCCGGCTGCAGTATTCGGTCACTTACAGTTATCTAAAGCGCGGCCTCTGGTCCGGTGTGGGTAGCTCCACTACCCCGGCTGCACCGCAGACGAGCGATCCCATGGTCCACGTGCAGATGCGCTATTACATCCCCTAATGAACACGCGCTGCGCGGCGGAGCCGGAACGCTTTGCCGCGCCGCAGCGTCCTAAGTCCTGAAGACACAAAGGGCGGGAAGTCCAGAGACTCGACCCAGACGCTTGCTGAGAGCGCCGCCAAACGGAGGATTTGACATGAAACTAAACCTTATTTCCGCTGCCGCGATTGCATTGTTCGCAACCTGCGCATGGGCGCAGAACCTTACGGGTGCTGGCTCGACGTTTGTCTACCCGATTTATTCGCGCTGGTTCAGCGAGTATGCGGCGTCGCATCCGGGTGTGCACATTAATTACCAGTCGGTGGGGTCGGGTGCGGGCATCCGGCAGGTATCGGAGAAGACGGTGGACTTCGGCGCCTCGGATGGGCCGATGACGGACCAGCAGCTTGCAAATGCAAAGCAGAAGCTGATCCATATTCCCACCGTGCTGGGGGCGGTGGTTCCGGTCTACAACCTGCCGGGCGTGAATGCTGAGCTCAAGTTTGCGCCTGAGGTGATTGCCGGGATTTATCTCGGCAAGATCACGATGTGGGACGACGGCAATTTGCAGCACGACAATCCCGGGGTGAAGCTGCCGCACGAACGCATTCTGCCGGTCTACCGCTCGGATGGATCGGGCACGACCTATGTTTTCACCGACTTTCTTTCCAAGGTCGTTCCGCTGTTTCAGCAGCAGATCGGAAAGAGTACATCGGTGAAATGGCCGACAGGCATAGGAGAGAAGGGCAATGAGGGTGTCGCGGGAATGGTGCGCTCTACGCAGCACTCCTTCGGCTATGTCGAGCTGACGTATGCCCTCGAGAATCACATGGCCTTTGGATCGGTGCGCAACGCTTCGGGCAAGTATCTGAAGGGTTCCATCGAAGGCGTGACGGCGGCGGCAGCCGCGGTGAAGAACATGCCCGCGGATTTCCGGGTCTCGATCACCAACGCTCCCGGCGCGGATGCATATCCGATCTCTTCATTCACGTGGCTGCTGATCCCGCAGCACTGGGAGGATCCTGCCAAGGGCAAAATTATGGTCGACTTCCTCCACTGGATGCTGGACCACGGAGAGGCAGAGGCGCCCAGCATGAACTACGCTCCGCTGCCGAAGGCTGTGGCTGAGAAGGTCCGCGTGGCGATCGACCAGATTCACTAGAGCGACAGAAAGCCACCGGATCGATCAGCTTCCGGTGGCTTGTCTGTCGAGCGTGTTTATATTCCTTTCACAATCTCTCCCTACCCTTCTTAGGGCACGTCCGCTATGAGCCAGCTGAATCCAGTGACCCTGCCCAATCCCGCGGTTGCGCCTGCAGGGAGCGGCTCCGAGCCGAACCCGTCCGGTGCGCAGCAGACTTCGGAGGTCCGGCGGTTTCTGCAGGAGCGCAGCTCCGGCGGCATAGCGGATAACAGCTTCGGCGGTGTGATGCTGGTGGCGGCGCTGAGCATCTTTGTGATCGTCGCTCTGATCCTGTGGGTGCTCATTGATGGCTCGCGGATGTCGATCCATGCATTCGGCTGGGCATTTTTCAAGAGTTCGAACTGGGACCCAGTGAACGGCAGCTTCGGCGCGCTTCCGTTCATCTTCGGCACGCTCGTGTCGTCGCTGCTGGCGCTGGTGATGGCGGTTCCACTGTCGCTTGCCGTGGCCATCTTCGTGATTGATATCTGCCCGCCGCCGTTGCGGGGACCGATCTCGTACCTGACGGAGCTGTTAGCGGCGATTCCGAGCGTCGTCTACGGCCTGTGGGCGCTGATCGTGCTGGTGCCGATTGTGCGCGACAACGCGGGGCCAATGCTGGAGAAATGGTTCGGCTGGACGGGTCTGTTTGCGGAGCCGAACTTCGGGGTGGGCATGTTTACGGCCAGCGTGGTGCTGGCGATTATGATTTTCCCGATCATCTGCTCGATCAGTCGCGATGTGATGAAGGCGGTGCCGATCCATCAGCGCGAGGCGGCACTGGCGCTGGGTGCGACGCGCTGGGAGATGCTGCGCATCGGCGTTCTGCGCAACGCGCGAATTGGCATTGTAGGCGCGATCATCCTCGGCCTCGGCCGCGCGCTGGGTGAGACGATCGCGGTCACGATGGTGATCGGCAATCACCCTGAGATCGCCAGGAATCTTTTCAACCCTGCATACACGCTGGCCAGCGTTATCGCGAATGAGTTCACTGAGGCGACGGGCGATCTTTACGTGAGCGCGCTGATCGAGATTGGTCTGGCGCTGTTTCTGGTCACGGTTGTGGTGAACGCGATTGCGCGGCTGCTGGTGTGGGCGGTCACGCGCGGCTCTTCGGCGAGGACGGCATGATCAGCGTACTTCCTGAGCGCTCCCAACAGATCGAGCGGATCATCCGTGTGCGACGGGCGCTCACGAATCATCTAGTGACGGGGCTGGCGGTGCTGAGCACGATCATCGTGCTGATTCCGCTGGTCGCGATTCTGGGGTACCTCATCTACAAGGGCGCGAGCTCGTTGAATCTTGCTTTCTTCACGCATATTCCGGCGCCAGTCGGCCAACCGGGCGGCGGCATGGCCAATGCGATCGTCGGTTCAGGAATCATTCTTGCCGTGGCAAGCGCGATTGGAATTCCGCTGGGCATCGCTGCGGGAGTTTACCTCGCGGAGTACGGCCGCGGCGGCCTGCTGGGCAACATCATCCGCTTCACCGCGGACGTGCTGAACGGAGTGCCGTCGATTGTGATGGGCATCGCGGCGTACGGGCTGATCGTGGTGCATTACAAATTTTCCGCGCTGGCCGGCGGCGTGGCGCTGGCAATCATGATGGTGCCGACGATCACGCGCACGACGGAGGAGATGCTGGCCACCGTGCCGCATGCGCTGCGCGAAGCGGCGCTCGGCCTCGGCATCCCCAGGTGGCGGACGATTCTCTCCATCAGCCTGCGCACGGCGATGCCCGGCATCATTACCGGATGCATGCTGGCATTTGCGCGCGTTGCCGGCGAGACGGCGCCGCTGCTCTTTACCGCGTTCGGCAATAACTTCTGGAGCCTGAAGCTGACGCAACCGATGGCCGCGCTTCCACTCCAAATCTACGTCTACGCGCTCTCGCCGTACGATGAGTGGCATCGCCTCGCATGGGCCGGAGCGCTGGTGTTGATCATTCTCATCATGGCTTCGGTCACGCTGGTAAGGCTGTACGCGAATCGCGGCACGATTAAGGGAGGACACTAGGTGGGCGTCGATATTCGCGTTGAAAACCTGAACGCCTGGTATGGGCAGGTACACACGCTGAAGGACGTGAGCCTGCACATTCGCGCGAACCAGTGCACCGCGCTTATCGGCCCGTCTGGCTGCGGCAAGTCGACATTTGTGCGCTGCCTGAACCGCATGCATGAGACGAATCCCATCGCGCGGGCGGAAGGCTCGGTTCGCATGGGCGACGTCGACATCTACCAGGACGCATCGCCGGTCGATATCCGCCGTCGCGTCGGCATGGTCTTTCAGCGGCCGAATCCGTTTCCGTCGATGACGATCTACGATAACGTTGCGAGTGGTCTGAAGCTGAACGGCTATCGCAAGCGGCGCGTGCTGGATGAAGTCGTCGAGAGCTCGCTGAAGCAGGCCGCGCTATGGGACGAGGTGAAGGACGATCTGCGCAGGAAGTCGGGTGCCAGCCTTTCCGGTGGGCAGCAGCAGCGGCTGTGCATCGCGCGCGCGCTGGCTGTCGATCCTGAGGTGCTGCTGATGGATGAGCCGGCGAGCGCGCTCGATCCTGTTTCGACGGCTAAAATCGAAGACCTGATCTTCGAGTTCAAGAGCCAGTACACGATTGTGATCGTGACACACAACATGCAGCAGGCAGCGCGCGTGGCGGAGCGTACCGGGTTCTTCCTCATGGGCCGCCTGGTTGAGTTCGACGCGACCGACAAGCTTTTTACCAATCCCTCCGACAAGCGGACGGAAGATTACATCACGGGGAGGTTCGGCTGATGCGTATCAAATTTCAGCAGAAACTGGACGAGTTGAAGGAACGCCTGCTCGTGATGGCGGGACTTGTGGAGCAGGCAATCCAGCGCGCGACCGAGGCTTACTCCTCGCGCGATATGGACCTCTGCGATCTAGTGTCGCTTTCAGAGCCTGCCGTGAATCGCATGGAGCACGAGATCGATCAGCTGGCGCTCGATCTCCTTGCCATGGAGCAGCCGATGGCGGTCGATCTGCGGTTCATTCTCGCAGTAATTCGCATCAACGCGGACCTTGAGCGCGTCGGCGACCAGGCGGTTAACATTGCGAATCGCGTGAAGGACCTGGGCACGATGTCGGGGCAGGACCTGCCGGTCGACATTCCGAAACTCGCGCAGCTTGCCACGGCGATGATCCGCAAGGCGCTGCAGTCTTTCATCGAGGCGGACACCGAGATGGCCGAGAGTGTCCTGCTGCTCGATGACCAGGTAGACGAACTGAACCGCGACGCGTTTCGCACGCTCGGCGGGCTCATCCAGCAACAGCCAGAGCGCACGCCCGAGGCGCTGAACGCGCTGGTGATTTCGCGCAACCTCGAGCGCGTGGGCGACCACGCGACCAATATCGCCGAGGACGTCATCTTCTGGGTCAGCGGCGCCGACGTTCGCCATCATGGCAACTTCGACCCGGAGGGCACGCCAGTACAAGGAAGCGAACGCTAGCGTCTCTCCGGCGGATTGGCAAGAACGCAGTTGCGTCCGTTTGTTCCTGCGTCGCTCGCTGTTGTCGGCCACTCCCGCGCATTTTCGTGCCAGCGTGGCCCGAACTGCGGTAAATTCAATTGCACCATTCCGTTGCCAGGAGAGGAGCCTCCGATGCGACAGCACCCTGGAACCCCCGAGACTTCAATGCACAGCCGCCGCAGCTTCCTGCGCTATGCCGCGATCGCCGCGGCAACGCCCATCCTCACCGAGGCGCACTTCGCGCGCGCGGCGCAGACCCTAACGCCGGCTGCGGCCAACGCGCGGCACGACTTCTTCCTCGCGCCGCCGCCAGACGCTGTCCTGATCAACGCTAATGAGAATCCGCTCGGTCCCTGCCAGGCCGCGCGTGACGCGATCGCACGTGTAATTCCGACCGCAGGCCGTTATGACTTTTACGGCGAGACCGACAAGCTGATCAAAACCTTCGCGTCGCAACACAACATCAGTGAGGAATACATCGCCGTCTATGCAGGGCTCGTCCGAACCGCTGCACTATACCGTGCTCGCATTCACCTCGCCCACGCGCAGCCTTGTTATTGCGGACCCGTCGTACGAAGCGCCGATGGCCGCCGCGATGTCTTCCGGAGCGAAGATTCACCGTGTTCCGCTCACCGCCGACTACGCACATGACGTGAAGGCGATGATCGCCGCCGACCCGAACGCCGGCGTCTTCTACATCTGCAACCCGAACAACCCCACCGGAACGCTGACCAGCAAGAAGGACATTCTCTGGGCGCTTGAGAACAAGCCGAAGGGCTCTGTGCTGCTGATCGACGAAGCGTACATTCACTTCGCCGACATGCCTGACATGATCGATCAAGTTGCGGCCGGCAAAGACATCGTTCTGCTCCGGACGTTCTCGAAGATCTACGGCATGGCGGGCTGCGTTGTGGGTTCGCGCTGGCTCGTCCGGACCTGCTGGCGAAGCTCTCGGTGTACGGCGACAACCCGATGCCGGTGACGGGCTCGGGGGCGGCGAACGCGTCGTTGCTGGATGCGAACCTTGTCATCACTCGCAAACGCATCATGACGGACACGCGAAACGAGACTATCGCGTGGCTGAAGCAGAACGGCCACAAGGTTATCGGCGAGCCGCAGTCCAACTGCTTCATGATTGACACCGGCCGGCCTGGCCGCGGCGTCATGGACGCGATGCACGAGAGAAAAATCTACATCGGCCGCACGTGGCCGGTGTGGCCGAATGCGGTGCGCATCACCGTCGGTACGCCGGAGGAGATGGCGCGCTTCCGTACGGCGTTCAAGGAAGTTATGGACGCAGCGCCGGCGACGCAAACCGCCAGCTCAGCCGAGGCCCATCTATGTCGCGATGGCGTGCGTTCGCCACGCCTCGTCTAGCTGATGCCATCGCTGAAGATTCATCGCACGGCGCGACGTCCACGCGCGCCCCGTATACTTTCCTGTGCGTGTGCGCCGCTCTTAGAACTCGCAAGCAGCAACGGAGCGGCACTCGCTCCGCGGGAAGCTCGGGCTCCTTAGCCGCGGCTACTTTTGGACCAACGCGCTGGGGACGCCGCCGCTGGCTCCTGCTGGCCGTCTTCATCACCTACAGCCTCGCGTATCTCGACCGCGCCAACTACGGGTTCGGCGCCGCGGCCGGCATGGCCGAGACGCTCAACATCACGGGCAGCAAGAACTCACTGCTGGGCGCACTTTTCTTCCTTGGCTACTTCTTCTTTCAGGTTCCCGGCATCCTTGCGGCGCGCAAATATAGCTGCACGCGCCTCATCACGATTGCGCTCATCGTCTGGGGAGCGCTCGCCGCACTCACGGGAGTGCTGCGTGTTTTCTGGATGCTCGCCCTGGATCGCTTCGTCCTTGGCATTGCAGAGAGCATCATCTTTCCTGCGCTTCTTCTGCTGCTTACGCGGTGGTTCACACGCGCGGACCGGTCTCGCGCGAACGTGCTGCTGATGCTCGGCAATCCAATGACTGTGCTCTGGATGTCAGCGATCACCGGTTTCCTCATCGAGCGCTTCGGCTGGCAGCGGACCTTCATCTTTGAAGGTCTGCCCTCAATCGTCTGGGCGTTCCTGTGGATTCTCTTCGTCCGCGACTACCCCACGGAAGCGCGCTGGATGCCGCATGATGACTCCGAGCAGGTGAGTGCACAGCTCGCTGTCGAGCAGCACGAGCTCCCGCCGTCTGCGCACGAGACCACGCAAACGCTCGCGGCCGCGCTTTTGCGCAAAGACGTCATTGTGCTCGCGATTCAGTACTTCTGCTGGAGCTTCGGCATCTACGGTTTCATCCTTTGGCTGCCGACGATTGTGCGTGAGGGCGCTTCGGTGAACATGGGTCGAGCCGGCCTCATGTCTGCGGCTCCCTATGTCGTCGCGGTCGTCCTGGAACTCGTCAACGCGCATTTGTCGGATCGCTCGCAGCACCGCCGCCGCTACGTCTGGCCGTGGCTGCTGCTCTCCGGGTTTGCGCTGCTCGGATCGTTCCTGCTGCAACCCCACGGATTTCTCTGGGCCTATCTCTGCCTGCTCGTCGCGTGCGGTGGAATGTACGCGCCTTACGGCCCGTTCTTTGCGATCATGCCGGAGCGCATCCCGCAGAACCGCGTCGGTGAGGTGATGGCACTGGTCAACAGTTTCGGCGCGCTCGGTTCGTTTGCCGGGGTCTATATTGTCGGTTCACTTCGCACTCTCACCGGCAGTGAGCGTCCGGCTATCTGATGATGTCGCTGTTCCTCATCATCTCGGCACTGCTGGTTATCTGGCTTCCCGACCCGCCGCAAGCCAAGGAGCCCGCGCATGCCTGAGCCGCTCGCAGTGGGAATTTCGGTGGCTGCCATCCTTGAGAGCGACGCTTCACTCTTCGCCGACGTGCGCACGCACGCGCCCGGTCCTGAAGGCGCCTTGCCGATCACGCCCGAGATGCTGCTCATGCAACCCTCCGGCAACCTCTTCGGGCTTTCGCAAGATGCCGGTATGGGATGGGAACCCGCGCGGCTGCTCGATCCGGAATTCCTGATCTTATCGACACACGGCGGCCTGCGCGCCGCCGATGGCACTCCGATCGCGCTCGGATTTCACACCGGTCACTGGGAGGTTGGGCTGCTTGTCGCTGAAGCCGCACGCGAGCTCCGGCGCCTGCGCGCGATGCCGTTTGCCGGCGCGTGCACGGATCCGTGCGACGGCCGCACGCAGGGCACGGCGGGCATGCTCGACTCGCTGCCTTACCGCAACGATGCTGCGATGGTGCTGCGCCGGCTGATGCGGTCACTTCCACAGCGGCGCGGCGTGCTCGGCATCGCGACCTGCGACAAGGGCCTCCCCGCGATGATGATGGCGCTGGCTTCGAGTGGTGATCTGCCCAGTGTCCTGATTCCCGGCGGGGTGACGCTGCTGCCCGACGAAGGTGAAGATGCCGGCCGCGCGCAGACCATTGGCGCGCGCTACGCGCAAGGCGAGATCACCGAAGAGTATGCCGCCGAAGTCGGCTGCCGCGCGTGCGCCTCTCCCGGCGGCGGCTGCCAGTTCCTGGGCACCGCCGCAACCTCGCAGGTGGTCGGCGAGGCGCTCGGCCTATCACTGCCGCACACTGCGCTCGCGCCATCGGGCCAGCCCATCTGGCAGGAGGCCGCGACTCGCTCGGCGCGCGCGCTGCTTCGTCTCGCACAGCTTGGAGTCGGCACATGCAATATCCTCACCGACGCCGCTATACGCAATGCGATGGTCGTGTACGCAGCGTTCGGCGGATCGACGAACCTTCTGCTGCATGTGCCCGCGATCGCGCACGCGGCTGGTCTGCGACGACCGACGCGCGCGGACTGGGAAGAAGTAAATAGACAAGCCCCGCGCATCGTCGACGCCTTGCCCAACGGCCCGCGCAACTTCGCCACTGTGCAGGTCTTCCTGGCCGGCGCTGTGCCGGAAGTCATGCTTCATCTTCGTCGCGCGGGACTGCTCGATACCTCCGTGCTGACCGCAACGGGCGACACACTCGCGCACTCTCTCGACTGGTGGGAGCAGAGTGAACGCCGCCGCGCCATGAAGCAGCGATTACTCGAGATCGACGGTATAGACGCGGACGACGTCATCCTATCGCCGGAGCGCGCACGTTCGCGCGGTCTCTCCTCCACGGTGTGCTTTCCAGCAGGCAATCTTGCGCCTCACGGCGGGGTGATCAAGAGCACCTCCATCGACCCGTCACTCATCTCGCCGGATAATGCCTACCGCCACGAGGGCCCAGCGAAGGTCTTCATCACCGAGGCTGCGGCGATCGCCGCCATCAAGCACGGCGAGATCGGTCATGGCGACGTCCTCGTGCTCATCTGTGGCGGACCGCTGGGCGCGGGCATGCAAGAGATCTACCAGATCACCTCGGCGATCAAGGCGCTTCCATTTTGCAAGCACGTTGCGGTGCTCACGGACGCGCGGTTCAGCGGCGTCTCGACCGGCGCCTGTATCGGCCACATCTCACCGGAAGCGCTCGCCGGCGGCCCGATCGGACGGGTGCGCGATGGCGACTGGATTGAGATCGCGGTCGACCGCAACGCGCTGCACGGCACGGTGAACCTCACGGGCGAAGCCGACGAGCGATTTAGTGCAGAAGAAGGCGCACGTCGCCTCGCCGCACGTGCACCACGCGCGGACCTCGCACCCCACCCGCAGCTTCCCTCAGACACTCGCCTCTGGGCCGCGCTTGTGCAAGCCAGCGGCGGAGTCTGGGGCGGCTGCGTCTACGACAGCGACGCGATTGTCGACCAGCTCTCACGCGGCGCTCAGAACACACAAGGAAACCAGCAATGAGGATCTACCGAACGGCGCACGGCTTGCTCGTCGAGCACAACGAAAGCATCCACACACTCCCTGCAGACTTCGACGACCTTGTCCGCAGCGACGATCCGTTCGCGTTTGCAAAGAGCGCGCTCAACTCCGGGCCGATCTCGCAAATACCATCTGACCTCCTCGCGCCCATCGGCTCGCAAGAGGTCTGGGCCGCGGGCGTCACGTACTTCCGCAGCCGCAGCGCGCGCATGGAAGAGTCGAAGGACGCGGGCGGCGGCAGCTTCTACGACCGCGTCTACTCCGCCGTTCGCCCGGAGTTGTTCTTCAAGTCGACTGCGCGGCGCGTCGTCGCTCCTGGCGGCAACGTGCGCATCCGCTCCGACGCGTCATGGTCTGTGCCCGAGCCCGAGCTCACGCTGCTCATTAATCCGCGCGGCGAGATCATCGGCTACACCGTCGGGAATGACATGAGCTCGCGCGACATCGAAGGCGAGAACCCGCTCTATCTCCCACAGGCCAAGGTTTACGACGGAAGCTGTGCGCTCGGCCCCTGCGTTCTGCTCATGCGCGACCCACTGCCGAAATCCACCAGCATCCGCATCCAGATCCTGCGCAACAACACGGCTGCCTTCGACAGCACCACAACGCTCGCCGAGCTCAAGCGCGACCCAGCCGAGCTCGCCGGCTACCTCTTCCGCGACAACACCTTCCCCGACGGTGCGTTCCTCATGACCGGCACCGGCATCGTTCCCGGCGACGAGTTCACGCTCGCGCACGGCGATGTCATCCGAATCACCATCGACGCGATCGGGACGCTCGAAAACCGGGTAGCTTAAGAGCAGATGAAAACTATTCGCGAGTGAACTTTCCGTTCACCATCCGCAGAATGCTCATCGGATTGCCGCGGCGCAACTCCGCCGGAAGCGCGTCATCCGGAAAATCCTGGTAGCACACGGGCCGCGCGAACCGCACAATCGCGCGCGTTCCCACCGACGTCGTGCGCGCATCCGACGTTGCGGGAAACGGCCCGCCATGCACCATCGCATGGCACACTTCCACGCCCGTCGGGTAGCCGTTGAACAGCAAGCGCCCCACTTTCGTCTCGAGCACCCGAATCAACTCGGCAGCATTGCGCAAGTCGTCTTCGGTCCCGTGAATCGTCGCGGTAAGATGCCCGTGCAGACGCTTTGCGACATCCACCAGCTCGGCGGTCTCGCCGTAGTGAACCAGCAACGTCGTCGGGCCGAAGATCTCCTCCTCAAGCTCTCTGCTCTTGGCAAACTTCGCGAGCGGCACGCTAAACACCGCGGCTCCCGCGGCCGCGCCCTCTGCTGCGCCTTTTCCCTCGAATCCCGCCACCCACTCCGCGTGACCTGCACCGCGCCGCTGCTTCACGGCTGAGTTGTAGCGCTCCGCGATCGATGGCGTCAGCATGCCATGCTGCCCCAGCTCGCTCACGCTGCGGCGCAGCGCGCCGACGAACTCCTCGGCATCCTGCTCCGGCACAAAGATCAAGCCCGGCTTCGTGCAGAACTGCCCCGAGCCCAGGGTGAACGACGTCTGCAATCCCTTCGCCAGCTCCGCCCCGCGCGCTTTCAACGCGCCCGGCAGCACAAACAGGGGATTCGTGCTGCCCATCTCTGCGTAGCAGGGAATCGGCTGCGGCCTCGATGCTGCCAGCCGCATCAGCGCCTGCCCTCCGCTGGCCGAGCCAGTAAACGCCACGGCCTGCACGGCCGGATGCTGCACCAGCGCGATTCCCACCTCAATGGCGTTGTCAAACAACAGCGCAAACACACCTGCGGGGAAGCCCGTCTTCTCCGCCGCGCGCACTATGGCTCGCGCCGCGAGTTCGCTCGTGCCCGGATGCGCGGGGTGCGCTTTCACAAGCACTGGATTCCCGGAAGCAAGCGCCGAAGCTGTATCGCCTCCCGCGACAGA
The DNA here is from genome assembly GCA_963716225.1 of uncultured Verrucomicrobiae bacterium. Classification (GTDB taxonomy): domain Bacteria; phylum Acidobacteriota; class Terriglobia; order Terriglobales; family Acidobacteriaceae; genus Granulicella. Next base: position 1,924,779 of record OY970299.1, on the reverse strand, counting down.
AAACGCCAGCGGAAAATTGCTCGCGCCAAACACTGAAACAGGGCCGATCGGCCGCAGCATGGAGCGCAGGTCGGAGCGCGGCAGCGGCTTGCGGTCGGGCATCGCCTCATCAATTCGCGCGTCCACCCACGAGCCCTCTTCGACAACCTCCGCAAAGAGTCGCAATTGCCCGCTCGTGCGCGCCAGCTCACCTTCGAGGCGTGGCTTCGGCAGCCCCGTCTCACGCTGCGCGCGGTCCACAATTGCCGCGGGATCCGCGTGCAGCTCGTCGGCAATCGCGCGCAGGAGCGCGCCGCGCTCATGCCGCCCGCGTGCCGCACACACCGGCGCTGCGGCTTCCGCGAGCTCCGCCGCGCGAGCGACATCCTCCGCGGTCGCCGAACAAAACTCCTGCTCCAGCTCCTTGCCGTTTGCAGGATCGACCGCGTGGAAACGCGCTCCCGCACCGTGTCGAGGAGCGCCGTTGATCAGTGAGTAGATCGCCGTCTGCGTCATCCTTTCAGCCTAAACCTCGGGGTCAAAAGTTCTGACAGGCGGCTAAAACAATGCCAGCACAATCGCACCGGCAGTAATCAGAAGGCCGCCTGCAGCCTTAGCTGGCGTCAGCTTTTCGCCGAGCAGCGGCCAAGCCAGCAAAATCACCAGCACCACACTCAGCTTGTCGATCGGCGCGACTTTTGACGCCTGACCGAGCGACAGCGCCCTGAAGTAGAAGATCCACGATAACCCTGTTGCGAGTCCCGACAGCGTCAGCAACATCCAGCTTCGCTTATCCACCAGCGCGATACCGCGATGTCCACCCAGCGCAACGGCAATCACCCACGCGAATACGACGACGACGGTAGTCCGAATCGCCGTCGCCAGATTGGGATCGACATGCGCTACACCGGCCTTTGCCAGCAGCGCCGTCGCCGCCGCGAACACCGCCGAAAGAACTGCCCATACCAGCCACGACACAAATCACGCTCCGACCGAAGAACAATCCCGTCCTCCTCTTCGATGCGAAGCGCGCCGGAAACAACTCGCAAATTTGCAGGTGCGAGCTAAACCTTTACTTCCCAGCCCGGCTGATACTCGCGTCCCCACTGCTTCATCGCCTCGGCATCCTTGATGTGCCCGGTGCTTGTATCGAGTGCGAGCTCGCGCCGTAGTCTCCACGCGATGTTGGAGATCTGCAGCATGGTCACGCTCACATTCGCGACGGTAATCGGCGAGTGCAGCGCCTCGCCGCGCTGAATGCCCGCGATGAAGTTCGCAAAGTGCGCGTCCGTCATCGCATCGCGGCCGATCACATCGCTCGACTGGAAGCGCTCCCTCGACGCAACGAACTCATCCGTCTTCTTCCCGTTCAGGTCGTAGACCTCGTAGCCGGAGCGGTCGAGCAGCACGGTGCCGTTCGTGCCGTGCACCGTCACGCCGCGGTCGCGTTCGTATATCTTCATTCCATTGCAGCTGCGGCACTCCCACGAGAGCATGTGGTCCGGATACTCGAAGTCGGTCACCATCGTGTCCGGGAACTGCCAGTCGTCCTGGAACGCATACCGCCCGCCGGATGCATTGATGCGCTTCGGATATTCGAGCCCGAGCGCCCAGCGCGCCACGTCAACCTCGTGCGTGCCGTTGTTCAAAGCCTCGCCGGTGCCGTAGCGCGTCAACCAGTGCCAGTTGTACGGATGGATGTTGTCTTTGTACTCGCTGCGGGGCGCTGGGCCCTGCCAGAGATCCCAATCGAGGTAATCCGGCACAGGCACTACCTTGCCGATGCCCATCGACTTGCGCGTGTTCACGTACCAGGCCTTCGCGTAGTACGCCTTACCGATGCGTCCGGAGTGAATGTCGTTGATGATCCGGATGCTGTGGTCGGACGAGCGCTGCTGGTCGCCAACCTGCACCAGCTTGCCGTGCTTCTTCTGCGCCGCGATCAGCAGCTCGCCCTCGCGCGGGTTGTGGCTGCTCGGTTTTTCGACGTACACGTGCTTGCCGGCCTTCAGCGCGAGCACCGCCATGGGCGCATGCCAGTGGTCGGGCGTTGCAATCGAGATCGCATCAACATCTTTGGAGTCGAGCGCCTTGCGAAAATCCTGGTTTGCCGTCGGCGCATATCCGAGCGCCTTCTCCGCCTCCGGGCCAAACTTGGCGAGCACATGCGCATCGACGTCGCAGCAGTGCGTCATGCGTGCGGACTTCGAGTTGTTCGCAAGTGCCGCGAGATGCGCCTTGCCACGGCCGTTCAAACCCGCCGTCGCAAAGTTCACGCGATCGTTCGCGCCGACAATCTGCGCATAGCTGAGCGCCGGCGCTGCCCACGCGCTTCCTGCCACTGTTACCGCAAGTCCATCGAGAAAAGTACGCCGCGACATCTGAGTCATTGAGAGATTCTCCGTAGTTGAAACTAAATCTCACCGAGAACTGTACACGTCCGAGCCCGCCTCCGGCCAGCCGGGTTCGTTCAGGGCTCCCGGGGGCGGCGAACGTCGCGCGAGGCGCGCAAGAACATCCGCCTGAAGGAACTCGGTGGAGGGTGCTGACCGACTGCTCAAAACGACCTGCGAACTTTGGGAATCCTGCGCCCCCTGAGCCTCGTCGAATGCACTGACAGCGGAGCTACACTGCTGCAAGAGGGCGCGCCGCAACACGCGCCGGGCGAGGAGCGTTTTGGCGACCACAGTTGAGGCCTTCAATAGGACGCTGGCCAGCGCCCGGACCACGGTCGCCTTCCGCGAGACTGTGTCGCTCGCGATCGACAGCTTCTGCACCAGCAAAGGCCGCTTTCTGCTCACGATGCTGGGCATGGTCATCGGCTCAGCGTCGATCATCCTGGTCGTAACCGTGGGACTGACCGGAAAGCAATATGCGCTCTCCACCATTTCGGGACTAGGTCCGAACAAGGTGGAGATGCAGTATGGGGGCGGCAACGTCATGGGGCCGGAGAACGTCAGCACACCGGACTTCATGACGCGTGAAGATCTGGACGCTGTGGTCAGTCAGGTTCCGGGAATCGTCGCGAGCTCCCCGATGCTCGAGGACCATGAGCAGGTAAGCATAGGAGGCGGACGAACGAAGGATGTAATGCTGCTTGGAGTGTCACCGCAATACAAGCAGATTCGCAATCTCAAGCCGCTCGCAGGCCGATTTTTCGATGACGAGGACGCGCAGCAACACGCGAAGGTCGCGGTAATTGCCGGTCCGTGCTGCGACGGTATTCTGGCCTCTGAACTATTCGGCAGCCCGAGGGATTCGATTGGGCAGACGATTGCCATTCACGGGATTCCGTTCACCGTCGTCGGCGTGTATGTGGAGAGCACGTTCGATGCGGGACAGTCGGAGATCGGCGATGGAGGCGTCCTCATTCCATACGAGGTCGCGCGCTACTTCACCGGAACGGACAAGGTGAAGGAACTCTTCTTCCAGATGGAGAACTCCAACATGGTCGAGCCTGGGGCTCAGCAGATCATGAGCGTTATCCAGAGCAGGCATCGGCCAACGAGTGTTTACAAGGCGGAGACATTGACCGATGTGCTCAGCATCATGAACAAGATCGCGAACATGCTGACGGTGGTGCTCATGCTGGCGGCCTTCATCACCCTGGTCGTCTCCGGTGTGGGCATCATGAACTCGATGCTGGCGAACGTGCAGTCGAGGATCAAAGAGATCGGTATCCGCAAGGCGCTGGGCGCGACAAAGCGCGAGATACGCATGCAGTTCCTGACGGAGTCGATCTTTCTTTCGCTCTCGGGCGGTCTGGTGGGAACGCTGATCGGGCTGGCGCTTCCGCTTAGTCTGCGGCTGTTTTCGAGCATCAAGATTCCTGTTTCGGCGTGGAGCGCTGTGATCGCGCTTGCGACATCCGTGCTGGTGGGCGTGGCGTTCGGCACGCTACCGGCAGAGCGCGCAGCGCGGCTGGATCCCGTGGCGACGCTGAAGTACGAGTAGGCGGGTACCCCGACCGCTCACGATTTTTCTCGAATTACTAGGCAATCGGCTCTTCATAGCCTGCAGCGACAGCACGCAAAAAAGGCGCCCCCAAGGGAGCGCCTTCTTGCGTGCTGTGAAATCGAGTTACGCTTCGACTTCGCTGGTCTCTTCGGTTGCGGTCTCGACCGGCTCGGCGACCGCGGGCGGCTCGGGCTTGTCGGATTTGATGTTGACCTGGACGTGCGCGGTGACCTCGCGGTGCAGGCGGATGGGGACATGGAACTCGCCGACCGTCTTGAGCGGCTCGTCGAGGTGAATCTTGCGGCGGTCGATCTCGTAGCCCTGGGCTTCGAGCTGCTTGGCGATGTCGGCGGCGGTGACGGAGCCAAACAGCTGCTCGTGCTCGCCGGCCTTACGCTCGAAGGTGATGACGACGTCGTTGAGGCGCGTGGAGAGCTCCTCGGCGCCGGCCTTCTCGCGAGCGGACTTGCGGAGCGCGGAGCCCTTCATCTGCTCGATGACGGCTTTGTTGGCGGTGGTGGCCTCGATGGCGAGCTTCTCCGGCAGGAGGTAGTTACGGCCATAGCCGTCGGCGACTTTGATGACGTCGCCGCGGTGGCCGAGCTTGAGGACATCTTCTTTCAGAATGACTTCCATTGTGTTCTCCGAAAAGCCTTCAACACAAAATGCGCCAGGGAAAGACGCAAAGGTCGCGAAGAAAGCTCTCAAACGTTGGGCGCGGCAGGCCGCGCGATTCGCTAGTACTTGGCGGCGTAGGGCAGCAGAGCGATGGCGCGTGCCTGCTTGATCGCCTTCGTGAGCTTGCGCTGGAAGGGAGCCGAGGTGCCGGTCAGGCGGCGCGGGATGATCTTGCCACGGTCCGAAACGAACTGCTGGAGAAGGCGCACATCGCGGTAGGAGATCGAGTCGATCTTCTCGACGGTGAACTTGCAGACCTTCTTGCGGCGGAAGAACTTGCGTCCGCCGGGACCGCCAGGACCTCCGGCGCCACCGCCGGGACGTGGACCGCGAGGGCCGCCGGGGCGGGGACCGCGGTCGCCGCCACCGTGGGAACGCTCCCCTTGAGGGCGCTCCCCTTGAGGACGGTCCCCTTGAGGACGGTCGCTTTGGGGACGGTCGCTTGCGGGTGCGGGAGTGGATGCTGCTTGATTCTGAGTCTCGTCAGCCATGTTGGATTCCTTTGTCGCTCCCGGTTTGGGGAGCCGGTTTGGGCTGCTCTCGCTCCAGGCTCGCGATGGAGACGTGGACGTAAGGGAAACGATGAGCGGCGGCGGTGATTTTTAGTTTCTAGCTGCTAGCTGCTGCTACGAACGCTTAGGCTTCGGTTGCTGCGGGCTCGGGTGTGGGCTCGGATGCGGGCTCTGCTGCGGCTTCGGGTGCGGGCGCCTCGGCGGCCGGTGCGGCCGCTGCGGAGATCTCAGCCCCGGGCTGCGGGATGGCGCTGCGCTTGACGTGTGCATCGCGGTGTTTCTTGATCTTGGCGACGCGCTTCTCTTCCTCGTCCGTGCGCACGGTAATGAACTTGATCACCTGCTCGGAGACGCGGAGACGGCGCTCGATTTCGGCGACGAGCGAGGCGGGAGCGTCGACGATGAGGAGAACGTAGAAGCCGTCGTTGAACCTGCGGACGGTGTAGGCGAGCCGGCGGCGGCCCATCTTCTCGGTCTGCTTCACGGTTCCGCCACCAGTGGTGACATAGCCGGAGAAGGTTTCGACGATCTTATCGATCTCGGCCTCTTCGACGTCAGGCCGAACGATGAACATGATTTCGTAGCTGCGATTCATTGTTAGTTCTTTCTGCGGGTTCTGCCCGCACTGCCTCGGTGGGTTGAGGTCAGTTTGGCTGTTGGGGAAGGGCGAGTGGTTAGTAGTTAATGGTTAGTCAGTAGCAAAGGCAGTTAGGTTTTTTCACTAACCACTAACTACTCGCCACTAACTACTTGCCTCTCGATCCCTCCGGTTGAACTCATTCATGGCGGCGGACGGTCCATCTGTCAGCCATTTCTCGACTGCGCGTAAGGCGAGGTCGAGGCCGTCTTCGAGCGTTGCGAGATCTGCTTTGCGCATGGGCGCGAGCAAATACTCGGTTCCGCCTGCTTTGATCTCGCGTCCGGTCTCGGTGGGCAGTTTGCCGACGCCGATGCGGACGCGCATCCACTCTTCACTTCCGAGCGCAGCGGAGACGGATCTCGCTCCGTTGTGCCCGTTTGCTGAGCCGCGTTCGGCGAGCCGAACCGTACCCAGCGGAAATGCCAGCTCGTCGTAGAGGACAATCATGTCCTTGTCTTCGAGCTCCAACTCATCGAGCAGGGCCACGACCGAAAGCCCGCTCAGGTTCATGAAGGTCTCGGGCTTGGCCAGCAGGACATCGTGTCCTGCGAGTCGAGCGCGAGCGGTCTGGGCCCTGCCTCGCCGGTTCGTGACCTGCACATCGCAAATTCCCGCGATGCGATCGATAGCCATGAAGCCTGCGTTGTGAGGCGTGAGCAGGTACTCCATGCCAACGTTGCCGAGACCGACGATGAGCTTCATAAAGGCAGACAGTAGACAGTAGAGAAGTAGACAGCAGAGTTAGACGGTTTTTTCTACTGTCTACTGTCTGGACTCTACTGTCTCCTTGCTTACTTCTTTGCCTCCGGCTTTGCTTCGCCTTCAGCAGCATCCTGCTTGCCCTTCTTCGCTACTTCGGGCTCAGTCGGGGCGACGGCCTCGACGGGCTCGGCAACAGCTTCGGCCTTGACGTAGGTGACGATCGCGACGACTGCGTCCTCTTCGCCGAGGTACTCGATCTTGGCGGAGTGCGGGAGGTCGGAGATGTGGAGCGCCTGGTTCATCTTGAGGTTGGAGACGTCCACGTCGATGTGCGACGGGATGTCACCGGGGAGGCACTCGATCTCGACCTCATGCACAACCTGCGAGAGGATGCCGCCGGAGTTGCGTACGCCCGCGGCGGAGCCGACGAGGTGCACGGGAACCGAGACCTGCATCTTCTTGTCCATGGCGATGCGCTTGAGGTCGATGTGGAGCAGGTGGCCTTTGATGGGCTCATTCTGCCAGTCGACGATCATGGCTTTGCCGGTGCCAGCGCCTTCGATGGCGAGATCGAAGATGGTGTTGTGGCCGGTCTCGGAGTGGAGTATGCGGGTAATGATCTTCGGATCGACCGCAACGGCGACGGACGGCTCCCCCGCACCGTAGATGACGGCGGGGATGAGGCCTTCGCGGCGAACGCGGCGTGCGTGGTTCTTGTTGAACTTGCCGGTGCGCGGCTTGGCGGAGACGGACGAGATGGTGGTGTTGTTTGCCATGAGATGATGCAATCCTTTCGTCGGGCGTGGCTCACCAGGGTCCAGGGTCCAGGGCTCAGGGTCGAGAGACCGCTGCGCGATGGAGTGGAAGCTGTTGCCTACTCCGTTTGCGGCTGCTGCCGCGAGGTTGTCCCGATGTTGCGGGAGTTGCTGTCTGGACCTTGGGCCTGAGCCCTGGATCCTGCTAGTTGAAGAGCGTCGAGACCGACGTCTCCATGTGAATGCTCTCGATGGCGCGGCCGAGCAGGCCGGCGATGGAGAGGACCTTGATCTTGGCGACCTTCTGCGCATCTTCGCGCAGAGGGATCGTATTGGTCACAATCAACTCCTCCATGCGGGAGTTGGCGATGCGCTCGACGGCCGCGCCGGAAAGCACGGCGTGGGAGGCGCAGGCGTAGACCTTTTCGGCGCCCTGATCGAGCAGAGCGTCGGCAGTTTTCACCAGCGTGCCCGCCGTGTCGACGATGTCGTCGAGGATCAGGCAGGTGCGGCCGCGCACGTCGCCGATGACGTTCATCACTTCAGTGACGTTGATGTCGGTGCGGCGCTTGTCGACGATCGCCAGCGGAACTTCGAGCTTTTTGGCGAAGAAGCGCGCGCGCTCCACGCCACCGGCGTCCGGGCTGACCACGGTGAGGTTGGGAAGCTCGAGGTTGGAAAAGTAGCTGACCAGCACCGGCGAGGCGAAGAGGTGGTCCACCGGGATGTTGAAGAAGCCCTGGATCTGCGCCGCGTGGAGGTCGACGAACAGCGCACGATTCGCTCCCGCAGTGACGAGCAGGTCGGCGACGAGCTTGGAGGTGATGGCGACGCGAGGGCGGTCCTTGCGGTCCTGGCGCGCATAGCCGTAATAAGGAACGACGGCGGTGATGCGGCCGGCCGAAGCGCGGCGAAGGGCGTCTTCCATGATCAGCAGTTCCATGAGGTGCTGGTCGGTCGGGAAGCAGGTGGGCTGGATGAGGAAGACGTCTGCTCCGCGCACGTTTTCGAGCAATTGAAAGTGAATTTCGCCATCGGAGAAACGCTGGAACTTGCTCTCGCCGAGCGGAACGCCGAGGAACTTGCAGATCTCTTCAGAAAGTGGGCGATTGGCCGAGCCGGTGAAGATTTTGAAGCGCTTGTCTTCGGAGAGCCTGGAGGGTTTCCGGACAGGCGCCCCAGCGGGAACCGGCCCTGACTTGCTGGATGCGCCGTCGCCGGCGTTGCGAGAAGGCTCGGACGAGCCGGAGCCGTTCTCGGAACTGCCAGGATGGGAGCCGGAGTGGCTCGGAGAATTTGGGATTGAGACGGCAGTCGTGTCTTTTTCGCTCACGTTTTGAAACTCCTCCAGGCTGGTTGACCTATTGATGTTTCGTTGCTGCATTCCCAGGTGCTGCTCAGGAGGGCTCGGCGCAGTTTCTCGCCGGGCTGTTTCCTCTGCTGCAGCTCCTCGGTCTCACTCGGAACGCCGCGAAGGTGGTTCTTAATCGCTGCGCATTCCGGAAACTTCTTTGTACTTCTCCGCGCGATGTTGTCTCTTCGCTGCGGGTCTTACAAAATCGTCTGCGGCGGTTCGCCGCGAGAGTGAAAAAGCTTCCCTTGTTCTGCCGGGAGTTGGTTGGCGTCAGGCGAACGACGTCTTGGTTGGGCGACCAGGATTCGAACCTGGACTGAGTGCGTCAAAGGCACTTGACCTACCGTTAGTCGATCGCCCAGTACTGCTGCCATTTTCTCGTGGCAGAAGCAACTTTAGCGAACCATTTTTGCGCTGGCCGCGTTTGCACGCGGACGACGCTAATTCTCCAGCATCGTGTTCCAGTACTCCGCGCGCGGCAGGGTCTCGGTCAGGAGAGCCTGCGTGCCGGATGCCTGGACACGCTGTTGAGCGGCGCGAGCGTCTGCTGTGGACCGGTAAAGTCCAAACAACGCCGAACCCGAGCCCGAGAGTGCCGCATACAACGCACGGCTGCCTTCCGGGACGGTGGAGTCTCCCACTAAATCACGCTTGGTTGAACGCAAGGAGGGATGCTCGTGAAAGACGACCTCTTCGAAGTCGTTTTCGATCCCGGTGCGGACAAGCGCGAGAATGAGGTTCTCGGCCCGATCGCTGGACAATCCAGCGATACCGGAAGGGCTCGGCTCTTTCGAGTCCTGTTGCTCAGAGACTTGCGCCCCTTGAGCTTGCAGGTCGGCGCCGGTGGGGGACCACGCGGCAGACAGAGCACGGCTCAACTCCTTTAGTTTATCGGGATTTGAGCCAGCGGTCAACGATTTGGTGGCCATTCGCTCATCGAGGGCGCGAAAAGCCGCCGCGGTCGAAACCCCCACCTTCGGTGTCGCGACCACACAGGCCGTAACCGGCAGATCTGCAAGGGGATACACATCTTCGCCGCGACCCGTGCCCAGCACCGAGCCGCCCAGCAGAAACAGCGGGACGTCGGAGCCCACCTCGCTGGCGACGGCGAGACGGGTTGGACCTGACATGGCGGTGGGCCCCAAGGGCCAGAGAGCCAGTTCATGCTCCAGTCCTATTAATGCTGCGGCTGCGTTCGCAGACCCCGCCCCCAGGCCGCCCTGAACCGGCAGCCGCTTGGCGATGTCGATCTGTACCTCAGCCGCAATCTTCAGCTCATTTAGCGCGAGCTCCACAATGCGGTACGCCGTATTCCGGCCCGGGTTTCCGGTCTCGGTCCGCGGAACGCCGGGGTGGTTCGCCGTCAGGGTAATAGCCGTACGCGCCGGCCGGGCGGTCACCGTGACAACATCATGCAGCGCGATCGTCTGGTACAGCGTGGTCAGCGCGTGAAACCCGTCCGGCCGCGCGGGCCCGATGGCGAGGCCGAGGTTGATCTTCGAAAAGGATCGAACACGCGTGGACATCAGGGGTGATTGTAGCGGCGGCAGCCGCCGCGAGCCCGACGGAACCACCGTTCGCTATGACGCCGCCGGCGTACTCGCTTCCGTCCCAGGCTTCTGGAGCCGGTTGCGAAGCGCGATTCCGCCAGCGATCCCCGGGCTGCCGAATATACGCCCTCCAGATGTATCCCCACGGCATAAGCAGCGGCTCAACAATCGCACCCACCAGCATCGGCTTCATGTACCAGGTCGGCGCTCCGGTATGGATGCGCGGAACCGCGACCGCGAGAACCCAGATTATCTTGTAGCTGAACTGCAGGAACAGCAGCGGCAGCATCTTCAGCGGGTAACGAACACCGATCAGCGCGAGCAGAGACAGCGCGCCCCACACGGCCACGCCAACGCCTTCCAGGGGATTTGCCCATCCGCGATGCGTGACGATGCCCGGCCACACAGAGAGGCCCAGCAGGATGAAGTCGCCGAGGTACAGCGCCCGGAGCAGGTACAGACGAAACAGAGAGACGTCTTCTCGCATCGACGGCTCCTCTCCGAAAGGCAGCTAGTTGGTGAACGCACGGATTCTAGCTCGTACCGTCCAGCCTGCGATAGCGAAATGTAACGGCCGCCCGCGAGGCCTCCTGCCCCGTTAGGGGTCGTTCCGCTGCGCGCAGGGGCATTTCCGCCCGGTATTCGTCAGTACAATATAGGAAGTTGATGGATTCGATTCGTAAGGCACGGCAGCTTCGCCCAAGAGTGCGAGTTGCGCTCAGTTCGGCGCTGCTGCTGGGCGTGGTTTGCGCAGCCTCGGGTGCCGCAACTCCGGCGCATGCGCAGCACGAGACACAGCCAAAGCAGGTTGAGCCGGCGCTGGCCGAGCCGCAGGAAGCTGCTCCTCCGGCCGCACAGAGCGGGCTGACGCCGCGGGAGCAGGCCGACGCGATGGCGCGCGGGCAGAAGGTGCAGTCGCTTATCGGGCGGGCGGAGAACAGTTACAACTCAGGCGTGGCGAACTACAACGCGAACCGGCTGGAGGCGGCGCGCGCCGACTTCGACAACGCCGTCGATGCGATGCTGACCAGCGGGTTGGACCTGAAGAACGATCCGCAGCTTTCCGATGAGTTTGAGCGGCTGGTGGACGCGATCAATTCTCTTGAGTTGGTCGCCCTGAAGCAGGGCAATGGATTTTCACCGAAGGTGGAACCAGCGCCGCTCGACGAAGCGATGAATGAGGTGACGTTTCCGCCGGACCCGGCGCTGGTCGGACGGCTGAGCGCGGAGCTGGCCACAACGAAGTCGGACCTGCCGCTGGTTGTGAACGATTATGTCGCGGGATTCATCAATTACTTTACGAACTCGGCGGGCGGACACGCGCATCTGCGCTCGTCGCTGGAGCGCGCGGGCAAGTACAAGGAGATGATTCTCCGGACGCTGAAGCAGTATGGCGTTCCGCAGGACTTGATCTACCAGGCAGTGGCGGAGTCGGGCTTCCAGCCCCAGGCGCTGAACCGGCGATCGGGCGCCGGCGGAATGTGGCAGTTCATGCCCTTTGCCGGGGCGTATGGCTTGGAGCGCAACGGTTACTTTGACGAGCGGTTCGATCCGGACAAGTCGACCGTCGCCTACGCGAAGTACATGAAGTACCTATATGAGCAGTTCGGCGACTGGTATCTCGCGATGGCAGCGTATGACTGGGGCGCGGGCAATGTGCAGCGCGCGGTAGCGCGGACGGGCTACGCGGATTTCTGGCAGCTATACCGGCACAATGCGCTCCCGGGCGAGACGAAGAACTACGTTCCCGGCATTCTGGCGGCGGTCATCATGGCCAAGAATCCGAAGCTGTACAACTTGACGGATGTGGTGCCGGATGCGCCGGTGATCTCGGATACGGTGACGACGGATTATGCGATCGGCCTGCAGCTGGTGGCGGATGTAACCGGCTCAAGCGTGCCGGAGATTGTGACGCTGAACCCGGCGCTGCTGCGGATGACGACGCCGCGCGACATTCCGTACGACCTGCATCTGCCTCCCGGAACGAAGCAGATGTATCAGGACCGGGTGAAGACGATTCCGGAGGAGAGCCGCGCGAGCTGGCGGTTCCATGTGGTGAAGCCGGGCGAGACGCTGGAAGAGATTGCGTCGGCGATGCACACGCGGGCGAGTGAAATTGCGACGGTGAATGAGGTAAGCGACGCGAGCCCGCTGAAGACCGGCGATGGGCTGGTGATCCCGATGGCCACGGCGGGAACGGGGCAGCAGCGCTATCGGACACGGCGTGGCGACACGCTGGTGACCGTGGCGGACCGCTTCGGGATCTCGGTGGAGGACCTGCGCACGTGGAATCGTCTGTCGTCGAACCACGTGGCAGCAGGGCGCACGTTATATGTAGCCGAGCCGGTGCGGCTGGCTCCAACGGTGCGGGCGAGTGCGGGCCGGGCGCATGCGCGCTCTGCGAACGGACGCACACGCGAAACTGCGCAGAGTCGCTCGGCTCATGGAACGCACGCCACCGCTGCGGGGTCGCGTGCGACGCACGAGACGGCGGCCACGCATAAGCGCGGTCGTGCGGGGCGCTGAACGTGCGCAACGTTGCTTCGAAGCGTTTGCTGGAGTGCCGAAACGGGCCAGTATTGGACTGACGCAAAGGTGAAAGACGGCATGCACCAAAAAAGGTGCTTGCTATTTCATTGCACAGAGCGTAATCCTGTTGCTACTATTCGCGCGAGAGCTGCGTGTGTTTCTTGCGCTGCACGTGAGCCAGTGGCGTGATGCAGGGCGAAGTCCGACGAAGCGGTCAGGGAGAACGACGATGTTCGAGGAAGACGTAACGTTCAAGCTGTATGCGGCTGCAGGGAATAATGACGATCGCGATCTCGACGCTGAGGATGCGCAGTACGTCGAAGATGAGGAAGAGGAAGAGGAGTCGTTCTCCGACTCGGACGATCTGACGCTGGATGATGCGGACTATGACCGCCCGGCGCGGACCAGCACCCATGCCGAACAGGCCGAGACGTCTGCCGCGCCCTCCACGCCAGTAACGCCGTATGTACCGCCGCAGCGCCGCGCGATGGAGCCGAAGCGCAGCGAGACGCAAGCCCCGGCTGCTTCTGCGAAGAAGGAAGCCAAGAAAGCTGCTCCGAAGACGGCCGCAAAGAAAGCAGCGCCGAAGAAAGCAGCAAAAAAAGCTGCCCCGAAGAAAGCTGCAAAGAAAGCCGCGCCCAGGAAGGTCGCGAAGAAAGCGCCCGCGAAGAAGTCAGCCAAGAAGGCTGCGGGCAAAAAGAGTTCAGGTTCTGCCGCAAAGAAGTCGAAGGGTGCTCAACGCGGCGGGAAGGCTGCCTCCAAAAAGGCAGCCGGCAACAGGGGCACGCGCAACAAAAACCAATCTATGAGAGGTAAAACCTTGGCAACCAAGAAGTCAGGCAGCAAGAAGTCTTCGGCGAAGAAGTCGTCGAAGAAGTCCTCATCGAAGAAGTCCTCCAAGAAGTCCACCAAGAAGGCTGCTTCGAAGAAGAAGTAAGGCTACGTAACAGGCAAGCAAAAGCGCCCGGCACCTCTCGCGAGAGCCGGGCGTTTTTGCGTCTATAGAACGACCGCGGAAGTTATCTATGGAACGAACGCAGAAACTATCTATGCAACGACCGCAGAAAACAACTGCTACTTGGCCCCCTGAATCGCGGCGAGCACGTCAGCGGAGTGATTCGCGATGTCGGTGACGTCCCACTCTTTCACGATCTTGCCGTCCGGCGAGATCAGGAACGTGTGGCGCATCGCGATCGTCATCGGGCCATTCGGCGTTGTAAATGTCTTAAGCGGCACACCGTACTCGTCGACGACCTTGTGGTTCGGGTCGGCGAGCATCTTGAACGAGAAGCCGTCTTTGGTGCACCAGGTCTTATGGCTCTCGACCGTGTCAAGCGAGACTCCGAGCACAACCGCGTTGGCCGCCTCATACTTCGGCAGGTCGCGCTGGAAGTTGTGCGCTTCGAGCGAGCAACCGGAGGTCTGGTCCTTGGGGTAGAAGTAGAGCACGACCCACTTGCCTTTGTAGTCGGAAAGCGAGACGGGCTGGTTCTCCTGGTTAGGCAGCGTGAAGTTGGGCGCGGCGGTCCCGGTGGGCAGGTCGGCGGCGATGGCCGGCGCGAGCGGAAGAAGGCAGGCCGCGGCGAGAGTGATTGCGGCGGCGCGGAATTTCGGTGCGTGCATGGGCAGGTCTCCTGCGGACGCGAAGAGAGGCCCGGCGCCCGATGCTCAACATCTTACGCCGTGAATGTGAACCGAATTGTCACGAGGATGTAAGCGGCGCGGCAGTTAATGCGGCGCACTTTCTTCAGCGACGACTGCGATTCCCGCCGCATTGGCAGCGGCCATCATGGCTTCCCGGTCGAAGAGAAGCGTGCGCCCGGCTTCGACGCAAAGGCACGTCGCGCCGGCACGCTGCATCGTCTCGATCGTCGGGACGCCGGCGACTGGAACGTCGAACCGGAGGTCCTGGTTGGGCTTCGCGACTTTGATGACCGTAAGCCGGCGAGCCAGCGTTGTGGCAGCGTCAGGCTCGTCGTCTGCGTGGAGCGAGCGCATGATCTCGCCCGCGCGGAGAATGGTGGCGTCGGTGCCTTCCATCGCTTCAACGGCGACGCACGCGCCCGCGGCGATGACTACGGTCTGGCCGAGGTCGAACCCCGCAATACCGCGCGCGACTGTGCGGCCATAGTCGATGTCGGCGCGCTCGGTTTCGTCCGGCCCCCGCGCGGTCAGCACCCCGGCAGGAGCAAGCATCGGCTCCAGGAATGCCGTCGACGAAATCAATACGATGCCTTCGTCCTCGAGCACCTTAGCAACCGCGCCGAGCAGCATGTCCGTGTTGCGCGTGCGCAGATTCAGTAAAAGTTTGGCGAGTCGCCAGTCGGGCCGGATGGAGGAGAAGATCTGCTTGTGCTTCACCTGCCCCGCCATCACCGCGCGTGTGACGCCTTCGCGCTGAAACATCTCAATGAGCTTCGACAACTCGCCGAGCGACAACCAATGCACCACCACAGCGGCATCGCGCTCCCCCCGGTCGTTCATCTCGGGCGAGGTCTCTTCCTTGATCGCCGCGACGACAACGCGCAGGTTGTGGGCGCGCGCAGCGTCGAGCAGCAGGAAGGGAAAACGGCCATTGCCGGCGATGAGCCCGAGAGTGTCCATCCGCTCCTCACTGTAAAGCAATGGCGGTCGTGATGCTCGTGTTGCTCTGCTATCGTGGACGCCTTGGCCATAGAGACGGAGGTGCGGTTTTGACGCTGCGGTTTATCGCTGTGGGATGTGCATTGTTTGTGGGCTTTTCCGGGATGACGGCGCAGCAGCCGGTGTCGCACCCGACCACTGCGGCGGAGGCGCCGACCCGCGACACCAGCTACATCGAGGCGAATGGGACGGCGCGCGTTACCCGTGTGGTTCCGGTGCCGCAGGACCTGAGCCCTGAAGCCCAGGCCTTCATCAGCCACAGTGTTCCGGACGAGGCTCCGGAGCAGACGCTCGCGGAGCGCCGCAAGCATCTCGACGAATGGGAGGCCCGTGCCCGTGCGCAGTGGACGAAGCTCCTCCCCAACAGCATCGAGGAGACAGCCATCGCCGGCGTTCCGGTCCACGTCGTCACACCGGACGGAATGCCCGCAGCCAACGCCGACAAGGTGCTCATCAATCTGCACGGCGGCGGCTTCAACGGCGACTCGGGCTCGTATGCGGAGTCGATTCCCATCGCAGGCTACACGCGCATGAAGGTGATTGCGGTCCTGTACCGGCTCGCTCCGGAGCATCCGTTTCCGGCGGGCGTCGATGATGCAGTCGCGGTGTACAAGGAGTTGCTGAAGACGCACAGGCCGGATCACATTGGGATCTACGGCACATCTGCAGGCGCGACGCTGACGGCCGAGGTGGCCGTGAAGCTGAAGCAGCTTGGCTTGCCCATGCCCGCAGCGTTGGGAATTTTCAGCACGGTGAGCGACTTCGCGCGGATGGGCGACTCCTGGTCCATGTACACCCTCAGCGGATTGGCGGGCCATCTGGAGGCTCCGAATGGCAGCCCCCACGACACGTACTATGTCGGCTCAACAGACGCCAAAGATCCGGTGCTGTCCCCGATCTACGCAGACCTGCACGGCCTTCCGCCCACCCTGTTTGCGACCAGCGAGCGTGATGCGCTGCTGAGCAGCACGGCCAATCTGCAACGGGCGTATCTGCGCGCCGCAGTGGACGCGCGGCTCGTCGTCTTTGATGCCTTGCCGCACGCGTTCTGGTACCACTCGGAGCTGCCCGAGGCGATTGAAGCGAATAAATTGATGGCGAATTTCTTCGTGAAGCAGTTGGCAAAATAGCGCGGTCTACTTGATCACTCCGCGCTCGCTGTTTGCGATGAAGTCAGCGAGGTAAGCGACCTTGTCGCCGAACTCGCCGGAGGTGATCTTCTCGCGGATGGCCGCGACGGCCTCGCCTGTGTTGAGCTTCGAGTGCTGCAGGATGCGGTAGGCCACGCGGAGCTGCTTCAGCTCGTCGGGCGTGAAGCCTTTACGCTCCAGGCCGACCTTGTTGATCCCGTAGGCATGATTGTTGCGCTCGATCGACGTGAGCGAGTAAGGCAGCACGTCCTGCGTAATCGTCGTCCCGCCGCCGATGTACGCATACGCGCCGATCGTACAGTACTGGTGCACCGGGCCGAGGGCGCTGGTGGTGACGTGGTCCTCGATCGTGACGTGGCCGGCGAGCGTGGTGCCGTTGGCGAGAATGCAGCCGTTGCCGATCTGCGAGTCGTGGCCGATATGCGTGTACGCCATGATGAGGCAGCCCGCGCCGACCCGCGTGGTGCCGCCGCCGCCTTCGGTCCCGCGCGAGATCGTCACGCACTCGCGGATCACCGTATCTGCGCCGATCTCGCAGCTCGTGGGCTCGCCCTTGTACTTCAGGTCCTGCGGGCTGATGCCCACACACGCGAACGAAAAAATCCGCACGCGATCCCCCACCTTCGTATGCCCATCCAGCACCACATGCGAAATCAGCTCACAATTCTCGCCGAGCACCACATTCGGCCCGATCGTGCAGAACGGGCCAACCGTGCACGACGCCGGAACAACAGCGCCTTCAGCGACAATCGAGCTGGGATGAATGGCCATTCGCTATTGCGGCGCCGTCGCCGGTTCGGCCTGCTTCCTCTTGCCCGGCCGCGGTACCAGCTGACACGTAATCGTCGCTTCCGCCGCCACCTTGCCGTCCACCGTGCAGACGCCCTGCATCTTCACCGCGCGTGAGCGCCAGTTGATCACCGTGACTTCGATGCGGAGCTGGTCGCCGGGAACGATAGCCTTGCGGAAGCGCGCCTCGTCGATCCCCGTGAAGACCATCAGCTTGTCTTCGCGATCAGGAATTTCGGTCAGCAGCAGCGCCCCGCCGGCCTGCGCCATCGCTTCGATCGTCATTACGCCGGGCATGATGGGGTAATCAGGAAAGTGCCCGGTAAACTGCGGCTCGTTCGCAGTGACGTTTTTGATCGCGACGATGCGCGTCTTGCGCTCCATCTCAATCACCCGATCGATCAGCAGAAACGGATAGCGGTGCGGGAGGATGGACATGATCTCGATGATGTCCATCGTGTGGTGGTGCGCAGGGGGCTTGCCGTCGCTCGGCGTCGGGGAATCACTCATGGCGAGGGAAAGGATATCAAGTTCACGGACAACGGGCGCGCAGGCCTACTTCTTCGCGCTCTTCGAGAGCGGCCGGTCAGGGTCGAGCAGGTCGGCCGGAAAGTGAATGTTGTAGTGCACCTGCGTGAGGTAGACCTGCGAGGTCATGTCGCCATTGTGAAAGCGCGTGAGCGTCAGCGGCGTCATAACGCCGTCGACGGGATGATAGTCGTCGTACTCCTGCACCTCGGTGTTGAAGTCCTTGTAGATCGGGTCACGCCACTTGAACGTCAGGCTGATCGGCAGGTGCGTCATCTCGTCGAGGTCAATCGTCACGCCGTCATTGCCTGTGGTGAGGATCGTAACCTTGTCAGCAATGTGCCGCTCCACCATCTCCGTCCCCTCATACGTGACGAGCACGCCCGGCTGCTTGAGCCACTTCCGCATCACCGTGTCGAGCGAGTGGCGCTGGTATAGAAAGAACTCGTCGACGTCTTTTTGCGGCAGCGCTTTTTTGCCTCTGTAAGTGACCTCGTAGCCGTTATCGGTCGTCCAGATTTCGGCGACGTCGCGCTTTGTCGTCGGGATGAACACGCCCTGCTTCGAGACGATGACCTGGCGCTCGCCGAACGGGTCCAGCCGGATGTAGCGCTCGAATTTCATGACGTACGGATTCGCCGTGCCCTTGTAGAACGTGCCGGCCTGACCATCGGCGGTGTAGTCGGTGCGGTTCAGCCACGCCGCCCCGCCGAGCGCTTCGACCATTCTGTCGAGCAGCTTGCGGCCGGCCTGCGGGTCGTTCGTGTCAGGCGAAGTCTGCGCGCTGGGAATAGCCGAGGCCTGCGCGCGCAGACGCGGAGTGCAGCATAGCAGCGTGAGACCTATACAGAGCGCGCATTTGCGAATCATCATTCTTGCCTTATCCATCCAGAAACTGCTCGACGTTATCCAACTAATACCGCTCCGCCATTGATATTCCAGATCTCACCGGAGATGAAGCCGGCCCACGGCGTGCACAGAAACACGATCGGGCCAGCAATCTCTTCGGGCTCGGCGACGCGCCCGAGCGGAATGAGGTCCAACGCTTTCTTGGACGCGATTGGGTCGGCCAGGGTTCCAGCCGACATCTCGGTCCGCACCCACCCGGGCGCAATGCAGTTGGCCAGAATGCCCTGCGGCGCCAGCTCGGACGACAGGCTCTTGGTCAGCGAGAGCAGCGCTCCCTTGCTCGCCGCATAGTCGGCGTGAAAGGCCTCGCCGCGCTGCGCCGCCGTCGAGGCAACCAGCACAATATGCCCGCGCACCCCCCCGACACACTCCTGCTTCAGCATCTCCGCCGTCGCAGCCTGCACCAGCCCGAAGACGCTGGCCAGATTGACCCCGAGCGTGCCCGCCCACTGCGACTTCGGCATCGTCGCGATCGGCTGATCATGCGACGGCCATACCCCGTGGTTCACCACCAGGATGTCCAGCCGCCCAAATATCGCAATCGACGCCGCGATGAGCGCCTGGCCGTCTTCAATCGTCGCTAACTCCTGCCGAATCGCGCGGCACGATTCCTCCCCGCCGCACTCCGCGACCAGCGCCCGCGCCCGCCCCTCCTGCGAGCGATAGCTGAACACAACCCGCGCTCCTGCCTGCCGCAGCAACCGCACCGTCGCCGCGCCAATCCCGCGCGATCCGCCCGTCACCAGCGCAACCTTGCCGGCGAGGGAGAGCGCCAGGCCTGAGGATGATGTTTCAACCATAAGGCTGAAGCTACTGGTTTGAAGCGGGCTGCTGCAACTGGGGCTCGTCCTGCTGCACTGGCTGTACTGTAGGCCGGCGCAAGACAGCAAGTGTGCCGAGCGCCAGCAGCGCAGCGTAGACAACGGTTACGGAGAAGAATGCATACCGCGCTTTCGGCCATAACTTTGCAGGCAGTTGATCGACGAGCCAATCGAAAAACGTCGTATTCAAGCGGTCGGGGAAGACCTCAGGATCACCCTTCGCTCGCCACGAAGACGCTACATATGTGCCCCGTATGTTGCCGAGCAGGATCGCGGTAATCGCGATGTCCATGAATCCTGGAATGCGGTGCATTGCTATCGCAACCCCTAGTGCCGCAAGGTACCCGAGCGCGACCATGATGGCGGCCGAGACGCTGTGCTCGCGCACTCCCATCCCGCCAAGCCAATAGAAGGCCAGGATCAATAAACCGACGAGAGGATGACCTGTAAATATGGAAATGCAGGCGGAGATGAGGCCGACGATAAGGCAAACCCAATACCCTTGCTGGCCGAGCGCATCGGCCTCACCTGCATGGTTACTCGGCCAGAAGACTCGCTGGAAGAGATTGTCCTCGCGCTGCGGCCGTCCATCGAGTCCGAGAGTGCTCATCGCAACGTTGTAGCTCAGCCAGGTCCTCAGACACACAAAATTCTGAAGATCTTCGTGCCGAATTCGCCTATAGTGAGGTGCAACGAAGCTCCGATCACGGAGAAACACGATGCGATATGTCATCCTGGGCGCCCGGATTGTCGAAGGGCTGATCTTCCTTGTCTTCGGGCTGAATGGGATTCTTCACTTCCTGAAGACGCCGCTGCCGGCCGGCGACGCGCTGGCGTGGTTCGGCATCATGGTCGGTCACCACTGGATGAACTTCGTCGCCGTGGTGCAGCTTGTCGCCGGCGTCCTGCTGCTTGTCGGGCGGTTCGTTCCGCTGGCACTCACGCTGCTCGCGCCGGTGATCGTCAACATCCTCCTGTATCACGCGCTGCTGTGGCCGCACGGATACGCGTTCGCCATCGTCGTGCTCATCGCCGAACTCTTTTTGCTCGCGGTCTACTGGAGAAGCTTCGCTCCGCTGCTTCATCCCAATCCCGAAGCGAAAACTCCGCAACTTTAGCTTCGCGCGCGCATCTGAAAAGAGCTTTCCGGGTCACGTCGTGATCTCTCACCCAATAGGAGTGCTCGACCGATGAAAGTACTCGTGCTGATCTGCCGTATTCTGCTTGGCCTTCTCTTCGTGGTGTTCGGTTGCATGGGGCTGTTTATGCACCCGCAGCTTCCGCCGCGCGGAAGCGCCGTGGGCGATTTCGTGAACATCCTGCATGACGTCGGCTGGTCGCAGGCGGTCTCCGCTTTCCAGGTGATAGGCGGCTTGCTTGTCCTGTTCGGCGGAACACTGCCGTTCGGCCTCTGCATTCTCTGTCCCATCACGGTTAACATTCTTCTGTTCCACATCCTGTTTCACGCAACTGCGCCGGCGATGTTTGCACCGGGAATCATCGCTACGATTCTCGAGATCATTCTGCTGTACGCGTATCGCGGCTCGTTCGCGGGCATCTGGACAACAAAGGCCACGCCGACGCTGTGATCAGCGGGCCTTGCGCTTCGCAGCTTTCTTCGCAGCTTTCTTCGATGCCACCCGGCCTGCCGCAGCACCGTTGAGCAGCGCATCACGCGTGCGCTTCGGAAGCCGCTCCAGCACGATCGTGTGCGCCGCGCGCAGCTCGTCGTGCCACTCCGCCGGACGCAGCGCGTTCCACTCTGATGTCGCAACCCAGTGCGCGCGTGCCAGGTACGGCGCGGGGCGGAACGCCTCAAGCTCAACGAGCTCTGCAAAGCGCTCCGGTCCCGCCGCAAATGAGATGACTCCGTGCGCATCCGCCGAGAGATTGATCAGCGCGAACATCTTCCCGCCAACGGACTTATCCCCCACCCAGAAGACGAGGTTATCGCCCCACTGCATCGTCTCGGCGACGTGTGGCAGCGACACGAGAAAGGCGCGAGCGCGCTCGGCGTCCATGGCGAGGAGTATAGGCGCGGGCTCCTGACAGGATGTGTCAGGAGATAGCTCACCGCCTCATATACTGAGGAGGCCCATGCCGATCGAGAACCACACTGAGAGTGTCGCCGCCTCCGCTTCTGCATTTCCGCCTGTCAACGAACAGCTCGACCTGATTACCAAGGGCGCGGCCGAGCTGATCCCCGTAGCGAACAGCAGCGCGCCTGACGCCCTGCGCACGCGCCTCGAAGAGTCGCGCAAATCCGGCGTGCCCCTGCGCATCAAGGCCGGGTTCGATCCGACTGCGCCAGACCTTCATCTCGGTCACACCGTGCTGATGCGCAAGCTGCGCCACTTTCAGCAGCTCGGCCATACCGTCATCTTCCTCATCGGAGACTCAACGGCGCTCATCGGCGATCCCACCGGCCGCAACGTCACGCGCAAGCCGCTGACGCGCGAAGAGATTGAAGCCAACGCTGACACCTACAAGGAGCAGGTCTTCCGCATCCTCGATCCGCAGAAGACTGAGGTCCGGTACAACTCCGAGTGGCTGGACAAGCTCAGCTACTACGACATGGTGAAGCTGCTCGCGCAGTTCACGGTCTCGCAGATGCTCGAGCGCGAAGACTTCCACAAGCGTTTCCAGGAGGAGCAGCCGATCTCGCTGCACGAGATGATCTACCCGATCGCGCAGGGCTACGACTCCGTCGCGCTCGAATGCGATGTGGAGCTCGGCGGGACAGACCAGAAGTTCAACCTGATGCGCGGGCGCGATCTGCAGCGCCACTTCGGCCAGAAGCCGCAGATCATCCTCATGACGCCAATCCTCGAAGGCCTGGACGGCGTGCAGAAGATGTCGAAGTCGCTCAACAACGCCATCGGCATCAAGGAGCCGCCCGCCGAGATGTACGGCAAGCTGATGTCGATCTCCGACGAGCTGATGTGGAAGTACTGGACATTCCTCACCGACCTTCCCCAGTCGAAGATCGACGCGATGCGTGCAGACGTTACAAGCGGCGCGCTTCACCCGATGAACGTGAAGAAGGAGCTCGCGCTGACGATCACCGCTGGCTTTCACAGTGCAGAAGCCGCAGAGAGCGCGGCGCAGGGATGGTCGACGCAGTTTCAACAGCGCGGCGTGGCTGAAGACCTCCCGGAGGTGAGCATCGTAGCCGCAGCGGATGGGTTGATCGCCGATGGCGCGGTTCGTTTGCCGAAGCTGCTGGTGCTTGCAGGGCTTGCCTCGTCAGCGGGTGAAGCGCAGCGGAAGCTGGCGGAGAATGCAGTTTCGGTGAACGGCGAATAAGTTTGTCGGGCGTACCATTGCGCGCGACGCGCTGGGTGAAAGCCCGGTGCTGCGGCTGGGCAAGCGTGCCGTGCGGGTCCGCTGGGAGTAGCTGAGCAAGCCACCGCGAATCATCGGGACTGACGCCATCGGGCTCGAAGCATCCAACGACCATGCCGTTGAGAACAGCGAATGTGGTGGGATCCGGCCCGAATGGACTGGCAGCGGCGGTGGCCCTGGCGCAGCGCGGCGTCGCCGTAACTGTGTTTGAGCGGAATGAGAGCATCGGCGGCGCTTGCTCAACAGCGGAGCTGACGCTGCCGGGGTTTCGCAACGATGTGGGCTCGTCGTGCTTTCCGATGGCGGTGGCTTCCCCGTTCTTCCGGTCGTTGCCGCTGGAGGAGTTTGGACTGGAGTGGATTGAGCCGCCGGCCCCGCTGGCGCATCCGCTGGACGACGGAACGGCGGTGATGCTGGAGCACAGTATCGAAGCGACCGCGGCGCAGTTTGACCAGCATGATGCGCGTGCGTGGCGCGCGCTGCTGAATCCTTCCGTGCGCGACTGGCCGCAAGTTGTTGAAGGATTTATGCGTCCGCTTACCGGAGTGCCGAAGCATCCGGTAGCGATGGCCACGTTTGGTATGGTGGCGGGGCTGCCGGCGCGGTGGCTCGCAAACGCTGCGTTTTCAACGGGAAAGGCGCGGGCGCTGCTTGGCGGGCTGGCCGCGCACGCGGTGATTCCGCTGACGGAAGTGTCCAGCGCGGCCGTTGCGCTGGTGCTCGCAAGTGCTGGCCACACAACAGGATGGCCGGTGGCGCGGGGCGGATCGCAGGCGATCACGCAGGCGCTCGCGCGCTATCTGCGGTCGCTGCGGGGACGGATCATTGTTGAGTTCGAAGTGCAGAAACTAGAGAAGTTACAACGGCTGAGCACGGCGGAAGTAACGCTGTTCGATACGTCGGCGGGGGCGATGAGTGCGATTGCGGGTGATGCACTTTCGGACGGTTTTAGAGCGAAATTGAAGCGTTTTAAGCCCGGTCCGGGAGTGTTCAAAATCGACTATGCGCTGAGGCAGCCGATTCCGTGGCGGGCGGCGGAGTGCCTGCGGGCCGGGACCGTGCATGTGGGTGGGACGCTCGAGGAGATTGTGGCGTCGGAAGAGGACGCGTTCGAGGGGCGGCACAACGACCGGCCGTTCATCATCGTGGTGCAGCCGAGCTTGTTTGATTCGGAGCGGGCGCCGGCGGGCGGCGATGGTACAGCGCAGCATACGGCGTGGGCTTATTGTCACGTGCCGACGGGATCGGAAGAGGACCGGACCGAGGTGATTGAAGCCCAGATCGAGCGGTTTGCGCCGGGGTTCCGGGAGTGTGTGCTGGCGCGGCGGACGTGGAATGCGCGGGCGCTGGAGTGGGCGAATCCGAACCTGGAGGGAGGGGACATTTCGGGTGGGGCGATGACGCTGACGCAGCTAGTGGTGCGGCCTACGCTGCGAGCGTATAGGACATCGAATCGCGGGATTTATATCTGCAGTGCGTCGACGCCGCCGGGTGGGGGAGTGCATGGGATGTGCGGGTACAACGCGGCGATGGCGGCGCTGAAGGACTGGCGCTGAGTGTTCTCAGGGCGTTGTTCCACGTGGAACATTGGTTTTTCCGGATCAGGGTTGTGGGAATCGCTGAATTCTGAGGAAAAGGGAGAGCGGAAGACCGATTATCGGCCGAGCCGGGTGGTCCGCGAAATACAGGGGTCCTTCGCTCCGCTCAGGATGACAAGCAAATGGGTGCGCGCGGCCGATGACTGAGTGCGCGGGGGCTGGTTCGTGCGCGGAGGCTCAGGCCGTGACGCTGGGAAGTGGGGACGCCGGGGATGGAGCGGGTTTGGGCTTGGCGGGGCCGCTGCCTTCACCCTTGCTGCCTTCATTCTTGCTGCCTTCATTCTTGCTGCCTTCATTCTTCTTGGAAGGAGCGAGGATGGCGTGCAGGGTGGTGCCTTCCATGCGGGGCATGAACTCGACGATGCCGGCCTCGCCGATGTCCTGGATGAGGCGATTGATGATCTTGTAGCCGAGGTCGCGGTGGGCCATCTGGCGGCCTTTGAAACGGAGGCTGGCCTTGACCTTGTCGCCTTCGCCGAGAAAGCGGACTGCCTGGTTCTTTTTGGTCTGGTAGTCGTGCTCGTCGACAGTGACGGAGAACTTGACTTCCTTGATGGTGATGATCTTTTGCTTTTTGCGGGCGGCGCGCTCGCTCTTGTCCTTCTCGTAGAGGAACTTTCCGTAGTCCTGGATCTTGCAGACGGGCGGGGTCGCGTTGGGCGAGATCTCGACGAGATCGAGAGAGCGCTCGCGGGCCATCTTGAGGGCGTCGAAGGGTGCCATGACGCCGAGCTGTTCACCGTTGTCGTCGATGACGCGAACTTCGCGGGCGCGGATGCGTTCGTTGGTGCGGATGAAGGACTTTTGCGAGCGTTTGTCGAGAGGGGGGATAGGGCAGTCTCCGGCGCGCCGGCTTGGCGGCTTTATGTATTGGTCTTGGATGCGCCTGAGGGAGCGGGCGCAGCAAAATCCTGGGAGGATTAAGTGTAGCACCTGTGCATGGAGCGGACGCGCTTCGCGGCACCTGCGAGTGCGGTGCACGCGCACCTCGCGGCACCTGCGGTGCAGCCCACGCGCTTCGCGCCAGCTTCCCATAGACCGCGCTGTTGGTGAGTTGGTTGGTGGGTAGCGCCGAGGGTGGGGCACCCGGTTCGGTTTCGGGGATCGCGGACCCCACTCATCGGCGATGAGGCTGCCGATGAATGGGCCACCCGCCCCCACTCATCGGCGATGAGGCTGCCGATGAATGGGCCACCCGGCTTCCATGAGGCTGCCGATGAATGGGCCACCCGGCTTCCATGAGGGCTGCCGATGATGGGCCACCCGGCTTCCATGAGGCTGCCGATGAATGGGCCCGACGGCGATGAATGGGTCACCCGGGGGGATGTACACTGGCGACGATTTTGCGCGCCGTTCAGTTCTCGGATCGTAAGGAGTGTTCATGAAAGTGTTTGTCAGCTTTGTCCTTTTGGCGGCCATGCCGGCTGTGTGTTCGTTTGGCCAGGCGCCGGCGGCGCAGGACGCGCAGCCGCAGATCGTGCTGCAGCCGATCGATGTGACGAATGTGGATACGTCGGTGAGCGCCTGCGACAACTTCTTCCAGTACGCGTGCGGCAAGCTGAATGCGGCGAACCCGATTCCGCCGGACCAGGTGAGCTGGGGATCTTTCAACAAGCTGGCGATGTGGAATCGGCAGGTGCTGCGCGACATTCTGGAAACGAACGAGGCAGACAAGCCGGGGCGGACGCCGAACGAGCAGAAGATCGGGGATTTTTACGCGAGCTGCGTGGAGCAGGCGAATTCGGGGGCGGATGATGCGGAGGCGATCCGGTCGCTGGAGGCGCGGATTGAGGCGATCCGGTCTGTGCGCGAGATTGCGCCGGTGCTGGCGGCGATGCAGAGTAGTTTCGGGCAGACGTGGGCGGCGAGCGACAACCAGACGAATACGGCGATGGTGGGGTTTGGGCCAACGGCGGACGCCAATGATGTGCGGCGCGTGGTGGGGGGAGTGGACCAGGCTGGGTTGACACTGCCAAGCCGGGATTTCTACCTGAAGGACGATGCGCGGATGAAGTCCACCCGTGACACGTACCGTGCGATGGTGACGGCGATGCTGCGGATGGACGGCATGACGGAGGAGCAGGCGCAGACGGCGGCGGCCACGGTGATCCGGATGGAGACGGCGATGGCGGCGGCGCAGATGGACAACATTACGCGGCGCGACCCGAATGCGGTGAACAACCGTTACACGCTGGCGCAGTTGAAGACGCTGGCGCCGGCGTTTGACTGGGAGGCGTACTTTGCGGGGCTGGGAGCGCCGGCGGTGCCGCTATACGAGGTGAGTTCGCCGGAGTACATGAAGGCGCTGAACGGGATGCTGACGAAGGACAGCCTTGCGGATTGGAAGGTTTATCTGCGCTGGCACGCGGTCTATTCGGCTGCGCCGTACCTGGGAGACCGGTGGAGGGATGAACAGTTCAAGCTGATGCAGGCGTTGACCGGGGCGAAGCAGCAGCCTCCGACGTGGCGGCGGTGCACGATTGCGACGGACGCGAACCTGGGCGAGGCGCTGGGGCAGGTGTACGTCGCCAAGGTGTTTCCGGCATCGAGCAAAGAGCGCGTTGAGGCGATGGTGAAGAACATTGAATGGGCGATGGGCGAAGACATCAAGAACGCGACGTGGATGCAGCCGAAGACGAAGCAGGCCGCGCTCGAGAAGCTGCATGCGGTGGTGGAGAAGATCGGCTATCCGGACAAGTGGATCGACTACAGCTCGCTGACGATTGTGCGCAACAGCTATCCGGAGAATGTGGAGCACGCGACGGCTTTTGAGTTGAAGCGGCAGCTTGGGTTCATCAACAAGCCGCTGGACAAGACGCAATGGGCGATGACGCCGCCGACGGTGAATGCGTATGAGGACCCGCAGACGAACACGATCAACTTCCCGGCAGGGATTCTGGCGCCGCCGTTCTTCGATCCGAAGGCGGATGACGTGATCAACTACGGCGCGGAGGGAGCGGTGATTGGGCACGAGCTGACGCATGACTTCGACGACCAGGGAAGGAAGTTCGACGTGAACGGGAACCTGAAGGACTGGTGGACGGCGGCGGACGCGAAGGCGTATGACGAGCGCGGAGCATGCATTGCGAACGAATACACGGGGCCGGTACCGGACGTGGACGGCGCGGTATCGAACGGCAGGCTGACGCAGGGTGAAGACACGGCCGACAACGGCGGAATTCACCTGGCGCTGGCGGCGTTGACGAGGGACCTGGAGAAGCAGGGCAAGACGCTGGACGAGAAGGACGCGGACGGGCTGACGAACCTGCAGCGTTTCTTCCTGGCGTATGCGAACAACTGGTGCGGGCAGATCCGGCCGGCGATGGCGCGGCTGCAGGTGGCAACCAATCCGCACTCGCAGGAGCAAGAGCGGACGAATAATGTGGTCGGGAATATGCCGGAGTTTGCGAAGGCGTTCGGGTGCAAGGCGGGACAGCCGATGGTGCATAAGACGCAGTGCCGGGTGTGGTAGGGGGTGCGGAGTAGTTAGTAGTTAGTAGTTAGTGAGGGATGAAGGCAGCAGCAGCTCTGGTGTGAGTCGATTGATCTATTCACACCGCGTAGTATTCGCTCGAGTGGCCTGTGGGCTGCGACGATGCGATGTCTACTCTGCAGTTAATTAGCGTGCTGGTGGGGATAGCGGCCATCTTTGGATGGGTGAGCGTGCGCTGGCTGCGTCTGCCAATGACGATTGGGACGATGGTGCTGACGGTGGCGGCGGCGCTGGCGCTGGAGGCGGCGAGCGCGTGGGCGCGGGGGATTCATGGCTGGGCCGTGGGGCTGGTGACGCAGATCAATTTCGAGCGGTTGATTCTGCATGGCATGTTGCCGCTGTTGTTGTTTGCGGGCGCGTTTCTGCTGGACCTGAAGGAGCTGGTTCGGCAGCGGCTGACGGTGGGTGTGCTGGCGGTTGCGGGGACGCTGATGACGGCGGCGGCGGTTGCGGGGCTGATGTATGGATCGTTGCGGCTGATGGGGGTCGCGCCGAGCTGGATGCCGTGCCTGATGTTCGGCGCGCTGATCTCGCCGACGGACCCGATTGCGGTGCTGGAGATGCTGCGGAGGGTTGGGGTCAGCGCGGGCTTGCAGGCGCAGCTTGCGGGGGAGTCGCTGTTCAACGATGGGATTGGCGCGGTGCTGTTTCTGATGCTGCTGGATGTGGCGCGGGGCGGTGGGGCGTCGGTGGGGCATGTTGCGTGGTTTTTAGTGCTGGAGGTGGGTGGGGCGATTTTGCTGGGCGTGGCAGGGGCGTGGGTGGCGTCGTTGCTGATGAGCTGGATTGATGGATACCAGGTGGAAATCCTGTTGACCCTGACGCTGGCGCTGGGTGGGTATGCGGTGGCGGAGAGTCTGCACTTGTCGGCGCCGCTGGAGGCGGTGATTGCGGGGATTGCGCTGCGGGCGTTCAACCTGCAGAAAATGCCGCGGCAGAGGATTGCGCACGAGAGCCTGGACGGCTTCTGGACGGTGATTGATGAGCTGCAGAATGCGGTGCTGTTTGTGCTGCTGGGGCTGGAGCTGCTGGCGATTCCGTTTGGGCGGGTGGGGCTGCGGACGGGAACGATCGCGATTGTGACGGTGCTGGCGGTGCGGTTTGCGGTGGTGGCGCTGTTGCTGGGCGGGTTGCGAGTTTGCGGGGGGCGGGTGGTGAGCTCGGTGGCGGTGCTGGGGTGGGGCGGGTTGCATGGAGGGTTGTCGCTGGCGCTGGCGTTGAGCTTGCCGGTGGCGATGGGCGGCGGGTGGGTGGTGCCGTCGACGTATGCGGTTGTGCTGTTTTCGGTGCTGGTGCAGGGTGGGTCGATGCCGGCGGTGCTGCGGCGGTTTGGCACCTGCGGTGCGGCGGAGGCGCTTCGCGCCGAGGGCGTCTGAAGCGCTGGTGAGGGGTGCGAGTTGCGTGCGGGTTGGTGAAGCTGAGAATATGGGGCGGATAATGGCAGGACAATTCCGCGCTGGGTAGATGCGCGCCGGAGGGACTGATTTGGCGAAGCGCCGTGTGTTGCTGGTGGACGATGAAGTGGCCGTGCTGTTGACGATGAAGGCTGTGCTGGAGATTTCGGGATTTGATGTGGATACGGCGACGTCGGCGCATGAGGGCAAGTCGAAGATCCGGTCGCGTGAGTACCAGATGATCATGACGGACATGCGCATGGAGTCGGATGCGGCCGGACGCGAGGTCATCCATGCAGCCAGGACGGCGCCGTACCATCCGGCGGTGGCGCTGCTGACGGCGTATCCGGTGGAAGAGGATGCGTGGCAGGAGATGGGCGCGGACCGGATGCTGGTGAAGCCGATGCAGACGCCGGTGCTGATCCGGCAGCTGGAGAAGCTGCTGGAGAGCCACTCGGCGAAGCTGGCGAAGATTTCGTCGGCTGCGGCACCGGGCAGCGATGGCAAGGCGGCGAAGAAGAGTGGGGCAAAGAAGAGCGGGGCGAAAAAGGCGGCCGGGAAGAAGGCTCCGGCCAAGCGTCCGGCGGCGAAGAAGACGGGGCGCGGGTCCGAGCGGAAGGCAACGCGGTAGCTGACAGAAGGCGCGGAATGATGCGCGAAGGCATCTAATCGGGCTGGGTCAGCTTCACAGGAGTTAAACGTCTGCGTCGTGCACCTGTACGGCGATGTCTGTCCTTTCCCTAAAGAGACCTGCCGCATGGAATTTCACATCAGCCGCGAGATACGCGATCGGCTTGAGCTGGACGAGGTGCTGTTCAGTTACACGGGCAATGTTGTGTTTGCGAACGTGGCCGCGGCGCGGAAGCTGGCGCAGGCGTTGAATAAGGTTCGCGAGGCGGATGCGGGCGGGAAACTCGACCCGGAGCGGACGGTGCATGCGGGTGCGCTGTATGCGATGGGCATGATCGACGAGCTGAATCATGCGCTGGTGGCGCGGTTTCGCCGGGAGAAAGATCCGCAGGTGCTGAATGCGGCCTTGCAGTGGATGGCGCAGCAGGCGACTCCGCAGCAGGTGGAGAAGCTGCTGCGCGTGTTTACGGAAAAATTTCCGAACACGCTGGTGTACCGCGGAGACGTGACGCCGGCGGAGTGGCTGGCGAAGTCTACGGAAGGAATGCCGAACCGGGAGGCGGCGGTCGAGGAGCTGCTGCTGCTGTGGCTGGCGAATATCAATCCGGCGTTCAAACCGTTTCGCGAGCTGTATGCGGATGCTCCGCTGCGGGAGCAGACCGTGTATGCGAAGGCGACGGCGACGCTGCCGGAGTACTTCAAGACGCGGCCGAAGCTGGCGCCCGACCTGGGGAGCTTGCTGGATGCGCTGGAGGCGCCGATGAAGGCGTCACCGGAGTCGCTGACCGGGCAGTTGGATTTCATTCGCGAGCACTGGACGCCGTATCTCGACACGGACCTGAAGAAGCTGCTGCTGGCAATCGATACCGTCCGCGAGGAAGAGATTGCGATCTGGATGCTGTTTCATCCGCCGGGGCCGGACTTTCACAGGCACGGCGCGCCGGGACGCGGCGGCGAAGGGTTCGTTGGCGACGAGTACATCGGGTTTGAGGACCAGTGGTATCTGGACGCGGAGGGCAGGCGGAGACGGCGGTATTCGGCGGACTACCAGGCTCCGCTGAATGAGTATGAGGCGTTCTCGGCGGACCAGGCGTGGATGCCGAACGTGGTGATGATTGCGAAGAGCACGTATGTGTGGCTCGAGCAGCTATCGAAGAGATATGGGCGGCACATTCACCGGCTGGACCACATTCCGGATGAGGAGCTGCAGGCGCTTGCGGACCGCGGGATGACGGCGCTGTGGCTGATCGGGCTGTGGGAGCGCAGCATTGCGTCGCGGACGATCAAGCGGCTCAGGGGACATCACGATGCGGTGGCGAGTGCGTACTCGCTGAAGCGGTATGAGATTGCAGAGGATTTGGGCGGGAACTACGCGTACGAGTATCTGAGGAATCGCGCGGCGCATTTTGGAATTCGGCTGGCGAGCGACATGGTGCCGAACCATATGGGCATCGATTCGGATTGGGTGGTGGAGCACCCGGACTGGTTTTTGTACCGGTGGGAGAGTCCGTTCCCGAGCTACAGCTTCAATGGTCCGGACCTGTCGACCGATTCGCGTGTGGAGATCAAGATCGAAGACCACTACTACGATCAGTCGGACGCAGCGGTGGTGTTTCGGCTGCGGCATCACGCGAACGGAGCGACGCGGTACGTTTATCACGGCAACGATGGGACTACGTTTGCGTGGAATGACACGGCGCAGATCGATTATTCAAAGGCTTTCGTTCGCGAGCAGGTGATTCAAGCCATCCTGCATGTAGCCAGGCTGTTTCCGATTATTCGATTTGACGCGGCGATGGTGCTGGCGAAGCGGCATGTGCAGCGGCTGTGGTTTCCGCTGCCCGGAGCGGGTGGATCGATTCCGTCGCGCGCGGAAAATGCGATGAGCCAGGAGGACTTCGATGCGCTGATGCCGCATGAGTTCTGGCGCGAAGTGGTGGACCGGGTTGCCGCTGAGGTGCCGGGAACCTTGCTGCTTGCTGAAGCGTTCTGGCTGCTGGAAGGGTACTTCGTGCGCACGCTGGGGATGCACCGTGTGTACAACTCGGCCTTCATGAACATGCTGCGCGACGAGGAGAACGCGAAGTATCGCAGCTATTTGAAGAAGACGATTGAGTTCGATCCGGACATTTTGAAGCGGTATGTGAACTTCATGTCGAACCCGGATGAGCGGACAGCGATCGACCAGTTCGGGACGGGCGATAAGTGCTTTGGGGTGGCGACGCTGCTGGCGACACTGCCGGGCCTGCCGATGTTCGCGCATGGACAGGTGGAGGGTTACACCGAGCGCTACGGCATGGAGTACAAGCAGGCCAAGATGGACGAGTGGCCGAACGAAGCGCTGATTGCGCGGCACAACCATGAGATTGCGCCACTGCTGAAGCGGCGGCGAATCTTTGCCGAGAGCGCGAATTTTGTGCTGTACGACTTCTGGACGGGCTACGGCACGGTGGATGAGAACGTGTTTGCGTACTCGAACCGCAATGGGAGCGAGCGGTCGATTGTTCTGTACAACAACAGCTACGGCTCGACACGAGGGACGATTCACATTTCTGCGGCGTCGATGAACAAGGGGACGGGCGAGTTGCGGCAGCGGAGCCTGGCGGAGGGGCTCGATGTCGGGTGGGATGAGTCGCTGATTCTGCGGTATCGCGATCATGCGCGGGGACTGGAGTATTTGCGGCGTGCGACGGACGTTCATCGGCAGGGACTCACGGTTGATCTGCGCGGGTATCAGTATCTGGTGCTGTTGGATTGGAACGAGCTGCACTCGACGGCAGAGCAGCCTTGGGACAGGTTGTGCGATTCGCTGAATGGAGCGGGTGTGCACAGCCTGGATCATGCGTTGTCGCTGCTGCGGCTGCGGCCGCTACATGAGGCGCTGGAGCATGTGTTGCATCCGGGCGCGCTGCGCGTGGTGGCAGAGCTGGCGCGCGATCTGGTGAAGGAAGCGGCGCCGAAAGCACAGACGCCGGGTGCGGCTGAGGTCACAGCGAAGATGGCGGCGGCGGTGAATGCGGCGACGACTGTGGAGACGAAGCCGGCGGCGAAGGCGGGCGCTGCAGATGTAAATGTGAAGAGCGAGACAGCGGTGCAGATGTCCGCGCATGAGGAGTTGCAGCTGCGCGACTGGATGCAGGCAGTGGACGGGTTCGCGTGGCGGGCAGCGGAGCTGTTGCAGCGGAATGGAAATCAAGAGTTTGTGAGTGAGTTCCGCAAGCGGATTGTTCCGCTGAGCGCGGCTGCGTTGCGTCTGCCGCTGTTGGAGCGGCGGTTCTCGACGGTGTGGCCGGCGCGGGTGCGGGCGCTGCTGCCGAGCTGGGAGCCGGGTGCTTCGGCGGAGCGGACGTGGGCGCCGGTGCTGGCGTGGGCGCTGCTGCGCAGTCTGCCGGTGCGGGACCGAGGGGAGCAGGTGTTCGATCAACTGCAACTGCGCGAGGCGTTGGGCGCGATGTTCTCGACCAGCGGGATGGAGGGAGAGGATGTGTGGCGCGCGGCGGCGCGGGTGCGAGTGCTGCTGGCGTTTGGCGATCGGCCGATCGAGAAGACAGCGTACGAACGAGCCTTCTGGGATGACCCGGATGTGCGATGGCTTGCGGGTGTGAATGCGTCGGGCGGGAAGACGTACTTCAACCAGGAGGCTGCGGATGAGTTGATGGCGTGGATGGTGTTGCCGGCGCTGGTGGCGGCGGCGCAGCGCGCGGACTCGGTGGGCGAGCTGGAGAAGATTGAGAAGCAGCTTGCGGAGCTGAGCGCGGCGGGGAAAGCGGCGGGGTTCGAACTGGAGCAATTGTTGGCGCGACCGGCGCGGCCGGTGGAAAAGGCCGCGGGCGCGGTGGTCGCGGTTGGGGCTGACGAGCGTGATCAAGTGGATGTGGTCGCCAACGAGCCTGTGGCGGCGCCGAGCGAGGCTGCGGCGGCGTCGAAGGCGGAGGGGCGCAAGGGGCGGTAGCGCGCCACGTCACGCTACGTTACACGAATTGATTACCTCTGTGCGCGGAAGCGCGTGGTGAACAGGCGTCTTTTCTGACACTTGGGCGCGTCCAAGTGTGTGAGTGCCCACGGAAACCCAATCGCGACGTGAAGCCGTTACGATTATGTCCCTGCTGCGCCCGCATGCACGGGCCTTGTGGCTGGGGCTGCTGGCGGTCACGGGAGAGAGCCTGGCCGACGTGCTGCAGCCGTGGCCGTTGAAAGTGGTCCTGGACAATGTTCTTCCGCACAAGAAGGTAGCGCATGGGTGGTTGACGCACCTGCTGGACCGGACGGTGGGTGCGGATCCGACGCGGATCCTGATTGTGGCGTGCGTGGCGGTGCTGGTGATTGCGGCGCTGGATTCGGTGAGCACGTACGGCGAGAAGTGGGTGACGACGACGGTGGGGCAGTGGGTGACGCATGATCTGCGGCGCGCGCTGTATGCGCGGGTGCAGCGGTTGTCGCTCTCGTATCACGATCAGTCGAAGACGGGCGATCTGATCAGCCGGGTGACGGATGATATCGATGCGATTCAGACGTTTATTGTTTCGGGGCTGCTAAGCATCATTGTCGACGTTGCCACGATTGCGTTGATGATCGGCATCATGTTCCACCTGAGCTGGCGGCTGACGCTGATCTCGATGACAGTGGTGCCAGCGCTGTTTGCGATTGTGTATGTGTACACGCGCAAGGTGAAGAAGTATTCGCGTGCGGTGCGCAAGCAGGAAGGGAAGATGCTCTCGGTGGTGCAGGAGGTGCTCGGATCGATTCGAGTGGTGAAGGCGTTTGCGCGCGAAAACTATGAGATCCAGCGGCTGGAGGGCGAGAGCCTAGAGACGGTCGAAGCGGCGCTGAAGGCGCGACGTCTGAAGGCGCGGCTGGTGCCGCTGGTGACGATTGTGACCGGAATTGGAACGGCGCTGGTGCTGTACTTCGGCGGCCAGATTGCGCTGGCCGACATTGTGGCGGGCGGTGGAACGATTTATGTGTTCCTGTCCTACATCCGGAGCATGTACAAGCCGATGCAGGACATCTCGAAGATCATGGACTCATACACGAAGGCGGATGTGGGGTATGAGCGGATCAAAGAGGTGATTGAAGTTGAGGACGAGATGCGTGATGCGCCGGATGCGAAGAATGCGCCGAAGCTGCGCGGCGACATCGACCTTGAGAACGTGAATTTCTGTTACAACTCCGACCGGCCGATTCTGCGCGACATCAACATGCATGTGAAGGCGGGGCAGACGGTGGCGATTGTGGGGCCGACGGGATCGGGCAAGACGACGCTGGTGAACCTGATTCCGCGTTTCTACGATGTCACGAACGGCGCGGTGAAGGTTGATGGAATTGATGTGCGCAAGCTGAAGCAGCGGTCGCTCCGCGAGCAGATCAGCCTGGTGCTGCAGGACACGCTGCTGTTCAGCGGAACGATCTGGGAGAACATTGCCTACGGGCGGCCGGATGCGAGCTACCAGGACATTGTGCGCGCGGCCGAGGCGGCGAATGCGGCGGAGTTCATCGCGAAGCTGCCGGACAAGTACAACACGAAGGTAGGCGAGCGGGGGCTGACGCTTTCGGGTGGGCAGCGCCAGCGAATCGCGATTGCGCGGGCGATTATTCGGAATAGCCCGATCCTGATTCTGGATGAGCCGAGCTCGGGCCTGGATGCGGCGAGCGAGCAGCTTGTTTTCGAGGCGCTGGATAGACTGATGGAGAACAAGACGTCGATCGTGATCGCTCACCGGCTGTCGACGATTCGCAAGGCGAGCTGCATTTATGTGCTGAAAGACGGCGAACTGGTGGAGTGGGGAACGCACGATGAGCTGATTGCGCGGGCGGACGGGGTCTATCGGCAGTTGCACGACATTCAATTCCAGGACACGGCGGAGGGCGCGGGGGCCGCGATCGCGTAGCGAGCTTCAGAGCCCTCATGGGGTTGACGCCGGATGCAGTGCGGATTGCGCGACTGGTGGGTCGCGCAGATGAGAGCGAAGAGAGACTCTGCAAGGTGCTGAGGTTCATGAGTTGCGGCACCAGTCAATAAGACTTGTGACTGAGCTGACGCTACAGGCCCTTGAGCTGCGCGATGCGCGCCTGCAGGACAGAGACGTACTGGTCGATGGAATCGGGCGGGAAGTTGCCGGCGCGGAAGGCGTCC
Organism: uncultured Verrucomicrobiae bacterium; assembly: GCA_963716225.1. Taxonomy (GTDB): domain Bacteria; phylum Acidobacteriota; class Terriglobia; order Terriglobales; family Acidobacteriaceae; genus Granulicella. The sequence continues at coordinate 1,888,689 of OY970299.1, read as the reverse complement.
TCAAGCTGCTGATGACTCAGTTGGCCGAGCATGGAGCCGATCCAGCGTGCATCTTCGCGTGGGATGTTCTGGCCGATCCATTCAAAGCCCTTGCGCTGGAAGTAATCCTTGGACATGATGCCGGCGGATTTGAGCAGAACGGCGGTGGGGGCACCGGGAGTGCCGAAGTCGACGGTGGTGGGTGTGGTTTTGGTAATGAACTTGGAGTCGACGTAGTTTTTGACGTTGCCTTTGTCTTTGGCGCGGCTGGTCTCGAGTGAGTTGGTGGCGAAGGTAGCGCCGATATCGGAGACGAGGAAGATCTCGTGGCCGGTTTTCTTGTTGGTGTAGACGGCGTTGTTAACGTCCTTGAGGTCCCAGCTGTTCAGCACAGCCATCATGACGCGAAGGCCGTTGAATTCGCGGGTATCGCGGAAGGGGCAGGACTTCCACTCCCAGATACCGATCTTGGTGTCTTTGCCGGGTCTGCTGGCGAATCGGGCATCGATGACCTGGTCGCTGTTGTGAATGCGCTTGTCGCCGCGCTTCATGTGGAGACCTTCGATGGTGGCGACGTGGAGGAGGTAGTCGTCGTTGACGTAGTAGCCGACGGCCCAGAGGAGGCGCGAGGCAACGACTTCGGGGCGAGCCTCTTCGCCGAGCTTCATCCGCCACTTTTTGCCGTTCGCGTCCTGGACGTCGGCCTTGGGGTTGGTGCCGTTCATGTCCTCTTCGAGGAACTTGAAGGGCGGGGCGGGCTGGCCGTCTTTGCCGCCTTCGCCGTAGAACATGTCTTTGGAGGCGATTTCGCCGGGATCGCGCCAGAGCGAGGCGTTGTGGATGTCTGCGGCGGGGACGGGCTTATCGCCGAACTTCTTTGCGGGCTCTCGGGCCGCGTGGGGGGCGGAGGATTCCTGCGACTGAGGCGGTTCGGCAGGCGCGGCGCGTTCGACGGGAGCGGGGGGCTGCTGAGGAGTGGCAGAGGCGGGAGCGTTTTGCTCGGGCACAGTGCCGGGTTCATGCGCGGCGGGCTGGGGCTGGCTGGGGGATTGAGCCGGCTGCGCGGTCTGGGGCGGCAGCGAAGCGGGGTTCTGGGGTGTGGCGGCCGGGGTCTGCTGAGCTGGAGCCGGGGCGGCGGTTTGTTGATTTGGGGACGAATCCGGCGAACCGGGCTGAGATTGCGCGAACAAAGGAGCGCTGGTGAAGGCGGCGCAGGCGGCGGAAAGAACTGCAAGTCGTGCTAAGCGGAACATCGGTCATCTCCCGGACAAGCCTTTTAGAAGCTATCTTAGTTAGAGGCATTTGGGTGGTTTGTGGCTATCTGGCCGGAGAGAAAAACATCCCGCAGGGTATACGGCGCATCCCTCATCGAAGAGACATAAGGACGGATAAGCGGGGCGCGAAGTGTGCCTCAGCAAGGAATGAACGTGAAGCTATATGTGCAGCCCGAGGATGGACTGGCGCCGATATTAGACGCGATCCGCAGGGCAAAAAAGAGTGTGCAGATTTTGATCTTCAGGCTGGACCGGCCGGAGATTGAGAAGGCGCTGGTGGAAGCGGTGGAGCGCGGCGTGGCGGTGCAGGCGCTGGTGGCGTTTACGAACCGCGGTGGCGACAAGGTGCTGCGGCGTTTTGAGATGCGGGCGCTGGAGCGTGGGATTACGGTCACCCGGACGGCGGATGATCTGGTGCGATACCACGGCAAGATGATGATTATCGACGGCAAAGAGCTGCTGCTGCTGGCGTTCAACTTCACGCACCTGGACATCAGTCTGAGCCGGTCGTTTGCGATCAGCACGAGCAACAAAGAGCTGGTGAATGAGGCGGTGCGGCTGTTTGAGTGTGATTCGAAGCGCAAGCCTTATACGGCCGGGAGCAAGAATTTTGTAGTGAGCCCGGTGAATGCGCGCGAGGAGCTCGTCGCGTTCATCAAAGGAGCGAAGAAGCAGTTGCTGATGTATGAGATGAAGATCAGCGATGGCGAGTTTTTGAAGCTGCTGAACGAGAAGATTTCGCAGGGCGTGGATGTGCGGGTGATCGGCAACACGGGCAATAAAGGCGGGACGCTGCCGGCGCGCAAGCTGCAGATGCGGCTGCATGCACGCGCGATTATTCGTGATGGCAAGGCAGTTTTTCTGGGCAGCCAGAGTTTGCGCAAGCTGGAGATGGAGGCGCGGCGAGAGATTGGCATCATCGTGAACGAGCCGAAGATTGCGAGCAAGATGATCGCGGTCTTCGACCAGGACTGGAAGGGAGCGACGCCGGCAGCGCCTGCGGCGGAGTGAGCGACCTGATCAATGTGCCGGCGAAGAAGGTGGCGAAGAAGGTCGTGAAGGAGCTGAACCTGATGCCGGCCGTGGAGCAGGTGCTCGACCGGGTGATGGAAGAAGAATGACGATGTTCAGCTGGAGACCAAAGAGGTTGTGGAGGGCGTGCGTGAAGCGATGCGTGAAGAGGTTCACGCGGCGGTGACGCACGCACTGCATGACCTGGTGACGGCGGCGGCGGCAGGCGAGGATCCGAAGCAGTCTGACGAGACGAAAACGTAAGAGGAGAGAATGATGGCAGCATGGTCCGGTAGTTGTAGTGACGGGCGCGTCCGCAGGGTTGGGACGCGCGATTGCGCATGCGATTTGCGCGCAAGGGAGCGCGGGTAGGGCTGCTGGCGAGAAATCCCGAGGCGCTGGAGGCGTGCAGGCAGGAGTGCGAGGTGCTTGGCGGCGAAGGCCTGGTGCTGCCGACGGACGTGTCTGATTGCCGAGCAGGTGGAGGCCGCGGCGAGCCGCGTTGAAGAGACGTTCGGGCCGATCGACATCTGGGTCAACGATGCGATGGTGAGCGTGTTTTCTCCGGTGAAGGAGATGGAGCCGGAAGACTACAAGCGCGTGACGGATGTGCTGTATCTCGGATTTGTGCACGGCACGCTGGCGGCGCTGCGGCGGATGATGCGCCGCGAGAAAGGCAAGGGCAAAGGAACGATTATTCAGATTGGGTCGGCGCTGGCCTATCGGTCGATTCCGCTGCAGTCAGCGTACTGCGCGGCGAAGCATGCGATCAATGGGTTTACGGATTCGCTGCGGTGCGAGCTGATTCATGATGGCAGCGATGTGCAGATTACGTCGGTGCACATGCCGGCGATGAACACGACGCAGTTCAACTGGGTGAAGAACCGGATGCCGAATAAGACGCAGCCGGTGCCGCCGATCTATGAGCCGGAGGTGGCGGCGAAGGTGGTTGTAGCGGCGGGGCTGGCGACGCGTCCGCGGCGCGAGTACTGGGTGGGAGCGCCAACGATTGCGGCGATTGTGGGGCAGAAGTTCATCCCTGGGCTGTTGGATCGATACCTCGGCAAGACGGGATACGAATCGCAGCAGATCAAGGGTGAACCTCAGGACCCGAATGCGCCGGATGATCTGTACGGCTATGTGCCGGGTGTGCACAGCGCTCGCGGGAAGTTCGACGCGCAGTCGAAGCGAACGAGTGCAGAAGTGTTTATGACGCTGCACCGCGCGTGGTTTCTGGCCGCGGCGGCGATGGTGCTCGCGGCTGGCGGAACGCTGATTGCGAAGAGGAACGCGTGAGCGCGGAGGGCGGAAGACAGGACATTGTTGCTGGCGGCGTGTGGGGCGGCGATTGCGACGCTGACGCCCGTGGTGCTGCATCAGCTGGGAGTGATTGAGCATTTGCCTGATCTGCCGGGCGCGGTTTTTGCGTCGGATGCGATTACGGAGTCGAAGATGGCGCATCCGTTGGGTGTGCCGGATGGATTGCTTGGGCTGGCGAGTTATGGAACGACGCTGGCGCTGGCGGTCGCGGCGCCGAGGAGCGCGGCGGTGCGGCGGGCGTTGGGAGCGAAGCTGTTGGCTGATGGAGGGGCGGCTGGCTTCAATGCGGTGAGGCAGGTGGTGCGGTTTCGGAAGCTGTGCAGTTGGTGCATGGGGACGGTGGCCGCGACGGCGGTGATGGTGTGGGCGGGGCGGCGGGCGATTGCGGAGATGGTGTCAGTGGCGGAGCAGGAGCAGCGAGGCTGAGCCGAAGAGTGCGACGCCGACGGTGATCCAGAGGACGTAGTCGCCGGGGTGGCCGCTCTGCATTTCGCGCAGAGGGCGGAAGCCGCGCTCGAGGAAAGCGCCGACGCGGAGTGGGCGCGCGAGGCGGTTGCGGAAGACAGACGACAAGGCGATGAGGATGGCGAGTGCCAGGGCAATGAGGCTGCGGACGATCGCGCCGGGGATGGCTTCACGCCAGGAGGGCTGCGTGAGCGCGACGTGCTGGCCGGTGTAGGAGGTGTGCAGATAGGCAGCCTGATTTGCCATGGCAGCAGCGGCATCGCGCATGACGTGCAGCCACTGCGGATCGGCGAAGAGCGCGATGGCGAAGAGGATGCAGAGCGCGGGTGGGATGACGTGGAAGGCGTGAAGCTTGCGGTCTTCTGCTGGGGTCTCGGGCATCTCACCGATTTCGGCGGAGCGGTCCGAGAGTGTGCCGTCACCCCAGCCGAAGAAGGTGTGCATGCCGACGCGGAGGACGGCGGCGGCGGTGAAGGCTCCGCCGATGATGAAGAGCAGCGAGAGGCCGTGCAGGTGATTGAGTTCGGCGGCGTGCTCTGCGGCGGCTTCGCCGAAGAGGAGTGCGAACGGAGGAGCGGCGGCGAGTCCGATGCCGCCGAGTATCCATAGGGCACCAAGGAATATACCGCGGCCGGGAAGGCGACGGCCGGAGGCGAAGAGCTCGCGTTCGGTGATGGAGTTCTGGGTATGGAGCAGGACGCCGGAGAGGAAGAAGAGGCCGCCCTTCACGAATGCGTGCGCGACGAGATAGGTGAGCATGGCGGCGAGGCCGAGCGGGCCGCCGGCGGCCAGGGCAGCGAGCATGAGACCGGAGTGACAGACGGTTGAGAAGGCGAGCATGCGCTTGAGGTGGTGCTCGGCATAGCACATCAAGCTGGCGAGCAGCACGGTGACGGTGGCGAACGCGAAGAGGATGCCGTGAAAGGCGGTCAGGTGGGGAGCGAAGGACTGCTCGAAGATGGCAAAGTGAATCCGGGCGACGGCGTAGAGGCCGAGCTCGACCATGAGGCCGGAGAAGAGAACGCAGACGGGGGTGGGCGCAACGGCGTGCGCGTCGGGCAGCCAGAGATGGAACGGAGCGACGGCGGCTTTGACGAAAAAGCCGCACGCGATGAGGGTCCAGGCAAAGAGGACGAGGGGGTCATGGCGCGGGCCGATGGAGAGGCCGATTTGGGCCATGTTGAGCGCCCCGGTGATTGCGTACAGGAGCGCGATTCCTGTGAGCACGAAGAACCCGGCCACGCTGTTGGTAATTCCGAAGTTGAAGGAGCCTTGCAGCGGAGCAGGTTCGGCGGTTTTGAGGCCGCAGAGCGCGAAGGCGGCAATGCTCATCAGCTCGAAAAAGACAAAGAGGTTGAAGAGATCGCCGGTGAGCGAGAAGCCACACATTGCGGCGAGGAAGATGAGCATCAGGGGTTGCAGGTGCTTGTTGCCGGAGTCAACGAAGCGCCACGAGAAGAGCAGGGACAGCGTGGTGAGCACACCGGCAAGGACCGCAAGGCCGGTGCCGATGGGCTCGATGACGAAGGCGATGCCGATGGCGATGGAGCCGCGCGGCCACCAGCCGCCCTGCCAGTAGACGCTAGCTCCGTGGTGCACGGCGCCAACGAGAAGAGTGGCTGCGATCCCGAGGGTGGCCAGGGCGACGACGAGGCCGAGAGCATCCATCGCGACGCGCGAGAGCCACTTGCGTGCTGCGGCGAGCAGAGCGGCGCCGAGCAGAGGCACAGCGACGCAGAGAGCCGGAGAGATGGGTGGGTTGGACACGGCGCGTCAGCCTCGCATCGTCCGAAGATCGTTGGGTGAGACGCTGCCGGACTTCTCATGGGCTTTGACGACCATTGCGAGCAGAAGTGCGACGACGACTGCTTCAACGACGACGTCGGTGAGCATGAGGGCCTGGACGACAGGATCAACGACGAGCTTGCTGGGATCGATGTCCGCGAAGATGGGCGCGGAGCCGCCGACGCGATAGCCGATAGCAAGGAGGAGCATGTAGGTGGAGCTTTGTAATATCGCAAGGCAGACGACGGCGTGGACGAGATGCTTGCTGGTGACGAGGCCGTAGAGGCCGCAGAGCAGAAGCCAAGCAGAGACGAAATAGGGAAGCAGGTGAAGGATCTTAGGCATCGGAATTCCTTTTAATTCTGCTTAGTTTTCTTCCTCCGGAATGGTCCCGGTGACGATCTCCTGCAGGTAGGTGTAGACGACGAGCAGGAAGGATGCAGTGACCTCCAGACCGACGCAGGCGCTGATGAGCGCGATCGTTCCGGAGGAGAAGACGTCGCCGGTGGTGCCGAGCGGGATGAAGTTACAGAGGAACGGCAAGCCCATCAGCAATGGAGTGATGCCGATGACGGCGTAGGCTCCGGCGCCGAGAGCTTCGGTGACCTCAACGGCGGCGTGTGAGGTGATGCGGCAGAAGGCGCCGGTGTTCTCGCAGATGTAGACGAGGACGACGCCGGTGGCGAGGATGACGCCGCCCTGGAAACCTCCGCCCGGAGTGAGTTGACCGTGAAGGCAGATGTAGAGCCCGAAGATGGTTGTGACCAGGAGCGTCGGCAGGTTGACGGAACGGACGGCGGCGCTGAGGCCTCTGTCGTCGATAATCTGACCGGCGGGTGCGGTTCGGGTGTCTTGTTTCCGCTCGAACGAGCGATCGCTCGCTGCGGGGCCCGGTTCTTCGCGGCGCAGCAGCATGGAAACGCCGAGGACCGCGGTGAAGAGGATGAACTCTTCGCCGAGGGTATCGAAGCCGCGGTAGTCATAGTTGATAGCGTTGACGACATCGGTTGCGTGGCGCTCATAGACAGCGACGCGCGCGATGGCGTCGCCATAAGGGCCGCGGTAGGAGCCCCAGGCGGGCATGTTGAGCGCGGAGTACCAGTAGAGACCCAACAGGACGGCGCCGGCGATGAAGAAAAGCGTGTTGCGCGCGCGTTCAGTCATTGGCGGCCCTCCCCGGAGCGGGAGTTTGCCTGAGCTTTAGCGCGATCACGGAACTTCATTCGGGCAATGGCAAGCATGACCATGAGGGGAAGAGCGACGGCACCGACGGTGATCTGCGATAGCGCTACGTCGGGCGCCTGGAAGAAGAAAAACATCAGCGCGAGGAGGAGGCCGTAGAAGCCGAGCGCGAGCACCTGGTTGGTGACGTCGCGTGTGCGCACGACGGCGGTTCCGGCCGCCGCGATGAGCAGAAGAAGCCCTGCACCGAACCACATCATGGGGCGGACTCCTGAATGCGGATCATTGATCCAGCTCCTTGGTGTCGCGGACGAACTCGATAGGTTCGCCGTCGCGCGGCTGCCAGTGCCCGAGCTTGCGTCCGCGGAAGGCGCGTGCCGAGGCATGGGTCACGACAGAGTTCACGGCGAGCAGCATGAAACAGATGGCGAGGGTTTTCCAGGAGGCCTGTCCAGAGCCGGTTTCGACAAAGACAGCGACCGTCAGCGCGATAGCGCCGACAGCGGGCAAGGAGAGATAGTGCAGCGACTGGGTGGGCTCTTTCATGCGCAGCATGCCGACCACACCTGCCCAGGCTGCGAGCACGACGATCGCGAGCAGGATGGCCTCGGTGATGGGATGATGCACGCTCATAGGTATTTGCCCAAAAAACGAACGAAGACGAGGCCGCCGCCGAAGGAGAGGATGGCGAGGGTGAGGGGGAGATCGATGAAGACGAGGCGGCCGGTGCCGACGGTGAAGAGCACCATCGAGGTGACGACCATCATGCTGGTCATTTCAAGGCCGACGAGGCGGCGCTCCGGCGTGCCGCGGAGACACATGAAGGCGCAGAGCACGAGCGAGGTGGCAACGGCGGCGCCGGCGAGCATCCAGAGGTTCATGATTTGCCTCCGGGCGGCGGTCCGGGTTCTTTACCAGGAAGGGCACCGAGCTCCTGCGTCATGATGGGCACGCTGCTGCGCTCAAGCTGATGAAAAAGCATGCGGCTCTGCTCGTAGTCGATGCCGATGATGATGAAGTTGGGAGCGGTGGTGGTGAATGCGGTAGCGAGAACGCGCCGCGCGACGAGGACCGGGTCATACTTGGCGGTCTTGAAGCCGCTGACGCGATAGAAGGAACTGGCGCGCTTGATGCCGACGAGGTCCTTGAAGAGGATCACCGTGATCTCCCAGGAGCCGGTGACGATGTACCAGGGAATCCGCCAGCAGGCGGCGAGGTCCTTGAGGCGGAAATCGAGCTTCTGGTCTTCGGCGCGGTAGACGAACTGCAGGAAGAGGCCCGATGCGAGCACGCTGAGAGCGCCGACGATCATCTCGTCGCGCTTGAGGCCGGCGACGAGAAGAATCCACTCGCCGGCCATGACGAGGACGGAGAGCGCCAGCACGCCAGCAGAGATGGTTCTCAGACGGCCTGTCCTGGACTCCTGCATGCAACAAAGGACGGCAAGAGAACGGTTTAGAGATGCTTCGCAGTTTTGAAGGCGCTGAATGTCGGCCAGAAGACGGTCTGGACACGGATTGCGGACGGTCTTAGAAGGCGCGGACGGTCTCCTCAGTGACGAGCTCCTCGACGGCGATGTTCATCGTGGTGCCGAGCTTGAGGAATACTTCCCGCCACTCGCGCGACCAGAATTGACTGTCGCTACGGCGCAGCATGTCGTTCCAGATGTTCTGCGCCTGCCAGAGGTTTACGTCCAGCGTGAGGGACTGCAGGCTTTCGGCGATGGCCAGGGTCTCGTAGAGCACGGCCAGGTTCTGGCTGTCGGCGTTGACTTCCAGGCGGACCATGGCGCGTTTCATGCGCTTGTCAGCTGTAAAGCTGAGCAGCGGGGCGTCGAGGGTGACGTTGTCAATCTCTGCGCGGCGAAGCAGGCGGGTGACTTCGGCGGGGTCGTAGGTTTCGGCTTCGAGGGCGTGGCGGAGGCTGGCGTTGATGGCGAAGGTTGCGGTGAGGGCGAGGGCGGGCGGTGGCGGCACGTTGTTTTCGCCGAGGAAGTGCAGCAGGGTCGCGTGCTCCTCGTAGATGCGGATGAGGGAGTTTTCGACCTGCTCGAGGGTCTGATTGAGGATGCTGGTGAGGATGCGATGCTGCTCGTCGGCGAAGAGGGAGGTGAGCGAGTAGAGGGTGCCGCCAAAGAAGCGGTCGATGAGGCGGATGAGCTCGGGGACATCGGCGCGGCGGACCGCGGTTCGCGCACCTTTGACGAAGGTGTTCCAACTGGTGTCGTCGCCAGTGTGGAAGCGCTTCACGGCCGCGGAGAGATTTTGATCGCCGAGATGCAGCACGGCGAAGCAGATCTCTTCGGTCTCTTCCGTGATGTGGGAACGCAGAGAGGCGCGGCCGAGCGCGACGCGGCCGTGGCCGGAGGTGAGGAGGTCGTAGCTATGGCGCTGGATGTCGTAACAGAAGAGCTGGCCGGATACGGGGTAGGTGCGGAACATGGAGCTGATGGCGTAGTGCGCCCCGACTTGTTCGAGATCGACGCGGCGAGCGCTGACGAAGCGGCGATAGACCTCGGCTCCGTTGCCGATCTCGGCGACGTTGCTTTGGGCGCGAAGCAGGACGGCGAGGAAGTCTTCCTCTAACTTGCGGCCGGGTTCTCCGAACAGCTTCGCTGCGAGTTGAAGGACGCGTCCGGCGTAGGCGATGATCTGCACGGTTTCGATGCCGGAGATCTCATCGAAGAACCAGCCGCAACTTGTGTACATCAGCTGCGTGTAGCGCTCGAGCTCCAGCAGCTCGAGCACGGTGACGCGCTCCTGGCGGGAGAGCTCGCGCCTGGCGTGCGCTTGGAGGAAGCGGTCGACGTTTTCGGGGTTGCGATTGAGGATGACATTGATGTAGCCGTCGCGCGCCGCCCAGAGATCTTTCAGGAGCGGCTCGCCAAGCGCTTCGGCGAGCGGTGCAGTGCCGTCGCGGAGGAGGTCGAGAGCTTCGCGCAGAGGGCCACGCCAGAGTTGATTCCAGCCGGGTTTGCCGCCGTTGCAGCCGCAGTTGGCGCGCCAGCGTTCGATGCCGTGCGCGCAGCTCCAGGAACTGTCGTCGAAGACTTCAGCTTCCCAGTGCGGAGGAAAGCGCTCGAGGAATTCGCCGTAGTTTGTGAGTCTGGCCTGGTCGTTGGCTGCGATCCAGTTCATGGCGTAACTCAGCGCCATCTCGCCGTGGCGATGATGGTGGCCGTAGCTCTCGCCGTCGGTTGCTACGTGGGAGAGCTGTGGCTCGTTGCTGGGCTTATCGGGGCGGAAGCCGTCGATGAGGCGCTGGCCGAACTCTTCGCCGGAGTTGAGAAGTCCCTCGAAGGCGATGGCGCGCGAGGTGGGGCCGTCATAGAAGAAGACGACGATGGAGCGGCCTTCGTCGAGCTTGATGAGGTAGGGGCGAGTCGGGTCGACTGTGGCGTTGTGGGTCTCGGTCCAGGGAAGGTCTGCGGCGGCGAAGCCGTTGCCAGAGGATGCCGGTTCGTGCAGCGGCCGCATGCGCGCGCACTGGTGCGGCGCGAGGATGGTGAAGCGGATGCCTTCCTGCGCCATGATGTCGAGAACCTTGCGAGAGACGGCGGTCTCGGCGAGCCACATGCCTTCGGGCGTGCGTCCGAAGCGGTGCTCGAAGTCGGCGATGCCCCAGCGGATTTGGGTGCGGGCGTCGCGTTCGCTGGCGAGCGGCATGATCATGTGGTTGTAGACCTGCGCGAGCGCGGAGCCGTGGCCACTGAAGCGTTCCATGCTGGCAGCGTCGGCGTCGAGGATCATGCGATAAGTGCGCTGTGCGTTATCTGCGAGCCAACTGAGCAGCGTGGGGCCGAAGTTGAAGCTCATCCGCGCGTAGTTGTTCATGATGCGGATGATCTTGTTCTGCTTGTTTTGTATGCGGGACGCGCCGTTGGGCGCGTAGCACTCGGATGTGATGCGGTCGTTCCAGTCGTGATAGGGCGCGGCGGATTCCTGCATCTCGACGGTTTCGAGCCAGGGATTTTCGCGCGGGGGCTGGTAGAAGTGGCCGTGCACACACACGAACCGCAACGGAGCAGGCGTGGTGTCGGTTGGCTTTGGTGTGGATTTGCGGACCATCTCTAAAAATCTTATTCCCTGGACGCACTCCAGCCGTGGATCGCTGTCTGATCGATCCACAGGGCGCAGAGGATCGCGATTGAATAGACGAGGATGTCGGTGTAGGAGAAGTAGCGGCCGAGCAGGACCTTGCCGGTGAATGTGTCGCGAAATGCATCGAGGCCGGGAGAGCGGATCAGCTTTGCGAATTCAACTCCGGCACTCACGATGATGGCAACGAGAGCGATGGTGATGGACCTTTTGCGCGGGAGGAGGAAGGCGATGCACCAATAGACCAGCGCTGCCCAGAGGAACGATCCACCGTACTTGACAATGACTGGCGGAAGACCGATTGGGGCGAATCGGCAGATGAAGCCGAGCGGAATAAGCAGCAGGATGATGGCCACGCAATGGAGACGTCGCGTGCTGGAGGATCGCAGCTTGTGAAGGCGATGCGTCACTGAGGCGGGACGATCCTGCCAGCGGCGAGGTCGCAGGCGCGCCACATATACCAGCTGGCGACGGAGCGCCATGGCGCCCACTTTTTTGCGCGACGCTCCATCTGTTCGCGGGTGGCGAGGAGATCCGGCGTGATCTTCTGGATGGGTTTGAGGCCGAGGAAGGTGAGCGCGAATCCTTTGCGCACGCCGTAGTCGGCGACGGGGAGGACGTCGGGGCGGCCGAGGCGAAAGATGAGAAGCATCTCGACGGTCCAGCGGCCGATGCCGCGAACCTGGGTGAGGTGTTCGACGATGTCGTCGTCGGTCATGCGCCTGATGCGCGCGAGTGTGGGAACGGTGCCGTCGAGGGTTTTGGCGGCGAGATCGCGCAGCGCGAGCGCTTTGTTGTGGGAGAGGCCAGCGGAGCGGAGTTGCTCGTTGGGGCAGTCGAGCAGGTGCTGCGGCGCCGGGTGTTTGCCGAGGCCGCAGATGGGCTCGAAGCTGGCGAGGAGGCGAGCGTGGATGGTGGCGGCGGCTTTTCCGTGAAGCTGCTGATAGATGATGGATTCGGCGAGGGCTTCAAAGGGCGATTGTTGTGCGGGAAGGCTGAGGGTGAAGGGGCCGGCGCGGGCGATGAGTTTTGCGAGCTTGGAATCGGCGGCAGAGAGCGCGGCCGTAGCGGCGGCGGGATCATAGGGTGGTTTGTGTGTGGGACCGGAGCGCGGGCGGGGCATGGCAAATCATAGATGGGCGGCGAGCGTTCCGAAACAATTCGGACTGTTGTGGACGCAGTTGACGTTTCGGATTCTGGCTGACAGCGGCTGGAAGATGGCGCCGGAACGGTTTGGCGCGCCTGACAACGGGAGAGCGGAAGCGATGCCGTCGATTATCGTTTGCCGCATCGAACATCGGTCAATTTCGGCGGCCACCCCCCTTCAAAGCTCAGCAAATCGGCTGTTATACTTTGGCTCTCGAAGCAGTGTGTCGGTCTCGTTGGCTTTCCCCCACGGACAGATAACCAGAAAGGTTGCTGCTGCGCTCGGTCCATTTCGGACAAGGGAGCAGCGTGCGATTGAACGAAGAGCAAGCCAGGCCAACTGTGTTGGCGAATGGAGAGCAGGAACGCACTCATGGCGCAAGTCTTTGATCGCAGTTCGAATGCACTGGTTCGGATGAGCCTTGTGCTGACGGGCCTGATCGTCATCGCGCTCGGCGTGACGCTGAACGAGTTGCAACGGTCGCCCTGGGTGACGCGGCAGGGACAGCGGCCGGACCAGCCGGTGCCGTTCAGCCACAAGCACCATGTCGAGGGGCTCGGGCTGCAATGCCAGTACTGTCACACCTCGGTGGAGAAGAGCTCGTATGCGGGCATTCCGCCGACGAAGACCTGCATGAACTGCCACTCGGAGATCTGGACGGACGCGCAGTTGCTGGAGCCAGTGCGTCAGAGCTGGGCGACCGGCGAATCCATCCAGTGGATTCGCGTGCATGACCTCCCTGACTACGTCTACTTCAATCACGAGATTCACGTGAATAAGGGGCTGGGATGCGCGAGCTGTCACGGCCGTGTGGATGAGATGCCGCTGATGTATGAAGAGAACACGCTGCAGATGGAGTGGTGCCTCAACTGTCATCGCAATCCGGCGGTGAATCTGCGGCCCACCGCGGAGATCTACAACATGGCGTGGGCCGGAGCTTCGAGCGATAAGCCGGTCTGGTGCACGACGACGGGCAAGCAGGGACCGACGGCGGGTGATGTTTCCTGCACGACCACTGACCCAACCGGGCAGAATCCTGAGCTGGCGCAGGCTGAGCCGCCGACGCCGATTGGGCAGGGAAGGCCGCAGTCTGGGACGAACCTGCAGCCGCATCCGCAAAGCGAACCAGGTTCAGTTTCGGATGTTCCGGTAATCACGATGCCGGCGAACTATCAGAAGTTCACCAGTCAGATTGACCTCGGCCATTACCTGATGCAGCAGTACCACATCCGGACGGCCAATGAGCTCTCCAGCTGCGAGACATGCCACCGATGAACGAGACGATGATGAATCAAGAGGCGAAGGCCGCGGGCTCGGCGGCGGCAAACGAAAGCGCGGCAGGAGCAAGTGCAACTACGGCCCAGGTTGTGACGGCGATTGCGCCTGCAACCAATCAGTCGGAGGCGCTGCGCAAGAAGATGACGCTGGCGGAGGTTCAGGCGAAGCTCGACGGCAAGACCGGCCGCCGCTTCTGGAAGAACCTCGACGAGCTTGCGGAGACGCCGGAGTTTCATGACCTGATGCAGGAAGAGTTTCCCCGTCAGGCGGGTGCGGGCGAGTGGGTGGATTCGGTCTCGCGGCGTGGGTTCCTGAAGGTGATGGGCGCGAGCTTCGCGCTAGCCGGCCTCGCGGGCTGCACGAAGCAGCCTGATGAGCCGATCTTCCCGTATGTGAAGCAGCCCGAGGACCTGGTCCTCGGCCGGTCGATGTATTTTGCAAGCGCATATCCGTTCCCGACGGGCGCGGTTCCGGTGCTGATCAAGTCGGACGCGTTCCGTCCGATCAAGGTGGATGGCAATCCGGAGCACCCGATGTCGAAGGGGCGCTCGGATACATTCACGCAGGGAACGCTGCTTGGACTGTACGATCCGGACCGGTCGCAACATCCGCGGTTGCGTGGTGAGGCGGCGGAGTGGGCCGACTTCCAGCAGCAGTTTGCGCAGGGTATTGGTCAGCTGCAGGGCGGGCAGGGACTCTATTTCCTGTCCGAGACGATCACCTCGCCGACGCTGGGGGCGCAGTGGAAGCAGGTCCAGGCGAAGTTTCCGCAGGCGAAGCTCGTCCAGTACGACGCGGTGAATGGTGATGTCGCGCGGGCTGCGTCGAAGGCTGCCTTTGGCGACTACTACGACACGCAGTACAAGCTGGATGACGCGGATGTGATTTTGTCGCTCGATGCGGATTTTTTGAGCGGCATTGGATTCCCGGGCTTCCTTCCGATGGCGGCTTCGTTCGCGGACCGGCGGCGATATGAAGACGGCAAGACGATGAACCGGCTGTACGTCGTGGAGACGATGCCGTCGGTGACCGGAATGAAGGCGGACCATCGTCTGGGGCTGAAGCCGAGCGACATCGACGCCTTCGCAGCGGGGCTTCCGGGGGGCGGGAATGGGACGCTTACGAATCCCGACGCGCAGAAGTTTCTGACGGCCGTTGTCGATGACTTGAAGAAGGCGAACGGCCGCGCTGTTGTTATTGCGGGACCGCAGAGCTCGGCGGCGTGCCATGCGGCGGCGCATGCGCTGAATGCATCGATTGGCGCGGTTGGGAAGACGGTCAGCTACTCGACCCCATTGGCGCCGATTCCGTCCGAGCAGGGTGCGGATCTGAAGTCGCTGGTCGCCGACATGAATGCGGGCAAGGTCAAGTGGCTGGTGATGCTTGGCGTGAACCCGCTGTACAACGCGCCAGTGGATTACAACTTTACGGACGCGTTCGACAAGGTGCCGAATACGGTGCATCTGGGGATGTATCTGGATGAGACCGGGTTCTACTCGAACTGGCACGTCAACCAGGCGCATTACCTGGAGAGCTGGTCAGACGCCCGCACGGCGGACGGAACGATTTCAATTGTGCAGCCGATGATTGACCCGCTGTACGGCGGTCACAGCGCGCACGACGTGTTCCAGACGCTGATCGATCCTTCGCGGTCGGCGTATGACGCCGTAGTCGCGAACGCGAAGACCTACATAAAGGGTGGAGATTTCGCGACGGCGTGGAAGAAGGCGCTGCACGATGGCTGGGTGGAGGGATCGGCAAATCCGGCGGCGAATGTCGGCGCGCCGAAGGCTGCCGGCGGGGCTGGTTCCGCCGCTCCGGCTCAGCCGCCCGCGTCGGACGGAACGCTCGAGATCAAGTTCCTGCCGGATCCTTCGATCTATGACGGGCGGTACGCGAACAATGGGTGGCTGCAGGAGTTGCCCAAGCAGGTGACGAACCTGTCCTGGGACAATGCGGCGCTGATGAGTGTCGACACGATGGGCAAGCTGGGTCTCGAGGAGAACGAGGCGATCGAGCTCGAGCTGAAGGGCCGGAAGATCATCACTCCTGTCCTGATGGTTCCGGGACATCCGAACGATTGCGTGACGGTGTATCTCGGCGGGGGACGTCGTGCAGAGGCGGGTCGAGTGGGAGCGGGCGTGGGCTTCAACGCGTACCTTCTGCGCGCATCGACCAACCCGCTTTGGGACTCGGGCCTGAAGGTGACGCGCGGCAAGGGGACGTACGATCTCTGCGTCACCAAAGTGCATAACATTGAGCACCGCGGAAATTTTGCGCAGCACGATCTGGAGCGCAAGGAGTTCGACAAGCAGGGCGTTTACTCGCTTGCAGGCCACGAGGCGCAGGAGCGGTCGATCATCCGCTATGCGACCGTCGCGGATGTTCAGAAGGACAAGGACTACGCGCACCACGGCACGGCCGATGGGCTCACGCTGGTCAACAAGATCGGCTACAACCCGCAGGGCGAAGCGGTTCCGCACGATGAGAGCTTCTGGCCGGATGCGTGGCGCTATGACCACCAGGATCCGTCATCGAAGCAACTGCAGAACAAGTGGGGCATGGCGATCGACCTGAACTCCTGCGTCGGCTGCAATGCGTGCATTGTGAGCTGCTACGCGGAGAACAATATCCCGGTGGTTGGGCGCGAGCAGGTGAAGATCGGGCGGATCATGCAGTGGATCCGGATTGACACGTACTTCGAGGGCGATCTGCATGCGCCGAAGGCGTTCTTCCAGCCGATGCTTTGCCAGCACTGCGAGTCGGCCGGATGCGAGCAGGTGTGTCCGGTGGGCGCGACGATTCACTCGCCCGAAGGCCTGAACGTCATGGTCTACAACCGCTGCGTTGGCACGCGCTACTGCTCGAACAACTGCATCTATAAGGTGCGGCGGTTCAACTTCCTGCTGTATTCGGACTACGACACGGAGAGCCTCAAGTTCATGCGCAATCCGGATGTCACGGTGCGTTCGCGCGGCGTGATGGAGAAGTGCAGCTACTGCGTGCAGCGCATCCAGGAAGCCAAGATCACGGCCGACAAGGAGAACCGCGCGGTTCGCGACGGTGAGATTGTCACCGCCTGCCAGCAGGCCTGCCCGACGGACGCGATCGTGTTCGGCAACATGAATGATCCGAACTCGAAGGTGTCCAAGCGCAAGGCTTCCGAGCGCGATTACCAGGTGCTCGCCGATTTGAACTACCGCCCGCGCACAACGTACACCGCCGGTGTCCTCAACCCCAACCCGGAGCTTGCTTAGTATGGCAACCCAGCGTCCACCTCACGATCCAGAGACGGTGCACGATCCGATGATCGACCCGCGCACGGGCGAGTACGCAGTCATTGCGCCCGGGCACAACTTCAGGAGCGTCACCCAGAAGATTGCGGGTATCGTCCTCACGGGCTCGACGCCATGGGCGTGGTGGGGCGGCTTCTTCTTCGCGGCTACGGTGGCGCTGGGTGTTGTCATCGGCGTCACGTGGCTTGTCCTGAAGGGCGTCGGCATCTGGGGCGTAACGATCCCGGGCGCGTGGGGATTCGCGATCATCAACTTCGTCTGGTGGATCGGTATCGGTCACGCCGGCACGCTGATCTCGGCGATTCTTCTGCTGTTCAAGCAGGGCTGGCGTAACTCCATCAACCGCTTCGCGGAAGCGATGACGATCTTCGCGGTGTGCTGCGCGGGCATGTTCCCGCTGCTGCACATCGGCAGACCGTGGCTGGGATATTGGCTGTTTCCGTATCCGAACACGATGAACGTGTGGCCGCAGTTCCGCAGTCCGCTCGCCTGGGACGTGTTCGCGGTTTCGACGTACGCGACGATCTCGGTGGTGTTCTGGTACATCGGCATGGTGCCGGACTTCGGCACGCTGCGTGACCGCGCCAAATCGCCAGTAGCGAAATACCTGTACGGCCTGCTGGCGCTGGGCTGGCGCGGATCGACGCGGCACTGGATTCGCTATGAGTCGGCCTCGCTGCTACTGGCCGGCCTTTCAACGCCGCTGGTGCTCTCGGTACACACGACCATCAGCTTCGACTTCGCGGTCGCGGCGATGGCGGGGTGGCACACCACTATCTTCCCGCCTTACTTCGTCGCCGGCGCGGTCTACTCGGGATTCGCGATGGTGCTGACGCTCGCGATTCCGATCCGGAAGTTTTATCACCTGGAAGATCTGGTTACGCTGCGCCATCTCGACAACATGTCGAAGGTAATGCTGGCGACGGGCTCGATTGTGGCCTACGGGTACGGCATGGAGGTCTTCATGAGCTGGTACTCGGCCAGCCATTGGGAATTCTTCATGATGTGGAACCGTATGTTCGGCCCGATGGGCTGGGCCTATTGGTTGCTGATCCTGACGAACATCGCGATTCCGTTGACGACGCTCTGGAGCCGGCGCCTGCGGGTGAGCCCGGGGTATCTCTTCTTCCTGAGCTTTGTGGTGAACATCGGCATGTGGTTCGAGCGGTTCGTGATCGTCGTGACATCGCTCTATCGCGACTACCTGCCGTCGAGCTGGGGAACGTACCGGGCGACGTTCTGGGACTACCTGCTGTTCATCGGAACATGGGGCTTCTTCACCGTCCTGTTCCTGCTGTTTGCGCGGCTGGCTCCGATGATCCCGATGAGCGAGATCCGCATGATGCTGCCGCAGACGAAGATCGGTCCCGGCCCGGCGGCCGACCATGTGGTTGAGGAGGCCCTCTGATGCTAGTGCGTGAAGGAATCTACGGGCTGCTGGCGGAGTTCAACACTCCGGCCGAGCTTGTTCATGCTACCGAGATGGCGCACCGGGCCGGGTACCGCCGCATGGAGTGCTACACGCCGTATCCGGTGGAAGAGGCGGCTGAGGCGCTGCGTTTCCATAAGACGCGCGTTCCGCTGATCTGCCTGCTGGGCGGCATTATGGGTCTGATTACGGGCTACGGCATGGAGGTCTGGATCAACGTCTGGGGGTACCCGCTGAACATCCGCGCGATGCCGCTGTTCAGCTGGCCGGCGTTCGTGATTCCGGGCTACGAATGGACGATTCTGTTCTCCGGGCTCTCGGCCGCATTCGGCATGATTGCGCTGAATGGGTTGCCGCAGCTTTATCACCCGCTGTTCAATGCGCCGAACTTCCGCGACGGCGCGACGACGGACAAGTTCTTCCTTTGCCTTGAGGCACACGATCCACGGTTTTCTCTGACCGAGACGCGTGCGTTCCTGGAGCAGTTCAGCCCGGTCTCTGTTGTGGAGGTCGACCACTAATGCAGAGATCAGAGATCAGGGAACAGGGAACAGGAATGCGGGTAGTGCGCACAATCCTCGGACTGGCCGCCATGGGCTCGATGCTTGTGCTGGCCGGCTGCCGCCAAGACATGCAGGACGAGCCGAAGTTCTTCCCGCAACGCGGCACAACATTTTATCCGGACGGCAGCTCCGTGCGCCCGCAGGTGGCGAACACCGTGGCGCGCAACCAGGGCGACGAGGACTCATACTTCTACACCGGCATGATCAACGGGAAAGAGGGCGACGGTTTGCCGATCGATCTCACCCCGGACACGATGGCGCGCGGGCAGGAGCGATTCAACATCTACTGCACGCCCTGCCACTCGCGCGTGGGCAATGGCGATGGAATGATCGTGCAGCGCGGGTACCGGCCGGCCGGCGACTTCCATACCGACCGCCTGCGCAATGCGCCGCTGGGACACTTCTTCGCGGTGATGACAAACGGCTACGGCGCGATGCCGGACTACGCCGCGCAGATTACGCCACAGGACCGCTGGGCGATCGCTGCTTACATTCGTGCGCTGCAGCTCAGCCAGGATGCGAAGCAATCTGACGTTCCGGCAGGGGCGCATGTCGAAGACCTGCACCAGATCGCGAATGAGCAGGGAATGCCGCCGGGGTTTGCGGACCCATGGGGAATGCCGGCGACGGCGGTCTACGGAACGCCCAACGGCCAGGACAACGGCATTCCAGGACAGGCACAGGCCCAGACGTTTTCGGCCTCGGGTGCACATGGGAGCAACGCGGCAACGCAGAACTCCGGCAACCGAAATAATTCGACGCCAACGCTGAGTCCGCCCGGTACCAACGGGCAATCTCACATGTCCCTGCCGCAGCCGAAGTAGCGGCATAAACCGGAGACGATCTCGAACCTGAAGGTGATTTGATCAATGGCATTTGAGAACGAACATTTTGGAGCTGGCCCGACCCACGGCGAGGTGGCGCATCCTCCCCCCCGGCAGATGCCTTCGGTGCTGACTGCGCCGGACATGATTCTCCGCTGGCGCACGATCGCGCTGGTTGTCGCGGTTGTGCTGGGCGTGATCTCGCTGCTGCTGTTTGTCTGGACTCCGGAGGGCCGGAACCACCTGCTGCGCTCGTATCTGATGGGCGTGATGATGTGCTTCAACTTCACCGGCGGCGCCCTGGCGCTCTTGCTGGTGCAGTACCTGTCGGGCGGCAAGTGGGGCCATGTTCTGCGGCGGCCTCTGGAGGCGATGACGCGGACCATCTGGCTGGTGGTCGTGATGATGCTGCCGATTCTGTTCCTGATGAAGCACCTGTATCAGTGGGCGGCCTTCCACACACCCCAGCAGACCTGGAATGGGTTCCAGGCGGGCATCCTGACGCAGGAGCAGGAGCTCTGCATCAACCTGAAGCACACGATGTTGAGCCCGGTGAGCGCGTGGGTGCAGTTCATCCTGGTGCTTGGTTTCATGGCGATGGTGATCACGCTGCTGAATCGCTGGACGATTGCCAGCGATCGCGACCCCGCGGCCGGATCCTTCCTGAGCTTCGACCGTTGGCGGACACACTTTGAGAATCTCTCCGGCCCATCGCTTCTGCTTTACGTTGTCGCGATGACGGACTTCGTGATCGTGTTCGTCAAGTCTCTGGATGTAACGTGGTACTCCTCGGTGTACGGCCTGCAGTTCCTGGTCGCGCAGGGATACGCCGTTCTGGCGCTCGGCATTCTGACGCTTATTCTGCTGTCGCGGTATGAGCCGATGAAGTCGATGTTCCGCATCACAGAACAGCACGATCTTGGCAAGCTGGCGTTTGCGTTCGTGATGTTGAACATCTATCTCACGTTCGCCGAGTTCCTCATCATCTATTCGGGCAACGTCCCCGACGAGATCCCTTGGTATCTTCACCGGATCCGCGGCGGGTGGTGGACGATCTGCACGCTGGACGTGGTCTGCCACTGGGTGATTCCGTTCTGCATCCTGCTTTCGCGCGACTTCAAGCGGTCCCGCCGCCGGATGATCTGGCTATGCGCCTTTATGATTGGGGCGCGATTCATCGACATGTTCTGGCTGATTGAGCCGAACTTTTCGGACGCTGCCGGAAATCTGCACCTCGCCCACAATTGGGGAATTCTGGCGTACATCACGGTTCCACTGGCGGTCGTCGCCCTATGGAATGTCTTCTACCTCACTGAACTTACGCGGCGGCCGCTAATCCATGTGAACGACCCGCATACGGAAGAGCTTCTGGAGCCTGAACATGCCCACTAGAGGACACGAAGGACACGATCCGGGACGCCCGGCTCAGCCTGGGCCTCACCCGGTGCCCGCGGTGCGTGACCCCGAGCACCCGGGATACGAAGTGCAGGACGTCAACGTCGGCGGCATTGTCACGTTCGTCGCGGGCCTTTCCGGATTTCTGGTGATCTTTTTCGTCTTCTGCTTCTTTATGGGCAAGGCGATTAACTATGCGCTGGCCAAGCAGGATGGGCCGCCGGACAAGTGGCATTCCGACCAGGCGGAAATAGGCGCAACCAGACGCGGTGAGAAGCGCGAAGACCTGACGTCGAACGCAGTGATGGAGCAGCGGCAGTTGGCGCAGATGACGCAGAGCTTCCCGACACCGCGGCTTGAGATGGACGACGGCGATCAGGACATAGCCGACCTGCACGCGCGCGAAGACCTGCTGCTGGACTACTACAGCACGTCAAAGGACCTGCAGGCCGGCACGATCCGGATTCCCATTGCACGCGCGATGCAGCTTATCGTGCAGCAGGGTTTGCCGAAGCCGTCCGCTGGCGCGCAACCCGGTCCTTTGATGGCCGGGGAGAGCCAGCCGACGATCCAAACGCCGCTGACGGATGGGTTCGCTCGCACCGGCTACGAGCTTGACACAATTGAGGCTCGCGAGCAGAAGAACGAGTTTAACCGCGCTGAGGCGCACCACGAATAGAATTGAGCTGTAAGGAATCGGACCAATTGACGGTATTCAATACAAATCGAAAGCACAGAGGACGCTTGAGCATTCTCGCGGCGGCTGCTGTGTCGCTCGGCGTCATGCTGCCGATTTGTGCAATCGCGCAGGTGTCGAACTACGGAGATAAGAGCGAGGGCCAGAACGTCGGCGATCAGCTGCCGAAGGTGCTTCAGGGAGCGACGATTCAACAGCACCTGAACGCGCAGCTTCCGCTGAATGCGGCGTTCACGGACGACCACGGCAACCCTGTCACATTGGGCCAGTACTTTGACGGCAAGCACCCGGTGCTTCTCTCGGCGGTCTATTACAACTGTCCGATGCTTTGTTCTGAGGAGTTGGACGGCATCACGAGCGCGCTGGAGATGGTGCACCTCACTCCTGGAAAGGACTTCCAGGTGGTGGTCATCAGCATTGACCCGACCGAGACGTCGCAACTCGCGGCGCGGCGGAAAGATTTCTACCTTCGGCGTTACGGCCGTCCGGAGTCGGCGAAGGGGTGGCACTTCCTGGTGGGGCAGGAGCCCAGCATTAAGGCGCTGACCCAAGCGATTGGATTCGGCTACGTGCGGGTGCCTGGACCTGATGGCAAGCTCACGCAGTTTGCGCATGCGAGCTCGATTGAGATCGCCACGCCGCAGGGGCGTGTCGCGCAGTACTACCTCGGGGTGGAGTACTCGCCCAAGGATATGCTGCTGGGGCTCATCGATGCCTCCGGCAATAAGATCGGCTCACCAGTCGCAAACATTCTCACCTACTGCTATCACTACGATCCGCAGATCGACAGGCATTCTCTGATCGTTGCGCGCGTGGTTCAACTCGGCGGGATGGTGACGGTCGCGAGCTTGGGTGGTTTTATGTTTCTGATGTTTCGGCGAGACAAGGAATTGAGCCGCAAACTCGGCAGCGTGCCTGATTGGCATGACGAAAACCGGCGGAACGGATAAGGGAAACGATGGGAATTAGTCCAGTCCTGTGGCAATTTTTGATCAAGTGGCTGCACAGCTCGGCCCTTTTTCCGGCTGAGGCGTCGACGATTGCGCCGTATACGGACGAGCTTTATTTCTTTTTGGTGGCCATATCGCTCATCGGGCTTGTCCTGGTCGCGTTCCTGATCTTCTATTTTTCGATCCGCTATCGCCGCGATAAGAATCCCGTCGCTACGCAGGTGGAAGGGTCGACGATTCTTGAGGCTACGTGGACGATTATTCCGCTGGCACTGTTCCTGGTGGTCTTCGTTTGGGGCGGCCTGCTGTACTTCCGAATCTACAATCCGCCCGCTAATTCGATGAACATCTATGTGGTCGGCAAACAGTGGATGTGGAAGGCCGAGCACCCGGGCGGGCAGCATGAGATCAACGCCCTGCACGTCCCAATTGGCCAGCCCATTCAGCTGACGCTGATCTCGCAGGACGTGTTTCACAGCTTTTCGATCCCGGATTTTCGCGTGAAGCGCGAGGTCATTCCTGGTCGCTACACAACGGTCTGGTTCCAGGCGACAGATCCGGGTACGTACCACCTCTTCTGCACCCAGTACTGTGGCACGCTCCATTCCGGGATGATTGGCGAGGTCACCGCGATGAATCCCGCCGACTACAGGAAGTGGCTGGATCAATCGACGTCCGGAATGAGCCTGGCGCAGAACGGTGAGCGCCTCTTCGCTTCGATGGGTTGCAATGCCTGCCATTCGGGCACGGCAGCGGCCCGCGGCCCCAATCTGGCCGGCGTGTACGGATCGAAGCTGACGCTCAACGACGGTAGCCAGGTTCTGGTGAACGATGCCTATCTGCGCGACGCGATCCTGAGTCCGTCACAGCACGTCACTGCTGGCTACGCGCCCATCATGCCCACCTATCAGGGGCAGATCAGCGAAGATGGCCTGATTGATCTGGTCGAATATATCAAGCAATTGCAATCCAACTACCGCATCCAGCAGACCTTTGTCACAGCGGAGTCGAATGAGGCCGCGCCCACGACGCCTGCGGTGGGCAACACAACCCAGGACACGGTGAAGCCATGAGCAGCACAGCCACTATAGTCTCCTTGCCTGACCAGTCGACCGCCAGACTGCCGAAAGTCAGCTATCTCAACAAAGAGCAGGGCCTGCTGAGTTGGCTGCTCACCGGTGACCACAAGCGGATCGCGATCCTGTACCTGATCTCGATCACGTTCTTCTTCTTTATCGGGGGCGCGTTTGCAGGACTGATCCGTCTGGAACTTTTGACGCCGCAGCCGGACCTTGTTTCGGCGGATACCTACAACAAGTTCTTCACGATGCACGGCATCATCATGGTGTTCCTGTTCCTGGTCCCATCTGTGCCAGCGACGATCGGAAACTTTCTGATGCCGATCATGTTGGGCGCGAAGGATCTCGCCTTCCCCAAGATCAATCTGCTGAGCTGGTATCTGTACGTTTTGGGCGGCATCATGCTGCTGGCGGCCCTTGTGCTCGGTGGTGTGGATACCGGCTGGACGTTCACGACACCGCTCTCGACGCACTACCTGAACACCCATGTCATTACCGCGGCATTGGCGATCTTTGTAGCAGGGTTCAGTTCAATCTTTACGGGATTGAACTTCATCGTCACCATTCACCGCATGCGCTGCCCGGGCATGACATGGTTCCGGATGCCGCTGTTCGTTTGGTCGCACTATGCGGCGTCGCTGCTGATGGTGCTCGGTACTCCGGTGCTGGCGATCACGCTGGTGCTGGTGCTCCTGGAGCGCGTGTTCGGGATCGGCGTCTTCGATCCGACCAAGGGCGGAGATCCGCTTCTCTTCCAGCATCTGTTCTGGTTCTACTCCCATCCGGCCGTGTACATCATGATCCTGCCGGGAATGGGTGTGATCTCGGAAACGATATCGACCTTCAGCCGTAAACGGGTCTTCGGATACACGGCGGTCGCGTTCAGTTCGGTGGCGATCGCTCTGTTCGGCTTCTTCGTGTGGGCGCACCATATGTTCATCATGGGCATCTCGAACTATTCTGCCCTGGTGTTCTCGCTGCTGACGATGCTCGTCGCAGTCCCTTCGGCGATCAAGGTATTCAACTGGGCCTTTACGATGCAGAAGGGGTCGATCACCTTCGAGACGCCGATGCTTTACTCGTTCGGCTTCCTCGGATTGTTCACCATCGGCGGTCTGACCGGTGTCTTTCTTGCCTCTCTTGGAATGGACATTCATCTGACCGAGACTTACTTCATCGTGGCGCACTTCCACTTCGTGATGGTCGGTGGCATGTTAATGGCGTTTCTTGCCGGCATCCATTTCTGGTGGCCGAAGATGACCGGCCGCATGTATCCGGAGTCGATCTCGAAGCTTGCTGCCGTCACGACGTTCATCGGCTTCATCCTGACGTTCATGCCGCAGTTCATCCTTGGATATCTCGGCATGCCGCGCCGCTATCATGCGTATCCGCCGGAGTACCAGGTGCTCAATGTGCTGTCGACGGCAGGTGCTACGGTCCTCGGTGTCGGCTACATGCTGCCGCTGCTCTATCTCGGCTGGTCTCTGAAGTATGGCGCCATCGCCGGCGATAATCCATGGCAGGCAACCGGCCTCGAGTGGCAGATCCAATCGCCACCGCTCACAGAGAACTTTATCGAGACGCCGATCATGGATCACGAAGCCTATGACTATGAGTGGCTCGAGCACAAGCGGAAGAATGAGGTGACGACCGTTGGATAGTACCGTCGCGACCACGCACACTCATACGCATGAGACGGCCCTGCATGTCGAGCACGAGCACGTCGCGCTGCCCCAGCACCGTCATCACTTTGAGACCGTCGAGCAGCAGCGTGAGGCCGGAAGTTTCGGCATGTGGCTCTTCCTGCTCACCGAAATCATGTTCTTCGGCGGATTGTTTTTCGCCTACCTGCTGTACCGCAACTGGTACTACGACGCTTTCTTTACAGCTTCCAATCAGCTCAGTATTCCACTGGGCACGGCCAATACCGCAATCCTGATTACCTCGGGCTTCTTCATGG
Source organism: uncultured Verrucomicrobiae bacterium (assembly GCA_963716225.1). GTDB lineage: Bacteria > Acidobacteriota > Terriglobia > Terriglobales > Acidobacteriaceae > Granulicella. The sequence continues at coordinate 1,862,958 of OY970299.1, read as the reverse complement.
CGCTCGCGGTGTGGGCTTCGGAGATGCGCAAGCGCAAGATGCTGGTGTGGACGCTCGTGTTCACCGTACTCTTCGGCATTGCCTTTATCTGTATCAAAGGGCAGGAGTGGCATATCGAATGGGTGCACCATCACATTCCCGGCGCGCACTATGACATCTCGGAGTTTGTAAACCCGGCAGCGCACGGGATTCACGAGAAGCCTCTGGCGCCCGACATGGCCCAGCGTACACAGATATTCTTCTTCCTCTACTTTGGGATGACCGGCATGCATGCTCTGCACATGGTCATCGGAATCTTCATCCTTTTCTGGCTGCTCCGCCGAGCGTATCGAGGCGACTTCAGTGCCGGATATGTCGCCCCCATAGAAAACTTCGGCCTATATTGGCACTTCGTCGATATCATCTGGCTGTTTCTGTATCCGTTGCTCTATCTGATCAACCGGCACCCGCTGCGTTAGGCCGCATCACTGCCCAAGGAAAACGAGATGGCTGAGACCACGACCCACCACCAAACCGAAGAGCAGGACCCGTCCAATGTGACGAACCCGGAGCACACCTCGCACCATATTGTGACGCCCGCACAGTATGGCCTCGTCTTCGGAACACTGCTCATCATGACCGGTGTCACGGCCGCCGTGGCGTTTGTTGATTTGAAGTGGGCAAATCCCGTGATCGCCTTGTTCATCGCTTGTTTCAAGGCTTCGATCGTGGTTTTGTTCTTCATGCATGCGAAGTATCAATCGAGGCTGATCAAGATGACCATCGGCTCAGGGCTCTTCATGTTCCTGTCGCTCATCGTCATGACGCTCAGCGACTACATGAGCCGGTCGTGGGGCCTCTGGTAAGCGCCGCCGTCTGAATCTACCTGACCTTATGCTCCGTGCTCTTCGCCCGGAGCATTTCCCTTTTTGCTGCGCAGAATCTGGCGCAGAAAACCCATCCATGTAGCCGCTTCGTCCCGGCTCTTGCCGAGCTGCATTGCGAGTTGCCGCACGACGTGTTCGCGCGCGTTTGCGGGGAAGCGTCGGGCGTATCCCGTCACCGCCATCGCTTCCAGGAGTAGCTGAGTCAGCCGTTCGCGCGACTCAGCGACCACCGGCAGTTCTTTTGTTACTGGGAGCTCTCGCGAACTCTCGAACCCGCTTCGTGTGAGCTCGTAGAGGCAGACCGCCACCGCCTGCCCGATGTTCATCGAAAGATGGCGCTCGCCCTCCGGGGCGAACATCGGGATGGTGAGCAATATCTGACAGTGACTAAGCTGATCGTTTGTCAGCCCGGTCTTTTCAGATCCAAATAGAAGTGCAACCCGCGCAGCCGGCTTGGCGAGCTCTTCGAGCATGGCCGAAGCCGCCTGGCTAAGTGGAACCACTGGACGTGACAGTTGCCGTCCGCCGATTGCCGTCGTTCCTAGTGTTAGTGTGCAGCCGGCGAGAGCATCGGCTATGGAGGTGAAACTGCGCGCCTGCTGCATTACTGAAGCTGCGCCGACCGCTGACCTTGTGTTCTCCAGCTGGGCTGCCTCGAAGGGAACCACGTAATCGTTTACGAATCGAAGATCGGCAAATCCAAAGTCACGCATCGCTCTTGCGGCGGCTCCGATGTTGGCCGGATTGCGCGCGCCGATCAGCGCAACGGCCAGCCGATCACGCATGGCAGAGGAGAGCATGTCTCGATTTTAGATAAGCCGCAGACTGGGGTAACTCCCGGACCGCGCCGGCAAAAGAACCGGCCGGCACATTGGCCGGCCGGGAGGTGTAGATGAAGTGGTGTTAGTGGCCCTTACCGTCGCGGTTGCCATTATGGTTCTCACGATTGATTTGCTTCGAGGCACCATTCTGCTCGCGGTTAACCTGCTGCCGCTGGCGCTGGTTGAGACCACCGCCGTTCCCGGCGCGGTCATTATGTGCCTGCTGGGCTACGTTTGACTGTGTGCGTTGCGCTCGAGCCGCCTCACCAGACGTCATCTGGCCATTGCGCTCTCCATTTGCAATACGCTGCTCCTGGTTGGCTTCCCGCTGATTGACCTCGTTAGGCGCAATCGTGTTGGCGTTGTGGTTGTCGCGGTAGACCTGGTGCGACGCCGCGGCCTGCTCGCGATTGACCTGCTGCCGCTCCTGGTTGGTCAGAGTGCCGCCATTGGCCATGCGGTCGTTATGCACCTGGCTGTCGATGTTGGACTGGGTTCGCTCCGCTCGGGCTGCTTCTCCGGACGTCATCTGACCATCGCGCAGACCGTTCGCGATACGTTGATCCTGGTTGGTCTCGCGCTGGTTTACGTTCGCACGCGCAGCCAGCATTGGGTTGTTGGGGTGATCGTGGAATGCACCGACCGAAGCGGCGGCTGAAACGGTGGGTCGACCGTGATTGACGCTGGCCCATTGAGACCGGTTCTGTGCGGCGAAGGTCTGGTGGCTCATCTGGTTCGCCGTAGGCTCGAAGTGCTGTTCGTGGCTTGCGGCCATTTCAAAGGACGTGGGCCGTGCCTGGATTCCGCCCTGGCCACCGTTGAACGCTACGGTCGAGTGGTTCACGATCGTGACATTGCGCACATAAACATTGGTCACATGTACGGCGTCGATGTTGGCCACGGCGCGGTTGTAAAAGAACGCTCCTCCACGCCATTCGCCGCCAAAGAAGCCCACACCGGTGTAGCCGAAGCCATAGTGAATCCCGCCGTAGAAGCCTACGTGCGGTCCCCAGTAGCCCGAATGAAAGAGATACGCCCCGCCCTCCCAGCCCCACCACGCTGGCGTCCAGAGCACGCCTACGCTCGGCGGCTGCACCCATACGCCGGGAACCCAGTAGTAGCCCCCAGGACCATAGGCCCAGTATCCCGGGGTCCAAAGATAACCAGATCCGGGGCATATTGGCTGCGTGTAGACAGGAAGCTCGGGTGGCGCGAAGCCAACCGAGATAACGACGGCTGCATGAGCCTGGGCAGCGGGGAAGCACGCCAACGGGAGAGACAGAGCAGCCCCCATCAGCAGCTTCGAGACGATCTTGCTTGCGTTCATAAGGTCTCCGTGGGCGATCGGTCGGCCAATCGCGTATACACGTTTTGGTTATACCCACCTAGGCACCGGATGTTGCTCCCACTGATCATTTCCACGCCGTGACTCTTTTGGGGCATGCATAGCCGGACGCAGCGGTAGTCTGGAGGCTGAGCGTCGCGCCGCGACTTTCCCCAGTATCCACTCCCCGGCCCGAATTTCATCAGGGCTGAAACCCCTAGACTCAAACGACCACGGCCAATGGCAGATAACTTCGCGCAACTCGTCAAGCAGCAGACGGATATCGTTCGCATCGTCGGCGACTACATCAAGCTGCGCAAGTCCGGTGCGAACTGGTCGGCACTGTGCCCGTTTCACAAGGAAAAGTCCGGATCTTTTTATCTCTATCCGGCGACGGCGAGCTACTACTGCTTCGGCTGCCATGAGCACGGAGACGTCTTCACCTTTGTGATGAAGATGGAGAACGTCAGCTTTCCCGATGCGTTGCGGTCAGTTGCCACAAAGATGGGAATTTCGCTGCCGCAGCGGGACTTTTCGTCGCCGCACGAGGCGCGCGAAGCGGGATTACGCAAGCAACTGCTTGAAATTCACGAAGCGGCAACGCAGTACTTTCAGCAGAACCTAGCCTCACCTGAAGCGGCGCGCGCGCGGGAGTACATGAGCTCGCGCGGGATTAACGCCGAGACGATCAAGACATTCCGGCTGGGTTATGCGCCCGAGAGCTTCAACGACATGCGTGACCGGCTGGCGAAGTTCTTCAGCGAAGAGGTGCTGCGTGCGAGCGGCTTGTTCAGCTCGAAGGAGCGTGAGGACGGAGCCGGCGCCGTAAAGGCAGGGCCGCTCTATGCGCGATTCCGGAAACGCATCACCTTCCCAATCTGCAATGAACAGGGAAAGCCGATCGCGTTTACTGCACGGCTGCTGGATGCGGTCGACGACAAGTCCGGACCCAAGTACCTGAATTCTCCAGAAACGGCGCTCTACATCAAAGGGCAGGTGCTCTTTAACCTCGACAAGGCGAAGGCAGGCATGAAGAGCAAGGACGCAGCTCTCATCGTCGAGGGCCAAATGGATTGCATTTCGGTCTTTATGGCAGGGATTGACAACGTAATCGCAACGAGTGGAACAGCCTTCACTGAACACCAGGCGCGGATGCTTGGTCGATTCACGAAGAAGGTCTGGCTCAACTTCGATCCCGATCAAGCAGGCCTCAACGCCGCTGAGAAAACGCTAAGTCTGCTGATCGAAGAAGGTTTTGAGGCGCGGGTAATTACGCTGGAAGGCGGTCTCGATCCTGACCGCTTTATTCGCGAGCATGGAGTGCAAGCGTACGCGGGATCCGTCCGCGGAGCTGCTCGTTATCCTGACTTCCTGATCGAGCGAGCGCGCACTGAATTTCCACCGCGGACGCCCGAGGCGAAGGTAAAAGCGTTGAATTTTCTGATGCCGCATATCCGGCGCGTACCGAACGCAATTGTGCGTAATGAATTTGCGAATAATGCTGCGCAGAAACTCGGCATAGACAGTTCTTTGGTACTCCAGGAGCTCAAGAATGCCGCACAGCAGCGGCTGGAGAGCGTGCGTGCCGCGCGATCTTCGGGAGTGACGGAGGTGGAGCGCATTCTCCTGTGTGCCCTGATTCTTCCCGAGGCCGACTCTGCACGTACGCTCGCAGCTGAGACACTCGCGTCGCACCCGGAGTGGTTTGCTGATCTGCCCACGGCACCCGTGGTCGAAGTGCTCGTCAATGCCCCGGCGCCTGACAATCCGTTTGATGCCGCGCCGGATCCGAGCTCTCGTGCATTGCTTGCGACTGCGCTCCACGCTTCGTCGGAGCTTCCCGACGCACAGGACCACGCGGCACAACTGGATCGGGTTCGCGGTGCATTGGAGACGCTCAACGAGCGATATCGTGATCGCCGAAGCCGGGAAATTCGTGCTGCGATGAGCGAGGCGCAACGCCGCGGCGATGAGCCAATGCTTCATCAGTTGATGCAGGAGAAGATTGCGCTTGACCGCCAGCGCCGCCAAGGTATGTAAGGACCGGCATCAACTTCACGTTGCTACAATCCCATCATGCCCAGCGGTCTCCGGTTCTCGATTGGAATTCCGACGCGCAACCAGGCTGGCTATTTGCGGGAGACACTCGACTCTTTACTTGCGCAAACGAGAATGCCGGACGAGATCGTCGTGTCCGATCATCAGAGCACTGATGCGACACCGGAAATACTTGCTGAATACGCGGCTCGTCACCCTGAATTGATCCGCGTGGTGCAGCCCCCGCTTGGTTGCAACATCAGCGGGCAGTGGAACTTTACTATTTCGTGCCTAACCGGAGATTGGATAACGCTGCTTAGCAGCGATGACATTGCGTATCCGAATTATTGTGAGGTCCTGACGCGCGGCACCGAGCGGAGGCAGGACGCGGTGTTGGTCCGCGGCGCATGGGACAACATCGACGCGAACTCCCAGGTGCTAACTCACGAATACCTTCTCAGCGTTTCTCCTGTAACTCTGCCACCGGTTACGCTGCTCGAACAGAAGAACGGGCCAAAAGCGAGCTTCGCCGCTTTCGCAGTGCATCGGAAGACCCTTTCCGAATCAGGCGGCTATCCAACGGGCATGGAATCGTTCGGAGACTGGCCGATGTTTATGCAGTTGGCGCCATTTGGCAGCTTTATTTATGAGCGCGAAGTCATCAGCGGCTATCGGATCGGGCATGAGGGCGATAAGTTCCGCCGCCGGATTCGCATGTGGCTGCGTGACGAGTTGCGGATGTTTCAAGAGGTTATGCCTCTGGCGGCCGAGCGGGCGCGCCTGAAGGAGCGTTTATGGATCAGCGAGGCCAGCCGGGAGAATTTGCAGCGCTACTTTGCTGCCGCTTCAGAGAAGCTGACGCCGGAAGAACGCCAGGCTGCCTTGCCAGAATTCACAGCATGGGCGGAGAGCGCTGGAGAGACGAATCTATTGCGCCGGTTTGTTGCTGGTGAGACGATTCGATCCAAGGTGACGCCACGTGATCTCGCACGCCAACTGCTCCGGCCCCTCGCGCAGCGACTCGCGCACAGTCTTGTGCGCCGCTAGGAGAACATGGATAGCGAAACGCGTCGACGTCTAACTCTCGGGTTTATCTCCAACTGGATTAGCCGTCTCGCCGGCACGATTGTTCAACTTGTGCAAGTTCCGGTGTTTCTGCACTTCTGGAGCAAAGCTCTGTATGGCGAGTGGCTCATTGTTGTGGCCATCCCGACGTACCTGAATTTTTCCAGTATCGGATTCGGCTCTGTTGCGGGCAATGAGATGACAATGATGATGGCGCGCGGCGAGCAGGAATCGGCGCTGCGCGTGTTTCAGAGCTGCTGGTGGTTCATCATCGCAATATGCTCGCTTGTTGTCATCGCACTCGGTGCCGCGATGTACTACCTTCCACTGGGCAACTGGCTGCGCCTCGAGGTGATCACGCCGGACGATGCTAAATGGATCATCTTCTATCTCGGATGCGCAACGCTTCTCGGTCAATTGGAGCAACTCGTCCAGTCCGCGTACACCTGCATCGGACGATATCCCTATGGCACATTCATTAAGAGCTGCCTCTCCCTAATTGCCTTTGGCGTGATGATCGTGCCGGTAATTCTCGGACGCGGCCCGCGCGAAGCTGCTCTAGCCTTCGCCGTCGCGAACGCTCTCAGCACGGTGATCCTGTGCATCATGGCCCGGCATGACATTCCCTGGTTGCGCTATGGCTATGCGCATGCCGATTACGCTGAGGTTCGCCGGCTTGCCGCACCCGCAGTTGCCTTCATGGGCTTTCCCATTGGCAACGCGCTCAATTTGCAAGGCACGTTGATTGCAGTCAAGTACGCGCTCGGTCCGGAAGATGTCGTCAACTTCGGCACGGCGCGCACCGTTTCACGCGTCGCTCTGCAGATGGTCCAGATGGTGAACAGCACGTTCGCTCCAGAACTTTCGATCACATACGGCGCGCGCAAGTTCGACCTCGTGCGGACGCTTCACAGGCGCGCGTGCCAGATGGCGCTGATCATTGCCGTTGCGCTGATCCTGGTGATGATGACCATCGGTCCGTGGTTCCTCACGCATTGGACGGCTCACAAAGTGCCGCCCAGCCGTGGGCTGCTGTTCCTGTTATTGATCAGCGTACTGTTCTATTCACTGTGGTCGACCAGCTCTACTCTGATCGCCGCGATCAACCAGCACCGCAGGCTGGCCGCGTACTACATCGTGGCGACCGGAGTGACGCTCGTTTTCACCTATCTGATGGCACGTAGCTACGGGCTGTTGGGAGCCGCCGGTGCGCTCATACTTTCCGAAGTGATCATGGACACGTACGTTTTGCCAACCAGTCTCAAGCTTTCGCACGACACCTGGGCAGGGTTCTGGGCTTCGATGTGGACCGTCCCGGACATGCTGCGGCCACGCGCCTTGCTGGCACGTCTGCGCCGCACCGGTGAGCCGGAGGTGCCGCATCCCGAGCCCGACGCCTAGATCGAGATAGAACAAAGTATTATGGCAGCAACGATATGAACAGACGTCTCGTCGGCTTGCTTCTGCTGCTTCCCGCCATCTCCCTTCCAGCTCAGCGTACGTATACGGCGCAGGATTACGCGCAGGCAGAGCGATGGATGGGCTACAACGTGAGTCCGCTGGTCGACCACACAGTCACGGACGTGACGTATTTGTCCGACGGTCGAGTATTTTTCCGTGATCCCGCCGCAGGCAGCGTGGCATTTCGGATTGCAGACGCCCGCACTGGAAGGACGGAGTTGGCGTTCAGCACGGCAAAGCTCGCCGCAGCTCTCAGCAAAGCCAGTGGGCATGAGATTGATGCTGCGCATCTGCGCATCGAGAGCTACACCCCCGAGGCGAAAGGGTTTGCAGTGACGGTGCGCACTGAGACGTTCCATTGCACCGCCAATGCCGAGAGCTGCGCCCTGGAAGCGCCACCTGCCCGTGCGCAGCATCCCGAGCAGAAGCCGAATGCGCAGCCTCCATCCGGGTTGAGCGCGACGGAGACCGGTGGGAACGCGCAGATGAACGCACGTCCGAACCCGCAGCAGGCACAGACGGCGCAGCGCCCCCGCACGGTACGGCCTGCTGTTGGGCGGAGCCGGGCGCCGTTCGATGTATCGCCGGACAAGAAGCTCGCGGCATTCATTCGCGACAATAATCTCTGGGTTCGCGTCCAGGCTACGGGTGAGGAGCGCCAGCTCACGACGGATGGAGTCAAGGACTACGGCTATGCCACCGACAACGCCGGTTGGACACATTCGGATGCGCCAATACTGGTGTGGTCTGCGGACTCGAAGAAGATCGCGACGTTCCAGCAGGACCAGCGCAAAGACGGCATGATGTACCTGGTGTCGGTGACCAACCGGCATCCGACGCTCGAGGCTTGGCGGTATCCATTTCTGGGCGACAAGGACATCACGATGATCCAACGCGTGATCATTGATGTCGATAGTGGCAAGATGGTCCGGCTCCAGATGCCGGCCGATGAGCATCGCAGCACCCTCTGCGATGACGTGAGCTGCCGCGGCGGTTCCGGTTGGGACGACGTCGAATTCTCGCCCGATGCCAAGACGCTCGCCTTTGTTTCCACCTCGCGAGACCACAAAGATGAATGGCTACGGGTCGGCGACACCGAGACAGGCGAAGTCCGCACGGTCTACCACGAACATGTCCCCACCTACTATGAATCCGGTCAGGGCAAGGTGAACTGGCGCTATCTCCCCGCGACGAACGAATTCCTTTGGTATTCGGAGCGCAGTAACTGGGGACAGATGTATCTTTACGACCTGACCTCCGGCCAGCTGAAGAATCAGATTACGCACGGTGACGGTCCTGTGACGCAGGTCCTGCACGTCGACGAGAAAAATCGTGTGATCTACTTCCTCGCGACTGGAAAGGAGCCGGGCAGTGATCCGTATTTCACCCACTACTATCGCGTGAACTTCGACGGCTCGAACCAGCAACTGCTCACACCAGAGAATGCTGACCACGCGGTCACGCCTTCACCGGATGGAAACACCTTCGTCGACGTCTTCTCGACGCGAGAGACGCCGCAAACAGTCGTCCTGCGTGACAACGCAGGAAAGCTGATCACTACGCTCGCCCATCAGGACATCTCCCGGCTGCTTGCTGCCGGCTGGAAGCCTCCGTCCCCCATCACGGTCAACGCGCGCGACGGAAAGACGCCTCTATACGGGTTCATGTGGAAGCCGACGAACTTCGATCCAGCCAGGAAATATCCGATCGTTGACTACGTCTACCCAGGGCCGCAGATCGGTTCCTGCGGATCACGCAGCTTCTCGGCGGCAAACGGCGACGATCAAGCGCTGGCCCAGCTTGGCTTTATCGTGGTCTGCATCGACGGCATGGGAACGCCTTTCCGCAGCAAGAGCTTTCACGACGAACACGCCGATCATCCGGCGGAAATGGGCGAAGCGACGATTCCGGACCAGGTCGCCGGAATCAAGCAGCTCGCCGCGCAGAACCCATTCATTGATATCAATAGAGTAGGTATCTGGGGCCACTCTGGCGGTGGAAACGCCACTGCGTCCGCGATGTTCCACTACCCCGATTTCTTCAAAGTGGGTTGGTCGGAGAGCGGTAACCACGACAATCGGGATTACGAAGATGATTGGGATGAAAAGTACTCGGGACTCGAAGTTATAGGACCAAACGGCGAGGACAACTACGAAGCGCAGGCCAACCAGAATTACGCGGGAAACCTGAAGGGGCACCTGATGCTGGTGCACGGCACGATGGACGACAACGTTCCGCCGACCAACACGCTCATGGTCGTCCAGGCTCTCATGAACGACAACAAGACATTTGACATGCTCATGGTTCCTAACGCTCACCATGGGTACGGCGAGCAGTCGCAGTACATCATGCGCCGCCGCTGGGACTACTTTGTCCGGTATCTCGCGGGAGGCACTCCGCCAGACAACTATCAGATGAAAAGTTATGAAGACGTCATTCGCGCCATGTACGGTCCCAGCGCGGAATAGCCAGCCGCGGCTCGCGATCCGGGCCGCGCCTCAATGTGATCAGCTAACGAGCAGCAGAAGCGCGACGCAGAACCCTGCCGCCCACCTGACTGCGTCTCTCGAAAGCCATCGCATACTGCACCTCTGCTGATGAGATGCGTGCGAATGCGAATTGTCACCACGGACAAACAATTCTGTGGAACGGCACCGTTCCGGATTCCCTGGAAACCTCAAAAATCAACGCAGCATCGAAGCGCCCACATCGAGGCGCGCAATGACATCGGCCGGCTTGCAGCCCGCCTCGCGCAGTGCGCGGAGGCTAAGTGCATCGTGCCGCTTGGCCAGACGCACGCCGGAATGATCCCGCATCAGCTCGCAGTGAAAATACTCCGGCGTCACGAGCCCGAGCGCTCGCTGCAGCAATATCTGTCTGGCAGTCGAGCGCAGTAGATCGCGGCCACGCACTACCTCAGTGACGCCCATCTCGGCGTCGTCAACCACGCAGGCAAGCTGATAACTTGGCAGGCCATCCTTCCGCCAAACGACAAAATCCCCGAAATCCGCGTGTGCATCGCAGCCGGCACAGAAGCACTGCTCGCCCGCATCGCCATCCACAAATCGCACCCGCTCCCCGTCAGTTACTCGGAAACGATAGTTTGTGTCTGGCGCAAATCTCGATTGTGCCGAGGGGCCCACTGGCCGGCAACGGCCACCGTACACCGGCTCATCATCGTCCTCGTGCGGAGCCTGGACGGCCTGCTGAAGGTCTTTGCGACTGCAGTGGCACGCGTAAACGAAGCCGCCGTGCACCAGCTGCTGCATAGCATTTCGATACGCATGCAGCCGATCGCTCTGTCGCATCTCGCGATCCCACGCGATCCCGAGCCACTGCAGGTCCTCGCGCATGGCGTTGGCGAAACCCGGCCGCGATCGCTGCGGATCAAGATCCTCATCTCGAAGCCACAACAATCCATTTGCCGCACGCGCTCGCTGCGCCGCAATCCAGAACGTGCGCGCGTGCCCCAGGTGCAGAAGCCCAGTCGGCGAAGGCGCCAGCCTCCCGACGTACTCCCTGGCTGTCACAGCCATCCACGCTGGCGCGCGATCCGGGCCGCATCTACGCGATTGGCCGCGCCGAGCTTAGCGATCGCTTCGGAGAGGTAGTTGCGCACTGTACCTTCGCTTAGCCGCAGTTCGGTGGCGATATCGGCCGAGCTTTTCCCGTCGCCGGCCCGCTGCAGAATCTGCCGCTCGCGGTCGTTCAGCGGATCCGCATCGGCGTTCCATGCCTCGACAGCAAGTTCTGGATCAATCGCGCGCAGACCGGCGTGCACTCGACGGATCGCCTGTGCAAGTTCGCTCGCCGGCCGGTCCTTCAGTAGATACCCGCGCGCGCCCGCGTCGAGTGCACGCCGTAAGTAGCCCGGTCTGGCGAAGGTGGTCAGGATGATGATGTGTGTCTTCATCCCGCTCTCTTTAATGCCGCTGCAAACTCCAGTCCCGTCCACTCCGGCATCTCGATATCCGTTATGGCGACGTCGGGCTTCACCTCTCTCGTTAGCCGCTCGGCCTCACGACCGTTGGCTGCCTGAGCGACCACCTGAATATCCGGCTCGAGCTCCAGCAGCGCCGCTAACGCTCCGCGCACCATCGTCTGATCTTCCGCTAGCAGAACGCGGATGGTCGCGGCTTTCTTTGGTGCGGCGTTCACGATGGAATCCCCGCTGTCGCAGGGAGTTCAATCGATAGCCGCGTGCCGTGATCTCGATCCAATTGCAATCTCCCCCCAAGTGATTCGACCCGCTCACGCATACCGCGCAATCCATTGCCTTCGTGCGCAGACGCGTGCTGTCCATCATCTTCGATCACGAGTGTATGGCGCCCATTCTGCGCCGCAAATCGCAATCTGCAGGTGCTCGCCTGCGCGTGTCGCACAACGTTCGTAACGGCCTCGCGCACAGCCAGCGCAAGTACAGTCTCCTCAGCCGGGCGAAGACTTCCAGCCGGAGGAACGCCTTCCAGCTCGAGGCTCACGCCCGCCGCCGACAACGCATTCCGCGCCGCCTGCATTTCAGCAGCTAAGCCGCGCGCGCGGTACCCTCCAATCGTCTCGCGCACCTCGGAGAGTGCTGTGCGTGCGGTCCGCTCTACGTCTGCAATCTCCTGCGCCGCCCGAGCGACGTCGTCGCCGCGCTGCAAGAGCCGCCCGGCCAGTTCAGCCTTCAGCACGATCACACTTAGCGTGTGACCCAGCACGTCGTGCAAATCACGTGCGATCCGTTCACGCTCGGCAACGGCAGCAAGCGCCTCAATCTCTTCGTGGGCCATGCGCAGCTTGCAATCGGCGCGCTGCTTCTGGGCGAAGAAGATATTGCTTCCGCCTACGACGAGCACGAAGAAGATCCCGAATAATGGGCTCCAAATGCCCCGGTGCAGCAGCCACCCCTCACCCATGATCAATACCGATTCAATGATGAGAAGCAGGAAGACGCGTGATGCCGAAGCGATCACGAACGGTAGCAGCGCCGCCGCATAGATAAAGAAAGCAATTGCCCCACTATTGCTCGGATAGGTCGCTACGCCGAGCAGATACATGCCTGCGATGCAGAGGATTCGGCTGCGTACACTTTGCAATCGAAGGAAGGCCACATACAGCGCCAACATGATTGCTGCGAATCCAATGCATTCCATCCAGAACAGAACCGAATGCCGAAAGAACGGATCGATGAAATAGAACACCAGATAGGCGAGCCACAGGTACTCGATTCGCTGGATCTTTTTGCGCCGCGCTGTGGGGCCAGCGTTCATTCGGGTTCTCCCGGGATACGAGTGTAGAACTTTGCGCTGCCGAACGGGTCTACTTTATGCATTGGCTTCAACGCGCGCGAATGCGATCCACGCTGCGCCCAGGAACAACAGCGTGAACCCCAGCAGAGCGAAGACGTGTTGAACAGCCTGCCCTGGTTGCGCATAGCCGATGACGCGCAACATTAGCTGCCCCAGATGATAGGTCGGCAACCACGGCGCGAGATGTTGCAACCACTTTGGCAGAAGTGAAATCGGCATCCACAGACCTGCGCAATAACTCATTGGGAGATAGATCAGATTCACAATTCCGGGCGCCGCGTTGGCGGGCAGCACCATCGCCAACAGCAGTCCCATGCAGGCGAATGGGATTCCTCCAATGACACTTATCCCGCAGATGCCAACGTACTCCGCCACAGTTAGATGGACGCCGGCGCCGAACCTGCCAACGATGCAAAGTATCGTCGCGATGATGATTCCGAAGGCTACCGACGCGACGCACTTCGCTGCGAGATAGGTAAGCGGCGGCATGGGGCTCGCACGCTTCAGCTCCAGCCAACCTGAGACCCTCTCACCGGAGAGCCCGACGCCGATTCCGAACAGCGCCGCCCCGACCACGCCAAACGCCGAGTAAGTTGCGAGCAGATACTTCGCGACGAATTGACCATGTAAGCTCTCGCCGCGGTTCATCACGGCGAAAAGCACATAGAACATAACCGGAAAGCCGATCACGGAGGCGGAGAAAACCTTCGTACGCATCGCGCGTACAAACTCGTAACGCGTCTCGCGAAGAAAAATTAGTGGGATTCGTTGGACTCTGTCGATAGCAGGAAGCGTGAGAGCGGCTGTTGACATGGAAACCTCCGTCAATGAGCTTTGTGAGTGAACAATAGCTACTTCGCTGTGAGCGCCAGGAAGGCATCCTCGAGCGCAGGGCTGACGACTTCAAGGCCATGCAACTCAAGGTCAAGTGCGAGCAGCTCCCGCAGCGTTGCCTCCGGCGCAGAGGACGTAACTACCAGCCGCGTGTCGCTGCCCTCAACGTGCTCCACCCCGCGCAGCTTCAGAACCTGCTCGCGAGAGAGATGCGTTTCAAACTTCAGCAGCTTCACAGCTTGGGACCGCGGCCCCTGCGCTTCGGCCAGGCTGGAGCGAGCCGCTACCGCTGCGCCTGCGGCCTTTACCTCCGCGGATGATCCCTCGCAGATCACCGCACCTTTATTCAGCACAATGATGCGGTCAGCCAACGCATCCGCCTCTTCGAGATAGTGCGTCGTCAACAGCACCGTCTTACCCCGCGCGCGGAGTGATCGAACCTGCGCCCACATCCCTCGACGCGCTTCGATATCAAGACCGACTGTAGGCTCGTCGAGAAACACCAGGTCCGGATCGCCGGCGATCGCCAGTGCGAACAACACTCGTTGCTTCTGCCCGCCTGAGAGCTGCCCAAACATCCTCTTCTCAAGTCCTTCCAGACTCGCCGCACGCACGATCTCCGCCACCGGAAGCGGGTTCGGATAGTAGCCGCGCATGAGCTCGATATGCTCGCAAACACGAAGCATCTCCGGCGCTCGTCCGACCTGCAGCATCACGCCCGTCCGTCGCCGATTTCCCGCCAGCCGTGGATCGCCGCCAAACACGCGGACTTCGCCAGCCGTCACGGAGATAAGGCCCATCATCAGCTTCACCGCCGTTGACTTGCCGGCGCCGTTCGGTCCAAGCAGCACCACAATCTCCCCCGCTCGCAAATCCAGCGAAACGCGATCGAGCGCGACTACACCGTTGCCATATTTCTTTGTCACGTGGTTCAGGCATGCGACAGAGCAGGGCGAGGCGGCCTGAACGTCTCGGCTATCCAGCAGGCTTGATTCAAGAACGCTGTTCATCGATATCTCCTGACTGCAGGACCAGTGTCCTGCAGTCTCGCGGAGATTCTCAGTGAATGCCGTCAGCGAAGCGCAATGACGTTTGTCATGCGCCTTGGCCGTTTGCTTTCGCTGCCGCCAGCGCCGCAATGATCGCTGCTCCATGCGGGGTGCCCAGGCCCGTGCACGCGTCCCATCCCGGACCGGCGCTGAACGCGCCATTGTTTCCGCTCGTGATATCGCGAAATGCGTTCGGGTTTGCGTAGAGTGCTGAGTTTGCGAAACCTGCATCCTGGCCCTTCGCAGCATTCGCAAGCGCGATGAGTCCCGCCCACAGCGGTGCAACTGCACTCGTTCCGCCGATCGTCGAGGTCTGGCCGTCAACTCGCACCGTGAAGCCGGTTGCTGGATCGGCATCACCGGCGACGTCCGGCACGCCACGGCCGCCGGAACTCACCGTCGGAGCGGGAACATTGCTGTTCGCCTGCCAGGTCGGCCGCGCGAACACCGTGCTGACTCCCCCGCCCGTCGCTCCCTCGTTGAGCGACAGTTCGTTCCACACCGTTTCGCTGGTGATGGTGTTCCCGCTGGAGCCCAGCTTTGTCCCTCCACACGCGAGCACATGCGGACTCGATGCAGGAAAGTCGACGTGATTGCTTCCGTCCGAAACGCCGTCCGTGGACCCGTTGTCCCCGCAGGCCACGGTGATCGTCACGCCCACGCTCGCGGCGGCCTGGCAGGCCTGATCGAGCGCCTTAATCGCCTGCCCGGTCCAGCTCGACTCCGGGCCGCCCCAACTGATCGACAGCACACTTGGCTTATGTGTCGAATCGTGCACGGCAGTCGCGACTGCGTCGATGAACCCCTGGTCCGTGTTTGGAGCAAAGTAGACGACAATCTTCGCCCGCGGAGCGACGGCCCCAGAGACCTCGATGTCCAGCATCACCTCGCCGTCGGCACCATTCGGATCGCCCGGCGAGTTCTTGCCGCCATCCACCGAGACCGAACTCACGGGCGGCGCTGGAACTCCCAGTTGCTGAAAGTACGCCGTGATGTCTGCAGTCTGATATCCGCCGCCGAGTTCGAGCAACGCAATCGTCTGTCCGGTAGCGGTCGCATTCGCCGGGAATCCGTAGAGCTGCGCCACCTGCAACGGCGTATAGCTCACGTTGCCAGCTCGCGGAGTGGCTATTCGAAAGTGCGGCTTGGCTTGCGGTCTGTTGTCGAGCCCCAGCACGGCCACGACATGCGGCGCGAGCTCCTCGGGAATCATCACTTCGCCCTGACGGAGGCGAAATCTCCCCGACTGCGTTTCGTAACTCTGCAGCGTGACGCCAAACGCGCTCTCCATTGCTGAGCGCGAACCCGACAGGTGCAGCGTGCATCGCCCTCCTTGTTCTGGAGCCTTAACGGTAAGCCCGAACTCCTGCGCAAATCTACGAACCAGCTCCTCTGTGCGCTGATCGGCTCCGTGCCGCGCTGCGAACTCGTCGCGAGTCAACCGCACGGTCGGATCAATGGGCGTCTGCGGAGCCAAGACGACAGAAGCTGTAATCGGCTCCTCATCCACCGCCCGCGATACAAACTCACCTGCACGCGAATCGTCGAAGGGCTGCCGGGTACTGCCTTGCAAGGGAATACGTCTTTGGGTTGCGAAACGCGACGAGCTATCCATACATCCCTCCCAGCCTGGGTGCATTCTTGGATGCCTGGCTCACTGAATTAGCTACATGTACTCAACCCCGTATTGCACCGGAATTTGTGTGAACGCGATCCGTGTCGGCGCCGTTTCGCGCGCGGGCAGCATGCCGGCAAAGTGAACGGTCGAGTGGCCGAACTTCAGATTCAACTTATCCATCGTGGCCGAGAGCTCATTGCGATGCCCGGGCTCTTCGAACAGCATCTTCGGAACCTCGCTGTCCGGTAAAAGGTTTCTCATGGTGACTCCAACGAAGAATGGCCGCTGATGCTCCGGCTCGTTCGGCCGCTCCCGCCATATGCCTTTCAGCGCGTCCAGCAGCGTCAGCGTGTCCTGGCAAGGCCGAAACCGCGCCTCCATCGCCCAGCCAGAATGCTTGATGCCGGACGTATGCTGCTTCAGCTTCGCCGCGCGCTGCGCCTCTTCGCGAGTCAATGCAAACTTCAGTGTCACTGCCATCGTCGACGTGTGGAAGTGCTCCATCCGCAACCGCATCGCCGCTTTGTGCAACAGCTTGTGCGCGACCGCCCATGCGCCCTCGGGCGTCCGATGCTCCGGCCCAAGCACATGCGAGTGTCCCAGCGACTTCTGGATGTCGCCGCTCACCGGAGCTCCGTCATCTCCCGTCTGCGCGCCGCGCAACCAGTGATACAGCCGGTCGCCCCACACCGAATCCCACAGCGAATGCATGCCGTTTCGGTCCAGCGACAGCAACTGCGCCATCGTGTCGACGCCTTTTGCTTTAAGCCGGGCTTCCGTGCGCGCGCCCACCCCCGGCAGATCACGCAATTCCAAGTGTGCAATCGCTCGCGGCAACTGTGAAGGAAGCAAGCCGATGAGCCCATCCGGCTTCTGCATGTCACTCGCAATCTTGGCGAGATACCGGTTCGGCGCCATTCCGATGGAACACCGCAGAGTCTCGCCAACGTCGTCGCGGATCGCCTGCTTAATCGCGAGCGCAATTCGCCGGGCGCGCGGCGGCTCCTGCTCCCGCCCAATCAATTGGCAGACCATCTCATCGATCGACGGCGTATGCGCCACCGGACAAATCCGCTCCACTGCCGCCGCTATGTCATGCGAGTACTTCGCGTACGTCGTGTGATCGCCATTGACCAGCACGATCTCCGGGCACAGACGCTTGGCCTCGCCCACCTTCGTGCCGGTCTTCACGCCGAAGCCTTTCGCCTCATAGCTCGCGGCGATGATCGTTCCGGTATCTGCCATCGTCGCCGTAACGCCCGTCGGCCTGTCGCGATACTCCGGGTGGAGCTGCTGCTCCACCGACGCGAAGAAGCTGTTCAGGTCAATGTGCAGAAAGCCAAAACGGTCGGGCTGGAGCGAGGGATCCATCGCGGCACTCGCTCCATTTTATTCGCCGTTTGTTCGCAGCTCTGAAATTCTCGCTAAGCTATTTCCCAACGGGAAGCTTCAGCTTGTAGCTCAAATCCGGCTTGCTGTTGAACTGGCTGATCCTTTTTGTCTTCGACCGCTTTCCGTTCAGCTCCGCCCACAGGTCATAATCCAGACTCATCGATAGCTGGCGGAAGTGGAAATGCCCTTGATCGTCGCTCAGATAGCTCTTCACCGCCAGCGATTTCGTGTCCTGCAGGTAGACCACCGCTCCTTGGATTGGCGTTCCGTCCTTGCGGCACACCTCGCCTTCGATGGTCCGCAAGTGGGGAACTTTGGTGGTGGAAGCCGCCGGCCCCGAACCCCACGCCATCGGCGCCGGCGATAAGCTGCCCAGCAGAGCAGCAAGGGCAAACCCGCACAGCCATGCCGCGCGCGTTCTACTCATCTTCTTCTTCATCCTCGACGCGCGGATCGTCGTCTTCGTCGTCATAGCCCTCCTCATCGACCGGCGCCAGCTCGAGCGGATCGCTCGAGACCACCTCGAGATCCGTGCCGCACTCCTCGCACTGAATCACCTCTCCCTCCTCCACATCATCGATGTCGATGTCGAGTGGGTTGTCGCACTCCGGGCATACGACTGACATAACAATCTCCTTACGTGAGTTGCTGCCGCCCTTGTACGATGGTCAAAGCGCGCCGCAGGCAGCTTCCCTAGTTCTAACGGCGAGCCTCTAGCTCGTCAACATGGGACGCCGCAATCGGTTTGACGGTTACTCGCCGATCCCGGGAGATCGAGAATGAAGCGATTTGCTGCGTTTGCGGCCCTCGTGCTCTGCCTTGCCTGGCCTGTTCCGGGCTCTGCGCAGGCCCAAGCTAGTTCCGATCAGCTCCCGCCTCCGCCCGCTGATCCGGCAATCGCCCACGCGATCGCCACAATCTCGCCCGACGCCATCCACGCCGACATCGCCAAGCTCGTCAGTTTCGGCACGCGCAGCACGCTCTCCAGCATGGATACCGACCTGCCGCCGGGGCAGGGAATCAACGCCGCGGCCCACTGGATCGAATCCGAATTCCGCGCGATCTCCTCAACCTGCGGCGGCTGCCTCGAGGTCAAGCGCGACAGCTTCATCGAGCAGCCCACCACGGTCAATGGACGCCCCAGCCGCTTCGCCGCGCCCACTCGCCTGACCAACATCTACGCCATCCTCCACGGAACCTCCAGCGACAAGAACGCTCCCTGGACGCTCGTCACCGGCCACTACGATTCGCGTGCAACCGACGTCATGGACTCGCACATCACCGCGCCCGGAGCCAACGATGATGCCAGCGGCGTCGCCGTCTCGCTCGAATCAGCTCGCGCCCTCTCGAAGCTCAAGCTCACCGGGACCATCGTCTTCGTCGCCGTCGCCGGCGAGGAGCAGGGCCTCAACGGCTCACATCACCTCGCCGAACTCGCGAAGTCGGAAGGCTGGCCGCTCGTCGCCGTCCTCAACAACGACATCGTCGGCGGCGACACCACCCCCAGTGAAACAGGACAGCGCAAAGACGTCGTGCGTGTCTTCTCCGAATCAGTTCCCGCCACCGCCACGCCCGAGCAGCAGCGCCAAATCCTTGCCCTCGGCGCCGAAAACGACTCGCCCTCGCGCGAACTCGCCCGCACCATCGCCGAACTCGCGCCCGCCTACTTCCAGCCGCACGGTCGTCACGCTCAGCCAGCCTCAGCGGAGTTCCATCCCGTGCTCGTCCTTCGCCGCGACCGCTATCTTCGCGGCGGCGACCACACCAGCTTCAACAATGCCGGGTTTGCTGCCGTCCGCTTCACCGAGTGGCGCGAAAACTTCAATCACCAGCATCAGACCGTCCGCACTGAAAACGGTGTGGAATACGGTGACCTGCTCAAGTTTGTGGACACCGACTACGTCGCCCGCGTTGCTCGCCTGAACTCCGCCGTGCTCGCCACTCTCGCCGATGCTCCCGGCGAGCCGCAGCACGTTCGCGTCCTCACCCGCAACCTCGACAACAACACCGAGCTCGCCTGGGACGCGTCCGGCTTCGCTCCTCCCGGCACAACATACGAGGTTGTCTGGCGGGGTACGACCGACGAACTCTGGACGCACGCGCGCAGCGCCGGCCCCGACACTCACATCACGCTCGACGTTAGCAAGGACAACGTGCTCTTCGGCGTCCGCGCCGTCGATCCCGCGGGGCACCGCTCCCTTCCAGTCCCGCCCGTCCCTGCGCGACAATAATCTTCCAGCAGGAGACAGCGCATGCGCTCAAACGGTCCCGTAATGCTCGCGCTGCCCGCCTTTCGCGGTTTCACGCGGAAGCTCATCCTGCTTGCCATTGCCAGCTTCGTCTTCTTTTTCGTCATGGGCTTCGTTGCGCCCGGCTTCGGACGAACACTCTTCTACCTTTCCGTCCTTCACGCCGACGAAGCGCCTAAGCTGGTCTGGCAGTTCGTCACCTGGCCGTTCGTCGCGGACAGCCTGCTCGGCCTCATCTTTGCTCTGCTCTCGCTCTGGTACTTCGGTTCAGCTCTTGAAGGCGAGCGCGGCACGCGCTGGTTCACCGAGCTCTTCTTCTTCACAGCGATCGGCGGCGCAGTTCTCGCCACCATCCTGAGCTTGTTATTCGGCCGCTTCGTTCCGGTGATCAGTGCGCCCGGCAAATTCAGCAACGGCCTCTGGCCCGTCGTTCTTGGCCTGCTGTTCGCCTACGCGCGCATCCACCCCAACGAGAGCATGACGTTCAACTTCGTCATCCGCGCGCGTGCAAAGTACATCGCCGCATTCTTCCTGCTCTTCTATGTCGTCCTAGACTGGTTCGTCGTTCGCCGCTTCGACGCGCTGAACGCGATATGCAATTGCCTCTTCGGCTGGCTCTTCCTCGAGATCGCTCCCCGCCGCGGTCTTCGTCACGCTGCCTCCGAGGGCTGGTTCGGCCTGCGCAACAACTACTATCGCGCCAAGCGCCGCCGCGCTGCAAAGAAGTTCCAGGTTTACATGCGCAAGCAGGGCAAAGACGTCAACATCGACTCCAGCGCACGCTACGTCAAGCTCGATGACGACGACCCGAACGATCGCCACCGCATGAACTAGAGCCGCCCGCGACTCCCACCGTTCAATCGCGCAGCTAATAACAGTCGCCCAAGCGAGCCCCTGGTAGCCGGTCAGTCGAATATCGAAACGGGGAAGAACGCAATCCACAGAAATCTGGCTTATCCACCATCACGTTTCCGGAAATTAAATTGTTCCACGTGGAACAACGCGTGGAACACCCGCTAGCTCCGGTGCGCGATCCGCAGATTCAGCTCGCGCAACTGCGCCTCGCTCACCGGCGTCGGCGCATCGACCATTAGGTCGATCGCCTTCGCCGTCTTCGGGAACGCAATCACCTCGCGCAGCGACGACGCGCCCGCAAGCAGCATCACAATTCGGTCCAGCCCAAGCGCGATCCCGCCGTGCGGAGGCGTGCCGTACTCCAACGCATCCAGGAAGAATCCAAATCGCTGGTGAGCCTCTTCGTCGCTCATTCCGAGCGTCCGAAAGATCTCGGACTGCACATCTTTGCGATGGATCCGGATCGACCCGGAGCCCAGCTCCATTCCGTTCAGCACAACGTCGTACGCCAGCGCGCGCACCGCTCCTTTGTCATTCCACAGCGCGCCGGACTTGATGTCTTCCTCATGCGGCGACGTGAACGGATGATGCGCCGCATCCCACTGCTTCGTCTCTTCGTTCCACTCGTACATGGGGAAGTCGGTCACCCACAGAAAGCGGAAGTCCTTCGCGGTGCCCGTTTGCGCAAACAGTCCATGCTTGTCCGCGAACTTCTTCGCAAGCTCCAGCCGCAGCGCGCCCACGCGCTTCGGAATCCATAGACGGTCGTTGTTCCACATCGTCGCCGTTCCCGGCTTCGGAGTGATCACCACCGCAACATCATCAGTCGTGAAATTCTCGCCGTTGAAGACGATCTGCTCTGCCGTCAGCTTCGCTGCGACGGCCTCCGCTAACGGAGCAAACGCTTCATTCGTCCGAAGCCGCGCGACATCGAGGAAGTCCAGCCCGCAGTCGCCAAAGCTCTTGCGAATCTCTTCGACGAACGCCCGCCGTTGCGTTCCGCTCATCGCGCCGGCCTTCGGAATCGTGAACCCATACACCGGCAGCGCCGAATCAATCTTCAGTGCCTCGCGCAGCTCCGGCGTCAAATCCTTCGACAGATCCACAATCGCCGGCAGCCGCATATCCGGCTTATCGATGCCATACTTCGCAATCGCCTGGTCATACGTCATCTGCACGAACGATTCCTGCGGCAACTCTATTCCCGCTGCCGAAAACGCCGCACGCAAGAATCCCTCCACGATCCGAAACACCGTCTCCTGCTGCGGAAACGTCATCTCCAGATCGATCTGCGTGAACTCCGGCTGGCGATCCGCGCGCAAGTCTTCATCGCGGAAGCACCGCGCAATCTGGAAGTAGCGATCGAACCCGGAGATCATCAGAATCTGCTTGAAGATCTGCGGCGACTGCGGCAGCGCGTAAAAGCTTCCCGGATGCACTCTGCTCGGCACCAGGTAATCGCGCGCGCCTTCCGGTGTCGAGCGCGTCATAAACGGCGTCTCTATCTCCAGAAATCCCTGCTCAACCAGGCAGTTCCGAATCGCCATCGCGACCTTGCTGCGAATCGCGAAATTCTTCTGCATATCCTCGCGCCGCAGATCGATGTAGCGATACTTCAGCCGCACTTCCTCATTCGCGATCCCATCGTCCGCAGGCGAGAACGGAGGCGTCTTCGCATCATTCAGCAGCAGCAGTTCGCTGCCGACCACCTCAATCTCACCGGTCGGCATCTTCGGGTTCGTCAACCCCGCGCCACGCATCCGCACCTTGCCGGTCACCGCGACGACGTACTCCGGCCGTGCAGTTTCCGCCTTCGCATGGGCGTCGGCCGAAACGCTTTTGTCGAACACAAGCTGCGTGATGCCCGTCCTGTCGCGCAGGTCCAGGAAGATCAAACCACCATGATCGCGCCGCCCGTTCACCCATCCCATCAGGGTGACGGTTGTGCCGGCGTCGGAAGCACGAAGCTCGCCGCAACGGTGCGAGCGCTGAAGAGTTCCTAGAAAGTCCAGTGTCACAGTCTTTCTATTGTACGGACTTTCATCGCGCTCTCACGGCGCGGTGTTCTAGCCCTGCGTGCCGCCTTCGCTGCCCGGTGTGCTGTTGGCCGTCACGCGGACGGCGACGAATTCTGCTGTTTCCTCAACCTGCTCCGTACCGCCTTCACCCGCACGCGCGGCCTCTTCCCGGTTTGCGGACTCCGAAGCATTGAACTGGCTCTCATTTGGTTCCGACATGGTGTGCTCCTTTGTGTTTGGCATGGACGAACGGCGTTTCGGTAGACTCCGCCGCAAAGAACAAAAGCCTTGTTACTGAGATCAGCAGAATGTCCGTCAGCACCGCCAGCGGAGGGAGAAACCGCAGTGCCAGCGAGACCACGCTGATCGCCGCAACAAAAACCGCGGCCCAGAAACTTACCCAGAAATAGCGCCGCCGAGTATACGCCTTGGATAGCAGCCAGCGTTTTTTCCAACGCGGCTTGAACGCAATCAGCAGCGTTGGCAGCCCCTCGATCACGAATACAAACAGCCCGAACAGGGCGAACGCGGCTGGAAACGGCATGGCCCGCAGATATCGGCCCGAAAGCAGCGCCTCAATATACCGCGCCTGCAGCTCGAACCCCCAGATCCTCGATCCCTGGACCGAGCGCTGATCGCGCGCGTTCTCTGACCCGATGAGGACGACCTTGCCAAGGAGGTTCTCACGTTGCATCGTCCCGTTGCAGCTCAGCGACCACCGCTCCTGCATCTCCGGCGTTCCCGCCGTGCAAAGCAGCGACGTGGCTGTCTGCTGCGGCAGATTCATGTTCAGGTTCGCGTACGGATGCCGCCCGCTATCGATCAGCGACTGGATACGGGCGCCTGCCGCGTAGGTGGGATCGTATACCCTGACCGCTTTCCAGGCCAGAGAATCCACGACGTCCGGCTTGGCCTGCGATCCGTCTTCACGCAGCACCTGCCACTCCAGCGGAATTCTCTCCAAATCGATGTTCATCCGCGTCAGCCCGTGATGAACGTTTGGCGCCTCAAAGTCCAGTTGCGGCTTGCGCACCAGGCAGTCCTCGTTCGCATCCTGCGTCGCAATATCCGTTGATTCCCCGACCACCACCGGCACGCCCAGCGTTCTCATCACGTGCATCAGGTCGTCGGTCGACGCCGGCTCCTTGCTGCATCCATTCGGCGAATAGAACTTGTCGATCACGATCTCTGCCGGATGCTGCGTCGCAATCGCGCGCAGCATGTCGGCCATGAACGCGCGACCCACGCAAAGGTTCGTCTGCACCTCCTCGAGGTCCAGAGGAATGTCCACGACGCTTACCTGGTAGGAGGCGTCATGACTCACCGCGTGCAGAAGGAAGCGATACGCTCCTTCATAGATCAGCGACTTTGGCGGCGAATCCTTCATCTCGCAAGCCGGCTCGAGAAACTTCAGGTGATCGCGCGCCTCCCACGTCATCAAGAGGCACAGCGCGCCAAAGTACAACACGCCCAGCATCATCCGGTGCAGCATCGGATGCTTGGGGTGGTTGTGTGACGTCAGTAGACTGCGCGCCATAGTCTTCTTTCGCGTTGAACACGGGCCCAAAGCTTGATTGCAATTGACCGCATTGTACGGTTCCATCCACCAGCGCGGTCAGCGTTGCCACGCAAACCCGGGATCTCGCCATGGGCTTCATGTACCTCTCGCTATGGCCGCGCCGCAGTAGCGGGCCGCCGTCGCGACGCGCCTATCTTCCACATCGCGTCGATCATCAGTGCGAGCGTTCCGCCAATGACTGTATTCACCAGCCGGATGTGCGCCGCGGCGGTCTCGGAGAATCCGCCAAAACGGAACAAAAATACGATATATAGCGTGATAAACAGTGAAAACGCGGCATAGTTCACCGCCTGCAACGCGTAACATCCCCACGCGCCGACCAGCACCAGCGACGGCATCACCCATGCCGGAAACGGCAAAAGGCGGGACAGCAGCAGAGCGATGCCCGCGCCAGCAACTGTCCCGAGCATGCGTGCAATCCCGCGGCTCAGCGTATTACTCCACTGCGGCTTTAAAACCAGCAGCGCGGTCATCGGAATCCAGTAGCCGTTCCGCACGCGGAAGTAGCGATAGATAATCGTGCTCGTCAGCAGCAAGATAGAAAGCCGCACGACGTACGAGACTGAACGCCTGCGAATCAGGACTTCATCGTGAAGACAATTCGCACAGTTGGTGCAGACGGCGCGGTATGCGCTCATGAGTCCGACCAGTTCGAGCTTCGCGGGCCTTCGGCCGGATCAGGTAGTAAATCCAGAACACCACGATCTGCAGCCCGCCCCCTGCAAGCACCATCCCAGTGCGGCCGAGAGCATAATGCGGCCCGTTGGCGAAGTAGCTCGCGACGATGACGAACACTCCGCTCTGCTGGCCAATCCATCCCTCGGTCGGCCCCAACTCCGCGAGCAGCCCGTAGTTCACCGCAGCCACAAACACCACCAGTAACGCCAGCGCGGTCCACGGAGCCCCAAAGCTGCCGATCAGTGTTGCCGATGCGATGCCCAGTGTGGCTGCCAGCATGCTGAGCAGACTTGATGTCAGCGCCTCGTGGAACACCGCGAATCCAACGGTGAATGCGCTGCCGGCCGCGATCGCGCCTGCGCTTCTGTGGCCGGTCAACCAGCCGATCAGCAGCGAGATACTGACGGCGATGACTGCAACCACGCCTGACCCAGGCGTCCGTTTCGCCCACGGGAATGCCGTTGTGTCCTCGGAGATCGTGAAAATTGAATGCATCGTAATCCAACCGCGAAGCCAAACCGTAGAGTCTCGCTACTGAGGTGGCTTTGAGGTCACTCCCGGCGTTCCGCCTTCGCTGCCCGGCTTGTCCCGCCCGCCAATTCCGCGGCGGTGCACCGGATATAACGCGCAGCTCTGGTTGCACGCCGCTCCCACTGAAACAACTCTTGTCACAACAACGCTCCGCGGCTGTCCGTCGGCAGCCTCTTTCACCGTGCCCTCTACCGTCACCGTATGCCCGGTGAGCCTGGCACCCACATCATTGCCGGTGAGCAGTGAGCAATGCTCAGGTTCACAGAACGTGATGTTTCCATCCATGTCTTTCATCGCGCACCCGGTGTACCGGGCCCGCGCATTGTTCTGCGGCATCGCACCGGCTGCTGCCAACGCCAGAAAAAGTCCTATCGCAGCCTTCATGACGAACGCTCCTTTTCCTTCTCTGCCTCATCCATTCGTTCGTTGAACAGCGTCCACATCTCAATCAGGAACCGCGGCACAAAAATCGCCATGACGACCAGCAACACTCCAAGCGGCGGAAATCGATGCCGCCACAGCGGCAGGAAAAAGCCGGCGAGTACCGCCAGGATGAATATCCCACAGTCCCACATCCACGGCGACCCGATGTGCGGAAGACCCAACACCGGATGTTCCCGAACGCTCAGATGTGGAAGCAAACCCTCTGCAATCCCGTAGAAAATCAGGAGCGCTGCAAGGATCCACCATGGCGAGAAATCCTGCAGGTAGGCTCCGCTCAGCAACGCGGCAACGTAGTGCGCCTGCAGATCGTACCCGTACATCTTTCCGCCCGGCACGTCCCGATCGTCATTTGAGCTCCGCGATCCAATGACAACAACCTTATCTTTCAGATTGAGTCCCGGCTTGGGTTCCTTGGGGCAGGTGATCCTCCAACGCTGGGCAACTTCGCCTGCACCCACGCTGCACAACAGCCTCTTTGTGCCTTCGTGCGGCAGCGGATCGCTCACATTTGCATACGGCTGCCGGTTGCTGTTCAGCAGCGTCTTGTCACTTACGATCTTCGGATTCACCAACTGCGCCGTCGTGAGCGCGAAGCTGTAGCCCAGCGGTCCCGTGGTGTATTTGTTGCTCTGGGTCGCGGCCGCATCGGGATAGACGGGCCACATCACCGGAATCTTCAGCGGATCTTCGCTGAGCCGCGTCAGCCCCGTATACACCACGACCTCTTTGCTGCCGCTGTCCGCAATCTGCGTCGAGGCTGCTCCGGGTGCGGCCACAACGCGGCTTTCGTCTGCCGAGAGCCACGCGCCCGCCATCGAGAATCCAGGCTTGGGAGCGTCGTTCTGAAACGGCGTAAACAGCTCCGTGCTCAGCACCAGGCAGGAGGTCGTGTTCATCTGCTTTGAATCCTGGGTCGCCGACCCGACCACCACCGGCACATTCAGCGACCTGATCGTCTTCAGCAGCTCGACAGTGCCAGGATCATTGTCCGCGCACGATGTAGCTCCGTAGAACTTGTCCAACGCGATCACTCGCGGTCCCTGCGCCGCGATCACCTTCAGCAGGTCCGCCGTAAACGCCCGCGCTACGCACACGTTGTCTGGAATCTGTTGCAGCGTGTCCTCAATCCCAACCTCGGCCACCTGCTCGGAATTTTTGAGCTGCGCGACTTTGAGCACCCAATCGTACGCCGGCTTCATCAGCATGCTTTCGCTCGGCGTAGCCGTCCTCAGGTCGCACTTCTCTGACTGGTAGACCTTTCCCTCCTGAACCTCCCATCCAATCAGCACCAGCAGGACGATCAGGTATCCCGCCCTGTGAGCAAACCTGCGCAGGCGGCTCCGCCGGCGATTCAAACCCGCGCTGGTCTTTGCACCACCCATCGGCTGAGTCCTGGCGAGCTGCAGCTTCCGTGGCTTCCTATGCTGCGCGCAACGAGTCTACCGCACGAAGCAGCGCCGTCCCGCTCCCCCGATCCCGGCTACCCTCGTTGGCGCAGAGCGGCTGCGAGTTCCGCGTGCGGAACCTTGCGCTGCTCGCCCGTCGCGAACGTCTTCACCGTGGCCGCATTCGCCGCAAGCTCATCCTCCCCGAGCAGCACAATCGCGCGCGCCACCCGGTCCGCCACCTCAAAGCTCTTGCGCAGCTTGAACGATCCATCACCCACCTCGACCGCCAGCCCGTCTCGCCGCAACTCCCGCGCAAGTGCCAGCGCGGCAGCGTTCCGCTCCACGCCCAGCGGCGCGATGTACGCATCCATCTTCGGCTCGCCAGGCTGCACCCCTGCGGCCTCCGCATCCTGCTTCGCCTGCTCCTGAGCACAAGGATCAGCCGGTCCTCGCCGATGGCGAAGCCGATTCCCGGCGCCTTCGGGCCGCCCAGCATCTCGCTCAGCCCGTCATAGCGGCCGCCGCCCAGCAGAGCATTCTGTGTTCCGAGGCCGGTCTGCACGGTGAATTCGAAAGTCGTGCGCGTGTAGTAATCCAGCCCGCGCACCAGCCGGGGATTCACGTGGTACGGCACGCCGCATGTATCGAGCGCCGCCAGGACCTGCGCGAAGTGCTGCTTCGATTCGTCGCTGAGGAACTCTGCGATCTTCGGCAGGCTGTTGATGATCTCCTGATCCTGCTCGTCTTTGGAATCGAGCACGCGCAGCGGATTGGTCTCCGCGCGGCGCTGATTATCCGGGCACAGCCTGGCCTTTACCGGCTCCAACGCTTGGCGTAGCGCGGAGTTATAGCGTGCCCGGTCCTCCGCGTTGCCGACCGAGTTCAACTCCAGCCGCCAGCCGCGAACGCCCAACTCGTCCAGCAGGGACGCGAGCATCTCCAGCACTTCCGCATCGCGGAGCGGCGACTCCGACCCCGAGCTTTGCGGGCCGATGACCTCTGCGCCAATTTGCCAGAACTGCCGGTAGCGCCCGCGCTGCGGGCGCTCGCGGCGAAATTGAGGACCGATGTAGTAAAGCTTCTGGAGCGAACCCGTCTCGCCGAGTTTGTGCTCGATGTAGGCCCGGACTACACCGGCGGTGGACTCGGGCCGCAGGGTGAGAGATTGCGCCTTCTCACTCGCTGCGCGCGCCCGGTCCTCCCACGTGAACATTTCTTTGGAGACGATGTCCGTCTCCTCGCCCACGCCGCGCGCGAACAGTTCCGTCGCCTCAATCACCGGAGTGCGGATCTCGCCAAAGCCGTACCGCGCGAAGAGCGCACGCGCGGTCGCCTCCACGCGGTTCCACAGCGGAGTCTGGTCGGGAAGAAGGTCACGTGTGCCGCGGACGGCCTTGATAGGCTGCAAGCCCGCCGCGCGGGCTGGGCGCGCCCCACCCTGCTGGCCGCCCTTTTCATTGCCGGAAGTCATAGAACTTCCAGTCTATCGAACGCGCTTAGACGGACGTGCTGCTCTGCGCCCGGACCTCGTCCATCTCCCGCGTCTGTATCTTCGTATCGATCAGGAAGCCGCCGCCAATGGCCAGCGGAAGCAGGCCGACTGCCGCACCGCACAGCACGTCGCGCTCCTGCAGCACTGCCGCCAGGCCGACGAAGAATAGGATCAGCCCCACGGCCGTCGCAAGCAGCACAACGCCGGTCAGCCGGATATTCGCGCGTCGCCGCCTGAGGTCGGCGGTCGGCCGTCCGTGGGTAATCGCCAGCTCTTCGGGCGTCGGCGGAATCGGAACGCCCCGCGCAATCGCTTCCAGCCGCTCGCGCGACTGTATCTCGCGCTGCCGCACACCGGACCAGATTCCGGCAATCACAATCCCGAGAATCATCAGACACCCGGCAACCGGCACGATGAACGGGCTGTTCCACTCAATTCCCATCGCTAACACCTCCATAAAAGCCTTCCTTTGGCCGGAGCGTTCGCCCAATTCGGCCATCTTCTGCGCGCCTTGGACTGTGGGGCCGTCCCAAAGTTTCATTCGCGCTGGTGAAACTTTTGGCGCATCCTGAAGTCTGAACTCCCCGCACTCTATGCCGGCTGACCTTACATCGCCGCAGGCCTTCGAAGCTCTGGTCCGGGAGCACCAGTCGATGGTGTTCCGCACCCTTGCGCGCATGACCGGCTCCGGACCGCACGTGGAAGACCTTGCCCAGGAGGCCTTCCTGCGCCTGTACCGCGCGCTGCCTGAGTTCCGCGGCGAATCCGCCGTCACCACATACCTCTACCGGATCGTCGTCAACGTCGCACAGGATGAGTGGAAGCGCCGCCGCCGGGATCGCGCGTACGTTGGGCCCACACCGGCCGGCCCAGAGGACGACTCCTCCGAGTGGCTCGAAAATCAGCCGGGCGACAGCCTGCACGGCCACGCCCGCACGCCCGAACAACTGCTGTCGGACGCCGAGCTCCAGCGTGCCGTCGACTCCGCCCTGCTCTCGCTATCTGAGCCCGAGCGCGCCGTAATCGTCCTCTATCACCAGGAGGACCTCAGCTACGAGGCCATCTCGGCGGCACTCGAGATGCCTATCAATACCGTCCGCACGCATCTGCACCGCGGCCGCAAGCGCATGAGCACGCTCATCCAGGCGCAGCTCGCGCCGCACGAGCTCGTGCCGCTGCCGTCGCGGTATCCTCAACCCTTGGAGGCCCGATGAATCCCGAGAACACCACCAATCTCACGCCTCCCACGACGACGGCCCTGCAGGCGAGCTTGGACGCCCGGATCATTCGCGCGCTCGAGCAAAAGCCTCAGACGCAGGTTGCTGCCGACTTCGCTGGTCGGGTCGCCTCTCGAGCCGCAGCTCAACCGCTGCGCCGCCGCCGCTCGGCGCCCCAGTTTGGCAAGATGATTGCTCTGCTTTCGGCTGTGATCGCTTCCATCGCACTCTTCGCTCTCGCGCCGCACGCGGTCCCAAACGTAAAAAGCCTCAGCTTTGACACCGAGGTAATTCTTCTGGCGGAGCTCGCACTTATCGGCGGCTGGATCGCCCGCCTCTCAGCCGGCTCGCGGAACAGTCACTAAGGCTCTCTCCACAGCTTAGCTCGGTGATCCAGACATCCACCGCACTGGCAGGGGCATCCGACTTTGTGGGGACAGGCACGAAGCTCGCGTTACATGCAACCTCCCCGTTTGCAACCCGAGCTTCGTGACTGCGACCGATCCCTTCCTTCTATTCCCACCACATAGATCAAATCATTAGCCCGAACACCCTGGGTTGAGCTGCAGTTGAAACTGCAGGACCGCCGCCTAGCGGCAACGGCCCTCATCTTCACAACGCTCGCGCTTGTGGATGTCGTGTTGCTTGCGCTCATGGTTCGCGACCAGACCGCCGCCGGCTCCAACGCCTGCGCCGATCACCGCGCCCTTGCCGCCGCCCATCATGCCGCCGATCACCGCTCCGCCTACCGCTGAGCCGCCAACGATCTTGGCCTTGGTGTGATGGCGCGCGTCATGCTCTTGCTGCACGTGTTTCGCATGTTCGTACTGATAGCTCTGCGCCCCGATGCCTAGCGGCCCAAGAAGCATCGCTCCGACAACTGCCTGCCCCGCAAATCGTTTGATGTTCATCGTTCTCTCTCCTGGAAGCAGAAGCTCATAGATCGCAAAAATTGGTTGCAGAGGGCCGCCTGCATGTTCGCGGCCCACTCCATGCGATGCCCCGCGCAGGTGAGTCAGATGCACTCAAAAAACATTTCTTGGTGGCAACCTCTTGCAAATTTTGGCTCCGCGGGTGTACCGTGAAGGCGATGCATCTGTCGCCCATCGCGTTCTTCGCTTTTCCGTGCCGCTACTGGTGGACAGTAGCGGGCGCGGCGGACTGACTTCTGCTGATCTAAAGACCTCAGCAGACTGCATCACAAAGCCCCGAGCCGCGAACTCAAATCGAGTCGCGGCTTTCGTCGTTTCTGAGCAGAAAAGCACACGCAAACAAAAGGATCGACCAGCGCAATGAGCACCACACACCTCACCAGCCCGGCCCCACTCGCCGCAGCGACCGCCGGGCGCTTTGGCAAGTACGGCGGCCGCTATGTGCCCGAAACCCTCATGGCCGCGCTGCTCGAGCTGGAGCACGCCTACGCCGAGGCCCAGAAAGACGAAGCCTTCCAGGCCGAACTCGCCGCGCTGCTGCACGACTATTGCGGCCGCCCCACGCCGCTTTATTTCGCCAAGCGCCTCACGCGAAATCCTCGGCGGCGCCAAGATCTACCTCAAGCGCGAAGACCTGCTCCACACCGGCGCGCACAAGATCAACAACGCGCTCGGCCAGGCGCTGCTCGCGCGGCGCATGGGCAAGCAGCGCATCATCGCCGAAACCGGCGCCGGGCCAGCACGGCGTCGCCACGGCTACCGTTTGCGCGCTCTTCGGGCTCGAATGCGTCGTGTACATGGGCGAAGAAGACATGCGCCGCCAGGAGCTGAACGTCTTCCGCATGCGCCTGCTCGGCGCTGAGGTTCGCGGCGTCAGCTCCGGCTCGGCAACGCTGAAGGACGCGATCAACGAGGCGATGCGCGACTGGGTCACGAACGTGCGCGACACCTTCTACATCCTCGGCTCGGCGCTCGGCGCGCATCCTTACCCGACGATGGTGCGCGACTTCCACCGCGTCATCTCCCGCGAATCCAAGCGCCAGATCCTCGAGCATGAAGGCCGCCTGCCCGACGCCATCGTCGCCTGCGTCGGCGGCGGCTCGAATGCGATCGGTGCCTTCTACGAGTACATCCCGGACAGTAACGTGGAACTCATCGGCGTCGAAGCCGGCGGCCGCGGCACCGCGCTCGGCGAACACGCCGCACGCTTCCAGAAAATGGCGGCGGCCTCCCCGGCGTCCTGCAAGGCACCTACAGCTACGTCCTCCAGAACGACGCCGGCCAGGTCGCGCAAACACACTCCGTCTCCGCGGGCCTCGACTACGCCAGCGTTGGTCCCGAGCACGCCATGCTGCACGATTCCGGTCGCGCGCGATACACCTCGGCCACCGACACCGAAGCGCTCGAAGCCACCAAGATTCTCTCGCGCACCGAAGGCATCATCCCCGCGCTCGAATCCGCGCACGCCATCGCCGAAGCCATCAAGCTCGCCCCGAAGATGAGCCGCGACAAAATCCTGATGGTCAACGTCTCCGGCCGCGGCGATAAAGACATGGGCATCCTCACGCGGGAGCTCGCCCTGTGATCCGCTTCAACCGCAAACCCGGCCTCGTCATCTACCTCACCGCAGGCGATCCCTCTCTCGCCACCACGCGCGACATGGCCGTCGCGGCCATCGACGCCGGCGCAGACGTCATCGAGCTCGGCGTCCCATTCAGCGATCCGCTCGCCGACGGCCCCGTCATTCAACGCGCCAGCGAGCGCGCCGTCGCCCGTGGCACGCGCCTCGCCGACGTCCTCGAAACCTGCCTCGACATCCGCAAGCTGCGCCCCAATGCCGGCATCATCCTCTTCAGCTATCTCAACCCCGTCCTCCGCATGGGCGGTGCCCACAGCGAACCGGATTTCGCCGAGTTCGCGCACGCCGCAAAGGCCTCCGGCGCCGACGGCGTTCTCCTCACCGACATGATCGTCGAGGAAGCCGCCGAGTATCTCGAAGCCATGCGCGAGAACGACCTCGCGCCCGTCTTCCTCGCCGCGCCCACCTCGCCCGACGAACGTCTCCGCGCGATCGCCGAGCACAGCCGCGGCTTCGTTTACGCCATCTCGCGCGTCGGCATCACCGGCACGCAAACCGAGCCCGCCGCCGACGCCGAGCAACTGGTGCGCCGCCTCAAGCAGTTCACTGATCTGCCCATCGCACTCGGCTTCGGCATCTCCACGCCGCAGCACGTCGAAGCGGTCTCACACTTCGCCGACGCAGCCGTTATCGGCAGCGCCATCGTCGCGCTCGTTGAGCGCACACCGCCCGAGCAGGCGCCGCCGCCGTCGCCGATTTTGTCACACTTCCGCTGCGGGGAGCAGCGCAACCACAATGAGCGCGGGCCTTATCATCGAAACAAACCCATTTCGCACGGAGCCTCGTTATGGATATCGCCGACTGGCGCAAGCAAATCGATCAACTGGACGAGCAGATCGTCTCCCTGCTCAACCAGCGCGCCAACGCCGCCGTCGAGATCGGCCGCATCAAGCTCCAGCACGCCGCGCCGATCTATGAGCCGAAGCGCGAGCACCAGGTTTACGAGCACGTCCGCGCGAATGAACGCCGGCCCGCTCACCGCAGCCGAAGTGCAGGACATCTACGAACGCATCATGGACGTGATGCGAAACACAGCAGAAGCAGGAAGCAGTAAATCGGCACCGCAAGCTTAGAAGACGCCACGAGGGACAAGGAATGATGATCGTCGCGATGCAGGACCGGGCAACCGATGAACAGATCGAACACGTAATCGAGCGCATGGTCGAACTCGGCTTCAACGTCCACAAGACGACCGGCGAAACCCAGACCATCCTCGCCGGTGTCGGCACGCCCGGACACTTCGAGATCACGGAATTTCAGGTGCTCGCCGGCGTGCAGCAGGCCTATCGCATCTCCTCGCCCTACAAGCTCGCCGGCCGCGGCTTCCGCCCGGAAGGCACGCGCGTGCGCTTCCCCAATGGCGTCGTAGTCGGTGGCGAAGAGGTCGTCATCATGGCTGGCCCATGCTCGGTCGAGAGCCGCGATCAGATTCGCCAGAGCGCAAAGCTTGTTGCCGCTGCCGGCGCGCAGTTCCTTCGCGGCGGCGCATTCAAGCCGCGCAGCTCGCCCTATAGCTTCCAGGGCATGGGCGTTGAAGGCCTCAAGATCATGCGCGAAGCCGCCGACGAAAACGGCCTCCTCGTCATCACTGAGGTCATGGAGATCTCGCAAATCGAAGTCATGCTTCCGTACATCGACTGCTTCCAGATCGGAGCGCGCAACATGCAGAACTTCAACCTGCTCCGCGAGCTTGGCCACACTCGAACACCCTGCTTGCTGAAGCGAGGCATATCCGCGACCATTGAAGAGGTGCTGCTCTCGGCCGAGTACATCCTCTCCGGCGGCAACTACGATCTGATGGTTTGCGAGCGCGGCATCCGCACCTTCGAGACCTACACGCGCAACACCATGGACGTCTCCGCCATCCCCGTGCTCAAGAAACTTACACACCTTCCCGTGCTCGGCGACCCATCCCACGGCGTCGGCAAGCGCGACCTCGTTCCCGCCCTCGCTCTCGCCTCTGTGGCTGCAGGCGCAGACGGCCTGCTGATGGAAATGCATCCCAACCCTGACAAGGCAATGTCCGACGGCGCGCAGTCGCTCTTCCCGGACCAGCTCACCGATCTCGTCATGCGACTCCGCAAACTCGCGCCTATCGTCGACCGCACCATCGCTCCCGCAGTCGCCGCGGCGCACGCGTAAGGCAGGCGCATGCGTCGCATCGTCGTCAAACTCGGGACCAACGTCATCATGCGTCCTGATGGCAAGGTTGCGCTTGGTCTGCTCTGCGGCCTCGTCGAGCAGATCGCCGCGCTCCGCAGCCGCGGCATCGACGTCCTTGTCGTCAGCTCGGGCTCTATCGGCCTGGGCGTTGAACGCCTCGGACTGGCGTCGCGTCCAATCGCGCTCGAACAGATCCAGGCGTGCGCCGCAGTCGGTCAGTCCCGCCTGATGGCGCTCTACGATGATGCGTTTGATCGCCTCGGCTGCCGCATCGCACAGGTGCTCCTCACCGAGGACGACTTCCGCGATCCCGCGCGTCACGCAAACCTGCGCGCAACATTACATTCACTCCTTGCGCTCGGCGTCATCCCCATCGTCAACGAGAACGACACCGTCTCGACGATGGAACTCGACCGTCCGCTCACCGCCGCGCACGTCAACGACGAACAGGGCGAACGCGTCGGTGAGACACCTGCCAACGGCACACAAGCTCGCCTCTTCGGCGACAACGACAAGCTCTCGGCTCTGCTCCTCACTCACATCGGCGCGGACCTGCTGGTACTGCTTTCCGATGTGGATGGACTCTACGACCGCAATCCTGCTCAACCCGGCGCAAAGGTGATTCCGTCCGTGTCGAAGATCGACGAGCGCATCCTTGAACTCGCGCACGGCGGCAACGGCCGCGGACGCGGCGGCATGCTGTCCAAGCTCGAATCCGCTCGCATTGCTCTCGATGCGGGCAAGGACGTCGTGATCGCGAACGGCCGCACACCCGCAGTGCTCGAACGCATTATTGACGGTGAGCAGGTTGGAACGCGCTTTACGGCATCTTCCAAAATCGCCGAGGTCACTCGATGACCTCTTCCGGCGTGCGCGAGATCGCCGAGGCAGCAAAGCGCGCCTCACGCACACTCGCCTCGCTGAATGAAGCAGATCGCAACCATGCACTGGATGCAATCGCGTCCGCGCTCGACAACGCTGCTGATGATCTGTTCGCAGCCAACGAGCAGGATATGCAACACGCGAACGCGCGCAGCGGTAACGACACTTTGCCGGCGAGCACGCTCGCACGCTTGAAGCTTACCGAGGCAAAGCTGCGCGAGATGATCGAGCAGGTTCGCTCCGTCACCTCGCTTCGGAATCCGCTCAACCACAAACTCGACGTGGTTGAACTCGATTTGGGATTGAACCTCGAAAAGATCTCGGTTCCGCTCGGTGTACTCGCCGTGATCTTCGAAGCGCGTCCTGACGCAGTCACGCAGATCGCATCTCTCGCAATCAAGTCCGGCAACGCGGTCATCCTCAAACCGGGCCGCGAGGTCGAACACACCGCGAAAGCAATTGTGGCCGTTCTGCGTGACGCACTTGCCGTCGAAGGCATTGCTGAAGACGCAGTCACTCTCGTGAACGGCCGCGATGCCGTCGCCGAGCTGCTCACAATGCATGATCTGATCGACATGGTCATCCCGCGGGGCTCGAAGTCGCTCGTGGAATACGTGCAGGCGAACACGCGCATCCCGGTACTTGGCCACTCGGAAGGCATCTGCCACATCTACGTTGATCGTGCCGCCGATCAGCAGCTCGCGCTGCGCGTCATCGAGGACGCGAAGCTCGACTATCCGGCGGCGTGCAACGCCGTTGAAACTGTTCTTGTGCACCGCGAGATCGCGCCGCAATTCCTTCCCAAGCTGCTCCAGCACCTGCGCGAAAAGAAGATCGTCGTCCACGGAGACGAGCACGTCCGCGCATTGAGCGACGAAATCCATCCGGTAGCCGACTGGCACTGCGAGTACGGCGAGCCAGAGCTCGCGATCGGTGTCGTTGATTCACTCGATGCCGCAATCGAGCACATCCATCAGCATGGATCCGCACACACCGAATCCATCCTCACCGAAGATTCCGGCGCCGCCGAAAAGTTCCTGCGCGGGGTAGACGCCGCCGGGGTCTTTCACAACGCGTCCACTCGCTTCGCCGATGGCTTCCGCTACGGATTCGGCGCCGAAGTGGGCATCAGCACCAGCAAGCTGCACGCGCGCGGCCCCGTCGGGCTTGAGGGCCTCACGACGTACAAGTATGTGCTGCGCGGGCACGGCCACATCGCCGCGGATTATCGCGGCCCAAACGCTCGCGCGTTCACGCACCGCAAGAGGCTTGGCTAGTGCGGAACGTATGCATCGTCGGTACAGGTCTGATTGGCGGGTCGATCGCACTCGCGTTACGCGAGGCTGGATTTCAAGGCGATATCGCCGGGATCGAAAAGGATGATGATGCGCGTTCGGCGGCGCGGCGCTCTAATGCCTTCTCGACTGTGGCAGAGGACCGAGCTCGCGAACATGGCGCTCTGACGGGAGCTGATGTCGTCGTGCTTGCTACACCTGTTCTCAGCATTCTCGACTGGATGGAGAAGCTCTCGCCGATCCTCACCGAGATGCAGCTCGTTACCGACGTTGGCAGCACAAAACGTTCCATAGCAGAAGCTGCAGGGCGATTGTTCAACGCGGATGGCAAGGCTCGTTTCCTTCCCGGGCACCCCATGGCCGGCAAGGAATCCGGAGGCATTCAGTTGGCAGAAGCCAACCTGTTTCGAGACGCGACGTGGCTGTTCACGCCGGTGGGGGGATTGAGTGAAGTTGAGGTGGGGTGGCGGGGGTGGGTGCAGCGGATGGGTGCGCGGACCATGGACATGGATGCGGTGCGGCACGACGAGGTGTGTGCGTGGGTGAGTCACCTGCCGCAGATGGTGGCGACGGGGTTGGCGGCGCTGCTGGAGGAGCGGTTTGCGGGGGATGCGGAGGGGCGGGGGGCGGTGGAGGCGATTGGCGGGCGGGCGCTGAGGGAGATGACGCGGCTGGGGGCGAGTCCGTACAGCATGTGGCGGGATGTGGCGCTGACCAACACGGAGGCGATTGCGGGGACGCTCGAGGCGCTGGCGCAGCGGCTGGAGCATGTGCGGGAGAACCTGCGGACACCGGAGCTGCGCGAGGAGTTTCGGGCGGCGAATCGGTTTCGCGAGAAGCGGTAGACAGGCACCCCCTCCCCTCCCCCTGTTTTTGCGCAAAGTCTTCAAAGCAGGATGTTTAGAGGTGGACTTCAGGGCGCGGGAGGGTGTTTCGACGCACAAAGTCTCTGGATTGTTGGGCCTGGGGGTGGGAGGGGTGCGCTCTGTTTGAGGCCCGAAGGCTGGCTGAAGACGTTTGAGCCAGACAAGAAAGGAGCCTGCCGCTGGGCGGCAGGCTCGGGTTTGGGCCGTTGAGACGGCCCGAGGTATGGGTTAGAAGTCGATGCGGGCCGAGACCTGACCGATGCGTTGGCTTGAGTTCGGGCCGGTGGTGGCGGTGATGACCCCGAACTGAGCGTTTGTAATGTCGGTATTGCTGTTCGGCTGGGTCGGGGTCTGGAAGTTGGGGTGGTTAAGGACGTTGTAGAAATCCCCGCGCACCTGGAGGTTGACGCCGCGATCCGGCCAGATGGCGAAGTTCTTGGCGAGACCGGAGTCCATCATGAAGTAGCCGGGACCACGGAGGTTATTGCGGGGACCGACGTTGAAGCCAATGGGACCGGAGAACTCATCGGCCACCGCAGTGCCCTTGGAGAAGATGTTGACCTGACCGGAGGAGCTTTTTGTGATGTTCGCGCGGACGTCGCTGTTGATCCCGTTGAAGAAGGCGGGAGCGTCATTGGAGTAGCTGGGCACGAACGCGTTGGAGACGGTTCCCCAGGCGAAGCCGGAGTGCTGGTTGACGATCGTCGAGACATCCCAGCCGCCGATGAGTTCGTCGACCAACCGCGGGGTGGAGTTTGCCCAAGCGCGGCCATGGCCGAACGGAAGCTGGTAGGTGACCCAGCCGTTGAAGATCTGGGTGACGTCGAAGTCAGAGTTTCCACGGCACTCGCGCATGTGCAGGGGATCGCAGACGAAGCCGTAGCCGCCGTATGCGATGTCGTTCGCGATCAGCGAGGTGTTATCGATGGAGTGCGAGAAGGTGTAGTTGCCTTCGAAGCTGAGGCCGTGGCCCATGTTCTTGTGCAGAGTGACCAGCAAGCCGTTGTAGGACGAGAAGCCCTTGTTGGTGTAGAAGGTGTCCTCGGAGAACTGTGGGGACATGAGGACGTTGTAGGGCGTGAAGTAGGAGAGCGCCTGGGCGGTATCGGCCAGGTCACCGTTGGGAATGAGCGTGCCGTACTCGTAGGCGAGGAACGAGGTCCAGTTCGCCATCCCGTAGCGCGTGGGTTTGCCGTAAGTGGCTTGCAGGCCGGGGCCGGCAACGTTTTCGAACCACGGTTGAGCTGCAAGGTTGGCGAGGCACTTGCCGACGGCGTTGCAGGCGCGGGCTGCGATGGTGGCGTTGCTCATGGCCTGCGAGAAGAGCTGGCTGGAGGTGGGATCGGTGTTGTCGAGCACCTGATTGGCGTCTGCCTGACCGAGCAGCCGGCGACCGAAGCGGCCGGCGTAGTCGAGTTTCAGGACGAAGCCTGCCGGGAACTGATGCTGCATGCCGAAGTTAGCTACGATCTCGTAGGGAGTCTTGAGGTTGGCATCGATCATGGAATTGAACGCGCCGCCGTTCTGGAGACCGTACGGGAGGTTGGGCGTGCCGTTGTAATCGCCTGCGGCGTCGTCGACGAACGGGAAGAACGGACGCGAGGGCGAGGGCGGCGGGTTGGGCGCGTTGTAGGCGAGCGCTGAGCCAACGCGGGGATCGGATGCGAGGGAGCCGGCGGGATCAGAGCTGCTGCCGTAGTTGTTGGGTACCGTCTGCTGGAACAGATAAGAGTGCTGGTCCTGCTGGTAGAGGACGGCGCCAGTCACGGTGCGGTCGTAGACCATGGCGAGGCCGCCGCGAAGGACGGTGTTGCGGTCCCAGGATGGGTTGTAAGCAAAGGCGAAGCGGGGCGCAATGTCATGCCACTGCGGAGAGTAGACCGACGGACCGTTGTTGGCCTTGCCGCCGAGCACGTACTGAAAGAGCGGAACCGCGTTGGCTCCGGTCGTGTTGGCAGCTTTAATGCGGTCGTTGAAGTAGGCATCAAACGTGGCCGGGACAGCGGCTCCGTTGCCGGTTACGATCTGGGGGATGGACTCCAGACCATTGGTCTCGTAGGGAACGGAGAAGTACTGCCAGTTGACACCGTAGGAGAGGGTCAGGGAAGGCGTGACCTTCCATGTGTCGCCGACATAGACCATGGACTGGTAGTAGCGGTAGCGGCGCTGGGAGCCGGTGGCGAGGGGAAGCGCCTTGCCGGAGGCGTCGTAATTGAACTGCTGGCCGATGGAGCCGACGCGGCCGAGGGCAGCGGCGAAGGCGGTGTCCCACTCGTTGGCCGCGGTGGAGCTGGCCAGGATGCCCGGGCTCGTGGAGGTGGCGGCGGGGCGGAGGCTGGGGTTGAGGCCGGTGACCTGGCCGCCGAGGCCGATGGTGGCGGTGTTGTAGTCCAGCGTGGTGTGGTCGAAGGCAGTGATGTACTTGAAGAAGCCGCCGACCTGGATGGAGTGCGACCCTTTAAGCCACTGGAAGTTGTCGGCGATCTCGGGGATGGGAACGTGGCGGCCCTGGGCGTTGGAAGGGCTGAGGTACGGGTCAGAGATGAAGCTGGTGGTGCCGCCCGAGAAGGTGATGAGGTTCGCGCCGTTGGGATTGGAGTTAGGACGAGGGAATTCGTAGTCCTGGACAGTTTCCCCGATGCTGAACTGGTTGACCTTGTTGCTGCTGATGGTCCAGAGGTCACCGGCCCCCCAGCGGTAGCTGCGGTCAACAAACAGAGGACTTCCGGCGATACCGTCGGCTGCGAACTGCGGGGGGGCCTGGACCGCGTTTTCGCGGTTCACTGTGGCGACGCCGAAGATGCGGTGCCTGGAACCCAGGTTGTAGTCGATGCGGCCGGTGTAGTTGATCTCATTGTCCGGTTCGGCGGCGTCGAAGGTGTAGAAGCCGGTGTTGACGCCGTCCCCTCCACCCGCGGGGTTGTTGGCGTGGGGGTAGCGGGAGCTGATGACTGAGAACACTGCTGCACTCTCGCCGAGGCCGGCGGGATCGAGCGCGGCGACCTGCGCGGGGGTGTAGAAGCCGATGCACTGCGGGTTGGTGTCCTGACGGCTGTTACGCGGGCAGGGATTGCCGGCGGGGTCGCTTGCCAGCACGTATCCGATGTTGCCGGCGCGGAAGCTGTCGAGCGGGACGGTGCGATTGACGACCGTGGACTGCAGAATGCGGGAGTCGTAAAGGTTGAAGAAGAAGAAGGCTTTGTCGTGCTTGAGGATGGGGCCGCCGAGCGCGCCGCCGAACTGGTTGCGGATGTAGTTGGGCTTGGGGATGTGGCTGTTGTTGTTGAACCAGAAGTTCGACGCCATGGCGGCGTCGCGGTGGTACTCGTTGATATTGCCGTGGAAGTGATTGGTACCGCTCTTTGTGACGAGCTGGTACTGGCCGCCGGCACCGGGGCCGTTGTCGACCGCGAAGCCGCTGACTGTACCGCGGTACTCCTGGGTTGCATCGACGGGCTCTTTACCGACGATGGAGAAGGGCTGCCCAGTGGCGAGGTCATTGACGTCAAGGCCGTCGACGGTGACCTGGGTCTGGTCGACGCGGGAGCCGGTGACGGAGCCAGTTGTGGTGGAGGTGCCGCCGGTGGTGACGCCCGGCTGAAGCGTGAAGAGAGCTGACGGTGAGTCGCGGACCTGGACGGGAAGCTGATTGAGCACCTCAGGCGAGATGTTGTTACCCACCGTGGCGTCGGTGGTGTTGATAGTCATGTCCTGGCCGGAGGCGGAGACCTCTACGGTCTGGGCGGCACCGACCTGGAGCCTGGCATCCTGGGTTCGGGTGTTGGCGACTTCGAGCTCGACGTTGCTGATCTTGGTAGCGGCGAAACCCTCATGAGTGAAGGTGACAGTGTAGCCCGGGCCGGGAGGGACGTTGGCGAACCGGTAGGAACCCTTGGAGTCCGTCTTGGTCTGGAACGAGATTCCGGTATGAGGATTGGAGAGAAGGACGCCGGTGTCGGGGACGAGGGCGCCGGAGGGGTCGGTGACGACGCCGGTCATGGCGGACTGGTCCTGGGCGCGGAGGGAGGGCGCGGAGATCAAAAAGAAAAAGAGGAAAGTGAGAGGAACGAGTATGCGTCTCATGGGGGTCGGGAGTCTCTCCTGGAACATGTCGCCCGGAGCGTGGAGGGGCAGCGGGAAGCGGACACTCTCGACGCGGGATGGTGCGCGGGCAATCGTTATCCTAGATGGAAGCAATTCGGTCGCCAAACGTTGGGCGTGACGAATGGCCTACCTACAGGGACAGACGGAGTGATATCTTCCGATTTGCAGAGTTGGCCTACGGATAAACGGATGTGGAGCTTTTTGGAGCAGGCGGTTCGGGTCGGGTAGGATGCTGGGAAAGGAGTTTGGAGAGAATGTCGTCGCATCAAAAGGCTCGGTGGATTGACCGGTACTGGTGGATTTTTCTGGTTGCGTTTGGGATAGCGTGCGTGCTGTGGCTGGACGTGTTTCACCCGATGTCGGGGAGCTAGGCGCGCGGGTGGAGAGAGCCGCGGATGTGTGGGCGCGGCGGTGAAGGCGCGGAGCGGTGTTGTGGGATTGTTGCGGCGCGGCTGCGGGGGTGGTGCGCCCTTCCTCTTCGCTCAGGGCAGGCTCAGCTCAGCGGCGGTGGGTGCGGGCTGAGGGAGCCGGAGGCGGGTAGGCGGGCTTGGCTTTCGGCTGCTTATAAATAGCGGGTTCGGGCGGCGCGAAGGGTTCGTGCGTGCGGTGCTCGGCGACGGACTCGGCGACGGCGTATTTAAGCTTGTCGATGCCTTCTCCGGTGACGGCGGAGATGAGGAAGAAGGGCAGCTTGCGGCGGGTGGCGAAGGACTTCAACTTCTTAAGTTTGGCTGGGTTCGCGGCGTCGGCTTTGGTGGCGACGAGGATGGTGGGTTTGGCGGCGAGCGCGGGGTCGAAGGATTTGAGCTCGGCGGTGATGACGCGGAAATCTTCCACGGGGTCTTCGCGGCCGGACGCGTCGGAGACGTCGACGAGGTGAACCAGGACGGAGGTGCGCTCGATGTGGCGGAGGAACTGGGTGCCGAGGCCGGCGCCGGAGCTGGCGCCTTCGATGAGGCCGGGCATGTCGGCCACGGTGAAGGACTGCTCGTAGGGTGGGTCGCCGACTTGGACGACGCCGAGGTTGGGTTCGAGGGTGGTGAAGGGGTAGTTGGCGATCTTGGGGCGGGCGGCGGAGAGCACGGAGATGAGTGTCGACTTGCCAACGTTGGGGAAGCCGA
This sequence comes from uncultured Verrucomicrobiae bacterium, assembly GCA_963716225.1. Lineage (GTDB taxonomy): Bacteria > Acidobacteriota > Terriglobia > Terriglobales > Acidobacteriaceae > Granulicella. The sequence goes on along the minus strand of OY970299.1, from coordinate 1,819,744 downwards.
CGAGGCCGGCGTCGGCGAGGAGACGGAGCTCGAGGCGATAGTTGCGGGCTTCGCCGGGGCGGCCGAGCTCATGCTCGCGGGGCGCCTGGTGGGTGGAGTTGGCGAAGTGTTGATTGCCGCGGCCGCCGCGACCGCCGCGGGCGATGACGATCTCGTCGTTGGGTGTGGCGAAGTCGTGGATGAGCTCGTTGGTGTCCTCGTCGTAGACGAGGGTGCCGACGGGGACGTTGAGCACGGTGGGGTCGCCGGTGGTGCCGGACATGTTGGAGCCGAGGCCGTGGCCGCCGCGCTGGGATTTCCACTCGGGGTTGAAGCGGAAGTGGATGAGGGTGTTGTGGGAGAGCGAGGAGCGCATGAGGATGTCGCCGCCGTGGCCGCCGTCGCCGCCGGAAGGGCCGCCGCGGGGGACGAACTTTTCGCGGCGGAAGGCCATGCAGCCGTTGCCGCCGTCGCCGGCTTTGATTCGGATGTGGGCTTCGTCGATGAACATCGGGCGGGGTCGGGGTCCTCTGGGGTGGTTGTTGCGCGTTCCTTTAGATGAGTTTAGCGGAGGGTGGATGCAGGTTGGGGGCGGGTGTTGCGGGCGTGGTCGCGTGTAGTGTGCACGAATGTGCGGAGCCGGTTGGCAAGCGTTTGCCCGGAGCTGTGGAATAGGCGGGACGTAACCAGCAATTCAGGTTACGGATGGCCTGAATTGTTGCGAATTTTGATGTCGGGCCTGTCATGTGCTTGCTACACTTGCGCCAACGTTAGCCAACACTGCGCCCGGACGTAGGACACGAATGCGCCGGGACGCCCGGAAGAAGTCAGGGCATAGCTGTAGCTGTGGGCGGAGCTCCAGAAGAATTGTGAGCTGAGCGCCGCGGCGAAACTTTAGGAGACCGTATGAGACGCAACACGATTTTGAGCAGGGCGAGCCTGCTCTGTTCTGGATTTGTTTTTGCCGCAGGCACATTTCTACTGAGCACAGGCGTAGCGCTAGCGCAGACGCAGACGCAGGGAGCGATCACCGGGACCGTGGAGGATGCGACCGGGGCGGTGATTCCGCACGCGGGCGTGGTTGTGCACAATCACGCGACGAACGCCGACACGAACCTGACGACGGACGACAAGGGTTACTTCAACGCGCCTCTGCTGCAGCCCGGCGACTACAGGGTGACGGTGAACGCGCAGGGTTTCAGCGCGTATGTGCAGGACCATGTGATTGTGCAGATCAGCCAGGCGACGGAGCTGCGGCCGCACCTGTCGCTTGGCGGCGAGACGCAGACGGTCGAAGTGACGGCGGTTACGCCGGACATGAACTTCGAGTCGCCGCAGTTTTCCGACACGCTGAACAACGCGCAGATTGTGAATGCGCCGATGAATAACCGCCGGTGGTCGAGCCTGGCGCTGACGACGCCGGGCGTGGTGTCGGATTCGAACGGTTATGGTCTGGTGTCGATTCGCGGTGTGAGTCCGCTGATGAACAACGTGCTGATCGACGGCGCGGACGACAACCAGGCGTTCTTCTCGGAAGAGCGCGGACGTACGCGTGAGGCTTATTCGACCTCGCAGGATGCGGTGCGGGAGTTTTCAGTGGAGACCGGCGTGTTTCCCGCAGAGTTCGGCCGCGCTGCCGGCGGTGTTATCAATTCGGTGACGAAGAGCGGCGGCAACCAACTGCACGGCGAGCTGTATTTCTATGACCGCGAGAGCAACTGGGCAGCGTATACGCCGCTGGTGACGAACGCGGTGCTGAATCCGACGACCGGAACGTATCAGAATGTTGCGATCAAGCCGAAGGACCTGCGCAAGATATGGGGCGTTTCGGCCGGTGGAGCGCTGATCAAGGACAAGCTGTTCTGGTACTACACGTACGACCAGCACCACCATATTTTCCCGGGCGTGGGCCGTCCTAACAATCCGACGACGTTCTTCACGCTCCCGGAGGCAAACCTCGCGTCGAACGAGACGTGCGACTTGAACACGGGTGAGCTTTACACCGGCGGCAACGTTGCGAATCAGAGCTCGAACACGCAGAACGAGATGGCATGCGTGCTGGCAGCGCGGTTGAAGCTGGGCAGCTACGCGGCGGGATCTTCTGCATACGCGGCGCAGCTCGCCTCGGTCGCGACGACGCTGGGCAGTGTGGGGCGCATCGGCGACCAGGAGATCAACACGCCGAAGCTGGACTTCCAGATCAACTCGAAGAACCGGCTGTCGCTGCTGTATCACCGGTTGCGGTGGGATTCGCCGGGCGGCGTGCAGACATCGGCAACGGCAACGTACTCCACGGACGCGTTCGGCAACGATTTTGTGAAACTGGATTACGGCGTGGCCAAGCTGGACAGCCAGATCACGAACAAGATCTCGAACGAAATCGGATATCAATACAGCCGCGAGCTGGACTTCGAGACGCAGCAGCCGCTGACGCCGTACTCGCAGCAGAACCTGATCAGCAACGGCAACATCACGTACGTGAACCTCGCGACCTCGAGCGGTTTCAACCTGGGATCGCCTTACTACTCCTACCGGCTGGCGTATCCGGATGAGCGCAAGTGGCAGATCTTCGATACGGCCTACTGGATCAAGGGCAACCACTCGTTCAAAGCGGGCGTGGACCTGCTGCACAACTACGATCTGCTGAACAACACGTACGAGTCGAATGGCGATTACAGCTACTCGTACATCGGCAACTACTTTGCGGACCTGTACGCGAAGCAGCATGGGCTGGCGAACTCCGGATGCGCGCAGGGCGCACCGCAGACGGCGACGTACAGCTCGAAGACGGGAACGGTTAGCTCGGCAGTAGGTTTGCTGCCCTGCTATTCGGATTATTTCCAGGGGTTCGGGAATCCGCTGTTCGACATCACGACGACGGATTACGGGTTCTTCGTGCAGGACGACTGGAAGGCGAACCCGCGCCTGACGGTGGAGCTCGGATTGCGCTGGGACTACGAGCAACTGCCGAATCCGGTGAGCGCGCTGACGCAGGCGAGCGGAAGCTACACACCGTTCCCGGGAGTGACGAACCGCCCGAGCGACAAGAACAATTTCGGGCCGCGCATCGGCTTCTCCTACGACGTGTTTGGCCAGGGCCACACGGTGTTGCGCGGAGGGTGGGGCCTGTACTACGGGCGCGTGCTCAACGGCACGATTGAAAATATCTACCTGAACACCGGCAGCCCGCAGGGGCAGTACACGACCACGTATCTGAACACTACCTTGGGCGCACCGACGTTCCCGGCACTGTTCGTAGGCAACGGATCAGCGCCAGCCGCCCCGAGCGTGTACTTCTTCGACAAGCACTTCCAGAATCCGCAGGTGGATGAGTTCGACCTCATTCTGCAGCAGGACCTGGGCCGGACAGCAGTTTTCAACGTGAGCTATCTCGGCGGACTTGGCCGGGAGCTGCCGAACTTTGTAAATCTAAACCTCGATCCGACGACGGTGAAGAACGACACGATTACGTTCCAGGGTGGCGGGCCGATTCCGGCCGGCACCGTGGTGCAGGTGCCGACCTACACGGCCTATGGCAATGTTGGCTTATTCGGCGCGGGAGCGACGAAGTTCCAGTCGATCACGGAGGCGGTGAGCAACATCAACTCGAGCTATAACGCGCTGGTGTTCGAGGTGAAGACGCGTAACTTCTTCGGCCTGGAGACGGACGCGAACTACACGTGGTCACACGCGCTGGACTATGCGCAGAATGCTCTGACGCAAGGCGGCGCAAACAACGCGTACGACCCGTACGGCTCGATGCGAGCGAACTACGGAAACTCCAACTACGACGTGCCGAACCGGTTTGTGGCGTATGCGCTGTACCGCTTCCCGAACCACAAGGGCGGGAACTGGGTGAAGTACATTGCCAACGACTGGACGTTCAGCGATGACTTCCAGATGCAGAACGGGTTGCCGTACTCGGTGTCTCTGAGTGGAACGCCGCTTGGCGCTAAACTCTCGGGCCTGAATGGGGCCGGCGGGCAGTCGTACATCCCGGTCGGCGTAGTTCCGGGCTTCGGGATCGGGCGGAATACGCTGCAAGTGAAGCGTGCCATTGTCGACGATCTCCGCCTGGTGAAGGGCATTCCGTTCACAGAGAGCAAGGTGCTGGAGCTGCGTGCGGACCTGTTCAACGTGGCGAACCACCAGAATGTCGGCGGGATCAACTCGACGGCGTACATCTTCAACTCGGTGAGCACGCTGGTGAACAACGCGGTGTATCAGCCGACGTTCGGCACGGTGACGAGCGTGAACTCGAGCGGCTTCTCGTTTACGCCGCGCGAGATTCAGATCTCGGCACGGCTGACGTTCTAGCGGGCGAGCTGGTCAGGAACTGAAGGGCGGTGGCGCAGGCTGCCGCCCTTTCTGTTTTTCGGGAGCCTATTTTTCGGGAGCCCTCGTTTTTAAGGACCAGGTGCGGAGCAATTTGGGTGTGAAAAGAAAAACGCGCAATGTCCTCTTGCTCGAGCGGAGCAGGCGCTCGGGTCTCGATCGTAAGGGTGTTGAGTCGGTGAGGCCCATCGTTGGCCGGTAGGCTAGCTCTCGATGGAGGGTGGAAGGCTGGAGCCTGGCACGGCAGTCATGCTCGTGCTGGCCGGTTGCGAGGGGAGAGCCTGGGCGTGCGTGAAGCGCGTGGCGTAGAGAAAGGCCTGCGGGTAGAAGAAGCTCTTGCCATCTGAGAACGTCAGATCCAGTCCCTCGTCCCGAAGCGTGCATTCGGTGACGCGGGGATGCTGTTGCATGATTTTTGGTTGGATGTGAAAAATTGCGAAGTGGTTTGCTGGGATGCGAAGCGCGCTTGGAGCGTTGCTGCGAGGGGCGCCAGCAGCGCGGGCTGGCTGGGTCGCGGTTGATTCAGGGCGGGATTATGCGGTAAACTCAATAAGTTCGGCGAAGTGGCTGGGAGTCCTGCGGGCGGGAGTTTGCGTTCCGAGGGAGTGCCTGGCTGCTGAGGCTGGTCCGGCGTGGACGCAACTTGAAGATTCTTCAGGGTTGGCAGCGCGATCCGGAGCTGGCGTGGCAAGCGCCTCCTGATACGAGAGCATCGGAAACGAGCTGGACGGCTTAGTCGCGATTGAGCCGTGAGGCTTTTCGAGCGAGATTTTTTTGGGTAGCGCATGTGCGCCTGGCCCGCGAGAGGTTGGATTATGTACGCAGTCATTCGTACCGGCGGCAAGCAGTACCGCGTCGCTCCTGGCGACACGCTGAGGATTGAGAAGAGCGAGCACGATGGAACGCTGGAGTTCTCGGACGTGCTGGCGGTGAGCGGCGAAGAGGGCAAGTTTGAGCAGGAGCTGGGCGGCGCGAAGGTGCTCGCTGAGGTTGTGGGTGAAGGCCGCGGCGATAAGATCCTGGTGTTCCACTTCAAACGGAAGAAGCAGTACAAGAAGCTGCAAGGCCATCGCCAGAGCTTCGTTGAGGTGAAGATCAACGAGATCCAGGTGAATGGGAAGAGCTTCAAGGCTGAGAAGTAAGGCGAGACAACAGACGCCAGACAGTAGACAGTAGAGCGCGGCTGAGAGCCGCGGATGAGGTAGAGGGATGGCACATAAAAAAGGTCTTGGAAGCAGTAAGAATGGGCGCGACTCGAATGCGCAGCGGCTGGGCGTGAAGCGGTTTGGCGGAGAGACGGTGACGGGTGGGTCGATCCTGGTGCGGCAGCGCGGGACACCGCTGAAGCCGGGCAAGAATGTCGGCCGCGGCAGCGATGACACGCTGTTTGCGAAGATCAGCGGCGTGGTGAAGTTCCAGAACCGCGGCCAGCATGGACGGTTTGTGTCGATCGAGCCGGTCGCACAGTAAACGTTTCTGGTGATGGTGAGAGCCCTGCCTCTGGCAGGGCTTTCGTGCGTTTGGGCGAGGGTGTTTAGCCAAGGTTAGAAGGTGTGCGGGCCGGCGGCTTTGCCTGCGAGCTTGTCAGCGAGGATTTGGCGCCACATGCTGCGTGAGGCGGGCTCCATGGCGTCGATTTTGGGTGAGGCGCGGAGGAAGGAGGCGCGGGCTTCGGAGGTGCGACCGGCGGCGGTGAGTGCGTCGCCGAGAGCGATCTCGGGCATGACGTCGCCGGGCGCGAGTTGCTCGGCCTGCTGGGCTTCAAAGATGGCGGCGGGGATGTTGTGGGCTTTGATTGCCGTGGCGGAGCGGTCGATGTGCGGGAGCGCGCTGGCGAGCGGGATGGAGTAGGTGCCCTGGTAGACGAGCACGCCGTTCTGGATGATGGCGTTGGGCTGCAGTGTGCGGAAGGACTCGTAGGGGTTGAGGGCGTTGGAGCCGAATTCGAAGCCGTTGAGGTCGCCGGCGCTGATGAGGACGGTGCCGCTGATGATGGAGGGCGTGTCGATGTAGGTGTTGGTGCCGTAGGAGTCGAAGGTGGGGAGGAGTTTGCAGGGGATGCCGTAGTCGGCGGGAAGAACGACCGGTGTGGCGAAGTAGGCGAAGTAGCAGTCGTCGATTTTGTTCTTGCGGAGGAAGGAGGAGACGGCGATGAGTTGCTGGGCCCAGTCGGCATTGGAGTCGGAGAGATAGAGATAGGTTTTGGAGGGGCCGCCCCAGGCTTCGTTGGAGTAGGTGAGGTAGTTGGGCGAGGCGTGCAGGGTGGATGCGATGTGGAAGATGAGCAGGGCGAACATCGCGAGGGTCCAGCGCTCGCGGGATTTTTGTGATCCCGGCGCGCGGATGAGAGCGGCGGCACCTGCGGCAGCGATGACGCAGCAGAAGAGGAAGACAGGAAGGATGTGGCGTGCGCCAATGTTGAGGTGCGAGCCCATCGAGATGAGGAAATAGAGGATGGGCGGGACGAGGACGAAGTAGAGCTCGAGCGAGAAGCGCAGCCAGCGGCGGGCGAGTGCGAACAAGGTGAGCGCGAGGAGCGCGAGCATCGCGAGTGTGGACTTGATGATGAAGAGCACGGGGAAGTAGAACCATGTGCCGTGCGGATAGACGCGGCCGAGCAGGAAGCTGGGATAGCCGTTGGCGACGCGGCGGACGTCGGCGAGGCCGTAGAGCCAGCTTTCAGGCAGCAGGTGAAGATGCGCGGCGAAGAGGATGCCGCGGGCTTCGAGCGGGGCGAGCGGGTGGACGTACTCGGCGAGTGTGGGTGAGAGTGCGAGGCCGGCGGGGCGCGCGTTGTAGCGGAAGCCGTAGAACGCCCAGAGGATCGCGACCGCGATGACGGTGATGAGGGCGAGTGCGCCGAGCATGCGAGTGACGGACAAGTGCGCGACGGACAAGCGTGGGACGGTGAGGCGCGCTGTGGGCGATGGCGGTTGAGTGTTGCGGCGTTGGGCGACGAGCACGCCGATGGCGAGGAGCAGCAGCATGGGCGCGAGCAGGATGGTGGAGTGCTTGGCGGAGAGTGCGATGCCGGCGGCGAGCCCGGTGACGAGCAGGCGTGCGGTTGTGGGGCGGACGGACCATCGCCAGAAGGCATAGATGGTGGCGAAGAACGTGCACGCTGCGGACATGTCGGTGGCGACGTAGGCGCCGTGTGCGACGAGGTTGGGCTCGAAGCAGAAGAGGATGAGCGCGATGAGGCCCGCGGTGGTGGAGAACATCTCGGTGGTGCCGAGAAAGACGAGCAGCGCGGCGATGATGGTGAAGATAGAAGCGAGGAGACGCGCGCGGAAGATGAGTGTGCCGGCGTCGTAGTGGCCACCGTTGGCGGGGTCGTTGCGGAAGAGGAGCTCGCGGCCGTCGAGGTAGGACTCCATTTTGAAAAAGAGGCGCTGATCGGGCGGGACTTTGAGCTGGAGTGGGAGCAGCGGAAGTGTGGCGACCATTTTGACCATTGGCGGGTGCTCGGGGTTGAAGCCGAAGTCGTGGGTCTTCCAGCTCTCGTAACCGGCGAAGATGTGGTCGCCCTCGTCCCAGGTGAGGGACTGGCCGCGGATGGAGTGGAGCATCTGGGCCCAGAGGATGAGGATGAGAGCGGCGACGAAAAAGGGAAGCCATCGGCGGTTTTTCAAGCTGATTTCTCCACACGGGCTTTACGGCAGAAGCATATCAGTCACTCCAGAGACTCCTTAGACAAGCGTTTGTCTAATGTAGCGGCGCGACCACGGAGGTCCTCTGACGGCCTTGGCGCGCGCGTTGCGTCCCGAACGGGCGGGCTGCCGGACTGGGCAGAGCGGACATGCGGACCGCCTCATGCGAACGCGCTTGCATCTAATGAATTGGCTTACGCGGACGATAGTCTGCGGGAAAGAGAGTCAGCTATGCGCAAGTTAATGGCGGCTGTGCTGTGTGTGCCGCTGATGGCGGCGACGGCAGTACCGTCTTTGGGGCAGGACTACGGGCACCGCGATCAAGATCACAACGATTATCACCGCGGCGATCACCAGCAGTTTTACAACGGAGCGTACGAGGGCGGACGCGGCGGCGACTACTACGGCAACGACCGGCGGTATGACGATTACGACCGGCGTTATCACCAGGGTGGAATCGGGCCGGGAAAAGGCGCGCTGATTGGCGGCGCGGGCGGCGCGGTTCTGGGCGCGGTGTTTGGTGGAGGCGCGAAGGGCGCCATCATCGGCGGGGCGGCAGGCGCGGGCATTGGAGCGGTTCTTGGGCAGCATAACCAGGATGAGCGCCGCGAACGGCCTTACTAATCGACATATCGCAGATAGCTGAACGTGAAAGGAACGATGCGATGAAGACGATTCGAATGATGGCAACAGGTTTGATTGCAGCGGGTTTGCTTGCGGGCAGCAGCGCGTTTGCGCAGACTGCTACGCAGACGACATCAACAGAGACGCGTTCGACGTCAACGACGACCCAACCTGCGCCGACCTGGACGACGGACCAGCTGATCACGGCGTCGGTGCACGACGCGTGGGTAATGAGCGGGAAGAACGAGCAGGTGTTTTTTGAGATGGTGACGCAGTTGGCGCAGATTTCGGCGGAGAAGCGCGGCTTGACGCTGCCTGACTCGGCAGAGACTGGCAAGCGGTTTGGAGAACTGGTGAAGGAGATGGCGAAGGCCGACCATGACCAGTTGCTGTATGTGGTCGTAGACAAGGCCGTGCAGCAGGTGGCGACGAAGAGCGGAACTTAACCGACACTAGACAGAAGCTAGAGGGGCGCCTCGTCAATGACGGGACGCCCTTTGTCATTGAGCGTGACGCGCGTGGCGGGGATGTGGTGGTCGTGCGGGAAAATGAGCAGCCAGCGCTCGGGGATGGCGCGCGCGAGCAGGCGTTTGCGTTCCTCGATGCAGCGGAGCGGGTCGAGATCGTAGCCCATGACCCAGGTGGGATCGAGGTGGTGGTGCGTGGGGAAGAGGTCGCCGGTATAGACGGCGTGGCCGGCTGAGTTTCCGGAGGGGTCGCTGATGTGGACCGCCAGCAGGCTGGCGGTGTGACCGGGGAATGGCTCGACGGTGATGCCGGGGAGGATCTCGGGGCTGATCTGGATGGTGGGCAGCGGGAGGTCAGGGGCTTCGGGATTAACGAGGCGTGGGTCGTTGGGAGTGAAACGGCCGAGGCCGTGCGGGTCGAGCAGAGTGACCTGCTTGTTTGCGAGAAGCGGATCGTAGTTGGGCGAGAGATAGCTGACGCGGTCGCGGTCGAGCTGAAGGCGGCCGTGCGCGAGCTCGCCGGCGGCGAAGAAGTAGCGGGCGTTGGGGAAGGTGGGCCGGATAGATCCGTCGGGGTAGAGCGTGGTGTTCCAGCCGCAGTGGTCGAAGTGGAGGTGGGTGTTGATGATGTGGGTCACGTCTTGGGCACGGATGCCGGCGGCGGCGAGCGAGTCGGGAAGGAGTTCGTGGTTCTGGTGGATCTCGCGCACCTTGGGCGAGAGCTTGTTGCCGAGGCCAGTCTCGATGACGACGAGGGCTGAGGGCAAGCGAACTACGAGGGCGTTCAGGCCGAGGACGATGTTGTTGTTCTGGTCGGCGGGGGCGCGGCGGTTCCAGAGAGTCTTAGGGACGACGCCGAACATGGCGCCGCCATCGAGCAGGAAGGTGCCGTCGGTGCAGACAGTAAGCCCGAAATCGCCGACGGTATGGCGCGCGCGAATGAGGCCATCGTCGCCGGGCCGCGCGGCGGGGTGCGGCGCGGGCAAGGTGGGGGCAGGCGTCACCGCATCAGGCTACACGAGCCTGATGTGGTGAGCGAGGAAGCTATGCCTGTGCGGCTTCAGCTACGGCTACCGCTGCGACGAGCGCGGGCGCTTCGACGGACTCGGCGAGCACGGCGGCCGGGGTCTCGGCGATGAGGTCGAGAGCAGAAGCGGGTGCTTCGGAAGCGGCCAGCGTGGCTTCGAGTGCAGCGGCGACCTGCGTAGCGGGCGAGTCCATCTGGGCCACTGCGGCGACGCCAGTGGGGACTCGTTTGACCTGGAAGCAGGAGCGGCAGAGTACCGGGCGTCCCTGAGTCGGCTTGAAGGGAACGGTGGTCTCGACTCCGCAGGCCGAGCACTTGGTTCGAGTTTCAGTGCGCGACAGCGGAAGGGTTAGGGACCCGGATCCAGCCGCGGTGCGGCCGAGACCAGCGCGCTTGGCTTTGCAGAGCTTGCAGCGCTTGGGGTCGTTTTTGAACTGCTTATCGAAAAAGAAGAGTTGCTCACCGGCGGTAAAGACAAAGTCGCTACCACAGTCGGAGCATTTGAGGATGCGGTCCGTGAATTCCATTGCGCCTTCTCCCAGCCTTGCGGGGATAGGGCTGAAACGTTACCAGAGGTCCAGACTCTGAGGGTGAAGATCCCCAGGACGCGTGTTCAAGCCTACGTGCGATTTATTCGGGGCCCATCGACGATCTTGAGGATGCCGCTAGAAATCTGGGCGGCTGTCCATTGGTTTGCGGCGACGGGGCGCCGAAGAGCACGCCCCGTATTCTGCCGAGTTGTTGTTGCGGACTCAAGATTGATGAGTCCGATTCTGCGACAAAGTCTGCCAGCTCCTTGCCGACCGAAGCTTGTCCTGGTCCTGCTCCGCGAACTGATCAATCCTGTTCTTTACGAGCTGAACTAATCCTGTTCCTTACGAGCTGAACTAATCCTGTTCTTTACGGACCTTCTTTCGGTTCCGCTTACGAGCCAGAGCTTCCTTCACGCGACGCTTTTCGCCGGGCTTCAGGTAGAAGGAATGGCGCTTGACTTCCTTGATGATGTCCTCCGTTTGCACTTTGCGCTTGAAACGGCGCAGGGCATTCTCAAGGGGTTCGCCTTCCTGCACACGAACTTCTGCCACTAGAACTACACCTCCAAACCTGCCTGATCGGCGAATGTTAAGGATACGTCATTTGAGCGACTTTGCAGCAAAAATATTCGCTTCGGGGCACGAGGGATTCAGCTGGGAAGTAGCGGATTTATTGGGAATTTTGATGGAACTTCCGTGTGAAATTTATTGCAAGTTAAGGGTGGAGAAAGCGGTGTGAGGAGGTGATGGGAGCGGTTTGCCGGCTGGTGGTGACCGCAAGCAGGACAGATGGCGAGGCTTTGAGTCTCATAGAATGAATAGGCAGACGAATGATGTCGACCGCGACCACGTTTTCCCCGGAACCGGCCCCTCCGCCGGAGATCCATAGCTGCCCGAGCTGCAGTCATTGGCTTGCGGACGGGACACTTGCGTGTCCGGACTGCAACACGCTGACGTATGGGCTGTATCTGCGGGAGCTGGCCGGGTCGGCGCAGCACTTTGAACAGCAGGGCAAGTGGGCGGAGGCGCGGGAGCGGTGGCGGTCGACGCTGAAGTGGCTGCCCGAGAATGCGGAGCAGGCGGCGGGGATTCAGCAGCACATTGCGCAGATTGAGAACCGGCTACAGGCCGAGGAAGACCGCAAGGCGAAGTGGACGAAGCGGCTGGGGCCGTTTGCGCCGATCGCGCTGTTCCTGATCAAGATTAAGTCGGCGCTGTTTCTGCTGTTCAAGCTGAAGTTTCTGCTGGGGATCCTGGGGTTCTTCGGAATCTATTGGGCGCTGTTCGGGTGGAAGTTCGCGCTGGGATTTACGGTTTGCCTGTTCATCCACGAGATGGGGCACTACGTTGCGGTGCGCAGGCGTGGGTTGAAGGCGGAGCTTCCGATGTTCTTCCCGGGGCTGGGCGCGTATGTGCGCTGGTACTCGATAGGTGTGAGCGTGGACCAGCTGGCGGCGATTGCGCTGGCGGGGCCGCTGTATGGGCTGGTGGCGGTGGTGGCGTGCCTGGGGATCGCGTGGGGAACGCAGGGCAAGATGCACGACCTGTTCCTGGTGCTCGCGAATGTGGGCGCGTGGATCAACCTGTTCAACCTGATTCCAGTGCTGGGGCTGGATGGAGCGCAGGCGACGTACGCGTTGAGCCGGATTCAGCGTGGATTGATTGCGCTGACGTGCTTCATCTTCTTCGCGCTGACGCTGAGTGCAGAGGCGAACAGTGGATGGAGCGGCGATCACGTGGAGCTGGTGTTCCTGCTTGTAGGAGTGGGCATGTTGTACCGGTGCCTGTTTACGCACGATGAGCCGGAGAAGCCGCACACGGGAACGATGATCTACTTCCAGGCGCTGATTCTGGTGCTTGGGTTCCTGCTATATCTGACGCCGGTGCCGCTGACCGCGGGATTGCGCTAAGCACTGCTGAACGTTGCGATTGCAGTTCTTCGGGACGGCGGATGCACGCCCAGCGCGTCGGCCGCATGGGATGCCCCGTATACTGGCGCAGCATGCCGCTTGTGAAGACGCGATCTGTTGCATTGAATGAACGCGCGTGCCGGTTTCTGCCGGGTGGGGTGGATTCGCCTGTGCGGGCGTTTCGCGCGGTGGGCGGCGATCCGCCGATGGTGGTGCGGGCGGAAGGCGCGTATCTATATGACGCCGACAAGAATCGATACATTGACCTGTTCGGATCATGGGGACCGATGCTGCTGGGCCATGCGTTTGGGCCGGTGGTGAATGCGGTGCAGCGTGCGGCGGAGCGGGGCACGTCGTTTGGCGCGAGCACACCAACAGAATGCGACTTGGCGGAGTTGGTTCAGCGGTGCTTTCCGTCGATGGAGCGGATGCGCTTTGTGAGCTCGGGCACGGAGGCCTGCATGTCGGCGATCCGGCTGGCGCGCGGATTTACGGGAAGACCGTTTGTGATCAAGTTTGAAGGCTGCTATCACGGGCATGCGGATGCGCTGCTGGTGAAGGCAGGAAGCGGCGTGGCGACGTTCGGGATTCCGGGGTCTGCGGGTGTGCCGGCTGAGACCGCGATGCATACGCTGGCGCTGCCGTACAACGATCTTGAGTCGGTTGAAGAGGCGTTTGCGGCGTTTCCAGACCAGATTGCGTGCGTGATTGTGGAGCCGGTGGTGGGGAATGCGGGGACAATCCCGCCGGCACCGGGCTATCTTGCAGGGCTGAGAAGATTGACGTATGAGAATGGCGCGCTGCTGATCTTCGACGAGGTGATGACGGGGTTTCGGCTGGCGCCGGGTGGAGCGCAGGCGCGCTTCGCGGCGGAGATTGACGGGTTGCCGGACCTGACGACGCTGGGAAAGATTCTGGGCGGAGGGCTGCCGGTCGCGGCGTTCGGTGGGCGCGCGGATGTGATGAACCAGCTTGCCCCCCTTGGGCCGGTGTACCAGGCCGGCACGCTGAGTGGGAATCCGCTGGCGATGGCGGCGGGTGTCGCCATGATCGCGCACCTGCTGGCGTACCAGGATGAGATCTATCCGGCGCTGGAGCGGACGACGGCGGCGATCGCGGATGGCGTGGCGAAGATTGCGGCGGAGCAGGGCGTTGCACTGACGACGAATCGTGTGGGTAGCATGTTTACGTGGTTCTTTACGCCGAGTGAGGTGCGGGACTTTGGGTCCGCGAGCGCGGCCGATACAGCCGCGTTTGGGCGGTTTCATCGCGCGATGCTGGAACGCGGTGTGTGGCTGCCGCCGAGCCAGTTCGAGGCGGCGTTCTGTTCGGCGGTGATCGGGCGGCGCGAGGTAGATGCGATTCTTGCGGCCGCGCGTGAGGCGATGGCCGAGGTTGCGGGTTAACCCACGTCTCAGAATCGAGACGTGGGGCACCCGGCGTGAGGTGCTGGCACGGCGCTAGGCGGCGACGGGCTGCGGGTGATGGGATTTCGGTTCCATCCAGAATTTGCCGGCCACCACGAGGACGGCGAGCAGGATGCCGCTGAGCAGGAAGACGCCGCGAACGCTGGTGTGGTCGGCGAGGATTCCGGAGAGGATGAGGCCGGCGATCTGCGCGGAGAAGACGAACGACATCACGGTTGAACCGACGCGGCCGAGCATGGCGGGCGGCGTCTCCTCCTGGATCATGGTTTGCGAGGGAACGATGATGCCGCCCGCGGCGAAGCCGATGAGGATGAGCGCGGGAATTGTCGTGACGAGGAGCGGAACGGCGGCGAGGATGAGCGTACCTACAGCCATGCCGCCGAGCCCGAAGTAGACGAGCGAGGTGTGGCTCACCTTCTTGGCGGCGGCGGTAAGGATGTTGATGCCGGCGAGCAGGCCGATGCCGATCATGGCGCTGGTGACGCCGAAGATTTTCTGTGGAGCATGCAGGTTGTCGCGCACGTAGACGGCGATCATGGGAGCGAAGCAGCCGAGCGCGAACATTCCCGCCGCGAGCGCGGTGATGACGAAGAGCAGAGCCGCGTGATGCAAGATGAAGCGTGCACCTTCGCGCATGTCGGCGACGATGCGGCGGATACCGGTGGGGCGGGTGGGTACGCCTGCGCTGCCGCTATCTGGTTGCGGCGCCAGGCTGGTGTTTCGCGGGACACTCAGTGCGATGGAGGCGATCAGCGAGCCGGAGGCGATGAAGCTGATCGAGTCGCCAACATAGCAGACCCTCACGCCGATGAAAGTGACGATGAAGACGGCGATGGGGCCGCCGACGATGCGCATGATGAACATGACCTGTTGCATCAGCGCGTTGGCCGAACGCAGGCCATGGAACGGAACGACGGAGCGAAGCGCGATGCCCTGCGCGGGCGCGAAGAGGCTCGACACCACGCTGATGGCGGCGAGGACGGCGTAGAAGCCAGGGATCGAGTGCACGCGCAGCAGAAGTAGACAGAGCACGGCGCGGGTGAAATCGCTTGAAACAAGCGTGAGCTTGACGGGCCAGCGATCGGCGAAGACGCCGCTGATGACGCCGAGGATGGCGATGGGCGCGAGGTAAGCAATCTGGATATTCGTGACCTGCTGCGGCGTCGCGTGGAGCTTGTAGGTCACGATGGTCATGACTGCGAAGAGCGCGAGGAAGTCGCCGAAGACGCTTACTACCTGTGCGTACCAGAGCCGGCGCAGCGGAACGATGCGCAGCACCGCGCCCATGCTGAGGGGCTCGGGCGTGGGAGCGGGAAGCGGGAGGCCTTCTGGCGTCTCTGCGGGAACAGAGGTGGCGCTCATGCGCGAGTCTCCAGGTGCTGGAATGGGGAGAGTCTAGTGGCCAGATGAGCCGAAAGGAAGTCTTATCAGCTGGCCGGCAGGAATTCGATCAAGTGGTCCGGCCACCAGATTGCGTCGACGTCTCGTTAGTCGACCAGCTCGACGAGGATGACCTGCTCGTCGTTGTCGACCTCGCGGAGCTTGACTTCGATAATCTCCCGGCGCGACGTGGGGACGATGCGGCCGATGAAGCGGGCCTCAATGGGGAGCTCGCGGTGGCCGCGGTCGATGAGCACGAGGAGCTGGACGCTCTTGGGGCGGCCGTGATCGAAGAGTGCGTCGAGTGCGGCACGGATGGTGCGTCCGGTGTAGAGCACGTCGTCCATGAGGATGATGTCGCGGCCTTCGATGTCGAAGCCGATGTCGCCCTTTTCGACGACGGGGCGGACGTCGCGGGTGGAGAGGTCGTCGCGGTAGAAGCTGATGTCGAGCACGCCGACGTCGACGGGCTGGCGCTCGATGGTTTCAATGAGTTTGCCGACGCGCTGGGCCAGCGGAACGCCGCGGCGCTTGATGCCAACGAGGCCGACATTGGAGGCGCCATTGTTGCGTTCGACGATCTCGTGCGCCAGGCGGACGAGGGTGCGTTCGATCTCCGAGGACGACATGAGGCGGCCCTTCTCGCGCAGGCGAGGAGTGTGGGAGCTGGCTTCGGAGTTGGTCGATGTCGATGCTTCACTCATGGTGGCTTGATGATAGCAGCGGAGGGTCAGCGGGCGTTGCCGCGAGAGCGCAGCACCGCAGCGAATGCGCCGCCGAGAGCGGACAGACCGAGATAGAGCACGAGCGCCAGGCCCGACATGATGAGCAGAAGGCCGACGCGATATTCGGGAACGTTGAGGTAGCTGAGCACGGCCGCCTGCGCGGGATTGCCTTGGAGCTGCGGGCTGGTGCGCATCTGCGTGAACAGGTTGGCGAGCTGCGCGTCGATCTGCGTGTCGTGAAAGACGTAGCGCGCGAGCACGAGCGCGGAGGCGTTGATGACCGACATGGAAAATGCGATTGCGATGCCGCAGAGCAAGCCGAGCCGAGCGCCAAATCCCGCGCGGAGTTGTGCAGGGCGAAGCTTCGAGGCGTAGACGCCGAGCACGACAACAGGAGCACCGATGGCCCAGAACCAGGCGAGCAGAATGATGGGTGGAACCGCAAATGCGACGAGGGTGAGCGCGGCGGCGATGAGGCCGGCGAGCGCGGCGTAACGGAGGGCGGCGGGCCAGATGACGGCGTCCGGGTGAGCCGACGCCGTGATGCCCGCGGGAAAGCCGGAGTCAACGGCGGCGCGCTGCTTCTGGGCCTGAGTGAGGAGCTCCTCGGAGACGGTCACCTGGGGAGCGCCGCAGTACGAGCAGAAGACGAGCGTGCCGTCCTGCGAGTCAGTCAGCAGGTTGTGACAGCGAGGACATTGGCGTGGAGGCACAGTCTGAGGCTACGCGAGCTATGCGGTCTCTCGCAACGCGGAGCGGCTCCAAGGCGAAGCTATGCACTGCCTTATTCGCTGTCGGCGGAATCGTGGTGGTTGGGCAGATCCAGCGCTACCAGGCCGAATTTCGTGCCGCCGTCTTCCGGTTCCATCGAGACGATGTGGAGGTGACCGGGTGAGCCGGCGCGGAGCTCGGGGTGGCCGCTGCCATCATGATGGCCGCGATCTGAATCGCAGGTGAGCCCCTGGCCCGTCCGGGTGGGCTGTCCGATTGTTTCGCTGCCGCGGCACTTGATCACTTCGCCGTAACGCGCCAGATCTTTGCGGTAGAAGCTCTCGACTTTATCGGGCGAGTCCGTGGTCTGGTAGCTGGCGGCTTTAATGCCAAGATGGAAGTCGCCAAAGCTCAGATTGATGTCGGCCGCGTCATTGTCCTTGTCGTTGTGCTCCTTGACCGGGACCGCGCCGGGGTAGCTGGTGATGCCGATGCCGGCGACGTTGGCGTCGTCGTTGGTCTTGATGTGCACGTCGCCGAAGGGCACGTGCACCTGGACGTTGTCGCTGTTGCCGTTCTTCTGGTGCGAGACGTTGCAGCCGGCGAGGAGAACGCAGGCGGCGGTGAGGAGCAGGGAGGACGGTCGAAGCGCGTTCATCGAAGACAACCTCAGCAGGGAGCTTTGCCGGAAAACATCGGCCGGTCTAGGAAGGATACGCGCGGTGACGGATGGCGGTTCCCGGAGGATGGGCTGCTAAAGCAGATTCTCGGCTGCTCTGGAGGGATGACGTAACAGCGAGCCGCATCTTTCAGGTGCAGACCGGGTTACACTGAGCGCCACGCAATCGGCGGGAGGCAAGAATGACACGCGCAAGATCGATCAAGTTGGGGGTTTTCGGGGCTTCGGTCGCGGTTCTCACCCTGGCATTGACTATGAGCGCGCGTGGCCAGCAGCCACCGGATCCGAACGGCGGGTTCGATCCTGGCCAGGATGCGGCGGCAGTGTCGCCAAGCGTCGATCCGCCGTCGCGTGTGGCGCGGCTGAGCTTTGCGCAGGGAAATGTCTCGGTAGAGCCGGCGAGTGTGAATGAGTTCAGCCCGGCGGAGGTGAATGCACCGCTGACGACGGGTGACCGCGTGTGGACGGACAACGGCGCCGTCGCCGAGATCGAGGCGGGACAGCTCGCGGTGCGGTTGGGACAGGCGACGGACCTCACCGTGACAGCGATGACCGATACCCTGGCGCAGTTTGGGATGGGCCAGGGCAGCGTGCACCTGCGGACGTATGCGTTGGACCAGGGCACGACGACGGAGCTCGACACGCCGAATGTGGCCGTGACGGTGTTGCAGCCGGGTGATGTGCGCGTGGACGTTGATCCCAACGGCGAGTCGACGGTTGTGACGGTGCTGTCGGGACAGGTGGAGGTTGACGGGAACGGTTTGCAGCAGACGATGAGCCAAGGGGAGTCGGTGCGGCTGGCGGGGACCGATCCCGTTTCCGCGCAGTTGCTGCAGCCGCCGGCAAGCGATCCGCTGGATACGTTTTCGGCAGACCGCGACCAGGCGTATGAGGCGGGAGCTGCGGCCGAGCAAGGCGACGTGAATATGGATACGGTGGGGGCCGCGGACCTCCAGCAGTACGGCAGTTGGGAGCCGCAGAGCGACTCCGGGCCGGTGTGGTTCCCGACCGTCGCTGTGGGGTGGCAGCCGTACTGCTACGGCCGCTGGACGTGGGTGGCGCCGTGGGGATGGACGTGGGTGGAGAGCGAGCCGTGGGGTTTTGCGCCGTTCCATTACGGACGCTGGGCAGTTTTCGGCGGACGTTGGGGATGGATTCCCGGGCCGCCGGTCGTGCATCCGGTGTATGCGCCGGCGCTGGTGGTGTTTGTGCATCCGGGGAACGGTGTCTCGGCGTGGTTTCCGCTGGGACCGAATGAGCCGTACTCACCGTGGTATCACTCGAGCACGCTTTATATGAACCGCGTGAATGTGTCGAATATTTACTCGCGGAACTTCAACCAGGTGCGGACGGTATATAACACGCCGAACCGTGTTGTGTTTTCGGGTGCGCTGGATTCGCAGCGGCAGTTCGTGAACCGCGGACGCGCGACCGTGGCGGTGCCGCAGCAGAGCCTGGCGTCGGGACGCCCGGTGCGGCAGGCGTTGCTGCATATTCCGGCGGAACAGTTGAATGCAGCGGCCGTGGTGGCGCATCCGATGGTCACGCCGGAGCGGACGATGGTGGCTCCGACGGCGGCGCGTGCGGTACCTCCGCGTGCGGGCCGCCCGATGTTGACCTCGCATGAGGATGCGGCGATCCGCGCGGGTGCGGGGCCGCGGCCTCAGCCGGCGACTCCGCTGCAGCCTGGTGCGCAACCGGCGCCGGTGGAGCGCCATGGATACCCGGGAGGGCAGGGCGCTCAACAGGGTTATCGCAATGCGCAGAGCGGAGCGACGGGCACGACGCAGCCGGTTCAGCCGGCATCGAATCAGCCCGGATCGAATCAGCCGGGGTATCGCAACAACCCGGGCTCCAGCGGACAGGCGAATCAGCCGAACGGATACCGGAACTCAAATGGAGCGACGGGCACTGAGCCGAATCCGCAACCGAATCCCGTGTACCGCAATCCGAATCAGCCGGCCGTCACACAGCCGAACAGTCAGCCTTCGAACGGAGAAAGAATTGAGGGCGGCGTGCGGCCGCCGAATCCGGCGCGCGGAACCGAGCAGCTTCCGCAGCAGGGAGCGCCTGCGCCGCGGGTGCAGACGGCGCCGTCTGCGGAGCCTGCCGATCACGGTCAGCAGCAGCTTTATAACCGCGCTGTGCCTCCACCGGCGCGGCCCAACTTCGAGCAGCAGCGGCAGGCGATTCAGAATACGGATCCGGGGCGGCCGCTGAGTCCGCAGCAGATGGACAACCTGCGCGCGAACCGTCCGGTTGGGCAGCCGCAGATGCGCGAGGCGGCACCGCATCCGGCACCTGCGCCGCAACAACGGAGCGAGCCGCAGCGGAGCAGTCCACCACCACCAGCGGCTCCCCATTCGGAGAATAAGAAATGACGCGCCGGCTTCGCTCGAGGTGAGCACTTTTCGCAGCGAATGAAGTGCAGTTTCGCCTCATCAAGACGCGCGATGCGGTGCGTGACGCTGACGAGTACACTGGGAAATGTGTCGGATGACTGATTTCCCGAACGCCAGCGCAGCCGTGTCTGCGCATATCACTCCCTTCCTGAGGACAGAATGACTGAGAAGACAGCTACTTTTGAGGCTCGCAATCAGACCGAGCTCGATCAGCTATCGATTAACACGCTGCGTTTGCTTGCAGTCGATCAGGTGGAGGCGGCCAAGGCCGGCCACCCGGGAGCGCCGCTCGGATGCGCGCCGATTGCGTACCTGCTGTACCACAAGTTTATGAAGTACAACCCGACGGACCCGAAGTGGTCGGACCGCGATCGCTTTGTGCTGTCGAACGGGCATGCGTCGGCACTGCTATATGGCGTGCTGCACCTGACCGGCTACGATCTGCCGCTGGATCAGTTAAAGCAGTTCAGGCAGTGGGGATCGCACACGCCGGGCCATCCGGAATATGGCGAGACGCCGGGTGTTGAAGTGACGACCGGGCCGCTGGGCCAGGGGTTCGCGATGGCGGTTGGTCTCGCGATCGGAGAGAAGCATCTTGGTGGCGTCTACAACAACGATCAGTACAAGATCGTCGATCACTACACGTATGTGCTGTGCGGCGATGGCGACCTGATGGAAGGCATCAGCCATGAAGCGGCGTCGCTCGCAGGGACGCTGCAACTTGGCAAACTGATTGTGCTGTACGACGACAACCTGATCTCGCTGGACGGGCCGACGGACCTGAGCTACACCGAGGACGTCACCCAGCGCTTCCACGGCTATGACTGGCACGTGCAGTTTGTGTCCGACGGCAACGATCTCGATGAGCTGAACCGCGCGATTGAAGCTGCGAAAATGGAGCGCACCAAGCCGTCGCTGATCCGCGTACGCACGGTTATTGGCTACGGTGCGCCGCGTGCCGGCACGAAGGCCGTGCACGGCGAGGCAATGGGACCGGAAGGCACTAAGGAGACGAAGCGGTTCTTCGGTTTCCCGGATGACAAGAACTTCGTGATCCCGGAGGCTGCGCTGAACAATTGGCGCCAGGCTATCGACAAGGGCAAGAAGGAGCAGCAGGACTGGCACAACCGCTTCGACGCGTACAAAAAGGACTATCCGGAGCTGGCTGCGCAGTACACGCGCACGACAGCGATGGAGTTGCCGAAGGATTGGGAGAAGGCTCTGCCGACGTTCACGACCGAGAAGAAGATTGCGACGCGCAACGCCGGCCAGGTGGCGCTAAACAATCTGGGCAAGGTGCTGCCGGAGATGATCGGCGGCGCGGCCGACCTGAC
Source organism: uncultured Verrucomicrobiae bacterium (assembly GCA_963716225.1). Classification (GTDB taxonomy): domain Bacteria; phylum Acidobacteriota; class Terriglobia; order Terriglobales; family Acidobacteriaceae; genus Granulicella. The sequence goes on along the minus strand of OY970299.1, from coordinate 1,798,561 downwards.
GAGTTCGACAAAGACGATCTTCAAAGATTCGACGAACTTCCACCTCGACCCGAAGGGCCGCAACATCTTCTTCGGCGTCCGCGAGTTCGCGATGATGGCGGCGGTGAACGGGATGGCGTGTCACGGCGGTCTGCTGCCGTTCGGCTCCACGTTCTTCACCTTCTCCGACTACTGCAAGTCTGCACTGCGGATGGGCGCACTGCAGAGCTCGCACTCGCTGTACATCTTTACGCATGACTCGGTGGGCCTGGGTGAAGACGGGCCGACACATCAGCCGATCGAGCACCTGATGGCGCTACGCGCGACGCCGCAGCTGACGGATTTTCGTCCCGCGGATGCGAATGAGACCTCGGCGTGCTGGGGGTTGATGGTGGAGCGCAAGTCGGCGAGCTTCATGGCGCTCAGCCGGCAGGACCTGTCAGTGCTGGACCTCAATAAGTACAAGGTGTTCGAGGGCTGTCGCAAGGGAGCGTATGTGCTGGAGCAGTTCGGCAAGGACCTGGTCATCGTAGCAACCGGATCGGAGGTCGAGCTGGCGCTGAAGGCCGCGAACGAGTTGAAGGAAAGCGGCATCAACGCGACCGTTATCTCGATGCCGAGCTGGAAGATCTTCGAGGAGCAGAGCGAGGAGTACAAGAACTCGATCTTCCCGCACGGCGTGCCGAAGATTTCAGTCGAGGCCGGCGCGACGCTGGGATGGTACAAGTACATTGGCCGCGAGGGCATTGCGATCGGCATCGACCGCTTCGGTGCTTCGGCTCCGGGGCCGATTGCGCTCGAGAAGCTCGGCATCTCTGTGCAGCATGTGCTCGAGGCCGCGAAGAAGCTGGTGAAGAAGTAAGAAAGCAGGGAACAGGGATCAGGGGCCAGGGAACAGCACGCGCTGCATTCTGATCCCTGAGCCCTGAGCCGTGAGCCCTGAGCCCTGCACCTATGACTCAGAACGAAGCGAAGGCACTGGTCGGCGAGCGCGCGGCGCAGATGGTGGAAGACGGCATGGCCGTCGGTCTGGGCACGGGCACGACTTCGGTGATGTTCATCAAGGCGCTGGGTGAGCGCGTTCGCCAAGGGCTGAAGATTCGTTGCGTTGCGTCGAGCGACGCGAGTACGGAATTGGCGCGCTCACTGGGGATGGAGGTCACGGACCTCATGCATCTGCCGGAGCTTGATCTGTACATCGACGGCGCGGATGAGATTGCGGTCCGGGCAGACGCTGGGCTGGACCTCATCAAAGGCGGAGGCGGCGCGCTGCTGCGCGAGAAAATTGTGGCGAGTGCGGCGAAGAAGTTCGTTGTAGTAGCGGACTCGACAAAGCTGGTCAAGCAGCTTGGCAAATTTCCGCTGCCCGTTGAGGTAATTCAGCTTGCGTTGCCGCTGGTGGAGCGCAAGTTGAGTGCTCTGGGACTGAATCCGAACAAGCGCACGCGCAAGGACGGCAACGATTACATCACCGACGAGGGCAACTTCATCCTGGACTGCGCGTGTGGCTCGATTCCCGATCCGGAGAGGACTGCGGCGGAGATTCGGAACATTGTCGGCGTGGTGGAGCATGGGTTGTTTCTCAGGATGGCAAGCCTGGCACTCATCGCCGGCGAACGCGGCGTGACCGAACATCGCGCGTAATCGGGACCTGTATTCACGGCATTGCAAAAGGGCTTGGCGGGTTTGCATCGTGGGCGTGAGATGTCGCGTCCCATAGGCATGAGCACGTCACTTGCAATCGAACAAAAGGACAAGCGCTGGTTCATTACCGGCGCTTCGAGCGGCTTTGGCCGGCTGATGACCGAGTACCTGGCTTCGCTGGGCGCCAAAGTCGTGGCCACCGCGCGCAAAGTTGAGAAGCTGCAGGATCTCATGCTTCGATACCCGGGCGAGATCATCACCCTGGAATCAGATGTAACCAGCCAGCACAGCATCGACCAGGCGGTCGCCGATGCGATCTCGCGGGTGGGCCACGTCGACGTTCTGGTGAATAACGCCGGCTACGGCGTGGCCGGCGCGGTGGAAGAGGTCACCGAGGCCGAATACATGCCGATGTTCGACACCAACCTCTTCGGGTTGATCGGCGTGACGAAGGCATTCCTGCCGCAGTTTCGCGAGCGCCGCTACGGAACGATCGTCAACTTCTCGTCCATTGGCGGACTGATCGGGTCGCCGGGATGGGGTTACTACAACGCGACCAAGTTTGCCGTCGAAGGATTGTCTGAGGCGCTGGCTGCGGAGCTTGCGCCGCTCGGTGTGCATGTGATGGTTGTCGAGCCTGGGCCGTTTCGCACGGACTTTCTGGGAAGATCGGGTCAGGAGGCAAGCCAGATCATCCTGGATTACGAGCCGACAGTCGGCAAGACGCGCGAGTACTTCCGCTCGCAGGCGGGCAAGCAGCCCGGCGACCCGCAACGTGCCGTCGAAGCTGTGGTTGCGGCGGTCAGCGATCGAAATCCGCCGAAGCACCTGCTGCTCGGCAAGATAGCTTTGCAGCGGTTTCGGAAGCGGCTGGAACAGTGGAACGCGGAGCTCGACCGCTGGCAGGAGACGACGGAAGGCGCGGATTATCCGGTGTAACAGCAGCAATTTTGCGGCTGTTCTTCCGGAGTTTTGCTCAGTTTCTTCGCTTGACGGCGTTTCGGATTACTCTCTAAGAGGCAGATTGAACGCGAATGTAGCCGGGTGCAACCGGCGATGAGGAAGGATGTTATGCAACTTGGATTGATCGGACTCGGCAAGATGGGCGGCAATATGGCGGAGCGTCTCCGCAAAGCGGGCCACACAATTGTCGGGTTCGACTTCTCTGCCGACGCGGTCAAGCACTTAACAGACCAGGGCTCTGTGGGAGCGAACTCACTCGAAGATCTGGTGAAGAACCTGACCGAATCGCCGCGAGCCATCTGGATTATGGTGCCGGCGGGCGATCCTGTCGACCAGACGATTGCGAAGCTGAAGCCAATGATGAAGAAGGGCGACATCTTCATCGATGGCGGCAACTCGAACTACAAGGACTCGCAGCGCCGGCATGACCAACTGAAGAAAGAAGGTTTCGAGTTCGTCGATGTCGGAACGTCCGGCGGGATCTGGGGCATCACCGAGGGTTACTCCATGATGATCGGCGGCGATAAAGAACCGGTTGAGCACCTGACGCCGATCTTTGAGGCGCTGGCGCCCGCGGAGAACTCGGGTTGGGGGCACGTCGGTCCGTCAGGCGCGGGCCATTTCGTGAAGATGGTGCACAACGGGATTGAGTACGGCATCATGGAGGCGTATGCAGAGGGCTTCTCGATCATGCGCGCCAAGGAGCCGCTGCATCTCGACCTGGTGCAGATCTCCGAGATCTGGCGTTATGGTTCGGTAGTGCGCTCCTGGCTGCTGGATCTCACGGCGGATGCGCTCAAAAAAAATCCGACCCTTGATGGCCTGGAGGCTTATGTTCCTGATTCCGGTGAAGGCCGCTGGACGGTATTTGAGGCGATTGACCTGAACGTTTCTGCACCGGTTATCACGGAATCTTTGATTCGGCGCCTGCGTTCGCGTGAGGAGAACAACTTCACGGACCGTATGCTGGCGGTGATGCGCAACGAGTTTGGCGGACACGCGGTGAAGAAGGCCCCGGAAGGTGACAAGTAGCGGCCGATCGACGGCGATGCAGAAGGATTCCGCACGGAAGAAAGAGAGGCGGGTATGGCGACGATGGTAGTTGACGATGTGGGGCAGTCGCTCAATGATCGCGAGGTGCTCGAAGGCAGCCTCAAGGAAGAGCGGATTCCAGATCCGTGCATCGTTGTGATCTTCGGCGCCTCAGGCGATCTCACCAAGCGCAAGCTGCTGCCGGCTTTGTTCCATCTTGAGCAGCAGCATCTTCTGCCGAAGGAGTTCGTTGTAGTCGGTGTGGCGCGGCGCGATTTGTCGGCAACATTTTCTGGCGACATGCAGGAGGGAATTCTGAAGGGTGGTGGCGTGGACCGCGGTGACTCCGCGCTGAAGCCGTTCATCGATCGCGTAAAGTACTTCGCTACCGAGTTCGACAATGATGAAGGGTTCGAGAAGTTGAAGGCCTTTCTCGCGCAACTCGACCAGCAGTACGGGACACGCGGGAATCGGCTGTTCTACCTGGCGGTGGCGCCGGAATATTTTGCCGACATCGCGCAGCGGCTTGCGAAACACGAAATGACAAGGGCGCAGAAGAATCAATGGACCAACGTCATTATTGAGAAGCCGTTCGGTACCGATCTCGGCAGCGCGCGCAAGCTGAATGACGAGCTGAACCAGGTGCTCGCGGAAAATCAGATCTTCCGCATCGATCATTATCTTGGCAAAGAGACGGTGCAGAACATCCTGGTGTTCCGGTTCGGCAACGGAATTTTCGAGCCGATCTGGAACCGCAATTACATCGATTTCGTCGAGATCACGGCAGCGGAGTCAATAGGTATTGAGGGCCGAGGGCCGTTCTATGAGCAGGCCGGTGCGCTGCGCGATGTCCTGCAGAACCATGTGATGGAAGTGCTCAGCTTTGTTGCGATGGAGCCGCCGGACAGCTTCGAGTCCGGAGCGGTGAGAACGGAAAAGCTGAAGGTGTGGCGCGCGATTGATCCAATTCCGGTCGAGGACACAGTGCGCGGACAGTATGGTCCAGGCGTGATCGACCGGCAGCCCGTCATCGGATATCGGCAGGAGGAGCGCGTCAACCCGCAGTCGACGACCGAGACATTTGCCGGCATGAAGCTGAACATCGAGAACTGGCGCTGGGCAGGCGTTCCGTTCTACATTCGCGCTGGCAAGCGCCTCAAGAAGCGCGTGACAGAGGTCACTGTCACTTTTCGTCAGGCGCCGCTGCACCTGTTCAAGGGGAATAAAACGAACAGCCAGGTTTGCCCCAATGTTTTGAAGATTCGCATTCAGCCTGATGAGGGGATCTCGCTCGCGTTCGGCGCCAAGGTGCCCGGCCCGACAACCAACGTGAAGAACGTCGAGATGCACTTCAGCTATGCGGCGGCCTTCGGCAAGAGCTCCGCGAACGGGTACGAGCGGCTGCTGTTGGATGCGATGCTTGGCGACGGAACGCTGTTCGCGCATCGCGACGGCGTAGAGGCAACCTGGGCGCTGATGACTCCCATTCTGGACGCATGGAAAAAGAGTCCGCCGAAAGATTTCCCCAACTACGCGGCCGGAAGCTGGGGACCGAAGTGCGCAGATGAACTGCTGGGGCGCGACGGCCGCAAGTGGCATACAAGGTAGGCGCAACTGAACGCATCAGTGCAGAGTAGAGAGAAGAATGGCTCGTCCCGTAACCGTTACATATCAGGTATGGCCCTCGCCCGCCGCGATGGCGCTGGCTTCCGCGCAACTGTTTGCAAACAAGGTGGAGCAGGCGGTCGCGTCGCGCGGCATTGCGCGAATCGCAATCTCGGGAGGGTCGACACCGCAGGCCACGTTCAAGCTTCTCTCGGATCCCGCGCAGCCGTTTCTTGCCACACTGGCGTGGGACAAACTCCAACTCTTCTGGGTGGATGAGCGTTGTGTGCCACCCAATCATCCGGAGTCGAACTACGGCGTGTGCCGCGAGCTTCTGCTGACCAAGGTGCCCATTTCGCCGAGCAACGTGTTTCGGATGCAGGGTGAACTCGATCCTGAAGAAGCTGCTTCGCGCTATGAGAGCACGTTGCGCAACGTGATGAAGCTTGAAGGAGCTGAGTCGCCGGCCTTCGACCTGGTCGTGCTCGGTATGGGGCCTGACGGGCATACCGCGTCTCTGTTTCCAAATACTGACGCGCTGAATGAGCTCGGCCGGCTTGTCGTCGCGAACCACGTTTCGCAGAAGGATACGTGGCGCATCACGCTGACGTGGCCGGTGATCAACCAGGCGGCCGACGTTGCGTTTGAAGTCGAGGGTGCCGGGAAGGCCGACATCCTTGCAGAGGTGTTGACGGGCCCGCGTGATCCGGAGAAGCTGCCTTCGCAACTGATCCGCCCCGCCAATGGTAAGCTTCTGTTCCTGCTCGATGAGGATGCGGCGAAGGAGCTGCCGCCGGTCAGTGCAGTGGCCCAGGCGAAGGGCTATCGCGTCGGCACGCTCGAGATCTGAGCAGCACAGGAGAGCTGAAGGCGCATGATTCTGGCGGGCGATGTCGGTGGGACCAAGGTTCATCTGGCGCTGTACAACTTCGTTTTGGGCAAGCTGTCGCCGGTGCGCGACGAAAAGTTTCCGGCGACGGAGTTTGAATGCCTCGATGACGTCGTCAAGGCATTTCTTTCGCCTGAGCAGAGCGGACAGCCTGACCTTCGCGGAGAGATCATCGCCTCCTGCTTCGGTGTGCCGGGCCCGGTGCGCGATGGTCGTCTGAAGCTTACAAACCTGCCTTGGACACTCGATGCGCGCGACCTCCAGCAATCGCTCGGCATTCAGCACATTTTCCTGATCAACGATCTTGAGGCGAACGGCTACGGCATCCCAGAGCTTGCGAAGGAGAAGATCTATACGCTGCACCCTGGTGATGCAAGCTCGGTCGGGCATCGCGGGCTCATCGCCGCTGGAACGGGTCTTGGCGAGTGTCTTCTGATTTGGGATCCGGTGCTGCGGCGCCACCTGCCGATTCCTTCTGAAGGCGGCCATGGGGACTTCGCCGCGCGCAATGAGATTGAGATTGCGCTGCTGAGCTATCTTCGCCGCAAGCTGAAGGGCCGCGTCAGTACGGAGCGCGTGGTCTCCGGCATCGGCATCCAGAACGTCTATGCGTTTTTGCGCGACGACCAGAAGATGGACGAGCCTGACTGGTTGCGCCAGCGCATGCAGACGGAAGATCCGAACGCCGCAATAGGCGCGTGCGCGGAGGATGGATCCAGCGAAATCTGTGTGAAGGCTATGGAGCTGTTCGTTTGCGCCTACGGTGCTGAGGCGGGGAATCTGGCGCTGAAGCTGCTCGCGATGGGCGGGATTTACCTGGGCGGCGGAATCGGGCCCAAGATTCTCAAGACGCTGGCGAGTGGCGCGTTCATGCAGGCCTTTCTGGACAAGGGACGCATGTCCCCTCTGCTTGAGACGATTCCTGTACGCCTGATCCTGGACGACACCTGCGCTCTCCTGGGTGCGGCTGCATATGCTGAGACGCGCGCGGCAGAGCTTTCCGGGCACTCCGAGCGGCAGGCATCCGTTCACGGCGGCTGAAGCTCGCCCCCTTCCGCGAATCTTGGTGGGCGCTTTCTGGCCGGCGGTAATCCCGCCTAAAATTGACGTATGTCCACGGCACCTGTGACAGCGACTACGCCGCGTGTGCGCGAAGAGCGTGCTGCGCGTGGCCTGCGGATTGCCCCCGCGCCAGCTGTCGCCGTAATGCTGTGCATCGCTGGTCTGTTTGCGATCAGTTCGACCTGCGCGGCGCTGTGGGCAATGTGGATGACTGACCCGCTGAAGTCGATTGGCGGCCTTGTCCCGATCGTTAGCTTTCTGCTGCTGCTGCGCGTGTGGCGCTCGCTTCGCTGGGAGATGGACGGAAGGTGGTGGGGGCTAACTATTCTCGCGGCGACCATTGCTCTAGTGCATATGCGAGATCAGGCCGTGCTCGAGCTTGTGCTTTCACCCTCGTGGTCGATCACGTTGCCGCCGTACTCTCTCGTTGCGGTTGCGTATACCGCCGGGGCGGTACTTCTGTTTGGTGGTCCCAGGTTCTTGCGGGCCGCGAAATTCCCCGTGCTGTTGATGTGGTTCGTGAACCCGGTGCCGCACTTCTTCAACCGGTACATCGATCTACCGCTCCAGCATGCGTCTGCGATGATCGCGCGCGGCTTTGCGCACGGCGTTGGGCAGCAGCTCACACGGGACCAACTGAGCCTGATGTTCACGCCTAAGTTCGGGATGTTTATCGCGCCTGGGTGCAACGGCATTCGCGGCGCGATCACAATGGGCTTCATCGCATTGGTTGCCGGATACCTGTACGGATTGCGCGCGCGACACTGGACGCTGCTAACGGCCGGAGCCCTGTTGCTGGGCTACGTTTTCAACTTTGTGCGTCTCTGCGGTCTGGTGATGTATTACGTGTTGGCACTCCGGCATTCATGGCTGCAAGACCACGCTGCCATCGCCGATTACATTTTGGGCGCGTTTCTGTTTTTCGGCGCGACGATTTTGCTGTTTGCATTGCTGCAGCGCTGGACTCCGGCGCACGGGCTGAAGATGCAAATGCGCCTTCCGCGAGATTCCGCAACCAGATCGTTGTCGCGGCGTATGTGGCCGCGCGGCGCGGCGTTCGCAATCCTGATTGCTCTCGGCAGCGTGAGCTACGCGCGTGCGATATCGGGCGTAGGATCTACATCGCATTTCAGTGCAATCGCGGCGTTCCCGCTACACGAGGGAGAGTACACGCTGACGCGCCAGTGGAATGAGACGCTGCCCACGGGTCAGGTTGTATTTCGTTGGGCGGAGTATGCCGCGGCGAATGGAGCGCCCACTGTATCGCTCGGAGTCTCGCCGACACTCGGAGCTCACGACACACTTATCTGCCACGCTGCGCGAGGTGAGAACTGGGCCTGGCACGGACCGCTGAAACTCATGACGGCCAGCGGCTTGACGAGCGTGAGCGCTACGCTCTTCAACACCGGAGCGACGCAGTACCTTGAAGCCGCGACCGTCTGCACCGGAACGGTATGCGGGCAATCGTCGACCCAGCGAAGGCACTTCGGGCTGATCTACAGCCGGCTGGCAACGCGCGATCTCCTAAGGCAGAATCCGGCGCGTCCCATTCCGATTCTGTTACGCGCGGAAACGCCAGACGCAACGCTGAGTGCAACAGATGCACGCGCCACGCTCACTCACAGCCTCGCCAATTTTCTCGCCGGAGTCGATCTTGCTGAGATCACGAAGCCATATCGGCAGCGGTGAAACGCAGGTGAGTCAGCGGCGGCTTGGGCTCCTGCAGATCCCGATCATCTGCGCGTGCATATACGTAGTGTGTTGTATGAGCGGCTGCGGGGGATCGACGGGATCATCGACCTCGGGTGGGTCCGGAAATTCCGCCGAGCCCAATAACTGCAAGTCAACGAGCGTGACCAGCCCGGCGCCGCCGGCGCCCTCAACGAATTATTCACTGCCGAACATCACGGGCACGGTGCTCGCCGGGTCCTCTCCTGTTGCGGGTTCTGCCGTGCAACTGTATGCCGCTGGCACCACGGGCAACGGATCAGCCCCCACCGCACTGCTCAGCTCTCCGGCAATGAGCGACACGAACGGTGCATTTGCAATCCCTGCGAACCTTAGCTGCCCGTATAGCAACTCCGTCGTGTACATGGTCGCGCGCGGCGGTTCGGTGGGAGCTTCATCCAATGCAAACTCCGCGATAGCTTTGCTGGAAATCCTTGGCACGTGCTCGGGCCTGAAGAGCGGCCAGCCCGTTGTCGTCGACGAGGCCACGACGATCGCTGGCACGTGGGCAATGTCGCAATTCATCACGCCCGGCGGCCAGATCGGAGCTACGTCAACGAACAGCAGCGGCATCACGCTCGCGGCTGCGATGGCAGTAAATCTTGTGGACAGAGTGACCGGCAAAGCTCCCGGAGCAAACTTCGCTTCGAACGGCGTGCCGCCTGTCGGGAAGATCAACGCATTGGCCGACGCCTTGAATGCGTGCGCCGAATCCAGTGGTTCGACGAGCAGCCCCTGCACGCAGCTATTCGCTGCCGCGGCGGTGAACAGCACGACTCCGACGAACACGCTCGACGCGGCGGTGAACATCGCACACTCGCCAGCCGCAACCGCGGCATCGATCTTCGCCCTGAGCAACGCGTCAACGGTGTACGTGCCATCGCTTTCGAGCGCACCGGTAGATTGGACGCTCTCGGCGAATTACACGGGCGGCGGAATGAATGGTCCAACCTCCGTCTCAATTGACTCACAGGGACGCGTCTGGGTTGCGAATTACTTCAACGTTGCAAGTTTGTTCTCGAATACTGGGGTGCCGGTCGTTCCGTCCGGCATCAACGCGAATGGGTTGCTGAACAGTTACGGCGGCGCCGTTGATGTAAATGACACCATGTGGGTTGCCAATGAGCAGAGCGCAGCCGGAACGAACAATGGGCTGGGATCGTTGACGCTGATTAACAGCAGCGGTGTTGCGGCCGCGCAATATACGAGCGGAGGCTTGAACTTCCCCATCGCCGTGGCCTTCGATACGAGCGGCGTGGCGTGGATTGTGAACTACGGCAATTCGCACATCACGCTGCTGAGCGCGACTGGCTCTCCGCTGTCAGGCAGCACGGGCTACACCGCGGCGAATCTTGAATTCCCATCTGCGATTGCGACCGATTCGAAGTGCAATGCATACGTAGCGAATCAATCGAGCAATACGATTACGCGTGTCCTGGCGGATGGCTCTGGATTCACCGACTTTGTAGTAGGGGGGCAGGGCCCCGCGAGTGTCGCGATCGATAGCAGCGACAATGTATGGTCAGCGAACTTCTACGGAAACAATGTCGGGCTCGTATCCAGTGCTGGCAACCTTGTCTCAGGCGCTGGCTACACAGGCGGTGGTCTGAACGCGCCGCGTGCCATCGCGGTAGACGGCAGCGGCAACGCATGGGTTGCGAGTGAGCACGGAATTTCCTTAGCGGAGTTCGCCTCTGCATCCAGCGCGACGCCCGGAGCGCTGCTGTCGCCGAGCAGCGGGTGGGGAAGCGACGCAAGGCTTTCAGAGCCGTACTCCGTCGCGATCGACGCGGCCGGAGATATCTGGGTGTCAAATTACGCAAGCGACACGCTAACGGAGTTCATCGGCCTGGCAGCGCCCGTGAAGACGCCGTTGCTCGGGCCCGTGCGGGTGCCGTGAGAGTGGCTCACATCAAACGGAAGCGCTCCCGCATGAGCCGCTGAAATCTCGGTCGCCAGATGAGGTCGTAAGCCAGCTCCTTGCCTGGAAACATGGCCAGCGCTGCCGTGCGTGCGTCGGCGATCATCTGCGAAGCATCGTCGATCGTCAGCGTTGTGTCTTGCGCGATGACGTTCATGACCATGTTCATCATCATTTGCATGCGGCGGATCAGTTTGGCCTCATCGAACGCGCCGCTGTTGCCGAGCGAATTCGGTTGAGGAAGCTCCGTTGCGGAAGCTTCTCCGGTAGATTGGGGATCGATCGCTTTGCTCAATACCTGCTCCTTGCCATCACTCCGCCGCACTTGCGGGCCTAAGGATTGGACGCTGCGGAGAGCTCAGAGATTCCGCCATCGGCAGAGATAAGGAACGTCTCGGGGCCTTCCCGATCAGTGCGCCACGTCTGGACGCGCGCCTGCTCAAGTCTATTCAGCACCTCCCAGCGTGGATGACCAAAGGTGTTGTGGGTGCCGACGCTGATTACCGCCTCATGCGGAGCGACGGCCGCGAGGAACGCCTCCGCCGTCGAAGTGTTGCTTCCGTGATGGCCGACCTTCAGCAGTGTCGAGGGCTCAAGGCGATGGTTCAGCACCATATCGGCCTCGCTGGCCCACTCGGCATCGCCTTCGAGTAGAGCGCTGCCTTTATCGTATGCAAGACGCATCACAAGCGAGTCATCGTTGCGCGGAGCACCAGGATTTGCATAGCCCAGCTCAGGTGAGAGCACATCGGCGTGCAGTCCGCTCCAGTTGAACTCGTCGCCTGCATGGAACCTGCGCACCTGGATGCCGAGCGTCTGGGCTTCGTTCAGGAGTTCACGCATTGCAGGCGCATCGCCGGGTTGGATGCTTATCCAAAGCTCACGCGGCTGAAAATCCCGCAGGATGGCCGGCATGCCGCCCATGTGATCGCTGTGTGCGTGGGTGAGCATCACCACATCGAGCCGCCGGATGTGGCGCGACCAGAGATACGGAGCGACGACTTGTTCGCCGATATCCCAGCGCGTGCTTTTTGCATTCATGCCGACGGGGCCGCCAGCGTCGATGAGAAGCGTCTTGCCCTGCGGTGAGACAACGAGCAGCGAGTCACCCTGGCCCACGTCGATTGCCGTCACCTCGAGCACATCGCGATGAACCAGTGGCGGAGCAGGCCAAAGCGCGATGGCAGGCGCGGCAATCAGCGCAACGGAAGCGGCCCCCAGCCAAATTCTCGAGCGGAACCGCAATGCCACACAGGCGAACGCAATGGCTGCGCACGCCATCAGGATCGCTTCCGGTCTCAACGCGGGCACGCGAACATCAGCAAGGTTCATGTGTCCGATATGCGAAACAGCGCCGCGCACCAGGTGGAGGAGTATGGCCGTGCAGGTCGCGGGAATCCGTGCCACTTCGAGGCTGACGAGCGATACGCAAAACGTCACGATCGTCAGTGTCAGGAGAACGGCCACCACGGGAACAAGCAAGAGGTTGGTGGGCAGCGCAAGCAGCGTAGCGCGATGGAAGTAGATCGCCATCGGCAGCACCATGCAGAGCTCGACGGCGATGCCGAAGAGAATCGCTGCGACCAGAGCGAGTGTGCTGCGCGTGAGCCACAGCGGCAGCCCGCGCAGTCGTGGGTGCAACAACGACGCGCAGAGTTCGCCGAGCATGCGCAGCCGCACTCGAAGCTGCGCACTTCGAGGGTACATGTTCGCGTCCAGTGCGATGGTGTTGAACTTGTCCAGCGCGCGTACGTGTGGATGAATGGTGCGCGCCTCAATGGGTCTCGCCAGGCCCGCAGCCGCGATGATCACCAACGTGGTCATCTGGAAGCTTGCCTCAAACAGCGCTCGTGGATCGAGTGCAAGGATGATCACTGCGGCGATGCCCAACGCGTTCAGCGGGCCTGTGTTGCGTCCCACCCAGCGAGCGAGCAGATATGCGGCCGTCATTGCCAGCGCCCGCTGCACAGGCGCGCCGAATCCGGTAATCAGCGCGAACAGAAGACCCACGCCCAACGTGCCGGGTACCGCGACAGCATCCGGCACGCGGAGCTTGCGAAATATCCAGAGCATGCCGCCGATGAGCAGCACAACATGCAGTCCGGAGACAACGAAGAGGTGAAAGGTTCCAGTGCGCTCGAAGCCTTGGCGCAGACTGCTCGTCAGCCGAGTGCGATCACCCACCAGCATCGCGCTGAGCATCGCGGTGTCCTCGGCGTTGAGCCGCATCCACGAGGGTTGTGTTGCGTTCGTGCTCAAAGCATCAAGCCGGCGGGCTGCCCAGGACTGCACTCCCGCAACCCTGCAACTCCACGTTCCGGGAGCGTGGTTGATAACGCGCAGCCGCTGTGTGTGCGCCGAGGCGAGCGCTCCAATGCCCTCACTGAGCAGATAATCCGAGTAAGACCACGCTCCGGGATCGCGATACGTGTCCGGCACGCGCAACCGAAGTGGCAGCTCAATCACATCGCCGCATGAGAGCGTAGGATCGGTGTCCATCAGCGTCACGCGCACGCCGCCGCTGACCTGGCGCATCACCGAAACATCCGGTGTCACATCTTCGACGGTGTCCACCTGCAGATCGACGGACCACGCGGCGTTGCCGCCGACTGGCTCCCACGCGCCCGGACCGAGCGCCCACGGCTGGTCTGTCTGCCGATCCCGTGATTCGTTATCCGGCGGAAGCTCGCGCACGCGAACCACGCGGCCGCGCACGCTACGGCTCAGGCCATCGGCATAACTCGCAAGCTGGGTCTGTCGGGCGACCGGACGCTCGATCTGCGCGCACGTGCATCCTGCAGCAATCCAGAACGCGAGTACCGGGAGCGCCGCCACGTTATGAGCACGGCGCATAGCCCACAACGAAAGCGCGAAGAGGAGGAGGAGTGCCGTGACAAGCAATGCGGGCGGTTGCCATCGCCGCGCGAGCAGATCGCCCGCTGCAAAGCAGAGTGCTGCAGCCAGCATCGGCGCTCCGCGCAATTGCGGAGGATCAACCGCCGGTGGCGAATCCAGCCAGTGTTTGCCGGGCCCGAGCTTCTGCATCTGGTGTGCTCACTTCGAGTGTTTCATAAGCGTAGCCGAAGATTCACTACCGCCTCCTGGTGATACGTCTGCGGAAAAAGGTCCACCAGATGCAGCCGCTCGATCGCGTACTTCGCCTGCAGGATCGCCAGATCACGGCCAAGCGTTACCGGATCGCATGAAACGTACACGATGTCAGGCGGCCCGAGCTGCGTAAGCAGGTTACAAACCTCCACGCCCGCGCCCGCGCGCGGAGGGTCGAGCACGATCAGCTCCGGGCGTTCACGCTGCACGACCGCTTCACGAAGGAAGTCCACAATCACAGCGGGGACTGCTTGATGCTGCGCGTCGATTCGCTGAAGAGCAGACGCGAGCTCGCGCGTCGCCGTGGGATTCGCCTCGACCGCAGTGACCTTCTGGAAGCTCCTCGCAAGAATCCGCGCAAACAGCCCGACACCGGCGAAGAGGTCCCATGCAATCGCTCCATCGCGACCGCCACAGACAAGCTCAACCATCTTCGGCAACAGGAGGTGGTTTACCTGAAAAAATCCGCCGCGTGCAATCCAGAAGCGCTCGCCCGCAACCTCATAGCTGAGTCCCGCCGCACCCCAGCTCGCGATTTCGCTTTGGGACTGCCCTGTGCGTGGATGGATTCGCAGCGCGCCTGCTCCTGCCAGCTCAGGAACATGCGACTGCAACGTGGCGCACGCAGCTTGGAAGCTGTCTGCTGAGGGCTCATCTTTGCCGCTCAACAAGAGCGTGATCTGCAGGCGCGACATATCCGCATCGCAGAAAAGTTCCACCTCGCGCGATGATTCGATCCATCGCCGCGCGCACGTGTTGTCTCCGGTGATTCGAAGCAGCGACTCGGCCGCACGCCAAAGAAGCGGCGCCGCAATAGGGCAGGTGCTGATCGGCAGAACGGCCGTGCTCGCCCGTTCTCGATAACCCAGCCGCAGAGCACCACCGTCGCGCGTGACGTGCAGTCGAATGCGATTGCGGTAGTGCCATGGCTCCGCAGCATGAGTCTGAAGGTCAGGAATTTCGCGCACCCCTGCCCTGGTGAGCGATTCGCGCAGCGCGTCTGCCTTGATATGTAGCTGCTCATCGTAGCTTGCCATCTGCAGATGACAACCGCCACACACGCCGAAGTGCGGACAGCCCGGCTCTACTCGTTCGGCTGAAGGGTCGATGATGCGCAACAACTTGAGTTCCGCATCTTTCGCTGGCCCCGCAGCCTCCACCAGCTCGCCTGACAACGTAAACGGAACGAACTTGGCTCCTCGTTCGGTCGCAGATTCACCTTGCTCGCGCGCCAGCCCGAGGCCGCCGTATACGACGCGTTCGATGCGCAGCTCAGTCGGGTTCATTCGCCGACGCTCATGTAGAACAGGCTGAGTCGCGGCAGCCCGTGCATCTGCAGCAACCGCCGCGTCAGAAACTGCTGCTGAACCTGCCGGAGCTGCACGGTGCTCATGCGCGAACGGAACGGCGCCAGTTCGCTGTCGGCCTGCTGGCGCAACTGCACAAGCTGCTCTTCGCTGGCATTGGTGCGCACTGCGTCCACCATTTGTTCTTCGAGCACGGTCAGAACCCGGTCGAGTTCTTCGAGCGACATCGCGCCCTCGTCCTGCATGCTTGCGGCGAGCTCGCGGAGCCTGGCGGCAATCGATGCGAGCGCCTGGTTGCGGGACTCGTCACTCGCATTCGCCACCGCATCCGCGTTTCGCTCTAGATAGCTCGCGACCCGCTCCTTCTCGAATCCACTTGAGTGCGCGGGTTGCGTGCGCTGCGGGGCCGCGCCCGTGGAGGCTTCCACCATCTCCTCTGCAGCGCTTATTACTGCCTGTGCGCACCAGGCCAACCCATTCACCTTGCGCAGCCGTCCCTTGGCCCGCGTCGAACGCGATTCGTAGCGGTCAAACGCGCTGTCGATGCCACGCAGAACTGCGTCCAGCGGAACGCCGGCCTCGCGCCAGCTCTCAATCAGTGCCCAATCAAGCGTTGACAGCAGCAGCAGCGAGCCGCGCCGGCGGCTGAAGCGCTCTTCAATCTCGGTGAAGTATTGGAAGTAGTTCTGCATCGAACGGGATCAGGCCCGACGGAATCGGGCGATCCACCTGCCGGTCATCAGTTTACCTGCTTGACCTCGGCACGCCGTTTGTGGCGGTCGTGGTTGCGCTCCCAGATGATGCGCAAGCCGGTGAGGGTCAGCATCTCATCGACACGCGTGATGTACTTGCTGTCCGCGGAGATGAGCTTGGCTAGCCCACCTGTTGCAATCACCTTCGTCTCCGGACCGAGCTCGTGAATCAGCCGCTCGAGAATTCCATCGACCAATCCGATGTAGCCGTAATAGAGGCCGATCTGGATATTATCGGTGGTGTTCGTGCCGATGATCTTTCCGGGCTTCTTGATCTCCACGCGCGTCAGCCGGGCAGCGCGCGCGAACAGAGCGTCGGCGGAGATCCCCAGCCCCGGCGCAATTGCGCCGCCGAGAAACGCGCCTTGCTTGGACACTACATCGAACGTCGTCGCAGTGCCCATATCGACAACAATCGCCGGCCCGCCGAGCTGCTCGAATGCGGCAACGCAGTTGACCACGCGGTCCGCGCCCACTTCACCCGGGTTGTCGGTGAGCACCGGAAGGCCGGTCTTCACGCCAGGCTCGACAAACAGCGGCCGCACCTTGAAGCAGACCTCACAAACCTTTCGCAACGATGAATCGAGCGGCGGAACGACAGAGGAGACCGCAACTCCGTGCACCTGGTCTGCTTTGAGGCCGCGCATCGCGAACAGCGTCTGCAGCAGCACTGCCAGCTCATCCGGAGTCTGCTTGTGAGGAGTCGTGATCCTCCAGTCGGCCACCAGCGATGCAGGGCCGCCGTCGCTCCCAAGCTGGAACACGCCCATCACCGTGTTGGAGTTTCCAACGTCGATCGCCAGTAGCATAACTTTTACGCGAGCACCGAATTGTCCCGGGCCCTTCTTTATACCTCGCGCACCCCGCCTGAGAGTACAGTTCGGCGCACTCCGGTGTCATCATCCACGAGCAAAAAGCCGCGCTGGTCCAGGCCCACGGTCACGCCGGTATAGCCACCGTCCTCCGGCACACTGACACGCTTCCCCTGCACCCAGGAGGATGCCCGCGTGAACCGCGACAGCAGGCCGGCGCCGCTGGCCAGACCTGCGTGCTCGCGGTCCAGCTCATACAGCTCACGATCGAGCGCCCGCAGCACCGCGATCAGCAGTGACTGCCGATTCGGCCGTGTTGCTCCTTCGAGCGCGAGCGATGTCGCCATCGATGCCAGATCCGGCGGAAACCCGCGATGATGCACGTTGATTCCGATGCCCAGCACCACATACCGAAGCTTTGCGGACGATTCAAAGCGCGCATTCTCGACTGCCGTCTCGACAAGAATCCCGCCGAGCTTGCGCGATCCGCAGAGCAGGTCGTTGGGCCAGCGCAGGTCGATGCGAATGCCCGCGCTTGCCAGAATCGCCTGCTGCGCTGCCAACCCCGTCGCGAGCGAAAGCCACAGAGCGCGGTCCAGCGGAAGCTCCGGCGTGACGAGGACACTGACGTACAAGCCATCGCCGCGTTTCGAATGCCAGGCATGGCCACCGCGGCCGCGGCCCGCCGTTTGCTCATCGGCAACCCAGATGCCGCGCCGAGCGCCTGATTGCGCGGCTTCGAGCGCCATCTGGTTCGTTGATCCCGTGGACGGCAGCCAGAGCACGGGGCCGGCGATCGGCAGCAACTCCACCGCGCGGGACACCGCGGAAGCGTCGATTACGTCCGATTCCTGCTCTGTTTCCATACTCCTCATCATGCTACCTGCATCTCACAACCGAGCCCTTTGGTTTACGCGCAAGATGATTGAACCACTTTCCCTCAACCTGACGCACCAGGCCGGCGTGCTGCTTCTGCTCGCATTGCCGATTGCCTGCGTCGCATGGACCATCACGCACGAAGAAGTTTTTCGCGAACCGCGCGAGTTCTGCAAAGAAAAGAGCGAAAAAGCGCGCTCGCTAGCTCCGCGAAAGTTCTTTTATCTGTTCACGTGCGAGTACTGTTTCTCGCACTATGTCGCGGCCCTTGCGCTCTGGATATTTCACTTTCAGCTTCTCTTCGCTGGATGGCGCGGGTATCTCGTCGGCTGGTTCGCCCTGGTCTGGATCGCCAACGTTTACATGAGCCTCTTCAACAGGTTGCGTTTGGATATCAAGCACGAGAACGTTGCGATTGCGGTAGATCAAACGGTTCTTCCATCCGATGCTTCCCAGAAACGCTTGTAGCGGCAAACGCCCGGCATGAGTGCCTCGTCTTAACGTCGAGGAGGTAGCGCAATGGCGGACCAATCACCACGGGAAGAGGACAGCGCAAAGCCGCGCGGATTCGGCGAGCATTCCCGCGGGCTTGCGGGAGAGTACGCCCACGAGCAGGGATGGGGGCTGAATGTGGAGCAACGCAAACGCGTCTCCCCACAGCCGCAGAACACCGACGGCGGTACAGATTACGAGTATGGCGCACGCGACTTTGGCGACGAGCCGGTGAATACCGCGCTCGATCCGGCGTCCGGCGGACCCACGCAGAACACGAAAGAGGAGCAATGATGGCCGCGAACAAGCAGAAGAACGAAGAGAAGATGCACGGCGATCCGCTTGAAGAAGCGGTATCATCCGCCGGCGAACACCAAACGAGCGAACGCAACTCGGCGATCCCGGAAGCGGATAACGGTGGGCACGCCCGCTCGCAGGCTGCCCACCTCGGCGGACACGCGCACGACCATACAAAGCCCACCGGCGATCAGCGCGGCATCATCAAGGCGGAGGAGTTCCCACGCGAGCCGCCGCAGGAGGTCAGCCGCGCCGGCAAAAATCATCGCAGGCAGTAGGTCTCATGATTCACGAAGAGAGGGCGCCATCGAGGCGCCCTCTCTTTTCTTCGGAATGTTCCACGTGGAACAAAATTCGTACGGCACTGGAAAGTGCGAAATAATCGCAATTTGGTGCGGATAGCGCGTGTTTTGAAGCATATTAGCGCGATTTATGCGGCTCCAGGCTTGTTTCGCTCCACTTTCTGCTGCCGTTGCTGCTCTTCGCCTGCGTTGTGGGTGGTTATGCCAGGCATGTCGTCCTTCTGAGAGTGACTCCGGGTTTCATACTCCAGCCGGGTTCCTTCGTCGATGGACTTCGGCTGATTGTCCCGGTGAGCATTTGCGTTGAAAGCACGAGTGCCGCCGGTCTGCGCGCCATCGGCATTCTGGTAGAGCTTTGCGTCTTCTCCGCGACCTACATCCTGCGGGTTCTGGTTCGGTTCAAGGTCCATCGCGGCCGAGTTCACATTCTGCTCGGAGTTCCTGTGCGGCGTCTTCTGTACGGCCATGAAAAATCTCCTGCGCGTAAGACGCCGCAACGAGAGCATGCCGTTGTCGCTAGTGCGGAAGGCCTTTCAGCGCTGCTTCAGCCTTTTCTTTCAATCCACGTGTCTCCGCTGCCTGTTTCTTCAAGCCCTCGATAATGTGCGGCGGAGCTTTGGCTACAAATCCGGGATTGCCGAGCTG
This sequence comes from uncultured Verrucomicrobiae bacterium, assembly GCA_963716225.1. Classification (GTDB taxonomy): domain Bacteria; phylum Acidobacteriota; class Terriglobia; order Terriglobales; family Acidobacteriaceae; genus Granulicella. The sequence continues at coordinate 1,779,147 of OY970299.1, read as the reverse complement.
CTTTTCTGCGGCTTGCAAACCTTTGTCATACTTCGCGAGTTCACGCGTCAGGCGCTCGCGTTCGGCAGCGACATCGATCTGCCGCTCGTAAATCACAGCCAGGTCAAAGTGCTTGGCGCTACGCACATCTGGGCCAACGAAGGGCTTGTCTTCGAATTGAATATCGCTAACTCTCGCGAGCCGCTTAATCAGGTCAGAATTGACTTCTAGTGCGTATTGGCGATCCGAATGGACGCGAACTACTGCATGCTCCTTCTCCGGAACCTGTTTCTCTTTTCGGGCAGCAAGGATGCTGGACTTGAGCTCCCTCACAAGATCTAACGTTTCTGCGGCATTCCTGTTTTGTTCTGTTTCGGTTGCGAATTCACCTTTTTGCGGAAATCCGGTCAACGAGATTGAAGCCTCAGGCGAACGAGAACCGATTGTCTCGTAAAGAGCGTGCCACAGCTCTTCCGTAAGAAAGGGCATGAAAGGGCTCAGTAGCCGAAGACTTGCCTCTAGTGTTGTGGCAAGAGCATTCAATACAGCGGGTCGCTTCGGGTCTTCAGCCTGTAGGCTGCCCTTTACGATCTCGAGATAGTAGTCACAGAAATCGCGCCAGAAGAATTGATAAACGCTATCTGACGCCTCATCAAATCGGTAATCTTTGAGAGCTTTGTTTGCGTCGGCTGCTGCACTGTCGAGTTTGTTGCCGATCCAGAGTGTCCGCTGATCTTGCGCCTCTGTGAGTATCGATCGGTCGATTGTTATCTGTAGCCGGTCAGCGATTCCGTTCTGACAATGCATAAACACAAATCTTGCCGCGTTCCAGATCTTGTTGGCGAAGGCGCGATAGCCCTCCGTGCGCGCTTCGCTGAATGCGATGTCGGTACCCGGCGAAGCCTGCGACGCCAGCGTGAAGCGCACCGCATCGGTTCCGTACTTCGTGATCACGTCAATCGGATCGATGACGTTGCCCTTGGTCTTCGACATCTTCTGCCGCTCGGCATCGCGTACCAGCGCGTGGATGTAGACCTCGCGGAAGGGAACTGCGTCTGCGAGCCCGCGCGCACTGCCGTCCGGCATCGGCACGTCCAGCATGAAGTGGCAGCCGAGCATGATCATGCGCGCCACCCAGAAGAACAGGATGTCGAAGCCGGTTACCAGCAGATCGGTCGGATAGAACGCCGCGAGATCCGCAGTGGGTTTCGAGTTGTCGCCGTCCCATCCCAGCGACGTAAATGGCAGCAGGCCCGAGCTGAACCACGTGTCGAGCACGTCGGTCTCCTGCGTGATCTCTGCCGACCCGCAGTGCGCGCACCTCTCCGGCGTCTCGCGCGCGACGGTGATCTCGTGGCACTTCGCGCAGTGCCACGCAGGAATCCGATGGCCCCACCACAACTGCCGCGAGATGCACCAGTCGTGAATGTTGCGCATCCACTCGTCGTACGTTTTCTTGTAGTTCTCCGGCGTGAAGCGGATGTAGCCCTTGTCCACCGCCTCGATCGCCTTGTCCGCGAGCGGCTGAATCTTCACGAACCACTGCATCGAGAGCCGCGGCTCAATCACCTCACCCGTGCGCTGCGAGAGCGCAATCGCGTGCTGATGCTCCTTGATGTCGACCAGCGCTCCGCTCGCGCGCAGGTCCTCGACGACTTTCTCGCGCGCCGCAAATCGGTCGAGCCCGTCGTACGCTGTTCCCGGCAGCACAATCTTCGCGTGCTCGTCCATGATGGAGAGCTGCGGAAGCTTATGCCGCTGCCCGATTGCGAAGTCATTCGGATCATGCGCCGGCGTCACCTTCACTGCACCGGTGCCGAACTCCGGATTAGCCCACTCATCGGCGATTACAGGAATCTCTCTTCCGACGAGCGGCAGCACCAGCGTCTTTCCGACAAGCTGTTTGTACCGTTCGTCGTCCGGGTTCACCGCAACGGCCACATCACCCAGCATCGTCTCCGGCCGCGTCGTCGCGATGACAATGGAACCCGATCCATCTGCCAGCGGATAGCGCACGTGATACAGCTTGCCCGCGCGCTCCTCGTGCACCACTTCGAGGTCGGAGACCGCCGTCGCGAGCACCGGATCCCAGTTTACGATGTACGCGCCGCGATAGATCAGGCCCTGCTCCCACAAGCGAACGAACGCTTCCTTCACCGCCTTACTCAGCCGGTCGTCCATGGTGAAGTACTCGCGCGACCAATCAACGCTCGCACCGAGCCGTTGCATTTGCTCGGTGATCGCGCCGCCATACTGCTTCTTCCAGCACCACACGCGCTGGGTGAACGCCTGGCGTCCGAGCTCGGCGCGGGTCGGGCCGCCTTCCGCCGCAAGCTGCCGCTCCACCATCATCTGGGTCGCGATGCCGGCGTGGTCGGTGCCGGGAATCCAGAGTGCCGTCTCCCCGCGCATGCGGTGCCATCGCGTCAGGATGTCCATCTCGGTCTGGTTGAGCATGTGCCCCATGTGCAGGCGGCCGGTCACGTTGGGCGGCGGCAGAAGCTGAACGAAGCGCGGGGCGAATCCCAAACCCGCGTCCTCGCCAGCGCGTGGTGTCTGCACGTGAAAGAGGCCCTGCTCCACCCACAACTTCGCCCACTTTTCTTCAATCAGGGAAGGCTCATACGCCTTCGGCAGCTCAGAACTCATATGGAGACATTAGACAGTAGACAGTAGACAAAAGGCGAGACAGCAGAGAGTCGAGCAAAGGGCGAATGCATCCGCCGCGACGACAGTAGAAAGGCGGAAGCTTTCGCTCCCGCCTTTTCTACTGTCTACGGTCTACCCTCTACTTCCTGCGTCTAGAACGGATTCAGCTTGTCCACACCCTTTTTCTTCTTGTGCTTGCTGGAGCTTTCATCGTTCTTGTCGTAGACCGGCTTGGGATTCTTCTTCTGGTTCGGATCCTTCACCTGCGCGGCCGGCGTCGGCTTGCCGGCCGCGTCGTTCACCTGGTCGGGCGCGGCTGCGGGAGCCTCGACGGGCGGAAGTGCCGATGTGTCCTTCGGCCCGACCGCCTTCATTCCGAGGTTTGGATCCGGTGCGCCGGTTGCGGCGGGAACAGAGCTCGCCGCTCCGGGGCCTGTGCTTGGGGTCAGCACCTCAACCCCGAGACCGGTACCGCTCGGCGAAGCAGCGGCGGGTGAGGATGGACTCACCTCGGCGGGCTCGCCTGTGCCTCCGCCCGTGCCGGAAGCTGGAACATCGGATAACGTTGGCGGCGCGGCCGGTGACGCAGGCTGCCCTGGCGGCGTTCTCGGCTGAGGCGGAACCTCACCCGGCGCGGGCTCGATGGCCGGCGTCGCGTCCTTCACATCCGTCTTGGGCGTGGCGCCCGGATTGAGAGCGCTCGTGTAGTCCCGGATGATCGCCCTGGCCACCTCAGGAGCGAGCACCGGCGCGGGGTCGTCGAGCGTCGGATCGCCCTTCTGGGCAGCCGTCACCGTGTCCGGCTTGCGCATAACCATCAGCGCCAGCCGCTTCTGTATCGTGTACTGCGCGCGGCTGCCTTCGAGCGCTTCACTCGCCGCCACGTCCTCCGCCGTCGGCTGTGGAATCGGCAGGTTCATCGCCGCGAGCCGCTCCTTCGCGAACTCCACGTGAGGCGCCGCGGCGTGCTTCAGCACCACCTCGCGATACATCGCCGACGCCTTGCCATCGAACTCCTGCTCAAGCTGCGACTTCGCCGCTTCCGGCAAGCACGGCGTGCCCTTCGGCAGGTTGGGCCCGCACAGCGCCTGCGCGCGCACCACCCTCGCCTCCGCCTCATATGCATCGCCGATCCCGATCAGCACATCGTCCATGTGGCTGTAGAGCGGATAAGTCTCTTTCACCGTCTGATAGCGTCCCAGCGCTGCCGGCCAGTTCTCATGGGTCGCGTAAAACGCCGCAATGTCGGCTTCGCGCTGCGCCAGCACCTCCTGCACATCGCGCAGCTTCTGCTGCGCCTGCAACAGAATCGGCTTGGGAGCATCCGGATACTGCTTCAGCATCGTCCGGTACTCCTCCTCCGCGTGCTCCGCCTTGGTGTAGTCGCGGTCCGGAACATCCATCTGCTTGAAGTAGATATCGCCGACACGCATCTGGGCCTCGGCGGCTTCGGGAGCGTTGGGGAAGAACGTAATGAAGTCCTTGTATTCCTGCTCGGCCTGCGCCAGAGCGGCAGACCCGCCCTCGCGGTACCACGCATCCGCAATCGCCAGCTTCGCGCGCATCTGGTACTGCGAGTCGGGATACGTGCTCAGCAGCGTGTTGAGGTCGAGCCGCGCCACGTCAAAGTGCCCGGACTTGATCTGTCCCATTGCCTTGTCGTAGAGCTGCTTGTCCGGCAGGTCAGCGTCCTTGCCCACCAGCGGACTGAGCTTCTTGTCCTTCTTCTCCGCCGCGCGCGTGTCCTTGGTGGCCTTGACCTTCTCGTCCTTCGAGACCCGCTGCTTCTTTTTGGTCTGCACGCTGATTGTGGCCGACTCCTGCGGCCGACCCTGCGCGTCCGTCGACGTCTGCGAGCTTCCGGTCACCTGCGCGCTCGCGGCGCCGGCGAACAGCAGGGCAGCTGCGATCAAGCCCGTAGCGAAACGCGCGGTGCGGGGGGAAGAACCCGCCGTGCGAGGAGAAGAAAAGGAACGATCCGTCATGCAAATCCTCATGTCTGCCCGGGCGCAAACCGCACCAGGACTGCCCCGCGGCACCAGCCGCATCGGGCTGTCCAGATTCTAAATGGCGGACGCATATTCAGTCCTGTCCGGCGGCAGCCCGGATTTGGCCGTTTAGCTGGGCCAGCTATGTCTACGGCACAGCATGAGCCGTGCCCTCAAACGCGACGAACCATTGGACTTTAGCCCTGAGGTTCGGTTTCATATGCCTGAGCAGCAGATAACTTAGACGGCCAGCTCGGTAGCTCGCCGAGCAATGTCCAGAAACCGCTTTGCGTTCTCCTCAGCCTTCCCACCCGCAAAGATGGCCGACCCCGCGACCAGCATGTCCGCCCCCGCGCGCACCACGGACTCGACCGTGTCGTCCGCAACCCCGCCGTCGACCTCGATCCGGAAGTTCAGCCCCATCGCTTGCCTCAACCTGCGCAGGTGCGCAATCCGCTCCACTGACCGCGGCAAAAACTTCTGCCCGCCAAACCCCGGATTCACGCTCATCACCAGCACATGGTGCACCATCGGCAGCACCTCAACCAGGAACTCCACCGGCGTCGCCGGGTTGATCACCACCCCCGGCAACACGCCATGGTCTGCAATGTGCTGCAGCGTGCGGTTCAGGTGTGGGCACGTCTCCCACTGCACGCTGATCATGTCCGCGCCCGCCTTCGCAAACTCCGGGATGAAGTCATCCGGGTTCTCGATCATCAGGTGGCAGTCGAGCGGCAGCTTCGTCACCTTGCGCACCGCCTCCACCACCGGCGGCCCAAACGTGATGTTCGGCACAAAGTGCCCATCCATCACATCCACATGACAGATCGTCCCACCGCCGCGCTCCGCCCGCGCAATCTCATCGGCCAGGTGCGTAAAGTCCGCCGCCAGAATCGAAAATGCCAGTTCAACCAAAGCGCTCGCTCCACGGGTCCAGAATTGCCTCAAGTCTACCGCGCTGCTGAGTGGCATGCGCAAAGCCTGATTGCCCAGGCTAAGCTAAGTTTCCGAGGATCAGTTAGGCGATGGTTTCTCGACAGAATCGATCAGGAGAATATCCGTTGGAGTTTTCTTAGTCGTCAGCTTCAGTCCTAGCTGATCCTGTAACGCGCTGAACAGTGACGGCGAGGGATCGCCACTCTCGTCCGCCATCAGCTCCGCAGGCGTCCATCTGAGCGTGAAATCGTATCTACCTTTTAGTCCGGTTCGATCCACTACGGTACGGCCGTACAACTCCGGCTGCGAGCCCAAAACTTTGGCGAAGAGCGACATATCAGTGTTGTGCGCTTGTAGCCAGCCGACGCCCATCACGTTGACCCTGTTTTGTGGGATCTCTGAAGCTAGGCGGCCGTCCAAGACGCCGGGCGATAGTTTTGGACCACCTTTCGCCAATTCCAACGTATATGTAGTTGACGTTCGTTGTTCCTGATGAAGCTTAAGGCCGAATCGCTCTTCCAATAATGTCCGGATTAACTGGCGGTTAGCATCGCCCTGCTCGCTGCTCGGAAGATTATGGATACGCTTCGACATACCCTCATCTTCTTTCGCTATCACGTCGAATTTCTCTGTCCTTACCCAACTCGGCCCGCCGATGACCTGCTGCTCTGAAGCAAAGTTCAGATCGTAAGCTATGGCGATAAGCTCCCGCAGGGTCATGCTTCTGACCTGCAGAGTGTCCGGCAAGAAACGGATCGCGGAGGGCGTTGATCCACCGGGATCGCTATCCCGCACCGTCGCGACCTCAAAGGACAGGGGTGCAGCTTTTTGTGCATAAGCGCGCGGCAAAACTGCCAAGAGCATCAGCGCCCGCATTTGGTAATTTGCCAAACTCACGCCTCCAGCCAGGCAAGCAAGTCTAGGTGATTATTGACCGAGTCGGTCACCTCACGAGCGTCTACTGCGCCGCCATCCATTGGTCGAGGCCTTGACAAAGCATAACCATTCGGTTATGGTTTCTCTCGTGATGCAAACCACCGCCAATCACGTCTTCCGCGCCCTCGCCGACCCAACCCGCCGCGCGATCTTCGAGGAGCTCACCCGCCAGGGCGAGCAGACGGTTCACGCATTGACCCGCTACGCCGGTGTCTCGCAGCCTGCAGTTTCGAAGCACCTCACCGTGCTCAAGCGCGCGAAGCTCGTCCGGCATCGCCGTGAAGGCCGCGAGACTCACTATCGCGCCCAACCTGACGCGCTCACGCCTATCGCGGATTGGCTCACTCTCTACGGCGCCTTCTGGCGCGAGCGGTTCGATCGTCTGGAATCTCTCCTGGAAAGGATGGAACCATGAGCAAAACCATCACCAACTCCACAGAAAATACGCGCAGGAATTCGCTGGACAGCAACTCGCTCGTCATAGCCTTCTGGATCGTCACCGGCCTCTTCTGCCTGGAGATGATCTTCACCGCCTATTACGAGCTGTGGCGCCTGCCGGATGCAGCCCAGGCGTTTGCGCGGCTCGGCTTCTCATCGAACGCTTTCCGCCTGGAGCTCTCCTGGGCCAAGCTCGCAGGCGTGCTCGTTCTGCTCATTCCACGGGTTCCCGCGCGTTTGAAGGAATGGGCCTACGCCGGCTTCGCCATCAATCTCATTTCGGCACTCATCGCCCACACCTCGATCGCCGATCGGCCAGCGGCATTCGTGCCGTCATCCATCACCAGCATCTTCTGGCTGATGTCGTATCTCTTATTCCGCCGCCTGCAGAGCCGTTCGACCGCAACGAGTAAACTTTCAGCGCCCGTCACAACCGTTCACGCGCAACCCGTTTAGCGCGACGAGGGTCGCCTGGCCGGAACCGAGCTCTCCCGAATCACCCGAGAAAGGATGGAACCATGAGCAGCCCAACAGCAGCGTCTACCCGCACCGTCGTCATCGAAAAGACGTTTCCGCAACCACCAGAAAAGGTCTGGCGAGCATTGACCGAAAGCCGCCTCATCGCGCAATGGCTGCTGAACAACGACTTCGAGCCGAAGGTCGGCCGCAAGTTCCAGTTCCGCTCCGACCCCGTGCCCAACTGGAACGGCATCATCGATGCCGAGGTGCTCGCGATCGAGCCGCTTAAGCGACTCTCCTACACCTGGGCGTCAATGGGCCTTGAAAGTATCGTCCTGTTCACGCTCACACCCACCGGCGGCGGCACGCAGCTTCGCCTGGAGCACTCCGGCTTCCCGCAGGACAACGACGCAGCCTACAAGGGCGCCAACTACGGCTGGCAGAGCTTCTTCAGCAAGATGGAAAAAGTCGTCGCGGAATTGCAGTAGTCGCGAAACAACAGATCCGGCGTATTCGCCCCGTCAACTCTGAGGCGAATTCGCCGGATTCTTCTTCCGGGCGCGCTTGGGCAGCACCGGCACAACGCGCTCCACGCCCTCGCGGCCCTCGTGCAGCACGCGCGTCTTCATCTCCTTCGCCGCCTCGCGATCCACAGGAGCAGTCTCCCGCGGAGGCCCAAGCGCCTCTCGCGCTGCCGCATTCAGCAGCCGCCGCACCGGCCACGCACCATCCGGGTTAGGGAAGAGAATCGCGCCCGCCCGCTGCTTCTCCGGCCTGTAGTACCACCGCCGCAGCAGGGCGAGATAGTCCGCCCGCCCGTCGACATCGATCGCGCCCGCGTCACGCACACGGCGCTCCAGCCGCTCTATCGCTGCCCGCGCTCGCTCCTCCGGATTCAACGAGGCACTCGCACTCATTTCCGCGCTCGTCGGATCACCGCCGCGCTCGGTCGCGCCAGCTTCCTCACCTGTATGTTCGCCTTGGTTTTCTGAACCCTGGACCCTGGGCCCTGAACCCTCGTCCAGCGGCACCGCCGCAATCATCAGCGGCTGCGCAAACAACGAGCTCCCCACCGCCGTCTGCTCCTTCACCGCCCGCACACCGAGCGTCGAAAGCCGCTCCGGCCCCAAAATCCTGCCGGCGGCAAACGCAAACACATGGGCCGAATCCCGTGCGCTCGCTTCAGACACAGGCGCCGCCGCCTGCACAATCAACGCCCGCAGCTCCTGCAGCGGCCGCACAATTTCGTCGGCGAACCCCGTCGCGGCCTTCACCCTCTCCCATTGTTTATGCAGCGCCGCTGCGCCTTCGAAGTCCATTCCCTCGCTCGCGGCTTCGCGCTTCTGCGCAAGTGCGTTCAGCATCGACTCGCCATTCGTCTCAAGAAACGTGCGCACCTGTTCGGCTTCTGCCGCGTACTCCTCGCGCGTACACGCGGCCTTGCAAGGCTCCAAGCACATCTTCATCTCGCCGTACGCGCACCCCGGATGCTCAGGCGAAACCTCCAGGTCCTCCCAGCATCGGCGCAGCTTAAACAGGTCAAGGACCGCCTCGCAGTAGCGCTCCGCCGCCGCGCGCGATTGGAACGGTCCATACGCCTCGGCGAGCGACTTCCGATTAAGCCGGTTCGTGACATATACGCGCGGATGCTCGATCGAGGCGGCCATCCGCAGCACAAACGGCGCATGCAGCCGCAGTCGTCGCCTTGCCTCGGCGGGCCCAAAGCAGGCACGCGCTGCGCAGTACAACACGATCGTCGACTCAAACTCCGAGCCCGTCCGCGTCCACTCAATCCAGCGCACGCGTTCGCGCAGATTCAGCCGTTTCGACAGCACCGGCCGCCCCTGTTCATCCACCGCATCCGGCGAATCCAGCAGCCTTCGCAGCCTGCGCCGCACGTCCGCCGCGCGTGTCAGGTACGGCTGCGCACCTTCGTCGTGGCCGCGCAAGCAGACCACACCCGGCGCCGCCGGAATCTCGCGCAAAATCTCGCCAGCACGCTCCGGCGAGAACTCCAACCGCCGCTCGAACTCAAACCCCACGCCCACTCTCACAGGATTTTAGCCTCGCGCCTCTAGCCTCGCATCATTGCCGTGCGCCCGGCTCTGCCCTCATCAGCTCCACAAACTCACGATAAAACAGCGGCGCATCCAGATCCTCATGCACATGCACGCGCTGCAACACGCGGTCTCGCGGACGGTTCTCGTCTGTCCACGTCAGAGTGTCGCCGTAATTGGCCCCGCGCGTCAGGTCTACATCCACGTACAGCACGCGCTCTCTGGTGATGATCTTTGGGTCCAGCCACGCGGCTGCGGCAAGCTCGTCCCACAGGTACTTGTACTCCGTCGTGTAGGTTGCGATGTACTGTGCTCCCGGCGCAGGCGAGTCGCGAATCTGCTGCATCATCTGCTTCGAAAACAGTGTCTTCACGGAGATGTCCACGGGCGTCATGTCGATCCTCGGCCACTCCGCCTGGAGCACAATGTGTGCTGCCTCGGGATCGAACCAGAAGTTGAACTCATGTCGTGGATGGGTCGCAAACTCCGGATCGTCGGTGCGCGGCGCCAAACTCCCGCCCATGACCACAATCCCGCTCGTGAGCTGCGCAAACCGCGGATCGATTCTAAGCGCCAGCGCAATATTCGTTAGCGGCCCCAGCGCAACGATCGTCACTTCGTGCGGATGCGCGTGCACCTGGCGCACCAGAAAATGCGCTGCATCTTCATCGAGCGGCTTCGTCGCCGGCGCGCCTTCCTTCAACGGCGGCACAACAAATGGCGCATGGTGCTTCGCGCCTGGGCTCCACGCGCCGTACCACGGCGAGCTGCCGTCGAACGCGCGCATCGCCATCGCTTCCTGCTCATTCCTCACCAGCGGAAACACCGCTCCGGGCACCACCGGTATCTCCGTGCGGTGAACAATCTCCAGCATTCGCAGCGTGTGCTCGACCTCTTCCGGCTGCCACTGGTCGCCGGTCACAATCGTAATGCCGAGCACCTTCACCTGCGGTGACTCGAGCAACACCATCAGCGACATCTGGTCCGACCCGCCCGGCCCACTCCCATCCTGATCGATCAGCACCATCCGCGGAGGCGTGCCTTCAGCAGCCACGCAGCGAACCGCGGCCCACCCCAGCGGCACTAGAAGCAACGCCGCCGCGACCTGCTTTATTCGCACCCTCTTCATGATCTTGCCGTCAGTATAGGTCACCAAACAACGCGAGGGCCGGCGCGAATGCTTCCGTGCCGGCCCTCTCGATTCATCCAGACTTTAGGACGCTTCAGCTCACTTCGCCTTCACGCCGATGACCAGCTCCGCACCGCCGGCCAACTCCACATCCTGCTTCGACGCACTCATGACCGCCGAGCGCTCGCCGCCCGCTACCGCCGAAAGCGCCACTCCCGGCACGGCACTTTCGACGTGCACAGGCGCGCCGCTTGCCGACGACATCCCCTGCACACTGTTGTCCATCTGGTCCGTTCCGCCGCGCACCGCTGCCGTCGTATTCGCCTCCGCCGCCGATCCGCGCATCCCCATATCCACATCGTGCCGCTGCCCCTGGAGCTGGTTGTCCGACATGCCAATGCGATACACGCTGGCGTCTACCGGGAACGCCGTGCCCTTCTTCGGCTCCAGCTTGTCGAACAGCACCGTCAACGACGCGCTCTGGCCGTCTTTCTTATATGGCGTCGCGTCCACCACATGGCCGGTCAGCAGCGACCCGCGCGGGACCGCCACGCCGTTGATCGTCGCCGGCTTTTCCGTCACCGCAGTGATCTCCTCGCCCACCTTCGCATTGCGGGAACTCAGCCCCTTCTTCAGCGTGCAGTTCACCGGCACCTGCCCCGCAAATGATCCACCGGCTTCCTGCGCAAAGCAGGTCCCACACATCAGGAATGCAACCACCGCTACAGTCAGCTTCGTCCTCATGCGCACAGCTCCTTCACCCACATCAAAATTGCACAACGAATACGCCCAATATCCTAGCGTCAATCGCCCTGCGGCAAACGAAATTCGCACTATCTGCGGTAAACTTAACAAGTTGCGTCCTTTTCGCGCCCGAGCACCCCTGAAGTGCCGCCCCCGACCCGCGAACCAGACCCGCTGAACACCTGAATCTTTCACCTTAAGGAAGCCCTTTTGAGCACCGCATCACAGCTTACGGCATCGCAGCCCATTAGAAACATCGCCATCATCGCCCACGTCGACCACGGCAAGACCACCCTCGTCGACGCCATGCTGCGCCAATCAGGCACGTTCCGAGCCAACGAGTCCGTCGTCGAGCGCGTGATGGATTCCAACGACCTCGAAAAAGAGCGCGGCATCACCATCCTCGCCAAGAACACGGCAATCCACTACAAGAACACCAAGATCAACATCGTCGACACCCCCGGCCACGCCGACTTCGGCGGTGAAGTCGAGCGCGCCCTCAAAATGGTCGACGGTGTCGTCCTCCTCGTCGACGCGTCCGAAGGCCCGCTGCCGCAGACGCGCTACGTGCTCTCGAAGGCCCTCGAAGCCAAGCTCACGCCCATCCTCGTTATCAACAAGATCGATCGCCCTGACGCCCGCGCTCAGGAAGTGCTGAACGAGGTCTATGACCTCTTCATCGATCTCGATGCCGACGAGTCCATGCTCGAGTTCCCCGTCATCTACACCAATGGCAAAGCCGGCACTGCCACCATGGACCTCGCCAAGCCCGGCACCGATCTGCAGCCTCTGTTCGAATTAATTGTGAACACCATCCCCGTCGCGCAAGGCGACCCCGACGGCGCGCTCCAGATCCTCGTCACCAACCTCGACTACTCCGACTACCTCGGCCGCCTCGCCATCGCGCGCGTCTTCAACGGCACGCTGAAAACCGGCCAGGAGGTCGCCGTCTCGAAGCGCGATCTCTCGCTCCAGACCGTCAAGATCACCAAGCTGTTCTCGTTCGACGGCCTCAAGCGCACCGACACGCCAGAGACCACTCTCGGCGACATCGTCGCCATCGCCGGCGTTCCCGGCATCACCATCGGCGAGTCCTTCACCAACATCGAGAACCCCGCTCCGCTCCCGCTCATCACCATCGATGAGCCCACCATCGCCATCCAGTTCTCGGTCAACAACTCGCCCTTCGCCGGCCGCGAAGGCCAGTTCGTCACCTCTCGCAATCTCAAGGAGCGGCTCGAAAAAGAGCTCCTCACCAACGTCTCCATCCGCGTCGAAGACACCGGCTCGCCCGAGACCTTCAAGGTCCTCGGCCGCGGCGAGCTCCAGCTCTCCGTGCTTATCGAAATGATGCGCCGCGAAGGCTTCGAGCTCATGGTCTCGCGCCCCGAAATCGTCACCCGCCGCATCGATGGCCAGCTCATGGAGCCCAACGAGCTCCTCAGCATAGACATCCCGGAATCCTTCGTCGGCACGGTCATCGAGCGCCTCGGTCCGCGCAAGGGCGAGATGGTGAAGATGTCCAACCACGGGTCTGGGCGCGTGCGGATGGAGTTCAAAATCCCCTCGCGCGGTCTGATCGGTCTCCGCAGCGAAATGCTCACCGAAACCCGCGGCACCATCGTCATGAACTCCATCGCCGACGGCTACGTCCCCTACCAGGGCGAGATCCCGCAGCGCCCCAGCGGCGCTCTCATCTCTGATCGCGCCGGCACCACCACCACCTACGCGCTCAACGGCCTCCAGGACCGCGGCATCCTCTTCGTCCCCGACGGCGTCGAGGTCTATGAAGGCATGGTCATCGGCGAGCACTCCCGCGACAACGACCTCGACGTCAACGCCGTCCGCGAGAAGAAGCTCACCAACATGCGCGCCTCCTCGGCCGACGAAGCCCTCCGCCTCGTGCCCTACCGCCAGCTCACGCTCGAGCAGTCCATCGAGTTCATCGCCGACGACGAGCTCGTCGAGGTCACGCCCAAATCCCTCCGCCTCCGCAAGCGCGTCCTCCAGGCCAACCGCCGCCCCCGCCGCAACCAGGCGCCCGAGTAGCCCTTACTTTTCTGTCTGTCATTCCCGAAGGGAACCTGCTTTTTCGGGTGCCCCACCCTCGGCTTCCGAAGGAAGACAGGGTGGGGTATCGCGCGTTAACGAGCGCGAGAAGCTGGAGTGATTAGCTTCTCTGTCGATCCGCTTTAGGCCGCTTCCGCAGGCTTCCACTTGAACGGCACAACCTTCGGCTGCTTGCGGCGTTGCGCCCTGCTCAGGTCGTACGCGGATTGCAGATCCAGCCACAATCGCGCCGAGCTAAGGCCGGCCGTCTCGAGTCGCACGGCCAGGGCAGGGGTCATGGCCGACTTCGCGTTTACGACCCGCGAGAGCGTCACGCGCGACACGCCCAGTTGCCGCGCCGCAGCCGACACACTGATGTTCAGTCCATCAGGACCAAAGCTATCCTTCAATATTTCCCCGGGATGGGGTGGATTCTTCATCGTCATCAGAGCTCTCCTAGTGGTAGTCCTCGTAATTCACCAGCTCCACGTCGTCGCCAGCGAACCGGAAAGTGATTCTCCAGTTGCCGTTCACCCACATCGACCAGAAACCGGCGCGGGTTCCCTTCAACTCGTGCAGCCGGAACGACGGCAGCCTTAGCTGGTCAGGGGCTCGTGCCCGGTCCAGCGTTCCCAAAATTAATGCGACTTTCCTGGAGTGGGCAGTCTGAATGCCACGCTTCGATCCGCTCCGGTAGAACTCCTCAAGGCCCTTGTGCCGGAAGCTAACGATCACAGCCTAAAGTGTAAAGGCAGGCGATACAGTCGTCAATGGCTCTCACATGGCACACGACGATCCGATAAGCGTTCCGGCAGATCGGCAACGGGAAATTGTTCCGGCCCGTCTCACCCATCATGTTGTCCTTTCCGAGGCGCCTGTTGGCGTTTGCCGCTCTCTGCACATTCCTTGCTGCCGTTCGGCCTCACGCCGCCGCCCAATCCCCCGGCACTGAAACCATCGTCATGGTCCGGCACGCGGAGAAGCCTCACGAAAAAGCCCGTGGCCAGCTCGACTGCGAGGGCCTCAATCGCGCGCTCGCTCTGCCGTCCGTCCTCGCGCGCTATGGCAAGCCGGCCGCAATCTTTGCAGCTGACCCAGCCAAGTCCACCGATGACGACACGGCGCCCAGCGTCACCCGTCACTCCTACGTGCGTCCGCTCGCCACCATCGAGCCCTACGCCATCGACCAGGGCATGCCCGTCAACGCCGAGATCGCGGCCACCGACATCAAGGGCCTGCAGAAAGAGCTCCTCAAGCCCGAGTTCTCGAATGCCCTCGTGGTCGTCGCCTGGGAGCACCTCGCCGCCCGCCGCTTCGCCGAGGAGATGCTGAAGTCGTTCGGACAGAAGGACATCGTCCCCCGCTGGCTCAACTCCGATTACGAGACGATTTACATCTTCCGCATCACCACCGGCCCCGACAAGAAGCGCACCCTCAACTTCACCGTTGAGCACGAAGACCTCGCCAAAACCCTTTCCGACAAATGCCCCGTGATCAACGCGCCGAAGCCCAAAGAAACTCCGCCGGCCGTCCTCCCACCCGGCCAGACCGCGCCACCCGCAGACAAACCCGCGGAGCCATAACCGGCCAGACCGTGTGAGCACGATTCACCACACCTGTGTGTCCTGGTAGACACGAAGTCCACCGATAACTAACGTCTTTAGAATACTTTGCACAAGTTTGCCGGGAAAGGGGGTGTGGGCTCAGCTCCCCGCCACCGTCATGCCCCCAATCCGCACCGTCGGCACCGCACCCGCTCCCCGAAACTCGAGATCGCTTCCGATCGCGCTGACGTTCCGGAACATCTCCTTCAGGTTTCCCGCGATGGTGATCTCGTCGACCGCGTGCGTCAGCTCGCCATCCTCGATCCATAGCCCGGTGGCGCCCTGGGAGTAATCCCCCGTCACCAGGTTCACTCCAAAGCCCATCGTGCCCAGCACCAAGAGACCGCGCCTCACGTCCGCAACAATCTGCTCCTGCGTCATCTCCCCCGGCTCCAGAAAGTAGTTTCCGCCGCCAATTCCAGGCGCACCTGCGAGCCCGCGCGAAGCCTTCCCATTCGACTTCATGTTGAGCTTCCGTGCCGTGTACGTGTTCAGCAGCAGTTCCTTCAGCACGCCGCGCTCGACGACAACCGTGCGCCGCGTGGCCAGCCCATCGCCATCGAACGGCGACGTCCCAAACCCGCCGACGCGCAACGTGCTTCCATCCACCGCGGTGCGATCGAACACCATTGTGCCGTCGTCCACCATCGTGATGTTCTCGCCGGCAACCTGCTCGCCCAGCTTGCCCGCGAACATCGAGGCGTTGCGGTAGATCGCGTCCCCATCCGCGGCGTGCAGCAGGTTGGCCATCAGCCCCCGCGACACCTCCGGTGGAAACACGACCGGGACCCGGCACGTCGGAACCCGGCGCGCCCCCAGCTTGCGCAGCGCGCGCTCCGCGGCAATCCTGCCAATCTCCTCCGGCGGCTCCAGCAACCGCGGCGTCCGCGCAGTCGAGTACCAGTAGCCTGTCTGCATGCCGTTGGCATCCTGCGCAATCGGCGTCGCAGAGAATCCGCAGTAACTCCGCCTGTACTCACCTGCAAATCCGCGCGAGTTCACCATCACCCGCCGGGACGTGCTCAGGTCGAAGCCCGCACCGCGGCTGTTCTGAATACGCGTATCGGTGCCCATCGCCGCAGCCTCGCAGCGCTTCGCGATCGCAATGCGCTCTTCCGGCGGAACACTATCAATATCGTCGAAGTACAGCCGCAGCTCATCGACATGCAATGAACCAAACGCCTCGCGCTCCGGCAATCCCGCGAACGGATCCGCGCCCGTCACCTTCGCCAACTCCACCGCGCCGCTCACCAGCCGGGCAATGCCATCCTTGGACAGGTCCGAGGTGGACGTGTTTGCAGTCCGTTGTCCGCCGTCGGCCTCGAAGAACACGCGCAGCCCTATCGCCCGCGAGCCCGACTCGGTCAGCTCGTCCACCTCGCCCATGCGCACGTGCACCGAAAACTCGTCACCCTCAAACGCGACTGCCTCAGCGTCGCTTGCACCGGCACGCCGTGCCATCTCAATCGCCTGCTCCGCAAGCGTTCTCAGATCTGCGCTCAATTCGACACTCGTCGCATCAGATTTCATCGAGCCGTCCCACCAACCGTCATTCGATCCAGCTTCACGGTTGGCATGCCCACGCCCACTGGAACGCTCTGGCCGTTCTTGCCGCACGTCCCGATGCCTTCATCGAGAGCGAGATCGTTGCCCACCATCGACACATACTTCAACGACTCCGGTCCGTTGCCGATCAGCGTCGCTCCCTTCACCGGTGCGGTCACGTTGCCGTCTTCGATCAGGTAGGCCTCGATCGCGGAGAAAACAAATTTGCCCGTCGTGATGTCCACCTGCCCACCGCCGAAGTTCACTGCGTAGAGGCCGCGCTTCACGCTGCGGATTATGTCCGCAGGCTCGTCGTCGCCTGCGAGCATGTAGGTGTTCGTCATCCGCGGCATCGGGATCGCCTGGTAACTCTCGCGGCGTCCGCTGCCGGTGTTCGGCATGTTCATCAGCTTCGCGCTCAGCTTGTCGCTCAGATAGCCGCGCAATATGCCGTTCTCGATCAGCACCGTTTCCTGCGTTGGATTGCCTTCGTCATCCACATTCAATGACCCGCGCCGTCCCGGCATGGTTCCGTTGTCGACGACGGTTACCTTGCTCGATGCCACCTGCTGCCCGATCAATCCAGCAAACGCGCTCGTCTTCTTGCGGTTGAAGTCCGCTTCGAGCCCGTGGCCTACTGCCTCATGCAGCAGCACACCCGGCCATCCGGGCCCAAGCACAACCTCCATCTCCCCAGCCGGTGCAGCAATGGCGCCAAGCTGCAGCACAGCGGTTCGCGCCGCCTCCGTTGCAAAGTGTTCCGGAGTTTTTGCGCCTGTAAAGAAATCCAGCGACACGCGCCCGCCACCGCCGCTCGATCCACGCGCACTCGAGTGTTCATCCTTTGCAATTACGCCAACATTCAAGCGCGCAAGTGGCTGCGTGTCGAATGCAAACGTTCCGTCGGACGCTGCCACCAGAATTCTGCGCAGCTCATCGTTTAAGCCCGCACGCACCTGCACGATGCGCGGATCGAACGCCCTTGCCGCACGATCTGCGCGTGCAATCAGCTCCAGCTTCGCGCTGATCTCCGCGTCGGACGATCCTGCAATCGGATAAAGCTGCGGCGCGCGCGTTGCATCTGTATGACGGAACCCTGCGACACGCGTGGTCTGCGGGCCGCTCGCGATCAACGCTGCCGTGCGCGCGGCTTTCAGCAATCGCCCGGCGCTGAGATCGTCGGTGTACGCAAACCCAGTGCGCTCGCCGCTCAGCACGCGCACGCCGCAGCCAACGCTGACGCCCTGCGCTGCCGTTTTCACGATGCCTTCGTCCATTGCGAGCGACGTCGAGGTCACCGCTTCGAAGTACAAATCCGCGAAGTCTCCGCCCGCGCTCAGCGCCTCTCCGAGACAGCGCTCCAGCAGGCGCTCACTCAATCCGAGGTTTTCAAAGAAATATCGCTTGTGATCGTAGGGGGGTCCGAAAGCGGTTGTTACAGCCACCATAGTTAGATTCTATGCGGTGCGCGAAGGACTCACCGCCCACGTGACGGATCCGCTGAGTTCGCCACGTCCATATCCAGAAACACCTGCGGGAATCCCGGCGCGTAGCAGTTGCCATCGCTCGCGTACGTCGCCGCGCAGCTCTTCGTGATCTCCGGCCGGCGCGGCGACTGCGAATACTGCCAGACCGTGAGATTCAAATCTGGCGCTGCGCTCAGCGGCTTCGCCTTCAACGTACATCCCGGCGCTGGCGGGCACTGGTCCAGCGCATCGAAGATCGCGATGTCATGCAAGCCGCTCGTCTTCACGCGTGCGCGAATGTCCTCTACCGTGTCGATCCACACGCCGGGGCTGTCCTGGACGCGCTGCCCGCTCGCATACACGCCGGCGCGAAATCCTGAGCCCGCGACGGCCTCAGTCCACGCCAGCAGATACGCTGCTTGCTCGTCGAGCAGCCGGCCGCCCTCTTCCTGATCAAGAAAGAGGATCGTTCGCGCAGGGAATCCCTCGCGCTTCGCTGCTGCAATCGCGTCCTCCGCATCGCGCCTGCCTAGCGCCGCGGGAGACGTGCCCGCCTTCTGCGCCTTCAGGATCTCGGCATCGAGCTTGCCGTTCGCGAGCACCAGGAATCCCCATCCCTGCTGGCGCAGAACCGCGCGCTTGTCCACCCACGTGTTCGCGTTCTCGCCGGGAGGATTGGTCAGCCAATATCCAGTAAAGCTGAATGCTTTGCGCATCGACGCCATCACTTCATCGCCGGGATAATCATTGCGATCGAACCCGACGATTGGACCCTCTGCTCGAGGCGATGCTGCAGCAGCATTCGCTTCCGAGCTCTGCGCTGCGTCCGGCTGACTTGCCGCGGGTCCAACCGAGTTCGGGCTCGCGTGTGAGCATCCGCAAAGTGCCAACAAACTCAAAGCAGCAACTGCGACACCGGCTTTCAACATCATTCAACCCTCTCCAAAACAGACTAGCGCCACGGCTACCGAACCGGTCTACAATCCCACCAAAGGCTATGCCAGACTCAAAACCTCCGCAGCGTGATCCGCGTTATCCCATCGGCCCGTTCTCGCCGCCTCAGACGATCATGGCGGAGGATCTGCGCGACGCCATCCTGACCATCTCTGAGATGCCCGAACAGCTGCGTGAAGCGGTGCGGTCGCTGAGTGAGCATCAGCTCGATATGCCGTATCGCGAGGGCGGCTGGACTCTGCGCCAGGTTGTGCACCACCTCGGCGACTCGCACATGGCTGCATTCCATCGGCTGTGCCGCGCACTCACTGAAGACGAGCCCGTCATCCACGGCTACAAGGAAGCTGCCTTGGCCGAGCTCCCTGACCACCGCATGCCGATTGAGTGGTCGCTCGATATTCTCGACGGTGTGCATGCGCGCTGGGTAACGCTGCTGACTTCCATGAAGGAGCCGCAGTGGAAGCGCACCTGGAACCACAGCGAACGCGGCCTGCAGCGCATGGACACGGTGACGCTGCTGTATGCGTGGCACTGCCGCCATCACGTGGCGCACATCACGCACCTGCGCGCACAACAAGGGTGGTAGAGCATCAGGCGCGCCGGCGGTGTTAGCTTCGCTCTATGCAGTTGCCGCGGGCCTCGTCTGACGCCACTCCCACGCAGTCTCCCGAACAGATCGCCAAGCTGATCTCGGATTTCCTCGCGGAGCACAGCGAGGCGGCCGTGCTCGAAGACGGCAAGCTCCTCTTCGATCTCACCCGCCGAAAATATTCACTCTCTACCGAGCACGGGCGCTGCACATTGCAGCTCTGGAGCGGTGAGCGCAACGTGGTCCGCACCATCGTTGCCGCAACCGAACGCGCTAATGGGCTGCGGCTTTCGACGAAGCGCCTGGGCCACGCGCAACCGAAATCGCTAGAGCTGGTCAGCGGCCTCGGCGTCGCGGGCCGCCGCACCCCAACCACACGCGACAGCGCACGCACCCGCTATATGCGTCTGCTCGAGCGCGTTCTTGCGCGCAACTTTCCGGACTGGAGCGTCGAAGGATTTCGCACGGCAATGGACCTCGAGCGCAGCTTCGGCCCGGCGTATGCACGCGGCATGCTTGTGCGCGGATCGCAGGCATGGGCAGTGATCGGTGTCGGCGAACACGAAAGCGCGGCAATTGTCGATGGCATACTCACCCTCGGAATTCTGTGGCTGCATCATTGCCGCGAGCACGCCGGCGGACGCCGCTTGTATCAAGGCCTCAAGGTGATTGTGCCGCGCGGCGCGGCTGCGCTCACGCTCTCGCGCATGGCTTGGCTGAAGGCTGAGGCCGCGCAGTGGGAGCTCTTTGAGCTCGACTCGGCAAGCGAAGAGCTGACGCAGCGCGATCCCGCGGACACCGGCAATCTGCGCACGCGCCTCGTGCATCATCCTGATGCGACCGCTGCGGCCGAGCGCTTTGCACGCGCAATCGAGCAGGTACTCGAGCTCGTTCCGCGGAACGATCATGCACGCGTCGAGCAGCGGCTGCGCTCGACAGCCGAGCTTGCCTTCCTGCTGCATGGGCTGCAATTTGCGCGCGCGCGGATCAGCCTTGCACCCGGAAGCTTCACACACGCGCTGGAGATCACGTTCGGCGCCGGCGAAGCAGAGATACTGCTCACCGAAGCGGCGCGTGAGGAGATCCGCACGCGTGTCGCGGAGCTGTTCGAGCGCCGGCGTGCGGTTCAGAGGGTGCGCCGGCAGATTGCCGTTCCGCCGCATCGCCGCATCGGCGCGTCGGCAGGCGCTGCGCACTCAAGGCTTCCAATGCGAGCAGCTCCGCGCAGCTCCGGCCTGCATCCTGGCCAGGATCCGCTCTATCGCGCTGCACCTGAGCGTTGGCTCGAATCTGTTCTGCGCCACGATCTCGCTCCGCTCACGCGCAGTCTCGCTCCACAGCCGCGCCGCGGCCTCCGGGCCGTTGGGCAATTCGCAAACGACCCTGATCCCGACAATCGCGGCAACCGCATCGAACCTGCCGAGCCGGAGCCTGGCGATGCGGAGAACACTCAAACCTCGCGCGTGCTTCCGCATCTCGATCCCAGGCACGTCTACACGCAGGTGCCGGCGATTGCGGGCGCGAGCGACCGCGGCATGCTCGATCTGCTCGGCGTCACGGCAGACGGCCGTCTCGCTGTGCTGGAGCTGAAGGCACACGACGATCTGCACTTCGCGCTGCAGGGGCTCGACTACTGGATCCGGGTGCGTCATCATCACCGCGAAACAGTGGATCCGGTTACAGGGCTTGGCGAATTTCAGCGCCACGGCTACTTCCGCGGCGTCGAACTCTCGCCGCTTCCTCCGCGTTTGTATCTCGTCGCGCCTGCGCTGCACATTCATCCCGCAACGGAAACTGTGCTGCGCTATCTCTCGCCGGCGGTCGAGTGGAACCTGCTTGCGCTGGACGAGCGTTGGCGCGAGCAGATTCGCGTGGTCTGGCGCAAGAGCGGCGGAAGAGGTTGATTCCACGCCGATTCGACAGTGGTCAAAATTCTTCTGCGTCCTCCACAACTGGTTCAGCATCAGAAGCGGGAACGGAGGAGATCGTTATGGCAATCGCAACACAAGCCTCAGCCACCTTCCGCCTCGGCGGAGATATGCAGATTCATCGCCTTGGCTTCGGCGCAATGCGCCTCACGGGCAAAGGCATCTGGGGTGAGCCGAAGGACCGCGAAGAGGCGAAGCGCGTTCTGCGCCGCGCGGTTGAACTTGGCGTGGATTTCATCGACACGGCAGATTCGTACGGCCCCGATGTCAGTGAAGAGCTCATCGGCGAGGCGCTGGCGCCATACAAAGCCGGGCTCGTGATCGCGACGAAAGCGGGTCTGCTGCGCACCGGGCCTGACCAGTGGCATCCGTTAGGCCGCGCAGAGTACATCACGCAGCAGGTGGAGATGAGCCTGCGTCACCTGAAGCTCGAGCGGCTCGATCTTTGGCAGCTTCATCGCATCGATCCGAAGACCTCGCTCGAAGAGTCGCTTACTGCAGCGAGACGCCTGCAGGAGCAGGGCAAGATTCGTCACATCGGGTTGAGCGAGGTCTCGGTAACCGAGATCGAGGATGCGCGCAAGCTGGTGGAGGTCGTCAGCGTGCAGAACGAGTACAACCTCACGACGCGCAAGAGCGAAGATGTGCTCGACTACTGCGAGAAGCACACCCTCGGCTTCATTCCGTGGTTTCCAGTCGCTGCAGGAAAGCTCGCACAGCCCGGCGGGAAGCTCGATCAACTTGCCAGGAAACACGGCGCTACGGTCGCGCAGCTTTCGATTGCCTGGCTGCTGCATCGCTCGCCCGTAATGCTGCCGATTCCCGGCACGAGCTCGGTGGCTCATCTCGAAGAGAATCTTAAGTCGGCGGATTTGCAGCTCAGCGAAAGCGAGTGGCAGCAAGTCGAGAGCACAGTCAAACAATAGTTATGAAGGCGGCTTCACATTCACGTAGTAATGAATCCGCAGCACAAGGGGCCGAGTCTCGAGTCCTGCGGGCAAAGGAGGAAACTTCCCGACGCTCGTGATCGATCCCCAGCAAGAGCGGTTGATTGCGTCGTCATGGGTTGAGCCGTCCAGCCACATCCCTCCGATGTTGCCATCCGGCATTATCTTGAAGCGGATCAATGCTTCGCCCTGCCTCGACTCAGGTGGCTTGGCTTGCTGCGGTATTAGCGGAATCCATGCCCTATAAATGTCGGCAAGAATCCTCTTGAGATACGGCCGGACATCGACGCCGGTCGTGTCTGAGAGGATGGCTACGTTGCCTGGCAGGACCGCATTGCCGGTCTGCGGAGCGGATGAATCGGGCGTATCGCGCTGATCAGGGACCTGCGCGGAAAGACGAGCGCACGCGAGCGTTATCAGCAGGACACAGGCGCAAAGTTGGATCCGCAGCATGTGCGCATTCTAGATGCGCTCTTCCTGATTCGCTAACCCATCCACGCCGGCGCCGCGTTCAGCTCGTCATCGGGCTCGAGCGGCGGCTGCGCGGCTGGCTCATTCATGCGTTCGGTGAAGAAGCGTTCTACGCGGTCCATCACTTCGGCGCCGCGCTTCGCTTCGAAGATCTCGCGGCGCAAGGTCGCCCCGCCGGGCACGCCGTGCGTGAACCAGCTTGCGAACTGCTTCATTCTGCCGATCGCATCGCGCTGCGCACTCTCGTGATCGCGCTTCTGCCGCTTGGCTTCGTCGCTGATTGCGGGTGCGATGACCTCCGGGTGCTCCGTGATCTCGCGCAGCAGGCGCTCGAAATAGTCGCGGATCATGCGATAGCGATCCATCTCTGTCGGCCTGTCATACACGCCGATTCCTGTGTGCGCTCCGCGCCGGTTCCTGTGGCGCGCTTACTAGCCGTGTACTGGGCGATCTGGCGGAAGATCCAGGGATTCGCAGGCGCGGCGCGGCCGATCATCACCGCGTCGCAGCGCGTCGCTTCGATCATTGCCGCGGCATCTTCCGGCGTGCGGATGTCGCCGTTTCCGATGACCGGAATCTTCACCGCGTCCTTGATCGCAGCGATCCATTCCCAGCGCGCCTCACCCGAGTAGCCCTGCTCGCGCGTGCGGGCGTGCAGCGCGACAGCATTCAGGCCGCAATCTTCCGCCATCTTCGCGAGCTCCACGCAGACGATGTTCGTGTCATTCCATCCCAGGCGAAACTTCACCGTGAAGGGAATTGCAACGGCAGCGCGGACGCGCTCAAAGATGCGTTGAATTGCAGGCAGATCGCGCAGCAGACCGCTTCCGCCATTGCAATTCACGACGCGCTTGGCCGGGCAGCCGAGGTTGAGATCGACGATGTCGAATCCTGCGTCTTCGCAGATGCGTGCACTCTCGGCGAGTGTCTCCGGATTCGACCCGAAGATCTGCGCCGAGATCGGATGCTCGTCGTCGTAGTAGGTGAGGTACCGCTTGCGCTTGGTCTCGCGCATGCGGCTGAGGCCATCGGCGGACGTGAACTCCGTCATGATGAGGCCGCAGCCGGAGACCTCGTTCGATGTCTCCACATCTACATCGCTGGTGCTCGACGCGCTCGTCGTGTGAGCCTCCGCCGCGGAGTATGGCGCCGCCGCAGTGTATAAGGAAGCATTCTTAATGAAGCGGCGGAAGACCGTGTCCGTCACGCCCGCCATCGGTGCCAGCACGGTTGCGGGCGCGATGCGCACCTTGCCGATATGCAGCTCCGCCGGGACGCTGGCTTCAGCCGGCATCTCGCGCTCCATCGTCGGTGTCCACTTCTTATCCACAGCAACTATTTCCTTCTAGAGGATATCGCTTTGCGGCCTCTCGATTGCTGTTGCGACGCCGATGAGAATAGGGATCCGCTCTAAGCTCAATAGCTCGAAGCAGTTGAATTCATCTCAGACCCGCGCAGCCGCGCGCCGAATGAGAGACGCGCGAGCCGCGCTCGGGTAAGCCGCTTCTCACATTTTCGCCGTTGACGATGCAATCCCACGAGAGCATGATTGTCGACCTCTTCTTCACTGGGCCTCCTCCGGAACATCGGAGGGAGCCGGCGTCACTCGCAAGGTGAGCGTCGCTCGTTGCAAGGCGCAACAGCAACCGGGCTCCCTGATGGGCCCGCCAATTCCTGGGGTTCTTCGATGAAGAGCAAGCTGATTCTCTCTCTCCTTCTTTCTGCACCTCTTTCTGCAGCGCTGTTCTCCGCACCTTCCATGGCTTCGGCTGAACAGCTTGTGCCTGCAGGATCGATCCTGAAGTGCACGGTGGCGGACCCGAAGATTTCGTCGCAGACGATGGCGATCGGCGATCCGGTGATGTGCCAGCTCAGCCACATGGAAGCGTACAGCCGCGTAGCGTTTCCTTACGGCAGCTATCTCATCGGGCACTTTCAGGAGTACAAGGACCCCGGCCACTTTGTCGGCAAGGGCTGGATGGAACTGCGTTTCGATCGCCTGATGATTCAGCCGGACACCAACGTGCCGATCAACGCGCGTGTGGTTGCGGTGCCGAAGTATCACGGTCGACAACGAGGGCCGCATCCACGGCAGCGGGCATCCGGTGCGTGACACGGTGGAGTGGCTGATCCCGGTGCTGTGGCCGATCGACCTCATCAACCTGCCGCGACGCGGGCCGCGGCCGGTGCTGAAGGCGGAGACGCAGTTGACGCTGAAGGTGCTGGACGACTTCGGCATCCCGTCGCAGATGGAGCAGGACTATCAGCAGCCGGCGCTGATCGAGCGTCGCGCGGCCGCGATCGAGCAGCACAAGAAAGACATGGTCGACCAGGGCTACATGACCGCGGATGAGGCGTTCGGGTCGCAGGATGCAGCGCCGATTCAGCGGCAGTACGCTCCGACGCAGCAGAGCTACGCGCCGCCGCAGCAGCAGTATGCTCGCCACCGCAGCCGGCGTACCAGGCGCAGGCTGCTCCGGCTCCGCAGGTGATCGTGCGTGCAGGCGCCGCAGCCGGTGTACATGCAGCAGCCTCAGCAGCAGCCGCAGACTGTGGTGGTGCAGCAGCCCTATGGCGTGCCGCAACCGTATCCCGTTCCGCAGCCGGTGTATGTGCCGGGGCCGGTGATGTACGCGCCGTATGGGTACTACCATCCGCGCTACTATCCCGCGTATTGAGTCGACAGCAGGGCAGCGAAGAAGGCCTCCCATGTGGGAGGCCTTCTCTGTCTCCGGTGCGCTGCCGAGCTTACTTGGCCTGCGCTGCGGCGTACTTGCGGCGGAAGCGCTCGACGCGGCCGGCCGTGTCAACGAGCTTCTGCTTGCCGGTGAAGAACGGGTGGCAGGCCGAGCAGATTTCGAGGACGATGTCGCCCTTGTGGGTCGAGCGCGTCTCAAAGTGGTTGCCGCAGGCGCAGCGGACGTTGGTCTTCTCGTACTTCGGGTGAATGGCTTCCTTGGGCATGGGTGATTCCTTTCAGCTAACCCGCCGCAGAACGGTTCGCTTGCCGGGGCGATTGAAAATCAGCGGAATCGCTGAGATGGTAGCTCCCGACATCGAGGTTCCTGTCGCGCTGCGAGCTTGGGGCCCGACTCCCGGGCCTTCAGGCGCTTTCTCTATTTTAGCAGTTTGCAAATTCAGCCGTTAGAAGCGGCGCCCCTGCTGCCCAGGATGCGTGGAACTGTAGATGTATTACCTTCCCGATAATGTCGCGGGTGTGGACGGGGGCGAACTCGCCGGCGCGGCTGTCGAAGCTTCTCGCGCGCCAGTCGCCGGTGACGAAGACTTGGTCGGGGGGAACAACTTGTGAATTGAAGGAATCTTGCGGATCGGCGTCGTGGAGATAGGGCTCGGTGAGCGGGACCCCGTTTCGAACGAGTTTGCCGTTTTTCCCCTCGACCGTTTCGCCGGGAAGTGCGGAGATGCGCTTCAGGAGAATGGTGCTGCCGTGGCGAAAGATGACGACGTCGCCGTCTGCGAGCGGATGTTGCCCGTAGTAGCCGGTGTCGGCCGTGACAAAATCACCCTGATAGAGGGCGGGTTCCATCGATTGGCCTTCCATGCGGAAGGCGCGGGTGTGCGCCACATTTCGAAAGGCGCTCGGCAGGAATGCAATTGAGACGATCAACAAGATGCCGATGGCAACGGCGATGCTGATCAGCACAGAGCGGCCGTGAGTCTGGGTCTGGGTGGAAACGGTCATGAGGGTCCCTGGATTGCTTACGGCAACGTACCAGCGAGGACGCTGCGCGGCAACGGAAATCGCTCAAGAGTGACGGCGATCGGCCCGGGTTTTGCTCGTGGTGGACAGGATTCGCACAGCGGCCCACAAGCGGCAATGGCTGCGATACTGAGAGCACCGATGACAGAGATTTGTCCTGTATGCGAGGGTTCGGGGCTGCGCGTCGTCCAGCGCGCGGACGGAATGCGCGTGGCCGCAGCCCTGCGAGTGCCGGACGGCGCGGCGGCAGGCGCGGATGATCGAGCAGGCGCGGATTCCGCAGCGGTATGCGCACTGCACGCTGGATGATTTTGAGACGCAGTTGCCGTGGAGTGATCGCTCGCAGGCGAGGCGCTGCTGCATGGCGCGGAACTTTGTGCGCGCCTATCCTGCTCGAGCACCGAGGGCCATGGACTGCTGCTGACGGGATCGATCGGGGTGGGCAAGACGCACCTTGCCGTCGGCATGCTGCAGGCGCTGATTGCCGACCGCGGAGCCAAGGGACTGTTTTACGACTATCGCGACCTGCTGAAGAAGGTGCAGAACAGCTACAACAACAGCGTGCAGGTGACGGAGCTGGAGGTTCTGCAGCCGGTGTTTGAGGCCGAGGTACTGGTGCTCGATGAACTGGGCGCGTCCAAGCCGACGGACTGGGTATGGGACACGGTCGCGCACATTCTGAACACGCGCTACAACGACCGGCGAACGACGATCATCACGACCAACTATACGAACCTGCCGCCGGGCGGAAGCGAGTTGAGCGCCGCGCGCGCTGCCGTGCGCGAGGAGACGCTCGGCGATCGGATCGGTGAGCGCATGCGGTCGCGCCTGCAGGAGATGTGTGTGGTGGTGGAGATGCGGGGCGAGGACTTCCGGCAGAAGGTGAAGCGGGCAAGCTTCGCGTAGACGCGCGGATTGTGAGCTGACGGGCGGCGGGGGTGGCGGCGGTCAACGTAGACGTGGCCGCGGCCGAACAGGATGTCGACGGCCTGGAAGATCCGATTGAGGAGGTTGTCGGGAGCCTGCTCGGGTCGCGGCCTGATGCGGTCGAGCTCGCTCTGGATGAGGTATTGGGCCTTGCTGGTGCACGGTGCGCTCCACGTCGAGGCGCCGCTCCTCAGCCGTGCCGCCCGGGACGTCGGCGCGGGTCTGGCAGAGGTGAAGCCGGGCGGAGCTGAGAGATTTGGACATCGTACGATCCTGTTTCAACGTGGTGCAGGTGCCTGATAGTTCAGATGCCGCAGCATGCCAGGGACTGAAGGTACGGGAGTCCCAGTTACGTCACGACCAAAGTACCGCAAGGGATCGGCGCATGCTCTGCCCGAAAACCAGCCCGAACCTGGAAAGCTCTTGAGGTTATGGTGCAGTATAGAATCGCTGCTGATGCCTGACGAGACAAATATTTCTTCGAGTTCGAGCGGCGGCCGGGGCTCCGGCGGCGCGATCCGCTGTTCCGCGAGCCGCCGCGGGAGAAGGCATTTCCGACAGCCGCGGTGGCGATTGCGGCGGTTGTGGTGGTCATCGCGATTGTGGCGCTGCTGGTTGTGGGGCGGCATGGGCCGGGACCGGCGGGAGGCGCGGCGTATGCGGCGAATCTGGAGATGACGAACCTGCAGGTGAGCCAGTCGGAGAGCCTGTCGGGCGGCCGGTCGACCTATGTGGACGGCCATGTGGCGAACCACGGGAACAAGACGGTGACGGGCGCGACCGTGGAGGCGCAGTTTGCGTCGGACGGAGGGCCGGGCGCAGACGCTCACGTGCTCCGGTTTCGATCATCCGCACGCGCCAGCCGTATGTGGACACCGAGCCGATGAGCGCGGCTCCGCTTGCGCCCGGAGCGCAGGCCGACTTCCGGCTTGATCTTCGAGGGAGTGAACGACGCTGGAACCAGCAGATGCCGACGCTGCGGGTGGTGCAGGTTTCGACGAAGTGAAAGTAGAGATCGGATTTCCACAGGATTTCCATCGTGCCGCGAGGCGGGTTACGCAGTCCATCCAGTAGGTGCAGGGCAGGCCGGACCCGCTAGAGCATTTCCGGCCGCGCGGAGTCGAAAAGCACAGCGTGTGCCTCCAGCACAAAGGCAGATGGCCCCCGGAAAAGGGGGCCGTTTTTTTGTGGGCTGGCGGACCGGTCCAAGGCAAATACAGGGGTCGTTCGACTTCGCGGCTGACGCCGCTCCGCTCAGGATGACGACCTCAGATCAGGGAAGGGCCGGGACGGCGGCGTGGATGGCGAGCAGGGTTTCGAGCACGGGGCGCAGGCGGTTGAGGTGCAGGGCGTTGGCGCCGTCCGATTTGGCCTCGGCAGGGTTGTCGTGGACCTCGAGGAAGATGCCGTCAACGCCGGCGGCGACGGCAGCGCGGGCCAGGACGGGGATGAACTCGGGCTGGCCGCCGGAGACGGCATGTCCTTTGGGGCCGCCGGCGCTTGCTGCCGAGGGGGTCTGGACGGAGTGGGTGGCGTCGAAGATGACCGGCGCCATCGCGCGCATGACGGGCAGGGAGCGCATGTCGACAACCAGGTTGTTGTACCCGAAGGAGGCGCCGCGCTCGGTCAGGGTGACGTCGGTACGAGCTGCCGGATTCCTTGATTTTTTCGACGGCGTGGCGCATGTCCCAAGGGGCGACGAACTGGCCCTTCTTGACGTTGACGGCGCGGTTGGGCGAGGCGCAGGCGCGGGCGGTCGCGATGAGGAGATCGGTCTGGCGGCAGAGGAAAGCGGGGATCTGGAGCATGGCGTCGACTGGGCCGAGGCGGTCGGAGAGCTCGGCGGCCTGCTCGGCGGTGTGGATGTCGGTGAGGATGGGGAGGCGGTTCTGCTCGGCGATGAGGCGGAGGATGCGCGCGCCTTCTTCGAGGCCGGGGCCGCGGAAGGAGTGGATGGAGGTGCGGTTGGCCTTGTCGTAGCTGGCCTTGAAGATGTAGGGGATGCGGAGGTCCTGAGGCGATGCGCTGGATGGCGTCGGCCATGCGGCGGGCGTGGGGTTCGGACTCGATGACGCAGGGGCCGGCGATGAGGAAGAGCGGGCCGCCGCCAAGGGTGATGCCGCCGAGAGTGAAGTGCTGAGGCGTGAGGCATAGGGCTATTGGAGCATAGGGAACGGCAGCTAGTGAGTCAGTGGCGTCAGTCGAGATTTGCGGATTGGAGTAGCGCAAAGCGAAGCGCTCCGGCGGACCGGAGCGCTTCGTGTATTGCGCGATTGCGCGAGTCGCTTTATGGGTTCGCGAGCTGGAAGGAGTGCGGCGCCGTTGGGAACGGAGGCGATGCACGCGGGCAGCGGAGAGACAGTGAAGGGCGAGTTCGCGACGCCGGTAGAGCGCGCCGGTGTTGGGGCTGAGCTGGCCGGCCGAGACGTCGCCGCTGAGGTAGTTGGAGGTGTAGAGATAGATGCCGAGCGCCGGGTCGATGGTGACGCAGCTTGGACGGGTGCCGGTCTGGAAGCTGCCGGTCGGCGGCGACGCCGGAGAGCGATCCGCTGGCCGTGTCGATGGCGAAGGAGCTGACCGAGCCGCTGTTGAAGTTGGCGGTGTAGAGGTACTTGCCGCGGGGATCGATGACGAGCGACACGGGGTACGAGGCCGGTGCCGTAGGGGCTGGAGACGAGTGGCAGTGAGGTTGCCGGTGAGCTGGTTGTCGATGGAGAAGCCGATGATCAGGTTCGAGGTCTTGTCGGTGACGTAGACGAAGCGGCCGGTGGGGTCGGCAACGATGGCGCTGGGCGTGACGCCGGCGTGATAGCCCTGCCAGGTGTTGAGGGTCGTGTTGAAGGTGGTGCCGGAGAGCGGTGTGAGCGCGCCGGTGGAGGTGTTCTGGGCGTAGCCGAGGACGGTGCGCGTTGGGCGAAGCCTCCTGGTCGACGATGTAGACGAAGACGTTCTGGTGGCCGGCGCCGCTGGCTCCCGTGCAGGCTCGTGTTGGTCGGCGATTACCGGCGTCGGCGAGCAGATCGGCGGCGTAACCGTGATCCCGACCGGGTTGTTGCCGACCGCAGATACGGCAGGCCGTTCACGGTGACCGGCGTCCCGAGCGAGTTGTCGCTGTTGATCGGGAAGATCGTGACGCCGCCGGGGCCGGGGAGACGCGGGCGTGAAGCCGGGCTGATACGTGAACGTGACGTAGAGGAACTTGCCGGCGTTGTCGATCGCCATCGCGGTCGGGTAGGTGCCGGAGAGCGAGTAGGTGTGCGAGCCGTAGAGCTTGCCATCGGTTCCGATCGCGAACTCTTCGACCTTGGAGTCCTCAGGGCCGGAGAGGACGTAGAGGAACTTGCCATCGGGCGAGGGGACGAGGGTGGTCTCGCGGGTGAAGCCGGTGGTGAACGGCGAGCCGCTGATCTGGGTCAGGATGCCGGACTGGTAGTCGACCGCGAAGGCGTTGATGTTTCCGCTGGCGGCCGAGACGGTGTACACGAAATCGGACGTGTAGTCGCGGCTGCAGGCCGTTGCGCCGAGCGCCAATGGCTACGGAAATACCTGCGGCCATCGCAGCCTGGAGCATCCTTTTGTACGTCATGTGCTTCCCTTTGCGCGGGCGCTTCAGAGCGCGCCGAGTGAGTTTCGGCCGTGGGCCGGTTGAATCGAAGAGTGATAGGTGCCGGGCACGGAGCTCCTTTTAGTCAACCGCACCGCTGATCGTCAGGCAGGTGGCCAGGCCGGTAGCGGAGAAGGTGGAACCGCGCGAAAGCGCAGAGAGCTCGCCGGTGTTCGGATCGAAGATCTTGCCGGTGACCTGACCGGCGTTGTGGTCAGAGATGTACATGTACTTGTTGGTCGGGTCCTCGACCATGCAGACCGGGCCGGCGTCCACGCTGTAACGGCGATCCGGTGAGCGGCGTGAGGCCGTTGGTGGGGTCGATGAGGAAGCCGCTGATGGAGCTGAAGCTCTTGGTCGGATCGGTGTTGGTCGTCGACTGATTGAGGACGTAGAGGTAGTCTTGCCGGTGCCCGCGATGAACGAGTTCGTCGGGTTGGAGGTGCCCGAGGCGGTCAGTTGACTGCGTGCCGCCATTCAAGGGGCTGAGACTGCAGCCAGCGGCGACGGAGTAGGGAATGACTGAGTTCGCACCGTCGTCGGTGAGGATGACGGTGCTTCCGTTGCCGTTGATGGAGCTGATGTTGGTGGCGCCGGTGGAGATCTTGCCGGTGGTGGTGTTGACGAGCTGGCCGCCGCCAGCCCTGGCTGCAGGGCGTGATGGACTGGTCGGCGGAGTTCACGGTGAACAGGCAGCTGCCGAGCGACTTCATCATCAGCGGATTCGCGCCGACTTCCAAGTAGGTGGGCGCGGGGCTGTTGGGCGGAACGGACTGGGTGTTGAGCACGAGCGTGAGGCGGCCCGTGGTCGGGTCGATGGAGAAGACGGTGATGGAGCCGTTGCCGTCGCCGCTCGGGCGAGTACTTGTCGAGCACGTACAGATAGCCGTTGTTGGAGTCGAACTGCATCCACATGGGCTGGAAGCCCTGGCTGTGGTAGTGTTCTCGGACAGGTGAGGGAGCCGTCGCCGCCGACGCGAAAACTCGACGATGCCGGCGTCAGCTGCTGTTGGAGGTCGGCGTGTCGCCGCTGCCCTGATTGAGCACGTAGAGATAGCGGCCGCCGGTCTTGACGAGCAGCATGAGCGGGATTGGCACCCTGGCGGCGAAGGGCTGATGCGGCGCCTGGGTGAGATTGCCGGTGTAGTCGTCGACCTTGAACGCGGCGATCTGGTTGTACTGCGTGCCGGCAACCCAGAGGTAGGCGATGGTTCCACCGCCACATGCCGACATGCCGAGTCCCAGAGCCAACGACGCAAACAGGGCCAGAGCCAGCCGGCCGAACCAACTCAACTTCATGTGCTTCCTTCATCTCCGTCGTGCTCGGCGATGCGCCAGCGTGCGGAGAAACCTATCCTGGAGAGAGTACAAACCTTCGTCTGATTGTAGTGGCGGCAGAGGATTTCTGCCAATTGCGGTAGACGGGAGTTGCGGCGGGGAGGATGACGGGTGGTGGTCGGAGTGATTAGGGTCAGGAGTAGTGTCGTGAAGGCAAAGGCAAAGGCAGAGGCAAGGCTGATGCGGGGTCGCTCGTTACGCTCGCTGCGCTGCATCGGTCGAGATGACAGTTTCGACGGACGGAGTTCACGAAGCGAGCGCAGGAGCGACGGGGGTGCGTAAAGGCAAAGCCCCGGAACGCGGTCCGGGGCTTTGGGTGAGAGCTTTGCAGTTGTGCTATTCACTACTCACTATTCGCTATTCACTACTCACTACTCACTTCTTGCTGCTACCAGGTGCGGCAGCCGCCGGAGGCGGGCATCATGGGGTCGCCCTTCTTGCAGCCGAAGGCCTTGCCGAACTCGTCGAAGTTCTGCACGGTGCCCTTGACGCGCCACTCGCCGGTGGAGTGCGGGTTGGTCTTGGCCTGGTTGATGGCGGCCTGCGGGGTGAGCGTGCCGCACCAGACCTGGGCGAAGGAGATGAAGAAGCGCTGCTCGGGCGTGTATCCGTCGCGCTTGCCGTCGACGTAACCGGGCTCGGCCTTCTGGCGCCTTCTTCGCGAAGCGTGTTCTGCAGCGCCTGGAAGGCGATGCGGATGCCGGCGTTGTCGGCGGAGTTTTCGCCCAGAGTCAGATGGCCGTTGAGGTTCTGCCCGGGAGCGACCTCAAAGGCGTCGTACTCCTTGGCGTAGCACTCGCTGCGCTCCTTGAACTTCGCGAGATCTTCGGGCGTGAACCACATGCGGACGTTGCCCTTGGGGTCGTACTGCGAGCCCTGGTCGTCGAAGCCGTGCGTCATCTCGTGGCCGATGACGACGCCGATGCCGCCGAAGTTCACGGCCGGGTCCTTGGTGACGTCATAGAACGGCGGCTGCAGGATGCCGGCGGGGAAGTTGATGTTGTTCTGCGACGGCTGGTAGTAGGCGTTCACGGTGGGCGGCGTCATGCCCCACTCGGTGAGATCGACGGGCTTGCCGAACTTCGACGAGATTGCGGTGGCGCTCGAAGGCGGCGGCGCGCTGCGTGTTGCCGAAGAAGTCGTCGCGCTTGACGGTCAGGGTGGAGTAGTCGCGCCAGTGCGATCGGGATAGCCGATCTTGTCGGCGATGGCGTCCAGCTTCTTCTTGGCTTCGACGCGGGTTTCGGGACTCATCCAGGGAAGGGTCTTGAGGTCCTCGGCCATGGCGGCTTCGAGCGCCTTCACGAGACGCTCGGTGGCCTCCTTTGGACGCGGGCGGGAAGTTCTGCTTGACCCAGTCCTGGCCGACGGCCTCGCCGAGCGCGCGGTCGGTGAGCGGCGGTGCAGCGCTGCCAGCGCGGCTGCTCCTCCTTCTGTCCGTTCAGGGTGCGGTTGAAGAAGTCGAAGTTCAGCTCCTCGAAGTTCTTGCTGAGCAGGGGAGCGGCATCGTGCACGGCGTGCCAGCGCAGATAGCTCTTGATGGCGGGAAGATTCTCGTCGGTGATCTCGGCGTTCGCGGTGTCGAGGTAGGGGAGGCTGGTGACGACGATCGGTCTTGGCGTTCGGGCAGGCCGATGCCGTCGAGGTAGGTCTTCCAGTCGAAGTTCGGGGTCTTGGCCTGGAGGTCGGCGACCGACATGGGGTGGTAGCGGGTGGCGGGATCGCGCATGGCGACGCGGTCGAGCGAGCCCTTGGCCAGCGCGGTCTCGATGGTCATGACGTTGTCGGCTTCCTGCTGCGGCCTTCTCGGGCGAGTCGCCGAGCAGCTCGAAGGTCTTGGTCATGTTTTCGACGTAGCCGTCGCGCAGCTTGGCGAAGCGCGGCGGCGGGATTCAGGTAGTAGTCGCGGTCGGGAAGCGTGAGGCCGCCCTGGCCGGTGGCGGCGACCTGCTGGGTGGAGTCCTTCTGGTCCTGCGTGACGGCGACGGCGAAGAAGGCGCCACCGCCGCGGCGGTCCTGCTTGGCGTTGAAGGCGGCGAGCTGCTTGACGCTGGTGAGCGTCGTCGATGGCCTCGAGGTCGGGCTGCAGGGGCTTGTCGCCGAGCTTGTCGATGAGGTCGGTGTTCATGCAGGCGGCGAAGAAGTCGCCGTACTTCTTCTGCAGCGGCGTTTTGGGCGCGTCCGCGGCGGCCTTGAGGTCCTTGTAGAGCAGGTAATTGTTGTACTCGGCGAGCTCGGTGAAGCGGCCCCAGCCGGTGCGGTCGGCGGGGATGGGGTTGTTCTTGTTCCAGTTGCCGCAGGCGTACTGGAAGAAGTCGTCGCAGGGGTTGGCGGTCTTGTCGATCGCGTTGGTGTCGAAGGCGACGGGCTTGGCGGGGATCTTGGTCGGGACCGGAGTCAAGATCGACGGGACCGGCGACGGCGAGGTGAATGGGCCCAGGGTTTGGGCCGTGGCGGGGCGGCAACAAAGCGGAAGCGGCGAGGCCAACCAGAGATGCGATGACGAGCTTGCGCATGGGTCTCCTTGAGAAGGAAGTTGACCGCGGGCCTCTCTGA
The DNA here is from genome assembly GCA_963716225.1 of uncultured Verrucomicrobiae bacterium. Lineage (GTDB taxonomy): Bacteria > Acidobacteriota > Terriglobia > Terriglobales > Acidobacteriaceae > Granulicella. The sequence continues at coordinate 1,744,133 of OY970299.1, read as the reverse complement.
AGGGGCCGCCGGCATGGGGTGGTGCGTGCAGATTCTGGGCACAACCAAGTTCTGGGCACGACGAAATTCTTGGCACGACGAAGGGTGGTGCTCTGTGGACGACACAGGATAGCGGGAAGTTTCGCGGACGACAACGGGGATGTGAATGGCAAGCCGGACGGCTACGCCGGCGAGCGCCTCAGAAGATCTTCATGTGGATGGTGAGGTACTTCTTCGGGTCCTGGCGGATCATGGTCACGAACTCGTCGGTGTTGGCGAGCAGCTTGTTCAGGTTGGTGTAGGCCGAGTCGTCGGTGGCGAGCTTGCCGATGGTGCCCTTGCCCGCGTCGATGTTGCTGAGCAGCGAGATCGAGCTTGGCGACGGTGTCGTTGAGCTTGTCGGCGAAGGCGGGATCTTTGACCAGCAGACCGAGGCCGCCCTTGCCGGAGTTGATCTGGGCGAGCAGGGCGTTGGCCTGGCTGATCGTGGTGTTCAGGTTGTTGTAGAGCGTGTCGTCGGTGAGGAGCTTGCCGGCGGAGCCTTTGCCGCTGGAGAGATTGGTCGCGAGTGTGTCCAGCCGGGCGGTGGTGTCCTTGAGGTTGTTGTAGACGGTGTCGTCGGTGAGGAGCTTGCCGGCCGTGCCGCGGCCGCTGTTGAGGTTTGTGGCGAGTGTCTGGAGCTGATTGACGGTGGCGACGGCGCGGTTGTAGAGCTGCGGGTCGTTGATGAGCTTGCCGGCCGAGCCTTTGCCGGTGTCGATCGAGGTAACGATGTCGTTGATCTTCGGCATGATCTCGTTCAGGCTCTTGACGGTGGCCTGGCTGGAGGCGACGACGTCCTGGATGGATGGGAACGTCTTTGGTGCGGAGCTCGTCTCCGTTCTGGATCTCGGGGCCGGTCGCGAGCTGGCTGTTGATGTCGACGACCGTGTCGCCGAGCACGCCGGTGGTCTGCAGGGTGACGATGGAATCTTTGTGGATGGAGGCGCCGGAAGTGCGGCGAGAGCTTCATCACGACCTCGACGGGCGTGAGCTTGCGCGCCGGGTCGGTGGTGATCTCGACGCGCGCGACCTCGCCGATGGTGACGCCTTCGAGGTGACAGGAGCGCCGACCTTGACGCCGGAGGCGTTGTCGAAGAAGGAGTGGACGACGAGGCGCTTCTGGAAGAAGCCGATGCCGGCGGCGCGGTCATGAGAAAGAGCAGCGCGGTGAGCAGCAGAATGGAGACCAGGACGATGCTGCCGACCTTGAGCTGCGACCAGCGAACCTCAGCCTGACTGGGCATGGAGATTATCGTACCAGCGGGGTGACGCGAGAGGCGAGATACGAGATTACCAGGAGCCGACAGCGAGCTGGATACGAGAGGGTTCGTGTCTCGCATCTCGTATCTCATATCTAGTCTTCGTGTCTCGTGTCTGGTATCTAGTCTTCGTGTCTCGTATCTCGTATCTAGTCTTCGGCGATGACGATGGCGATGGCGAGTTCGCGGGAGTGGGAGAGCGTGACGGAGAGCTGGCGGACGCCGAGGCGCGCGGCGATGGCGGCGGCGCGGCCGGAGAGATGGATCGTGGGGCGCTGGCCGGGGAGCGGAGGACCTCGAGCTCGCGCCAGGTGACGCCGCGGCTGATGCCGGTTCCGAGCGCCTTGGCAGCGGCTTCCTTGGCAGCGAAGCGGGCGGCGAAGCTTTCGGCGGCGGTCTTGCTTTTTGCCTGGCAGTAGGCGATCTCGGCGGGCGTGTAGACGCGTTCGAGGAAGGCGTCGCCGAAGCGGGCGAGCGAGCGCTCGATGCGGGCGATCTCGATCATGTCGGTGCCGAGGCCGAGGACCATGTGGACTCTGTCGAGTGTACCTGCGGTGAGCCGGTCGGAGTCGAATTGTGGGACAGGGCTGATTGCGGACGGGCGTGCGCCGATAGAGCCGGTGATGAGGCGCGGCGACGGTGATGACGGCTGCGGATGCGTGATTGAGGTCCACGGGTTCTCGTTCGAGGAGCGGAGCGCTGTGCTGGCGCGGCTGCACCGCGCGTATGCGGCGAGCGGATGCTGGACGGTGGGGTGCAAACGGCGGGGACGGCGCGCAGTGGAATACAGCTTCGAGGTGGAGCTTGGGGCGGCGGTGGAGCTGTACTGCGGGCTGGTTGAAGCCGGGCTGGAGCTGACGAAGGTGAGCCATCGTGCGCTGACGGAGCTGTGTGTTCTGCGCAGTGCACGAGCGCGCCGCCGGCGGAGATGAACTGAGGATGCGGGCTGGTGAAGGTGCGGTTGATGGTCGGGTTTGTGGAGCTCGTCTGACGACGCGGAGATGCGTGGGGTGGCGGCAGCGCGCGCGTAAGATGCGGCAGTGGCGCGGGTGCTGCGATAGACTGAGGGCTGCTGTTGATTCGTCTATGCCGCCGATTATTGAAGCCAGCCATTTAGGGAAGACGTACCGCTCGGGCAAGCTGGAGGTTCCGGCGCTGCGCGATGTGTCGTTCACGGTCGAGACGGGTGAGTTTGTCGCGATTGTGGGGCCGTCAGGGTCGGGCAAGTCGACGCTGTTTTATGTGCTGGGTGGGCTGACTTCGCCGACCTCGGGCACGCTGCACGATTCGCGGGCCACGATTTTTCGCGGCTGACGGATGCGGAGCGCACGAAGCTGCGGCGGGCGCATATCGGGTTTGTGTTTCAGCGGTTCAACCTGCTGCCGACCATCTCGGCGCAGGACAATATCGAGCTGGCGCATGACATTGCGGATACCGGCAAGCCTTTCGACCATGCGCTGCTGGATCATCTGGCGGAGCTGCTGCGGATCAAGGGACGGCTGAGTCATCGGCCGAATGAGCTTTCGGGCGGCGAGCAGCAGCGCGTGGCGATTGCGCGTGCGCTGATTACGAAACCGGCCATCGTGCTTGCAGACGAGCCGACGGGAAATCTGGATACTCAGAACTCGGATGCCGTGCTGGAGATGCTCGGACGTCGAGCCGCGAGCTGGGCCAGACGGTGCTGATGATTACGCACAATCCTGAGGCGGCGAGGATCGCCGACCGCATTCTGCACATGCGCGATGGGCAGATTGTGAAGACTGAGATGGGCAGCGGCGCTGCGCTGGCGGTGTAGGTTACGGCTGCGGCTGGCTGCGATTGAGGTTGAAGTTTACCGTGACGGTGGTGTCGACTTCGACCGGATCGCCATTCAAGAGAAACGGTTTGTAGGTCCACTGCTTCACCGCATCGACGGCTGGCTGGCGAAGCACTTCAGGGCCGGAGACCGGAATCACGCTTTCGACCGCGCCATCCTTTCCGACAAGAACGTGGAGAACGACGGATCCTTCAACGCCCTGCGCTCGTGCGTCGGCTGGATATTCCGGATCCACGCGCGAAGTCAGTTGACCGGCCATGACGCCGCCGGAGATGCGGACCGGGCCGTGCCCGCTCTGCGGGAAGCCGGCGGGAGCGTACTGGGGCGGGGGCGCCTGGAGGATGACGCGGGGTTGCGAATCCGGTTTTGTTGATTGGCCGGTGAGAGTGGCAGTGGCGGCAAGCATACTTGCCAGAGCGAGAAGACCTGGATTCCGCATCGAACCTCCTGAAGACTCCGGGGAAGTGTATGCTGACCCGGCTTCAAAGGTTCAACTCATTCTTGGAGGGTCTATGGCACGTTGGAATCGACTCTTTTATGGTTGTCTTGGGCTCCTGATCAGTTTGCCGGGTGCGCTGTGGGCGGGAACGGCACCGAGTGCGCCGAGTGCCGCGCGTGCACCGCATGTGATGGCTCCGGCATCGGCGGCTGAACCGGCGGCTGACCTGATGGACATCAACACGGCGACGGCGGACCAGTTGAAGACGCTGCCGGGAATCGGCGATGCGTATGCGAAGCGGATCATTGACGGGCGGCCGTATACGGCGAAGAACCAGTTGGTGACTAAAGGCATCATCCCGAAGACGACTTACGACAAAATTGCGGACAAGATTGTGGCGCACAAGGTGAAGTAGCCGGGGTTGCGTGCGGGCCCAAGTTGTTGAGGAGCAAGCCCCGGGACGCGCTGGCGTTGTCGAGCGGGGGCGGTAGATGGAGCGCTGGGCGGGGTTCCGGGGCTGGTTCTTTTTGGGCGATATGGCGGTTGGGAATGGCGGCATTCGAGACGGGTAAAATGAATCGATGACCTTCAGCACTCCAGCCACTGCTGTGCCAGCGGACGTGTGTGCAATGCCGAAGCGTGGCGGTGCGCGGCGGCGGTGGCGTGTGGGTGCGGCGGTAGCGGGTGGAATGCTGCTGGCCGGTTGTCAGAGCATCGATATGACGCCCGAGAATGTGGCGCAGGTGAGAGTGATTGCGGCGTCGCCGGACGCGGGTAGCATGGACTTTTATGCCGGGGGTACGGCGCTGGCGTACGGCGTGGATTTTGGATCGGCGAGCAGTTATATGCCGCTGGCGCCGGGCAATGTGCGGCTGAGCGCGAACACGGCGAACTCGACGCAGATGTTGGTGGCGGCGAATACGGGGCTGCTTGCCGGACGGCAGTACACGGCGGTTGTGGCCAACGTTGCGGCGAGTCTCGAGGAGACGGTTTATCCGGATGAGACGACGCCGGCGCCGGCGGGTGAGGTTGCGGTGCGTGTGATTGATGCGGCGACGCGCGCGGGCAATGTGGACCTGTACATGGTTCCTGCGGGTGAGAAGTTGAAGGCTACGGCGGCGGTGCGCGCAGGCGTGGGCTTTGGCGCGTCGACGGGATACGTGATGCTGCCGGCGGGCACGTACTCGCTGGTGGTGGTGCCTGCGGGCACGGCGCCGACGAACCAGGCGCTGCCGCTGATGACGGCTCCGCAGACGAGCTACGCGGCGGGTGCGGTGCGCACGGTGGTGCTGGTGGATCATGCGAGTGCGCAGGCGCCGGGCGTGGATGAGGTTGTGGCGAGCGACTACGATCCGCAGGAAAACAGATAGTACGGGTTAGACAGTAGAGAGCTTGCGATTTCGAGTTCTCTGCTGATGGAGCGCTTGCGCGCTTACACGGTGCGGTGTGCGAAGTTGCGGTTACTGACGGGAATATAGTTCTTGAGTTTGGCGCAACTGCGCTGAATGACGTGTGTCCATGTGAGCGTAACCAGCGGCATGCAGCATCGAAGCCGCGGGACCACGGAGGGACGAATCATGAAGGCGACCAAATTTGTTCTTGCTGGTGTTCTGGCTCTGCTGCCCGCGGCTGGTTTTGGGCAGTCAACGAAGTGGCAGCGGGACCACATCAATGCGCGCAAGGAGAATCAGCAGGACCGCGTTGCGCAGGGCGTGAAGAGTGGACAGTTGACGGCGGGTGAGACGGCGCGGCTGGAGAAGCAGGAGGCCGGCGTTAACCGCGAGGAGCGCGGCATGCGCGCGCAGGACAACGGACACCTGACGGCGCAGGACCGTCGCACGCTTTCGCGGCAGCAGAATCAGGAGTCGCGCAGGATCTATCGCGACAAGCACAATGCAAACAGACAGTAGACAGTAGACGAGTAGAGAAAAGCGGAGGCCGCCGGAGTTCGGCGGCCTTCCTGATGGGACGAAAATCTCTACTGTCCAATTCTCTACCGTCCACTGTCTGACTCCCTAGTAGCGGATCTCTACTGTCCAATTCTCTACTGTCTACTGTCTGTCTCTCTAGTAGCGGTAGTGCTCGGCCTTGAAGGGGCCTTCGACTGGAACGCCGAGGTAGTCGGCCTGCTTCTTTGAGAGCGTCGTGAGCTTCACGCCGATCTTCTCGAGGTGAAGGCGCGCGACCTCTTCATCGAGCTTCTTGGGCAGGATGTAGACGCCGGGCTTGTAGGTGTCCTTGTTAGCCCAGAGGTCGAGCTGCGCGAGCGTCTGGTTGGAGAAGCTGTTGGACATGACGAAGCGACGGATGGCCGGTCGCGCAGCCGAGGTTCACGAGGCGGCCTTCGGCGAGCACGAAAATCGCGTTGCCGTTGGGGAAGGTGTACTGGTCGACCTGCGGCTTGATGTTGAGCTTTTTGGCATCGGAGCCATCGAGCTCGGCCATCTGGATCTCGTTGTCGAAGTGGCCGATGTTGCAGACGATGGCCTGGTCCTTCATCTGGCGCATGTGCTCGAGGGTGATGACGTCGACGTTACCGGTGGTGGTGACGTAGATGTCGCCGCGGCCGAGTGTCTCTTCGATGGTGGTGACCTCGAAGCCTTCCATCGCGGCCTGCAGGGCGTTGATGGGGTCGATCTCGGTGATGACGACGCGTGCGCCGAGGCCGCGAAGGGATTTTGCGGAGCCCTTGCCGACGTCGCCATAACCGCAGACGACCGCGACCTTGCCGGCGATCATGACGTCGGTCGCGCGCTTGATGCCGTCAACGAGCGACTCGCGGCAGCCGTAGAGGTTGTCGAACTTGGACTTCGTGACGGAGTCATTGACGTTGATCGCGGGCACGAGGAGCTTGCCCTGCTCGAGCATCTTGTAGAGGCGGTGCACGCCGGTCGTGGTCTCTTCGGAGACGCCGCGCCAATCCTTGGCGACGCGATGCCAGCGCTGCGCGTCTTCGGCGAGGACGGTCTTGAGAAGCTTCTGGATGACACCTTCTTCGACCGAGCCGGCTTTGCCGTCGACGAAGCTGCGGTCGCCGTCTTCGAGCTCGTAGCCCTTGTGGATGAGGAGGGTGACGTCGCCGCCATCGTCGACGACGAGCTGCGGGCCGAGGCCACCGTCGTGGCGGAGCGCCTGGTCGGTGCACCACCAGTACTCTTCGAGGGTCTCGCCCTTCCAGGCGAAGACAGGGACGCCGGCGGCGGCGATGGCGGCGGCGGCGTGGTCCTGGGTGGAGAAGATGTTGCACGAGGCCCAGCGGACGGTGGCGCCGAGCGCGACAAGCGTCTCGATGAGCACGGCGGTCTGGATGGTCATGTGCAGCGAGCCGGTGACGCGCACGCCCTTGAGCGGCTTGGAGGGCGCGTACTTGGCGCGGATGGACATCAGTCCGGGCATCTCCTGCTCGGCGATGGTGATTTCCTTGCGGCCCCAATCGGCGAGTGAGATGTCTGCCACCTTGTAGGGCAGGGTCTGTTCCAGAACTGCTGTAGCCATGATGTCTCCTTTGAATGTGTGCAGGCTCAAGGGTATCAAACCGGGGCGGTGCCGCGGAGATCAGGTGCGGCTCAGCGGCGGGCGCCAGCCGGGAGGTTCAGCGGCGCTCTTCGAGGGTGACGAGCTGCCTCCAAAGGGTGTCGATCTGGAATTGGAGAGCGTCAATGGAGCCGCTGTTTTCGATGATGCGGGAAGGCAGGTCTTCTGGAACGGGAGCGTGCTGTGCCTCGATGCGGCGGCGCGCCTGCTCGCGCGCGGCGGATTCTTCGCCGGGGCTGGGCCGGGTCCGCTGGATGAAGCGGTCGATCTTGAGCTGGTCGGGCGCGGTGACGATGACGATGCAGTCGAAGCGGTCAGCCCAACTGCGGCCGGGTGCGTGTGCGGTGGAGAAGATCAGGGCGGACTCGACGACGACGATGACGTCTGGTTTGGTGCGCGCGAGTTCTGCAATCTTGTGGGTCTGCGCCGCGATGACGGCGGGATGGATGATGGCGTTCAGCTCTTCGATGCGCGGCTTGTCCGGGTCGAAGGCAATTTTTGCGAGAAGGCTGCGGTTGAGTGTTTTGTCGGGATTCAGAATGCGCGCGCCGAAGTGGTTGACGATCTCATCGTAGGCAGCGTGGCCTGGCTGCATCATGGCGCGGGCCATCTCGTCGGAGGAGAGGACGATGGCTCCGTGGCGCGCGAGCATGCGGGCAACGGTCGATTTGCCGCTGCCCAGCTCACCGGTGAGACCGACGCGCAGCATGGATCAGGCCTGCGCCGGCAGATTGCGGCGCAGGCGTGCGGCCTTGACGGTGTTGGACATCAACATCGCGATGGTGAGCGCGCCGACGCCGCCGGGCACAGGTGTGTAGGCTCCGGAGACGGCGAAGGCTGCGGGGTCGACATCGCCGATGACTGTGGACCCGCGCTTCAGGAAGGTTTCGCGACGCGAGAGGTGGTCGGGGTGGTCGGGTGGGAAGAAGCGCGAGAACTCGGCTTCGCCGGTGAGGCGGTTGATGCCGACGTCGACGATGGTGGCGCCGGGGCGGACCATGTCGCGGTGAACGAAGCCGGCGCGGCCGATGGCGGCAACGAGGATGTCGGCTTCGCGTGTGATCCTCGCGAGGTCCCGGGTGCGCGAGTGGCAGACGGTGACGGTGGCCGAGGCGTTGATGAGCATGGCGGCGACAGGTTTGCCGACGATGTTGGAGCGGCCGATGACGACGGCGTTCGCGCCGGCGAGCGGGATGTTGCTGCGCTTGAGAATTTCGAGAATGCCGGCGGGTGTGCAGGGCGCGAGTACGGTCTCCATGGGCGCGCCGCTGAGCAGACGGCCGGCGTTGATGGGGTGGAAGCCGTCGACATCTTTTTCGGGGATCACGGCTTCGAGAAGGCGAGTTGTGTCGACGTGCTCGGGAAGCGGAAGCTGAATGAGAATGCCGTCGATTTCATCGCGTGCGTTGAGTGAGTGCACGAGTGCAAGCAGCTCGTCCGTAGTGATGGATGCGGGCGGTGTGTGCATCTCGGAGTAGATACCGAGCTCGCCGCAGGTTTTGACCTTGCTGCGCACGTAGATTTGCGAGGCGGGATTTTCTCCGACGAGTACAACGGCGAGTCCTGGCTTGTAGCCGGCGCGGCGGGCGGCTTCAACCTCGCGCGCGACCTCGGATTTGATTTCGGAGGCGATGGCGACTCCGTCGAGAACACGAGCGGCGGCGAGAGCAGATGGCATGTGGAAAGGATATCGCGGGTAGCAAGTTTGATTCCATCCACACGCACACGAATACCCAACGGTAATGCGTGTTTCGGCCGACTGCTCTACAACTCGCGCGAGCCGGTTCTGCTCTAAACAGTCAGGTGTGGGCCGTACTACCCAAGGGACTGTAGTCAGCTCGAAGGGAGACGTGCTGTGAATGAATTGGACCGTTCTGACGATCGATCAAACGCGGAGAAATTTACGCCATCGGATTTGATGGGGCTCCGCAGCGAGCTTATGCAATGCGGCCTGGACACGTTTCAGGCTGGGGAGATTCTGACCAGCTTTCTGAGCGGGCGGGGGTACGGGATCTCATCGCAGGAGGCGCGTCGTGCGGCCTCAAACATTGAAGGCATGGGATGCAAGCCGGAGCACATACAGGCGGAGCTGGAGCGCGTAGCGCGCGTGATGTAGGCCGCGCCTACTGCGTGAGTTCGCCTTCAGGATCGTCCGTGGGTGAATCGATTTCAGCTTCGAAGCCTTCACGGATGCGTGCGAGAAACGCTTCCTGATCAAGCTCTTTTCGCGTGAGCGACTCGGCGTGAACGATGTGGCGCGCGAGATCGGCGAGAACGATTCCCCAGGCGAACGGGTCTTCCCACACGCCGGAGCGAAGGCTGATGTGTTGTCCCTGGTCGGCTATCCAGACTCGCAGAAGCTCGAAGGACGCGCCGTCACCTTTAGCAGCCGGAGGCGGATCGAGAAATTTGTTCGAGGCCATGCGCTGAGGTCCTGTGGTTCATCATAGGCGCGCAATGGGAACGCGAAACGCGGCACTGGAAAAATAGGCCCAGGAGTTGTGGCTCCTGGGCCTGGGGGCAGCAGCGTTGTTCAGGGGGCTACGCTGCAAGCTTGTTGCCGATCTGGTCCTGCCACGGGTCGATCACGATCTTCGTGACCTGATCCTTCTTGTCGCGCCAGATCTTGTACATGCCGGGGACCTCTTCAATGCCGATGCGGTGCGAGATGAGGAAGCTTGGGTCGATCTTGCCTTCTTCGATTGTCTTCAGGAGAGGCTTAAGGTACTTGTGCATGTGGGTCTGGCCCATGCCCATGTGAATGGCTTTGCCGAACGCCGCGCCGAAGTTCACTTTGTCGATCGCGCCGCCGTAGACACCGGGGATCGAGAGCGTTCCGCCTTTGCGGATGGCTTGAATGGCCTGGCGCAGAACGAAGGGCCGGTCGGTCTCGAGCATCACCGCCTGCTTCACGTTGTCGTACATGCCGACGAGCGTGTGCGAGTGTGCCTCCATGCCGACGGCGTCGATGCAGGAGTCCGGGCCGATGCCGCCGGTGAGGTCGCGAAGGGCTTCGATGACGATGACATCGTTGTCGGTGTAATCGATGGTTGTGGCGCCGCAGTACTCGCGCGCGAGTTTCAGGCGTTCGGGGAAGCGGTCGATGGCGATCACGCGCTCGGCGCCCATGAGGTACGCGCTGGCAATCGCAAAAAGACCTACGGGACCGCAGCCCCAGACTGCGACGGTGTCGCCGGGCTGGATGTTGGCGTTTTCCGCGGCCATGTAGCCGGTGGGATAGATGTCGGAGAGGAAGAGAACCTTCTCGTCAGCAAGGCCGTTGTCGATCTTGATCGGCCCGACGTTTGCGAAGGGCACGCGCACGTACTGCGCCTGGCCGCCCGCGTAGCCGCCATAGATGTGCGAGTAGCCGAAGAGCGCGGAGCCGGAGTAGCCGTACATTGTCTCGGCGATCTGCGCGTTGGGGTTGGTGTTGTCGCACAGGCTCCAGAGGTCGCGCTTGCAGAAGAAGCAACTGCCGCAGGCGATGGTGAACGGGACGACGACGCGATCGCCGCGCTTGAGATTTTTGACGTCCGGCCCAACCTCCTCGATGATGCCCATGAACTCGTGGCCGACGATGTCGCCGGCCTCCATGGTGGGAATGTAGCCGTCGTAGAGATGGAGATCGGAGCCGCAGATAGCGGTGCGCGTGACGCGGACGATCGCGTCATGCGGATTGACGATCTCGGGATCAGGGACCTGATGGACCTGAATGTCTCCCGTGCCCATCCAACAGACTGCTTTCATTTTTGTTCCCCCTTGCGGCTCAACTTGGGCTGATCTCTGCGGTAGATGACGGTCAGTGGATGACGGCGGTGCCCGGTGGGGTGGGATTGTTTTCGCCGTAGAGCCGTTCCTTCAGGCTGCCGATGAATCCGCGCGGCCCGTGCGGGTTGCGGTCTACGTTGGGGATCTCTCCGGTTTCAGCCAGTTGCTTGAAGTGGCGCAGGTCTTCGATGACGATCTGACGCGGCGAGCGTTTCGCGACGGCAGCGGCAGCCATGCCCAGGCCGCCGCCGGGAATCTTTGCGTTCTCCTGCAGAACGACGACAGTGCCGCGCTTGCCGGCGGAGCGGAAGAGCACTTCGCCGACTTCTTTGATGGCGGAGTCGAGCGAGCGCCAGGCAATCTTCTCGCCGGGAATGTCTTCGACGATTTCGGTGTCGTACTCAAGCCGGCGGCCGTTTGGGTCTTCAGGATTGCCCAACACCCAGTGGGTCAGAGTTGGGCTCTTTTGTTCCGCGGAGACGACGTATTCCATCCAGCGCGGCGCGAGGGCGACGTTCTTCCAGAGTTCGTAAAGAGTCTGCGCATCGACGCCGATGGTCTGCACGGTGTGGGCGCGCATCTGGCCCTCTTTGGTGTCCTGTGTGAGGGGCGAGAAGATGGCTCCGCGACCGGCGGCAGAGGGAAACTCTGGCAGGGTGGAGTCCAGTCGGCTGACGTGTTCCGGCATGTAAACCCTCCACAGCGTCGCGCCTTACAGCGCGTTCATGTTCTGACGACGGGCTTTGGAGTCGCGATGCCCCAGCGATTGAAGCGGGATCGTAGCTGGTGAGGATGACTTGCGATGAGATGAAAGTGACGAAAGGTTTGGGTCGGCGCTTGCTCACCGCTACAGGCCGATGGAAGGACGCGGCTGCAATCGATTGCTTAGAGGCCTTATCGTCTGCTGACGGGTGCTATCGCTTGCTCAGGGCTGTTATGGCTTGCTCAGGGCTGCTTCGATGCCCTGGTTGACGTTGGCCTGGGCAAACTCGGCCGCGACGCGAATACCGTTCATGATGGCGCGCTCGTTGGAGCTGCCGTGACCGACGATGCACACGCCGCGCACGCCGAGCAGCGGGGCGCCGCCGTACTCGGAGTAGTCGAGCCGCTTTTTGAAGTTGTGGAAGGCCTTGCGGCTGAGCAAGGCGCCCATTTGTGCTGTCACGGTGGCCTTCAGGCTCTCGCGCAGAGATGAGGTCACCAGTTTGACGACACCTTCGCTGGCCTTCAGCGCCACGTTGCCGATGAAGCCATCACAGACGACCACGTCGACACGACCGTTGTAGAGGTCGCGGCCTTCGACGTTGCCGATGAAGTTGAGGCCGAGCTCGCGCAGAAGCGGGAGGGTATCGCGCGTGAGGGTGTTCCCCTTGGAGTCCTCCTCGCCAATCGAGAGCAGGCCGAGGCGTGGATTGGACACGTGCAGCACGTCTTTGGCGTACATGTGGCCCATAATCGCGAACTGGACGAGGTTGTTCGGATCGCAGTCGACGTTCGCGCCCACATCGAGCAGAACGCAGGGCGCACGTGTAACGGTGGGAAGAACTGTGGCGAGTGCGGGGCGGTCGACGCCCTGGAGCGAGCCGAGGACCATCTTTGCGGTGGCCATCGCCGCGCCGGTGTTGCCGGCTGTGACGAAGCCGCCGGCGCGGCCTTCGCGGACCATCTTGAGGCCGACGCGCATGGAGCTGTCGCGCTTGGAGCGGACGGCAAGCGCGGCCTTGTCCTCCATGCTGATCCACTCGGACGCCTGGACGAGAAAGACTGCGGGGCGTCGTTTGCGCTTGCGGCCGTTGCGGCCCACGCCCAGGGCTTCGAGCGCCTCGAGCGGGTTGGGAAGAGGACCGCCGTTCTGATCGCCGTCTTCCTTGAGAGCGGCGCGCAGCTTCGGGCGCAGGACGTTCTCTGGACCTACCAGGTGGACGCGGACGTCGAGATGGCGCGCAGCCATAATGGCCCCGCGAATCTCAGGGTCAGGGGCCTTGTCGGACCCCATGGCGTCGAGAACGATGTCGATTGGCATGCGCTCCGAAGCTTCTGAATCATGACAGCCTGGCTGCCAGCTTATGTGCGGAGTGTAAAGGAGTTGTGAGCTGGAGGCGAGGCAAAAAGCTTAATCAGCGCGCTTACTCGGCCGGCTATTCGGCGGGCTTACTCGGTGGGCTTAATCGGCATTCTTTCCGGCGATGACCGCGCGGCCCTTGTACTCACCGCACTTGGCGCAAACGGTGTGAGGCCGCTTGGGCTCGCCGCAGTTGGGGCAGGTGGAGACGCCGGTCGGGGTCAGGAAGTCGTGGCTGCGGCGCTTGGCGGTGCGCTGCTTGGAGTGGCGCCGTTTCGGATTAGGCATGAAATTCCTCTCAAACTGAACAACCGCAGCGATTTAGCTGCCGGCGAAACTTGGTGGTGCAAAAGATCTGGCGGCTCAGGCCTTGTTGCCAATGCCGAGCTCGGCCAGCGCATTCCAGCGCGGATCTGCCGGCTCAACAACGCAGCCACAGTCGGCCAGGTTGCGATTGGCGCCGCACTTCGGGCAAAGGCCTTTGCACTCCTGCTGGCAGAGCGCGCGGCCGGGCAGGTTGAGAAGAACCTGTTCGCGCACGGCGTCCTCCAGCAGAAGGCCGCTCTTTTCATAATACCCGATTTCGGTCTCATCTTCGCTGATGGCGCGCTCGCCGGCTTCGTTTTCGACGGCTGCGGGCCGGTAAATGAGGTCGAAATCCCCCGCGAGCGGGATCTGGACCGGCTCCAGGCAGCGCGCGCAGAGGAGCTCAAACTTGCCGTCAAAGTGCGCGCGCAGGCGAATGTCGTCGACGAACTCGCGCGGGCCACGGTGCTCGACGATGAGATCAGCTCTGCCGGTGAGCGCGAGCGGACCGAGCTGGCGGACGTCCGGCGTGTAGTCGATTGCGCCCTCGGGGATGCTCTCGTTCAATGGGAGAGACTCGTTAGCAAGTTGGATGGGCGTAATCAGCATGTATCTATTTTAGGTTCGCGGAGGTCTGCGAACAAGCAAGCGCGTGAGTGTTCGAACTGTCAGGCAAAGGAGCGAATGCCGGCGATCCCGGCAGCGCCTGCCGCGATACACGCGGAGGCGTTCTGCCGGGTGATTCCGCCGAGCGCGAGGACGGGAATGGGATGCGCCCGGCGACACGCTTCGGCCAGAGCGTCAAGGCCAACACCGCTGGAGATGAGTTTGTCACTCGCGCGCTTCTCGAACACTGGACCGAACAGGATGGTGTCGACGTGCTGATTGCGTGCGCGTGCGATCTCGTCCGCGGTGTGGCAGGAGGCGGTGATAATCGGCGGCGCGAGTCGCGCATGCGCATAAAGCGCGCGCACCTGCTCCGGCATGAGCTCGGCAGCATGCGATGTGACGTGCACGCCGTGCGCGCCTGCAGCGATGGCGACGTCGGCGCGGCCGTTGATCAGCAGCTTGGTCGCCGAGTGCAGCTCGCGCAGAGTCTGCATAGCGGCCCCGGCCAGCGCGAACAGATCGCGAGGTTCAAGGTCTTTTTCGCGAAGCTGAATCAGGTCGATTTCGTCTATGCTCCAGCGGCGCACCTGCTGTCCGAGCCGCTCGATTTGCGTGGTGTTCACGAAACCAGAAGCGACGCCGTCCGAAATCGCACAACGGAGCATCCGAGCAGTTTATCGGTGTTGTTGGACGTCTGGCCTTTCGCTCGGCGAGGGCTATGATAGACAGCGGCACAGACATATCAGGATGCTAACGCTGGGATCAGCATGCTGACGCGGCCCTGACGCGGTCAGCGCAGCGATGTGTGCCGGAGATCTTTTTTTCACGGGAGAGCGCAGCGGCGTTATGGCCAATTTATATGACCTCATCGTCATTGGCTCCGGACCGGCGGGTCAGCGTGCCGCAATTTACGGCGCGAAGCTGGGCAAGAAAGTTGCGCTGATTGAAGCGCGCGAAGTGGTCGGCGGTGTGTGCATCAACACCGGGACGATTCCATCGAAGACGATGCGCGAGGCCGTGCTGCATCTTTCCGGCTACAACTACAAGTCCATCTACGGGATGAACTATCGCGTGAAGGAGCGGATCACGATGGCGGATCTCGCCTTCCGCGTGCAGCACGTGATCAAGACCGAGATCGACGTCACCGACGCGCAACTCTCGCGTAATAACGTTGAGGTGCTGACCGGGGTCGCGAGTTTCGACGACCCGACGCATGTGAGGGTGACAAACTCGCGCGGTGCGACAGCGTATGAGGGCAAGAGCGTCATCATCGCTACTGGAACGAAGCCGGCGAGTTCGCCAAAGGTGCCGATGAACGGCACCAACATCGTGAACTCGGATCAGGTGCTGAACCTGGTGAACCTTCCCAAGACGATGATCATCGTTGGCGGCGGCGTCATCGGTGTGGAGTACTGCTGCATGTTTGCGGCGCTCGGCGTGCGCGTGACGCTGATCGAGCGGCGGCCGCGGTTGCTCGAGTTTGCTGACCAGGAGATCGTCGAAGCGCTGAGCTATCACCTGCGTGACGCGCGAGTGACGATGCGCCTGAACGAAGAGGTGGAGTCGGTCGAAGAGAGCGACGGCTCCGTGGTGGCAAACCTGGAATCGAAGAAGAAGCTGCAGGGCGACGCGCTGCTGTATGCGGTCGGCCGGCAGGGCAACGTGGACGAGCTGAACCTCGCGGCGGCGGGCATTGAAGCCGACGCGCGTGGACGCATTCCGGTGGACAAGGACTTTCGCACCAAGCAGCCGGTCGTGTTTGCGGTTGGCGATGTCATTGGGTTTCCATCGCTTGCTTCCGTGTCGATGGAGCAGGGAAGGATTGCCGCGGCGCGCGCGTTTGGCGACGACTCTATCGTGTCGAATCCCAGTTTTTATCCCTACGGCATCTACACGATCCCGGAGATCAGCTTCATCGGCAAGACCGAGGAGCAGTTGACGGAGGAAGACGTGCCGTATGAGGTTGGCGTCGCGTACTACCGGGAGATTGCACGCGGACAAATCCGCGGCGATACGACGGGAAGATTGAAGCTGATTTTTCATCGCGAGAACCACTCGATCCTCGGCGTGCACATCATCGGCGAGGGTGCGAGCGAACTGCTGCACATCGGCCAGGCCGTGATGGCGCTGGGCGGCAAGCTCGAGTACTTCGTCGACACGGTCTTCAACTATCCAACGCTGGCGGAGTGTTATAAGGTTGCAGCCTTCAATGGGATGAACCGCGTGGCCAAGCTGGATTAGCAGGCAGAACCGGCGAAGGACGGCCGCTGCGATTGACGGCCGTTCCCGCCGCAAGCTACTTTCACTAGCTTTACGCGGTTGATTTTCTGAAGCGACGCTAGGGGCATCGGGCCCGGAGGAGCCGGACAATGACAGGACGGAACAGGCCGGACAGCGAGCTGCAATCCGGGGCGAATTCGCCCGTGGAGGCGATCGGCGTCAATATGGCCGAGCGCATCTACGCTGGCCTGGTGGTGGGCCATAAGATTCAGGGCGAGCTGCTGTCTTATCCTCCCGGCGCGCCGCCGCAGGATTCGGATGACGACGACTCGTTGGTGGAGTTGCCGACCGACTCTCTCGTCAGCGGGATCTGCGATGTCGTGCTGAACGCTGCGAGCGGACGTGAGTCCACCATCAAGGGCGTGGGGGTTGCGATTCCAGGGTTGATCCGCAACGGCGTCGTTGAGGAAGCGCCAAACCTTCCGCAGTTGAAGGGCGCGCGCGTTCAGGAACTGCTCGCAACCGAATTTGCGTCGCGACGCTTCAAGGCCCCAGTGACGATCGTGAATGA
This sequence comes from uncultured Verrucomicrobiae bacterium, assembly GCA_963716225.1. Taxonomy (GTDB): domain Bacteria; phylum Acidobacteriota; class Terriglobia; order Terriglobales; family Acidobacteriaceae; genus Granulicella. Next base: position 1,727,525 of record OY970299.1, on the reverse strand, counting down.
CGCCGATGCGATGGCCGCGGGCCTGGCATCGCAGCACGGAAGACTGGAGCAGCAGGTGCGTGTGTGGACGATCGGCACGGGCATCGGCTACGGCTGTTATCCGTTCGCGGAAGGCGTGTGGGAGGGCGGCCACACGGTCGTCAGCCTGGACGATAAGGAGAACTACTGCGGCTGCGGCGGACGCGGCCACCTCGAAGGGATCATGGGACATCGCGCCATGCGGCTGCGCTTCCTGGACATGGAGCCGGAGGAGGTCTTTGAAGCCGCGAACAGCAGAAGCGACGCGCGCTGCGTGGACTTCAAGCAGCTTTGGCACAAGGCACTTGCAGCCGCCACCGCGAGCACAATCCACCAGGCGGGTGCGCGCAAATTCTTCATCACCGGCTACAACGTGCGCTTCCTCGATCTTCGGATGCTCAAGGACTATCTGCACCAGATGGTGAAGATGAGCCCGCTGCAGAGCTACTCGATTGAGGTGGTCGACGACGAGCAGACGACGCGCGTGGTGGGCGCGGCGGTCGCGGCCGAGCAGGCGGTGGACCGCTGCTAGCTTGCTCTAGCGCTGACAGCGCGCGCAGTACACGGTCGTACGCCCACCCACAATGATCTTCTTCAGCGGCGCCGAGCAAACAACGCAATCCTCACCGGCGCGCCCGTAGACCTTGTGCTCGAGCTGGAAGAATCCGCGCACACCATCGGCGTCTACGTAATCCGACACTGATGAGCCGCCAAGCTGAATGGCATGAGCGAGCACCTGCTGCATCGCGGCATGCAGGCGCGTGAGTTCCTCGCGCGTGAGCCGGCCGGCCGCGCGGCGCGGACGGATGCCTGCGCGGAAGAGGCTCTCGTCGGCGTAGATGTTGCCGACGCCATGCAGGATCGACTGATTCAGCAGCGCTGCCTTGATGGCGAGCTTGCGTCCGTGAAAGAGCTGCGCGAACTCGGCCGCCGAGATCGTTGTCGGTTCCCGCCCAGGCCCTGTGTAGCCTTGCGGCTCGACACGCGACAGCGGGACGATAGACAGTCGCCCGAATCGTCGCGGATCGGCGAAGCGAATCTCACGCCTGTCTGCCAGCGTCAGCACCGCGTGCGTGTGCGGCGGCAGTGGGACGTCAGCCTGCGAGACGAGCAGGCGTCCAGTCATCCCCAGATGCACAAGGAACTGCGGCGCATGCTTCTTCGCACGCGTGAGATCGAACACGATCGATTTTCCGACGCGGCGCACACGCTCGATGGTTGCGCCGGTCAGCGCATCGACGATCTTTGCTTCGGGCGATTTGAACGTCTGCGGCTTGCCGCTGGTCCACACGCGCAGGATGCGCTGCCCGCGAACGCGGGTGTTCACGCCATTGGCGACGGTCTCAACTTCAGGCAGTTCAGGCACGGAGATTCGATGCTCGCGGCAAGCGGTTGGCCGCACGCCGATAGAAGACATAGCCGACGACATTCGCGGCGGTCGTCGTGCCGACAATCTTTCCCGCAAAGCCGAGCGGGTTGGCCACGGCGACGAACGGATAGGCGTTGAGCACAAAAACGAGAACGCAGGTCAGCGCTCCCAGCGCGCACCACGCGGTAATCCAGGGGGGAAGCTGCTTGCGCAGATTGTGAATCCCGAATATTCCAATGGCGAACATCGCGATATAGGCGAGGACGTAAAACTCGGTAGAGGCATTGTTGAGAACGTCGAACGCCTCCGCGGCGCGTACCCCGAGGGAACCGCCCACGAGCATCGCGGCCACTACAGCGGTTGTGAAGTAGATCGAATTAGCCGGCGTGTGAAAGCGCGGATGCAGCCCTGTGAACCAGCGCGGCGCAAGATGGTCCCATCCGGCAGTCATTGGCAAACGCGTGACTCCCGTGAACAGGTAGCTGCACGCGCCAAGAATTCGAATCTGGAGCAGAAGGATAGTGAATCGCGCCAGCAGGCCCGCTATGCCGTTACCGGCGAACGCCAGCCGCAGCGTCTGGGGAATCGGCGCAATGTAGTTAATCGCGGTGCCCGCATTTGCATTATGGAATGCAAGTACCGATCCGGTGCCGAGCATGAACATCGCGAACACGATCGGCGTCGCGATCACGACACTGCGGCTGATGTTGCGCGCAGGCAAGTGGGTCTCGCCGGCCAGGATCGCGATGTACTCGAGCCCTGAAGACGCGAACAGAATTTGGCCAATCAGTGCGAGCGACTGCTTATCCGTATGCGGAAGCGCAAAGGTGAATGGCGCGAAGTGGACTGGATGTCCATGCAGCAGTGACCAGAGCGGCGCCATGATCAGCAGGCCGAAGGCGAGGATCATCGAAGCGCCGCCGATATTGTGAATCCACTTGCCGAGCGAGAGCCCGCGCACGGCGCTCCACGCCAACAGCGCGACCAGTACCGCAAGCAGCGAGTAGACGAAGGCGTGGTTTTCAGGCAGCGCCGCCGCCGACGGCCCGATCATGTACGACATCTCGCTCGGAATCTGAAACAGGATGGTCGCGATACTGGAGAGCGCGTAGAGCCAGATGTTCCACGCGGTCATGAAGCCAAATGCATCGCCGAAGGCAGCGCGCGCCCAGACATAGAGGCCGCCCTCGAGCGGCATCGCGCGATTAAGATAGAACACCGCGATTGCCACAGGAAGGTAGAAGCTCACCAGCGCGAGCAACCAGACGACCGTCTGGGCGCGCCCAAGACCCGCCGCGAGTCCGACCCAGGAGCTGCCCACCACCGTCAGTACCTGCGCGAAGACCAGGTCGCGCAACCTGAGTTGGCGTTGCAGGCGATGCTCCGCGGGCGCATCGCCGCTCTGGCGGGTCTGCACTGCGGTTTCACTCATGCGAGCATCCTCGCACAGGTTTTTCAGCCGGCCGCTCGTCGCTGCTCATTCTGGCGCGCGCAGGATGCAATAATCACTCGCATGTCGAATCCCAGTGGTTCAGCAGCGGCCGTAAGCCGCCGCACTCTGCTATCCGTGTGCACCGCGGCCGGTCTGGGCCACACGCTCTTTCCCGGCGCATTGCTTGCGCTTGCTTCGTCGCCGCAGACGGCTTCTGGAGCTGCGAGATCCGGGGGCTCCGGACAGGACCTGCGTGGATGGCCAGCCATCACGCCGGCGATGATCGACGCCGCTGCTGTCATCGCGGCGGTGCACATTTCGGACGAGCAGAAGCAGATGATGCTCGATGGCGTTCTAGGCCAGCGCAATAGCGCGCTGCGTGTGCGCGAACTGCACCTGGCTAACGGAGTGGCGCCGGTGGCCATGACGAACCCAATTCCCGCCGGGACCGTTCCGCCCATGTTCGAGTCATCGCAGCCACTGCGGTTAGGCGCTGCGCCAAGCGTCGCAGCGATCGTTTCGGAGGCAAAGAGCTCTAATCACGAAGGTGATGGCGCGAGTGAGGCATGGGCCTTCGCCACCGTGCGCGAGCTCGGCGTGGCTCTGCGCCAGCGGAAGGTCACTTCCGTTGGGCTCGCGAAGATGTATCTTGCGCGTCTGCGCCGTTACGATCCGCTGCTGAAGTTTGTCATCACCTACACGGAGGAGCGCGCGCTGAAGCAGGCGGCACAGGCGGACCGTGAACTCGCGAATGGGCATGACCGCGGTCCGCTCCACGGGATTCCCTGGGGCGCGAAGGACCTGCTGGCTGTGAAGGGTTATCCCACAACCTGGGGCGCGGCTGGGTTCGAGCATCAGCAGATTGACGAAGATGCGGAGGTCGTAAAGCGGCTCGATGCAGCCGGTGCGGTGCTCATCGCGAAACTCTCGATGGGCGCACTGGCGCAAGGCGACCTTTGGTTTGGTGGCCGCACCCGCAATCCGTGGAACCCGCGCCAGGGATCGAGTGGAAGCTCGGCGGGTTCGGCGAGCGCGGCTGCGGCGGGCTGCGTAGGATTTGCGATCGGCACAGAGACACTTGGCTCCATCTCATCGCCTTCGACGCGCTGCGGCGCGACGGGTCTGCGGCCCAGCTTCGGGCGTGTACCCAGGACCGGAGCGATGGCACTCTCGTGGTCAATGGACAAGATCGGCCCGATCGCGCGCTCGGTGGAGGATTGCGCGCTGGTGCTGCATGCGATCGCTGGCCCCAACGGGCAGGACCTGAGCGTGCATAGCGGAGCATTCAATGCAAATCTGACGATCGACGTTCGCAAGCTGCGCGTCGGCTACGTCAAGTCTGCGTTCGACGCGCCGACGCTCCAGCCACTGCCAAAAGACGAGCTCGCGACGCTCGCCGACGCCGAACGCACGAAGCGCGAGGCGGAGCACAAGGCACAGTTCGAACGCCGTGCTTACGATGCGAAGTACGACGCCGCGACGCTCGATCGTTTGCGCGCTATGGGTGTGACGCTCACGCCATGCGAGATGCCGGATTTCCACTTCTCGGCACTCCTAAACATACTCAGTGCGGAAGCGGCGGCAGCGTTTGATGAGCTCACGACCTCCGGGCGCGATGCTCTGCTCACGGGCCAGAAGCCGTTCGACTGGCCGAATCAGTTCCGCACAGCGCGCTTCATTCCCGCTGTGGACTACATCCAGGCTCAGCGCGCGCGCACGCTCGCGATGCAACAGATGTACGAGCTCTTCACGAAGTTCGATGTCATCGTCGCGCCGAGCGGAGGCACGCAACTCACCGCGACGAACCTGTGCGGACAGCCTGCAGTTATCGTCCCCAATGGCATCCGCGGCGACGACGCTCCGCCTCCGCCTACAACCGAAGACGGAGCGTTGAACAACGTGGGCGGCCCCGGAACTCCGGTTTCGATCACGTTCCTGGCCCCGCTGTACGACGAGGCAAAGGCGTGTGTGCTGGCGAATGCCTATCAGCAGCAGGCCGGTTTTATGCAGTTACGTCCGAAGCTCGCGTAACGATCCAAGCAGAGCAGGTCAGCTCTGTCGAGCTAAGCGCCCTTTGCGAGCTCCGCCTTCACCTGCTCGCTGACCATCTTGCCGTCCGCGCGGATGCCGCTGGCGAGAATGCGCTGCTGCGCAACCTTCATCACCGCGCCCATGTCCTTGGGGCCGGGCCGCTGCCCCGGATTGTTCTTCGCGATCTGATCAATTGCCTCAGAGACAAGCTTGCGGACATCCTCTTCACTGGCGGCCTGCGGCAGATAGCTCTCAATCCACGTGATCTCGGTCTGCTCCTTCGCTGCCAGCTCAGGGCGATTGCCCTTGGTGAACTGCTCTACGGACTCACGCCGCTGCTTCAGCATCGTCGTCAGCACGCTCTGCTCTTCGGCTGGAGTGAGCGGCTCGCGCTTGTCGATCTCCTTCGCCTTCAGCGCGGACTTCACCATGCGCAACGCCGTCAGCTTGTCCTCTTCGCGCGCCTTCATGGCTGTGATGATGTCCTTGTTCAAGCGCTCTGCAATCTCCGGCATCTCGCCTCCTCTTATGCTCCAACTCACCAGCTTATCAATCTCGGCGCACGCGCGGCTCTCGATAGAATGAAACCATGATTCGTAAAACGCGCCTGTTCACGCCGGGTCCCACACCTCTTCTTCCTGCCGCGCAGTTCGCGATGGCTGCGGCCGACATTCATCACCGCACGCCGGAGTTCCGCGCGCTTTATCAACGCGTGCTAGGGCAGCTCAAAGAGTTTGTCGGCACAAAGAACGACGTCATCATCCTTTCGAGCTCCGGCACCGGCGCGATGGAAGCTTCTGTCTCGAACCTCACCTCGCCTGGCGATCGCGTGCTCGTTCTCTCCGCCGGCAAGTTCGGTGAGCGCTGGTCCGCGTTGGCGAAGGCGTTCGGTTGCGAGGTCGATCTCGTCGAAGCGCCCTACGGCCAGACGTTCACGTTGGACACTGTCAAAGCCGCGCTCAAGCTCGAGACGCGCGCGATCTTCATGCAGGCAAACGAGACCTCCACCGGCGTGCGGCACGACGTTGAAGGCGTTGCGAAGCTGCTGAAGGCTCACAAGAGCGAGGCGCTGCTGATCGTGGACGCGATCACGGGCCTTGGCACGCAGACGCTCGACATGGATGCGTGGGGCGTCGATGTGCTGATCGGCGGATCGCAGAAGGCGGTAATGATTCCACCCGGTCTCAGCTATCTCGCCGTGAGCCAGCGTGCATGGGACCGCATGGAAGCGACCTACAACCCGCGCTATTACTTCGACCTCCGCAAGGAGCGCAAGAACGCGAAGAACGGCGAGAGCGCTTACACGCCGGCTGTCGCGCTCATTGCGGCACTCGGCGCCGCGCTCGACTGGATCGCGGCGCAGGCCGACGGCGATCTCGTGAAGGGTCGCGAGAAGCTCGTTGACAACGCGGAGCTCATCGCCGAGATGACGCGCGCTGCACTCACCGCGCTCGGTTTCAAGCTCTTCAACGCGGTTAGCCCGGGAGCCGCGGCCACCGCAGTCTACGCGCCTGAGGGCGTCGACTCCGGCCTCTTCTGCAAGGAGCTGAAGTCGCGCTTCGCAGCCATCATCACCAACGGGCAGGGCGAGATGAAGGGCCAGATCTTCCGCATCGCTCACCTTGGGTTGTTCGATTACCTCGACACCATCGCCCTCATCGGCGCGCTCGAGCAGGTCATCGTCAAGAGCCTCCCGCAACTCGGCGCAAATTTCGGCGTCGGCCTCATCGCGGCGCAGAAGGTTTTTTCGGAACGGACTGCGAAGTAGCCGCAACGCAAGCAGGATCAGAGCGGCGGCCTCGGCTGCCGCTTTTTCCTGCCGTTACACATATCAACCCGAATACCCACAGGCGCGGCGGCATTCAAATCGCCCTACACTGGCATCATCCCTTTCGGAGCTCGTTTACCAATGGCCGCACAACCCATGCCTGTGTCCCTGAACGACGGTCTGCCTGCATCCGTGCAGACCGAGGTCACCGTGCTCGGGTCCATGCTGCTGGACGCGCTGGCGATCGTCGACGCCACCGAGAAGCTCCGCCCCGAAGACTTTCTTCTCGATTCGCATCAACGGATCTATCGAGCTATCACAGACCTTCTGGCTCACGGCCACGCCATCGACCACATCACGGTCATCGAGGCTTTGAGCCGCCGCAAGGAGCTCGACGCCATCGGCGGTCAAGCGTACATTGCCTATCTCACTGAGGGCATCCCGCGCCATCCCAACATCGAGTCCTATGTACGCATCATCAAGGACAAGAGTCTGCTCCGGCAGCTCCTCGGCATCTTCAACGAGGGCATGGCCGCCGCGGCAGATCAGGCCGAGGATGCAACCACGGTCCTCAACAACGTCGAAGCCAAGCTCGCCGACGTGGCCGATTCAGCGATTCAACGCGGGCTCTCGGCAATCCCAGAGATCGTCGCCAACAGCTTCGGTTCAATCGACGCGCTGTATGAGCAGGGCCGTGAGGTCACCGGCCTCGCCACTCACTACATCGAGTTCGACAAAATGACCTCCGGCCTGCAGAGCGGAGAGTTGATCATCATCGCTGCGCGCCCTTCCATGGGCAAGACTGCCTGGGCCATCAATATCGCGCAGAACTGCGCTGTGAGAGACGCGAAGGTGGTCGCCGTCTTCTCGCTTGAAATGTCGAAGGAGTCGCTGCTGCGTCGCATGCTCGCGAGCGAAGCGATGGTCGGCTCGCGCAAGCTGCAGACCGGCTTCATCCCGCGCGAAGACCGCGGCAAGCTAGTCTCCGCGCTCGATCGCCTGATGTCCTCGAAGATGTTTGTCGACGACACGCCCGGCATCACGCTCGCCGAGATGCGCGCGAAGGCTCGCCGGCTCAAGCAGCAGGAGGGCGCGCTCGACCTCATCGTGATCGACTACCTGCAACTCATGACCGGCTCCGCGGGTTCCTCGCAGCGTAAATTCGAGAACCGCACCCAGGAGGTCAGCTCCATCTCGCGCGGCCTGAAGGCACTCGCGAAGGAACTCAGCGTACCTGTCGTGGCGCTTTCGCAGCTCTCGCGCGGAAGCGAGCAGCGCACCGGCGACAAGAAGCCGCTGCTCTCCGATCTGCGCGAGTCCGGATCGATTGAACAGGACGCGGACGTGGTCGCGTTCATTCATCGCGAGGAGTACTACGATCGCGAGAACGAGGACCTGAAAGGTAAGGCGGAGATCATCATCGCCAAGCAGCGCAACGGTCCCACAGGATCGCTTCAACTGGCCTATCTGGCCGACTTCACGCGCTTCGAAAATCTCGACACGATGCACGGCGAGGCAGGCGGAGATGCCTATTGAGCGCGACTGCACCCCGTCTTACCTGCTTGGTCCTGACCAGTGTCACGCGTTCCTGAGCGCGTTTGAAGATGGATCGCTGCCCGCTGACGAGTGGACGCATCAATCACACATCGCGATGGCGACCGTCTACCTCGGGCGTTACGGCGACTCTGTTCTTCCGCACACCCGCGCCGCCATTCGCAACTATCTGCTCGCGCGCGGCAAGGCCGTGGCCAACTACCACGAGACCCTGACCATCTTCTGGCTGGCAGTCGTTGCCGAGGCCACGCGAGCACTGGGCGATCTCCGGCAGCAGGAGGCCGTCGTGCGAAACTGCGCCGCGTTTGGTCCGGAGAGCAAGCTGCATGAGTCGTACTACGGCTTCGACGTCTTCAACTCGACCGAGGCGCGGGCACGCTGGATCCCGCCCGACCTGAAGCCGCTCACGATCACATTCCCGATCGACCTCTAGCTCTCCAGAAATATTCTGTGCTCCTGACACACTCCTGACAGTATGCTGTCAGCAGTTCCGTCCTACTCTGCGATACGTAGTCGATATCACAGAGGAGAACAGTCATGAGCAAGTTTGAAGCAAACGCAATTACCTGGTTCGAAATCCCGGTTTCCGATATTGATCGTGCGCGCGGCTTTTACGAGAACGTGCTGGACTCCAAGCTCATCCCGTATCCCGGCGCGGAACCATGCTTCATCTTCCCCACACAGCAGAACGGCGTCGCCGGCTGCATCGTGCAGCGCCCGGAAATGAAGCCCGCCGCGCAAGGAACGATGATCTTCCTCAGCGCCGACGGTCAACTGAACTCGGCCGTCGACCGCGCGAAATCCGCAGGCTCGAAGGTGCTCGTTCCTCGCACGGAAGTCCCTGGCGGCTTCGGCTTCTTCGCCTGCATCACGGATTCGGAGGGCAACCACGTTGGCCTGCACAGCCGCGCCAACTGAGGAGCATGCATGAGGCGCGCTGACCGCCTCTTTCGCATCGTCCAGATGCTGCGCTCCGGACGCCTGAAGACCGCCCGCGCACTCGCCGAGCGGCTTCAGGTATCCGAGCGCACCATTTATCGCGACGTGCGCGATCTGCAACTCAACGGACAACCGATCGAAGGCGAGGCTGGCGTCGGCTACACGCTGCGCCGCGAATTCGATCTTCCGCCCCTCATGTTTACCCCTGAAGAGCTAACGGCACTCGTGCTCGGTGCGCGCCTCGTGCAGGCGTGGGGCGGCGCCGAGTCCGTCAACGCTGCGAAGTCCGCGCTCGCCCGCATTGAAGCTGTGCTTCCGGCCGAACTTGCCGCGCGGCTCGATGCCATCGCACTCTACGCGCCCGGCTTCCGCATGCCGATGGCGCATCGCAAGATGCTTGACGAGATTCACGCGGCGTGCCTCAGTCGCACGGTGCTCGAGTTCAGCTACACGCGTCTCGGCGAAGACGCCTCACGCGCGGAGCAGCGCAGCGTTCGTCCTCTCGCACTTGCCTTCTGGTCCGGTGTCTGGACGCTGTCCGCGTGGTGCGAGACGCGCAACGACTTCCGCCATTTCCGTCTCGATCGCATCGAAACGCTCGTCATCACAACCCGCATCTTTACGCCAAAGCGCGGGCAACGCTTCGAAGACCTGATGAAGCGCGTGCGTGCTGAAGCCGCTGCTACTCCGTCTCGCCCGGCGTCAGCTTCGGATTGATCTTCACCGTCTGCTGCGGATACGGCCGACCCTTCGCCAGCGCAGCTTCGAGCTGCTGATCGTAGCCATAAAGATCGTTGAAGAAGTGCATCGTGCCATCTTCATCGCCGGTTGCCGTCAGGTACGTAATGTTTACCGTGAGCGGCTTCTGCAATCCCACCTGCTTGTTGTCGCCCGGCTGACTGCCGTCGGTGGGGCCAAACATCGCTTCGTGAATCTTGTCCGAGTCCCAGTCGCCCTGCCCATCGAGCACCCAGTCGGCCATCTTCTCCGCGTCGTTCAGACGAATGCATCCATGCGATCGATCGCGGCGCGCCAGGTTGAACAGATTCATCTCCGGCGTTGAATGCATGTACACGTCGTACTCATTCGGAAACATGAACTTCACCAGGCCGAGCGAGTTCTTGGGTCCGGGCTTCTGCCGCACGTTATAGCGGCCATGCTCCAGGTCGTCGGCCGTCCACCCCGTCACGGGCGTTCCGTTGGCTGTGGTCACCTCATAGTCGTTCTTTTCCATGTACGCCGCGCCGCCGCCGCTCAGGTGCTTCACCAGCTCCTTCTTGATGATCGAGATCGGCAGGTTCCAGTACGGACGAAAGATCATGTACCGCATGGTGCGCACGAACATCGGCGTGTCGTGGTTGCCCTTCGCCTCGCCGTCGACCACCTTCATCTTGAATACGAGGTTGTGGTCCTCGTCATAGGTGCGAACATAAAATTCCGGCAGGTTCACCATCACGCGCGGCTGCTGAAAATTGTCCGGCAGCCACCGCCAGCGCTCCAGCGCGTCGTCGATCTGTTGCACACGCCGCGCCAGCGGCACATTCAGCGCATCGATCGTTCCCTGCGACAGCTTGCCGTCATCGTTTAAGCCATTGCGTTCCTGATAGTGCTTCACCGCGGCCATTACGGTCGCGTCGTACTCCGCGGGTGCCGGCGTATTCGCAGGAGCATCGCCTTCGAGCTGCAGCCGCGCCCATAACGCGGGCAGCGCGGCATAGCTTCCTCGTGCAATCGGCTTTTCCACTCCGGGCAATGGCTGTGACGGCGTCGAAGCGTTCGCGCTCTGCTGTTTTGCAAGTGCCAGGTAGTTCGGAAGCGCCTGCTCGGTGGCCTTGTACATCGGGTTTTGCGGCTCCAGCTCGCCCACCTGATCATCAATGTCGTGCGCGTCCGCATCGACGAACTCGTCGTCGATCAGTGATGAGACGTCGAACTTTGCGCGCCGGCTCGGAACATCGATGTCAAAGTTCAACGCCTGCGGATTGATGCGCCCCAGATGAATGTCCGAGAGGTAGCGCATCAGCGCGATTGTCAGCGCCACATCGAACTGCGCCACCTCGGCTTGCGCCCCGTCTGAGGTGTCGTTCGCTTTACGAATCTGCTCAAGCCTCTGGACACGCTGCTGCCAGCGGTCGGCGTCATAGTCCGCCGGCGCAAGTCCCTTCTGCGCCGCATTTGAAAAGAGCTGCATCAGCGCATTCGCTGATTCGGTGGGCTTCAGATCGCGGGTCCACGCGAGCTCATAATTCCTGCCGTCGTAAAACTGCTGCACCTCTGGCTGAAATCCCGAGTAATCAGGCCAGCGCAGACCCTGCACTCTATTGGAGCCAACCAGCGCGGAGATATTGCCTGCGTAGTCGGTAGTGTTCTCTTTCGACTTCGCGCGGCGGTGATGGAATTTCGCCCAGATGGCCTTCACGCCGCCGCGGCAACCGCCAAGTGGAAGAAGCGAAGTCAGCAGGAGAAAGGCAAGCAGAGAGCGGATCGTGCGTCGTTTCATCGATTCAGGGCAGCCTCGGAAGTCTCAGCAACAGCGTAACCGGGCTGTCAAATTCTTAGATGCACAAAGCGTCCGCCGCCCCCGCTGTAACTCAGATCGTCAACCCCGCGAGGCTGGTCCAGCAGAGCGCAGCCTGCGTGACAAAAATCGCTACGCTGAGCGCCAGAAACAGCTTCCGCTGCCGGCTCTCAAGAATGTCCGCGAAGACTCCGCCGATGAACGTAAACAGAAACGGCAGCGCCCACACCCACGGTGCGCTCACCACCTGCGTCGTGTACAGAGGAAACAGCGCCAGTGTGATCAGCAGCGGTGTCGTATTGCCGAAGTAGCGGCTCGGCCGGCTCGTGGCATAGACGACCAGCGCCACCGCAGCCGCAACCAGGATCCCCGCATTCGCATGCGACGTGCAGAAGCTCCGCAGAGCCTGTGTGGTGAACCAGAAGCGCGCGCTGCCGCCTGTAAAGACGTACACGAACGCCGAAGGACGAAAGCTGAACGACGCAAACAGGATCACAACTGCACCCAGCGCCGCGTAGACCATCATCTGCATAACGTAGCTGCGGCGCCGCTCCGCCAGGTAGAACAGAAAAGCCAACCCAGCGACGAAGCCCACGACGGCAGCCAGCACATGCGCGGCTGCGGTCAAGCCCAGAGCCGTTGCGAGCAACACGATGCGCGGCTTCCACTTCGCACGCGGCCCCTGCAACGCGTGAGCTACGCCGATTGCCGTATACACCAGCCCATATAGCCCCCACAGCGCCAGCACTTCATTGTTCGGGTGCGTCGCATAGCGCACGACTTCCGGACACAGCACATACAGCCCCAGCGCGATCGCTCCACCTTCGTTGCCAAACAGCCGCCGCGCCACCCACCACAACCCGCCGCCGAGCCACACTGCAAACAGCACAAACGGAAGCCGCATCAGGTATTTCACATAGCTCAGCTCGTGGCGCGCTTCCCACGTCGTCCCGTTCAGTGAGCCGCCGCTGTATAACCGATTCTGCGGCTTCCGTAGGTGGTCCACTCCCAGCAGCACCATGCGCTGCGCGCTCAATGGCAGCCCCGCCAGCCGGTACGCCAGCGTTCCATCGCCGTTCAAATTCCCGCACGTCGTGAAGTAGCCCTGGATGGGCGAGGTCCGCTCCCACATCTCGCGTCCGCACCGCGCATAACGGTAATCATTCGCATCCAGCGGCTGGTGCGCAATCGTGTACAGACACTCGGCGAAGAGCAACAAAAGAAGCACGGCCGCCACGCGTTGCGCTCGGCCGAGCACGAAGTTTTGCAATCTCACCTGTCTAGGGTACAGGTGGGCAGGGAAGTAGACGCGCAGCCCTGTACCCTAACCTTTATGGACTCGCTTACCTACACGCCCGGCCGCGCCAGGCTGACGTCCAACTCGCCGGTCGTTCCGTGGTCCGTTGTGTTCGAAGATGAAGGCACCGCCGGCTACCTCTACGCCCGCGACCGTTCCTGGCCCACCGAGGAGCAGAGCATTCTCGACGCCATGCTCATCTACAACGTCCGCTCCCTTCAGAACTCCGGCCGTGAACGCATCGCCGCCGTCCAGTGGTCGCGTGATGGCGTGCAGGCAGTCTTTTACATTGATGGCACGCCGCAAGCCTTCATCGACTTCGCCGCACGCGAGAGCTTCTGCCGCTCAAACTTTCCGAATTTCGTCGAGCAGAAGGGCGATGTCTGGCGAAAAACATCGCACGCCTGGGACGAAGCGAAGATCCGCGCCTTCGAAGCCGCGCTCTATCACTGAGGGTGCGCTGAGGTAGGGAGATTTTAGATTCCGCAGATTGTAGATTTTAGAAAATCGCGAAATACCGCCTCGTCGGGCGCCTCACGAGGAAGCAAAAGGCGCCGGCTTGCAAGCGCGGCGCCTCTCTCTAACGTCCTAAAACCTGCGATCTGAAATCTACTTCTCATTCAGCGGCTTGGCCTGCTTCTCATGCATCGAGGCCTTCACCGCGTCGGGCGTAACGTTGGCCATCGCGCCCTCCATCTTCACCTTCCAGCTCGCCGCGTATACGTGCTTCTCGCCCTTCATCAGGGCCTCGAAACCTTCCTTCGCGACATCGTACGGATCCGAGTCCTTCTTGCCTTCGCTTCCCACCTTCGTGTCGTCCATCCCCGCGCGATGGAAGAAGTCCGTGTCCGTCGGTCCTGGCTGCAGCACGGTCACGGTGACGCCGTGGTCCACCTGCTCCAGCTCCGCGCGCAAGCTTTTCGCGAACGACAGATCGAACGCCTTCGATGCCGCATACACCGCCTCGCGCGGCGCAACCATTTCCCCCGCGATTGAAGACGTAATCAGAATTCGTCCTTCGCCCTGTCCAAGCATCTTCGTCACCGCGTGCTTGGCGATATGCACCGTGCTCTCGCAGTTCAGCCGCACCAGGTTCAGCTCTTGCTTCAGGTCCGTCTCGTAGAACAGGCCGCCCACACCCACGCCTGCATTGATTGCAATCGCGTCCAGCTTGCGCCCGGTCGCTTCCACTGCGCGCCAGAACTCGTCACAGCCTTCCGGCGTCGCCAGGTCCGCCTGGGCCTCGATCACGTCGACGCCCACAGCCCTCAGGCTCTCCGCCGCATCGTCCAGCCGCTCCCCGGCCGAGTTAATTACCAGGTCAAATCCGTTCTCCGCAAACACCTTCGCCAGGTTGTACCCAATACCGCTCGATGCGCCTGTAACTGCCGCCAATCGCTCTGCCATTGCAAAACCTCCCGGGAGCACTCGCTCCGCGTGAGGTGTTGGATGCGGTGAATTCGGCGCGGAAATGGCGCCATTTTTGTGCCGTCAAAGGAATCCGGGATCTTGGCTGAGCGCGTCTCAGTCCCAGTCCTCATCCTTCTCCGGATGCCAGCGGAGTGTCATCAGGCACGGCGATAAAACCATCAAGATAAAGACAGCAGCTACAAGCAAGCTGTGCATTTCGGCTCCGTTTCTCAACCACAACAGGGCCATAGCCTCTCGCGCCCGGACCTTGCACGGCACCCCCCAAAGGTGGATTCACCCGAACGGAAGCATCACAGCCGATGCCGCTTCCGGCCAGAGGGTCTATCGATTGACCGCGGCTTCCGCGCAGCAGAAAAGGCAGCAAAGGCTGTCGCCTCTACTGTCTACCCTCTATCTCTTACTGTCTGCTTTTTGGTGCCGAAGAAAGGACTCGAACCTTCACACCCTTGCGAGTACATGGACCTGAACCATGCGCGTCTGCCAATTCCGCCACTTCGGCTCACTCGAAACCGGCGCGCCCACCGCGCCTGCCCTGTGAAGCCATAGTGTTTCAAACCGGGTAACCGCTGTCAATTCCATCGCGGCCCGCGTAAACTGTGCCAACCAGTTCGCGTCTCCGTTGAGACATGAACTCTAAGGCCAAGGGAGCGTTGTTGCGCAAATGAGTGAGCCCTCCACCGCCGTGCCATCAGCGGCATCGTCTCAGCAAATTCCGGAGGAGCTTGCGCTCGAGATCCGGCGCATGGCGCACGATCTATCGAACGCCCTCGAAATCATCGTTCAGACCAGCTACCTGCTCTCCATGGCCGAGCTCAAAGAGCCCGCCAGCGACTGGCTGCGCATGCTCGAATCCGGCGTCAACAAAGCCCTCGAGCTGAACCTCCAGCTCCGCAGCTACATCAAGCAGCACACGCCGAAGTAGGGAACTGCGAGATTTTAGATCGCGGATTTTAGATTTTCGAAACGCCGGTCCGCAGTGCGTTTTTCTCTAAGATCTGCAACCTAACATCTGCATCTCTCACTCCGCCGCCGCAATCGCCGCCACAATCTCATCCATCACCTTGCGGTCATTCGACCCGATCGGCGAGTGATCATCCACAAAAATCGAAAAGATCACCTGCTTCCCGCTCGCCGTATCTACATAGCCCGACAGCCCGCGGCTCTCGCCCAGCGTCCCCGTCTTCGCAAACAAATGGTCCTTCAGCGGCGCCTCGCCAAATCGAGACGCCAGCGTTCCATCCTCTCCGCCCACCGGCAGCGCCGCCTTCCACTGCGCAAACCACGGCTGCTTCGCCGCATAGGCCAGCAGCTGCGCCGTCGCTCGCGGCGTCACCAAATCATGCCCGCTCAACCCCGACCCGTCATAGAAAACAAAATCTCCCGGATCAAGGCCCGCCTTCAACAGAAAGCCTCGCACGATCCGCGCCCCTTGCATGGTGGAACCCGACGTGGTGGTCGTGCAGGGTGCGTACCACCAGCTCCCCAGCCTGTGCAGCAGCAACTCCGCATGCAGGTTCTGCGAGATCTTCAGTGTCAGCGTGACATCCTGCCACAACGGCGCCGAGCTGTGCGACGCCAAAGGCTCTGACTCAGAAGCCACTGGGCAGCTCGCCGGACACCGGGCTCCGGCGACGGCGTTCGCCTCGCAGTCCGTCAAAGGCGCGTCGACCTCACCCAGGAACCCGTGGCCGTCCGTTGTCTGCCGATGTCGAACCGTCGCCTCGCCCGCGACCGCAATCCCGCGCTCCACCAGCATCTGCTTCAGCGCCATCGCTGCATACAGCGCCGGATCGTCGATGCTCACGTGCTCCACATCCGGCTGCGCATCGACTGCCATCGACCCATACACGCGCAGCACACGGCTCCCCGGCATCCGCTCCACATCCACATGGCTGCCCGTCCCCGCCGGCGTCACATCCACCTGCGAGTTCACCGTGTAATACGGCACGCCATTCTGCTCGAGGGTGATGGTGACCGGCGTTTCTGTCTCATGCACACCCCGGCCAGTGACAGTCCTCGGCGTCACCGTCAACTTCAACTCGTTGTCCGCAATCGTCAGAGCGCTCACCGGCGCGCCATACCCCCACACCAGATCGCCGACATCCCACGAACCCACAAACGGTTCATACACAAACGCCGTATCGTCCCCGACGACGCGCCCCGTGACCCGCTTCACGCCTTTGGCCACAAGCTGGTCCGCCATCGCGCGCAGATCATCCAGCCCGACCGGCTGCGGCTGCACTCCCTTCGGCCGCTGCGATGGCGGCACATACGGCAGATCATCGCTCGCAAAATTCGCATCGCCCGCTCCCACAATGGTGAGGTCGCCCTTCACCGTCCCATGCGCATCCAGCTCGCCGACAATGTTCGTCGTCACGGTCGCATCCGCACCAATCATCGCCATCGCCGCCGCCGTCGTAAACAGCTTCGCGTTCGACGCCGGCCGAAACAGCTTGCCCTCATCCAGCCCCCAGATAGGGGTTCCGCCCGGCGTGCCGTCCAGCGCAACGACCGCGATTCCCCAGTGCGCGCGGCTCACACTCGGATCCGCCAGCAACGCGGCAATCTGCTGGCCCAGTGTGGTCGACGTGCCCGTCGGAAACTCCGAATGCACCACCAGAGCCGACCCCGCGGCCGTATCTGCGCTTTGCCCCGGGCTCACCGTTGCACAAAGCGCGAAAATCGCCGCCAGCGCAACAATCGACCCGGGCCGCCACCTCGTCCACATACCTTGCATGCACCGCAGTCTACGCGAGCCGCTCTATCGCTCCGCCGTTGCGCTCACCATTCCGATATTCATCCTGCAAATTTCGCCAAAGTGGGTGACATTTCCTCGCCTCGATGTGTCTACAATGGCGCCCATGTCTTTAGCCGCACGTCCGCTCTATCGCTGGCAGCTCCGCACGCGCGCGCTGCAGCTCGGCAGCCGCACGTGTCTGATGGCTATCATTAACGTCACGCCGGACAGCTTCTCCGGCGACGGCCGCACCGCCATCGACGAGGCGATCGCCTCCGCGCTTCACGCCCTCGACAACGGCGCGGACATTCTCGATCTCGGCGCCGAATCCACCCGCCCCGGCGCCGCTCCCATCTCCTCGACCGAAGAGCAGGCGCGTCTTCTGCCCGTGCTCGAAGGCTTGCTGCGCGAGCGTCCGCACGCCATCGTCTCGGTCGACACGTACCACGCCGCCACCGCGCGCGCCGCCATCCGTTCGGGCGCCGAGATTATCAACGACGTCTCCGGCCTCGAGTGGGACACCGACATGGCCCGCACCGCCGCCGACTCGCGCTGCGGCCTCGTCCTCATGCACACACGCGGGCGGCCCACGCAGTGGAAACTCCAGACGCGGCTCCCATCCTCCAAGGTGCTGCCCACTGTTTTCGCCGGTCTGTGCGAGCGCCTCACGCTCGCCGAAGCCTCCGGGCTCTCCAGCGAACGCATCCTCATCGACCCCGGCTTCGGTTTCGGCAAGGTCGACGGCGAAAATATGGTGCTGCTCGCCGGTCTGGCGCGGCTTCATGAGCTCGGCCGCCCGCTGCTCGTCGGCCTCTCGCGCAAGGGCTTCCTCGGCAAGGCCGTCCGCCATCTCCAGCCCCCGGATCTCCCGGTCCCTGACGCGCGTCGTGTGGCCACCATCGCCGCCAACGTCGCTGCAATTATGGCCGGCGCACACGTTCTTCGCGTCCACGAACTTGAGCCCGCGCGTGAAGCCGCCGCCGTCGCCGACGCTCTCCTCGATGCGGAAGAGCCCATGCTGCAAAAAGCGGTTGGGTTCGACGCCTGACGGGAGAGTGATGCAGCCACTCAAACCGTCATGACCTCTTTCTCTTTGGCCTTGAACAGCTCTTCAATCCGCTTGATAGAGGCATCCGTCAACTGCTGAATCTCATCATTCGCGCGCTTCTCGTCGTCCGCCGAGATCTGCTTGTCCTTCGCGGCCTTCTTCACCGTCTCATTCCCGTCGCGGCGGATATTCCGAATCGATGTCTTATGGTCCTCGAGCACCGTCGCCAGATGCTTGACCGTCTCGCGCCGGCGTTCTTCGGTCATCGGCGGAATCGGCACGCGAATGACCTTGCCGTCGTGGTTCGGATTGAAGCCCTGGTTGGACGCGCGAATCGACTTCTCAATCGCCGGCACAATCGACTTGTCCCACGGCTCGATCGTGATCAACTGCGCCTCCGGCGTCTTTAGCGTGGCCACCTGCGACAGCGGAACCTCCGAGCCATACTGCTCCACCCGGATGCCGTCCAGCATGTGGATCGAGGCGCGGCCCGTGCGTATGCTCACCAGGTTGTTGCGAAAGTCCTCCACCGCCTTGTCCATGCGTGTCTTCAACTGCCCCGAAACACCCTTCAACGCCTCGATTCCAGCCATCCCTGTCGCCATCGTTCGTGCTGCCTCCTGCCAGTTCTCTGGCGATTCTAAACGGAGTTTCGCCGCCCGTCTGGATCCCCCAGCGAACCCGCCTGAAATCATTCCCCTACGACCTTTGGTGTAGCCGGAAGCGATACCTTCGGGGACGAAACGGAATTGACTGTAGCCATCCCTCACCCGTATTCTGACATCACGTATTCAAGGCAGCGGTGATCCCTGCCCTGTACGTAAAAGGGCGCCAGAGTACCGCCAGCCCCTCCCAAGGAATGACTCCGACGTCACGGGCCTCAAGCCCGCGGCAAAACGGCAGGCAGAACGCCAGAACAAGGACCGGAATAAGGATCGATGATGAAAAAGGCCATCCTGTCTCTAGCGCTTGCACTCCCCCTGATTCTCGCCCTTCCCGCGCACGCCCAGAGCGGCTGCGAGGACTCGCCAGAGAATCCGACGCTTGTGCTTGCCGGCCTGGCCGGCGGTGTCTTCGCGGTCTCGTCGCTGCGTACGCGGCTCCGTGCCCGCCGCGCTCCAAAGCAGAAATAGCCCTTAGCCAAAGTTCATTCGCAGTCCTCTCACCCCTCACGGCTGAGGTGTCTCTCCTGTAATCTGGCCTCAAGTTGCCTGCGTCTCTCACAAACCTGGGAAACCGGCCAGACCGGCCAGACCGGCTGCGCTCTCCTGACGCCGTCGCCCTGAAACCCCTCACCGTCGCCGCGCTCGCCTGCCTCGCTGCGGCCGTTGGTCTGCTCACCATCTTCAGCTCGGTCCGCATGCTCTGGACCATCTGGCGCACCGACGACCTGAAGTCCATGGGCCTCGTTGTCCCATTCGTCTGCGCCGCGCTCATCCTTCGCGAGTGGCGCCGCCTCCACTGGGAAACCGGCGGCACATGGTGGGGATTCGCCGTCCTCGCCGCCTCCGCCGCGCTCATGTTCCTGCGCGACCAGACCCTCTTCATCGTCACCATCAACAAGGACTGGCTGCTCCAGATTCCTCCCCTCCCGCTCGTCGCCGTCGTCTACGCCGCCGGCATTGTGCTCCTCTTCGGCGGCAGGCGCCTCCTCCGCGCCGCCTGGTTCCCCGTGCTGCTCATGTGGGCCGTCATCCCCGTCCCGCAGACCTTCAGCCGCTACATCGACCTGCCGCTGCAGCACGCCGCCGCCTCCGTTGCCCGGGCCTTCGCCCACGCCCTCGGCCAGCAGCTCACTCAGGACAAGCTCCGCCTCATGTTCACGCCAGAGTTCGGCATGTTCATCGCGCCCGGCTGCAACGGCATCCGCGGGGCCATCACGCTCGGCCTCGCCGCGCTCATCGTCGCCTATCTCTACCGCTTCCGCTGGTTCGTCTTCGCTCCGGTCGTCGTCGGTGCCGTGCTGCTCGGCTACCTCTTCAACTTCCTGCGCCTCTGCCTGCTCGTCGCCTACTACAAATTCGCGCTCGGTCACCCCTGGTGGCAGAACCACGCCCGCCAGGCCGACCTCCTGATCGGCGGCTGCCTGTTCGTCCTCGCGCTGGCCATCTTCTTCACCGTCGCCGACCGCCTGCGTCGCGACCCTCGGGATGTTAGCCGCGACCCCCGGGATGTTAGCCGCGACTCCGCCGACGTCCTCCCCGAACCCGCCGCGCCCGCAACTCCACGCCGCGCCGCGCGCCCCTTCCTCACCCGCGTCGCCGCCGTCCTCGCGCTCTCCGCCATCTTCGGCGCCGAAGCCATCCACGCGCTCCGCGTCGAAGCCCGCTACCAAGCCGAGCGCCCCACACCCTCCGGCCTTCCGCAACACATCGGCCCCTACACTCTCGTGCGCACCTGGACCGACAGCACGCTCGAGGGAACCGTCGTCTATCTCTGGGGCGAATACGTTCTGCCGGGTAATGCTACGCATATCTCGCTCGGCATCTCTCCCCAGCTCAGCGTGCACGACGCGGAGGTCTGTCACATCGCTCGTGGCGAGGACCCCACCTGGCACGGCCAGATCGACACGCCGTCACCCGCGGGCCAGATCGACCTCACCGCGGCCGCATACAACAACGGCGTCACCCAGCGTCTCGAAGCCTCCACCGTCTGCGACGCCGGCGTGTGCCGTCAGTACTCCGAGACCACGCAACACGTCACGCTGCTCTACGCACGCCCACACCGCGAGCTCCCCATGCAGCCCGACCGCACGCGTCCTGTCCCCGTGCTTCTCAAGGTCGAAAGCCTCGACGTCGTCTCACCCACCTCTGTCGTCGAACCCCAACTTGCCGCCGCGCTCAAAAACTTTCTCGCGCAGGCCAATCTCGTCCAGATCACCGCTCCCTACAGCGTCCACTAATCGGTCTTTACGGTGCGACAGCGGCCCGCAATCCGCAGAGCGCGTTCGCCCTTCCGCACCCCCGTCCCCTATAATCAAATTTCCCGCCGAGAGCGCAGGACTAGAAAGCTCAAACAGCAGTGAGGGTGTGGTTATCTTTACCGGAATCCGAGTGAGCGCAAGCTCCCTGAAGTGTACGTCCCAGCCTGTGCGCATGCGCTCGAGCCGCTTTGGTCTCCGCCGCCTCACGGCGTTTCTTTCCCTGATCACTTTCGCCGCCGCGATCGGCGTTTCCTCCCGCGCCGCCGCGCAGGTCCAGGCCACGCCGCAGTTTCAGGCCGCGCCGTCCACCCCGCAGATCCTCTGCCCCACGCAGGTCGTCGGCAACCGCCGCATCCCCAAGGAATCCATCCTCGCCCGCACCTACCTGCAGCCGGGCGATGTTTACGACCCCGCCGCCGTCGAGCAGACCTTCAACTCGCTCTGGAATACCGGCTACTTCGAGGACGTCCGTATCGAGCGCGTCGACGATCCCAAGTGCGTTCAGCTCCTCATCTACGTTCGTGAGAAGCCCACCATCCGCGCCGTCAACTACACCGGCCTCAACTCCGTCTCGGTGTCCGACGTTCTCGATCGCTTCAAGAAGGAAAAAGTTCCCCTCACCGTCGAGAGCCAGTTCGACTGGACACGCGTGAAGCATGCCGAGGTCGTCCTCAAAGAAATGCTCGGCGAGCACGGCCACCAGTACGCCGTCATTCGCACCGAAGTCAAAACAATCCCGCCCGCCTCGGTCGAGCTCACCTTCCACATCAAGGAAGGCCCCACCGTCAAGGTCGGCAAGATCGCCTTCGCCGGCAATCACGCGGTCAGCTCGCGCGAGCTTCGCTCCGCGATGCACTTCTCGAAGCCCATCGGCATCCCGCACTCGATCTTCTTCGAGAACATCTTCCCCCGCACCTTCGACGCCTCCAAGCTCGACGAAGACGCCGAACTCGTGCGCGAGAAATATCGCGAGAAGGGCTATGCCAAGGCCAATACCGGCGACCCACAGACGAACGTCCGCAACGCCGGCGGCATCAACCCCTTCACGCTTCGCCCCTCCAGAGGAAAGCGCGTCGACATCCTCATCCCGGTCGAAGAAGGCGACCGCTACCATCTCGGCCACATCACTTTCTCCAACAACAAGGCCATTACCAACACGGCGGCTCTGCGCGCACAGTTCCCCATTAGGGACGGCGACTGGTTCAACGGCAAGCTCTTTGCCAAGGGCCTCGACAACCTCCGCAAGGCCTACGGCGGCCGCGGCTACATCAACTTCGTCGGCACGCCCACCCCCAGCTTCGACGACGCGAAGCACATCATTAACCTCAACATCGACTGCGACGAAGGCAAGCAGTTCTACGTCTCCCGGATCGAGTTCTCCGGCAACACCATCACCCGTGACAAGGTCATCCGCCGCGAGCTCCTCATCGAAGAGGGCCAGGTCTACAACTCGCAGCTCGTCGACCTCTCGCTCCTCCGCCTGAACCAGCTCAACTACTTCGACACCCTCAAGACCGACCAGGACGTCGAGACCCACCAGAACACCGACGCCGGCACCGTCGACCTCCTCATCAAGCTCAAAGAGAAGGGCAAGAACTCCATCGGCCTCAATGGCGGCATCTCCGGCCTCTCCGGCTCCTTCATCGGCCTCAACTACGAGACCAACAACTTCCTCGGCCTCGGCGAAACCCTCTCCGTGCAGGCCAACATCGGCGACCTCTCGCGCAACCTCTCGCTCGGCTTCACTGAGCCCTACCTGCGCAACAAGCCCGTCTCGCTCGGCATCCAGGTCTTCGACTCCAAAACCGACTACAACCCGGCCAAGAGCTACGCGCTCACCAACGGCCAGAGCGCGAACCTTACCAACGCGCAGCAATCGCTGCTGACCAACTACAACCAGTCCACCGAAGGCCTGACTATCTCCGCTTCTACCGCCCTGCGCAAGCTCTTCCGCCGTTCCGGCGTCGCGCGCGTCGGCATCTCCTACGGCCTCTCCCGCTCCGGCATCACCACGTTCAACGACAACACCCGCAACGTCTTCGAGACCCTCTCCTTCCGTGCCGGCATCGCCGGCCAGAACCAGCTCAACGGCATCATCAGCTCCGTCGTCACACCCAGCTTCAGCTTCTCCACGCTCGACCGCGCCGTCGGCCCGCATCGCGGCAAGGACCTCAACGCCGCCTTCCAGTTCGCCGGCGTCGGCGGCAACACCAAGTACTTCGCCCCCACCATCGCGTGGCGGCAGTTCTTCCCGATGAAGGGTCTCAGGGTCAACCCCGAAGGCCGCAACGTTCTCGGCTACCGAATCCTCTTCAATGAGGTCACCGGCTTCGGCGGCGAGGTCGCGCCTCCCTTCGCCCGCATCTACGGCGGCGGCGAAAACGATGTTCGCGGCTTTGATATCCGCGCCAGCTCGCCCTATACCTTCATCCCCACCCGCGTCGCGCTCAACCTCACCAACCCCGACGGCACGCTCGTCCCGCGCAACCCCGGCAACCCCACCCAGAATCAGTACGTCCAGATTCCGCTGCCCGTCTACCGCCTCGCCTCCATCGGCGGCGACACCAACATCACCTCCAACATCGAGTACCGCATCCCCATCGTCAACCAGGTCAGCTTCGCCTTCTTCACCGACTTCGGCCTGACCTTCGACACCCAGCCCGGCCAGCTCCGCCAGAGCGTGCTCGGCATCTCCGCCCTCAACGCTCCACTCTACGGCTGCCCGCACCTCGTCAACGGCAACTGCATCGGCGGCAGCGAGGTCAACTTCCCGCTCCACCTCCAGGAAGTCCCCGGAACCAACTTCGTCCCGCGCATGTCCAACGGCGCCGAGCTCGCCTTCACCCTGCCCATCGTCAACGCGCCGTTCCGCATCTTCTACGCCTACAACCCGCTGCGCCTTTACAAGGACATCCCGCAGCGCACCGCGCTTCCGAACTGTGCGGGCAACAACGACTGCCCAGCGTTCAAGGCTCTTTTCCCGTTCCAGGATGCACCGGGCGCCGCGGCCTTCACCTATCAACAGGCCATTCAGCTCTACGGCGCCGACTACATCCTCCGCGAGCCGCGCAAGACCTTCCGCTTCACCGTCGCGACCACCTTCTAGCTTCGCCCGCAGATCGTGCCTGCAGGCGGCCGGCTTCCAGATACCCCGAGGCTTTCGCCTCCTCACCTTCACTCCGTCGTCGTCGGCGACCCCGTCATCGCCCGTTCCACCAGCTCCTGCACGAACTGCGCATGGATGTGAATATGCTTCGCCACATCCGGCAGAAACTCCGCCACAATCGTTCCCGCCGGGTCCGCCGCAATCCCAATCGCCACCCGCTTCGCCGTCGACCGCCCGTCCGTCTGAATCCCCGGCACATACAAATTTGAAAGCTCCGCCGAGATCGGATACGTCAGCAGCGTCGCGTAGTTCGGCATCCGCCGGCCGTCATCATGCCGCGACACATACGTGTGCTCCACCGCATGCCAGATCCGCGTTTTCATGCTCGCCTCCGGCAGCCGGTGGTAGCGCGGGTCCTCATGCACCAGCGACGGAATCGCATACGTCTGAAAAAACTCCGCCTGCCCCCCTTCCACCAGCCCATATCCCGTCAGCTTCGCCCACCCTTTGACTCCCGGGCCGTAAGCCGAGTGTGCGTTCGACCCCACCGCCACCGCTGAATAGCCCGCAAGCGTCACAAAGTTAAACGGATCCACAAACTCCCTGATCGCCAGCACGCCCTTCTCCTTCGAGTTCAGCGGCTGAATGTGCTCCGACGTCACAATCGGCGAGATCGGGTTCTCCGCAATGCACGGCGGCGGCCCCTGCAGCGGCATATTCTTCGCCGCATAATCCGAGTCCTTGCACCGCCTCAGCGCCGTCCGGCTCTGCCTTCCTGCTTGCGCCGCGCCCTCCCCGGCGCTCTCCGCCTCCACCTGTCCCGCTGCCTCGCGCGTCCCATTCTGGAGCGCGCTCGGCGCGTCCGGCAGGTCGTTCTTGCGGGTCGGGCCCTGCGCGCCTGTCGCCGCGCTCACGCCCAGCAGCGCCACCAACGCGGCGGCCGCCCATCCGTTCTGCCGCCCTGTCTGCCCGAGTATCAGTCTTGCACCCCGCTCCGCTCCTGAACCCAGCCCCATGAAGCTTGAAACCCCTGAGCGCCCAAACACTCTCGGTCGCCGCGCGCATCGCCCCGCTACGGCGAACTCTGTCCATGCCTCAGGCGCATCACCCGCAGCAGGTCGCTCGTAAATTCATCCATGGCAAAGCTCAGCGCCGACCCTCCCATCGACCCGCCGAACCCCGCAAGATTGTCATGGAAGTTCCTGTTGCTCTTCGGGTAGTACAGATTGTTCAGCGCCGTTCCCGCTGCCTGCCCCAATATCAGCGACGTATTCACCACCGCATGCCCGTCGCTGCTGTCCCGTGTTATCAGCGGTCGCGTAATCGCATACCACACGCGCCGCGGGATGCTGTGATGCGACCCCAGTGCGAAGTAGCGCGGATCCTGGTGCAGCCACACCGCAAATGGCCCATTCGAGAGAAACGCCTGGCTGCTGTCCCGGATCGCCGCCGCCCCCAGTCTCTCGCCAAACGCTCCTCGATCGGTTCCGTAGTTCGGCTGCCCGTTCGTCAAATGGTCCCACCCCGCCGAAGCGAAAAAGCTCGTAACACTCGTCAGCGAGTACAGATTACGCGTGGCCAGCGTGATCTTGTCCCACTTATGAACCTGCGGCGTCGCCATGCCCGCCGGAATCACCCGCGAATACATCGGCGCCATCGGCATCGTGGTTGTCGCCGGCACCGTCTTCCCCTCCGCCATCAGCGGCTTGGTACTTTGCGTTTGCTGCTGCTCCTGCGGCTCAGGCGCATCCGGCAACTCACCCTTGTTCACGTCAATGACGGGTGGCCCATTCACCGCTATCCCGCGTGGCCCATTCACGTCAATGACGGGTGGCCCATTCACGGCTATCCCGGGTGGCCCATTCACGGCGGCTTCATCGCCGTGAGTGGGGTCCAAACTCGCCTGCCCGCAGCAGCACAGCGCCGTCCCGGCGATTCCCACCGTCACCACCAGCCGCAACCACCGGCCCAAAAATCCCCAGGGACCGCCCACCCCAATAAACTTCATATTTTCCTTGTGCATCCCGCCGCAAAACTGGCGCTCGTAGAACGGACGCCTTCCTTCGCTTCATAAGTTGTCCTTCCATGCACTTAGCTCAGCCAGTCCGCGGCCCAAAATGCTCGTCATCTCGACCGGAGGCGCGCAGCGCCGTAGCGGAGACGCGGAGTCCCCGGCCAGCTCTGCTGGCTGGGTGCAGAGACCCCTGTATTTGCATTTGCTCTTGCCTTTGCCTCTGCCTTCGACGACGACAACCAGCGCATCCCCGCCCCGTTTACCATTCCGGGACGACCCCCCGGCCAAGCCATTGACCGTTGCCCAAATTCGCGCCCACCATCGAAGGAGGGCCTCACCCCGGTCCAGGAGATACCCATGTCTTCCGCGCCCAATCAAAAGCCGCTCGACCAGCGCCTCGAAGAAGCCGCGCGCCGCGCCGAAGCCGAGCTCCGCCGCTTCGTCCGATTCGTCGATGACGAGGTCGTCCCTGAAGTCCGCCGCAACAGCTCCACCGCCCTCCGCGCCGCCGCCGTGCAACTCGAAAAGCTCGCCGACTGCATGGACAAAGCCCGCTCCCAGGCCAGCGCAGACGCAGGAAAGGGCACCACGCCGCCTGCCGCCGCCTCCAACACTCCCGCGAGCGGCGACTGATGGCCGTACGGCTTCTCCGCGCCGCGTCAATCTTTCAGCTCCGCAACCGCCTTTGGCCTGTCATCCTGAACGTTCGGGGTGTCATCCGGAACCTCCGAACTGTCATCCTGAAGCTGCGGACCGTCACGCTTGCCACTACGGTAAATCTCCGAACTGTCATCCTGAGCGGAGTTCGGCGCCAGAGCGCCGAACCCAGTCGAAGGACCCCGACGTCGCTCGTCGCGCGCAGACCGCCGAACAGTTTTCGATCAGGATGGCCGGCAGCCTTGCCCTTTGTCGTTGCTTCTAGGTACCCCGAGGCTTCAGCCTCGGGTCTCTTGGCCGCCGTAAAAAGAAAAGGGGCTTTAGCCCCTGGGGTATGCCTCGCCCTCGCCCTCCTCACCGGCTGCCATCACAAGCCCCAGATCGCCCGCCAGCCCGCCCCACCCCCCTCCCGCCGTCCTGAGCCCGCAACCCCCCGCCCCACCCCCACACCCCCCAGCCTCGACGACACCACCGGCCCTCCCATCTACACCGAGACCGGCCTCGCTTCGTGGTACGGTCCCAGCTTCCACGGTCGCGCCGCCGCCGACGGCTCCGCCTACGACCAGGACGGCCTCACCGCAGCCCACCGCACCCTCCCCATGGGCTCGACCGTCCGCGTCACCAACCTCGCTACCGGGCAGGAGGTGTACGTGCGCATTACGGACCGCGGCCCCTTCGTCCGCGGCCGCATCCTCGACCTCTCCATGGGCGCGGCTAAAGCCGTCGGTCTCTATCGCATGGGTGTCGGCCGCGTTCGTATCGAAGCCTTCGCCCACCACTCCGCCGACCCGCCCGGCCACTGGTGCGTCCAGACCGGCGCCTTCACCACCGAAAACGACGCGCGCGACCTCAAGACCGCTCTCCTCGAGCGCTACCGCGGCTCCAAAGTCGCTGAATTCGAAGGCCCCACCGGCTACTGGGTCCGCATCGACCCCGTCACCCACTCCCGCACCGACGCCCTCGAAATCCAGGACTGGATCGGCAGCCCCGACCCCCACGCCGTCCCCTACCTCGTCCGCATCGATTAAGCCGGTTCTCTCCCGGACGCTCTCGAATGCCGCCCGAGTGCATTCTTTTTCATTGACTTGCAAGGTATTTTGCGCAGAAACAACCCAGAATTCGCCTGTCAAGCCCCCAGGTCACTCATCTCCTTGTAAACAAAGGCGAAATTCCTGCAGGCCAATTGCCCTCAAACAGCTATAATTAATTCAGAAGCTCAGAAAGAAGCTTTGTCTAGACCTCCCGAGGTCCATACTGACTGCGGCTGCCCCAAATTCTTTATTCTAGATATTTTATCGGGAAAATCTCTGGAATCAATATTTTGCAGCCACACCCCTCGCGCATCCTGCTGATTCCAAAGATTCAGCCGAAAGTCAAGGGGGAGGGGTAGGGCTCTGCTATACTGACTGCTGCTGTCTACCAGCAGTTCTACCTACAGGAACACCCATGCCAAAGCTAAAGACCCACTCCGGCGCGGCCAAGCGCTTCAAGAAGACTGCCTCTGGAAAGTTCAAGCGCGGTCAGACGAAGATGCGCCACATCCTCACCTCCAAATCCAATCAGACCAAGTCCAAGCTTGGCCGGATCGTTCTGGTGAGCGAGGCCGACACCCCCAAGGTGGCCCGCATGCTCCCTTACGCGTAAAGCGTAGCGAGCAGAAGCCTTATTCGAATCGAGCCGGCTGAATCCAGCCAAAGGGCCAGGAAAGCGTCGAGGCCCCTCGCTGAGCGTCACGCGAAGCGACACCAGATTCGAAGCAGCACGCGAGTGAAGAGGTACACCTTACCTCCAGCCGCGAAAACCAACGACGCACTCTCGCACTGCGGGAAGAAAACAGGAGCACACGATGCCTCGTGTAAAGCGCAGTACAAAGCGCAACGACCGCCGCAAGAAGATCCTCAAGCGCGCCAGCGGCTACTTCCTCACCAAATCCAAGCTCTACCAGGCAGCCCAGGAAGCCGTCGAGCGCGGCCTCAAGTTCGCCTACATCGGCCGCAAGCAGAAGAAGCGGCAGTTCCGCTCGCTCTGGATCGTGCGCATCGGCGCCGCCGCCAAGCTGAACGGCATGAGCTACTCCACCTTTATCAGCGGCCTCAAGAAGGCCGGCGTTGGCCTCGACCGCAAGATCCTCGCCGACATCGCCGCCAATGACGCCGCCGGCTTTGCCGCTCTCGCCGTCCAGGCGAAGGGCGCGTACGAGCAGGCCAAGCCGCAGAAGACCGCCGCCTAAACAACATCACACAATACAAAGAGGCATGGCTCACAGCCATGCCTCTTCTGCTTTGGCCCTCGAATCACTCGCTTTGGCGCGGGGAGTTGTTGCGGTTGATGTTCACTCCACCGTTGGTCGTGTCAAACTGCACGGTCGCCCCTCCGGTTCCAAGGTTCGCGTCGATGTGCCTGCCGGTTGTCTTCCCGCCACTGAGCGGCGCACCAACCGAGACGCCACCGTTGGTCGTGCCCGCGACCAGGTGCGCGGAGTACTGCGCGGGCAGGCTTACCGAAATCCCTCCGTTGGTCGTGCCGGCGAATAGACCCGCTCCGGTCCAGTGGTCTCCGCTGAGCGTGGCGTCTATGCCGCCGTTGGTTGTGCGGACGTGCACATCGCCGGCAAGGTCACGCAGGCGGATGCCGCCGTTGGTCGTCTCGGCCGTGGCGTTCCCGTCGACCCCGCTGAGCTCGATGCCTCCATTCACGGTATGAAGCTGCGCCGCCAGATGGCGTGGCACGAGGAGACGGAAGTTCACATACCAGCTCCGGCGGGTGAATATGGAGGTGCTGGGGCCGTCGGAACGGATCGTATCGCCGAGGTCGATCTTCACCTGGTGCGCGACGGACTCGGCGTCCTCCCGGCTGCCGGCCGTCGCTACTACCCGAGCTTCAAGAGCGATATCGGTACGGTCCTGCCCGATGACCTCTATGCCACCATCGTGGTTCGTGACCTTGACCTCGCCACGCGCCGGCAGCACCGTCTTGCGCAACTCGCAGACGTGCTCCGTAGCAAATCCGAACAGGCTGAAGTTCCTGGTTTGTCCCTCGTCGCCGTTGCAAGTGCCGGTCGTGAACGTCTGGGCGTGAAGGAACGGGCAGAGCAGCAGGGCAGCGGACGTCGCAAGAACAAGTTTGTGCATAGCATGTCTCCGGACAGAGTGGGCCCGAGGATGGATACGTGCTGAATGACCCGGCGGTTCCCACGAACATTGCGGAGCATCGTGAACACGGCAGCAACTAAGACGAAAGCGGCGCCGTGATCGGTGGCGCGGCTGCGGCTGGCTTGGGGCGCTTATAGAACGGTGTGGGCACAACCTTGGCCTTCACGCTCTGGCCGCGAACCTCCACGCCAACCTCGGTGCCGATCTGGGTATACGCGACCGGCACGTACGCGAGTGCAATGTTCTTCTTCAGGAACGGCGCGGGCGAGCCGGACGTAACCTCGCCGATTTTCTCGCCATCGAGCGACAGTACCGGATAGCCATCCCGTCCGATGCCACGCTCGATCATTTCCAGGCCGACCAGTTTGCGCTTCGGTCCGCCGCTCTTCTCAATCTCAACGAGTGCATCGCGGCCGACGAAATCCGAGTCCCCCTGCGGTTCACGGCCGAGCTTGCAGTAGCGGCCGAGGTTCGCTTCGAAGACGTTGATGGTGTCCGAGATCTCGTGGCCGTAGAGCGCCATCGCCGACTCCAGCCGCAGCGTGTTGCGCGCGCCCAGACCGCATGGCTGAATCCCGAACTCTGCTCCGGCCTCGAGCACCTCGCCCCACACGCGCGCGCTGGTCGGTTCGTCCGCGGGGATGTAGATCTCGAAGCCGTCTTCGCCCGTGTAGCCGGTGCGCGCGATGAGCACATTGTGGCAGCCCGCAACGGTGCCCCACGTGAACCAGTAGTTCTTGATGGGCGTGAGGTCGACCTTGGTCAGCTTCTGCAGCGTGTCCTTCGCCTTCGGCCCCTGGATCGCGAGCTGCGTGTAGTAATCGCTGACGTCGGTGATGTGCAGGCCGCCCATTCCGCCGATCGTCTTGCGCACCCACTGCACGTCCTTCTCGCGGGTGCCGGCGTTGATGACGATGAGGAAGTCGTTCTCGCCGAGCTTGTGCAGCACAACGTCGTCGACGAAGGTTCCGTTCGGGTAGAGCATCGCCGAGTAGTGCGCCTGACCTGTTTGCAGCTTGCTTGCATCGTTCATCAGCAGACGCTGCACGGCGGCGAGCGAGTTCGGTCCACGCAACTGAATGTCGCCCATGTGCGAGACGTCGAAGAGCCCGACTGCGGTGCGCACTGCCATGTGCTCTTCAATTAATCCGCGGTACTGCACCGGCATGTCCCAACCGCCGAAGTCAACCATGCGCGCCTTATGTGCGTGATGGGTTGAATGCAGGGCAGTGCGGCGGAGTATGGGTGCAGCAGGAGTGGTCGACACGGGAGACCTCACAGAGCAGCGCGCCAGCAAAACAGCGACAACCGGAGCGCAACTCTACGAGTGTAATCGCTAAGCGCGCGGTTTACTTGCGCGCGGCGCGGACGAAGCTGCTCAGCGTGAAGTAGGTGAACAGACCGCACACGGCGAGATAGGCCCATAGCTTTATGGCTGCGTGTGAGTTTGCGGCGGCGTGCAGACCGGCGCGCGCCCGCCACGTGGCTGCGCCCATGGTGAAGGCGATGAGCGCGAAGAAGACGCCGCTTACCTGCAGCGAGATCACGCTCGAAAACCGCACAACCGGAGCGACCAGAGAGCTCCTGGCCTGGCGCCCGGCTGCCCGGAGGGTGATGGCGTCGGGAATTATGGCCGGTCTGGCTGCGGCGGTCTGCACAGCCTGCTCGTGTTGCCGGGCCGACGCTGCGTTCGCGCATGGATTGGGTGAAGTCTTCTGCGGACTGGGCGCGGCTTTGCGCGGATTGGGCGCATGCTTCTGCGGACCAGGCGCGGCCGCTGCGTCGGCCGCCTGCACCAGAGTCCTGGCGGCGTGCCGTGCGCCGTAGCCAAGGGCCCGCCCAAACTTCACGCGATCCATAAACCTAGTTTACGTGTGCAGCGGTGTCATCGGCGGTCGCAAAACGAATTGCGCGCAGCCGACATCCAAGGTTGCTGTAAGGAGAGAATGAACGAATGAAGACCTTTTTCTGGATGGCAGGTGCGGTCTGCGGTGCGGTGGCAGGCCTGATGATCTGGCAACGGCAGCGCGGTGGGCAGGTCGAGGACCTCGCGCAGCGTCTGGAATCCGCATGGGCCGACCATCACACGGTTGTGTGACGCCGGCGTGTTTCATGTTGGCGGCGCCGCTGCCTCGGCGTAGTCTGTTGGCTAGATTTACCGTAGTCTGTTGTCTAGAATTACGGTAGTTCTGTTAGCTGATTATCCGCAATTGCCGTTCCCGTTGTTTGGGAATACCCGATGCGGTCAGGGGCGTTCCAGCAGATGACGGGAGGTGGCGTTGAATCAACAGGTGAAGGACCTCATTCAGAAGCTCGGCGAGGCAATTCACGAGTCCGTTTCTGAGAGCGAGCAGATTGCGGGCGTCGTGCGCGAGATCCGGCAGCAGGGTTTTGAAGTCCTGCTGATGCTGGAGGCGACGATCGGTCTGAACGAAGCCGAGGAGGAGACGGCCGAGGCGGAGAATGGCGATGACCCCGCGCACGGCCCGTTCACTCGCAACGACCTCACTTTTTTGAAGTCATTGCGCATCACTACTGAAGAGCACGATTCCGGTTCGTCCTCGTAGGACGGCCGCGGTTCGCGTTCTTTCCGGCATGTTGCGGCGCAGCTATACAATTCTGCTTCAGCGCGTGCTAGACTCGTGCGTCCCGGCCGCTGAAAATTGCGTCAGACGGGATGGATAGCACGAGGTAGCTGCAACGATGAGAGACACGCTGGGTGTTTTGCTCGCCGGTGGCGCCGGGGAGAGATTATTTCCACTTACGCGCGACCGCGCCAAACCTGCGGTC
Source organism: uncultured Verrucomicrobiae bacterium (assembly GCA_963716225.1). Lineage (GTDB taxonomy): Bacteria > Acidobacteriota > Terriglobia > Terriglobales > Acidobacteriaceae > Granulicella. Next base: position 1,694,741 of record OY970299.1, on the reverse strand, counting down.
CCGTTTGCCGGCCAGTACCGCATCATCGACATCACACTTTCGAACTGCATTAATTCTGACCTGCGCCACGTCTACATCCTGACGCAGTACAAGGCGCTGTCGCTGAATCGCCATATCCGCGAAGGCTGGGGAACGGTGGTGGCCGGCGAACTCGGCGAGTTCATCGAGATTCTTCCGCCGATGCAGCGCGTCTCCAAATCCTGGTACCAGGGCACCGCGGACGCGGTCTTTCAGAACATCTATTCAATCGGATCCGAAGAGCCGCAGCACGTCCTCATTCTTTCCGGCGATCACATCTATAAGATGAACTACGCGCTGATGAAGGAGCATCACTGCAACTCCGGCGCCGACGTAACGCTGGCTACGCTGACCGTCACGCCGGAGGAGGTGTCATCTTTCGGCGTGGTCGAGATCGCGAAGGACGGCGAGGTTATCGGATTCGTCGAGAAGCCCAAGCAGACCGACATTCGCTCGCCGTTCAATCCGGACATGGTGGATGTCTCGATGGGCATTTATCTGTTCAACACGGATGTGCTGATTCCGGAACTGCTGCGCGATGCGGAAGATCCGGATTCGCGGCATGATTTCGGGCACGACATTCTGCCGAAGCTGCTTGGCCGCTACAAGATGCACGCGTACAACTTCGTTGACGAGAATAAGCAGCGCGCGCTTTACTGGCGCGACGTCGGGACGCTGGAAGCGTACTACGAGGCCAACATGGACGTGGCCACCGTCTCGCCGACGTTCAACCTTTATGACAAGGCGTGGCCGATGCGTACGCGAGCGTATCAATATCCGCCGGCGAAGTTTGTGTTCGGCGAACCCGGCCGCACGGGCATGGCGATCAACTCGATCGTCTCCGCGGGATCGATCGTTTCAGGTTCGGTGGTGCGCAACTCTGTGCTCTCGCACGATGTCCGCGTGAACAGCTATGCGGACGTCGACTCGAGCGTGATCTTCTCGCACGTAAACATCGGCCGCCACTGCAGGATCCGGCACGCGATCATCGACCGCGACGTGCACATTCCTGACGGGACGGTGATCGGCTACGACCCGGCGGAGGACAAGAAGAACTACTTCGTTACGGGCTCGGGACTTACGGTCGTCACGCGCGATTACTCGCAATTTGAGAACCCGGTGTCCGAGCAGTTCCTGCAGGTGATGTAAGGCTGGAGCGGATCGGGTCACCCAACTTTCCGTGTCGCATGCCCGAATTTATGTAGGTCTTTCCACAGTGCCGGAGCGCGGTCTGCTGCGTCCAAACATCGAAGTTTTGCCTTCGTTTACCGGGAATCCTGCGGGATTCCTCCTCCAAGCCGGGTCCAGGCAAGTTTCCGGCCAAATGGAGTATGGTGGACTGAGCACGGGGCCAGAGGCTGTGTTACGCGCATCGGCGTGGGCGGCTCGAAACCTGCGAGAGAACCCCTCCTGACGAGGAAAGGAAAATCAACGACTATGTGGAAACCGAACCAGCCTGGCAGTCAAACGCCTCCCACCCCTGAGCCGGCGCGTCCCCAGCCCCCTGCTGGTACCCCCGCCTTTGATGCAGCCCGCACCGCCGGTACCGCCGCGGGCGCGACCGCAACCGGCGAGCAGGCCACGATCGGCAAGAGCCTCGTGGTTAAGGGCGAACTCTCCGGCTCTGAGTCGCTGTACGTCGACGGCAAGGTGGAAGGCGCCATCAATCTGCCCGGCAATCGCGTGACGGTGGGCCGCAACGGCCAGGTCGCCGCCAACATCATGGCGCGCGAGATTGTCGTGCTTGGCAAAGTTCGCGGCAACTGCCAGGCGTCCGATCGCGTGGACATTCGCAGCGAAGGCTCGCTCACCGGCGACGTGGTTGCGGCGCGCATCTCGATCGAAGACGGCGCGTTCTTCAAGGGCGGCATCGACATTCGCAAGCCTGGCCAGGAAGGCAAAGGCGGCGCGGCCGCGAGCACGGGCGCAAGCTCCAGCTCGTCCGCGTCCACCAGCTCGACGCCTGAGCCGGCTGCGGCGGGAAGCTCGCACAGCTAACGGACTCATCAGCAAGCACGAAGGCCGCGCTCGGTAGACGAGAGCGGCCTTTCTGTTTGGGTCAGCGCCGGACTCTCAGCGGACGCTGACGCCGAGCATGCGCTTCTGCTCATTGATGCGGTTGAAGTGGAACTGGAAGTAGAGTCCGCCGAACAGCAGCGTCCAGATCACGTTCAGCCGCAAGTCCAGCGGCTCGGGGCCGTTGAAGTGGCCAAGCAGCTCCTCGCGAAAGACGAACCGCGCAACGATGGCCAGCGCAAGGGCAAGAAGACCGACAACTTTGCCCAGCGTGGTCTCCACAACCAGCGGCCCGTTGAAGGCGTTGTAGGCGACGATGTGCCATGCCTGCGGGAGCCGCAGCAGGTAAAGGATTGCGACTACGACATAGAGTCCCAGCGCCGCGCTGCGCGAGTAGATCCTGCGCATCCACGCGGCCTCCACAATGTCCCAGATGACGAAGAACAGGCCGCCTGTGATGATGCCCAGCAGCAGCGCAACCCACCAAGGCAGGTCTGGGGGATCGGGATAGAGCGGCAGCGGCGCGTTGCGCATCGCGTCCGTCGGAGCAGGGAAGAGCTCGCGGACCGGCCGCCACTCCCGGCTGCCCTCAGCCTGCGCCATATCGCTGGGCACGATGTTGCCCGCCGCCAGCAGGCGATAAACCTCTTCCGCCGTGTAGGGCCCGAACTTCTCTGGCCCGCGCGCAATCGTGTACGTCATCACCCACTATCTTAGCTGCGCGTATCAGGCCTGCTTCGCCGCGTTCTCGAGCGCCGCGATGTTGAGCTTCTTCATTTCCATCATCGCGCGCATGGCCCCGGCAGGGCGAATCAGTTCGATGATGTTTTCCGGAACGATCTGCCAGCGCAGCCCGAAGCGGTCCTTCAACCATCCGCATGCGATCTCGCTGCCGCCGCCCTCCAGCAGCTTCGACCAATAGCGGTCGATCTCCACCTGGTCCTTGCAGTGGACAAAAAACGATACCGCATCGTTGAAGGGACGATTGGGCCCGCCGTTCAGAGCGGTGAACGGCTGACCATCGAGTTCGAAGCTGATCGTGACGATCGACCCCTTCGGTCCCGGACCCGCGTCGCCGGCGCGCAGTTCGCTCGTGCGACGCGAGTTCGGGAAGACACTCAGGTAGAAGTCGACCGCCTCTTCGGCGTTGGTGTCGAACCAGAGAAACGGCGTGATCTTCGGCATGGGCTCACCTCAAAGCCTTCAGGCTAAATCACCTGCCCGTCCGCGCTCGGCAACGTGGTATCCCTCGCCGCGCGCGACCACAGAATGCGCAGGTCCGACACGTTATGAAGCGAGAAGTTCGGCTGCGGGGGCGCCGTGATCGCGAAGAAGTCCGCGCGGTGCACGTCCTCGAGCCAGAATGCCGGCCGCGGGTCGGCATTCGACGGCGAGACCTCGACGTGGCTCATCTCCAGGTTCTTCAGATGCCGGATGAAAAATCCGTTCGAAGGCGTCGGACCGAACCGCAGAATTTCGGGATATGCGTCTTCGATCTCCGGCACCTGAATCGTGTGCCAGTCCGGCATTGGCTTGGAGTTCTCGCCCCAGCCGATGCGCATGTCCTTGGGCAGACCATGATGATCGAAGAAGCAGTTCGAGAGCTTCACATCTTCGATCAGGTTGTCGGGGATGCCGGAGAACAGCGACGATGTGGACGAGCCCGAGTTGTAGCTGACGAGGTTCGAGATCAGCACACGCCGCAGCGTTCCCTTACGCAAGGTCTCCTTCGGATTGCGGTTGCGGCGGTTCAGCCGCAGGAACAGCGGCGCATCCACGATGTCGCGCATTGTGTTTCCGGTGATGGCAATGTCCTCGAGAAAGGCGCCGTCGCTGGTCTCCAGCGCGATGCCCTTGCAGCCTTCGATCACGTTGCCCGTAATTGTGATGTTGCGGAAGCCGCCGTTCGACTCCGTCCCGCACTTGATGCGCCCGTTGCGCGACACGTGTGCGTCGTCCGCGAACTTCTTCCATGTGCCGGCATGCACCGAGCCCAGCTCATACGTGCCGGTCACGTAATTGTTCGCAATCGTCACGTTGTCCGTCGAGCGCGCGTATCCCAGCGCATAGCTCGACTTCGGGCAGATCGCATCATCCCACGGCGAGTTCACCGTGCAGTTCGACACCCGCACGTTGCGGCAGCAGTCGATGTCGAAGCCGTCGCGGTCCGTATCGACCAGCAGATTGTCGATGATGAGGTTGTCCACTCCGGTTGCGAGCAGCGCGAAGTGGCCACCTTTGAGGATCGAGAAATCCTGCAGCGTTACGTTGTGGCAGTTCTTCAATGCGACGGCCTTGTTGCCGACGCCTGCCTGTTCGGCCACGAAGGTGGTGTAATCGCCACGCGTTCCGCGTGAACCGAACGACAGCCCCTTGCCGTAAATGAGCCCGGTGCCGAAGATGCCGAAATCATGCTCGTTCTCCGCCCACAGCAGTGAGTTGTGCCAATGGTTGTGCCCGTAATCCTGGTACGGCGTCCACGGATCGTTAGGCTCTGCCGGGTCGTACGTTCCACCGTTGTAGCCCGTCGTCTCACCGGGCTTGGGCGAGTCGGCCGCGAGGATCGTACATCCGCGATCGAGCCACAAGTCGACGTGGCTCTTCAGGTGAATCGAAAAGCAGAGGTAGGTTCCGGCCGGGAATATGACAGTTCCGCCGCCGGCCGCTGCGGCGGCTTCGATAGCTTTGTTGATCGCCGGCGAGTCGACGGTCTTGCCATCACCCGTTGCTCCATAGGTGCGCACGTTGAAGATGGCCTCCGCACTCGCGGGCGTGGAGGGCGACTGGGCCAGCGCAACGCGGCCCACAGTGGAGGCAAGAACAATCGGCGAAACCTTCAGCAAATCACGACGTTGCATAGTGCCAGTCATAGTACCAGTCAGACATGTAGGCGCTAAAGTCAGACCTCTTTTGGCTTGCGCGGGCAGACGTTTCGCAATACGCTCGGAGTGCGTCGGATCCACCCAGCAGTCTGAAACTTGTTGCGGAGGAAGACCATGCATTCGGGTAGTCGAGTTCTGATCCTTGCTCTTTCCGCTGTCACTCTTCTGAGCACGCAGCCGGTCTCCGGCCAGAGCATTACGCCATGTGTCCGCACGATCCGGATGCACTACCAGCGTGAGATTTTTATCGGCGCTCGTCAGAGGCCCCGACCCGCCTTCACCGCCACAATCAAGCAGAGCTTTGAGCAGACGCTTGTTGATGGCAGCACGGTTCAGTGGACGACAGAGGAGATCCATGCGCGCGATGAGAGCGGCCGGGTTCTGCGGCAGTCCATCGACGGGTGCGATCTCGACTCCACCGGCCAGCCACAGCTTCGGGTTCGTTTTGAGATTTACGATGAGGCGGCAAAGACAATCACGCAGTGGAACACAGGGCCCGGAACGATGGCTGAAGCGACGGTGAACCACCTAAACACGACGCCGCAACCGGATTGGAAGGACATTCCGCGGACACCGAGCCTTCCCTATCGTCCCGAGTACACGCGTGAAGATCTAGGCACGCGCACAATTGCCGGTATCGAGGCAAAAGGCTACCGAATGACAGAGGTAATTGCGGTGGGCAGAGAAGGGAACGATGCGCCCTTGAAGATCGTGCACGAACTGTGGACGAACCAGCAATACCACGCCACACTTATGGCCGTGGACGATGACCCACGCACCGGCCGCAACACATGGGAGGTCGAGAGCGTCACGACGGGTGCCCCTGATCCCGCGTTCTTCACCCCGCCGGCGAACTACAGGCTCTGGGATCCTGATGCGGCCCGACATGCGCAGACCAGCGCCGACACGAAACCGTAGTCACGAATTAATCTAGCGCGATCAGCAGTCCCTCGCCGGCTTCGAGCGTCACCTCGCCCTCGACAAGCGCGCCCGCGCCATCGAGCATCGTGGTGAGGACCACGGTACCCGGTGCGCATTTCGCATGCGCCACCTCGCTGCCGAGATTCAGTAGCACCTCAAAGTCCGTGCTCGCACCATCCGGCAACGCGACGCGCCTGTAGCGCAGCACGTTGCCTTCGGCCACGACGTCTGCAATCGCTCCCGCATTCAGCGTGTCGTGCCTGCGCCGCAAGGCCAGCAGGTTGCGGTAGAGCGACAGCATCGATTTCGGATCACTTCGCTGCACCGCGGCATTTTTCTGCGCCCAATCCGCCTCGAGCGGAAGCCACGGTGTTGCATTCGGCGCCGTGAAGCCCGCATTCGGCGCGTTCAACCACAGCATCGGCGAGCGCTCCGGATCACGCCCGCGACCCTTTCCCGGCTCGTTCTTCTCGGCCGGATCTTTCACCTGATCGGAAGCAATGGGAACGTCCTCCATGCCGAGCTCATCGCCGTAATACAGCGTCGGTGTGCCGCGCAGTGTCAGCAGCAGCATCGCTGCCGCGCGCGCCTGCTTGGCTCCAATGCGCGAGGCGAGCCGCGGTTGATCATGATTGCCGAGCACATAATTCGGCCAGCCGCCGGGTGGTAGCAACTGCTCGTACTGACGAATGATCTGCGCGATCGCATCCGCCTTCCATTCCGTCTGGATCAGGTGAAAGTTGAACGGCAGGTTGGCTCCGTTCATCTGCTGGGTCTCCGGAGCCGGCAATTGCGCGGGGCCACTTTGCACCGGCATGCCGTAGTACTGAACGAGTTCCGGCAACGGCAGATAAATCTCCCCGATCAGCACCCGATGCGAACGCGCCGACTTCATCTCCAGCATCGAGTGCGCCTTGCTCGCATCCGCAGCTTCAGGCAGCGTGGCACCGTAGCCATCCATCAAGCCGCGCATCTCGGCAACGACTTCGTGCGTCTCTGGCCGGTTGGAGTTGTACACCGGCAGCGTCGAGGCGAAGTCATGCATGCCGCCGTGATACTCCGGGTTGGGCGGATTATTGCGGAATTCCTTGTCCTTAATGAGTAACCACAGGACGTCCATGCGAAAGCCGTCCACGCCCTTCTCCAGCCAGAAGCGCATTGCGCCGTAGATTGCCTCGCGCACATCCGTGTTGCGCCAGTTCAAGTCCGGCTGCTCCGTCAAGAACGAGTGCAGATAAAACTGTTGGGTATGCTCATCCCACTCCCACGCCGGGCCGCCGAAGTGCGACATCCAGTTGTTGGGCAGGCGCTCGCTGGCCGGCCTCCAATCGTCGCCGGGCGGCAGCGGGTTGTGCCAGAGATACCAATCGCGCTTCCCGTTCGACGTTGAAGAGCGCGACTCGAAAAACCAGGGATGCTCGTTCGAGCTGTGGTTCGGCACAAAGTCAAGAATCACGCGCAGGCCACGCTTGTGGGCCTCGCGCAGCAGCGTGTCGAAATCCTCCATCGTGCCGAAGAGCGGATCGACCCCGGTATAGTTCGCCACGTCATAGCCGAAGTCCTTCATCGGGGAGGGATAGAACGGCGAGATCCAGATCGCGTCGATGCCCAGCCCCGCGACGTAATCCAGCCGTGCCGTGATCCCCGGCAGGTCGCCCACTCCATCGCCGTTCGTATCCTGAAAACTGCGCGGATAAATCTGATAGATAACGCCCGTCTGCCACCACTGCAAAACCGTCATTCAAGCTCCTCGTCCCATCTTTGGATGCACTCTCAGGCGTAGCATTGAAGGCATGAACGTCGCAACCGATGACCGGTCATTCGCCGAACTGGACCAGCTCCTGCACGAGGCCGAGCTCGCTCACGGCCATCTCTGCGCGGGGCAGATTCTTGGCGTGCGCATGGCGATGCTGGGGATGAAGCGCCTGGGCATTCGCGAGCCGCGCAAGCGAACACTGCCTGGCGGTGAACTGAACCCCGACCGCAAGCGCCCCGTGGTCTTCGTGGAGATCGACCGCTGTGCGACGGATGCCATCGCCGTCGTGACCGGAGCGCGCGTCGGCAAACGCGCGCTGAAGCTGCGCGACTGGGGCAAGATGGCCGCCACCTTCGTTGACCTCGATGCCAAGCTCGGCGCAAACGCGTACAAGGGCATCCGCATTGTCGCGCTCGAAGGCTCTAAGCAGCGCGCGCGGGAGCTCTACCCGGAGCTCGACAAGAATGAAGCGCAGATGCGCGCGTATTGCGAGCTGCCTGAGGACGAGCTCTTCAGTGAACAGTGGGTGCGCGTCCCGCTCTCGCCCAGCGAGTTCCCCGGCTACAAAAGCGAGCGACTCGCCTGCGATCTGTGCGGCGAAGGCATCAACTTCGACCGCTTCGTCGAGCGCGACGGGCGGCGCCTCTGCCAAGCCTGCGCCGATCCTTCTTCGCTCTACTACCAGCCGCTCTAATTCCGTCCAGACGCAGCAAAGCCGCCCCATGACGGAGCGGCTTTGTCATACGCCGATATCAGTTAGCGGCGGTCGAAGTGACGGTCACGATCGAAGTGCCGGTCGCGATCGAAGCCGCGATGGTCGTCGCGATCGAAGCGGTGATCGCGGTCCGAGTAGTGGGCCCGCCACCCGTCGTAATCGCGGAAGTAAACGCCGTCGTAGTAGCCCGGTCCCGCGTACACCACCTGCGGCCCGGGAGCCATGTACGGCTCAGGAGCCACATAGACTGGAGCGCCGATCGTCACACCGAAGCGGACGTGCTGCGCCTGCGCGGCCGGAGCCGCCATCAACATTGCAGCTCCCGCAATCGCTGCTCCCGCCAGAACCTTCGCGTTCCCTGTCAGCTTAGCCTTCAACGTGGTGAACATCATGGCCTTACCTCCTGTCGGCGACTCATCATCGCCGTCACTCAGGTAAACGCCGACCACGCTGCGCAGTTGCGCGCAACCTTCCGGCGGATCGCGTGTTCGACCCAAGCTTGTGTTCTGAACAGCAGCTCTCAGTTCTGTTACTTAGCGAACGTGTACCGCAGCCCTGCCTGCACCAGCCGCGGCGGAGCGAGTGTGAGGATCGGCGTCCGTCCTGCATCGATCGCGCGGTCCAGCACATTCTGAGCCCCCGCAAACAAATTGAGTCCGCGCCACAGATTACGCTCCGCGGAGATGTCGAACCGCGCATACGGATGCAGCCGAAACTGGTTTGCTGCGTCATCAAACTCCTGGCCCTCATAGCTTGCAATCAAATGGAAGCTCGCCACGCGCTCGGCACGGTAGTTGACGGTCGCCGCGACAGACTCGCGCGGCACCTCGGGAATCCACTTGCCCGTAAGATTCGCCTGCGCCGGGTTACTCGAATTGAACGCCGTCACGGTCGCAATCGCGATCTGATATCCCACACTTGCATCGAGACCGTGCCACGTCGAGCTCTGTGCTTCCAGCATCATGCCGCGGCTGCGAATCTTCCCCAGGTTCTGCCGCTGCAGCATCTGTGTCGTCGCGGTTTGCGAAAGCAGCACCGCAGAGATCGGGCGGTTTACGTCTGTCCAGAAGTATGTCGCGCGCACTCTGCCCAGCTCGCGTCCACTGGTGACCGGGTTCAGCTCCACGCCGAATTCAAATCCCGTCGCGCGCTCCGCCAGAAGCGAATTGTTCGCTATGGTTGTCTGCTGCCCCACCTGGCTGGTGCGATAAAGCTCGTTCATTGTCGGCCCGCGAAACGCACGAAACGCTGTGCCGGTAAGCGCTAAGCCATGCGGAAGCTGGCGCACCAGCCCGATGTGCGGACTGGCCATCATCTCGTCGATCTCCGGCAGCATCATGGGCCGCGCATTAGTCGCAATCTGCCGCGCATCGAACGTCCTGAAGCTGTCGACGCGCACGGACCCGGATAGTGACCACCCTTTCGGCTGCCAGATCGCGTCGGTGTAGCCGCCCAGCTCCCGTTGCCGCGCGCTGATGCTCGTCGTCGACACCACGGCACCTGCGCTCACGGGCGACTCATCATCCGTCGCACGAACATCACGCATGTCTGCTCCCACCGCCGCCGTCACGTGATCCCCGAAGCCGTGCGTGGTCTGCGCCGCAAACCCAAATTCATCCGTCGGCACATGTTGCAACCGCGTCAACATCTCGCTGTTGCGGTTCGGCGCAACCGCAGAAAAGCTCTGCCTGTATCCTTCGCGTGACCCAAACAGCCGCAACACTGCATGTGTTCGCGTCTCATCGCCGTCGGCACCCGCCGCATAGCGCCAGAGCCGCGTCGCATTCGTCTGCAGCGGTGTTCCATTGTCGCGCGATTCGTTCATTACATTGCCACGCAGAAACGCCGCCCATCTACTCAGTGCAGGCGGCGTACGCACTTCCAGCCGACCGCTCTCAGCGTCCACATTCGCCGGCACATCAATCATTCCGCGCAGAGCCGGCGCGGTCGTGATGTACCCTCCAGTCTTCAGCTCGCTTGCTGCAGCCAGCGCTCCAATCCACCGCGTCGCAGAATCTGCGGTCCCATCCAGCAGCGCTGTGTTCTGCGTGGCTCCGCTTGCTTCCACATTCACGTCAATCGGCTTTGCCTCGCGCGGCTCAACCGGCACAACATCGATGAGACCGCCGATCGCACTCGACCCATACAACTCCGCCGACCCGCCGCGCACCAGCTCGACCTCGCGAATCGCTGTTTCAGGAACCTCATTCCAGTGCACCCATCCGCCGAACGGATCGTTCACCGGGACCTGATCGCTCACCACCAGCGTGCGGCTCGCTGCCGTCGACCCGAGCCCGCGCAGGCTGACGCCGCTGCTCGTCGGGTTTGCTGTCCATGAACTGGTTCTCCGAAAAAGTTGGAAGCCGGCCACCTGGTGCAGCGCATCATCGAGCGTGAGTCCTGGCTGCGCCTGCATCTGCTCGGGAGTCAGCAGCGCCACGCTCGATGCAGCATCGTTGATCCCCGCGAGCCCACGGTCTGCGGTCACGGTCACACTCTCGGCTGCCGTCGGCCGGAGGACCACACGCTCGGTCGCGCCGTCTCGCAGCCCGCTCAGCGTGAGCGGTGCGAACCCCGTCAGTGCCACGGTCACACTTGCGGCCGCCGGCACAGTCGCGCATGCGTTCGCATCCAGCGGCACTGCGCCCGTCCGCACCGTGACGATCGCAGGCGCCAGTGGCAGCCCTGTCGTGTCGACGACGCACACACGCGCGTGTTGCGCGTTTGCGGCCAGCGCAAACACACCACAGGCAACCAGCTGCGCGACGTAGAACCGCATGTACTCAGGCTCTCACAGCACGCAACGCAAATCTCTACAACTCACTCCGAGGCAGCCAGTCGCGCAACCCGGTACTCCAATTGTTGTAGAAGCACACGCATGAGCACCGCGAAAACCGATCCCGCTGGTCTGGCCGATCCCACAACGCTCGGGAAAAGCCGGCTGATCGATAATTGGAAGAACATCGAGTAGATCGCCGGCGCCGGCGATGTTGCTTGGGACGAAGCCGAAATCAAATTGAAATATCGAAGAAGCTCGCAAGAAGCGCTCAGCCGCTTAGCGAGCCCGCAGTTACCATCCGCTGCTGACGCTCACGCCGACGGCCGCGTTCAGGTCTCTGCTCTTGCGCGAATCCGGAAAAAAGACCGACATTACGGTTCCGCAGCCCTTCTTCGAGCGCACCCGGATCGTCGCTCCATGTTTATTCAGGATCTCCAGCGACAGCCACAATCCCAGCCCCGTACCGGTTGAGCTCTTGGTCGTGAAGAACGGACGGAACAGGCGCTCGCGAGTGTCCGCGCTCATCCCCTCGCCTGTATCGGCAATGGTTACGCGCACGCCGTGCTTCGGCACCTGGCGCACGCTCGTCCGCACGTGCAGCCGTCCGCGCACGCGCCCGAGCTCCGGGTGCGTCTGCGAACTCGTTCGGCGCGGTCCGAACTCGTTGGCGGGGGTAGGCATCGCGTCCAGTGCATTGCTGAGCAGGTTTACAAAGACCTGCCGCAACTCGCCCTGCGAACCGTACACCTTGCATCCTTCCGCCAGGCGCGTCTGCGGCTCAATCCCGAGCAGATGCGCACGCCCATGAAACAGCGTGAGAACAGAACTGATCAGCGCGTTGACATCGCAAACGGTAGGGCCCGCGGGATCGCGGTAGAAGCGCAGCGTCTGCGTCGCGATCTCCGACACTCGCTTGATCTCCTGCTCGGCCAGCGCGAGATAGTTCCGCCTCTCGCTGGAATCGTCCACCTGTCGCAGCAGAAACATCAGGTTCGTCACAGCTTCCAGCGGATTGTTGATTTCGTGCGCAATCGACGCCGCAAGCCGGCCGGTTGCCGCAAGCTTCTCGGCCTGGATCAGGGCCTCTACAGCGCGCCTGCGCTGCGACACATCTGAGATCACACCGATAAACCGCACCGCCCGGTTCTGACCATGCGTGTCCGGCTCGAAGTACGCAAGCCCGGTTGCTGCCGCCCAGCGTATCTCGCCGTTCGGCCGCTTGATGCGGTACTCCGCGTCATAGTGCGCCCGCTCGCACGGGTCGAGCACCTTTTCAATCATCTCGCGCAGTCGCGGCTGGTCTTCCGGATGCAACGCGGCGTAGAAGTTATCCATCGTCAACTGCGCATCGGGGGAAACGCCGAACAGCTCGCGGCAACGCGGCGACCAGTCCATCACGCCTGTGCGGATATCCACGTCCCATACGCCCAGATCGGCCGCGCGCGTGGCCAGTTCCAGCGTCTCGAGAGCCTGCGCATTAGCAGTCTCCGCGCGGCGGCGCGCATCGATGTTCTCGCTGATGCAGATGGTATAAACCGGCTCGCCGTTCTCATCGCGTAACGGTGAAATCGAGTTCCTTACCCAAACGGCCGTGCCGTCCGGCCGAAGATAGCGCTTCTCAACCTGGAAGTCCGGAATCTCGCCCTGATACAACGCCTCGATATTGGCGCGGTTTTGTTCGCGCTCGTCAGGATGCGCTATCGAATCCAACGTCTCACGCGAGAGCTGTTCAAAGCTGCGCGCGACAGTATCCAAAAACGCGCTGTTCGCCTCGATGAAACGGCCGTCGCGGTCCGCAATCGCGAGTCCGACGGACGTGTGCGTAAACGCCGGCCCCAGCAGCCGCTGTCCTCGCTTCAGTGGAAAGCCGCCAGCATCGTTAATGCGCCGCAGGCTCTCCATCGGACACTAGCGGCTCCTTTGTGCCGCTTCAATTGCCGCGCCCACCCGCAGCACAGTCGCTTCGTCGAAATGCTTCCCGAGCACCTGCACCCCAATCGGCAATGCCGCTGAGGTCTCGCCCGCCGGCACGCTCATTCCGCAGATTCCCGCCAGCGATGCCGCTACCGAGTAAATGTCTTCGAGATACATCTTCAGCGGATCGTCCGTCTTCTCGCCCAGTCGGAATGCAGCGGTCGGCGTCACCGGACACACAATCGCGTCCACCTTCGCAAACGCCGAAAGAAAATCCCGCGCGAGGAGCGTTCTCACCTGCTGTGCCTTCCGGTAGTAGGCGTCATAATACCCCGCGGAAAGCGCATACGTCCCCAGCAGAATGCGCCGCTTCACCTCCGGCCCGAATCCCTCATCGCGCGTTTTGCGATACATCGCCGAGAGCGTATTCGACTCTTTGGCGCGCAGACCATATCGCACCCCATCGAAGCGCGACAGGTTCGCACTCGCTTCCGCAGTCGCGATCACGTAATAAGTCGGCACGGCGTATTTCGTGTGCTGCAGCGAGACACGTTCGACAGTACATCCGGCTGCACGCAGATCATCCAGCGCGCGCTCCACCGCCGCCCGAATCTCCGGATCGAGGCCTTCGCCGAAGTACTCCTCCGGCACGCCGATCCTGAGACCACTCACGCCGCGACCGAGCTCCGCAACATAACTCCCAACTGGCTGCTCCGAGCTCGTGGCGTCGCACATATCTTTGCCCGCGATTACCTCCAGCACCGTTGCCGCATCTTCGACTGACCTCGCCAGCGGCCCCACCTTGTCCAGCGATGACGCAAACGCGATCAATCCGTACCGTGACACACGCCCATACGTCGGCAGCACGCCGACGACACCGCAGAAGGCCGCAGGCTGCCGAATCGAGCCACCGGTATCCGTACCCAGCGATGCCACGCAAAATCCCGCCGCGACCGATGCCGCCGATCCGCCCGAACTCCCGCCCGGCACACGGTCCAGCGCGCGTGGATTTCGCACCGGCCCATAAGCCGAGTTCTCATTTGACGAGCCCATGGCGAACTCATCGCAGTTCAGCTTGCCGAGCACCACCGCGCCCGCTGCTTCCATCCGCGCCACGGCGGTCGCATCGTACGCCGGATGATATCCCTTCAGAATCCGCGACCCCGCCGTTGTCTCCGCGCCGCGCGTCACAAGCACATCCTTGATCGCGACCGGCACGCCCGCCAGCGGTCCCAGGGGATCACCGGCCGTCGCCGCCGCGTCCACTCGCGCGGCCTGCTCCAGCGCGCGTTCTTTGGTCAGCGCTAAAAAGCTGTGAATCTCGCCGTCACCGGCCGCAATGCGCTCGAAGTGCTGCTCCGCGAGGCTCACCGCCGAGACTTCGCGCGCGCGCACCTTCTCCCGTACCGCGGTCAGCGACAGCTCTTCCAATCCAACATGTGGCGCTTCAATCATCAATTCCGTAGACTCCAGCAGCTAATCGCTCAAACAGTGGGCGACGTCCGCTTCCAAAAGTCGCCGCGCTTATGAAAAATCCGGCGATCTTATTAACGCTCAATTACCTTCGGCACCTTGAAGAACCGTCCATCGGTTTCGGGCGCCTCGCGCATCACCTCTGCACGATCGGTCGACGTCAACACCTCATCGGTCCGCAGCCGTTCACCGTGCTCCGCCGCAGCTAGCCCCAGCACCTCACTCACCTGCGCAATCGGCGGAATCTCACGCGTGTCCAGTTCATTCAACTGCGCGATGTAACCCAGCACCTCATTCAAATCTTTGGCCAGCCGGGGCAGCTCTTCTGGCGTCAACTCCACGCTTGCCAGTTCCGCAACGTGCCGCACCTCTTCGATCGTTACCGCGTTCATATCTTTCGCCGGTCCCTTCGCCGCTCCGCTCCGCTGCCGTCCGCAGTCACCGTGCGCGCGTTCTGCGCTCTCTTTGGAGTGTCTTCCTCGAAGTGTATCGTCTCCAGTCGCACACCCGCGATCCGCCGCAGTTCATCCGTCAGCTTTGCCCGCATGTGCGCAAATTGATCCCGCCACGCCGGCTGCAGCACCCGCACATGCAGCACCCGGTTCTCATCTAGCCCCAGCACCTCCGCCCGCTCGGCGAGCGCCGGCCCACACGCAACCGTCCACGCCGCCGCGAGCCGATCTTCGTCGGGAAGTGAGCGCAGGCTTCGGCCGAGCGATGCGCGCAGTAGCTCTCTTACGCCCTGCATAGCTCGATTGTAAGTCGCTTGGCCAACCTGTAGGCGCCAACGCGGAGCCTCAATAAAGAACTGTTGCAGCCGCCTCCCGGGCCGAAGCGCACACTGCCTCTGCTGCCGGCACCTTCCCCAGCACAAACGCGCGATATCTCTCCAGAAACACCGGCGTGGCAAACTGGCCGGCCCACTTGCGAGCGGCGCCAGGATCAAATTGTGCTTCCATCCCACCTTCCCATGCGCCAATAGCGTCGGCGACCGCCGCTGCGGTCTGCTCCTTGAAGTACATGCCTGTCGTATCCGCTGTCACGTCTCCGGCAGTCCACGCGCCGTTGACTGTCTCCAACGAGCCTCCCGTACCGTATGCGATCACCGGACGGCCGCACGCCTGGGTCTCCAGCGGAACCATCCCGAAGTCCTCATCCGCCGCAAACAGCAGCGCCCTCGCCCCTGCATATTCACGCCACAGGGCTTCATTGGAGAGCTCGCCTAGAAATTCGATCCGCTCATCGCCGTCTGCTCTCTTGCGGAGCCGCGACTCCTCCGGTCCTGTGCCTGCGATTCGTAGTCTCCGATTCATTTGGCGGCAGGCGTCAATCAGGATCTCGGTTCGCTTATATGCCACGAGCCGTCCAGCGCAGAGGTAGTGCTCGCCCGGTCGCTCTCCGGCAACCGCCGCTGCTCTGTGGAGATCGATCGGCGGTGGCAAGACCTCCGCATCCCGCCCGTAACACCGCTGAATTCGGTTCGCCACGTAGCGCGAGTTCGCAAGGAAGAAGCTCACCCGCTGCGCGGCCTTTGCGTCCCAGGCACGTACCCGTGGCGCAGTGGCGGTGAACGCCATTTTCGTTAGTCCACTCATGCCCTGTCGATACGCAGCGTATCCGTCCCACAGGTAGCGCATCGGAGAGTGGCAGTAGCAGATATGCGTCGCGCCGGGTGACAGCCGCACACCCTTCACCGGCCCGCTGTCGGACGACAGCACCAAATCAAATCCGCGCAGGTCCATCGTTTCGGTAGCAGCAGGATACAGCGGCAGGAAATGACGATGGTGCGTTCTGGCCAGCGGCAGATTTTGCAGCAACGACGCATGCAGCTTCCGGCTGGCGAGGGTCGCGGGCAGCCCTGCTTCAGTTGCGACAAGGGTGAAGATCTCCGCCGTCGGAAAGAGTGCAGCGATGCACTCAGCGACGCGCTCTCCGCCCCCGCGCGTGACAAACCAATGATGCACGACAGCAATCCGCATCAGAAAAACTCTAATTCTTCGGCGGAAGAAAAGCTTCCAGCCGCCCTCAAACGCGTTCTCCGCCAGCTGGCCAACTGGTCAGTCGCAAAACTTCGCTAACTCCGGCTCAGTCGTTGTCTTCAGTACGCCCCGTCGCGGTTCACCACCGAAGACCACGTCCGCAGCAGAATGTCTGCATCGCCACGCAATGACCAGTGCTGCGCATAATCCCGGTCCAATTCGACCCGGTCCGAGTAGCTCAGCTCGCTGCGTCCCGAGACCTGCCACAGCCCCGTAATGCCCGGCTTCACCGCGCAGTAGTCCTTGAAGTGATCGCCGTACTTCTCTACCTCAGCCGCAACGATCGGCCGCGGCCCAACCAGGCTCATCGATCCGTTCAGCACGTTCCACAACTGTGGAAGCTCATCCAGGCTCGTGTGCCGGAGAAGTCGCCCAACGCCGGTCACGCGGGGATCGTTCTTCAGTTTGTGCGTCGCTCGCCACTCCGCGCGGGCGTCGGGATGTGCCTCAAGATACCGCTCCAGCACCTCGCCCGAGTTGATGCACATCGTGCGGAACTTCCACATCGTGAAGAACTCGCCGTGACGGCGAATCCGGCGATGCGAAAACAAAATCGGCCCCGGCGAACTCATCCACACCACCGCTGCAATCAGGCAAAGCAGCGGCAGCAGCAGAATTGATACAACCAACACCAGTCCAACTTCAGCCCAACGTTTTATCACCCGGTAACGGAACAGATGTTCAGGACCGTCAGCCTGTGGTCGTATCCACATTCCCGCAGTGGAAGCAGCTATTTCGTGTACGTCGAAGGTTCCTGAAGGAAATACAGCCGCGTCCGGTTCGTTAGTGTGCAGCTCCAGCGACATCAGTCCTCATCTGCGCTCCCCCACAGCCCGTTCCGCACCCTGCCTCCCCGGCAGAACGCTTGCCTTTCTGCCGGAAATCGAAAGCCATCCAGCCCTCAGCACCATAGAAGCGCTAGCTGCTGGCTGGGGGGTCCAGCGGCAAGCTCTTCTGGCCATTCCCGTCCAACCGCACGGGGGGCAATCAAGTGAGGTTTGGTTGCCTGTTCAGTGTATCGTCCAATTCTCGTAGTGCGATAGCTAAAACCCATAGACCAAATGGGGGATTTCAAGTTGCGTACCAAAGTGGGAAATCCAACGGCCCGGCTCGCCTGCCGCTCCCGGTTATCCTATGCTCGTCTCAATGACCCTACGCGACACCCCGCTTCAAGATGTAAAAATTCTTCAACCCAGACGCTACGGCGACGCGCGCGGCTGGTTTGCCGAGCTCTTCAACGCCGAAACCTTCGCCTCGCTCGGCCTGCCCGGGGCCTTCGCACAGGATAACCAATCCTTGTCCGCCCGTGGTGTCCTCCGCGGACTTCATTACCAGCTCGGCCATCCACAGGGCAAACTCGTCCGCGTCCTCTCCGGACACATCTGGGACGTCGCCGTCGATCTCCGCCGCAACTCGCCCGACTTCGGCCGCTGGGCCGGCTTCGACCTCAAGCCCCGCAATGAGCAGGGTGAGATCGAGCTCCTCTGGATCCCTGAAGGCTTCGCACACGGCTTCCTCGTTCTCTCCGAAACCGCGGAGGTGTTCTATAAAACGACCCGCGGCTACTACCCTCCCGGCGAGCGCACCGTCGCCTGGAACGATCCCGGCATCGGCATCGCGTGGCCCCTTAACGAACTCAACGGCGCTGAGGTCTCCGTCTCCGCTAAGGATGCAAAAGGCGTTCTGCTGCGCGACGCCGAGCTGCCGTGAAAAAGTTGAATAGTGAACAGTGAATAGTGAAAAGCGAACACGACCCGCCTTTTGCCTTATTCAGTCCTCACTATTCACTTCATCTCCCTGAGCCACCACTCCGCTTCGGCGAGCGACCCGATCGCCATGTACTCACCGGGGCACGGAACCGTCTCTGTTCCCCTCAGCAGGAACGCCTGCCGCAGCCCCGCCGCGTTCGCCGCCGCCACATCCGAGCACCGGTCGCCCACCATCACCGATTGCGCCAGCTCCAGCCCATGCTCCCGCGCAGCGCGTAGCAGCATGCCCGGCCCCGGCTTGCGGTCGTCATGCTCCCGCCGATACTCGCCCACGCCGTGCTCCGGATGATACGGGCAGAAGTACACCCCATCCACACGCACGCCCTCGCGCGCAAACTCCTCGTGCATCCACTTCGTCAGCGCGTAAAAATCGCTCTCCGTATACATCCCGCGCGCAATGCCCGATTGGTTCGTCACGAGGATCAGCCTGTACCCGAGCTCCATGGCCGTCCTGCACAACGAGAACGCGCCCTCCACCCAGCGCACGTCCTCCGGTCGATACAGATATCCCACCTCTTCGTTGAGCACGCCATCCCGATCCAGAAACAGCGCCCGGCCACCGCTCGCGACGATCGCCTCGTCAGCCGGCGCGCTCATCGGCGGCACTCCAGGTGCACCAGCGGCGTATGCTCCGGGAGAACAATCCGCGGCACAAGGGAACTGCCGCTTCTCGACGCTTCCAACATCCTCTCAACCTCATCGAGAACCATCGCCACGGTAATCTGTTCAACACACCCGTTGTGCGTGCATGGCGCGAAGTCCCGGCCGTCGTAACACGGGCGGCATGCAAACCCCTCGCCGCCCCACAGCGCTACGCAGTTCTCCCTCTGCGGCATAAAACTCTGTGGCCGCGTCGGCCCAAAGATCGCCACGATGGCGCTCGACGTAATCCCCGCCAGATGCAGCGGGCCGGTGTCATGCGTCACCGTTACGTCCGCCGAATCAAGCAGCCGCAGCGTCTCGATCAGCGAATACCTTCCGATCGCATCCACAACGCCCACAGCGCGGAACGACTCCGAAACCCATGCGTCGTCGGGCCCGCCAATCAGCACAACCTCATAGCCACGCCGCTCCAGCTCGGCGGCAACCGCCACGTACCGCTCCACCGGCCAGCGCCGCAGCGGATTATCTCTCAGCAGATTCCGCGCGCCACCCGGCACCATTGCGATCCGCGGCTTTCCCGGCGTTCGCAGTATCGGCGGCTCGCCCAGCGCTCCCGGCCGAATCGGCGCAATATGCCGTTGCGCCTCATCATCGGGCCGCCCCAGCAGAATCCGCGCGTACTCATCCGTGTAGTGCCGCCCGGACAACACCGCTGTCCTGCGGTCATCCCAGCTCATACGTACCCGCCGCCGAGCCCTCACCGCCCGCGTCAGCACTCCATAGCGCGCGTCGCAATACAGCGTCGCGCACAGATCGTAGCTTCGGCCCGCGAGCCTCTTCCACAGTCCGGCAATGGCCCACACGCGTTCCGTCGCGCTTCCCCGCAGCAAGGCGCGCTCGTTGCACTCCAGCACATTCACCCACGGATACAACCGCAGCACCGGAGCGATTGCGCCGCTGCACACCCAATCGATTGCGTACCCCTCGCAATGCAACGCATAGGCCGCCGGGATCACCATCACCACGTCCCCGATCGCTCCCATCTTCACGATCAGCGCCCGTCGCTCAGCCGCTCCGCTCACCGGGCGTCCCTGTCCGGCAGTCCACCCTTCAGAAACACCGCCTGGTTCCGCAGCACGCTGATGTGCGACAGATACCGCATCAACAACTCATACTTGTCCGGCCCAAGCACCCGCAGTGCCACCTTCAACATCTGGTGCACCATCTCCACCCGCCGGTCCCTGGGGTTGAACTCACTCCACGTCTGCTTCTTCTCAACAAAATGCCCTTTTACCAGGCGATTCTCTCGCGCAAACCGCGCAAACCTTCCTCGTGCATCGAACGGCTCCTCATCCGCGAAGCGCGCCTGGTGCTCTGCATACAACCGTCGCGCCAGCCGCGTGAGCGCCGTGCCGTCAGACATTCTGTCGAACCCGTACGGCACGCTCTCCGTCTTCTCAACCCGGTTGCTCAATACCGCTGCTTTGTACGCTGCAAAAATCCTGCTCAGATCGGGCCGGTCTGCCAGCGTAAACCGGTCAGTATTCTTCGACAGCGACGCCGCATCCTTCAAATCGATTCCGCTGAAGTGAAAGAAGCGCAGCGGCACACGCCCGCTCACCGGGCTATCCACCTCGATCCCGTCTGAGGTCTCCACCGCCCGTCGCTCCTGTAGGTTCCAGTACGCCATGTTGCAGCCCGCGTCGCGCAGGATCGCAACACCTTCAAACATGCCCGGCGCGAGATTCATCCACTTCTGGTCTACGAACAAACCTGTTCGGCCCTCGCTGAACCCGAGCGACAGGCAACGCTGCTCCCACCAGTCCAGCACCCGCAGTCCTTCCTTCGTCCCCGTTGCAGCGAAGAACCCAAGGTTGTAGGTTCCGTTGTAGAGGTGGTCCTGCTCGCTCGGCCGCTTGCCGTCGAATAGCGGCGAGGTCAAGTGCGGCGTAAGCACCGCCGTCGCGCCGTTGGCCAGTGCAGCAAACACCGGCTCAAGCCGCGCATACACAAAAATATCCGGATCAAGATAGACGACCGACTCCAGCCCATGACGCTGCAACAAATACTTCAGAAACGTAGCCTTCACGTTTGTGTTCAGCTCCAGGATGTCGTACTTCATCGCCTGGCCGCGCAGGTCGCTCAGCCCAATCTCATTCACAAGCACCGGCGTGAGCGCCGCATCGTGAAACGGCGTTGCGTCCGTAATATCAGCAACGATCAGAACATAAAACTGCTGTTCCGGATGCTGTGCTGTATACGACTGCGCCACCGTGCGCGCATAGGCAAAGTAATTCGGCGAGACAATCGTGCAGGCCGCAATACTCAATCCCACACCGTCCGGCAGTTGCGCTTCATCGCAGCTAGTCTATCAAGCCGCAGCGCAATGTCTCGAACGCACCCGCACCATCCGCGCCCTTAAAACACCGTCTCAGCCACGATGCGCCGCAGATAATCCGCGTACGTGCTCTTGCCCAGTTTCGTCGCCAAACCCTCGAGCTGCTTCGCGCTGATATACCCCAGCCGATACACAATCTCCTCCGGGGACGCCACCTTCAACCCTTGCCTCTGCTCAATCGTCTGAATGAAATTGCTCGCGTCTAAGAGCGAATCGTGAGTACCTGTATCGAGCCACGCCATCCCGCGCCCCAGCACCTCGGTGCGCAGCTGTCCGCGCTCCAGATACCAGCGATTCACGTCCGTAATCTCAAGCTCGCCGCGCGCAGACGGCTTCAGGTTCTCCGCGACGCCAACCACCTGGTTATCATAGAAATAGATTCCCGTCACCGCATACCGCGACTTCGGCTTCGCCGGCTTCTCCTCAAGCGAGATTGCGCGCTTCTGATCGTCGAACTCCACCACGCCATAGCGCTCCGGATCTTGCACCGGATAGGCGAACACCGTTGCGCCCCTGTCGTGCGTCGCCGCACTGCGCAAAACATCGGCGAACTCGTGCCCGTAAAAAAGATTGTCCCCCAGCACCAGGCAGCAGCCTTCATCGCCAATGAACTTGCGCCCAATCAGAAACGCCTGCGCGAGCCCATCGGGTGAAGGCTGCACAGCGTAGCTGAACCGCACGCCCCACTGCTCGCCCGTGCCCAGCAGGGCCTCAAAACGCGGCGTGTCCTGCGGCGTCGAGATCACAAGAATCTCGCGAATCCCCGCCAGCAGCAGCGCCGAGAGCGGGTAGTAAATCATCGGCTTGTCGTACACCGGCAGCAGTTGCTTGCTCACCGTCTGCGTCACCGGATACAGCCGCGTTCCCGAGCCGCCTGCCAGGATGATGCCCTTCATCGGCGCGCCCCAGCCGTTACCGCTTCACCGCGGCCACCCGCCTCGCCCCGCCTGCCTTCACGAGTGCCGTAATTCTGCTCGATCCACTGCTGATACGCTCCGCTCGTCACATCCTTCACCCACGCATCATTGTCCAGATACCACTTCACCGTCTTCCGAAGCCCGGTCTCAAACGTCTCGGCCGGTGCCCATCCCAGCTCGCCCGAAATTTTCCGTGCATCGATGGCGTAGCGCCGGTCATGCCCCGGCCTGTCCTGCACAAACTTAATCTGCTCCGCGTACGGCTTCGCACCGGGCTTGAACTCATCCAACAACGCGCAGATCGTCCGCACCACATCCAGATTCGCGCGCTGATTGTTGCCGCCCACGTTGTACGTCTCGCCCAGCCGGCCGCCGCGCAGCACCGCGCGAATCGCCGTGCAATGGTCCCCCACATACAGCCAGTCGCGCACCTGCTGCCCATCGCCGTACACCGGCAGCGGCTTGCCCGCCAGCGCATTCGAGATCGTCAGCGGAATCAGCTTCTCCGGAAACTGGAACGGCCCATAGTTGTTCGAGCAGTTCGTCACCAGCGTTGGCAGCTTGTACGTGTGGTGCCATGCGCGCACCAGCATGTCACTCGCCGCCTTGGAAGCCGCATACGGCGAGTTCGGCGCATAGGGCGTCGTCTCGCTGAACGCGGGATCATTCGGCTCCAGCGTCCCGTACACCTCATCGGTCGACACATGCAGAAACCGGAAACTCTCTCGCGCTTCGCCGCTCAGCGTGTCGTAAAAATTCTTAGCCGCTTGCAGCAGACGAAACGTCCCATCGACGTTCGTCTTCAGGAACGCATCCGGCCCCAGGATCGACCGGTCCACATGGCTCTCCGCTGCGAAGTGAACCACCGCGCCCGGCCTGTGCTCGCGGAAGATTTTCTCCAGCAGCTCCCCATCGCAGATATTGCCGTGCACAAACGTGTACCGCGCGGCATCAGGACGACTGGCCACCGACGCCAGGTTTGCCGGATTGCCCGCATACGTCAGCGCATCCAGATTCACCACCGGACCGCTCTCATGCGCCAACCAATCCAGCACAAAGTTCGAACCGATGAAACCGCAGCCCCCGGTTACAACGATTCTGTCAGTTATCCCATTCCAATTCGTACCCAAATGAAAATCCTTAATTGGTCGCTATACTGTACAGAGGTCAGTGTAATGCTACTCTGACCGCCAGCGTCGCACTTGAGACCGCATGTCTGGCTGCTCCCGAGAGGACCTCCGGTTTTGCGGACGTTTGCCAACTGTGTAGCCGTCTTCTTCATCCTCCACTTCGTCTGGTCTTATTACTGGCACTGTTACCGCAAGGGATACAGTATCGATTACTGGCACTTTGCGCTCTTTCAGAGTCTGCTCGTGACCAGCATCATGCTTCCGTTCAATCGCAGCGTCCTGAACGTCATCTCGTTCGGCCCTATCCTTCTTAAGCATTCGCTCCCGTACGTAGACGAGGCCTTCCTCATCAGCGCTCTAGGCTACGGCTCATTTCTCCTGGGCGGTGCGCTGTGGAGAGTCAATCTTCACGTTGGTCTGCGTCAGGCATATTCCCATCTCCTCAATCAGCCGGTCCGCGCCTCGCTGCTTTTGCTGCGCTCCCCCCGGCTCATGATGGTGCTCGGGGCAATCGCTCTGGGCATGATGGCCATCATCCTTGCGATCTACTTCGCCACCGTCGGATTCGGTCTTCGCGTCGAGGGCTATCTCCTCATGCACCCTGCGGTGCGGCCCTTCGCGCAGTTCGCCGCTTTCATCGCCATCACCGTCGGCGGTCTGGCACTCGGCCGTTACGAGGTCCGCCGCGAGCGCTCAATGCTCCTCCTCGCTGGCCTGATTACTATCGTCCTGTTCTTTTACGGCGCCCGCGGATTTCTCTTGGCCGTGCTCGAGCTTCCGCTGCTGGTCTGGATCATTCGCCGGGGCAGGCGGGTTCGTATCATCTACCTCGTCGGCATGTTGGTGTTCGCTCTGTTCGCCGCGACTGTTCTGGACGCTGTACGCCACGCACAGTTTTCGCCAAAGAAAATCCTTCTGAACGCCGGCCTTTCGATCGCGTTCGGCAACTCCTTTTCTGACACTCGCGACTTTTCCCTTGTCCTCTCGTTTTGGGACCGGAGCTTCTTTCTCGGCAAGACGTATCTCGCCGGCCTGCTCGCATTTGTGCCGCGGTTTTTGTCGCCCTTCCGCGATCAATGGGCTCTCGGAGTCGTTACCGCCACGATGGCTGGCTTCAGCCCCAAGGAACATGCCGGTCTGCGTATCGGCGCCTCCGGAGAGGCGTATCTGAACTTCGGACTTCCCGCCGTCATTCTCGTAGGAATGTTTGCTGGCAGCATCACAAAGCTGATCGACATGAGGATCAAGGAGGCGGTCGCCCTCGACCCTCACGATGTCCGCGTCTATAGCTACTTCACTCTGGGTGTGCTCGTCGGGGCTGTGACGAACTCGGTGGGCTTTTCCTCCCTCTACACGGTCGCCATGCTGCTTCTCTTGTCGGGATTTATCGTTCTGTTCTCGCGGTTTATCCGGCTGCCACTCGGCTGAGCCCGTCCGCATTCCTCAGGGCAGCCGCCAGCCGGGTCGCTTCGCCGCTTCCGAGAGTGCCAGAAGCTCCGCATGCCGCGTCGGATCCTTGCGTAGCACACGGTAGCGGTCCTCAATAAAGACAAAGATCAGTGCTCCCAGGAAGAATACCGCCGCACCCCCGAGCGCCCAATATGCCCGCCTCGGCTTCGCCTTCTCAAACGCCAACTCGGGATAGTCGACAATCTGCACGCCCGGTGTAGAGATCGCCTGCAGTTGGCTGGATTCGAACTGCTTCGTCACGATCTCCCACAGCGATTGCCGGTATTGCACTTCGCGCTGCAACCGCAGGAACTCCAGGTTCGCCTCCGGTGCGCGTGCGGCCGAGAGACCTGCTCCCGCTTCGCCCGCTTTTCCCTTTTCCATCGTCGAAAGCTCGCTCCTCAGCGCATCAATCTGCGCTCTCATGCGGACTACGGCGGGCGCATCGTCAGTCTCCACCTTCCGCAGGGAAGCGAGCTCCACCTCTCGATCTGTGATCTGCGCTCGCAGCTGATTGATCGAAGCCAGTCCCGCCTGCGTCTGGCTCTGCGCAGAAACTACCCCGCTCTCCATTTGCATCCGCGCAAGAGCTTCCTCTGCTTCACCCAACTCATCCTTCGCATGCGAGAGCTCGTGTTCGTACACCAGGCGCTCTTGTTGCGCTTGATCCAGCGCCAGCCGGTTGTTGATTTGCGCCAGTCCGTCCATGTACTGCGTCACAATCGCCTTGGCTCGCGCGGGATCCGGGTCCGTCACCGCCAGCGTATAAAACCCGGCGGCGTCACTGGTCACAGTTGTCTGGTTTCGCAACATCTTGCGGGCCTGCTCGAGATTTTTCGCGTGGTATACCTTCCCCAGGTCAAGTGCGCTCAGCACCATGTCGACCACGGAGTTGCTCTTCAACAGGCCCGGATAAAGCGCTCCCGTGTTCGGCTGACTCCACAACGCTGACAGCGGATTGTCGGACATAGACGGCCGCGTCGCCGGCGGCAGGAATACCGCCGACGATTCATACTGCGGCTTCATGAGAAACGAAGCCGCGTAAAACAACACCCCGCCACACACGAAGCAAAGCAACAGAATGGGCCAACGCGCAATGTAGCTGCGCAGCAGCGGCAGTAATTCGAGGGGCGGCCCCGCACCCTCTTCGGTATTCCACACTGCAGTCTCTGGCACCGGAGGAAAGACGGAATTTGAAGGTGAACTCATTTGCTGCTTTGAATCTCCAGGTGATTCAGCATTCCCTGCCATCGCCTCTACTGCTTCGCCAGCACGGCAATCGCCGCCGCGCTCAGCGCGAGGTTCCCCGCGATCTGCGCAATGTTCAAGGTCTTCTGCAGCGTATTCTTCGCCTGTAAAATCGGCGGCACCACAATCGTGTCGCCGGGATAGATCGCCGCCTTCGTCACATCCGCATACTGCTGGCTCACCACGGACCCATCGGCGCGCAGCACAAACATCCGCTTGTGGTCCGCCTGCCGGTCCGGCCCTCCGGCCTGGTGCAGATAATCGCGCACCCGCTTGCCCGGCACATAGATAAACGCATTCGCGCTGTACACCTGTCCTTCCACCGTCACGTTCGAAGGCACACGCGGCACAACAAACCGGTCGCCGTCTTCGAGCGCAATATCCGGTACCGCATCGATGCCCACGCTGTCCGGCTTCAGGTCCAGCACAATTCTCCCAATCGGACGTATTCTCCGCAGCCTCTCCACCGCCGCCCTCGTAGCCGCCTGAGACGCCAGCACCTGCGCCTGGTCGGCCGCGCTCAGCGCCTGGTTCGCCACATTGGCCGCCGTCAGTTGTGCCTCCAGCTCATCCGCATACTCATAGAGCCTTTGCTGCTCCAGCCTGCGCGTCGACTCCCGCGTGAACTCCGACGCATACAGATACGCATCCGGTGTAAACCCGCCCGCACGCCTCAACAGACCACGCAGCGTCTCGCCCGGCTGCACGCTGTACACACCCGCGCCCGCGACCTCGCCTTCCAGCCGCACATAGCGCGTCTGCTGCTGGCTTGGCACGCGAATGTCGGCCTTCGAAAAGATCGTCACCACATCGCCCGGAAGCAGCTCCACATCCTGCGACGCATCGCCTTCCAGCACTAGCTTGCCCAGGTCAAACGGAATCAGCGACGTCGTCAGCGTCTTCGCATCCTGGCGCTCGATTACCGCATAGCCCCAGTCAATATCCGGCGCGCTCAGCACTACATCGTTCTTCGGCGGAAACCGTACCGAGCCGCCTGTCAGCGCCCCCGCCGCCGCCCCATTCGCTCCGCTGCTCGCGCCCGCTTCACCCTGCGCCTGCCGCCCCTGCTGATTGCCAATCTGCAGCGACCCCTGGTCCTGTGATCCTTGGCCCTGCGGCTGCATCGGATTGCCGTTCTGCACCGGCAAGCCCTGCTGGTCATACACCTGCGGCTGCTGGCCCGCATAAGGCTGATTGCCGTATCCCTGTGCGCCCTGCGTCTGCGTCCCGCTCTGCTGCCCACGCGCCTGCGGATAAATCTGTCCGAGCAGCTGCCGCTCCTGCGCGCTCCGCTCCGCCTCCTGTGCCAGACGGTCCTGCTCCGGCGTCTCGCTCTGCTCCAGCACAAATTCGCCCAGCTGATTCCGCTTCCGCCAGTAGTCCCGCGTCACCAGCGACTCGCGATTCGGAATCAGATCGCTGACCTTCATCCCCGGCCGCCACGCGTAGCGCCCCGGATTCGCCACATTGCCCCGCAGCGTCACCGCATTGCGAAACCGGTCCACCACCGCGCGCACCGAGACGATATCGCCGCCCTGCAACATCTCCGTCTGGCTCTGGTCTTTGCTCACCAGCTCCACATTGCGGTTCTCGTGCTCGTACACGCGCTCCAGCAGAACATCCGCTCCGCTCGCTAGCGCGCTCTCGCCACCCGCAAACTCCAGCGCCTGCGCCACACTCATCTGGCCCTTCAGTTCATAAATCGCCGGATGATTCACGCTGCCCAGCACCGCAACCTGCGGCCCCGCATACGGGATGAAAATCACATCGCCCGTTGCCAGCGCGATATCGTGCGACTTGTCTCCATGCAGCAGCAGGTCATAAAGATCGAAGTGGTCGATCGTCTCGCCATTGCGCTTCACCTGGATGTCGCGCACCGATCCCGTCGCCGACGGCCCACCCGATACAAACAGCGCATTCAACAGCGTGCTCAGCGAGCTAATCGAAAAACTCCCCGGCCGCCGCGCCTGTCCCACCACAAACACCTGAATCGTGCGTAGCGCGCCCAGACTCACGCTCACCGTAAAGTTCCGGTAGATGCGCCCAAGCTGCCTGTTTAGAAAATTCGGAACCTCGCCATACGTCAGGCCCGCAATGTGCACACGTCCCAACTCCGGGATCTGAATCGATCCATCGCGGTCCACCGTCAGCGTCAGCAGACGGTTCACCTGTCCCGCAAGCTGCAGCCGGATCTCATCGCCCGGCCCAATCACATATCCCGGCCCAACCGGCACATTCTCCACCGGCGCAAACGTCGTCGGCACCCGCCGGAACAGGGAAGCGCCATAGATCTCCAACTGTTGTCCGGTCGTTGCCTGCACCATCTTCTGGAACGGGCTCAGCGGCTCCGGCGGCAGCAGCGGCTGCATCTCGCTCGCACGCACTTGCCGTTCTTCGGCCTGGCGTGCCATCCGCGCCTGCCGCTCCGCATCGGTGTCGCCGGTCTGCTGATTCAGCTCGTTCAGCTCGTTGTCGATTGAACCCGTCGTATTCGCCGGCGAAGGCAGCGTCGCCGTCGAGGGCGTCTGCTGCGTCGGAATCGGCTGATCCAGCGTCTGCCCGCCCGCACCTCTGGCCACACTCACACCCGTCGCCACCAACAGGCACAAACCCAGAGACACGCTGCGAATGAACCTGGGAGATAAGCTCCGGGAAAACCGCGGAATGCGAAACGGCTGCAGCTTCAATCGATACAGATTCACGCCTGGCGTAGTCCTCTTCACAACCCAGATCGCACGCTTCCAGCCGCCGCTCGGCACACGTTTCACTGCTCTGGGTCTACACCTGTCAGTCTATCTGAAGCCGACACGCCCCGCAGTCAGACACACCGGGCGATTGCCCCTATCGCGATCGCCAGCGCACATACAGCGCCGCTCCCGCCGCGCCCACAACTCCTAGCACGGCCGTCGGACACTCCGGCGAGTTCACGCATGCACCCTGTGCATGCACAAGCGCAGGAACAGCCATCATCGAGCCGAGAAACACAATCCGGGTCAGAATTTTCATGCGGTAGCCTTCGTGCCCTAAAAACGAACAGTAACTCCGCCCAGCATACCAGCCGACCCCCGCCGGAGGCTCCCCACTGTTCCAAAATCGGCGACTGGCTCACCATCCTCGGCACCTCTGGCGTCCGATCGCGTGGCCTTGATCTTTGCCGGGCTATGCCACATGGCTGATGGCTCGGCTCGTATCCTCTTCTTGCAATCGTTTATTCCGAATGCTGCATTTCTTCAAAGAAGAGGACCAAATTGCGCGATAACTTCCGAGCACTCCTCCCATTTGCAATCGCGACATCTCTGGCCATGGGACAAATTCCGTCTCCCTCAAATCAACATTCCGTCTCGTTCGAAAATGTGCTGGGGCTCACCTATGTCCATGCGAGCGTGAACGGTTCGCGACCGCTGACGATGGTCCTGGATTCTGGCGCCTGGTACACAGTTCTGCAGCCGAAGATTTCCGCCGAACTGAACCTCAAAGCGGGCGGCACGGAGCAGAGCACGGGGCTTGGCGCGAACGCGACGCAGCAGATAGTGCGGAGCGCCACAATCCGTTTCGCCGGCGAAACCCTGGCGGATCAGACGATTTCAGTGTTGCCTCTCGAGTTCGTTGAAACCGAAGGGGGACATAAAACAGATGGACTGCTGGGTTTCAGTATCTTCCTGAACTTTGACGTTCTCGAAGATTATCGGGCGAACACGGTCACTCTTATCCCTCCCGCGGAGTTCGTTGCTCCGAAGGGCTACGCGTCTCTCCCTGTGACCGTCTCCGGGAATACCGCGTTGGTCCAGCTAACAGTGGCCGGCGCCGACGGAAAACCGGTGAACGGAATGTTTTTGATTGACAGCGGCTCCGTGGGCGACGTGACCCTCATGAAAACCTTCGTCGATGCCAACCCATCGCTTCAATCGAAGAAGCTCGTCGGTGTTCCATCGGTAACGGCTGTTGGCGGAACACTCGATGTAGCTTCCGGAAGCCTCGGACTCCTTGAACTCGGCAACTATTCCATGCACGATCTGCCCGCGATTTTTCTGCGCCGCCAGAACCCAGGGTTCCCCGCCGTTGCCGGACTCCTCGGCAACGACATTCTCCGCAGATTTGACGTGATTTTTGACTTTCCGCACGCCAAACTATGGCTGAAGCCCAACGCGAACTTCGGCAAACCTTTCATTCTCGGTGTGGGGAGCGGCATTCTCCTCACCGTCAAGCCGCCCGTTTACGATGTGGTGCTGGTCCGCGACGTTATCGCCGGCTCTCCGGCCGCGCATGCTGGCGTACGGCCCGGGGACAGGATCGTGCGCATCCGCCTGCGTTCCAAAAACTCTGTCGCGGCAACTTCCCTGGCGCAGGTCTACAAGGCCTTGGCGGAGCCGGACGAGCACGTCACGCTCTACCTGAGCCGCGGCGGCAAACCTATGAAGATCGCATTCGACAGCGGGCCGCTGATTTAGCGCTGTCATCCCGATACTGTCACGCTGCGCAAATCCTCTTCAGAATTGTGAAGTGTTCCGTGGCATACCTTCGCAAAAATCTTCTGAAGCCACATTGGCCCATCGTGGTGCTGTCAAAATATCAGGGAATTTTCGGAACCTGGAGCTTCAGCTTAAGAGAAACGTCGGATCGAATGCGGATCCAGACCGATAAGTCTGCCCGACGGCACTGGGAGCGCCGACAGCACCCCAGCCTTCCCCTTCATCCGCCTTCTCAACTCCGCTGTCGCCTCGCGATGACACATCAGGCACAGCGTCCGCAAATTATCCAGATCGCACTCGCCGCCACCTTCCGCGACCGGCCGGATATGGTCCGCATCCCACAGCGACCTTCGCACCGTCACGCTGCGCATCCCCCACATCTCCAGCCCGGTCGCCCGCGCCTCGCCACGACTCCGCTTCAGCTCGCGATAAGCCTTGATCGTGTCCACGCCGCACTCCGCGCACACGCCCTTGTCGCGCAACAGCACCCGGTCCCGCAGATAGCCTGGATCAGACCGCAGCCTCCACTCGTGCACGCAGTGATCCGAGCAGAACGTGCGCCGCCGCTTGGCCAGAATCTCCAACTGACACCACCGGCACAGCGGCCGCCCATTCAACCCCACCGGCAACGCCTCACGGTCCGCCGAACCCGCGTCAGCCAGCCGCCGCCCTGGCCGCTTTGAAAGACGTCCCGGTGCAGCTTGCCGCTCTGAGCTCTCAGCGCTCTGGCCCGTGGCGTTGCCCAGCCTCATCTCTTCAGCCTAGCTGCCCTTTTACTGGATCGTGACCGCAAAGCTGGTGCTCGCCGTGGTACTCCCGCTCTTTC
This sequence comes from uncultured Verrucomicrobiae bacterium, assembly GCA_963716225.1. Taxonomy (GTDB): domain Bacteria; phylum Acidobacteriota; class Terriglobia; order Terriglobales; family Acidobacteriaceae; genus Granulicella. The sequence goes on along the minus strand of OY970299.1, from coordinate 1,663,419 downwards.
CCGTCACCGTGACCGTATAGCCACCGGCGGTCGTCCCGGAAGTCCCCTGTGCCGCGCAGCTCGCCGTCGTCGTCGCGGCAGCTCCCGTTGCGCCGCCGCCGCAGCCCGTCATGACCGTCATTCCCGCGGCCGCTGCAATCATCATCAGCAGCCCGCGCAGCTCACGCTTCCGCGCCACCGGCACCAGCAGCAGGCAAATCGCCGCCAGCAGCAGCCCGGACATGCCGCCGGTCTTCGTCGTCGTCGGCGATCCAGTGCCGCCTCCGCACGATGTCCCCGACGCGCTCGCCGCCTGCGACGAGATCGTCACCGTCCCGCTTCCACTCGGCGCCGACCCACTCAGCGTCACGCTGCCCGGCGTCACCGTGCACCCTGGCATCAGCGCCGACACACCTTGCGCCGACACCGTGCAGCTCAGCGACACAACGCCCGTAAACCCGCCGCTGGCCGTCGCAAACACCGTCATCGTGTTGGCGCTCGTCGCTCCCGCGCTCAGCGCAACCGATCCCCCACTCGTTCCCATCGTGAAGCTGCCGGTGTTCGCCTGCGCGCTTCCGCCCGCGGTCACCACAGCCGCCAGCAGCTTCGCTCCGTCCACCGAGCCCAACCCCGTCGCCTCATCAAATCCGTTGCCAACCTGGAAGCCCGACAGCCCACCCGTCAGCCCCGCCGCCGACGGCGTGCTGTTGTTGCACATCGACGGCACCGCCACATTGCAGCCCACTACACCGCTCGTCGACTCGGTCACATCATGGAACGCGCCCGGCGCGCTCGCCGCCAGCCGGTACAGCAGCGGATTCACATTGCCCGCTGCCGATCCCGTCGCCGTATTCATCAGCGCAATAATCCCCGCCATTCCCGGCGCCGCCGCACTCGTCCCGCCAAACACCTCAAACTGCTGCTTGGTGCAATCGCCACCCGCATACGCTAGGCACGCCACATACCCGTCATGCGTGGCCGAGCTCAAGCTCACATCCGGCACATCGCGCCTTCCATCCTGCGGCACACCCGTCCCTGTCTGCCAGCTCGGCTTCGCAATGTACGCACTCGCGCCGCCGCCCGTCCCCACCGCCTGGTACGTCGAGCCCGCCTGCGGCTCATTCCACGCGCCCTCCGGGATGTACCCCGTCGCCGAGCTCTCGCCGCTTCCGTTCTGCCCAGTCCAATAACTCCCCGAGCTCGTATCCGCAAACTCCGTTCCGCCGACGCACGTGGCATAACTGCTCGCGCAGATGTAGTTGATGCTTGCACTCTGCGCAGCCGGAATCGTGGTGCTGTTCCCATCGCATCCCGCCGCGCCCGAGTCACCACTCGACACCATCACGCTGATGCCTTCCGCCGCCGCCGCCGAAAACAGCGTGTCCCAAACCGCCACGCCCTGCTGGCCCGCATCCGGCTCGCAGTCGCCAAACGAAATACTCATGACCGGATCGATCAGCGTATTCACCTCATACTCCGCCGCCGTATAGATCCCGCTCACCGTCTTCGAGTCCGCGCTCACCACCAGGTCAACACCCACACCCGGCGCCGTTCCCATCACACGGTCCACATCCAGCGTCGCCTCGTCCTGGTCGCCGCCATTCGTCGTCCCCGGGTCGACCCCGCCCGCCGGCACAATCACATTCGGCTGCGCGTTCGGCAATCCCGTCAGACTCTCAAATTCGCTGATGTCCGCCGCCGCCACCCGCGACCGCCCCACAACCGCCACACGCTGCGCCTTGCCCGCAATCGTCGCGCCCTTGTTCCCGCCCGTGTACACCGAGCTCAGGTCATAGATCGTCGCAAAATCATTCGGCGCCATAAAGTGCTGCCCACTCGTCGCCGTCAATTGCGGCTTGGCCGCGAGCTCTTCTGATCCCTGATCCCTGATCCCTGATCCCTCTACAGCTCTTCCAATACTCTGCGGATGCAGCGAGCTCTGCGTCAGCCCATGCACGCCCGCGATCACCGCCTCGAGCGCCTGCGGCACACTTGGCTCCTGCGTCGCCGACAGCCTCGTCTCTCGCCCCACATTGAACTGCGCAAAGTCCGTGCCGAACGCATTGCCCACCGCCGCCACGCTGCCCGTCACATCCACCAGCACGCCGTTCGGCTCAACCCGCGTCACCGTCAGGCCCTGCGACTCCAGCCAGCTCTCGACCGCCTGCAAATCCGCCTGCGCCACACCGAACATGCTGCCCAACTGCGCCGGCGTCAGCCAGTGGTGATACAGCGCCGATCCCGGCGTCTGCTGAGCCTGAAGCAATGCCTCAAACGCCCCCTGCGTCGCCGCATCCCGCCTCAGCACCACCGTCACGTTCAGCGCCCCGCTCAGCGGAACCGACGCCCCAGCCATATTCTCCGCACGCGCCCACAGCGGCAGATGTCCGCCAAGCTGCACCTTCGCACGGAAATCAGGATTTACAGCAACGCGCCGCTGCAGCGCGCTCGGACGAAGCGCAGCCAGCGCGCTGGCCGCATCCGTCTGTGCGTGAGATGGAACTGCAAAAATGGTGGCTGAAGAAATGAAAAATATCGCCGCGGCAGCTAAAAACAAAAGCACGCCGAAGCTCGTGAAGGGGCCGAAACGATGGGGTCGCACGCGGGGGTCTCGTTTTAAATCTTTATTGGTGGGGCGCGGACGCGCGCTCGATTGCTTAGACGACCGTCCCACTAATAGGTTACGTTATGCCACCTTTGGGGGTGGAGCAACGTTACGCAGGGGAGAAATCCGGTTACTTTCAGGCCATGACCCGACTTAAGTAATTCGACTTTTCCACCGGGCGAGCTTAGCAGCGTTCGCCTTGGACCAACAAAGCCTCCCATCTGCAGACGGCCGGGTACCCCGACTCTTCATCATCGGGTCTGATATCGACTGAAAACAGGGGCGCCTTTAGGCCCTCAGGTATGCTTTGCTCTGACTTCCCGCCTGTCTCAGGAGCCCCTATGTCCCGCACCGAATCCGCCATGGTCGAGCTCGGCACCCTCGCCCCAGCCTTCGAGCTCACCGACGTCCTCACCGGCCGCGCCCTCTCCCGCGACGACGTCTTCGCCCTCTCCTGGGACCCCAACCTCTCCGACAGCAATAACTTAGCCGTCACCGGAGGCCCCGCCCAAAAGCACGGCCTGCTCGTCATGTTCCTCTGCCCCCACTGCCCCTACGTCAAGCACGTCGAGCAGGAAATCGCCAACCTCGCCCGCGACTACGCTTCCACCATCGCCTTCTGCGCCATCATGTCCAACGACGTCGCCGCCTCTCCCGACGACTCCCCCAGCAATATGCGTGCGCAGGCGGAAGCCCTGGGCTGGCGCTTCCCCTACCTCTTCGACGAGACCCAGGAGGTCGCCCGCAGCTACTCCGCCGCCTGCACCCCCGACTTCTTCCTCTTCAACGGCGCCATGGAACTCGTCTACCGCGGCCAGCTCGACGACTCCCGCCCCCGCCGCTCCGATGGCTACGGCAACGACACACCCGTCACCGGCCGCGACCTCCGCTCCGCCCTCGACCGCGTCATCGCGGGCAAACGCCCCGACCCCAGCCACCAACGCCCCTCCATCGGCTGCAACATCAAATGGCGCCAATCGTAGTAGCCGCGGCCTTCACGCCGCCGAAACAACTGCTCCGACCCGCCCGACACGTGCACTCTCTCCAAACCGCTCCACCCTACCTCGCACTCTTCTCCATCTCCCCATCGAGCACCTTCTGAAACACCTGCATCTTCTCCCTCCGCGGCACCGGCACCGCCCCGACGTGCGCTCCCAACTCCTGCGCCTCCGGCCGCTCCCGCCGATACGCACTCCACTCCGGCAGCCCCGCTTCACTCGGCACACCCTCCCGGGCAAAGTTCGTCCAGTACCCGATCATCGCTTCCGACAGCGCCTCGTCTCCCGGGCCCCGCACCCAATCCGTCCAGTAATGCTTGCTCAAATACATGCACTCCAGGCTGTGAAATGCCCCCAGCGACGCAAACGCTTGCTGGCCCTTCATCGCAAAGATGTACAGGTACGCTCTCTGGCCCGACGCACTCACCTCACCCGCCAGCAGCTGCGATCCGAAGCCATAGTTGTAATCCGTATCCATCGCGAGAAACGTCCCGGCAACATCACTGTCCCGCTCCGCCGGATACGCCGCAAACACCGCGTCCGCCTCATCGCCAAACTTCCGCTTCAGCCAATCTCTATAGTCGCTGACCGTCTTCGGCCGATATGCCTTGCCGCCCACCAGTGCACTGGCAAAGATTGACACCTCATCCAGATTGCTTCCCACAATCACCGGCACCTTCACCTGCTCGCCGCGCCGAAATACCTCCGCCGGCTGCGCAGTAAGCACCCGGCCATCCACCACCGGATTCCAGTCCATGCCCCCAATCTTCGCCGCGGTCCGCACAAGCTCATCCGCGGACATCCCCCGCATCTTCTTTATTCCCGCCTCACCCGAATCACCCGCCACCTTCGCCGCGAATGCCTCCCCACTCGCCTCCTGCTCCTTCAGCGTCGGCGACGTGCCATCCACACACACGCCGCTCTGCATAATCGCTCGTTGGAACAAACCCCGCGTCATCGGCGACGCCATCAGATCGCACACGTCCAGCGAGCCCGACGATTGTCCAAACACCGTAACCCGCTCTGCATCGCCGCCAAACCGCGCGATGTTCTGCTTCACCCATCGCAGCGCGGCCATCTGGTCCAGCAGCCCGTAATTTCCCGATACATGCTCCGCGGACTCCGCGCTCAACTGCGGATGCGCAAGAAACCCCAGCACACCGAGCCGGTAGTTGATCGTCACCACCACCACGCCGTGCGCCGCCAGCGCCGGACCCAGCGGCGGCCACTCCTGCGATCCCTCTACATTGCCGCCGCCATGCACCCACACCATAACCGGCAGCTTCGCGCGCGCTCTCAGCCGCGGCGTCCACACATTTAGGTAAAGACAATCCTCGCCGGTTTGCATTGACGTGCGCCCCAGCATCTCCGGCAACCACGCACTTGGAAGCTGCGGACACGCCGGCCGGAAGTACGTTGCATCGCGCACTCCGGCCCACCTCGCCGGTTGTTGCGGCGCCACCCACCGCAGCTTGCCCACCGGCGCCGCCGCATAAGGAATGCCCAGAAACTCACCCTCACCCGCTGCAACGCGCGTCCCCGCAAGCACACCCTGCTCCACTCGCACGCGCAGCCCACCACCCCGCACCGGAGCCTCAGCGCGACCGCCCATCCACACAACACTCAACAGGCACGCAAGGCCAACACCCGCACCGGTTTGCCTCACAGCACCCAAATGTCGATACCTCTGCCCACACTCTACCCTCGCAAACCCTTTCACTGGACCATTCGAAAGCGAATGAAACCGACCTCGCTGACGGGTGTGTGACCGTACTGAGACACCAAATCTTCAGGCGTGCGATACACAGTTAGCTGAGCGCCCGGCGCTGCGAGCAGATGGCGGCCAACTTGGTAATCGCGGTCGAACCCAACGGTGTAGGCCTGCACGTGTCCCAGTGCGGACTCGGTGGATGGTGCCGGTACGAGCAGCTCCGAAGTCCGATCTGCCGCCTCCATGCGCGCGTAGACATAGTTCCGGCGCAGCCTCAGCAACGACTCCACGAGGTAGCTGTTCGCGATCTGGCCCGAAGCTGACGCGCGGGTCTGCCCCCACAGCAGAGTTGTCGACCAGTTGCCCGTGGCAGGCGAGGCCATATCCATTCCCGGCATGCTGCCGGTGTCGTGATGAACTCCAAGCGGCTTGTTAAACATGACAGAGGCGGTTTGCCGGCGCTGGTTTTCGCCAGGCGAAAGAGCTTCCGGGCTGGCGATGTGCGCCACGGAATATTGCGCCGCAACGTTTTGTGTCGGTACGAAGCTGAGCCGGAACGAATCGCTATCGATGCCGTGACCGTTGGGCGAGGGTTCAAGCTGCCAGCGGTCTTCAGTCGGCTCAGCTCCATGAAAGCCTGAGCCTTCCACGCGAATCATCTTGTATGTGAGCCCGGCCGTAAGCACGTTGAACGCGATGTGCGTCGAGTCTTCCTGATGATGCCCCAGCGCGGCGATTGGATCTTCCGATGCCGAGAACCGATGCGGATAAGCAGTGGGGCCGATCGCAGGATCCCCGACCGGAGCCGCATAAACACTGAACACCAGGTTCCCGGTAACGTGAAGGTCATATATCGCCGCCAGCTCCATAACCAGGTCGTGCGGGTGCTGTCCGTCCACGATGGGATGCCCGTAAGCTGTCTCGCCCTGCTGAAAAAGCTCGGGGTAATACCGCCCGGTGACAGTCGCGGGCTCCAGCGACAGCATTGTCCGAACCGTGATCTGTCCATGCGATCCAAGCGGGTGCTGCGCCATAGGCATCACCCAGTTTGTGGAAAAGAACTTGTCGCCCCCGCGCCCATGTTCGGCCTGCTCCTGAATGTCGGAGAGAAACGCATTCCCGTGGAGCATCACGGCCCATCGGCCTGCTTGCCACATGATCATCTGGGCTGGTGCGGAAGGCGGCTCAACAGACGTTCCGGAACCACCGTGGCGGAGTTCGGCGTCAATCAGGCTGCCACCCGTGGACATTTTCATGCCCGGGGACTGCGACTGGCCGTGTACCGCGCGCGGACCTAACGAAAAGAAAGCGGCGAACAGCAAAATGCGGAGGCGCATCCGGCTACGTCCGCTTCCGTCCCGCTCCACGCTTCATCAGGGCAGTATAGTCGGGCTCCGCGCTACCGCACGCCGCCCAGCAACTGCACAAACCGCTTGAACCCCTCCTGCCGCGCCGCCGTATTGGCCGCATTTGCATCCGGAGCCTCGCCCGCCCGCATGAATCCATGTCCCGCGCCGTCATACACCACCGGCTGATACGTCTTGCCCGCGGCCTTCATCTCTTCCTCGGTCTTCGGAACCGTAGCCGAAATCCGCGCATCGTTGCCCGCATAAAACCCGTACACCGGAGCCGTTATGTTCTTCATCAGGTTCTCCGCCGGCGGCGGCCCGTAGAACACAAACGCTCCACTCAGATCGCGGCGGTGCGTTGCAAACAGAAACGTCTTTCCTCCGCCCCAGCAGAATCCCGCGACATATAACTTCCCGTTCGCCGCCGGCTGCTTCTTGCCCCAGTCCGCCGCCGCATCCAGGTCCGCCATCACCTGCGGGTCCGGCAGCGACGAGACCGCTTTCACCACCGCATTCTGGTCCGGAAACGCACTCGTCCCTCCCGGCCGTGCCGGCGCATACGGCAGCCCGTTGTCCTGCGCATCCATCATCCCCGGATGTTCCATGTGGTACTGCTTGCGGAGCCTGATTCTGCGCATATCCAGCGGGCACGAACTGCGGCTCACTGTCGCCTGAGGCCGCCCTGTACTCCCGCAGCGCACCATCGGCATGCCAGCTTCTGGTTGCGGTCTGGCCTGGCGCGCACGCCATCGGATCGCATCCATATCCCGCAGGCGCGCTCTTCTGCGCCGTCATCTTCGCCGGCCCCAACCCGCTCAAAAGATCCGGCTCCACAACCATGTACCCCGCGCCCGCGAGCTCATCCGCCATCTCGCGCGCCCAGTCGCTCAGCCCGAAGATCTCATGGATCATCACCACCACCGGGGCCTTGTCCTTCACCTCCGGATACACCACCCACGCCTGCAGATCGCGTCCGCCCGGCTCATGAATCGTCACGTACTCGCCGTGGCGCGGGCTCTTCGCCAGGTTCGCCTTCGCCCAGTCCTGCGCTAATGCCGCGCTACATACCGCCAGCGCAGCCGCCAGACTCGCCACACCCGCCACACCCGCCACTCGTCTCATGCGCGCCAGTCTACGGCCTTTAACTCGCAACTGAAAACTGAGAACTGGAACCCGAAAACTCGAAACTGTCAGCCCGAACACCGTCGCGACAGAACAGGCCGACTTGACAAATCCTCGCCCCGGACACCCCGCCACGTTGAGCTCGCCTCCCCTTGAGGCGCATCTTTTTGCAGCTAAGTCTCTGCTTTTCAAGATTTTGACGGTAAAATATTCGTTTTCAAGAATTTGCGGAACTGAGCCTTTGCCCTCAATATTTTGCGCAAAAGGGGGGAGGGGGGGTACCCCCTCCCCGACACTGCAAAAAATCATCTACTGCTGCGCGCCCGCGAAGTTCTGCGCCAGGTCGCCCACCACCGGAATCTTGTACCACTGCCCCTGGCTCGCCTTGATCAGCGCAATCAGCCAGAACACGAACAGGATTAGCCGGATCGCCATGTGGATCAGCGTCCACAGCCCGAACAGCGCGAAGTGCATCCCTGCAATCCCAAGCACCACGAACAGGATCGACACCGCCACCCACACGATCGTCAGCGCAATGCACTGCCACGCATGGAAGCGTACGAACCGGTCGCGGTTGTAAGGCGCCATCACCAGGAACAGCACCGCCGGGATGAACGTGATGTACGAGATCGCCGCGGCCGCGGTGCTGCTCAGCCCCTGCCCCGCACCCGGAGGAGGCGGCGGAGGCGGATACTGCGGCCCCGGCCCACCCGTCGGATATGACGGCGGAGGAGGTGGTGGTGGCGTATACCCCCCACCCGGCGCACTCGCATACCCTCCCGGCCCAGCAGCCCCCGGGCCGGTGCCATACACCTGCCCATATCCACCGGCCGCCTGCTGCGGCGACGCAGCAGGGGGTGGCGGGGGCGGAGGCAAAGGTTCCAGCGACTGCGCCGGAGGATTCGGCGGCTGAGCTGCAAAGTTGCTGGAAGGCTGTGACGGTGGAACCGTGCTCCACTCGCTTGTGCCGCCCGCGCTGGTCTCCTGGCCCGTACCCTCTGGCCCGGTGCCCGGTGTCTGTGTATCGTCGATCATTCGGTTCTCCTGAAAATCAGCGAGATCACGACCCGGATGCGTCAGGACCCGGATGCGCCACGCCGCCACGCGCTCCGTCGTGATCTTCGCCAGAATGTTAGCTCAGCGTCTTCGTTTACGGTTGATAGCCGGATTGCTTCGCCGCAAACTCGCTAATCACCGGAAGCTTGAAGTAGCTTCCCTGTGATGCCTTCACGATCGAAAGAATCCAGACAACCAACAACGCCAGGAGTCCAAGCGCGCCGATGATCCAACCAAGGATCGGCACGATGAAGATGATCCCGAGACAGAACCACACAATCGCGAGCCCGATGGACTGGAATGCATGGAACTTCACGAACGGCTTGGTATTGTAAGGAGCCATCACCAGGAAGATGATCGCGGGAATGATGGTTACGTACGCGAGGGCGCCGGCGGCCGTATCGCTCAAGCCTCCCGACTCTGTTGTCGCGGCGGGCTGCCCCGGATAGCTATAGTTTGCTGAAGGCGGCGGGGGTGTCTGTTGCCAGTTTCCCGTCGTCGGGGGGACTTCCTGCATCGGTCGCTCGTCCATGCTGCCTCCTTGATTCGGGGGCCGTTGCCGGCCCAAGGACAATCATCGATGCAAAATGCAAAGCGGCCTTGCTACCGCGGGGCCGCTGGTGCATCACCGATTCTCGTGTGCAGCACTTCTACCACAGAAGTTGTAGCCGGGCCATGAGGAAATAGCTCGGCACCCGACCATCCGTTGTCTGATCAACGATTGTTGTCAAACATCGATCCCATGATTCCGCCGAGCACCGCGCCCGCGCCCATATCGCGCACCGACTCCGTGCGGTTATGCGGAAGGTACGGCTCGAGCGCATGCGCAAGGTTCGCGAGTGGGAGCGTCTGCAGCCACACGCGTCCCGGTCCGGTGAGCGCTGCGAGGAAGATGCCATCGCCGCCGAAGAACATGTTGCGGATGCCTTGAATGCGCGTGATGTTGAACCCCACGCTCGACTGGAACGCTCCCACATGGCCTGGATGTACGCGCAGCGTCTCGCCGGGCTGAAGGTCGCGGATCACCAGCTCGCCGCCCAACTCCAGCCACGCCGTTCCGTAGCCGTTAACCTTCTGCAGCAGGAAGCCGTCACCGCCAAAAATGCCTGCCCCGAGTGACTGCTGAAATCCGACGCCAAGCTGAATCTGCGGCGTCGCACACAGGAACCCGTGCCGGTGAATCATGAACTCGTGTCCTGGGCCGACCTCGATCGGCAGGATGTGGCCTGGAATTTTGGTCGCAAACGCGACTTCACCCGGATAGCCCTGCGCGGTGTACTCGGTCATGAACAGGCTGCCGCCGCCGGCCATACGCTTGACGGCGCCGAAGAACCCGCCACCGCCCATCATCTGCGTGTGGGTGGTCATCGCAATCGTCTGCGTCATCCAGCTCAACTCGCCCGCCTCGGAGATCACGCTCTCGTTCGGCTGCAACAGCACCTCGAGCACAGGCATTGTGGTTCCAACAATTCGGCTTTGCATACAACTCCTCCCGCGCGCTCAATTGTCCCTTTTGAGGTTCGCATTCATCCTACGCCGCCGAGGCCCGCAATGTTCCCGGCCAGCCATCAGAGGAATCCGGCGAAAGGATCAATTCCACGAGCCGGTCGCACAGCGCTTCGGAGCTGCTCGCGAGGACATCGAAGTACAGCATCTGTGGATTCAGGCTGGCTGCCTTGGCCAGGCTCGACAAAAGGGAGCGGTCGGGCCGCGACAGCTTGCAGTAGTAATCGCCTACGCTGCTGAAGAAGACAAAATGCTCGTAGCCGTGCTTTGCCAGAAAATCAAATCCGTCACACGGATTCTCGTTGAGACCCTCGAGCAGCGCCGCATACCACTCGAAATAGACGGCCGGCCTGAAACCTTCGAGGAGCGCTGAGCTCGAACGCAGAACAGAGAAGTCGAACCCTTCCGTATCGACCTTGATCAGGCTTAACCAGCCGTGCGATTGGGCGAATGGGCCAGCGACAGAATCCAGGCGCCGCAGCCGATTGGCCGTTGACGTGGCAGCAGCGGAGGGATGGGAAACCAGTTTGGTAGAGGGATTCGCCCGGCCGTCGTCCTCCAGCCGGACCATCGCACCTTCGTTCTCGCCGATAAATGCTTGCACGGTTTGAACCGCGGGATTGCCCTGGTGGTTGAATTTGCAGAGCGCGGCAATCTCCTCGTCAGCTTCGACGCAAAGATACTCCGAGATTCCCGGATTGCGTTGCTCGATGATGGCAACGGTCTCACCGATATTTGCCCCAACATCGACCACGGTGAGGGGACGTTGCGGGGTAGACTGAGCCAACGCGGTGACGGCTAACGCCAATGGCCGGTTGTACTGCGGATGATTCATCAGAATCGGTGAAAGCGGATGTTCCGCCGGCATTCGCAGGCGCTGTCCATAGAGTGTGGCGTCGACGAGGTGCCCTTTCGAGATGGTGTGCGCAAGGGGCCGGAATAATTTGCCGGCAGCCTTGGCGGCAATCCGCGTGATTGGATTGGAACGCTTCGAGAGAACATGCAGCCGGTTTGTGGTATCAAACGCGAACTGCGCCACGTGGGAAGACGTGCGCTTCATTCAGAACAAAATCTCCATTACAGGCGGGAGCCTTTCTTTGAGGCTAGCATGCAGCCGGTTCCGAATCGTATGGCGGCTTACTCTTCTTCGGCGGCGGATCGATTCTCTTTAGCATCCGAATTCAGCGCGCCAGTCTGTGCATCCAACTCAGGCTGGAGAGCAACACCGGATGCCCGCAGTCGGAACGCGCCCCAGGCGTCGATCGCCACAAGCCAAAAAGCCGGCCCAGCCTGCGGTCCCCTGGCCGGCCATCCTGCGCGAAGCGCGCGCCCGGTTCAATATTCATGGATTTCGTCCCGGTCAGCGCGAGATCCTCGAAGCTGTGTTTCGCGGACACAGCGTGCTCGGCATTTTGCCGACCGGTGCAGGGAAGTCGCTGACGTATCAACTGCCGGCGCTGTTTCTTCCAAAGCCGGTGGTCGTCGTCTCGCCGCTCATCGCGCTGATGCAGGACCAGCAGGAGAAGGCGGCCGACGCCGAGATCTCTGTCGAAAAGATCGACTCGACACTTTCAGCCCGCGCGGCGGAGGCTGCAACGGATGCGATTCGTGAAGGCACTCCGCAGCTCATCTACGTGACGCCGGAGCGATTGGAAGACCGCGAGTTCATCGACAAGCTCAAATCAGGCGGCGGCATTTCGCTGTTTGTTGTGGATGAGGCCCACTGCATTTCGCAATGGGGCCACGATTTTCGCCCTGCATATCTCGGGCTTGGATTCGCGCGCGAGGCGCTGGGCAATCCTCCCGTGCTTGCATTGACGGCAACTGCGCCGGAACAGGTTGCGCAGGAGATTCTCGCGCACCTCCACGCGAGCGACGCGGTGGTGATCAACACCGGCACGGAGCGGGGGAACCTGTTCTACGCTGTGCATCCGACCGTGAACCTGGACGCGAAGCTCGCGCGCGTCGGTGCGCTGCTCGAACAGGAGCAGGGAAGCGGCATCATCTACACGGCCAGCATTCGCTCCGCGAACGAGCTGCATGACTGGCTGAAGGACCACGGCATGGCTGTCGGGCGGTATCACGGCAAGATGTCCGCGCGTGAGCGCGAGCGCATCCAGGGCGAGTTCATGCGCGGCGAGCACAAGGTGATGATCGCGACGAAAGCGTTCGGGCTCGGGATCGACAAGCCCGACATCCGGTTTGTGTACCACTTCGAGTTTCCTGACTCGCTCGAGACCTATGCGCAGGAGGCTGGGCGCGCCGGACGCGATGGGCTGACGTCGCGGGCCATTTTGCTCTACCGGCTCGAAGACAAACGCATCCAGAATTTTTTTCTGCGTGGCCGCTATCCGAAGCCGGAAGAAGTTCGTGCAGTCGTCGACACGCTCGGCTCCACGCCGATTGCACTCACGGCGATTGCCGAGCTCTCGCAGACGGGACGCCGGCGCACGCAGGTGATCCTCTATTTGCTCCGGGAGGCGAGCGTGGTGAGGCGAGTGCGCAGCGGCTACATGCTGAAGCGCATGGAGCCGATAGTGGATGCGGAGATCGGTGCTCTATTGTCCGCGTACAGCGATCGTGCGAGCCGGGACAAAGAGCGGCTCGCCGAGATGATGCATTACGCGCAGGCGGCGGCCTGTCGCACGCAGATTCTGCGTGTCTACTTCGGCGAGGAGCGTGGCGAGCCGTGCAATCACTGTGACAACTGTATGCGGGGCACAAACGCAGACGCCGACCTGCACGAGCCGAAACCGAAGCGCTCGCGGCGGAAGGGCGCCACACCTGCAACTCCCGCGGCGGCTTCATCGGGCGACGTCAACATCACGGTGATCGAGACCATTCACGGCGAGATACGGACGACTGCGCCGGAAACGCTGCCGCAAAGTGAGCCAGACAAGTTCGCAGTCGGAGACCGCGTGCGGCACCGCACGTTTGGCCTCGGCCGCATCCGGGATCTGCTCGGCTCTGCCGCGCTCGTGCACTTTCCCAGGGCCGGCGAGAGGCGGGTGCACAGCGATTTTCTGCGGCCCGCAAAGTGAGCGGTCGAGGTCAGCGGCTGCGGTACTCTTATCAGTAGCCAAATGCCTGTTCCGACTTTGAGTGTCGTCGTTCCCTGTTACAACGAGCAGGAAAGCATCGAGGCCTGCCACCAGCGGCTCACGGAGGTGCTCGCCGGGCTCGATGGCACGTACGAGATCATCTACGTGAACGATGGCTCACGGGACAACACCGCCGTCCTGTTGGAACAGATTCATCAGCGTGACGCGCATGCTGTCCTGGTGCAGCTTTCGCGCAACTTCGGTCACCAGCCTGCCGTGACTGCGGGCCTCAGCGCGTCGCTAGGGCAGGCCGTTGTCATCATCGATGCCGACCTGCAGGACCCGCCCGAGTTGATTCCCGAGATGGTGAAGCTCTGGCGCTCCGGCTACAAGGTCGTGTATGGCATTCGCCGGCATCGTCAGGGTGAAACCACGTTCAAGCTCTGGACCGCGAAGGCGTTCTATCGCCTGATCAATTCGCTGTCGGACGTTGAGATTCCGCTGGATAGTGGCGACTTCCGCCTGATCGATCGCCTGGTGGTCGATGTTTTTCTGCGCATGCCGGAACGGCATCGCCTGCTGCGGGCGATGTGGAGCTGGATCGGGTTTACGCAGGTTGGGCTGCCCTATCAGCGTGCGGCGCGGTTCGCCGGCCAGACGAAGTATCCGCTTCGCAAGATGCTCGGCCTGGCGCTCGATGGAATCGTCAGCTTCTCCGTAGTGCCGCTTCGATTTGTGACGCTGCTCGGATTCCTCTCCGCTGGAGCGGCGTTTCTGGGAATTCTGTACACACTGTTCGTGCGCCTGCTGACGCACTCGTGGGTGCGCGGCTGGGCCATGAGTTTCATTGGCATGCTCTTCATGGCGGGCGTGCAGATGCTCTGCCTGGGCATCCTGGGCGAGTATATTGGCAGGATCTACACCGAATCGAAGCAGCGGCCGCTGTTCATTCAACGTGAGACACTCCGCCGGTTCGAGAATGACTGATTCGAGAATGACCGATCAAGGCGATCTGCCTTCGCAGCAATGATCTCTGCCGCTGAATCGAAACCGCGCCTGTTTACGCCGCAGAAGATCGCCATCGGCGTAATTCTGATTGCGTATATTGCGTGGCTGCTGTCGCTGCCTGCATTCCCAACGCAGGACGGCCCGATTCATCTCTATTACACACACGTACTGCGTGCGCTCTTCTCCAACAGCGACTCTGTGTACGCCCGGTTCTACACGGTGAAGCATCTGCTGCCGCCGTACTCGCTTTACTACTACGGGCTGCTGGCGATCTCGCATTTCACTTCACTGCTGGTTGCAGATCGCCTCATCATCGGCGCATACGTGGTGTCCTTCGTACTCGGGTTTCGGTACCTCGCGCGTGCTATCGGTCCGGGCGCGGACTCGATGACCCTGCTCGCCACGGTCTTGTTGCTCAACTGGCCGCTGGGAATGGGCTTCGTCAATTTTTGCCTGTCGCTCTCGTTTGCGTTCTGGGCCCTTGGGCTGTGGCTGCGCTTTGCTGGACGCGCTGCTCCGGGAGCCCGCATCGGGTTCGTTCTGCTTGCGATTCTGACGATGTTCACGCATCCGTTGCCGCTGCTGTTGTTGGTGGGCGTAGCTGGGCTTGAGCTCGTTCTGCGTGCTGTTGCGCGGCGGCGCGATGGAAGTGCAAGAGCATTCATTACGCGCGATATCGTGACACTTGGATGCGCATCGCTCACGCTGGAATACGTAAGGCTGTTTGCGACGAGCCGGCCGTTACAGCAGACATCTGTTTCCGCACAAGGCTCCTCGCTGCTGCACCGGCTCGCTCAGAACGTAGTGAACTATGCGGCCGAGAAGGGCGTCGCCTTCCTGCTCGGCGGGGGTCTGGAACTGCGGCTGTATCGCATCCTTCTCCTCGCGGTTTTGGTGATTCCATCCGCGCTCGCGCTGCGGCAGTTCATCCGGAACCGGCGAGAACAACGCTGGACCCGCGGAGATGTGACGTTGCTGCTCGGTATCGCGACCGCTTTGCTGTTGCCTTTCGTCCCGCCTGATCTAAACGGCTCGCATTTTTTTGCCGAGCGGCTGCTGCTTCTTGTCTGGTTGTTTCCACTCGCTGCAGCAAGCGGGAGCCCCACAGGAATGCGTGGGACGGCTGCCTTGATTATTCTGGCTGTCGCTGGCCAGGCGCTCGTGCTGCACCTTGCGGATCGAAGCGTCCGGCCGGTGGCAAACGCCATGGCAGCGATTCAGAACGCACCGGCGGCAATTGCCTCGCAACCGGGTGAACTCGGGCTCGCGCTGAATGATCCTCGGACTGCTGATCCTCCGCCCGGGCTTAGTTTCAATCCGTATCTGTGGGGAGCGGTTAACGTCTTCCGGCACGACAACTCTGTGCTGGCGAACACACCGTGGCTGGACCTCGCGATCATTCCGCTCGGCGGCACGCAGGCCCTCCCCGCCAGCCAACTTCCACCCGAAGCACTGGAGTTCCCGTCGATTCTGCGCGAGCGACTGGCGTCTGATCCGGACACGCAGGACAGACTTCTCCACTCCGTTGACTTCGCGCTGATTGAGCAGGCGTACCTGCCCGGCGCCGCCGGAATGGACCCTCTGCTGGCGAACCACAGCACGCAGTGGACGTGTCGCACCGCGGCGCAGTCGTGGCTGCGCGCATGCACGAGGCAATCACAAACAGCCGCCCCATAGGTCGCCGGGTTTGAACGGTCGACGACCCTGTACACTCAAAGAAGCCATGTACAAGCGGGTGCTCCTCAAGCTCTCCGGCGAAGCCCTGGCCGCGGGCCGCGGCTTCGGTGTCGACGCTGTTTTTATCCACGAGATTGCGAACGAGATCGCGCAGGTCGCGAACACCGGGTGCCAGATTGCCATCGTGGTCGGCGGCGGTAATTTCTTCCGCGGCGTATCTGAGCAGGCCATCCATATGGACCGCGTCGCAGCCGACCACATGGGCATGCTCTCAACCGTCATCAACGCGCTCGCGCTGCAGGATGCTGTCGAGAAGGCCGGCCTTCACGTGCGGGTCATGAGTGCCATCGAGATGCACGAGGTCGCCGAGCCTTACATCCGACGGCGCGCCATTCGGCATCTGGAAAAGGGCCGCATCGTGATCTTCGCCGGGGGCACCGGCAATCCCTATTTCTCGACCGATACGGCGGCCGCGCTGCGCGCAATGGAGATCGGCGCCGACGTGCTGCTAAAGGCGACCAGCGTCGAAGGCATCTACACGGCTGACCCGAAGAAGGTCGCCGACGCTACGAAGTTCGAAACGATCACCTACATGGAGATCATCAAGCTGGGCCTGCGCGTGATGGACACGACCGCCGTCTCGCTCTGTAAGGACAACAACCTGCCGATGATCATCTTTTCCATGCGCGAAATGGGCAACATCGTCCGTGTTGTGCAGGGTGAAAAGCTCGGCTCCCTGGTGACTGCCTGAAGTTGGGCACGCGGCAAACCGGCGTAAACTACAGACATGGGCATTACTCGCCAGCAGGCGCTTGACTGCTTCGCCTCCGACGACCTCATCGGCATCGGCATGGAAGCCGACGCCGTGCGCCGCAAGCTGCACCCTGAGGGCGTCGTCAGCTACATCATCGATCGCAACATCAACTACACCAACTTCTGCACGGAGTACTGCACCTTCTGTGCGTTCTATCGTCCGCTGAAGGGAAAGCTCGCGGCCGAGGGCTACATCCTCGATTTCGACACGATCTACGAAAAGATCCGCGAGACGGTCGAGATGGGCGGCACCGGCGTGCTGATGCAGGGCGGCATTCATCCGGATTTGACAATCGAATGGTTCGAGTCGCTCTTCACCGGGATCAAGCAGCGCTTCCCGCAAATCTGGCTTCACTGCCTGAGCGCGAGCGAGGTGCTCGCAATCGCGGAGTACTCGGAGCTGGACCTCCGCACCACGATTGCCCGCCTGCGCGATGCCGGACTGGATTCAATTCCCGGCGGCGGCGCAGAGATTCTCGACGACGAAGTGCGGTTTCGCATTGCCCGGCTGAAGTGCCGGACAGAAGACTGGGTCAGCGTCCATCGCACGGCGCACCAACTCGGCATGCGCACGACGGCGACCATGATGTTCGGCGTTGCCGAAACGATGGAGCAGCGGGTGAACCACTTCGACGTGGTGCGCCGACTTCAGGAAGAGACCGGCGGGTTCACCGCCTTCATCCCGTGGAGCTTTCAGCCCAACAACACGGCACTGGGCGGGCGGGGATGGGACGAAGCCACTTCAGTCGAGTACCTGAAGACGCTCGCGATCTCGCGCATGTATCTGGACAACATAGAGAACGTGCAGGCGAGCTGGGTGACGCAGGGTCTCAAGGTGCTGCAGATGGGGTTGCGGTTCGGCGGCAATGACGTCGGCTCCGTAATGCTCGAGGAGAACGTTGTGAAGGCTGCCGGCACATCCAATTGCACAACGGAAGAAGAGCTGCGGCGCATCATCCGCGACGCGGGGTTCAAGCCCGTGCAGCGCGACACGCTGTATCGCACGATGTTCCTGAACTAGATTTTCTGAATCAGCTATTCCCACTCAATCGTTCCGGGGGGCTTCGACGTAATGTCGTAGACCACGCGATTGATGCCGTGCACCTCGCTCACGATGCGACTGGAAATCGTACGCAGCACGTCATACGGCAGCGGGGCCCAGTCGGCGGTCATGCCATCTTCGCTCTCAACCGCGCGGATGACGCAGGTCGAAGCATACGTTCTCTGGTCGCCCATCACACCAACTGATTTCACCGGCAAGAGCACAGCGAAGGCCTGCCACAACTTTGTTGTGAGGCCCGCGCGCTTGATCTCCTCCGTGCAGATGGCGTCGGCCTCCTGCAGCAGAGCAACGCGCTCCGGCGTGACCTCGCCGAGGATGCGCACCGCGAGCCCTGGCCCCGGAAACGGCTGGCGTTCGAGAATCTCCGTGGGCATGCCGAGGTCTTTTCCGATGCGGCGCACCTCGTCCTTGAACAGATCGCGCAGCGGCTCGATCAGCTTCAGCTTCATGTCCTCGGGCAGACCACCAACGTTGTGATGGCTCTTGATCACATGCGAAGGGCCATGAACACTGGCTGATTCGATCACGTCCGGATAGAGCGTGCCTTGCACAAGCCACGCAATCTCCTCGCCGGCTGACTTCTCCGCTTCGAAGATCTTGTGTGCTTCATCATCGAACACGGCGATGAACTCGTTGCCGATCGCCTTGCGCTTCTTCTCTGGATCGGTGACACCCGCGAGCTTCGCGAGAAACCGCTCACTCGCATCAACCGCGACGACGTTCAGCCCGAGTTGCCCGCGCATCGTGTGCTGCACCTGTTCGAACTCGTCCTTGCGCAGCACCCCGTTGTTCACGAAGATGCACGTCAGCCTCTCGCCGATCGCCTTCGCAACCAGCACCGCCGCAACGCTTGAGTCCACTCCGCCGCTAAGTCCGCAGATCGCGTGGCCGGTATCACCCACCTGCTGCCGAATCTTCGCCACGGTCGTTTCGATAAAGTGCGCCGGCGTCCAGTCCTGCTTCGCTGCGCAGATATCGACGACGAAGTTGCGCAGCAGCTCGATGCCTTCCCGCGTATGCGCAACCTCCGGATGAAACTGCACGCCCCACATCTTGGCTGCTTCGTTCGCCACACCGGCCACGGCATTCGCTGTCTTTGCGACTACATGAAATCCCGGCGCCATCATCTCCGCGTGGTCGCCGTGTGACATCCACACCTCAAGCCTCTGCGGCAGACCGCGAAACAGCGGTGTTTCCGCGATCACTTCAACTTCGGCGTGGCCGTACTCACGCGCTGCAGCCGGCGCAACTTTGCCGCCCAGATGATGCGTCATGAACTGCAGGCCGTAGCAGATGCCGAGCAGCGGCAACCCTGTCTCCAGCACCTTCGTATCGGCTTTGGGAGCAGTCGCATCGTACACGCTCGATGGGCCACCGGAGAGGATAATTCCCTTCGGCTTCAGCTCCAGCACGCGTTCGAGCGGCGCCGTGCACGGAAGCACCACCGAGAAGACATCCAGCTCGCGAATTCTGCGCGCGATGAGCTGCGTGTACTGCGATCCGAAGTCCAGAATAACGATAGTCGACGATCCGTGCGTATCCACTGCTGACGATCCGTGCGTATCCACATCGCCAGTCTATCGTGCTGTTCAATCGTGGGCAGGCAGCGGACCCGGCGCCTGCAGGATGCCGTAGCGACCATCGGCCGTCTTCATCACCACGGGCGCGTACAGGCCCAGCAGTTTGCGCTTCCACCAGTTGCCTGTCGCATGCTTCTCGTCGAGCGTCGTGAACCAGTACTGCCACAGCACCGCGCGCACAAACTTCGGCGGAGCCTGCGCGAACGGATTGCCGCGGAACAACGTAAGCACGTCGGCGTCGTTGTCGAGCAGCCGCTCCTCTGTCAGCGGAACGATCTCGGCCTGCTGCCAATCGGTGAATGAGGCGAACCAGAGGTTCCAGTCGAACCGCGGCTGATACGGCGCGTAGATGCCGGGCCGCTCGTTCAGCGCCTGCGGCTTGTAGCGGAATGGATATGCCGTCCAGTTCTGTCCGTCGTTCGATCCCTGGAACTCAATCTCATACCGTCCCGTAGTCATCACCGCGAAGAGACCGTACTGATTCGCGATGCGGAACGGCTCGAGTATCGCTACCGGTGCGGACGGGAGCGGCAGCCCAGGCATGACGATGTTGATTAGCTCGAAGGTTGTGTCGTATGCAATTAGCGCGAGCAGCAGGGTGCTGACGGTCAGCTTCACGGACTGGAATGCACGCGCAGCACCCGTGCTCGATGGCCTTGCACTCGGCTCTTCATCCGGCAGCGGAACACCGAGCCGCTCGCGATAGCGTGCAGGCGTCCAGCGCGCGAGCGTGCGATCGTCCAGCAGCAGGATGCCGAGGCAAAGCACAATGTAGTTGAGGAACGCATAGTTGCCGGTCAGGATGACCGGAATCTCCCACAGCGTCACGATGACGAACAGGACGACACGCACGGCACGCCCCGCGGGCCACTTGCGCGGAAAGAAGAACAGCAGCACGACTGCGAACTCGAGCACCAGCGTTCCACCCGCGGTCGCCGTCTGGAACCAGTGCGGGAAATGCTGCACGTACCAGCCGATCCACGAGGGCAGCGGGCTGTTCTGGTAGTACTCGTCCATCGCGGTCAAATGTCGCCACTGCGGATCGTTGCTCAGCCACTTCACGAGGCCGGATTCGAAGTAAATCCTGAACCACTCCCACTGCAGTAGCCAAAGGCTCAGCCGGATCGGCGGATGTGTCAGCCCGAGCCGCGGCCGCAGCCCGGGCGGCGCGAAGAACAGGGAGATAAATCCAGCCTCGAGCAGCATGCCGTCGGATTGATAGGAAGAGAAATCCCCCGCTGCGGTGACGAACGCGAGGAAGCACATCCAGCAGATGAGCAGAGTTGCGCGCGGCGAGAAATTGAAGAACGCGATGACCGACGCCAGCAGCCCGATCCACATCACCGCAACAATGAAGTGTGTGCTTGACGAGATCCAGAACAGTGACGGCGCAACCCAGAAGCGCCCTTTGCCGGCCTGCTGTGCGATCGATGCCAGCGTCTCGCCCGCCGGCAAAATTCCGTGCTGCCCGATAAGTCCACGCACCTGAAAGAGCAGCGAAAAGAATGCGGAGAAATAGATCGCCGCCAACGCGCGCAGCCATAACCATCGCGCGAGCATTACAGTCCGCGGTCCCTGCTCAGACGCAAACAACCAACGCACGGGATTGGAAGGCCGTTCCACTTGTCTTGTTAGGAGCCTCCCGCGAATGCCCGAGTTGCGTTGGCAGCGCGATCCACTTGGCGCAGACTTTACATGACTCAAAGTCAGCGAAAAGCGGCTGAAATCGCCGCAAAATTTCGTACAATAAAACGAAGATGACTGAAACGACAGTTGCAGTGGCTGAACCTCCCGCAAATCCGCACGCCGCGAAGTACACCCGCAATCAGCCGTACATTTCGCGCGTCATCACCAACCAGCGCATGACTGGCCCGGAGAGCGAAAAAGAGACGATTCATATTGAGCTCGAGCTGGAAGATGGAATGACGTACACGCCCGGCGATGCCGTCGGTATCGTGCCGACTAACCGCGAAAGCCAGGTGGCCGAAGTGCTTGAGGCGCTCGGCTTCAACGGCACCGAACGGGTGCTCGATCACTACAAAGTTGAAATTTCGGTGCACGAGGCGCTCACGACGCGGCTCGGCATCAGCAAGCTTGCACGTGGCAGCTTGAATCAGTACGCCAAACTCTACGGCGACAATGTGCCTGATGGCCTGAAGAAGCTGCTCGGCACAGAAAATAAGGCCATGGCCGAGGAGTATGTCTGGGGCCGGGAATTCGTCGATCTCGTCAAAGACTTTCCCGGAATCATCAAGAGCCCGCAGGAACTGTTCAACATCCTGCAACGCCTCACGCCCCGCATGTACTCGATCGCGTCATCGCAGCTCGCGCACCCGAATGAGGTGCACACCACGGTGCGTGTCGTCCGCTTCAACGCGCATGGAGCGGAGCGCCAGGGCGTGTGCTCCGGCCATCTCGGCGAGCGCGCTCCCGTGGATTCGACAATGCCCATCTTCCTGCACGAAAACAACGCGTTCCGCCTCCCGCAGGATCCCGATGCGCCCGTGATCATGATCGGTCCAGGCACCGGCATCGCGCCGTTCCGCGCATTCCTCGAGCATCGTCAGGCACTCGGCGAAAAGGGACCGATGTGGCTCTTCTTCGGTGAGCAGCGCCGCCTCTCCGACTTCCTTTACGAGGAACAGTTCAACGAGCTGCAGCGTGCCGGCGTGCTCACAAAACTGCACACCGCGTTCAGCCGCGACACTGCGAAGAAGGTCTACGTGCAAGACCGCATGCAGGAGAACGCCGCCGATCTCTACGATTGGCTGGAGCGCGGCGCCTACTTTTACGTCTGCGGCGACGCCAGCCGCATGGCGAAGGATGTCGAGAATGCATTGCTCGACGTCATCGCCAAAGGGTCGAACTCCACACTCGGGCACGCGACGGAATACCTCGCGAACATGAAGAAGCAGAAGCGGTATCAGCGCGACGTCTACTAACCGCGTCCCCTCGAAGCAGCGAAAGGCCGCCAGCAATGGCGGCCTTCTTTTCGCCTGCAAACCATCTACGCGCGCATGTAGTCAGGACGCCAGTTGGTGATCGCCTGCTTGATTGCTTTCGGCTCCAGCTTCTCGCTCAGCGTGCGCTGCACGAGGCCCGGCAGTTCGCCGTCGGACGCAAAGCGAAGCGCAATGATCTGCCGAATCGTAAGCGACTGCGCTGCAGCGACGAGTTCCGGAGTGAGCAGTCGTTGATACCGAAGCTGCTCTTCCAATCGAATAACGCGATCCTGGACCCGCAGCGCAGTCGACCGCGCCACCCCGGCCAGCATGAACAGCGCCGCCGCGATAACCACAATCCAGGCGTGCAGGGCGATATGCCGTGGCCACTGCCGAACCAGAACCAGGATTGTAACGATCAGATTGATCAGCAGGATCGGCGCTACGAAGAAGTGGAACGGCGGATGAAACCGTGCGTGGTTGCTATAGGTCTGCGGCGTCTGCATCGTTCTCCTAGGTGTGTGAAGACTCCCGGCCATCATAGCTTGTGGCCTTGCGATACGCTGAGACGATGGCCAAGAAGAGAATCGGCGTGCACGTTGGTGTTGCGGGCGGATGCTGGACCGCCGTGCAGCGCGCCGTCGACGCCGGTGCGAACACATTCCAGATCTTCAGCTCCAGCCCGCGCACCTGGCGCAGCTCCCCTGTCAGCCCGGCAGACGCGCGCAAAATGAGCGAGGCCCGCGCGAAGCACGACGTGAATCCCATGGTGTTTCACGCCAGCTATCTCATCAATCTGTGCAGCCAGACTGAAAGCGTGCGCGCGAACTCTGTCAGCGCATTTCGCGCTGAAGTCCAGCGCGCACTCGCCTGGGGCGCGGAGTATCTGGTGCTGCATCCCGGTTCGTGGAACGGTCTCACGCGCGAAGAGGGCCTGCGCTTCGCCGTGCAGGGCATCGAACGCGCGACTGAGGGTCTGCCGTGGCGCGATCACAACTTCCACGTGCTGATCGAAAACACCGCGGGCGCCGAGTACTCACTCGGCGGCACGCTTGAGCAGGTGGCCGAGGTCGTCGAGCGGCTGCGCGCCTGCGCTCCCGTCGCGGTCTGCCTCGACACGTGCCATCTGCACGTAAAGGGCTACGACATCCTCACCGCAGAAGGCTGGGCCCAGACGACCAAGCTCATCGATCAAACCGTCGGGATCGAGACAGTGCGCGTCTGGCACTGCAACGACGCGAAGGCTCCCGCCGGATCGAAGCTCGACCGCCACGAGCACATCGGCGAGGGCACCATCGGGCCTGAAGCGTTCCGTCGGCTGCTGTGCGACAAGCGTTTTGCGCACGCCGCATTCATCGCCGAAACGCCCGTCGACGAGCCCGGGGATGAGATGCGCAACGTCATGGCTCTGCGCGCGCTCTCCGCCGGCTGATTAGAATAGCGGAGACTTCAGCGATGCCTGCAAAAGGCTAGCCAATGAGGACCAGATGAAAGCTCTTCTCCATGCAGGTATCTTGTGTCTCGCCGTAGTTGCTGCAATGGGGGTGCGCGCTCAGCAGCCATCACCTAAGGGCGAGTTCCCCAAGGACCAACTGAATCCCAACTTCAAAGCTCCGGAGCAGCCGCGCGACTATGAGAAGCGCGTCGTGATGGTCCCCATGCGCGATGGCGTGAAGCTCTACACCGTCATTGTGATTCCGAAAGGCGCGCATGAGGCTCCCATCGTGCTTACGCGCACTCCGTACAACGCTGCCGCACGCGCCGAGCGAACCAAGGGCGCGGCGAAGATGATCGAGTTGCTGCCCCTGAGCGACGAGGACTTCGTGGCGAACGGATACATCCGCGTCTACCAGGACGTCCGCGGCAAGTATGGCTCCGAAGGCGTGTACCTCATGACGCCGCCGCCAGTCGATTCCGGTTATAACCCCAGCGGCGCCGACGATACCACCGACGCCTACGACACCATCGATTGGCTGGTGAAGAACGTCCCCGAGTCCAACGGACGCGTCGGCATGATCGGCTCGAGTTACGAAGGCTTCACCGTGGTCATGGCTCTGCTGCACCCGCATCCGGGA
The DNA here is from genome assembly GCA_963716225.1 of uncultured Verrucomicrobiae bacterium. Lineage (GTDB taxonomy): Bacteria > Acidobacteriota > Terriglobia > Terriglobales > Acidobacteriaceae > Granulicella. The sequence continues at coordinate 1,638,894 of OY970299.1, read as the reverse complement.
CTCAAGGTCGCCGCGCCCGAAAGCCCCATGGTCGACGGCTGGATGGGCGACGACTGGTTCCACTACGGAGCCTTCCGCCAACCTGGCGTCGACTACTTCACCGAGCAGATGACCAAGCGTGGCGCCGGAGCCGCGATCGCGCGCCAACATCGCGACGATTACACGAACTTCCTGGAGGCCGGCTCACTTGGCGACTTCGCCCGAGCCGGCGGCCTCGATCAACTTCCGTTCTGGAAAATCGTCGAAGAGCATCCGGCGTACGACGGCTTCTGGCAATCGCAGGCACTCGACAAGCTCATCGCCAAAACACCGCTCACCGTCCCCACCATGTGGGAGCAGGGCGAGTGGGACCAGGAGGACATGTACGGCGGCAATCACGCGTACCGCGCATGGGAGCCCAAGGACACCACCAACACGATGAATTACCTCGTCATGGGCCCGTGGTTCCACTCGCAGATTAACCGCCAGGGCCGCGGCATCGGTCCATTCGAATGGGCCAGCGACACCGCCGAGTACTGGCGTCACGACGTGTTGCTTCCGTTCCTCAATCAGTACCTCAAGCCTGGTTCACCCAAGGCCGACACGCCGCCCGTGCTCATGTACGACGCCGGCCTCGACCACTGGGACCGCCTGCAGGCCTTCCCGGTGAGTTGTGAGCACGGCTGCGCTGTCCCCGCGCGTCCGCTCTACCTCACAGCCGGCGGTGGCCTGTCGTTCGAGAGTCCGCGGCGCGACGAAAAATCCAAGTTCGACGAGTACGTCTCCGATCCCGCCAAGCCCGTGCCCTATCGCCCGCGTCCTGACGATCCCGCCGACAACACCGGCTGGCGCACCTGGCTGCTCGACGACCAGCGCTTCGCCGACGGCCGCCCCGACGTCCTCACCTACGTCTCCGAGCCGCTCACGCGCGCGATGAAGCTCTCCGGCGAGCCCATCGTCCACCTCATCGCATCGACCAGCGGCACCGACTCCGACTGGGTCGTCAAGCTCATCGACGTCTACCCTGACACCCAGGTGAAGCCCGGCGACGCCGCCGGCGTCTATCCCGGCGTGCTCGGCGCCCAGCCAAACATGAGCGGGTACGAACTCCCCATCGGCATCGACATCTTCCGCGGCCGCTATCGCACCAGCTTCGAGCACCCCTCCGCGCTCGAACCCAACAAGCCGCTCGAATTCACCTTCGCCCTTCCGCTCGTCGAGCGCACCATCCTCCCCGGCCACCGCCTCATGGTGCAAGTCCAGTCCACTCTCTTCCCACTCTACGATCGCAATCCACAGAAGTTCGTTCCCAACATCTTCGACGCCAAACCCGGCGACTACCAGAAGGCCACCGAGCGCATCTGGCACCAGCCCGGCGACGCCAGCTACATCAGTCTCCCTGTCGTTCCCGCAACAGAGTAATCGCTTCATCCATCCACACTGAAGCCGCGTCAATCGTGGGCGGCTTCGTGTATTCTTGCCATCGGTAATCTGTCAGACAGGTTGTGGAGGAGCCCGAATGATGCGCTTGTTGGCTGCAGGATGTGTGGTTGCACTCACTTTGGCTGGCGTGTCCGCGCACGCCGCCAAGGTATGCGATGTGCGCGATTACGGCGCAAAAGCCGATGGCACAATCAAGGACACCGCCGCGATCCAGAAGGCGATCGACACCTGCGCAGCCGCTCCCGGCGGCGGCACTGTAAAGCTCTCAGGCGGCACATTCGTCAGCGGTCCCATTGTGCTCAAATCCAACATCACGCTTGATATCGAGAAAGGCGCCACGCTGCTCGGCTCGCCCGACCACGCCGACTACCCACGCAAGACCGAGTTTCGCGGCCCCGGCTACCAGGCATTCGTCGGCGCGGTGAACGCCGAAAACATCACCATCACCGGCGGTGGCATCATCGACGGCAACGGCAGAAGCTGGTGGGACGAGATGCGCCAGCAGCAGGCCAACGGCATTCACGACGGCGGCATCCTCGGCAGCGAACACAGCCGCCCGCGCGGCGTCGTCTTCGATCACTGCAAGCATGTCGTCATCGAGAACGTCACCGTGCAGAACGCGGCCTACTGGCAGATCGTGCCGTACTACACGGACGGCGTGGTGATTCGCAACGTCACCATCCTCGCCGATCCGCATTCGCCTAACACCGACGCCATCGATCCCTTCAGCTCCTCGAACATCCTGATTGAGCACGTCACCTCCGACGTTGGCGACGACAACATCGCGATCAAGAGCGGCATGATCAACTCGCCCGGCCCTGACGCGCCGTCGAAGAACATCGTCATTCGCGACTGCACCTTCAAGCACGGCCACGGTCTCTCCATCGGCAGCGAGATCGCCGGCGGCGCGCAGAACATCCACGCCGAGCGCATCACCTTCATCGACACCGACCAGGGCGTGCGCATCAAGGCCAATCGCGATCGCGGCGCCGACGTCTCGAACGTCGTCTTCGAAGACCTGACGATGACCAACGTGAAAAATGCCATCCTCGTCAGCGAGTACTACCCGAAGATCTTCCCCGAAGGCGAAGTCGCTGCAGCTCCGGTCGGCAGGCTCACGCCGCTCTTCCACGACATCCTCATCCGCAATGTGAAAGCCACCGGCTCGAAGTCTGCCGGCGTCATCGTCGGTCTCCCCGAAGCTCCGATTAAGAACATCAAGCTCGAGAACGTCGACATCCAGGCCGAGACCGGGCTCCGCATCGCCTATGCGAACGTCACGCTCGATCACGTCACCGTGAACGCCGCACAGGGACAGGCGATTGAAGTTGCGCCCAGCGCGAAGGTCACGGGCAAGTAAGCTAAAGGCATGCGTGTGCTGTGGCGCGTCGCGGTGGTCCTGGCCGTCTTCATTGGCTTTGCTCTTGCAGCGTCGCACGCTGTGATGGTTCACGAGTTGGCCAAGCAAGGCGCGCCATTCGCGGAGGTGCGGCTGGTCTCGTGGATGGCAGGATTGTTCGCCGGCGGTTTGGCGGCGGTCCTGGCCGGGATCGCCTTACTTCTCAGGCGAGGCCGCTGAGTCCGCCATGGATGCGTACACACGCTTGCCAAAGATCGCCGTGCCGATCCGCACCGTCGTCGAGCCTTCTTCGATCGCCACGCGAAAATCGTTCGTCATTCCCATCGAGAGCTCCGTAAGCGTCGGGTGCGCACGTTGCAGCCCGTCCCGCAGCCGACGGAGCTGCTGGAAATAAGATCGTGCGGTCTCGGCATCCTCGCTCCATGGAGGAACGGTCATCAATCCGCGCACCAGGAGGTGCTCGAGCGGTCGAAGCTCATCGAGGAGTCTGGCGACCTCTTCGGGCACGATCCCATGCTTGGTCTCCTCGGGCGACAGCTTCACCTCGATCAGAACGGGCATAGTCTTGTTCAGCTCGGCGGCAGCGCGGTCAAGCCGCTCGGCCGTTTTGAGCGAATCCAGCGTGTCGACCGCATCAAAAAGTTCGGCCGCTTTTGCAGTCTTATTGTTCTGCAGCGGACCGATCAGGTGCATCTGAAGCGTCGCGCCGGCTACCTGCGGACGCTTAGCCCGCCACTCCTGCACGCGGTTTTCGCCGAAGAGGCGCTGCCCTGCCGCCTGCGCCTCGAGGATCGCCTCCACCGGGTGAACCTTGCTGACCGCCATCAGGGCTACTGAGGCCGGCTCGCGGTGTGCCCGGGCGCAGGCGTCCGCAATCTCGTTCCGGATACACTCGAGGTTGGCTGCGATGGACACTCTCCAGCAGTGTACGGGCCGTCCACGAAGTGAATCAGGCTTGAATGGTCCGGTTTTCGCACGGTTGAGGGTTCCGGTCCAGAGATCCTGCATCCGGCCGCAACCTTTTCACGTCCTAGGTGTATATACGGTGTCAGGCGACAATTTTTGGAATGTCCCCGACATCGCTGACGTTACACGGGTTTTTCCCAGTTGAAGGAGTAGAGAGGTTATGCACAATACCCAGGCTCGATTGGTTTCCTTTACCAGCCGCGCGATGGCACTGGCGCTAATGATGGGCGGAGGTTTGTGGCTGCAGGCGCAGACCGCGCCGAGCTTGGCCACGGCGGACAACGCGCCGAGTCTCACCCTGACCGTTCCCCAGCTCGACAACCAGTTCAGCACGAGCCTTGCGGATGAGAGTGCGTTCAGCAGCAGCTCGTCGTCGCTCGATGCGGCTCCCACTCAGGTTGCTGCAATCGAGCCGATCCTCGCGCTTCCCGCGCTGCACGCGCAGTACGGCGGCGGACGGCAGCGCTACGGACGGCCGCGGTATCGCGGCGGCAACACCAACGCGGACGGTTCGCCCAAGTATGACTTCTACGTCGGCGGCGGATTCAGCATGCCCATTGGCACCCAGTCGAACTACCTGACCACGGGCTGGGGCTTCCAGGGTGGCGGCGGGCGCATGTTCAACAAGCTGGTCGGCATCAACCTGGAGTTCTCGTATGACCACTTCGGGATGACGACCGCGACGATCAATCAGCAGTCGAACTACTACTTCAGCGATCCCACCAACTCCAACGGGCTCGGCGGCAACAGCCATGTGTGGTCCTTCTCGCTGCAGCCGGTTGTCAATCTGCGCTCAGGTGAAGGCCTCGGCGCGTACGTCACGGGCGGCGTTGGCTTCTATCACAAGGTGGCGAACTTCACGCTTCCGCAGCAGCAGTATTACTGCGACCCCTACTACGGCTGCGAAAGCTACTATGCGCCGACCAACGTCGACCACTACACATCGAATGCTCCCGGATTCGATGGCGGCTTCGGCGTGACCTACAAGTTCTCGCGGTTTGCCAGCGAGCGCCTGTACGCCGAGGTTCGCTACGTTTACGTAGATAACACCTTCAAGCCGGGCATCACGCCCGCGAATGCGGCGACCTACACGGGCAACAACTACTTCCCGCAGAACAGCCAGAAGACGAGCTACGTTCCGGTGAAGTTCGGTCTGCGCTTCTAACCGGGTGGTGACGGAGGAGAACGAAAGAGCCCGCGTGTGCGGGCTCTTTTTATTGCGCTCGATGCCAATGCTTAGACGCCGACTGGATAGGGCTTCTCGTGCATGGCGTCGCCCCGCGGGCTGCGGCGCTCGAACAGGCCCTGGAAGAGGCTCAGCAGGCCGGTGTACCAGTAGCCGATGACGAACAGCAGAAGGAAGGGGACGGTGAAGTAGTTCTCGGTCGAGACTGCATACCAGACGGTTGCAGTGAAGTAGCAGCCGATGAGTATTTCGATCCACGGGACGATGCCGAGCCGCTTACGGTACTTCCTGGCCTGCGACTTCTCACCCTTCTTGAGGACGCGGTACTTGGGCGTGCGCGCGAACGCGGACTTGATGCCGAACAGGGCTTCGAGCACGGCTTTGGTGTTGGTGATGGTGAGGCCGATGCCGAGCGACATGAGGAAGGGGAGGTAGAGGAAGGTCTTGTACCACGTGCGCGGAAAGAGCTCGCGCTGGCTGGCGAGATAGAAGCTGGAGATCGACATCGTCGATGCCATGAACAGCGGGAAGTCGATGAGCATCATCTGCACCCAGCCCTGGTAGGAGCGGATGATCATCGCCGGCATCAGCAGGGTTGAGAGCACGATCATCAGCGGGTAGCTGATGTTGGCGGTGAGGTGGTACCAGGCTTCCAGCTTGGTATGGAAAGGCGCATTGGAGCGGAAGACCGACGGCAGAATTTTCTTGCTGGTCTGGATAAGGCCTTTGGCCCAGCGCGCCTGCTGGGTTTTGAAGGCGGTCATCTCGATGGGGAGCTCGGCGGGGCACTCGACGTCCTGGAGGTACTTGAACTTCCATCCTTTGAGCTGCGCTCTGTAGCTGAGGTCGGTGTCTTCGGTGAGGGTGTCGTGCTGCCAGCCACCGGCCTCGTCGATGGCCTGCCGGCGCCACATGCCGGCGGTGCCGTTGAAGTTGAAGTAGACGCCGGCGCGGGAGCGGCCGCCGTGTTCCAGGACGAAGTGGCCGTCAAGCAGGATGGCTTCGACCTGGGTGAGGAAGCTGTAGTTGCGGTTGAGGTGCGTCCACCGGGTCTGGACCATGCCGATCCTGGGGTCGGTGAACTGGTCGACAACGCGGCGGAGCCAGTCGGGCGGAGGGACGAAATCGGCGTCGAAGATGGCGACAAGCTCGCCTTTGGCGACCTTCAGACCTTCCTTCGAGCGCACCGGCCTTATACCCATGGCGGTTCGTCCGGTGGAGGTAAACGATAGGTTGGGGCGGCAGGCCTTCAGCGCCGGTGGCGTAACGTTGCACGATGGACTGGGCGACGATAACGGTTTCGTCGGTGGAGTCGTCGAGGACCTGGATCTCGAAGCGGTCGCGCGGGTATTCGATGCGGCAGCAGGCGTCGATCAGGCGGTCGATCACGAACTGCTCGTTATAGATAGGGAGCTGGAGGGTGACGAAGGGGAGCTGGTCTTCGGCGAAGCGGGCGGGCGGCTGGTGGGAGTGGGAGGCCTTGCGCTTGTTGCGGTAGTAGAGCCAGACGAGCTGGTACCGATGGATGCCGTAGAAGGCCAGGATGACCATTACGACGAAGTAGGGGACGAGGAGGCAGACGTCGAAGGTGTTCCAGCGGTAGTCACCCTTGAAGGTGCGGTCGGCGTAGTGGGTGCGCCAGTAGTGGGAGAGGCCGTGGGTGTTGGCGAGGAAGGCGGCGAGAGCGTGGGATGGATGTAGCAGGTTCGAGCTCCCGAGGGGGTTTCAGGTTGGGGTCATTTTACGACGGTGATGGGCGGATGCGGGGGTACCCCCTCCCCCCCTGCTTTTCGCCTGAATCTTTCGAATCAGTGGGTTGCGGGAGAGGCGTGGCTGCAAACTATTGATTCTAAAGATTTAGTGCGCAAAATATCTGGAATCTAGATTTTGCAAGCGAAGGGGCAGTTTCAAAGAAAAAAGGCCGCCGCCGGCAGCCTACTTTTGTCAAGCTTGCTCGCTTCATTATGCGGGTTGAGTGGAAGGGCCATGCAAGCAAATGCGGGTCACTCTCTCTCCGCTGGGTCTTGCCGCGCGAGACTTCGGTCAGTTCTGGTGTGAAAGACTGCGGGGATGTGCGGAAGGTATTACAGCCGGGCGGACAAGCAGCGGATTGCGGAGGCGATGAAGGCGAAAGCGCCGGAGGGGTTCGAGGTGAGGCCGACCTATAACGCGGCGCCGCAGAGCGTTCAGCCGGTGGTGCGGCTGAATCGCGAGGGCGAGCGGGTGCTGACCGGGATGCGGTGGGGACTGGTGCCGTTCTGGGCGAAGGACGCGAAGATTGGAAGGTCGACGGTCAATGCGCGCGCGGAGACGGTGGAGAAGAGCGCGGCGTTTCGCGAGGCGTTTCAGCGGCGAAGGTGCCTGGTGCCGGCGTCGGGATTCTATGAGTGGATGCGGCTCGACGGGAAGACGCGGCAGCCGTATGCGGTGACGGTGAAGGATGCGAAGGTGATTGCGTTCGCGGGGCTGTGGGAGCGGTGGAAACCACCCCAACGAGGCAAGCTCGTTGGGGACCCCGAAGATCTGGCGAATGGCGAGTGGCTGCTGACGTACACGATTCTGACCACGGACCCGAATGGGTTGATGGAGCCGATCCATGACCGGATGCCGGTGATCGTGCGGCCGGAGGATTATGAGCGGTGGCTGGGGGCGGGTGATGTTGCGGCTGGAAGTGCGGAGCGGCCTCCGGTGGATTTGCTGAAGCCGTATGCGGCGGAGGAGATGCGGGTGTGGAAGGTTGGGGCGGCGGTGGGGAATGTGAAGAATGATTCGCCGGAGTTGTGCGAGGAGGTGTGGGAGTGATCTCCTGGCGGGAATCAGTCCGCGACCGGCTGCGCGCGATCGTGTCCCTCGGGAGATTATCAGATGGCGGCTTCGGGTTCTCGCGGACGCCAAGCCCAGCCAAGCAGCCCGAGCGTAAACACCAGCTCGACTCCAAACACAGTGTTGAGCGACCTCAGGGCGCCGGCAAAGACAGAGCCGGCGCATATGGATGAGCACTGGGATGGCTGCTTTCGTGGTGGCGCTCGATTCGATTCTGTTTTTTGGCTGAAGGGCGATCGGATCGGGCTGCCCCGGCAGAGGATTACGAGCGGTCGCTGGACTGGGAGGCTATCTTGGAAAGAGTCTCTGAATGAGGAACGCAAAGCAAAGGAATGGAAGAGCAAGAGAAAGTTGCCACGGTTCAAAAAGCTACAGACAACACTATTGGTAATCGAGCGAAGATCGAAAACCTCAAAGCCTCAACGGAGGAAGTAGAAAGAAACGCTGGTCAGCAGCTTCGTCGCAGCCTTGAGCGAGTGCATCCTTCCATGAGAAGCTAGCCGGTCTCAGCCGCTAGAGCGCGGGAAATTCTACAAATTGGGGCCACTAACCCACTCATCGCGATAAGGCTGCGATGAATGGGCCATTCCCCACTCATCGCGATAAGGCTGCGATGAATGGGCCACCAACCCACTCATCGCGATAAAGCTGCGATGAATGGGCCACCAACCCACTCATCGCGATAAAGCCGCGATGAATGGGCCACCAACCCACTCATCGCGATAAAGCCGCGATGAATGGGCCACCCGGACTGTATTAGCATCTCCCCATGCCGAGTGGCCTCAAGCGATACCAGAGCTTTGGCCACGACCACTTCATCACTTTCACCTGCTACCATCGGCACCCTTACCTCGGGGACGATACCGCCTGCACGGAGTTCGAGGAGACGCTGGAAGTTCTTCGCCCGCGGCACGGCTTTTTTGTATTCGGCTACGTGATCATGCCGAATCACGTCCACTTGCTGCTCAATGAGCCAAAGCATCACCTGCTGGCCGACACGATGCGCGCGCTAAAGACCGAAACCTCGAAGAAGCTGAAGCGCGGGCGTGCTCAGTTCTGGCAGCGCCGCTACTATGACCGGAACATCCTGACGCAGAAGGAATTTATTGAGAAGCTGCGGTACATCCACCGGAATCCTGTTACGGCAGGGCTTGTGGAACGTCCGGAGGACTGGCGGGCGAGCAGCTATCGGCACTGGCTTACAGGAGAACGCGGTCGCGTGGAGATCGAGTCGCACTGGACATGGAAGGCGAGGGAGAAGATGTTGTAGTCGCCGCCAACCCACTCATCGCGATAAGGCGCGATGAATGGGCCATTCCCCACTCATCGCGATAAGGCCGCGATGAATGGGCCGCTCAACCCAGTCATCGCGATAAGGCTGCGATGAATGGGCCATTCCCCACTCAACGCGATAAGGCTGCGATGAATGGGCCACCCGACGTATTGTTGCGGAGGCGGGAGGAGCGGGTCAGGTCCACTCGGGGAATTGGGAGCGGTTGAGATCGAGGGCGGCGATTTGGCGCATGTCGCCGGGGGTGAGGGAGAAGTCGAAGATGGCGAGGTTCTCGCGGCGATGGTCGGGGTTGGAGGAGCGCGGGATGGCGATGATGCCGCGCTGGTAGTGCCAGCGCAGGACAGTTTGGGCGACGGATTTGTTGTGCTGGTTGGCGATCTGCTGGAGGACGGGATTGGTGAAGAGGCCGTTGCGGCCTTCGGCGAGCGGGGCCCAGGCTTCCATCTGGACGTGAGCGGTGTGCAGGGATTTGTACTCGGCGGCCTCCTGAAAGAAGGGGTGGGTTTCGACCTGGTTGACGGCGGGTTTGGTCTTCGCGGTTGCGGTGAGGCTGGCGTACTGGTCCGGGTCGAAGTTGCTGACGCCGATGGCGCGGATTTTTCCGGCGCGGTTGAGCTCTTCCATGGCGCGCCAGGAGCCTTGCACGTCGCCGCGCGGGCGGTGGATGAGCCAGAGGTCGAGGTATTCGAGCTGGAGTTTGTCGATGCTCTCCTGGAAGGCGCGCTTGGCGTTTTCGTAGCCGGAGTCGTCGATCCAGATTTTGGAGGTGACGAAGAGCGATTTGCGATCGATGCCGCTCTTTTTGATTCCGGCACCGACGGCTTCTTCGTTCTGATAGACCTTGGCGGTATCGATGAGGCGGTAGCCGGCGGCAATGGCGTCGGCGACGGAGTCGGTGCAGATGTCGCCGCGGAGCGAGTAGGTGCCGAAGCCGAGCCTGGGCATCATGACGCCGTTGCCGAGGCGAACTTCCGGGATGGCGGCCTCGGCGGAGGCCCAGGCCATGCGCGTAAAGGCGAGGCTGGACGCGGCGAGCGCACCTGTTTTCAGCACTGCGCGACGGCTGAGGGCGCCCGTTGTTTTGCCGGTCGTGTCGATCGTCATGGAGGGGATTCTACCTTTCGGGGTGGGCTGGTCGATGAGGTCGGCGGCCTTCCCGCTCTGGATTAGACGCGCCTGGGAAGCCCGGGTAGTCAGCGATTGGTGGACGGGCGCGGCAAAGAATGGGACGCGGAGTGCATCATCATTGAAGGCGGCCCCTGAGTAGCGGGACTGCCGATGTTGGATTTCGGTGGGCTCTTTTGGAGGATGGATGGCGACGCAGCAGGCGGATGCACTGGTGTTCTTTGGGGCGACGGGGGATCTTGCGTACAAGAAGATCTTTCCGGCGTTGCAGGGGATGGTGAAGCGCGGGACGCTGACGGTGCCGGTGATCGGCGTGGCGAAGTCGGGCTGGGGGCTGGAGCAGTTGAAGGAGCGCGCGAAGGACAGCCTGGCGCAGCATGGCGGGCTGGACCAGGATGCGTGGTCGAAGCTGAGCGGATTGCTGCGTTATGTGGATGGGGATTATGCGGACGCGGCGACGTTCACGGAGGTGCGGAAGCAGATGGGAGACGCGAAGTCGCCGGCGTTTTATCTGGCGATTCCGCCGTCGATGTTTGAGGTGGTTGTGAAGCAGTTGCAGTCGGCGAAGTGCTCACCGGACGGGCGGATTATTGTCGAGAAGCCGTTTGGGAGCGACCTGGCGTCGGCGAAGGAGTTGAACCGGATTCTGCTGAGTGAGTTTCCGGAGGCGTCGATTTTTCGGATCGACCATTACCTGGCGAAGGGGCCGGTGCACAACATGGTGTCGTTCCGGTTTGCGAACAGCTTTCTGGAGCCGCTGTGGAACCGGAACTACATCGAGAGCGTGCAGATCACGATGGCGGAGGACTTTGGGATTGAAGGGCGCGGGGCGTTCTATGACCAGACGGGAACGATAAGGGATGTGATTCAGAACCACTTGTTCCAGGTGATGAGCAACCTGGCGATGGAACCGCCGGCGGACCACGACTCGGAGTCGATAAGGAATGAGAAGGTGAAGGTGCTGAAGTGCATTCCGGAGATCAAGACGGAGGATGTGGTGCGTGGGCAGTTCAAGGGGTATCTGGGGGAGAAGGGCGTGGCGGCGAACTCGGAGACGGAGACGTTTGCGGCGGTGAAGTTTTATGTGAACTCGTGGCGGTGGAGCGGGGTGCCGTTTTTTATCCGGGCCGGCAAAAATTTGCCGATTACGTGCACGGAGGTGTTGGCGCGGCTGCGCTGCCCGCCGGCGACAAGCTTCAACGCGGGACCGGGGCCGCAGAACTACATGCGAATGCGGATCAGTCCGGAGATGACGATTGCGATGGCGGTGAGCGTGACGAATCCAGACGGGCGGGCGCGACGGCGTGGAGTGGAGCTGGTGGCGACGCGGCATCCGGAGCCGCAGGAGATGGAGCCGTATGAGCGCGTGCTGACGGACGCAATGGCGGGCGATCCGACGCTGTTTGCGCGGCAGGATTATGTGGAAGAGGCCTGGCGGATTGTGGACGGGATCGTGAAGAACCCGGGCGGCGTGATTCCGTATGAACAGCACACGTGGGGGCCGAGCGATCAAGGGATTGTGCCGCCGGGCGGATGGGATGATCCAAAGCCGGAGGTGGCGGACGACTACCGGCTGATTCCGGGCTGAGGCGCGGCGGGAGGGGCGGGCGCGCTGGAGGTGGAGGGGGTTTCGTGGGCCGCGTCGCGGACGAGGCCGATGGAGCCATAGTTGTTGCGGGGGTTCCAGAGCTGCCAGCCGTCGGTGTGGTCGGCGGCGGCGGCGGAGATCTGGGTGGCGACCTGCTCGGGGCCGAAGACGAGGCCGCCGAAGGCGTAGTCGCGGAAGGCCTGGAGCCAGGGGCGGAGCTTGAGCGGATTGATGTTGGTGCGGGCAATGCCGCGGTCGAGTGTGAGCTTGATGGTGGCGTTGATGTCGGCGTTGGAGGCGAGCGGCTTGGCGTGGCCGGGGATGCCGTGCGCGAAGCCGGAGGGGTAGAGCATGGGGCAGATGTAGTCGACCTTGTCGAGGAGGTGGTTGAGCTGCTGGCCGATGCCGGTGTCGTTGGTGTTCCAGAAGGTGTAACCGAAGATGTCGGCGGAGTGGAAGACGTTGTAGGGCGCGAGGGCGGCGTGAGCTTCGCCGAGGAAGCTGGAGATGGCCTCGATGCGATGGGCTTCGTCGGTGGGGCCGGAGACGATGAGCCTGGTGGTGGAGTCGGGGAAGCGGACGTAGTCGAACTGGACTTCGTCGAAGCCGGCTTTTGCGGCCTCGACGGCGATGGCGATGTTGTAGGCGCGGACCTCGGGTTTGAAGGGGTCGGTCCAGTGGAGGCCTTCGCGGTCGTGGAAGAGTGAGCCGTCGGCGAGATGGATGGCGAGGTCGGGGCGTGCGGTGGCGAGCGGCGTGTCTTTGAAGGTGACGATGCGGGCGATGAGGTAGATGCCTTGCGCGTGGGCCTGGGAGACGAGGTCAGGGAGCGAGTGGATGAGGGTGAGGTTGCGCGCGCCGATCTGTTTGGCGAGCGGGATGTCGCTGGGGTAGACGAGCAGGCCGTGGTCGGACTTGATGTTGACGACGAGGGCGTTGGCTCCGCCGCGGCGGATGATGTCGAAGGCGGCGTTGCGAATAACAGAGGAGGAGATGCCGTACTCGGAGAGATAAAGCGCGTGGACGAGGAAGGGATGGAGCTCGATGGCGTTGTTGCGGATGTCGGAGGTGGCGACGGTGACGGCGCGGTAGCCGGGGGCGCGGGCCATGACGGACTGCGTGCCGGCGGGGATGCTGTAGGCGCCGTTGTTCGCGCTGAGCACGTGGCCGTTGACGGTGACGACGGGGTCGAGCGCGGGCTGGTGCGTGGAGCTATTCAGGATGCGGAGAGAGGTTTGTGCGGGGAGGCAAGGGACGAGCAGCGCAGCGGCCGCGGCGAGGGGGGCGAGCTTCGATTTGAGCAGGGACATAGAGGCCGTTCGGATCCGATTTCGAGTACAGCACGGATGGTAGCGGAAAGAGGATAGAACGCGGCAGAAGGAAGCTGGGATGTTACGGAGGTTGCCATTGTTGCGTGGCAGACGAAGGGGCTCTCATGGTTGAAAAGGTGTGGAGGGCCTGGGTTGTACGGAGATTGTCGGGGTCCTTCGACTGCGTTCGGCTGCGCCGGACTTCGCTCAGGATGACAGATCGAACAAGAGTCGGCTGCGGCGAAGTTGGGTCAGGATGACAGATCGAAGAAGGAGTCGGCTGCGGCGAAGTTGGGTCAGGATGACAGATCGAAGAAGGAGTCGCGATCGAGGGAGTAGACTCGTCTGCACTTCTGACATTTGCTGGGCCGTGGATTGAGTTCGTTCTTCGTGGAGGGATGATGCGAGTGCATGCGTGTGTGGTGGTGCTGGCGATGTGTGCGGCAGTGGGTGTGGTGCGCAGCGCAATCGCGCAGGATGCGAGTCACCCCAACGAGGCAAGCTCGTTGGGGACCCCGGCGAGTCACCCCAACGAGGCAAGCTCGTCGGCGACCCCGGCGAGTCACCCCAACGAGGCAAGCTCGTTGGGGACCCCGGCGAACCGGCCGGCGGAGCTCAAGGGGGCGTATACGTTTGAGCGCGGCGGGTGGACGTATGTGCATCTGGAGGGCGATGCGCATGTGGTGGGGTTTCAGCATGGGTATATGTTGAAGGACCAGATTGAGGACAATCTGATGGTGTATCGCACGGAGGCGGTGCACGAGTATGGATCCACCTGGGAGTTCTTTCGCGATGCGGCGCGGACGGTGCTGTGGCCGCGGATTGAGCCGGAGTATCGCGCGGAGCTGGAGGGGATTGTTGCGGGGGTGCACGCGGCAGGCGGGAGCGCGGACCTGTGGGACATCGTGGCGCTGAATGGCAACCTGGAGATTTCCGGCTACTACCTGCCGATGGTGAATGCGAAGGAGCAGAAGCCGAATGCGGCGGCGGCGACGGCACCGGGGAGGTGCTCGGCGTTTATAGCGACGGGGAGCGCGACGAAGGACGGCAAGATCGTGATCGCGCACAGCAACTGGTCGAGCTATGCGGAGGGCGAGCGGTGGCGGGTGGTGTACGACATCGTGCCGCAGCATGGCTTGCGTTTTTTGATGGATGGGACGCCGGGCGTGATTACGAGCCAGGACGATTTCGGCGTGAATGCGGCGGGGCTGATGATCACCGAGACGACGCTGCCGGTGAAGGGATTCAAGGTGGATGGGATTCCGGAGTTTGTGAGGTCGCGCAAGGCGATGCAGTACGCGACCTCGATTGATGAGTACGCGGCGATTATGCGCAAAGGGAACAACGGCGGATATGCGAATACATGGCTGGTAGGCGACAGGAAGACCGGCGAGATCGCATACCTGGAGCTGGGGATGCACCACACGCCGCTCGAGAAGAAGAAGGATGGGTACTTTGTGTCGACGAACTTTGCCAAGGACCCGCTGGTGATTCGTGATGATGCGGTGACACAGTTCAATTCGAACAACATGTCGAGCTCGATGAATGCGCGGAGAGTGACGGGCGAGGCGTTTGTGAAGAAGCACTATGGGCACCTGGATACGGCGCTGGCGGAGGCGTATCTGAGCGATCACTGGGACAGCTTTGAGAACAAGGAAGATGCTGATCAGCGGAGTTTGTGCGGGCATGAGGAGACGAGCCCGGTGGGCGAGCCGGTGTGGGGGAACCCGCCGTATTCGCCGAGTGGAGCGGTGACGGGCAAGGTGATGGATTCAGACATGGCGGCGAAGATGAGCTTCATCGGGCGCGCGGGACATCCGTGCGGCGAGGACTTTGTGGCGGCGCCGTTCTTTGCGGCGCATCCGGAGTTTGCGTGGGAGAAGCCGATTCTGCATGACATGAAGGCGGGGCCGTGGACGGAGTTCAAGAGTGGTGAAGGCGCGAGCGGGGTCGCGACTGCGGGGCGATAGATGATCGTTTGAGCATTGCGTATGTCGGCATCCGCTTCCCCACCCACGCGCAAGATGCTGCGCGTGAATGGGGCACCCGGAACTTGGCGCACCAACAGAGCGGGTGAACTGGGAGAACGAAAGAGGTTGAACAGGAGCTACTTTTGGCTGGTGCGCGGGGTTTGACAGGGGCGCAGTGTGCCCGGAGAATTGCGGGCAGATTACACAAACTGTTCAAGAGTTCTCGGGCTAATACGCGGGCTCTGCCAAGAGGTGTCTTAGTGCACAAAGCAGGACGTTCCTTTCTGACGGCGGCGGCGCTGGCAGCGGTGGCAATCACCGCTCAGGCGCAGTCGATGATGACGCACCATGTGCGTGACGCGGTTCGCAACGGGCAGGTGCAGTCGAATGGACGATTGCCGGCGACGCAGATGATGAATCTGGATATCGTGCTGCCGGTGCGGAACCAGGCAGGGCTCGACCAGTTTGTAGAGGACGTTTATAACCCGCAGAGCACCAGCTATCACCACTTTTTGACGCCGCAGCAGTTTACGGCGAAGTTTGGACCGACGCAGGCCGATTACGATGCGGTGTTGCAGTTTGCGCAGATGAACGGCTTCACGGTGACGGGCGGAACGCGCGACGGCATGGATGTGCAGGTGCGCGGAACGGTATCGCAGGTGGAGAACGCGTTCCATGTGCGGATGCAGACGTACAAGCACCCGACGGAGAACCGGAACTTCTACTCTCCGGACCAGGAGCCGACGACGGATTTGAGCTTCAATTTGTGGCACGTGACGGGGCTGGAGAACTATTCGCTTCCGCACCCGCTGGTGGAGTCGAAGGCGGCGTACGCGGCGGAGCACGGGATTGATGTCAACAAGGTGGTGTCGCAAGCGACGACGGGAAGCGGACCTTCCGCGTCGTTTCTGGGCAGCGATATGCGCGCGGCGTACTACGGCAGCGGAAGCCTGACGGGCGCGGGACAGAACCTCGGGCTGCTGGAGTATGCGGGAACGGATCTCGCGGACCTGCAGACGTATTACAAGAATGTGGGGCAGACGTATCCGGGGAACATCATCACGCTGCTGAGCACGGATGGAACGAGCACGAGCTGCACGGAAGCGAGCGGAAGCTGCGACGACACGGAGCAGACGCTGGACATGACGCAGGCGCTGGGCATGGCGCCGGGGTTAGCGAGCATGACGATGTATGTGGGATCGAGCGATACGGCGATCCTGAGCGCGATGACGACGCACAGCCCACTGCCGACGACGATTGGC
Organism: uncultured Verrucomicrobiae bacterium; assembly: GCA_963716225.1. Taxonomy (GTDB): domain Bacteria; phylum Acidobacteriota; class Terriglobia; order Terriglobales; family Acidobacteriaceae; genus Granulicella. The sequence goes on along the minus strand of OY970299.1, from coordinate 1,622,588 downwards.
TGCTCGTGGGGATGGACGCCGGCGGACCCGAGCACGCTGAACCCGTACTTCGAGAAGATGGCGTCGCAGGGACAGAGCTTCTTCACGGCGTCCGGCGACCACTCGACGTGGACGAAGACGGGCAACAGCGAGGCGTGGCCGGGCGATAACGCGTATGTGATCACGGTCGGCGGAACGGATCTGGTGACGTCGAGCGCGGCGGGACCGTGGCAGTCGGAGACGGCGTGGGCGGATTCCGGCGGCGGCATCTCGCCGGACAGCGTCACGATTCCGAGCTGGCAGCAATACAGCGGAGTGATCAATTCGAGCAACCGGGGATCGACGACGCTGCGCAACGGGCCGGACGTTTCGGCGAACGCGAACTTCACGTTCTACACCTGCGCGGACCAGACGAGCTGCCTGGCGAACTCCTACGGCGGCACAAGCTTTGCGGCGCCAATGTGGGCGGGCTATATCGCGCTGGTGAACCAGCAACTGGCGGCGAACTCGCAGCCTTCGGTTGGCTTCCTGAATCCGACGATTTATCAGAACAACGCGGGATCGGCGTCGTATTACGCGGCGAACTTCCACGACGTGACGAGCGGGACCTCGGGCAGCTACTCGGCGGTGACGGGCTATGACCTGGTGACCGGATGGGGAAGCCCAACGCCGGCGCTGGTGAGCGCGTTGACGGGAACGCAGACGCAGACGCCGGACTTCACGATCGCGGGTACGGCTGCGACTGCGAAGGCGGGAAGCACTGGGACTTCGACGATCACGATCGGGGCGATTGACGGGTTCAACTCGTCGGTGTCGCTGGCGGCTTCGAATGTGCCTTCGGGTGTGACAGTGGCGTTCAACCCGACGTCGGTGACGGGTTCGGGCAACTCGACCGCGACGTTCACGGTCGGCTCGAGCGTAGCGGCTGGCAACTACTCGATAACGGTTACGGGAACGAGTGGAAGCACGACACACTCGACGACGGTGACGTTGACGGTGAGCAGCTCCACGCAGTCGAGCTACACGATCTCGGCATCGCCGAAGTCGCTGACGGTTACGCGCGGGACGTCGAGCAACGTGACGGTGACGCTGACGGGCACGACGACGGGAGCGGTAACGTTTACCGCGTCAGGAATGAGCAGCGGAGAGACGATTTCGTTCTCGCCGAGCTCGCTGTCAGGCGCGGGAAGCACGACGATGAAGATCACTGCAGCGAGCCGTGCAACCAGGACGACGAAGACGATTACGGTGAAGGCGTCGGGCGGCGGGACATCCGCGACGGCGACGGTCAGCGTGACGGTGCACTAACGGAGCAGCAGTTCAAAACCAAGCGGCCCGGAGTGAAGAGCTCCGGGCCGTTTTGCTTTCGCGGCATGCCGCAGGTCGGGCTAGGCGGCCAGATGGAAGCCTTGCTGGAGCACGCAGGCGCTAAGGAGAAGCATGAGGATCTGGTCGTTGGCGACGCGAGCTCCCTCGTCCATCGTGTCGATGCTATCGAGCAGCTCGATGACTTTCTTTTGATCGAAGAACGGGATCGAAGCCATGGTCGAGCCGCGAAGGGTGTCTTGGATAAGCGAGCTGAGCTTGCCCTTGGGGTTGAGTGTGGCGGGCGGGCTGAGGAAGGGGTGCTTCTGGCGGCGGTAGATGGTGTCGGTGATGACGTCGCGCGTAGCTTCGCGCAGGACGAACTTCTCAGTCGTTCCGTGGATCTTCTGGCTGACGGGGAGGGAGCAGACGGTTTCGACGACACGGTGGTCGAGGAAGGGGACGCGGCCTTCGATGGAATGGGCCATCTCCATGCGGTCGCCGAGCATGCAGAGGATGTAGTTGGGCAGGAAGGTCTTTGACCAGAGATAGAGCGCCTGATTGACGGCGTCGCGGCCGGTGAGCTGATTGCGAATGTCGAGCTCGCTGAGGAGGGGATGGTAGCTCTGGCGGCGGCCGTGGGTTTCAGCAAAGTCGGCGGAGAACAGCGGCTGCATTTTGGCGTAGCGCCCGGCAGAGGTTTCGATCCATGAGGGGACGAAGCCGAGCGTGCCGGTGACAGCTTCGAGTGGAGGGGCTTCGCCGTCGGGCAGCAGGAGGCCGCGTGAGACGAGATTGAGGCGGGCGAGATCGTCGAGCAGACGCTGCACATCTGCCGGGTTCTGGCCTTCGCGGTTGTAGAGGAGCATGTCGCGGCGATAGTGCGGATAGCCGGCAAGTATTTCGTCGGAGCCTTCGCCGGTGAGGACGACCTTGTAGCCGGCGCGCCGAACCGCGCGGCTGAGAAGGAATTTGGCGACGCCGTGCGCGTTGACGCAGAAGGATTCGGATTGGAGGATTGCGGCCGCGAAGTTATCGGCAAGATCGTCCTGCGTGATGGGGATGGGATAGAACTCGGCGCCAACAATGGCGGCCATCTCTTTCGCCTGCGCCTCTTCGTCGTAGTCGGGACGATCGAATGTGAGAGTGAAGGCGCGGATGGGGTCGGGATGGTGGCGGGCGGCGAGGCCGAGGACGGAGCAGGAGTCGAGGCCGCCGGATAAATAGCAGCCGACAGGGACGTCTGCACGAAGACGGAGACGCACAGCCTCTTCGAGGACCTGGCGGAACTCTGCGGCGTAGTCGGCATCGGAGCGTGAAGAGATCTCGCCGGCGCGCGGGTAGTTGAAGTCCCAGTACTGGTTGAGCTGGATGTGCTGATCCGTGGCGAGGAGGAAGTGTCCGGGCGGGACCTGAAAGATGCCGTCGTAGAGTGTGCGGCGTTGGAAGCCGCCGCCCTCTACGGAATGTGAGAGCGAGGTCGCGTCCCAACGTGCGGGGACGCCGGCGGCGAAGAGAGCTTTGACCTCAGAGGCGAGATAGAGAGTGTCGTTGTAGAAGGCGTAGAAGAGCGGCTTGATGCCGAAGCGATCGCGCGCGGCGAAGAGGGTGCGATTGCGCTCGTCCCAGAGGACGAGGGCGAACTCACCGCGCAGGTGATGCAGGCACTCGGTGCCGAGATCTTCATAGAGATGGAGGGCGATCTCGCTGTCGGACCGTGTGCGGAGATGGTGGCCGGAGGATTCGAGGTCACGCTGGATGTGTTCGTAGTCGTAGAACTCGCCGTTGACGATGATGTGGGTGCAGTTGTCTTCAGACGCGATCGGTTGATCGCCGGTGACGAGATCGATGATGCTCAGGCGCGCGTGTCCGAGAGCAACGCGGCGGTCGGCCGAGATCCAGTGGCGCTGGCCGTCGGGCCCGCGGTGGTGAAGGCTTTGCGTGGCTTGCTCCACTGCGGCCGGAGCGATGGGAGCGCGGCGAGAGAAGAATGCGACAATTCCGCACATGTCGGATGAGGCTCCTCGAGGGAAATTTGTCTCGAGCTGAGCCCGAGAATACTGGAAGCGTTTGTTTGGAGAGACAACGCAGTATAGCCGCGGAATCGCAGAACCGGTTTGGATCGCGGGGTTTCTTTACAATGGAATAATGTCAGAGATTGCGAACGATGCGCAGCCGGGTGGCGCTGCAGCGGAGAGATATAATCCGGCGGAGATCGAGACGAAGTGGCAGGCGCGGTGGGACGCGGATGCTGCGATGTACCGCGCGGAAGACCACGCGGGCGGGAAGCAGAAGTTTTATTGCCTGGAGATGCTGCCATATCCGAGCGGCAAGCTGCACATGGGACATGTGCGGAACTACTCGATTGGGGACGCGCTGGCGCGCTACATGTGGATGCGCGGCTACAACGTGCTGCACCCCATGGGGTGGGACGCGTTCGGTTTGCCGGCGGAGAATGCGGCCATCAGCAACAAGACGCCGCCGCGCGAGTGGACGCTGAGCAATATAGCGGCGATGCGCCAGCAGATGCGGCGCATGGGCTTCAGCTACGACTGGGCCGGGACGGAAGTGACGACGTGCCTGCCGGATTATTACCGCTGGAACCAGTGGTTCTTTTTGAAGATGTATGAGAAGGGGCTCGCGTACCGCAAATCCAGCAAGGTGAACTGGTGCCCGAAGTGTGCGACGGTGCTCGCGAATGAGCAGGTGGTGGGCGGCTACTGCTGGCGGCATGAGGACATGCTGGTGGAGCAGCGCGAGCTAGAGCAGTGGTTCTTCCGGATTACGAAGTACGCGGATGAGTTGCTGGAGGGATTGGACAAGCTGCCCGGCTGGCCCGAGAAGGTGCGCACGATGCAGCGCAACTGGATCGGGCGGAGTGAGGGGGCGGAGATTGTCTTCCGGGTGGCGGAAGACGACAGGGATCAGGGATCAGGGAGCAGGGATCAGGACGGCGGCGAGAAGATCAGTGTGTTCACGACGAGGGTGGACACGATCTTTGGGGCGACGTCGATTCAGATGGCGCCGGAGCATGCGCTGGTGAAGGCGTGGGCGGCGGAGGATGCGGAGCTCGCGCGGGCTGTGCAGACGATGGTTGGCGAGCAGAAGGCCGCGAAAGAAACGGGCGACATCGGCAACATCGAGAAGCATGGAGTCGCGACCGGCAAGAGCGCGGTGAATCCGTTTATGGGCGAGCTGATGCCGATCTGGGTGGCGAATTACATCCTGGCGGATTACGGCACGGGCGCGATTATGAGCGTGCCCGGGCATGATGAGCGTGACTTTGAGTTCGCGACAAAATATGGGCTGCCGATCAAGCGCGTGGTTGCGCCGGCGACGTCGGGTGGAAGCGATGATGACAGCGGTGATTTGGCGCTGCCTTATACGGGCGAGGATGATGCGGTTGTCGTGAACTCGGGTGAGTGGACGGGCGAGGCCGTGCTCGAGGCGCAGGACAAGATGGGGCGGTATGCGGAGGAGCGCGGGTTCGGGAAGCGCACCACGACGTACCGGCTGAAGGACTGGGGCGTGAGCCGGCAGCGCTACTGGGGCACGCCGATCCCGATGGTGTATTGCAGCAAAGACGGAATCGTTCCGGTGCCGGAGAGCGCGTTGCCGGTGCTGCTGCCCGACAACATTGCGATTACGCAGGAGGGTGGAAGCCCGCTGGGGAAGGTGCCGGAGTTTGTGAACACGACGTGTCCCAAGTGCGGCGGCGCGGCACGGCGCGAGACGGACACGATGGATACGTTCGTTGATTCGAGCTGGTACTTCTACCGCTACACCGATGCGAAAAATTCAAGTGCGCCGTTCGATTCTGCGAAGGCGAACTACTGGTTTCCGATTGATCAGTACATCGGCGGTGTGGAGCACGCGATTCTGCATTTGATCTACTCGCGCTTCTGGACGAAGGTGATGCGCGATCTTGGGTTGATTAAAAACGATGAGCCGGCGACGCGGCTGTTCACACAGGGAATGGTGATCAAGGACGGCGCGAAGATGTCGAAGTCGAAGGGCAACGTGGTGTCGCCCGATGACATGATTGCGCGCTACGGAGCTGATGCGACCAGAATGTATGCGCTGTTCGCGGCGCCACCGGACCGTGATCTCGAATGGCAGGAGGAAGGCGTTGCGGGTGTGAGCCGGTTCCTGGCGCGCGTGTACCGGGTGGTAACGAAGTTTGCGCCGGCGGTAAGGAGCATTGCGGGCCCGCACGCTGATGAGATTACGGCGAAGGCGTTTGCAGCGCAGACGCCGGCGGGTGCAGCGCTCGTGCGCACGCTGCACCAGACGATTGCGAAGATCACGGAAGACTTCAGCGGGCGGTGGCACTTCAATACGTGCATCGCCGCCATCATGATTTTGGTGAACGAGATGACGGGGGCCGAGGCGAAGATGGACTCGGGTGAGATCCCGCCGGCGACGGTGGCGGAGGTTGTGAGGACGCTGGTGTTGATGCTGGCGCCGTTTGCGCCGTTTGTGGCGGCGGAGCTGTGGGCGGAGATTGGCGAGCGCGAGCCGCTGTTGCGGCAGAGGTGGCCGGTGGCCGATGCGGAGCTCGCGAAGGAGAGCGAGATTGAGGTGGCGGTGCAGGTCAATGGCAAGCTGGTAGCCGTGGTCAAGCTTTCTGCCGGCGCGGATGAGGAAGAGATCAAGGCTGCGGCGATGGCAGATGAAAAGGTTGCGGGGCGAATTGCGGGCAAGACGATTGTGAAGACGATTGTGGTGAAGGGCAAGCTCGTCAACCTGGTTGTGAAGTGACGCCGGGCGTGGCGGAGACCGAGGTTCACGTGCACGGCCCAGTGCGGGGCACGCAGTCGTTTGTGGGGGTGATGGCGGCGGTGTGGAAGCGGCCGTCGTTGACCGCGCTGGAGATTGCGTGGCGCTGGGTGTTTGCGTTGCTTGCGGCGGGATGTATCTGGATCTTCGCGCATGACGCGGTGGTGATCTGGGCCCTGAAGGCGAGCGACGTTGCGGCGATTCTGGCGCGCGGACGGCTGGTGGGGCGGGGCACGGCGGATGTGCAGAGCTCCGAATGGGCGCTGGTTGCGGTGATCGCCGGGTGGGCGGTGTTTGCCGGGATCGGCAGAGGTGCGGTTCTGCGCAGGTGGGACAGGAGCCTGGAGGCGCGGCGCGGAACGATGGTGGTGCTGGCTTTGCTGCGGGCGTTTGCGTTTGCCGCGTTCATTGTGTTGTGGTTTGCCGCGCTGGTCAAGATTGCGGAGCGATGCGTGTGGGCGGCGAACGCGAAGGGGCTTGAGCCCTCGTATGTGCCTGGGTTTGCGATGGCGGTGAGCGCCACGCTGGTGCTGTTTTGCGCGTGGGCCGCAGTGAGCTGGGTGGTGCGGATTGCGCCGGTGCTGGCGATGGCGCGCGGATTAGGACCGGTGCAGAGCTTGCGTGCGGCGCTGCGGTTAGGTCCGCTGAAGTCGAAGCTGATTGAGATCAATCTGGTGATGGGGATTGTGAAGGTCGCGCTGATCGTGCTGGCGATGGTGTTTTCGGCGTGCCCGCTTCCGTTTGAGAGTGTGGAGTCGCAGGCATTTCTCGCATGGTGGTGGAGCGGCGTGGGTGTGTTGTATCTGATTGCGTCGGACTACTTCCACGTGGTGCGCGCGGCGGCTTACGAGAGGATGTATCGGGTGGACGAAGGTTTTGCAGGTGACACAAACGGCTGAAGCGGCATCGTAAAGATGGGCCACTATTCGAGCGTAATTTGCGGGAGGAAGATCGATGTCCTTCGCCTTGTATCTGATTGGAACGATTATTCTGGTTTGCGGCGTGGCGTACGTGGCGCATCTTGCGCATGTGCCCGAGCATTGGATTATTGCGATTGCGATTGTGCTGCTGGGCGCCGGTGTGATGGGCGCAGTATCATCAACGCGGCGGCGCGACCCGAGCTAGACCATGTGGATTGTGCGCCGTGAGCGGCGCACGGTCCTGAAAATTGTGACGCGCGAGCATTGGCCCGGCGGACGAGAACGAGTACGACAATGGCCGCATCTTCTGCCGAATTCCGCGCGTCGTCCGGCATGAAAGCGGACGCGAGTCCTCAGAGCTCCGCGCTATCCGGTTTCGAGCAAAGCGACAACAGGTGGCGCTTCGGGCCGCAGATGCGGCGTGAGGGCGGAGTGGTGTTTCGGTTGTTCGCTCCAGCGGCCGAGCAGGTGCGGCTTGCGGTTGGCGAGCATGCGGCGGATGCGCGCGAGCCGGTTGAGATGCGGGCGTGCGATGGAGGATGGCATGAGCTTGCCGTGCCCGATGCGGGTGGGGGGACGCGCTATCAGTTTGTGCTCCCGGACGGAACGCGCGTGCCCGACCCGGCATCGCGATGTGCGCCGCTGGGGGTGCATGGGCCGAGCGAAGTAGTGAATCCGCAGTTTGCGTGGAAGGACGCGGAATGGCGCGGACGCGCGTGGCGCGAGGCCGTGCTGTATGAGTTGCACGTGGGGACGTTCACGCAGGAGGGGACGTTTCGTGCGGCGGCGGAGAAACTGGATTTTCTTGAGGAGCTCGGCGTTACGGCTATCGAGTTGATGTGCATTTGCGCGTTTGCGGGGGAGCGGAGCTGGGGCTATGACGGCGTGCAGTGGTTTGCGCCGGACGCGACGTACGGCAGGCCGGAGGATCTGAAGGCGTTTGTGGATGCGGCGCATGCGCGCGGGATGATGGTGCTTCTGGATGTGGTTTACAACCACTTTGGGCCGGAGGGGAATTACATTCCGCTGTATTTTCCGCAGATATTCAGCAAGGAACATACGACAGCGTGGGGCCCGGGTCTGAGTTTCGATGGGGCAGGGTGCCGCGAGGTGCGCGAGTTTGTCGTCGAGAATGCGGTGTTCTGGGTGGAGGAGTTTCATGTTGACGGATTGCGTGTCGATGCCTCGCATGCGCTGATCGACGACAGCCCAAAGCACATTCTGGACGAGATTTCAGAGCGCGTGCAGGCGGCTGCCGGCGAACGGCAGGTACATCTGATCCTCGAGAACGAAAAGGCGATCGGACGGCTGCTGAAGCGTGATGTGAAGGGACGCACGCTGTACAGGGCGCAGTGGAATCACGCGGTGGATCACATCATCGGATTGGCCATGACCGGCGACTGCGATGCGGCCAACGAGCAGCAGCAGCACGATACCGAGGAACTGGCTCGGGCGCTGGCGGAGGGATTCTTTGCCGGAGATGTGTCGTGTTCGGCGGAGGACAGCACGACGATTCCGCCGACGGCGTTCGTGGATTTCACGCAGACGCATGATCTGGTGGGGAACAGGGTGTTTGGCGAACGGCTGTGCGAGTTGGCGACGCCCGAGGCGGTGCGCGCGGCGTCGGCGGTGGTGTTGATGTTGCCTCAGATTCCGATGCTGTTTATGGGGCAGGAGTGGGCGGCGACATCACCGTTTCCATTCTTCTCGGACTTTGGGGGCGAACTGGCGGAAGCGGTGCGGCGCGGCCGCTGCGCGCAGTTGAAGCGCGAGAGCAACGCGGACGACGCGACGCTGGCGCGCGCTCCGGATCCGCAGGCGGAGTCCACTTTTTTTTCGGCGAAGTTGTGCTGGGAGGAGCTCGATGACCCGGCGCACCGCGAAAAAGTGGACTGGTGCAGGCAGGTGTTGGCGGCCAGGCGGGAGCGAATTATTCCGCTGCTGAATGGGATGACGGAGCGCTGCGGACGCTACGACGTGCTGGGTGTCGGGCAGTTCGTGTGCGAATGGACCGTACGCGAATCAGGGATGCTGCGGCTGATGGCGAACCTTTGCAGGAGCGGGTCGGGGGCGTTCGGGCCGTGTGATCGTGACGAAGTCTTGTGGCTGCAGGGAAGGCAGGCTGAGGATGGAGGGCTTGCGCCGTGGACGGTGCGGTGGAGCTTTCGCAGGACCCCGGAGCGCTGATATCGTAGAGCGATAAAGCTTGCGCGGTACATCCGATGGGTATTGCAGGGGTGTACTCGGCAAACGACGATTTTCCGTCTAGGCTGGTATGCAAATGGCTATGGCGACGGATGTTCTCCGCCTTTCCAGCCGGGAGCGCGCGCTCACCGAGCTGGACGACATCGAAGACCTGGTGCAGACGCACCGCGCGAGGCTGCTGCGCTTCGTAACGTTCTCGCTTGGGGACGAGGATCTCGCCGCGTCGATCGTGCAGGACTGCTTCGTCAAAGCCTGGGCCAACCGGCATAACTTCCGTGGCGATTGCAGCGTGCAGACGTGGCTGCATTCGATTGCGCTGAACCTGGTGCGCGACTACCAGCGAACGCAGAAGTTCCGCTTCTGGAAGCAGGTGCGCAAGACGGCGACGGATGTGACAGAGCTCGCCGGGATGCTGCCGAGCGCGGCGAGCTCGCCGGAGGACCAGTTGCTGGCGCGTGAGCGGGCGCGCGAGGTGGCGGAGATTCTGCAGACGTTGTCGCTGAACCAGCGCACGGCGTTCGTGCTGCGCTTCCAGGAAGAGATGGACCTGAGCGACATTGCAGCCACGATGAAGATGCCCATCAACACGGTGAAGACGCACCTGCACCGCGCGGTGCGCACGGTGCGCGCGCGGATGGGAGGACGGCGATGAAAATCCAACACCTGACAGACCAACAGTTTTCAGAGCTGCTGGCGGGAACGAAGAACGACGCGTGGGCGGAGATGCATGTGGAGAGCTGCCCGGATTGCCGCGACGAGCTGCGCGACGTGAGCGCGGCGGTGGGAGACCTGAATGTGGCCAGCCTGCGCTGGGCGGAGCGCCGCGCGGTGCGGATTGAGACGCCATCGAAGTGGGCGCTGAACTGGAGCGCGCTTCCGGGCTGGGGAGCGACGATGGCCGGTGTGCTGGTGGTGGGCGTGGCGCTCGGCGCGCACCTTGAAAATCGGCAGCAGACGGCGGTGGTGCGGCCGCCGGCGCGTGCGGTCGAGCCGGCGCCGTCCGACGACGAACTGGCGCAGGATAACAGCCTGTTGCGGTCGATCGACAGTGAGCTGAGCGAGCAAGTGGGCGCGCAGGTTGCATCTGTCGGGCCGGTTTCTATGTCGCACCCAATGCACCGGCACGCGATTCGTGAGGTCGTGAACTAAATGACGATGGCCAGCCACGGATGCGCGCGTACCAGGCGACTGCTGATGCAGGCGACGCTGGCGCTCGCGCTGGTGGTGATGTTGTCTGTGCCGCGGCTGGTGTTGGCGCAGCATCATGGCGGCGGTGGACCGGGCGGCCCGGGTGGGTTTGGTGGCATGTCGGGCGGCCGAATGTCCGGCGGCGGGATGCCGGACGGCGAGATGCGCGAGGGCTTTCCGCGCGGCGATGTTCCGCATGACATCGGCCGGGCCAACCCGGTACGAATGCATGCCGGACTTCAGGTGGGGCCGCCGGGACGCTGGTGGGACGACAAGCATTTTGTAAAGCAGTTGAAGCTTACGACCGACCAGCAGCACCGCATGGACGCGATCTTCGAGCAGAGCCGTCCCGTACTCGTGAAGCGCTTTGAGGGCCTGGAGCAGGAGGAGCAACGGATGGATGCTCTGACGCACGCGAAGACGCTGGATGAGTCCGCGCTGTTTACGCAGATCGACCGTGTTGAGCAGGCGCGAGCCGACTTGGCCAAGGCAACCACGCATTATCTGGTTCAGCTACGCAATGAGCTGGGCTCCGACCAGGTTACGAAGCTCGACGAACAGCAATAGCTGTTCCGTAGCGCGAGCTGCGCATGACGCCAAGAGGTCAGCGCGTTCAACTTTCGTGCGCCGGAGACTGCCGCGGGTTTGATAGCACTCTCATCGTTCCTCGACCGAAGATTCAGGGTACGAGGAATTTCGAGAATGAGACCAAGTGTGTTTTGGGCTTTCGCCGCCTGTGTTGCGGCGGTGGGATTGAGTGCTTGCCCGTCAGGAGCGGAGAGCTTTGTTTCGCACGCGCTGACCAGCAATAGCGGATACAGGCTGACCAGCATCGACGGCCAGGGAAATGTCGCGATCGAGTCCGACACCGGATGTTCGAGCGGAGATCTCAACCGGTGCTTCGAACTCTTGAGCGGTGGTCAGCTCGCTGCGCAGTCCGGCACGTTGACAGGATTCGCACCGGAGGATGGCGTGGCTTGCAGCTTCACGCCGAAGGGAACGGCGGTGCACACCGGGCAGCCGGTGTGCAAAGGCGGGAACCACGTGGTTGGCGTGCGCATGAACGGCGCGCAGCAGATTGTGTATCTGTCGTACACGGGCAAGGATTTCGTTACGATAGGCACGGCGGACCTGCTGTTTGTGAATACCGCCGGCGATTTTGTGCTGACCGACGGACTCGACGGAGAGATTCGGGAGTTTACGCCGAGCCCCGAGCCGGGAACGCTGGTGATGCTGGCGACTGCGTTGCTCGGGGTTGCGGCGCTCACGTATCGGAGAACGTCGGCGGAGCAGTAACCTTCGAATTTAATCTGTTGAATCCTTGTTGAGAAACCAGCACGCCGGATGCGGTGATAATCGCTTATGCGCTTCGGGCCGCAGGACCGGATGTTTGTGCTGACAGGCGCGGGGATCTCGGCGGAGAGCGGGCTTGCCACCTTTCGCGGATCGGGTGGGTTGTGGAACGGCCATCGCGTGGAGGAGGTTGCGACGCCGGAGGCGTGGGCGGCGAATGCGGAGCTGGTGTGGCGGTTCTACTCGATGCGGCGGCGCGATGCGATGGCTGCTGAGCCGAACGCGGCGCACCGCGCGCTGGCAGCGATCGAAGGACAGATGGGCGAGCGATTTTATCTCTGCACTCAAAATGTGGATGACCTGCACGAACGTGCGGGCTCGCGGCGTGTGCATCACATGCATGGAACGCTGTTTCAGTCGCGGTGCGTGGGTTGCGAGCGGCCGTTCGACGACAGGCGCACGTATGAATCAGCCGCGGAACTTCCGAAGTGCGAGAGCTGCGGACGAGCCGTGCGGCCGCACATCGTTTGGTTCGGCGAGATTCCGCTGGATATGAAGGGGATTTATTGTGAGCTTGATCGCGCGACGGTGCTGCTGGTGATTGGAACTTCGGGCGCGGTGTATCCGGCCGCGGGGTTAGTGCACATTGCAAACCAGCGCGGCATTCGAACGATGTATGTTGGGCCGGAAGAGCCGCAGAACGCGGACGCATTCGATGAAATTCTGCTGGGAACGGCTACCGAGATCGTGCCCCGGTTGCTGTAGATGTTCTTTCGATTTCAGGTGCAACTGTTCTTTTAGCTCAGGCGGCCAAATGCCCAAACGCAGTGCTGGCTTATTGATGTACCGGGTTAGAAACGAACGTATCGAGGTTTTCCTGGTGCATCCGGGCGGGCCGTTCTGGGTGAATAGAGATAAGGGCGCGTGGACGATTCCGAAGGGGCAGTTCAACGATGGCGAGGGGCCGCTGGATGCAGCGAAGCGCGAGTTCCAGGAGGAGACGGGTTTTCTGCCGCGCGGCGAGTTTGTGGAACTCGGGACGATACGGCAGTTAAGCGGGAAGCTCGTTGAAGGATGGGCGTTCGAAGGCGATTGCAATGCGGAGCAACTGCGCAGCATCACGTGTGAGGTGGAGTGGCCGCCGCGATCGAAGAAGATGATCGAGGTGCCGGAGGTCGACCGCGGACAATGGCTGTCAATCGACGATGCGCGGGAAGCGATTCTGGCAAGTCAGCAGCCGTTTCTCCGATCGTTATGCGAGGCGCTCGGCGCCGATGCAGCGGGCCGGCTGAAGGCATGAGGAGATGCGTTTGAAGATCGGCCTGTACGCCGGGTTCGCGGCGACCGGCGTCAGCCTTGCGCTGCCCGGTGCGCTGCTGCCGCTGCTGCTTGCGCGGTGGAACCTGGGCGACGCGCGCGGCGGGCTGCTGCTGTTCTGCTTTTTTCTGGCGTGTATGGCGGGAGCGGTCGCGTCGCGCGGCCGCATGAACCGTTCGATTGTTCGTGGAGCTTTGTTGACCGCAGGCGGTGCGGTGTGGCTTGGCCTCGCAAGCCGCGGCTGGGCATTTGCGGCGATCGCTGTGTTTGGTCTGGGGCTCGGGATCACGATGACGTCAACGAGTTTGTTTGTCTCGCGGCGGTTTCCCGACGAGCGTCGTGTAGAGATGATGCGCCTGAACCTGCTGTGGGCTGTCGGCGCCTGTGCCGGGCCGTGGCTCGCGCTTGGAGGACACGCGCTGGCCGATGAGAGGAACTCGACCAGGCCGCTGCACACGCTTGCGGGCATAGCGATCTTCTTCGCGGCATTCGCGCCGTGGGTGTGGCTCGCGATGAAGGAGGATGCGCCGCGGGAGGATATGGCGGCCCAAGCATCGGGGCGTGCGGGCAGCGGGCGAGCGCTGCGGTATGTGCCGCTCGCGCTGCTGATTCTCGTCTTCTGCTCGACCGGCGTGGAGGCTGCGACGGGCGGATGGCTTGCGGCCTATGCGCAACGGCTTGGCGAGGGAGCGCGGACGACGATCGGCGCTGCGACTGCGTTCTGGGCGGGACTGCTCAGCAGCCGCCTGGTTCACTCTGTGCGCGTGACGGGACGGGTGAGCGAGCGCGTTGTGTTGCCGGTGAGCACGGGGCTGGCGGCTGCGGGCTTGGCGGTTCTTATCGGCTGGCCGGGCGGTGTGGCCAGTGTCGTGGGGGCATTTGTGACGGGCTTCGGTGCGGGCCCGGTGTATCCACTACTGCTGGCGATTGTGCTGCGAAGAATCGACACGCCTGCCGTGTTCGTCGTCGCCGGCCTCGGTTCTGCCGCGCTGCCGCTGGCGACAGGCGCGGTTTCGTCGGGCGTGCACTCGCTTGCCGCGGGGTTGTGTGTGCCGCTGGCAGCGGCAACGATGATGACGGTGCTTGGGGTGTATCGCGCGAAAGATTTTCGGACGACCGCAGCGCTGACGAGTTAGTACACCAGGATGTGCGGTGCGGGCCAGGTCATCGTGCCGTCGGCACGATTCACGTACATGAAGATCTTGTGGCCCGGCCTGGTGTTCGGCGGCTCGCCGGGGGGCGCCTTCACGATGCCATCCTGAAGATTGATGCGCACGGCGACGATGATCCCGCTGCCGAACGGGCCGCTTCCGTCCGTCTTCGAGATGTCGACGTGGTGCGAGGTGATCGGCGCGTTCACGGGCGAGTCGACGGTCCAATCCTCCGCGAAGCGGGCCAACGGGTAGCCGGAGTCCGGGTGACCGTTCTCGTAGATGTTGTAGGCCTTCGCGTAGTCCTTCGCCTCAAGCGCATTGAAGAACTGATTGACGCGGTGCTCGGCGCGCAGATTGGTGAACAGCCATCCATGACCGAGCAGGTAGCCGGCGAACGTGAGTAGGACCAGGATCAGGAACGCGACTCCGATCGAGATCAGGATGGTGACTTTGCGGCGTTCGCCGCTCTCGTCGAACTGGGGTGCATCCATCAGGCTCATCGTTGCGATGGCTCCTTATGCGCGTCGGTTGGTGTTTTCGGCTCCGCTTCTACTATAGACACTTGAGCCACGGAGAATGGATGGCCCTGGCACGCGATCAGCGGCGTTCGTCATACGGAAACGCGTCCATGATGTGTTCGAACTCCGGCTCTTTGCTGATCAGGTAGACGGACAGCACGTCAAACCGCAACGACACGCGGGCTCGATGGCGCGTCGGCAACTGTGCGAGCCAGGCGGCGGCCATGCGGCGAAGTTGGCGCTGCTTGGCGGGGTTCACGGCAACATCGGCAGGGAAGAGGTCGCGGGCCGTGCGGGTCTTCACCTCGAAGACAACCAGCGTGTCGCTGTCCCAGCCGACGAGGTCGAGGTCGCCCTTCACGCGCGCCGAAACCCAGCGCCGCGCGACGATCGTATATCCGAGCGAGCGCAGGTAGAAGAAGGCGTGCTCCTCGCCGCGCTCACCGGTCAGCAGGTGCTCGGGCTTAGGGCTCTCGCCGCCGCGGCGCGCCTGCGCTGCGACCCGGCGGTCCGCGAGCGAGCGGAGCCGCATGTAGAGGCTCTGTTCGAGGCGCAGAAGGGGGCCCGGCGAACGCACCAGCCGAGCATAGCAGCCGGACGACGAAGGTCGAATCATCCGGTGGTTGTAGGTCCGCCGCGCAGGCTGATGGCACCAACCCGCTGCGGTATACTTGATCGTGCACACCAGGCACAACCAAATCTCAAAACCAAAGAGGTTGCAAACGTGTCGGCAAAGTACATCTTTGTGACGGGTGGTGTTGTGTCTTCGCTGGGCAAGGGGCTGGCGGCGGCCTCCATTGGCTGCCTGCTGGAGGCGCGCGGCCTTCGCGTCAACCTGATGAAGTTTGATCCCTACCTCAACGTCGATCCTGGGACGATGTCGCCGTTCCAGCACGGCGAGGTGTTCGTTACGGACGACGGCGCGGAGACCGATCTCGACCTGGGGCACTATGAGCGCTTCACGCACGCGAAGCTGACGCGCGACAACAATCTCACCACCGGCCGAATCTACGAGCAGATCATCACCAAAGAGCGGCGCGGCGATTATCTCGGCAAAACCGTGCAGGTGATTCCGCACGTGACGAATGAGATCAAAGCGGCCGCGCGCAAGATTGGCGCGGATTGCGATGTTGCCATCGTGGAGATCGGTGGCACTGTCGGCGATATCGAATCGCTTCCGTTTCTGGAGGCGATTCGCCAGATGCGCCAGGAGATGGGGCGGGACAATACCTGCTTTGTGCACGTCACGTTGATTCCGTGGATAGCCGCCGCGCAGGAGCTGAAAACAAAACCCACGCAGCACTCTGTGAAGGAGATGTTGTCAATCGGCATTCAACCCGACATTCTGCTGTGCCGCGCAGACCGTGCCGTGCCGCGCGAGATGCGCTCGAAGATTGCGGCGTTCTGCAACGTTGAAGAGGCTGCGGTCGTTGTCGCGCGCGACGTGCCGAGCATCTATGAAGTTCCGCTGAACTTCGCCCTGGAGGGCGTGGACGCGCTTGCGCTCAAGTATCTGCGCATCGAGGCGAAGGCCGCCGATATTACGAGGTGGAAGGACCTCGTGCATCGCGCGTACAACCCGGCGGATGAGGTTTCGATCGGCATCGTCGGCAAGTATGTCGAGTATGAGGACAGCTACAAGTCGTTGAAGGAAGCGCTGGTGCACGGCGCGCTCGCCGAGAACCTGAAGTTGCGTGTCACGTGGCTGGAGGCGGAAGGGCTTGAGGTGGAGAATTTCGAATCACAGCTCGAGGGCTTCGACGGCATCCTGGTTCCAGGAGGCTTTGGCAAGCGTGGCATCGAAGGCATGCTGAACGCGATCCGCTACGCGCGCGAGAACAAGGTGCCGTACTTCGGAATCTGTCTCGGCATGCAGACGGCGTGCATTGAGTACGCGCGCAATGTGTGCGGGCTAGCGAAGGCAAACTCCGGCGAGTTCGATCCGGCGACGCCGCACCGCATCATCTACAAGCTGCGCGAGCTGATCGGCGTTGAAGAGATGGGTGGGACGATGCGGCTGGGCGCGTGGACGTGCATGCTGGAGGCCGGCTCGATCGCGGCAAAGGCGTATGGCGCCACCGAGATCAGCGAGCGTCACCGGCACCGCTACGAGTTCAATCGCGAGTACGAGCCTGTTCTCACGGGCGCCGGTCTGCGCCTTACGGGAACGACGCCCGACGCGACCTACGTTGAGATCGTCGAGATCCCAGGACATCCGTTTTTCCTCGGCTGCCAGTTCCATCCGGAGTTCAAATCGAAGCCTCTTGAGCCGCACCCGCTGTTTCACGCGTTTGTGAAGGCGAGCTACGCGCACCGTGGTCTGGAGAGTGCTGAGCGCGTTGTCCGCGCCGAGATCGAAGCCCAGGCTCAAGCGTAAGAAATGCGCGGGCGAAGTGAGTCCTCGCCCGAGAGAAGCGCGTCCTATCAGGGTGGATTGGAACGGAACCGATTGATGCAAGTGCTGGATGAGAGGGCCCCGACCTCGACGGGAGAGCCGGCAGGCGAGCTGCAGCGCAGGCCTGTGACTGCAAACATCGCGAAGCCGGCCGCAGCGGTGCGGAAGCCTGCGCTGCCTGCCCTTACAGGAATCCGTTCGCTGCTGGCGCTCATCATCATGCTGTTTCACTTCACGCCCAGTGGGCTGACGTGGGCAGCGCATCCGCGCTTCACGCTGTATCCGCTCATCGATATCGGATACGTCTTCGTCAGCTTCTTCTTTGTTATTTCGGGATTCATTCTGTACTACAACTATGCGGAGCGAGCGGGTGGCGTGAATCCGCTGGACTTCTGGGTGGCGCGTGCCAGCCGGCTATATCCCATCTACCTGCTGACGATGCTGGTCTCGATTCCGATGCTTGCCGTCGAGTGGCACGCGCGCTCGCATTCACAGTTCGTGGTCGGCGTGATCACGACGCCGCTGCTCATTCAGGGATTTTTTCCGCGGCTCGCAACGTTCTGGAACACCGTGAGCTGGACGCTCTCGTGCGAGGTTGCGCTGTACCTGCTGTTTCCGTGGCTCGTGAAACTGAAGCTCCCGAAAAGCGTGCCGAAGTTGATGGCGATGGGCGCCGGCTTCTGGCTGCTCGGCATGCTGCCGCACGCGATGTATCTCGCGACGAATCCGGACCATCTCGCGCATGCGCCGGACCGCTACAGCGCCGGTGTTTATATTGATTTCCTGAAGTACACGCCGGTCCCGTATCTCTGCACATTCCTGTGCGGCATCATGATTGCCAGAATCCATCAGGTGGCGAAGCTCGGGGTGCGTGGGCGGATGGTGGTTGGCGTGGCGGGTTTCGCGATCGGCTGGTTCTGCTGCTATCACCTCACTACGCAGATGCCGTACATCCTGGTGCACGGCGGGTTGCTAACGCCGGTGTTTGGCGCGATCATTCTTGGGCTGGCGGGGCCGAGCCCGCTGGCAACGATCTTCTCGTGGCGTCCGCTGGTTGCGATTGGCACATCGACGTACTGCCTATACCTGCTGCACTTCAACCTGTTCCAGTTGATTCACGATCATCATCTGCCGGAGCGGCTGCACGTGCAGTGGATCGATCCCTGGATCAGCTACGTGGTCATCGTGCTGCTGGCGATGGCTGCACGGAAGTGGGTCGAGCATCCGTTCCAGGTCGCGATTGGGAACTGGTGGAAACGGAAGCGTGAGACGCAGCGGGAAGAGCGTGAGCGGCTGCCGCTGGCGGCTTGATTATTTCGAAGCCTTAGAGCTGCGCGATGATCTTGCGTGCGGTGGCGCGTGCGTCGCGGATGAGGTCTGGAATGCCGACCCCGCGGTAGCTGTTCCCGAGCAGATGCAGGCCGGGCGTTTGCGTAACGAGCTCTTCAAGCTTTGCGATTCGATCGAGATGGCCGACTTCATACTGGGGCAGGCTGTGCGGCCACCGGCGAACTGTCTGGAATCCGGGCTCCGGGATCGGACCGAGAATCTCTCGTAACTGCTCCAGCGCGCAGACTGCAATTGCATCGTCAGAGAGCGGGCTGAGAGCTTCGGCGCTCCTGCTGCCGAAGAATGCTCGCATGACTCGCGCGCCCTCAGGTGCACGTTGCGGAAACTTCTGATCGGCGAACGTGCAGGCGAGAAGCTGTTCTTCAGCACTACTGGAATCTGGCACGAGAAAGCCAAAACCGGACGGGATGGTGAAGCTGCTGGCGAGATCCGAAGTCCACGCGAACGCCACCAGAACCGCAGAGCTCGCCTCTCGAGGTAGAAGCTCAGGCAGAGCGGAACTTATTCGCTGAAGCAACGCGCGCGTTCCGTCAACCGACGCTGCAACGATGAATTCGTGCGCTGCGATTTCGTCCAGGGTTCGTATGGTGCGTTGCAGATTAACGCGTTCATCCGGAAGCAATTTTCGTAAGGCTTGGACGAGTGACTCGGTGCCCTTTCGCAGAGTTGTGAAGATCGGCTGCGGCGCGTAGTCGCGTTGCTGAGCGCGTTTCTGCAGAGCCGTTATCAATGAGCCGTGCTCGCGCTCCATGGCGACGAACTGCGGCATCACGGCACGCACCGACAGTTTGTGAACGTCACCACCGATGACGCCGCTCAGCAGCGGCGCCGCAAGCGTGTTCAGAACCTCTTCACCAAAATGACGCCGCACAAAATCCGCAACAGACTCATCGTGATTCGGCGCAGTCGAGTTCAGCTCTTCGGCGCGAGTGAGTTCGTTCGCGTAGGCCTGCTTGGCGGATTCGGAGAACAGAGGCGAATCGTCGAGCGCGCTCAGGTCTTCGGGAACCATCATGCGCATGCGGTCCGGAATTGGCTGGAGTTTTTCGTCGATCAGGATGTATGTTTTGCGTGTGGCGTCGTTCGAGTAGATGAGTTCGGATTCGAGGCCGAGCTCGATGGCGAGTTCGCAGGCCCAGGGCTTTTCGGTGACCCAGCCGTCGGGGCCGCCTTCGAGGATGTACTCGCCTTCCGGTGTGGGGATGCGGGTGGTCTCGATGATGCCGCCGAGGCGGTCGCTTGCTTCGTAGAGGTGCCAGTCGATCGCGGCACCGCGCTTTCGGGCGAGCTCAAGCTCGTAGGCGCAGGTGAGGCCGCTAATGCCTCCGCCGATGATGGCGATGCGCTTCATGGCTGCGCTGCCCTCACAGCGTGTTCGCCGTAGAGGACGTGGTCGAGTGCGCGGATGAGCGTGGGCGAGTCGTTGAGGCTTTCGGGGCGGAAGATCTCCAAGCCGAGCTCGCGCGCGAAGCGGCGGAAGTTGATGTCGATGTCGTACAGGATTTCGACGTGGTCGCAGAGGAAGCCGATGGGCTGAATGATGACGACTTTGTGGCCTTCTTCGGCGAGGGCTTTGAGCGTGTCTTCCACGGTTGGGCCAATCCATGGAGCGCCCGCGATGCCCTGCGATTGGAATGCGAAGAACCAATCGCGGTCGTTGAGTCCGCAGGTTTTTGCGACGGCAGCGGCGGTTTGTTTGCACTCGATCGGGTAGGGGTCCCCCTCTGTAGCTGCGCCGTAGTTCTGGATTCCTTCGGCGGGCGGTGGGCCTCCACTTTGAGCGCCCTCCTCTGCCGTCGTCGAGCGGATCGTGCGGCAGGGGACGGAGTGGGCGGTGAAGAGGACGGGGGTGGTGGGGTGCTGTGTGAGGACGGGTTGCAGGCGCTCGGCGAAGGCCTGGGCGAGGAGGGGATCGTCGGCCCAGCCAGCGATGAAGTCGAAGGTGAACGCGTTGTCGACGGCGGCTTCGAGGGCGCGGCGGTAGAGACCGGTGGAGGTGCGGGAGTTCTGGGGCGCGAGGCAGAGAACGCGGGCGTGGGTGACGCCGTCGGAGCGCATCTGGGCGACGGTGCCGGCGATGAAGGGGTGCCAGTTGCGCATGCCGACGTAGGCGGTTGTGCAGGCAAGATCTTCGAGGAGTTCGGCCTGGCGGAGCGTCCAGCGGGTGAGGGGAGGGCCATCCGGTAGCGGCTCTTCTTTGAGGCCGATCTGTGCGTAGCGGTGCTGGAGTTCGGTGATGACGTGGGGGGGCATGGGGCGGCCGCGGGTGACGTGCTGAAGGTAGTCGGACATCTCGCTGAGGCGGTTGGGTGTGCCGTGCGCGAGGAGGAGAATGGCGGTGTGACCCATGCGTTTTCTATGGTAGACGGTGGGTACCCGCCCCTCCGAGAGCCCAGCGAGCCAAGAGCGCTCGCTGGGGGCCCCTCCCCGCTGTTTTTTGCGCAAAGTCTTCGGAGCAGAGACTTTAGGGGTGGACTTTAGCTAGTGCAGAAGGACAAGCCCCTCGTAAAGAGGGGCTGTTTGGAGGTTGGGTTTGTCAAGTCGGGTGGGTCAGGAGATGGGTTCGGCGACGACTTCGATGTCGATATGGCGGGTGGTGCCTTCGATGTCGAGGGCGCCGAGGGTGGTGGGTTTGCCGGATTTCATGGCAGAGGTGCCCTCCAGGACGGTCTGGCGGATGACGGGCTCTGTGACCCCGGAGATCGTGGTGGGCTGGCCGAGGCTGGATTCCTCGACCTTGGATTTGAGGACGAGGCCTTCAGGCGAATCGGTCAGGGTTGCGTCGAAGTTGAGGCCGATGTCGAGGTACTGGAACTGGGTTTGCGTGCCGGAATCATTCTTGGCCTCATAGGTTCCGGTGGCGACGGGGATCTTGTCGCCCTGTTTCATCATCGTGCGCTGGCCGGCGGCAACGATCATCGAAAAATGCTGCACGCCAACGCGCTTGCCGGAATCGGATTCGGCGAGGGTGAAGGTGAGCCGGTAGACTTTGTGCGGGCGGTCGAGGTCGGAGATGACCTTCTGGGCGAGTGCCTGGTCGGCGGGATCGGCAAAGATCACGATGGCGTTCTGAAAGGCGACCAGATACTGCTTGGCGCGAACTGACAGAACGTTGCGCACCGCGATGAGGATCTCGTTGGCGTCGTTCTGCTGCGCGATGCTGGAGAGGTAGTAGGTTTTGAGGACGCGGTTCGCCTCATAGACTTCGTTGTCGTGGGCGGCTCCGGGGCGGGCGTCGCAGGGCCTGGGTTCGGATGCGGATTGCTCTGCCGGTTTCGTGTTGGCCGACTGGGCGGCGGCCGAGGAGCAGAGCGTGAGAACGGCGACGGCCGTTGTTAAGAGGTTGAGCGTGCGGTTCATTCGTCATCTCCAGGTTGGTGCAGCGGTGGCGGATCGGGGAAGAAGGTTTTGAAGTCGGTGGTCTCGGCGGCGTCCTGCTGGGCTCGGACGATGGGGTTCAGCTCGGCGAGCTCGGTGGCGTTGGTGTCGCGAAACATGCGGAGGAAGAGTTTTTCCTGTGTCGTCAGGGGAAGCGGTGGTGCCGGGTAGCTGGGCGTGTGGAGGTCGGCGAGGGCCTGGGCGTCGGGGTCGGGGGAGGTTGTGATGACCCCACCCATGACGACGTTGTCCTCATGAATGGGGCACCCGGTGGGTTGGTGGTCCGGGCAGGAGACAAATACAGGGGTCCTTCGCGCCGCTGCGCTTTGCTCAGGATGACGAGTGGTGGAGAGTGTGCGTTCCATTGGGGATCGTGGTGAGTCGATCCCAGGTCTCAGAATCGAGACGTGCCACCCCAGCGACTGGGGTCGCTGGGGACCCCGGACCTGGGGCACCCGGATTTTTGGTGACACCGGCGATTGTGGGGTCGAGTGAGCGAGATCGGTGGGGGCGGTGTGGTGGTGGAGGATCGTGATTGTGGCAACGGCGATGAGGCAGGCTGCGAGTGCGGGCCAGAGGACAAGTCGAGCGGTGTCCGAGCCGTTTTCTCGCGCGCTACCACGCGCGATACCCCACGCTCCACCCCAGCGAGCAGAGCTCGCCGGGGACCCCGGTCCTTTCACGATGCCGCCGTGAAAGGATGGGCCACCCGGGTTCGTGGAGTGGGTTCTCGCGTGGTTCGTGGCGTGTGCGCTGCGGTGCTCGAGGGAGGCGAGGACGCGGTTGTTGAGGCCGGCGCGCGGTGTGGCGTCGCGGAGGGTGGAGAGAGCGCGGTCGATGATGTGGTCTGTGTTGTTCTCGGGGAGGGGCGCGGAGTTGGTGTTCATGCGTGGCCTCCTTTCTGAAGGCGGGTTTGGTTCTTGTTGAGGCGGGCGGAACTTTTTTCGAGCCGCTGGCGAAGACGGGAGCGGGCGCGGAAGATGAGGGCGCGGATGGCGGACTCGGATTTGTTGAGGAGCTGGGCGAGCTCGCGGGTGTCGAGCTCGTCGATGGCCGAGAGGAGGAGAACCTGGCGCTCGGCGCGGGGGAGGCGGTCGATCTCGCGGAAGACGCGGGCGAGCTCGCGGGCGTCGTCCAGGGCCGTGTCGGCGGGTGTGTGGTGGGCGGTGAGGGCGAGCGCGGAGGTGTCGTCGAGTTGGTCGGGGCGGATGCGACGGCGGCGGTCGAGAGCGAGGTTCCAGGCGATGCGGACGAGCCAGACGCGGAGGTCGCGGATCTCTGGGAGTGCGCGTTTGTGTTGCATGACGCGGAGGAAGGTGTCCTGCACGGCGTCTTCGGCTTCGGTGGGGTTGCGGAGGATGGAGTGGGCGACGCGGAAGAGCAGCGTGGAGTAGGTTTCGACGAGGGCCGCGACCTCCGTCTCGGAGACGAAGGTGTGGGTGAGCTGCAGCGGCAAGCTTAGTTCCTCGAACACGTGGGGCGGGGCTCCGGAGGTCCGTTTGGTTCTATCAGGACAGACGGATGGGGGGCGAATGCGCTCGGGGAAATTTTTGGGGGGCAAGGAGTTAGGGTCACTGGTAGAAAGGTGTCGGGGTTCGTGGTCATGCGGACGGTGGCGGGGTCCTTCGACTACGCCGCCGCTGCGCTCCGGCTTCGCTCAGGATGACAGCGTTAAAGGAGGCGAAGAGTGTGGGGAGTGGCGAGCGTGGCCGGGTAGCTTGACGCGGGTTCCAGGATGGTGACGAGGAGAGTGCGGTATGACGGAGCGGCGGGCGATCAATTTGCGGGAGAAGTTTGGGTTGTTTGAGGAGCAGTGGTCGCCGCGGGTGATTGCGGAGATGAATGACTATCAGTTCAAGCTGGTGAAGCTGGAGGGGGATTTTGTCTGGCACAGCCATGCGGAGACGGATGAGACGTTCTTTGTGATTGAGGGCGAGCTGCGGATTGATCTACGAATTGACCGGGGCGATGGCGCGGTGACGATTGGGCCGGGCGAGATGTTCGTTGTGCCGAAGGGCGTGGAGCATAAGCCGTTTGCGGCGGGTGAGGTGAAGCTGATGCTGATTGAGCCGAAGGGTGTGGTGAATACCGGCGACGCGGGTGGGGAGATGACGGCGAAGAATGATGTGTGGGTGTGACGGGGCGTGGGAACCCACTCATGCCCGACGGTAAGGCAGTCGTCATGAACGGGGCACCCGGCAATCCTAGAGTGGACGCCAGTTGCGGTACTTTTTCAGCTTCGCATCTGAAGCTGCTACGCGAACGTCCTCACGAGTACTCGAGAGGCATTCCTCGACAAAACGATCCACCTCAGGACCGGACCATCCAGGACATGCAGCAATCAGCCAAAACTTACGGCTTTCCACACCAGTTGCTTCAACGATACGGATGATGTCCTGAGTCTCCGCAGTACTGAAGCGCATGCGTAGCATAGCGACGGCCCGCAACGCTCCATCGTGAAGCAATCCGTCGTTCGGGATAGAAAGCACCTTCAGCACTGAACCCGCATCAGTGTCGGAAGATCGGCTTAGCCGCACGATTGCGTCGCCAATCGCAACCAGCACCATGGTCCTTCCGGGGAACGCCTCATGGGCAAGAATCTCAAGTAGTGGGATCGCCTCCGTGGCGCCTGATTGCCCCAAAGCCATGATCATCTGATATTGCGTCTCCCACGTTCGTGGGTCGTTCAGTTCTTTCGTCAACGCCTCAAGAAGGGCGGGTCCCGCCTCCCGGCTTCCAAGCTTCCTCAATTTGAGCGCAGCCGAACGTCTTTGTGGAGAATGCTTACTTCTGAGTTGTTCAATGAGACGCGCAAGGTCTGGGGTGGGCACTTCCATTGGGTGATTATGTCCTAGTGTCTGCTACACCGTGGCGCGGTTGGCCGCAACGAAGGCTCTCAAGGGCGTTACCAGAAGTCTCTAACATCTATATCGAGAAAATCGGCTCATGCTGACTGCTCAGGCGCGGATGGCCCAGTCGCTGGTGGCTTCGTGGGGGGCGCGGGGAGTGGTGTGGCCGTGGCGCTTGATGAGGTCGACGACGCGGAGGACCTGCTCGACGGGGGTGTTGGGGACGATGCCGTGGCCGAGGTTGAAGATGTGGCCGGGGCGGCCGGCGGCGAGGGAGAGGATTTCGAGGACGCGGGCTTCGAGGATGTCGTCGGGCGCGAAGAGGGTGATGGGGTCGAGGTTGCCCTGGATGGCGGTGGGTGCGGTGCCGTCTGGGCGGAGGCCGAGGGCGCGCCAGCCGTGGTCGAGCGGGATGCGCCAGTCTAATCCCACCACATCTGCGCCGAGCTCGCGGAAGGTGGGGAGGAGCGAGGCGGTGTCGACGCCGAAGTAGATGACGGGGACGCCGAGGGCCTGGATGCGGCGGATGAGCTCGGTGGTGGGGGCGAGTGCGTAGGCGCGGTAGTCGGGGACGGAGAGCGCGCCGGCCCAGGAGTCGAAGACCTGGATGACGTCGGCGCCGGCGGCGACTTGCTGGGCGGCGAAGTCGGTGAGGACGGTGATGAGGGTGGACATGAGGAGCGGCCAGGCGGACGAGGGTTCAGGGTCCAGGGCCCAGGGTTCGGAAGGCGATGGGGGTTCGTTGGGAGAAAGGTGTGGAGGGCGTTCGTGCGACGGGAATCCCCGGGGTCCTTCGACTTCGCGCGTTGCGCTCCGCTCAGGATGACGGCTGTTGTATGGATTGCCCGAGGCGTACATGAGCTTTTTGGTTTCGATGTAGTTGCGGGAGGAGCCGCCTTCGATCATGTAGCTGGCGAGGGTGAAGGGCGCGCCGCAGAAGCCGATGATGCCGAGGGTGTCCATTGAATTTTGACACCCCACCCACGACGACGATGAAGCTGTCGTCGTGAATGGGGCACCCGGATCCAGGGGCGAAGATGGGGCACCCGCCTTATTGTTGAAGTGGGTGGCGACGCGGGTGATGGCTTCGGCGACGTAGGAGAGGTCGGCGGTGCGGTCGGTGCGGAGGGCGCGGATCTGGTCGAGGGTGCGGAGGGGTGAGTGGATGACGGGGCCTTCGCCGTTGACGAATTCGAAGTCGAGGCCCATGGGGGCGAGGGGGAGGAGCAGGTCGGCGAAGATGATGGCGGCGTCGACGCCGAGGCGCTCGGCGGCGGTGATGGTGACTTCGGCGGCGAGGGCGGGGGTGCGGCAGATGTCGAGGAGGGAGTGGTGGCGGCGGATGGCCATGTACTCGGGCATGTAGCGGCCGGCCTGGCGGAGGAACCAGACGGGGGTGCGGTCGACGGGCTGGCGGAGGCAGGCGCGGGTGAAGCGGGAGCTCACGTGTATGAGGCTAGCATCGGGAGGAGAGTGGTCGTGGCGATCAGAATACGGAGATCCTTCGGCTGCGCCTCAGGATGACGGCGGTTTGAGATGAGGAGTTGTGGGCGATGAGGGTGGGCGTGCCGATGCGCGGACAGGTAGACTGGGTGAAGGCGTCTCGCCGGGTTTTGTAAGTGCTGAAGGGCCGGGAACGGCGGCGAGTGGGTCGAAACTTTTTGGCGCGAATGAGTAGATTCTTCGCGAGAAGGCGATGGGTTTATGCCGAACTATCTGGAACTGCCCGTGGGGCCGAAGTCGCCGGAGCTGGTGAATGCGGTGATCGAGATTCCGTTTGAGGGAATCAATAAGTATGAGTACGACAAGCAGCTGCATGTGTTCAGGCTGGACAGGAATCTGTACTCGCCGGTGCATTATCCGGGGGACTATGGGTTCATTCCGAGCACGCTGGCGGCGGATGGCGATCCGCTGGACGTGCTGGTGCTGGTGGATACGGCGAGCTTTCCGGGATGCGTGCTGACGGTGCGGCCGATCGGTGTGCTGGAGATGACGGACCAGGGCGTGAACGACGAGAAGATCCTGTGCGTGGGACAGGGGAATCCGCGCTACAAGGATGTGTGGAACTACTCGGATGTGTACCCGCATACGCTGAAAGAGATGAAGCACTTCTTCTCGATCTACAAGGACCTGGAAGGCAAGCGGGTTGAGGTAAAGGGGTGGGGAGACGCGGCGCTCGCGCGAGAGTTGATTTTGCAGGCAGAGCAGGCGTTTGTGGATGCGAAGGAGCAGGCGGAGCCTGTGGGGGTTGGGAAGAAGTAGAGAGGCAGGGAATAGGGATCAGGGATCAGGGATTAGGGAACAGGAAGAGAGAACAGATGAGAGAGGGGCCGAGAGAGTTTCGGCCCTTTTGCTTTTAAGTTGTGCGGCGGCGGGTGAGGCACATGAGGAAGTAGATGAGTGGGCCGGCGAGGGCGATGATGGTGGCAAAGAGGAGGGCGTTCATGCCGGCCATGTGTTCGGTGCGGGCGTTGAAGAGGGCGAAGGCGAGCAGAAGCATGGGGCCGCAGCCGATGAGGACGAGCGCGAGCTGATTGCCGGGGATGCGGAAGGGGCGCTCGAGGCTGGGCTCGGTGCGGCGGAGGACGATGAGGGAGAGGAACTCAAGAATGAGCGAGGCTCCCCAGAGGACGAGGTCGATGGAGATGAGGCGCTCGAAGGTGAGGCCGAGTGCGAGTGCCCAGCAGGTTCCGCAGGCGAGCACGGAGACCCAGGGGACGCCACGTTTTGTGCGGAGGGTGAGGATGCGTGGGAGCAGACGGTCTTCCGCCATCGCGTAGGGAAGGCGCGTGAGGGTGAGGGTGAGAGCGTTGAAGGTTCCGAGGCCGTCGAGCGAGCCGGCGAAGACGACGGCGAGTGCGAGTGCGGAGCCGCCGAGAAGGCCGGCTGCATCGGCCCATGCGCCGGTGGAGAAGCGCGCGGCGGGGATGCCGACGGCCCAAACGGCGAGCAGCGGAAGCGTGTAGACGCACATGATGGTCAGCGCCGAGACGAGCATGGCGCGCGGGTAATCGCGCTGCGGGTTTTCTACCTCCTGCGCGATGGTGGAGGCGTTGTCCCAGCCCATGTAGTTCCACATGGTGACGGAGAGTGCGCCGCCGAGATTGTACTTCAGCGTCTCGCCGCCGCCGGCGAGGTGGAGGCCGCCATGCGCGATGCGCCAGAGGGCAATGAGGAGCATGATGGCGAACGGCGCGAGCGAGATGGCCATCATGCGCACGGAGCCGTGGCCGACGGAGACGGCGCCGCGAAGGTTCCAGAGCGTGGCGATGATGACGATGGCGAGTTTCAGGAGCAGGGCGTAGTGGCCGTGCTTGAGCTCGGGAAAGACGGTCATCAGGTAGAGCGAGACGGTGGTGGGATAGATGGCCATGTCGAAGACGGAGGAGGCGAGCGACAGCCAGGCGACTTCGAAGCCCCAGAAGCGGCCGAGAGCGCGGTGGGCCCAGACGTAGAAGCCGCCCTCGTCGGGGATGGCGGAGGCGAGTTCGCCGACCATGAGCGCGGTGGGTACGCTCCAGAGGATGGGAACGATGGCGAGGAGGAGGAGTGCGCGGCCGAAGCCGGCCATGCCGATGATGTCTTCGAGGCCGTAGGGGCCGCCGGAGACCATGAAGTAGATGGCCGCGACGAGGGGAAGGAGACGAAGGCCGGTGGGGCGAGGCTTGCGTCGGCGCGGGGGCGAGGACCGGACGATGGGCGCGTCTCCTTCGGGCGAGCTGTTCTTGCTGTGAGAAGGTAGCACGCGATGCGAGGGATTACGTTGGTGTAGAGAGCCTTGACGTTTCATTCGAGACACAAACTATGCGCCGGGTGTAAGGTTCGTCGCATCGAGCGAACTGAGGTTGGGATGCGTTTGTCGGTGAGAGTTGTGGTTGGGCTTGTGTTGCTGGTGATAGCGGGCGAGGCGTGGGCGCTGGGTGGGCCGAAACATGTGAGTGCGACGCCCTCTGGAGATGCACGGCCGATGACGTGCACGCTGCATGGGAAGAACCTGCCAATGACGCGCGCGGATGCACAGGGGTTTGTAGAGAGCGATGGCTATGTGGCGATGGAGGCGGCAGATACGACGGCGCGGACTGCGGACGCGGGCGGCGGGATTAATTGGGTGGAGCTGCCGGGATATAGCGGGACGAAGTCGGCAATCACGATGTTTCCGGTGACGCCGCCGAGCGAAACAAATTCGAAGACAGCATTGGAGTACAGGATGTACCTTTATGACTCCGGAAAGTTCGACGTGGAGATGGTGCTCGGGCCGACGCTGAATTTTGTCGTTGTGGAGGGGCTGGTGGTGAGCGATCGAGCGCTGAAGCCAAGCTATCCTGGGCCGCCGGAGAGCTTTCATGCGCAGACGCGAGCTGGAGGCTGAGTAGGATTTTGAGGCTGCAAATTGTGGTGTGGCGTTCGGTTGGAGCATTGCATTTCTGGTAAGGAGAACGGCGTGACGAAGAGTACGGATACAAACGGAGGAAAGCAGCCGGGAGCGCATGATCTGACACACGCGCTGCGGCGGGCGGACCTGGCCTATGTGAAGCTGGCGTCGAGTGAGGTGGCGCGGGACATTAATCGCGACGTGATTCTGGAGCTGGTGCGCGCGAAGCAGCCGGTCGCGCGGGTGGAGCTGGCCAGGGCGTCCGGGCTGTATCCGAGCACGGTGTCGTCGATTGTTGAAGAGCTGATTGAAGAGGGATGGGTGGTCGAGGGCGGGACGCAGCGGTTGCCGCGCGGACGCCGGCCGACGCTGCTGTCGCTGAACGAAGACATTGTAATGCTCGCGGTGGATGTGCGGCCGGAGCAGGCGACGATTGCGGTGGTGGATTTGAACAGCCGGTTGCTGTCGCAGAAGGCAATTGTGCTGCCCTCGAATGTGGAGCGCGCGTTGCCGGAGCTGATTGCGGCGCTGGAGCGCATGCGCGAGCTGCACCCGTCCAAGACGTTTGAAGGTGTGGGGTTGAGCATGCCGGGGCGAGTGGATCCGGTGGCGCAGAAGCTGGTGCTGGCGCCGAACCTGCACTGGGCAGGCGCTGAGATCGGCAGTGTGATCGAGAACGCGCTGGGCCTGAAGGTGGAGATGGAGAATGAGGCCAACGCATGCTTGATCGCGGAGATCTGGTCGGGGCGGCTGGATGGCGTGAGCAACGCGGTGCTGGTGGCGATCTCGGAGGGCATAGGGACGGCGCTGCTGAGCAACGGGCAGATGATTACCGGGCACGGCGGTCTGGCGGGTGAGTTTGGGCACGTGGTGCTGGATCCGACGGGGCCGAAGTGCGGTTGCGGACGGACGGGCTGCTGGGAGATGTTTGCGTCGACGCGCGCGGCGGTGCGGTATTACAACGAGGCGAGCGGCAAGGCTGACAGCGGCATGACGGGGTCTATGACCGGTTCAAGGCTGTTGAATCTGGCCGCGGATGAAGATCCCGCAGCCGTGAAGGCGCTGAGCCGACAGGCGGAGAACCTGGGCCGGGGACTGCATGCGATCACGGCGGCGCTGTCGCCCGAGGTAATCCTGTTTATGGGCGAGCTGACGTCGGCATGGCAGCGGTTTGGGCCGATTGTGGAGGCGGAGCTGAAGCGGCAGATGCTGGCGGGGGCGCCTCCGCGGGTGATGACGACGCTGAATCCGGAGTTTGCGCGGCTGAGAGGAGCGGCGGCGCTGGTGCTGCAGCGGCACTCGGGCTACCACCGGACTCATATGCATGCACGGCGCGGGGGCCGGAGCGCGGCCGAAGCGGAGACCGTTGCGGCGCCGCCGGTCGGCTGAGAGCTGACCGCGCGCGACTGCGTTCTACGACATAGTGTGTCGGTTCTATGAATTATTTCGGCGGGCGCTGTTTCGTCGCGCGGAAGACATCGCGCGTGACGGTTGAGTGGAGAAGCGTGACGGGGCTGACGTTTGGGGACATGCGTCCTACGCGCATGTAATATGACCGAACGTGTTTCCTGGCGGGCTGCTGGGCGAAAAACTCTTGACAGGGTTTATTCAAACCACCTAAAGTTCGGGACGCATAAAAAAGAGCGGTTCAGCGAGTCGTGTGTGCGATCGGAAGCGCAGACAGCAGCCGCAAAGGGTTCGTTTTTGAGGAGGAGCAGAGATGCGTGTTTTCAGACTGATTGGCGAAACAGGCGACCGGGTTGGGATGAGTTTGCTGCGCTGGAGCTTAGCGCTGGTGGTGCTTGGGGTGTTGGCCATGGCGGGAGCCGCCGCGCATGCCCAGGTGCTCTACGGGACGATTACCGGTGAGGTGACGGACCCGACCGGGGCCGACATTCCGAACGCGAAGATTACGGTGACCAACCAGGCCAACGGCGAAAAGCGCGAGACGACGACCGCTGGCCATGGAGAGTACACGGTCCCGAACCTGGAACCTGGACCTTACACGGTGGCGGTGGCGGGCGCGGGTGCGTTCGGTGGGTACACGCAGAAGAACGTGGCGGTCGAAGTGAACACGGTGGTGCGCGTGAATGCGTCGCTGCAGCCGGCGAGCGTGAGCTCCGAGGTGACGGTGGATACGTCGGCGCCGATTCTGCAGACGGAGACGGCGGAGGTGAACCATCAGATCTCGTCGACCGAACTTGCGCAACTGCCGATCACATCGTCGCAGGGACGAAATTTCCAGGCGCTGTACAGCCTGATTCCGGGCACCACGAATGTGCAGGAGAACAACTCAACGGCCGGAAATCCCGCGCGCTCCTTCATGGCCAACGTGAATGGCATTTCGGCCAACGGCAATACCACTCGCATTGACGGCACGATCAACGACTATGGATGGCTGCCTTATCTGGCGTCGTATATCCCGCCGGCGGACGGCATCCAGACCGTGAACTTCACCACCAATTCCTTCAATGCCGAGCAGGGCGTGGCGGGTGGAGCGTCGATCAACGTGATTCTGAAGAGCGGAACGAATGCTCTGCATGGCAGCGCCTGGGAGTACAACCAGCTCTCCAACGTTAATGCTCGCGGCTACACGATCACGCAAGCGGCTTATCCGAGGATTCCGAAGAATATTTATAACGAGTTCGGATTCTCCATCGGCGGCCCGGTGTACATCCCGAGGATCTTGACGGGGAAGAGCAAGCTCTTCTTCTTCCAGGACTTCGATCGGACGACGCGGCGGCAGTTGCTGAGCGGCCTGGCCACGGTGGTGGACACGAAGATGCTGGGCGGCGACTTCTCGGAGGTTGCGAATCTGTCTAACCCGGCCTCACAGGCAATTCTTTATGATCCGCAACCGGGCGGGGTGCCCTATACAGGTCCCCTGCCTTCGACCAATGGCTACATCAACGCCGGGGGCCCAGCGCCTGGCCAGTCGTATCGGCCCACGTTCCTGTCTGAGTACGGCTGCAATTGCATTCCAGCCTCGCGTCAGTTTCCGGGCTCGATGAAGATGGCAGCGCTGCTGCAGCCAATCTCTGCCGTAGTGGGTACGCCGAACTCAACATCACTGAACAACCAGCTCTTCCAGGACTATCCGGCCAGCGGAACGTTTGCGTACAACCGGACGGCGTCGGATTCAAAGGTGACGTATAACCCGAGCGACAGGACAAGCCTGTTCGGGCACTACAGCATACAGCCGTTCTCGGCGCTTGATCCTCAGCCGCTTGGCGCCGCAGGTGGAGGACCGCTCGACGGTGGACAGCCCGGTGCTGCAGCAGGGCGGATGCAGAACGTCGGTATCGATTTCAGCCATGTCATCACATCAAGACTGGTGATCGATGCGGATGCCGGGTACACGCGGCAGGTAACCGGAGCGCAGTCATTGATTGATGTTGCGGATGGTGACTTCGGCGTGAATACGCTGGGCATACCGGGGACCAATGGAGTTGGGCCCAATTATGTGGGTCAGCCGGTATTTGCGTTTTACGGCGAATCGAGCAGCGGCGCCACGGGACTGTCGACGCTCGGCAACGCGCAGACGGCGAATCCGTTCCTGTTCCGCGATAACCAGTTCACCGCGGACGTGAACCTGAGCTGGAACCTCGGCAAGCACGCCATGAAGTACGGCTTCACGTACTACCACTTCGATCTGAATCACTTTCAGCCGACACAGGGCGGCGCGATCGTGAATCCGCGTGGCGGCTTTTACTTCCAGGGCGGAATGACGACGGGTCCCGGCGACCTTGCCTCCGCGACCGATCAGAAGGGGAATAATCAGAATAGCTATCTGGCTTTTGCCGACTTCCTTCTTGGTTTGCCGAACTTCAATGGCAATCCTTCGGTGCAGAAGGCCGTGCAGCTCTACAATCCGAACTCGCTGCGCTGGACGGAACTCGCGGCCTACGCCCAGGACCAGTGGCAGATCAGCCCCAAGCTGACTCTGAACTACGGCATTCGTTACGAGTTCTATCCGGCGGCCTACAGAGATCACTCGGGCATTTATCGGCTGGATCCTACGCTGCCGCAATCAGCAAACGTCATCATCGGCGGTGTGAATGGCAACCCTGACGACGCGGGTGTGAAAGTGGGTTGGGGGCAGATTGTGCCGCGTGTCGGCATCGCTTACCGTGTGACGGACAAGTTGGTGATCCGCACGGGCGCTGGTCTCACGACCGATCCGGACAGCATGCGGTACCTGCGGGACTCCTATCCGATGGACCAGGCTCCCTCATTCTCGGGCACCGGAACGGATACGATTGCGGTCAATGGCACGCAGCCACTGACGCTCGCGGTGGGCATTCCGACAACGGCTCTGCCCAATGTTTCAGCCGGGATCGTGTCGCTGCCTGTAAGTGGATCGACCAACACACTGCCGGCGAATTATCGGCGCGGGTATATCGAGAGCTGGAATTTGTTCGTAGAGCAGGACCTTGGTCATGGCTTCGTGGCCAACATCGGATACGTTGGCAACCATGAGGTCCGGCAGCCTGCGAACTATACGCTGAACTCGGCGCCGCTACCCAGCGGATCGACGGTTTGCATGGCGAACGGGCAGTTCAATCCGTCGTCCCCGTATTACAACGGAACTCCGGGAGCGAACCCTTGCAACTTTGCGGCAAATGAGACGATCAATGTCGGTGCGCCGTGCCCTGCCGGCACAAAAGGCACTGGTCTGGGCATTTGCTATAACACTGGCGGCATCACCATGAATGCGCCGACATTCAGTTCTGAATACAACGGCCTGCAATCTCAGCTTTCGCGTCGCGCCGGCCGGCTGGCACAGTTCGGACTCATCTACACGTGGTCGCACGCCTTTGACTTCGACGATAACGGAGCGGGTACGGGCTCAAGCGGGCCACCGTTTGCATATCCCGCGTACTGGAGCCTGAACCGTGCTTCTGCCGGCTACGATCGCACCAACAACCTGCAGTTCTGGTGGATCTACCATCTGCCTTTCGGGCGCGATCAGAAGTTTGCCAATCACGGGTTTGCTTCCGCGATCTTCGGCGGCTTCCAGGTAAACGGGCAATTGAGCCATGTGAGCGGAGCGCCGTTCTCGGTGAGCGCAAATAGCAATGCGCTCAGCTCGAACGGCAATGCGGAGTTCGCTGACCTGGTGAAGCCGTATCACCAGTTGAGCGGTCATGCACGTGGTGTTGGATCGAGTGTCACGGGTGGTAACCCGTGGTTTGATCCGAGCTCCTTTGCAAATCCAGTTGAGCCGACAAACAGTGCAACGGCAGCGCCGAACGCTATCGTGGGACCGCACTTTGGGAACACGCACCGCAATGAGTTCCGTGGGCCTGGCGTTACGCAGATCAACGCGAGCCTCTTCCGTGCATTTCACATATGGAGGGAGAGCGAGTTCCAACTGCGTGCGGAAGCGTTCAACGTGCTGAATCATGCTCTGCTGAACAATCCGAATGCAACCGTGGGTGGCTCTACCTTCGGCTATATCACCAGCTTCGGCGCGCCGTACTCGCCGACGGCGGGTACCCGTACCCTGCAATTCAGCGGGCGCATCAACTTCTAAAAAGTTCCTCCAGCAATAGGACTGTCGTTGGGGCAGCTCGCAAGAGCTGCCCCACTTCTTTTGGACTGGATGGAAGATGTATTGACCTCAATACATCGGGTTTATCACGCTATTTCGGGAGCTGCTGGCGGCCCGTGATTGTGAAATGGCCGCTCACGATCGGGGTCGATGCTCCGGGCTGGGTGCTGCCGAGAGAGACTGCATAATTGCCGGGAAGAATCACGTGGTTGCCCTGCGCATCTACCTGGCTAAGCGAGCGCGGGCTGATGGTGATCGCGACGTGTTTGGATTCGTCGGGTGCGAGGTGGATGCGCTCGAAGCCGGCGAGGATGCGCTGCGGTGTTTCGTCGCCGCGCGGTTGCATGAGGTAGAGCTCGGCGACCTCGTCGCCGGCGCGCAAGCCGGTGTTTTTTAGATCGGCTTCAACGGTGATCGGCTGGCCCGCGTTGATGCTGGACGGAAGCTTCAGGTGGCTGTACGCAAACGTCGTGTAGCTGAGGCCGTAGCCGAAGCTATAGAGGGGCTGGCCGGTAAAGTAGCGGTAGGTGCGATTGCGCATCGCGTAGTCGTCGAACGCGGGAAGCTGCGAGAGCGAGCTGTAGAAAGTGAGCGGAAGGCGGCCGCCGGGGTTGTTGTCGCCGGCCAGCGTTTCGGCGATGGCGGTGCCGCCTGCCTCGCCGGGGTACCAGGCTTCGAGAATGGCGGCGGCGTTCTGCTGCGCCCAGTTGACCGCCAGCGCACTGCCGTTCTGGAGGACCACGATGAGCGGCTTGCCGGTTGCGGCGACGGCTTGGAGGAGTTGCTGCTGCACGGCGGGAAGATCGATGGAGGTGCGGTCGCCGCCGGAGAATCCCTCGAGGTGCACGGGCATCTCTTCGCCTTCAAGTGACGGCGAGAGCCCGACGAATGCGATGGTCACGTCGGAGTCTTTCGCGGCCTCGACGGCTTCGTTGCGCAGCGCGGCGGCGGGAGGCTGCCAGGTGAGGTCGATGCCGGCGGAGCCTGTGCCGTGCAGATATTCGAGCTTGATCGGGATGGGGTTGGTGTCGGTGAGATAGATGGGAACTTCGTAACTGGCGCCGCGCTCGGCGGTCTTGCCGCTGTTTTGCACGAGCAGCTTGTCGGCTAGATAAAGGCGAAAACCTTCCGAGTTCTCACACGCGTAGCAGTAGTTGATGCGCACCCCGAGCTTGTACATGCCCGATGCGGGCGGCGTGAAGGTGCCCGTCCAGCGCACCGACCAGTTGTTGCGCTGCAGGCCAGGAACGATACCGGTGACCTTGTCCCAGTTGAAGTTGATGCGGCGGTCGGTGCGGGTCGCGAGCGGATGGCCGGAAAGGTCAGGTGAGGCGAAGTATTCGCCGGTAAGACCGTCGCCCTCACCGTGGGCGGGGTGCAGTGCCGTGTGCTCGATGGGAACGGAGAAGTTGTCGACGAGGAGGGAGCCTTGCGCGTAGTTGATTTTTGCGGAGGGGAAGCGCTTCTCGATGCCATCGAGCGGGTAGACGGGCGAGGGAGGTGGGCCGTTGTAGTTGCCCTGGAGCGACTGGATGAGCTCGGCGGTGGGACCGATGACGGCGATCGAGTGAAGAAAGTGCGAGTCGAGCGGAAGGGTGCGATTGGAGTTTTTGAGGAGCACCATGGACTCGCGTGCGGCCTGGAGTGAAAGCGCGCGGTGCTCGGGCGAGTTCACTTCGGAGAATGGAAGGCGACCGTACGCGAAGGAATCAGGCGGGTCGAACATGCCGAGCTTGAAGCGTGCGCGGAACAGGCGCCGGAGTGAGTTGTCGAGTTCGGCTTCGGTGATGAGGCCCTCGTGGACGGCATCGACGAGCGCGGGAAAGGCCTGGCCTTCGCCGTAGCCGCATTCGAGATCAGTGCCCGCTTTTACGGCGGCAGCGGCAGCGTGCGCCATGTCAGGAGCGTAGCGATGACCGGTGGCGATGTCCGCGACAGCGGCGCAATCCGAGACGACGTAGCCGGAGAAGTGCCAGTCGTTGCGGAGGTGATCGCGCAGAAGCATGGTGTTGGCGCAGGCGGGTGCGCCGTCGATGGCGTTGTAGGCGCACATGACGGACTGCGCGTTGGCCTCGGTGACGGCGGCGCGGAAGGCCGGGAGGTAAGTGTCTTCGAGATCGTGTGGGGAGACGTCGACGTTGGCGCGGTGGCGTGTGGATTCAGGGCCGGAGTGCACATCGAAGTGCTTGGGCGTGGAGACGACGCGAAAGTAGTTGGGGTCGGTGCCCTGCATGCCGCTGACGAAGGCGACGGCCATGCGTCCGGTGAGGAACGGGTCTTCGCCGTAGGTCTCCTGGCCGCGGCCCCAGCGCGGGTCGCGGAACATGTTGATGTTGGGCGCCCAGTAGGTGAGGCCGAAGAACTGCTCGTGCTGGTCGTGGCGGATGGCGTCGTTGTACTTGGCGCGCGCTTCGGTGGAGATGACCTCGGCCTCGTGGTGGACGAGCGCAGTGTCCCAGGTGGCGGCCATGCCGATGACCTGCGGGAAGTTGGTCGCAGTGCCGGCGAACGCGTCGCCGTGCAGGCCTTCGTTCCACCAGAAGTAGGCAGGCACACCGAGGCGCGGGATGGCGGGTGCGTGGTCACGCATCTGCTGGACTTTTTCGTCGAGTGTCATGCGCGAGACGAGGGCATCGACGCGTTGGTCGAGCGGGAGTGATGTGTTGAGCCAGGGGCGGTCAGTGGCGCTGGTTTGTGCTCGCTCGATGGAGACGTTGGAGAAGGCGACGGATTGAAGCGCGTTGGTGTTGTGCGAACAGACGCCGATGCCGACGTAGACCGGGTCGGTGAGCGGGATAGTGATCGAGGGCGGAGCGGAGGTCTGCTGGCCGGCGGTGATCGCGAAGACAGTGAAGCGGTCTCCTTTGCGGTCGATGCGGAGGCGAGAGGCATCGTGTTCGGGCAGGGTGATGTCTTTGGTCTCGCCGTCGGCAGAGGCGCGCCACTGCAGGGTGATGTGTCCGTCGGCGTGGATGGCGATATCGGCGTAGGGCGAGCCGGGATCGAGGCTCTGGCGGAACATCAGGACGCCTTTGGCAAATCGATAAGTTGCCGGCTGCGCGACGTGCACGTCTGCCGAAAGCGAGGCGTCGCCGGAGAGGCGCGTCCAGGTGAAGCGGAAGTCGTCGGCGCCGGCCCAGATGTCGGCGCCGCCGCCTTTGACGACGTAGCTGCGCGTGGTGGAATCGTAGTCGGTGCTGCCCGGTTGGGCGTGGCCGATGTCGGTTGAGCCCTGGAAGATGCCGAGGGTGCTGGATGGGGCGGGGGCTTGCCGGGCCGGGGGCGTTGAGGCGGCGAAGAGAAGCGGAACGGCTGCAAAGAGGACGCGCGCGTGCGTTGCCATACGGGCAAGACTACAGGCAGGTCGCGCGGGTTGGGCAACGAGGTCTCAGTTGATTTCGAAGCTGACGGTCTAGTTGATGCCGAAGCTGACGGGCTAATCGATGCCGAAGCTGACGGGCTAATCGATGTCGAAGCTGACGCCTTGGGCGAGTGGGAGGTCGGCGCCGTAGTTGATGGTGTTGGTGGCGCGGCGCATGTACTGCTTCCACGCGTCGGAGCCGGACTCGCGGCCGCCGCCGGTTTCCTTTTCGCCGCCGAAGGCGCCACCGATTTCTGCGCCGGAGGTGCCGATGTTCACGTTGGCGATGCCGCAGTCGGAGGTGGCGAGGAAGCGCTCGGCTTCGCGGATATTGAGCGTGAAGATGGACGAGGAGAGACCCTGCGGGACCTCGTTGTGGAGGGCGAGGGCTTCTTCGAAGGAGCTGTATCTGAGGACGTAGAGGATGGGCGCGAAGGTCTCGTGCTTGACGATGTCGGATTGATGCGGGATCTCGACGAGTGCCGGGCGGACGAAGAAGGCGTCGTCGGGGATTCCATTGATGTCAATACGTTCTCCACCGGTGACGGATGCGCCTTCGCTTCGGGCGGTGGCGAGAGCTTGCTGCATGGCGTCGAACGCGCGGTCGTCGATGAGTGGACCGACGAGGGTGTTGGGTTCGCGTGGGTCGCCGATGGAGACGGAGGCGTAGACCTGCTTCAGACGCTGGATGAGCTGGTCGTAGATGGATTCGTGGAGGATGAGGCGGCGGAGCGTGGTGCAGCGCTGGCCGGCGGTGCCCATGGCGGCGAAGGCGATGCCGCGGAGGGCGAGGTCGAGGTCTGCGGAGGGGCAGACGATGGCGGCGTTGTTGCCGCCGAGCTCGAGGATCGACCGGGCGAAGCGCTGGGCGAGGCGGGGAGCGACGGCGCGGCCCATGGCTGTGCTGCCGGTGGCGGAGACGAGTGGGACGAGGGGCGAGTCGACGAGGAGCTGGCCGAGTTTGGCATCGCCGAGGAGGAGGGTGGAGAGGTTCGCAGGAGCAAGGGCTGGTCCCGATTGGGGGCCTGCGGCTTCGTTGAAGCGGATGCGAGCGCGCTCGAAGAGGGCTTGTGTGGCGAGCGCGGTGAGGAGTGTTTTTTCGGAGGGCTTCCAGACGATGGAGTTGCCGCAGACGAGCGCGAGTGCGGCGTTCCAGCTCCAGACCGCGACGGGGAAGTTGAAGGCGGAGATGATGCCGGTGACGCCGAGTGGGTGCCAGCTTTCCATCATGCGGTGGTGCGGGCGCTCGGAGGGGAGGGTGAGGCCGGCGAGCTGGCGCGAAAGGCCGGCGGCGAAGGTGCAGATGTCGATCATCTCCTGGACCTCGCCGAGGCCTTCGGAGAGGATCTTGCCGGCTTCGAGAGTGACGAGACGGCCGAGGGGATCGAGGTTGGCGCGGAGCTCTTCGCCCAGGAGACGGACGAGTTCGCCGCGCTTGGGGGCGGGGACGTCGCGCCAGGAGTTGAAGGCGGCGAGGGCGGCGGTCAGGGTTTGGTTGGCGGCGTCGGCAGTTGTGGCGGGGATGCGGGCGAGCTCTTCGCCGGTGATGGGGGTGCGGGCGGGGAGGGTGCCGTTGGTGTAGGCGGAGGAGGGGACGCCGAGTTGGGAAAGGAGGTCGAGCGCTTCGTCGCGGATGGAGGTGAGTGTGGCTGGCATTGATTTCTTCTCCCGGAGGGGTACCCCTCCCCCCTACATACTGCAAAATATCGATTTGATTGAGGCGTGACCGCAAAATATTGAAAGTAGAGATTTTGTCCGCAAATTATTCAAAGCGCGGGGGTTAGCCGGACGGGACGCGCAAGGACACCGGTGTGGGTCCAGACGGCTCCTTTTTTGATCTCTATGTACATTATAGCGAATTGGGTGAAATTATTTCCGGATAGTTTGTCCTGCGTTTTGTTGCAGTTACGCGGATTCGGGCTTGACAGCGTTTTGGTGGTCCAGGCCGAAGGCAATTCAGTCGTTCCGTCCTTCCCCACCCCAGCGAGCAAGCTCGCCGGGGACCCCGGCTTCGGACTTCCACGACGGCCTTCGGCAGAGCGGAAGCGCGCCGGGCGTGCCGTTTGTGAGGCCCGAGCCTGAAGGCTCGGGTTACCTAGAAGCAACGGCAGGGCGACGGCAAAAGCAACGGCACAAAAGCAAAAGCGCTCGTGCGCTACGACGCGCGATAGCCCACCCTGCCGCTTGGCACCCCGGCGAGCAAAGAACGCTCGCTGGGGACCCCGCTGCGCGTCGAGGGTGGGGCACCCAGTTCTATGCTTTGCTGGCCGTTGCGGGTTTGATTGCGGTGTTCGCGGGTTGTTCTTTGCCGGAGTTGGCGGGCGGCTGATTCCCAGAATTTGCAGTCATCTTAAAGATGGCCTGGGCGTTGGAGCTGTCGAAGCTGAGGTCGAGTTTGGCTTTGCCGTCCTCTTCCATGGGCAGGCGGGTGATGAACTCGTAGAAGGAGCCGGGGACCTCGCGGGTGATGAGGTTGCCGCTGGCGTCGCGGAAGCGGCGCTGGACGCGGGCGGCGAGGAAGGCGGTCTGCCGGACGCGACCGGTCTGGGATTTCTCGACGGTGTCCTTCATGGGGCGGCCGAGGGATTTCTGCTGGGCGGCGAGGGCGTCGACGTCCGGGACGCGCGAGGTGGCGTGGTTGAAGGCATTGCCCTCGGTGGAGATCCAGGCCATCTCGGCGGATTCCTTAAGCAGCGTCTCGTAATCGGTGACGGTGGGCTCGGCGTGCTGGCGCTCGAAGACTTTGGCGAGGACGGGGAGGAGTTTGGCGGCTTTGTCGATGGGCAGCGAGCGCTTCTGTTCGAGTTCGGGGAGGAGGGATTTGGCTTCAGGGGTGAGCGGGTCGCGCGAGGTGGAGGTGATGCGTGCGACGGCGGCCCGGAAGTCGGGCGAGAAACGGTCGGGGTGGAGTTCGGAGATGAAGAACTGGGCGATTTCTTCGGGGTATTCGGATTGGGCGTGGGAGCGGCCGGTCATCTTGAGGCGCTCGAGCGGGTAGGTGCCGTTGAGTTTGTAGCCGAGCGGGCGGAGGACGCGGGTGATGGCTTCTTCGCCGGCGGGGAGCTGGCCCATGCCGCTGAGCAGGACAGTGCGAACTGCCCCGTGGTCGTGGGTGATCTTCTTGCCGTCGCGGCGACAGTCGTCGGCGTAGGCTTTGCCGTCGGGGACGCGGGCGAGGAGGTCTTCGAAGAGCAGCATGTGGAGGGCTTGCGCGATACCGGCGCGGGAGATGTGGTCCGACCCCAGCGGGCCTGACGGCCCGCCGGGGACCCCCGTGTCGCCGGTTTCGTTCAGGAGGCCGGGAGGGATGACGAGGACGTCGAAGAGGCGGGCGGTGCGGTCGGGGCCGATGGTTTGGGTGAGGGTGGTGTGGAGGGCGGAGGTGGGCATTGGAGTTCTCCTTGCGGGTTGTTCCAAAGTTCGCGGTGGAAAAGGGTTCGACGGTGTTTGTGGGCCGGAAATCTTCGGGGTCCTTCGACTACGCCTTCGGCTTCGCTCAGGATGACAGCGTAGTGGGTGGGTTGGTGTGACAGCGTACTGGTGTGGTGGGTTGGTGTGATCCTTAGAACCCAGGTCTCAGAATCGAGACTTGGGGCACCCGGTGGAGGGCGGAGTTTGTGGGCATCGGAGTTCGCTCCTTGCATGGATTTCGTGGCCGGAAGGCGAGGGGCTAAAGCCCCTTTTACTTTTATTAGGCCTATGAGACCCGACCCTAAAGGGTCGGGGTACCTAGATGCAAAAGCAACGGCAAAGGCAAGAAGCAGATCCCCTATGGGGATGACAGAAAGAAAAGCAACGGCAATGCCGGCTAAGAAGCTCTTGGTTCGGCGGTGGCCTCGGCGAGGCATTCTTCGAGGATGTCGAGGGCGATGTCGGTTTCGTTCTGGGTGACGATGAGCGGAGGGCAGAGGCGGATGGAGTTTTCGCCGGCGCCCAGCAACAGAAGGCCGCGCTGGAAGGCGAGGTCGACGATGCGGTCGCGGAGGTCGTGCGCGGGTTTGCGGGTGGCTTGATTCTCGACGATTTCAATGGCGAGCATGAGGCCGCGGCCGCGTGCATCACCGACGATGGTGTGTTTTGTGGGCCAGGCGCTGAGACGCTTGAGCGCGGCGGCGCCGACGGTGGCGGCGTTGGCCATGGCTTCGCGCTCGATGATGTCGATGGTGGCGAGCGCGGCGGCGAGGCAGAGGGGGTTGCCGGAGAAGGTGCTGCCGTGGGAGCCGGGGACCCAGTCCATGATGCCGGCACGGGTCATGCAGATGCCGATGGGCATGCCCGAGGCGATGCCTTTGGCGATGAGCAGCATGTCGGGTTCGACGCCGGTGTGCTGGATGGCCCACCACTTGCCGGTGCGGCCGGCGCCGGACTGGATCTCGTCGACCACGAGGAGGATGCCGTGCTTGTCGCAGATGGCGCGGAGCTCGTGGAGGAAGGAATCGGGCGGGACGATGTAGCCGCCTTCGCCCTGGATGGGCTCGACGAAGATGGCGGCGACGTCTTCGGGAGGGACTGTGGTTTTGAAGACTTTGTCTTCGAGGAAGCGGGCGCAGGCGAGGCCGAGGGCGTGGGCTCCCTTGGCGCTGCCGTCGCCTTCACGGTAAGGGTTGGGGTAGCGGATGTGGGTGACGCCGGGGACGAGCGGGGCGAAGCGGCGGCGCTGCTGGACTTTGGAGGCGGTGAGCGAGAGCGCGCCCATGGTGCGGCCGTGGAAGCTGCCGAAGAAGCTGATGATGTGCTGGCGGCCGGTGTGGTAGCGGGCGAGCTTGATGGCGCACTCGACGGCTTCGGCGCCGGAGTTGCCGTAGTAGAAGCGGTGGGGTGCGGGCATGGGAGCGATGGCGGAGAGGCGCTCGGCGAGGCGCGGCATGAGGTCGTAGAAGAAGTCAGTGCC
This sequence comes from uncultured Verrucomicrobiae bacterium, assembly GCA_963716225.1. GTDB lineage: Bacteria > Acidobacteriota > Terriglobia > Terriglobales > Acidobacteriaceae > Granulicella. Next base: position 1,579,780 of record OY970299.1, on the reverse strand, counting down.
GGACATGTGGATGAGCTGTGCGGCCTGGGCTTGAATGGCGCGGACGACTTCGGGGTGGCAGTGGCCGGTGGAGTTGACGGCGATGCCGGAGGTGAAGTCGAGGAACTCGTTGCCGTCGACGTCCTCGATGCGGCAGCCGAAGCCGCGTTTGACAGCGAGCGGGTAGGAGCGGGTGTAGCTGGGGGACATGAGGGCCTGGTCGCGGGCGACGATGCGGCGGGCATTGGGGCCGGGGACGGGACCGCGCAGCTTGGGGCCGAAGCGGGCATGGGCCTCGGGCGAGGCGGTGCGGGCGTGGGCGGTACTCGGGAGGGCGGTATTCGGGAGATTAGGGACCATGGTGCTCATGGTGGACTCTCACTTTCTGGGTGGTGGCCATAGACGACGCCCGGAGAGGCAGCGGCGCCGCGCTGAGGAGACAGCGGGGTTCGCCAAAGATGGCGGAGCTGCCGGTAAGGAACCGGGCAGGATCAAGCTGGGAGTGAGAGGGAGCTAGTCGCCGGAAAAGAGGTTGGGGCGGGAGGCGCTGGGAAGGACGGAGCGGGAGGCGCGGGCGGGCACTCTCAGGCGGACGGAGGTCCATGGGCCGGTCGCTCGGTTCAGGGCTGGAAGGTTAAGGGAACGCATGGTTCGGGACCTCACCTTGCCGCTGACTATAGACCCCGGGGAGGAGGGTTGGCAAAGTACACCTTTGGGGGATGCGGGTTCGGGCAACCGGGAGGTGGGTGGGAACTCATCTATGGAGTAAGTATTCCGGTTGCAAACAGATGAGGATTTGAGCGTCGGGGAGGGTGAAAACTTCGTGCTTTGGCGGCGCTCCCAATCCGCCGGGGAACGTGGTATTGGTTGTATGGACTCGCGGAACGCGGTCCGAAACATTTGCTGCACTGACTGATTTTTCCTCCGAGAGTCACATCTGAAGGTCGCTAACCGACAGCGCTCGCCCGCGTATGAAGAGGGTGGGCTGTGTGGCCGGATTCGACTGCGTGTATTCGCGGCAAGCCAGGCGGCTGAATTAGCCAGTTGCTGTTTTTTCTAACGAACAACTCCTTTCGCGAGGATTCCCTTGAAGACGAGTACCCGTCGCCCCTCCACCTCAGATTCAGAGCTTCCGGTTTCGGTTGTTGAGAACGGATCAGCCTCAACGCATAACGGAAACGGCGGCGGGTTCGACTCGTCGGTGCTGCTGGCGATGCTGCTGCGCATGCGCGACGGGGACTTTACGGCGCGGCTGCCGAATACGTGGGCGGGCGTGGAAGGCAAAGTGGCCGACACCTTTAATGAGATTGTCTCGGCCAACGAGCAGATGGCGCGCGAGCTGAAGCGGATTGGAAGCAAGGTGGGCAAGGAGGGACGCACGCGGGAGCGGGCGCGCTTCCAGCAACTGCGCGGCTCGTGGGGCGAGATGGAGACGTCGGTGAACACGCTGATGGACGACCTGCTGCGGCCGACGACGGAGGTGACGCGCGCGATTGGCGCGGTGGCGCAGGGCAACCTGACGCAGACGGTGCGGCTGGACGTGGACGGGCGTCCGCTGGAAGGCGAGTTCCTGCGGTCGGCGAACATCGTGAACACGATGATTCAGCAGCTGAGCGTGTTTACGAGCGAAGTGACGCGCGTGGCCCGCGAGGTGGGAACAGAAGGCAAGCTGGGCGGACAGGCGGAGGTGCCGGGCGTGGCGGGTACGTGGAAGGATTTGACGGACTCGGTGAACTCGATGGCCTCGAATCTGACCGGGCAGGTGAGAAATATTGCGGAGGTCGCAACGGCCGTGGCGTCGGGCGATTTGAGCCGCAAGATTACGGTGGACGTGCGCGGCGAGATTCTGCAGCTGAAAGAAGCTATCAACACGATGGTGGATCAGCTGCGCTCGTTTGCGTCGGAAGTGACGCGCGTGGCGCGCGAGGTGGGAACGGATGGCAAGCTGGGCGGACAGGCTGTGGTGCCGGGCGTGGCGGGTACGTGGAAGGATTTGACGGACTCGGTGAACTCGATGGCCGGCAATTTGACCGCGCAGGTAAGAAACATTGCCGAGGTAACGACGGCTGTGGCGCGCGGCGATTTGTCGCGCAAGATCACGGTGGATGTGAAGGGTGAAATTCTGGAGCTGAAGGACACCATTAATACGATGGTGGACCAGTTGAACGCGTTCGCCGGCGAAGTGACGCGCGTGGCGAAGGAGGTTGGAACCGAGGGCAAGCTGGGCGGCCAGGCGCAGGTGCCGGGTGTTGGCGGAACGTGGAAAGACTTGACCGACAACGTGAACTTTATGGCGTCGAACCTGACGGGACAGGTGAGAAATATTGCTGAGGTTGCGACGGCGATCGCGAACGGCGACTTGTCGCGCAAGATCACGGTGGACGTGCAAGGCGAGATCCTGCAACTGAAAGAGACACTGAACACGATGGTCGACCAGCTGAACCGGTTTGCCGGGGAAGTGACGCGCGTGGCACGCGAGGTGGGAACGGAAGGGAGACTCGGCGGACAGGCGAACGTGCCGGGGGTGGCGGGAACGTGGAAGGACTTGACGGACTCGGTGAATTCGATGGCCGGCAACCTTACGGGCCAGGTGAGAAATATCGCCGAGGTAACGACGGCTGTGGCGCGCGGCGATTTGTCGCGCAAGATCACGGTGGACGTGAAGGGCGAAATTCTGGAGCTGAAGAACACCATTAACACGATGGTGGATCAGTTGAACGCGTTCGCGGGAGAAGTCACACGTGTGGCCCGCGAGGTGGGAACCGAAGGAAGGCTGGGCGGCCAGGCGCAGGTGTCCGGTGTGGCCGGAACGTGGAAGGACCTTACCGACAACGTGAACTTCATGGCCTCGAACCTGACGGGGCAGGTGAGAAATATCGCCGAGGTGGCGACGGCTGTGGCGCTGGGCGATTTGAGCCGCAAGATCACCGTGGATGTGAAGGGCGAAATTCTGGAGCTGAAGGACACGATCAATACGATGGTGGACCAGTTGCGCTCTTTCGCGTCGGAAGTGACGCGTGTGGCGCGCGAAGTGGGAACGGAAGGCAAGCTGGGTGGACAGGCGAACGTGCCGGGCGTGGCGGGAACGTGGAAGGATTTGACCGACTCGGTGAACTCGATGGCGTCGAATCTGACGGGACAGGTGCGTAATATCGCCGAGGTCTCGACGGCCGTCGCAAGCGGTGACCTTTCAAAGAAGATCACGGTGAACGTCTCGGGCGAAATTCTGCTCTTGAAAGACACCATTAACACGATGGTCGATCAGTTGAACGCGTTCGCCGGCGAGGTGACGCGCGTGGCGCGCGAGGTGGGTACCGAAGGCAAGCTGGGCGGCCAGGCGCAGGTGCCGGGCGTGGCGGGTACGTGGAAGGATTTGACGGACTCGGTGAACTCGATGGCCGGCAACCTGACGGGTCAGGTGAGAAACATCGCCGAGGTGACGACGGCTGTGGCGCGCGGAGATTTGTCGCGCAAGATCACGGTCGACGTGAAGGGCGAAATTCTTGAGCTGAAGAACACGATCAACACGATGGTGGATCAGCTCAATGCGTTCGCTGGAGAGGTGACGCGCGTGGCGCGCGAGGTGGGCACGGACGGCAAGCTGGGCGGACAGGCCGAGGTGCCGGGTGTCGCCGGAACGTGGAAGGACCTCACCGACAACGTGAACTTCATGGCGTCGAACCTGACGGGCCAGGTGAGAAACATCGCCGAGGTTGCGACGGCGATCGCGAACGGCGATTTGTCGAAGAAGATCACGGTCGATGTGCGCGGCGAGATTCTGCAGCTGAAAGAGACGCTGAACACGATGGTGGAACAGCTCCGCTCGTTCGCTGCCGAGGTGACGCGCGTGGCACGCGAGGTGGGAACGGAAGGCCGGCTGGGCGGACAGGCGAATGTGCCGGGCGTCGCGGGAACGTGGAAGGACCTCACGGACTCGGTGAACGCGATGGCCGGCAACCTGACGGGCCAGGTGAGAAACATCGCCGAGGTGACGACGGCTGTGGCGCGCGGCGATTTGTCGCGCAAGATCACGGTCGACGTGAAGGGCGAAATTCTTGAGTTGAAGAACACGATCAACACGATGGTGGATCAGCTCAATGCGTTCGCTGGAGAGGTGACGCGCGTGGCGCGCGAGGTCGGCACGGACGGCAAGCTGGGCGGACAAGCCGAGGTGCCGGGTGTCGCCGGAACGTGGAAGGACCTCACCGACAACGTGAACTTCATGGCGTCGAACCTGACGGGCCAGGTGAGAAACATCGCCGAGGTTGCGACCGCGATTGCGAACGGCGATTTGTCGAAGAAGATCACGGTAGACGTGCGCGGCGAGATTCTGCAGCTGAAAGAGACGCTGAACACGATGGTGGAACAGCTTCGCTCGTTCGCTGCCGAAGTGACGCGCGTGGCACGCGAGGTCGGGTCGGAAGGACGGCTGGGCGGACAGGCGCACGTGCCGGGCGTTGGCGGAACGTGGAAGGACTTGACGGACTCGGTGAACGCGATGGCCGGCAACCTGACCGCGCAGGTGAGAAATATCGCCGAAGTAACGACTGCCGTGGCTCGAGGCGACTTGAGCCGCAAGATCACGGTGGATGTGAAGGGCGAAATTCTCGAGCTGAAGAACACGATCAACACGATGGTGGATCAGCTCAACGCCTTCGCCGCCGAAGTGACGCGCGTGGCGCGCGAGGTTGGCACGGAAGGCAAGCTGGGCGGACAGGCGCAGGTTCCGGGCGTCGCCGGAACGTGGAAGGATTTGACGGACAACGTGAACGTCATGGCCGCGAATTTGACGGAACAGGTACGCGGTATCGTGCGCGTGGTGACGGCGATTGCGAGCGGCGACCTGACGCGCAAGCTGACTGTGAACGCGAAGGGAGAGGTCGCGGCGCTGGCTGAGACGATCAACAACGTGACGGAGACGCTGGCGACGTTCGCCGACCAGGTGACGACGGTGGCGCGCGAGGTCGGCGTGGAAGGACGGCTGGGCGGACAGGCGAACGTGCCGGGCGCCGCGGGAACGTGGAAGGACCTTACGGGCAATGTGAACCTGCTGGCCGACAACCTGACCAACCAGGTGCGCGCGATCGCGGAGGTCGCGACGGCTGTGACGAAAGGCGATTTGACGCGGTCGATTCAGGTGGAAGCGAGCGGTGAGGTGGCCGAGTTGAAGGACAACATCAACACGATGATTGATAACCTTCGCCTGACCACGGACCGCAACAAGGAACAGGACTGGCTGAAGACGAACCTGGCGCGCTTTACGGGCATGCTGCAGGGTCAGCGCGACCTGGGCACCGTGGGACGCATGCTGCTGAGTGAGCTTGCGCCGCTGGTGGATGCGCAGCAGGGTCTGATTTACCAGACGGACTCGGAAGACAACAACACGATGATGCTGCTGTCGGCTTACGCGAGCAATGCAGATGGCCAACTGGAGCGCGTGGCGATTGGCGAAGGATTGATTGGGCAGTGCGCGCGTGAGAAGCGGCGCATGCTGCTTCATGACTTGCCGCCGAATACGGTGCAGGTGCGTTCAGGGCTGTTTGAAGCGGTCCCGCGCAACGTGATTGTGTTGCCGGTTCTCTTCGAAGATCGGGTGAAGGCGGTCATCGAGCTCGCGACGCTGAATGAGTTTACGGCATCGCATCTGGCGTTCCTCGAGCAGCTCACCGCATCGATCGGCATCGTGCTGAACTCGATTGAAGCCACGATGCAGACCGAGGCGCTGCTGAAGCAGTCGCAGCAACTTGCGACGGAGCTGCAGACGCAGCAGAAGGAGCTGCAGCAGACCAACGAGCAGTTGGCGCAGAAGGCGCAGCAGCTTGCCGAGCAGAACGCCGAGGTCGAGCGCAAGAACCAAGAGATCGAGCAGGCACGGCGCGCGCTCGAGGACAAGGCGAAGGAGCTCGCGCTCACGTCGAAGTACAAGTCGGAGTTTTTGGCGAACATGTCGCACGAGCTGCGCACGCCGCTCAACTCCATCCTGGTGCTTGGACAGCAGCTCACGGACAACCCGGAAGGCAATCTCACGCCGCGGCAGGTGGAGTACGCGCGCACGATTCACGGCGCGGGCACCGACCTGCTGAACCTGATCTCCGACATTCTCGATCTTTCGAAGATCGAATCGGGCACGGTGTCGGTCGAAGCCGAGGAGGTCTTCTTCGGGAGCCTGCTCGACATGCTGGCGCGGCCGTTCCGGCACGAGGCCGAGAACAGGAAGGTGTCGTTCGAGGTGGACGCGGCGACGGAATTGCCGCGCAGCCTGGTCACCGACTCGAAGCGTCTGCAGCAGGTGTTGAAGAACCTGTTGTCGAACGCGTTCAAGTTCACCGAGAAGGGAAGCGTGAGTCTGAAGGTGGCACCGGTGGAATCCGGCTGGAGCGATGGACATCCGATTCTGAATGCGGCCGGATCAGTAATTGCGTTCGAGGTCTCGGACACCGGCATCGGAATTCCGCAGGAGAAGCAGCGCATCATCTTCGAGGCGTTCCAGCAGGCGGATGCCGGAACCAGCCGCAAGTACGGCGGAACGGGACTCGGGCTGGCGATCAGCCGTGAGCTTGCCAACCTTCTGGGTGGCGAGATTCAACTGCGCAGCATACCTGGGCAGGGCAGCACATTCACGCTGTACATCCCGCAGACCTACGTGGGAACGGCAGCATCGACGATTGCAATCTCCGGTGACGGAGCTTCGCAGACGCCGCGGCGGCAGCTTCCGGTCGCCACGGTGGAGCAGATTGTGGAGCGGCCGGAAGATGACCGCGCGAATCTCGAGCAGGGCGACAATGTACTGCTGGTCGTCGAGGACGATCCGCACTACGCGCGGCTGCTGTGCGGTCTGGCGCGCGATAAGGGCTTCAAGGTGCTGATTGCGATGCGGGGGGCCGAGGCGCTGTCGCTGGCGCGGGAGTTCAAACCGACGGCGGTAACGTTGGATGTGTTCCTGCCGGACATGCTTGGGTGGGCGGTGTTGAATCACCTGAAGCAGGACCCGCAGACTCGACATATTCCAGTGCAGATGCTGACGATGGACGAGGACTGGCACCACGGGTTGTCACGCGGCGCGTTCTCCTACGTGATCAAGCCGACCAGCCAGGAAGGGATCGAGGCAGCGCTCAACCGAGTGAAGGAGTACTCGACACCGCGGCGCAAGAAGCTGCTGATTGTGGAGGACAATCCGGCGGAGCAGTTCACGATCACCGAGTTGCTTGGGTCGGAGGACATCGACATCTCTGTCGTGGACACCGGTGAGGAGGCTCTGGCGAAGGTGGAAGAGGAGAAGTTTGACTGTGTGGTTCTGGACCTTCGGCTGCCGGACATGTCCGGGTTCGAGGTGCTGGAGCGGATGCAGCAGTCGCCGACGCTGGTGGAGCTGCCGGTGGTGGTCTTCACGGGCAAGGAACTGGCGCCGGATGAGGACGCGCGGTTGCGGACACTGGCGCGCAGCGTCGTCGTGAAAGACGTTGAGTCGCCGGAGCGGTTGCTGGATGAGACGGCGCTGTTCCTGCACCGCGTGGTGTCGGACCTGCCGCCGGAGAAGCAGCGGATGCTGGAACGGCTGCATGGTTCCGATGAGGCGCTGGTTAGCCGCAAGGTGCTGGTGGTCGACGATGACGTGCGCAACATCTTCGCGTTGAGCAGTGTTCTGGAGCGCAGAGGAATGACGGTGCTGACAGCCGGCACGGGCCGCGAGGCGATCTCAATGCTCGAAAGCACGCCGGACATTGCGATCGTGCTGATGGACATCATGATGCCGGAGATGGATGGGTATGAGACTATGCAGGTGATTCGGCAAAACCAGCATTTCCGGCGGCTGCCGATCATCGCGCTGACGGCGAAAGCAATGAAGGGAGATCGCGAGAAGTGCCTGGAGGCCGGAGCATCGGAGTACATGGCGAAACCAGTTAATACGGACCAACTGCTCGCCGGCTTGCGCACATGGCTACACAGGTAGGCACACGGAAAGAAATGCAGACCTCGGTTCATCAATCCGATGAGCTCGCCTTTTCTATGGACGTGCGCGATCCAGTCACCATTCTCATGGTGGACGATCAGCCGTCCAAACTGCTGAGCTACGAGGCGATTCTTCAGGACCTGGGCGAGCGGCTGGTGAAGGCGAACTCGGGACGCGAGGCGCTGGATTGCCTGCTGAAGGGAGACGTCGCGGTGGTGCTGATGGACGTCAGCATGCCGGAGATCGACGGCTTCGAGCTGGCGGACATGATGCGTCAGCATCCGCGGTTTCAGAAGACGCCGATCATCTTTGTATCGGCAGTACATCTCTCCGACGTGGACCGCATTCGCGGATATCAGAGCGGCGCGGTGGATTACATCTCGGTGCCGGTTGTGCCAGAGGTGTTGCGCGCGAAGGTGAGCGTGTTCGCGGAGCTGCATCGCAAGAAGCGGGCGCTGCAGATACTCAATCGCGATCTGGAGAAACGGGTCGCGCAAAGAAGTGAAGAGCTTCGCCAACTGAACGGGCAGTTGGAGCAACGGGTCGCGGAGCTCGAGTCAATCATGCAGGTGCTTCCGGTAGGGGTTGCGGTAGCGCATGGGCGGGAATGCGAGCTCGTTACAGGCAATGCAGCGGCGAGTGAACTGCTTGGCTTGCAGCAGGGCGACAATCTTTCGGGGTTGGCGAATGAAGTCCCTGCTGAGGTTTCGCAGTACGGTGTGGTCCTGCCGCCGGAGACTCCGCTGCAGACCGCGATCAGGTTGGCCCAACCGACGGGCACCATGGAGGTGAAGTTGACACCGCCGGACGGCCAGTCGCGCATGTTACTGGTAAGTGCGTCACCGCTGTTCGATGAGTTTGGCGAGGTGCGCGGCGCGGTGGGTGCGTTCTTCGACGTGACTGAACGCAAGCTGATGGATGACGCGTTACGCGAGCGGGCGGAATTGTTGGAGCTGGCCACGGAAGCGATCATGGTGCGCGACAAGAACGGGGCGGTTCGGTTCTGGAACGCGGGTGCCGAGGCGCTGTACGGCTGGAAGCGCGACGAAGTGCTCGGAAAGGATCAGAAGGATCTGCTCGTCACAGATCTAGCGCAGCGGAAGGAGATCGAAGACGCTCTCGCCAGAGAGGGGCGATGGGAGGGCAACCTTAAGCATCGCAATCACGATGGCCACGAGGTGCTGGTTGCGAGCCGGCAGGCCGCGCAGGCGGGCAGCGGAGCGGTGCTGGAGATCACGCGCGATATCACGGCGCAGGTCATTGCCGAAGAGGCGCTGCGGAGGAACGAGCGGCTGGCGGCGATGGGCAAGCTCGCGGGTATTGTCGCGCACGAAATTAACAACCCGCTCGAGGCGATCACGAACGCGTTCTATCTGCTGCGGCATCATCCCTCGCTGGACGACGAGGCGCGGCACTATGCGCACATTGCGGAGCAGGAGCTCGCGCGCGTTTCGCACATTACCAAGCAGACGTTGAGCTTCTATCGCGAGTCACAGAAGGCAGTGATGGTCTCGCTCTCGGAACTGCTGGACGATGTGCTGGAGCTGCAGCAGCGTCCGATGCAAACCGCAAACATTACGCTGGAGCGCGACTACGCGAGCAACGGCACGGTCCACGGCTTCCCGTCGGAGCTGAAGCAGGTTTTCATGAATCTGGTGAGCAACGCGATCCAGGCGATGCCCGAGGGCGGACGCATGCGCGTCCGTCTGTGTGAGACGGCAGGATGGCCGGGCCGGCCGGCAGGGGTGAAAATTTTCATCTCGGACACCGGTGTCGGCATTACGCCGGAGAACGCGAAGCGGCTGTTCGAGCCGTTTTTCACGACGAAGTCGGCAAAAGGAACCGGACTAGGACTGTGGATCAGCCGCGGGATCGTGCAGAAGCACGAGGGCACCTTGCGGTTTCGAAGTGTCTTCGGGCCGTCGCTGACGGTGACGACATTCCATGTCTTTATTCCGACGCACTCCGCCGTCAAGTAAACGCGAGGCAGACAAGGCTGGGATGTTTGGGAGTGGGGGGATTCCATGCCTTTGCAGAGTTTGGACATTTGGATGTGCTGGCGGAGAGGTTGTTGACCCTCCCGATTGAGCCTGCGAAATAAGAATTGGCGAGAAGAAAGCGGCGGATGAGATGGGTCGGCCGCTTGCGAGAACCCCCGGCTGCAGCGGGGCAAGAACCCCTCTTCCAGATGTGAGACGACGGCTCGTTTTGATGCCGCGGCAACCGAATTGCAGCCCAGCTTGACACCCGTTTCCCCCGATGGCTATTCTCGGGGTCGCTTCACGATTCATCACTCTAATTCGGGACGCAGCAGAAAATATTTCTGCAGCTCTGAGCAGGGTTGAGTAACGGCCAAAAGGGGTAAATCCAATGTTTTCTTGTGCTCATAGCGTAAAAACAAGTTGGGGGTCCGGAGGGGTGCTGGGGGGATGGTTGGCCGTGATGGTGCTGGCGCTTTTCGGCGCCGGTCAGATGCGGGCGCAGACGGTCGCGACCTACGGGTTTGAAGACGGGACCGCAGATGGATGGACGTCGTTCAATGGGGCGAGCACACCGATCGCGACGACCAACGATGCGTATGCGGGGACACATAGTCTGCTAACCACGACCAATGGGAGTGCAGCGGGTGGGCCAGCCCTTGCCGTGACGAACGTGTTGCAGGCGGGCGCGAAGTACACGATTACCGGATACGTGAAGCTGACGCCGGGTGAGACCGCAACGAATGCGAACTTCACAATCAGACGGACTGACCCGAGTTGCTCTGGCGGCACGTGCTATGACACCGTCGGCGCGTATACGGTGGCGGTGAGCGCGAATGGATGGGCGCAGATTGGCGGAAGCTACACGGCGAGCCAGACGGAGACTGCGTTGACGCTGTACGCGCAACTGGTCGGCGCTGCGGGCACGCAGTCCTTCTACCTGGATCAGGTGGTGATTACGCAGACGGCTCCGCCGCCGGGCGGAACGCCGGTGGCGAGCTGGAACTTCAGCGATGGCGGCCTGGATGGATGGGGGCCGTTCGGTTCGCCGACGCTGACGAACGCCGCGTCACCGACAGCGGACCCGCGGGGTAACGCACACAGCCTTCTGGTATCGGGGAGAACTGCCGGTTACATGGGGCCGAGCATCAACCTGCTGGGCGTGAGCGGCATTACGGCAGGCGCAACGTATCAGGTGACCGCATACGTAATGCTGCAGCAAGCGGACAGCAGCAACCCAACCATCTCGCTTTCGACCCAGACAGACAACTGTGCAGATCCTTCGGGAAGCTATGGGACGATTGCAACGGCTGCGGTGTCGAATACGGCATGGACGAAGGTGCAGGGCACGTTCAGCTTCAGCAATGTCCCGGGAGCGCCGTCGAGCCTGATGTTGTATGTGCAGTCGTCGAGCGCGACGGACTCGTTTTACGTGAGCGGAGTATCGGTTACGCAACTGGCGCCCGCGCCACTGCCGCCGGATCAGCAGGATAACTCCGGGATTACGAGCACATTTGAAGATGGCGGCACGGATGGATGGACAGGCCGCGGAAGCGCGACGGTAAGCAACAGCACAAGCGCGGCGCACACCGGATCGCACAGCCTGTTTGTGACTGGACGGGCGGCGAACTGGCAAGGGCCGCAGATCAACGTGAGCAACAAGATGTACGTGGGCTCGACGTATAACCTGAGCGTCTGGGTGAAGCTGCAACCGACCGATGGGTCCAATCATGTGATCAATATCAGTCTGCAGACGACGCAGAACGGAACGACAACTTATCCGAGCGTTTCGTCGTATCCGGGAATCACGGTGGCGGCCGATGGGCAGTGGCACCAGGTGAGCGTCCTGGGATACACGATGGCGTCGGGCTATGACCCCGGCCAAGCGTATCTCTATCTGCAGACGGCTGGGTCAAGCACGGACACGGTGTCGTTCTATGTGGACGATTTCCAGTTGACGTATGTGCAGCCGCCGCAGATCCAGACGAACATTCCGTCGATCTACCAGACGCTGTCGCAGTATTTTCCTGTGGGCGCCGCGGTAGACATGACAGACCTGACGGGGCCGCATGCGCAGCTATGGGCGAAGCACTTCAACAGCATGACGCCGGGCAACGATTTGAAGTGGAGCTCAGTGGAGCCGAACAAGGGCCAGTACGACTACTCGAATGGTGATGCGCTAGTTGGGTTGGCGGTGTGCAACGCGGCGAAGGTGCGTGGACAGAACCTGGTTTGGGCGACAGGAGCGCAAACGCCGTCGTACGCATTTGGCGATGGGACGAACTCATCTACAAATCAAGCGACGGTGATTGCGAACATCCAGGAGCACATTCAGAACGAGGTGCAGCACTTCGGGACGAAGGTGTATGCGTGGGATGTGGTCAATGAGCCGATAGACCCGAACCAGCCGGACTGCCTGGTGCATGGGCCGTTCTACAAGGTGCTGGGCGAAAGCTATATCGACGTAGCCTTCCAGGCAGCGCGGCAGTATGCACCGCCAGGGACGAAGCTGTTTCTCAACGAGTACAGCACGGCCGACGCAAACCGGCTGGCATGTCTCGTGAAAGTAGTGCAGGGTCTGCGGTCGCGTGGCATCCCGATTGACGGCGTCGGGCATGAGGAGCATAACGCGATCAACTATCCGTCTCCGGCGGCGATTCAGAACTCGATCGACACGGTGGCCGCACAGGTGCCGGGGATCGACCAGCAGGTTACGGAGCTGGATGAGAGCGTCTATAACGCGGGCGATACGAAGTCGAACTACGGGAACAACGTGCCGCCGGCGGTGCTGGCTGAGCAGGGCTGGCTGTACAAGAGCTACTTCGACGTGTTCCGGCAGGAGGCGGGCAAGCTGAGCGGAGTAACTCTGTGGGGCATGGCCGATGACGACACGTGGCTGGACGGCTTCCCGGTCGCCCGCACGGATTATCCTCTGCCTTTCGACATGCAACTGCAGGCAAAGCCCGCGTACTGGGGCATCGTGGACCCGACACACCTGCCGGGCTACGGCCTGTCGTTCGCGATTTCCGCGGGGCCGATTGTCGGCACGTCGGAGACGTGGACGGTGACAGCCACCAATCCGAGCAGCGCGCCGGCGTACACGACCCAGGTGAACGGGTTGCAGTTTGTTCAGCTCTCCGGCAAGCCGTGCACGCCGACCGTGACGTCAGGGTCGTTCCCAGTGGCGCTCGGAGATGTGCCGGCGGATGGGACGGCGACTGCGCAGGTGACTGTGGACTTCTCGGGGTGTCGTGGCCGGTCGGATTTCACGGTGACGATGCCGTGGAGTTCGGCGGTGTACAACACGGGGACGCTCACTTACACCGGGCAGTATTTCCCGGAGCCGAAGTCGCCGAACGCGCAGTGAAGCACGTGCGTTCCGCACGCAAAAACAGAGGGGCCGACCGCGTGGTTACTAAGCTGCGCGGCCGGCGCTTTTTGGAGCGGTCGAGTTTTTCTTTGACAAGCGGAAACCCCAGCGTTTGCTGGGTTCCGCTTTTCCTAAGATTTCCGGGGACTCTATCGGAAGAATCTGTGGCGGTGGATGCAGTCTGCGTCGAACTTGTCTCAGGCATGAATTCCCTGGTATCAGGGAACTTTGCAGGAAAATTACCCGATCACTGGCTGGGCGGCGCAGTCAATAACCCGAGATATCAATGATTCTCTGAAAACCCTAGTGTTCCGGGCAGGGAATTAAATGAGACGGATGAGGGAAAACCTTTCTCGTTTCAGCGAAAGTATTTCGCCGAAACCTGTGGTCATGGGGAGGAGTGATGCGACGGCAAGACCGAGTTTATTGCGGACCCGTTTCTCCGGCGCCACATCAGCGACAGGGATGCCGATTGTCCGGGCGCCCGAGATCCCGCCCGGCGCCGAGCGCTACAAACAACTCTTCGAGGGCCTCAACATGACCGTCATCATCGGGGCCTTCATCTTCAGACCCGAAAATACCGGACAGATGGAAGCTCTACATCGAGAAGAATCACCCGTTCACAATTCCATCGACTGATCAGAAATGGAACGAAATCGGAAACTGGCTTAGCAGCAATCAAACATCCCGCTATGATCCGTGCACAACGAGCTATGATCCTCCACAATAAAAGGCAAGCGTTGCATCGACGCGCTACGTTTCGCCGCAATGCGCAGTATTAAACCGCGACCGGCGTCAGCTCTAGATCGCAAGTCTACTTGCATATGCTCTTCTGCATGGCGACTGATTTGTTCGCGGCGAATACCTGGAGCTCGCGAATGCGCGGGGTGCCGGCGCTGGTGAGGATGTTCAGGCGGAAGCGACTGGCTGTGACGGGCGGAAACATATCAATCTTCTTGTGCCCGATGGCCTGATGCTCGGCGAGGGTTTTCCATCGGTTATTAATCATTGCCTCGATGCGATAGTGCTGCACGTTCTGGCCGTCCACCAGCCACTCCATGGTGAGCGTACGGTCTACGGTGACGGGTGCGGGGAGATGCAGTTCGAGCGTGGCAGCGTGCGACCCCTCAGGTGCGCTCCAGAATGTGTTGGGATCGTTATCGAAGGCGTGCATCGCGTTCGCATCGGCGGCCACCGCACGAACCGCGAGGTTTGCCTGCGGACCGTAACGCGCGCGAATCGCCGCGCCGAGTTCGTGCAGGCGGCGCACGTCGGCGTCGGGCAGAAGACCACGGTTGTCGGGTGCGACGCCGAGCATCCACTGAGCTCCGTGACCGACAGACTGCTCGTAGCTATCCACGAGCTCGGATACGATTTTCAGTGAGGCTTCGTCGTGCGGGTGCCAGAACCAGTGCAGTCGATGAAGCGGCGTATCTGCCTCGATCGGACGCCAGCGCAGTTGACCGTGCCGGTCGATGACGTTCCAGTTTTCGTAATCGATCTTGCCAGATTCGTCGCCTCCCCATCGGGCATCGCCGTACTCGAATAATCCGGTGTCCGCGAAGACGATGGTGTTGGGCTGGTAAGTGCGCAGGGCCTCGATGTAGCTATCGAAGTTATAGACGTGGCCCGAGCTGCCGGCGCCATCGAGCCACCATTCGACCAGCTCGCCGTAGTTGCCGGCTAACTCCGTGATCTCCGCGCGGTAGAAGTTGTCGTACGCGGCGGGGTCTTTGTAGCGCGGCTCATGACGGTCCCATGGAGAAAGATAGATTCCGAATCCAAGGCCTGCGCGGTGGGCTGCCTTCGCTACGTCACCGACGACGTCGCCCTTGCCATTGCGCCATGGGGTGGCCTTCACGCTGTAGGTGGTCTGCTCCGTGGGCCAGAGCGCAAAGCCGTCATGATGCTTCGCGACCATGACGACGTAGGTTGCGCCCGCGGCTTTGATGGCTTCAATCCATTGATCCGGATTGAAGTCAGTGGGGTTGAAGACCTTTGGGTCCGCCGTGCCATCGCCCCATTCGCGATCGAGAAAGGTGTTGGTTCCGAAGTGCAGAATCACACCGAATTCGCGATCCTGCCAGGCGCTCTGTTGCGGGGCCGGTTTCACGTCCACGAAGTTCTGTTGTGCCGCAGCCGCAAGCTGCACGGCAGTCACTAATGCCAAAGCGAGGCAGTTCGTCGCGGATAGCCGGTGGAACATAGCACCTCGCTGGTAGTTACGTGGAAGGCCTAAACATCGGCGATGACGATGCAGACGCCTTGCTGCTCCAGTTGTTTCCTGATGGGCTCGGATATGCCACTATCCGTAACGAGGACATTGATCCTCTGAATGCCGCAGATGACGGCACTGCTTGTCATGCCCACCTTGCTGGAGTCCGCGACGACAATCACCTCGCGGGCCTGGCGCACCATTGCACGAGAGACCGCTGCCTCCTCGGGCTCGATCATCGTGGCTCCATGCTGTATGTCGACACCAGTGACGCCGAGAAGGGTGCGATCGAGAACGAAGCCGTTGATGGTTTCGAGTGCTATGGGGCCGGTGAGCGAGAACGCACCTGGCCATACCATGCAGCCCCCGGTCAAGCTGGTTTGCGGGTCTTCGCCAGCGCTAAGCTCGAGGCCGATATTCACGGCGTTGGTCAGGACCCGTACGCCTTTGCGTCCACGCAAGGCGCGCGCTACCTGGGTTGTCGTGGTCCCGGCGGTGAGGCCGACGGTCTCGCCGTCGGCAATCAGAGCGGCGGCCTTGGCCGCGATCAACTGCTTCTCCCGCTGGAAGCGCTTTTCACGCTCGGTGAACGTGGCGTCGAAGCGGAACGGCTCGTATACCTGGCCGGCAAGCATGGCGCCGCCGCGCGTGCGATGCACGAGACCTTGCCGCTCAAGGCGCGCAAGGTCGCGGCGAACACTGGTGGCGGATGTCTGGAAATGCTCGGCGAGCTGTTCCACGGACGTCTTGCCCTGATGAAGAAGAAGTTGAAGAATCTCCTTCGCACGTTTCTCGGTCTTCTGAGCCATGGCGGTATTCTACGGATCCCTTTGTAGGTCGGGTGACGTGGTGCGGCTGATCAGCTTGCGTCTTCGTTGCCGTCCTGTGTTCGCGCGGCTGCGAGAAGCTCTCGCACCTCGTCGGCGAGTACCAGGTTTCTGCTGAACTCATCCACGCCGGGCTCCCCGAGATTCAGCTTGCGAGCCTGGTAGCGCATCGCGCTCGGCATCAGACGGCGCATGGAGGAGTGGAACTCTGTCGCGCCGGTGCTGGCCATCAGGCGTGAGATTTGCGCAGGCCGAACGCCCCCGGCAACGACGATCGTCGTTCGCGCAGCCGCTTGCTGAACCATGGCGCGCAGCCGTTTGCGCCCTGCCCAGGCGGACGAGGCGCCGCCTGATGTGAGGACGCGCTGGACACCGCAGGCGATCACGCCTTCGAGCGCCTGCTCGGCATCCAGGGCCATGTCGACAGCTCGATGGAATGTCACCTGCATCGGTCGCGCAAGCTCGACGAGCGTGCACGTGCGGTCCTTGTCCACGTGGCCGTCCTGCGACAAAAGACCGAAGACAACGCCGTCGACACCCTCCTGTCCCATGATGCGGATATCCTCCTGCATGGCGCGGAACTCATCTGCCGTGTACAGGAAGTCGCCGCCGCGCGGGCGGATCATCGCGAAGAGTGCGAGCGAGCAGCCCGAGCGGACGGTGCGCACCAGCCCGAGGCTGGAGGTCAGGCCGCCCTCGCGCAACGCACTGCAAAGCTCAATGCGCTGGGCACCACCCTGCTCCGCGGCAAGAGCCGATTCAGTTGAGTCGACCGCAATTTCAATGACAGCCATGGTCAGTCCTGTCAGAACGAATCATGCTGTCCTAGAACCGGTAGTACGCAGAGAACTGCAGATGACGCTCATTGGAACGGATGCTGTTCTCCTGCGCGAGGTACCCGAATTTCGGAGACAGACTGAGGTCCGGATTGCCGAAGCTGACGATGTTGAACGCGTTGAAGGCGTCCACGCGGAACCCGAGGAACTGCTCGCGGATGGTGCGGAAGTCCTTGAAGCCGGACATGTCCACATCTCGGAAGCCCGGGCCGCGCACCACTCCGTTGACTGAGTTGCCGAAGGTGTTCTGCGCAGGCACACCGAACGCGCACAAGCCGTTGTCGACACCCGCCGTGGTGCAGGGCTGCGCCGAGGGATCCGTACCGAACCAGGCGTAGCGGGAGCGGTTGACGATTTTCAGCGGACGGTACTGTTCAGCACGCGTAGCCCCGTAGCTGTTCACGTTACTGCCACCGCCAGTGATGGTGTCCGGGAAACCGCTGTAGAACATAAATCCCGCGCTGACCTTCCAGCCGCCGAGCACCTCGTCGACGATTCGGTTCGCGTTGTTCATGTACTTGCGTCCGTGACCCAGAGGGATCGCATAGGTGGCAGTGCCGTTGAGGTTGTGCTTGACGTCAGATCCTGCCACGCCGTAATCCGCGTGGCTGTCGTAGTAGTTCTGGAATCCGGGATCCGCGTTGTAGCCGCCAGTATTCAAGCCATAGTTGCCAACGGCGTTGGTCATTGATTTCGAATACGTGTAGTTCACTGTGAACTCAAGGCCATTGGACAGCCGCTGCCGCAGAACAGTCTGCAGCCCGTTGTAGTTCATCATCGCGCGCGATTCAGTGATGAGCAGGCCATTCGAACAGACCTGCGTAGCCTGCGGTGAATTGCAGCCGATATACGGGCTGTTGTAGAAGGGCGCCGAAGTAGGATCGCCCGGGACCTTCCACTGATTTACGTTGCCGTAATCCTCAATGTGCTGGCCGGTCTCGCCGACGTATCCAACCTGCAGACTCAGCAGGTGTGTCACGGCGTATTCGAGTGTCAGGTTGTAGTTCTGCACATACGCCGGCTGCATGTTCTGCGGATAGGTGTTGTACGTTCCGCCGGGCTGCGCTGTGACATCGAACGCAGTCTGGGTGGTGTACGGCGTAGGAACGCTGGTCGTAGTTACCGTCAGGCCGGGCGTTTGAATGGCCTGAATGAACGGTGTGATCGAGGTCAGGCGCTGATTGCTGGAGTTGCCTTCAAAGAAGCTGGATCCGCTGTAGCCGCCGCGCACAACGAACCGCGGATCGACCTGCCAAGCAAAGCCGACACGCGGCATGAACTGGTGGAAGTTCCAGTCATAGCAGCCACGATTGGAGCAGATTCCAGAATTCGGCGGTGCGCCGGCGGGCACGCGGACTGCATAGATAACCTGCCCAGTGGTCAGATTCACGTTGCCGGTCTTGTTATTTTCCTCAATCCACGGTTCATCGAGCTCGTACCGGAAGCCGTAGTGCAGCGTCAGGTTGGGCATGAGTTTTACGTCGTCGGTTGCGTACACGCCGGTGCGCCACTGGCGCTGGCCCACGTTTACGCTGCTGAGCGTGGCTGCGGCGGAGGTGATACGGCCAAGCAGAAAGTCGGCTCCGCCATAGCCGCCAGTGGTGCCTCCGTTGCTCGTGTATTGGCCGCTGTAGTTCACGTTCCCGAGATAGCCGTTGTTGTTTGCGGTCGGATAGTTGTTCTGGTAACGCAGCGCCGATACGCCGAAGCTGAAGTAATGGCGGCCGTGCTGCCAGCTTGCCGAATCCATGTACTGATAGGTGTTGTCGATCAGGCCGCCGCCGGTGTCGGGATTCCGCCGAAGATGCCTCCGCCGATGTTTTGGTAGGTGTAACCCGGCACGCTCTGGTTGGGGAAGCTGATGCCCACCTTTGCGTCGCCGGCGAGACCGAACTGCCCGGTCGTATCCACGGAGTAGTTTTGCGCCCAGACAACGCGTGTGAAGCCAAGGCGGAACGAGTTCACAAAGGCCGGCGAGAAGGTATGGACCCAGGTCAGGCCGCCGAGCTTCGTGGGGAAGAGGTTCGGGCCGGAGAAGCTGATCGCCAGCAGAGGCGTGCTCCCGTCGTAGGCGGTCGACATCGAGTAGAAGCCGGTGAGCTTGTTCTTGTCGCTCTTGTCGTACTCGATCTTGATGTCGCCCTGATTGTTGGCCTTGTAGCTACGCGAATGCCCCTGGTAGTTGTCATTGACGATCAAATCCGTGGGCGAGGCATTCGGCAGCGGATATAACGAGGGATTCGCGAACAGGAACTTCGCTACGGGATTGAGAATCGGAATGCCGAGGTTGCCGACAAACGGACTGTTATTGTTCAGCGTGTCGTAGAGCTGATAGCTATCCGGCGAACCGGTCGAATTGCAGATCGCCACGCCAGAGGTGATCGTGTATCCGGCGCTGTCGCAACCCTGAGGAAGCAGGCCAGAGAAATCGCCGGTTCGCATCGCGGCGGTAAGCACGCTGGCGTATGACATGCCGCCTACGTGATAGCGCGAGCCGAGGTAGTCGACGAAGAAGAAGAGTCGGTTGCGCAGAATCGGGCCGCCGAGAGTCGCGCCGAATTGGTCTTGCGAAAACGGGTTCGTGGGAACGACTGGGGTTTGGTTCTTGTTCTGCCAGGAGTTCGCGTTCATACGGTAGTCCTGCAGGTAGCCAAACAGTGATCCGTGGAAGTGATTCGTGCCGCTCCGGAGAACGTTGATCACTGCGGCGCCGTTCACGTTGCCGACTTCGGCCGGTGAGTTTGCCGTAACAACCTGGATCTCATCGAGTGCAAACGGCGATGGGCTGTAGGCGATCTCGTTGTTGAAGGTCTCGTTCATGTCAATCCCTTCCAGGGTGTAGTTATTCGCCTGCGCGCGGTTGCCGTTCATGTTCACCGAGTCGCTGTAATACGTGTCGCGCTCGATGACGTTCGTTCCCGTATTGCCATAGGTGCTGACTGCGCCGGGCGTGTAGAGCGTAAGCGCGCTGAAGTCCAGACCGTTCAGCGGAAAGTTCGCGATTGTGTTCGCTGTAAACGTGCTGCTGAGCGTGTAGTCCTGCGTGTCCAGGATCGGTGCGGCGGAGGAGACCTCCACGGTGGCCTTCGATCCCTCGATCGAGAGCTTCGCGTTGAACGTCACCGTTTGCAGCGCTTCAAGGCTGAACGCCGGCAACGTCTGACGGCTGAACCCGTTCGAATTGACGATCACTTCATACCTGCCGATTGGCAGATGCTCGATGCGATACACACCGTCGGCGTTCGTAGCGGTCGGGGTCGAGACGTTGGTGTCCAGATCGTGGGCGGTGACGGCCGCGCCCCGGATCGCTGCGCCGCTCGGATCGGTAACCGTTCCAGTCACCCCGCCAGTGACGGTCTGGGCACCGGAGAAGGCCGCAAATGCCAATACCGCCGGGAGAAGTGTGAGTTTGAATGACAGGTTCATCGTTGTTGCCTCACGGAAGCTGGGTTTGCGCCGGGTTGGGATCCGGCGCGGCGGTGATCGAGAGTCTGGGAGTCAGGTCGCTCGACTCGATGCTGCGCGCTTGAAGAGCCAAGATATGCAAACAATGAGCGGTTTGTCCAGAAAAATTGGTTACAACAGTCAATTTAAGGGCCAGAAGCTAAGTCAAAATGGTCGTTTACGCCTTTTTTTACGGCCCATCAGGCTCGCCATTGCCGATACCGCAATCGGCAGGAGCATTGGCTGCACGCGATCTGAAATCCGGCAGGGACGCTAAGCTTAGGTGCGGATCACCGAACCTGAGGGACCTTAATTGAGCTTGTATCTCGCGATCGATGCAGGGGGAACGAAGGCCGACTACTTGCTCGCGGATGCGACCGGCGTTCTGGCCAGTGTGCGCGGCGGAACGATCAAGCGCATGCGCGTGGCGGCCGAGGCCGCCAATGCAAACCTGACCGCAGCCCTGCATCAGCTCGAATTGGAGTCCGGCCGCTCGCTTGCGCAGGTCGAGGTGACCTGCATTGGCACGGCGGGGGAGACAGTGCCGCTGGTTACGGATTGGCTGCGGCAGGAGCTCGGGTCGCGAGTGGGTGGACGGCTGTTGCTTTTTGGCGATGTGGAGATTGCGTTGGATGCGGCATTTCCTGCGTCGCACGGCGTGCTGATTCTCGCCGGTACGGGATCGAATGTAAGAGGGCGCGCACCAAATGGGCGCATGGCGGGCACGGGCGGATGGGGGCCGATGCTGGCCGACCAGGGGTCGGGCCACCGAATTGGACAGCAGGCGGTTCGCGAGATCTTCCGCGCCATCGACGAGGAACGCGAGACGTCGCTGCTGGCGGCAGTTCTCGCGCACTGGAAGCTAAGCGGATTCGACGAACTGGTGAGTTACGCGAACACGTGCGACCTGTCGGAGTTCGCGGCCCTGACGCCGCTCGTCACGGCCTGCGCGCAAGCCGGCGATCAGGTTGCGTTCGATTTGCTGGTTCGCGAAGGACAGGAGCTCGCACATCTGGCTGTGCTCACCCACCTCAAGCTGGAAAGGATCGAGGGTGCGCCGATTGCAGCGCGATTCGCTTTCGCAGGCAGTGTCCTCGCACACGTGACGCCGGTTCGCGACGCCGTGATGGCAGCATTGCGCGCGCAATTTCCGGGAGCCGAAATCCAGACGAATCCGGCTGCAGCGGTCCAGGGAGCTCTGTTCCGGGCAAGGCAGGCGCATGGCGTGGCCGCAGAATGACTGGTGCAGTTTTGACCGAAACAGGCAGATTCGGGTCTTGCGATTGGCCGATTGGCGGGTGAACTCCGACGATTTGGGCATTCTGAACGCTTTTCTGGACAGATCGGGCATTTCCGAAGTATCTTCACTTCCCAAGCGACCGAGACTGTTTCGAGGCGTTGCCTTGCGTAGGCAACGAGCGAGCCCGCCGAGGTCCGATTTGATCCGCGCACACGCGGTTTTGTTCGAGCAGACGGACTGCCAGGTTCTTCTGCGAGAAGACCGTCGCATCAGGAGGCTATCCATGACAATCTCTCCAACCGCTCTGCGAATTTCGCACCGGTTCGTTGTAGCCCTCGGTATTGGGCTGCTGGGCTTCACAACGGTTCCAGGAATTCACAGCCAGGTCGTCATCGTGCCGCCGACTCCGGTGGTCGGCTCGTCGAATCCTGCGACGGCGGAGCCACCCGTCTCCCGCCCATCGACCACGCCATGCGTTGTGACGCTGTTCAGCAATGAGGAGTTCGGCGACTACAGTGCGCACGCGATGACCTATGCGCCGCCGGCAGCGTGTCCGGGCGCGTGGTCGAAGGTCGTGCTCACGATGGACTTCACCGTGACGGCCGGGCGCCAGTACGACCGCACAGCCGCGCTCTACCTTGGCAATGCGAACATCTACTACGGCACAACTGCAGAGCCGCGCGCCGCGCTCAGCCCGTCGTGGCATATTGAGCGCGATGTAACCGACCTCACGCCGGTCTTCAAGAGCGCCGAGACAGGGAATGCGGTGATCTACAACATCGTGAACTCGACCTACACGGGGATTATCTACGCGACGGCGAAGCTGTACTTCTATCCGGCGAATTTCCGTAATCCTCCGGCGGTTGTGCCGCAGGTCGTCGTTCCCGTGAGCGGATCGAATAATGCGGTTGCGCTGAATACTGGAAGCGACCAGGTGACGGCGACGTTCACTGCGCCGCGCAATACCGTGAAGGCCTACCTGGATGTGATCTCGCAGAGCCAGGGCAACGATGAGTTCTGGTATCTCTGCGTTCCGAACGATCAGACGGGGCCGCTCGAAACCTGCGGCAACACGGCATTCCGTGAGACGGAGGTGACGATCGACGGCCAGCCGGCAGGTGTTGCTCCGGTCTACCCCTGGATCTACACCGGCGGCATCGATCCGTACCTGTGGGAGCCCATCACCGGCGTGCAGACACTGAACATGAAGCCTTATCGCGTGGACCTCACTCCATTCGCCGGCGTGCTGAGCGATGGCAACCCGCACACGATCGGGGTGAGCGTCTACAACGCGAACAATTACTTCTGGGAGACCTCCAACCTGCTGCTCTATACCGATCCCTTCCGGGCGGAGACACACGGCGCGCTCGAGCAGAACACGTTGAGCGCCGCGCCGACGCCGCTGGTCTCCGAGAACCTCCCGACCAATGGCTCCGGTGATACGGTCGGTACAGTCGCCGTTGATTCGGTCCGCAACTTCACGCTGCGCGGCTACGTCGATACCTCGCTCGGCCGCGTGGAGACGACGGTCGCCGAGAAGGTGCACTTCAACAGCACGCAGACTTTCGATGTTGGGGCGTCCGGTGTGCCGGAGGTGCAGAACGCTGTGCAGACCAGCACGGTCAGCCAGAAGTCGACGGAGCAGTTGGGCATTCTGCGCAAGGAGACAGACCTGACAGTCTCCTTCCCACTGACGATCGACTACTCGTTGCTGGCAAACCCGGATGGAACCTATTCGCAGATCACGAGCGTGGATCAGGGCTACAAAGTGCAGGATGGCACATCATTGAACGGCTTCCCGATTGCGTCGAGCAGCACGCACGAAGAGGTGAAATCCAGCGACACGCTGAACTACAACTCGTCGTTGACGGCGGTCACCGGGCACACAGGAGCGCAGAGCTCGGCGAGCTACATCTTCACCGACTGGAACGGCGAGTGCTATAGCCGGCAGCTCACTTCAGCGGACAACGTGCTGACCACTGTCGTCGACGGAAAGGGTTGTCCTTCGCACAGCTGGTAGCTCAATCGGTGAAATGACGGCAGGCGTGCAGGCGCGCGCCTGCCGTGCACGATTCCAACTTGTGCTCTATGTAAGCGTGAGCAGGGAACAGCAGCCAATCTGCCGGCGGGGACCTAAGGTCTCCGTTCCCTGAGAACAGGCGACGAAACAGGCTAAGGGTTGTCCCGGAAGTACGCGCGCGAGGCGGCGCGCGGGACGGCACTAAGCCGTGTCTTCTTCAAAAACCTTGAACGCTGGAAACCGCACGATACCGCGGAACGTCTCGACGGAGCTGATCGACATGTGAGCCATCCCTAGCCTCGTGAAGTAGACGCGCTCGTCGTGGACGGCATGCACCTTCACTCGATAGCCAAGATGCCCGAGGGCTGAGTGGTACCAGCCCGGCTTGAGATTGGATTCACCACTTCAGTCTACATCGAGTGTGTTCTTCAGAACCCCCCGTCCGGATCGCGTCCGAGCCCGGTTAGGTGCAAAGAAGAGGCCCCGCGGAAAGTTCCGCGAGGCCCGCGTCGAATGAAGCTCCTTCTAAGCATAGAGAGTTCGGATTCGTGAGTAGCTACCCGAAAGGTTTTAGCAGTAGCTCCTTGATTAGTGCACAAGCCAGATCGCAACATCACGGTGGTGCGAACACGTTCCGCTCCTGTGCTGGCTGAAACTATATGTACCTTCTGCGCATTTCGCAGTGGCTCCAGCGGGGGGCAGGGAGTGCACGCTTTGCCCATTGCTGTTGGTGTAGTGCTTGCCCGTGCTAGTCATGTGCGCTGATACGCAACGAAAATCAAGCCAAACTTCGCTGAGCGGTGAGTGTACCCGGAGATGCGTTACGTTGTGGACCTGAGACATCCGTTACAAGCGCTTCGCGGGATCGCTGACGCCTCGGTGAGGCCCCATTTCCTTCGATCCCGGGAATAGGTTCAAAAGCCTCTGAATATCCTCCATATATTTTGCGAGCCGATGGACGATGTGCGACGCTCCCCGTCACGTGGAAGAAGAAAAGAGGCGGGTGCCACCTTTTTTTCTCGGCACCGCTTCCTTGTTTTGTGAGGAAGTATTTTTGATTCGCTCACATTGCGGAAGTTGGAGATGTCGTTTGGTGCTGGAGTTCGGCGAGTTCCTGACGCGCTTGTTTGATGACGGGCAGGTCCTGATCGGCATGAGACCAGGCGTCGAGGAACCTTCCGTACTGCTGTGCGGCGATTGCGCCGTTGTGCTGCTGCGCATAGGCGCGCGCCAGTCCCAGATAGGCGAGCGTTGTGAGGGGAGCGGCGGGGTCATCGATCCAGGGCCGGCCTGCCAGCTTGCTGAACTCCGTGATGGCTTGCGCTGGTTGGTTCGCTGCGAGGAAGGATTCGCCGCGCAGATAAGGAACCGTCGGATCTCTGAGCTCGAAAGGGGCACACGGCTCAAGCAGGTGCACTGCCTGTTTAGAGTCGCCCTTTTGAAGCGCGATGACTGCCTGCACGGAAGGGACATACTCCGCGTTGACAAGGGTGTCGTGCGGCGATGCGGCATGCATGTGCTCGGCGGCGGCCAGGGCAGGATCGAAGTCGCCAAGCGCGGCCTGCGCAAAGGCGCGGTCGAGAGAAGGATCGCTCGTGGGAAGGAGCTTGAGGACGGCGCGAGCATGGTCTTTCAGGCCGAGCTCAACCAACATGCGCACGTAGTAGTCGTCGAGATCGACGAGTGAGTCCTGCATCTTGTCGCGCGCAGCTGTTTGCCGCGCTTCGGCGAAGAGCGCCTCTGCTCGCTTGACCTGGCCAGCGGCGAGCGCCGCCATGCCGGCCTCCTGCAGAAGATGCGTTTCATTGGGCGTGTTGCGTGACCAGGCAAGCTGGCGATCGACTTCGGCGGAGTCTCCGTTTTCGGCGGCGAACTGGAGCATGACCCCATGCATTCCCTGCGTATCCACCTTCCACTGCAGCGCTTTCGCATACGTGGCGCGCAGCTTGTCCGGAAGATTCGCGTGGTGGTAGGCGCGCGCCTCGATCTCGTAGGCGATGCCGTTGTGGATGTTCATTCGATCTTCGATCGCTGCAACGCGATCGGCATAGCTGGCGGCCTCCGGGTAATGCCCTGTCCAGGTCTCCATGTTCACCAGGTCATCGAGCGGGAGATTGTCCTCAGGGTATGTGGCGGCCCAGTTATGCAGCGCGTCCAGCAAAGCATTCAGGTCCCCGGTCACGCTCTGCGCATAGCGAAGCTCGATCGCGAAGCGCTCCCGCTCGTTGGCGTAGTCGCGCAGAGCGTAGGCGTGGGTGATGGCCTGTTTGTCGTGCACCTCGTCGCTAATGTTGAAGTACATGCTCGACATGTCGAGCCAGGCGATGGCGAAGTTGGGATCGAGCTCGGCCGCGTGTTGATAAAGAGCGATGGACTCCTTGTACTTGCCGGCGTCGCCCTGGCGGACGGCTTCGGAGTAGGCGCGCAGGGCATCGAGCGAAGAGGTGGGTTCATCGTACAGGGGCTTGTCGAAATCCTTGACTGACCTCCGCGACTCGCCCGCAGCGCGGCGCATGCGCAGGGTGAGGTTCGCCCAACCGGCCAGGACATCGTTCTTTGATCCTGCCTCTTTGCGGCTGCTCGCCAGCTCGCGGCCGTCGCTGCAGTTGTTCAACTGCATGGTGAGGGAGTACCGGCTGCCCAGCTTGGCGATGGCCGGGACGAGGTAGACCTGGCCGTTGACCCGCTGGCAGACCTCTCGCGCGAGCGGCCCGGTCATGAGCTCGGTGGGATCCTGGCGCATCATCTTCAGCGTGCGACGTGCGCGGCCTTCGCTGACAACGGTGAAGAACGGCGATTGCTGCAGGTCGATCTGCAGAACCTTGTTGAGCGTGTGATCGAACTCGGGGTCGCCGGTTTCGTTGTCCAGGTCCGCGATGACCGCGGTGGTGTGGCCGGGCGGATTGTCTTCATTCTGCCGCCACAGCCGGTAGCCGAACGCGGCCGCGAGCGCAACGATGGTCCCGGCCGCGAGGAGGACCCGGGTGCGGCCGGTGCGCGTCAGCCGTTCGGAGGAGACGACGCGGTGGCTGACGGTGCGTTCCTCGACGAGCAACTGCGCGCCTGCTGCTGTGGAGTCGACTGAGGCGGTGGTGCGCGGCTCGCCGATGGTCTCGACCGGAAGCGCGAACTGATAGCCGCGGCCGGGCACGGTGGCGATGTAGGTGTTCTCGCCGGGCTTTTCGTCGAGCGCCCGGCGGAGCGCCGAGATGCTCTGCGAGAGGCTGTTCTCGTCGACGTGGGTGTCGGGCCAGACGTGCTGCAGCAACTGCTCGCGGGAGAGCACTTCGCCCGGGTGCTGCGCCATGTAATAGAGGACGTCGAAGGACCTTCTACTTAGTGCGACGCGGCTGCCGTTGCGCGAGAGGCTGCGAGCTGCGGGATCGAGGACAAACTCGCCGAAATGAAGCATCTGCCCGGCTTTCAGGAACATAGCTGCCTCACAACGAGTTGTCACGTTCCGTCACATCCCGTCACTGGAGTTTTCAGCCCGCGCAGGACAGGATGCATGAAACGAGGATGCGCGGATGACACGACTGTACCAGTGGCTGCGTGAACGGACAACGGAAATACGCCGCGAATGGAGCCAGGAGACAGCGACGCGTGCGCTCGTTCAGGAGGTCACGGTGCACGAGCGACAGAGCCGCGTCACCGTGGAAAGCGTGGGTTCGGATGTGGGCCTGGGCTATTGCCCATTTTGCGGGCGGCCTTTGGCAGCGGTCGCCGCGGAGCCGGACGGGGCTTCTGCCCGGCCAACCGGGATGAGGAGGATGAAGTGAAGATTTTTGTGCACCGCTTCGGATCGTTTCGGCGCTTCCGTTTTCTATTCATGATGTTGACGTTGGGGGCGATCGCGTCCACGGCAGCGTGCCAGACGGCGACGCCGGCGACGACGGTGCTCGGGTTCGCGCCGGCTGCGGTCGGGGTGTCCGCTGGCTCGGCGCAGACGCTGACGGCGAGCTTCACGGTGAGCGGATATGTTGGCAGCTTCACGCCGACGGCGACCGTGCATTACGGACTGAGCTACACGATCGGCGCGGTAAGTTGCACGAGCGGCTCGACCGAAACCTGCACGGTGCCGGTGACGTTTCTTCCGCGCTATCCGGGTGCGCGCCGTGACGCCATCTTCCTGATGAACGGAAGCACGCGTCTGGCCACCATGCTGCTGAACGGCGTGGGACAGGCGCCGTTCGCGATGCTCCAGCCCGGGATCGTAACGAGTCCTGTCGTCGGCGGCGCTAGCTATTTCTATAACTCCGTGGTGGATGAGAACGGAACGGACTACGTGCTCGCGACAGAAGGCAACGCGGTTTACAGCGTGACGGCGAGCGGAACGGTGACGGCGCTCGCGATCGCGGGGCTCAATTCTCCGCGTGCGATCGCCATTGATGGCGCGGGTGTGCTGTACATCGCGGACCAAACCTACAACGGCCCGACTATTACCTACGACACCGTGCAGGGCGTCCAGGGTTCGATCGCGTTTCCGCCGGGAGAGGGCTACAACCAAGCGCTGGCACTCGGCGACACCGGAAACCTGTTCGAGACGAGCGGCACGAACATCTACGAGGAGTCCGAGTACGGCGGACCGATCACGACTGTACCGATCAATCCTGCGATCACGCAGGCCTATGCGCTGATTGTCGACAGCAGCGAAAACGTGTTCATCGGTGGCTACGCCGAGAACGAGCTGCTGCCGAATGGAACGCAGACGCAGATCAATACGATCAACGCCCAGAACGGCTATGAGGCGGATGCTGCAGACACGCTCTACATCGGGCGGTTCAGCAGCGGGTCGGTGTCCGAGAGCGTGGGGATGATTCCCGCGTCGAACGCGTGGACGGCGAACATCGGGGCAGGACTCGACAGCGGCTCGTCACCTTTGGGGCTGGGCCTTGGCGGCGACGGCACACTGTGGGTGGGCAACTACTCGAACCTGGATAAGGTAGACCGCACGCAGGGCGCGTTGAGCCTGAACGCGATCAATCCCAACCAGCCCGCGACACCGCAGACTGCATACGTTTACAACGGCGGGAACCAGCCGCTTAGTTTGACGAGCTTCAGCGTGAGCGGCGACCCGGACTTCACTCTTACGCCGCCGACGAGCGGCGCGTGCACGGCGGGGATGCCCGTCCCCGCTGGTGGGATCTGCGGGGTGGTTGTAAACTTCACGGCGCCAAGTCACGGCGGAGTTTACAACGGAATACTGTCGTTCGTGAGCAATTCACTCAATGCCAGCACAACGCAGGCGGTGACACTCACCGATACCGTGACCGGAGCGTACGTCACTCCCAACACGAATACGCTCAGCTTCGGAAGTCAGGCGGTCGGCGCGACCAGCGCGGCGATGACGGTGACGTTTACCAACAACGGCTATGGCGCGAGTGGAGAAGCGGACAGCTATACCTCCTCGAGCGGCGCTTTCCAGGTGACGATACCGTCGGCCTGCTACTCGATCGCGGTGGGCAGCAGCTGCACGGCCAGCGTGACATTCACGCCTGCGGCGGCGACGAACTACAGCGGCACGATCACGTTCGCTGAGAGCTACGGAAATATCGTCATCGCTGTTACGGGTGTGGGCACGTCGCCAACGGCTTCCGTCTCTCTTGCGCCGAACCCGGTCACGTTCGCTGCGCAGCAGGCGGGCTCAACCAGCGCGGCGCAGACTGTGACGCTGAGTAACTCCGGCGGCGCGGCGCTGTCGATCAGCGGCGTGACGATCAGCGGAACCAATGCGAGCTCGTTTACGCAGACCAATAACTGCGGAAGCACAGTGAATGCGGGCAGCTCGTGCGCGATTTCCATCACCTTCAGCCCATCGGCCGCGGGCGCTTACACGGCGACGGTCAACGTTGCTGACAATGCGACGGGATCGCCGCAGAGTGTGACGCTGAACGGCACGGGCACCGCGCCGCAGGTGAGCCTGCTGCCTTCTCCGCTTATCTTTGGCGATCAGTTGGTCGGAACCATGAGCGCGGCGCAGAAAGTGACGCTCGCGAACAACGGGACCGCAGCGCTGAACGTCACGAGCATTGCGCTTACGGGTACGAACGCATCTGCGTTCTCGCAGACGAATACCTGCGGAGCGACGGTTGCGGCAGGGTCGAGTTGCAGCATCACAGCCATCTTCGCACCCACCACTGTGGGCAGCTTCTCGGGATCTATCAATGTGAGTGACAACGTGACCGGATCGCCGCAGAGTGTGGCGCTCAGCGGGACGGGAACTGCGCCGCAGGCCGCGCTTGCGCCGTCTTTGCTTTCGTTCAACAACCAGACGACCGGCACCACGAGTGCTGTGCAGAACGTGACGCTGTCGAACGCAGGCACAGCGGCGCTCTCGATCACGTCGATTGTGCTGAGCGGTGGCACAGCCGCGAGTTTCAGCCAAACGAACAACTGCGGCGCCTCATTAGCGGCGAGTGCAAGCTGCACGATCGCGGTGACGTTCGCGCCGACAGCGCTCGGCGCTGCGTCCACGACGCTCGCTGTGACGGATTCGGTCGCGGGACCGCAGACGCTTGCGATCAGCGGCACCGGTGTCGTTCCGGCTGCGCCGGTGGCGGTGCTCACACCGTCATCGCTGAGCTTCGCGACGACGAATGTGGGCAGCACGGCGGCCACGCAAACGCTCACGCTCAGCAACACAGGCAATGCGCCGATGCTGCTCAGTGGCGTCAGCATCGCTGGCGCGAATGCATCCTCGTTCAGCGAGACGAACAACTGCGGAAGCAGCGTGAGTGCGGGCGGAAGCTGCACGATTACGGTGAGTTTCACGCCATCGACTGCGGGACCGCTCAGTGGAATGCTGAGCGTGGCGGATAACGCGACTACGTCGCCGCAGAGCGCATCGCTGGCGGGTACGGGATCGGCCTCGGACTTCAGCCTGTCGCCGTCACCAGCGACGCAGACCGTCAACGCGGGCGGGAATGGCATGTTCACGGTCACTGTCGCTGCGGTTTCCGGCAATCTGAGCGGACCGGTGACCTTGGCGGCGGCTGGAATTCCGGGTGCAACGATCACGTTCTCGCCGGCTTCAGTCTCTTCGAGCGGCGCTTCTGGTACCTCGGTGATGACGGTGCAGACGACGACAGCGATGGCGCTGCTACGCCGACAGGGTGAAGGTAGCGGCGGGTTGCTGGTTGTCGCGCTCGCGCCACTGCTGCTCCTGCGGCGGCGCATGCTGCGGCATTCGCTGGCGGGTTCGCGCGTCGCTACGGTTGCCTTGTTCGCACTGCTAGGCCTGGCCGGTGCATCGCTGACCGGTTGCGGCGGTGGCTTTGTACTGCCCTCGCACACTTACGCGATCACCGTGACCGGTGCTTCCGCAACGAATACCCACACGGCGACTGTCAACCTCACGGTGCAATAGGAGATTTCAAAATGCGCTCGCTGCTTTTTCTCGCAATGCTCTCCGGTGTTCCGGCTGTTATGACCGCGCAGAGGTCTATGCCGGTCGACGTCGCAGCGCACTACAACTACGTGCACACCAACGCGCCGCCGACGGGCTGCGGCTGCTTCAACATGCAGGGCGGCAGCGGGACCGTGTTGTGGAACCTGAGTCCGCGTATGGAGCCGCTGTTCAAGGTTTCTGTGACCCGAGCGAACGGGGTGAACGGGACCTCGAGCAACCTGGTGCTCACGTCGTTCCTGTTTGGCGCGCGGGCTGTGCTGATGGTCCACCACAGGGTTGTGCCCTATGCCGAGGCGTCCGTCGGCGTTGTGCATGCAACGGGAACGCTCATCACCCGCAACAGCGCGGAGGGCGAGGCAATGAACACGGTAGCCGCGACGGTTGGCGGCGGCCTTCGCGTGGGCCTTACGCGGCAGTTCGCTCTGGAGGCCGTTCAGGCCGACTACTACGTGACGCAGGTGCCCAACGGAGCCGATGGCCACCAGAACAATTTGCTGTTGAGCACTGGAGTGCTATTCCGGTTTTAGAGATTGATCAGACAGGGTGCAGGGCCAGCGATGTCAGCAACATAACTCGTATCCGGGTCATGCGGAGCATAGGTCCTATCGAGTAAGGCGTAGCCGCTTCGTCGGTTGTGACAGGGGTCTTATCGTTCGGCATGTTGCTAATCTAACGGACTTCTCCTCGACGTGTGAGGAAGCGCCGAGCACGCGACCCTGAGGCTCGGGTTCGGGACATATTCGCTTAGCGAGGCACTTTCCGTTTAGCGAGGCAAAGTGGGCATTAGCGAGACACTCTGGCGACCGCAGCGAATTTGGTTACTAGCTAAGCGCCTTATTTTCGTGTAACTTGATGATTCTAAAGATGTCTGGCGGAGAGTGGGGGATTCGAACCCCCGATAGAACTTTTGGTCCTATAACGGTTTAGCAAACCGCCGCCTTCAGCCACTCGGCCAACTCTCCGCGGGGTAGGGCTTGATTATATCGGACCCGGAGCAGTTTCTGCTGTACGACCTGCAGTTGCTCGGGCTCGGGCGGCGGCGCTAAGAGTCATCCTCGCGGGTCTGTGTTGTCTTCTGCGCGCGGGCTCGCGAGATCAGCAACAGACCTGCAGCGGACGCCGCGGCTGCGAGCGCGAGCAGCGCAATCGACGGCCCGCCGTGCTTCGGTTCGGTGTGGCCGTCCTCGATGTTGGCGTGCCGCCCGAGTGGCTCTGCAGGTCGCAGGCCCAATGCCAGGACCTCGGCGAGGTGCATTGCGTGGCGCCGCGTTCCGTGCGAGATCTGTTGCCGGCAACTGAAGCCGTCGGCAACGATGACGACATCGCGACTCGCTGATCGCACGCGCGGAAGCAGCACGCGCTCACCGATCTTCATTGATATGTCATAGTGCTCCGCTTCATAGCCGAACGATCCGGCGAGGCCGCAGCAACCAGAGTCAAGGACCTCAGGCTGCAAGCCGGCTTCTCGGAGCAGATGTTCCTCGGGCGAAATGCTCCACAGCGCCTTGTGATGACAGTGGCCGTGAATGATAGCTTTGCGTCCTGCAAGCTGTGGGTTGCGCTGCGTCGGCCGATACCCAACGCTCTCCAGGAAATCAGCCAGGAGCACCACCTGCTTTTTCAGTTCTTGCGCAGCGTCGTCCTTCGGGAAGAGATTCGTGAGCTCGTCGTGGAAGACGGACGCACAGCTTGGTTCGAGACAAACTATCGGCGTCCCCGCAGCGATGTCAGGAGAGAGAGAGCTGAGCACCTTGCGAAGGTAGGATTTCGCGTCATCCAACATGCCGAAGTCGTACAACGGGCGCCCGCAACAGAGATGCCGCTGCGGAACGCGCACGCGGAAACCAGCGTCTTCCAGTACCGCGACGGCGGCTTTCGATGTGTGCGGGAACAGATAATTGTTGAATGTGTCGGCCCAGAGGATCACCTCTCCGCGAATGTTCATCGGGCTGCTCTGGCGCGTCTCGCGCTTCGCAAACCACTGTTTGAAAGTCTCTGGAGGGAAGGCCGGAAGCGCACGATGCGGTGTGATGCCGCCGACCTTTTTCGCGAGCCCTGCGAAGCCCGGCGTTTGCGTTGCAATGTTCGCCAGCGCGGGTGTTCGTGATGCAAGCTGCGCCCATGTGTCGATGAAGCCCATCGCGTATGCGGCTGGAGGGCGTGTGCGTCCCTCATAGTAGTGCGCGAGGAACTCGGCCTTATACGTGGCGACATCAACGCTGACGGGGCACTCGCCCTTGCAACCTTTGCACGCAAGGCAGAGATCGAGCGCCTCCTTGATGTGCGGATCGCGCCAGCCGTCGTCGATCACGTCGCCCCGCAACATCTCGAACAACATGCGTGCGCGTCCGCGCGTTGAGTGCTGTTCTTCACGCGTCACCTGGAAACTCGGGCACATCGTTCCCGCATCAACCTTGCGGCACTTGCCCACTCCGAAGCAGCGCTCCGTGGCTGCTGCCATGCTTCCGCCGTCGTCGGGATATTGAAAGATCGTGAGCACCGGCTTCGGCTTGTAGTCCGGTCCGGTGCGAAGGTTCGAATCGAGCGGAT
This sequence comes from uncultured Verrucomicrobiae bacterium, assembly GCA_963716225.1. Classification (GTDB taxonomy): domain Bacteria; phylum Acidobacteriota; class Terriglobia; order Terriglobales; family Acidobacteriaceae; genus Granulicella. The sequence continues at coordinate 1,545,961 of OY970299.1, read as the reverse complement.
ATGGATCGACGAGCTTGCCGGGATTCATTCTGCCGCCCGGGTCCCAGAGCGACTTGAAGTCGCGGAAGGCATTCACCAGTCGATCGCCGAACATGATGGGCAGCAACTCGGCGCGCGACTGGCCGTCACCGTGTTCGCCGGAGAGCGAGCCGCCGTAGTCCGTAACGATGTGCGCGGCTTCAGTTACGAAGCGGCGATACTTCGCTACACCTTCGGTGGACTTCAGATCGAAATCCATGCGCGCGTGAATGCAGCCCTGTCCGAAGTGACCATATACGACCGAGTAGTAGTCGTAGCGCTTGCACAACGCAGCGAAATCGCGCAGATAACTCCCGAGCTTCTCCGGCGGGACGGCAGCGTCTTCCCATCCGGGCCATGTTTCAGGCCCCTTGCCCGGAACGCGCGTCGCACCAAGGCCACGCTCGCGCACATCCATTGCGTCGTGCTGATCCTTCTTGTTGACGAGCAGCTTAAGACCAAGCTGATCGCGATCGTGCGATTGCACCCACCGCTTCGCTCTCTCTCCGAGCTCAACAGCCTTCTCCTCGGCGTCGGCGCCGAACTCAACCAGCAGCCAGGCGCCTCCCTCGGGGAAATGTTGAATTCCCGGTAGCGGCTTACCCTTCAGCCTCTCGTTCTCAATCACATGCCGCTCGAATCCTTCAATCGCAATTGGGCCGAGGTCGGACAGCGAATCGGCGTGATCTCCAGCGGATGCAACGTCGGCGTACGCGATGATGAGTAGAACCCGCTTCTGCGGACTGTGTATCAACTTCGTCTTCGCACGCAGCACAAGCACGCAGGTGCCCTCGCTTCCGACCAGCGCTCGGGCGACGTGGAAGTTGTTCTCGGGAAGCAGATAATCGAGGTTGTAGCCGGAGACACGCCGTGGGATCTTCGGGAAACGCCGCCGCACGTCGTCTGCGTATGTGTCACGCAGCTTCTTCATTCGTTCGTAAATCTCGGCGCGCCGCCCGCCTGCTTGCGTGATCTTCTTCAACTCGCGATCGTTCGTCGCTCCGACGGTGAGCCGCAGACCTTCATAGGTGAGGATATCCAACTCTTCAATATTCTCGGAGGTCTTGCCGCCGAGCACGGAATGCGCGCCGCAGGAGTTGTTGCCAATCATTCCGCCGAGCGTGCAGTATTGGTGCGTTGCGGGATCAGGAGCGAAGGTAAGGTCGTGCGTCTCCGCGGCTTCGCGCAGATGGTCATTGATCAGGCCAGGCTCCACCCACGCATAGCGCTGCTTCGGATTGAGTTCGATCAGACGGTTGAGGTACTTCGAAAAATCGATAACGACCGCCACATTGCATGTCTGTCCGGCGAGGCTGGTGCCGGCGCCGCGGCCGAGGATGGGCACACCATACTCGCGGCAAACCGCGACAGTTTCGATCACGTCGTCGATTGTGCGGGGGACGACGGCGCCGATCGGTACCTGCCGATAGTGCGAAAGATCCGACGCGTAGATTGCACGCGAGCCCGCATCAAAGCGAACCTCGGCTTCGGTCCGGCGGCGGAGTTGGTTGACGAGCTCGGCTGAGAGTGATGGCGCAACCTCTACGGGAACGGCGTGCATGGCTTCTCCATTTTCGTTGACCGGTCGTCTGCACGCACGCTAAATCGCGGACGGGAAGGTTTCCGGGACCTCTTGACGTTCATGCCAGGAGACGCTGGTCTCAAGCGGGATCAGCGCCAGAGTTCGATCGATATGAATCACTGCGTCGAACTGTTCGGACAGCCGTGCCTCGAAGTAGTGACTGACGCGCTCTGTCTCGGGCCTGTAGATGACGCCGATGGCGCGCTCGAGCATGGGTCGCGAAAGCACGCTGCGGATCGCGCGGTCGCGCAGAACCAGCAGGAAGTCGCCGAGACCGGTCTCGTGGAAAAGTGATTCAAAGCTGTTGGGCAGCGCTCGGCGAACGATCTTGCGCTGTGCAGGCTCGTCCCAGTTCGACGCCGCGGTTACCTCACCGGAATGGGTGGTGAACCCGAGCAGAAAGGCCGCATCTCCATAGCGCTGCCGTACCAATTGGCCGAGGTTCAACTCGCCCGAGCGGCTCATCTGTGTTGCGCGTGCATCCCCAAGATGGGAATTATGCGCCCACACAACAATCTTCGAATCCGGCCCGAGATGTTCGAGGAGACGATCAAGCGTCTCGGCCATGTGGGTGTCGCGCAGGTTCCATGAGCTCACGCGGCCCCCAAACATCGTGCGGTAGTAACGCTCCGCGTCACGCACAACCTCGGCATTCTCCAGTGCGGAGAACGCGTCCCAGGCAGATCGCCGAATCTCCTCCGGGGCGCGCCGCCGCATCTCCAGGAGCTGATCGACGACTGCTTGCTGGCAGCTTTCGCTCAGCTCGAAACCCGCGGCGTATCCGTACGCCTGGCTGTCATCCCCAAACTGATCGAAGCAGCTATAGCGGAAGCGCGCGCGTCCGGCCGCGGCGGGATCATTCTTGTCGAGATAGCGAAGGACCTCCTGCGCCGACGTGTACAGGCTGTAGAGGTCGAGCCCGAAGAAGCCGACCGATTGGCCAGTGCGCAAATTGTGTTGGCGAAGCCAGTCGACGAACGCGACCACATCCATGTTGCGCCACATCCAAGCGGGAAAGCGGCGGAATCCGCTCAGCGAGTCGACGGGCCGGGCGCGTTCGTCACCGTTCACAGCTCCCGTCGTGACGAAGCGGTGAACGCGATAAGCGTCGGGCCAGTCACCTTCGACGGCAACCCCGCAGAAGCCTTTCTCCTCAATCAGACGGCGCGTTATGCGAGCGCGCTCACGGTAGAAGTCGTGCGTTCCGTGCGAGGCTTCGCCGATCAGCACAAGACGAGCGTCGCCGATCGCATGAATCAGCGGGTCGTACTCGGCCGAGTCGATGAAAGCAAGAGGATGTGCGGCGCGGGCGACTTCGGAGAGCGCCTGGGCGGTGTTGGAGGCCATTCCATCGCTCCCCCTGGTTTATGGGATGGCGATGGCAGCCTTCAGCGTTGTCGAGGAATTCGGTGACTTAGGCAGTCGCGAGAACGCAGTTGCGTCCCGCAGCCTTGGCCTGATACAGCGCCATGTCGGCGCGGTCCATCATGGTGTGCACGTTGTCGTCGACGCCGCGGTACGTTGCCACGCCGACGCTGGCCGTCACACTGATCATCTGCACACGTTCCCCATTGCGGATGCCGCTGCCCGGCAACAGGATACGCTCGATATTGCGGCGCACGCGCTGCGCGACGAGCAAGGCAGCGTCTGCGGCCGCGCCCGGAAGCAGGACAGCGAACTCTTCGCCACCCCAGCGTCCCAGCACGTCGATGCCGCGCACCGAGTCCTGCATTTTTTCGACGACCGCGCACAAGGCCTGGTCGCCAGCCTGATGTCCGAAGCAGTCATTGATCTGTTTGAAGTGATCCAGGTCCACGATCAGGACAGAGAAGGGCGTTCCGGTGCGCTGCCCACGAGTGAGCTCCTTCTCCGCCCACATCAGAAATACGCGGCGGTTATAGATGCGCGTCAGCGGATCCGTGCTCGCCATTTGCTCGAGCCCGGTGGTCAGCATCGCAGTCGTCATCCAGAAGAAGCCGAACGCAATTCCAAGTGCGACCCCGATGAACAAACCGAACGTGATCGTCTCTTCTGTATAGAACGCCGCGGGTTTCTGCAGCAGTCCCAGGCCGACCGCGAGGACGCGGATGATGTTATAGAACACGAAGGCAAGCAGCAGGCCCGCGGTGAACAGCGCGGATGTCCGGACTGCGCGACGCGCTACATGCAGCAGCGTAAAGGCGGTGTGCCCGCAAACAATTGCGATTAGCAGGCCCGCCACCACGATGCGCGCCCCGTCCGGACCGAAGCCCGGCGTATACATCAAGGTCAGGTCGACCGCTGCCTGCAGGACGAGCAGCGCTACACCAAATGTCGGGAAGAGCGACGAGCGCTCCGAGAGCTCGAGCACGGCCACGTGGAGCAGAACGAACGAGCCGAGAATCAGAACATCGGCGATGGCAATCGTAGCGAGCTCAGGAAGCCGCCCGTAAGAGGCAAGGAGGAAAGCCCCAACTGCGCCAGCCGCAAAGGATCCGCCCAGCCAGCCGAGACCCCGCAAGAGAGGATTGCTCAGCCGCACGATGACCAGGCCCACGCTGCCGCAGGCCAGGAAGATTGCACCGAGAAGGAGAATGACTCGAATAGCCATAGCGAATTCCGCAAGGCCGATTCAGGAGTAATGTCCCGTGCTGAAACCGGTTGGAACAAGCTCGAATCTCGGCTTTGTAGCTAGGTACGTTATCGGCAATCTGAACAAAATCCACCAGCACACAGAAGTGGTAGGTCACCCGGAAGGATTTCCCCAAGACTTGCAACATGCTCTCCCGGGCGCGCCGTGGAGTTGCCGTAACCTCCCTATAAATCCAGTAACTTAGGCCACCGATCACGGGCTCCGTCACCTTTTCAGGTCACGCAACCAATTGGGTACTTTTGGCGCTACCCGGCCGGCGAGCTGGCGGTGGCACGAAGGCGCCGCCGATGTCGGTCATATCGTCGGTCGATTGAATTTCTTCGTGGAGGTAATAGTTCTAAGGTATCATTCGGAACACTTGACAAGCAGATGGGTCTATGGTTCGTAGTCGAGGCCGACCATGAATACTAGCAGGCGGGATTTCTTCAGAGACGCTTTGCTGACGACGTCAGCCGGAGCTCTTCTGAACGCCAGGCCAAGGGCCGCCGAAGCGCTGTTCTCCGCCCTGAACAACACCGACGATGTGGCTCCAGCCGGCGAGCATGACTCCAAGAACTTCTGGTCGAACTTCGTCATGGAGGCGCAGACCTCCGCGGCCGGGGTCCACAGCCGTGGACTCTTCAGCTCGCATAAGGAGACGACCGGCTCCGCCGACGTGAACCGTCAGATCGACTGGATTCACTATGACGCGGAAAAGGGGCTTCGCTTCCCGGCCGCTGTCGAGTCTGATGAACTGCTGGAGTACCCCGCCGAGACGGATATCAACGCCAGCGTGAATGTCGGCGGGTTCCGCATGGCCGGTGAAGATCAGGAGAAGTTTGAGAAGCTCCAGTCCGCCCAGCTTCGCATCGACGTCCTGCAGCGCAAGTCTCTGCTCAACCTACTGGACCCAATGGCGTGGACGTGCCTCGCCGCTCTGTATCCGGACAAGGCCGGCAAACTGCCGCCGCTGCAGAATCTCAGCTTCGATCCGGGAAGCACCTGGGAAAAGATGCAGAAGATCATTCTCCCGGGCGGCTCCGGGCAGATTGCGGTCAACGTGTCTATGGCCCACAAAGAGTCGGCGTTCGTTTCTGTGCTGAAGTTGATCAACAGTGAAGTTGGCCGCTTCGCGCCACTGCTGGGCTTGCCGCAGATCAGCATGACAGCGCTCAATTCGTTCTGCACGTTGTACGGTTCGCTGGAACAGCGAACGACCTTCCTGCTCAACGGATTCCCGCAGCCGGCTTATACAACTCGCGGGGCACGCGCAGACGCAGGCCCATCCCAGGGCTTCAATCTTGTCCCCGGGGATTACATCCTCGTCCCGCACGTGTATGCGGAGCAGCTACAGCCTTCTTTCGACAAGCTAGAGCTCAGGCAGGGATTTTTGGTGCCGAAGGGCTCGAGTGCAAACTCGTCCATCTACGATCTCGCGACGAAGCTCACACCGGACATCACCTATGTGACAGCCAACATCAAGCTCGCGCCCGTATCCGAAGCGGCCGAACGGAGTCCAAGCTCGAGCGGATCTGGCGGCACTTCACGGGACGGTTCCGTCGCTGGAAGTAAGAGCTCCGGCGGCGGGAAAAAGAAGAGTTGACGCTGCGCCGGCGTAAGAGCGCCGCAGCAAAGTAAGGCGGGGCAGTATCGATCGGACGATCTTCACGAATGTGAAGCAATTGTGCTGGAAAAGATAGGCGGAAGCAGTTATGAGAAGTCGTGGGCTTCGACGAATTTCGAGTGGCCTTCAATTGATGCGGAAATGCATCCTCGTTGCGGGTGCAGTGGCTTTGTTACAGCCTGTCGCGGGCGCCCAGAACTTCGGCTCGCCGCTGTCGCTCACGCGCAAGCGAATCACACTGCAGCGCAAGCTGCCGCCAACCGGCCACATCGAAGGCACGGGGATCAAGGTGATCGTCAATGGTGTCGGGATGCAGGGCGATGTCGCGGGCACGCTGAAGTCTGATCTCGAAAATATCCTGCTGCGCAATGATCCCCGGTTGCGCAGCGAGGATGTGCATCCCGACACCATCATCACCTGCACACTGACCACCTACTCGCAACCGGTCCCGACGCGGACCGCGCAATCTACCGTGTCGCTCAACAAGAACAAACCCGCACAGCCGCAATATCAGGAGCGCGTCACCGGAACGCTCGCCCTCGGGTTCAAAGCGCAATCGCGCTCTGGCCACACCTTGGCAGCCGACAACGTGAAGGCGAATTACGATCGAGAATTCAACCTCACCGCCGCCGCCCAGACCAACACTGGAATTACCAGCAGTATTTTTCATTCCATGAGTTCGGCAGCAAGTCACGTCACAAAGGTTGGCGAGCATTCCGAGGATGACACCCCACCCACGCCGGTTGAGCTGCACGACAAGCTGATTCAAGATGCGGCGGTTCAGATCGCCTCGCACCTCGTAAATACCACCGAGCAGGTCTCAGTCAACCTGGCCCGTGGCGGTACCCTGGATCAACCCGTGAAGCTGATGGAGAGCCAGCTTTGGACGCGGGCGCTCGAAGATCTGGACATGATGCCGCCGTATTCAAAGCCTGACGACGATGCCTATCGCCTGTACGACATCGGTGTCGCCAATGAGGCGCTCGCGTACTCGACCGACGACTTCAACAAGGCCAGGACATATCTTCAGCAAGCTGCAATCAACTACGGCAAGGCAATCGACGCGAAGCCGACGGAGAAGAACTTCCTCGAGCCGCAGAACCGTATTGACACGGCGCTGGCCCACTACAAGTCACTGAGCGATCAAAGCAATGGCGCGCCGCGCGCTGAGGTCGCATCAGCGCGCAGCGCGTCGAACAGGGGCGACGATGCGTCGGCCGGCCCGAGTTCCACAAATGGCTCCGGCGACGCTATGACGAATGACCAGGTGATCGAGATGATCGCCGCACACATCGACGAGGCGAACATTATCGACGATATTCAACATGCCCCTGACGTGCACTTTGACCTCTCTGTGGAGGGGCAGGTCTACCTCTCAAAGCATGGAGTCAACGGTCGCGTGCTCACTGCAATGAAGACGCGCGGGCGCAGTGGACCTTCCGCTGTCCACCCCGCATCACGCTAATATTTGATTTCCAGGAGTCATCCTGCTGTGAGGCGATTCGGGTTAGCGATTCTGTTCTCAGCTGTGCTGTGCGGGTCCATGCAGGCGCAGGCGCGTTGTGGCGCGGGCACCGATCTGGTCGTGCAGGCGCTCGAGCGCGTGCAGGCTGACAGCGGACAGGACCAGCTCGAAGACGCCGATCAACTGCTCAAGCGCGCCATCGAACTCTGCAGTGATCTCGGCGAAGCCTGGTACTACCGTTCGCTCGTCGAAGCCAAGCTCGGCCACACACAGTCCGCCAGCTACTCGATGCGTCAGGCGCAACTCTTTCCCTCGGACGCTCTGAACGAGCGGCTCAACCCGTTTGTTCTTTCAACCGCGCGGGCTCGAGGCTTGGAGCCGACACCCGCTCCAAACCAGCCGCCGAAGTCATCCGGTGCTCCCGCACAAAAATGGGCGCTGGTCATCGGGATCGCGTCGTTCGAAGACAAGGTCATCCCTCCGCTGAGCTACACCGCGAGCGATGCGCAGAGCTTTGCCGATCTCCTGCTGAGCCCCCAATATGGCCACTTCAAGGCGGAGAACCTACACATTCTGCTGAACGATCAGGCGACCACGCGCCACATCAAGGAGCAGCTCAACTGGCTCGCACGAAGCGCTGCTCCGGATGACCTCGTCGTCGTCTACATCGCCGCACACGGCTCGCGCCGCGACGTCGACACGGCCGGAGTCAGCTACATCATCACCCACGACACGGACATCGGAAGCGACGTGGATCATCCTGACGTTGACAGCCTCTATGCCACAGCGCTGCCGATGGTCGATGTAGCTAACGCAGTGGCTACCCGCGTCCGGGCGCAACGTACAGCCATCTTTCTCGACACCTGCTACAGCGGCAACGCCGCAGATAAGCGGCTCATGCTTCCCGGCATCGCTTCAGGCTCTGTCGCACCTTCCACGTTGAACCACATTCGCCAGGGCACAGGCCGCGTCATCTTCACAGCGAGTGGCGTGAACGAGGAGTCGCTGGAAAGCGACGCGATCAAGCACGGCTACTTCACTTACTATCTCGTGCAGGCACTCCAGCAGCAGAACGGCGACGTTCCGCTTACGCAGGCTTTTGATTACGTCCAGCAGCACGTTCGTGCGCGCGCACAGAGCGAGGCGCATACCCAGCAGGACCCCGTGCTCACGCGCAGCGACGACAGCACCGACTTTGCAGTCGGGGCGCCTCCGTCAGCGCAGGCCGCCGTCGATCATCACGGTCAGACGAGTGCTGAGTAAAAACTGAAAAGGAGCGCACCAATCGGCTGCGCTCCCCTCCCTCATATGTCGATATTTTGGGCCGCTTGCGCGGACGCTTCTACCACTGCAGCAGTACGAGCTCGGAGCAGAATGCCGGTCCCATCGCTGCCAGGACGCTGTGCTCGCCCGGCTTTCCAGGCTTGTTGAGCAGGTAGTCTTCCAGGATGGAGAGTACCGAAGCTGATGAAAGATTGCCGACTTCGCGAAGGCTGGTCCAGGATGCTTCCAGCGCGCCAACTGGAAGATCCAGACTTTTCTCCATCGCCTCCAGTACCTTCGGTCCGCCACTGTGGAAGATGAAGCTGCAGATCTCTTTCACCGTTAGATCGCTCTCGGCCAGAAACTCATCCACGTTAGCGCGAAGGTATTTGTTCACCAGGTCTGGAATTTCGGATGAGAGAACAACATTAAAGCCATTGTCTCTGAACTTCCATCCAACCAGGTGTTCGGTTCCGGGATAGAGCGTGGAGCGTGTGTCCATCACTCGCGGGCACGGACGATCAGCCTCTGTACGTGGTTTCAACGCGTGAGGAGTCTGATCTCCGGCGAGCACCACCGCGGCCGCGCCGTCGCCGAAAAGTCCTGAGGCAACAAGGTTGCCGACCGATTCGTCGGTGTCCTGCCACGTCAGCGAGCACAGTTCCACGGCAAGGAGCAAAGCATATTGTTTCGGGTACGCCCGCACATAGTCCGCCGCCCGCGAGATGCCTGCAGCGCCGGCCACGCAGCCAAGCCCAAAGATGGGCGTGCGCTTAATGTTGGTTGGGAAGTTCATCAGGTTGGTCAGCCGGGCATCGATACTCGGCGTCGCCAACCCGGTTGTGGAGCAGAAGAAGATGGCAGAAATATTCGAGGGCTCCAGACCTGCGCGTTCAAGAGCGGTCGTAATCGCCTGCTGGCCTAACTTAATCGCTCCCTCGATCCACGCGTCGTTCGACTCTCCAAATCCGGAGAAGCGCCCGAGGCTATCGATCGGGAACATCAGATGACGGAACTCGACCCCGCAGTTGGAATGCAGCCGGTCCATCAAACGCATCTCGTTTGTTTCGGTTGATTTGGATTTCCGAAATCCCTTCAGTGCTTCTGTGATTACTGATTGCGGATAGCGGTATGGAGGGTATGCAGTAGCTACGGATGCAATTCGCATTTCATGAACGACCTCTCGTGAGATGGGTGCTGACACAAGTTCAGCGAATGCCATCTGGCAGGAGTACAGCAAACCTGTGCATCACGCATTGAATGACGGGGCGCATTCAGTGCAGACAGGGTAGGCCCGGGGGCAACGTGTCGAGTATAAGACTTAACCTGCTGTGGAACAGGCGCCCTTAGTTGTTATCCGGCTCCGTATGGTTGTATCCGGTTTGCTGGTTGGACGCACCCGTTTCAATTTGGTGACCCGCGGGCAACCCGCACGCAGAATCTTTCTTGATACCGATCGCCAAACCTAACTCGTTGATACCTCTGAACTAGAGCGTCCTAACTAGCGTATCGACAATTTTGAGAGAGTTATCCTCAACAGGTTCTTTTATTTGCCGTTGGAGTAAGGTCATCATCCTGCGAGGCGTTTGTTCACGCGATGAATGAACCACAATCCAACGCGCCGAAATTCAGGAACTTATATCCCGCTACAAAGTTCGGGTGAGGAACAACTCTATCCCCAGCTTTACACGGGGAAGTTTGCCCGCTCAACAGAACCGTTTGATCAAATCAAAATGGATTTGTCGCGAGCCTTTGCTCGGGCCCGGCGCGCTGCATTTTCAGACGCAAATTCCACACGCAAAAAAGCTGGCGCGCGGGGACACCTTACGATGTCGCCGCGCGCCAGCTTGTGAAAATTAGAAGGTGAACTTGCCGCTGATCTGCAACTGACGCGACGACCCGCCATCGCTGGTCGCGAACCGCGTCGCTGTGATCTGGCCGAATGCGCCTGATTGCACGTTGCCGGTCGGCTGACCGAAGTTTGGATGATTCAGTATGTCGAACGCATCCGCGCGGAGAATGAAGGCCACACGCTCCGTGATCTTCGTCTCCTTCTCGCCCGACATGTCCCAGTCCGCGTAACCCGGTCCAGTGCCGTAGTTGCGCTGGATGTTACCCAGACCGGTGTAGGTCGACCCCACCTCGACAATCTGCAGGTTGCAGGCCGGCGTGTAGGTGGAAACGGTGCAGATATTGCCAGCCGGATTCTGAAAGTACTGGATGTACGACTGTCCCGGAACCTGGATCTTGCGCCGGTCAATGTACCCCAGCAGGTTCGGCCGAATCAGACCGCTCATACCGTTGTACCCGTCGCTCGATGCCACGATATTCACCGGGTTGCCGGTCTGATACTGAACAATGCCTTCCAGGCGGAAGCCATCGACGAACCGGTTGCGGTGGAACGGCAGCGCATAGATTGCCGTGCCCGCAAAGTGATGCCGCACGTCGAAGTCCGACAGGCCGTAGTTCTCCGCAGGATTATTGCTGTCCGGCAGAACCTGTCCGCCCTGCGATCCGAGCGTGTTGATGTCCATCGACTTCGTCCACTCGTAATTGGTATTGAACTGGAACCCGTGGGTGAAGCTCTTGTTCAACGTCACCCACATCGCGTTGTAGTTCGACCACCCAATGCTGTTGCGCTCGCTGATGTTTGAGGCGATCGAAGCGCCCGGTGCGATCGGGCTCGTCGACGCCAGCGTCGTGTACGGACGCGGGCTGCCCGGAGGTCCGCTCGCCTGGTTCGGGTTCGTGACGATCAGCAGATGGTGTCCCGTCGAGCCGTAGTAGCCGATCGTCCCGACCATCGCCCACGGCAGCGCCTGCTGGATGTTGAAGTTGAAGTCCTCCACATACGCATTGCGGAAGTTCGGATTCACGTATCCCAGAGCGAACCCTGATGCGCCCTTCGCCGCTGCGTAGACGTTGCCCAGCGGCTGCGGGCTGGCGCTGTTGCTATAGGATACCGACGTCGTGAACGGCGGATTGCCCGTCAGCACGGTGACTGTCCCGGCCACCGGCTGATCCACTAGCAAACCATATGCGCCGCGCAGGACCGTCTTCTGATTATTGAAGACGTCATACGAGAAGCCCAGCCGCGGCTCGAAGTTGTAGTTCTGCTTGTACGCGCCGTCTGCGGGAATGCCGTTCGTCCCCGCGCGGACTAGCGTCGAACTCCCCGGCTGGAAGATGGCGATGCGATTCTCACCTTCCAGCGGCGTTCCGTTCCACTCGAACCGCGCGCCGTACTCGAACATGAGCCGCGGCGTCACGTTGTAGTGGTCCTGGACGAACGCTGCCCCGGCATCGGAATAGACGCGGTAATCAATGATGTTCGGCTGTACGCTGAACACCGGCGTAACGCTGTTCGCCAGGTTCGCTGACGTCAGGCTCATGCTGCCGATGTTTCCGGTAAAGCTGTACAGCAGGTACCGCCGGAACTCGCCGCCCCAGTTGATCTGGTGATTTCCCTTAACCATTGTCACGGTGTCGGCCAGCACGCCCGTCGTGGTGTCGCGGCCCTGCGGGAAGCCCGACGGTCCGCCGAACGTGAAGCTGTCGTCCGTAATCGTGATCTGCGGAATGCCGACCGGCCCGCTCAGACCATCGCCCAGGCCAAGGCTGGTCGGATCAATCGTGTTCGCCGGGTTGAACGAGATCGAAATCCGGTTGAAGCCGAAACGCGCTTCGTTGGTCACCTTCGGCGAAAAGACATGCACATACTGTAGCGTGCCGATCTGCCGGTGCGCCGCGCGGTGGTCGCCCCACCCTGGCAGCGTGTCACCCTGCAGCGAGGGCTCCGTGCGTACGTCCTTCTGGAACGCATAAAACCCGTGCAGCGTGTCGTTCTCTCCCATCCGCTGCAGCACGTCGCCCGTGTACTGGTCGATCTGCACCGGCCCTGGCGTAAAGGACACGTAGGTGTTGCCGCTGTTCGGTCCGGGGATCAACGCCGCAAGATTTGCGCCCACAGTTCCCGGAATAAAGGCGGCGCGCTGCGTTGCGCTGAAGACGTTGCTGTTTTGCAGAATGCCCTGGTGCTGCCGCAGTCCCTCATAGCTGAAGAAGAAGAAGGTGTGATTGCGGAAGATCGGGCCGCCGACGTCGCCACCGAAGTTGTTGCGCTTCAGCGGCGCCTTCGCCCCTGTGCCGAACGGCAGCGGAGCGCCCGTTGCCGGGTTGTAGCCGCGGTTAAAGTAGTTGCGCGCATCCAGCGCCTCGTTGCGGAAGTAGTCGAACGCCTCGCCGTGAAACTGGTTCGTGCCGGAGCGCGTCGCCACCGTCACGATCGATCCGTCGCTGCGCCCGTATTGCGCGCTGAACGTCTGGTTGATGATCCTGAACTCGCTCGTCGTCGAGATCGACGGCTGAAACGTAATCTGGTTCTGGCTGATGTCGTTCAGGTTGATGCCGTTGATCTGGAAGTTCACCGAGTCTTCGCGATTGCCCGCGGTGATGAACGAGTTGGCCCCCAGACCGCGGCTCGATGCCGTCAGGCTGCCGCTCGTCGGCGCCACCACTCCGCCCGGCGTCAGCACCGTCAGATCGAGGAAGTGCCGCCCGTTCAGCGGAAGGTCCTGAACCTGACGATTGTCGATCACCTCTCCCACGGTGATCGTCTGCGTCTCAATCTGGTTCTGCGCCTCGCTTTCCACCTGCACAGTCGCGCCCGTGGACGCGACCGACAGCTTCAGGTTCAGCGTCACCGAGCTGGCGACATCCAGGGTGACCTTCGGCACCGTGTCGTCGGCGAATCCCGTCGCCGAAACGCGCACCGAGTAGTCACCCGGCTCCAGCGAAGGAACCGCATACAGTCCCGCAGCGCCCGTGTCCACAGTGCGGTCCGCTCCCGTCGCAAGGGCATGAACCGTCACGTGCGCGCCGGGCACGACCGCTCCCGTCGGATCAGTGACTGTTCCTGAAAGCAATGCCGTGGACTGGCCAAACGCCGTTACAGCCGAAACGGCAAATAATGCAGCGAGCAAACGTATCTGGTACTTCACTTGAAGCCTCCGGAGGTACTGCAGAAGCTCGCGTCAGTGGATCGGACCCAAACACGCGAGCGTTATGAAAAAGATGAATCGATGTGTCGAACTATAAACCAAAATTGCGCTTGTCTGAAAGGAATCGACAACAGTTCGTCACAAACCGGTGTCGCCGCCGGTCCCCTTCCCAAATGCGACACCCCTTGCGTTTACGATCGTTCTCAAGGCGCATCAGCTCAGCGCCCCCGCGTCCAGAATGCGACTAGAATTGCCCTTGTCTTATTCAGGCAAGCGCAACTCCGGATCTTCTATGGATGAGGATCGAGGACAAACCACGCGGCTTCTGAAGGCCATGCGTGCCGGTGATTCGGCAGCGGCTGAGAAACTCCTGCCTCTCGTGTATGCGGAACTTCATCGCGTCGCGAACGCCTACATGCGCCGCGAACGCCCCGACCATACTCTGCAGCCGACCGCATTAATCAACGAGGCCTACCTCCGGTTGATTCGCGAGGACGTTGACTGGAATAGCCGCGCGCATTTTGTCGGCTTCGCCGCCCACGTCATGCGCCGCGTTCTGGTTGATTACGCACGCGCCCGCAATGCCGATCACCGCGGCGGTAAGCTCGAACGCGTCGAACTGCAGGACCAGTTCGCGATCTCGCCCGAGAGACTCGATCAAGTCGCCGTCCTCGACGAGGCCCTCCAACGGCTCGAGCAAAAGAATCCCCGCCAGGCCAAGGTGGTTGAGCTGCGCTACTTCGGCGGACTCTCGATGGAGCAGATTGCTGCAACCCTCGGAATCGCATCGCGATCGGCGAAACGTGACTGGGCGCTCGCACGCATCTGGCTCTACGAACAGTTGAACCCGCTCAGCGCCCCCGCGGAACCCGCCGCTGAAATCCGAAAAAATTAATCGCCATTGTGGCCCCTTTTACGCGCTCCTCGCGCATTCGGTGGTGAGGGCATATATAGCCCGCCCCCAAAAAAGGAGAACCACCATGAAAGCACTCTGGATCTTTCGCACCATCTTCGTCGTCCTAAGCCTCGCTGCCGGCTGCGTCTGCACCTCCGCACACGCTCAGGGCGCGTCCCAGGCCGTCTCAGTAAACGTGCCGTTCGGTTTTGAGGTTGGCTCCACGCACCTGCCGGCGGGCACCTACAAGGTCAGCCGCTCCTCGACCGACATCCTTCAACTCGGGAATCGCTCGCAGGGCGCCATGTTGATCACGTACGCCGGCCAGAGCTCGAAGCCCACCACGAGCAGCAAGCTCGTCTTTGACCGCTACGGCGACCACTATTTTCTTCGCCAGGTCTGGTTCAACCCCGAAGACAACACGTACGTGGAGTGCCCGCAGTCGAAGGCTGAGAAGCAGGCGAAGAGGGCGGAGCTCGAAGCGAATACAAAAACTGCTTCAAACGTGGAGATCGCGGGTCTGCGCATTCCGTAACGCATTCGCCGCATTCACAAACACCTTGATCATCTGGTGAACGAGCAGGAAGCAGCTCTCTTCAACGCTTCCTGCTCGTCTTTTTTTGCCGCGTCAAACAGCGGTCTATCTATTTGGAGCTCGCATTCCACTTGTGTAATCATGGTGCCCGTTACCAGAATCACCGAACCTAGGCTAAAAGTCGTTTCCACATTCTGCCGAGCGCTGGATGGAAACATGGCCGACTCCGAGAAACTCGTTGAGGATCTTTTTGAGGCCGCGCTCGCTCGGCCCCCCGAAGAGCGCACCGCCTGGCTCGATGGCGCCTGCCCGGATTCGCCCGAGGTTCGCGAACTCGTAAGAATGCTCCTGCTCGCCGATGAGCGCGCCGGAGATTTTCTCGAATCGCCTCTTCTGTCCACCTCCGATACATCCACAAACGAAGCGATCTCCACCTTCGAACCCGGCTGCATCATCGCGGGCCGCTTTCACATCCATCGCTTCATCGCGCGCGGCGGAATGGGAGAGGTTTACGAAGCCTGGGACTCCCAGCTTCGCGAGCGCGTCGCCCTCAAGACCATCCGCCCCGACTTCGCCGACAGCTCCGCCGTCATCGATCGCTTCCGTCGCGAAGTCAAGCAGGCGCGCGCCATCTCCCACCCAAACGTCTGCCGCATCCACGAGCTCTTCTGCGATGTCTCCAACTCGGAAGCCAAGGTCTGGTTTCTCAGCATGGAGTTCCTCGATGGATCGACATTGAGCGAATACATTCGCCACATCGGCCCCATCAAGCCTGCTCTTGCCTTCGCGCTGCTCGAACAGATCGTCAGCGGACTGAAAGCGCTGCATGCCAACGGCGTCATTCACCGCGACCTCAAAGCGGGCAACATCATGCTCGTCAGCGGTACGCTGGGCCACCTCCGCGCTGTCATCACCGACTTCGGCCTCGCCACCAACGTGCTCCACACTGAAGCCGGACTCGTCGAGCACGGAGGGCAGGGCACTCCCGCGTACATGGCCCCCGAGCAGCGCACTAGCGCCGACGTCACCGCACTCGCCGACCAGTACGCTCTCGGCGTCATCCTCTGCGAGATGCTCACCGGCTCTCGACCCACCAGAAGTGAAGTCACCTCCGCTCGCCCGCAGCTCGAATCAAAGCTCGCAAAAGCCGTCGACCCACGCTGGGCGCGCGTCATTCTCCGCTGCCTCGAGCAGACTCCCGAAGCCCGCTTCAAGAGCCTCGATGACATCGTCCTCGCTCTAAGACCAGCTCAGCCGCGCCCGCGTCTCTGGTTCGGAGTCGCCGCCGCGATCGCGCTCCTCATCGCGGCCGTCGTCTGGTTCCGCGCCAGGCCCGCAGCTCCCTCCACCTCGCTCGCCGTGCTTCCGCTCGTCAACCGAACAGGCGACCCCAACCTCGACTATCTCGGCGCCGGCATCACCGAGGCCCTCACCGATGATCTCTCCCACATGCCCGGCCTCCAGGTTGCCGGCGGCAGTGTCGCCCGACATTATCGCGGCGCTGAAGTCGACCCACGCTCCGCAGCCGAACAGATGCACGTCGGCTCGCTGGTCACCGGCATCCTCCAATCCTCGGGCGGCAAACTGCAAATCCCCGTCGAGCTCATCGAGGCCCGGTCAGGAAAACAAATCTGGGGACAGACCTACACGGGATCCACCTCCAACCTCGCCGACATGCAGCACGAGATCGCAACCGACGTCGCCTACCACCTCAAGATCCATCTCGATCCTGAGACCGCCGCCCGTCTCAAGCGCCAGTACTCAACCAACCCCGCCGCCTACGATGCCTACCTCAAGGGACGCTTCCATCTCTCCAAGCGCAGCCCTGACAACCTGCGCGAGGCAGTCAGCGACTTCCAGCGCGCCCTCACAGCAGACTCCCAGTACGCTCCTGCACTCGCCGGCCTCGCCGACTGTTACAGCCTGCTCGCGGTCTACGGCCTCGATCCGCCAATCCCGATTCTGAAGAACGCCCTCAGGACCTCTCAGGACGCACTTGATCTCGACAGCACGCTGGCCGAAGCCTACACTTCACGCGCACTCGCTCGCACTCTTTTGAACTTCGACTGGGAAGGCGCCGAAGCGGATTACAAACGGGCCATCAGTCTCAACGCCAACTATGTTCAGGCTCACGCGTGGTACGCGCTCGCTCTTCTCACCCCGCAGGGACGCGAGACCGAGGCGCGCGCGCAGATGAAATACGTGCAATCGGCAGACCCCGATTCACCCGTCGTCATCATGGGATTAGGTATGATCAATCGCTTTGCAGGACGCACCGATCAATCGATTCGCCTGCTCGAACCGCACGTGAACGGCCCCGATCCACTCGAGCAGGAAATCGAGACGTTGGCCGCCAGCTATCTTCAGGAAGGAAACGCAAACCGCGCCCTCGACATTCTTCGCACCCGGCCAGTCGCCCCCGACGACGTCGATTTAAGGCAGGCGCTTCTCGCCGTCGCCTATGCGCAAAACGGTGACACAGCCGCGGCCCTCGACATTCTTCGCGATGCAGTCGCCAAGGTGCGTGCCGGCCAGCCCATCGCCTTCGAAACCGCGGGCATATACACCGCTCTCGGCGATCACCAGAAGGCGATTGACATGCTGCAGATCGCCTTCGACGAACGTGAATCCGAGCTGATCTTTCTCAACGTCAATCCGCTCCTGGCGCCCCTTCGCGCCGAGCCAAAGTTCCAATCGCTCTTGAAACAAACCAACCTTCGATAGCTAATCCTGGAAGGAGCGCACGATGACTCACGGTGAAATGCTGAAACGGATGGGTCTGACGGAAGATGAGTTCACGCAGTTGCTGATGAAATTCAGGGTGTTCTACGCCTCGCTTAGCCCAGCCCAGAAAGCAGTAGTGAATCGCACCTTGCCGACGCTTCGACGCGCCGCCAGATCGCTCGGCTCTGGCGTCACCGCCCCGGACCTGCGGGTACTCCTCACCACCGGCACCACCGACAGCAACGCCGGCACCTTCGGGCAGGACGGATACGACTGGCTGTTGAACCAGGGCAACGGTGACGACGACGACGGTGACGACGACAATGACTAGCCCTGCGCCGGGTCACTCATGCTCAAGGTTGACGGCATAGAACGGTGTGTCCCCGCCGCTGAAACCGCGTCTTCCGTTGCGGCAGTGGCCGCGTCGCTTGGTGTAACTCGTGTCGCCGACATCACCGGCCTTGATCGCGTCGGCATCCCCGTCTATTCGGCCGTCGTTCCCGATTCGCCCGACAACTTGTCCGTCTACAACGGCAAGGGACTTCGTCCGATTGACGCGAAAGCCGGCGCGCTCATGGAGGCGATCGAACGTCAGACCGCCGTTAAAGCGCGGCTGCCAATCATCGAAGGCAGCTTCCGCCATCTCCGCGAGGTCGCCTCTGTCGTTAACCCGCGCAGCATTAACTACGAGCTCGCGGCGAACTACTCCGAAGACCGCATCTACTCCTGGTGCGAAGGCGTCGACATAATCTCAGGTGAGCCATGCTATGTGCCTGCGAAGCTGGCCGGCTTCAACTGGTATGACGTTCCGCATCCCGCCAGTTTCGTCAGGACCGACACCAACGGTCTCGCGTCCGGCAACACTCGCGAGGAGGCAATCTGCCACGCATTGTGCGAGCTCGCCGAGCGCGACGCCTGGGCCCTCGCCGAGCTTGGCGCGCATCACATGCCACGCGAACGGCGCGCGTTCGCCCTCGGCTCACACGCTAAAAATGGCCCTGACGATCTCGAGATGTTTCCCTGCGTCGATCTCGAATGCTGCGAGCCCGCCCGCGACCTGCTCATCCAATTCCGCAACGCCGGTCTCTCTCCCGTCGTCCGCGACATCACATCCACTCTCGGCGTCCCAGCCTTCTTCGCCTCCGTTTGCGACGAGAGCATCACCGGCTATCCCATGGCTCACTGCGGTCTCGGCGCGCATCCCAACGCCGTAGTCGCCATCCGCCGCGCCCTCTTTGAAGTCGCACAATCGCGCTGCGTCGACATCCAGGCCGTGCGCGAAGACATACTTCCTCCCGGCACCGCAATCGGCCGCTTCACCTCACACACCCGCCGAGTCGACGTCATCAACCGCGAGAACTGGTGTTTCGGCACCTCGAAACATCTGCGCAAATTCGAAGACATCGCCTCGCATGCATTCCCCACCATCGATGAAGATCTTCAATTCCTGATCGGCCGCTTCACTGCCTGCGGTCTCAACCGCATCATCGTCGTCGACTTCACCGCCAGCACCACGATCTACTCCGTCGTTCGCGTCATCGTTCCCGGCATCGAAAACTGGGCGCTCGATCACGGACGCATCGGCCCGCGCGCGCTCGACTTCTGGAAGCAACATGCGTGACACCGCCATCTTCCTCGGCCCCACACTCGCGCGCGCCGACGCGCAGCGCATCCTCGACGCCGACTTCCTCCCTCCCATCTGCCGCGGCGACCTGGCAAAGCTCCCCGCGCACATCCGCTTCGTCGGCATCATCGATGGCGAATTCTTCCAAAGCCTTTCCGTCTCGCCCAAAGAGGTCATCGAGCTACTCCGCCGTGGCGCCACCGTCTGCGGAGCCTCCAGCATGGGCGCTCTCCGGGCCGCCGAAACTTGGCAGCTCGGAACCATCGGCGTCGGCAAAATCTTCCGCATGTTTCGCGACGGCGTCCTCGACGCCGACGACGAAGTTGCCCTCGTCTATGAGCGGGACACCTTCCGCGCCCTCTCCGATCCGCTCGTCAACCTGCGCGCTGCGCTCGAGCTTGCCGCCTCGGCCCACGTCATCGACGAATCGGAAAAGAACGATCTGGCGCAGCGCCTTAAAGCCCTCTACTTCCCGGACCGCTCGCTGCAGGCTCTCTTCGCCCTCTGCCCCAAACTCCGCGCCTTCTTCGCCACCACTCCTGCACCCAACCCCAAGCGCGACGACGCCATCGAGCTCCTGCAAACCATCCGCGCTCTTAAGACGAACACTCCGCCTGTCGATCAACAGGCGGAGTGCGTCGCTGAATCATTTGGAGCACCGGGCCGGAATTGAACCGGCGAATACTGGTTTTGCAGACCAGCGCGTTAGCCGCTTCGCCACCGGTGCTCTCTTCAGGGAAGAAGGAATTCGCTACTTCCTGCTTCCTGATCCCCGCCCTTACTGCGGCTGCGCAGCCGTGCGCAGGTAAGGCTTCACCGTCTTGAATCCCGGGAACGTCTTCTCTGCCTCTTCATTCGAGACAGTGCCCGCAATGATGATGTCATCACCCGGGTTCCAGTTCGCCGGCGTCGACACCTTGTGCTTCGCCGTGAGCTGAATCGAATCGAGCGCGCGCAGAATCTCGTTGAAGTTGCGCCCCGTGCTCATCGGGTAGGTGAAGTGCAGCTTGATGCGCTTGTCCGGTCCAATCAGAAACACCGTACGCACCGGCGCGTTGTGCGCGGGCGTGCGGCCCTCGCTCGTGTCGCCCGCGTCGGCCGCCAGCATGTCATAGAGCTTCGCAATCTTCAGCTCAGGGTCGCCGACGATCGGATACTTCACCGCGGTGCCGCCCACGTCCTCAATGTCCTTCGCCCACTTCGAGTGGCTGTCGACAGGATCGACCGAGAGTGCCAGGATCTTCGCATTGCGCTGCGCAAACTGATCCTGCAGCCTCGCCATCGCGCCGAGCTCCGTCGTGCAGACCGGTGTGAAGTCCTTGGGGTGGGAGAAGAAAACCGCCCAGTTGTCGCCGATCCACTCATGGAAACTGATGGGGCCCTGCGTGGTCTCGGCCTTAAAGTCGGGAGCAATATCGTTAATCCGGAGAGACATTGTCTGTACCTGCCTTGTCTTGGTTTTGTGGAGCTCGTTAGCTTTGCTGGTTTGCTTTCCTGGGTTAACTTGAAAACCCACCCGGCTGGCTGCCTTGGGTGGGTTCTGAGGTGTCGATTCTCTTTCTTTTGGCGTTTACCGCCTCGACTCGCTCATCCGCTCACCCTCGCCGGGCCACAGCAACAGCAACCACAGCAGCAGCACTCGCACGCACAGCAGCAGCGGTTCGAGCAAACGTTCGCGCACATGGTCGAGCGGAGATTCATCGAATCCAATCCTTTGCCGTCATGCTGCAGTTTTGCTCGCAGGCGGCTATGTCCAAAGCTAGTCCCGGCCGCGCCCAGTGTCAACTGCGGTCTTCCCCTCGGTAGACTCATCTGCATGAAACGTCAGCTCGACTACACCATTCTCGACGTCTTCGCCGAGCGGCCTCTTGAAGGCAATCCACTCGCTGTCTTTCACGACGGCCGCGGCCTCTCCGACGAGCAGATGCAGGCCATTGCGCGCGAGACCAATCTCTCCGAGACCACCTTCGTCCTCCCGTCAGACGACGCCCAATATGACCGCACGGAAGGGGTGCGCGTGCGCATCTTCACCACCCAGGAAGAGCTCCCGTTCGCCGGCCATCCATCGCTCGGCACCGCAAGCTGGCTGCACCTGAACCACCCTCCCCTGCGCGGGGCTGTCGATCTCAAGCTGCTGCTGAACGTCGGCGCCATCGCCGTTCGAATGGAACCGCAAAAGTCCGAGCAAATACCTGGAGAACCGGCGGACGCAGTCTTCGCAACGATGTGGCAGAACGATGCCGTCTTCGGCGAGCTGCACGATCGCAGCGAAGTCGCTCGCATTCTTGGCGTCGAAGCCTCTGATCTGCTCGACGACGCTCCACCGCAAATTGTCTCGACCGGCAATCCCTTCTGCATCGTCGCGCTCAAGCTCGACGCACTGAAGCGTCTCGCGATCCCGCAACGCGAAGCCTCTGAATGGTTGCGCTCAAAAAACACGCGCTGGTTCTACTGCATCTCTCCCGAAACCAGCGAAACATCCGCTTCCGCGAACGCAGAAACCCCCACCTGGCGCGCACGTATGCAGTTCTACTCCGGCGAAGATCCTGCCACCGGTTCAGCCGCCGGCTGCGCAATCGCCTGGATGGTCCAGCACGGATTCGCCGGCTCAGGCCAGCAAGTCACTTTGCGCCAGGGCATTGAAATCGGGCGGCCGAGCCGTCTCGAGGTCCGCGCTGTCCGGCAGGGGGCGGGTGTCGGCTCGATAACAGTTTCGGGCAGCACCATCCCTGTGGCACGAGGGGCGTTTTTCCTGTCCGTTTACCGAAGATTTACACAGGCGCCTGACCTGCAAACCTCAACAGAGACGCACACTCCAGCGACTTCAGTGGATGGGGGCTGCTGAATTGGAAGGGTTTTCGCTATACTTTCGCGGTTGCTGGGAAAGGTTCCCCTCCGTATGCTCAGCAAATCGTCGCTGGGTTGGAACTCAGGGACGCCAAGTTTTCGCCTGATTTTTTCGGACAATTTGCGCTGAACCCTCCCGGGCGGGCTTCTTCCGCCTGAAAGCCCCCTCGCGGCCTGAAGCCGCTAAACGGCTGAGGGATAAGGACTTCGTTCCTTCAGGAGCGGCTGGCTTTCGGGCCGGCGGGCCGGGACCTGCCACGCTCCAAAACGGGACCCCAGCGCCACAACCCGCGGTCCTCCAACGGTTTACGAGAGAACCGCTGGTATGTCCTGCGGCAAAAGAGCAACCGTCGGTACGCGACCTAAACAGGAAGCGTCTTATATAACGTAGCAGTATGGACGGCCGGCAACCTCCGGCGAAGAAAGAGATCGACGATGCGCCCTCGCAAAACCATTGTATGTGTTGAAGATAACGAGCAGATCCTGTCGGTGCGGAAGTTCCTGCTGGAGACCCGTGGGTATCGGGTACTGGCGATGGGCTCGGGAGCGGAGGCGATCGATTACCTTCGAGCCGCCATGCCGGGCTCGGTGGATCTTCTGCTGGCCGACGTTATCATGCCGCAAATGGATGGAAATGAACTGGTTAGGCGCGCCAAGCAGATGCATCCCGGATTGCCAACGCTGCTGGTTTCGGGCACGGTATCGAACTTTGACCGGGCTGCAGCGGCGGATGCGTTCCTGCCCAAGGGCGCGTGCACGCCGGCTGAGATGCTTGACCGGATTCGCATCCTGGTGGCGCGTAAGCGGGGGCCTAAGAAGCAGATACGGGTACTGGCACCGGATGTGACGCCGGCCGTGGCGATCGCGAGCTAATAACCTGAGGCAGGCGAAATAAAGAGGCGAGATCGGCTGCGGTCTTGCCTTTTTTTCGTGTGTTGCGTGTTAAGTTCTGAGCGGTTTTGGGGCGTTTTGAAGCGGTTTTCGCGCGGTTTCGGAGCGTGATTTTTGACCGTTTTCAGGCTTCGACGAGGCCGTAGCGGCGCTGCCACTGGTCCTTGAGGCGGGACCAGACGGCTTCGCGCTCGGCCTTGGAGATTCCAAGGTCGGACCCGGCGGGATCGGAACTGCGGACGAAGCGGGCGGCTTCGGATTTGGCGAGCTCGAGCAGATCGCGGTCGCGGGCGAGGTTGGCGACGCGGAAGTCGGGCAGACCTGCCTGACGGGTTCCAAAAAACTCTCCAGGCCCGCGCTGGGCGAGATCGATCTCGGCCAGGGCGAAGCCGTCCTGGGTATGGACCATGGCGTCGAGGCGGAGCTCGGCTTCGGGAGAGATTTTGCTTCCGGTAAGCAGAACGCAGAAGCTCTTCGCGCTGCCGCGGCCGACGCGTCCGCGAAGTTGATGGAGCTGCGCGAGCCCGAAGCGGTCTGCATGTTCGACAACCATGACTGTGGCGTTGGGGACGTCGACGCCGACTTCGATGACGGTGGTGGAGACGAGGACGTCGATCTCGCCGCGCTGGAAGCGGGCCATAGTGACGTCCTTGTCGTCGGCGGACATACGGCCGTGGAGCAGGCCGAGTTTGAGGCCGTGGAGCGCGCCGGCGGAGAGCTCGTCGAACATCTCGGAGGCGGAGCGGAGTTTGGCGCGGGTGGCGGAGCGCTTTGGTTTTGCCGAGACGTTTTCGCCAGCGCCGGCGTTCTCTAAATACAGGGGTCTCTCCGCGGGGGCGGAGCGTTGCTCCGCCTTCGGTCGAGATGACGATTTCTTTGTGGCACGTGACCTGGCGACCGGCACGGGATCGGTAACCGGAGTCTCACGCGCCTCGTCGTTGGCGAAGTCGAGCTCGGGCTGGTCGTCGCGGTCGCCTTCGATGATCGGGTAGACGATGTACGCCTGGCGGCCCTGGGCGACTTGCTTGCGCAGGAAGTCCCAAACTTCGCCGGCGCGTTCGTCGGGCATGCGGCGCGTGACGATGGGCGTGCGGCCGGGCGGGAGCTCGTCGAGGATGCTGGCTTCGAGGTCGCCGTAGAGGGTGAGGGCGAGGGTGCGTGGGATGGGGGTTGCGGTCATGACGAGGACGTCGGGTTCGGTAACGAGATTCGAGACGCGAGACGCGTCCGACGAAGAGCATACCCCAGGGGCTAAAGCCCCTTTCTCTTCTCGGCCTAAGAGACCCGAGGCTGAAGCCTCGGGGTACCTAGAAGCGGGTGCGCTGCGCGGGACGGCGGTGGAGTTCTCGTGTCTCGTGTCTCGTGTCTCGCCTCTCGCATCTGCCCTTTGCTTGCGCATGAGTTTGAAGCGCTGCTGGACGCCGAAGCGGTGTTGTTCGTCGACGATGACGAGACCGAGGTTGTCGAAGTCGACTTTTTCTTCGACGAGCGCGTGGGTGCCGATGGCGAGGTCGGTTTGACCGGAGAAGATACGGGCGCGGGCGTCGCGCTTGGCGCGGTCGTCGAGCGAGCCGGTGAGCAGGGTGATGCGGTAGGGGCGTTGTTTGCTGGGCGAGATCGCGTCGCGGAGGAGCTTGCGCGCGGAGAGGAAGTGTTGCGTGGCAAGGATTTCGGTGGGCGCCATCATCGCGACCTGATAGCCGTTTTCGATGGCGACGAGCGCGGCTTCGAGCGCGACGATGGTTTTGCCGGAGCCAACGTCGCCCTGCAGGAGGCGGCGCATGGGGCGGGGTGCGCGCATGTCGTTGACGATTTCTGCAAGGACGCGTTTTTGCGCGTTGGTGGGTTTGAAGGGAAGAACTTGTTTCAGGGCTTGGCGGACCTGCTCATTGGTGACGAAGGCGGTGCCTTCGCGCTCGCGCAGTCTTCTGCGCTTCAGTTCGAGACCGAGCTCGAGGTAGAAGAGCTCTTCGAAGATGAGGCGGCGGTGCGCGGGTGTGCGCGCGGACATCAGCTCGGTCATGGACGTGCCGGCGGCGGGGAAGTGGATGGCTTCGAGGGCTTCCATGCGCGAGGGGAGGTTGAGGTGTTCGCGGAGTGCTTGCGGGAGGGTCTCCTGGGCTGTCGCGCCGGACTCGCGAAGCTCTCTGAAGATGGTCCACATGACGCGGCGGAGCCAGCGCGAGGTGAGCTTCGATCCCCAGGGTGTGGTGCCGCCGAGGGATGGATAGACGGGGACGATACGGCCCATCTCGAGCATGGTGAATTCGGCGTCTTCACCTTTCGCGTTGGCGTCGGGGAGGATCTCGAAGGTGGGCTGGACCATCTTGAATTTCGTCGAGCCGGGCGACGCGTTCTCACCCCATCGAGGCAAGCTCGCTGGGGACCCCGGATTGAGGGCGCTGCCGGAGCGGCTGGATACCGAAATTCCGCTACGCGAGGCTTCGAGCTTGCCGTAGAGCGCGATGCGCTGGCCGGGGCGGAAGCGGTCCTTGAGGTAGGCGCCGTGGAACCAGATGCATTTGACGGTTTCGAGGGGAGATGCGAGATGCGAGATACGAGATGCGATTGGGGGTTGAAGCAGGCCGGCGAGGGAGTCGGGAGAGTTCGTGGTGGAAAAGGTGGAGGCGGTATGGGATGGACGGGCGCCGTCGGGGTCCTTCGGCTTCGCAGCTCGCGAGCGAGCTGCTTCGCTCAGGATGACAGGGTTGATTTGGTCGCTCGGGATGACAGGGTTGATTTGGCCGCTTTGCGCGGCGGCGTTGATTTGGCCGCTTTGGGTGGCAGGGTTGTTTCGTATCTCGTGTCTCGTATCTCGTATCTCCGGCGGAGCCACGCCGACGGTCATTTCGAAGATGGGGCCGGAGCGGGTGCGGAGCAGGACGGTTCCGCGGACCTCGCCGACGAGGGAGGCCATCTCTCCGGGGATGTAGGAGGAAAGTGGTTTGGGATGAAGGCGATCCTCGTAGCGGAAGGGAAGGTGGTAGAGGAGGTCTTCGATGGTCTCGATGCCGCGCTCGTGGAGGCCTTCGGCGATGCGGGGGCCGATGCGCTTCACGTACTTGATCGGCGTCTGCATTTCGAGACTCACATGAAGGGTCACGGCCTTGATGCTAGCAGGGGATATCGCTGCAACTTTATGCCCGTGAGAATGGGATACTAAGGCGCGACAAAGGGGATAATGAAGACAGAGCCCCCAGTCAAAAAGCTCCGCAATGGATTCATTCTTCTTCCGTTTTCGTAACACTCTGGTCCTGATCGTCATCGTGCTGGTGCAGGTGGTGGCGCTGGCGGTGCAGGTGCAGCGGCCTATGGAAGGCACTGCGCCGGGAGGCGGGCCGGACGGCCGGAAGGTGACGCTGCTGCGACGGTGGACGGTGGCGTTTGTGACGCCGATCGAGCGCGTGACGCACGGGATAAGCCTGCACACGCGGGGTGTGTGGGACAACTACATTTACCTGCGGCATACGCGCGAGCAGGACGCGGAGTTGAAGCAGGAGATTACGCGGCTGCGCGAGGAACAGGCAGCGTTCGCCGAAGATGCGGCGCAGGGCCGGCGGCTGGAGACGATGCTGGGGTTCCAGCAGCAATATATTGCGAAGACGGTGGCGGCGCAGGTGATTGGGACGAGCGGGACGGACCGCTCGCATGTGCTGTATATCGACAAGGGACTGGCGGACGGGCTCAAGCCGAACCAGCCGGTGATTACGCCGTATGGTGTGGTGGGCAAGCTGCGCGATGTGTTTCCGCATACGGCGCAGTTGCTGCTGATCAATGATGCGAGCTCGGGTGCGGGCGTGCTGCTGGAGTCGACGCGGATACGCGGGATTTTGCGCGGGACCTCGAGCGGCGCGGTTGAGATTAATAATTTGACGCAGGATGACCGGATCAAGCCGGGCGAGCAGGTGGTGACGTCGGGCGGGGACCAGGTGTTTCCGCGCGGGCTGCCGGTGGGGACGATTGAGACGATTGCGCCGGATCTGCAGCACCAGCCGTATACGGCGATCACGATCAAGCCGGCGGCGGATTTGACGCGGCTGGAAGAGGTGCTGGTGATTACAGGGACGTCGTCGAAGATGCCGGCCGAGGCGCAGGCGGATGCGGCGCAGGCGGAGCGGACGGCGGAGGAGAATAAGCGCGCGGCGGAGGTGCTGGCGGAGAAGCTGCCGAGTGTGGATGAGGGATTGCCGGGTGGGGGTGCGGGTGCGGGAGGTGATCCGGCGGGTGGGGCTGCGGGAGCGATTGCGGCGAATGGGAAGCCGGGCGAGGCGGCGAGTGGCAAGCCGATCGACACGACGGGGCAGAATTTGGTTGGGGGGCAGCCGGGGGTGCCGAACTCGGGACTTCCGAGGGCGCAGCCGGCGCTGCATCCTGACCGGTACACGCCGGGGACGACGCCGCCGGCGACGGATTTGACTCCGGGAGCGCCGGCGCAGGCGGGCGCTGCGCAGACTGCGGCTGCCGCTGCGAAGCCGGAGGCGCGCTGATGCCTGAACACAGTTACACGTCGCGGGCGGAGCTTGATCAGTACGCGTTTCGGCCGGTGGTCACGATCCTGGCGCCGCTGCTGTGCATTCTGCTGCAGGCGATGCTGCCGAAGACGTGGTCGAAGTTTAACTTCGTGGACCTGCCGCTGATTGCGGTGATCTTTTTTGCGGTGGCGCGGCGCAATCCGATCACGGGTGCGATTACGGGGACGATCGTGGGGCTGCTGCAGGATGGGCTGACGAATCATCCGTTCGGCGTGTTCGGGATTGCGAAGGGGATTATCGGGTACGTGGCGGCGAGCATCGGGTTCGCGGTGGACGTGGACAACGTCATCAGCCGCGTGCTGCTGAACTTTAGTTTCACGCTGGTGCAGAGCGGGTTGCTGTACCTGATTTCGCGACGACTTTTGGCGGATCCGAGCGTCCATCTACAGCCGGTGCACCAGCTTATATGCGCAACGGTGAATGCGGTGGTGGCGCTGCCGGTGTTCCTGCTGCTGGACAGGTTCAAGATTCGTGAGTAGGGGCGTGGAGTTGAGACTTAGGAATTTGGCAAGGTAAGGGAAGAGTTCGAAGTGATGTTCGGTGACGACAATACGGATGCGCTGAGCCGGCGCGAGAAGCTGTCGCAGATCAAGCTGTCGGCGTCGCAGTACGTGGTGGCGGTGGTGCTGCTGGTGCTCGGCACGGGGCTGTGGCGGCTGCAGGTGCTGGGCGCGTCGAACTACCGCGTGCTGGCGGAGCAGAACCGGATTCGCAAGGTGCCGGTGCTGGCGCCGCGAGGAAGGATCTTCGATCGCGAGGGAAGGATTATTGTCGACAACTATCCTTCGGTGAGCTGCTTTCTGCTGCGCGAAGGGCAGAGCCATTTGAATGATGACCTGCCGCTGATCGCGAGCGGGCTGCACATGACGGTGGAGCAGATTCAGGCTACGATCCGGCACTATCAGTCGGCGCCCAAGTATCAGCCGATTCCGCTGAAGCAGGACATCACGCCGGACGAGCAGGCGTTTATTGCGGCGCATCGTGATGATCTGCCCGAGTTGGAAACACTGGACGAGCAGCGCAGGCTGTATCCGCCGGGCGGCTTTATGGCGCATGTGATCGGGTATGTGGGCGAGGTCTCGGAGGCGGACCTGAACAACTCGAAATACGCGTTCTACTCGCCGGGCGATGTGGTGGGCAAGAGCGGCGTCGAGGAGGCGTACGACGAGATGCTGCGCGGCACGGATGGATCGCGCGACGTCATTGTGAACTCGCACGGCAAAGAGGTCGGCATGATGGGCCAGGAGCTGGCCGTGCCGGGCAAGGACCTGAAGCTGACGATCGATCTCGATCTGCAGAAGGCGGCGGAGCGTGCGCTCGAAGGCAAGACGGGCGCGATTGTGGCGATGGACCCACATACGGGCGAGATTCTGGCGATGGCATCGCGACCGACGTTTGATCCGAACCAGTTTGCGGTGCGGCTGAGCAAGGCGTACTGGCAAACGATCATCAACGACCCTAACCATCCGCTGATGAACAAGGCGATCCAGGCGCAGCTTGCGCCGGGGTCGACGTTCAAGGTGATCATGACGCTGGCAGGGTTGCAGGAGAACGCAGCGCAGAACATGCACGTGGAGTGCAACGGCGGAGCGACATTCTACGGGCACTTCTTCGCGTGCGACAAGCACCACGGCATGGTGGACATTCACAATGCGCTGCCGTATTCGTGCGACACGTTTTACTACACGCTGGCGAACAAGCTGGGCATCGACACCATTGCAAGGTATGCGGAGAGCGTGGGGATTGGAGACAAGACCGGCGTCGATCTGCCGGACGAGGCGGCCGGTGTGATGCCGTCAACGGAGTGGAAGCTGAAGACGCAGCATGACAAGTGGTACGCGGGTGAGACGATCTCGGTGGGCATCGGGCAGGGCGCGATTGAGGTGACGCCGCTGCAGCTTGCACGTGCCTTGAGCGGTATTGCGTCCGGCGGCGTGCTGCGGCGTCCGCATCTCGTGTTTCCGAACGAGCTCACGCCGGACCAGTTGACCAACATTCAAAACAACTACCCAGGTTCCGGCGACAAGACGATTCCGCTTACGCCGGAGAACTGGGAGACGATCACCGACGACATGGCGAACGTGACCGAAAGCCCGATTGGCACGGCTGCGGAGGCGCGGCTGGATGGCGTGGACTTCGCGGGTAAGACCGGAACGGCTCAGGTGGTGGGGCATGACACGAAGCTGGCGCACGGGCACAACACGATTCCGAACGCGTGGTTTGTGGGCATCACGCCGCGGCGCAATCCGGACATCGTGGTTGCGGTGCTGTGGGAGCACGGCAACTGGGGAAATAATTCGGCGAAGCTGGCCGCGCAGGTGATCAATGCGTACATCACGAAGCAGCGCGCGCGTGCCGGGAATTTGATGAAGGTCGCGGACGCGCCGAAGGCCGGGCAGACGCAAGCTGCGACGCCGACTGCGAGTAACTCTACCGCGACTTCAACTTCTGCAACTCAGCCGAGCGGACAATAACCATGCTGCGTACACGACTCCGCGACTTCGACTGGACCCTGCTGGTGTTTGTGCTGATCATGTCGGTGATCAGCGTGCTGGAGATCCGTTCGGCGACGGCGACGACGAAGTTTCATGGCTTCCAGGTGAAGCAGCTTGAGTTCATCTTGTTCGGGCTGGTGCTGATGTTTATCGTCTCGGCGATCGACTATCACCGGCTGCTGGACATTGCGCCGTGGGCGTATGGGATCAGCATCGTGTCGCTGATTGCGGTGAAGCTGGTGGGGCAGAAGGTGCTTGGGGCGCGGCGCTGGATCAATCTCGGCGGCGGCATTCACTTTCAACCGTCGGAGTGGGTGAAGCTTGTGCTGATTGTTGTGGCCGCGCGGTTTTTGTGGACACGCGTAGGCGAAGAGCTGAGCTGGCGAGACATTGCGAAGCTGGGCCTGATGGTCGGCGCTCCGATGGTTCTGGTGATGGTGCAGCCGGACCTCGGCACGACGCTGACGTATCTGCCGGTGCTGCTGTGCGGGCTGTTCTTTGGGGGTATCCGGCTGAAGCAAGCCGGAGTGATTTTGCTGGCGCTGATCGTAGTTGGCGGGATTGTTTTCGCGAGCGGCAAGCGGCTGAAGCCATACCAGCAGGCGCGTATCAATGCGTTTATGAATCCGGACTCGGATCCGAAAGGCTCGGGTTATCAGATCCGGCAGTCGCTGATCGCGGTCGGCTCGGGCGGCATCTGGGGGCAGGGAGCAAACAAGGGGAGCCAGACGCAGGGTGACTTCCTGCCGATTCCGTACACCGACTTTATCTTTGCGGCGTTCTGCGAGGAGCACGGGTTTGTGGGCGCGACGATCGTGCTTCTGCTCTACTTCCTGATACTGATACGGCTGATCCAGAACGCGCAGACCGCGGCTGACGCGCCCGGAGCGTTGCTGATTGTGGGGATTGTCGGCGTCTTGCTCTTCCAGATCGCTATCAATATAGGGATGTGCATCGGGCTTATGCCGGTGACAGGAATCCCTTTGCCCCTAATGAGTTACGGCGGATCGTCGGTGCTGTTCACGTTCCTCGCGCTCGGGATTGTGATGAATGTGCGGATGAGAAGGTTTGTGAATTAGATACGAGATGCGAGAGGCGAGATACGAGAGGCGGAACCCAGGGGCAAGCGTCTGAATCCAGTCGGGCAACCCTCGAATCTCGTATCTCGCTTCTCGTATCCGCTTTCCGTGGTGCATACTAGAGGCAGGTTCTGGCCGGAAGGCCAGGGCACACGGATTGACCGCTCGCGGGATGCGACCATTTTTCCCCTGCCGGCGGCGATACAAGATCTTTTTTTAGAAGGCCGGCCAGGCACGGATCAACTTCCCCAGGCCGGACAGGTTTTTGGAATGCAGCCATGCGGACGGTTAACGACCCCGCCTCAGGATGAGGTTGAGTTGGTCACAAACTCCGCATGCCGACTTCTGCTCGAGGGCAACGTATCGACGTCCCGGGCACGCAGCGCCACACTGGACAAGTTCTTTCTCAACAATTTCCTCGCGCGGGCATCTATGCCTCCGGGGGGCAGGGCGGGCCGGCACGAAGGCCGCTTGTTGAGCTTCCTGAATTCGCCACCAGTTTTCGCAGCGCATACCTCGTCCGCTCCGGGGAGGTTTGCCTAGGAGCCAACGCTCCAGAGGCAACGACCCTGCCTGTTCTGCCAGCCTGTCCGGAAAATCCGGCGGGCAGAAAGCAGAGCAGCGATGTCAAGAGAATCAAAGGAAATTTACATATCCAGTACGCCGCATGAGACGCGGCTGGCGATCGTCGAGAAGGACGAGCTCGCCGAAATTTACTATGAGCGCGAGAACGAGTACACGCTCGCGGGGTCGATTTACAACGGCAAGGTGACGCGCGTGCTTCCGGGCATGCAGTCGGCGTTTGTCGACGTTGGCCTGGAGCGCGATGCGTTCCTCTACATTACGGACTTTATGGAGGAGCAGGGCGACGCGGCCGACTTTGAGGCTGAGAGCTCGCGCGCCAGCGGACGCGGCGAAGGCAGGGAGCGGCAGGATGGCCGCCGGGAACGCGGTGAAGGGCGCGATCGCGGTGAAGGCCGTGGTGAGACGCGGCGGCGCGGCGAGCAGCCGCAGCGCGCGCAGGCGCCGGCGGTCGACGAGGAGCCAGTCAGGCTGGAAGGCCACGCGGAAGGCGCGGACGCTGGAGAGGACAACGGCGAGGGCAGCCGGCGGTGGCGCGGGCGGCGCGGGCGTCGTCGTGGACGCGGCGCTGGCGAGGCTAGCGAAGGTGCAGCGACGGACGGCGGCGCAGAGGGTGCAGAGTTGGAGGCGAGCGCGCCACGTGAGTTGGATCGCGGAGGCGAGCGGAGCTCTGAGCGCGGGCCGGATCGCGGAGGTGAGCGCGGAGGTCGCGGGCACGGCGATCGCGACCGGGGACGTGTGGATGCGGTGCGCGAGCGGTTTGCTCCGCGCGGGCACCGGCGTGATGGTTCAGAGGATTCTATTGACGTCAATGCATCGGGCGCGGGCGAGACGGAGCCGTTCATTCTGCCGGGCGAGTCGCTGTCGAAGTACCGGCGTGGTGCTGGTGGAGAGCGCGGGAGCGAGGCGGCGTCTGGGTCGAAGGGATCGAAGGAGACGAGTGCAGCGCGGCCGTCGACGGAGTTCGAGCTGACTGCTTCCTGGGACGGAGGCATGACGCTGCCGGGCGAGACGCTGTCGCGGTATCGCGGAGGCGAGCGCGGCGGCCAGGCAGGCGGCGCGGAACGGCAGAGTTCTGATGCATCCGGCGGAGCGCGCGGGCGCGATCGGCGTCGTGAGCGGGATGAGCGGCACGGACGGCCTGGACGTGAGCGTGAGCGGCTGACGCCTGAGGAAGCGGTGCTTCCCGGCGTGACCTCGCAGCATGAGCCTGAGGCGGCGATGTTGCCGCTGAGCGACGATGTTCCGGCGTTCGAGGTTGCGGAGACCGAGGCGCGGATGGAGTTGGAGCATCACGCTGCCGAGGAGGTGTTGTACGCGCCGGAGACGGATGTTGCGGCGGCGAATGACGGCACGTCTCGGCCGGCGGTGCTCGACGCAGCGGAAGAGTTTCACGAGACGGTTGCGGAGTATGAGCCGGGCGAAGAGGCTTCGGCGTCGTATCGCGCGACGCCTGCGGGACAGAGTGAGTTTCGCCAGAGCGGAACTGTAGATGAGACGATTGAGCCGGTCGATGCGGAAGGCGTCGTGGGGGCGCGGATCGACGAGGCGCATGGATTTGCGGGCGAGACGAGCGCGCACGAGTTCACCAATGTGCAGCCGACGGGCGAGATGATCTCCGAGTGGCCGCTGACGCCGGAGAGCGAGGCGGCTCGTGAAGAGGCCGAGGCTGGCGGACCCATCGAGCATGAAGGCGCGGTACAGTCGGCGGATCTGGCGCATGCGGACGCGGCGCCTGCGGAGGGCTTCGGGCAAGCTTCACCTCAGGGCTTTGAACAGTCATCGCCTCAGGGCTTTGCGCCGGGTGAAGGGCAGCTCGAGGAAGAGCTGATGGATGAGGAGGACGGTGAGCTTCCGGTAATCCAGGCGGGCGCGCTCGAGGAGTACGAAGAGGAAACGCTGGAGGGAGCGGCGGACCTCGGGAGCATGATTCGCGAGATGTCGCTCGATCAGCTCACCATGCGCGAGGTTCCTGAGCTCGACGAAGAGGAGGACGAGTTCGACATCTCCGAGGAGGAGATGGAAGAGGACGAGCTCGAAGGCGGCGAAGCGATTGGCGAAGACGATATTGACGAGGTTGAGGAAGAGGAGGTCGCCGAAGGCGAAGAGTTTGCTGATGCCGATGTGGAGACTGAATCGACTTCAGCGGAAGGCGAGCCGGCGACTGAGCCCGGACCGGAGCGGAGCCGCTTCCGGCGTGACCGTGAGCGCGGACGCGGACGCGGACGTGAGCGGGGCGGCGACCTACGCCGCGGCGGGCACTCGCGCAACGGCGGACGCAGCGGGCGGCACTCGATGCAGACGACGGACCTGCCGGCGATCAGCGATCTGCTGAAGCCCGGGCAGGAGGTTCTGGTGCAGATTGCCAAGGAGCCGATTGCGAAGAAGGGCGCGCGCATCACATCGCACATCGCGCTGCCGGGACGCTTCCTGGTGTTCATGCCGACTGTGAATCACGTTGGTGTGTCGCGCAAGATCGAGAGCGACGGAGAGCGGCGCAGGCTGAAGGAGATTCTGCTCAGCGAGAAGGGTGACGCGAGTGGCGGATTCATCGTGCGCACCGCGGCTTCGGGCGCCAGCGAAGAGGAGCTGCGGAGTGATCTGCGCTTCCTGCTCAATTTGTGGGCGGACATTAAGCAGCGGTCGGACTCGTCGAAGTCGCCGGCGCTGATTTATCACGATCTGAATCTTGTGGAGCGCGTTCTTCGCGACCAGGTGACGGACAACTTCTCCGCGATCTGGGTGGATACAGAGACCGAGTACGAGCGCGTGCTGCGCTTCCTGCAGAGGTTCCAGCCATCGCTGATCCGGAGGGTGAAGCTCTACTCGAAAGAGACGCCGCTGTTCGAGCAGTTCGGGCTGCAGGAAGAGATCAACAAGGCGCTGCGCTCGAAGGTGTGGCTGAAATCGGGTGGATCGATTGTGATCAACCAGACGGAAGCTCTTGTCGCGATCGACATCAACACAGGCAAGTACGTTGGCAAGACGGCGCGGCTTGAGGACACGATCGTGAAGACGAACCTCGACGCGATTCCGGAGATCGTGCGGCAGATTCGGCTGCGCGACCTGGGCGGCATCATCGTGATCGACTTCATCGACATGGATGAGCGCAAGAACCGGCAGAAGGTGCTGGTCGCGCTCGAAGATGAGCTGAAGAAGGACCGCGCGCCATCGAAGGTTCTGCAGTTCAACGATTTCGGCCTGGTTGCGATTACGCGTAAGCGCGTGAAGCAGTCGCTGGAGCGGACGCTGTCCACAACCTGCGCGATCTGCCAGGGCACGGGGATGACCAAGTCGGCGGTGACGGTGTGCAACGAGATCTTCATCGAGCTCAGAAAGATGCACCGGCATCTCGAGAAGGGGGACATCATGCTGCGGGTGAATCCGGAGGTGGTGAAGCAGTTGAAATCGAGCGGCGGAAAGTGGCTGCAGGAGATGGAAGAGATGAGCGGGAAGACGATTCTCGTGAAGTCAGACCCGAGCCTGCACCCGGAGCAGTTCGACATTCACTAGAGCAGTGAACAGTGAGAAGTGAATAAAGCAGAAGAGTGGGAGGGGATACCCTCCCACTCTTTTTTGCTGCTGATACTCTCCTGTCGGAGACCAACATGAAAGTTAGAGCGTTTTTCGCAGCGGCGTTTGTGGCGATGGGTGCGGTGCAAGCGCATGCGCAGGCGGGGAAGACGGCTTATCCGGAGATGGCTCCGGTGGAGCAGTACATGATGCCGGAGAGTGTGGAGGTGGAGTGGGCGCGGAGTGCGGCTCCGGCTTCGATTTCGGCGAAGGCGGATGTGATGGTGCTGCGGCGCGATGGATATCGGACGGCGATGAAGGGGACGAGTGGGTGGGTGTGCATGGTGGAGCGCGCGTGGGCGAACAATACGAATTCGCCGGACTTCTGGAACCCGAAGCTGAGGGCGCCGCACTGCTTCAATGCGCCGGCGGCGAGGAGCTTTCTGCCGATTTACCTGATGAAGACGAAGATGGTGATGGCGGGTGAGAGGTCGAAGACGGCGATTGTGCAGGCGACGGAGGCGGCGTTCAAGAGCGGGAAGTTGCCGGCGCTGGAGCGCGGGGCGGCGGCGTACATGATGTCGAAGCACCAGTACCTGGGTGATCGCGATCAGCACTGGCATCCGCATGTGATGTTCTTTGCGCCGGGGGACCAGACGAAGACGTGGGGAGCGGACCTGGCGGACTCGCCGGTGATTGCGGCGAACGATCCGGAAGAGCATTGCACGATCTTGTTTGTGGTGGCGGAGAAGTGGTCGGACGGGACGGCGGGGCCGGCGATGGTGCACTGATACCCCCTCCCCGCTAAATTGCGCAAACTCCATTTGAGGGGTGTTTAATCGCGGGACGGGCTCTGTTTTGGATTGGAGTCGTCGATGAGCGTCGAAGTTGAGCAGAAGAGTTATGAGATGCCCCCGAAGGACGGGATCAGCATCGCGCACTTTCTTACCGTGAAAGACATTCAGCGATCGCTGGATTACTACGCGAAGGTGTTCGGCGGTGAGATTCTGAGTCGAGGCGACGGCAACGCGCCGGGGTATCTTCGGCTGGCGAATCTCTGGATGATTATGAACGTTGGGGGAGGGCCGACGCCGGACAAGCCGACGGTAACGCTCAGCGTTCCGGACCCGGATCACATCAACAGCTTTATGAATTTTCGGGTGGCGGATATTCAGGCGTGCTATCGGGAATGGAAGAGCCGGGGAGCGGAGTTCATCACGGAGCCGCTGGATAAGTACGGCGAGTGGCGGTGTTATATCCGCGATCCGGACGGATACATCATCGAGGTTGGGCAGAGCAAGCCGGAGTTCAAGTACGGGTAGCGCCGGGCTTCTTCATGGAAGAGTCATCTTTCGAAGAGGGCGGCGCTTGGTTTTGCCGAGCAGGAAGCGGATGGTGCGGTCGGTGAAGGATGTGTAGGGAGGTTTCAGCGCAGTTTCGAGGAACCTTGCGGCGAGTCGGCTTTGGAGTAGAACGCCCTTCTTCCTGGAAAATGCGGTGAAGCCTGCGAAGCCGTGGTACGCGCCCATGCCACTGGGGCCGACGCCGCCGAAGGGCAGGTCGTGCTGGACAAAGTGGAAGATGCAGTCGTTGATGGTGACGCCGCCGGAGACTGTGTGGGCGAGCGTTTGTCTGATTCGGGAGTGGTTGCGATCGAAGTAGTAGAGCGCGAGCGGGTGTGGGCGGGCGTTGATGAAGTCGATCGCGTCATCGATTGTGGAGTAGGTGACGATGGGGAGGATGGGGCCGAAGATCTCTTCCTGCATGACACGCATGGAGGAGTTTGCGCCGAGGATGAGTGTGGGAGGGAAGAAGCGGCTCGCGAGCGGAGCGGCGGAGTTGGAGCCGGCGTGAAGAACGCGGGCGCCTTTGCTGGCCGCGTCGTCGACGAGGGCGTGCATGCGGTCGAAGGCTGAGTCAGAGATGAGGTGGGTGTAGTCGGGGTTGGCGGCTGCATTGGGGAAGCGCCTGGAGATGGCGGCGATGCATTGTTGCGCGAAGTCGTCGAGCTTGTTTGCGGGTACGAGGGCATAGTCGGGAGCGACGCAGGTTTGACCGGCGTTCCAGAACTTTGCGGAGCAGATGCGGTCTGCAGCCGATGCGAGCGGGAAGGATTCGTGGACCAGGGCGGGTGACTTGCCGCCGAGCTCGAGCGTGACGGGGGTGAGGTTTTCTGCGGCGGCTTTCATGACGAGCTTGCCGACGCTTAGGGAGCCGGTGAAGAGGATGTGGTCGAGCGGCAAGGCGGAGAGAGCAGAGGCGACCGAGGCATCTCCGGTGAGGACGGCGATGTAGTCCTGGGGAAAGGCTGCGGTGATGAGCCGGCGAATGACTTCGGCGGTTGCGGGCGCGCGCTCGGACGGCTTGAGGATGACGTGGTTGCCGGCCGCGATTGCATTCGCAAGCGGGGAGAGTGTGAGCAGGATGGGATAGTTCCACGCGCCGATAACTGCGACGACGCCGAGAGGCTGGTGGATGATTTTTGTGCGGCTGGGCAGGAACTGCCAGTTGGCCATGGCGGTGCGCGGGCGCATCCAGCGGCGGAGATGGCGCTTGATGTAACGAATCTCGTCGAGCAGAGGGAAGATTTCGAGCAGGCGGGTCTCGCGTGCGGAGCGCTGACCGAAGTCGGTGTGGGCTGCGGTGAGGAGTTCGTCCTGGTGGTTGATGATGCTTTGGAGAAGCGTGTCGAGAGCTTCGAGGCGCTTTTTGCGCGGGAGCGGGGCGCAGTGGCGGAAGGCGCGCTGCTGGAGCTCGAAGATCTCGAAAATCTCCTGGGGGCTTGGCACAGGATGATGGTAGCTTGGGTATGCCCCCTCCCCGCCAAAGTTGCGCAAAGTCTTCAGAAAATTAGACTTAGGTTTGGACCTGAGCCGGTTAATTTGTGAGGCTGGCGGCGTGAGGCTTTGATTCAGGCGGTCGGTGGAGGCCGGTTTTGTCAAGTGGGGTGATCTCTGCGACGGAGTGAAGCGGGTGCATAGGCACCCGCTTCCGCTCCTGCATTCCGCGACCGCTGGTTTAGATTGCTGTTATGCGCCGGCGCCAGAGGGCGGCCATCCCCGACAGTCCTGTTCCGAGCAGGAACAA
Source organism: uncultured Verrucomicrobiae bacterium (assembly GCA_963716225.1). GTDB lineage: Bacteria > Acidobacteriota > Terriglobia > Terriglobales > Acidobacteriaceae > Granulicella. Next base: position 1,507,594 of record OY970299.1, on the reverse strand, counting down.
CGAACCGGGCTCCGGGGTTGGGGTGGTGGTGAGGCTTACCGGTATGGCACTCCCCATAGCATCCACGTGGAGCAGCGTACCGTTGAGCGCATCGTCCGCTTCATAGTCGGCACCTGGCGCGCCCGGGTAGACGCCGTTGCTCCACAGATTGACGTTGTATCCGCCCTGGACGTTGAGCAGCAGACCATAGATGTCGAGCACGCCGCCGCCGAATGGGTATCCTCCACCGACGGGGGGAGGGGGGCAAATCACAGGTGAATTTCCGCCCGGATAAAACAGGTCGTCAAAGGTGAAGCCGGCAGCGGCCCCGGGAGGAACGAAGGTGCCATCGGCGAAGACGGAAGGCAAGCCAGGGATCGTCACGCCGGTAATCTGCTGGTTGATGAGACCCACCTTTGGATCTGTATCCGAAAACGTTCCGGTGATCCCGGTAACCTGAAACCCGCCGGGGACACCGGGCACGGGCACATTCGAAACTTGAATGGTGCCGGAGCCGCTGAGAGTGCCGCCACTGAAAGAGAAGTTATACGAATCAGCGCAGGCGGGCGTAGCCGCAAGAGCCATTGCTGTCGCTGCGAAGGCCGTCACTGCCAAAAAGACCCTGGCGCGCGACCGGACGATACGGTGTAGGTTGAGCCTGGATTCGAAGTGCGCGGGAAGAGACCGGCACCCGGCATTAAGTAGTGAGTTTTTCATATATTTACCCCTTGAGGGCCCTTTTCTGAGCGGCCGCACGGACTGTTAGAAGACGCAGGCTAGCATTGGGGTCTTTCGATTGCCCGGACCTTTCCATGATGGTTTTCTGATGTTTTTGTAACGACGCAATTTGAAGAGCTTACGGCATCTTTTTGGGGTCCGGGACAGGGGTTAGGGAGCGGGCTGTTCTCCCGACGGTGCGCATCTCGCGAGTGCGAGTGAGCGGCAGCAGTATGCAGAAGTCTCCTGAACCCGATACGCGGGCGGAGCGCGCGAACCTTGATTTCAGCAGGGGGGTGCGTGGGAAGTATTAGGAGCGCGGGCAGCTTGGAACGAATAGCGCGGTGACTCAGTGGTGTAGGCGCCGTTGCGTTGGACTTGAATGTCTGGAGTGGGAAGACCGTCGAGAAGCGCCGGGATATTCACTGGAACCCGGTGAGTCGTGGGCTGCGCTGAGGGACGCGCCCTGCAAACCCACGTCTCAGAAGGAGAGGTGGGGCACCCAATTGTGGGGGAGTGGGTCCGATGTGGACCACCCGCCGGGTTGGTGTCAGCGGTGATGCGCGGATTTGTTACGACCGGGCGATCCGCCGCTTAGCTTCGTTCTTGAAGATCGCCTTTCCACATTGTTCCAATGTCTCGCATTTACAGTTGCTCGCCATTCTTTTGAGCAGCTTGGACATCAGCGCGACTTCCTCCATCTTTTTATCGAGTTCAGCAAGCTTATTTCGAGAAAGCTTCTGCCACCGCTCAGAAGCTCTTGCGCCATTCTCGAAGCCGAGGAATAGCCGCTCAATTTCATTCAGAGTAAAGCCGACGCGTTGCGCTCGTTGAATGACGGAAAGGCGATACAGGACGGTGGAGTCATATCGTCTTTGTCCACTTACGCGCTGCGGTTGGGGCAGCAGACCGATGTCTTCGTAATAGCGAATGGCGGAGGTCCTGAGCCCCACTTCTCGCGCGACAGCCGAAATCGTCATGTGAGCCACAGGTCATTTTAGAGCGGCTGCTTCATCGCGGCGTGAACTTTGCCGAGATGCAGGAATAAATGTGCTTGCCTTCAAGTTGACTTGAAGTCGTAGTGTGGAAATCGAGCGCATGGCACACACGGACGGAGGGGATAAATGAAAGCAATAAGGATTTTCCTCGCAGCATGCGTTTTGATGAGCATGGTCGACGCCACGATGGCGCAGACGAAAGTTGTCGATCCTATGCGATCGCCTGTATCTGCCGATCAGAATGACTCCAGTTTGGACGCGCATCGTGAACGTGAGGCTCTCACAGTTCTCCTGAATATCGTGGATCACCATATTGCGACGGCGCAGAAGCGATGCCAGCTGATAAATACCGATTTCGTCCGACCGACGGCGAGTTCAAAGACGTCCGCACGTTTGGTGAGCAGCTAAAGCATCTGGCTGCAGCGAACAACATTTTGGCGGCAGCGGCGCTAGACGAGGATGCGCCTGCGGATGCTGGTGACGAACTCGGACCGGATGAGGTCAGAACAAAGGCAGAGATCATCCGCTATCTGGACGAGTCGTTCACTCATCTCAGGCGAGCTGTCGACGCGATTGGCGGTAGAACACCGGGCGTGCGCTCATCTCCGATTTCGCCGCTCTCCAGTATCGGCGCTACTCGACTGTCTCTGATTGTTGAGGCAATGGTTCACGCCAATGATCACTATGGTCAGATGGTCGAATACCTTCGAATGAACGGTATTGTCCCGCCGGCGAGCCGACCGTAAATCCTGAGCGACGAAAGGGCGTTCCGTTTTGATTCTGGCAGATTCGGTCGTGGAAACCCACGTCTCAGAATCGAGACGTGGGGCGCCCGATTGTGGGGGTAGGGCAGATATGGCCGCTCGCCGCCGACAGAGCCGCCGTTTTGTTGGTCAATTCGGCCCAACGCTTATGCGACACGCCACGGAACAGATGCAAGCTGCAGAGACGTGATCAACTCCCAAGTCTTGTTCTCAGGGTCCATCTTCGTCTGCTTTCTTTTTTCCATAATCCGGAGATCCGCTTTCACAAGATGCGGAGTCACGGGAGACTTAAGCCACCGACAGGACTCGAGACTCTTCGTAATGGCAGCATTTGTGACGTGAGGGTGTTCTGCCAAAAGGAGCGCTATAGCTTCCCGACGCACGGCTGCCCAATCATAGATATTGAGGAATTGAGGGTCACACCATAAAAACTCTCCGACCACTACCCCTCCCCTTGAGCGGTCTAGTATTCGCCACGCGGTATGATCTCCCTCTATAACGCCCGCCTTTTGAAGAGGTTCCAATACCGTATAGCCAGCGCCTCCTACGATTTTGCGCAATCTGATAAGCGCATTGTTTATTTCGGGTGATGTGATGTTCTGAAGCTTATGAGAACGTATCACGGCTAGAGCGAGTGCATATGGTGATGCACATGAGGCGATCATCGACACCCACCCCGGGGATGCTTCAGGGGGCGTGGGGCCATGATCAGGGGCGGCGGGGGGCGGCGGGGCGATTGTGTACCGCCCTGAGAAAGAACCGTAGGTTGGCGATTTCGGCGAGCGCGGGGAGATCGTCGTCGTAGAGTCACGCTGCTTCGAGAGATGGATTGCCGTAGCTGGCAGGAGGGAGCCTCCAGAAGCAGCGACTAAGTTCTCTATCGCAGCTTCCAGAGGGGCGATTTTGGCATCGATCTGATCCCGCTCTGCGCGTAAATCAGACACCTTGGCCCGGAGGCCAGCCACCATGGTCGAGATGTCGATATCATTAGACATTAGTTTAATTTGCTTTTCGCTAGTCATCGCGCGATGTAGAATCGAACCTGAAAGAGGGCAGCTCTCGCTGCCTCTTTCAGGGGTTACCGTTTACGCCCTCATAGGCGATATTCATCCCCGTCAGTCTGGTGGAATGGCTCGGGACAGTCCTGCGTGACGACCGAGCCATTCGTTCCTAAGGTGGAATCAGATTACACACAATTCAGGAAGGGCGCAACCGGCCCTACGGAGTTTTCGGTGGATTTCGTGAATCAATAGATTCGGATTGGAAGCTACGTGTCCGGCTTGACTAGGTCGAAGGACGAAAAGGGCGGCTCTTGGGAGCCGCCCTTCTGGTTTGCGTAGCTTTGAGCTGCGAGCTTTCAGCTATCAGTTGGCAGAGCTTGAAACGCAGATTCCCTGCGGGAATGACAACAACAAAGACAACGGCGGGTTAGTGGGCGGCGACGGTTTGTTCGCCGATGGTGTGGAGTTCGGTGGAGTTGGAGGGGCGGGTGTAGAACATGTGGCCGCCGGGGAATTCGTGGACGGATAGTTGTGGGGCGATGGTGGCGGGGAGTTGGTTCTGGGTGAGGATGGAGCCCATGAAGGGGCAGGAGAGATCGTTCCATCCGTGGAAGATGACGACGTGGAGTTTGGGGTCGGCGGCGAGGGCTTCGCGGAGATCGGTGACGGCGCCGCGGCGGAGGTCCATGCTCTGGCGGTCCCAGAGGCGGGAGACGTCGTAGGAGAGCAGGTTGTAGCGGTCGTCGACGTGCCAGCCGACGATGCGGGTATCGAAGTCGACCATGGCCTGGGTGATGGCGGCCATGCCGGACTCGAGGATGGGGTCGGAGCCTTCCTGCTCGGGCGAGTAGGGGAAGGGATCGGGGTCGGTGACGTTGGAGTCGTAGACGGAGCCGATCTCGCCTTTTTCGCGGTGGACTTCGCGGAGGTAGGCCTGGGTGGAGAGGCGGCCGCCGGAGTACTTGACGAACTGCGGGTCGAGGCCGGTGAGCTCGGTGACGTGGGCGATCATGGCGTTGGTGGCGGCGGGGTCTTGCGGGCCGGAGATGAGTGCGGCGGCGTAGGGGCCTTCGTCGTAGGCGATGACGTCGTGCATGGCGTCGGGGGTGAGCTTGTGCTCGTTTTCGAGGTGCGCGGCGGCGATGGGCGGGAGCGTGATCATCCAGGGAATGGGTGAGAGATTGCGGTCGCCGAAGTCGGGGTTGAGGTAGGGGCTGACGAGGAAGACGCCGTTGACGCCGACGCCGAGCTGGGTCTGGAGGTAGTGGGTGATGCGCGGACCGCGGTAGCCGCCGTAGCTCTCACCCATGACGTATTTTTTGGAGAGCATGCGCTCGTTTTTGACGAGCCACTTGTAGATGACGAGGGAGAGGTACTCGATGTCGGGGGTGGGGGCGTAGAAGAGCTTTTTGGCTTCGTCGTCGGGGACGAGGGATTTTGAGAAGCCGGTGCCGACGGGGTCGATGAAGACGAGGTCGGTGAAGTCGAGCCAGGTGCCGGGGTTGTCGGTGAGTGTGGCGGGGTCTGAGGGCGAGTCGCCGGCGTTGCCGAAGGAGACGTGCTTGGGGCCGACGGCGCCGAAGTTCAGGAAGCCGGAGGCGGCGCCGGGACCGCCGTTGAAGGCGAAGAGGACAGGGCGATTGTGGCCGCCGTCGAGGGTATAGGCGGTGTAGACGACTTCGGCGGTGGGCTTGCCGTCTTTACCCTCGAGAGGGATGGTGCCGACGGTGGCGGTGTAGTGCAAGGTGTGGCCGTTGACTGTCACAGACTGCGTGACGGACTTGTCGGGCGGCAGTGGATTGGGGAGCGCGTTGGCGTGGGTGGGTTGCTGCGCGCCGCCGGCGGGCGGAGTGGCGCGGGGCTCGGCGGTGGCGGGATTGGGTGACGAGGAGGATGGCGCGGCGGCGGGTGTGGCTTCGGAGGAGGCGGCGCTCTGGGCTTGCTGGTTGCGCTGGCCGCGTTGCGCGTGCGCGAGGGTGAAGGCAGGCACGGTGAGGGCGAGGAGAATCGCAGGGGTGATGCGGGTGACGTTCATGCGTGCAATGCTAACGAATTTTCGCGGGTGGTGTGAGATTGAGCGCGAGCGGTGGAGGGGGTAGAGTTCCTGCAATGGAGATGCGGATGCGCGGACGGATGCGTGGGCTGATGGGGATGTTGGTGGTGATGGCGGCGGAGGCTGCGCTGGCGCAGGAGCCGGTTGGGATCACGGTGGATCTGGCGAAGAAGGTGGGGAAGTATGAGCCGATCTACAGGTGGTTTGGTGCGGATGAGGCGAACTACATGACGGCGGCGAATGGGAGAAAGCTGCTGGGCGAGCTGCATGCAATGAGTCCGGAGCCGGTGTACATACGGGTGCATCATCTGCTGACTTCGGGGGATGGGACGCCGGAGCTGAAGTGGAGCTCGACGGGGGTGTACAGCGAGGATGCGGAGGGGAGGTCGGTGTATGACTGGCGGATTCTGGACGGGATCTTCGACGCGTATAAGACGGCGGGTGTGAAGCCGATGGTCGAGCTGGGGTTTATGCCGAAGGACCTGGCGGCGAAGCTGCCGGGCAAGCCGGATCAGCCGTACCAGATGCATTTCCCGGGCGATGTGCTGGGCGGCGCGTCGAATAATCCGCCGAAGGATTATGCGAAGTGGCGGGGATTGGTCGAGGCGGTGGTTGCGCATCTGGTGGAGCGGTATGGAAAGGATGAGGTGCTGACGTGGTACTTCGAGGTGTGGAACGAGCCGGATATTTCGTACTGGCATGGAACGCCGGAGGAGTACTACAGGCTGTATGACGCGGCGGCGGCGGGTGTGAAGGCGGCGCTGCCGGGAGCGAGAGTGGGTGGGCCGGCGACGACAGGGCCGGGCGGAAAGGGCAAGTCGTATGAGATGCTGCGCGGGTTTTTGGAGCATGTGAAGGAGACGAAGCAGCCGCTGGATTTTATTTCGTTTCATGCGAAGGGCGTGCCGCGGATTGCGAACGGCGAGGTGACGATGGGGATCAGCCATGAGCTGCGGGATGTCGATGCGGGATTTGACGTGATTGAGAGCTTTCCGGAGTTTCGGCATCTGCCGGTGATTTTGAGCGAGGCGGATCCGGAGGGCTGCGCGGCGTGTTCGGAGAAGATGAATCCGGCGAATGCATACAGGAATGGAACGTTGTATCCGGCGTACACGGCGGCGGCGTACGCACGGATTTTTCAGCTTGCGGATGAGCATGGGATCAATTTGATCGCGATGTTGAGTTGGGCGTTTGAGTTTGAGGGGCGAGATACGTTTGAGGGATTTCGATCGCTGGCGACGAATGGGATCGACAAGCCGGTGCTGAACTTCTTCAGGATGGCCGCGAAGATGAGTGGCGAACGGGTGGATGTTGAATCGACGGGAGCGGTGCCACTCGATGTGATTCGAGACAAGGGTGTGCGCGGGGCGCCGGATGTGGATGGGCTGGCGACGGTGAGCGGGCGCAAGGCGATGGTGATGGTCTGGAATTATCAGGACACGGTGGCACAGGACCCGGCGGAGGCGGCGACTGTGGTGGTGCGTGGAATGCCTGCGAGTGTGAAGCGCGTGCGTGTGCGTGAGTGGAGGATCGATGAGACGCACAGCAACGCATACACGGCGTGGAAGGCGATGGGGTCGCCGCCGCACCCGGATGCGGAGCAGATGAAAAAGCTGAAGGTCGCGGGAGAGTTGCAGGAGCTGAGTGCGGTGAAGATGGTTCGTGTTGAGGGTGGTGCGGTGAAGCTGGAGGAGAGCATGCCGGGTGAGTCGGTGTCGTTGATTGAGGTGAGTTGGTGAGGACCCGAGGTGTGGCGGATTGGACCCCACCCATGACGACGGTGAAGCTGTCGTCATGAATGGGGCACCCGGTATGTGGGCATGTAAGCGGGTTATGGGTTGGGGACGGTGTCGTTGGCGGGGATATTTTGTGAGGTGCTGGAGGTGCCGACGAACTCGTAGTCGTTCCATCCGGTGACGGAAGGAGCGGCGGAGGTGTTGGTGAGCTCGAGGCGAATGGCGTCGTCCATGGCGCCGTAGGTCTGGCTGACGCCGATGGTGAGGATGTTGTCTTCGCCGGCGGGGCTGAGCGATGTGACGGGGAACTGGAAGGCGATCCACTGGTAATAGCCGGAGAGACCGCTGCGCACGGAGCAGTCGGACGCGACGGAGGAGCGATAGCCCCAGGTGCGGGGAGTGCCGTTGAGGTTGAGGACGTAGCTGCCGTAGTCGCAGGCGAGTGCGACGGAGACGACCGCGTAAGTGGAGCTGGCGGCGTTCGCGGGCGTCGCGAAGTGCACGGTCCAGGCGGGCGTGCGTGTGGAGACGCCGTTGGTGCCGGCCGCTTTGGGAAGCGTAGCGACGTAGGACGGGATGGTGTGGATGTAGTTGTCCTTTGAATCGTTGGTGGGGTCATAGAGGCCCGGATCGAAGACGCCCCAGTGGTTGTAGTTCCACTGATTGAGGTCGTTGGTTGCGGGGCCAGCGGGGCCGGAAGTTGCGTTGTAGACGACGGAACCTTTGTTGGCTTCGAAGTCTGCCCAGTAGTTCCAGGTGCCCCAGTACTCTTTGTCGTCGAATCCCTTGCTGTCATGACCGTGCAGGAACTCGTGCGAGGAGCGGTCGGCTGTGCCGATGTTGAAGACGGTGGTGCCAAAGTTTTCGGGAACGAAGGTGAGCTCGGGGACGTTGGTGAACGAGCCTTTGTTGACGACGATGTTGTCCTGGCGGAGCTCGCCGAACTGGCCGAGCACGTAGACGGAGAGGCGATAGGTTCCGGGGATGACGCGCGGGAAGAAGGCGACGCCGTCCTGGGAGATGTCGGCCCAGTACTGCGCGCCGGCGGAGGAGAACTGGAAGTTCTTGGAGGGGTCGCTGAGCACGGCCCAAGCGGCTTTGGTGGGCGTGGAGCCGATGCCGTGGACGCCTTTGACGTGCACCAAGACGGCGCCGCGCTCATAGCTGGGAACGTAGCCGGCGTCGAGGAGCTGGGTCTCGTGATCGTAGAACTCAGTGAAGCTGTTGCCGGCGATGAGGGCATCGCGGTAGAGGTCGTCGGGGTTCTTGAGGTCGGGGCCGTGTTCGTTGTGGCCGAGCTGATTGACGCGGACGTAGAAGGGACCGAAGAGGCGCGAGCTGGTCTGGCCTTTGGGTGTGACGAGGGTGAGGGGATTGTCGAGGTGGTTGGAGTAGGCCTCGATCATAAGCAGGTTGCCGGTGAAGTAGAGGTCCTGCTTGGTGGGGCCGCCGACCATGGATTCTTTGCTGGGGAGGACGGTCCAAATACCGTACTGGGTGCCGTAGAGGCCGTGGGCGCGATGCAGGTATTCGTAACCGGCGTAGTCGTACTTGGTGTAGAACTGGCGCGTGAAGCCGGGGGGCACGGGCAGGCCGTGGAGATCGACGGTGGCGTCCTGCACGTTGCGGCCCGGATCGGTGGAGAACATTTCGCTCGCGGGGGGAAGCGGAACGGTGGTGACGCCGGGATTGTTGACCGACGGGTTCACCGAGTAGGTGTTGGTGAAGGCGGTGAGGGAGTCGCGGAAGACCCACTGGACCTGGCCGATGCTGCCGGCGATGTCGGTGGCGGCGTGGTTGGCGACGAAGTAGACGTGCAGGCCGGGATCGTTGGCGAGGACGACCCAGTGTTCGCTGTAGGTGTAGGCGTTGGACGGGCCGGACGGGTATGTGACCCACCAGTCGAGATAGGCGGGATCGTCACCGCTTCCGGGCACGTTGTTGAAGCCGGGCACGGGTGCGGGTGTGCCGAAGCCGGCGTTGTCCATGTAGAAACCTTTGGGGCGTCCGTTGCTGCTGGTTGTGGTGGTGTCGACGAGCTGATCGCCGGTAGCGGCCATGGTCATGCTGAAGATGTTGCCGGCGGTGGGATCGAAGTCGATGTTGAAGACGCCGTTGGCGATCTTCCAGTCGGTGGGATCGGTGCTGTCGATGGTGACGGCGTCGGCGTGGTGAGAGCCATCGTGCCAATTGGGCGGAGAGGCATGCTCGCCGGTGGCGGCGGAGGCGGCCCAGCAGGAGGTTGTGAGGCCGAGCGCGAGCATCGCCGTGAGACATGCAAGGCGATGCGCTGAGGGAAGCGATCCGGTAGTCATGGGAGGCCTTCTCTTCAGATGTTCTGTGGAGGAATAGTTTCGAGCGGGATAAATGCTAGGCCGGTGCGGTGATTCCTGTCAAACAGGTCTCCAGCGGACGGGAGTGGGCGGAGGGTCAGCGGAGCGGTGCGGACGGGGAAGGTTCGTGAGGTGCGAATGGGGGATGGACGAGCGAATTGTGCGTGATATGGTTTCGCCAATATTCCGGAGTTTCGAGAAGGTTTGTTGAAGGATCCCATGCTGCTGCGTTGGTTGAAGGCCCCGATTCGTTTGGTTGTTTGGGTTGGATTGTTCACTGCGCCGCTGGCGGCACAGAGCGTGCCGGCTGCGTCGATTCCGGGCGAGCCGTTTACGGCGACGGTGGAACAGTTACGGGCGTTGTCGGGGGCAGTGCCGGTGGATCCGCAGCACGCGGCGGAGATTCTGTATGAGGAAGGCGTGTTCCATGTGAATGGGGATGGGACGGTCGAGTACAGGCACCGGATGGTGTATCGCGTGGATGCGCAGGAGGCGGTTGAACGGCTGGTCAGAGATTGCGATGGCGTGGGACCCGTGGGTGGATAAGCCGGCGGAGCTGCATGCAAGGGTTCTGGAGCCGGACGGGAAGTTTGCGGAGCTGGACCAGAAGACAATTACGGATGCGCCGGTGAAGGCGGAGGATGCGGAGACGTTTTCGTCCGAGCACACGCGGCGCGCGCCGCTGCCGGGGATGACTACGGGCGCGATTGTGGAAGAGACGGAGACGCTGGATGAGAAGACGGCGTACTTCACGGCGGGCATGAACCGCGTGTTCTTCTTCCAGTCAAACGAGCCGATTGCGGAGGCGAGGCTGGTGGTGGAGACGCCGGCAGACAAGCCATATCGGGATGCGGTGCATGGTGTGGCGGGGATGCTCGAGGAGAAGACGGAGACGAACGGTGTGCGGCGCGCGGTGTATGTCGCCAAGAATTTAGCGGCCGCGCATGCAGCAGATATCGAGCTGTGGACGAATGAGCCGACGACGCCGTTTGTAGAGTTTGCGACCGGAGCGTCGTGGGGTGCGATGGCAAAGGAGTATGCGGCGATTGCAGATGCGCAGGCGGTGGAGTCGGAGGCCGCGGCGATTCTGCCGAAGGATTTGCCGTCGGAGCGCGAGGCGAAGATTCGCGCGATTGTAGCGAAGCTGCATGCGGAGGTGCGGTACACGGGCGTGGAGTTTGGCGCGGCGAGGCTGACGCCGCAGCGGCCGGCGGAGGTGATTCAGCGGCATTACGGGGATTGCAAGGACAAGGCGACACTTCTGGTCGCGATGCTGCGCGCGGCGAAGATTCCGGCTTCGCTGGCGGTGCTGGATGTGGGGCCCGGAAAGGATGTCGATCCCGAGCTGCCGGGGATGAATCTGTTCGACCACGCGATTGTGTATGTGCCGGGGCAGGGCGGCAGCAAGGCGATGTGGATCGATGCGACAGCGCAGTACTTTGAGCCGGGGACGCTGCCGTTTCCGGACAAGGACCGCTACGCGCTGGTGATTGCGCCGGGAACGACGGCGCTGATCAAGACGCCGGCGGCGAAGCCGGAGGACTCGCTGCTGGTTGAGACGCGGGAGTTCGAAATGCCGGCGTATGGGCCGGCGCACGTGACGGAGGTGTCGGAGACGCATGGAGCGGTGGATGCGTCGTACCGGACCTCGTATGGCGAGGCGGCGGACACGAGCTATAGGCCGCAGCTCGAGAAGTATGCGGCGAATGCGTATCTCGCGAAGCTGACGAAGATTTCGCATGGCGATGCGGCGGACTTGTCGCAGCCGTTCAAGCTGACGCTGGAGATGGATGACGCGAAGCGTGCGTCGACGGGCGTGAACGAGGGGTTGGTGGTGCTGTTCCCGAACTATGCAGAGGGCTCGATGCCGAACTGGTTTGGGAGGCCGCCGGCGGAGCTGGGAGCGGATGCAAGCGCGGATGCGAAGCGCGAGCAGCAGATGGGGGAAGCTTCGCGCGCGGCGAGCTATGAGTTTCAGCCGTTCATCGACGAGCGGCGCGTGAAGATTGTGGCTCCGGATGGGTTCACGCTGCGTTCGTTGCCGCCGGACAAAGTGACGCACCTGGGCACGGCAACGCTGACGGAGACGTATTCGAAGCAGAGCGACCGGCTGGTGCAGGCGGTGATTCGGTTTGACAGTGGACCGGGGACGCTGACGGCGAAGCAGGCGCTGGAGCTGCGCGACGCGATGCTGGAGCTGAACAAGCGCGATTACATCGGGGTGTACTTTGACGCGCCGGGAGCGAAGGCGCTGGCGGAGGGACATCTACGGCCGGCGCTGGAGGCGAATGAGGCGCTGATTGCGGCGCATCCCACGGATGCGGTGAACCATGTGCGGATGTCGAGAATATTGCTGGAAGCGCGAATGGGTGAGGAGGCGCAGGCGGAGGCGAGGAAGGCGACGGTGCTCGATCCGACGTCGTCGGTGGCGTTTGCGACGCTGGGGGGTGCGCTGGAGTTCGACGCGCTGGGGACGAGGTTTGGAAAGGGATATGATCGCGCGGGGGCGATGGCGGCATATAAAAAGGCGATTGCGCTGGATGCGACGGACAATGATCCGCGGTTTGATCTCGCGATTCTGTATGAGTTCGGCGCGCATGGAACGCGGTACGGGGAGGATGCGGATCTTTCGCAGGCGATTGCGGCGTATGCGGATCTGATCGACCGCATGAAGAATGTGAATGAGGCGGCGGAGCAGCAGGACCGCACGAACATGATGTACGCGATGCTGTATGCGCATCGCTATGCAGACCTGGATGCGATGCTGGCGAAGCTGGCGACAAATTCAACGACGGCGTCGCTGGCGATTGTGTCGGCCGCAGCGCAGCATGGAGCGGCGGCGGGGATTGCGCAGGCCGACAAGGGCAATGTGTCGACGACAGACCGGGCGAAGAACCTGCTGACGGCGGGGTCGATGCTGGCGAATTTGGGCAAGTATGCAGAGGCGTCGGCGATTCTGAATGCAGGGGTGAGCGGAAGTGAGGATGCGGCGCGTACGGGAAGGCAGGTGGAGATGTATCGCAACCTGCAGCGCGCGACGCTGGCGTTGCGGCCGGAGAGCGATCCGGCGCGGCCGGTGCAGGCGATGACGTACGAGATGCTGACGGACACATTCACGCGGGCGTCGCTCGAGAAGGTGCTGAGCCGCGAGTCGTATGCGTCAGAAGCGGAGTATGAGCGGAACATCGACAAGATACTGGCAAGCGGCGGATTTCTGCGCGCGGTGGCGGAGAAAGCACAGCTGCCGCAGGCGGTGCTGGTGGATTTGATTGCGGGCACGATGACGCTCAGCGTGAGTGGAGACGACAAGACGGGATACGCGGTGACGCAGCAGGAGCCAGGCGATGAGCCTGTGCACTACCTGGTGGTGAAGGAGGCTGCGGGATATCGGATTGCGGCGGATGACAAGGACAATGTCGAGATTGGCAACCAGGCGCTGCATGCGTTGGCGCGCAAGGATAATGCGGCAGCGAAGCGGATGCTGGACTGGAAGCGCGATCTGATACATCGTGGCGGAGGCGATGATCCACTGGATGGGCCGCTGCTTCCGCGGTTCTGGACGGTGGGGAGCTCGAGGGAGCGCGCGGATTCTCCAGACGCGATGAGGCTGGCGGCGATTTCGCTGCTGGCTGGATCGATGGATGCGAAGCCGTACGTCGCGGAGTTGCTGGATGGCGCGGCGAAGGCCACGGGAGCACAGCACAAGGAGGACATGGACCTGTTGCTGGCTGAGGTTGCTGCGGGTGCGGAGCAGCCGGAGATTGCGATTGCGGCGGCGAAGCGGCTGCTGGATGAGGAGCCGGATTCGATGCGAGCGCTGTCCGTGCTGGGAACGGCGTATGCGTTGGCTGGGCAGCCGAAGGAGTGGATGGCGGCGCTGAAGCCGCGGCTGGAGAAGAAGCCTACAGATCATGACCTGCTGGATGAAGAGGCCCGAGCATATCAGTTTGCGGGTGACTGGGCGGGCGCGCGCAAGGCGGAGCAGGGCGTGCTGGATTCAGGGAAGGCGACGTCGAACGACTACAACGCGTATGCGTGGATGGGACTCTTCGACAACCATATTGGCGATGCGGAGCTGAAGGCAGCGCAGCAGTCGACCATGCTGAGCAAGAACGGGAGCTTTGCCGACCTGCATACGCTGGCGTGCGTGTATGCGGCGGCGGGGAAAACCACAGAGGCTCGGACGGTGCTGGATGCGGCGATGTACGCAGGCAATATGGCGCAGCCGAATGGTGCGGTGTGGTACGCGCTGGGGTTGCTGTATGAGCAGTACGGCGTGAAGCAGGCGGCGCTGGCGGCGTATCGCAAGGTTGACGCGCACGAGTTCGATGACCATATGTTTGTGGACCCGGCGTCGACCTATTTGCTGGCGCAGGCGAGGATCAAGGCGCTGACGGCGAAGTAGCGCAGGAAGTGGAGAAGCGACACAGATCGTCGGATCTGTGCCGCTTTTCCTTTCGGTGCGCGACTCGCTAGCGGCCGAGTTCTTCGAGGTATTTTTCGACTTCCAGGGCGGCCATGCAGCCGGTTCCGGCGGCGGTGATGGCCTGGCGGTAGCGGCGGTCCTGGACGTCTCCGCAGGCGTAGACGCCGTGGATCTGAACGGCCTGGCGAGTGACGAAGACGTTGTGCTCGGTCTTGATGTAGCCGTCGTTGTCGAGGTCGAGCTGGCCTTTGAACATGGTGGCGTTAGGCTCGTGACCGATGCCGAGGAACATGAAGCCGACGGGAAGTGTCCAGCGCTCGCCGGATTTTTTGTTGTGGAGCTTGAGGCCCTGGACGTCCTTCTCTTCGACGCCGAGGACCTCTTCGACGAGAGTGTTGTGGACGAACTTGATCTGGGGGTGAGCGAGGGCGCGCTCCAGCATGATGCGGGAGGCGCGGAAGTTTTCGCTGCGGTTGATGATCGTGACCTTGGTGGCGAAGCGGGTGAGGAAGAGCGCTTCTTCCATGGCGGAGTCGCCGCCACCGACGACGGCGATCTCTTTGCCCCGGGTGAAGAAGCCATCGCAGGTGGCGCAGGAGCTGACGCCGTGGCCGATGAGGGCCTGTTCGGAGGGGAGGCCGAGCCAGCGGGCGGAGGCGCCGGACGCGATGATGAGCGTGCGGGTGCGGACGATGTCGCCCTTGACGGTGAGCTCGAAGGGGGTACGGCTGATATCCGCGACGGAGAGGTGGCCGTGGGTGATTTCGGCGCCGAAGCGGGTGGCCTGCTTCTTCATGTTGTCGATGAGCTCGGGGCCCTGGATGCCTTCGGGCCAGCCCGGGAAGTTTTCGACGAGCGTCGTAATGGAGAGCTGGCCGCCGGGCTCGTGGCCTTCAAGGACGAGCGGCTTGAGGTTGGCGCGCGCGGCGTAGATGGCGGCGGTGAGACCTGCGCAACCGGAACCGAGGATGACGCAGTCGCGGACGTTCGATTCTGGCATGTTGATTTGATTGTAGAGGGTGGGGATTTGATGCAAACGTGGAAGACGGGACGAGAATAAAGGGTAGACAGTAGAGAGTAGAGGAGATGCGAAATGGCGGATCTGGTTCTGGTGTATGGGATGAGGCTGTTGCCGGCGGACGAGGTGGCGGCGGTGGAGGCGGCGCCGGTGAAGCTGAAGAATGGGAATGGGGCGCAGGTGACGATGCACATTCTGGAGGGCAGCCGGGAGTCGATCGAGTCGCAGCTGCGGAACAGCATTGATGCATTCTTCGATTTTTATCCGGAGATTTGACGATTGCATCGAGCCCAGCCGCAGTGAGCAGGGTCGCCCGGGACGCGCATCGCGCCGGTCAGCGGGATGACCTGTTTGGGTGATGATGCGCAGGTTTGAGTTGCGCGGTGAGACAGACGCGTTGATTTGCCTCTGAAACGACGAAGAGTGTCGTGTAGGAGGACAGTTGGATGCGGATCTCTCGATGGCTGATCTGGTTGTTGTGGCCGGCGATTGCTGGCGGGCGCGCAGCAGGGGGCAGTCGCTCCGGATGCGAGCGTGGAAGCGGCGCTGGCGAACCTGAGCGGGCGCGCGGCGACGGTGTTTGTGGGGCAGGTGGTCGGCATCCGGCGGGATGCGGGCGTGGTTGAGGTGCAGTTTCGGGTGGACACGCCGGTGCTGGGCCAGACTGGCGGCAGCTACACGCTGCGTGAGTGGGCAGGGATGTGGCCGCAGGGGCAGTGGCGGTATCGCGTCGGCGAGCGCGCGCTGGTTTTTCTGCATGGGACGAGCAGCGCGGGATTGAGCTCGGCCGTGGATGGCTCCGAAGGTGTCGTGCCGGTGATGGCGGACGCGGACGGCACGGTGCTGCTGGATGTGCGGCGGTTGAGCACGCGGGTCGAGCGGCAGATTGGTGAGCCGCTGGCTGATGTTGGGAACGGAGCGATCGCGCTGAAGGATGTGCTGCCGTTGATTCAGAGCAGAGGAACGGCGGTGGTGCGCCCGGTGCGCAGGCCGCTGCCGCGGGGAGTGGCGATTTCGCCGGCGGCACCCATTGCGATTGCGGTGCAGGAACCAGACAAAGTGCATGGGATTGAGCAGTTGACTGCTCCCGCGCAGTGAAGCTGCCGGCGTACTGAGACGAGGAACTGAAGATGCGAAGGATTTGGGCAGCGAATGCGCTGTGGAGTGTGGTGCTGTGCGCCGGTGTGGCTAGAGCGGGCGGCCCGCGCTTTGTAACAGGCCAGGGATGGTGGGTGCAGGGAGGGCTGCCGATTCCGTTCTATACGTCGACGCCGGCGTATTACACGGATCCGGGTGACCTGGGCGCGACGGTATCGCACGCGCAGGCGGACGCGATGGTTGCGGCGGCGGCGGCGACGTGGAATGCTCCGACGTCGATGCTGAACCTTAGCCAGGGCGGCGAGCTGGCGGAGCATGTGAGCTCGGCGAACGTTTACTTCGACGGAAGCGAGATGGTGTTTCCTGCGGATGTTTCGGCGAGCAATTACAAGAACATCCCGATTGCGGTGATCTATGACACGGACGGGAGCGTGATCGACACGCTGCTGGGCGACGGCGCGAGCGATCCGAGCGGATGCAGGCAGACGGGAGTGGTTGAGAGCGTGGACCCGATTGGGCTGGACGGGACGATCCACCACGCGATGCTGATTCTGAACGGACGGTGCGTGGGATCCGCTCCTGAGCAACTGCTGCAGATGCAGTATCAGCTGGAGCGCGCGTTTGGAAGAGTGATCGGGCTGGCGTGGTCGCAGGTGAACGACAACATCTTTACGGGAGCGACCCCGCCGAGCGCGGGCGCGATCTCTTACTGGCCGATCATGCACCCGATCGATGTGTTGTGCGGTGAGTACAGCTACCAGTGCATTACAAATCCGTTTCAACTGCGGGCCGACGACCTGAGCGGGCTGGCGTTGCTGTATCCCGTGACGCAGCAGACGAGTGGCAAGGTTCTGAGCGGAACGAATGCAGTTTCGCTGGTTGCGAATGTGCAGTTCCCGACGGGGCAGGGAATGGATTGGGTGAATGTCACGGTGCGGCGGCAGTTACGCGGACCCGGGCCGCCGGAGCCTTGGCAGGTGGCTTCGGCAATAACGGGAGTGGGCTATCAGCAGAATGTCGGGAACCCGGTGACCGGAGCAGAGAGCGACAGCGAGAACGCGGGAACCTGGTGGGGGCCGTCCGAGGCGCAGGCCACGATTGCGCGGGTTCCGGATGACGTTGTGGTGAATGCATTCATGACGACGGAGCCGATCAATCCGTTGTATACGGGTGAGTATGCGATTGGGCCGTATGAGCGGCCGACGGTGACACCGTCGGGATCGCCGGTGACGCTGACGGACTGGTCTGCGGTGGCAGGGACGGGCGGAAGGTATACGCAGACGGTGTGGGATGCGGCGTCGAGCTGCGCGCCGGGAAGTGATGGGACGCAAAGCGCACCGGCGACCTCGGACGGAAGCGGGTGGTGGACGGGGCAGCTGTGTCCGGTGGGTCACAGCTCGTGGTGGAGCGTGCGGGTGAATGCGGGCAGCAGCTGGACCCTGGAGGTGACGGCAACGGATGAGACGGGAGCGCCGACGATGTCGAAGGCGCAGCCGGTAATTGGGGTATGGAACACCGGTGATCGAGGATTGCCGACGGTGGCCAGCCAGCCAGTGTCGATGAACTCGCTTGCGCCGGGAGTGACGCAGCTGAGATGCCGGCGGGGACGAGTCCGGGCAATTTCAAGTTCGTGGTGGCGGACCAGTACGGCGGCGGGCGGCCGGACTTCACCTATAAGGCGCGCGTGTTGTATGCGGCGAGCGTGAGCCCTGCCCAGGTGAGTTTGACCGGCGCACAGATTGTGATTACCGGTGAGGGCTTCCGGCAGGGCAATCAGGTGAGCGTGAATGGTGTGCCGGCGACGGTGGTGAGCTGGAGCGCGAACCAGATTGTGGCGCGCGCGCCAAGCATGGTGGCTGCGGGAGCGTCGCTCGCAATGGCGGTGGACGTGATGGTGACGGACCCGGAGACGGGTGGAGAGACGGACATTGGGAACGGCTTCACGTACTCGAATGTGAAGGCGGATGAGGCCGTGGTGGTTTCCGCACCGCAGGCGCTGGAAACGGGAGTGGCGGCGGGTGTGCCGTTTGCCGTTGAGCTTTTGAAGCCGGATGGCGTGACGCCGATTGCGAATGCGAACGTGCAGCTTTCTGTGACGTTGGGCGCGGCCGGGTGGGGCCTGTGCGCGGGAGCGGCGACGTGCATTGCACAGACGAATGCGGCGGGGATGGTGTCGTCGACGGTGACGGGCGGGGCGGTGGGCACGGTGGTTTTGAGCGCGACCGAAGTGAATGGGAGCGCCATGGCGCAGGTGATGCTGACGGATACCAATCCAGTCCGAACGGCAACCATCGCTAATGGGGCGAGTTATGTTGCTGCGGGATCGGGGTCGACCTGGACGGTTTCACTCGGAGCGACGCAGGATGGAGTGGCGGCTGTGGGTGTGCCGGTGGTGTGGACGGCGGGCGCGGGAGTGTTGCTGAGTGGCGGGTCGACGGTGACGGACGCGACAGGCTCGGCTACGGTGGCGGTGAGTGCGGCGCAGATGCGTGCAGGAAGCGTGACGGTGACCGGATGCGCGTGGGTGACGGTGTGTGCGAACTGGACGCTGACAACGGTGGACTCGTCGCAGTGGAGGGTGACGGTGAGTGGAGGAGCGGCGCAGAGCGTTGGTGTGGGGACGGCGTTGGCTCCGGTCGCGCTGGAGGTGACCGATGCGGCGGGGCATGCGCTCGCGGGAGCGGCGGTCTCGGTGTATCAGACGACGGATGGATGGGAAGGAAGCTGTCCGGCGACCGGGAGGTGCGCGGCGGCGCCGGTGCTTGCGTCGAAACAGAGCGGGGCGGTCTCGGACAGCAATGGGAATGTGATGGTCACGCCACTGGAGGTCCCCGGCCTGCCGCAGGTGGTGAACATTGCGGTGGTCACGGGGACGCAGGGGTTCTGTTCGTTGTCGTTGCCGGTCACGCCGTGATTCGGCTTGACGAGTCAGACCGGCTCGACCGCAACCTGCGGGTCACGGGCGAGCGGACGGCGTATCGCCAGGATCCCAAAGACCGCGATGTACACGTAGCAGATTGCCGGAATAAAGAAGCTAGGGTGAAGGCCGATGTGATCGGCGATGTTGCCCTGGATCTCTGGAATGATGGCTCCGCCAAGGATCGCCGCGACTAGCAGGCTCGATCCTTTGCTCGTCAGAGGCCCGAGATCCTGGATGCCGAGGGTGAAGATGGACGGGAACATGATGGAGTTGCAGAAACCGACGGCGAGCATGGACCACATGGGAAGCGACTTGGGCAGATAGAACGTCCAGTGCCAGTGCCAGAAGGTCGCGGGATGAATCCAGACGCCGGTGGTGTAGGACGTCTTCATGCTAATGAGCACGAGGATGCAGGCGCAGATGGCGGCGGCGCCGAGGACAAAACCGGTCTTCACCTTCTGGAGCACGGCCGATCCGATGAAGCGGCCGACCATGGCTCCGCCCCAGTAGCACATCAGGAAGTAGGCCGCAGTGGCTTCGCGGAGGCCAGCGATGTCGGGCAGCTTCATGTAATTGACGAGCAGACTGCCAATGGAGACCTCTGCGCCGACATAGACGAAAATGCCAGCGGCGGCGAAGAGCAGCCAGGGATGACGCCAGATGCTGTCAGGGCGGGAGAGAGCTTCAGAGAAGGCGCCGGGACGGAAGTCCTGGGTGTGCTCAGAGACGCCGGTGGTGGTTTTGAGCTTGATGGCCGCGAGGGCGAGAGCAAGAAGAACCAGGGCCAGCGCAATACCGATGTAGGGAAGGCGAACGGTAGAAGCCTGCGAAGCTCGATAGGCTTGTCGCGCGATGTCCGTCATGGAGCGAAGGCGCGCAGGCGTGACTGTGGGCGGTGCGGTTGCGAGGATGAGCTGTGAACCGAAGAACGGAGCGATGAAGGTGCCAACAGAGTTAAACGCCTGTGCCAGGTTCAGGCGACTGGAGGCGGTTGCCGGAGGGCCGATTACCGTGACGTATGGATTGACGGCGACCTGGACGACCGTCATGCCCGCGGCCAGGATGATGAGTGCGCAAAGAAAGACGCCAAAGAGTGCGAAGTGCGCCGCGGGAATGAAGCCGGCGGCTCCGCAGGCCATGACGACGAGGCCGAACACCATGGTCTTCTTGTACCCATAGCGGTCGACGAGCTTGCCGCCGGGGTAGCTGAACACGAAATATGAGGTGAAGAAGGCGAACTGAACCGTGAGCACCTCGGCGTAATTGAGGTCGAAGATCGACTTGAGGTGCGGGATGATGATGTCGTTCAGGCAGGTGAGAAAGCCAACCATGAAGAAGAGCGCGGTGGCGACGCTCATGGCGCGCGTGTCCGTACGGACCTGGAACTGGTCGGTGAAGCCGGGCGCACTGACGTTTTTCACTGGAACGGCCAAGAGGGCTCCTTAACAGACTCGAATAAATAGGATGGCGACAGTGGGCACGCGCGCAGCCGCATTTAGAGTAACTGGTTTTGAGCGGATTTCGTTGCTGGGACGAGAGAAGCGGACGTGTTAGCGGACGTTCATGGAGGATGCGCCGACGAAAGGGACGTGGGCGGAAGGATACAAACCGTGGCAGGGACGGCTCGGCGATGGGCAGGTTGATGTTCCTGCAGCTGGAGACGATGTTCATCTGACGCTGAGCGGGAGCGATGTGCTGATTGCGAGATGCGAGTGAGCATAGTGCGGCAGCCTCCGCTGTCATATAACTGACAGCAGAGGACCATGATGACGGTGGGCGGGACACAGCGCGAGAATTTTGGCGAGCGGAGTGACTCCGAAGCCGCGCCGCGGCCGGTTGTACTGCGTCCGTGGTTGTCGGAGAGGATCTGGGGAGCGACGAAGCTGCCGTATTTTCTGGAGCAGCCAAAGCCCGGATATCCGGTGGGTGAGGCGTGGCTGACCTCGGTTGAGTGTACCGTTGAAGGCGAGAATACCGTGACGCTGGCGGACGTTACGCGCCGGTGGCCGAAGGCCTTCGGTGCGGATGACGCCGGTGAGTTTCCGCTGCTGATGAAGTTTCTTTTTCCGCATGAGTGGCTGTCGGTGCAGGTGCATCCGGATGATGCCCAGGCTCAGAAGATTGGGCAGCCACGGGGGAAGAACGAGTGCTGGTATGTGCTCTCGGCGGAGCCGGACGCTAAGCTGGCGTTGGGCTTTCGTGAGGAGATAACGCGCGAGGAGATGGAGCGCGCGATCCACGCGAGCACGCTCGAAAGCCACCTGCGATATGTACCGGTGAAGGCCGGCGACATGGTGTACGTAGAAGCAGGGACAATACACGCAATTGGGCCGGGGATGGTGGTGCTGGAGACGCAGCAGTACAGCGATACAACGTACCGGCTGTATGACTACGGCAGGCCGCGCGAACTGCATTTACAGGAGGGGCTCGCGGTGACGAAATCGAAGACACAAGCCGGGCGGGTCGCACCCGAGCAGCATGAGGGATTCACGCGGCTGATCAGCACACCGTACTTCGTGGTGGACTGTTTTGCGGGCGAAGGCGGACGGGCTCGGCAGCTGGAGCTAAGCGGGCACATGCAGATACTGGTCGCGCTTGGTGAGGGAGCGTTGTTGCGCTCGAGTGATGGCCAGAGCCTTACGATTCCTGCCGGTCGTGCAGTGGTTCTGCCGGGACGGCAAGGCGTGGAGTACGCGCTGGAAGGAGTTGGGCAACCAGAGGTGATTCGCGTATTCACGCCATGAGGAAAGGTGTGGTGCGACGTAAACGTCTGTTACCCTGAGATCAAAGGGATTGCGCATGCTCACCGAGCCGTTTTACGACCCGGCCAGGAGTTACCTGGAGAACTTCGAGCAGGGCCCCTTTTCTTTCTTTGCCGAGCGGTGCGTCTATGAGGACCGCGGCGAGCCCAAGTACAAGTTCTTAGGCCATCAAGTGAACCTGCCGCTCGGAATTGCGGCGGGACCGCTGCTGAACGGGCGCTTCGTGAAAGCAGCGCTGGATAAGGGCTTTGACCTTCCGGTGTACAAAACGGTGCGGACGCGGAAGTATCCTGCACATTCCTGGCCGAATGTATTGGCGGTACATCCCAAGGGGGATCTTCCGCTGGATACGGAGCCGCTGGTTGGCGATGAGAACTACACGGACCCGCTGTCGATTACGAACTCGTTTGGTGTGCCGTCGTTCGATCCGGAGTTCTGGCAGCAGGACATTGCGGATGCGGTGAAGTATGCACGGCGCGGGCAGGTTGTGATCGCGAGTTTTCAAGGCACGACGTCGGGCCAGGGCGATGTTGCGGCCTATATCGACGACTTTGCGCTGGCGGCCAGGCTGCTCAAGCAGACCGGTGTGAAGATCGTCGAGGCGAACCTGAGCTGTCCGAATGAGGGGACGGCGAATCTGTTGTGCTTCGATGTCGACCGCGCGCGCAGAGTGGTGGAGAGAATTCGCGAGGAGATTGGCTCTCTCGGTCTGATGGTGAAAGCGGGGTATTTCCGCGATGACGAGAAGCTGCGCAGGTTTGTGCGCGAGATTGGGCCGCTTGTGGACGGGATTGTAGCGATCAACACGCTGCCCGCGAAGGTACTGGACGCGAATGGGGGCCAGGCGCTGCCGGGTGAAGGAAGGCTCTCGAGCGGTGTGTGCGGGCGATCGATCCGATGGGCGGGGCTGGACATGACGCGGCGATTGGCCAAGCTGCGCGAAGAAGAAGGCCTGGAGTTTTCGATCATTGGTGTGGGCGGGCTGAGTGATGCGGCGGATTACAACGCGTATCGCGAGGCGCGAGCAGATGCAGCCATGATGGCGACGGCGGCGATGTGGAATCCGCGACTTGCGCAAGAGATCAAGGAGGCGGTGGATTGAGCGAGGCGATTGCTTCGGCGCTGCTGAACATCGGCGGAGTGCGGTTTCGGCCGAAGGATCCGATCACTTTCAAGTCGGGCATCCTGTCGCCGGTGTACTGCGACAACCGGCGTTTTCCGTTTCATCCGCGCGAATGGCGCGAGGTGGTGGAGGGCTTCGTCGACTTGATGGCGACTGCGGGGCTGAACTTCGACGTGATTGGCGGAATTGAGGCCGCGGGGATTCCGCACAGTGCGGTGCTGGGATTTGTGATGGCGACTCCGTCGGTGTTTATCCGCAAAGTAGCGAAGGAGCATGGGACGAAGCGGCGCGTGGAGGGCGGGGATGTTTACGGAAAGCAGGTTCTGCTGATTGAAGATCTGGTAACAACGGGCAGCAGCAGTCTTGCGGGAGTGGAGGCGCTGCGCGAAGAAGGCGCCGTTGTGACGGACTGCGTAGGGATTGTTAGTTACCGGTTTGTCGAAGCTGAGGAGCAGTTTCAGAAGGCGGGTGTGGAACTGCATACGCTAACCAGTTTCGGAGAGATCCTGGAGGTGGCGCGTAAGCGCGACCTGGTGAGCGAGGCCGATGCACAGAGCGTGGCGGGATGGCTGCATGATCCGCACGGATGGGCGGCGAGCCGGCAGCATGGAGAGAGCGCTTGAACGCGATTGCGGAGAAGCTGGCGCGCCGAATCGAGCGGATGAATTCGCTATTGTGCATTGGGCTAGATCCGGATTTCGAGAAGCTGCCGTCGCGCTTCCGCCGGGACACGGTTCCGCAGCAAAGATTTGGTGAGTGGATCGTTGATCAGACTGCGGAATTTGCGGCAGCGATCAAGCTGAATGCGGCGTTCTACGAGGCGCGAGGCGCAGAGGGCGTTGCGGAGATGGAGCGCACGATTGCGTATGTGCGCGATCGGCATCCGGATCTGGTGACGATCTGCGACGCGAAACGCGCGGACATCGGCAACACGAACAAGGGATATGTTGAGGCGATCTTTGATCGCATGGATTTCGATGCGGTGACGTTGCACCCGTATCTTGGGCACGAGGCACTGGAACCGTTTTTGAGCAGAAGCGACAAGATGTGCATTGTGCTGTGCCGGACATCGAATTCGGGTGCGGGTGAGTTTCAGGATTTGACGCTCAATGGCAGGCCGTTGTGGCTCGCCGTTGCGGAACGCGTAAGCAAAGTGTGGGATGTCGACGGAAATTGTGTGCTGGTGGTGGGTGCAACGTATCCGGGGGAGATGCGGCGCATTCGTAACGCGGCGCCGAGCACGACGTTTCTGGTTCCGGGGATCGGCGCGCAGGGCGGAGATGTGCGCGCCGTGGTTGAAGCGGGGCTGGACGCGAAAGGTGCGGGTTTGTTGTTGAGTGCGTCGCGGTCGATCTTGTTCAGCGAGGATCCGGCGGCAGCAGCGCGGGCGCATCGCGATGAGATTCGCGATGTGGTTCAACGGGCAAGGGAGAGGTTGCATGCTGCGCGTTGAGGGAAGGATCGCGAACAACGACGCGGATTTCGACGGTGCGGTTGAGATCGACACCGAGACGGGGTTGATTGCGCACGTTGGCCCGCGGGGTAGACGCAGCGATCTGGACACTGATGGATGTGTGATCTTTGCGGGATTTGGGGATCTGCATGTGCACGCGCGTGAGGATTCCAGCGGGCGCGAGATGTACAAGGAGGATTTCGAGAGCGCGTCGGCTGCCGCGATTCACGGCGGCGTGACGCACTTCGCGGACATGCCGAACAATCCTGTGGCGCCGATCGATGATGCCAGCTATGCGGCGAAGGAGAAGCTGGCACGGAACGCGGCGGTGCACATCACGCTCTATGGCGGGATTGGACCAGGGACGCGGCCCTTGACGAGCGTGGTGCCCTATAAGGCTTTCATGGGGCCGTCGGTCGGCGAGCTGTTCTTCTCATCGGCGAAGCAGTTGGAAGACACCATTGCGGGCTATCGGGGATGCAGTGTGAGCTTCCACTGCGAGGATCCTCTCATTCTGGACCAGAGTCGTGGCGAGCCTACGCATGAACAACGCCGGCCGGCCAAGGCGGAGATTACAGCGACGAGGTTTGCGCTGGAGTTGATTGAGAAGTATGACCTGCGGGGAAAGCTCTGTCATTTCTCAACGCGCGAGGGCTTGCAGGACGTGCTCGCGGCGAAAGCGCGTGGCGTACAGGTGACGTGCGAGGTGACGCCGCACCATCTGTACTTCGACGCCTCGATGCTGAATGCGCAGAACCGGCTGTGGCTGCAGATGAATCCGCCATTGCGTGGGCGGAGCGACCGGTTGGCGATGATTGAGGCCCTCAGAACTGGAGAGATCGATTACCTGGCCACGGACCACGCGCCGCATTCGCTTGAGGAAAAGAACAAGGGAATGAGTGGGGTGCCGCACCTCGACACGTATGGAGCGTTCGCGACCTGGCTGACGGAGGAGCACGGATTTACGGCCCCGCAGATTGCGCGGGTGTGTGCAGCGAATCCGGGAAAGTTTGTGGCGCCGTATCTGCCGATGGAGTACGGGAGCGGGTTTGGACGCGTCGAGGAGGGATACGTCGGCTCGTTGACCATTCTGGATATGAACACGCCTTACAGGGTGACGCGGGATTCGTTAAAGACCAAGTGCGGATGGTCGCCGTTTGAAGGCGTCACGTTCCCCGGCAGCGTGCGGCATACGGTGGTGCGCGGACGTGTGTACTCGGAACGAAGGGGTGGGGCGAGATGAGCAGGTTGCGGCATGTTGTGCGCGCGGAGCAGCTTATCGATCCAGTGCTGCTGGACGAGTTGTTCGCATCGGCGAGTGAGTTGGAGGGAAACGACAAGGCGCGCGCGTTGGAGCACCCGCTGCGCGGACGCATTCTGGCAACGATGTTTTATGAGCCGAGCACGAGGACGCGGTTCTCCTTTGAGGCGGCGATGCAGAAGCTTGGCGGCGGCGTGCTGACGGCCGAGAATGCTCTGGATAATTCGTCGGCTTCGAAGGGCGAGACCATTGCGGACACGGTGCGCGTGGTGAGCGGGTATGCTGATGCGATTGTGCTCAGGCATCCGCAGGTGGGCGCCGCGGAGATGGCAGCGGAGGCGTCGCCGGTGCCGATCATCAACGCTGGAGATGGTGCTGGCGAGCATCCGACGCAGGCGCTGATCGATGTGTACACGATTCGCAAGGAGCTTGGGCGACTGGAAGGGCTGAACATTGCGTTGGTTGGCGACTTGAAGAACGGACGAACAATTCATTCGCTGCTGCCGTTTCTGCGCCATGCACCGGGTGTGTCGCTGACGCTGATCTCTCCGCCGCAGTTGAGACTGCCGGGAAAATATATTCGGATGCTGCAGGAGGCGGACACGCGGTTTGCCGAGACGACGCGGCTGGCGAGAGTACAGCCGGCAGATGTGGTCTATGTGACGCGCGTGCAGCGCGAGCGGTTTGAGAGCGAGGCCGAGTACGACGCCGTGAAGGACTCGTATCGGATTGATCTTCATGTTGCGGATTCGCTGAAGGCACGCTCGATCATTTTGCATGCGCTGCCGCGCACGACGGAGATCTCGCCGGAAGTCGATCAGGACGCGAGGGCAGCGTACTTCAGGCAGGCGCGGAATGGACTGTATGTACGGATGGCACTGCTCAACTACCTGATGGACTGAACGTGCGAAGTGTTTCTACGGCGTTGCAGGACGCAGGTTGCATATTGTTGCAAGTCAGGCGTAATGTGGCTTGATTACGCGAGGAGAACTGTTGGTTTGCTCCTCGAAATATTCCCTTCCATTCTGAGGATTTCTTTTGATGCAGAGAGGCTTTGATCGTCGAATGTTTTTGGCGGGTGTGGGTGCGGCCGGGTTGGGATGCGCGCTTCCTCAGGAGATGCTGGCGGGCGGCTACGAGGGCCCGATTTTGCATGAGGTGGCACAGGCGGACGAGCAGCTTGCGACGCCGAAGAACAGGATTCGTTTCGGTGTTGCCGGAATGAGCCATGACCACATCTATGGGATGATCGGAGCGATTCAGCGGGGCGGCGGCGAGCTGGTGATAGCTCAGGCGACAGAGCCGGACAAGATTGCAACGTTCAGGAAGCGCTTTCCGGATGTGAAGTGGGCACAGACAGAAGATGAGATTCTGCACGACCCTTCGATTCAGCTTGTGCTGAGCTCGAAGATTGCGAGCGAGCGCGCGCCGCTGGGAGTCCGGGTGATGCGCGCGGGCAAGGATTTCTTGTCCGACAAGCCAGGGATTACGACG
Organism: uncultured Verrucomicrobiae bacterium; assembly: GCA_963716225.1. GTDB lineage: Bacteria > Acidobacteriota > Terriglobia > Terriglobales > Acidobacteriaceae > Granulicella. The sequence continues at coordinate 1,480,458 of OY970299.1, read as the reverse complement.
CTCGAGCAGCTCGCTGAAGTTCGGCGGACGATCGCAGAGACGAAGCGGATTTACGCGATCATGTACAGCGAGCTCCTGGAGGTGAAGGGGGCGGTGAAAGCTGGCGACCTGGTGCAGCAGGGCGCTATTGGTCGCGTGATTCAGACGATCAATATCGCGCCGCACCAGATTCACCAGGGCGCAGGCGATAACGGAGGCGGTGAAGGAAGGCCGGATTGGTTTTGGAACGACGCGCAGTACGGCGGGATTCTGTGCGATATCGGATCGCATCAGGTAGACCAGTTTTTGTTCTATACGCGGTCGGACCAGGCAGAGGTTGTGGCCTCGCAGATTGCGAACGTGGCGCATCCGGAGCATCCGCATTTCCAGGATTTCGGCGACATGATGCTGCGCGGCAATCGCGGCTTTGGATATGTGCGGCTGGATTGGTTCACGCCCCGAGGGCTGGGCACGTGGGGCGATGGCCGCTTGTTCATCCTCGGAACGGAAGGATACATCGAGGTGCGGAAGTACACGAATGTGGCGGTGAGCAAGCAGGGCAACAATTTATTCATCGTTGACCAAAAGCAGGCGCGGTACATCGACTGCAACAACGTGACGCTGCCGTTTGGTCCGCAGTTTGTGTCGGATGTGGTGAACCGGACGCACACGGCGCAGGACCAGCAGGAGTGTTTGCTGGCGGCAGAGCTGTCGATCAAGGCGCAGAAGAACGCGGCAAGGGTGAAGCTCGAGGCGTGAAGCCGACGAACGAGAGAGTAGGGGCACAGTGAATCGCCGGTCCTTTGTAAAGAGATCGCTCGTCACCGCCGCTGCCGCTGGGTTCCCGACGATTGTGCCGGCGCGCGTGCTGGGGCAGGATGCGCCGTCGAATCACATCAATATCGGTGCGATCGGTGTAGGGCGCATCTCGCGCGTGCATGATATGCCCGGTGTGCTGCAGTACACGGGAATTGCGGGACCGCGGAATAACCGCATCATTGCGGTGTGCGACCTGGATGCGGACCGCGTCGAATCGGGCAAGAAGTTTGTAGACGATGCGTACACGAAGAAGCTGGGTAAGCCATATACGGGGACCGTCGGGTACGCAGATTATCGCGAGCTGCTGGCGAATAAGCAGATTGATGCCGTGCTGATTTCGACGCCGGACCATCAGCATGCGCGGCTCGCGGTCGCAGCGACGCGCGCGGGGAAGGATGTTTATCTGCAGAAGCCGGCTTCGCTGACGATCAGCGAAGGGCGTTTCATGGTGGACCATGTAAATGCGACCGGAAGGATTCTGCAGGTTGGATCACAGCAGAGGAGCTGGAAGCAGTTTCATCGCGCGTGCGAGCTGGTGCGGAACGGGCGCATCGGCGAGGTGCAGCGTGTGGAGGTTGGGTTGCCGGGTGATCCGGCGGGTGGTGATCCCGCGCCGATGCCGGTACCGAAAGGATTCCGATACGACGCGTGGCTTGGGTCCACGCCAGAGGTTTACTACACGGTCGATCGCGTGATGCCGCAGCAGGGGTTTGACCGGCCCGGTTGGCTGCGGATGGAACAGTTTGGCGCGGGCATGATTACAGGATGGGGAGCGCACCACATCGACACAGCGCACTGGGGCATGAATACGGAGATGACGGGGCCGCTCGAGGTTTGGGGATCGGCGGAGTTTCCGACGCACGCGGCTTGTGGAATGTGCATGGGCCATTCAAGACGTACGGGCGGTATGCGAACGGCGTGGAGATGACGATCTCGGGAGAGTTCCAGAACGGCATCAAGTGGTACGGCACGAAGGGGTGGATCTTCGTGCAGCGCGACGGGATGAACTCTCCGACCGCCAAGCCGGGAGACCCGGTGCCGAAGGTGGAAGTGCTGCAGGCGAGCGACCCGAAGATTCTTGACCAGCGTGATCGGGCCGAACGAAATTCATCTGTATACCAGCGACGACCAGCATGGGAACTGGCTGGATTGCATTCGGAGCCGGCAGGCGCCGACAGCGCCGCCGGAGATTGGGCACCGGGCGTGCTCGACATGCCTGGTGCACTGGATTGCGATGAAGACGAAGCGGCGGCTCCACTGGGATCCGAAGGCGGAACGCTTTATCAATGACGATGGCGCCAACGCGATGCTGAGCCGCCCACAGCGGCCGCCGTATGAGCTGGTCTGAGGCTTCCTTTGCTACCGAAACGTGGCGGTGATGGGGGCGGTTATCCCCGGAAAGACGCACGATTTCCACGGATTGCGCAAACTATGATGAAGGTGTAATCAACCTCACGGCAGAGGGTGCGTCCAAACAAGAGATGTTGAATGGAACGAGTCACGGCGAACACCCGCGTCCACTCCTGCAGCGAAAATCATGGCAGTTGCTCAATGGCTTGTGGGACTTCTGTATTGATGCTCAGGCGAAGCATGCGAGCCCAGAGCTGGTGCCTTGGGACAGCACGATTACAGTGCCGTTCAGCCCGGAGACGGAAGCGAGCGGAATCGGGGATACAGGGTTCTATCTTGCGGTGTGGTACCGGCGCCAATTCCATACGCCGGAGCGCAAGCCGAACGACCGCGTTTTGCTGCACTTCGAAGCTGTCGACTATCGCGCAACCGTTTGGGTGAATGGCGCCAGAGTTTGCGAGCACGAGGGCGGCTACACACCTTTCAGCGCGGATATAACTTCGGTCTTGAGAGACCGAGGCGAATTGCAGGAGGTCGTCGTTCGTGCGCATGACGATCCAGCCGATCTGGCCAAGCCGAGAGGCAAACAGGACTGGAAGCTAGAGCCACACTCAATCTGGTATCCGAGGACGACAGGGATATGGCAATCGGTGTGGATCGAAGTCGTTCCGGAGAGCCGAATCGACTCGCTGTATTGGACCCCGAGTCTTGAGCGCTGGGAGATTGCTCTGGCAACAGCGGTGAACTCCCGCCCGGATGAAACGTTGACGCTCTCTGTGAAGCTTAGCTGCGACGAGCAACTGCTCGCAGCCGATACATATCAAGTGATTGCGGGTGAGGTCCATCGCAGGATCGCGCTTTCAGATCCCGGAATTGATGATTTTCGAAATACGCTCCTTTGGAGTCCGTCTTCGCCGACCCTTATCGATGCCAAGCTGGAGCTGCGTGACGCAACTGGCGCGCTGGTGGACTGCGTGCAGAGCTACACGGCCCTGCGGTCCGCTGGCGTTCAGGGCGATAAGTTCATTCTGAATGGAAGACCGCTCAATCTTCGTCTCGTGCTCGACCAGGGATATTGGCCCGGAACCGGGCTGACGCCGCCTGATGACAATGCGCTGAAGCAGGACATCATGCTGACGAAAAAGCTTGGGTTCAACGGCGTCCGCAAACACCAGAAGATTGAATGCGCGCGCTATCTGTACTGGGCGGACCGGCTTGGCCTGCTTGTGTGGGAGGAGATGCCGAGTGCGTACCGCTACACGACGAAGTCAATCGAGCGCCTAACGCGCGAGTGGCCAGAGGTGATCAGGCGCGACCGCAGCCATCCTTGCATCATTGCATGGGTACCCTTCAACGAATCATGGGGTGTTCCAGATCTTCCCGACAGTCCCGCGCAACGCAATTATGTTCAAGCGTTGTATCACCTTACGAAGTCGCTCGATCCTACGCGGCCGGTTATAGGAAACGACGGCTGGGAGAGCATAGCTACCGACATCATCGGAATTCATGATTATGACGATCACCCTGCGCGGCTAGGAAAGCGCTATGGCATCGATGACATTGAAGGGCAGTTGTTCAAGCGCGAACGCCCGGGTGGGCGGCTATTGTTCGTCGGCAGCGAAGCCGCGTGGAAGCACCCGATTGTACTTACGGAGTTTGGCGGAATTGCTTTCGGCAACGGCGAGAAAGAGATTTGGGGATACTCGCGCACTGATACAGCCGAATGAACTGCTGGAAAGGTATACGGCGTTATTGGAAACAGTAAGGAGCCTGCCTGCACTCGCAGGCTTCTGCTACACGCAGTTCACTGATACCTATCAGGAAGCGAATGGTTTGCTATACGCCGACCGAACGCCGAAGGCTTCGGTCGAGGAGATTGCACTGGCTACGACCGGTGCGCGTCCGGACCACGACAACCAAACAGAGACGCTGTGGCGAGAGCATTTCATGCAACATGGAGGGGACTGAATCAGGCCGCGACCTCTTCTTCTTCAGCTTCCACAAACGGGAAGCAGATGCGGCTTTCGTGTTCCCACCAACCGCAGTATGAAAGCGCAGGATGGGAGGGTGTCTGGCCGCGGCAAATCTCTCGGACAACGCTTGCAAGCTCGGTTGGTTGAGCTTCGCCCGAGCGTACGTCGAGCGCGCCCGGCTCATAGTGTCCATTGTCGGCTGTCACTAACTCATTCCAGTAAAACGAGCCGAGCAGAGCCCATACGGTGAGTGCGACGCAGTTTACTCCCGCTGCGCGCGCCTCGAGTGCACCTTGCCATGCGCTCACGAGCCAGCGGATCTGCTCGTCGACATCGCATCCAAGATGTACTTCGGTGAGCGCCACGGGACGACGATAGCGTTCCCACGCCTCGCGTAAAACGTCAGCGAAGCCTCGAATGCCGTTCTCGCGAACCCGAACAGCTTCTACGTCGACGAAGAGACCTTCGCTCGACCTCGAATCCGGAGAATAGAGGCGTACACGTTCATCTATGTAACGATCGCTGGTGACGTAGTAATTGATCCCGATTACATCAGGGGGCACGGGTGATCGGCGAACCAAAGGATGTCGCGTTCTGGAATGTCCTCGGCGCGCATGTAATCGAACATCGGATGATACCGATCCACATCACCGCATAGCAGGTCGAATGCAAGCCACTGCCTGATGTTCAGCATCTCCCAAACCGGACGCAGTGTCTTCTGTTCCGCTAATGCTGCCGAGGTCATCGGTTTGGATGAGTCGAGCGTCGGAACGAACGTGGCGAATCTCTTCCATGCTCAATACCGTTGCTTTCGCCTGATTGAGCAGAGCGCGTATATAGCTGCCCCGCGATCGCGCGTGGGGATACCAGACTCCGTATAGGCCGCTGAACCGAGCTGTTGTATTCGGCTCGTTCACTGGCGTGTAAGAGTCAATCCATGGATATCGTTCCGCTACACGGCCGGCATACGCGGCGAGCTTTTTGGGAAACTCCGGATCGAGAAGGCTGGTGTGCGGAGGACCGCTGCCATGATGCACCAGACCGGCGATGGGACGAATGCCTGCAGCCCGCACTGCCTGGAGCGAACGGTCGCTTCGGTCCCAAGACCCGCGTGTCTCAAATCTGCTCCCACAGAAGGCCCAGCCGGAGCTGCTTGATACCCAGTTCAGCAAACTTCTGGAAGTCTTCGGGTCGTGAAGCATGCCCCGATAACTCCGCTTGATCGAAATAGCGGTCCTGCACGCGGTTGCACGTGCACTCCACTCCACCCCAGATTTCGGGCGGCTCCTGGCCTATTCCGTCATGCGGACGGAAGATCTCTAGCCCATTCATCTTTGAAGATTTCACGCAGCTTCGCCGTCACTCTCCTCGACGTCCGCAGTGGCTTTCGCGTTAAGGTTGAACATGCTTTGCGGAAGCGCGATCGTAACTTTGCGCGCTGGCGCGCTCCATTTCCTGCTCAACTTCTCGTACTCTGCGAGTGCCTGGGCGACTACCTGGTCCATGTTGTAGTACTTGTAAGTTCCAAGCCGTCCCGACAAAGTGGACGTGAGGCAGTGCCTCCGCCATAGCTTTGTATTTACGGTATAGCTCGGCATTTTTTGGCTGCGGAATGGGATAATACGGATCGCCTTCAGCCCGTGGGTACTCAAATACGATGCTGGTTTTCGGATGCTCCTGGCCGGTTAGATATTTGAATTCGGTGATACGGGTGTAAGCGTGCTCGTTCGGGTAGTTCACGACGGCAGCCGACTGATACTGCGGCGGTCATGCAGTCTGGTGCTCGAAACGAAGCGAGCGATAGGGAAGACTTGACCGTAGCAGTAGTCGAAGTACTCATCCACCGGGCCGGTGAAGATCAGCTCCCGAAAACGAACCTCATCTTTGATGTCACTGTAGTCGGTGTTCAGCATGACACGGATATTCGGGTGGTCCAACATGCGTCTCGAACATCCGGGTATAGCCATGCAGCGGCATGGCCTGAAAGCGATCGGTGAAGTAGCGGTCGTCCCTGGTGGTGCGCACGGGAACTCGAGAAGTAACGCGACGCATCGAGCTCAGAAGGATCAAGCCCCCACTGCTTGCGGGTGTAGTTACGAAAGAACTTCTCGTACAGATCTCTTCCTACTTTGCTGACCACAACATCCTCGGAGGTCTTGATCTGTTCACAGGGCGTCTGCCAGAGAGCTAGAAAGCCGTCCACCTGCTGACAGGTAAGCTGCAATCCATAAAGCCGATTGAGTGTGTCGACATTGATCGGCATCGGGAGAAGCTGCCCATCAACACTGGACAGAACGCGATGCTCATAGGGACGCCACGGTGTGAAGCGCGACAGGTACTCGAAGACTTTTTCGGAGTTGGTATGGAAAATGTGGGGGCCATACTTGTGGACCAGAATTCCGGCATCGTTGTAGTAGTCGTAAGCATTTCCAGCGATATGGTTGCGCTTATCGATAATCAATACCCTTGCGTCAAGTTGTGACGCCAGCCGCTCCGCAAGCACACTGCCGGCGAACCCAGCACCTACAATCAGGTAATCAAACATTTGGTCCGCTCCTTTCCTCTGCTGTATAGGTTGCGGAACTTGCGGGACTCAGCGGCACGCAGCGCAGAATCTCCTTCCACATTGCTTCGAATGTCTTATCCCATGATGTGTTTGCCAGAAACTTATCTACCGTCTGCATCCAGTCTTCAGTCACTCCGGAGAGTGACTGCTCGATCGCTTTGCCAAACTCCTGCGCCGCTCCAGCGATTCGCACAAGACCCATTTCTCCATAGGGCTTCACAACGTCTCGGATAGGAGTTGAGACGACGGGCTTACCGGCCGCAAGATACTCGGGTGTTTTGGTCGGGCTGATATATCGGGTGGCCGCATTCCTCGCGAAGGGAAGCATTGCGACGTCCCAATTTGCGAGATATTGCGGAAGTTCTGCGTAGTTTTTCTGTCCCAGATAGTGAATGTTGTTTGCGCGAGGCAGATCCTCGGGAGAAATCTTCACCACGGGTCCGATCATGATGAAGTGCCATTCCGGATGATTGTCCGAGGCTTGTCTCAGCAGTTCACGGTCCAGACGCTCATCGAGAACGCCAAAGAAGCCGATCCGCGGATGTGGAATGTGGGCCTGATCAGCTGGATCTTGTTGCGCATCGCGGGCCGCTGCGAAGTGGCGACGGTCAATGCTGCTCGCGAAAAGATGAACGTTTGAGTGCTGGGTTTTCTTCGACGCGTAAAGGCTCGCTCCGCCGGCGAAGACGACGTTCGCTCGCGCGAACAGACGCTGCTCTTGCTCGATCAGTTTCGGCGGTGCTCCCTGGAATGCAGAGAGCTCGTCCATGCAGTCGTAGACCGTCACCTCAGGCGTGAGGTGATCTGAAAAGCGCAACGCCATCGGCGTGTAGTACCAGGCCACGAAGTTATCGATTTCCTGTTCGGACAAATACGAGTCCAACAGTTCGCGCTGCAGGGCGATTGCTTCGTGGTCGCTCACGCCATTAGGAAGAACAGGCGTGACGACGCGCACGCCTTCGGGGGTCTCTGATCGCATCAGAGAAGCCGACTCGGTCGCTTGGAAAATGGGCTCTTCCCAGAGATGGACCTGAGCCAAAGACTGGCATCGGGTCAAAAGATGCTGGGGTCGCTGGTAGACAAAGTTCCAGCGGAGATGGCAAAAGCAGACCACCTGTTGTGGTTGGGAATCCTTGTATTCTGTTCCGTTCACAACTGCTTGGATGCAAATTGATCGAAAAACGGCAATTCGCAGCGAGCCTCATCCAAACCCGTTGAACCGAAGAAGCATTCTGTTACGCATCGGACATTGGCCGTGCTGTTCTCAAGGAACTTGATCACGGTCTCGCTAACAGCTGTCAAATGATTCGTGGTGAGCAAGGCGCAGACGAGTGCACGACTACGCGCTGTTCTGACGCGAGTCATAATTTTGATGTGTCGTGAGGGAAGAATGGTCGGGGCGATTGGATTCGAACCAACGACCCCCTGCTCCCGAAGCAGGTGCGCTACCAGACTGCGCTACGCCCCGAACCGTGCTGAGATGACGGAGAACTTACGCAAACGGGAAGCCCGCGTCGCCAGCATGTAGCCGGCTACTCCGACTGAACAAGTCTAACAGAAAGTGTTCAGAGAGAGCCGGGCGAACGCGTGATGCGGGTGCTAGCTCTTTTTGGAAGCCTGGGGCATTGGAGTCAGAGGTGACGGTTTGCCGTTGTGAGCTTGAACTGGAGTAGCCGCACGGTGCTTGTTGCTTTTGGTTTGTATGGCGTCAATCGGAGAAGTAGTCGCGGCTTTCATCCCCGCCACAGATTTCGAACCCGCTTCCTCCGAGCCCGCAGATGACGGCCTGTCGGCACTCGTTGCCACGGGTCTCGCAGGCGAGGGCTTATTGGCGGGTTTCTGCTGGCTTGCCTGGGGTGCCATCGGCGTTGCAGGCGAGGGCTTCTTATGGGTTCCACTCTTCGGAGTCGTCGACGGAGTCGCGCCTCCCGGTCCCTGTTTCGCTGCGGCACCTGGATTCTGGGTTGGAGCCGAACCGAGCCGTCCGTTCGGGGGTGAAGGACGGCGGGGCGTATGCGGTGATCTCTTGTGCGGATGATATTCGCCGCTTGGACCAAGGCCGAGGTGCGATGTTCCGTATGCCTGGCCATGACGAACGATGGAGTTTTCATCGAAGCTGCGTGAATTGGACGGATCAAAGTGCGCGCCCGGCGGAACCAGCGTGTTGCTTACATAGCGTGCCGGCATTGAACCAACACGAACCTCGATGCGCGACTTGTCGATCCCTTTCTCCTGGACCAGATACTGCCGTGCGTTCAGTGCGCGCTCCGCACCGGCCTCCGGGTTCTCGGTGGCCGACGAGTTGCCGACCATCACAAGCGTTGCGCCGGCCTGCTGCTGCATCGTGAGCGCGATGTCATCGAGGCAGCCCTTCGCCTCGTTATCCACGCGAACCGGACGGCGATGGTCGCGCCCGAAGCTGATGTGGCAGAGGTCCTGGGTCTCTGCGACTGTGGGAGTGGGCGGAACGGTCAGCGTGACCTGCGTATTGGCCTGTGCGGTCTGACCGAGATCATCAACAACGTTGCACGTGACCGTAATCGTTGTGGCGCCGAGGCCGGCGGTCGCGAGCTTCGCGGTCGGCCCTTCTGCGGTCAACTGACCCGCGCTTGCGCTGTATGAATACGTCAACGGACGGTTTTGCGGACTCGTTCCGGTGGTGCTGATGTCGATCGTCGTACCCGCGGTAGCCGTCGACGGAGTAGCCGAACAGGTGAGTGTCGGCGGTTCAAACGGCTTGATGGTGAACGGCGTAGTGCACGAGGCCTGCTGGCGCGCCTTCATGCCCTGGACGACATGCGCGCTCACAACGTACTCGCCGGGCGCTAGCCCAGTCGTGTCGATGGTCGCCTGTGCCTGGTCGGGCTTAAGCCGGCCGCCATTCGTTCTCCATGTGTAAGCGGCCGGGCGCTTCGGATCGAAATTGATGGAAGCTGCTGTAACGGTGACGATGTCGCCCGGATGGCCGACGGCCGGATTGGCTGTGCAGCCCACGTCGAGCACCTTCGCGGCCGTGATCTCGCCGAGCTTCACGACCAGGCCGCCCGAGAGCTTCAGGGCATCGATCTCGCCGAACCCGCCTTTGACAGCCTCGGGCAGGACCAGCGGGCCATAAACCACCTGCGAGTATTGCCAGTCTGCCTGGATGATTCGCAGGGCAACATGACGCCGGAAGAAGGGAACTGTGTAATCGAGGCCGGCACCGCCCGTGACTCCCCATCCCCACGTGAGCGGCTGGTTGACGGGGCCGTTGTTACGAACACCGCCGCCGAGCGCATGCACAAATGGAATCCACGGCCCGAGTGGCACACGAAATACGGGGCCGCCTTCTGCGGTGTAGACAAGCTGCGAACAGCCTTCAGCTACGCAGTTCGGGTTGTAGACCGCGTGTTCGCGCACGCCCGAGAAGTAGCCGGCTTCCATCGCCACGCCCATATAACGATTGAAGTATCCGGTGACACTGATCGTCCCGTTCAAGTTGTTGATGTCGAAGTACTGCTTCGATCCGACGCCGCTGTTGATTGGATGGAAGTAGCCGTAACCGCCATAAATGTCGACGCGGGAGTCCGGATATTCGCTCGCGCTCTTGGTCGCTTGTCCGCTCAATTTCGCGCTCATGCCGAGCAGGCTTGCGGCGACTGCGAGATGCGCAATCAGCCGACGTCGGAATGCGAGCATACGACGAACTCCTTGAGGCTCGAGACCCGAGCGGCTAAGCACGGCAGGGAACTCTCCGGGCAGTGTACCCAACTAATTCTGGCGTTTCGCGGTGGAGTTTGACAGACCTCGGCAGATGTAGACAGTTGTGCAACGGGGGTGTAGTTGCGGCATCCCCCGTGCGGGCCGTACACTAGCACCTATGAAGGGCTTCCTCCGCTACGGCCGGCCTCTCGGCTGTTGTTGTTGCTGAAAGCCGCCCCTTCGCGGGCGAGATTGATGCGCTTCGCGTCTCTTGCCTACCTTTCCTGAAACATCAGAACGGCAGTCCACAACAGTTTTGACCGAGGCGTTAGCCTTCCCGTCGCTGTTCGTGCATCCGTCGCTTTCCGGAGGCGCTCTTGCAAGCTACGTTCAACGACATTCCATCTGCGGCGGAACGGCTCCACGGCGATCGCCTGAACCATCTTCAGGCCCTCGAGGCCGAAAGCATTTACATCTTGCGCGAAGCCGTTGCGGAGTTCGCCCGGCCGGTCATGCTTTACTCCATCGGCAAAGATTCCAGCGTAATGCTTCGGCTTGCGCAAAAGGCCTTTTATCCGGGGAGGATTCCGTTTCCACTGCTGCACATCGACACCAGTTACAAGTTTCCCGAGATGATCGCGTTCCGCGACGCCTACCTGCGTGAAATCGGCGCCGAGCTTATCGTGCATCGTAACGAGAGTGCGCTGGCCGCGGGTGCGAGCCCGTGGAAGCTTGGAACGCAGAACTGCTGTGGCGCTCTCAAAACACGTTCGCTGTTGGACGCGCTCGCGGCAGGAGGGTTCGATGCGGCGTTCGGCGGGGCTCGGCGTGACGAAGAAAAGAGCCGCGCCAAGGAACGGGTCTACAGCTTTCGCGACGAGCACGGGCAATGGGATCCGAAAAACCAGCGCCCCGAACTGTGGAGCCTGTACAACTCGCGCTTGAGGAAAGGCGAGTCGATCCGCGTCTTCCCACTCTCCAATTGGACCGAGCTGGACATCTGGCTCTATCTCTACGCCGAGCAGATCCCCATCGTGCCGCTCTATTTCGCGGAGGAGCGGCTGGTGGTCGATCGCGGAGGTACGCTCTCGCTGGTCGATTCCACGACGCGGCTGCTGCCGCATGAGCGGCCAGAGAAGATGAAGGTTCGCGCTCGCTCTTTGGGCTGCTCTCCATGCACTGGTCTCATGCGCAGCGAGGCCGACACGCTGCTGAAGATCATTGAGGAGCTGATCGGGTTTCGTCGCAGCGAGCGGGAGAACCGCGCGATCGATCATGACCAGGAAGGTTCCATGGAACTGAAAAAGAGGGAGGGTTACTTCTAATGGCCTACTCAGCGGTAACCTTCAACTCTTCTCCGTCCGAAGTCGCACGCGAGCAGGCGTTCCGGGCTTTTCTCGACCGGCACCTGGATCAGGAGATGCTCCGATTCACGACCGCAGGCAGCGTTGACGATGGCAAGAGCACCCTGATCGGCAGGCTGCTGCACGATACGAGGAGTGTGTACGAGGATCAGCTCGCGTCAATTCGCGCGAGCAGAGTGAACCGTTCCGGTGGCGAAGTTGATCTCTCGCTATTGACGGATGGTCTCCGCGCAGAGCGTGAGCAGGGGATCACGATCGATGTGGCGTATCGGTACTTCTCCACCGCGAGGCGCAAGTTCATCATCGCCGACACGCCGGGGCACGAACAGTACACCCGCAACATGGCCACGGGTGCTTCTACGGCGGACGTTGCTATCGTGCTGATTGACGCTGCTGCCTTCCTGAAAGCCGGCGCACTCTTGCCGCAATCGCGCCGCCACACGTTCATTGCCAGTCTCCTGCGCATTCCACACATCGTCGCTGCCGTGAACAAGATGGACTTAGTGGCTTACAGCGAGGCAGTCTTCGAGCAGGTGCGTAGCGAATTTCTCGCACTCGCCCGGAGGCTGAAGATTCAAAGCGTCGAGCTCGTGCCAGTCAGCGCTCTGTGCGGCGACAACATCGTCGAGCCCTCTACGTCCATGCCCTGGTACACCGGACCGACGCTTCTTGAATACCTCGAGACAGTTCCGCTACAGACGATCGACGCAACTGCGGAGCCGCTGCGCTTTCCTGTGCAGATGGTCGTGCGCCCGGACGCAACCTTCCGCGGTTTCGCAGGGCGCGTCGAACGCGGTGAGATTCAGGTCGGCCAGACGGTGCGTGCTCTGCCCAGCGGACGCACGACTCGAGTGAGCAGCATCCTGACCTACGACGGCGAGCTTACCTCGGCTCATGCTCCGCAAAGCGTGACAGTCACGTTGGAGCATGAGATCGACCTCAGCCGCGGCGAAATGCTCGTAACTGCGGATGCGGAAGAACCGCTTCGCACCAGCGCATTCAAAGCCAAGCTGGTTTGGATGGCCGAGCAGCCGCTGGTCGAAGGCGAGTCGTATGTTCTGAAGCACACGACACGTGTCGTTCGCGTTACTGTGCGGCGCATTCAGTATCGCGTCGACGTACTCACCGGAGAAGAGCAACCAGCCACAGCGCTGCAGATGAATGACATCGCCGAGGTAGCGTTCCATACCAGTCTGCCTATGTTTTTCGATCTCTATGAAGACAGCCGGTCGCTCGGTTCGTTCATACTGATCGACCCAACTACCAACGCCACTGTCGCGGCGGGCATGATCTCTGCGCCGGTCGAAAGCCATTCTGCAGAGTCTGGTCGTGAGAGATCTGCCACGTTCATTTGGATCCCGGACAATCAAGCGCTGCTCGACGAAGCGCTTGACACGCTGCGGACTGCAAACATTCCAGCGATCAACATTGACGACCCGTCCATTCCGGATTCTGCTCTCCCCGCTGTAGCACGAGCGCTGCAACTCGCAGGTGTGGCCGCCGTCTGTAGCCGGGCCAATCTCACAGCCGATTGCCGAGAACGGCTGCAACAGATCGCAGCAGCCGGCTGGATAGGAGACGCGGAGCATCTCCGTGAGTGGCTTAAGGAGCGGCGATGAGCGAGGCGTTGTTGGATTTCACGTTGAATGCAGAGCCTCTTACGGCAGAGCAGCTCGTGAGCGAAATCGTTGCAGCTTCTGCTGCGGGGTCATTTTGCCTCACCAGCAGCTTCCAGACAGAGGACATGGTCGTTCTTCATCTGCTGCGACAGCACATCCCGGACGTCCCGGTAATCTTCCTCGAAACCGGCTATCACTTCGCGGCTGTGATCGAATACCGCGATCGGCTCGCGAGCGACTGGAACCTCAACCTTGTGAACGCAATCCCGCTTACGTCAGTCGCCGAGCACGAGGCGCAGTTTGGCCTGTTGCACATCATCAACCCGACCCAGTGCTGCCAGATCCGAAAGGTTGAACCGTTGATGCGCTCACTCGAGCCATACACCTGGTGGTTCACCGGTTTGCGCCGTGAGCAGTCGCCTACACGCGCCAATCTCAAGAAGATCGAGGATCATCGGCTGCCCAGCGGCAAGCAGATGAAGAAGGTGAGCGTTCTCGCGGACTGGAGATGGGAGCGCGTCGAAGCCTACGCGCGCGAGCATGACATTCCACGGCTGTCGCTCTACGATGATGGATACACCAGCATTGGGTGCGAGCCATGTACCGCGCGTCCGTCGGCTGGTGCGGACGCACGCAGCGGCCGCTGGGGCGGCAGGAAACGCGAGTGCGGCATCCATACCTTCAGCGAGAAGGCATGAGCCTCGGTCGGGTTGAGAGGGATGCATGCGTGAACGGCGAGCGATTGTAGAGCAATGGAAGCCGGACACCGCTGCGGCTCTTGTCACGCTCATACGGACGGAAGGCTCCAGTTATCGGTGTCCAGGCGCGCGTCTGCTGGTCACAAACGGCGGCAACACCGTTGGCGCCATCTCGGGTGGATGTCTCGAAGCCGAGGTCGCGCGGAAGGCGCGATGGGTCGCTCGCAACGGAGCCGCTGTCGAGCGCCTCTCAACGGTGTTCGACGATACGGCGGACCTTCCGTACGGCCTTGGCTGCGGTGGAACGCTCGATCTGTTGATCGAGCCAACGGATACACCCGAGGCTGCCGCGCTGCTTGCCGCAATGCGCGACTCGATTGCCGGCCTGCGGCGGAATGTCATCACGTGGCTTCCCAGGAATGCACGCCGGCTGCGGCGTGCCGTCTACGACGAATCCGGTACGGCTCTCTTCAAGAGCACAGGCGAGCCTGAAACAAGTGAAGTCTTCGATGAGTGGCTCGATCCTCCTCAGCGCCTCTTCATCTTTGGAGCCGCCGATGATGCACAGACGATGACACACTTCGCATCTCTGATGGGCTGGACGATCCTTGTGTTTGATGGCCGCGCACAACTTGCCCGGCCTGAGCGCTTCCCCGCAGCTGAAACAGTTGTTGCCGGCAACGCACTTGAAGGCGTGATTGTTCGCCCCGAAGATGCAGTTGTAATCATGACCCATAGCTATGAGCAGGACCGTTGCTGGCTGGCATCCGTGCTGCCACATCAGCCCCGTTATCTCGGCCTGCTGGGTTCTCGCCACCGCAGTTCACTGCTGGTAAGCGAGGCTGCCACAACCCTCGGGATCACTCTGGAGAGGGCCTGTGAGCACGTTTTTGCTCCCGTCGGGCTCGACCTTGGCGGCGACGGTGCCGAAGCTATTGCGCTCGCTACGATTGCTGAAATTCAGGCGTGCTGCGAAGGCAAACTTGGCCACTCCCGGCGAATGACACCTGTGATGGTTCAGGAGCAGATCGCGGACGGTCAAAGTGCGGCGCAGTACTTGCAGACGCAGTGTGCGTTGTGAGCATCGCAGCCATCGTGCTTGCAGCCGGGGCATCGCGCAGACTCGGCCGTCCGAAGCAACAGGTTGTGCTCGCTGGGGAAGCTCTGCTCGCACGCACTATTCGGATCGCGCGGGAAGCAGATCTTTCGCCGATCATTCTGGTAACCCGCACGTCTGCGAATGAAATCGCCAATGACGTTTGCATCGAAGTCAACGAAGCTGCCGACGAAGGTGTCGGCTCATCCATTCGTTGCGGTGTTGCGGCCGCTGAAAAGCATCGGGTTGCGGGAGCGGTCATCCTCGCGTGCGATCAGCCTGCACTCCGGGCCACTCATTTGCGCGAACTCGTAGCCGATCCCGCGCGGCTCGCAGCGTCGGGTTACGCGCGCACAGTTGGGATCCCCGCCTACTTCCCGGCGGAGTGCTTCCCTTCGTTACTGCAGCTTCATGGCGATACTGGTGCCCGATCAATGCTGAAGAACGCATACGTCATCTGTGCCGAAGAGCTTGAACTCGACATCGATAACGAGCATGATCTCAAAACTGCTCGCGCCCTTTTTGAAGAGTCCGCTCGAAATCAATAGGGACCTAGCGGGAGAGCTGCCGCAGAAATTGTTCCAGCAGATTTGCGGCAGCCGCCGTGCGATATAAAGCTGTCGAGCGAATGTCGTCGATAGGCCTCGTCTCTCGCGCCAGCGCAGCGCGCCCAATTCGCACCGTCTGTTCCAATTGCGGCCCGATGACAGGTCGCCCGCGCAGTGCGTCTTCGGTCGCAGCGCATCGCAAGGGGCGGTCCGCAAGCGAGGCAGCTCCGATCCGAACAGCTTGTATGCGATCGCTGGCGAGCAACGCGATCGCTGCAATCGCCGTCTTCGCGATCGCCTGCGCGTTGCGGGTACCCACCTTGCGGATGTACTGCCGCCATCGGGCATACGTGCGCGGCACTTCGATGGCGTAGAGAATCTCATCCAGTTGCAAAGCCGTGCGCTTGTATCCAACATGGAATTCGCTATAAGGCATCTTGCGCTCACCACGCACGCTCCGCAAAATGACCGTCGCATCATAGGCAAGCAAGGCCGGAGGTGTGTCCGCAGCCGGCGACGCATTGCAGATGTTTCCTCCAATCGTGCCGCGGTTCTGGTTCGCGATCGATCCTGTCCACGAGGCAGCATCCACCATCATCGGCAGCTCGCGCGCGATCGTCTCATTGCGCCGGATATCAGTAAACGTTGTGCCCGCACCTATCCGGATCACTTCGGCTGCGATGCGGATGAACCGAAGCTCTCGCAGATGCTGAATCGAGAGGAGCGATCGGGAGCCGAGTCTACCCGTGTTGAGCGCGACCATCAGTTCGGTGCCACCGGCAAGAAGTGCATGTCGCCCTGGATCGGCGGCGAGCTGTGCCAAGAGCCGGTCCACCGTCGGCGGCGCCGCAACGTCGAACGCTGCAGCATCAGATCGCATATTGCGCCTCGGCAGCCTTCCGCACGGCTTCGAAGATCCTCATATAGCCCGTGCAGCGGCACAGGTTTCCGGCGAGTCCTTCGCGAATCTGCTCCACTGTCGGGTGTGGATGCTTTTCAAGCAGATGATGTGTCGCAAGAATCATCCCGGGGGTACAGATGCCGCACTGCGCGCCACCGTTATCGAGAAAACATTGTTGAATGGGATGCAGCCGCCCTTCCGTTGATACGCCTTCGATTGTGCAGAGTTGCGCCCCCTTTACTTGCAGTGCAGGCACAAGACAGGAGTTCACCAGTTCTCCATTCATCAGCACCGCGCACGCGCCGCACTCTCCTTCGCCGCAACCCTCCTTCGTTCCTGTCAGGTGAATATCTTCTCGCAGCACATCCAGCAATCGCTTGATCGGCGGTACGTTGACCGTCTGCGCTGTTCCATTTACGGTGAACTGAATAGTCGTGCTCATGCATTCACCTCCGGCAGAAACTCGCCTAACCCTTCGGGATCGAGTTCCTCAGTTCCGCCATGCGGCGGCTTGGTAAAGCTGCTCAGCCGCTCGAAGATGTCCTCCGGCAGCAGCGGAATCGAATCGAAACTGACTCCCGTCGCATTCTCAATTGCGTTCAGGATCGCCGGCGCCGGTCCATCCATAGGCAGTTCGCCGATGCCCTTCGCGCCGCGCGGTCCGTGCACGCTCGGGACCTCCTCGAAGTGCACATGGATTTCGGGGATGTCGGAGCTCGTCGGCATGATGTAGTTGGTCATCTGGTTGTTCACCATTCGTCCGTCCTGCCAGATGCACTTCTCGTAGAGCGCATATCCGATGCCCTGTGCGACACCGCCTTCGATCTGTCCTTTCGCCAGCACGGGATGCATAATCTTGCCCACCTCCTGCACGGCATCAAAGCGGGTGACCGACGCGATGTAGGTGTTGAGATCAACGGCGACCTCCGCCACATACACCGCCCACGCGTAGGCGGGATACGCATCTCCGTGGAACACCTCGTCATTCCACTCAACGGGTATCATGGGCTCATAGCGCGCCGAGCATCGTAACGCTCCATGCTCCGCGACATACTTCACCGCGGCGGCCGTGAACTCTTCCGTCGTGCAGCCTTGCCGCAGACCACGTGCAGTTCGCAGCCGTTCTAAAAGCTGCTCGCTTGCACGTTCGACAAGCTTGCCGACGATCATCGCCGTGCGGCTCGCGACAGTCGGGCCGGAGTTCGGAACCACACTCGTGTCCGGCTGGGCAATGCTCACCTGCTCATACGGTATCTGCAGCGTGTCGGCCGCAACCTGACAGAGAATCGTGTTTGTTCCCTGGCCGAATTCAGTCGACGAGACAACAACCTGCGCGCGTCCATCAGGCAGTAGCTCGACATGCACGAGCGAGTTCAGGCGCCGCTCGCCGGAGCCTGTGAACCCTGATCCGTGCATGAAGCTGGCAATTCCCATGCCACGGCGGATCGCCGATCCCGCGTTCTCTCCCGCAAATCGCGATACCTTCGCGTGATAGTCGCTTGTCTGAAGAGCTCGATCAAGCAGATGCTGCATGTCCACCGGCTCGCTGAGCAGTTGCCCAGTCGCCGTACAGTCCCCTGTCGCAAGAAAGTTTCGCCGCCGCAACTCTTCAGGCGTGAGCTCCACGATCCGCGCGATTTTATCGATGTGCCGCTCGATCGCGAACAAAGACTGTGGCGCGCCGAAGCCTCGGAACGCTCCGTGAGGTGGAAGATTCGTTGCCATCGCCTTGCCGCGAACGCGCAGAAAAGGCCACTTGTACGGCCCTGGTGCATGGATCGTGGCGCGGGAGAGCACAACCGGAGAAAGTGTGGCGTATGCTCCGCCGTCGAGCGCAATCTCAATCTCACCGGCGAGCAGCTTGCCATCTTTGGAAACGGCAGTGCGATGTCGTGTGCGCGACGGGTGGCGCTTCGTGGTCGCCGCCATGTCCTCCGCGCGATCGTAGATCATCTTCACCGGATGTCCGCACTTCATCGCCAAAAGCGCGGCATGCGAGCCGATCACGGACGGAAAATCTTCCTTGCCGCCGAACGCACCGCCAGTCTCCGTCTGAATGACTCGGCACTTATCTTCAGGCAAACTGAACACCAGCGCTAAGGCGTGCACGAGGTAATAGGGACACTGCATGGATCCCCGGACGCACACACTTAGGACATTGCCAAGCTCATCCTTCTCGCACTCCGCAATCACGCCGTTCGGCTCGATGTAGAGCTGCTCCTGCGCGCCGGTGTGGTACTCGCCTTCGACGATGAAGTCCGCAGCCTCAAACGCCGCTGCTAAACCGCCTTCGGTTTCCTTCGCATCGCCCGAGTACAGTACATACTGCTTGAAGCAGTTTGCCGTTCCACCGAACTCGCTGCCTTCCCAGATGACTTTTGCCGTATCGCTATTCGCCACGGCCTGTTCTGATTCTTCAATCGTGAAGACGCCCGGCAGCTCGTCGTACTCAATCCGCACGCCCGCAACACCGGCCAGCAGCGCGGCCTTTTCATAGTGCGCAAGCAGCAGGATCGGCTCCTCAGGATGATTTACCTGCTGTGCCGCGAGACAAGGATGATCTTTGGTGAGATGAACGATCGTGTTCTCACCGGGGATATCACTCGCCCGCACAACCGCGAACTGTGTCCAGTCCACCTCGGGCGCAAAGTGAATCGCGCGAATCCGGCCGCGGGCAATCGAGGAGCGCACCGTGGCCCCATGCCACATGCCGGGAAGACTCAGGTCGTCGATATACTTTGCTTCGCCGAGGACCTTTGCGCGGCCTTCCTTGCGCGGTGGCGAGGTCCCCACAATGGCATCCTGCTTGGGCATAGTCCCGTGGCTCAACGGTTGTGAGATATCCGATGAGCATAGTACGAAAACTGCCTCCGCGTCACTCTTTCACTCAGAAGTGCCGGAGTCGTGAGCGCGGCTGTTCAGGGGTTCGCTGGTTCGCCACCTCGGCCGGCCCACTCGGCTTCTCCATCGTGCGCTCGATCGAGCGGCTGACGAGATCGCGCGAGCCGAGACCGACAGCCAGCGACAGCGTCAGCACGATGCCGCCAAACAGAATGCCAAAGGCAAGACTCACAATCGAGCCACCGACACGCAGATGATCCAGGGCCATTGCGGCGGTCAACACCAGTACCAGCCACTTCACTCCCACAGAGAGGATTCTCGCGTACTGCAACTGCGCGTTGACAGCGCTGATCAAAACAGAGCGCGCAAGGAAGCGTGCGATCACGCTGCCGACGAACAGGATCAGCACAGCTCCAATTACGTGCGTCAGATACGGCAGCAGGAAGATAGGCACTTGCGAATCGACCGCGTATGATGCGCCGAACGCCGAAATTCCGATCGCGACACCCACAAGCGTGCACAGCCAGAACAACGCACGTGAAGCCAGCCGCGACGGCGGTTGCGTCGAGGTCCACTCGAAAAGACTCGTAGGGGTCGCCGATCCTGTGCCTCTGCTCAGCCGCTCATCAAACCGCAGCGCGATCAGGATGCGCCGCAGCACTGCGGCTAGCACCCCACCGATCACAGCGAACAAAATCACCGCAACAAGAAATGCGAGCAAGCCGGGAAGAAAGCTGACCAGTACAACCAGCACTCGGTGCATGGACTGGCGAAGCGCAAATTCGATCTGCTGACCCATCACTGTTTCCTTTCCGCATTGCCAAGCGTGCCGTCTGCGCGCTGTATGCTCACGGGTTGAACCGGTCCGGCCATCGCCAGCGCGCGACGAGGTAAGCCTTTTCACGTTCAAATGCCACGGCCGTGTCCTCGCGGTGCGCGGTCGCGCTCGCATCATCGGTCACAAGCCGCAATGTCGAAGCGACCCAGG
The DNA here is from genome assembly GCA_963716225.1 of uncultured Verrucomicrobiae bacterium. Taxonomy (GTDB): domain Bacteria; phylum Acidobacteriota; class Terriglobia; order Terriglobales; family Acidobacteriaceae; genus Granulicella. The sequence goes on along the minus strand of OY970299.1, from coordinate 1,460,035 downwards.
CGAGATAGACCGGCGTAAACGCGCCCATCAGGTGTACACGATTCAACGAACGCAGATGGTAGGCAAGCGCGAAGTCATACACCAGCCGCGCCCATAATCCCGGCGGCATCGCGAACGCAGAAGGCTCCGCCAACGAGAGCTTCTTAAGCGCCAGCAGCGATTGCGGCGGCAGTGCGAGCGACCACAACTCCTGCAGATTGTTGTACGCCAGCCGGAACTGTTCGACCATTCCGGGGAGTTCCTCGGCGAGATCACCGCTCGCGGCATTCTCCATCGCGGCCGGTTGAGCTTCCCGCATCGTCGTCGCCAGGCTTCGTGTTCTCTGCCAAAATGGCGCCTTTGCTTCGATATCGGCAAAGATGCTTCCGGCGACGGCTACAAACAAGGTGTTGAAGTCTGAACCCGCGGGAGCAGGCGGTGTCGCAGCGCTCGAATCGATTTGAGTCGCAGTGAAACCCGCCCGCGCCGCCTCGGCAACCGGCCATAGAATGGCATCCGGCTGCGATGCCGCCTGCCGCTGCGCGATCGATGCAATTCGTTCCACCATCCTTCGCGACATAGCTGCATCCATAGGCAGCGGGAAACGTACGTTCGCCGAAAACAGCGCGCGCGTCAGCGGATACAACAATGCGGAGGCGACCAGGCCGTCGTGAGCGCCCAGCGAATAAGCCGGCACGACGAGGTCGCTTCCGGAGGCGATCTTGTCCGCCATCTGCCGTATCGTAGCCGCGCGCAACGAGGTCACGTCTGCGCCCAGCAGCAGCACCTGTGCCGCGTCGTGGCGCTGTGCCAGAGCGTTCGCGGCGAGATAGTCGCCGGCGGTCAGCACCCAGTCGCTCCGCACCCGCGTGCCGTCAAACACAGTCAGCGGAAGTGCCGGCGCGAACTCCGGCTCTTCGATGTCCGGCGACGCAATGAGAACCTCGTCGGGCCGGAAAACAGTTGCAAGCTCCAACAGCAATCCGGAAAGCACATCGTCAGGAAGCGACGGGATACATACCAGCAGAGGCGGCGCGCTGCCGGGCTGCGACGCGCTCGCGCCAGACGCGATCTCCTGCGGTGCGCTGAAGCCTTCGATGCTGGAGGGAGATGCCATTGTGACCAGATGCGCTTCTGCTTGGATGCGCTTAGAAACAGTTTATGCCCGTTTCAGTCCAGCAGCTCGCGCAGCCCGGCAACCGGAATGTGCACCCACGTCGGGCGGTTGTTCAACTCGTAAGCAAGTTCGTAACCTGCCTTTTCAAGCAGCAGAGCGCGCAATAAAATCTCCGCTTTCGCCTCTTCGGGCAGCAGGCCGCTTCCGCTGATTGTCTCGCGATATCCGCGCAGAAACTCGCCTGACACGATCCGCTCCCACAGTGTGGCCCAGGGCTGCAGCGTGGAACTATGCTCCGGGCGCCGCTGCGTGTGCCGCGCGAGTGCTGCGTGTGCCGCGTAGCTAAAACTCCGCAACATGCCCGCGACATCCCGCAGCGGCGACTGCTTCTTTCTTCGCTCCTCCAGCGATCGCGCCGGCTCGCCCTCGAAGTCCACGAACACAAAGTCATTTCTAGCTCGCAGCAGTTGCCCGAGGTGGAAGTCGCCGTGGATGCGGATCCTTCGGCCGAACTCCGCCGGCTCCCCATTCACCTGCGCGATGCGCTCCTTCGCGCCTCCCCGGCGGCCCAACAGCTCACGCGCCTGCTCCGCGGTTCCGGGCGGCATCTCTTCGGCCGCCGCGGCGAGTGTCCGCTCCAGCGCAGCCAGCGCGGTGGTCACCTGCTGCTCCATCCGCTCCCGCTCGGCAGCGAGGTCCTCTCCCGTAAATGGCTCGGCTTCGAACGCCGCATTCGTCGTCGGCGTCGCCAGTGCGAGATGCAGCTCCGCTGTCCGCCGGCCGAGTAGCTGCGCCGCATCCAGGTACAATCCCGCATGCTCCCGCGCTTCTGCCGGAACCTCAGCCGACGAATGGAGCGCAGGAATCGCGCCGACCGACGACGGCGGAGGACATCCCACAACCGACTCGTAGTACCGGGCAAGCTCCTCGAGCGTCCACGCCCATCCATCACCTTCGTTCTTCGCGAATGCCTGCAGGAACGCGACCGTGCCGCGGTCACTCGCACGGTGCAGATCCCCGAAATACGCGGGAATATGCTCGAAATGCGCTGTTTCGGTGAGAAATCGCGTCATCTCCACGTCCGGGTTCTCGCCCGCGCTCAAACGCCGGAATAGCTTCAGAATCCCGAGATCTCCAAAGATGAGGCTCGTATTCGACTGCTCCGCTGAACCCACGCGTGATCCCGCCTCCAGCAGCGGCCCCGCATCCAGCGCGCTGGAATGCGTGCTCAGCAAGGCCGGCTCTTCCCCTGCGGCGGTGGTCGCATCACCTTCTGCAATCATGCGCAGCAGCGCTCTCCGGAACCCCTCATCCGCCGCCGCGTCATACAGCACCGCACCTTTCGGGTTTTTATCGAGTGCTGCAATTACCGCGCGCGGAGAGTGCACGCGCAACTCCTCTGCCTGCTGGCCCGACGCCATCGCGAGCGGAATCTGATACACCTCCGCGCTCGTCGTGGGCTCATCCTTGTACACCACTTGGACTGTTGTGAGCGACGCCGAACTCGACGGCACAGGCGTAGACGAAGTCACGTGCACGGCGCCGATGGTGCGCGATTTCCCGCCGAACCACCGCTGCTGCGCAATGTAGCCGGGCAGTACCTCCTCCAGAAATGCCTGCGCTTCCGGCTTCAAAATCCCGTCGAAAGTGAACGACGCCGTGGCTGCCAGCTTCAAATCACCAGCGGCACTCTTGGTCTCCACAATCGCCGGCTCCGGCGGGCGCATCGCCGGCTGAATTTCGAGCCACAGGAAGCTGTACGGCGCGAGTGTCAACGGATACGGCTGTGGCCCAATCTCCGGGAACGGAACATAGCCGAGCATTTCCACCGGCTGGCGCCCCGCAAACCGCGCTAGATCGAGCACGACCGGCTGCGCAAATCGCGAAAGGTTCGCCACACACAGCACGGTCTCTGACTGCATGCCGTCGCCGCTCTCATAACAGCGTATGTACGCCAGAACCTTCCGGTTCTCCGGATGCAAAAACTCCTGCGTTCCGCGTCCGAATACCTGGAAGAGCTTCCGCAGCGCAATCATGTTGCGCGTCCAGTGCAGCAGGCTCGACGGGTCGGACTGCTGCGCTTCGACATTGATCGCTTGATAACCCCAGATCGGGTCGAGAATGACCGGGAAGTACAGCTTTGCAGGCACAGCCTTGCTGAAGCCTGCATTGCGATCGGAGTTCCACTGCATCGGCGTGCGCACACCGTTGCGGTCGCCGAGATAGATGTTGTCCCCCATCCCGATCTCGTCGCCGTAGTACATGATCGGCGTGCCCGGAAAACTGAACAGCAGCGAATTCAGCAGCTCAATGCGCCGCCGATTGTTGTCCACCAGCGGCGCCAGCCTCCGCCGGATCCCAACGTTGATGCGCATGCGCGGATCGGCCGAGTACGCCAGATACATGTAATCGCGCTCGTCGTCCGTGACCATCTCCAGCGTCAGCTCATCATGATTGCGCAGGAAGATGCCCCACTGACAGTTCGGCGGAATGTCCGGCGTCTGCGCCATGATGTCCGTAATCGGCAGCCGGTCTTCCTGCCGAATCGCCATATAGATGCGTGGCATCAGAGGAAAGTGAAACGCCATGTGGCACTCGTCGCCGTCGCCGAAGTATGGCCGCACATCCGCCGGCCACTGATTCGCTTCGGCAAGAATCATGCGGTTCTCGTACTCGTCATCCAGCACCGCGCGTACTTGCTTGATTTTTTCGTGCGTTATCGGAAGGTTTTCGCAGTTGGTTCCATCACGCTCCACAAGGTACGGGATCGCGTCCAGCCGCAGCCCGTCGACACCCATGTCCAGCCAGAAGCGCATCGCCTTTAGCACCTCTTCCATCACCGCCGGATTGTCGAAGTTCAAATCCGGCTGATGCGAGAAGAACCGGTGCCAGTAGTACTGCTGCGCAACCTCGTCCCACGTCCAGTTCGACTTCTCCGTGTCCGTGAAGATGATGCGGGCTTCCTTGTATAGCTGGTCCGTGTCGCTCCAGACGTAGAAATCGCGTTCCGGCGATCCCTTGGCTGCGCGCCGCGCGCGCTGAAACCACGGATGCTGATCGCTCGTGTGGTTGATGACCAGCTCGATCATCATCTGCATGTTGCGCGCGTGTGCTGCGTCCAGGACCTGCCGGAAGTCGTCGATGGTCCCGTACGACGGATTCACATCCGTGTAATTCGCAATGTCATACCCGTCGTCGCGCAGCGGAGAAGGGAAGAACGGCAGTATCCAAAGGCACGTGACGCCAAGGTCCTGCAGATAATCCAGCTTCGACAGCAGCCCCTGAAAATCACCGATGCCGTCGTCGTTCGAGTCCATGAACGCCCGCACGTGCAGCTCATAAATAACGGCGTCCTTGAACCAAAGTGGATCGGTGGCGCTGCATGGCTTCTTCACTTGCTCGTGCCTTTCATCAGGTCTTCTGCTGCGGTTGGATGCACGGCTGCGCGAATCGTCTGGCTAAACCTTGACAATCCTGAATACGTGCGCCGGCGTCTCCCAGGGCCGCAGCGCCACATAATTCCACTGGTCCTCCCACAGATGGCGCGCGCCCGTAAGCAGGTCCTCAACCACAAAGCTGCCTTGCCACGGCAGCCCGAGTGCGTCGAGATTCAGATCCAGCCGCGCGGTCTGCTCGTTTTCGGGATCAAGATTCACCACCATGAGGATCACGTTGCTCTTGTCCGCCGTCGCTTTCGAGTAGCACAGCAGTTGCGAATTCGGCGCGCTGTGAAACACAAGATGCTCATTGCGCTGCAGCGCCGGATTGTCGAGACGAATCCGGTTCAAGCGCGTAATCAGCGGGGCGATGGACTCCGGCGCATCCCGCTTCCATTGCCGAAGCTGATATTTCTCGCTGTCCAGGTACTCCTCGCTTCCACTTTTGCCCGCTGCAGGCTTGGCCGGCCGCCACTCGCATAGCTCATAGGCCGGACCATACATTCCCCAGTTCGCGCTGAGCGTCGTCGCGAGTACCGCGCGAAGTTGAAACACCGCTCGCCGCTTCAGAGGGTCGGGTTCCTGCAACTGCGCGTGCAGAATATCCGGCGTATTCGGCCATACATTCGGCCGGAAGAAATCTGATACCGGAGGATTGCAGATCTCCTCGAAGTACACCTGTAGCTCGCCCTTCGTTTGCCTCCATGTGAAGTACGTGTAGCCCTGGGTGTATCCGCTTTTCGCGATCGAATACATCACATGTGGCCGCGTGAACGCCTCTGCGAGGAAGATCACCTCTGGATGCGTCTTGCGCACCTCCGCAATGCACCACTCCCAGAACGGCAGCGCCTTGGTGTGCGGATTGTCGACACGAAACACGCGCACACCGTGGTCAATCCAGAACTTGAAGACGCCGAACAGCGCATCCCACAGCGCGCGCCACTCCTTCGACTCAAAGTTCAGCGGATAAATGTCCTGGTACTTCTTCGGCGGATTTTCCGCATACTGAATTGTCCCGTCCGGCCGAATAGTGAACCACTCCGGATGATTCTTCACCCACGGATGATCGGGCGAGCACTGAAACGCGATGTCGAGCGCGATCTCCATCCCCTGCGCTTGCGTTGCCTCCACCAGGTGCTCGAAATCCTCCATCGTCCCAAGCTCAGGATTGAGGGACGTATGTCCACCCTCCGGTCCGCCGATCGCCCACGGACTCCCCAAGTCGCCGGGCTCTGCCGTAACAGAGTTGTTCTTCCCCTTGCGATACTGCAGCCCGATCGGATGGACCGGCGGCAGGTAAACAACATCAAAACCCATCACAGCAATCTCGGGCAGGCGCGCCTCCACATCCCGGAACGTGCCATGCTGTCCCGGCACCGGCGATGTCGACCGCGGAAACAGCTCGTACCACGCTGAAAACCGCGCTCGTTCGCGATCCACCCAGAGCGGCAACTCGCGATCGAGCTTCGTCGCAAAGGTCAGGTCCGGATACTTCGCCACCATGGCTTCCAGTTGCGGCGTCAACGGCGAGTCATAGTACGGCAGGTCGTTGTCGGCCAGCTTTCGCAACTGCCCCGCCGCCTCCGCCAGCTTCTTCGCATCCTTGGCGTCGGAACCGCCGGCACGCGCCGCTGCACTGTCCAGCAGCTTCGCTCCAATGCGCAACGCCAGCGGAATTTCCTGCGGTAGTACCTGCTCGCTTGGGTGCTTCGGATCCGGTTGCGCGTCCAGCCGCTTGCCCAGATCGTGCACCCATGTGTCGAAGTGGTCCGTCCACGCTTCGATGGTGAACTTCCAAGCTCCCATCTTGTTCACAGGAAATCGCGCAACCCACATGTCGTTCGTCAGCGGCTCGAATCGCGTCTCGCACCAGTCCTGGTCGCCCTCGTGGCGGTACAGCAGGCGCCCGGCAACGTGATCATGCCCGTCGCCGAAGATCGCCGCTGTCACCTCGACCACATCGCCGATCACGCGTTTGGCCGCATATCGGCCGCCCTCCACCTCCGGCTGCACCTCCTCGATCACGACGCGCCGCCGTCCTTCGCTTGGTTTCATGCTGCTGCTGCCTCCGCCGAAATTCCGTTGTGCCAGTTCGCAGTCTAACCCGCGTCCAGGCCGCGCCTGCCGCGCATCCAACTCCTTTAGAAGCAGAATGGCGGGCTCCTGTTTTCACATCCCGTCAATCCCTGCACAGCCATTCAGAACGGAGGCTCATTTGCCGGAGCGGTTTCGAGCACGGGAGCGCAAACCTCTCCACGCTTCTCGCATTGAGGACTATGCCGTTATCGGCGACCTCGAGACCGCGGCGCTCGTCAGCCGCAACGGCTCCATCGACTGGCTCTGCTGGCCCACGTTCGCCTCCGGAGCCTGCTTCGCCGCGCTGCTCGGCACAGCCGATAACGGCTACTGGAGCCTGCGCCCGAACGAGAAGGTCAAGTCCGTCCAGCGTCGCTACCGGCCTGGCACCCTCATCCTCGAAACCACCTTCACCACGGCTTCCGGCGAGGTCCTGGTCACCGACTTCATGCCGCCGCGCGGCAAGCACTCCGACGTCGTTCGCCTCGTACGCTGCACGCGCGGCAAGGTCGCAATCCGAATGGAGCTCGTGCTCCGCTTCGACTACGGCCTGACGGTTCCCTGGGTCACCATGGCCGATCATGAACTCCGCGCCATTGCCGGACCAAACATGACCGTGCTGCGGACAGAATGCCATGGAGGCAAACCCGTCGAACTCCACGGCGAGAACCTGAAGACCGTCAGCGAGTTCACTGTCCGCGAAGGGCATCAGCAGTGCTTCGTGCTCACCTACGCCGCATCCACCGAGCAAATTCCGGAGCCAGTTCCCGTCAAAGCCGCTTTCGATGACACGGAAACATTCTGGCGCGACTGGATGGCGCGCTCGAAGTACGACGGTCCCTACAAAGAGATCGTCGAGCGCAGCCTGCTCACACTGAAAGCGATGACCTACCATCCCACCGGTGGCATTGTCGCCGCTGTGACCGCCGGCCTCCCCGAGGACATTGGCGGCGAGCGCAACTGGGACTACCGCTACTGCTGGCTTCGCGACACCGCATTCACCTTGCTCGTGCTCATGCGCGCCGGCTACACCGACGAAGCGATCGGCTGGCGCCTCTGGCTGCTGCGCGCGATTGCCGGCGCACCCGACCAGCTCCAGACCCTCTACGGCATCGGCGGCGAGCGCAAGCTCGTCGAGTGGGACGCCGCGTGGCTGCCCGGCTACGAGCACTCCAAGCCTGTGCGCATCGGCAACGCCGCTTCCGAGCAGTTCCAGCTAGACGTCTACGGCGAGATCGCCGTCGCGCTCGCCCGCACACCCGAAGCCGCAGAAGACATCCGCGTTCCTGCAACGCAGCTCCAGGGCCATCTCATCGATCACCTCTGCGACATCTGGCATTTGCCCGACGAAGGCATCTGGGAGGTGCGCGGCGGACGCAAGCACTTCGTCCACAGCAAGGTGATGGCCTGGGTCGCGCTCGATCGTGCCATCAAACACCACGCCCGCCTCGACGGCTCCGGCGACGTAAAACGCTGGCGCCAGAATCGCGACAAGCTGCATGCCGAGATCTGCAAAAAAGGCTTTAACAAGCGGCTGAACTCGTTTACGCAAAGCTACGGCTCGACCAACCTCGACGCCTCCTGCCTGCGCATCGCGCTCGTCGGCTTCCTTCCACCCGACGACCCGCGCATCATCGGAACCATCGACGCCATTCAGAAGCACCTTATGCGCGGCGGTCTCGTGCAGCGCTATGACACGTCCAAGACGAAGGACGGTCTGAAGGGCGACGAGGGCGCGTTCCTCGCCTGCAGCTTCTGGCTGGTCGCCTGTCTGTGGCTCATCGGCCGGCGGGACGAAGCCACAAAGTTTTTCGAGAAGCTGCTTTCACTCGCCAACGACGTTGGCCTGCTGAGCGAGGAGTACGACGCCAAGCGCCGCCGCATGGTCGGAAATTTCCCGCAGGCGCTCACGCATATCGCGCTGGTTCACGCAGCCTTCACGTTATCGGGCTATTGGGAACCTGAGCCCTACAGCCCCAGCTTGTAGCTTCTCACGCATGCAACCCACGTTGTACAGCCGTTACTCTATCCGGAGTGAGACCGCACGCAAGCTCAACGCCCTGACACATTCACTCTGACACCGCCAATCCGGCGGTTTCGTTCAAGGAGACGCCACACCCGTGAAGCGAGTGCCCAGCGCAACTTACCGTCTGCAACTGCACAAAGGCTTCACGTTCGACGATGCCTCTGCAATTGCCGACTACCTGCGCGCGCTCGGCATCAGCCACGTCTACAGCTCGCCGTATTTGCAGGCCGCGCCCAACAGCATGCACGGCTACGACGTCGTCGACCATCGCAAGGTCAACGAGGAACTCGGCGGCGGCGCGGCGCATGAGCGATTCTGCCGCCGGCTCGGCGAAGTCGGCCTCGGCCAGGTACTCGACATCGTGCCCAACCACATGAGCCTCGGTGAGCAGAACCGCTACTGGCACGATGTGCTTGAGAACGGCCACAACAGCCGCTACGACAGCTTCTTCGACATCGACTGGAACCCCAACGAGGAACGCCTGCGCGACAAGGTCCTCGTGCCCATCCTCGAAGATCAGTACGGTCGCGTGCTGCAGCGCGGCGGCATCGTTGTCGAGCGCCAGGGCGCAACGTTCGTCGTCAAGGCCTCGGGCCAGACGCTGCCCGTCGCTCCGGAAAGCCTCGCCGGCCTGCTCACGCGTGCCGCCGAGTACGCCAAGAGCGACACCCTGAACTTCCTCGGCGCAAGCTACGGCCGCCTTCCCGTCGCAGAGTTCGCCGACCGCCGCAAGGTGCTCGCGCGCCATCGCGACAAAGTCGTGCTGCACAGTCTGCTCGGACAGCTTTTGAGCGAAGAACGTGTCCGCGATGCCGTTGATCGCGCCATCACCGAGCTCAACGGAAATATCGATGAGCTCGACTGCATTCCTCGAGCAGCAGCACTTCCGCATCGCCTACTGGAAGACCGCGGACCAGCAGCTCGGCTACCGCCGGTTCTTCGACGTGAACACGCTCATTGGCCTCCGCGTCGAGCGCGAATACGTCTTCGAGGAGACGCACGCGCTGATTCTCAAGTGGCTTGAAGATGGCGTGCTCGATGGCGTGCGCGTCGATCATCCCGACGGCTTGCGGGATCCGCTGCAATACTTCCAACGGCTGCGTCAGCGTGCGCCCGATGCGTGGATTATCGGCGAGAAGATTCTCGAGCCTGGCGAATGGCTGCGCTCCAACTGGCCGATTGAAGGTACCACCGGATATGACTTTCTCTACACCGCCCTTGGCGTGCTGGTGAAGCCTGATGGGCTCGACAGGTTGGGAGAGAATTACGCCCAATTCACCGGCGATACGACGCCCTATCCAATCGTCGCGCACGACAAGAAGATGAACGTCGCGCAGGAAGGGCTCGGCAGCGACGTCAACCGCCTCGCCAGCCTTTTCGTTGAAATCTGCGAGACCAGCCGCGAGTACCGCGATTTCACGCGTGCCGAAATTCGCCGCGCGATCCGTGAAGTGGCCGCGTGCTTCTCCATCTATCGCACCTACGTCGTGCCGGATCGCGATGAGATAACGGACGAGGACATCAACGTCATCACCCGTGCGACCCAGTGCGCCAAGGACAACCGTACGGATATCGACGGCCTGCTCTTCGATTTCATGCGCGACGTGCTCACGCTGAAGGTACGCGGCGAAAAAGAACGCGAGTTCGTCTATCGCTTCCAGCAGTTCACCAGCCCGGTGATGGCGAAAGGCGTTGAAGACACCGCGTTCTACTGCTCCAACCGTCTCACGGCGATGAACGAGGTTGGCGGCGATCCGGACTGCGACGGCTTCTCGCTGGACTATTTCCATACCTACAACGAAGCGATGCAGCGAACGTTCCCGCAGACTATGACAGCGCTGAGCACGCACGACACAAAGCGCTCGGATGATGTGCGCGCGCGCCTCGTCGTGCTCTCGGAGATTCCCGACGAGTTCCACGATATCGCCGAGCGCTGGAGCCAGCAGAACGAACGTTACAAATCGAAGAGTGTCGTCGATCGCGGCACGGAGTGGTTTCTCTACCAGACGTTGATTGGCGCCTGGCCCATCGACGCGGAGCGCGTGCGCAACTACATGCAGAAGGCCATGCGCGAGGCGAAGGTTCGCACCAGTTGGGTCTCGCAAAATGCAGAGTACGAAGAGGCAATGAACAAGTTTGTCGATTCGCTGCTGGGCGACAAGAGTTTTATTGGTGAGCTCGATGCCTTTGTTCAGAAGATCAACTACGCAGGCCGCGTGAACTCGCTGGGCCAGACGCTGCTGAAGTACACTTCGCCGGGCGTGCCGGATCTATATCAGGGCGGAGAGCTCTGGGACCACTCGCTTGTCGATCCCGATAATCGCAGGCCGGTGGACTACGATCTGCGGCGCAGGCTGCTCGACGAGATGAAGTCCATGACCGCTGGGCAGGTGGTGAAGCGCATGGAGGAAGGCCTGCCGAAGCTTTGGCTCATTCATCACGCGCTGTGGTTGCGGCGCGAGCGGCCGCGCAGTTTCGGCCCCGAAGGAGCGTACCAGCCGCTGTCGGCCAAGGGATCCGAAGAGCAGCGTGTGATTGCCTATCTCCGCGGCGGAGACGTGCTTACAGTGGTGCCGCGGTGGACGCAGTCGCGCCAGTCCTGGCGAGGAACGACGCTCGAGCTTCCCGCAGGGCGATGGACCAACGCGCTCACGGGTGAGCCGTTCAGCGGGACCCAGAGCGTCGAAACATTGCTTCAGGTTTTCCCGGTGGCGCTGCTCGCTCGTGATCGGGCGTGATGGCGTTCGGGCGCATCTGAAGCGCTGAGGAGATCACGGATGCACGAGTACAGAATCTGGGCTCCGCGCGCAGACAAGCTACAGCTCAAGATCGAAGGCCGCGATCCTGTCGCCATGGAAGGGCCAGACCAAAAGGGCTGGTGGTGCGCGGCTGTCCAGGAGGCGGGGCCGTGTACGGACTACGGGTTCCTCGTGGAGGATGATCCGACGCCGTATCCGGATCCGCGCAGCGCGTGGCAGCCGCGTGGTGTGCATGCACTCTCGCGTACGTACAACCAGAGCGGGTTCCAGTGGACCGACAAGAACTGGCACTCGCCTCCGTTGTCCGCCGCGGTCCTGTACGAGATGCACGTTGGGACGTTCAGCGAAGAAGGGACGTTTGATGGAGCGATCAAGCACCTGAACCATCTCGTCGATCTCGGGATCACGCACGTGGAGGTGATGCCGATCAACGAGTTCGCGGGTGCGCGTGGATGGGGCTACGACGGCGTGTTCCTCTTCGCTCCGTTCGAGCCGTACGGCGGACCGGACGGATTCAAGCGCTTCGTCGACGCGTGCCACGCGAACAACCTGGCGGTGATTCTGGACGTTGTCTACAACCATTTTGGTCCGGTGGGGAACTACACCAACAAATTCGCACCTTACCTGACGGAGCGGTTCCACACGCCCTGGGGCGCGGCGGTGAACTTCAACGAGGCTGGAAGCGACGAGGTGCGGCGGTTCTTCTGCGACAACGCTGTGATGTGGCTGAAGGACTATCACGTTGACGGGCTGCGGTTGGATGCGACTCATGAATTCATGGACCGTTCGGCGGTGCACTTCATGGAGCAGCTCTCGGCCGAGGTCGAGCGGCTGGGAGCGACGCTGGGACGCAGGTTCGTGCTGATTGCCGAGAGCGACTTGAACGATCCGAAGTTCGTGCGGCCGCGCGAGGCGCATGGCTACGGCATGGACGCGCAGTGGAGCGACGACTTTCATCACGCGCTGTTTACGCTGCTGTGGAGTGATCCGGGACGCGGATACTACGACGACTTCGGATCGATGGACGACCTGGTGAAGAGCCTGAAGCGAGTTTTTGTTTACGACGGAATCTTCTCGCGGTACCGGCATCACCGGCACGGGCGGCCGGTAGACGGGCTTTCGGCTCATCACTTCGTCGGGTACATCCAGAACCACGACCAGGTGGGAAACCGCGCGAAGGGCGAGCGGCTGGAGCACCTGGTGGGGATGGATGCGAGCAAGGTGGCGCTGGGCATTGTGCTTACGGCGCCGTTCGTTCCCATGCTCTTCATGGGCGAGGAGTTTGCCGCGTCGTCCCCGTTCCTGTACTTCGCCGACCATGAGGACGAGGAGATGCGGCGGCTCGTCTCGGAGGGGCGCAAGCGCGACTTCGCGGCGTTTGGATGGGACCAGTCGCAGATTCCCGACCCTGAAGCCGAGGAGACATTTGAACAATCGAAGCTGAAGTGGAGCGAGGTGCATGAAGCCAACCACGCGGCGATGCTTGCGTGGGTGAAGGAGCTGATCAAGCTGCGGCGCACCACAATGGCATTGAACGACGGCGACCTCGGACACCTGAAGGTGGAGTGCAGGGAAGAAGACCGGGCGCTGGTGATGGAGCGGGGGCGGGTGCGCACGTTGGCGAATCTGGGCGAGGGGCCGGTGAAGATCAACCTCCGCGATGGCGAGAGGGTGAAGCTGAGCTCGCGTGGCGGGATCGTGGTCACGGCGGGGCAGATTGCGCTGCCTGGGATGAGCCTGGTGGTGGTGATGCGAACGGAGGACGAGTAGAGCTCCGGTAGCATGGGTTCAGGTATGGCAGGCGACTCGATCAGGACCATCAGCAGTCGAGAGGTGTACCGCAATCCGTGGACGCGGGTGCGCGAGGATGTGATCGAGCGCTCCAACGGGCAACGCGGAATCTATGGCGTGGTGGACAAGGATCCGGCGTGCATCGTGATTCCGCTGGAGCGGACCGCCCAAGGCGATTTTCTGTGGCTGGTGAGGCAGTTTCGCTACACGGTGCAGGGGACGTACTACGAGTTTCCGCAGGGCGGGTGGGAGCAGCCGGAGGTGGACCCGGCGGAGATGGCTCGGGGTGAGCTGCGCGAGGAGACGGGGCTGCGCGCCGAGAGGATGACGGAGCTGGCGAGGATGTGGATCGGGTATGGCGTGATGCGGCAGCGGCATCACATCTTTCTCGCGGAGGGGCTGACCCAGGGCGAATTCGATCGGGATCCGGAGGAGCATGACATGACGGTGCACCGGGTGGCCGTGGGGGAGTTTGAGGCGATGCTGCTGGATGGCAGGGTGATGGATAACTGCTCGGCGGCGGCGTGGGGCGTGTATCGGGTGTGGCGTGACCGGGGGGTGACCCCCCTCCCCCCCTCTGTAGCGTGGTGAATCTCTCGAATCAGCGGTTTACGGGTGTGCTTCGGCGTAAAATATTCATTCGAGATGGCTTGTGGGCAAAATCTCTGCAATGAACAGGTTGCGAGAAAGAAAAGGCCGCGCATGGCAGCGCGGCCTTTTTCTGATCTCTCAAGTTCTATTATAGCGGCCGGAGCGAAATTATTTCCGTTTAAATGGCCGTGTTTGCGGCTTTGGTTTGTTGGGGTTGCAGGGTTTTCAACGTGTTGGGGGGCTTGACAAGATTTTCGGGCGACGTGCGAGAGACAAATGGAGAGGGCTGGGAGTTTGGCTCCCAGCCCGGCGTTGTTTTTGAGTGGATTTAGCGGTGCCCACCGCCACTGTGGGAGCTGCCGCCACCGCCGCCACTGCTGCCGCCGCCGTGGTAGCCGCCGCCTCCACCAGAGGGAGCGCTGTAATGGGGGGCGGGTGCTGAGCCGCCGCGGGATGCGCCGCCCGCCGGGGCGCTCCCGCGGTTGCCGTAGTTCTGCTGCGGCTGGGAGAAGTTGCGATTGCCGCCGTAGTTCTGCTGCGGTTGCGCGAAGTTGCGGTTGCCGCCGTTGTAGGCGGGGGCCTGGTGATTGAAGTTCGGATTCGCTCCACCGTAGGCGGGAGCCTGGCGGTTGTAGCCGGGCTGGTTGTTGTTCCCGCCCCAGCGACCTGACTGGATGGCCGCGCCGTTGGAGTTGCCGCGATTGGCGAAGCCCTGGTTTCCACGGAAGCTCTGGCCGCCGCGGTCCTCAGTGTGATTGGCGAAGCCCTGGCCGCCGTGCTCGACGACCGCGCCGTGGACGCCGGAGAAGGCGCGTGCGTGGGCGAACTCGGCGGGCGGGTGGGCGTTGAAGGCTACGCCGCCGGGGCGGCCGTCGAAGCCGGAGACGCGGCGTTCATAGAAGTTGCCGTGGAAACCGGCGCCGAAGTGGCCGTAGGCGCGGTTGTACCAGAAGTGTCCGCCGTTCCAGTAGCCGCCGTAGAAGCCGGTACCGAAGTAGCCGAAGCCGTAGTTGATGCCGCCGTAGTAGCCGACGGTGCGTCCCCAGTAGCCGGGGTGCCAGAAGTAGAAGCCGGTGCCGAATCCCCACCAGCCGGGGGTCCAAAGGGCCTCTTCGTAGGGTGGTTCAACCCAGGCGCCGTCGACCCAATAGTAGCCGTCGGGTCCCCAGGCCCAGTAGCCGGGGGTCCAGATGTAGCCGTCGCCGGGGCAGAGGGGCTGGTCGTACATGGGAATAGCGGGAGGCGCGACCGCGACCGAGACGAATACGGCAGCGTGGGCCTGCGTTGCGGGAGCAGCGATGAGTGCGACGGCTGACAGAGCCGCGGCTGCGAAAAGTGTGCGTACTGTGCTCTTCATGTTCATGCGTGCCCCTTCGGGTTTTCACCTCGAGTCCGCTCCAATATAAGCTGCGCGGCGGTTTTCGGGTGTTGGCCGAGAGAGTTCCGGTAACCCGGCGGGCCAAGAACGCTCACCGGGGACCCCGACGGGCGGATGGTTGTCAGGCACTGGACTCGATTGATTAGACACATGTCGAACGATGTTAGTTGCGGGGAGTCGCAGTTATGAGCGAGCGTCACAGCACGGCTCGGGGACAGGCGCGGGCAGCGGAGCCCCTTGAAGCTCGTACTTTGCGGGGGCACAGCACGCCTTCAGGAGACGGGCGCGGTCGGCCTGCATGGCTTTGTCTTCGGTGAGCCAGTCGAGTGTCTGGCGAAGGACCTGCGATGCGCCGATGTCGGGCGGCATGAGGATGCGATAGTGCATCCACTTCCCCTCACGGCGCGCGGACACGATTCCGGCGTTGCGCAGGCAGGCGAGATGCCGCGAGATTTTCGGTTGTGGGCCGCCAAGGATTTCGACCAGGAAGCAGACACAAACCTCCTGACCGGCCATGAGGTTGAGCAGCCGCAGCCGGGTGTTGTCTCCGAGCGCCTGGAAGAACTGCTGCATGTCGAAGCGGGGTGTTCTGGTCATGGATTGAATATACGGCTTGACGAATATGATTTCAACTGCATATATTCATTTTAGCGAATATGTCGCAGGAGGGTATTGAGATGGCAGAAGAGATTCTTGATTCGGTGCGGTTGAAGTATGGCGCTGTGGCGGAGAGCACGCTTTCGACCAGGGATGACGGTGTGAAAGCTGTAGCCGAGGCGTTTGGTTACACGGCGGAGGAGCTGACCTCGATCCCGGCGGAAGCCAACATGGGATTGTCGTGCGGCAATCCGACGGCGACCGCGAACCTGCGTGGGGGCGAGGTGGTCGTCGACCTGGGCTCGGGCGGCGGGCTGGATGTTTTTCTGGCGGCGAAGAAGGTTGGACCGGAAGGCCGGGCGATCGGAATCGACATGACGCCGGCGATGATTGAGCGGGCACGCGCAAACGCGGCAGCCGGCGGATATACGAATGTGGAGTTCTACCTGTCGACGATTGACAAGATTCCGCTGCCGGATGGGTCGGTGGATTGCGTGATCTCGAACTGCGTCGTGAACCTCGCGCCGGACAAGCCTGCGGTGTTTCGCGAGATTGCGCGGGTATTGAAGGCGGGCGGACGGGTGGCGCTGAGTGACATTGCGCTGAAGGGGGAACTGCCGCAGGAGCTGGCCCGCAGCATGGCAGCGTATGTGGGCTGCATTGCCGGCGCGATACGAACCGCCGACTACCGTGCGGGGCTGCTTGCTGCAGGGTTCGAGCATGTGGAGATTGTGGACAGCGGGTCAGACCTGAACGCGTACGCGAAGGTTGAGAATCAGGCTGGGTGCTGCGCGCCGTCGATGGATGGAAGCTCTTGCTGCGCACCGGCAACGGACGCGCTGCACACGGAATTGTCGGCGCTACTGGCGAAATACGACGTGAACAGCGCGGCGGCGAGTGTGAAGGTTTACGCGATCAAGCCGCAGGCGGAGGGCAAAGCGGCAGCAACGACTGCCTGCTGCGGGACTTCGTGCTGCGCGTAGGAGAGAGAAGATGCTGAAGGTTATCTTCGCGTGTGTGCACAATGCGGGGCGGTCGCAGATGGCCGCCGCATTCTTTAACCGAGTGGCGAATCCACGCACGGCGAGGGCGGTATCGGCGGGTACAGAGCCGGGCGAGCGCGTTCATCCTGAGGTGCAGGCGGTGATGCGAGAGGATGGGATCGACCTCGCGAATGCGCGGCCTCAGAAGCTGACGGAGGAGCTGGCGAAGGATGCACAGTTGCTGATTACGATGGGCTGCGGCGACAAGTGTCCGTATGTGCCTGGGCTTCGCCGCGAAGACTGGCCTCTGCGAGATCCGAAAGGTTTGCCCGCGGAGGAAGTTCGGGCGATACGCGATGAGGTGAAGCGGCGCGTGCAGGATCTCGTCGAGCGAGAAGGGCTTTAGGAAATTTTTCTGGAAGAGCTCGAGGAGCTGCGCGTAACGGTGGCGGGGGCCGGTGTCCTGGAAAAATATCGCGTGAAGCCACCCTGCAGTGGCGACGTAAACGAATCAGCGATGGGGTATGCGGATCGGGGCCGGACCTGCGGGCGAGTGCTGTGACGGAGCGGCTCGAGAAGCTGGGCGCGACGATTTATGTGGGGCCATGCGGCAGGTTGTTGTAGCGGGTGGGAGTAGAAGCGTACACTTCCGGCACCGGCCCCAACATCAAATTCTGTTCGCTTTGGAGTTTTCCAATGCTGAAGTCGACCCTGGTCGCAGGCGTGTGCCTGGCAGCGCTGTGCGCTTTCACAGGAGAGCGTGCTTTTACGCAAGACGGGCAGGCTGCGGCCGCCAATCAACATGTTGATTTTGCGCAGGACATTCAGCCGCTACTTCGGCAGAACTGTGTGGGCTGCCATGGGCCGAACAAGCAGCAGGGTGGAATGCGACTGGATCGAAAGAGCTCGGCGATGAAGGCTGGATCGCGGCGGATTACGCCGGGATCGAGCGCGAACAGCATGGTGTATCACCGGGTGATTGGCGAGTTCGGAGAGGCGATGCCACCGACGGGCGACCTGAAACCGAGTGAGATCACTCTGCTGAAGACGTGGATCGACCAAGGGGCGGAGTGGCCGGACAAGTTATCGAACGAACAAGAGCTTGCGCCACTGAACCTTGAGGCGGTTGCCGCAGTGACTATGCTGCACAACGGCGATATTGCAGGTTTTATGCGCACGATTCGCAAGGAGCCTGGGCTGCTCAATGCGCGCGGGCCGGAGGGGTCAACGCCGTTTATGTATGCGGTGCTGTATGCGAGCGCGCCGACGCTGGAGAGGCTGATCAAGCTGGGGGCGGATGTGAATGCGGCGAACGATGCGCATGCGACGGCCGTGATGTGGGCGGCACACGACCTGGCGAAGACACGCGTGCTGGTTGATCACGGCGCAAACGTGAATGTGGTGTCCGGCGATTTCCGCTCGCCGTTGATGATCGCCTCGCGGCGGCCGGGGAACGTTGCAACTGTAAAGCTGCTGCTGGCGCATGGCGCGAACATGAGTCCGAACGCTCACCCGGAGACGGCTTCGTCGCCGCTGCTGGAGGCGGCGACCGCGGGCGATGCGGATAATCTTGCGGCGTTGCTGGACCATGGGGCGCCGCTGAAGACGGATGCGGAACAAGTGCTGACGATGGCGGCGGAGACGCACTGCGACCGCTGCGTCGATCTGTTGGCTCAAAAGATCACCTACAAGATGATCTACACGGCAGCGCTCGAGGATGCGGGATTCGCGGCCGAGGCTCGTTCAGTGAAGATCTTTCTGGACCATGGCGCGGATGTGAAGGCGGTGGATGTGCTTGGACGCACAGCGCTGATGTATGCGGTGATGAGCGACGTGCAGCCGCTGGACGTTGTGAAGATGCTGGTGGAGCACGGCGCAGACGTAAATGCGCATGACAAGCACCCGAACGGAGGCGACGAAGACCTCACGGTGCTGGACATGGCCCGGATGCACGGGAAGACGGCGGTGGTGGAGTATCTGGAGGCGCATGGAGCGTCGGAGACGACGTTGAAGCCGGCGCTGCTGCACATGCGCGAGCACAACGAAATTCGCGGCGCGGTCGAGGACAGCATTCCGCACCTGCAACGCGCGGATGCGAATTTTGCGAAGAACTCGGGGTGCATATCCTGCCACAACAACAGCCTGACGCAGATGACGATGGGCATAGCGCGCAGGAAGGGATTTGCAATTGACGAGAAGGTGGATGGCATCCAGACGCATATCAACGCCGAGGTGCTGTTGAAGTCCGCGGATCTGCTGCACCAGGGCTTCCTGGTCTCGGTTGAAGACAATTTCAGCGAAGGAGTGTTGGCTTACGTCCTGTTCGGTTTGCACGAGGAGGGCTATAAAGCCGATCTTGGTACTGATGCGGCCGCGATGCATATCCTGTTCCGGCAGCAGCCGAACGGGCAGTGGTATTCGGCTCCGGCGGATGGACGCCAACCGCTGTGCGAGCTGTGGGTTGGGCAGACGGCGGAATCGATGCGCGCGCTGCAGTTGTACATGCCGAAGACGGATCAGGCAGCGTACCGCGTGGCGATCAGCAAGGCTTCGGCGTGGATGGCGACGGCAAAGAGCTACAACAATGACGATCGCGCGTGGCGGGTGGCTGGCCTGGCATGGGCCGGGGACCAGAAGGCTGCGTTAACTGAGGCGATCTCGGAGCTGAAGGCCGGGCAAAAGGCGGACGGAAGCTGGAGCGATCTGCCGACGATGGACGGCACCGCGTATGCAACGGGCAGGAGCCTGGTGGCGCTGCATATTGCAGGCATGCCTGCGTCGGATGCGGTGTACCAGCGGGGAGTGAAGTGGCTGCTGGCGAATCAACAGGTGGATGGCACGTGGTTCGTGCGAACGCGGGCGCTGGCGTTTCAGCCGTCGTTCGACGCGGGTTTCCCGGGCGGTCATAGCCAGTTTATTTCAGCGGCCGGAACGAACTGGGCTGACCAGGCACTGCTGTACGCGCTGCCGGAGGCTAAGGATGTGAAGGCCTCGCGCTGAGATCTGTCCTGAGCCAAAGCTCCGCATCGGTGGCGTTGCCTGGGTACGTCCGGCTGCGTGACAGCGCAGCGCTGGGTGTTCACAACGATGCTCGCGTGGGCGGCCAGGAATAGAGAGAATCTTCCGGGCTTGCCAGTTGGTGCGAGCGTTCAGCGAAGCGTGCTGAGAAATTTGTTCATGTCATCGATGACTTGGGTTTCATTGGACCGGTAGACGTAGTGGTCTGCGTTTGGAATGAGAACGACGTGGGCGGTGGGCACGCCGTGCTCGAAGGCCTGTGCCTGTGCAGAGCATCGGGCTTTGTCGGCGGCCAGACGAGCGACTCTGCGGGCTGGGTCGTTGGGAAAGAAGCGGCTCCAATCGTGAGGGCAGGCGAAGATGGCGAGTATGGGAACGGGGATGGACGTGTACTTCTCCATGCCGAAGTTGACTGCGGCGCCGATGGGTGAGCGCGGCGGCAAGGGCGGCAACGTCTTTACGTCTTCGTTGCTTTGGTGAAGAAGTATCTCGAACCTTGCAGTTGCGGCTTCAAGTTCGCGCAGCTTTTCCTGCTCATCGACGCCGCCGGCTTGAATTTGCTGGATGCGTTTCTTGATGTCGTTCATCTCGATTTCGATTGGGGGATGGGAAGGATCGTAGAACGCGAAGCCGTAGGCCGCGTCGAGATAAATGAGGCCGGACACTTGATGCGGAAAGCGGCTTCCGATCGAGCTTAGCTCCTCACCCGCGAGCGAGTGCCCGACCAACACGGGCCGCTCGATGTGAAGGGCTCGCATCACGGCAAGGATGTCGTCACCCAGGCCATCTGCGCTGTAGTTTCCGTTGGCTGGAGCCGGTTTGCTGGAGGCGCCGGAGGCTTTGCGGGTAATGGCGTAGACGTGATGCCGGGCGGTGAATTGGGGAGCAAAGCTGTCGAACGCGTGCGCGGTGTCTCCGGCACCGGCGAGAAAGATGAGCGGCTTGCCGGCGCCTCCCCAGTCAAGCACTTCAAGCTTCACGCCGGGTGCGACGGTGACAAACTGGAGCTTGTGTGGCGAGGAGCCGGTCTGGGCAGAGATGTTGAGAGCCAATGCCAGCGACCCAGGCAAGAGAAAGCACAGCTTGGTGAATTTGTGCACAGAATCTCCCCGATCAGTGTCGCTCCTAATCTGCCAGAGTGCGAGCTCACCAGATGGGTGCGCCTGGTGAGGGATGCGAATCGTGCAGAATGGAGTGGGGATTCGCTGCGATGAGTTTGTTTGAGCATGCAATGTTTGCGCCGTCGCACCGGGTGCACTTTATCGGCATTGGTGGGATTGGAATGAGTGGGATCGCGGAGATCCTGCTGACGAGGAGGGTTTGGTTTGGGCGGCGAGAGGCAGAGGCACCGAGGCGAGCAGCAGCGTGAAGGCGGCGCAGCGATTTCGCATGTGTGAAGAGAGCATAACGCATACCCACCCATCGCGGGCGTTGCGCGACGAGTGGGATGTGCAGTGCGCTCAGTGCTAGAGAGCTTGTGCGGTGACGGTGATCATCGGCGCTGGCTGCCTAAGCTTTTCCGCGAGGGCTGGGTTGGTGTTTCCCAGCACCTTGAACTGCGTAGGCTGCGTAACTACGGTGGGCTTGCCAATTTCGAGGTCGACTGTTCGCTGAAATTCTCCATGACTGTGTCTGGCCGAGACGAGGCCCGGTATTGCCGCCACTTCACGGTCGGATTGCATGGCGATGTGCAGACCGAGCCCAGTGGCGGTGCGATGGATCTCAGTGCATTCAAAGCTCTGCTGAGCGACTGACTGCGGATCTCCTTTGCTTCCTGATACCAGATTTACGGCAGCGGCCCCCATTTTCCCGGGAACGACGGGAACCTCCAACATAAAGCTCTGCTTGCCGGCCTCACCCTGCCCTGAGTCGATCACGAACGTGAGGCGATAGTGACTGGGTGCGGAATCGGAGGTTTGAGCTGGGAATTGGGCGAATCCAACTGTAGAAACTGCGATAGCGAAGACAAGTGCCAGATGTTTGAACATGAGCGCGCCTTTCTTACGATGGATGGTTTGCGAATACTGTCGGTCTGACTACTTCGAGTGAGTTTCGTGAGCCGCACAGTCCAGACGGTTGGGGCATTAAGGCGCGCTGCCATGTGCTTGCTTCGGTACGAGCGAAGAACGGCGAGGAAAGTCGATGGTTCGTGCAGAATGGAGTGGGGATTCGCCGCGATGAGTTTGTTTGAGCATGCGATGTTTGCGCCGTCGCACCGGGTGCACTTTATCGGCATTGGTGGGATTGGGATGAGTGGGATCGCGGAGATCCTGCTGACGATGGGGTATGCGGTTTCGGGGTCGGATTTGCGGGCGAGCGCGGTGACGGAGCGGCTGGCGAAGCTGGGCGCGACGATCTATGTGGGGCATGCGGCGGAGAATGCGCGGGCGTGCGATGTGGTGGTGACGAGCTCGGCGGTGGCAAGGGACAACCCGGAGGTGCTGGAGGCGAGGGCGCGGAAGACGCCGGTGATTCCGCGGGCGGAGATGCTGGCGGAGCTGATGCGGCTGAAGTATGGGATTGCGGTCGCGGGGATGCATGGAAAGACGACGACGACGAGCATGATTGCGGCGGTGCTGGCGGGCGGAGGGCTGGATCCGACGGTGGTGGTGGGCGGGCGCGTGGATGCGATGGGGTCGAATGCGCGGCTGGGGCAGTCGCAATATCTGGTGGCGGAGGCGGATGAGAGCGATCGCAGTTTTTTGAAGCTGACGCCGGTGCGGGCGGTGGTGACGAATCTGGATCGCGAGCACATGGAGGCGTATCGCGATATGGAGGATGTTGAGGCGGCGTTTGTGGAGTTCATGGACAAGCTGCCGTTTTATGGCGCGGTGACGGCGTGTGCGGATGATGCGCGGTTGCGGGCGATTCTGCCGCGGGTGACGCGGAAGGTGTTTACGTATGGGGTGAGTGAGGGCGTGGATTTTCGGCTGATGCTGCGCGAGGCGCAAGAGGGATGTCATGCGACTTTCCTGGTGGATGCGCATGGGTTGCTGCTGGGGCCGTTTGATTTGAATGTGCCGGGACGGCATAACCTGCTGAATGCGACGGCGGCGGTGGCGATGGGTGTGCAGCTGGGCGTTGCGCCGGATGAGATTGCGGAGGCGCTGCGCGGGTTTCGGGGAGTGGACCGGCGGTTTCAGGTGAAGGGCAAGGTGCGCGGCGTGACGGTGGTGGATGACTATGGGCATCATCCGACGGAGATTCGGGCGACGCTGCAGGCGGCGAGAGAGTGTGGGTATGGGCGCGTGCTGGTGCTGTTTCAGCCGCACCGGTATACGCGGACGCGGGATTTGATGGAGGAGTTTGCGGGCGCGTTTGGGGATGCGGATGCCGTGGAGGTGCTGGATATTTATGCGGCGAGCGAGGAGCCGATTGCGGGTGTGACGGGAGAGGCGCTGGCGGGGAGGATTGCGCGGGCGGAGTATGCGGCGTCGATTGAGGAGGGTGTGGGGAGGTTGGTGGAGCGCGCGGCGGAGGGGGATTTGATCATGACGCTGGGGGCGGGGAGTGTGTCGCAGGCGGGGACGGTGGTGTTGGAGCGGTTGGCCTCATAGTTCGGTCGGCGAAGGCAGGCTTCAGGGGCTGAAGCCTCGGCGTACCTCAAAGCCAACGGCGGCCGCGCGTCTGTAACGCGCGATACCCCACCCTGTCTCGCTCCGCGAGCCGAGGGTGGGGCACCCGGTTTCCTGGTAATCCGGTCGCCGAAGCAGGCAACGACAAACGGCAAAGACAAATACAGAGGTCCTTCGCCTACGGCTCAGGATGACGACACATTGTGAGCGCGTGGAGGAGAGAACGTGACCTGTGGGTGTGAGTTCCTGCGTGGGTACCCGGGTTGACGGAACGCGTTTTCCGCGCGGGGCGGGCCGTTATAGTTGAGCCTGGCGTTTTAGCTGGCGATGATCTGCGGCCTCGCTCGGGCCGGCGGAGATGAAGATGGGTTCGAAGCGCGGTGCGGTGGGTGCTGGGATTTTGGAGGCGCCGCTGGAGGATGAGTCCACCTATGAGGTGGAGACGCCGCGGCGCCGGAGTGCGAGCCGGGAGGCGAAGTCTGCGCGCAAGGCGAGCTATCGCGTTGCTCGAGGATGATGCGGTCGAGGATTACGCCGATGAGTATGAGGAGCCGGCGTTCCGGCGGCAGGCTGGGGTGTCGAAGAGCGGATTGCGGCTAAGGGTTCGCAAGGGCCTGCCGAAGAGCTGGGTGGGGCGCGAGCATGTTTGCGCTGGGATTCCTGGCGGTGGTGGGCGTGATCTTTGCGGGGCTGGCGGGGTTGCGGAGCGCGCTGCTGCACGACAGCCGGTTTGTGATGACGACGTCGGAGGATGTGCAGATTGTCGGCAACCATAATGTGACGCGCGCGGCGGTGCTGAGCGTGTTTGGCGCGGATCTGGAGCGGAATATCTTTCGCGTGCCGCTGGATGAACGGCGCGCTGATTTAGAGCGGCTGCCGTGGGTGGCGCATGCGACGGTGATGCGGCTGCTGCCGAACCGGATTCGTGTGGCGGTGACGGAGCGGACGCCGGTGGCGTTTGTGCGGCAGGGACGGCAGATTGGGCTGGTGGATGCGAGTGGCGTGCTGCTGGACATGCCGCAGGATGCAGCGGGCGATCCGCACTATTCGTTTCCGGTGCTGACGGGGTTGTCGGGGAGTGATCCGCTGTCGGTGCGGGCGGCGCGGATGGTGATCTATCAGCGGTTTATGCAGGAGCTGGGGGCCAGCAATGCGGGGTCGATCAGCGAGGTGGATGTTTCGAAGCCCGGAGGATGTGAAGGCGGTGGTGTCGGGTGGCGGGAGCGACATCCTGGTGCACTTTGGGGATGAGCAATTTCTGGAGCGGTATCAGCAGTTTGAGGCGCATCTGCCGGAGTGGAAGCAGCAGTATCCGAAGCTGGCCGCGGCGGACATGCGCTATGAGCGGCAGGTGGTGCTGGAGATGCAGCCGGGGACGGGTGTTCCGGTGAGCGGAGATTCCGGCGCGGGGAATCGCGAGTGCGGCGGCGAGTGATTCTGGCGCGGCAGCAGCGGATACGAGTGCGTCGAAAGCAATCGGGCCGAAAGCCGTCGCGAAGGCTGCGGCAGGAGCTCCGGTAAAGGCTGTTGTCAATCCTGCGGTCAGTCCTGCGTTCAATCCCTCTGTCCATCCTGCTGTCAATCCTGCTGTCCATCCCACAAAGGCAGCAGTGAAACCGATAAGCAAACAGGTTTCTCATACAGCTGCTACAACCATGAAAGTGAAGCCTACAACTTCTGCTGGAAAAGCTGAAGAGCGGGAATGGCAAAATCTTTGCTGACCTGGCAGCGGCGCGGCGGGCGCAGCAGGCTCGCGCGCAGCACGCCGCGGCAGGAGCGGGGGCCCAATGAAGCCGGCGGTGCGCCAATGAATCCGAAGCTGGAAATGCTGATCACGGTGCTGGACGCGGGCAGCTCAAAGAGCTGCGTGATGGTGGCGGAGCTGGCGGACGGTGTGCTGCGGTATCGCGGGCATGGGGTGGAGGCGTCGCGCGGGATGCGCAAGGGCGTGATTTCGGATTTGGGGCCGGCGGCGGCGGCGATCAATGATGCGGCGCTGGTAGCCGAGCGCGCGACGAAGGCGCCGATTGAGACGGCGGTGGTGGGGATCGGCGGGCCGCATATCCGCGGGATGAACTCGCAGGGCGGCATCACGATGGGCTCGCGGATGAAGGAGATTACGAAGGAGGATGTGCGGGCGGCGATCGACCGGGCGCGAAGTGTGGGGCTGGCGCCGGACCGCGAGGTGCTGCACCTGCTGCCGCAGCAGTTCATCCTGGATGACCAGGCGGGAATTCATGATCCGGTGGGGATGGTGGGGAACCGGCTTGAGGTTTGCCTGCATATGTCGACTTGTTCCGGCTCAGCGGCGCAGAGCGTGATTACGTGCGCGAACCGGGCGGGGCTTGAGGTGGTGGACACGGTGTTTGAGGGGCTGGCGTCGGCGGAGGCGGTGCTGAGCGCGGATGAGCGAGAGCTGGGCGTGTGCCTGGCGGATATTGGCGCGAGCTCGACGGAGCTGGTGGTGTTCTTTGAGGGCTCGGTGGCGCACACGGCGGTGCTGCCGATCGGCGGAGATCACTTTACGAACGATCTTGCGGTTGGCCTGCACGTGAGCGTGGAAGAGGCCGAGCACCTGAAGCGCACGTATGGCAACTGCGTGGTGACGGCGGTGCCGCAGTTGAATGAGATTGAGGTCGGCGGGGATCTGTCGACTGGCGGCGGGCCGGCGAGGATGGTTCGGCAGCGGTTTCTGGCGGAGATTCTGGAGCCGAGGGCGCGCGAGCTGTTGATGATGATGCGAGACAATCTGCGCGCGGGCGGCGTGCTGGAGGCGATGGGCGCGGGTTGCGTGTTTACGGGCGGCGGAGCGCACATGATGGGACTGCTCGACCATGCGGAGAGTTTGCTGCGCGTGCCGGCGCGGATTGGATATCCGGTGCCGCTGAGCAGGATGCCCGCGGAGCTGGCCCGGCCGGAGTTTTCGACGGCGATTGGGATGCTGCTGTACACGCATCGCACGCAGGTGAGGAAGGCGAGCGAGGAGCAGGGGCTGAGGCAGAAGCTGCGGTCGATCTTTGCGGGGAGCTTTTAGGGGGCGAGTAGTTAGTAGTTAGTAGTTAGTGCGGTCGGGTGGATTGGGGCGCGACGCGCATCGGTAGCTAACGGTTCAGAAATATTTCATTCAGGTCTTTCATGTGCTGTCGTGTGAGGTCTTGCTGGCATCTGGTCATGTCGGTTGGAATGCCGCTCGCGCCGTATTCGGTGTCTCCCAATGCAGCGCATGTCTTATCGACAAAGCTGCGCCACGCGGCCTCGCCGGCTGCGAAGTTCTTTGATGGCAGAGGAAGCCCCTTGACGGGAACGTCCGGCGGCTCGATCGAGAGCAAGGCTTTAAGCGCTTCAACGAAGGCGCGGTAGTTACGTTCCGTGATTGCCTCATCGGCGGCGAAGCAGTCTCCGAATTCGGCATTTGAGAGCTTGCCCGCGTCGCATTTGGGCTTCATTTCGCGGGAGAGCTCAGCTTTGAGGATTTGGCGCGCGCGGTTCTGGAGGCCGTCGACCTGATCAACCCATTTGTCATCTGGGGAGAGCGGAGCTTTTTGGCTGCTGGATGCCGGGGGAGTTTGCGACAGCAATGGGGCGGCGAGCAGCACTACAAATAGAAAGCGGTGTGACATGGGGCGGATTTTATCGTGCGCCCAGCGGGTCTCGGGTTGCTTCCTGGTTGCAAAAGGTGGAACGGCCGATTTGCGACGGGAATCGTCGGGTCCTTCGACTTCGCGCCTGCGGCGCTTCGCTCAGGATGACAGGCGTTTGGTGGTGCTGACGGCCCACGTCTCAGAATCGAGACGTGGGGCACCCGGCTGAGGTCGAGCCAATCATTGGGCGTGATACTTCGCTCGTACGCGCACCCCACCCTTTCTGTGCGACAAAGGATGGGCCACCCGGATCGAGGACCGAGGGCCGTTTTGGCAGGTAGAATAAAGCTCATGTTTCGTTGCAGGACTGCCTTTGGCATAGCCCTTGGTCTTTTTCTCTTCAGCGCTGTTGGAGCCCGCGGTCAGTTCGCTGTGTATGGCACTGTGACCGGGGAGCGGATGAGCGGGTTTACGTGCACCGATCCGCAGGGGCAGTGTTCTGCGGCGGGTGGCGTGGTGAAGCCGTACGGAGGGACGTTCGGGGCGTACTACGACTTTCGTTCTATCGGTCCGATGCGGCTGGGAGTTGACGTTCGAGGCGGTGTCCTGAACTCTAACAAGAGTGCGACGACTTACGCTTCGAGTGTGGATTCGGTGCGCCAATACTCGGCGCTCGGCGGTTTGCGTGGCGAGTTTAAGACGCCATTCCGCTGGTTGCATCCGTATGCGCAGATCTCGGGCGGGTACATGCACTCGAACGCGGCCGGGACGTTCCCGACGGACTACTCAAATTACACGCAGCTCGAGGGTTTCGCGGGAGCAGATATCACGCTGCTTCCGGTGCTGGATTTGCGCGCGATCGAGGTCGGAGCGGGAGAGGCTTTCGGCCCGTCGAGCCACAGCATCCAAAGTATTGGTATCGGAGTTGTGTTTCACAGTCCGCGCTCGCGCTAGCCAGGACGCAGCACGAGAGCACGACACGAATCCAGACAGATACGAGGGAGCGCGGTTTGCGCAGGCGTTTTCCTTCAAGTCATGCACAATCACAACAGGCGACCCCCATCGCCTGAGGAGGCCCCCGTATGTCCTATCAGCCTGAGGACGCGATCCGCATTCACTATCACGATGAAGCGCAGCGGAATGCGCGAATTAAGGTGATTGGCGTGGGCGGCGGCGGCGGCAACGCGGTGAACCGCATGATTGCGGCGAAGCTGGAGGGCGTTGAATTTATTGCTGCGAACACGGATGTGCAGGCGCTCGAGAGCTCGGCTGCGCCGGTGAAGTTGCAGTTGGGCGTGAAGCTGACGAGCGGGCTGGGAGCGGGAGCGAATCCTGACATTGGACGGCGCGCGGCGCTTGAGGATTCCGACAAGATTATTGAAGCGCTCGAAGGCGCCGATATGGTGTTTGTGACGGCCGGACTGGGCGGAGGAACCGGAACGGGCGCGGCGCCGGTGATTGCATCGCTGGCGAGCGAGATGGGCGCGCTGACGGTGGCCGTCGTGACGCGGCCGTTCAGCTTCGAAGGCAAGCGGCGCATGATGCAGGCGGAGCGCGGCATGCAGGAGCTGCTCGAGTCGGTGGATACGCTGATTGTGATTCCGAACGAGAAGCTGCTGGCGGTGGCGCGCGATGCGGGATTTTTTGAGAGCTTCCGGATTGCGGACGATGTGCTGCGCCAGGGCGTGCAGGGGATCTCGGACATCATCACGATTCCGGGCGTGATCAACCGCGACTTCGCGGATGTGCGCACGACGATGGCGGGGATGGGCTATTCGGTGATGGGGACGGCGGTGCGGAGCGGGCCGGAGCGCGCGAAAGAGGCGGCGGCGGCGGCGATGGCGAGCCCGCTGCTGGAGTCGGGCGCGATCGACGGCGCGAAGGGCATTCTGATCAACATTACGGGCTCGAGCAACCTGAAGCTGAATGAGGTGTTTGAAGCATCGACGATCATCCAGAACGCGGCGCATGAGGACGCGAACATCATCTTCGGCGCGGTGCAGGATGAGTCGATGGGCGATGAGGTGAAGATTACGGTCATCGCGACGGGTTTCCGCGAAGAGATGCCGCAGCGGCGCGAGCGCATGCTGCAAGGCGCGGCATTGCCGGCCTCGCGCGTGGAGCAAGCGGCACCGCCGCCACCGCCTCGCATTGCGCAGCGGCCTGCGCCGACTCCGGCGTTTGCGAGTGAGATATACGCCGCGGCGGAGCAGCCTGCAGTCCAGCTGAAGCGAAGGAGAAGGTTGCGCCGCGCAAGAAGGTACGTGAAGAAAGGCATGAGGCGGTCGCTACGCCCGAGCCGGTGGCCGTGCGGCCGGTGCCGGCGACACCTCCGCCTGCGCCTGCTCCCGCTCCCGCGGCAGCAGCGCGTGCCGAGGAGCCGGTTCGTAAATCGAAGGACGAGCCGTTACGGATTACGCCGAAGGATGAGCCGCTCCGCATCACGCCGAAAGATGAGCCGTTGCGGATTACGCCGCGGGATGAGCCGGAGCCTCTGCATGGAGCGTATGTGCCGGCAGCGTCCGTAGAGCCGAAGCCGGAGCTGGTTCCGGTGCCGGCGTCGGTGTTTGACGATGATTTCTTCCGGAAATCGAACGACGAGCTGCGGCCTTCACCCGAGCCGCGGTCGTGGGAGTCGGCAGCGGCATCGATCGTCCCGCCGCGCGAGCACGTGCGCGAGCCCGTCCGCGAGGTGGCGAGAGAGACGCGCGAGCCGGAGAATGCGCGGCAGGTTGAGGCGGTTGCGCCGGAGGCGGAGAAGAAGACGGAGACGCATTGGCCGGAGGCACGGGTTCCGAGCTTTGCGGGATATGCTGGAGGAAGTTCGTCGTCCTCCGAAGAAGATGAGTTGGACATTCCGGCGTTCCTTCGGCGCAGCCGATAGGACAGCGGAAAGCATCGAAAAATCAGAAAGTAGAGGAATTGGGCCACCGTGGGGAGCAGACGAGAGTACATGAAACAGGCAATCGCAGGGCTCACTCTTACTCTGCTGGCGGGTGCGGGGATGGCGCTCGGGTCTACGCGCCACCATGTTGTGGGACACACGCGTGAGCACGCCTCGGTGAGGTCTGCGGTGCATGTGCGCACGCGCCGCTCGCGCACGGTGGTGCAGCGGGTGGTGGTGCATGGGCGGGTTCACTACTACCGGCGCACCCTGGTGTATCGTCCGGCAGAGCGCTTTACGGCGAGCAGCTATGCGGAGAACCTGACGCTGGGCGATGTGACCGGCGGCGAGGACCAGACGGTGCGGGCGGCGGCGGTTGAAGCGCTTGGAAACATGAACGGCACGGTGCTGGCAATCGATCCCTCGAACGGCCGAATCCTGGCGATGGTGAATCAGAAGCTGGCGCTGAGCGCGGGCGCGGAGCCATGCTCGACGATCAAGGTTGCGGTGGCGCTGGCGGCGCTGAAGGAAGGCCTGGTGAAGGCGGACACGCCGGTGAACCTGGGCGGGCATTACTACCTGGATTTGACCCATGCGCTGGCGAAGTCGGTGAACCTGTACTTCGAGGTGCTGGGGCGCGCGATGGGATTCGAGCGCGTGAAGCACTATGCGAATGAGTTTGGGCTGGGCGAGCTGGCGGGATATGACATTCCGGGCGAGCAGCTGGGCGTGTATCCGGATGTGGAGCTGCCGCAGTCGGAAGGCGGGGTGGGGCGGATGTGCTCGTTTGGCGAGAGCATCTCGATGACGCCGCTGCAGTTGGGCGCGCTGGTCTCTGCGATTGCGAACGGAGGCACGCTGTACTACCTGCAGCACCCGACGACGCCGGAAGAAGTTGCGAGCTTCGAGCCGAAGATGAAGCGCCAGCTCGACATCCAGGATGTGATCCCGCAGATTCTGCCGGGCATGCGCGGTGCGGTCGATTTTTACAACGGCACGGCGCGGTCGCTGCATGAGAATTTCCAGCAGTTCCCGGTGTTTGGCAAGACGGGCACGTGCTCGAACAATGGGCACACGGTATGGATGGTTTGTCTCGTACGGGCAGGCGCCGAGCGGGCCAATTGTGACGGTGGTTTTTCTCGAAGGTGGACGGCCGACGT
Organism: uncultured Verrucomicrobiae bacterium; assembly: GCA_963716225.1. Taxonomy (GTDB): domain Bacteria; phylum Acidobacteriota; class Terriglobia; order Terriglobales; family Acidobacteriaceae; genus Granulicella. The sequence goes on along the minus strand of OY970299.1, from coordinate 1,429,083 downwards.
TTGGGCCGAGGGCTGCCGAGTTGACCGGCGAGTTCTACCGCGCGATGTACGAGCGAAACTACTTTGCACCGAAGCCGGCGCAGCCGACGCAATCTGCGATGGCGGTGAGTGCGGGCAACTAATCGCTGGCTGCGCGCGTATCGCGGCACTGATTTTCACTCCGACGGACTAACGCCGTTTCGTCAATCTCTGCATGCGATCCTTGCATCTGGGCGAGAATGGCGGGATGGAGATTCTGACTGCAGCGCAGATGGCAGCGGTCGACCGCGACTCAGGCGAGCGCGGCGTGCCGGTGCGCGTGCTGATGGAGAATGCGGGCGCAGCGGTCGCGCGCTTTTGCGAGCGGCAGTATGGCGAGTTAATCGAGAGCGGCTTGGTCGTTGTGCTGTGTGGGAAGGGCAACAACGGCGGCGATGGCATGGTCGCGGCGCGACATCTGGCTGCGAGTGGAGCGCGTGTGCGGGTTGTGCTGCTGGGTGAGGCGCGCGAGCTGAAGGATGCGCCGGCCGCAATGTGGGAGGCGGCGCGCGGAAAGAATGGGCTGCAGTTGCGGGAGATTGCCGATGAGTCGGCTCTGCGTGAGGCGCTCTGCTGATGCCGCGCTGATTGTCGATGCGGTGGTCGGAACGGGATTCAAGCCGCCGCTACGTGGACTGGCGGCGTGTGCGCGTGATTTGTCGGCGCGGCTTTCGATGCCAGTGGTTGCAGTCGATCTGCCGAGCGGATGGGATGCGAATTCTACGACGCAGACGTCAATGGACGAGAGCGGAAAGGCGCAGGCGTTTCGCGCGGATGCGGTGGTGACATTTGTCGCGCCGAAGATGGCGCATGTGTTTGGGCATCTGACGCCGGGAAAGACGTTTGGGCCGGTGGTGGTTGCGCCGATTGGGACGCCGCTGGAGTCGATGCCGGCGCACGCGGAGCTGTGCTGGGCCGGCACGGCGAAGCGGGTTGCGGAGCGCGCGCGTGATGTGAATGGCAATAAGGGCAAGTTTGGGCATGTGCTGATCGTTGGCGGAAGTCTGGGCAAGGCGGGCGCGCCGTCGATGGCGAGCCTGGCGGCGATGCGCGCGGGCGCAGGTCTGACGACGGCGGCGGTGCCCGCATCGATTCTGGCGACCGTGGCGAGTGTGGCGCCGGAGCTGATGTGTACGCCGCTGGAGGAGCAGGATCCAGGATCAGGGTCCAGGTGCAGGTTTGAGCATGGAGCAAGCTTGAAGCGGAGCCGCTGGAGAAGCTGCTGAAGGGAATCACGGTTGTTGGCGATGGGGCCGGGGCTTGGGCAGGAGGGAACGACGCCGGAGTTTGTGCGCGCGTTTGTCGAGCGGGTGTCGCTGCCGATGGTGCTCGATGCGGATGCGCTGAATGCGCTTGCAGGGCGGACGGAGTTGCTGAAGCGCGCGACGGCTCCGGATGAGTGCGGAAAGCGGCGCACGATTGTGCTGACGCCGCATCCGGGCGAGATGGCGCGGCTGGTCGGCTGGAGCGTGAAAGAGGTTGAGGCGGACCGCGTGGGGCTGGCACGAAAATTTGCGACGGAGAACGGCGTCACGCTGGTGCTGAAGGGATGGCGCACGCTGGTGGCGCATCCGGATGGACGCGTCGCGGTGAACACGACGGGGAATCCCGCGATGGCGAAGGGCGGAAGCGGCGACATTCTGACGGGGATCGTTGCGGCGATGCTGGCGCAGTATCCGGAACGCGTGGCTGAGGCGGTCGAAGCGGCGGTGTTTCTGCATGGGCTCGCGGGAGATTTTGCGACGCTCGCTGCAGGATGAGCACACGGTGCTGGCGACGGATACGGTCGATCATCTGTGGCAGGCGTTTCGCGCGCGCGTGACGGATCGAGGATGGCTTTACGTGGATTGCGGGCTTGGCGGCGCGCGAGCGGAGTGCGCCAGAATGCCTGAGTTCACGCGTGAGAAGCGGCTGCGCACGCGGAGCGCGAACGGCACGCTCGCGCTCGGCGAGATGATGACCGAGCTGCTGCGGCCGCCGAAGCTGGTGCTGCTGCGCGGCGATCTCGGAGCGGGTAAGACGACGCTGGTGAAGGGGATTGTGTCGTCGCTCGGGGCGGCGGACGCCGGACGACGTAACGAGTCCGACGTTCACGCTGGTGCACGAGTACAGCGGGGCGCAAGCTGACGGTCTATCACCTGGATCTTTATCGCCTGGAGAATGATTCGCAGATTGAGGCGCTGGGAATTTCAGAGATGCTCGACCGCCGCGATGCGCTGGTGCTGGTGGAGTGGGGTGAGCGCTTTCCAGCGCTGGTTGCGCGCGCGGATGCGGAGATCGCGATTGAGATGGGTGAGAACGAGACGGAGCGGCTGCTGATGGTGCGCTGGCGCGACTGAAACGGCTGCAACGATGGCTGTTAAACGCGCCGAGCGCCGGCGGGCTGTGTTTTGCCTGCGGCGCTCTCTTGTTTGTTCAACGTGATTTTGTTCGTTGAGCCTTCGATTTGGCGAAGGGCTTAGATCGCCCTCCAGTCGGCGTTGGTGCGGGCGCGGATGCCGATGAAAGCTGGAACGAAGACGGTGAGAGCGGCGAAAGTGGCGATGAGTAGGTCGTACATGCTTATCTCCTTTTTCGGCGTGTGACGTGGCGGGAAGCTTTAGTAGCGTTCTCCAGTTGGCATTGGTGTGTGCGCGGATGCCGATGAAGCTGGGAACGAAAACGGTGAGAGCGGCGAAGGTGATGAGCAGAAGGTCGTACATACGTGTCTCCTTATTGCGCTCGCGAGTGCGGCGCTGAACCCAAGCGGGGTTGTCGTGGTGTCATCAGTGCGGGCGGTGGTGAGGTCCTGACTCAGCCGTCACGATTCACTGGAAATCTTGCGGGGCCCGGTCGCGGTTGCTGACCTTTTTCTGTCGCATCCGGCTGCCGTACATGTATCCATACGTGGAAGATGTTTGCGGGAGTTCCCGATGATTCGTAAAAATCGCACAACTAGGCGATTATCGGCCACATAAGCTGCTGATTTGTAAGGGAATTCTTATCTTATACGTACGGCCGGGGCGTTTGGTTCCGTGTTTCGTAAAACGATAGACGGCACATAATTCGTCGCCGGTGGAGCCGTATTCCTTCTGCTGCGCGATGGCCGCGAGGTCGGCGATGTGGTCTTCGGTGGACATCGGGATGCGGCCGACCAGACGCGTGTGAACGCGGGATGATGGTCGAGCAGCGAATCGTGCTCGGCGTTCACGTAGAGCAGATCGAAGGGACGAGGATGCGCCGTGAGGTCGCTTCTCGACGTGACGAAGAAAGCGGCGCAGGAGGCGGTCTTCGAAAGGATGAAAGAGGTGGGCGAGGATGGGGTCGGCGGGGAAGAGCAGCGCGGGTGGCGTCGGCCTCATGCAGCACGAGCGGAGAGAGCATGGTGGATTGTGCGTGCTCTGCCAGATGGAGATGTTGCGACGCGCGACTGCGGCGAGGGTTCGGGTTGAGCTCGATGCCTTCGACGCGGAGGAACGGGTACTCGGAGGCGAGCAGCATCGCGCGGCCTTTGCCTGCGCCGACGTCGAGGAAGACGGTGCGCTCGATGGGCGCGAGTGGATGCAGCTTCTGGAGCCAGAGATCGAGCACCGAGCGAAGGATGCTGGGAGCGATGCCGTAGTAGGCGGTGAGGTCTTCCGGTGCAGTGCTGGGTTCCACGCGCGATGACTTTGCCCGACAGCAGGCCGGAGGTCTCGGTGCCGTGCGCGAGATCGAAGGGATGGACGACGGGTTTGCGCGGAGGCATCGTTCAGGGGCGCCGGCGAGCTGAGGATGGGGAAGAGTGCGGGAGCAGATTGATGTCGGTGCGCGAGATCTCGGGCAGGCCGGCGAGGCGGTTTTCGATTTGGGCGCGGAGTTGTGCGTTGCGCGTGTCGTCGGAGCTGGGCGCGCGCAGTGTGATGTGCGCGATGTAGCGCGGAGGAACACCGCGGATGTTTGCGCCGGGAGCGTCGCGGTCGAGCGCGAGTGTGGCGCGTTGCACGAGGCCGAGCTCGACGATGTTCGCTGCTGCACGGGGTCGTAGCAGTCGCGAAGGGCGTCGAGGAGATCGGCGTCTGTCATTGTGCTAGCTGCTGATGTCGCGGTGGTAGCGGACGCAGTTGTCGAGGTGCTGCGTGCTGCGCTGCCGCCAAGTGTCGTTTGTGTGGCAGCGTGCATGTTCTGGCGATAGAAGAGCAGCCAGGTCTGGCAGCCATCGAGATCGGCCTTCTGATCGGCAGAGGCTGTTTCGATCTGCTGGCTGAGCGCGGAGAGCGCGGGCTGGAACTGGTCGTCGTCCGGCGTCGCGGAGTGAAGCGGCTTTGTCGAAGGCCTGCCATGCGGGCGATTGCGAATAGGGCCAGCATTGGAGCTGGGTTCACGGTGAGCGATGCGTGTCTCGCGGGCGCGACGCAAGCGCACGAGGTTGTAGATCGCCGAGCGCGAGGATGATGGCGATGAGGACGTAATGGCGTGGACGAAAGCGCATGGTGAGCTCCGGGCTAGTGCGTGCGGTCGACGAGATAGTGGGCGAGGGATTTGAGGGATCGGCGGCGTCGCCGAAGGGCTCGAGCGCGGCGAAGGCGTCCGGGATGAGCGCGTCGGCGTCATGGCGCGAGCGCTCGATGCCGAAGACCGCGGGCCATGTGGCTTTGTCGGTTGCGGTGTCTTTGCCGGCGGTCTTGCCGAGTTCGGCGGAGGTCTGGGTCATGTCGAGGATGTCGTCGACGATCTGGAAGGCGAGGCCGGCGTTTTCGCCGAAGGTGCGGAGGCGCGCGATGGTGTCGGTCTTAGAGCAGGCGAGCCGGGCGGTCAGCGCTGCTGGAGAGGCAGTGATCGAGGCCGAGCAGGCCGCCGCAGACGATGGATGTTGGTGATGAGCGCGCCGGTCTTGGCGCGGTGGATGCGCTCGACGAGCTCGGCGGTGGGCTTGCGGCCCTTCGCACTCTCGATGTCCATCACCTGGCCGCCGATCATGCCGGGTGGCAATGCCGGGGGAGCGGGGTTGGCGCGCCGACGCCGGTGCCGATGGCGAAGGAGAACTCGCGCAGGATTTCGACGATGGTTGGGGCGCCGGCCTCGAGCTGCGCGATGGTCTGGAAGGCGAGGGTCTGCAGCGCGTCGCCGGCGAGGATGGCGATGGCTTCGCCGAAAGCGACGTGGCAGGTGGGCTTGCCGCGGCGCAGGTCGTCGTTGTCGAGCGCGGGGAGATCGTCGTGGATGAGCGAGTAGGTGTGCACCATCTCGATGGCGGCGCCGAGGCTGGGCGCGGCGGGTGGCAGTTCGTGCGCGACGCATGCGCGCGGCTTCCATGCAGAGGATGGGGCGCAGGCGCTTGCCGCCGGCGAAGGTGGAGTGGCGCATGGCGCGGTGGATGGAGTGCGGCTCGATGGTGGGGGCCGGCAGCAGGCGCTCCAGAGCGGCGTCGGCGAGCGCGGCGCCAGTCTTCAGGAGCGATTGCACGTCGGGGGTCATGCGTCAGGCTTGATTGTACGCGAGCGAAGGAGCAGCGACGCCAAGCAGCGACGAGCGCGATGATGCTCACGAGATCGCCGAGAAACTGGTCGCAGCGTGCGGTGCCAGCGGATGTCGATGATGGAGCGGTCCCGGCGGGCAGCGCGATGGCGAGCAGGCCGTCGTCGCGCTGGAGATGTTCGGTGATGAGCGAGCCATTGCGCAAGACCTGCCAGTGCGGGTAGTCGCGCAGATTGAGGATGAGGATGCGCGGGTGCGGCGAGGTTGAGTTGAAGATGATGTGGGGCGGTGCCGCTGACGGTCTGCTCGACCGGCGGCGGCATGTCGTAGTTCGCGATGGTGGCGGCGGGTTGGGAACGGTGCCGGGGAGCGAAGGCGGCGGGATTGGTCGCGAGCCAGTAGGCCGGGTCGTCCCAGCGGAGGACGTCGTTGTCGGCGTCGGTGGGGGTGTACTCGTCGGTGGGCTCGACGCCGTGATGGGTGGCGAAGAGCTGGGCGCGGACGGAGGGAGGATCGAGCAGCTCGCAGGGCTGACGGAAGAGCGTGAATGTCCCATGTGGTCATTGCGCCGACGAAGATGAGAGCGGCGAGCGATGTGATTGCGAGCGACGGTGCGCGTGCATGGGATGCGGCGAAGCGCGAGCGCGACAGTGAGTGCGAGGACGGCCGCGAGGACAGAGAGCAGACGCCAGGGAAACTGCAGGAAGGCGAGCTCCGGCAGGTGATGCCAGAGCGGAAGCGAGATACGGCGTGAGCAGAAGCGCGATGCAGAGGCAAGGGCGAGCAGAGATAGCCAGTGGTGTTGCTCGGCGCGTATGCGGGTTGAAGTTTGTCTCGCGTGCGTCGGCGTGCGATCAATGCAGCCAGGATTGCAGCGAGCGTCGCCGCGAGCATCGCGACTGCGAGCAGGCTGGCGGTGTGGAGGACGGCGATCGTGCGGCGCGTCGCCGGTGTGGCCGAAGAGGAAGTTGTCCTCGACGCGCATGTTGGGAATGATGGCCATCGCGACCTGGACGTAGCGGCGCTCGTAGGCAGCGGGGATGAGATAGAAGGCGGCGAGCGCGAGGCCGAGCGCGCCGCCGGCGGCGAAGCGAATCAGAAGGAGTTGCGATGATCGCGTGCGCGCGATCGCGGGCGGTGAAGATCGCGATGCCGATGCGCACGAGTGCGATCAGCAGCAGCGCGTAGATGCCCATCACGGCGGCGGGAGCGTTGGTGAGCCACAGCAGTGCGATGGGAGTGGCGATCGCGGCGATGCGTCGGGAGCGCGTCGCAGGGCTGCGCGAAGCAGCAGCGGTATCCAGACGGCGGCGAGCAGCTCGCCGTAGGCGGTGCGCTCGAAGGCGGTGAAGAGCATGTAGGGTTTGCGATGTAGACGCGCAGATGCGAGCAGCGCGATGGCGGACTGACGCGTAGTCGCGCGCGAGGAGGTACATCGTGACGGCAGCGCCGACAGAGCGATGGCCGTGAAGACGATCGGCGCGGCGGAGAGCGGGAGGGTCAGCGCGAGCAGCGCGCCGAGCATCCACGACAGCGGCGGATAGAAGATGAAGCGCGGCTCGCCGGCGTTCCATGCGGCGGAGACGGTCCAGCGGGGTCGAGCGTGCCGTGGCGCATCTGCGCGGCCGCGTCGAGCCAGCTCTGCAGGTGGAAGTCGAAGTCGTGTCCGCAGGAGCAGCCGTGCGCGATGAGCGGAGCGATGACAATCAGCGCGAGCAGCGGAAGCAGGATGCAGGGCAGAGCTCGCGCGAAGCCCGAGGGTGAACGGTGCATGCAGCCAGCTTAGATCGACGCGGCGTCAGTGCGCCGGCACAAGCGTAAGGGAGTGCGTTGCGTCGCTGTCTTCCAGCGGAAGGGCGAAAGTGGTTCCGTTCAGCCAGGGCCGAAACTGATCGAGATACCAGGGCGAGCTGAGGTTGCCGGATTCGCCGGTAACGATGTTGGCGTTGGCCGTGGATATGGATGAGAGGTCGGCGGTGAAGCGCTCGCTGGGGCCGAAGCTTGAGCCGATGGCGTCGATCGTTGTCATGTCGCCGCCGGCGGGCTGCGCGCCGCTTCCGGTTGGTGCGCCGAGCAGCCAATTGATGGCAGCGCGTCCGGCGAAGAGCGGATGCTCGATGTCGATGCGATGGATCGAGCCGTACTGCCAGCGGGCGAGATCGTGCGGCGCGTGCGCAAGTCGCGAAGGCCTTGCTCGACGACGGCGGTGAGAAAGTCGTTCCAGTTTGCCACGCCGGCGGCAGCCAGCGTGCTGGCGTGTGCTGCGAGCAGCTCTTCGAGCGCAGTGTTGCTTTCGGCCCAGGAGTAGAGGCGCGCGACGCGAACGGCATCGGAACGTGAGCCCGCCATCGTGCGCGATGATCTGCGGCACCAGCAGCGCGGACCAGAGATCACCGCGCGTAGCGGCGACGATGGCGGCGGCGGGCGAGCCGGCGCTCATCTGTCCCTTCCACGTGCGCAGCAGGTCAGCCGCCTGCTGCAGGCGCGGGGAGTCGCTGCCCCGTGCGGCTGTCGGAGGAGTGATCGATGGCGTAGGCGAGCCGATGCGCGAGCACGAGATCGAACTCGGAGTGCTGGTCCATCTGGACTGCGAGCATCTGCTGCGGTGTCCACCCGGTGTGCTGCTCCAGCAAGCGGTAGATGCGCTCGACGCGATAGGGATCGACCCAGTCATTCGTGAGCGCGTATGGATAGTCGTCGGTCGCGATGCGCGCGTTGGCGGTAGCGACGATACCGGTCGAGGGTCCTGGACGGCGGGCAATCCGTCGTATGGGATGTATGCCGGACCACGCTTGCGATTGGTCGAGTGCGTCGACCGGAGCGGAGGAGATCGGCGAGCCGATGGTGTAGCTGGTGGTCGGCTGGGACGGCAGCTTTGCACCTGCGAGTTGTGGGCTGCGTGGGCGTTGGGGAGGCTTTGCCGCGGTCCGCGTTGCCGGTTCCGCATCGGCGCCGCTTTGCGTCGCAGTCGTGCGGCTCTGACGTTGTCTTCGTCTTCGTCGGACTCCGGCTCGGGGTTCGGAAGGACGAACTGCTGCTCGGCGCGCGGGTGCTGGACCGCTGGGCCGCGGATGGGAATGCGGCCGATGGCGTGATAGCCGATGTGGCCCTGATCGTCGGCGTAGACGAGATTGAGCGAGGGGCCGCCGAAGCTGGCGAATGAGGCGACGAGCGATGCGCCATCGATGGCGCTATCGGCAGAGAAGAGCGAGTCGTCGATACAGGACGGGTCGTAGACCGTCCAGGCGAGCGAGAGTGCGCGATGCTCGGTTGGAAGGATCGGCGAGATGATGGGCGTTTCGATGGTGGCGGTTGCGCCGACGCGTGCGTAGTCGTCAGCACGTCGAGCGATACGTCGCGTCCGCCGCGGACGACGATCTGCTCGGTGCGATGCGAGACGGGAGCCCAGGTTCCGTCGGGCTGCTGGTACTCCGTGCTGTGAGCCGGAGCCGCGGAGGTGTTCGATGCAAACGTCCTGCACGTCGCCGCCGAGGTTGGTGAAGCCCCAGGCGACATGCGCGTTGCGTCCGACGATCACCCACGGCAGGCCGGGGAGTGTGAAGCCGGTGACGTCGAGCGCGGCCGCGTGCCCGGCGCGGCGGCGAGATGCAATGCAGCCTCGTACCAGATGTCCGGCACGCTGAGGCTGAGGTGCATGTCGTTCGAGACGATCGGCTTGCCTGACGCCGAGCGCGTGCCGGAGACGGCCCAGTTGTTCGAGCCCGCGCGGCAGCTGTCACACGCCGACGGCGTAAAGAGCGAGTTGCAGCGCGAGCAGATCATCGGGCTTGCGAAGCGATAGAAGGAAGCTCGAGCCGCGACTGAGTGCGGTCGAGCGGGATCTCCTCGATCTCGTGCGGCGTGGTGAGGTCAGGTGGCGCTTGCCCGGGCGGATGATCGCGCCAGGAGCCGACAGGGTAGAGATCGGCGAGCAGCGATTGCGGAAGATGTTGCGCGAACGCTTCGCGATCGAGCTTTTGCGTGAAGGTTGTCGAGAGGTCCTGCCACATCACCAGCGAGACGAGCAGCGAGTCGCGCGGCGTCCACGGGCGGGGTGTGTAGTGGAGCAGATGGAACTCGAGCGGCAGCGTGTCGCGATGGCTGCCGATGAACGCGTTGACGCCGCGCGCGTAGGCGTCGAGCTCGCGGCGCTGATCTGCCGGCAGCGAAGCTGCGCCGCGGTCGGCGGCCGCGCGGAGCTGCAGATAGCGCTGCATCTCGTCGTGCTTCACGAGGCTGGGGCCGAGAATTTCGGCGAGCTCGCCCGCGGCGTGACGGCGCAGCACATCCATCTGCCAGAGGCGGTCCTGGGCGGTGACGTAGCCCTGCGCGAAGAGCAGGTCCTCCATGGTAGTGGCGTGGATCGAAGGCACGCCCTGCGCGTTGCGAGCGACCGTGACCGCGCGTGCGGAGCCCTTCGACCGAAAGCGTTCCGTCGATTGTCGGAAGCGCGGCGCGCATCACGTGCCGGGACCAGATCGCTCCGGCGATCGTCAAGCCAACAGCAATCACTGCGAGCGCGAGGAGTACAAGCAAGAACCCGTGCAGCACTCGTTTACCGCGAGAGCGGGGGGGCAGCGGATACCTGCGCGAACCGTGATCTTCACGCGTCAGCAGACGGGGCTCTGGATCTGATTCTGGCCGGAGCGCAGTGAGCCGGTCGTTGTGCTGGCGTTCGGGCGGCGCTCCACTCGCGTCACTTGTAAGACTCATTCGTGAGCTGAGTGTATCGTCGCCGCGGGTTCGATCTCCACGTTGTTCCACAGCAGTAAGGATGCTTTGCGGCGCGGAAGCGTGACCGCGGCAGTAAGTGTAATCAGAATCATCACCGGTAAGACGAAGAGGCTGCCCTCGGGGCCGGTGAGTCCGCCGCTGAGATACGTCGGTCCGCTGGGGTGCGTCGAGAGCAGACGATACGCGCTCACGCCACCGCTGTCCGCGACTCCGAATAGATACGACTGCGCCCAGTCCCATCCGGCGTGCAGACCGATGGCCCACCACAAACTCCCGGTGCGCCACAGTACGAAGGCGAACATGAGGCCCGCGCCGCCGGCGCACAGCAGACCGATCGGCGATTCGCCTGAATTACCTCCGTGAAGCAGACCGAAGCCGAAGGAGATGAGGAGGGCGGCTATCCAGAAGCCGATTGCTTCAGCCTTGCGGCTGTTTGGCGAGATGGCGCGGACCAGGCCAGCGAAGCAGCGCGTGACATTGAACTGGAGGTATCCGCGAAAGAGGAACTCCTCGAAAAACGCAACGCCGAGAAATGCAATAGCCCAGACCAGGGCGGCGGCGAGCGCGATGGCGGGACGCAGAAGCAAACCGGCGAAGACGAGGTGGTGTGTGCTCCAGAGGATGAGGATCAGCAGCGACTGGAAGAAGACACCGAGAAAGGCGCCGATGGCGAGCCAGCGCCAGCGGCGAGGGATAAGCGCGAGACCGTAGTCGAACACACTTCGGTCTTCGATGCGGCTCATGATCCAGGTTGCGAAGCAGACGAAGGCGAACTGCATCCACTCCCTGGCGAGGCTCTCGAACGGAGGGATCTCATGCGCGGTGAGCTGCGCCTGGGTGGGCGCAGTGCCCATGGCAGCCGCGAGGTCGTACAGCAGCAGCGGCGTGAGCACGATGGCGAGATAGATTAGAAGCGACCAGAAGGGCCGCAGGCCCTCGGGCCCGAAGAAGAGGCTCGAGCGTGGTTCGACGCTGGAGGAGAGATCTTGATCTGGACTTTGCCCGAATTCCTGCATACACGACCCTGTCAGAATCTGCTGTCTGACTCGATGATACGTACGGCACGGTGGGCCGGTTCCGAAGTTTCGATATGCTGGAGCCTTGCGCGAATTCAGCGTCAGGGTTTCAGGAGGAATGTGATCCTTTGAACTGCCGAGTTTTTTATCACGACAAATGCTTTGATGGAGCGTGCTCGGCGTCGCTGTTCACGCGCTTTCATCGCGAGTGCATCGGAACAGCCGGCACGTTCGAGTACCAGGGGCTTGTGCATCGTGCGGGCTCGCTGTATGAGGAAAGCTGGTTTGAGACAGCGGACGAGAACGCGATTGTTGACTTCAAGTACTCGCCTTCGCCGCGCGTGACGTGGTGGTTCGATCATCATCTGTCGGCTTTTTTGAATGCGCAGGATGAGGCGCAGTTTCGCGCCGGACAGAGAAATGCGGATGGAACACCGGGACCGCTGGCGATGCGGCAATTCTTCGACGCCAGTTACACGAGCTGCACGAGTTGGATCGCACACATCGCGAACACGAAGTTTGGCATGGATGTGGCGCCGATGAAGGAGCTCATCTATTGGGCGGACATCGTGGACGGAGCGAAGTACGAGAGCGCGGAGTCCGCCGTCGAGATGGGTGCGCCGGCGATGAAGCTGACGATGGTCATCGAGAGCGCGCCGGATTCGGCGCTGGTGCAGCGCATTATTCCGCTGCTGACGGCGATGCCGTTGCAGCAGGTGCTCGATCAGGGCTTCGTGCAGGAACTGCTCGCGCCTCTGATGGCGAAGCACCGCGCCGATATCGAGCTGATTCGCGAGCGGGCGGTTTGCGACCGCGGTGTGATTACGTTCGACATCACCGACCAGCCGACCGAGGGCTACAACAAGTTCATCCCGTACTATCTGCGTCCGGACGGAACGTACAACGTGGGCCTGTCGAAGTCGAGCTTCCGGACGAAGGTTTCGGTTGGAACGAACCCGTGGACGAAAAAGCCGGTGAGTGAGCTGGTGAATCTCGCGGCGATCTGTGAGCGCTACGGCGGCGGTGGCCACGCGCGTGTGGGCGCGATCAGCTTTCCGGTCGATCGCGAATCAGAGGCGCGCGCTGCCGCGAAGGAGATCGCGGAGGAGCTGCGCGCGCGCAAATAAACCGCGAGCTGAATTCCAGTGACTACGGATGGTGCAGCTTCGTGATGTCGTTGAAGATGACGAAGACGGCGAAGACGATCAGGCAGACGAACGCGACCTGGTAGACGCGCTCCTTGATCTCCTGGTTGAGGTCGCGGCGCATCACGGATTCCACTGCGAGGAAGAGAATCATTCCGCCGTCGAGGATCGGGATCGGGAGCAGGTTGAAGATTCCGAGGTTCAGCGAGATGACGCTCATAAATTCCATAAGCGTCCAGAACCCTTGCTTCGTCGCGATGTCGATCTGCTGTGCGATGCCGATTGGTCCAGAAAGCGAACGGACCGAGACCTGCCGCGTGAACATTCCCTTCAGCACGCGGATGATGAGGGTCGAGCCATCCAGGTTGTCCTTAAACGACTGAACGATTGCAGGACCAAGAGAGAGCCTGATGATTTTTACCGGCGGGTTCTCATTCACGAAGCCGACGCGGTACTGCACATCGCCCTGGCCGTTATCCAGCTTCTCTGGCGTGATATCGAAAACGAGGGGCTGTCCGTCGCGCAGCACGTACAACACAGACGGCAGGCCGTTGCGGTCTTTGAGGTATGCCAGGAGCGTATAGACCGAGTGCAGCTTGAGGGAGTCGATCTGCGTGACCTGGTCCCCGGCGCGCATTCCGGCGGCGGCTGCCGGGTCACCAGCCGAGACGCTGAGCACGCGCAGCGAAGGCTGCATCGCGGGATTGATCCCAAGACCTTGCAGATCATCCATGTCGAACTCGCCGTCGCTGCCACTGTAAGTGATGCGCAGGCTGGTTTCAGTTTCGCGGCCTTCATGCGAGAAGGCGATCGGCACGGTGCCGTTGATGTGCAGGTTGCAGTCGATCAGAATGCGGGCCCAGGTCGGATCCTTGTCCTGCGCGAATCGCGTAATCACGTCTCCGGGAGCCAGCCCAAGCTTCGCCGCCTGTGAATTTTGCGAGACGTAGTCGACCACTGCGGGGCCGTCGAGATACTGAGCCACCTCATGGTGGAACATGCCGACCCAGATGAGCAGCACGAAGGAGAGCAGAAAGTTTGCAACCGGGCCGGCGAGCGCAATGAGCACGCGCTGCCAGCGAGGCCGCGCATTGAACTCATGGCTGAAATCGGGGCGGCTTGAGCGGCCGCCCGCGGTGCGGAGTGCGCCGGCATTAAGATCAACGCCGAGGACATCGACTGTTTCGGAGACCGCAGCGAGTTGACCTCCTGGCTGGTAGCCGGGCTCGTCGCCGGACATCTTGACGTAGCCGCCGAGGGGCAGGAGCGAGAGCCGGTAGTCGGTGTCGCCGCTGCGCCAGCCGAAGAGGCGCGGGCCGAAGCCGATCGAGAAGGTCTCCACGCGCACACCGCAGAGTTTGGCGGCGGCGAAGTGCCCAAACTCGTGCACGAGCACCATGATGCCGAGCACGATGCCAAACTCAATAAGGACCGAGAGAAGATGCATAAGGGGTTAGTAAAGGACCTCAGCGAGCGATCGGATGCGAGTGCTGCTCGACGACCTGCCCGGCGAGCGCGCGGGCACTTTGATCGAGCTGAAGGACCTCGCGGATAGACGCGGGAGAGGAAGCGCGAGTAAGCGAGAGCACTGATTCGATTGTACGTGGAATGCCGAGGAAGGGCAGCTTACCGGCAAGGAAGGCAGCCACAGCGACCTCGTCGGCGGCATTGAGCGCGATACAGTGCGCCTGCGAGGCGGCGGCGGCTTCATATGCCAGGCGCAGGCAGGGGAAGCGCTGGAGGTCAGGCGTCTGGAAGTCGAGCTGATGCAGCGCGCACAGGTCGAAGGTGAGATCGCTCGCGACACGCTGGGGCCACGACAGAGCGTAGAGGATTGGCAGGCGCATGTCGGTGACGGAGATCTGCGCGAGGATGGAGCCGTCGACGTACTCAACGAGTGAGTGAATCGTGGACTGCGGGTGCACCGTGACCTTCACCCGCGAGGGTGGAAGGTTGAAGAGGCGGCAGGCCTCGATGATTTCGAGTCCTTTGTTCAACATCGTCGCGGAGTCGATGGTGATGCGCTGGCCCATGACCCAGGTGGGGTGCTTGAGTGCCTGCGCGGGTGTGATGTGCTCGAAGTCCGCGAGCGGAGTGTTGCGGAATGGGCCGCCCGAGGCGGTGAGCCAGATCTGCTTGACCTCGTTGGGCTCGCCGCCGCGGAGGCACTGGTGGATTGCGTTGTGTTCGCTGTCGATAGGCAGCAGGTTGACGGCGCGCTCACGGGCGGCGGCGATGATCAGGTCGCCGGCGGCGACGAGGCACTCCTTGTTGGCCAGGCCGACGGTCTTGCCGGCGAGCACGGCGGCGTAGGTGGCCTCAAGGCCGGCGACTCCGACGATGGCGGACACGACGAACTCGGCTTCAGGGAGCGTGGCGACGCGAACGCTCCCGGCTGTGCCGTGGACAACTTCAGTGCTGATGCCAGCGGACTTCAGGCGCGCGCGGAGCTGGTCGGCGAGCGGTTCGGTGCTGATGGAAAGGACCTGCGGATGCCAGCGCTGGCACTGGGCGAAGGCGACGTCAAGGTTGGATCCGGCGGCGAAGGCGACGGGCCGGAACCGTTCGGGGTAAGACTCGCAGATGGAGAGGGTTGAGTGACCGATGGAGCCGGTTGAGCCGAGGATGGCGATCTTCTTCACTTGGCTATTTTCTCAAAGTACCGCTGAAGGCTCTTTCTCAAAGTACCGCTGAAGGCTCTTTCTCAAACGGCGGCTGAAGGCTCTTTCTCAGAGTTGAATCTAGAAGCTGCCGAGCGCGAAGAACTCGCGGATGACGAGTACGAACCAGAGCACCGGGGCGGCCAGGAGCAGGGCGTCGATGCGGTCGAGGACGCCGCCGTGGCCGGGGAGCAGCGTGCCGGAGTCCTTGACGCCGGCGCCGCGCTTGAGGGCGGACTCGAGCAGGTCGCCGAACTGGGCGGCGCAGTTGAGCAGGATGGCGAGCAGGATCCATTGCCAGATGGGCGCGTTGGTGTGGAGGCGCGTGAAGCTGGAGCCGTGCAGGGTGAGCCAGTCGCCGTAGAGGATGAGGGCGACGCCGAAGATGACGGACGCGGCGACGGAGGCGATGGCGCCTTCCCACGTCTTGTTGGGCGAGAGCCGGGGGGCGAGCTTGCGGCGGCCGAAGCGCTTGCCGATATAGAGCGCGGCGATGTCTCCGGACCAGACGCAGAGGCAGAGGAAGAGCACGAGCACCAGGCCATCACCCTCGTCGCGGTTCCAGATGAGCGGGATGAGGGTGAGGGGGAAGGCGATGTAGATGAGGAGCAGCAGGCCGGCGGCGGTCTCCTCCAGGACGCGCGCGAGCGGCGTGCGGAAGGTGTTCCATGTGAAGAGGAGCAGGGTGGAGAAGACGACTGCGGTAATGGTGTCCTGCGGGCGCAGGAAGGTTGCGACGAAGAAAAGGGCGATGGCGAAGAGCGTCCACCCGAGGGGGATGGGATGGCCGCCGCCGGGATCGAGCCGGCGGAAGGCGATGTCGCGGAACTCGATGGCGGCGAGGGCGGCGACCAGGGCGGCGAAGAGGGTGACCATCCACAGCTTGCCGAGGAACAGGAGCAGGCCGACGAGGACGATCAGGACGATGGCGGTGAGGACTCGCTTCATGCGCTGAAGATGAGGATATACGCGAGGGTACCCCCCACCCCCTGTTTTTTGCGCAAAGTCTTCAGGCGATTAGATTTGAGGGTGGACTTGAAGTGCCGCAGGCGTGCGCATGGTTGCACCATTTACGGTGCTGCGGGTTTTTAGGCCCGCGTGACCGGACCCACCCACGCGCGATGCGCCCGCGCGTGAATGGGGCACCCGGTATTGACGGCAAGCAACCCAGGTCTCAAGGGCGAGACCTGGGGCACCCGGCGCGCTAGCCGCCGGCGCATTCGCTGAGCGGGATGTTGTGGGCGTTGCAGAAGGCGTCCTGGCTGGCCTTCTGGTCGGCGAGGCTGTGTTGGTAGGCCAAATATCCACCAACGCCAGCCACGATGGGGACACCTATAACGACGCCGAGCAACACGCCGCCAAGGGCTGCGCGGTGGTTCTTGGGGTATTGCGTGAGGGCGGCCTGCTCTTCAGGCGAGATGGGTTGCTGGGCCAGGGCTTTGAGCCGGGTGATGAGGCCCTGCTCGGAGATGCCGATCCACTGGGCGTACGTCTTTTTCCCGGTGATGTAGATGGGCGCGGTGACGGTCCACAGGACGATTCCGGTCTTCGCGTCAAGGATGAGGAGGCGGAAGGAGGGACTGCGGTCGTAGATGTCGGTGCCGGGTGTGATGTTGGCTCCGTTGCGGGGATCGATCTCGTCGAGCTGGAAGATGAGGTCGGCCTGCTGTGGGCTACTGACGAGCTGGTAGTAGCCCCACTGCTGGAGACGGGAGTGGATGTCGTTATACAGCTTGTTGGAATCGAGCCCGAGGCGGGCGCTGATGCCGACGTTGGTCAGCAGCACGTTGCGCGCGGAGGCGATGCGGGCAGGCACGGGACCGGCGGGCGTTTGCGGCGCGAGTGGGTGGTTGACGTGGCCGAGCGGAATGGGAACTGAGCTGCTTGACTGACCGTTCTGGATAGCCTGCTGCATGTCTTGCGCAGCCTGCTGGGCCGCGCGTTGGTTGTCCTCGATGGCTTGCTGATTGGCCTGCTGTGCAGCCTGCATGGCCTGCTGCGAGGCTTGCTGGGCTGCTTGCGCGGCATCCTGCGCCACGGCGGTTTGGGTGAAGGCAGTCTGGGTTAAGACAAGGACGGCGATGAGGCCGCTGGTGATGATGGATGGGAAGTACTGCGTCGATTTTTTCATGGCTCCCTCTGGAGGTGAACCTGCGCTGGCGCAACCGGAAGGCATGACACCGCGCGGAGGCGCGCGGTGGAGTGGCGTCCGGATGGGAAGGGCGAAGGCGGGGAGCTAGATGCGGAGGTCGAACGGAAGGCGCTGCGGGGGAATATAGACGGTGTGGCGGCCGGCGGCGAGCTGGCCGGTGCTGTGTGGCGGGAGGAACGCCGCGGCGTTGCCAGTGAGGGCGAACGCGCCGCCGAATAATGGGTGGGCGCGAGCGCCGGGTTGGGCGAGGCGCTTGATGTTGGGGAGGAGCTTCTTCTGGGCTTCCGGCTGCGCGGCGGCGACTTTGGCGGGGCAGGGCGGCCGGACCGGATTGACTGGTGGCGCTTTCGCGGCGCGCGCGGTGTGGGCAGACAGCACGGCCAGGCTGAGCAGTGCGATGCGGAACAGCGGCGAGCGTTTGACGGCGTGCATGGAGCCAGCCCTCGGAATCTGTCTACTGCAAATAACGCCGCAGTTGTGAAAAAGACGCGCGGAGGGGGAAAACTTTAGTCATGTGGGGGGTCGCATCCGGCGGAAGGCAATTCAGTCGCTAGGGCCTTCGGCCTTCGCGACGGCCTTCGGCAGAGCGGAAGCGCGCGCGGAACCCGCTCATGCGGCTGCGCGGCATGAATGGCGCACCGGGCCGCAGTTGTGAAAAAGAGGCGGCGTGCGCGAAATCTTCGTGACGTGCGGGTGGTCGAGTCCTTATCGCGATGGCGGTCCGGAGAGCTAAAAGCGTAGCGGCGTGGGAACTACTCACCCGTGAGCTTCAATCTAATGAGTGCATGGCATCTTAGCGATGTCGCGACGGCAGCCGTGCTAAAGTGGTCGCCTGTCAAATTCTGGGCTCGGGGCTCCGCCATGCGTTCAACACTTCGTTCTGCCTACGGGTTGTCTATATCAGCTCTCGTTATCCTTTGCGCTTCTACCCCTGCGTTTGCCGATAGCATTCAGTACATCTTCAGTTCGACGGTCGTCGCAACTCTTAATCCGAACAACAATTTCGACGGCGAGTACATCAATGTCGCAGGTCAACCGTTCGAAAACAGCCCGGCTCATGGGAGAGGCAGCGCTAGTTCTTCGAATCCAAGCGTCTCGGTATCGGTGCCTCCTGGAAGCACAATCGTGTCGGCCACGGCTATGCTCACGGTCATTCCGGGAACGTATGAAGGCACCGGCTATGAGGCTCCGGATGGCAGTTTCCCGGGAGCTGATCCTTCTCTCCCGTCAATCGCGCCTACATTCAGCACATCGGGCACGTCGGAAATCATGGTCGAAGGGCTGACGATTGGGCCGGTCCCTGCGGTCATCTCCGGTGACGAGGTGTCCTCCCCTTGGGGTGGGCCTGGCATTGACTACGCGGGTGTGATTACCTCTGAACTGCTGGACCCCGGGTCCAACTGGGCGGGGTACGTCGGCGGAACAGGAGAAGCGGACATCCCTTATTCAATCGAGCTGGACGTAACGTACACACCTGAGCCTTCTACATTCATCTTGTTAGGTTCCGTTATGGTCGGCCTTGCCTGGGTCTCGCGCCGCGAGTTCGTTACCAGGACCTAACCAGGAGCGTTCGTGTTGGACGGCAGCGGCGTGGCCCACGAGAAGCGGGCCTTTCTTTTTGTCACGGGAGTGTGCGGTGGAAGACGGTTGGATGCGGTGAAGGGGCGGGTGTGCAGGGTGGGGTGTGGGGCTGCATCCAACGGTGGCACGGCGGCGTAGCGGCGGCCGTTGAGGTGTTGCGGTGATTGCGTGGTGGACGATTGTGCGCGCGGTGTTCGGGTATGTGTTCCTGGTGTTCATTGTGCGCATTGTGGGGCGCAGGCCGGGCAAGCAGTTGACCCCGTTTGAGTTTGTGCTGGTGTTCTTTCTGGGCGGGCTGACGCTGACGGGGATGGTGGGCGACGAGGTGTCGCTGACCAACGCGCTGTGCCAGATTGTCGCGGTGGCGATGGCGCATACGGTCCTGACGTGGCTGGCGGTCGCACTCGGACTGGTGGACGAAGGCGCTGGATGGCACGGCGCTGATTTTGCTGGAAGGCGGACATTGGCGCAGCCGCACGATGCTGAGGATGCGTATCGCGGATGACGATGTGATGGCCATGGCCCGGGACAAGGGAATGCGCACGCTGAGCGAGATTGATACGGCGGTGCTGGAGCGGAATGGCGGGATGAGTGTGCTGAAGAAGAAAGGCTAGGGAACAGGGAAGAGCGAACAGGGATCAGGGAACAGGGATCAGGGAACAGGGATCAGGGATCAGGGATCAGGAGTAAGGAGTAGGGAGTAGATGGCTGACGGATAGGAATCAGGTATGGGGCAGAAGTTGATTGATCCGGTGAATGATGACCAGGTGCCGAAGGTAGATAACGCGGTGTCGGTTGGGGAAGACCTGAAGTTTCAGGAGCGGTGGTGGACGTTTGAGCGGGTGGTGTGGATTTTCTTTCTGCTGGTGCTGGTGGCCGATGCGCTGGGTGTGTTTGGGCGCGGATGGCTGGCGAAGGCGGAGGACCACAGAGCGGCGAGCGGGATCGACATTTTCTATGAGCGCGTGGAGAGAGCGGAGACGCCGTCGGTAATGCGGGTGGCGTTGCGGCCGGATGCGGTGGTGAATGGGAAGGCGCAGTTGTTTGTGAGCGAGTCGGTGGTGAAGAAACTGGGCGCGCAGAGGATTGCGCCGCAGCCGGAGAGCTCGGCGATTGGGAATGGCGGAATTACGTATACGTTTGCGGTAGATCCCGCGAAACCGGGCGATGTGGAGATTGGGATGCAACCGGAGGCGCCGGGAGTGGTGCACTTCACGGTGCAGGTGCCGGGCAAAGAGGCGGTGACGGAACGCGTGGTGGTGATGCCCTGATGGCAACGATTGCGCATGCAGTGATCGGGTATTTTTTTCTGCTGCTGATCGTGCGGGTGTTGCAGCGGCGGCCGGGAGCGCAGATGACGATGGCGGAGTTTGTGCTGGTGTTTCTGCTTGGCGGCGTGATCATCCTAGCGACGGTGGGGAAAGACCGCTCGGTGACGAACTGCACGTGCGGTGTGATCGCGGTGGCGCTGGTGCACAGGACGATCTCGTACATGAAGGTGCGGTATCCGCGGTTTGGAGTGTTGGTGGATGGGACACCGCTGGTGCTGGTGCGGCAAGGGTGAGTTGCAGGAGCATGTGCTGCGCCGGATGAACATGGCGGAGGAAGATGTGATGGAGGCGGCAAGGCTGAACGATCTCCGCTCGATGGATGAGATTGACTATGCGGTGCTGGAGAGAGACGGCGGGATCAGCGTCATCAAGCGCAAGGAGTAGGCGGGGGTTAAACGATCCCGACAGACGCAAGTCGGGATCGGGCGGGTTTGGAAGGCGCTGGCAGAAGTCGATCGGCCGCGTACAGCAGCCGCTTTTCGATTGCAAGATAGAAAACCAAACCGAGGGCCATGACTAACACGGTGACGGAGACTTGAAAGAAGGCGAGCGTCGCGCGTCCCTGGACAAAGCGTGCCAAGTGAGAGATCGACCCGCTAAAGCGCAGGAACAGAAAACCGGAGAGCAGGTAGGTGGAATAGGAGGCGTTGCCGAGCAGGACGGAGAGCTTTCCGGCCGGGGAACTGACGGTTGGTGACGCGAGCACGGTACCAAGGACGATCAATGCAGCGGCGAGACCCCATGTCCAGACCCGCTCGCCGACATGCTGGTCCATCAGAACCTGCGGCTGATACTGAGCGCCGTAAGCAAGCGTGCGAAGCACGAGGGACGCGCAGAGTCCGATTGCAACGATGGACCAGCCGGCACGGGGGCGGCGAGACAGCGCGGAATAAAGCAGCGCGGCCGCCGCTCCCATCGCGAACTCCAGCAACATGGGATTCAGAGCGACGATCAGGATCGGGCGCCGGGGGTTGATCACGGCACCGGCAGCGACGAGCCCGATCAGCAGAACAATCATCGTCCAGACGGCGCGGCATCGCGAAGTAAAGAGCAGGATCGCGCCGAAAAGCAGGTAGAAGAACATTTCGAATATAAGCGTCCAACTGAAATTCGCGACGGTGGGCAAATCAGGGTATCTGAGCCCAGGAAGAAGGAAGAATGCGGGAACGTAAGTCGACCCTTCGTGAACGTGGAAGTGGTGCAGTAACGGGTGTAGAGCAAAGACCCAGTAGACCGGAAAGATCCGAATAGCACGTTTTCGAAGGAACACTACCGAAGGTCTGGTGCCGGTCGCGCCAGAGCCGCGCAAAACGATGAGGGAAAGGATAAAGCCGCTTATTACAAAAAAGATGTCTACGCCGAAAATGCCAAATTGAGGGAGCGTCCAACCCGAACTTCCGAACGGCTGACCGGCGTGAGTCCATGCGACGAGCAGGACGGCGATCATGCGCAGAACCTGCAGTCCGTCGATGCGCTCGACTCGCTGCGAAGGAAGCGGCAGGCGCAGCGGGTCCGACTCCGGTGCAACTACGTTCTGCTGAAGCTTCAGCTGATCGATGGAGGTGGCCAATTTTAGAAAGTCCCCGTTGATTTCGTCTTGCAGAAGTGCCCTGCTAACGGGTGAGGACGTCGGGTGGGTGGAGTTGGGTGGCGATTTCGGATTCGAGCTCGGAGACGGGCTGGAGGTGATCGGTCTTCTCGTCGGAGTTTTCGTTGAGGCCGCCGAAGCGGCGGTCGCGGCGCTGGTAGTCGGCGATGGCTTCGAGGAGGTGGACGCCGCGAAAGTCGGGCCAGAGGCGGTCGGTGATGAAGATCTCGGCGTAGGCGATCTGCCAGAGGAGGAAGTTGGAGATGCGCTGCTCGCCGGAGGTGCGGATGACGAGGTCGGGGTCGGGCATGCCGGCGGTGTAGAGGGCGCGGGAGATGGCGGACTCGTCGAGCGAGTCGAGCGCGCCGGCGCCGAGGATGTCTTCGACCGAGCAGCCGCGGGTGTGGGCGTCGGTGGTGAGGTCGGTGAGGATGCGGCGGAGGGCATCGACCATCTCGGAGCGGGCGCCGTAGTTGAGCGCGAGAGTGAGAGTGGTGCCGGTGTTCTTGGCGGTTTGCTCTTCGGCCCAGCGCATGGTGTCCTGCACTTCGGCGGGAAGCTCGTGGGTGCGGCCGATGTAGTTCATGCGGATGTTGTTGGCGTTCATGCGCTCGACGTTGGAGACGAGATAGGACCGGAGGAGCTTCATGAGGAAGCTGACTTCGGCTGGCGGGCGGCGCAGGTTGTTTTCGAGCGAGAAGGCGTAGAGGGTGATCCAGGGGACGTCGACGCGGGAAGCGGTTTCGACGACGAACTGGACGGATTCGGCGCCCTGCTGATGGCCGAGGAAGCGCTTGAGGGCGCGCTTGCCGGCCCAGCGGCCGTTGCCGTCCATGATGATCGCGACGTGCTGCGGGAGGCGCGAGAGATCGAGCGTGTCGTAGATCGCGCGCTCTTCGGGAGAGAGCTCGTGCGCGCGATTGGAACGCTGGTAGGCGCGCGGATTGGAGGGGAGAGACACCGTGCCGGCTCGCTGGTATTGAGGATAGACGATGGGAGGGATCAGGGAACAGGGATCAGGGAACAGGGGTTAGGGATCAGGGGTTAGGGATGAGAAAGCGGAAATTGCCGGGTCGGCAGCTCGGGCCAATGTAACCTTCAAAACCGCTGGCTATGAAACGAATCTTGCCCATCTGTGCGATTGCCGCAATTCTGGTGGTTGGATGGCTGTCGTTGGGTGTTCATCGAAATCGCAGAACAGAAAAGATGTTCGAGCAATTGCCAGCGGGAGCGACCGATTTGCAGCTGAACGCGAGACTCGGAAAACCGTGGAAGTCCGCGCGATGCGGCGAGACATTTGGTGGTTCTATGCCCGAAGGTTGTGCAAGAGAGCTCATCTACGCGTCTGCGTTTGCTCCGGTGGTTTCGACATATTGGGCTTTCTTTGCTGACAGCAGCGGCCGATTGATTGGTCGAAACAAGTATCAATCGCCGTAAAACGGAGAGGCGTCGCTCGCGGCTCCGTGGATGCGGAGAGCGGGCGACGCCTGGAGGTCTTGCGGTTATGTTGCGGCTCGCGGTTAGGCGAGCTTGCGGGTGCGGGGCTAAGCCAATTTGCGGGTGCGGCCCTGGGCAATCTCGCGGACGTGGTTGAGGAAGATCGATTTCTGCGTCGAGGTGAGATGCGCGGTGTACTTAGCGATCTCGGCGAGGAAGGGGTCGGTCATGAGAACGGCGGTCTCATCCTTGTGACGCGTAGGAGCGTCGCGGAGCAGGGCGGAGATGTCGACCTGAAGGGCGCGCGCGAGCCGATCGAGCGACGACAAGGTCGGCATAGCCTTGGCGTTCTCGATCTTGGAGATGTAGGTGCGCGGGACGTTCATCCGCGTGGCGAGCTGCCGCTGCGACAGGTTGCGCACGTGGCGGAGATCGCGGACAGCAGAGGCGACCTGAATGCCCTGAGGTTCAGGGGCACCTTCGGGCTCTGCCATGACAGCGATGGGCTGGACCTTGGGGAGCTCTGGAAGCACAGACTTTTTGCACTTGCGGCAGATGTCGTTTGCGGTGCGGAACTGGACCAGCTTGCAGTGGTCGCAACGAAGGACTTCGCGTTCAGTGCCTGCGATGACCTGGGGCTGGGGCGTGGGTACGGCGATGGGGGCCATTCCTGTTGCCATGTTGTTTGTGTAGCGGGCGGCTGCCAGAGCGGGGCACCGCGGCGCGTCACGTCCGATAAGGGGTGAGCGATGTGCCGAGTGTGACACCCGGTGCCGGAAGAGTCAAGGGGTATTGCGGAAGATTCTCGGAGAAAAGCGGAAGAAAACCGCAAAGCGAACCATGGTGGTAAACAGGAGAGCGAGTGGTTAGTGGTTAGACGTTCGTGGTTAGTGTGGTGAGAGAGAGTAGAGGGTAGACAGTAGACAGTGGGTTTGCGAAAGCGGTGAGGTGCAGATGGCAGACAGGTACGGCGCTCAGAGAGCTGAGGAGTTGTTGCGGGAGTGGACGCAGAGTGAGTCGCTGGTGAAGCATGGGCTGGCGGTGGCGGCGTGTACGGAGGCCTATGGCGTGCGCGAGGCGGCGCGGCTGGGACTGAGTTGGGAAGATGCCGCGAGACTCGCGGAGAAGTACAGGTGCGCGGGGCTGCTGCATGATTTTGATTATGAGAAGCATCCGACGCCGGCGGAGCATCCGTTTGTGGGCGTTGCGTATTTGAGGGAGCAAGGATGGCCGGAGGAGATTCTGCATGCGATCCTGGCGCACGCGGATTATTCAGGCGTGAAACCGGAGACGCATCTGGACCGCGCGCTGTTTGCGTGCGATGAGCTGGCCGGATTTTTGACGGCATGTGCGCTGGTGAAGCCGACGAAGAAGATTGCGGAGGTGGAGGTTCCGGGTGTGAAGAAGAAGATGAAGGATAAGGCGTTTGCGCGGGCGGTGAAGCGCGAGGATATGACGATGGGGGCGGAGCTGCTTGGGATTCCGCTGGAGGAGCATGTGGGGAATTGCCTGGCGGCGATGCAGGGGCGGGCGGAGGAACTGGGGCTGTGAGGGCGAGTGGTGAGTAGTTAGTCGTTAGTGAAAGGGCGAGGTGAGTATGAGGCGTTGGGCTGCGGTAATGGCGGTGATGGTCGGTGTGAGTGCGGCGGCGTGGGCGGCGGATAAGCCTTTCGATCCGGCGAGTGATCCGGCGAAGGATTTAGCTGCGGCGGAGCAAAGGGCGCAGGCCGAGCACAAGAACATCTTGATGGATGTGGGTGGGAACTGGTGTGGATGGTGTCTGGTGCTGGAGAAGACGATTCACGAGGACCCGGAGCTCGATGGGCTGCTCGAGAAAAACTATGTGGTGCTCCATGTGAACTGGTCGAAGGAGAACGAGAATGCGAAATTCTTGAAGAAGTATCCGGAGCCGAAGGGATATCCGTCGTGGTATGTGCTGTCGCCGACGGGCAAGCTGCTGAAGGCGGAGAACGATACGAGCGAGCTGGAGGCGAATCACAAGCTGGATGAGGGGTACAACAAGGCGGCGATCAGGAAGTTTTTGGAGAAGCATGCGCCGAAGGGGCAAGCGGCGCAGCCGATCGCGTGAAGAGCAGATACTGATCAGGCCGGAGGCAATATCTGATGTCGACGCTGAAGGGGGTTGTCGTTGTACTGTCGGTTGGCATCATCACGTTCATTCTGACGTTTCTGGCGATCTTCGTGCCAATGCTGATTCACGATATGCATGTGGCGCCGCATGATGGGCAAGGCGGCATGGCAGGCGGCCTCCTTGGAATTGCGATCGCGCCAATAGCCGCATTGATCGGCACAGTGCTCGCTTACAGGTGGGTTGTGAAGCAGGGGTGGTTCGCCGGGCCGCTGAGAATCGAGAACGAGGGAAACACGCGAGATCAGTAGCAGCCGCGGAGGATCAGGAGCCAGACGAGCGAGAGGATCACCGAGCCGATCAGGCCGATGGCGAGGATGGGGATGCGCACGGCGGGGACGGTGGTGTGGGAGTGGGTGCGGACGTCGTGCGGGGCGTCGGGGTTGTAGCGGATGGGGAAGATGGTTCCGACGTGCATGGCTTTTTCTGATGTGAGCTCGGAGGTGTGGAGCTCGTCGATATCGTCGGCGTTGGGGGCCCAGTAGTTGAAGGTGATGCGGAAGTGGCGTGCGGTGGGAAGGCCGAAGGCGAGCGCGCGGCCGGCGCCGAACTCGTATTTGCAGGCAGTGACGGTGGCCATGGCTCCGGGCCAGGGATCACGAGCGTGTTGGTGGGACGGCGGCATCAGCGGTCAATCATGGATGAGGCGATGCGCTGCACGCCGGAATCGGCGAAGCAGGCATTTGTTTTTTCGACCGTGCCGAGGCTGCCGCTGCTGGGTGGAAGATCTACGGCGCGGGAGAGGTCTTCGAGGACCAGGCAGGTGAAGCCGAGGCGGGCGCCATCGATGGCGGAGAAGCCGACGCAGAAGTCGTAGGCGAGGCCGCAGAGGAAGAGGCGGGTGAGGTTGCGCTCGCGGAGGTAGCCGGCGAGGCCGGTGGGGGTGGTGTGGTCGTCTTCGAGGAAGGTGGAGTAGCTGTCGATGTTTGGGCGGAAGCCTTTGCGGAGGATGAGTTCGGCCTGGGGGATTTGGACGCGTGGGTCGAGCTCGGCGCCGGGGGTGGCCTGGACGCAATGGTCGGGCCAGAGGGTCTGGATGCCATAGGCGGTTTCGACGGTGTCGGTGAAAGGCTGCTTGCCGGGGTGGGAGCTGGCGAAGGAGATGTGGCCGAGCGGGTGCCAGTCCTGGGTCAGGATGACGTGGTCGAATTGGGTCGCGATGCGGTTGATGCCGGGGATGATCTGGTCACCGCCGGTGACGGCGAGCGCGCCGCCGGGCAGGAAGTCGCGTTGCATGTCGATGACCAGAAGTGCGTCGGTGGGGGCGAGCCGAAGGGTCATTACCTGATTGTACGGAGGGGTGATGGTTGGGCCGCCGAGCCGCGGCTAGGCTGGGCGGGTGAATCGTGCGGGCCGGGCAGTGCGGGCGGGAGCGCGTGTGGGCGCGATGGTGGCGTTGATGCTGGCGGCGGCTGCTGCGTGCGCGCAAGGGCCGTCGGCAAGTTCGAGTCCGAGTGCCGGACGCGTAAGTGGTGTGGTGGAGGATGAGCAGGGCGCGCTGATTCCGGGAGCGAAGGTGGTGCTGCTGGCGGAGGGCGCTAGCCACCGATCGATGAGCGGGAGCGATGGGCGATTTTCCTTTGAGGACGTGCCTGCGGGCTCGTTTACGGTGACGGCGAGTGAAGATGGCATGGCAGACGGTGTGCGCGAAGGCACCGTGGCGCCGGCGCAGGAGACTGAGCTGGAGCCGATGATGTTGCGAGCGGGCGCGGTGATGTCCGTGACTGCGGTGACGCAGGAGCAGCAGGCGACGATCGAGGTGCGACAGGAGGAGACGCAGCGGATTGGCGGCGTGCTGCCGAACTATTTTGTCGTATACGAACGCAACCCGCAGCCGCTGACGAAGAGACTGAAGTTTGAGCTGGGATGGAGGAGTGTGGTCGACCCGGCCAATGTGGCGTTTGTCGCAGTGGTCGCGGGGTTTGAGCAGGTGGGCAATCAGTTTCCGGGATATGGCGGCGGGCCGGGCGGGTATGGCAAACGGTTTGGCGCGGGGATGGCCGATGCGACGGTGGGCACGCTGCTGCAGGGGTCGCTGCTGCCGGTGATCTTCAGGCAGGACCCGCGGTACTTCTACAGGGGCGAAGGCAGCCGGGTGGGGCGCACGTGGTATGCGGTGAAGACCGTGGTCGTGTGCAAGGGCGACAACGGGCGATGGCAGCCGGCGTATGCGAACGTGCTGGGAAGCTTCGGCGCGGCCGCGGTGTCGGGGCTGTACTATCCGGGCGGTGAGAAGGGCGGAATGCTGATGGTGGAGAACGGGCTGTCCGCGCTGGCGTTCGACGGCTTCAGCAACGTGATGCAGGAGTTTGTGCTGCGCAGGATGACGCCGGTTCGCGCGCGGGAAGTGGTCGGCGAGTAGTCAGAGGCCTATGAGCGCGATAGCCAGGAGAGGCAAAAGGACGAGCGCGCCGAAGATGAGGGCGAGCCGGAAGGCTGCGCGCTCACGGCGCGGATAGTTCAGGCTGTTACGTCGAGGGTCGAGCGAGTCGTACTCGACGGTGACGCGGGAGCCTTCTTTGAGGGGCCTGTTGCTGACGAGGTCAGTGACGTAGAGGTCGCCTCGTACGGGATAGCTTAGGGTGATGGCGTAGCGGCAGCGCTCGCGTGGAGTTAGGCGCGTGCCATCGCGGTAGCGGCGACGGCGCTCGCAGAGCTCGACGGTGGCCCGGGTTCGCTTCCATCTGCGACTGTGGGTTCGAGCCGGTCTCATTTCCTCAGCCCTCTAGATTAGATGCGTTCGATCATGACCTCAGTCGATTTGATGAGGGCGGCGGCGGTCTGGCCTTTGCGGAGCTGCATCTCGCGCGCGGCGTCGGAGGTGATGATGGAGGTGATGCGCTGGTCGCCGATCTCGAGGACGACTTTGGCAAGCAGGCCGGAGATTTTGACTTCGACGACGCGACCGACAAGCTGATTGCGTCCGCTGACGGTGCGGAAGCGATCGCGCGAGCCCTTGGCGTCGGAAGTGGGGCGGGATTTCATGAGCGGCTTGAGTGAGGATTCGGGGATACGGTGATGGCCGCCGGGCGTTTTGATGGTCTTGAGGGTGCCGGCGAGGATCCACTGCTTGAGTGTGGGATAACTAACGCCGAGGGCTGTGGCGGCTTCGCGGGGCTTGAGCAGGATATCGTTGGTGGGCATGGCGCGCGCGGTGAGAAGTATACGCCCGGCGTTAGTGGGGTTTGCGGCGGAATGCGTGTGGTGTGGGGCGAAAAGCCTCTGATGCGAAGCCGGGCCAATGGGGCGACGGTTCGCGGCAGCTTTTTCGGTGATGTCAATAATTCGATATTTCGAACTGTATAGAATCGTTGAATGACTGGTGGTCTGTCTCGAGTTGGGCGAGTTGTGGCGCTTGTTGTGATTGGTGGGACCGGACTCGCGCACGGGCAGGATGGATTTTGGGCGAGGTGGCAGGCGCGCGCGACCGCGACGCAGGCTGCCCAGCCGCACTGGATTACGCCGCTGGTGCTGGTGACGCCGCGGCTGGAACAGGAGTTCCGCACGGATTTTGTGCACCAGTACAACACCAAGGGACAGTACCAGTGGGCCTATGACAACGGGAAAGGCCTGGAGCTGATCCCGGAGCGGCATACCGAGATCCTGGTGAATCTGCCGCCGTTTCTTAATCACGGGAACGGAGCGAAGGATGGGTTCGGCGACATCAGTTTCGTAGCGAAGGAGCGGTTGCTTTCGCGTAACGAGGAGCATGGGAACGGGATCGTAACGGTGTTTCTAAGTGGCTCGGTGCCGACGGGGAAGAATGCGAATGGGAGCTGCTGCGCGGTGGTGACGCCGACGCTTGCGGTGGGCAAGGGATTCGGGCGGTTGGCGCTGGAGTCGACGGCCGGGGGAAGTTTGCCGGTGACGAATGCGAAGGGGCTGGGGCACACGATCGCGTGGAACAACGCCATTCAATATCGCGTGCGCAAGACGGGAGTGGGGCGGTTGTTCTGGCCGGAGGTAGAGTTCAACTCGTCGTTCTACAAGGGTGGGACGAATGATGGGAAGGTGCAGACGTTTGCGACGCCGGGGCTGGTGGTGGGCCGGATTCCGCTGACGCATAACGCGAAGGGCGAGCCGGGTCGGCTGGGGCTGACGTTTGGCGCGGGCGAGCAGATAGTGCTGACGCACTTCAGGACGTACAACCACGCGACCGTGATCACGGCGAGGCTGCCGTTCTGATGTCTAGTAGCCGAGGCGTGCGTGCCGGATCCAGAAGTAAGCGATGAAGGCGAGCACGGCAGCGATGGCGAGGATGTAGTAGACCCAGCGATCGCCGCCGCGGTCGCACATGGTGTTCACGGATGGATCGGCGGGGTTGTAGTGGATGCAGAAGTGCGAGCCGACTTCCCAAGGGCGTGAGCACTCGAACTCGCCGGTGTAGTTGCGGCCGCCGACGGCGTAGCCGAAGGTGATGGAGTACTCCTGGCCGACGTAGCCGCCGGCGGAGGCGATTTCGCAGTGGTGTTGGCTGGAGGATTCGACGGTGGCTTCGGTCTGGGGCCAAGAGGCGGTGCTGTCGATCAGGCTGGTCATGGTGCGAACTCCGCGCGGGACAGTATGACATGATGGCGTGCTATCCTTCGCGAGTTTTCTGAAGTTTGCGAGGAAGGTGCATGGCGGAGGAGCTTAAGCGGGGCAACGTACTGCAGTCAAAGGTGGATACGACGGCGGCACGGTTCGGTAGGAATCGAGAGGCGACGCTGAGGCTGCTCGAGGAGGTGCGGGCGGAAGAGGCGCGGATTCGGGAGGGCGGCGGCGCGAAGGCGGTGGAGGCTCAGCATAAAAAGGGCCGGCTGACGGCGCGGGAGCGGCTGGCGCTGCTGCTGGATCCGGAGCCTCTGCAAACCCAGGTCTCAGAAGCGAGACCTGGGGCACCCGCAAACTTTCTGGAGCTGGGGTTGTGGGCGGCGTACGGGATGTATAGCGAGTGGGGTGGGGCTCCGGGCGCGGGAGCGGTGGCCGGGCTGGGGCGAGTGGCGGGGAAGCTGTGCCTGGTGATCGCGAATGATGCGACGGTGAAGGCCGGCGCGTTCTTTCCGATGACGGCGAAGAAGGTGATTCGAGCGCAAACGATTGCGATGGAGAACCGGATTCCGACGCTGTACCTGGTGGACTCGTCGGGGGTGTTTCTGCCGCTGCAGGAGGATGTGTTTCCGGACCAGGATGATTTCGGGCGGGTGTTTCGCAACAATGCGGTGATGAGCTCGGTCGGCGTGCCGCAGATCACGGCCATCATGGGCATGTGCGTGGCGGGTGGGGCGTACCTGCCGGTGATGACCGATACGGTGTTGATGACGGAGGGGTCTGGATTATTTCTGGCGGGGCCGGCGCTGGTGCAGGCGGCGATCGGGCAGAAGACGGACGCGGAGACGCTGGGCGGCGCGCAGATGCATGCGGAGATTTCGGGGACGGTTGATTTCAAGGAGAAGGATGACGAGGCGTGCATTGAGAGGCTGAGGGGGTTGGTGGGGAAGATTGGCAAAAGACAGGGAACAGGGAACAGGGATCAGGGATCAGAGATGTTCAGCCGGGTGGAGTTTGATGCCGAGCGGGACAAGCCGCTGTATGCGGCGGAGGATCTGTACGGGTTGATGGACCCGGATCCGGCGAAGGCGGCGACGAATGCATACGACGTGCGGGATGTGATTGCGCGGGTCGTCGATCGCAGCGAATTTGATGAGTACAAGGCCGACTTTGGCCGGACCGTGGTGTGTGGATATGCGCGGATTGGCGGGCGCGCGGTGGGCATTGTTGCGAACCAGAAGATGCATCAGCAGATGACGGTGGCGATGGGCCCGCAGCAGGGAGAGAAGCGCACGGAGTTTGGTGGGGTGATCTATACGGAGAGTGCGCAGAAGGCAGCGCGGTTCATCATGGACTGCAATCAGCAGCTGGTGCCGCTGGTGTTTCTGCACGATGTGAATGGGTTCATGGTGGGCAAGGATGCGGAGTGGAGTGGGATCATTCGCGCGGGCGCGAAGATGGTTTCGGCCGTGAGTACGAGTGTGGTGCCGAAGATTACGGTGATCCTCGGCGGGAGTTTTGGTGCGGGGCATTATGCGATGTGCGGCAAGGCGTATGATCCGCGGTTTGTGTTTGCATGGCCGACGGCGCGGTATGCGGTGATGAGTGGGGCGAGCGCGGCGAATACGCTGGTTGAGGTTCGCGTGAAGCAGATGGAGCGCGGCGGGAAGCATTTGTCGGACGAGGAGAAGAAGGCGCTCTACGACGAGATCAAGGCGACGTACGATGCGCAGGCTGATCCGCGGTATGGGGCGGCGAGGCTGTGGGTGGATGCGATCATCGACCCGGCGAAGACGCGCGAGGTGGTGATGACGGCGCTCGAGGCGTGCGCGCTGAATCCGGAGGTGGCGAGGTTTAATCCGGGGGTGATCCAGACGTGAATCGAGTCCACAGCGGTAGACAAGAACATCCTGATTGGGTTCGTTTGATCGTATTCATCCTGTGCTTAGCTGCGATTCCGGCACTTTGTTTCGATCTACTGGATGCCGCGCGGCTTTTTGTCGAGTGGCGCCAGCCTGGACCCCATATGCTTTACATGCCTGGCGATCCGAATCAGACAATCTATTCGCGCCTCGTTGGCAATGAGGTCGTTTTCTATACTTTTTTAGCAAGATGGCATCGCGCACTGATCCTGGGCTGTGGAATCCTCACCTCAGCGATCGCGTTTCGCCAGCGACGCAATTTGAGGTCGATCAATCCCGGATTATTGGCGTTCTTATCGTTGGTAGTTGCGGATGCCTTGCTGGCTCTGCACTACAAATTGGGGTGGTGATGAGTGAGCAGGTGAAGATCATCGAGTGTCCGCGGGATGCGTGGCAGGGGCTGCCGAAGGTGATTCCGGCGGAGGTGAAGGCGGAGTATCTGCGGACGCTGATTGCGGCGGGGTTTGGGCAGATCGATGCAGTCAGTTTTGTGAGCGAGAAGGCCGTGCCGCAGATGGCGGACTCGGAGATGGTGCTGGAGTTTGTAGATCCGCCGGAGGATGTGGAGATCATCGGCATCGTGGTGAATGCGAAGGGAGCGGAGCGCGCGGTGAAGACGGGGCGCGTGACGACGCTGGGATTTCCGTACTCGATCTCGCCGACGTTTCTGGAGCGCAACCAGCGGCAGACGCCGGAGGATGCGCTGGATCAGTTGGAGCAGATTGGCGAGATTGCGTACAAGTCGGGGCTGGATATGGTGGCGTACCTGTCGATGGCGTTTGGGAATCCCTATGGCGATTCATGGGACGTCGATGAGGTAGTCAGTGCAGTCGATCTTCTTGTGGATGCAGGGGTGGCGCAGGTCTCGCTGGCCGATACGGCGGGTGTCGCGGGCGCGGAGTTGATTCATGACGTGATGCGCCTGGTGCTGGATGTGCATGATGGGCTGGAGGTGGGCGTGCACATGCATACGCGTCCGGATGAGGCGGAAGCGAAGGTGAGCGCGGCCTTCGAGGCGGGGTGCCGGCGGTTTGATGGAGCGATTGCGGGACTGGGTGGATGTCCGTTTGCGCAGGATGCGCTGGTGGGCAATTTGCCGACGGAGGTTTTGCTCGCAGCGCTGCGAAAGCTGGGCGCGGATGTGCCGGAGATTGAGCCGCTGGATGTGCTGGTCCAGCGCAGTGTGGAGATTGGGAAGCGGTATGGGTTGGTGGTGCAGTGAGGTGCGAGTAGTTAGTGGTTTGTAGTTAGTGAGGGGCGGATGAGTTTGGTGCGGGTGGAGGACGAGGGTGGGGTTCGGACCATCACGTTGAATCGTGCGGAGAAGCGCAATGCGCTGACGCCGGAGATGCAGGAGGAGTTGATTGCGGCGCTCGAAGGCGCGGACGATGCGGGCGCGCGGGTGGTGGTGATTGCGGGTGAGGGAGAGGCATTTTGCGCGGGGCTGGATTTGGCGGTGCTGAAGGAGATGGCTGGCATGACTCCCGAGCAGCACCGGATTGAGGCGGAGCGTGTGGCGCGGATGTTTCGCGCGGTGTGGGATTGCGATGTGCCGACGATTGCGGTGGTGCAGGGGCCGGCGATTGCAGGTGGCACGGGCCTGGCGACGATGTGCGACTTCACGATTGCGGCTCCGGAGGCGAGGTTTGGGTATACGGAGGTGCGGATTGGGTTTGTGCCGGCGCTGGTGAGTGCGTACTTGTCGTTGCAGGTGGGAGCGAAGGTGGCCCGGGCGCTGCTGCTGAGTGCGAGGATTTTTGATGCGGAAGAGGCGCGGCGGCTCGGGTTAGTGACAGAGGTTGTGCCGCGGGAGGGTCTGCGGGCGCGGGGCGCGGAGTTGGCGGCGCAGTTGATGGCAAATTCGCCGGAGGGCATGCGGGCGACCAAGCGGCTGTTGCGGGCTCAGCAACGGGAGTGGATGGAGACCGCGCTGGAACTGGCGATGGAGGCGAATGCGGAGGGCCGGCAGACAGCGGATTTTCGCGAGGGTGTGGCGGCGTTTCTGGAGAAGCGGAAGCCGGTGTGGAGCAGTCCTGTTAGGGAGCGTTAATGGCGCGAAATGCAGGGTCTCTCCGCTCCGCTTCCCTCCGGTCGAGATGACAAGCTATCGGGGTGGGTAGACTGGCGAAATGAGTGATGCGCAGAAGGTGAAGGAGCAGGGGTTCGCGGAAACGCGGGTGCGGGTGCGATACGCGGAGACCGACCAGATGGGCGTGGTGTATTACGCGAATTACCTGGTGTGGTTCGAGGTGGGCAGGGTAGAGTTCATCCGGCAGATGGGGCTGGATTATCGTTCCATGGAGAAGGAAGAGAACGCGATGATCGCGGTGGTCGAGGCGACGGCGCGGTACAAGGCTCCGGCGCGGTATGACGATGAGCTGATTGTGCGGACGACGCTGGCAGGTGTGCGGGGCTCGATTGTGCGGTTCAGGTATGCTGTGGTGCGCGCGGAGGACGAGCAGCTGCTCTGCGAGGGAGAGACGGTGCACGTCGTGGTCGGGCGTGATATGAAGCGCCGCGACATGCCGGAGCGGTATGCCAGGCAGTTCCAGGATCTGCTGCACGGGGCCGATGGCGCGAAGGTGAGCAAGGAGTAGGTTGCGATGGATGAGATGGGTGTGGTGCTGATCAGCGGAGCAAACAAGGGGCTGGGGTTCGAGACGGCACGGCAGATGGGCAAGATGGGCTACAAGGTGCTGCTGGGAGCGCGCGATGCGGAGAAGGGCAAGGCCGCAGCGGAGAAGCTGCGCGGCGAAGGCCTGGATGCGGTCGCGGTGAAGCTGGACGTGAATTCGCAGGCCGACATTGAGGGTGTGGCGCGGCTGATCGAGGAGGAGTTCGGCGGTGTGCTGGATGTGCTGGTGAACAATGCCGGCATCATGGTGGAGAAGAGCTGGACGAACAACATCACGAGCGAGCTGAAGGTGGAAGACATTCGCGCGACGTTTGAGACCAACGTGCTTGCTCCGTTTGCGTTGACCAAGGCCCTGCTGCCCGCGCTGAAGCGGTCCAAGGCGGCGCGGATTGTGAATGTGTCGAGCATTCTGGGATCGGTGGCGTTGCAGGGGACGAAGGGATCGGCGACCTACGACACGAAGCTGTTTGCGTACAACTCGTCCAAGGCGGCGCTGAATATGCTGACGATTCATCTGGCGCATGAGCTGCGCGGGACGAAGATCAAGGTGAACTCGGCGCACCCGGGGTGGGCGAAGACAGACATGGGCGGAAGCGCGGCGCCGCTGAGCGTGGAGGATGGCGCGAAGACGATTGTGGAGCTGGCAACCTTACCGGAGGATGGGCCGACGGGTGGGTATTTCCATGGGTCCGAGATGATTGCGTGGTGAGGAAGGGCGAGTAGCTAGTAGTTAGTGAAAAGCGCGGTCGTGATCGTAGCGACCACAACTAACTACTAACCACTAACTACTAACCACTAACTACTAACTACTTGCTTCTCGCGCGCTCCCAGGCTTTCGCGTATTTCCAGCTGGTGTA
Organism: uncultured Verrucomicrobiae bacterium; assembly: GCA_963716225.1. Lineage (GTDB taxonomy): Bacteria > Acidobacteriota > Terriglobia > Terriglobales > Acidobacteriaceae > Granulicella. Next base: position 1,393,892 of record OY970299.1, on the reverse strand, counting down.
GATGGCGTGGTAGAGGTGGAGCAGCAGGCCCTCGCGGCCGTCGAGGAAGCCGGCGCGAAAGATGTAGTTCCAGATAAATGTGAGCTGCGGGATCAGCCAGACATTGAAGATGAAGCTGAGGACCGAGCGGCTGGTTCGTCGCCTGGCAACGAGCAGGTCGGCGCCGAGCGAGCTGTAGCGGTCCATGTGCTCGATGTAGGTGGAGAGCGTCGGGTAAGCGTGGTGGATCAGGTCGAAGTCGAGCGTGGCGGATATGCCGTCGAAGACGATTGTTTCGTGCACGGGGCGCTCTTCAAATTGCGGCGTGCGGACGAAATTCGCGGCTGTGCGGCGGAACAGACGAAGCTTTGGGTCGGGGTAGAAGCCGCCGTGCTTAATCCATCGGCCGAGGAAAAGATTGCGGCGTTTGAGAAAGTAGGCGTCGGCGGTGGGGCGAGAGTGGAGCAGGTTCTGAATCTGGAACTGTAGATCGGTGGAGAGCTCTTCGTCGGCGTCGAGCGAGAGAATCCAGTCGCCGGTGCACTGAGATAAGGCAAAATTTTTCTGCGCGGCGAAGCCAGTCCAGAGGTGATCGATAACACGCGCGTTGTAGTTGCGTGCGATCTCGGCGGTGCGATCGGAGGAGCCGGAGTCGACGACGATGATCTCGTCGGCCCAGGAGACGCTCGCGAGGGTGCGGGCGAGGTTGGCCTCCTCGTTGAGCGTGATGATCGCGACCGAGAGTAGCGGCATCTTGGGAGTGCTGGTGAACCGATAGTACTTCGGGGCTTCTTCAGTGAGGACGGCCGAATTATTAGAGTCGCTGCGCAAGGTGTTAGTCCAGCGTGAGAGAGGATTGGGCGAGCTGCTCGCGAAGCAGCCGCTGGGTGAGGTTTCGGAGGTCTTCGCCGGTGCGGGAGAGAACGAAGGCGTGGGCAGCGTCGCTCCATTCGAGCTTGAAGGAGGTGGACTGGGCGGAGATCCAGACCTGGCGGACAGGGGTGTTTGGGGTGAAGACGAATTTGGCGCTGCCGTCATCGAAGATCACATTGAGAACGCCGTTCTTTTCCTCGGCCTCAAAGCCTCCAGATGCTTCTTCGGCACGGATGAGCGATTGCTTTAGCGCTTCGAGGGCGGCGTCGGACTCGCGGCGGAATGTGGCTTCGTCGAGCATTGTGAGGTTAAGTTTAGCGGACCGCGCTATCGTCACCTCTTTGGATGGATGTAGTAAATGAGCCCGAGGTAGTCATCGGTGAGGAGGAAGGTGTCCGGGCCGAGGCGAAGGATGCCGCAGGGCCGGCCGTGGACCACAGGTTTGCCGGCGACGGTGGTGAGAAAACCGGTGATGAAAGGGCGTGGCGTGCGGTCCGCGGGCTGAACTGGACGACCCGGTAGCCGGTGCCGATGCGCGGATGTCCGGCGCCGTGCAGTGCGACGAGGAAGGTTGAGTTGAGGGCGGGATTGTTGGCGCCAAAGTAGGCGAGACCGAGCGGCGACGAGTGCGCGGCGAAGGTGGTGTAGGCAGCCGCGACGTGCTCGCAGGACGAGAGCGCCTGTGGCGCGCGGCCGAGGTTGGCGTTGGGGTCAGGCCCGCGATTGAGGGCGGCGAGGTTCGTGCCGGCTGCGGCGATGCTCGAGGATTGCTCGCCGTAGACGGAGTCGGTGCTGTTGTTGCTGGCGGCCGAGTTTTGGATGCGCCGTGTCGATGCCGTGCGAAGCGACCCCGGCTTCGGGAGGCCGTTCGGATTCCGTGGCGAGATCGCCGGGCACGGGCATCTCGGGGAGTGGCGTTGTGTCGTGAAGCGGTTTCCCGTTGGCGAAGTAGCAGGTTGGCCAGCCGTAATTGGGCGGCTGTGATCCGGCGGCGCGCGCGGCATGCGCGTTCGAATCGAGTTCGAAGAAGCTGTCTTCGGGGAGCTTGTCGCCGAGGTGGTCGTCGCCCATGTTGGTGGCGAAGAGCGCACCGCCATCGAGATCGGGAACGAAGCGCAGGTCGACGGCGTTGCGCAGGCCTTGCGCTTCGAGGCGCTGGTCGGAGCCGTCGGGGTTCATGCTGACGACGGCCGCGCGGAGGACTTCACGCTCCTGGCAATAGTTACAGGATGAGCCGGCGGCGACGTACACGCGCGTACGTCCGTGCAGAGTGGCGATCGCGACGGTGCGGGTCAGGTGCCAGCCACCGTACTTGTAATTCAGGCCGTAGTCGGGAAAGTGGATGAGGGTTTCGGGCGCAGAGGACGGGTGGGTATCTCCAGCGTTGTATTTGTAGCGGACCAGCTTGTCGGTGAGCGGAAGGTAGAGCCAGGTTTGATGAGTGGCGGGATCGGTCCAGAAGGCGAGGTTGTTGGGGTTGCGCAGGTGATCGAGGTAGTGGATGACGCGCGTGAATCGCTGCGTCTGCGCGTTCCAGCCGTCGAGGATGAAGACGCTGCCGCGCGTGTTGTCCGCCAGGTTGTACATGCCGGTGGCGAAGATGCGGCCACCACGCCAGCCAGCGAGCTGGCCGGGGACCGCGGGGCCATCGGGCGACTGCGCCATAAAGCGCACGCGGCGGAGGCCGCTGGCGGCGATGTTGATGGCGAGGTTTGATGGCAGCGAGAGTGTGATCGATTTACCGGGCGCGTAGGTGAGCGTGTGCGGCTCGAGCGGTTGGCGCGGGGATTGGGCGTACAGCGTGGACCAGCAGAGGGCGGCTGCGGCGAGACAGCGCATAGGGAACCTGAAGGACATACGAGGAGTTGGACGCGGTACAGCAGCGATGCGATTCTGGCGGCTATGTGCGGAACGTATGCGCTGAATCAGCTCTGCGCGCGCAGACGTGAGCCCGGACCGGGTGAGGCCGCGCCGGTCGATGGTTTCGGCGGCGTTGTCTGCGTCGGCTGAGCCGGTTTCGCGGAGGTAGTGGGCGCAGGCGGTTTCGCGCTTTCAAAGCAGGGCGAGGAGTTGGCCGTGGGTTCGTAGTGCGAGGTCTCGTCGCTGAATTCAAAGGCTTGGCAATCGTAGTTGCGCGTGTGGGAGAAGTCGAACAGCCGCGAGCGGGACACGGGATCGATGGCTTCGTGTGCGCCGACGCGCGCCGTCGCGGTGACGAGAATGGCCGCGGCGCTGCCCTGGGAAGGCTCGGCCTGCAACCAGCGTTCGGTGAGGTCGCAGTCGGTATGGGCCGTATGCGGCTGCAAGTGAGCAGTCTCGCAGATGCGTTCTGCGGAGACGAAGCTAATGGTAACGGCGGCGTGGCCGTTGAAGACGTTCAGGTGCGCCTCGTGCTCGGTGAGGTCGCCATCGGGCGTAATGGAAGCACCGCGGAAGATAGCCGTGTAGTGGTCGGGGCCCAGCAGCGAGCGCACAGTGCCGACGAAGGTGCCGAGGTTCGTGGTGGGATCAGCGAAGGCGGTCGGTAATGACAGTGGTCCCGACGCGGTGCCAGGAGCCGGCGGAAGGAACCAGGATCGCGCTGATGAGGTGGAGATCAAGCTCGACGGTGAGAATGGCGTCGAGTTCGCCGGAACTGCCGAGCGCGACGTAGTCGAGCTGAACGGCGTGCGGGATGGGGGCGCGATCGCGCGAGACATACGCCGTGGGCGCTCCGATCGCGGAGAGGGCAGCAGCGCGTATGCGGTCGTCGTCGGCCTGCAATTGTGCCACGAGGGATTCAGGTGCGGGTTCGGCGGCGTTGGCCTGTACGAATTGCAGGGGGCCCATGCCGGAGCTGGCGGCAACGATCGGCGCGGGCGGCGGCGGCGCGACCTGCGGCGGGGGAGGCGCCGTAGGCGGAGAGGTGATTCCGCTGTGGCGCTGCGCACGCGCAGAAGCAGACGCGGCGGCGAGCGCAAGCAGAAGAGTAAAGAATCGGCGCATGGTTAGACGGCGAACACTCCGTTAGAAGGGAATGTCTTCGTCAGTGATGCCTTGCTCGGCGTAGTCGTTCGCGGGGGCGCTGGGCGCAGAGCCGCGCGAGGAGTAGCCGCCGGAAGTGCGCTCGGTGCGTTCGGAGGAGGCTGAGCCGGCGCCTTCGCCGCGATTGGCTCCTCCGCCGAGCAATGTCATCTCGTTGACGATGATTTCGGTACGGTACTTCTTCTGGCCGGACTCTTTGTCATCCCAGGAGCGGGTCTGAAGCCGGCCCTCAATAAAGAGCTCCTTGCCCTTTTTTACATAGTCGCGGACGATTTCGGCGGTGCGCCCATAGGCGACAAGGTTGTGCCACTCAGTCTTGTCGGTCCAGTTTCCCTGCTGATCCTTGGTGCGCTCAGCTGTTGCCAGGGTGAACGTCGCGACTGTTGTCCCGCCGCCGGTGGCGCGAATCTCCGGGTCCTTGCCGACGTTGCCGAGAAGAATGACTTTGTTAACGCCCTTTGCCATGTTTGCTCCGTTCGGAGTTGAGGATAGCAGAGTCAGACATCGCTGTTCAGGCAGCGGAGATCAGGAAAACGCACCGCCTATTTCGGGCGATTGCCGATCAGCTTGGCGAGCCCGAACAGAAGCGTGATCGCCCCGAGTGGGAGGCAACCCATGACCACGATGAGGGCAATCCAGCCGAGATTTGTGTGCGGCCCCTGATGGGTAACGCCGCCGAAAACGGCGAGCATCAGAACTGCCGCCAGAATGCCGGCGGCGACAAGGATCGAACCGAGTTTCAGGAATTTGCGGGTGTCAGGTTGCATTCGAGATCAGCGATAGGCGGCCAGCATCGCGTACACGATGACGCCGGAGACAGATACGTACAGCCAGAGGGGCCAGGTCCACCGCGCGACGCGCCGATGGATGGGAAAACGGCCTGTGAGCGAAAGGAAGAACGTGATGAGGATCAGCGGAAGACAGATGGTCGCGATGAGGATGTGCGGCGTGAGCAGCACCCACAGGTAGATAGCTCGAGCGGTGGGATACGCCTTGGGAAAGAGAATGTCGCCGTGGAGCACGTGGTTGGTGACGTACGCAACCAGAAACGCGCACGACGTGATGAACGCGCCGAACATGCTGTTGCGATGCGCGGTGATGTTGCCTCGCCGGATGAAGCGAAAACCGAAGAGTAGGAAGATGGTGCAGACACCGTTGAGAATGGCGTCGAGTGCGGGGAGGAACGCAAGGCGCGTGCCGGCGGCGTCCGTAGGTGCGTGGAAGTAGACAATCCACGCCAGTAGCAGAGACGCCACGGCGCTAATGCCGACCATGCTCCAGATGACAGACGGCGGTGTGCGGAGCTTCGGGTTGGTGGCAGTGTCGAGCGTCGCGAGATTGTCCACGTTAGCGGTTGCAGGTAAGAAGTTTGAGACCGGTGGCCGTCGCGTCCGGCACCAGAGTGTTGTCTGCGCACGGAAAGATTGCCGGCGAGCTGTCCTGCTGCTGTGAATCTTCCTGATCTTCTACCGTGACCTCCAGTAAATTGCCGTTCGGTGCGCGTGCGAAGCCGTGATTGATCGCCGGGTTGTGCTTGATCTGGTAGCGAAAGAAGAAAGGTACACCCTCAACGGAGGCCCCAATTGCGCAGGCGTTCACCCGGGGCGTGCTGGCTGGGTAGAACGCAACGCCGCAGTCGATCGCGTCGCGGCCAGCGAGATTTCGCAGCGTGTGCAACGTTCGGAAGTCAAACGCAGAGCAGCCCGTAAGAAATATCAGTGACGTGAGAAGGAGAAGGCTGAAGGAGAGGTAAACCCTGGCTCTTGCGATCAAAAGAAGAGTCTCCCCTGGGCGTTGAGCGCCATCGCGAGCAGCAGCAGCGGAAGGTACATCACAGAAACCTTGAGCAGCTTGCGCGCGAGTGCGCGGTTGGCCGGATCGTCCGGGTTACGGACGATCCCCGCGAAGCGGATGCTCGCGGAGAGGTACCAGAGCCCGAGCGCCGAGGCTGCGATCGCGTAGGCGATTCCGGTGACGTGCAGATAGCTGGTCCAGAGACTGACTGGAATCATGAGCACGGCGTAAAGAACGGCTTGGGTCGCGGAGCTGCCAGCGGCGCGCGCAGTTGGCTGTTGGGTCGCGGTGACGCGGATACCTGCACTGGCGTAGTCGTTGCGATAGAGCCAGCCGATGGCCATGAAGTGAGGGAATTGCCAGACGAACAGGATCGCGAACAGCGCAATCGCGGGCCACTCGATGATCCCGCGGGCGGCGGTCCAGCCGATGAGCGGCGGCAGCGCGCCTGGGAATGCGCCGATGAAGGTGTTCAGGGTCGTGATTCGCTTGAGCGGCGTGTAGATGCCGACATAGGAGACGGCGGTGAGCAGGGTTAGCGTGCCGGTCAGCAGGTTGGTGGTCCAGACGAGATAGAGCGAGCCGAGAAACGTGAGAGCGAACCCGGTCAGCAGGCCCGTGGCAAGTCCGATGCGGTGTTGCGCCATGGGGCGCTGCGCCGTGCGTGGCATACGGCGGTCGGTGGCGCGCTCGAACGCCTGGTTGAGCGCGCTGGCGCCGGCTGTGACGAGCGCGATGCCGAAGAGCGCCTGAACGAGCGCGATCGAGAACGGACTGATGCCGGAGCGCAGACAGCCGAGGTAGTATCCGCCAGCCGCAGTCAGAACGACCATCGCCGAGACGCGCGGCTTGGTCAGAATGAAATAGTCCGAGAGCAGCGCCAGGCTATGGCTGCGCACGCGGACGGCGGTGGATGTGGCGGAGGCGGACACCGTATTCAGGATACCGCCAGACCGGGTCCGGGAGCATCCATAGGAGTATGGAGCCGAGCCCCGAGCGGCGAAATTCAGCGGTTGAAGCCAATATTCACTGCGTCGCGGACCTGGAGCGCGCGTTTGAGCAGCGCCGGCGCCTCACCGACCGGATCGCGGACGCGATCGGCGGATTCACCGGAAGCATAGCGTTTGTCGTCATTCACCTGTTGCTCATTGCCGCGTGGTTTCTGATCAACGCGGGCGTGGTTCCACACGTCAAAAAGTTCGATCCGTTTCCGTTCATCCTTCTATCCATGGTTGTCTCGGTTGAGGCGGTCCTGCTGAGCACGTTCGTGTTGATGAAACAAAACCGAATGCAGCAGAAGACCGACATTCGCGACCACCTGAACCTGCAGATCGATCTGCTGGCCGAGAAGGAGGTCACCAAGGCCTTACAGATGCTCCGCGCGATCGCCGAGAAGGTAGGCGTGGATGAGAAGAACGACGTGGAGCTCGAGGAGATGGCGAATACGACGTCGGTCGATTTGCTCGCGGAACGAATCGAATCGTCGATGGCGAATGATGAGTAGCGCTACGCGTCCGCGAGTATCAGCTTGGCGATGGTCGCAAGCTGCATGAAGCTTGTGCCCTCGTAGATCTTGCCAATCTTCGCATCGCGGAAGAGCTTCTCGACGGGGTAGTCCTTGACGAAGCCCGCGCCGCCGAAGACCTCGATAGCGAGTGACGCGGTGCGCTCGGCCACCTCCGAGGCGTAGAGCTTCGCCATTGCCGCCTCTTTGAGGAAAGGCGCGCCGGCGTCCTTGAGCCGCGCCGCGTTGTAGACCAGCAGGCGCGCGGCCTCGATCTCGGTAGCCATGCGCGCGAGCTGAAACTGCATTGCCTGAAACTCGGCCAACGGCTTGCCGAACTGCTTGCGCTCCTTCGCGTAACGCGCGGCGTGACGCCACGCTCCGGCAGCCAGGCCGAGCATCTGCGCGCCGATCCCAATGCGGCCTTCATTCAGCGTTTCGATAGCGATCTTGTACCCCTTGCCCGGATCACCCAGGACGTTTGCCGCAGGCACGCGGCAGTTGTCGAAGCGAAGCTCGCAGGTCGAGCTGGCGCGGATGCCGAGCTTGTCTTCTTTCCGGCCGACACTGAAACCGTTCGTTGGTTTCTCGACGATGAAGCAGGTGATGCCCTTGTAGCCGAGCGACGGGTCGATGGTCGCGAAGACGAGGAAGATCGAAGACTCAAGCGCGTTGGTGATCCAGAGCTTGGCGCCAGACACGGTGTAATCGCCGTTCGCGTCGCGTGTGGCGCGGCATTGCAGCGCGAACGCGTCGGAACCGGACGCCGCTTCGGAGAGCGCGTACGATCCCGTAGCGTTCGTGGCGAGTGCGGGAAGGTACTTCTGCTTCTGAGCGTCGGTCGACCAGCGGAGCAGTGCGTTGATGACCAGCGTGTTCTGCACGTCGACGAGCACGCCGACTGCGGGGTCGACCGCGGAGATCTCTTCGACCGCAAGAACAGCTTCAAACAGCGTCCCGGCAGCGCCCCCAAACTGCTCGGGAATCTGGATGCCCATCAGTCCGAGCTCATGCAGTTTGCCCAGCAGGCCGGCGTCAAAGTGCGCCTGTTCGTCCATCGAGCGGACCAGCGGTTCGATCTCCTTCTCGGCGAAGTCGCGGACGGTGGAGCGGAAAAGCTGTTCGTCGGGCGAAAGTTGGGTAAGTGGGTGCATGTGCCGTGCCGAGTGTAGCGTAGCGAGACCGCACCATGCATGGTTCTCCAGAACGGGCCTTGGGCCAGGCAGCATGATTGCAGCGTTCTCAGGGCAGAGTTATACTGCGGGCATTGGCACAGCTGGTGCTTCTTCATGCTGTGCCGCGGGTGAGGTCCGTCTTCAGCGTAAGCGTCGAGGATGTCCGGCTCGAAAACGGAGGGCCGCCTGACCACGAGGCAGGTGAGGGCGGCAGCTGGCGCGCCGTGACGCGCGTCCTCCGAAGTTGCCAATTACTGAAAGCGGCGGTGGGTGGGACCCTCGTCGATGTAGTGAACGCTGTCTGGCCGAGCGACTGCCGGCTGTGCGGCGGCCCGATGATGTCGATCAGCCGGGCGACAGTTTGCGAGGCTTGTGTTGCGCGCGTGGAAGCGCAGGACGAGCTGACCAATGTGCTTTGCAGCCGGTGCGGCGATGCGCTGGGAATGGAATCGGCTCGCTTCGCGGCAGCCATGGGAACAACCGAGTGCACGATGTGCAGGCTGGCTCCGCCGGAGTTTGCGCGCGCCGTGGCGTATGCGGAGTACGACGCCGAGATGCGCGAGATGCTGCACCTCCTGAAGTTCGATGGCGTGCGCGAGGTCGCAAGTCACGTGCTCGGCGAGTGGCTCGCGAAGGCCGTCCTGAAGCTGGAAGGCGAAACGGCGCGCGACCTCATAGTCATTCCCGTTCCCTTGTTTGCAGCGCGTGAGCGGAGTCGCGGATTCAATCAGTCGAAGCTGCTTGCCGAGGCGGCCTTGAAGTGGCTGCATAAACTTCGCCGCGGATGGAAGCTCCAGCTCGATACGAAATCGCTTGCTCGCGTGAAGGACACACGTGCGCTGTTTACGATGCAGCCGCACGATCGCCGCCGTAACCTGCGCGGCGCGTTCCGCGTCGTCAATGCAGATGCGATCAAGGGCCGCGAGGTGCTGCTGATCGACGACATCATGACGACCGGAGCGACGGCCCGAGAGTGTGCGCGTGTGCTGCTGCGCGGCGGCGCGGCGAAAGTCTGGGTTGCGACCGTAGCGAAGGCGCAGCCGGAAAGCGTGCGCGTGCTGCGCGGCGATGGATCTGGTGAGTTCAGCGAGGCCGGTGATTCGCTGGTGGCCCGCTGGGATGCGGTGCCTGCGTTGAGGTCGAAGGCGCAGGCGAAGGATGGGCTGTCCGAACCTTGGGGAGGATTGTGATGCAGACGGGCAAGATGAGAGGGAAGCGCAATCGCCACCACACCACGCAGCCGGTGCCGGGCACGGCGCGCGCGGAGGCGCTGGAGATCCGCGCCGGTGTGTTCCGCCAGCCGGCCATGCAAACGCCTGTGCTGGTGCTGAACGCGAGCTACGAGCCGATTAACATCTGCGGCGCGCGGCGGGCACTCGTGCTGGTGCTTAAGGGCGTGGCGCGTACCGAAGAAGAGCAGGGAAGCATGCTGCACTCCCATCGCATGACCATCCAGATGCCGAGCGTCATTCGACTTCTCGAGTACCGTCGAATTCCGCACCAGACCCGCGCCCTCAGCCGCAAGAACATTCTGCTGCGCGACCGCAATACCTGCCAGTACTGCGAGCTGGTACTGACTTCAGCCGAACTGACGCTCGATCATGTGGTGCCGCGGTCGCGCGGCGGGCTGTCGACGTGGGAGAACCTGGTGGCTTGCTGCCGCGAGTGCAACCGGCGCAAAGGCAATCACATGCTGCACGAGCTCGAAGAGATGCGGCTGCTTCGGGAGCCGCGGCCGTTCACGCTGCATACGAGTCGCCACATCATGCGCATGATCGGAAGCGCAGACGCCGCGTGGAGGAAGTACCTGTACTTCGAAAACGAGACGGCAGCATAGCTGCGATTGGTGAGCGATGAAGTGCGCGGCTTGTAGCCGCGCTTCTTCTTTTTATGGAACCGGCTCAGCGTCGCCCTTTGTCACACTCCGCGCCAGCCGCATCAACACGAAGAGCATAAGCAGCGCGCCGAAGTAGAGGTACGACTGCAGCACGTTCCAGCCGAGATATGGCGCCAGGAAGTTGGTTGCGGTGAGCGCGTTCAGCGTCAGAAAGGTCGAAACCGCAAGCAGCCACGGAACCTTCCGTTGCCGGCAGCCAAAGGCGAACCATACCCATGCTGCAATCGCGAAGACGATCCCATAGTGATGCTCCCAGGCCATCGGCGACGACGCGACGGATGCGATGGCGGTCGCGGCGAGATCTCCACTGGAGCCGCGCAGCTTGCCCCAGGGAAAGAACAGCGCAGCACCGATGAGAATCAACCCGGTGATGAGCGTTGTGCGGTAGACCCACGCGATGTAGGGCGTGTAGACGTGTGGCGTGTACGAGATGTTCTCGCCGTTGCCGATGATCCGATTCAGCGTGCCGAACATCGACTGATTGGCGTAGTGGGATTGCGCCTTGCGGCTGAGATTCGAGAGCACGTGGATGTAATCGAGATTGTTGTGCCAGCCGAAGACGGCGACCGATAGCGCGATCAGCACGGCAGCGCAGACGAGAAACGCGACTGCAGCCCCGCAACGGCGCCGCAGCAGCATCCAGATCAACAGCAAGCCATACTGCGGCTTCACAAATGCGAGCAGCGCGGCAACGACGCCGGCGGAGCGCTCGCGCCCGGTCGTCCAGAGCAAGAGCAGGACGGCGAATAAGAATGACAGGAGGGTCTGAGCGTTGCCGAGCGCGTAGCCCTTGATCAGCGGATAGCATCCGATGCAGGCGAGCATGACGGCGAGAACCGATTGCCAATCCAGACGGCTGTTGTGCTTTCGCAGCAGACGCTCACCCATCCACAGCGATACCGCACCCACACCCAGAACGGCGAGCCATGAGGCTATCGTGAGGATGTGCAGGATTCTCGGTTCACTGATTCCGAGCTTCTGCAGCGCCGCGAGCGGGAAGAGGCTGGCCAGCGGATAGATCAGCGTGTCGTAGAGGTGCGCGTAGTAGATCGGCTCCGCAGGATGCGCGGCGAAGTAGTCGAGCGACTTCAGCATCGGCAGCCACGAGTCCGTCCATTGCCGCACATGCAGAAACGCGAGAAGGTAAGGCTTGATTCCGCCGGGACTTCCCAGGCCGGTGGCGCGGCAGACAACCCACTGCGCTACATTCGCCAGGAAAAGGCTGACCAGAACGAACAGCAAAAGTCGCGTGCTGCGCGGGTGTGCTGTAGGTCCGCTCGGAGGAGGAGCCATTCGGCTCAACTATAGCAAGGTGCAAGCACGCGCAAATCGGCAGCTCAACATTCAATAATGTTCAACGCGAGCCCAGCCAGCGACGTCTCCTTGTACCGCGATTGCATGTCCATGCCTGTGCGGTACATCGTCTCGATGATCTGATCGAGTGACAGTTTGTGCGAGCCGGGATCGTTCATCGCCAGGCGTGCCGCGTTGACGGCTTTCACCGCGCCCATGCCATTGCGCTCGATGCATGGAATCTGCACGAGGCCACCAATCGGATCGCAGGTCATGCCGAGGTTGTGCTCCATCGCAATCTCAGCCGCATGCTCGATAGCCGCATTGTCGCCGTTCAACGCGGCCACAAGCCCGCCAGCCGCCATCGAGCAGGCGACGCCCACCTCACCTTGGCAGCCGACCTCAGCGCCTGAGATCGATGCATTCTCCTTGTACAGAATTCCGACTGCCGCAGCCGCGAGGAAGTAGCGCAGAATGCCTTCCTGCTTTTCTTGATCGCTCAGCCCATCGCTCGCGTGGTGCATGTAGTAGTAGCCGATGGCGGGAATCACACCAGCGGCGCCGTTGGTGGGTGCGGTGACCACGCGGCCTCCTGCTGCGTTCTCTTCATTGACCGCCATGGCGACCATCGTGACGGTATCGAGCGGCGCGAGCGGATCGCGCGGCTTGCCCTCCCGCTCGAGCCTTGCCGCTCGCGCTGCAAGTCCGGGCGCGCGGCGGCGCACGTTCAATCCGCCCGGCAGCGTGCCCTCGGTGTGCAGCCCGCGCTCGATGCACCGCTCCATCGTGTGCCACAACGTCAGAATCGCCGCCTCGACCTGTTGCCGCGCCGTCAGCGTGCTCATGTCCGGTGGAGAGTCGTTGTCCGGTCGCGACGCCGAAACGATGCGATCGATGCGCCGCGTGATGGACGGGTCGCTGAGCAGCGCGACCTCATTCGCCAGCACGACCTCGGCGATCGTGAGCTGATGCTCGTCGCCGATCCGCAGCAACTCGTCCGCGCTCGAGAAGGCGTACGGCACCTCGCGCTTCCTCGCTGCGGCCGGCGCTGCGAGCTCCGCGGCAGAAAGAATGAATCCCCCGCCGACGGAGTAGAAGATATGGCTCGCAAGCACGTTGCCGCTCGCGTCGAAGACCGTAAAGCGCATGCCGTTGGGGTGCGTGGCGCTGCCGGCCTCCGGATACATCTGGTCGCGGTGGAAGCGCAGATGTTCGGTCTCGCGGAACGCGACCTCGCGCTCTCCCATCAGCTTCAGCCGCTCGCTGCTCCGGATCTTCTCCAGCAGCGCATCGATTTGATCGACCGGAATTGTGTCGGGAGATTCACCGGACAGCCCGAGAAGAATCGCCCGATTCGTGCCATGCCCGTGTCCCGTTAGGGCGAGCGATCCATAAAGATCGACGCTGATCGAGCTGACCTGGACCAACAGATTCTTCGCCTTGAGCTCGCGCAGAAAGCGCAGCGCGGCGCGCATTGGGCCGACGGTGTGGGAGCTGGAGGGCCCGATGCCGATCTTGAACAGCTCAAAGAGACTTGTGTTCATCCAACGCTATTGTAGGCGTGTTCGCGAATGCCTGGCCGATGCAGTCGAGCAGTTGATATACGCGGCTGCCGCAGTAAGACGGACCGGCAACTTCGGGTCGCTGAACAGATGTCCAAGCCGCTCCATGAACGCCGGATCACGCCGCTCCCCGAGTGCTTTCGCGGCTGCGGCGCGCACTGCAGCGTCCTTGTCCGCAAGTGCCTCGATCAGCTCGCGCTCGACAGCCGCGGACTTGTTCTCCGCGAGCAAATTGATCGCGACTGCACGTGCCGGATCGCTCCCGCTCTTGCGCATGTAGTTGAACGCAGTGACGCCGAACCCGAATGGACCGAGCAGCAGCGACGCGCCCTCACTTGCGCCCAGGTTGGCGAGCGCACCCGGGTTGTGCAGCTCGCGGTCGACGTCATTGCGCGCGCCGTGCACCAGCCCAGGTTTCGCCCTGCGCTCGCCTCCCGCTACCGCGTTCAGCACGCTCTCACCGGAGTGGTCGCCCATCTTCCATAGCGTCGCAGCGGCGCTGAACACAACCTGAGGTTCGGTATCGTTCAGCTTCCGGCGCAGATTCGGAATCAAGCTGCCGTTCTTCGTCTGTCCTGCCGCGAGAATCGCAGCGGTACGCACATCAAGTTGTGGGTCGTTCATCGACGATCCGATCAGCTCGGCGGCTTTCGCGTTTGAACCCATCGTCCCCAGCGCGGCCAGTGTAACGATGCGCGTCTGTGTCGATCGGTGCGCGGCCGCATTCAGCATGGACCATGCGGAGTCGACGCTGGGTGTGGCGGCGCTTACCTCCGGCTCTTCCTGCGTCTGAGGCGTCGAGCTCGCGGCGCTTCTCGCAACCGGCCGCTCGGGCTGCGCGCAAGCGAACGGCACGCTAACAAGAACGACGAGAAAAGCTAACAGTGGAAGAGCGAACTTACGTATGTCGTGCATGTGTGGGTCCTGGACATCTGACGTTCGTGATTCAGGCCCGAGAAGATGAATCCGCGTATTACGTGCCAGCAGTTCGTCGCCGCGCCGGCTTGATGCACTCCTTGAGAACGTTGCGATGCGCCATACTGAGCGCCCCTCGGAGCACATCTTCGGGCGCGTCCAGCCGAACCAGCGAGGTGCCATTCCGCCCCCAGCCGCCCGGAGCAGGCGTGAAGTACTCCGGCGCGTCGGCAAGGCAGCCCGCCTGTTGTTCCGAGTTGAGCTTCACAGTCCCGAGCCCCTTCGCGGCGTATGCAAGTGTCGCGAAGATCTTTCCGTTCACCCGAAAATCCGCCGCTCCCATATGCGAGGATTCGACCGCATCAGGCAGTGCCAATGCCATTCCGCGATAAGCTTCCGCCGCAGCTGGTGAGTTCGCCGGCGGGGTCGACCCTCTCCGCGCAGTCTTCGCCTTGCCTGGCGAACTCTCTCGCTTGCTGGCGCGCTTCGGCATGCGGTTCTCCTGCGCGGCGCAAGTCGTGAAGCGCCTGCTATTGCCCCGCGTTGCTGTCGTCGTCCGGCGGCGTCGGTATGTGGTTTGCGACGCGCAGATACGTTGCAGCCGCCGTCAGCCGGACCGGAAGCTTGTTGTCTCCAAACATCGGCCCTACAAGCTTTTCCGTGTTTTCATCCTGCCAGCGGCCGAGCCCCTTTGCCGCCGCCGCGCGCACCGCCGGCTCCGGGTCGGTGAGGTCCTGCACCAGCAGTTCGTGCACGTCGTCGCTATGCTGCCTTGCAAGCTCATCAAGCGCCGCCGCACGCGGAATCGCGCCGCCGCCTTTGTCCACCATTTCGATCGCCTTCAGGCCTACGCCGAACGGCCCCAGGAAGTAACCCGACGCCTGGTTGACGGCAATCATGCCCATCGTCTTCGGGCTGTGCAGCTCCTTCGCCGCCTTGTGCTTCTCGCCCTTGATCAATCCCACATTGGCCTTGCGGTCGCCCACCGCAACCGCCGTCAGCAGGTCCTGGCCGGAGGTGTCGTGCATCTTCCAAAGCGTCATCGCCGCCGTGTAAGCGACCAGCGCGTTGTCATCGTCGAGCACGCGCTGCAGCGCCGGAATGAGCCTTGGATTCTTCGTCTGCCCTGCTGCAAGTACCGCCGCCACGCGCACGTCGTAGTCCTTTGCGGTGAAGCCTTCCTCGATCAACCGCGCCGCGCGCTCGTCGTTCCCCATCGTCCCCAGCGCGGCCATGGCCTGAACACGGTCATGCGCGGGCCGACCGGGGCCTGCGGCATCGGTGATGATCGTCCAGGCGCGAATCGCGTTCGGTTCGAAGCCTTGTCCCTGTTCCCCGGGATGTTGTTCTGCCGGCTGCGCGCCCTGCGGCGGTTGCTGCTGCTCTGCAGGCTGCGGAGGAACCGACTGTGGTGCATCCTGGGCGCAGGCCGGGCCAACCAGCAGCCCCGCCGTAATAATCGCGAGCAACGTCATCGAGCGTCGTGCGTTCATGGAGTCCCTCAATCCGTGCCGATGCGTGCATAGCAGGGGTTAATGGCTTACGCAAACTGCACAGAAGACAGATAGTTACGACGCATAAAAACCGCCTGCAGTTGTTTCCGGAAGAGACGAAAATCCGTTCAGCTTCGTACAGAAGTGGTAGAGTGCCTCGTTCTGCTGTCTCGAAACCGGATGCTAGACTGAGCGCAACTTTACGGCCTCTAACGGGCTCTCTGCAGGCGGGACATGCTGTTCAAGACGCGCAGCGCTGCGGTCTACGGGATCGACGCGCACCTGATCGACGTAGAAGTAGACTTTTCGCACGTTGCGCAAAAGGAAGAGACCTTCAGCGTGGTGGGCCTGCCGGACGCAGCCGTGCGCGAGAGCCGCGACCGCGTTCGCTCCGCCGTGAAGAACTCCGGCTTCGACCTTCCGCCCACCCGCATCACCATCAACCTGGCTCCAGCCGACCTCAAGAAAGAGGGCTCCGGCTTCGATCTTCCGATTGCCGTCGGCATTCTGGGTGCCTACGGCGGCCTCTCCATCGGTGATGTGAGCGACTTCCTCATGGTCGGCGAGCTCGGTCTCGATGGCACAGTCCGCGCTGTGCAGGGCATGCTGCCGATCGCCATTGCCGCGAAGAACGCCGGGATTCGGAATCTGATCATCCCCGCCGCGAACGCGCGCGAAGCGGCTGTCGTCGACGGCGTGAGCGTGTACCCGGTGCGTAGCCTCCTTGAAGTGCGCGAGCTGCTGAACTCCGCCGCTCACGGGCCGGTCAAGGCTGAGCCCCTGCGCGTCGAATCGCGCGCTCTGCTCGAAGAGGCACTCGATCACATCTCCGACTTCCGTGATGTGCGCGGACAGCATGTCGCCAAGCGCGCTCTGGAGGTTGCCGCGGCCGGCGGACACAACATCCTCATGATCGGCCCTCCCGGCTCCGGCAAAACCATGCTGGCCAAGCGCCTGCCGAGCATCCTCGCTCCGCTGCGCTTTGAGGAAGCTCTCGAAACGACGAAAATCCATTCGGTCGCCGGCGTTCTGAATAGAGACGAAGGCCTCGTTACCCAGCGGCCGTTCCGCGCGCCCCACCACACCATCTCGGACGCCGGGCTCATTGGCGGGGGAATGATCCCGCGCCCCGGCGAAGTCAGCCTCTCGCACAACGGCCTGCTTTTCCTTGACGAGCTCCCGGAGTTTCCGCGCAACGTGCTCGAGGTCCTCCGCCAGCCACTCGAGGACGGCTGCGTCACGATCGCGCGCGCGTCCATGTCGCTCTCGTTTCCCGCGCGCTTCATGCTCGCGGCTGCGATGAACCCCTGCCCCTGCGGCTACTTCAACGACAAGAGCCGCGATTGCATGTGCACGCCGCCAATGATCCAACGCTATGTCTCGAAGGTCAGCGGCCCGCTGCTCGACCGCATTGACATCCACATTGAGGTCCCCGCAGTCCAGTACAAGGAGCTCCGCGGCGCGCAGGCTGCCGAAGGCTCGAGCGAAATTCGCGAGCGCGTGATGAGAGCCCGCGAGCGCCAGCACGCCCGTTTTCTGGAGAATGGCGATCGCACCAAAGGGAGTTCGCGCGCGGCCACCCGGCCCGTCTTCTCCAACGCGCAGATGAGCACCAAGCAGATCCGCACCCATTGCGAGCTGTCGAGCGACGCCGAAAAGCTGCTCGAGCGGGCCATGCAGCAACAGGGTCTCAGCGCCCGCGCTCATGACCGTATCCTCAAGGTAGCGCGGACGATAGCCGATCTCGACAGCGCCGAAGGGATCGCTGTGAAACATATCGCGGAGGCCATCCAGTACCGGACGCTGGATCGCAGCTACTGGGCGTAACTTGCTGGGCGTAAGTGCGCGAAAATCCAACAATCCTGAATTTTGGATACGACACAAATCCCTGTTCAAAAAAAAGGATTGACGCACCCCAGCCCGGACGGTAAGGTGCTTCTTGTGAGACGTAATAGCCGGGCCCTGCTCGCCTGGTTAGTGCGTTCCTCTCGCGTTCGGAACGGCGACCTTTCCGGAACCATTGCAGGCAGCTACTTGGGACTCTCTGATGTCGCGGAGGGTAATATTCCCCGCGAGCCGGCCTTGTGTGTGTTCGGCGGGCAAGTTGTTGAAATGTAGGAACTTGGAAAATGTTTTATGGCATTGGAACAGAGATGCATCCGTTCCGTGCCGACTGCGTCTAAAAAGACGGGGATCTGTGCCGGACTGCGACTGGCTCAACCTCGAACCCAGACGCAGGACTCACAGAGTGGAGCTCGGCACACCGAGGGCAGCCACCTCAGACTTCGCAGAGGAAAGAGAGAAATTATGCGCTCAGATCTTATTTTTGGAGCCCTCACGCACGTGAACAACCGCTATCAGCTGTGTCAGCTGGCCTCCAAGGCCACGCGCAAGCTCCACAAGCCCAACACCCGGCTCCAGGACACCACGAACGAGGTGCTGGACCGCTTCAAGGACGCCATGCCTATGGGCCTGGACGGCTCCGACGAGCACGAAGAGACTGTGGCAACGGTTCGCCGCGCGGCCTAAAGCCGCTGCGGCGGCCTGCGCCGTCCGCTACTGTGTTTTCACCAGTCCGGAATTCTGATATCGTAATTCCAACAACGTCCTTCCAGTAGTACCCTCTGTACTTTCCCCCGCAATCACTCTCCGCGCTTCGCTCCTCGGTCTAACCTGAGCTCCTGGGCCTGCGCACCGCACGTCCAGCACCCCGCAACACCCACATCCCTCCTACCAAGAACGAAAGTCCACACGACACCCATGACAATTACTGAGTTGAAAGAAAAGAGCATTGCCGAGCTCGGCAAGCTCGCCCGCGGTCTCGAAATTCCCGGCACCAGCGGCCTCCGCAAACAGGACCTCATCTTCAAAATCCTTCAAGCGCAAAGCGAGAAGGAAGGCCACATCTTCGCCGAGGGCGTGCTCGAAATCCTCCCCGACGGCTACGGCTTCCTCCGCAGCCCCGACTACAACTACCTGCCGGGCCCCGACGACATTTACGTCTCGCCCTCGCAGATCCGCAAGTTCGACCTCAAGACCGGCGACACCATCTCCGGCAACGTGCGCTCACCGCATGAAGGCGAGAAGTACTTCGCGCTGGTAAAGATAGAGGCAATCAACTTCGAGTCGCCTGAGGAGACGCGCAATAAGATTCTGTTTGACAACCTCACGCCGCTCTATCCGCAGGAACGGATCAAGATGGAGACCGTGCGCGAGGGCATCAGCGGCCGCGTCATGGACCTCCTGTGCCCGATCGGCAAAGGTCAGCGCGGTCTCATCGTCGCTCCGCCGCGCACCGGCAAAACCGTGCTGATGCAGGCGATCGCCAACTCCATCACGGCGAACCACCCCGAAATTGTCCTCATCGTTCTGCTCATCGATGAGCGCCCGGAAGAGGTCACCGACATGCAGCGGTCTGTGAAGGGTGAAGTGATCTCGTCGACTTTTGACGAGCCCGCCGCGCGCCACGTGCAGGTCGCCGAGATGGTCATCGAGAAGGCCAAGCGCCTCGTCGAGCACAAGCGCGACGTCGTCATCCTGCTCGATAGCATCACTCGATTGGCTCGTGCCTACAACACCATCGTGCCTCCGTCCGGTAAGGTCCTCTCCGGCGGTGTGGACTCGAACGCGCTGCAGCGGCCCAAGCGCTTCTTCGGCGCGGCCAGGAATATCGAAGAAGGCGGAAGCTTAACAATTATCGCGTCCGCCCTTATCGATACCGGCTCGCGCATGGACGAGGTCATCTTCGAAGAGTTCAAGGGTACCGGCAACATGGAAGTCATTCTCGACCGCAAGCTCGTCGACAAGCGCGTCTTCCCGGCCATCGATATCCAGCGCTCCGGAACGAGGAAAGAAGAGCTCCTCATTTCCAAGGACGACCTGCAGCGCACCTGGATTCTGCGCAAGGTACTCAACCCGCTCTCGCCGGTCGAAGCCATGGAGCTTCTCTCCGACAAGCTCGGTAAGACACGCAACAACCAGGAGTTCCTGCACAACATGTCCTCGCTGTAGCAGCCCTGAGCCGGCTAACAGCCCTGAGCTGGTTAACAGCCCTGAGCTGGTTCACAGCCAAGCTGCAGTTCAGCGAAACAGCAAAGGCGCGGCGCGGAGGCCGCGCCTTTCTGCGTTCAGTTCGCGACTCCACGCACTGCGGGGCGTAATTGGCGGCTAGTAACCGTTCTCGAGCAGGTATTCCGCCGTGAGCCAATTCGTCACCAAGGCACGCTGAGGCGCCGCACTGGCCGCGCTCTCCGCGGAACCCGAAACCGCCGAACCCGAAACAGCCGAACCCGCCGCCGGTGCATTAGCGTTCGCCGCAAGCTGCTGCGCGGCGTACTTCGACAAAACATCCGTCTCGATGTTCACCGCCTCACCTGCCATCTTTGCGTGCAGGTTCGTGCCGCGGTAGGTGTGCGGGATGATTGCAAGCTCAATCCGCACCTTGCCCTCGCGCTCCGGCTCGTGGACCTTGGCTACCGTGAGGCTGATGCCGTCGATCGTGATGGAGCCTTGCGGAATCACCTGTGTCGCCAGGTTCGCAGGAAGCTCAATCGTCATGCGCCAGTCTGTCGAGTCGATGTCCGGACGCAGCGGAACAAGCGAGACCAGCCTGCCTGTCCCATCCACATGCCCCTGCACAACGTGGCCGCCGAGCGGCGATCCTGCGGGCGTAGGCAGCTCCAGGTTCAGAAGCGCGCCTGCCTCAAGCTGCGCCAGGCTGGTGCGCCGAATCGTCTCCTGCGCGAGGTCGGCCGCAAAGCGCCCTGGGTGCGCCTCATGCGTGTCTTCCATGTCCAGCGCC
Organism: uncultured Verrucomicrobiae bacterium; assembly: GCA_963716225.1. Lineage (GTDB taxonomy): Bacteria > Acidobacteriota > Terriglobia > Terriglobales > Acidobacteriaceae > Granulicella. The sequence goes on along the minus strand of OY970299.1, from coordinate 1,373,582 downwards.
GTCAGGCACACACCGTTCACGGCGATGCTGTCGCCCACCTTCCAGCGTCCGGCGAGCTGTGGTGCCGCAATCACCAGGCGCATCGCGCCCGCCGTGCGCTTCGCGGCAAGCAACGTGCCGGTCGTCTCGATGAGACCCGTGAACATACCTCTAGCCTACCGCGGAAGCTACAGCCCGGACCAAGGATCGTGGAAGTAGCCGGTGATGCGCACGTCGTCGCCGCCGGCTCCATGCGCGAAGGTCTCACGCTCCACAGCGCTCAGCTGCTGCTGCAAGAGATACGGTGATGTGCCCTCCGCGAAACCGAGCGCTGACGCTCCAAGCTCCTGCTCAGCGAAGTAGAGGACGATCTTGTCTGCGAGCTGCTCGCGCAGAAGGCTGCCGTTGAGCGCTGAGCCGGCTTCCGTGAGCACGCTGCGGATGTGGTGCGCCTGGTTGAGGTGATCGAGCGCGATACGCAGATCGAGGCGGCCGTCGCGCAGCGGAATCCCATGCACCTCCACTCCCAGCGCGCGCAGCTCGGACTCGCGCTCCGCAGGAGCATCCTCCGCGCAAAAGACGAGCAGGTCGCCGCGGCCCTCCGCAGCCGCTGAACGCACGAGCTTCGCATCGGCTGGAATGCGCAGCCGGGAGTCGAGCACAACGCGCAGCAGCGGACGCCTGCGCGGCAGTCCCGTCCGGTCTGTCAATTCCGGATCATCCGCGAGTACAGTGCCGATTCCGGTGAGCACCGCATCCGCCGCATGCCGCAGCCGCTGCACATCCGCGCGCGCCGCTGCACCGGACAGCCAGTAAGGTTCCGTGGTGGTGCGCGTACCCGCTGCCGGAGCAAGCTTTCCGTCCACCGATAGCGCGGCTTTCAGAGTCACGAACGGACGCTCATGCACGATCGCGAATGCGAACGCATCATTGAGCCGGCGAGCTCGCTGGGCGATCTCCGAAGCCGGCGCAAGTACCAGCACTTCGATCCCCGCCGCGCGAAGCCGAGCCATTCCTTTTCCGCTTACCAGCAGGTTAGGATCGAGCGTTGCCAGAACGCAGCGCGTGATTCCTGCGGCGATCAACGCGTCCGAGCACGGGCCGGTGCGGCCGTGGTGCACGCAGGGCTCGAGCGTGACGTATGCCGTCGCGCCGTGAAGGCTGTGGCCTGCAGCGCGGGCCTGCTTCAGCGCGGCGATCTCCGCGTGGTCGAGCTTGTCGTAGTAATGCGCACCTTCGCCGAGAACAGTAGTGCTCTCAGGCCGAAGAAGCACGCAGCCCACTGTGGGGTTTGGGGAAGCGAATGCTTGCGCTTCGCTGGCGAGCTCTAGCGCGCGTCGTAGACCACGTTCATCCGCCGGCAGGAGACGCATGAGGTCTCAGCATAGCTGGTGACGGTCTCAAACTGCTCGCGGGCGAGTTCCTCGCGCGTCGGCGCTACAGCCTGGACGAACGGATGGCTGTTGGCAGCCAGCGCGAACTCGCTGTGTCGCACAGTTTGCGCGTGAGAGAAGGAAAAGACCATGGCAAAGAAGGCTGCAATCAGCTGGTGCACAGGAACCTCCTTGGTTAATAGCGGCTGCGCTAGTGAGTATCGCCCGGGGCATCCAGCTCCAAGATGACTCTTCGGCGTCGTGAGCCGAACCGAGGAGGCATTATTTTTGTAACGTGCCCTGGGCGCGCCTCGAAGGCCCGCCATCTACTTAGAAGCCGCAAGTTGCCGCAAAGGTAGCCTGGCCGGCAATCCCCCGCCGGGGATTGATACAAAAGAACTTCTGAGCAGTTAATCGAGCAGCGAATCGACGAAGCTGGCGGAGTCGAACGGCAGGATGTCCTCGAGCTTTTCGCCCACACCGACGTAGCGGACGGGGAGTCCCAACTCGCGGGCGATCGCGACGACGATGCCGCCCTTCGCGGTGCCGTCAAGCTTCGTGAGCACGATGCCGGTGACGTGCGCGGCTTCGGTGAAGATACGAGCCTGCTGCAGGCCGTTCTGGCCCGTGGTGGCGTCGATCACCAGCAGCGTTTGGTGCGGAGAGCCGGGCACCTGGCGCTCGGCTGTGCGACGCATCTTGTCGAGCTCCTTCATCAGGTCGGACTTGGTGTGCATACGGCCGGCGGTGTCGACCAGAAGCACATCGGTGGATCGGGCCTTTGCGGCGGTGGCGGCGTCGAAGAGCGCGGCCGAGGGATCGCCACCTTGTTTGGTCTTGATCATCGCGACGCCAGAACGCGCAGCCCAGATCTCGAGCTGCTCGATGGCGGCGGCGCGGAACGTGTCGGCGGCGCAGAGCAGCACGGACCTGCCCTCGCGGCGATAAAGCGCGGCGAGCTTTCCGCTGGTCGTGGTCTTGCCGGTGCCGTTCACGCCCACGAGGAAGATGACCTCTGGCGGCGTCGCGGCGTGGTGAACGGGCGCATTCACCGAGTCCAGGATGCGGCGGATCTCGTCCTTGAGCGCGGCCTTCAGCTCGGCGCCGTTAGCCAGCCCGTGACGCAGCGCGCGGTCGCGCAGGCGGGTGATGATCTCGTTTGCCGTGGGCGCCCCGATGTCGGAGGCGAGCAGAGCGAACTCGAGTTCGTCGAGCGATGTCTCGTCGATCTCGCGAGTGAGGGCGATGACGCTGGAGATCTGGTCAGAGAGCGACTGGCGCGTGCGGGTGACGGCCTGGCGCATGCGGTCGAAGAAGCTGCGCGGCCGCGACTCCTCGGTCGCCTCTTCCGGCGACTGCGGCTGCTCGGGTTCGTGGGTTTCCGGCTCACCGGCCTGATCTTCCGGTTTGCGTTCGCGTTTGCCGAAGAGTGAAGTGAAGGCCATCCGTTCAAGTCTATCGGGAAGGCGGTATTGGGAGAAAGGATGCCGTCGGTGAGAGTCGATGGCGTCCCTGGAGTGTTGTGGAGCGTACATTCAGAATGCTCATGGATGCATTTGGTTTGCAGCGCCGTTTTCAGTCCGCGCTGGTCTGTGCAATGTTCTCGGCCGTTGCGGTTACCGGCGCGTGGGCACAGGCTCCGCAGGGCGGTGAGGCCCGTCCGCAGGGGACGATTTCGGTGACCTCCCGGTTGGTGGTGCTGGATGTTGTGGTGCTGGACCGCAGCGGCAGGCCGGTCACGAACCTTGACCGCTCGCAGTTCGTTGTCACTGAGGACAAGGTTCCGGAGACGATCAAGAACTTCGATCCGCCGTCCGCGCATGCCATGCCGGTGAGCGGCGGTGCCGACGTGGTGCGCGGGGTGGCGGACCTGCCGAAGATTGGGCAGGCGCCGGTGGATGTGCTGGTGCTCGACGAGGTGAACACGCCGTTCCGCGACCTGGCGTATGCGCGCGAGATGCTGGAGAAGTACCTCAAGGCCCAGCCTGAGGTGCTTCCGGTGCCGACGCTGTTCGTGGCCGCGGGCTATTCGCGGATGGTCGTGCTGCATGACTACACGCAGAGCCGCGCCGAGCTGCTGCAGAGCGTAAAGAAGCACACGGCGGACCTCGACTTCACGCAGATCATGAATACGCTGAACGGCGGCGCCGGCGGATCAGACAACGGGCTGGTGAAGACGCTCGGCGCGATGTCGCAGATTGCCGAGAGTGTGGCGGGGATTCCGGGGCGCAAGAACGTGATCTGGGTAGGCGCCGGCTACAACAAGGCGTACGACCTGACCAACATGAGCGAGCTGGACCGCGACAAAGCCATCGCGGCGATCCAGCACGTTACCAACCGTATGCTGGCGGCCCGGGTAACGCTGTACATCATCGATCCGGCGGGACCGGTGCGGGCCGATGATGCGACGGAGCAGTCGATCGATCCGACCCAGGTGGGCTCGGCTTCGGCTTCAATGGACACGGCGAGCGATGGGAAGGGCGCGCTGGATTATGCGCATATCCGCGACAACATGGCGATGGGCACATTTGCGGATAACACCGGCGGACGGGTGATCACGGGGCGCAACGACATTGACGCGCAGGTCGCGCAGGTGACGAAGGAAGGGACGGAGTACTACACGCTGGCGTATGTTCCGGCGGGGGAGAGCAACGCGGCTGAACCGTATCGCAGGATTCGGGTGATGGTTAAGGACCCGCGGCTGCGGGTGGTTACCCGCGAAGGGTACTTCACGGCGAATGTTCCCGTGGCCCACGTGGCGATGGGGCCGAAGGCGAAGCAGTCCAATGACCTGAAGTTCGACCTGCTGAGCGCGGCGGGGACCACGATGGCGTATACGGGGCTGCACGCGACGGCGAAGCGGGCCAGGAACGGCTACGACGTGATGGTGAATGCGAACGACCTGAAGTTCTCCGAGGAGGCGGGCGGGGCGCGTCTGGCCGAGGTGACGGTGCTGGCGGTCTGCTACAACGCGAAGGGCAAGGAGACGGCGCAGCGGGCCGCGGAGATGAAGGAGCAGCTCGCGGTGACGGATGTGCTGAGGCCGGATTCGAAGGTGACCCTCGCATTTCCGATTGCTGTTCCGCCGTTCACGGCGCGGGTGCGGATCGTCGTCCGGGATGCGGCGACGGGAGCGATTGGGTCGGCGAATGTGACGCCGTAGGGGTAGTGGGTGGGTCAGGCGCGGGTGGCGGTGGGGTCTTCTTCGAGCTCGTAGGTGGTGTGCCGGGGGAGAAAGACGGAGACCTTGGTGCCGTGGTCGTCGGATTCGGCGTCGGTGGCGACTTTGCTTTCAATGGCGATGGTGCCGCCGTGGCCTTCGACGAACTGCTTGGCGACGAAGAGGCCGATGCCGGTGCCGATGGTCTGGCGGGTGGTGAAGAAGGCTTCAAAGACTCTGGCGAGGTTTTCGGGAGGAATGCCGACGCCGTTGTCTTCGATGGTGAGGACCACGCCGGGCTCGGGCGTCTGGATGTCGTTGACGCAGACGCCGAGCTTTCCGCCTCTGGGCATGGCGTAGATGCAGTTCGCCATCAGATTGGAGATGACCTGCATCATTTCGCCGCGGCGCAGGACGAGCGTGGTGTTGGAGTTGACGTGGCGCTCGATGCGGATGTCGAACGCCTGGCAGCGCGGTGCGTACACGGTGAGCGCATGCCCGACGAGGTCAGAGATGGGCAGGCAGACGGCGGAGGCGTGCTCGCGGTAATAGCCGAGGGTCTGCTTGGCGATGTGGGCGACGCGGTTGAGCTCAACTTCCGCGGTGTTGAGGTAGTTGCGGCCTTCGGAGTCATTGACGAGCGGGCGGAGCAGGTACAGCAGATTGAGCACGGCCTCGAGCGGGTTGTTGATCTCGTGCGCGATGGTGGCGGCCATGCGGCCGGTGGCCGCGATCTTTTCAGCCTGGAGAAGAGAGGTTTCGAGGCGCTTGCGCGGAGAGATGTCGCGGAGAATTTTGGACGCCCCTACGATGCGGCCCTGATCGTCCTTGACGGGCGAGATGGTGAGCGACACGTCGAGCAGGTCGCCGTTCTTCGCGCGGCGCTGCGTTTCGAAGTGCTCGATGCGCTGCCCTGATTTGATGCGGCCGATGATGATGGGCTCGTCAGAGTGGAGGTGCTCGGGGATGAGGTTAAGGATGGATTTGCCGATGATCTCTTCGGGCTTGTAGCCGAGGATGCGGCTGGCGGCGGCGTTCCAACTAGTGATGATGCCGTCCAGGTCCTTGGAGATGATGGCGTCGTCGGAGGACTCGACGATGGCGGCGAGCTCGCCCAGCCGTTTGACGTTGACAGCCTGCTTGACCTGGGCGCGATCGATCTCCGAGAGCTGGTGGCCGAGCTGCTCGCGGACGCGGGCGTTTTCGATGGCGGAGGCGGTCTGGGCGGCGAGGGTTTTGATGAGGAGCTCGGCAGTGTCCTCGAAGACGTCGGGCTCTTCGTGACCGTAGACGAGCTCGGCGAGGACGTCGCCGGCGAAGTTGCGGACCGGAACCGCGAGGTAGCTGCGGATTGTGCGGTTGTCGTGCGGGAGGCCGTCGTCAGCCAGGGGACCGCGGAAGCGGGTGTCGCGCGTGATGTCGCGCGAACGGATGATGGTGGCGTCCTTGAGGGGAGGGTTCGCAACTGGAACCTGGCGTGCGGGGAAGGTAGACGACCGCGACGAGCCGGTGCCGGAGACGGTATAGATGGCGTGGCTCGCGGCCGGGGAAGTGCCGGGGTCATTGAAAACGAAACTCCCGAAGGAAGCCCCGCTGAGCTGCAGGCCGGCGTCGGTGGCACGCTGAGCGATGGTCTCGAGGTGCGGGTTACGCGCGAGCAGCAGCCCTGTCTGGGCGACCAGCTCGAGTTTCTCTGCCAGTGCACGGGTGGAATCGAAGGCAACGTTCATGGCACCTCGCGGTGGCGGGTTGGGGCGCCCTGACGGCGGCGACTCTGCATCGGAGGGAAAGGCCTCATTTCCTTTTGATGATGGTTTGGCGGGCGGCGGCAGTCAGCGGACAGAAACGTTCGTTCTTAGCAGGATATTGCTGGAGGAGTCGCCGAGCCGAAACTCAACCGGCTCACGTTCTAAGACGAACTGATGTCGATTTTCGTTCCAGTAGGCGAGGTCGGCAAGTTTGAGCGGAATGGTGACGGTGCGGGTCTCGCCGGGAGCCAAGGAGATGCGTTGAAAACCTTTGAGTTCTTCTGTCGGACGGGGGACAGAGGAGTGGAGGTGATGCACGTAGAGCTGCACGACCTCGTCGCCCGAGCGGGAGCCGGTGTTGGTGATATCGGCGCTGACTGTGACGATTTCGTCGGCTGCCGGGGCAGCGTGGATGTTGGCGAACTTGAAGGTGGTGTAGCTGAGACCGAAGCCGAACGGATAAAGCGGATCGCCTTTGAAGTACATATAGGTGCGGCCGTCGCGAATGTTGTAGTCCATCATGGGCGGGAGCTGGTCGGCGGATTTGGGCCAGGTGACGATGAGGTGGCCGCCCGGGTCGTAGTCGCCGAAGAGAACGCGCGCGAGCGCGGTGCCTTCATCCTGCGAGCTGTGCGCCATGTGCAGGATGGCCGGGATGTACTGCTGCGACCAGTTGATGGTGTAGGGGAAGCTGGAGACGAGGACGAGGATGGTGCGCGGGTTGACGGCGAAGACCTGCTTGGCTAGTTGCTCCTGTTCCAGGGTGAGGGACTCGCGGTCGCGGCCTTCGCGGCCGTCGGAGGGAACGGTGCAGGGCAGCGTGCCGCCGCCGTCGACGGTGTTGTGCCAGTCGCGGGCCATGTCGGGGCCGCACGTGGGATCGTTGCCGACCACGACGATGGCGACGTCGGAATTGCGGGCTGCGGTAAGCGCCTCCTGGTGGAGCTCGGACGCCGCGTAGTTGATTTTGACATCAGGCCCTGCGGCAGCGGTGATGCCGGCGAGCGGCGTCACGGTGTAGGGCGGTGTGCCGCCGTACCAGTCCCAGTGGACGGCGTCGGCAAGCGGGCCGATGACCGCGATGGAGTGCAGCTTTGTTTTGTCGAGCGGGAGGGTATTGTTGGCGTTCTTGAGCAGCACGATGGACTCGAGCGCGGTGCGGAGCGAGATGGCGCGGACGCGGTCCGTGTTCCAGGGCTCGGGCTCGTGCGCGGCGTTGATGTTGGCGTAGGGGTTGTGATCTGCCGGGTCGAGCAGGCCGAGCTTGAGTGTGACTTCGAATTTGCGGCGGACGAGTGTGTCAAGCTCGGCTTGGGTGACAGAGCCTTCTTTGACGGCGGCGTGGGTCTCGTCTTTCCAGGTGTCGAGGAACTGGTTGATGCCGGCATGGAGGCAGGCGATGACGGCGGTTTTCTGGTCGGGGAAGGCATGGTGCGAGGACCAGAGCTGCTTGACCGCGCCGCCGTCGGAGGAGACGACGAGCGCGTGCCACTGGTCGATGACGATGGACTGGAGGATCGGGTTGACGGCCATGGGCGTGCCGTTCCACGAGTTGTAGCTGGCCATGACGCCGCGGCCGCCACCGTCAAGGAAGCCCATGCGGAAGGGCACGGAGTAGTACTCCCAGAAGAGGCGCTGGTCGAAGTTGGACGATGAGCTGTCGCGGTGGTCCTCGTTGGAGTTGGCGAGGAAGTGCTTCATGAGCGAGGCGCCCTGCCAGTAATGCTGGTCGTCACCCTGCAGGCCGTGGATGAAGGCGGTGACCATGGTGCCGTTGAAGAAGGGGTCTTCGCCGTAGACCTCTTCGCTGCGGCCCCAGCGGGGATCGCGGGCGAGGTCGGCCTGCGGTCCCCAGAGCATGAGGATCTGGCGGTTGTACTTCGGCGTTTGCGTGATGTAGCGGGCTTCGTAGCCTTCCACGCCGGCGGCTTGCTGGATGAGCGCGGCGTCCCATGTGGCGCCGAGGCCGGGAGGCTGCGGGAATTGCGTGGTGGTGATGGCGTCGCGGCCGCGGCCGCCGCGCTGCACGACGCCATGGATTCCTTCAGACGAGCCGAAGCTGGGCACGCCGAGGCGCGGCACTGCGGTGTTGGTCCCGAGGACGTCGATCTTCTCGTCGAGCGTCATGAGCGAGAGGAGATTGTCGAGGCGCTTTTGTGGGGAGAGGCTCGGGTCGCGGAAAGGGTATTGGGGTTGTTGCGCGGCGGCGCTGAGCGTGAGCGCGAGTGCGGCGAGGAGCAGGAGTTTGAGCACGCGAGAGACCTCGGAGAATGTTGTCCAGAGAATCGTACCGCGAGGTGGCGTGCGAAAGCGGCGGACGAGTCCGCGCCTTCTCCTTATAACGGGTGCTGTCGAGAGTCGAACTTAGTTGATGTGCTTGGAGCGGCGGGACATGAAGTCCATGAGGAGATAGTTGCCGAGAGTCTGCGGCGTGGTGAAGTAGGCTTTGCCGCGGCACATGGCGGACATCTGCTGGACGAATTGCACGAGCTGGAAATCGTTGGCGAGCATGAAGGTGTTGATCATGATGTTGGAGCGCTTGCAGCGGCCGACCTCTTCGAGGGTTTCGGAGATGACGATGGGGTCGAGGCCGAAGGCGTTTTTGTAGATGCGGCCGTCGTCGAGGGTGAGCGCGGAGGGCTTGCCGTCGGTGATCATGACGATCTGCTTCATGTCCTTGCCGGAGGAGCGCAGGATGCGCTGGGCCACGCGCAATCCTTCGCGGGTGTTGGTGTAGTGCGGGCCGACTTTGACGCGCGGGAGCTGCGAGATGGCGATCTCTTCGGCGGAGTCGTGGAAGAGGACGAGCGAGAGCTGGTCGCCGGGGTACTGTGTGCGGATGAGATGCGCGAGCGCCATGGCGACGCGCTTGGCGGGCGTGAAGCGGTCTTCGCCGTAGAGGATCATCGAATGCGAGCAGTCGAGCAGGACGACGGTGGCGCAGGAGGACTGGTAGTCGGCCTGTTGAACCTGCAGGTCGGAGTACTCGAGGTTGAGGATTCCGGAGCCGTCGGGCGGGCCTTCGCGGGCGAAGACGGAGTTGAGCGTGGCGGTGATGTCCAGGTTGAGCGAGTCGCCGAACTCGTACGCCTTGGAGGAGCCGTTGGTTTCAACGCCGGCGGCTTCGTGGAGCGTGTCATGGCGGCCGAGTGAAGATTTGCCGAGCGGGCCGAGAAGATCGCGCAGGGCTTTGAAGCCGAGGAAGTCCATCGCCTTGTCGGTGACTTCGAAGCGGGCGTCGGTTTCGGCGTCGCGTCTGCTCGCCGGGGCCGGACGATTGCTCGGGCGCTTCGGCGTTGAGGAAGGCTTCGTCCTTCATGCGCTGAATGATTTTTTCGACAAGCTCCTGCTTGCCTTCTTCGGGCAGTTCTTCGTAATTCTCCTGCGCGTCTTCGTCGAGGAGCTCGCCGGAGTCGAGTGCCTGCCGGATGGCATCGCGGAGGTCCTCCATGGAGTCGGAGGCGATTGGAGAACTGCGAGTACGGGTCGTCGAAGCCGGAGTCGAGGAAGAAATCGGACAGAGAGTCCATCAGGTCTTCGAGATCGAAGCTTGTGGAGAGGTCGCCGGTGAATTTGGTGTAGCGGGTGAGCTTCATGCGGGCCGTCGGCTTCTAATGCCAGCTCTGCTGTCTTTCTGTAGATTAGACGACCGCCACCGCTCCAGGATTCGTCCTGCGCGGACGGAGGCGCGCTTGCGCGCAGACGGCACTTTTGCGGGGTAATGTCAGCCGTGAATCAGAAGTGATAGACCATGCCGGCGTCGAGAAAGCCGGCGGCGGCGTGAGGCTCGCTGCCCGCGCCGCCAGCATCGGCACCGTAGTCCAGCGCACGGATGTCCACGTGAGACGTGGCGCGGATGTCGAGGCCGAAGGCGAGCTGTGCGACGCCGTTGGTGTACCGCGTGGTGGATGTGCTGCAGGTGAAGCCGTTGCAGAGAGGCTCGCGAAGCTGCGTGGTAGCTACGCCGCCGCCGAGCTGGAAATAAGGACGAAGGCGGTTTTTGTTCGGCACGAAGCTGACGCGGAGAGCGGCGGTGTAGGCGCTTCCGCCGTTGTAGCCGACGCCATAGAGCACGCGACCGTCGATGCCGGCTTTCAGTCGGCTGGAGTTGTGGAAGGTGTAGAAGGCGCCACCCGTGATGCCGGCGGTATCACCTTTGAAGGACCCGCTGCTGGAGAAGTTGCTGCCGGTGAAACCGAAGGTGTTGAGCCCGACTGTGCCGTAGACGGATGTTTGCGCCGAGGCTGGTTTAGCCAAAGTGAAAAGAAAAAACACAGGCAGAACGGCGTACAGCAAAGTGCGAACGGACAAATGGCCCCCATGCAATGAGCAACGTACAGATAGTTAATTGAATCTGCACGGAACCATAGCAGGAGGGGCCGGAGCGCACAATGCAACAGATGGTTCCGCGAGAAGGAAGCTGCGCCGAACGACGCGGAATCGCGGGGCAGCGGGAAGGCTTCTAGCGTGGCTTGAGTGTGGGCGCACGAAGGTGCAAGACCAGGCCGGCGGAGAAAGAGCGCATGGTGGCGTGCACGATACCGGCGGCGCCGCCGGTGTCGTATTCGTAGTCCACGGGACGGATGTCGAACAGCCGGTTGACGTGCACATCCAGGCCGGCGCCGAAGCGCACGACCCCGCTGGTCATCCGGCTGACTGACTGACTACACGAAAACCCGCTGCAGGTGCCCTGGTGCGATTCAGTACGCACTGTGCCGCCGCCGAACTCCGCGTATGGGCGCAGCAGAAAGCGGTCAGGAACAAAGCCCAGGCGGAAGGCGACGGTGGAGGCTTTTCCGCCGTTGTAACCGGGCGCGGAGGTGAATCGCGCATCCAGCCCGGCCTTGAATCGATTGAATGTAGGCAGGGTATAGAACGCGCCGGCAGTGAAGCCGGTCGAGCGCGGCTTCAACTGCGTTCCGCCGCTGTAGTCGCCCCCCGAGAAGCCGAAGGAAGTGACGGCGCCTGTGCCGTACACGGAAACTTGCGCGGGAGCGTTGGGAGTGAAGGCGAAAAGACTGAGTGTAAGAAGAAGAGAAAGACGGCAAAGATTCAAACTGCGGGGCCCCTTTTTTAGTAACTAAGACAAGACGAACGAGTCCTCAAAAAGGATAGCGGGACCGCGTGGCGGGTACAAAGCGGGCGCGCATCTTACGGGTGGGCGCGCGAGATGGCACGCGATGGGCATGCCCGAATCTCTACTCGAGGAGCACGCGATGAAAGCAGTTGTATTTCACGGGATCGGCGATGTCCGGCTGGAGAACGTGCCCCAACCGAAGCTGAAGGATGACAACGACGCGATCGTGCGGATTACGTCGTCAGCGATCTGCGGGACGGATTTGCACTTCATTCGCGGGACATTCAGTGGAATGAAGCCCGGGCGCATCATCGGGCATGAAGCAGTCGGCGTTGTGGAGGAAGTTGGGAAGGCGGTGCGCAACTTGCGGCCCGGCGATCGCGTGATTGTGCCCTCGACGCTCGGCTGCGGGAGCTGCAACTACTGTCGCGGGGGGTTCTACTCGCAGTGCAACCGCATCAACGAGATGGGACCGCTGGGCGGGACCGTGTTCTTTGGCGGGCCCGAGACCGCAGGCGGACTGGATGGTCTGCAGGCCGAGTATGCGCGGGTGCCCTATGCGGGCGTGAATTTGATGAAGCTGCCGGAGGAGATCACGGACGACCAGGGCATCATGATGAGCGACATTCTGCCGACGAGCTACCAGGCGGCGGAGATGGCAGGGATCAAGCCGGGCGATACGGTTGCGGTGTTTGGCTGCGGGCCCGTGGGAATGATGGCGATCATGTGTGCGCAGCATATGAATGCAGGGCGCGTGTTTGCCGTCGACAATGTGAAGTCACGGCTGGATGAGGCGCGGCGGCATGGAGCGGAGGCGATTAATTTCGCTGAAGAGAATCCGGTCGCCGTGCTGCATGAACTGACGCTCGGCTCCGGCCCTGACCGTGTGATCGATGCGGTGGGTGTGGATGCGACGTGCGCAAAACATACAAGCTCGAAGATGAAGAAGCAGTTTCAGCAGGAGATGGAGGACGTTGCGCCGGATGTGCGCAAGGCCGAGCGCGGGAAGTGGTGGATTGGTGGAGCGCCGACGCAGGCGCTGGAGTGGGCGGTGGAGTCAGTGGCGAAGGCTGGGACGCTCTCGATCATCGGCGTCTATCCGCCAACGCTGAAGTCCTTCCCGATTGGGATGGCGATGAACAAGAATGTCACGCTGCGGATGGGCAACTGCAATCATCGCAAGTATCTGCCGCGGCTGGTTGAGCTGGTCCGCAGCGGCGTGATGCGGCCGGAGGAGTTCTTCACGCAACGTGTGCCCGTCACGTCGGCGATCGAGGCGTACAGGCACTTCGATCAGCATGAGCCTGGGTGGTTGAAGGTGAAGCTGGAGCCGGCAGCGGCGTTCGCGCAGCGAGCGGCGTAGTCAACGCGGACAGATTAGCTCGCGCGTGTGCCGGTCGGCTTTACACCGCTGAGGACGGCGAAGCTGGAGTGCTTGTACCAGCAGTCGACGTTCGTGAAGCCGGCGTCGCGGAGCCACGCGAGTTGCACTGCGACAGGTGTGCGGCGGTCTTCTTTCTGGCGGAAGAGCGAGTCGGCGATCTGTTGTTCGGTGGCGCCGAGTGCGCGGACGTCTGCGAGCCAGCGGAGTTGGTATATCTCCTCGAGCTCAGGTGTCGGACCGGCAATGTGGTCGGCGTTGATGAAGATGCCGCCGGGCGCGCAGCGCGGTGAAGATGTGCGGCAGAAGAGCACGATTGCGCTCGTCTTCGAGGTGGTGGATGGAGAGCGAAGAGACGATTGCATCCGAGTGGGCGGGCAGCGGCTCGGTGGTGTAATCGGCGAGCGAGAAGGTGATGTGAGCGTCGTCCGAGTTGCTGCCGAGACGTGCCCGCGCGAGCGCGAGCATGTTCGCGGAAAAGTCAATGAGTGTGAGTTGCGCATCAGGGAAGGCATCGCGGAGAAACAGACCGGAGCCGGCGCCGAGCTCGACGATGTGTGTGGCGCTGGTGGGGATGAGCTCCAGCGCAGCGGCGTAGAAGGCTGCGTGGCCCGGGATGAGATTCATGCGATCGCGATCGTACGTGGCTGCAGTGGCGTCAAAGACGGCGCGGCTGTTGTTCTCTGGCATTGAACGCAAGGATAAAGAGCTCTGATGAAAGTGGCGAGCTCGATAAGCATTTCATACGGCTATTTGGCGACGAAATCGAATTCTAGTTGCGATTGAGGACTTCGTGTTTGGCCGGATTACTTCTTCTTCAGAGCTTCCAACTCGTCCAGGGTGCGGGGCCAGTCGGAGCCGAGAAGGCGCGAGAGCGAGCGGTCGGCGAGGATGCGGCCGCCCGTCTGGCAGGTGGGGCAGTAGTTGGTTTCGTTGTCGGCGTAGCGGATGCGTTGGATGGGTGTGGCGCAGCGCGGGCACGCGAGGCTGTAGCGGCCGTGCACGGCCATCTCGGGGCGGAACGCGGTGACCTTCTCGGGAAATTTTTTCTGCGCGTCGGCGTTGAAGCGGGCTATCCAACTCTCCAGAGTTGCGCGCGTTGCGGTGTAGAGGCGGTGCCAGTCGTCCGGTGTGAGCTTCTGCGTTTGCGCCAGTGGAGAGAGCTGCGCGGCCCAGAGGATCTCGTCGGAGTAAGCGTTGCCGATGCCGGAGAGCAGGCGCGGGTCAGTGAGTGCGCGCTTGAGCGTGTGGTTTTCGGCGGAGAGCGCGGCCCGGAAGTCTTCCGGTGCGAGCGAGAAGATGTCGAGGCCGCCGGGGTCGAGTGCGGCGAGTGCGGCTTCTCCACGGACGAGATGCAGCGAAGCGCGGCGTTTGGCGCCGGCCTCCGTCAAGACGAGCGAACCCGCGGGGAAGTCAAACGATGCAAGGTTATTTTTGCCGCCGAGTTTGGGCCGAGGGTCGGGGGGTTCCAGATCGCGCCAGTGCAGACGGCCGGCGATCATGAGGTGAAGCACGAGGAAGAGTGGATCCTGCTTGTCTTCGCTCGGGTCGAAGACGAAGACAATGCGTTTGCCGATGCGGCGCAGGCTGCGCACGGCTTTGCCGTCGATGGAGTGAATGGGAGGAACAGCGGTGCGGAGCAGCAGCGGGCTGGCGATTCGGAGCGTGACGAGTTGCTGGCCGACGACGCGGGCCGTCAGGGCAGTGATGTAGGCCGTGATGTCGGGCAGCTCAGGCACGGGCGGCTGCGGAGAGGATAGCGCGACCACACGAACCGGCGAATGTGGATGCCATCAAAGCGCATGGTTTCAGAGATGCTGGCGCAGTCTGGCGTCTTGATGAAGCAGCGGCTGAACTTACGTGAATCGTCGAATTGCTCAATAAAACCGCGGTCCTTCGCGATATGGAAGCGGTTGCTAGAGGGCAACGCGAGTCAGGTAGGCGGGCTCCTATGGTGTGGCGGGACGGGGAAAGCGACCCGCTGAAGTTGAAGAGGAGTTCAACTATGGCATCGCACGATCGAGAGATGGATCAGCAGAAGAACAAGAGCAACCAGGAACCCTCAGGTCGTCAATCGTCCTCTGGGAGCGGAAGCAAGACGTCGCAGCAATCGAACCAGAGCGGATCCAGCGGCAAGTCCTCGGGATCCGGTTCAGGCTCCTCGGGTTCATCGAGCGGCAGCTCCAAGTCGAACCGGTAATTTGTAAGCGATATGGTTTGCGGTGCACGGTGCAGAGACCGTGACTGCACAGGCCAGCCCGCAGTAGCATAGCGGGCTCAATGAGCGGCGGAGAGAACAGATGCATCGTTCTTTCCGCCGCTTTCGCGCGTGTGTGTGGCTGGGTGTGTGCTCTTATTTTGCAGCGAGCACGGTGGTGCTGCCGCCGATGCGCGTCTCGCTCGCCGGAGTGCTCAGCAGATTCGTCAGTGACGATGGCAAGCCCGCGCTGCCGAAGCGCGCGAAGAAGAACTCCAGCTCCGCGACGTCGTTGGAGTGGAAGTTGGTCTTCTGCGCGTCCTGTGTGTACTGCTTCACGAGGCTGGGGTCGGCCATCAGCTGGCCGAGAAAGACGATCGCGTTACGAAGAGTGCGGCCATGCTCCGCGTAGGCGTAGAGGTCGACGTTCTGGCGTTCGGCGAACTCAGCAATCATCACGAGTGGCTGCAGGGCGAAGGCCTGATAGTGGATCGCGTTCTCGTGACGGGCCATCTCGAGCGGGAACGCGCCGTTCGAGTCCTCCTGGCCAATGGCTTGCTTGAAGGTGTCGACGCCGAAGCGGAAGAGGTCATCGTCTTTCGAGAGCACGCCGATAGAGAGCGCGGCGAGCGAGCGGTAGTAGTGGTGGTTGTTGCCGAGCTCGCCCGGTTTTTCGTTGCCGATGAGCTGGTGCGCGGCGGAGTCAAGCCACGCCGCGACGCGGGCCTGTTGTGCATGGTCAAGCGCGGGATCCTGCATGAGCACGGAGTCCGTGATGCCGGAGGAGCAGAGCGTCCACTCGGCCTGGTACCAGGACTGCCGCCAGGTTTTCGCGTTGTAGTTGGTAAGGGCCTTGGCCTGCGCCCACGCGTCAAGCTGGGCCAAAGCACATTGCGCTTCGGCCTGGTTGCCGGTGGCGACCCACTGATTCATACCGGCAGTGATGCGGTGCTCGTACGCCGAATACGGGCGCGTGGCTTCGGCCTCAGCCGGATTAATGGGACCGCTGGAGCCCTGGATGTAATGGTGAGGAATCTGCATCTCGCCCGCTGGCGGCGGCACGAGCGGAGTGGCGACGCAGGAGCCGAGATGCGCGATGGCTTCGCGAATCCGCGGGTCCGTCGTTGACTTGAGAAACGCCTGGCGCGCGGCGACGTCGACGACGGACGCGCGTGGGTTGGAGACCTTTTGAGCTGAGGCTGAGATGCAAGTGGCGAGTAGAAACGCGAGGGCGAGCGATGCTGTCGTCTTCATAGGCGAGAGAATCTTATCCCGCGGGAACCATATCTGTCGTGCTTTGAACTAATTCGCGTGATGCGTTCGAAGACTTCGCGAAGCCTTACGGTGCAGCCGCATCATCTCCACGATTGCGCCCACCAGCGCATAGGTCCCGGTATTCACGACCAGAACCGAATCGAAATTCATGGCGTGATGGCGGACGAGAGCAATGGGGCAGGTCAGATCGATCAGCATTCCCGCAGTACCGACGAACGGAGCGGGGAATGTTGCGGAGAGATACAGACCCCAGCAAATCACAACGAGTGCCCCCACGGCCGCCCAAATCCCAATTCGAAGCTTCATGGCCTCCTCCTCATTGCGATTATCCCACTGCTGGAGCCTAATTGAACCCGCGGCGTGTGCGGTTGAACGCTTCGCGCTCGCGGTCGCGGACCCGCTCGCCGAAATTGGCTGCGTCTTCAACGCGCTTGCGCTTTTCACCGGCGGTAAAGGTCCGCGCTTCCGAGCGCGAGATACGCTTGTGTGCGGTCATGCCTTCGAGCAGAAATTCCGCGGCGGAGACGGCGAGCTCGGGCTCGGCGTGCTTGGGCAGCTTTATTGGCGCGAGCTTGTCGAACAGGCCCTGAATCTCTTTGAGTGATTTAAGGACCGAGGCCGAGGGCTGCTTGTCGTTGAGCTCGACTGTGCCCCCGAGGTTGAACCATTGCTCGATCTGCTGCGTGTCCGCGCCGGCGAAGTAGGTGTCGTAGATGCTCGCCACCGACTGGCGGATGATCTCGCGCATCACCACTTCGGAGCCCTTGAGCTCGCCTTCGTACTCGAGCTCGATTTTGCCCGTGATGCCGGGCAGCGCGGCGAAGATGTCGCCGACCCGCGGGACGACGAGTGATTCGCCATGCAGCAGCGCTCGCCGTTCGGCGTTGGAGACGACGAGCTCCATCGTCGAGATGGGCAGGCGCTGCGAGACGCCGGAACGCTTGTCGACCTTCTTCTCCTCGCGCGCCACGAAAGCGATCTGCTCGACGATCTGGCGGATGTAATGCGGGATGTGGATCCGCTCGATCCGGCCGCTTGCGGTCGGATCGTCGATATAGCTGCGCGCCGTCCAGGCTTCCTGCTCGGTGATGGAGATGGCTTCGTCGAGCGACTCGGGGTAGTGCGTGCGGATCTCGCTGCCGATGCGGTCTTTCAGTGGAGTGACGATCTTGCCGCGCGCCGTGTAGTCCTCGGGGTTAGCAGAGAAGACGATGGCCACGTCGAGCTCGAGCCGGACGGGGTAGCCCTTTATCTGGACGTCGCCCTCCTGCATGATGTTGAACAGCGCGACCTGAATTTTGCCCGCGAGATCGGGGAGTTCATTGATGGCGAAGATGCCGCGGTTGGCGCGGGGCAGAAGGCCGTAGTGCATGGTGAGCTCGGAGCCGAGCTCGTGGCCGGAACGCGCGGCCTTGATGGGATCGACATCGCCGATGAGGTCGGCTACGGTGACGTCGGGCGTGGCGAGCTTCTCGACGAAGCGGGCTTCGGGAGTCAGGTACTCGATGGGCGTCGAGTCGCCCAGCGAAGCGATCAGGTCGCGGGAAAACTTGCTCAGCGGAGCGTACGGATTGTCGCGGAGCTCGGAGCCGGCGACGTAAGGGACGAAGGGATCCAGCAGCGTGGTGAGCGCACGCAGGATGCGCGACTTCGCCTGTCCGCGCAGGCCGAGCAGGATGAAGTTGTGGCGCGAAAGGATGGCGTTGATGACCTGCGGGATGACGGTGTCGTCGTAACCGACGATGCCGGGGAAGAGGGATTCCGGCTCTTTGTTGCCGCCGGCTGCGTCCCGTTCGCCACCGGGCGCGATCTGCCGCAGGCGCGCGATCAGATTGTCGCGAAGCTCGTCCTTGACCGACCGCGACACGCGCTCGGGAGTGAAGTCAGGAGAGTTGCGAAGCTGGCCCAGTGTGGTCGGAAGCGCGTTTTGCGGCATAGATAACAGTATAGATGTCGCATCATCGGGCGACGGTTCAGCGGGCCGTGTGTCGGCCGCGAAACATGCGGTGAAACCGGGCTTGCAAGCGATGCCCGTGGTGCCGATCACTCCCCGTCCGCGGTCATTCCTTCCATGACACGGACCGTACGCCGCGCAGCGTGCGCAGACTGGAGATCGCGGTAGGCGTGTGCGGTTCGCGCGACGGCCGCTCGCGCCAGCGGACCATGCAATCAAGCGCGGTCAGCGTGCTGGGCGGGTTGTAGGTAGGGTTCCAGCGCTCGAACCTGCAGCCGCATTTGCGAATGAGCTCGCGCAGTTCGTCTTCCGGCGGCGCGTCGGCGTCCAGCGTGAGGCAGAGGCTTGCGCTATGCTCGCGTGGGATGAAGTTTTCGACGTGCTTGAGCAGCCACAGAATGACAACGGCCAGCACTGACGCAGCGCAGCCGGTGTAGAGCTGTCCAGCCCCGAAGAGCAGGCCCAGAACGCTGACGAACCACATGGTGGCAGCGGTGGTGACGCCGGTCACGACGTTGTTGTCCTTCTTGACGATAACGCCCGCGCCGATGAAGCCGATGCCCGACAGAATGCCGAGTGGAAGGCGTTCGAGGTCAAGCACGGCGAAGGATGCGCTGGTCTTGCCGGAGGTAGGCAGCAGAATGTTCGCCTGAAGCTGAGCCAGACACGCGGCCAGGCAGACGAGCATGGTGGTGCGCATGCCGGCAGGGTGGCCCTTCTCGTCGCGGTTGAGGCCGATGATGAGGCTCGCGACCGCCGCAAGCAGGATGCGGAGCGCGATCTGTTCCCACGTGAGGGTCAGCGGCATGCTTTGCGTACTCCGCTGATTTGGATGAGGTTAATACGGCTATGTTTGCTTGCCGGTCTAGGCGAGGTCGTCGAGCATGGCCTGCATCTCGCTTGCGGCGTGGCTGTTGCGCGTCCGGGCGGCGGCGGCCAGGCCCTCGTTCAGGCGCTGGCGTGCTTCATCGCTGCGGCCGAGTTTGAGCAGTGTTTGCGCGCACATCTGGAACGCAGGCACGTAATCCGGATTGTGCTCAAGGGTGGTTGCGAACTCGCGGAGTGCGTCGTCATTGCGGCCTTCGGCGGCCAAAGCCATGGCGAGGCCGTAGCGCGTGAAGGCGTCGGTGGGGTGCTCAGCGAGCATGCCGGTGAGCATTGCAATCTTGTCCATGCGTTTAAGGATGCCATTGCATGGAGCGGACGCGCTTGGCGCCAAACGCAGCACACCCTCGAGTAGGTGGAGGTTCACGGGATGAACACGAAGCGAGATTCGTCTGCGGGTTCGTTCCAGGCGGAGGCGATGTCGCGGAGCGGGAAGGCTGCGCTGCGGATTGGGGTTGTCGAACGGCGCGTAACGCGGCGGCGATTGGAACGGCCCGATCAGGGCGGCGTTCATGGCGGCTCCTGCGTTGCAGTTTGGGCGCTAAGTCGCTGGCAGGCTGGACGTTGGGCCCGGCGGGAAGCGTCGCGAGCGGGTCCGGACGCCGAGATTTAGAATATAGAGAGACAGGGCGCCTGGGAATCAACGGCTGGCGCCTCGCTCGAAACGAGCCGGAACCGTTGCAGGATTTGAGTGGAGGTTAAGCAAACAGGATGAGTGAAGTTGTGGCCGCGAGGCCCGTGTCCCAGTCCCAATCCGAGCGCAGCGAGATTATTTTTCCCAATGATGCGAACGCGATCGGGAACCTTTTCGGCGGACGGCTGATGCAGTTCATCGACCTGGTGGGCGCAATGGCCGCCAGCCGTCACGCGCGGGCGTACACCGTCACGGCGTCGATGGACCACCTTGATTTTGTGGCGCCGGTGAAGGTCGGCGACCTGCTCATTTTGAAGTCAAGTGTGAACCGCGCGTGGCGCACGTCCATGGAGGTCGGCGTCAAAGCGATGGTGGAGGACGTTCGCGCGGCGCGTTACCGGCAGGTCGCTTCGGCGTATCTGACGTTTGTGGCCGTGGATGCGGCAGGGAACAGGATTGAGGTTCCGCAGGTGATCGCCGAGACCGAGCACCAGAAGCGGCGGTTTGAGGACGCGGGACGCAGGCGCGAGATGCGCAGCGGCGAAGTGGCGAGGCGCAAGGAGCTTCGCGCAACTCTTCCGCCTGAATGGCATGTTTAGAGACTGAGAGAGTAGGAACAGATGGGACACACAGGACAGCCGATTGGACCGCAGCCGCTTCCGGGCGTGCAGTATGTTGTGGCGGTCGGTTCGGGCAAAGGCGGCGTGGGCAAGACCACCGTTGCAGTCAATCTCGCCGTGAGCCTGGCGAAGCTGGGACATCGTGTGGGTTTGCTCGATGCAGACATCTACGGGCCGAATGTGCCAATGATGCTGGGCGTAACGCGCCAACCGGCGGTGCTCCAGGGCAACATGATTGAGCCGCTGACGGCGCACGGCGTGAAGTTCATGTCGGTCGGGTTGATCTCGCCGGGCGACAAGCCGATGGTGATGCGCGGGCCGATGCTGCACGGCATCATCAAGCAGTTTCTGCAGCAGGTCGCCTGGGGCGAGCTGGATTTTTTGATCGTCGATCTGCCACCAGGCACGGGCGATGTTGTGATTTCGCTGGTCCAGACTGTGCCGCTCACGGGTGCTGTAGTTGTGTCGACAGGATCGAGCGTGGCGCTGCAGGACGCCCGCAAGGCGCTCGAGATGTTTCACCAGGTGAACGTCGAGGTGCTCGGGATGGTGGAGAACATGAGCCAGATGACGCTGCCGGATGGAAGCGTCATCGATGTGTTCGGCGCGGGCGCGACGGAGCAGACGGCGAAGCAGTATGGGCTGCCCTTTCTCGGCGCGGTTGATCTCGATCCGCAGGTGCGCCAAGGCGGCGATCGCGGGATGCCGGCGTCGCTGGCGGGCGAGCAGTCGGCCCGCGGCCGGGAGTTCGCGGCAATTGCGCAGAGGGTGAAGGAACGCGCGGAGCAGGTCGCAGCGCAGAGCGAGAACGTGCTGGAGATTTCGTAGCGGCAGTGAATAGTGAGTAAGGCAAAGGCGAATAACTGAAGCTCAGAATGCGGAACGAGATCACAAACCGGCAGCGCGAGATCCTCACGGCTATCGTCGAGCAGTACATCGCGACGGGCGAGCCGGTGAGCTCGGGTGCGATTGCGCGCCTGGAGAAGCTCGCGTCCGGTCCGGCAAGCTCCGCGACCATCCGCAATGAGATGGCGGAGCTGGCCGAACAGGGACTGCTGGAACAACCGCACACGTCTGCCGGGCGTGTGCCTTCTGCGCGTGCGTTCCGGATCTATGTGGAGCAGCTTAGCTCCAGTCAGCAGTCCATTTTTGCGGTGC
Organism: uncultured Verrucomicrobiae bacterium; assembly: GCA_963716225.1. Lineage (GTDB taxonomy): Bacteria > Acidobacteriota > Terriglobia > Terriglobales > Acidobacteriaceae > Granulicella. Next base: position 1,352,141 of record OY970299.1, on the reverse strand, counting down.
CGTCGGCGGAGCTGCAGTCGCGGATCGATACGAGTCTCACGGGCTTCACCGGGGCGGAGGCGTTGCTGGAGCGCACGTCGCACGTGCTCGCGGTGCTCACGAGTGGAGTTGGGCTGGCGATGTCGGCGGCCAGCTCGCACGACACGCTGGAGCATGTGCACTTCAGTCATCTTGCCGAACGCCGCGTGCTTGCGGTGGTTGTCACGCGCACAGGCATGGTGCGGGACCGCGTGCTTGCGCTGGATCGCGATTTGACGATGCTGGAGCTCGAGACCGCGGCGCGCTTCCTGAACGAAAATTTCCGCGGCTGGAGCATGGAGCGGATTCGAGCGGAGCTGGCGCGGCTTATTGACACCGAGCGCAGTGCGTACCAGCAGATGATGGAGGCGGCGCAGCAGCTCTGGAACCAGACGGTCGGCGCCGCGGCGGGCGAGCAGGCCGTATTCGTCGATGGGGTCGCTAACCTGCTTGGGTTGCCGGAAGACCGCGCGCGGTTGCGCGAAATGCTGACGGCGCTCGAAACCAAGGAGCGGCTGATTGAGCTGCTGAACGCGTACGTTGACGCGCGGCAGGAGTCTGTTCGCGTGGTGTTCGACCTGGAGGAGCAGGCGCCCGAGATGGCGGGGCTGGTGCTCATCGCGGCGCCCGCGCGTGTGGCCGGCGAGAATCTTGGCTCGGTCGGTGTGATCGGGCCGAAGCGGATGAACTACCCCAGCAATATGGGTGCGGTGGCGTACGTGGCTCAAATGCTGGAGCGCGCGCTGATGCCGCGAAGCTCGTGAGCGCATCAGTAGATATAGCGAATGGCGGATCACGGGAATAGAGGATTTTGCTATGAGTAACTTTCGCGAGCGCGCCGCGAGGTGGTCGCGGCCGGGAGCATTTGGAAAGGATAGGACGATGACGGAGACAGAGGAGATGCAGCGGGCTGAGGCGCCGGAGGGCGAGAGCGCGGAGCAGCAGACAGACCAGGATCCAGTAGCGCAGCCGCAGCAGACAGATGAGCGCGCCCAGGAGGTTGCGGCTCTGCGCGATGAGCGCGACGCGCTGAAGGACCGGCTGGCACGGCTGCAGGCGGAGTTCGACAACGCGCGTAAGCGTGAGGGCAGGGAGCGGCAGGATGCGCGCGACTACGCGATGCAATCCGCGGTCGAGCCGTTCCTGGGCGTGATGGATAACTTCGCGCTTGCGCTGAAGTCCCAGGGATCGGCGGAGCAATTGCGCGCCGGAGTGGAGCTGATTTTGCGGCAGATGGAGGAGGCGCTGCGCGGCCTCAACGTGCAGCCGGTTGATGCCGTCGGTGCGCCGTTCGATCCGCGAGTGCATGAAGCGCTGGGTAGCGAGGAACGGGAGGACGTTCCCGACCATCAGGTGGTTGAAGAGATCCGCCGCGGCTACAAGCTGCGCGACAAGCTGCTGCGGCCTGCGCTGGTCAAAATTGCGACCAACTCGAAGCAGGTTAGTGAGTAGTGTCTGAAAATGGTACGGCTGCGGCCGTGCCGGGAAGCGCTCGCCGGATAATGGATGAAGCCGGGCGAGCGATCATGGAAAGTGTGCAATGGCGACAGCAACGATGAAGAGGGACTACTACGAGGTTTTGCAGGTGGAGCGCACCGCGACCGACGCGGAGCTGAAGGCTGCGTATCGCAAGCTGGCGATGCAGTACCACCCGGACCGCAATCCGAATAATCCCGACGCAGAGGAGAAGTTCAAGTCCTGCAGCGAGGCCTACCAGGTGCTCAGCGACCCGGACAAACGCGCTGCGTATGACCGCTTCGGTCACGCGGGCGTCGGCGCTGCAGGTGCAGCCGGCAATCCGTTCGCCGGCGGATTCGCGCAGGGAGACCTCGGCGACATCTTCGGCGACATCTTCGGCGAGATGTTCAACATGGGCACGCGTGGCGGCCGTGCGTCCCGTGCGCAGCGCGGGCGAGACATCAAGTTCGACCTGCGGCTGGAGTTTGAAGAGGCGGTCTTCGGTATGGAGCGCGACATCAACATTCGCCGCGCCGAAGCATGTGGAGACTGCAGCGGGACGGGATCGGAAGGCGCCCGCCAGCCGGAGACTTGCCAGCAGTGCGGCGGTCGCGGGCAGATTCGCACCCAGCAGGGATTCTTCTCGGTCGCGCGCACCTGTCCGGTTTGCTCGGGCACGGGGTCGGTTGTGCGGCATCCGTGCAAGACGTGCCATGGTGATGGCCGCGTCGCGCGCGAGCACAAGATTCTCGTCAAGGTTCCCGCCGGAGTGGAGAACGAAACGCGCATCCGCTACGGCGGCGAGGGCGATGCCGGCAAGTGGGGCGGCCCGGCGGGCGATCTTTACGTCGTGCTCGAAGTGCGTCCGCACAAGTTCTTCGAGCGGGATGGCGATGACCTGCACTGCGTCATGCCGGTCAGCTTCCCGCAGGCCGCGCTCGGCACCGAGCTCGAAATCGAAACCCTCCACGGCCCCGAGACGCTCAAAGTTCCGGAGGGAACGCAGAGCGGCAAGGAGTTTCGTCTGCGCGGCAAGGGCGTGCCGCACCTGAATGCGCACGGCCGCGGCGATCTGGTTGTCGAGGTCCGCGTGCAGACGCCGTCGAAGCTGACGAAACAGCAGAAGGAGATAATGCGTCAGCTCAGCGAGTCGATCAAGGTGGAAAATGTGCCGCAATCGCGCGGGCTGTTCGACAAGGTGAAGGAAATCTTCTCGTAGCGGAAGTTGAATGCAGGCAGAAGAGCGGAAAGCGGCCGGGCGAATGCCCGGCCGCTTTGTTGCTGCTCGCTATAGCAGCGCGGCGCACACGCTGAGCGCCGCAATGGCCGCAGTTTCGGCGCGCAGGATGCGTCGGCCCAGCGTCACGTGCTGCCAGCCGCTGTCGCTGAACAGCGACATCTCATCCGCCGCCCATCCGCCTTCCGGGCCGATCGCCAGCGCCATCTCTCCAGCCGCATTCCTCAGCCCTGCGGCCAGCGAGTTCTCCTGCTCGGTCTCCGCCAGCAGCAGCTTCACGGACGCGTTCACCTGTGCGATCGCCTCCTTGAGCGGCAGCGGATCATCGATCTGCGGTAGATCGCTGCGGCGCGACTGCTTCGCTGCTTCGAGTGCAATCTTTCTCCAGCGTTCAACGCGCTTCGCTGCGGCGTGCGCGAGATGCTTCTCCGTGCGGCGCGCGATCACTGGCGTGATTCGCGCCGCGCCAAGTTCTGTCAGCTTTTCAATTCCCCATTCGTAGTGATCGAACTTGATGATCGCCAGCAGCAAGTGAACTGGAAGCGCTGCTTCGGTCTCCAACTCCTCGCCCAGCGCGAAGGTAACCTCCTGCTCGGAGGCGTTGACGACCGTGGCTCGCCGAAGGAATCCGTTCGCCACGACATCGAAAATTTGTCCGGGTTGCGCTCGCAGAACGCGCGCGAGGTGGAGCGCCTGATCTCCGCTGAGCGAAGCGGTTGTGTCGGTGAACTTGTCGGCGATCCATCGTCTGCGTGTCATCGCAATCAGAATACTGCGACATGTGCTTCATGCGAGAGCACTCGAAAATGCGCATAAACAAAGGGCGGAAAACACCTCGGGGGACGCTCTCTATTGGCGTCCCCCGAGTGTGTTGCCTTTGTTTGTTGCTTTGCCTTGGTTGCGTTTGCCTGCGCTCCCAATCGATGAACATCATCGACGCTGCAATGCAGCTAACAAGGGTATAGTTTTCCGGCGACTCAGAGTCAAGAGAAAAAGAAGGTTAAGAGAGAAATTTCTGACCTGCTTTGCACAGCTTCAGAGCCGCTTGTTCTGGTCTTGAACTTGCTTACGCATCGCTCACGATCGACTGCAGCAGAGTCTCAAGCGCTGCCGGCGCATCCAATCGAAACGTATACTCTGCCGCGCGGCGCTGAGACGCGCGTCGCGGTTTGTGGAAACAGTCAGGAGAAATTTCGAATGCGTGAGGTTGTGATTGTCTGCGCGGTTCGCACACCGGTTGGAAAGTTTCTCGGAGGCCTCTCATCTCTCACCGCGATCGAGCTCGGCGCGATCGCCGTTCGCGCCGCAGTCCAACGCGCCAATGTTGCGCCCGAGAATGTCGACGAGTGCATCATGGGCTGCGTTCTTCCCGCCGGGCTGGGACAGAATCCTGCGCGCCAGGCCGCTCTGCGCGCGGGAATTCCAGACTCGGTGAGCGCGTTGACGATCAACATGGTGTGCGGCTCCGGGCTTCGCGCGGTCGGCTTGGCCGCGCAAGCCATCGCGCAGGGCGACACTCAAATCGCTGTCGCCGGCGGCATGGAATCGATGTCGAATGCGCCCTATCTTCTGCCCGCCGCGCGCAAGGGTATGCGCATGGGAGACAGCCCCGCCGTCGACTCCATGGTGCGCGACGGCCTCTGGTGCGCCTGCGAGGACTTTCACATGGGAGAGACCGCCGAGCTCGTCGCGGACAAGCACAGCTTCACGCGCGAGCAGCAGGACCGCTACGCCCTCGAGTCACACCGCAAAGCTTCTGCCGCCTGGAACGAAGGCCGCTTCGACGCCGAGATCGTCCCGGTCGAAGTTCCCGGCAAGAAAGGCAGCACAACTGTAGCGCGCGACGAAAGCGTGCGCGAGGATGCCACTCTGGAAGCGCTCGCAGCATTGAAGCCGGCGTTCCGTAAACAGGGCACCGTCACCGCCGGCAATGCGCCGGGTGTGAATGATGCAGCCGCGGCGGTCGTCGTCATGTCGGCGGAGAAAGCCCGCGAACTGAAGTTGCAGCCGCTCGCGACCATTCGGGCGCAGGCCACCAGCGGCGTCGCTCCGAAGTGGGTGATGCTCGCGCCGGTCATCGGCGTGCAAAGAGTTTTGAAGCGCGCTGGCTGGACGCTGTCAGACGTCGATCTCTTCGAACTCAACGAAGCCTTCGCGGTCCAGGCCCTCGGCGTCACGAAAGAGCTGGGTCTCTCGCTCGAGCGGGTGAACGTGAACGGTGGTGCCGTGGCGATCGGGCATCCGATCGGCGCCAGCGGCGCCCGCGTGCTCGTCACGCTGCTGCACGAGATGCAGCGGCGCGACGCGCACAAGGGTGTCGCGGCGCTCTGCCTCGGCGGCGGAAACTCCGTCGCAATGGCGCTCGAGCGCCCCTGAGATGATCTGGCGGATTACTTCGGCTGCTTCGAATCCGGCTGTTGCGATGTCCCGTCCGGCGACTTCTGCGTGGAGCCCGGCGCCAACGTCTCGCCGTCGTACGTGATCTTTACCGTCGAGTGGAAGTTGAACTTCTTGTAATTCGTAAACCGCACGATCGCCCGGATGTGATCGTCCTGGCTGATTGCGCCGCTCTGCGCCTGGAAGTGCAGAATGCCCTCGGCCTTGGTGTACACCGGGAACCAGTACACGCCATCGATCTGCTCGTAATAGGTGGTGAACGGCGGGCTCAGGTCCTCGTGCCCCTTGCGCGTGTCCTGCGGGACGTTCAGCCCGTTCACCAGCACAATCTCATTGTCCTGCTGATCCACCCAGATCTTTCCCTGGAAGTAGCGATGGCCCTTCACCATCTGCTTCGGCGCGCAGTCGAAGACGAACGTGTTGAGCTCGTCGACGCGCTGCTTGCCGAGGTAGGACAGGTTGTACTCAGGCAGTTGCGCCGTTGTAAGGATGAACGGAATGCGCTCGGCGATGTCGCGCATATCGTTTTCGCTGAGGATCACGCGCTCGATCGTGTTCTGCGGAGCGAACACGACGTGCTCCACCCGCTTGCCCGTGGGGTCGAAGGTAATGTCGGTCACCTGCTGGTACTCGCCGTCGGCGCGGCCCGTGTCGTCGTCGATCGTGTCGATCTTGACGGTCTGGCGAAACTCATACTGGTCCCGCGCCTTCTCGAACTCGGCCTCGCGCTCACCCATGCGATTCACGATCTGATCGACGGACATGCCTGCGGGCTGCGAAGGATCAAGCGCACCGAAACCCTCCGCCGACTTCGACTGCGCGGCGAGCGGCGCAGCGCTGGCTGAGAGAACGAGAGCGAACGTGAGTGCGAGCGATGTGCGGTACATGGGCCTGAGCTTCCTGAGTCTGGTGAAGTTCCTACTAGATCTAGACGGTAGGCCGGCGGAAAAGGTTCTGCAACCCTTCAGGGTCTGCGACGAACCGGTTCCCCGAGCCTTCACTCAGCGACGAACAGGTTCCCCGAGCCTTCACTCTGCGACGAACAGGTCTCCCGAGCCTTCAGGCTCAGCGACGAACAGGTACCCCGAGCCTTTAGGCTCGGGTCTCATAGGCTTGTACAGGAAGGGGGCTTTAGCCCCTGAGGTATGCTTCTCCACGATGCGCCTCCTCACGTCCCTCCTGCTCGCCGCCCTCGCGCTCCCCGTCGCCGCCCAGCAATCGCAAAAGCGCCCCATGACCTTTGCCGACCTCATGGCCATGAAGCGCGTCTCCGACCCGCAGATCTCCCCCTCCGGCAAATGGGTCCTCTTCTCCGTCACCGACGTCTCGCTCGAGCGCAACACCAAAACGAACCATCTCTGGATCGTCCCGCTCGACGGCTCACAAAAGGAGCGTCAGCTCACCTTCGGCGACGGCGAATCCAACGGCCGCTTCGCTCCAGACGGCCGCGCCATCGCCCTCACCATGAAGGACCAGATCTACACCATGCCCTGGGATGACGCCGGAAAACTCGGCGAGCCGACGCAGGTCACAAACGCAAACGGCGGAGCCGACGGCGCCATCTGGTCGCCCGACTCCAAACGCCTCCTCTTCACCGTCAGCGTCTACCCCGAATGTTCCGACCTCGGCGACTGGTCCAAAGAAGACGCCTGCGACGCCGACAAACAAAAAGCCGCCGACGCCTCGCCCGTCAAAGCGCAGATCTGGACGCACCTCCTCTACCGCCACTGGGACCACTACCTCGGCGACCGCCGCAGCCACATCGCCGTCGTCGACGCCGACGGCCACAATCTCCGCGACCTGACACCGCGCTCCGCAGTCGGCGACGCCGAAACACCAACCTTCTCGCTCGGCGGCCCGTTGGGTTATGCATGGGCTCCCGACTCGCACGAGATCGCCTATGAAACCAACCTCGAGGTCGGCTTCGCCAAACCCGGCGTTGGGTTGCAACCCGGTGAGTCCACCAACAACGACATCTTCACCCTCAAGCTTGACGAGCCCAACGCGAAGGCCGTCAAGGTCTCCACCTCGCCCGGCAGCGACGACGGCCCGCAGTATTCGCCCGACGGCAAATACTTAGCGTGGCGTTCGCAGGCCCGCAATGGATATGAGTCGGACAAGTTCGATCTTGTCGTGATGGACCGTGCATCGATGCACACCCGGAATCTGACCGATAAGTTCGATGGATGGGTGGACGAGTTTACATGGGGGCCAAAATCCGACACGATTTTCTTCGCCAGTCCGCTAACGGGAGAAGAGGCCATTTTTCAGACGAGCGGGATAACGGGCGAACTTGCACACGAGATCGCGGGCATTGCAAAGGATGCCGAGTTCAGCTCGATCGCCATTAGCCCGGACGATCAGACTCTCGTCGCAACCGGCATGAAAGTCGAACACCCTACAGAAGTCGTTTCAATGTCGGTGCATGTGCCGGACGAGAAACTCGCTGTTCTCACGCATTTAAATGGCGGTCTTCTCGCGAATCTTTCACTTGCACCCCTCGAATCCTTCTGGTTTTCCGGCGCGAACGGCACACGTGTCCAGGGCTTCCTCATCAAGCCGCCGAATTTCGACCCCTCCAAAAAATACCCCGTCAAATTCCTCATGCACGGCGGGCCGCAGACCGCATGGGGAGACTCCTGGTCCTATCGCTGGAACTGGGAGCTCTTCGCCGCCAACGGCTACGTCGTCATCGGCATCAACCGCCGCGGCTCCACAGGGTATGGGCAGAAGTTTGTTGAAGAGGTCTCCGGCGACTGGGGCGGCCGCGCCTACGTCGACCTGATGCGCGGCCTCGACTACGCCGAGCAGCACTACAGCTTCATCGACAAGAACCGCGAGTGCGCCCTCGGCGCCAGCTACGGCGGCTACATGGCCGACTGGGTGCTCACGCATACGAACCGCTTCAAGTGCATCGTCACCCACGACGGCATGTCCGACGCCACCTCCGCCTTCGGCACCACCGAAGAGCTCTGGTTCAACGAGTGGGAGTTCCGCCCACTCGCCGGCAATGGCCCCGATGCCGTGGTCGAACAAACCCACCCCGCCCACCCCTGGGACTTCTACGGCAAGCCCGACTCCGAAAACCCCTTCATCAAGTGGTCGCCCATGCGCTACATCAAGGATGCGCACACGCCCACGCTCATCGTCCACTCGCAGCGCGACTACCGCCTCGACGTCTCGCAGGGGCTCGAGCTCTTCACCGCACTCCAACTGCGCGGCGTCCCCAGCAAAATGCTCTACTTCCCCGACGAGGGCCATTGGGTGCTCAAACCGCAAAACTCGCAGCTCTGGTACGAGACGGTCAACGATTGGTGCGACCGTTGGCTCGGCATGAACAAGTACGCCGGCGCCGGCCCGGAGCCCAACCCCGCTGCCCTGAAATCCACCCCGTCCCACCCCGCCCAATGAGCGAAGCCACAACCCGATTCACGAGCGCACCCTCTATGCGCAAACTACCCCTTCATTTTCAATATTTTGCGGCCAAATTATTGAAAACAGAGATTTTGCCCATTCCCACTAACCTCCCTGCATTCAATATTTTGCGCCCGGCAGGGGGGAAGGGGGTGCCTCGCTGATGGCCTTCCGGCAATCCTCAAAATCGAAACCTCCGCTCACCGAATCAGAGCTGCTCGACTACGCCCTGAAGTCGCTCGGCTCGAAGATGAAGAGCGAGCGCGACCTCCGCCGGCGCCTTTCAGAACGCGTCTCTCCCGACGAAATCGGCCGCGCGAACGTGGAGAAGGTGATTGCGAAGCTGAAGGAGCTTGGATATCTGAGCGACGCACGGTTTGCTGCCGACTTCGCGCGGCTCCGGCAGGAGAACGAGAAGTTCGGCAAGCGCCGCGTGCAGCAGGGACTGATGCAAAAGGGAATCGCCTCCTCGCTGGTGAGCGAGGCCGTGACGAAGCAGTACGAGGATGTCGACGAGATCTCGCTGGCCCGACAATATATAGAGCGCAAGCGCCTGAAGCAGCCCAGCGGAGACCGCGAGCAAAAGCAGAAGGAGACGGCGAAGATCATGCGGCGGTTGGTCGCTGCGGGGTTTTCGAGCAAGGCGGTCTGGGCGGTGTTGCGCGATTGGGCCGGCGCCGACATCGAAGAGGTAGATGTCGAAGAGAGTGCACAAGAGTCCGAATAGCGCTGCGCCGCTGCGGTTGATTGCGATCGACTGGTCGGGACGGATTGATGTGGCCGGACAGCGGCGGCACATCTGGGCCGGCATCTGGACCCGCAGTGAAAGTGGGATCAACGTCCAGCTAGAGGCCGGACGCACTCGCGCCGAAATCTCGGAATGGCTGATTGAACTCGCGCGCGAGATGCCGCGGCTCGTCGTGAGCATCGATTGCTGCTTCAGTTTCCCTGGCTGGTTTCTCAACGAACACGGCTGCGAGGATATGTTCGCGTTCTGGCGTAAAGCAAATTCCGGATTAGCTGAGCAGTGGCTCGCGCGAGAGTGCGACGAGATTGCACGTGACGAACGGTTCTGGGGCAAGCCGCACAAGCGCCCGGCGCAGTTTTGCGGCGCGGGATACCGCACCATGTTTCGTTTCGCCGATTACGACAACAAGATCGCGCAGAGCCTGGAGGGCGGCGATCCGGAGCGCGCGGCGAAGATGCGCGGTATCACGCCGAAGTCTCCGTTTCAGATTGGCGGATCGGGAAGCGTCGGCACGGGCTCGCTCCGCGCGATGCAGATGCTGGAGCGGCTGCATGATGCGGCGTTTCGCGTGTGGCCGCTCGAAGGCTCGGCGATTGATGCGAAGCGGCCGAAGCCGCTGCTGGTCGAGATGTATACGCGGCTGATGACGGGAGCGGTCGCGAAGTCGAACCCGAAGGCGCGGAGTAAATATCTTGCGGCGAAATGCAAGACGGATCCGGTGTACAAGACGGTTGGCCGCGCGGTGATGGCGAAGGCGAAGTCGAGTGAGGATGCGTTCGACGCGCTGGTGAGCGTGCTGGAGATGGCGCGGTATGCGGATGAGTTTGCGAAGCTGAAGGCGACGCGTGATCAGGAATTACGTCGCGAGGGGCTCACGTGGCGGCCCGGCGTAACGGAACCGAAGTGAAAAATAATCGGTTATTACGCTGATAAACTGAGGATTATGCGCAACCTGTCCGGCAACCAGATTCGTGAGGAGTTTCTACGCTTTTTTGAGGGTAAGGCGCACCGTCGTGTGCACTCGTCTTCGCTGGTGCCGGCGAATGATCCCACGCTGCTGTTCACGAACGCGGGGATGAATCAATTCAAGGATGTATTCCTGGGCGCGGAGCGGCGCGACTACTCGCGCGCTGCATCCTCGCAGAAATGCGTGCGCGCGGGTGGGAAGCATAACGATCTGGAGAACGTTGGCTTCACGCGCCGCCACCACACGTTCTTCGAGATGCTGGGCAACTTCAGCTTTGGCGACTACTTCAAGAAGGACGCGATTGCGTACGCGTGGGAGCTGCTGACGAAGGTTTGGGGGATTGATCCTGCGCGCCTTTACGTGACGATCTTCGAGGGAACCGAAACTGTGCCGCGGGATGATGAGGCGGAGCGGTATTGGATCGAGACGGGCGTGCCGAAGGAGCGCATCTTCGAAATGTCCATGAAGGACAATTTCTGGCAGATGGGCGACACGGGGCCGTGCGGTCCATGCTCGGAGATCTTCTTTGATCTCGGTGTAGCGGCGAGTGAGACCGGAGACGACAAGCCGTTTCCGGAGGATGATCAGCGGTATATCGAAATCTGGAATTTGGTTTTTATGCAGTTCGATCGCGCGGCGGATGGAACGCTGACGCCGCTGCCGAAGCCGTCGATTGATACGGGTATGGGGCTGGAGCGGATTGCGTGCGTATTGCAGGGCAAGCTTTCAAACTATGAGAGCGATCTGTTTACGCCGTTGATCAGGAGGGCGGCGGAGCTTACGGGCTTCGCCCGCACCCACCTTAGCGACGATAAAGCCGTCGCGAAGATGGGGCACCCGGATTCGTTGTCCGATTCAAGGATCGACGAGCTTGCGCTGAGCGATGAGAAGGGTGCGGCTTCGCTGCGGATTATTGCGGACCATGCGAGGGCGGCAACGTTTCTGATATCCGATGGTGTGCTGCCGTCCAACGAAGGGCGCGGGTATGTACTGAGGAAGATTATGCGGCGCGGGATTCGGCATGGGCGGCTGCTGGGGCAGGAGAAGCCGTTTCTGCATGAGATGGTCTTTGCGGTAAGCGATGAGATGCAGGCGGCTTATCCGGAACTGAAGGAGTCGGCGGAGCGCGTGAGCAAGGTGGTGCTCGCGGAGGAGGAGCAGTTTGCGCGGGTTCTCGAAGGTGGATACCGTCAGCTTGAACGGGAGTTCTTTGAAGCAAAGCGCGGCTTGCTCCAACCCTTATTTGACGACCCCGCGAAGGCTTTCGAATTCGCTTATGGCGTCTGGTACTCCGACGGCGAATTCGAAAGGCCGTTCCATCAACTTGATCTAAGTGATCCGATTGACGTTCAAGAGTTATATGGGTTCTATCGTTTTCATGTTGGGTGGGGAGCGGGTCGATCCGATATCAGTCCAGCTGTCCTACGTGGAGCGAATGCTTTTCGTTTGTATGAGACATTCGGACTTCCTCTCGATTTTATGGTCGATGCGGCGCGGGATGCCGGGATTGAGTTTGATTACGAAGGGTTTGAGCGCGCGAAGCTCGAAGAGCAGCAGAGGGCCCGGGCGAGCTGGAAGGGTGGATCCCAGAAATCTGCGGCGCCGGTGTATCGCGAGCTTCCGCCGACGGAGTTTCAGGGTTATGGAGCGACGCGGCTGGATGGGGCGCGCGTGCTGGCGCTGGTGAAGGATGGTGTAGGTGTCGCCGAACTGAAGGCCGGTGAGACGGGCGAGGTTGTGCTGGATGCGACGAGCTTCTATGCCGACTCGGGCGGACAGGTTGGCGATGTGGGCTGGCTGTATGCGAGCGATCACATTATGGCAGTGGCCGAGGTGACCGGATGCAGGAAGCCGGTGCAGGGCGTGTTTGCGCACCAAGTTCGGGCGCTGCATGCGATTGCGGCGGGGGATGTCGTCGACACGGTGGTGAATGCGGGTGTGCGGCATGCGACGATGCGCAATCACACGGGGACGCATCTGCTGCATGCGGCGTTGCGCCAGGTGCTGGGCACGCATGTGAAGCAGGCGGGGTCGTTGAACGATGCAACGCGGCTGCGGTTTGATTTTTCGCACTTCACCGGTGTTGCGGACGAGGAACTGCAGGAGATTGAGGACATCGTGAACACGCAGGTGCTGGCGAATAATAAGGTAGAGACGCTGGTGGATGTGCCGATCGATGTGGCGGTGCATGAGCTCGGGGCGATGGCGCTGTTCGGCGAGAAGTATGGCGAGCGCGTGCGCGTGGTGAAGATTGGAGATTTCTCGACGGAGCTGTGCGGCGGAACGCATACGGCGGCGACGGGAGAGATTGGGCTGCTGAAGCTGGTGGGCGAGAGCTCGGTGTCGAGCGGCGTGCGGCGTGTGGAAGCGGTGACGGGGACTGGGTCGCTGGAGCTGTTCCGGCGCGATGCGGAAGTCACACGCGTGGCGGGACAGATTGTTGGTGGTGATGTGAACGCGGCGGCGCTGCAGGCGAAGCTGGCGCAGAGCGATGAAGAGATGAAGAAGCTGCGACGCGAGCTCGAGCAGATGCGGATGAAGTCTGCGAGCGCGGCGACGGCGCATGCCGCCGGATCCGCCGTAGAAGTTAAGGGTGTGAAGGTGCTGGCGCTGCGTGTGGATGCGCTCGGGCAATCAACGGAAGCCAAGTCGCAGATGCGGAATCTTGTCGATGAGCTTCGCAACAAGCTGGGCTCGGGCGTGGTTGTGCTCGGCGCGGCGACCAGTGATGGCAGGGTCTCGCTGATCACCGGCGTGACAAAGGACCTCACCTCGCGCGTGCAGGCGGGGAAGATTGTGGGCGCGCTGGCGGCGAAGCTCGGAGGCAAAGGCGGCGGGCGGCCGGACCTTGCCGAGGCAGGCGGGAGTGATGTCGCGGCGCTGGATGGTGTGCTGGCGCAGGCGGCGGCGATTGTCGGCGAGATGATCGCATGAGCCGCGAGTTAGCGCCTTAGCGACTCAGCAAGTTGGCGGATTCACTCGCTGGCAACCTGTCTTCCACGGCACCGTCGTAACAGGTACATGCGCGAATACCTGCGGGTGATTCGCGAGTAGCGAGGCGCGTGGCACACCTAAACTGTGGGTGGGCTATGCGTGTGAGTCGGCAGAGCGGAATGCGATTTGGCCGCGAGTGGGGTTGCGCTGTCGCGTGTGCCGGCGTGATGCTCGCTGCGCACACCGCGTGCGCCGCACGTGCGCAGACGAACGCGTGGGACGCTGCAGTCGTTGCCCGCCAGGTGTTCGAAGCGAAGCCGCAAGGAACACACACCAAGCCCGAGTACGCGCATGTGATGGATGAGTTTCGCGCAATCTATCACGGCAACCCCAGTGATGCGCATGCCGCGCGCGCGGTGGAGCAGGTTGCGGAGATGCTCGCGGAAGAGGGCCACGAGTTCAAGGATCGCAAGGCTCTGCGCGATGCGGCAGGGCAGTACCAGTTTTTGGCCAAGGCGTACCCGGGCGGGTCGATGGCGCCGCGCGCGCTTGGACACGCGCTGGAGCTGCTGGGGCCGAAGGCAGCCGATGATGTGAGCGAGGCCAGGAAAGTTCGCGGGCTCATTGAGAGTGAGTATCCGCGCAGTGCGCAAGCGAAGGAGTTGAGGGAAGGCCAGAGTGCCAGGGGCCAAGGACCCGAGGAGGCGGAGGCTGCGCCGGCTGCGCCTGACTCGCGCGGTTCGGGCGAGCACTACAGGAAGCCGCCTGCCGCAAAGGTTGACGATGCTCCGGTGGAGACTGCCGACGCGACACCGGAAGCTGCCGCAGAGATCGATGAGTTGCATCCGTTTGCGGTGCAAGCCGATCCGGACGTCGAGCAGCACAAGAAGATGGCCATCGTGACCGGCATCCGGCACTGGTCGACGCCGAGCTATACGCGTGTCGCGATCGATCTCGGCGATGCTGTGGAGTACCAGGCGGCGCGCGTGGAACATCCGGATCGCATCTTTTTCGATCTGCATCATGCGCGGCTGGCGCAACAGTTGGTCGGCAAAAGCTTTGCCGTTACGGACGATGGCTTCCTTACGCGCATTCGTGCGGCGCAGTTTTCGGGCGACGTGACGCGCGTTGTGCTGGATGTCCACCAAGTCGGCGAGTACTCGGCGTTTCTGCTGCCAAATCCGTACCGGCTGATTATTGATATCCACGCGAAGCAGAATGAGACTCTGCAGGACGCGGCGAGCGATCGTCAGGGCAGCGGTGCAGCAGTGACGCATTCAGCGGAGATCCCGCAAACCTACGCTGCTCCGGCTGATCCTCCGTCAGGCGGAACGACCGAGGTCTCGAGCCTTCCGCCGATGCCCGTAACGGATGGAAGCGCAGGCTTCGGGCTGCCGGCAAGAGATGAGGCGAGCAGTGCGAAGGATGCGGTGGCGCGCCCGCGTGTGATCATTCCATCGAAGCCCACCACCGCAAGACCGGTGCCGAATTCGGTCGCGACGAAAGCTTCAGACAACGGAGTTGAGGTCGCCGCCGTCAGCGATCAACCAGGCAAGATCGAGGCGACCAGCAGGCCGACGTCGCAGCCTGTTGTCGATCGCGCAGGATCGACGAGCGGCAGGGCTGGTGCGAGGGGTTCCCGGAACCGGCATGTAGCCGGTGAACCCGCGCAGCCGCCGCCTCCCACGGCCGACGGCGAAGCGACGCTGATGCGCGCGCTCGGTCTGAAAATCGGCCGGATTGTCATCGACGCCGGGCACGGGGGCCATGACTCCGGAACGCTCGGCGCCGGCGGGATTGAGGAGAAGGATGTCGTGCTGGATGTGGCGCTGCGCCTGGGCAAGCTGCTGCACGACCGGCTCGGCGCGGAGATCGTCTACACGCGTGCCGACGACACGTTCATTCCGCTCGAGACCCGCACGGCCATTGCGAACAAGGCGCAGGCGGATCTGTTCATCAGCGTCCATGCCAACAGCTCGCAGGACGAGAGCGCGCGCGGCGTGGAGGTCTATTACCTGAACTTCACGAGCGATCCGGAGGCGATGCAGGTCGCCAGCCGCGAGAATGCGGTGTCGACCCAAAGCGTGCATGAGCTGAGCGATCTCGTGAAGAAGATTGCGCTGAAGGACAAGATCGACGAGTCGCGTGAGCTGGCCGAAGATGTGGACCAGTCGCTGTATGGCGGCCTCGCGAGAGGCAATGAGGGGCTGAAGAATCGCGGCGTGAAGAAGGCGCCGTTCGTTGTGCTGATCGGCGCGAACATGCCATCGGTCCTGGCGGAGATCAGCTTTGTGACCAACCCGACGGACGCCGACGAGCTGCGCCGGCCGGAGTACCGCGAGCGCGTCGCGGAGAGCCTGTACGCGGGCGTGGCGCGATACGCGAAGACGATTAACGGGGTCAAGAAGCCGCTTCCGACGGAGCGCGCCTCGGCGGGCGGGGCAGCCGGCCGCTAGCTCAGCGCACGATTCGCTAACACTTCGCCGCCCGGTGTAGTCTGACCGGTATGGGCGCGGGTTTCAGAGTGGGTGTGGGTGCTGTGGCGTGCGCGCTTGCGCTGGCTGCGGCGCAGGCCGCCGCGCAGAGTGTGACGCTGACAGAACCGCCGGTGCAGTTGCTGCCGCAGAACTTCGGCGGCTGGCAGCAAGGTGGGAACAGCCAGCCGGGAAGCGTTTCGCTGACGACGATCAACAAGGCGGCGCTGGAAGAGTGCGGTCCGCTGCGCTCGCAGGTGAACACGTACACCCGCGGCGGGCGTTCCATGCGCGTCGAGGCGGTGGAATTCGGCGACCGCACCGGAGCGTACAGCGCGTTCACGCTGACCGAGCGGCCGGACATGCGGGTCGCCAAGGATGTCGGCTCGTCCGATGCGACCGGCGACGGCACGGTGCTGTTCACGACGGGCGACACCGTCGTTCTGGCCTCGCCGGCGAATGACGCCGATTTTCCCGCGCTCAAGGAACTCGCGAAGGTGCTGCCCAAGGCGACGGGAAGCCGCGGTGTCGATCCCTTGCTGCCGAGCTTCGCGCCGCAGCAGCATCTCGTGCCTTCAGGGTTGCGCTACGCGCTCGGTCCCGAAAGCTACGCCGCAGAGGGTGGTGTGCTGCCGGCGAACTCGCTCGCATGGGACAAGAGCGCCGAAGCCGTGACCGCAAACTACGACGAGAAGCACGGGCGCGAGACCCTGACCCTGCTGATCTATCCCACCCCGCAGATTGCTCAGGCGATGGAGAAGCGGCTGTCCCAAGGTGTGACCGGATTGGGGCCAAGCTTTGCCAATGCGCGAGTGCGGCGCGATCAGGAGCTGGTGATGCTCGCGTCGGGCGCGCTGCCGGCCAACGACGCCGCCGCGATGCTCCAGAACCTGCACATGAAACAGATCGTCGCGGTCGATTCGTACATGCCGCCTGTTTTTCACAACGAGGTGCAGCAGACGTTCAGTCTGCTGACCAGTATCGCGGTTCTTTCCGGCGTCCTGATGGGCGGGGCCGTGTTGCTGGGATTGTTCCTCGGCGGCGGACGCGCGCTGATTCGGGTCCTCCAGGGCAAGCCCGCGGCTGCCGAACCCGAGTTTCTGAGCCTTCACCTGTCCGCCCAGAACCCGGTTCCGCAGTGGAAGTCTTCGGGCCCGAATGCCCATTCCTGAGCTAAAACACCTGATTGCAGGAGTACGGCGGGCAATCAGGGATGAAAACCTGTAAAAACTTCATTATCGGACGTAAGTCTCCGTTTTTCATGAAGTTGCGATTTGCAGGATTTGTGTCTTGACACTACCCGGGGCGGAACATACTCTTGCACCAGAGCGTTCCGATGGCTTTGCCTCCGTTGGAGCTGCCTCCCATAGAAAAAGGGTCGCCCTGTTGCCGGGCGGCCCTTTTGCTGTTAAGAGCAGGCCGCCAGCGCGCGATCTTCCACCCCTGACGCACCTCCATTGTGAGTACCTGAAGTCGTACCCCTTTCGTTGCAGAAGACGTAACAGCGGAGGTTCGCCGCGTTTGTGATGCGGGGGATTTGTCGCAAACGCAGTGCACGGGATAGTAGGAGGGCAGCGGATCTGGCTCATGACCTCGATGAGCACAAAGGACGAAGCTCATGCCTACCATTGCAATCTCATTGACGACGGCCGTCATGCTTGCTGTACTCGCGTTGCTTGCGCTCGCCGGACGCACCGAACGCGAGGAGCTCGAGTAACACGTTCGATCTGATGACCGGGCTGCGGTTTGGCGTCTCCTCTCTTTGCCGTTAGAATGAGGGGAACAGGCCGACGTAGCTCAGTTGGTAGAGCAGCTGATTCGTAATCAGCAGGTCAACGGTTCAAGTCCGTTCGTCGGCTCCAGTCTTCTTCCCATCCCTTAAAAATTGAACAGTTTGCAGGCGCAGCTTCTCACGGGAGAAGCATCTTCGTGCGCCCGCGCGCCGGGGCGCGCGACTCTTCCTATGTCCGCCTCACGACAAAAAGTTCTGCTGACCCGGAACTCCTCGGAGAGAATCGCGTCTATGCCGTTGACGTACCACCCCGCCGTAAGAGGCAAGCCATTGAACACCCCGCGTGGTTACGCCCCAGCAGACCCGGTTGGCGGCGAGACGCGAAACATGCTCGACCTGTCGGTGGTTGTGCCAACGTTCCAGGAGCGGGGAAACATTCCCGAGCTGGTTCGCAGGCTGGACGTCGCCCTGGAAGGCCTTCGGTGGGAGGTGACGTTCGTCGACGACGACTCACCGGATGAGACCGCAGAGCTGGTTCGCGAGCTGTCGGTCAGAGACCGCCGCGTGCGCCTGCTTCATCGCATTGGCCGCCGTGGCCTCTCCTCAGCCTGCATTGAAGGCATGATGGCGACTTCGGCGAGCTGCATTGCCGTGATGGACGCGGACATGCAGCACGATGAGACGCTGCTGCCGCGAATGCTGGAGATGGTTCGTCGCGAGTCGCTGGATGTCGTTGTCGGCACACGGAATGCGAACGGTGGAAGCATGGGGCAGTTCTCGGCCGGGCGGGTGCTGCTCAGCCGGATCGGCGAGCGGATAAGCCGCGCCGTCTGCCGCTGCGCGCTCAGCGACCCGATGAGCGGGTTCTTCGTGGTTCGCCGCAGCTTCCTGCTGGAGGTGGTGCGCGACCTGCAGGGGAACGGCTTCAAAATTCTCGTCGACATGCTGGCGTCCAGCCCGCGGCAGGTGCGTCTGGGCGAGCTGGGCTACGAGTTCCGCGCCCGCACCAGCGGCGAGAGCAAGCTGTGCGTTCATACCGGGATCGAATACCTGCTGCTGGTGATCAATAAGCTGAGCGGCGGCGTTGTTCCGGTCCGCTTCGCCGCGTTCGCCCTGGTTGGCGCGATCGGGCTGGCGACACACCTGGTTGCGCTCGCAGCCATGCTGTACGGGCTGCACCTGCATTTCATTGCGGCGCAGGCAATCGCGACGACCGTCGCCATGATCGAGAACTTCTACCTGAATAACCTGATCACCTATCGCGACCGCAGCCTGCGCGGCTTGCGACGGCTGACCGGGTTGGCGACCTTCTGCGCGGCTTGTTCGTGCGGCGCCTGGGCGAATGTGGTGATTGCGCATTCGCTCTATGCGAACGGCTTGCCCTGGTATGCCGCGGGAATGGCGGGTACGATGATCAGCGCGGTGTGGAACTACTCGGTCACCAGCCTGTTTACGTGGCAGGCGCCGCGGCACAGGGCCGTGCCGGACGTGAGCGCGGACGCGCTTGCCGCCGACCTGGAGCTCTATCGTTGACGGAGACCTCAGGCGGCACTCGAGAGCTGCCGCGGTGGGCTGTCTGGGCATCAATTGGCCTGGCGCTGTTTACAGCGGTCTATCCCGTAGTGCGCGCGTTTTACCGCGTGGAGATTACCTACAACGAGGGCTGGAACGTCTACAGCGCGAACGCGTTCGCGCACCACCAGATGCTCTATCCCGCCGCGTATGGCTGGACCACGGTCAACTATCCCATCCTGTCGTTTGCGATCGCCGCCTGCCTTCACCGGCTCACCCATGACTATCTGATCACCGCGCGGGTGCTGAGCCTTCTGGGCACACTGCTGTGCGGCGTGTTTGCCGGACTTGTGGTCCGGAAACTCACTGCCTCCACGCGCGCCGCCTGGATGACCGGCGCGTACTCGATCGCGGTGTTCTGCGCGCTGGCCGATTTTTACGTCGGCCAGGACGATCCCGAGATGCTGGCCCTCGCCCTGTTCATGGCCGCGTTCCTCCTCTATGTGGCGCGACGAAACAGTTGGGTCGCACTCGCCGGCGTAGCCGCGCTGTTTGTGATCGGCGGAAACATCAAGCACGATCCGCTCGGCCTTCCCGCGGCCGTGCTGCTCGATCTCGCCTTGCTGCGAGCGTGGAAGCGAGCCGCTTGGTTCTGCGCCTGGGGAGCCGTGCTGGCCTGCGCTTCCGTCTGGCTGAACGTGCATTTCGGGGGCCCGGGATTCTTCATGCAGCTCGCAGCGCCGCGGACCTTCTCATCGCTGAAGGGACTCATCCAGATGGGCACGATGTTCGGCCCCTTGCTGCTGCCGTTCTGCCTTGCGGCGTATGCCGCCACAAAGAGCGTGCGAGACGAACACGCCCGCGTGCTCAGCCTTCTGCTGGCGGTCGGGCTTCTCTTCGGCGTCATGTTCGGCGGCGGCGCGGGCGTCTCGGTGAATTCGGAGTTCACAGCATTGCTCGCGACGGTGATGCTCTGCGGCGTCGCCCTGGTGAAGATCGCGTGCGGCGAATGGAAATGGCGCGCCGCAAACGTACGGACCTACGCCGCGCCCGCGCTCCTTCTGTGGCTCGCAATCCCGCTAATTCTGTGTTCCACGTGGAATCCCATCGGCGAATTGCGCAGGGTCGCCGCCGAACAGCGGACCTTCGATCAGGATGTCGCCTGGTTACGCGCGCAGCCCGGCCCCGCGTTATGCGAGAGCCTCCTGCGCTGCTACTTCGCGGGCAAGCCGTATGAGTACGATCCATTCAACGCGACACGGCTGATTGCGTTTCACAAGCTCGACGACTCAGTCGTTGTGGATGCCCTCGAGCAGCACCGCTATGGCGCAGTCCAGCTCAATTTTCCCTGGACGGACGCATTTCCCGATCGCTTCAACGCGCGGATTGCATCAGCAATTGAGCAGAACTACCGTCCCGCGCTGGTGCACGACGGCGCTGCCCTCTATGTGCCCCGGTGAGACGCGGCAACAGGACTGCACGAGTAGCCTCGCAGTTATTGCCAACCTATGCACAAGAACCCGGTTTGGTTCCAGATATCCACTGAAATCTGCATGATTCAGCGCATGATGCTTGATGCGGGACGATAGGAACCGCATACTCTGGAGCAGAGCCGGTCGCGTGGGGCGATCGCTTCGAAGCTGAGAGACGAGCCGTGAGCCAGTACTGCCGAGAAGACGTTCTGCGCATCCTTCGCCTCCCTCATCGACAGTTGAATGCATGGGAGCGGGCGGGTTTAATCTCCGCCTCGGAACACTACTCCTTTGACGGGCTCGTGCAACTGAGAAAGCTGCGACAGCTCGCCGAGACGCGAATCTCCGTCAAGAGCATCCGCCAGTCCGTCGCGGCGATGCAGAAGGTCGCCGGCCTCAGCAATCCATTGCTTGAGCTGGCCATCGTTCCGCGCGGATCGAGACTCGCCTTCCGCCAAGGCGGCGCGCTGGTCGATCCCATGACATGCCAGATGGCCTTCGACTTCGAGCTGACCCGCGTCGCCGGCCTCGCCGTAGTGCGCCGGGCCGTCGAAGCCTCGCCACTCGCCGCCGAGGTGCAGGAGATGTTCCTGCGCGCCGTACGCCTCGAGGAAAACGCCGCCACACTTATCGAAGCCAAGGTTCTCTACGCGCACATCCTCGAGATGGATGCCGAGCACGCCCCCGCGGCGATCAACCTCGGCACAATCCTCTACAACGAGCGCGACTTTTTTGGCGCAGAGGCGCTCTACCGCCGTGCCACCGAAGCCGACCCGGAGTACGCGCTCGCGTTCTTCGATCTCGGCAACGTGCTCGACGAGCTGCAGCGGCTCGGCGAAGCTATCTCGGCTTACGAGCGCGCGCTGAAGCTGGTTCCGCAGTACGCCGATGCCCACTATAACCTCGCGCTTGCATATGAGCGCATGCAGGAGCCGCGCCGGGCCCTCCGCCACTGGACGCGTTACATCCAGCTTGACCCGACCGGCCCGTGGGCCACCCACGCCAAGGCCCAGGCCAGGCGCATTCTCGGCAACGAGCGGCTGGCCATTGTCACCCGCCACGGCCGCACGATGCGCCTGAGAGGTTAGCCGAAACCTGAAAGCAAGCTGGACCAGATAAACCGCAAGCACAACAGAGCCTTTTGAGAGGCTGCGCTGGTACACTCCGGTGCAGCCTTTTTACTTTGTTCACAGGAGCTTGCCCCTGATGGCCACCACCACCACGAACTTTCGTCCGTTTGTCTCCGCAGAGGAGAGCCCCAAGGAGCTTTCCATCCGGGCCCTGGTTCTCGGGGCAATCTTCGGAGTCATCTTCGGAGGGGTGACCGTCTACGTCGGACTCGAAGCGGGCCTCACCGTCGCCGCCAGCATTCCCATCTCGGTCTTGTCGATCTCCATCCTGCGGGCCTTCGGGCGCGCGACGATTCTTGAGAACAACATCGTTCAGACCACCGGGAACGCCGGCCAGTCGATCGCGTCAGGCGTCATCTTCACACTCCCAGCGCTCATCTTCCTTGGCTTCGATCTCGAAAGCTTTCGCATCTTTGCTCTGGCGCTGCTGGGCGGCTGGCTCGGCGTGCTCTTCATGATCCCGCTGCGGCGTCAGCTCATCGTGGAAGAGCACGGCGTGCTCACCTACCCGGAAGGAACGGCGTGCGCCGATGTGCTCCAGGCCGGCGAGCGCGGCGGATCCTTTGCGAGCAGGGTGTTTCTCGGCCTCGGTTTGGGCGGCTTGTACGCTCTCTTGCAAAACAACAATCTGTTTGCGCTCTTTCCCGATACGCCGAATTGGTCACCTAACTTCGATCCGAATGGGCAACAGGTTATGAAGGGCGCTGCCATCCGCGCCGACGTCACGTCGGAGTATCTCGGCGTCGGCTACATCATCGGGATTCGCGTGGCCGCAATCATGCTCGCCGGCGGCGTGGTCAGCTGGCTGGTGTTCATGCCCGCCATTGTCTTCTTCGGCAAGCATCTGCCCGGTCCCATCTATCCCGGTGTGGTGCCGATCAGCCAGATGACACCCAGCGATCTGTGGTCAACCTATGTGCGGCCCATGGGTGCGGGCGCCGTTGCCGCAAGCGGCTTGATCACGTTGCTGCGCACCGCGCCGACCATTGTCAACGCGCTGTCCGCCGGCTTCTCCAAGATGGGCGCGAAAAGCGCGCGCGCGAATTCGCAGCCCAGCCGCATCGAGCACGATATGCCGATGAGCGTCGTCGCCGGCGGCAGCGTTCTGCTCGTCCTCATGATCTTCCTGTTCCTTGAATTCAGGCCGATTCCCGGAGCACAGGTTGGATGGCTGGCCAACGTTGCCGCAGCCCTGCTGGTGCTGGTGTTCGGATTTCTCTTCGTCACCGTCAGCTCGCGCATCGTGGGGCTCATCGGATCGAGCGCCAACCCCGTCAGCGGCATGACCATCGCCACCCTGATGGCCACAGCCGCCGTCTTCTTGTTGAAAGGATGGACGACCCCGGCGTTTGGAGCTCTGGCCATCACGGTGGGCGGTATGGTCTGCATTGCCGCCGCGAATGCAGGTGACACATCGCAGGATCTCAAGACAGGCTTCCTCATCGGCGCCACGCCCTGGAAGCAGCAACTCGCCGTCATGATCGGCGTCGTCGTCAGCGTCTTCGCAATCGGCCCGGTGCTGAGCGGGATGAACGTCGCATTTGAGAGCTTTCATCCCCTCGCGCAGCCCGCCGCGATGTCCTTGAGCGCTCTGCCCGAGGGAGTCACGGCACAGGGAAACTTCAAACGTGGATCGGTCACGCTGACCGCGCACGCCCCAGGCCAGACCCAGCAGACCGGAACCAAACAGACGATCGATAACGCGCAGCAGTACATCGTTCTGAACTCAATTGGCTCCTCCACGCTCGAAGACGGCAAGTATCTCTACAATCCCGCGACAGGCAGGATCGAAATTCAGTGGGTGCAGGGCATCGGGTCGGAGCGCGCGGCCGCGCCGCAGGGAAGACTGATGGCAACCGTGATCAACGGCATCCTGAGCCGAAGACTGCCCTGGAGCCTTGTGCTTCTGGGCGTCGCGCTGGTGATCGGCGTGGAGTTGCTCGGCATTCGCTCACTCACCTTTGCCGTAGGTGCATATCTCTCGATAGGCACCACGCTGGCAATCTTCTGCGGCGGCGCCGTGCGCTGGTTCGTGGATCGCGCGGCGGCACGCTCCGGCGCGCTGCCCACGACGGAGGCGGAAAGTGAGATCAGCTCCGGCAGTCTTTTCGCCTCCGGCCTGATTGCCGCCGGCGGCATCATGGGCCTCGTCGGCGTCTGCATCAAGCTATATGAGGATGCCACCCACTCAACCGTCTGGCAGTTCAAGCCGACCAACCCGCTCTACAAGGACTGGGTAAGCGTGCTGGCCTTCGCCGCACTCGGCTTCAGCCTGTATTACTTCGGCCGCAAGCCGCTGACCGGTGAGGCGATCTTGGAAGAGGTTGAGCGCGGCGAATAGTTTCGATTTGCAGGCAAGACGAGGTCAACGATGAAGCGAGTCTTCGCAATTGTTTTGGCTGTCCTGGCACTCACCTGCGCCACCGCTCGGGCCGACGACGCGTCCAAACGCGCCAAGGCCGAAGAGCTGTTCGCCACCCTGCACATGGACCAGACCATGGGTCAGCTGATGAAGATCGTTATGGCCCAGGTGCAGCAAAGCGTCAACTCGGTGCCCGGCGCAGATCAGATGACACCCGATCAGAAGGCCCAGGTCGCGGACTTCCAGAAGCGTGTCCTCGCGCTGGTTAGCGACAAGCTGGGATGGAAGGCGCTGGAGCCGGACTTCATCGATCTTTACGCGACGACGTACAGCGAAGAAGAGCTCGACGCCATGCTGTCGTTCTACAAGTCTGCCGTTGGGCAAAAGATGCTGGAGAAGACTCCTGAGCTGATGAGCAAAGGCATGCAGATCAGCCAGCGCCGCATGGCAGAGTTGCAGCCGCAGCTAAACCAGATGCTGGATGACTTTATGAAAGAGATGGCAGCGGGCGCCGGCAAGCCGTCAAGCGGGCCATCCATGCCTGCCAAAAAGCAGCAGTAGCCATCTACAGCTCCAGAATAATCGGCATGATCAGCGGACGCCGGTTGGCATTCTTCTGGATGAAGCGCTTCAGGTCGCCGCGGATCTTGTCCTTCATCACACCGTAATCGCGGCGCTCCTCTTCGCTCGATTGCTCCAGCGTGCGAACGACGATGTCGCGCGCGTTGCGCAGCAGCTCCGGATCATCCGCAGCGAAGCCGCGCGTCGAGATCTCCGGCAGCCCCTCGACCTGGCCGGTGCGCCTGTTGATCGCGATGATCGGCAGAAACAGCCCATCGCCGCCAAGCTGCTTGCGATCGCGAATCACCGTATCTTCGACCACGTCCGCCGTGGAGTTGTTGTCGATGCAGATCGCGCCCCGTCGTGATCTTCGCCGACCTTCTCCGCTCCGTTCCGGTCCAGCGTCCAGCACATCGCCGTCTTCCAGCAGCAGGACCTTCTCCGGGATACCCGTCGCCGCCGCGAGCTCCGCATGCCGCTTCAAGTGCCGGTAGTCGCCATGGATCGGCATGAAGAACTTCGGCCGCACCAGGTTGATCATCATCCGCAGCTCTTCCTGCGAGCCGTGACCCGAGACATGAATCAGCCCATTCGTTCCGTCGTCATGAATCACATGCGCATCGCGGCGCTCGAGGTGGTCGATCACGCGATAGATCGCCTTCTCATTGCCCGGAATAATCCGCGAGCTCAGGATCACCGTGTCGCCCGCATCGATCTTCGCAAACTTGTGGTTGTCCACCGCCGCCCGCGATAGCGAGCTCATCGGTTCGCCCTGCGTGCCGGAGATCAGGATGCACAACTCGTGGTCCTGATACTCCTTGATCTGCCCCGGATGTATCAGCAGCCCCTGCGGCGGATCCAGATACCCAAGGTCCTGCGCAATCTCCGCCGAATTATCAATCGACCGCCCGATCAGCGCCACCTTGCGCTCATGCTTCTCCGCCAGCTCCATCGCAATCCGGATCCGGTGAATCGAAGATGAGAAGCACGAGAAGAAAATCTTCTTGCGCGTCGCTCGCGAAGATGTCATCCAGGCGCGGCCTCACCGCCCGCTCCCCGGCGTAAAGCCCGGCCGGTCCACGTTCGTCGAATCCTGCAGCAGGCAAAGCACGTTCTGCTTGCCCAGGTCGGCGAACGCCTGCAGATCAAACGGATGCCCATCCGGTGACGAGAGATCGATCTTGAAGTCGCCCGTGTGCAGCACGATTCCTGCCGGCGTATGAATCGGCCAGCGACACACAGTCAACCAGCGAATGCGTAACGCGGATCGGCATCACGCTGAAACGCCCCGAGCGTAAACCGCCGCCCCGGCAGCATCTCGATCAGCTCAGCGTCATCCAGCAGGCGGTGCTCGTCAAGCTTGCCCTCGACATACGCCAGCGTGAACTCCGTGCCATATACCGGCACGTTCAGCTCCGACAAGATCCACGGCAGCCCGCCGATATGGTCCTCGTGTCCATGCGTCAGCACAATGGCGCGAACCATGCGCGCGGTTCTCGATCAGATAGCTGATGTCGGGCACGACGATGTCGACGCCCAGCAGCTCCTCTTCCGGGAACATCAGCCCCGCGTCGATCACGATAATGTCGTCCCCAAAGCGCAGCGCCAGGCAGTTCATGCCGAACTCGCCCAGCCCGCCGAGAGGAATTATTTGCAGCTTGTCTGAAGCCATGAATGTTCAGTTTAGCGCAGCGGTTCTTTATAGATCCGGCGCGCAGCTTTCCGGGTCCCCATGCGGAAGCATCTTCGACGCTTTGCCTCGCTTCATCCCCAGCACAGTCTGGTGAATCGAGATCAGCATGAAACCCATCGCCGCCATTGTCGAGTCCCTGGCCGGCAGAAGCACGGCAGCGATCGCCACGATCACTCCCACCAGCGCGTTGCCGCACTCCTCCCAGAAGTAGATGCCGGTCAGCCTCCGTTCGAGCCGTGTGAGCGCAAGCCGCTCGCGCTGCCGCCACGCGTTCGCATATAACCCGGCAAACAAAAAGTAGATGCTTGAAAATCCGGCGCAATAAAGCAGCGTCAGTTCGCGCACCTGCTGCGCCGAGTCGATCGTGACTCCTGTCCCCAGCGCCGCCGCGAACATGAACTTCAGCGGGTAAACATAAAAAAGCACGCAAAACAGCACTCCCGCGTTCAGACATATCGTGCCAATATCGTGCAGCCCGTAGCGGCGGAAAAACTTGTAGTGCGTATGCCACACCATCATCAGCATCAGGAACGTCACGGCAAACGGAGCGAAGCCGCGCAGCAGGCGATGCAGGTCCGCAAAGTTCCTCGGCACGTCCAGCGAAACCACGATCAGCGTCAGCGCGAAACCGAACACGACATCCGAGAAGCTGTCAATCCGCGACATCGCAGTTCCGCGCAGACGGAAACCGTCTCTGCTGATGTGTTCATCGAGCAGGTGCATGGCTCCGACAGCCTAGCAGATTCGCTCCCTCACAGCCGCTAAATCGCGCGGAGCACACGCGCCGGCAGCATGAACAGCGCCGCGATCAACTCAAAAACGCTGTGCACGACGATCCCCACCAAGCGGAACGGAAGCAGCACCAGCCAGATAAATGGATACAGAATCAGCGCAAGCAGCGCAGCAGGCCAGCAGACGATGAGAAGAATGAAGAATAGAAGCAGCTTGATCACGAGTTTATTGCCTCCGTTGTAGATACGTTACGGAAAGTGGCCGGGTTCCGCTGCGCTACCCGACTGCTTGTCGCACCAGCGCTTCAACGCCCGAAATGTTGTCCATAAACTCGGGCCAGATCCTGTGTCGCTCCTGCAGCCATGCCGGTGCATTCCACGAGATCGACGTCGAGCCATCCGGTTCTTGCGCTACCAGGATCTTCAGCGGAAGGTCGAGAGCCGCACTCGGCGCGGAAATCATCACGGGTGTGCCCGCCTTGGGATTGCCAAAGATGAGCAACTTGGTTGAGGGCATCAAGAGCCCCACCGCGAGCGCCTCTCCCGAATGATCGATGGTCGCGAACAGCTTGACGCCTCTCTCGTTGAGAACAGATATCAGACGCCGAACAACCTCGTCGACTGGCTGCGAACTTGTGACGCACCGAATTCCGTTATCCATGTGAACGCTCCCGGGCCAGCCCGCCGCAGAATCAGCTTACTTCGGTACCGGCGTTTGCGCGGGGCCTGGCGCTTGCGCCGGATCGTCCACCCAGTACTCCGTCCGCGCGTCGAGCCGCAAATTAGGCCGGTTGTTCAGCTCCACCGTCAGCGCGTGCAGCCCCGAATGCGGTGACTGCGGACGGAACGTAAGCACATAGCGATTGGGCACGTCGTTCGAAATCGTGAACAGATCGCGGCGCAGTGACTTCGCATCCTTGAAGCTGAAATACTCGCCGCCACTCAGCCGCGCGCACGTCTCCGGAACATTCTTGCGCAGACTGTTGCGCGTTGCGATCTCAACCATCCTCGCCAGACGAAGCGGAGGGAGAAGTTCCGCGATGCAGTCGAAGTTCTGCTCGCCGCGGCTCTCTTTTGTGGCGGGATCCGCATTCGGATCGTTGCTGAAACAGCCGTGCGGCGGCCCCGGCGGAAGCGGTGGCCCATAAACGTAACCGAACTTTTTCGCTTCGCTCTTGAGCTGTGCTTTGGTGCTCGGAAATCCCAGGGCGTAGATCGACGTATTCGTATCGCTCAGCGCGTGCAGCGCCTCCGTCAGATCGACGTGACTTCCCTGGTCAAGCGTCTCGCTCAGCAGCAGAATCGCGCGCCGATACGATGACGGTTGCCTGCGCAACAGATCCGTCGCGAAGTTCATCGCATCCAAAATCGACGCGCCATTGTCACCCGACTCAATGCGATTCAGTTCCGTGACAATCTTGCTCAGGTCAGACGTGAAGCCGTGCAGAAGCTCGGGCTCACTATCGAAGTCGACGATCGCAATCCGGTGCGGCACATGCCCGGCGATCGCATCGAGCAGCGGGCCCAGGTCAGCGTAGCTCTGCAAATAGCGAATGCCCTCCCCACCGACTTCCACCACCACAACCAGCGCGAGTGGCTGCGCGTCCGTATCCTCTTCGAGCTGCAGCTTCTGCGGAACGCCATCGTCTTTCACCGTAAAATCGTCCGCCTTCAGCGTGAAGACGAGCTGCCCCGACTTCGTTTTCACCAGCGCCGGAACAACCACCAGCGAGGAACGCACGCTGATCGTCGCACTCGGATTCGCCTCAGTGTTCGTGGGATTCTGCGCCGCCTCCGGCGACTGCGCCATCAGTGCCGTGGCGGCCAGCAATCCGGCAACTGCAACGCTTCGCATCATCGTCCTCACAGTGTATCCATACGGCAGCCGCGCGGTTTCTGTCTCACCAGCCCACTGGAATCGCCGGCCTGCGCAACAATAGACAGATGGACGGAGTGCGTCTGGACAAGTGGCTCTGGGCGGCGCGGTTCTTCAAGACCCGGGCGCTCGCCGCTCGCGCCTGTGAGCTCGGCCGCGTCACCGCCAAAGGCCAGCCGGTGAAACCCGCGCGCGAGGTACGTCTTGGAAATCAGCTTGCGATCACCACCGGCGCCGGGCTGTTTCAGGTAGAGGTTCTCGGGTTAAGCGACACGCGCGGACCGGCGGCTGCGGCGCAGGCTCTCTATCGCGAGTCCGACGAGAGCCGCCATGCCCGCGCCCAGGCTGCCGAGGAGCGCAAGGCCATGGCCGCGTGGGAACGCCTGCCCGACAGCCGCCCGGACAAGCGCGATCGCCGCACCCTCTCCCGGCTGCGTGGCCGATATTAGCTGCGTGGTCGATATTAGCTCCGATTAAGTCGGCGCAGGCGCTTCCTCCGTCGAACGCGCTAGCATAGAGTGTTTGCGCCGGGAGCGCGTGACTGAAATTCAGGAGAAAAGCCATCGCTACGCTGCCTCGCACCATGCAAGCTCTAGTCAAGGCGACCGCCGCGCCCGGCATGGAGATGCGCGAAGTTCCGGTCCCCAGAATCGGTCCAACCGACGTGCTGATTGCCGTCGACACAGCGTCCGTTTGCGGCACCGACCTGCACATCTATCACTGGGACGAGTGGGCGCAGAATCGGATCAAACCGCCGTACACACCGGGACATGAGTTCTGCGGAACCATCGCCGCTGTCGGCGAGCTCGTGCACGGCCTCGCCCCCGGCGATTTCGTCTCCGCAGAGATGCACATCGCGTGCGGGCATTGCCTGCAGTGCCGAACCGGCCAGGCGCACGTCTGCCAGTTCGTCAAAATTCTCGGCGTCGATGGCGATGGCGCATTCGCCGATTACGTCCGCATTCCTGCCGCCAACGTGTGGAAACTCTCGCCCGATATTCCGCGCGAGTATGGATCGCTGTTTGATCCCTTCGGCAACGCCGTGCACACTGCTTTGTCGGGCGCCATTGCCGCGCAAACCGTTGCGGTCACAGGATGCGGTCCCATCGGCCTGTTTTCGATTGCGATCGCAAAGGCCTGCGGCGCCGCTCGCGTCTTTGCCATCGAGCCCAATGCCAACCGCCGCAAGCTGGCCCAGCGCATGGGAGCCGATGTGCTGCTCGACCCTTCCACCGAAAGCGTCGATTCACGCGTGCATCACGAGACACAAGGAAACGGCGTCGATGTGTTGCTGGAAATGTCCGGCCATCCAGCCGCAATTCGCCAGGGGTTTGGCATCTTGCGCAACGGCGGACGCGCATCCTTGCTCGGCCTTCCCTCAAGTCCGTTCGAGCTCGATATCGCCAACGCAATCATCTTCAAGGGCGCGACCGTGCACGGCATCAACGGCCGCAAAATGTACGAGACCTGGTTTCAGGCCGAAGCGCTCATGCGCGACCCGCGCATCGACCTAACCTCCGTCATCACACACCGCCTGCCGCTCACAAAGTTCGACGAAGCCATGAAGCTGCTCGAGTCCGGAGAGGCGAGTAAGATTCTGCTGCAGGTCCGGCAATAGCGTAGCGCGGCCTGCCGCCGGAGCTTGGCCGCCTGCCGAAAACCGCGGTGTCCGAAATCTTGTCAAGCCCTTGGAGATCGTGGAAATCTCCCCAACCCGAACAAAGTAAGGCACAAAGCCTGCGGAAAAGTTCTCCGGAATTAATTCCATCCAACTTGCTAGAATAGAGATACAGGTAAAAGTTCAAAGGCTGCCACAGGCGAAACCGCCCGGCAGCCTTTTCCTTTGATGGGGTCGCGTACCTGTCGGGTCTCGTACCTGCCGAAATCGGAGGTCCTCCGCAACCTATTGATTGCAGAGATTTTGGCCAAAAAATCCCTGGAATGAATATTTTGCGGCCATGCCCTGGCCTAAGTCGCTGATTCCAGAGATTTACGCAAAAACAAGCGGGGAGGGGTACCCCCTCCCCGCCCTACTGATTCTGCACAACGAGCTGATCGGCCAGACGGAAGTGGACAATGCTTTCGGCCGGAATCACGATGTCACGATTCCCCGTAGTCCCCGCAAGCAGCGTCCCCGCGCCCGCGCCAGACGCTCCACCCACGGCCAACCCTACTCCGCCCGACGCCAGGCCTCCAATCAGCATCCCCGCCCCGGTCAGCCCGCCGATCAGGCCAGCCGACCGCCTGCCCTTGCCGCGCTTCGCGCGCACCGTGTCGTGCGTGTCCAGGCCGTAGTCATAGCCGTTCAGCCGCATCGAGACCAGCCGCAACTCCAGCACCGAGGCCCCCTTGAAGTGGCCGCGCCGGTGCGCCTCATCAATGCGTCCACGCACCGGAGTGCCGCGCGGAATCAGCACGGTGCCCTCGCGCATCACCGGCTCGACGATCTCGCCGCTGAAGTGCTCACCTGGAACCGCGTGCTTGACATCGATGCGCTCATTCACGCGCACCGCGAGCTCAGTCCCGGCAGGGATCGTGAGGTTGTAGGCCGGCGGAACGCCTGGATTCGGCCCCTGCTCTGCTGCTCCATTCGGCGGCGGCGGCGGTGCGACGCCCGGTGCGGGCTGGCCGTTCGCGTCATAGGCCGCCTCATTCGGTCCCGGCGCGCCCGGTTCGCCGGGCGCCGCACCCAGCGGACTGACGATCGGCTTGGTCGCGTGCGGCCTGTACCCCGGCGGCGGTGGTGTGGTGGTCGTCGAAATCTGCTCGGCCTGTCCGGAGAGCGGCGGCTGAACGACAGTCGTTACTGTATTGCCGTTGCTGTCGATGTATTGCACCTGCTGCGGAGTCTGCGTTGTAGCGGCCTGGGTCTTGGCCTGGTCGACGGCCTTCTGGTCGTCGCTCTTGCAGCCGGATGCGAGTATCAGCCCAATCGACAGCGCTGCTGCGGTGATCTGAACACGGAATCTCTGGTTCATCGATGTTGCTCCTTTCGAACATCGCCATGGAAGCAGCAATCGCGCTGCGTGGAGAGGAAATGGTGATCCTCTGCGACTTCGTCGAGAAGTGTGATGCTTCTGGGACGCGCGGCCGCTGCCTTCGTGAGCTCCGATAGGTTTAGCATCAAGGAGTTATGGCTACTCTTTCGGCGGCAGAACCAACCAGCAGGAAGCGTTCTCAACTGGCGCACCTCACCGCGCAACTGGATGCGTTGCGAGCGCAGGGAACGTACTTTCGTTTGCGTGTGCTCGACGATCAGCAGGCGCCGATGTGTCATTACGACGGACGGGAGGTGATCAACCTTGCCTCCAACAACTACCTGGCACTGTGCAACGATCCCCGACTGCGCGAAGCGGCGATTGCTGCGACGAAGGAGTACGGCGTTGGATCGGGTGCCGTGCGGACCATCGCCGGCACGATGAAGATCCACATGGAGCTGGAAGAAAAGATCGCTGCCTTCAAAGGCGTCGAAGCCTGCGTCGTGTTTCAGTCCGGATTCGCGGCGAATGCCGGAACGGTCTCGGCGATTCTGGGCAAGGAAGATTTCATCCTCTCCGACGAGCTGAATCATGCCAGCATCATCGACGGCGCGCGGCTGTCACGCGCGAAGATCAAAGTCTTCCGGCACAAAGATGTCGCGCACTGCGAGGAGTTGCTGAAGGAAATTGCGAACGAGCCCGGACGCAAGCTGGTGATCACGGACGGCGTGTTTTCGATGGACGGAGACATCGGTCCCGTAGCTGGGCTCTGTGATCTATGCGATCGCTACGGCGCAATCATGATGGTGGATGATGCGCACGCGTCCGGTGTGCTGGGCCGCAACGGCCGCGGCAGTGTGGACCACTTTGGTTGCACGCAGCGCGTGGATGTTCAGGTGGGAACGCTGTCAAAGGCAATCGGCGCTTTGGGCGGATACGTCTGCGGATCGCGCGATCTGATTGATTATCTCTACCATCGCGCGCGGCCATTTTTGTTTTCGACGTCGCATCCGCCGGCGGTCGCAGCGGCATGTATCGCGGCGTTCGACATCCTGGAGCAGGAGCCGGAACGCATCGAGCTGCTGTGGCAGAACACGCGCTACTTCCAGAGTCAATTGAAGTCTGCGGGATTCGATATCGGCGGAAGGTCTACGCCTGCGAGCGAGACGCCGATTACGCCAATCATCATTGGCGAAGGCCGCAAGACAATGGAGTTCAGCCGCGCGCTGTTTGAGAGTGGTGTGATGGCCACGGGAATTGCCTTCCCGACCGTCCCCGAGGGCAAGGCGCGTGTGCGTTGCATCATGACGAGCGGGCATACGCGTCAACAGATCGACCGGGCACTCGAGACACTCACAGCCATCGCTAAGAAAACAGGCGTGCTTGGCTGAGGGAGCAGATTTGCACAGCGTTTAATTCCCGGGATGCGCATCCAATCTTGTCGGCGAGGTGAGCTTGCAGGAGTCTCTCGCAGGGAGTCAAAGCATGGCCGATCTCAACGCGTTGCAGCAGAAGTATGCTCCTGTGATCCAGACGATCAAGGAGTTCGAGCCCTATGGAGCGAAGGTGGACGGAACGTCGCTGGATGGCGACAAGCTGGTGCTGAAAGGCGAGGTGCCGTCGAAGGTAGTGGCGAACAGAGTGTGGGACGCTATCAAACAGGTGGACCCGAATTACTCCGACCTGGAGCACCAGATTGCGACGACTGGAGGAGACTCGCAGCCGTACACAATCAAGTCCGGTGACAACCTCTCCAAGGTATCGAAGCTCTTTTACGGCGATCCAAACAAGTACAACGAGATCGCGAAGGCAAACAATATCTCAAATCCGGACCGCATTCAGGTTGGGGAGAAGATCAACGTTCCGCCGCTGACTTAACGGCGGTTGAAATGAGAAAGGGCCGCGTGAGCGGCCCTCCTTATTTGATTGAGGTAATTGCTAGTAATCGATGCGCACGGTCTGAATCTGGTAAGCGGTGACGGGGACCGTGACCTTGTTATCGGTCACCGTCAGTGGCGGGCCTTCGGGCTTCTCCATGAGGTTCACGACGGTGGCCGACTTTGCGCCCGGGGGAAGCGAGAGCGTGACTTTGTCGGGCTCTCCGGCCCATTCGTAGAAGCGAGCGATCAGTGCATGACTGTCCTCGGCCTTCTTCAACGCGGTCAGGACAACGTGAGTTCCGTCGATGCGGACAAAGGAATGCGAGGGCGGCAATTCACCCTCGTGTGCGGCGACTTGCATGGCGTGCAGCTTGTAGTTGAACTCCCATCCGCGGGCAACGGTGTTGGCCGCTTGCCACGTGCCTCCGTGGGGGTAGACGGCATAGTCGAACACCTGCGCCCCCTGGTCCGCGTTGGGATCAGGCCAGGTCGCTCCACGCAGCAGTGAGAGGCGGAGAACGTTTCCTACAGCGTCGTACCCATACTTGGAATTGTTGAGGAGAGTGAGACCGTGCGCGCTGTCGCCTTCGTCCGCCCAGCGGAGCGCGGGTACTTCGAAGCGCGCTTTCTCGAAGCTGTTGGTGCGCGTTGTCGGACGTTGGATTGAGCCATAGGGAATTTCGTACGTTGCAACTTTGTTTGTGGCGGCGAGCGGGAATGCGGCCTTCAGCAGGATATGCTGCTCGTGCCAATCGATGTTGTTGTGGACAACGAGCTCGTCCGAGCCGGCGTAGAGGATCAGATCCTGCACGAACTTCGATTTGTTCCAGGAACGCGCTATGCGGAGAACGGAGCGCAGCGGACCGGTCTCGATCATCTTCACGTCGTCGGCCTGGTGCAGCAACGTGGGTGTTTCGTCCAGCGTGCCGGGATCGATGTTCCACGCGTCATAGTTTTTTGGTTTGTCGACGAAGGCCTGCAGCTCATTGCCGCAGGAGTTCGCTGCAATCGAGTCAAAGTTGTCGCGCTTGTCGAGCAGTGAAGTGATGCAGCCGGTCTTGGAATCGACGTTGACGCGCAGCACGGAGTTTTCGAGTGTGTATCCGGCGCTGGTCAGGTCGGAGTGGAACTCGTGCTGGCCTTCTACTGCGCGCAACACGGTGTAGCCCAGAGAGGGTACGTGATCGAGCTTGAAGAGCAGATGGAACGTGTGAGTAGGGAGGTCGCTGGAGAGAACCTGCGAAGGGATGACGAGTCCGTGCTCGTCCTCGAGTGAGATGGTGTCAATGCCGCGCGGCATTTGCACCGTCACGTCGGCTACGCCGCCGCGCTCCCAAGCGAGCGGGTTGAAGACGAGAACCGGTTCGCCTTTGCCTTCGGTGTTGATGCGCGACGAGAGGGTTCTGACGGAGTTTGCGGCGATCTCGCTTGTGGCCCAGCGGACCTGATCGTAGTCCTTCTGGGCTTCCTTGTAGATGATGCCGATGCCGGAGCCGGCGGCGAGGTCGTGGAACTGGTTGAACAGAACGTGCTTCCACGCATCGTTGAGCTCATCGGCAGGATATGTGCGACCGTCGAGCCACGCCAGAGAAGCAATCTTTTCGGCATTCAGCATCTCTTCTTCGGCGTCACGCATGTTGCGCTTGTGCGCGGCCTGCGTGGTAAAGACACCGCGGTGATATTCGAGATAGAGCTCGTCATTCCAGGTTGGAATGCTGATCTGGCCGGCGCCGGGTGTGGGCAGGCTGGTGTTGCCGGCGGCGAGCGTGGTGTAGTTCCATGTCGGCGAGTCGGGTGCGACTTCGCTGCGGATGTGCTGGAAGTAGGGAAGCGCGGTGCCAAACTCTTCCTTCGGGACGACTTTGTCGGGCTGCATCCAGTGGAGGCCCTCATCGAGCATGGTGCGCGTGGGGCCGCCACCGTGATCGCCAACGCCGAAGAGGTCCATCATGTCGTGCATGCCAGGCGCCTGCTGCGCGGCGGTTGCGAGGTCCTTCGACAAGCGAACTGGATCGAGGTTCTGATTCGCGTAATCGTGCGGGAAGTAGGTGAGGACCTTGCTGCCGTCGGGAGCCTCCCACCAGAAGAGCTTCATTGGGAGCTTGTTGGTGTCGTTCCAGGCCATCTTCTGGGTGACGAAGTAGTCGATGCCGGAGCGCTTGTATATCTGCGGAAGCTGCCAGTTGTAGCCGAAGGAGTCGGGGTTCCAGCCGATGAGCGCGGTGTGGCCGTAGATCTTCTGGAAGGCGGCCTGGCCGACGAGAAGCTGGCGAACGAGCGATTCGCCGTCGGGCATATTGAGATCGGGCTCGACCCACATGCCGCCGACGAGCTCCCATCGGCCGTCGTTCACGCGCTTTGCGATTTCAGAGTTGAGCTGCGGGTACTTGTCCGCGACCCACTGGCTGTATGCCGCGGCGGATTGTGTGTAGGTGTAGCCCGGGTACTCGTTCATGAGCTGGACGGCGCTCGAAAACGTCCGCTTCACCGTGTCTACGGTTTCCGTCCACGGCCACAGCCATGCAGCATCGATGTGCGAGTTGCCGGTGAGGTGGTAATTTGCCTGCTTCAGCAGCGGATTGAGGGAAGTGAGTGTGGTGTGGGCGGCGCGGAGCGAGGCGTCGAATGCTGTCTGTTGAGCGGCGCTGAGTGCGTGGAGGTCGACCTGCGCGATGGCCTTGCCCAGAGTCGCGGCGGCCTGGGCGCCGCCGGGAGCGAGTGCGGGAAGAAGATTGGCCGAGGAAACGATTTCGGTGGCGAGGTCGAGTGGGTTGGGGCGGTTCGGCGCAAAGGTGATGCGCATCTGGGCGCCGCGGAAGTTTTTGTCGTCGACGGTGGGGAGTAGTTTCACGGCAACGACGATCGACTCCCCGGGCTTGGCGTGGTCGAACAGCGGGATTTGCTCGAGGTCCTCGCCGAGCGCGACGCGGCGGCCATCGAAGTAGATGATCTCGGGCATCGGGCCGTTTGCGTAGGCGACGAACTCGAAGCTGATGTCGGCGCCGGTGAGGTCGTATCCGTCGAGCGTCCTGGGAATCGTGATGCGCTGGCGATACCAGACGGCTTCCTTGCCTGCGGTGGAGGGAGCCTTGGCGACTGGCCAGGAGTGATCGTCGAGGGTTGGCGATTCAGCGTGCGGGAGATCGCCTTCGTGCATGCGCCATTCGCCATTGGGAAGCATGTTGAGCTGAACGAGGCAGTTCACGACGTCCTGTTGCCTGGCATCGAGCGCCGGAACGATCCATTGCTTATTCGCTGGTGCTTTGCACTGCGCGGAGAGAACGGGAGCGATAACTGCGAAAGCAGTCAGACAAAGCGGGGCGCGGAGTGCACGCAACAGATAGCGCATCAGGGGGTTCGCCTCAGTGGAAATGTTGCCGCGGACGGCCACAACAGTATGCAGTTTTCAGCAGGGAATGAGTAGCACTTCCGTGCTAAATCTTCTGCACGCGGTGAACATCGCGGACGCCGGGAACCTTGCGAAGGTTCTGCTGCAGACGGGTGAGATGGCGCAGGTCAACGGTTTCGATGACGAAATCGACGTGCACGGAGCCGTCCGGGGCGGGTCGAGTTTCGACGCTGCGGATGTTGGTGCCGTCTTCGGAGATGATGGCGGCGAACTCCTTCAGGAGACCAGAGCGGTCGTCGACCGTAAGCGTGAGTTTGACGGGGTAGGTCGTGGGCTTCGGCCCAGGCTGATCTTTGGCGTTGCCGTGGGCCTCGGACCATTCGACTTCGATGCGACGGTCAGCTTCGTAGAGCAGGTTCTGCACGTTGGGACAGCTTCGCGCGTGCACAGCGACACCTTTGCCGCGCGTAACGTAGCCCACGATCTCTTCGCCGCGGATGGGATTGCAACAGCGCGCGCGGTAGACGAGGAGATCGTCCTGGCCTTCCACCTGAAGGGAGTCCGAACCCTTGCCGAAGAAGACGCGTTTGACGGCCTCGCTCATGTGCGAGAGCGTGTCAGAGATTACGCCGGGATCCTGGACTGGCTCCTTGGGATCCGTGGCGCTTCCGGGCTCAAGCTTATTCAGTACCTGGCGCGTCGAGTACTTGCCGAAGCCGATGCCGGCGAGGAGATCCTGCTCGCCGTGGAGACCGTACTCGTGCGCGATGCGGTCGAATTCCGGGGCGCCGAACTTTTGCAGCGGGACTTTGTATTTGCGGGCTTCGCGCTCCAGCAGCTTGCGGCCGATCTCGATCGCACGCTCACGTTGATGTTCATTGAGCCAGTGTTTGATTTTGTTTCGAGCGCGCGAGCTCTTGGCGAAGCTGAGCCAATCGCGCGACGGCGTGTGCCCGGCCTGGGTTGTGATTTCGACGATGTCGCCGTTGCGAAGCCGATAGCGAAGCGGGACGATACGGCCGTTGACCTTGGCACCGACAGTGGCGTGGCCGACGTCGGTATGGATTGCGTAGGCGAAGTCGACAGGGCTCGCGTCCTTGGGGAGCACGATGACCTTGCCCTTGGGCGTGAAGGTGTAGACCTCTTCCGGGTACAGGTCGATGCGCAGCGTCGACATGAACTCGTTGGGGTCTGACATTTCGCGCTGCCACTCCATGAGCTGCCGCACCCAGGCGAGGCGCTGCTCGTCCTTGGCGCTGACGTTGTCGGAGGCTTTGTATTTCCAGTGCGCGGCGATGCCCTCCTCGGCCACGCGGTGCATGTCTTCGGTGCGGATCTGCACTTCGAACTGATGGCCGCCCTCGGCGATGAGAGTCGTGTGCAGTGACTGATAGAGATTCGGCCGCGGCATCGCAATGAAGTCTTTGAAGCGGCCAGGGACCGGCCGCCAGGCGGAGTGCAGCAAGCCGAGAACGGCGTAGCAGTCCTGCTCGGTCTGAGTGATCACGCGCACCGCGAACAGATCGTAGACCTGGTCCACGGGCACGCTATGCGTGTTGAGCTTCTGCTGGATTGAAAACAGGCGCTTGATGCGTGATTCGACGCGCGCATGAATGTTGGCGTCGTGCAGCTTGGTCTCAATCGTCGTGACGATGCGGTCGAGGAACGCTTCGCCTTCTCCGCGCAGCGCGTCAACCTCGGTCGTGAGCTTGGAATACGAGAGCGGGTCAACGTAGCGGAAGGCGAGATCTTCAAGCTCCCCGCGCAGCTTGCCCATGCCCAGGCGGTGCGCGAGCGGAGCGTAGATGTCGAGGGTTTCGCGTGCGATGCGCTGCTGCTTTTCGGTCTTCAGGTGCTCGAGCGTGCGCATGTTGTGCAGGCGATCGGCGAGCTTGATGATGACCACGCGAACGTCGCTCACCATGGCGAGAAGCATTTTGCGGATGTTTTCTGCCTGATGGTCCTCGCGGTTGGCGAATTTGATCTTGTCGAGTTTCGTGACGCCCTCGACGATGTGGGCGACCTGTTCGCCGAAGCGGCGTGCGATCTCTTGTGTCGAGACGTCGGTGTCTTCTACGGCGTCATGGAGGAGACCGGCGGCGATCGCCGTCGCGTCCATCTTGAGGTCTGCAAGTACCTGTGCGACTTCAAGCGGGTGGACGATGTACGGTTCGCCGGAGGCGCGACGCTGCCCTTGGTGTTGCTCCTGGCAGAATTGCCACGCGCCGCGGATCAGGTCGAGATCGTCGTGCGGCCGGTTGGCGCGCACGGCGGCAAGAACGCGCTCGAAGCGTGTGTTCAGCTCGTCAGAGAAAAGCGCAGGATCTGAGCCGGACGCGGCTGGTGAGAAGGCTGGAGCTGCCGGAGAATTTGGCGAAGAGGCGGGAGTGAAGGAGCCGGAGGGTTCGTCGAGAGAGGCCGTGTGCTCAGGAGTTGGAGAACGCGGCGGAACGGACGGTAAGGTCGCCTCCAGACCCATGCCGCTTTCGCTGGGAGCTGGGTCGGGTGCGCCGATTTGTCCTCCTGCCCCTGGTTGCGCAGAGTCAGGCCGTTCCGGCTGGACTATGGCCATAGGTCATTATACGGAGCGGTCTTAGCAGCACGATGGCGAACGTACGGGGCAGCTACTGTTTTGGCCCGTGCTCGACCTCGGAGGGCCGAAGGGCCTGATCGCGCAAGGTGGATGGCGGCCGCAGGTCTTTGATGAGCCCGGGCGTTGGACGGGCGCCTCGGTGCGTCCACGCGACGAGCTCGTCGAAAGCTTCGCCCACCTCGTCCTGGCGCACAGTGCAGTGGCCTTCGCGGTGTACGTACTGCTGCACGAGATTCCGGCTGAAGCCGGCTGCCTCCACCTCGCGGTCATAGACGGCTAGTTGCGAGACCGGCACGACGGGGTCATAGACGGTGTGCAGCGCAAGCATAGGGCGGCCAAGGCGTCCGGTGGGCGTGTAGTGCCGCAGCAAATAGGCGCGAGCGGCGGGCTGTGCGTCGTAGCGACGGACGTTGTCGTTGAGTTCGTAATCTCCGAAGCTGCTGGAAGCGTTTGTGCCGGAGTAGATGGTGTTTCGGTTGTCGAACGGGTTGCCGCCAGCGCGGCGCTGCATATCACCGATGACGAAGGTGAAGTAGGCGATGTCGGAGGCGAGCTCCGCGTCTGTGTGCACGGCCATGAGCGAACGCATGGCGGCTGCGGCCTGCGGATTTTCCTTGAGCGCAGCAGCAATTCGCTCGCGTTCGGCATGGTCGGCGACGAAATTCGGTGGTACAGAAAGGAGCGAGGGCATCAAGCCGGGGAAGTAGTAGTCGAATGCGGCTCGCATGGCGAAACGGCGGTCGAACGACTCGGAGGTCGGCCCGACGGAACCGCAGAGATCGAGTCCGCCAATGTAGGGCTTCGGGTTGAGCTCGAGCGTGACCACGACGAGCGCGCCGCCCATCGAGGTACCGACGACGTAGGTCTCGCGCGGTGGCCCGAAACGTTTGACGAAGTACTGCCGGAGCGATTCTGTTTCGGGATAGGCCTGCGGAAGGGCCCAGCCGGTCTGCGAGTATGCGCTCTCGATGATGGCGTAGTGGCGTTCGAAGAGAGGTTGCTGATGGCCGGTGAGCCGCTCGGCGATGTGAAACGTGACCGGCTGTTGCGCGTAGCCGTGATAGTAGACGACCAGGTCGTGGTTCCAGTCGTTCGGGATATCGACGCGATAGGCGGCGCCGGCGAGCATGCCGACTTCTGTGAGGCCGGCGGGCGAACGCAGCTGGAGCGGCGCCTGCGGCTTGTCGTGCCTTGATGTGCCCGCAGCGACAGCCGGTGCCACGCTGAGCACCAGCAGCAGAGCTGCGGCCGCGGTTGACTTTATGGGTCGGAAGCTCATTGCAAGATGCGATGATTCTACAGTGGCGGCGCGCGCCAGCCGCGAATTTCAGGCGTTGTATGTCGATGAGGAGACGCGGCCTCCGCGGCCGGTCCAGTTGGTGTGGAAGAATTCGCCGCGCGGCTTGTCGACGCGCTCATACGTGTGCGCGCCGAAGAAGTCGCGCTGCGCCTGCAGCAGATTCGCCGGGAGCCGTGCGGTGCGGTAGCCGTCGAAGAAGGAGAGCGCGGTACTGAAGGCCGGAAGGGCGACACCAAGCTGCACTCCCTGAACGACGGCACGTCGCCATGCTGTCTGATACTGATTCAGGACGGACGAGAAGAAGTCATCCAGCAGCAGGTTTTCGAGCTTCGGGTTTTTGTCATAGGCCTCCTTGATCTTGCCCAGGAAGCGGCTGCGGATGATGCAACCGCCGCGCCACATGAGGGCGACGCCACCCATGTTCAGGTTCCAGCCTTGTTCCTTTGCAGCTTCGCGCAACAGCATATAGCCCTGCGCGTAGCTGATCATCTTCGAGCAGTACAACGCGCGGCGAACATCTTCGATGAAGCTATTGCGGTCGGCGACCGGGGGCTTCGACTCGGGAGCATGGAGAATTTTGCAGGCGCGCACGCGCTCGTCTTTCAATGCACTCAGGCAGCGCGCGAAGACGCTTTCGCCAATGAGCGTGACCGGCTGGCCGAGATCAAGCGCGGAGATAGCGGTCCATTTTCCGGTACCTTTCTGGCCGGCGGTGTCGAGGATCTTGTCGACCATCGGCTTACCGTCATCATCTTTCTTGGCGAAGATGTCTGCGGTGATTTCGATGAGGAAGCTGTCGAGTTCGCCCTTATTCCAGCCGGAGAAGACGCTGGCGAG
Source organism: uncultured Verrucomicrobiae bacterium (assembly GCA_963716225.1). Classification (GTDB taxonomy): domain Bacteria; phylum Acidobacteriota; class Terriglobia; order Terriglobales; family Acidobacteriaceae; genus Granulicella. The sequence continues at coordinate 1,310,488 of OY970299.1, read as the reverse complement.
TTCATCGGCGCTGAGCCCGAGGCCCTCCTGAAGTAATTGGTAGGCCTCGCAGATCAACTGCATGTCGCCGTACTCGATGCCGTTGTGCACCATCTTGACGAAGTGGCCCGCGCCTTCTTCGCCCACCCAGTCACAGCACGGCGTGCCGTCTTCCACCTTCGCCGCGATGGATTGAAAGATGTCTTTCACGTGTGGCCAGGCTGCGGGATTCCCGCCGGGCATGATGGACGGGCCGAAGCGTGCACCCTCTTCTCCGCCGGAGACGCCGGTGCCGATGAAGAGAATCCCCTTCGCAGCGAGATCCCTGGTGCGGCGATTCGAGTCAGTGAAGAGTGAGTTGCCGCCGTCGATGATGACGTCGCCCTTTTCCAGGTGGGGGACGATTTGGTCGATGGTCTGATCAACGACCTCGCCGGCTTTCACCATGATCATGACGCGGCGAGGCCGTTTGAGCTTGCCGCAGAGCTCTGCGATGGAATGCGCGCCTTCAACCGCGGTGGCTTTCGCTTCATTGGCCAGAAATTCGTCGACCTTCGAGGTCGTACGGTTGAAGACTGCGACCTTGAAGCCGTGGTCGGTCATGTTGAGCACAAGGTTCTGTCCCATCACGGCAAGGCCGATCAATCCAATGTCGCAGGTGGCTTGGGGCATTTGTATGATCTCCGGAGTATTTACTTTACCCCAGCGAACGGAGAGGATGCATCGAAACGCTCTCCGGTCATTTGTAGATCAGGTGGATCGTGGTCTCCGTGACCGGGCAGGTGACCTGCATCGCGGCCGTGTCAAAGCTCGGAGCTGTCAGATTCACCTTGGGATTGTTGGAGAAGCCAAAGCCCTCCTTCGGCCAGCCGAACATGTTGCGGTCGAGCTTGTGATTTGAGTTCTCGTCGTGAAGGACGGCGATGCCGTATCGCCCGGGCGGAAGTCGGAGCTCAACCGTTGTCTTGTCGCCCGTGAATGGATGGCCGCCGTGGAGAAGCGCCTTCGCATTGTTTTCAGGCCAGCCGTCGGCTGAGGTGAACACCGTCACGCCGGCGTCGCCCTTCTGATTGCGAAAGCCGTCGATGTGCACGACCAGCTTGCACGACTCTGCGGCGGGAGATTGGCAGGCGGCGATGCTGGAAAAGCACGCCGCGAATGCGAGAACGAGCACGCTCGTCTTCATAGCTGTCCTTTCCGGTACGATTTTTAGATTCCTCGCGTGTCAGTCACGCAGCTCTACGACTTGGCGCGATGTCCGTGATCCGGAACATTGGGACCGAAGTGGAAGGCCGGCCCAACGGAATAACGGTAGCTCCAGTAGCCACTGCCGAGGATGCTGTTGAATGGGTGATTCCAGATAGCGTCGAGCTGCGCGCGAACACCGAAGTGGCGTGTGAAATTGAACTCTGCTCCGCCGCCGGCTCCATAGGCTCCTGTCCAATCGGTGAGGCTTCCATTGGGAACGAGGAAGCTGGACACAGTTGTTGCGAAAGGGTCCTGCGTGTTCGGGTGCGGCGTCGCGGTGATGCGAAAGGCGCTGAGCGATGGACGTATGAACAGCGTTGTATGCGCGAAGTGGCGATACTCAAGCTGCCCACCGGCAGTTATGGTCTGCGTGACTGCGTGCAGCGGAATTCTCAGCGTGTAACCGGGCGGCAACAGGCCCATTTCCGCGAACTGAACCGCCAACGCGCCGAGTTGCGCCTGCAGCGCTGGAGTGGCCAGATTTGTTGTGAGCGCGGTGTCGCCGCTCTGCACACTGTAGTCGAACCCGGCGGCGAACTTACGGTTGACGTTCGCTCCAGCCTGAAGGTTGAAGCCAACCTGATTGAGACTGTTCAGGCCAGGGGTCGCGAGATCCGAAAAGCCGGTGTAGATGTCGTAACGACTGACGTAGTCCTGCTGTGCGCTGGCGGCTGCAAAGGAGCTGATCACCAGCGTGGCTAGCAAACTGATACGAACCGAAGCGGCTGATATGCGGGGGATCTTCATGGTTGTCGTCCTTGTGCGGCTGTTCGAATGGATGGTTCAAGAGTGAGCCCGAAGCGCTAGGTTATGTTGCGTTGTGCAGCCAAACTACACGTCGTTTCGTTTGCTCCCATTCAGCGAAGCTGGGCGCAAAGCGCTGCTCGAGCGCGGCGCGGCGAACCTTGAGTGTCGGAGTGAGAAGACTGTTTTCCGTGGTCCATGGCTGTTGGCAAATCACAATGAACCGCAGATGTTCGTGTAAATCAAGAACAGAGTTAACACGATCCAGTTCGTCGCTAATCCGCTCTTCGACGGCGCTGCCCGGGACGGTCGCTTTGCGAAGTTCCGGAACCAAGACGGCCAGGCAGAACGGGCCGGCCATACCGGAACCGAGCACACAGACCGACTCAAACATAGTCGAGAGGGAGAGTAGCTTTTCGATCGGTCCCGGAACTACATACTTCCCCTTCGACGTTTTGAATTCCTCTTTCAGCCGACCGATGATTCGCAGGCGGCCTTCGTCATCGAGTTCGCCACGATCGCCGGTGTGAAAGTATCCGTCCACCGTGAACGCCTGATCAGTGAGCTCGGAATTTTTGAAGTAACCCACCATGTTCATGGGCCCTTTGATCTGGATCTCGCCGGCGTCGGAGATGCGCGTATCTGCGTACGCGCTGGAGTCCCCAACGTAACCGGCCCGAAATTTCGATGGCAAAGGAACGTGCGTGATTCCAGTCTCGGTCATGCCATAACCTTCGACAAAGTTGAGGCCGAGGTCGCGATACCAAAGCACCAGCTCAACGGGAATGGCAGCGCCGCCGGATGCTACGAGGCGGGTATGCTTCAGACCAAGACCGCTGAGAACTTTGTGTCGAACTAAGCGATTCAGAAGGGGAATTTTGAGCAGACGCTTCAGCTTGCGCTCGGGGACCGTTTCAAAGACACCCTGCTGAAACCGAAGGTAGAGGCGCGGGATGGAGAAAAATACAGTGCAGCTTGACCGTTGCAGGTCAGTGAGGAAGGTGGACTGGCCTTCGGTGAAGAAGATGTGCAGCGACATGATAAGAGAGTTCATCTCGACAATCGCGCGTTCCGCGATATGGGCCAGCGGAAGGTAGGAAATGATGCGGTCGAGGGGCAGAGGCGAGTTGCCGAGGGCAGGCTCCATGGACATACCCATCAAGCTCAGCGAGCGAAACGTTTGCATCACGCCTTTGGGTTGGCCTGTGGTCCCGGAGGTGTAGATGATTGTCGCGATGTCACCCGCGTCGCGGAGAGGTTGCCCGTCGAGCGCAGGCTGATCGCGAACAATTGATTCCCACGATTGACTGCGAACTGGGGTGTGCTCCGGTCGGGAGCTTGGGAAGGTGATGAATTGCAGGTTCAGCGCTTCCTTGTGGAACGGAGGAGGCTGGTCCAGCTCGCCGAGAAAACATGCAACCGGCTCGCTGTGCTCGAAGAGAGCTGCGAGAGATTCTTCGCGCAGTACTGGGTAGAACGGAACGCTCACGTGGCCGGCCATCCAGATTGCGAAGTCTGCCATGATCCACCACGCGCAATTTTTAGAGAGGATCACGACGCGCGAGCCGGCAGGCCAGTTCTGCGCCTTCAGCCAAGCCGCGACGCACCGCAGCTCGAGCATCGCTTCGCCCCAGTTCCAGCTCCGCGTCTCTCCATTCTTCGGTTGGGTCAAGAAGGCCTGTGCGGCGCGGTTGGATTCGGAAGAATAGATTCGCTGCAATGGCAGATCGTCAACGGAGAAGCGGCCACTGACAGAGAGAAAGTCGGTCGTGTTGGGAATGTCTAGCACAGCCGTCCTCGGTCGTGCGGCTAACTTACCGCGAGGTAAGGTAAATAATAATCTTCACCGTGTCACGAAGAATTTTGTTCGGCTCGGACGCCATAGAACTGCTCCCGCTCAGTCGCGGGCGTCCTTGTACAATTGCCGTCTGCCTAGAAGACACGGCGCTGCAAATGGACAAACTCGCAACCGCAAAATCGCCGAACCGGCCTTGGAAAAGTTTCCGAGTGCGGCAACGGGACGCGAACACCAAGCGAGAAGCGGTGCTCGAAACGGCGGCACATCTGTTCCTTGAACGCGGGTACAGCAGAACGTCGATGCGCGAGCTGGCAGCGATGTTGAAGATTACGAAGCCGGCGCTCTATTACTACTTTCAGAACAAGGAGCAGATTCTGGTTGAGTGTTATCGCGCTGGAATCGCCTCGATTGAGTCTCTCCTGGATGACGCGGCGCTCAGCGAGGGAAGCGGACTGCAGAAGATAGAGACCTATCTCCGCGTGTATGCGACCGCGATTGTCTCGCACGACTTTGGGCGTTGTGTGGCGATGCTGGATGATTCGGAGCTGTCGGCTACGACACGGCGGGAGGTACGCTCGCTCAAGCGCCGGATCGATGCGTCGATCCGTAGATTCATCGAGGAAGGCATTGCAGACGGATCAATAGCTGCGTGCAATCCAAAGTTGGCGGCCTTCGCCGCCGCCGGAGCGATCAACTGGATCGGCACCTGGTACACGCCGTCTGGTGATCTGAGCGGCGAAGAGATCGCGAGAGGCTTCTCGAGGCTACTTACGGTCGGCTTGACCGCAGACAAGAGATAAGAGAGAGATACGAGACGAAAGCATCGCGAAGGTTACGGGCAGCTCTCCAGAGCACTTCGGCTCATTGACTTTCTGAACGAGCGTTCAGTATTATTTTTGGCGCCGCGACATGCCGCATGATCGGTTTGCCGCACGGGCGTGTCATTCCGGTTGTGAGGTCAGCGATGTCGTCGCTTCTCGATCCGACCGCTGTGCGGGGAAAATTGAACGGCGCCCAATGGCGCGAGGAACGGCTGCGGTACGAGATCCGGCGGGTCGGTGTTCTTGGCGCAGGAACGATGGGCGCGAGGATTGCAGCGCATGTGGCGAATGCAGGCGTACCGGTTGTTCTGCTCGATGTCGTTTCTGACGTTGGCGAACGGAATGCACTCGCGAGGCGCGCCGTCGAGGGACTAAAGACTTCGAAGCCGCCGGCATTCGCCGATTCATCAGCCGCGAAGCTGATTACACCCGGAAACTTCGAAGATGACCTCGAGAAGCTCCGCGACTGCGATTGGGTTATTGAGGCCGTTGCGGAAAATCTGGAGATCAAGCGATCTCTTCTGGCCAAAGTCGTCGCTCACGCGAGTCCGGACGCGATTCTGAGCACCAACACCAGCGGGCTCCCGGTGCACACGATCGCCGAGTCGCTGCCGGAAGGCACGCGCGCACGCTGGCTGGGAACACACTTCTTCAATCCGCCGCGTTACATGCGTCTGCTGGAGCTGATCACGACGCCGGAGAGCGATCCGGAGGCGGCGCGGGCGATCGCCGAGTTTGCGGAGCTGAGGCTTGGCAAGACAGTTGTGCGCGCGAACGATACGCCGAATTTCATCGCGAATCGAATCGGGGTCTTCGCGATGCTGAACACGTTTCGCGTGATGAATGCGCAGGGACTCAAGATCGAAGAGATTGATCTGCTTACGGGGTCGGTGATCGGCTGGCCGAGAACTGGAACGTTCCGGCTGGCCGATATGGTCGGAATTGATGTGATCTACAACGTCGCCCGAAACTTCGCCGCAACCGGAGGAGATGAAAGAGCAGACGTGGCACTGCCGCGATTTGTGGATGCGCTTGTGGAGCGGCGCTGGCTTGGAGACAAAACCGGTCAGGGCTTTTACAAGAAGACGCGCGATGCGGCGGGCAACGAACTGCGACAGGTGATTGCGCCTGAATCGCTCGAGTACAGAGCCGCGGAGCGTGTTTCGTTCGGCGCCGTGGAGATGCTGAAGTCGAATGATTCGCCGGCAGCTCGGATTCGTGCGCTGATGAACGGTGACCCCAAGGATCGCGCGGTGGCGTTCTATCAGGCGCTGCTTCCTGATCTCTGGCTTTATGCCGCAAATCGGATCGGCGAGATTGCGCGGACAGTCGTTGACATCGACCGAGCGATGAAGGCCGGGTTCAACTGGGAGATGGGCCCGTTCGAGATGTGGGAGGCGGCTGGCACGCCGGAGATGATCGAACGGATGCGCAGCACAGGAGTGCCACTCCCGCGTGCGGTCGAGATGCTGATCGGTGCGAATGGCACGTCCTGGTACCGAAACGGCGGGGAAGAATTCTTCGATGTTGAATCCGGCAGTTATCAGCGTCTTCGAGCAGCGGACCGAACTGCTTCCGGTCGCGTATTACAAAAAAAGCAATGGCGTCGTTCTATCGAATCCTGGTATTTCGTTGATAGATGTGGGTGATGGGATCGGGTGTTTTGAATTCCACTCGAAGTTGAACACGATCGGGCGCGACATCGTTACGCTTCTCGGCACTGAGCTGCAGGCGGGCAGCACAGCGACGAAGAGTTTTGACGGATTCGTAATCACAGGAGATGCTGCGAATTTTTCGGCAGGCGCCAATCTCATGCAGCTTCTCATCGCCGTTCAGGATGAGGAGTGGGACGACGTCGACTTAATGGTGCGTACGTTTCAGATGATGACTGCCGCTATCAAATTTTCGCCGCGACCCGTGGTTGTAGCTCCATTCGGAATGTGTTTCGGAGGCGGTACTGAAATTGCGCTCCATGGAACGCGCCGTCAAGCGCATCTCGAGCTCTACACCGGCTTAGTCGAGACAGGAGTGGGGCTGATTCCCGCGGGCGGAGGGTGCAAGGAGATGCTGCTGCGAGCTCTCGCGGCGGCCAATCGCGTTCGTCCAGACTCGCGCGGGGATTCGGTCGAGGTACATGACGCGCTCAAAGCAGTCTTCGAAGTGATTGCGAATGCCAGGGTATCGAGCTCGGCGTTTGAAGCGCGGGCGATGCGACTGCTGGATGAGAGCGATGGGGTTACGATGAACCGCGACCGCTTGCTCTTCGATGCCAAGAACGCAGCCTTGAATTTAGCCGGAAGCGGATATCGGCCGCCACCGCCTCGCGCGGATATCCCTGCGCCCGGAGCATCTGTACTTGCCACTCTGAAACTCGGCGTGTACCTGATGCGCGAAGGTGAATTCATCAGTGATCACGACGCCAAGGTGGCGAACCAGCTTGCAACGGTGTTGACCGGCGGCGGCGTGACTGCCGGCACGCCGATCTCCGAGGAGTATCTGCTGGACCTCGAACGTGAGGCATTTGTGTCGCTCTGCGGCGAGCCGAAGACGCAGGAACGTATCGCGTACACGCTGAAGACGGGAAAGCCGCTTCGCAACTAGGAGAACTGAATGAGGGATGCTGTCATCGTGAGCGCGGTGCGGACGCCGGTGGGCAAGGCGCCGCGAGGAACTCTGAAGACAACTCGTCCTGATGATCTCGGCGCGATCGCCGTCAAAGGCGCGCTTGCGTGTGTGCCGATGCTGGACGCGAAGGAGATCGACGATGTGATCATCGGATGCGCGATGCCGGAAGGCGAGCAGGGGATGAACATGGCGCGGATGATCTCGCTGCGAGCGGGCCTTCCTCAAGAGGCGTCTGCCATGACAATCAATCGTTACTGCGCATCAGGTTTGCAGTCGATCGCACTCGCAGCGGAGAGGATATGGAGCGGCGGCGCGGAGGTGATCGTTGCCGGTGGCGCCGAATCGATGTCCTTTCTCCCGATGGGGGGAAACAAGGTTTCGGTCAATCCGTGGCTAGCCCAAAACCATCCAGGTTCCTACTTGTCGATGGGTCTCACGGCCGAGCGAGTAGCGAAGCACTATGGGATTACTCGCGAGCAGTCTGACGAGTTCGCGTGTGAGAGCCATCGTAAGGCGGTCGCCGCGATCAGTTCTGGAAAATTTGCGGATGAGATCGTTGTCGTTCCGGTTGCGATGAGAACGCCGAATGGCGGAGGCGCGAAGGAGCAAACACTCGAATTCAAGGTGGACGAGGGCCCACGTGCGGATACGTCGGGTGAAGCGTTATCGAAGTTGAAGCCGGTCTTTCATGCGAGGGGGATCGTGACGGCCGGCAACAGCTCTCAAACGTCTGACGGCGCTGCTGCTGCTGTCGTGATGTCCTCGGACAGAGCTAGCGCAATCGGAGCGAAGCCGCTCGCACGGTTCGTGGCGTTCGCGTATGCCGGATGCGCTCCGGAGGAGATGGGCATCGGTCCGGTGCATGCAATTCCGAAGGCACTGAAGCTGGCAGGCCTTACGCTCGAGCAGATTGACCTGATTGAGCTGAATGAGGCCTTCGCCGCGCAATCGCTGGCCGTAATCAAGGAGCTGGGCATGGATCGCGCTCGCCTGAACGTGAACGGCGGCGCGATTGCGCTGGGGCATCCCCTGGGCTGCACCGGGACAAAGCTGACTGCGACGCTCTTGCGCGAGATGCGGCGCCGCGGCGCTCGTTACGGCATGGTGACCATGTGTGTTGGCGGAGGAATGGGGGCCGCCGGAATTTTTGAAAATCTTCAGAACGAAGGCGAAAGGTAGGGATGGCGACTACACCGGCACTCAATGTGAAGCGAGTCAGCGGAGGCAGTTTCCTCATCGAGGACCTCACGCCTGGAGATGTTTTCACTCCGGAAGATTATTCCCTGGAGCAGCGTCAGATCGCGGATACAACCGCACAGTTTGCGGAGAACAGGATTGCAACGCAGGTTGCTGAGATCGAGAGTAAAAACTTCGAGGTCAGCAGGGCATTGATGCGCGAAGCGGGCGAGCTGGGGCTGCTGGGTGTGGACGTGCCGGAAGAGTACGGCGGACTGGATATGGACAAGGTGACGTCGGCGCTTATAGCCGATCGCATCGCTGTTTCGGGCAGTTTTTCTGTCACTTTCAGCGCGCACACCGGAATCGGAACGCTTCCCATCGTGTGGTACGGAACGCCTGAGCAAAAGGCGAAGTACCTCCCGAAGCTTGTTTCTGGCGAATGGATCGCAGCGTACGCATTGTCCGAGGCTTCCGCAGGATCGGATGCGATGAACATTCGCACCACTGCAAAGCTCACCGCCGATGGCAAGCATTACGTGCTGAATGGAGAGAAAATGTGGATCTCCAATGCGAGCATGGCCGACTTGTTTACGGTGTTCGCGAAGATTGATGGCGAGCGGTTTTCTGCTTTCCTGATCGAGGCCGGCGCTCCCGGTCTGAAGGTCGGGGCGGAGGAACATAAGCTCGGCATCAGAGGGTCGTCGACCTGTCCCGTTGTGCTTTCGGACTGCATGGTTCCCGCGGAGAACCTGCTGGGCGAGCCGGGCAAAGGCCATCACATCGCATTCAACATCCTGAATGTAGGGCGCTATAAGCTCGGCGCCGGAGTGGTGGGCGGCGCACGGAGTATTCTGCGCGAGGGGATTCGCTATGGAAAGGACCGCGTCGCGTTCGGGAAGCCGATCACGTCGTTTGGGCTCGTGCAGGAGAAGATCGCGAGGTGTGCGGCTGGCGTGTTTGCCGGCGAAGCCGTGTCGGCCCGCATCGTAGGAGGAATCGACGCGGCACTGGCGACGCTCGACAAGTCATCGCCCACCTACAGCATCGATGTGCAGAAAGTGATCGAAGACTTCGCTGTAGAGTGCTCGATCCTGAAAGTGTGGGGGTCGGAGATGGTGGGACGCGTCACGGATGACGTGGTGCAGATCCTCGGAGGCTACGGCTATGTGGAGGAGTATCCCGCAGAGCGGGCCTACAGGGATGCTCGGATTCACCGCATCTTCGAAGGAACAAACGAGATTAATCGCCTCATAATTACAGGATGGATGATGAAGCGAGCGACGCAGGGTAAGCTCGCATTGCTGCCCGCGATCCAGAAGGTCATGAATGAAGTGATGAGCGGCCCGGCTATGCGGACCGGGCTGGGTACGTCCGTCTCCCGCGAGCACGCCCTGTACGCTAGCGCCAAGAAAATCGCTCTGTTCTGTGCAGGAGCGGCTTCGCAACGTTTTGGCGCGGAGCTCACCGAACAACAGGAGGTGATGGGTGATCTCGCTGACATACTCATTGAAGTTCTGGTGCTTGAATCGACTATTCTGCGCGCCGAGAAGATGACTAGGCAGAAGACGCTGGGAACAAACCTCGCAAGATACTATGCAGTGCGAGCATTCGACATCATCCGAAACGCTGCGGAAAGAGTGCTTGGCGCAGTAGCCGAAGGGGACATGCTGCAGACCCAGATGGCAATTCTGCGCAGGCTTGCGAAGCATGAGCCGGTGAACTCAGTTGTGCTCGGTCGCGAAATCGCGTCCGCGATGATTGAGGCCGGCAGATACGCGTTGTGAATGCCTATCGGTGGGTGCCGCTTCTCAGCTCGCGGGACCAGAGCTCAGGTCAGAGCGCGATCGAGATGCGTGTACCCGCCATCAACGACGATGTGCTGACCGGTTGTGTGCCCACTCTGCGTCGGCGACAGAAGAAAAACAGCCATCGCGGCAATTTCGGAAGCCTCGGTCATACGGTGTCCGAGCGGGATGCGCTGTATGATTTCACTTAGCGCCGCATCAGAATCTTCGCGCTTGCTCAGCCAACTTTCATAGAGCGGCGTCATGACCTCCGCGGGCAAGATGGCATTTACGCGAATGCCGGACGGCGCAAGTTCTGCCGCCCATTCGCGCGTGAGCGCGAGCTGCGCGCCTTTCGCGGCCGCATAGGCGGAGGTGCCTCCCTGGCCCGTCAGAGCGACCTTCGAGCTAATGTTAACGATCGATCCCCGCGACGCCTTTAGCATCGGGAGCGCGTAGTGCGCCATGGCGTAGTAGTGCACCAGATTCTGGCGAAGACTTTCTACGAACCGCTCTGGCGTGCCATGTTCGAGTCCCACACCATCGTTCGTTCCTGCATTGTTCACGAGCCCGAACACTGTACCGTGCAGCTTCGATGTGTGTTTGACGGCCCGCTCGCATTGGGCCACGTCGCTGAGATCTGCTTCAAAAAAATCGCACGGCATCCGAGCTTCTTTCATTTCCGAAATGAAAGCGGAAACGTGATCAGATGCGCGGCTGACAACCACAACCCGCGCACCTTCCTGCAGCAGCAGGCGCGAAATTGACGCGCCGATGCCGGAAGCTCCGCCGGTCACAATCACGAGCTTGTCGCGTAACCCAAGTTCCACGTGGAACACCTTTCAACGAAGATTGAAGAATCCGCCGTCCAGCGGAAGGTCTGCTCCGGTGATGAAGGAAGCCTCATCGGAACAGAGATAGTGAGCAAAAGCCGCAACCTCGTCCGGTGTGCCCATACGACCGATGGGTTGCGACTCAGAAAGCGCCTTCATCTTCTCACGTTCCTGACCCGGATAATTCCGCGCAACAAAGCCGTCCACAAACGGCGTATGGACGCGCGCTGGTGAAATGGAATTGCAGCGGATTCCGTCGGCAATATAGTCCTTCGCCACGGACAAGGTCATCGACACCACAGCGCCTTTTGTCATCGAATACGCAAACCGGTCACTGATGCCGCGGGTCGCTGCGATGGAGGCGATGTTGATAATCACGCCTCGTCGCGCTGCTACCATCCCGTCAATGACCGCGCGCATGCAGAGATAAACACCGCGAACATTTACCCCGAACAGACGTTCCAGATCGGCCGAGGTGGTGGACGAAAGGTTTCCAACATGAGCAATCCCGGCCGAGTTGACCAGCACATCGACGTCACTCTGGATTTCGCGAAAGGCGGAGTTGACGCTTTCTTCCTGACTAACGTCGCATTGGTGCGGGACGGCCGCGTAGCCGGAGGTGGCGAGGACCTCAGCCGCTTGCTCGACTTTGGCCTTGTCGACATCCAAGATGTGTACCATGTCTCCGTTTGCTGCGAATCGTTTTGCAATCGCAAAGCCGATGCCGCTGGCCGCTCCCGTCACGACTGCCAATCGACCTGTAGGCGCTAGGCTGGACAAGCTGCTACTCCCATTCAGACCATAATTCTGTTCAATGACGTTGTAAGGGCCGCCCGCAGGTCGTGTCAAAGATGCGGATTGGTACGATCCGCTACGCCAACGAGGATTTATTCTTGAAGACGAGGATTCATTGTTGAAACCGATCACTATTACGCACGTCGAGGTTCTCGATCTTCGCTTTCCGACATCTCGCGAACAGATCGGCTCGGATGCTGTTAATAAGGATCCGAACTACTCGGCTGCGTATTGCATTCTTCGCACCGACTCGTCCGTCGAAGGACATGGACTGACCTTCACGCTTGGCCGGGGCACCGAGCTGGTTGCAGAGGCGCTCAGATATCTGAGCAGAAGTTTACCTGGACGCAGCCTTCAATCCATCACGGCCAATCTGAATGCCTTCTATCTGGAGTTGACGTGCGACACGCAATTCCGTTGGCTCGGCCCAGAGAAGGGCGTCATCCACCTTGCGTGCGCCGCGTTGATCAATGCGGTGTGGGACCTCTTTGCGAAGAGCGAGGAAAAGCCCGTGTGGAAGCTGCTGTCCGAGATGGCGCCCGAAAAGATCGTCGACGCGATTGACTTTCGATACATCGAAGATGCGCTTACGCGCGAAGAGGCATTGCAGATTTTGCGCAAGGGAAGAGAGGGACAGCGCGAGCGCCTCGAGAGACTCGCCAGCCACGGTTACCCCGCATATACAACATCAGCCGGCTGGTTCGGATTCAGCGATGACAAGATCCGGCGGCTCTGCCGTGAGGGTCTGGCGAACGGATGGACGCACTTCAAGTTGAAGGTTGGTGGTGAACCGCAGGACGATTTGCGCCGAGCCCGGATCGTGCGTGATGAGATTGGTCCTGACAACTTCATGATGGTTGACGCAAATCAGAAGTGGGGCGTGCGGGAGGCGATCAGCAGAACCAACCAGCTCGCCGAAGTTCGTCCGTGGTGGATGGAGGAGCCGACGAACCCCGATGACATCCTGGGGCACGCCCGGATTCGACGCGAGACGTCGGTGCGGATTGCGACTGGCGAGCACTGTCACAATGCGGTGATGTTCAAGCAACTGATGCAGGCGGGCGCGATTGACGTGTGCCAGATTGATAGCTGTCGCGTCGCTGGCGTAAACGAGAACCTGGCGATCATCCTTATGGCTGCGAAGTTCGGGATTCCAATCTGTCCCCACGCGGGGGGCGTTGGTCTCTGCGAGTACGTCCAACACCTCGCGATATTCGACTACCTTTCCGTCTCCTGTACGCTTGAGGATCGCGTGATCGAGTTCGTCGATCACCTGCACGAGCATTTCAAATACCCGGTGGAGATCCGGCGGGGGCGTTACCTGCTGCCGCGTGCAGCGGGCTACAGCATAGAAATCCTTCCGGAGTCACTGGATCGCAATCGATTTCCGGAAGGCGAAGTATGGAGAGAGCAGGCGGATGAAGATCGTTTCGTTCAAGCATGAAGCCGGCTGGTCGGGTGGCGGAGTCCTCAAGGATGACCGCATTCTTCGTCTGCCCTCGAGCGGTACAGATGATGTCCTTGCGTACGTTCAGGCCGGCGCTGCTCTGCCGCTCCGCGAAGAGGTCCCGCTGGATCAGGTCACTCTTCTTGCGCCCCTCGAGAGGCCTCCACGAATCTTCGGGATTGGACTCAATTATCGCGAGCATGCGGATGAATCCAAGATGGCAGTAGCCACCGTTCCGACTGTTTTTCTGAAGCTGAGCTCTTCGGTCACCGGACCTGAGAGCGAGGTCTTATTGTGGCCGGACGCGACGCAGCCCGATTACGAAGCGGAGCTCGGAGTGGTGATCGGCAAGCCCGGGCACCGGATCGCGCAAGACCGCTGGCGAGAGCATGTATTCGGCTACACCATCGTGAATGATGTGAGCGCACGAGGCGTGCAGCTTGCGACATCGCAGTGGACCCTGGGCAAGAGCTTCCCGACGTTCACGCCGATGGGTCCGTGGATCGTAACGGCGGATGAGATAGAAGATCCTCACACGTTGGATATCAGCCTTCGATTGAACGACGAGCTAATGCAGTCGGCAAATACGCGCGACCTGATCTTCCGCGTCCCGGACCTGATCTCATATATATCCAGCATCGTTCCCCTCGAGGCAGGTGATGTAATCAGCACGGGCACGCCGTCCGGGGTTGGTCTCGGACGCAAGCCTCAACGATGGTTGCGGCCCGATGAGACGATGACGATCCAGATCGAACGCATCGGTATCTTGCGAAACTATACGCGCGCACATCTTTGAGATCGGAACCGAACAAAAAGGGCCAGCAATTGCTGGCACTTTCGGCAGTTTGTTCTCCGGCTATTTATGGGCGGTTTGCTGGTTCGCGGTAGTTGCCGGCATGTTGTCCGCAAACCATTTGATCATCCGCTCGTCGCGGTCGGTGATGTGCGCCGGGTTGCGGAACCCGTGGCCTTCGTCCGGGTAGACGACGAGCTGAGTTTTGACCCCGAGGTCGCGCAGCGCGTGCCAGAACTCAAAGCTCTGCGGGGCCGGGCACTCGCCATCGCGGTCCCCGACAATCACCAGCGTGGGCGTCTTCACGTTCTTGATGTAGGTGATCGCGGATGACTTCGCGTACACCGCCGGGTCGTCATACACGGAAGCGCCGAAGAACGGGATCATCCACTGATCGATGGAGTTTTCGCCGTAGTAGCTGAGCCAGTCGGAGAGCCCGGCGCCGGCAACGGCCGCACGAAAGCGATGCGTCTGGGTGACGGCAAACATCGTCATGAAGCCGCCGTAGCTCCAGCCGGTGATGCCTTCCCGGGTTTTGTCGATGGGGTACTTGGCCTCGATGAGGTCCATTCCCTTGAGGATGTCGCGGAGATCGCCGTAGCCGAAGTCCTTGCGATTGGCCTCGACGAACTTTTCACCCTGGCCAAAGCTGCCGCGCGGGTTTGGTGCTAGGACGAAGTAGCCCTGTTCCGACCACATCGTGCTGGGGCGCGGGCCGGCGGAGGCGGACGGACCGCCGTGCACTTCAACGATCAGCGGGTAGCGCTTGTTGGCGTCGTAGTCCTTCGGGAAGGTGAGCCAGCCCTGGACGTGGAAGCCTTCGTTGGTCCACTCGATGGATTCGAAGCGCGGGCTGGTGGTGGCGACGTTGTTGAGGTGAGTGAGCTGGATCTGGTCGCCCTGGCGGAAGAGCCAAATTTCGGGCAGGTGGTTGACGCCGCTTTCGGTGTACGCGAGGCCGTGCTGCGTGACGGAGACCGCGTCCTTGATCTGGCCGCCAGAGACGGTGACCTCGCCGAGATCGGTGTCTATGATCTCTTTTTTGGTATCGGGGTTCCAGTCGACGAGGCGGGTGTGGCCACTGCGGTCTTCGATGAAGCCGAGTTCGTGGTCGTTGATCCATGCTTCGAAGCAGGGGGTGCCGTCGATGCCGGGGGTGACGTCGGTGGGGTCGCCGCCGCTGACGGGGACGGTCCAGACGTCGCCGCCGGTGGAGCCCTGATCGGACATGAGGCCGCCGATGAAGGCGATGCGCTTGCCGTCGGGGGAGTAGCGGGGGACGGCGATCTGGAGGCCGTGAAGGGCGGAGCGGGTGGTGGTGGGGTCGAAGACGACCTGTGGCGGCATTGCCATGCTTTCCGACGTGTTCGTCGGATTGTCCGTAATTTCGCCTTTGCCGTTGCTCAGAACAAAGCCGTTGTAGAGCTTGGCGACCCACCAGTTGTTTTCTCCGGGCGGGTTGGCGGCGATGAAGGCGATCACGTTCGAGGTAGGCGCCCAGCCAAACTCATAGACGTGGAGGTTGGCGGGGGTGATGAAGCCGCCAGTGTCGGCGCCGACGCTGATGCCGTAGACGCGCTGTACTTCAACGCCGTCTTCGCCTATCACGCCGGACCACGGCTTCATTGCATCGAGTGCGCCGGCGGTGCGGGTGGCGTTTTCGACGAAGAGGAAGGCGATGGATTTGCCGTCAGGGGACCAGGCAGGCTGGTTGATGTCGCCGGTGACATGGGTGAGCTGCTTGATGTCGCCATTGGATTTGGACCAGAGATAAATCTGCGATTGCCGCGGCACGGTTGGGTCCTTCGACTCGGGCGCGCAGGCGCCGAGGAAGGCGAGGGTCTTCCCGTCGGGCGACCAGACCGGGCTGGAGTATGCGCACGCAGTCCCATCGGGGATGGCTATGGTCTTGTCGTCCGACGAATTCGCCACTGGCGTGACGTGGAGGTTCGAGCCGTCGCGGCCACGGAGCGTCCACGCAACGGTTGCGCCGTCCGGCGAGAGGGCGACATTGCTGGGGGCGTGATAGGCACCTGTGCCGCGCTGGGCGGCGAGGGGGATGGCAGGTAAGAGCGCGGCGAGGCAGATGGCCATGCAGACCGGAACAATGAAGCGACCACAAGGAAGGCGCATGAAATCGAGCGTATCACCGCGGTGGGGCGGGATGCGATGGGACCGGCGGAGGCTCAGGGCTGAGTGGCAGGGCTCAGGGCTGAGTGGCCAATGGCGGCGCGGGTGCGGGAGCAGCTGTCTGGGCGAGCGCCTGGCAAGGGCCGTAGTTCTTCTGCATCCTCTGGACGAGGAAGACCTGATCGCCGGCTGTGTTCTTGTCGCGCTTCTCGCGGTCGCCATGGAGGCGAAGGGTGTTGCCGGGGATGATATCGGCGGCGGGTCCGGACAGGGCGTAGGTCTTGTTCTCGGTGGTGCGGAGCTCGAGTCCGTTGGGGGTGGAGAGGACGCAGCCTTTAAGCGTGTGGTGCGACTTGCTGATCTCGACCGGAATGATGATGACGGCCGCGACGATGGCGACAGCGCCGACGGTGAGACCGACGACCTCACCTGTGGAGGGGCCGATGCTGAAGTTGTCGTTGCTGCTGTTGCATGAGCCGCCGGTGGCGGCGCAGCAGATCACGGCGGAGAGCAGGACGGCGAGCAGTTTGGCCGGACGGGAGCTCATGGAGACCTCGAGGGACAGAAGGGAGGCCCGAACCCTGGATACGTGGGGGAAGTTGCCGGGAGCCTACCAGAGCGGCTGGGTTGCGGCAAGAGAATTCTGTAGACTGGAACGGGGCGAGTTGCCCTTGGGGGCTGACTTTTGCATCCGGAAAGATTGGCCCGGCAGCTTCCTTCACCGTTGACGGTCATTTCGTAAGTTGTTAGAGTAAGAAGGTTCCCCGAATATTGGGAACGTGCCTTTCTGAGCGTCTGCGACACCCTCCTTCCCCAGGCAATCGTTGGGGATCTCATACGGATGGGCTATGTGGGCCGGAGCAGGCGAAACGGAGTTGGGCGGGATGGCGTGGATTTGAGCGCTGTTCTGAGAAGCCCGGCCACCGTCGTCTGTCATTCAGCTGAGTGATGGCAATCCGCGTGGTGTAGCAGTACGGCCGCGTGCAGGATTCAGAACTTCGCCGGTGAGCCCAGGTCGAATTGTGACCAGCCGTTCACCGCCTTTCGTGTGTGCGCTGGCTGAGAGCCGTGCAACGAGAGAAGAGCGAAGGAGCTGCCCTGCGGCGTGTCCGAGGGAGAAATCGGAAGCCCGGTCGCTAATGCGGGCCGGAGTTGCAAAAGGGAAGAGGTTCAGGAAGTGCCGACATTTCATCAACTCGTGAAGCAGGGCCGCACGCCTACCCGTTACAAGACTGCGTCACCTGCGTTGCAGGGATCGCCGCAGCGCCGCGGCGTTTGCACGCGTGTGTACACGCAGACGCCCAAGAAGCCGAACTCTGCGCTGCGCAAGGTTGCGCGTGTCCGCCTGACGAACGGCATTGAGGTCACGACGTACATCCCAGGCATCGGCCACAACCTGCAGGAGCACTCGATTGTGCTGATCCGCGGCGGCCGTGTGAAGGATTTGCCGGGAGTTCGCTATCACGTAGTGCGCGGAACGCTCGATTCGGTTGGCGTCGCGAACCGTAAGCAGAGCCGCTCGAAGTATGGGGCTAAGAGGCCGAAGGCCGCAGCGAAGTAGGCGGAGGTTTCGGGGCGTCTGAGCCGCGAGCCGCCATCCTGAGCGAACGCGAAGGATCTGCTTCACCTGGACGAAATGAAGTTTGCAGTAACTAGGCCCAGCACGTGAGAGGTTCACCGCGCTGGGGGAAGAAGAGAGAGAGAAGAATGCCGAGAAAAGGTTATATCGCGAAGCGGGAAGTGGCAGCGGATCCGATTTATCAGTCGACGCTGGTCACAAAGTTTGTCAACAGCATGATGTGGGGCGGGAAGAAGTCGACCGCGCAGGCCATCTTCTATGAGGCGATGGAGAACCTCGAGAAGAAGGGTGGCGATGAGGCGCTGAAGCTGTTCAAGAAGGCTGTCGAGAACGTGAAGCCGATGCTCGAAGTCAAGAGTCGCCGCGTGGGTGGAGCGAACTACCAGGTGCCGATCGAGGTCAACCCGGAGCGTCGCACATCGCTAGCGATCCGTTGGCTGGTGACGTTCGGTCGCGCGCGCGGAGAGAAGGGCATGGTCGACAAGTTAACGGCTGAGCTGCTGGATGCGGCCAATGGCCGTGGTGCCGCGATGAAGAAGAAGGAAGACGTTCATCGCATGGCGGAAGCGAACAAGGCATTTGCGCACTATCGGTGGTAAGGACAGGGATCAGGGCACAGGGACCAGGGATCAGGGATCAGAAAACCTGGTTGTGCTGAATCAGAGTTTGCAGTAACGGCGGAGCCAGGCTCCGCAGAAAGAACTACCGTGGCACGCACAGTACCTCTCGCCAAATGTCGCAATATCGGCATCATGGCGCACATCGACGCCGGCAAGACGACGACGACGGAGCGAATCCTCTTCTATACGGGCATCACGCACCGTATCGGCGAGGTGCATGAGGGCACCGCGACGATGGACTGGATGGAGCAGGAGCAGGAACGGGGCATCACCATCACCTCCGCTGCGACGACCTGCACTTGGAACGGTATTCGAATCAACATCATCGACACACCGGGGCACGTGGACTTTACGGCCGAGGTGGAGCGTTCGCTTCGCGTGCTGGACGGCGCGGTCGCGGCGTTCGATGCGGTTGCCGGCGTGCAGCCGCAATCGGAGACAGTGTGGCGGCAGGCCAACAAGTACAAAGTTCCCCGGATCTCCTTCATCAACAAGATGGACAAGGCGGGCGCGAACTTCGAGTACGCAACTAGCACGATCGTGAATCGTCTGGGCGCGCGCGCGATTCCGATTCAGATTCCCATCGGCGAAGAGGCGAAGTTCCAGGGTGTTGTGGATCTGGTTGAGATGCGCGGCATTGTTTGGAATGACGAGACCATGGGCGCGAAGTACGACGTCGTTGACGTCCCGGCGAACCTGAAGGCGAAGGCCGAGGAGATGCGCAACCAGCTCATTGAGGCGGTTGCGGACTCAGACGACGAGGTGATGCACAAGTACCTCGAGGGTGAGGCCATCACAGTTGCGGAGCTGAAGCGGGCGATCCGCAAGGCAACGATTGCGATGAGCATCTTTCCGGTGATGTGCGGGACTGCGTTCAAGAACAAGGGCATTCAGACGCTGCTGGACGCGGTGGTCGAGTATCTGCCGAGCCCGCTGGATGTTCCGGCCATCGAGGGCATCGATCCTGAGGATCCGGAGAAGAAGTTGGTTCGCAAGGCGGACGACAGCGAGCCGTTTGCGGCACTGGGATTCAAGATCATGACCGATCCGTTTGTCGGCCAGCTGATCTTCATCCGCGTTTACTCGGGCACGTTGAAGACGGGCGACTCGGTGCTGAATCCGCGCACGCGGAAGACGGAGCGTATCGGCCGTCTGCTGAAGATGCACGCCAACAAGCGTGAAGAGATTACGGAGATCCTCGCGGGCGACATCTGCGCTGCGGTTGGCCTGAAGAACCTGGTGACGGGCGACACGATCTGCACCGAGAAGGCTCCGATCGTGCTGGAGCGGATTGACTTCCCGGCACCGGTGATCGAGGTTGCTGTCGAACCGAAGACGAAGGCCGACCAGGAGAAGATGGGCTTGGCGCTGGCGAAGCTGGCGCAGGAAGACCCCACGTTCAAGGTGCGGACGGACGAGACCAGCGGGCAGACGATCATCGCCGGCATGGGCGAACTGCATCTCGAGATCATCGTCGACCGCATGATGCGCGAGTACAAGGTTGAGGCGAATGTCGGCAAGCCGCAGGTGAACTACCGGGAGACGATTCGTTCGAAGGCCGAGGCGGAGGGCAAGTACATTCGCCAGACCGGTGGCTCAGGTAACTACGGCCACGCAAAGATTCGGATTGAGCCCAACGAGCCGGGCAAGGGCTACGAGTTCTCGAACGACATCAAGGGCGGAACGATTCCGAAGGAGTACATCAAGCCGATCGACCAGGGCATTCGCGAAGCGATGCTGGGTGGTGTGCTAGCGGGCTACGAGATGGTCGACATCAAGGTGAGCTTGTATGACGGCAGCTACCACGATGTTGACTCGAACGAAATGGCCTTCAAGATTGCCGGATCGATGGCGTTCAAGGAGGCTGCGCGCAAGGCCAAACCTGTGCTGCTGGAACCCGTGATGGCGGTTGAGGTGACCGTGCCCGAGGAATACATGGGCACCATCATCGGCGACCTGAACTCGCGGCGCGGACGCATCGAGGGCATGGAGATGGTTGGCGGTGTGCAGGCCATCAAGGCGACGGTTCCTCTGTCGAACATGTTCGGCTATGCGACGGCGATGCGTGGAAGCACGCAGGGACGCGCGAACTTCTCGATGGAGTTCAAGCAGTACGAAGAGGCGCCGCGGTCGGTGAGCGAAGAGGTCATCGCCAAGGTGCAGGGCGAGAAGACTAGATAAGTTTTGCAGCGTAGGCCGCGCGCTGGAGCCGAAACATTTTCGGCGCGCGCAGAGACAAGGGATAGCAGTAGCGAGCTAGACGATAAGTCTTAAGCAGAAAAACGGAGAAGCAGTCATGGCGAAGGAAAAATTTGATCGCAGCAAGCCGCACGTGAACGTAGGGACGATTGGACACATTGATCATGGCAAGACGACGTTGACGGCGGCGATCACCAAGGTGCTGTCCAAGCACAACCCGAAGAACACGTTTCGCTCGTTCGACACGATCGACAACGCGCCGGAAGAGCGCGAGCGCGGCATTACGATCTCGACCTCGCACGTGGAGTACGAGACCAAGAACCGGCACTATGCGCACGTCGACTGCCCGGGCCACGCGGACTACATCAAGAACATGATCACGGGCGCAGCGCAGATGGACGGCGCGATCCTGGTCGTTGCGGCGACGGACGGCCCGATGCCGCAGACCAAGGAGCACGTGTTGCTCGCTCGCCAGGTTGGCGTGCCGTACATCGTGGTGTTCCTGAACAAGTGCGATGCGGTGGAAGATGCGGAGCTGATCGACCTGGTCGAGATGGAAGTGCGCGAGCTGCTGTCGAAGTACGACTTCCCGGGCGATGACGTTCCGGTGATCCGCGGCAGCGCGCTCGGTGCGCTCAATGGAGAGGCGCAGTGGGAGCAGAAGATCGACGAGCTGATGCAGGCAGTGGACGACAACGTTCCCCAGCCTGACCGCCTGGTCGATCTGCCGTTCCTGATGCCGATCGAAGACATCTTTTCGATCTCGGGCCGCGGCACGGTGGTCACGGGCCGTATCGAGCGCGGCAAGGTGAAGGTTGGCGAGGAGTCGGAGATCGTCGGCTTCCGCGAGACGCGCAAGACGGTGGTCACGGGCGTCGAGATGTTCAAGAAGCAGCTTGACGAAGGTCTGGCGGGAGACAACGCGGGTCTCTTGCTGCGCGGCATCGCCAAAGAAGATGTGGAGCGCGGCATGGTGCTGGCCAAAACCGGCTCGATCACGCCGCACACGGTGTTCAAGGGCGAGGTCTACGTGCTGTCGAAGGAAGAGGGCGGACGTCACACACCGTTCTTCAACGGTTACCGTCCGCAGTTCTACTTCCGCACGACCGACGTCACGGGCTCGGCCAAGCTGCCGGCCGGCACCGAGATGGTGATGCCGGGCGACAACATCGCGCTGGAGGTTACGCTGCATACGCCGGTGGCGATGGAGAAGGGTCTCCGCTTCGCCATCCGCGAGGGCGGACGCACGGTCGGCGCCGGCACCATCGCCGAGATCATTAAGTAAGGCAACCTTACGAGGGCTGCCGGTTCGCCAAGACGTACGACGGCCGGCAGTCACTCCCAACCGATCTTTGAGTCTGGATCAAACGTTCTCGCTTTCAAGAGAAGTGACGAACGGGAAAGAATAGTGATGGCACAGCAGCGCATTCGCATCCGCCTGAAGGCGTACGACTACCGGGTTCTCGACACCTCCACCGGCGAGATTGTCGAGACCGCCAAGCGCACCGGAGCACAGGTTGCAGGGCCTATTCCCCTGCCAACGATGAAGAACAAGTACTGCGTACTGCGTTCTCCCCACGTGGACAAGAAGTCGCGCGAAGCCTTCGAGATCCGCACGCACAAGCGTCTCATCGACATCCTTGAGCCGACGCAGCAGACGGTGGACGCGCTGATGAAGCTTGACCTGCCGGCCGGTGTTGACGTTGAGATCAAGACGGTCACTAAGTAATCGGGTTTTTGCTGGAAGTTTGTTTTACCTACAGTGCTCGACGGAAAGCCGAGCATGATGAGGAGAGAGAAAGATGGCAGTTACAGGAATTCTCGGTAAGAAGATTGGCATGACGCAGGTGTTCGACGACCGCGGTGAGGTTCATCCCATCACCGTACTGAAGGTTGGACCGTGCGTGATCACGCAGCTCAAGACGCGCGCGCGCGACGGCTATGACGCCGCACAGATCGGGCTGGTCGAGTTTGTGAAGGCGAGCAAGGTCAACAAGCCCATGACCGGGCACTTCGCGAAGTCGAACGTGCCGCCCGTCAAGCTGGTCAAGGAAGTGCAGCTGGAGTCGGTGACCGGGGGCGACGAAGATCAGGGAGCCAAGGCCGGCGATCGCATCACGGTCGAGATTTTCAATGAGACGAAATTCGTCGATGTGATCGGCACATCGAAGGGCCGCGGGTTTGCGGGCGTTGTTCGGCGCCACAACTTCGGCGGTGGCCCTAAGTCGCACGGTCACATGTTCCAGGTCCAGGGTTCGATTGGTGCGTCTTCGTTCCCGTCACGTGTGTTTCCGGGGCAGCGCATGCCGGGTCACTACGGGACGGACCAGGTCACGGTCCGCAACCTGCGCATCCGCGGCATCGATCCGGAAGACAACTTGCTGATGGTTGAGGGCGCGGTTCCGGGTGCTCGGGATGGATACGTTCTGGTCTCGAAGGCGAAGGCGCCACCGAGAGAGCGTCGCGGCTTTGCGGGCGCGGGCACGGTCGATCCGCTGAAGGCTTCGAAGAAGGCTGCACCGAAGAAGAAGTAGCACTGCGTGCGGCGGACGCGCCTTCGGCGCCTTTGCTGCAGCGGTGAAGTAGCGACAATCTCTGCGCGGGGAACAGACCGGGAAACGCAGAGTAACAACGACAGGGGCCGCGGCATCGATCGCGGGCACGGAAAGCGAAGTAAGGCGATGGCGAAGATCAAGATCAAGAGCCTCGCGGGCAAGGAAGTCGGTGACTTCGAGCTGCTCGATGAGGTGTTCACGGGTGAAGTAAACGAAGCGCTGCTGTGGGAGGCGGTGAAGCATTACCGCGCGAGCCTGCGGCAGGGAACGCACGCAACTAAAAATCGGAAGCTGGTTTCGGGCGCGGGCAAGAAGCTGTGGAAGCAGAAGGGAACGGGCCGCGCGCGTGTTGGCTCTATCCGCTCACCGCTATGGCGTGGTGGTGGTACAGTTCACGGACCGCAGCCGCGTAGCTACGACTATCAGTTCCCCAAGAAGAAGCTGATGGGTGCGCTGCGCTCGGCGATTGCGGCGAAGCTGGCAGACGGCAAGCTGACGGTAGTGGAGAACTTCAACGTCGAAGAGGCGAAGACCAAGCACTACCGTAATGCGCTCGACAAACTTGAGGCGAAGAAGACGGCGCTGCTCGTCGAGACCTCGCGTGAGTTGAACGAGAAGCTGTATCTCGGTTCGCGCAATCTCGCGGGCGTCGAACTTGTGCTCTCGAGCGAGGTTCATCCGTACGATCTGCTCAAGCATGAGCACGTTGTGATTTCGAAGGCTGCGCTTGAGGCGCTGCAGGAGACGTTGAAAAAGTCCGTCTCCAAGCGCGCCACGAAGGAGGTTGCATAATGCCGACTCTTTATAAGGTTATCCGTCGCCCTCTGATTACCGAAAAGGCTCTCACCACACGTGAGACCGAGGGATCGCTGGTGTTTGAGGTTGCGGCGAACGCCTCGAAAACTGAGGTGAAGCAGGCCGTGGAGCAGCTCTTCAACGTGAAGGTTGCGACGGTTCGCACCGCCAACGTTGAAGGCAAGGAGCGCCGCCGAGGCAAGTACTCGGGCTATCTTCCCGACTGGAAGAAAGCTTACGTGCGGCTGAAGGCTGGCGAGAAAGTTCCCGATTTCGCTGCAGAGATTTAGCCAGACAAGTAGTGGTTAATAGTTAGTCACGCATAACAAGGGCTAACTACAGCAGTAACAGATCCAAGTATCGCGCCGCCAATTACGGGCGCGGCAAAGGCAAAGGAACAAACAATGCCGATCAAGAGCTATCGACCGATTACACCGACGCTTCGCTTTCAGACGAAGCTGGTGAATGATGACATCACGACCGACAAGCCATACAAGCCTCTGCTTCAGGTCAAGCAGCGCACCGGCGGCCGTAACAACACTGGGAAACTCTCGGTGCGGCACCAGGGCGGTGGGCACAAGCAAAAGCTGCGCCTCATCGACTTCAAACGCGATAAGTTCGGAATTCCGGGCACCGTCGCGACCATTGAGTACGATCCAAACCGCAGCTCGCGGATTGCGCTGATTGCGTACGCGGACGGCGAGAAGCGCTACATCCTGCAGCCGGTTGGCCTGAAGGTTGGGCAGAAGGTGATGAGCGGGACGGATGCCGACATCCTTGTCGGCAACGCGCTTCCGCTGCGCAACATTCCTGCCGGTACGACGGTGCACAACATCGAGCTGCGTCCTGGTAAGGGTGGGCAGATGGCGCGCTCGGCTGGAGCGCAGGTGCAACTCGTGGCCAAGGAAGGTGATTACGCCCTGCTGAAGCTGCCTTCCGGCGAGACGCGGCGTGTGCTCGTCGAGTGCATGGCGACCGTGGGCCAGGTTGGCAACACCGATCACGAGAATGTAACGATCGGCAAAGCCGGCCGCAACCGCTGGAAGGGAATTCGCCCGGCCAACCGCGGCGTCTCGATGAACCCGGTCGACCATCCGCATGGCGGTGGTGAAGGCAAGACCTCGGGCGGACGTCACCCGGTCACTCCCTGGGGTCAGCCGACGCGTGGATACAAGACGCGGAATAACAAACGCACGGATGTGTTCATCGTGCAGCGCCGCAACAAGGGCAAGTAGTTAGTGGTTAGCAGTTAGTGCGTCCGGAGGGGCAGCCGGTAGATAGCCGGATGCATGTAGGACAAAACAAAGTCTCGAAAGCTCCTCACGAGATTCGTTGTATCGAGCACAGCAGTACTGGAGAAAAGAATGGCACGCTCTACCAAGAAGGGCCCGTTCATCGACGCGCACCTGATGACGAAGATTGACACGATGAACGCGGCCAACGACAAAAAGGTGATTCGCACCTGGTCGCGCCGGTCGACGATTCATCCCGATATGGTCGGCCACACGATCGCCGTTCACAACGGCAAGAAGTTTGTGCCGGTGTACTGCACGGAGAACATGGTCGGGCACAAGCTCGGCGAGTTTTCGGCGACGCGCACGTTCAAGGGACACTCCGCAAAGGCTGCGGACACGGCGAAGGCCAAGTAAAAGAAATCCGGGCGAGAAGCTTCTCGCTTTTCAGATTTAGCGGAGGCTTGGTTCGCCTCGAGGAAAGATTAAGATGGCAAAGACATCGACAGTAAATCCGGAGTTTCGCGCTGAGGCCAGATTCCAGCGCGTCAGCCCGCAAAAGGCCAAGCTGGTGCTGGACCTTATCAAGGGTAAGCCTGTAGGCCAGGCGATCAACATCGTGGCGTTCACGAACAAACGCATCGCGCCGGTGATCGAAAAGACACTGCGCTCGGCCGTGCAGAATGCGCAGTACCTGGCCGATGAGCGCGGGCTCGACGTGGACGTTGATAAGCTGTATGTGAAGACGGCGGTAGCCAACGACGGCCCGCGCATGAAGCGCATCCGGCCGGCGCCAATGGGCCGTGCGTTCCGTTATCAGCGCCGCATCGCACATATCGTGATCACGATTGCGGAGAAGAAGGCTGCTGAGATCGCGACCAAGGCTGCTGCCGCTCCGGCGGCTGAGACCACCACCAAGCCGGCAGCGAAGAAGGCCACTGCCAAGAAGGCTCCGGCCAAGAAGGCCGCCGCGAAGAAGGCCCCTGCAAAGAAGTCGACCAGTAAGAAAACGGCTGCGGCAAAGTAATAGTTTTGAGTGACTGAAGGCATTTTGAAGTACACAGCTTTGGGCAATACAAGTAACGCTGCCGCGCCGGCTCAACCGGCTATGGCCTGAAAGAAGAAGGAAGCTTATGGGACAGAAAGTCCATCCGTATGGATTCCGCCTCGGCATCAACAAGCCGTGGAAGTCGCGCTGGTTCGTGGAGCGCGGCTATGACAAGCTGCTGGTCGAGGATGTCAAGCTGAAGGCTGAGTTGCGCGAGAAGCTGAAAGCTGCGGGTGTCTCGTCCGTTGAGGTCGAGCGTCCGGGCAACAAGCTGCGCCTGATCATCCGCACTGCGCGCCCCGGCATCATTATCGGTCGCAAGGGCGCGGAGATCGACAAGCTCAAGGCTGACATCCAGAAGCGGACTAACCGCGAAGTCTTCATTGACATTCTGGAAGTCAACAAGCCGGAGCTCGACGCGCAGCTCGTCTCCGAGAACATCGCCTTGCAGCTCGAAAAGCGCGTCTCCTTCCGCCGTGCGATGCGCAAGTCGGTTGACTCGGCGCTGCGCTTCGGCTGCAAGGGTATCAAGGTGCGCGTCTCTGGACGCCTCAATGGAAATGAGATCGCGCGCTCTGAGTGGTACCTCCAGGGCCGGCTGCCGCTGCACACGCTGCGTGCCGACATCGACTACGGCTTTGCCGAGGCGAAGACCACGTACGGCGTCATCGGCGTGAAGGTTTGGATCTATCGCGGCGACATCTACGAGCAGAAGCGCCGTCGCGAGCCGGCGATCACCACTGGCGCGTTCTAATTCTTGGCAGGGGTCGCGGGAGGCCGAAGCTTCCCCTGACCGTGATTTTGCTGTATATTTAAATGGTTTAGCCCTGAGTCTGCGCGGTGCGGTAGAGCCGTAAGCAATGCGCAGAGACCCCGGCTGAGCTTCTCTGAACCCGCACATGCGGTTCCTCTCAAAGAAGTTCTCCGTCCTCAAGTTTGAAAGGCGAGTTTTCCCATGCTTTTGCCCAAGAAGGTAAAGTATCGCAAGCAGCAGCGCGGCCGCATGACCGGCAAGGCGTGGCGCGGCTCCGATCTCTCGTTCGGCGACTACGGTCTGAAGGCGATGGAATGCGGCTACATCACTGACCGCCAGATCGAAGCTTCGCGTATCGCGATGACGCGCTTTATCAAGCGCGGCGGCAAGGTTTGGCTGCGTCTCTTCCCTGACAAGCCCATTACCAAGAAGCCGGCTGAGACCCGTATGGGTAAGGGTAAAGGCGCGCCGGACCACTGGGTTGCCGTAATCCGCCCCGGCAAGATCCTCTTTGAGATGGAAGGCGTGCCGGTCGATATCGCGAAGGAGGCCATGCGCCTGGCTTCGCACAAGCTGCCACTGAAGACGACATTTGTGGTTCGTCCGAATGTGAAAACTGAGGTCGCGGCCAAGTAAGCTTCCAGGGCTTTTGCGCCGGGTGCGCAAGTGCCCGAGCGAATTTTGAAGGAAACAATTAT
Source organism: uncultured Verrucomicrobiae bacterium (assembly GCA_963716225.1). GTDB lineage: Bacteria > Acidobacteriota > Terriglobia > Terriglobales > Acidobacteriaceae > Granulicella. The sequence goes on along the minus strand of OY970299.1, from coordinate 1,282,832 downwards.
GGAACTCGACAAGATCCGCGATCTAAGTGACGACGAGCTGAGGGCCGAAGAGGCCAGGGTGGCCGAACAGGTCTTCCGCATCCGCTTTGCGAAGAGCCTGGGCAAGCAGGAGGGGTTGAAGAACCTGCGCAGCCTGAAGCTGGACATCGCTCGTTTCAAGACCGTTGCGCGCGAACGTCAAATTCAGAAGATCGCCGCAGCAAAGGCAGGTAAGTAATGGCTGACAACACAGCGAACACGCAGCAGGAAAACGGTGGCCAGGCGACGCGCCGGAACGAGAAGGTCGGCCAGGTTGTCTCGACCAAGATGCAGAAGACGATTGTGGTCGAGATCGAGATGCGCAAGGCGCACCCGAAGTACCGCCGAGTCATGAAATTCAACAAGAAGTTCTACGCGCATGACGAGCAGAATTCGGCTCGTATCGGCGATGTGGTTCGCATTCGCGAGACGCGTCCGTTGTCCAAGCTGAAGCGCTGGACGCTGGAGGAGATCATCCGCCGCTCCTCGCTTGCGACACTGCCGGAGGAAAAGCCGCTGGCCGTAGGGTCGGCGACGAAGTAGCTGCTGCGCGCTGCGTGAGTTTTGGCGGCGGACATGCCGCCGGAAATAAAGGATTTGCGCGGGCCTGAGGCTCGTGCCGGGTAAGGAGATTCGAGATGGCAGTTCAAATGCGAACCATGTTGGACGTGGCCGACAACTCCGGCGCACGCAAGCTGCAGATGATCCTGCCGCTCGGCGGCGGGCTCGGCAAGAAGGCAGGCCTGGGTGACGTCGTTACCGCAGCGGTCAAGGAAGCTTCCCCGGACGGAACGGTGAAGAAGGGCAAGGTCGTCAAGGCCGTGATCGTCCGTACGCGCAAGGAGTATCGCCGTCGCGATGGCACCTACATCCGCTTCGACCAGAACGCGGCCGTCGTGATCAACGATGCGATGGAGCCGGTCGGCACGCGCGTGTTCGGCCCCGTGGCTCGCGAGCTGCGTGAGAAGAAATTCCTGAAGATTGTTTCGCTCGCCCCCGAAGTTATTTAGTTTTCGAGAATGCGGATTCCGGCTCCGACAGACTGCCGAGGCCAAGATTGAAGGATTAGGAAAATGGCAAAGATCAAGCGCAACGACCAGGTGATTGTGATCGCCGGTAAGGACAAGGGGAAAAAGGGCCGCGTGCTGCGCGTGCTCGTGGACAAGGATCGCGTACTGATCGAGGGTGTTGGGATGATCAAGAAGCATCTCAAGCCGAACCCGCAGCGTAACAGCGCGGGCGGAATCCTCGATCAGGAGTCGGCCATCCATCTTTCGAACGTGGCTCTGGTTGATTCCGACGGCAAGGCGACGCGCGCCGGCTTTCGCTTTGAAGGCGATAAGAAGATCCGTATCGCGCGCTCAAACGGCGGCTCGCTCGCAGAAAAGGCTAGCTAATAAGTCAGCACGACAAATGAGTGAATTTGATAACCACTCAAATTGAGTACCCCACGCAACGGTAATCACTCCGGGACCGTGGAGAAAGAGTAAGTAACATGGCAGCACGGCTTAAAGAGAAATACGCGAAAGAAATCAAGGTCCAGCTCCAGAAGGAGCTTGGCATTGACAACGTCATGGCGGTGCCGAAGCTCCAGAAGATCGTCATCAACATGGGCATCGGCGAAGCGACGCAGAACGTGAAAATGATGGACCCTCTTGTCGCTGACCTCGGTGCGATCGCGGGACAGAAGCCGGTCATTACGAAGGCGAAGAAGTCGATCGCCGCATTCAAGCTGCGCGAAGGCATGCCGATCGGTGCGATGGTGACACTGCGTGACGACGCCATGTACGAGTTTCTCGACCGCCTCATCTCCGTGGCTCTGCCGCGTGTGCGTGACTTCCGCGGCGTCTCGTCCAAATCCTTCGACGGCCGCGGTAACTATACGCTGGGTCTGCGTGACCAGCTCATCTTCCCGGAGATCGACTACGCGAAGGTGGACAAGATCAAAGGCATGAACGTGACGATCGTTACGTCGGCCATGGACGACAACGGCGCGCGCACGCTGCTGAAATATTTCGGCATGCCGTTCCGCCAGGGAGCATAAGAGATATGGCTACTACAGCAAAGCGAGTCAAGGACGCACGCAAGCCGAAGTTCAAGTCCCGTCAGCACAACCGCTGCCAGCTGTGCGGCCGTCCCCGCGCGTATCTGCGCAAGTTCGGCGTCTGCCGTCTTTGCTTCCGCAGTTTGGCGCTCAAGGGCGAGATCCCCGGCGTCGTGAAGTCGAGCTGGTAACGCGCGAAGCGTCACTCGCTCCGCAACCCTAGTGTTGCGGCTTGCTCCCGAAGCGTACCGGGAGAAACATTTTCGGCTGACTCGACGAAATAGCGAGTGCGGCCGCAAAACATTCCCGCAGGTTCTCCTCAACTTCAGGAGCGAACGGGGGATGAAAGGAAGAAGATGAATCTGACCGATCCAGTTGCAGATTTCCTGACCCGTATTCGTAACGCCCACCGCTCGCGTCACCAGAAGTTCGATGTTCCCGCCTCGCGCTGAAGGCGGAGATCGCCCGCATCCTCAAGGAAGAAGGCTATATTGCCAACTTCAAGCCGGTCGAGGAGAACGGCCAGAACGTTCTGCGCGTGTACCTGAAGTACGGCCCGAACAACGAGGCCGTGATCCGCGATCTGCAGCGCGTCTCGCGTCCCGGCTGCCGCGTGTATGTCGGCAAGGACGAGATCCGCCGCGTGCAGGGCGGTCTCGGTATCTCGATCATGACGACTCCGAAAGGTGTCATGACCGGCCGTCAGGCACGCCGCGAAGGCGTGGGCGGCGAGATTCTCTGCGAAGTTTGGTAAGAGGCAGACTGCAACGTCTCTGGCTCGTCTTGCGGGTGACTCCACCCGTCCGGCTGCAGTGGAACTTGAGAGAAGCTCTCGAGGGACTCGCAAGCCACAAAGGATTTAAGATGTCTCGCATCGGCAAGAAGCCCATCACGCTGCCCAAGGGCGTCAAGTACACGGTCCAGACCAACACCGTTGTCGTCGAGGGTCCCAAGGGTAAGGTCTCCGCTCTCATTCCGCAGGGCATCAATCTGAACGAGAAGGACGGCGTCCTGCACGTCGAGCGGCAGAACGAGTCGCAGGCCGCGCTGCATGGCCTGGCGCGCTCTCTCGTGTTCAACGCAGTCGAAGGTGTCACGAACGGCTGGAAGAAAGAGCTCGACGTAGTCGGCATCGGCTACCGCGTCGAGTTGAAGGGAAAGAATACCGTCGTATTCACGCTCGGCTACTCGCATCCGATCGAATTTCCGCTGCCCACCGGCATTGAGGTTGCGATCGATCCGAAGCAAACACACCTCACCGTCACCGGCATCGACCGCCAGAAGGTCGGCCAGGTCGCCGCAGACATGCGTTCTCTGCGCAAGCCGGATCCGTACAAAAACAAGGGCGTTCGGTACTCCGACGAGAAGCTGAAGAAGAAGGTCGGCAAGACCGGCGCCAAATAATCATGGAGCGAATCGCCTCGACGGGCGGTAACCGTCAAGACGGGCGCGAAGTAACTCCGAACGTCTCTGAAGGTCGGCGACGCCACTAGGAAGGAAGAACGAAAATGATTAACGCTCCGCAGCGCAACGTAATCCGCAAGCGCGTTCACAAGCGCATCCGCACCAGGATGGAAGGCTCGTCCGAGCGTCCGCGCCTGAACGTGTATCGCTCGCTCAACCACATCTATACGCAGATCATTGACGACGCGTCCGGAACGACGATCGCCTCGGCCTCCACGGTCTCGAAGAAGGGTGATGGCAAAAACGCCGGCGGCAACGTTGCGGCGGCAAAGGAAGTCGGCAAGCTCATCGCCGAGCGCGCGCAGGAGAAGGGCATCAAGAAGGTGGTCTTCGATCGCGGTGGATACCTGTATCACGGTCGCATCAAGGCTCTGGCCGATGCAGCCCGTGAGGCCGGGCTGGAGTTTTAAGCTCGGATAAATTCAGAAGCGGCTCTCGAAGCCGCGGCCCCGGACCGGTGTGCCGGGGACAAATAAAAAGAAAGCAGATTAAGCACATGGCGACACGAAAGAGACTCGACGGCAACCGGATGAACCTCAAGGATGAGGTCGTCAGCATCAATCGCGTGACCAAAGTGGTCAAGGGTGGAAAGAACATGAGCTTCGCCGCTCTGGTCATCGTCGGCGACCCTGGGGAGGGCGTTGTCGGCTATGGCTCGGGTAAGGCCAAAGAGGTCCCGCAGGCGATCCGTAAGGGCATCGAAGCGGCCAAGAAAAATCTCATCAAGGTCAACCTGACCCAGACATCCATTCCGCACGTGGTGCTTGGGCACTTCGGTGCCGGTGAGGTGCTGCTCAAGCCCGCACCCGAAGGAACCGGTGTTATCGCTGGCAAAACCGTCCGCGCCGTGATGACCGCTGCTGGTGTGCAGAATGTGCTGACCAAGAACATCGGCTCGGCCAACCCGCACAACGTGGTGAAGGCGACGTTCGATGCGCTGTCCCAGCTCCGCGACAAGAAGGACGTTGCGATGTTGCGCGGCAAGTCGGTGGAAGAGCTCTAAGAGTTCGCAAGATATTGTAAGGAGTTGCGTTATGGCTGAGAAGGCCACGATCAAGATCCAGTACTACCGTTCGCAGATCTGCACGCCGGTCAAGCACAAGCTCGTCGTCAAGGGCCTGGGTTTCACGCGGCTGAACCAGATCGTTGAGCGCGAGGACACTCCGTCGATCCGCGGCATGGTGAACAAGATTCCGCACCTGGTCCGCATCGTCGAATAGCAAAGTCCACCACCGCCTCACCCGAGGCAAATGCGAGTCGGGACACTATCCCGGCGTCGAGCGAGGAAATTATGGCAAAGAATCTTTCGAACATTCGCGCGCCGAAGGGTGCGAACTCCAACAAGAAGCGCGTCGGCCGCGGTATGGGCTCGGGCATGGGTAAGACCTCGACCCGCGGCCACAAGGGCCAGGGATCCCGCTCGGGCTCGTCTCTGATGCGCGGCTTTGAGGGCGGCCAGATGCCGCTGCACCGCCGGCTTCCGAAGCGCGGTTTCACCAACATCTTCCGCACCGAGTACACGGTGCTCGGCCTGGACCGCATCGCGGAGCTGGTTTCCGCGGGGGGCGAGACCGAGCTGACGCCGGAGGTCCTCGCGCAGCGCGGCATCCTCAAGAAGCGCCATGGACTGGTTAAGGTGCTGGCCAACGGGGAGCTGAAATCTGCAGTCACCGTGCACGCGCACAAGTTCTCCAAAGGCGCGCAGAAGGCGATCGAGGCGGCAGGCGGCAAGGCAGTTATCATCGGAACTGAAGCGGTTCCCGCAGCCTGAAGCATCACGGCCGGAGCCAAGTGCTCCGGTCTCATTCCTTAGTCACTTGTTCTGAGCTTTCCCTCTGTTCGGCGCGGGGCCCTTCCGGGTAAAATAGCTGTCACGACCCCGCTGAGCGCAGGAATTCCAGCTATCCTCCACACGCTCCGCACCAAGGCTTTCCATACCAATGCTCGAGAAGTTCTCAAACATCTTCCGAATTCCCGATCTGCGCAAGCGGATCCTCTTCACGTTGGGCATGCTCGCGGTTTACCGGCTCGGCGCGCATATCCCTACGCCCGGTATCGATGCTGCTAAGCTGGCGCAGTTCTTCAACCAGAATGCAGGCGGCGCGCTCGGCCTCCTTGACCTGTTCAACGGCGGCAACCTTCGCAAGCTGACGGTCTTCGCACTTGGCATCATGCCGTACATCACGGCGTCGATCATCTTCCAGCTTCTGACCGTTGTCTACGAACCCCTCGCCAAGCTGCAAAAGGAAGGCGAGCTCGGCCGCCGCAAGATCACCCAGTGGACCCGCTATGTCACGGTTCTGCTCGGCGTCGTGCAGAGCTTCTTCATCGCGCTGACCCTGACGAACACCTCCACGGGCGAGTCGATGGTCACCATGTCCAAGGGTTCCTTCGTTCCGCTCTGCATCCTCACCCTCACCGCCGGCACTACATTCATCATGTGGCTGGGTGAGCAGATCACCGATCGCGGCGTTGGCAACGGTATGTCGCTGCTCATCTTCGCCGGCATCGTCGTCGGCCTCCCGCGCGGTATTCAGGACCTGTACACCAAGGCCACGACGGACGCATGGGGCGGCTTCACGCCCATCGCCATCGCGCTCCTCATTTTCATGATGATCGTCGTCGTTGCGTTCATCGTGTTTGTCGAGCGCTCCGAGCGCCGCATCCCCATCCAGTCGGCCAAGCGCATGGTCGGCCCGCGGCAGATGAGTCAGGCCTCAAGCTCCTTCCTTCCGCTGAAGGTGAACTCCGGCGGCGTCATGCCCGTCATCTTTGCGGCCTCCATTCTGTCCGCGCCGATGCTGCTGCAGAACGTAAACCTGTTCGGCTTGGGTCCTCTGCGCGACACCAGGTACTTCGGCCCGCTGTTCCGTTGGCTTGGGCCGGCTGAGCCGCTGTACGTCCTCCTGTACATCGTCTCCATCATCTTCTTCGCGTACTTCTATATCTCAATCATCTTCCGTCCCGACGATATCGCGGACAACATGCGCAAGTACGGCAGCTTCATCCCCGGCATCCGTCCTGGCAAGCGTACGTCGGACTTCATCAACGATGTGCTGACGCGCATCACGCTCGTCGGCGCGATCTACCTCTGCGTCATCTCGATCATCCCGATGTTCCTCATCTCGGGTATTCACTTTCAACCATCTGCCGCTGGTCGGCCAATACTTTGACGCGCTGCCCGCCTGGACCACGAACGGTCTCGGTCTGAACTTCTACTTCGGCGGCACGTCGCTGCTGATCGTAGTCGGCGTGGCCATGGATACCGTGCAGCAGGTGGAAGCGCAGCTCATCATGCGCCACTACGATGGCTTCACGCCCAAGTCGGGGCGTATACGCGGCCGCCGCAGCTGGTAGCTTGAATCAAGCTTCGTGCCCACGCCTGCCAGCCGGGCGTGGGCTTTCGCTGTAAATGTAGCCGCTTGCTTCAGTTTTCCGGTCCCTTATGCCGAAGCCACTTCCTAATGCGAGCGATTTTCTTCCCGGCCCCGTGCTTCTTCTCGGTGCGCCCGGAGTCGGTAAAGGTACCCAGGCGCAGCGCCTCATGGCCGAGTTCGGCATTCCGCAGATATCCACCGGGGATCTGCTCCGCCAGCATCGTGACCGGCGCACCGCCATTGGCGTCCTGGCCGATGAGCTGATGTCGCAGGGCAAGTTGGTACCCGATCATCTCGTAAACCAGATGGTTGCAGCGCGCCTGCAGGAGCCCGACACCGAGCACGGCTACATCCTCGATGGCTTTCCGCGTACGCTCAATCAGGCAGAGTGGCTCGATCGCCAGCTCGTCGCCTATCTCCTGCCGGTCGTCGCAATCAGCATCGTTGTCGACAAGCACGTTCTGCTGGAGCGGATTACCGGCCGTCTTACGTGCCCCGTCTGCCGCACCATCTACAACATCTACTCGAAGCCGCCCAGCAACGACCGCATTTGCGACCTGGAGGGCGCCGCACTTGTCCAGCGCCGCGACGACAATGTGGACGCCTTTCACGAGCGCATGCGTGCGTTCGAGCAGAAGACCTCTGCCGTCATCGAGTACTACCGCGAACACGGCAACCGCTTCGCCGAAGTGGACGGTGACCGCTCCATCGATGAAGTTACCCGAAGCATCCGCGCGACCCTGCTCCGCCTGAGGCACCATCCGGAGAATTAAACTCTGAAACCCTGATCGGGGATTTAGGCTCGTTGATTCACCGTCGCGATCGAAAGCAAATCTAAAATCTAAAAACTGACGGTCTAACATCTATCCTGCATGGCCATCATGATCAAATCCGCCGCCGAGATCGAAGCGATGCGTCGCTCCGGTGAGGCGCTACGGACGGTCCACGAAGCCGTGCGCGCGGTGGTCGCCGCCGGTGCCACGACCATGGATCTCGAGCAAGCCGCCAGCCGCAAAGGTGGAAGAGCTCGGCGTCAAGTCCGCCTTCAAGGGCTATCACGGCTATCCCGCCGTTCTCTGCACATCCGTGAACAGCGAGGTGATCCACGGCATTCCGAGCGATCGACGCACCTTGAAGGACGGCGACATCGTCTCCGTCGACTGCGGTGTCGTGGTCGACGGCTTCTACTCCGACTGCGCCGTCACCTACCCGATTGGCACCCCAAAACCGCAGGTCATGAAGCTTCTGCAAGTAACCGAAGCCTCGCTCTATGCCGCAATCGAGAAGGCCGTCCCCGGCGGGCGTCTGTTCGACATCTCCCATGCAGTGCAGTCCGTTTGCGAGGGGGCAGGGTTCGGCGTTGTCCGCGAATTCGTTGGACATGGCATCGGCCGCAGCATGCATGAAGACCCTCAGCTACCCAACGTCGGCGACGCCGGCAAAGGTCCACGTCTGAAAGCCGGCATGGTCTTGGCAATTGAGCCAATGATCAACATCGGCCGCCCTGACGTTCGTGTGCTCGAGGATGGCTGGACCGCGATCACGGTCGACGGCAGCTACAGCGCGCATTTCGAACACACCGTGGCGATCACCAAAGACGGCCCGCTGATCCTTACCCGCTAACGATCAATCGCGCGAACACCGCTAGTGCGCAGCCATCTGTTCCGGATCCATCTTGCCGTTTTTCGCTGGCAGCCTCATAATCCAGACGAGCGGCGACAAAATCAAAACCACTGCTGCGAGAATCGCGAACGCGTTCTTGTAAGCCAGCATCATTGCTTGACGCTGCATCTGGCCGTAGATCTCGGCCAGGGCAGGCAACTGTGCAGCAGCGATCGAGCTGTGTGTCAGTGCAGCGAATCGGCGGATCTCATTCATAACGGCCACTGACCCGGCCGAGAGATTTGCCGCGAGATTCATCTGATGAACCTGCGCCGCGCGCGCAAGATACGTCGTCAGCAGAGCCGTGCCCGCCGAGCCGCCAATATTTCGTGCGAAGTTCGACAGTGAAGAGATCTGATTCATCTTCTCGCGCGGCACGCCCACGTAGTTCAGCGTGCTGATCGGAATGAAGATGAATGGAAGCCCGATCACCTGCAACATGCGCCAAATAGTAGCGGTTCCGTAGCTCGTGTAAAGGTCCAGGCGCGTCAGGTTGAACAGCCCGATGGCCGTTGCTATGTAGCCGAGCATGACCATCAATCGCGGGTCGCCTTTGCCCAGGGTTCGGCCGGCGACGGCCATCATCACCATCATCACGAAGCCCGCCGGCGACAACACCATTCCAGCCCGTTCCGCCGTGTAGCCCAGCAGCACCTGAAGATACTGCGGAATCAGCACCGTCGAGCCGAACAGGACCATCCCCAGAACGAGTTGCAGAAACACCGCCGTCCCGAAGTTTCGGTTCTTCAGCATCTTCAGGTCGACGATCGGGTCCGGGTGACGCCACTCCCACCAGGCGAAGAAGATCAGTGTGACGACCGCTAGAAATGCGGTGAGCTGAATTTCGCCGGAGCCGAACCAATCCTTTTCCTGGCCTTTATCAAGCGTGAACTCCAGCAGGCCTACCCCGAACGCGACTGCACCAAGCCCAACGAAGTCTACCGGCAGCCGCAGGCGCCTCCGTTCCTTCAGTTCTGGAGGGTCCTCGACCATGCGATTTGAAAGAAACAGCGAGAGCAGACCGAATGGCAGATTGATGAAGAATATCCAGTGCCAGTTATAGTTATCCGTCAACCACCCGCCGAGGGTCGGTCCAATCGCCGGTGCTACAACGACGGCCATGCCATAAAGCGCAAACGCCTGGCCGCGCTTCTCTACCGAAAACGTGTCCGCGAGGATCGCCTGTTCGCTCGGGGCCAGCCCGCCGCCGCCGAGCCCTTGCAGAATGCGCGCGAAGATCAATGTAGGAAGCGTAGGCGCGAGCCCGCAAAGCATCGAACAGACAGTAAACATCGTGACGCAGATCATGTAGAAACGCTTGCGGCCAATCCGGTCGGAAAGCCAACCGGAAATAGGCAGAATCACCGCGGAGGAGACCAGATAGCTCGTCAACACCCACGTCGCCTCCTCCTGCGACGCGCCCACGGAACCGGCAATATGCGGCAGCGCCACGTTCGCAATTGAGGTGTCCAGCACCTCCATGAACGTGGCGATCGTCACCGTCAATGCGATAAGCCACGGGTTATGCTTTGGCTTCCACGCAGCTTGTAGTTCTGTTGTCGGCATATCAGGGGACTGATACAGTATATCAGGGCACTGATATATGTCGCTTTACCGTCTGGAAAAGGCAAAACTCGCCAGGCAATGCACGCAGGCCGTCCGCGAACTCCTTGTCGGCTACCGTTCGCTTCTCGAAGACGCACTGCGCGAAGAGGGTCTAACGTTGCCGCAGTTACGGCTGCTGAAGGCCATCCAGGAGCACGGTGGCGTCAGCGGGGCCACCATCGCCCGCACCTGCCAGGTAACCCCCCAGACGCTGCAGGCCATGTTGGCTCGCGCGGAACGCGAACGCTGGATCACACGCGTAATACTTGAGTCGAATCATCGCATTCTGACCGCGACACTTACCAAGAAGGGCAAAGCGGCGCTCGCGCGCGGACTTTCTGCAGCGGCTCAAATCGAGGAAAAGATCTGGGCCGGCGTTTCGGCATCCACTCTGCACCAACTCAACGCCACGCTGGAACACGGAATCGCCCACCTGCACGGCGAGCTCGAATCAACTCGCGTCGCACAGAAACGCGCTATCTACAACCTGCAGATCAGCAACTCGCGCTCGTAGATCATCTCCGGCGGCAGATGATCATGCAGCAGCAGGAAAAGCTCCTCGTGACTTATCACCTCGCGCCGCCATGCCGCTCGATCGACGGCCTGCAACTTCTCAAACTGCTCAGCGGAAAACTCCATTCCTTTCCAGTTGATGTCGTCGAAGTACGGCGTCCAGCCTATAGGCGTCTCTTTGCCCAGCGCGCGCCCATGTACGCGGTCCACAATCCACTTCAGCACGCGCATATTCTCGCTGAACCCGGGCCAGAGAAACTTGCCGTTCTCGTCCTTGCGGAACCAGTTCACGTGAAAGACGCGTGGTGTCCATGAGAGCTCGCGCTGCATCTTCAGCCAATGCCGGAAGTAGTCGCCCATGTTGTACCCGCAGAAGGGAAGCATCGCCATCGGATCGCGCCGCACCATTCCCGTTTTGCCGGCAGCCGCAGCGGTCGTTTCCGATCCCATCGTCGCGCCCACGTACACGCCGCTCGACCAGTTGAATGACTGAAAGATCAACGGAACCGCCTCCGAGCGCCGTCCTCCGAACAGGAACGCGGCGATCGGCACGCCCTCGGGCGACTCCCATGCTTCGCGATCGAACACCGGGCACTGCACAGCCGGCGCGGTGAAGCGTCCATTCGGATGCGCCGCAGTGCGTCCCGTCTTTTTACCGATCTCCGGTGTCCACCGCTCGCCCCGCCAATCGATGCACTCCGCGGGCGGTTTCGGCGTCATGCCCTCCCACCAAACACCTCCGTCAGGAGTAAGCGCGACGTTCGTGAAAATCGTATTGCGGCTCAGCGTGGCCATCGCATTCGGGTTTGTCTTCGCGCTCGTGCCCGGAGCTACGCCGAAGAACCCAGCCTCCGGATTTATTCCCCGCAGTTGTCCGTCCGCGTCGGGCCGGATCCACGCGATGTCATCGCCGACACACCAAATCTTCCATCCGTCGAAGCCCTTCGGCGGGATCATCATCGCAAAGTTCGTCTTCCCGCATGCACTCGGAAACGCCGCCGCGACATACGTCTTTTCCCCCTCGGGCGATTCCGCCCCGAGGATCAACATGTGCTCGGCCATCCATCCTTCGTCACGCGCGATATTGCTCGCAATCCGCAGCGCAAAGCACTTCTTCCCGAGCAGTGCATTACCGCCATAGCCCGAGCCGTAACTCCAGATCTCGCGTGTCTCTGGAAAATGAACAATGTATTTCGTGTCGTTCTGCGGCCATGGCACGTCCTGCTCGCCGGGCGCGAGCGGTGCGCCCACCGAGTGCATGCACGGCACTACGCGCTTCGTGTCTTTATCGATCTCCGCAAATACCGGCGCTCCCACTCGCGCCATAATGCGCATATTAACCACGGCGTATGCCGAGTCCGTCAGTTGCACGCCGATCTGCGAAGCCTTGGAGCCGATCGGCCCCATCGAGAACGCGAGCACATACATCGTGCGTCCGCGCATCGACCCACGAAACAGCTCCTTCAGCCTGCGCCGCATCTTGAACGGATCTTCCCAGTTGTTCGTCGGTCCGGCCGCATCCTTACTCAGCGAGCAGATGAACGTGCGATCCTCCACACGCGCAACATCGTTCGCTGAACTCCGCGCCAGGTAGCATCCTGGCCACAGCTTTTCATTCAGCTTGATAAAGGTTCCGGCCTGCACGAGTTGATCGCACAGATAGGCGTTCTCCGCTTCGGAGCCGTCGACCCAATGAATCGCCGCCGGCTGGCACAGCTCGGCCATCTTCTCAACCCAGCGAATCAGGTGCCTGTTCGTGGTCAACACCCGAGTAGAAACCGGCGCATTCTTTGTCGCTGCTCCTGCGGCCATGCTGGTCTACCTCCACCTCCAGTCTCGCTCCGGAGGACAGCAGCAAGCTACCGCATTCTGTCCGCCTTTGTCGTCTCACGCGCGATTACCGCATGCATCGTATGCTGGTCGAGTACTAGCCTCTCGATGCGTCCCCGCCTCTGCACAGCTTCGATCCTCACCGCCGCGCTCTCGATCGCGACGGTCGCGCACGGTCAAATCGCGCCGGCTCACACGCCGCCTTCTGTCCTGTCGCCAAAGACAGAGGTCTGGGCCAATCTGGGCGGTGGACTCAGTCACGTGCCCGCGGGAGCACACGGCACCATCTGGCTGATTGTTTCCGCCAACTACAGCTCACGTTCTCGCTCACCTGCAAGCCTCACGATAAAGATCCCGCTCTCCAGCACTGAAGACGTCTACGGTGAATCCCGCTCCTGCGGCACGCGCCGCGACGGCTCACATCACTTACTGTTCACGGCCGGAATGGATGAGCAGAACTTTACTAAATTCGTAAACTCGCAAGATGCTCACCACTTTCATCTCCTGCTGAACAAATATCTCTGCCGCGCGCTTGCCGCACCTTTCCACTGTGGATCGCACACAGTTGATCTTCCGCAGGACTGGAACGGATGGCGCTTCGATGCATCCATGCACGTCATCGCCGATCCGGCTTCGTCCGCAGAGTTCTCGTCCCGCAGCATCGAGCTTCAAAGGACAGCAACCCCATTCGATCGGGCGCGTTGCGCCGTAGTCGCGCCCTCCAACGGTATGTGCTGCGTTACGGGCAAGACGACACAATGGCACTGCGGCGGAAAGCCATCTGGAGCAGGTTGGCATCAAGTCTCCGGCGACTGCTTTCACCGCGAAACCGGCGGAACCTGTCACGAATAGCGACCAAGCGGGTCCCCAGCGCATCCTTCAATTAGGAGGGTTCATGGCAAACAGCAGCCCGACCGGCACTCGCCCGCGCGTTGTGGTCATCGGCGCCGGCTTCGGCGGCATCTACGCGGCCAAGCGCCTCGGCAAACTTCCGGTTGACGTCACCGTCGTCGATCGTAAGAACCATCACACATTTCAGCCGCTGCTCTATCAAGTCGCACTCGCTGTTCTTTCGCCCGGCGATATCGCCCAGCCCATCCGCACCATTCTGCGCGATAACTCGAACACCGAAGTCGTGATGGATTCGGTCGTCGCGATCGACTCCGCAGCGCGCCGGGTGCACCTCAATAACGGCGCGCTGCTTCTCTACGATTACCTGATTCTCGCCACCGGCTCCACGCACAGTTACTTCGGACACGATGACTGGGCGAAGCTCGCGCCGGGACTTAAAGCGATTGAAGACGCGACAGAGATCCGTCGCCGCGTTCTGCTCGCATTCGAACTCGCCGAGCGTCAGACGCTCGAAACCGGCTCGCATCCACCGCTCAATTTCATCATCATCGGTGGCGGTCCCACAGGCGTCGAACTAGCCGGCGCAATCTCCGACATCGCGCGCCTCTACATGACGCGCGATTTCCGCCACATCGATCCATCAACCGCCAACGTCCTCATTCTCGAAGGCTCGCCGCACATCCTCGGCGCCTACCCTGACGACCTTCAGAAGAAGGCGGTCGAGCAACTCGCGAACCTCGGCGTGCGCGTGCGCACTGGATCTCACGTCACCGACGTCCAACCCGGTTACGTGATGGTTGGCGACGAACGCATCGAGAGTGTATGCACTCTCTGGGCTGCCGGCGTACAAGCCTCTCCGCTCGGCAAAATGTTGGCCGACTCTCTCGCCCTTCCGCAGTGTCTCGATCGCCGCGGCTGTGTCATCGTAGACGAGCATCTCAATCCGGCCGGCCACCCCGAAATTTTCGTCATCGGCGATCTCGCGCACTACGAACAAAACGGTCATCAACTCCCCGGCGTAGCCCAGCCTGCAATGCAGATGGGAACCTACGCGGCGGAGCGCATCGGCCTCCTCACTACCCATCCCGCCGCCGCAGCTAAGCAGAAAGCCTTCCACTACTTCGATAAGGGCGACATGGCCACGATCGGCCGCAAAGCCGCCGTCGCGCGCATCGTCTGGCCCTTCCACGCGCACTGGTCAGGATTCATGGCATGGCTCACGTGGCTGGTCGTGCACATCTTCTTCCTCATCGGCTTCCGTAACCGCTGGGCCGTCTTCCGGCAGTGGGCGTACACCTACATCCGTTTGCAGGACGGTGTGCGCCTCATCATCGGTTCGCAGGATCTTCCCGGCTGGAACGCGATTGCTCCGCCCCCCGCACCCGCCGAAGACGAGCGTCCCGTTGCCGCACGGCCCTGAAGCCACCGCCCGTCCCGCCAGCCGCATCCACCATTCGAGCGCCTCAGTGCGCCGGAGGGCTGGTATGCCGCAGGCAGTTGGCGTCAACGGTCGTAAGGTTCGCTACGCAGTGGTCGGAATCGGCTGGATCTCGCAGACTGCGCTTCTGCCCGGCGTCGAGCACACCGGCAATAGCGAGGTCATCGCGTTCGTCAGCGGCCATGAAGAGAAGGCCGCCAAGGTCGGTGAAAAATACGGCGTCAAAGACCTCTACAGCTATGACGAGTACGACAACCTGCTGACCTCCGGCAAGATCGACGCTGTCTATCTTGCCACGCCCAACTGGGACCATGTCGATCTCGCCGTCCGCACCCTCGACGCCGGCATCCATCCTTCGAAAAGCCGATGGCCACCTCCGTCAAGATGCGAGCGCATCATCGCCGCCTCGGCCAGCGGAGCGAAGCTTGGTCGCCTATCGCATGCATCACGAACCCGCCATGCTCAAGGCATTCGAAACCGCACGCAGTGGCAAGCTCGGCCATCTCCGCTACTTCAACTCCTCGTTCTCCCAACCAGTGAACTACCAGAATCACCGCGCCAAGAACGGTTACTGGGCCGGCCCTGTGCCGGACATGGGTCCCTATCCCATCAACACCGCCCGCAACTTCTTTGGCGCCGAACCTATTGAAGTCTCTGCAATCGGCACGCGCACTGAACCCGAGCGCTTCCGGGACTTCGACGACCAGGTTGCCGTCAGCCTGCGCTTCCCCGGCGGCCAGCTCGCGACCATGCTGCTCAGCTACTCCGGCTCCGACCTGGACGACTTCCGCATCGTCGGCACACTCGGCGATCTCTACTCCTCGCCCGCCTTTGCGATGCCCGGCGGCTTCAAACACACCGTCACCATCGGCGAGACGAAGAAGAAAACGGAAGAAAGCTTCAAACCCACCGACCAGTTCGGCGGGGAGCTCAAGTACTTCTCAGATTGCATCCTCAATGACCAGCAGCCGGAAGCCGACGGCGAAGAGGGCATGCTCGACATTCGCATCATCGTCGCACTCGAACGCGCTCTCGAGACCGGACAGCCGCAGAAGCTTGAGCCCTACGTTCGCCGCCGCCGCCCAACCGAAGAGCAGGCGGAGAAGCTCAAGAAAGTCGATGAGCCCGAGCTCGTCGGCGTCCACCAGCCGAGCCAGGGCCGCTGACCCAGTTGGTCGCACTGCCTGCTCGAAAGTGAGAACCGTTCAGGCGTTTGGGCCAACTCCCGCCCGCTCGCGCGCCTCTCACTCTCGTGACCCTCGCGCCACGGCAGGCATACGCTCGCGCCTCCCGAGCCCCAGCGAGCCGGTCCCCAGGAGAGATCCATGGCACTCGAGGACGTTTTGATTGACGAACTCCGCGACATGTACAGCGCGGAAAACCAGCTCGTAAAGGCACTCCCCAAGCTCGCCCGCGGCGCGAAGAATGCCGAACTCAAGCAGCTCTTCAAAGATCATCTCGAAGAGACCAAAGGCCAGGTCCTTCGCCTTCGTGAGGCCTTCGAGCACATCGGCAAAAAGGCCACCGGCAAGCACTGCGAAGGCATGGAAGGTATCGTCGGTGAAGGTGCAGAGGCGCTCGAAGAAGACCTCGACGACGCGTCCTTTGATTCCGGCCTCATCGGCGCCGCGCTCCGCACCGAGCACTATGAGATCGCCGGCTATCACGCCACCATCGCCATGGCCAAGACCCTCGGCATGACGGAGGTCGTGGATCTTCTGAAGCAGAACCTCCAAGAGGAGGTCGAAGCTGCCAAGAAGATTACCGCGGCCGCAAAGCCTATCTTCGAGGAAGCCACCGAGGAGGAAGAGGAGGACAAGGACTCCAAGCCTGCCTCGAAGAAGAAAGCCAGCGAGAAGAGCTCCGATCGCAAGAGCAAGGAAGACGAACGCAAGGCCGCCGCAGACGTGAAGAAGAAGGGAAGCGCACCCAAGAAGCACACCTCCGTCGATGAGGAGGACACGGAAGGCGTCGGTGGCGACACGGGCGAAGAAGAATAATTCCCACACCGCAGATCGGTACACCACACACCAAAACACAACGGCGTTCTCTCCACGAGAACGCCGTTTTCATCTACCCTGGAGGCCGCCTAGTACGGGTTCTGCTTCGGCTTCTTCGCCGTACCCGGCACGCGGAACCGGAACACCAGCCCGCTGCTCACGCTGAACTGCGTCGAAGCGCCGATTGGCGTCGGGCCGCCGAAAATGTAGCTGTTCGTCGTCGTCACAGAGCCATACCCCAGCTCCACCACCCTGAAGTCCACATGCGGCGTCAACGCCAGATCCAGGCCGCCCAAGACCCCGAACGCACCGCGCGTTGAGTGCACCAGGCCCAGCTCTGACTTGCTCCTGGCCGCGCCCGCGTAGATTTCCGCATAGGGCCGTAGCCGAAGCACAATCGGCGATGCTTCCACTCGCCCAGCCAGCGAGAACGTATTCAGCGACGCATTGTTCGCGTGCACCGTCGTGTCCCGCACATCCACGCCGAATTTCAATCCAGGTCCGTGCGTGACGTCATAGTAGCCGCCGAAATCCAGCCCGCCGAACGTGCGCGCACTCACACCGTTGCCAAGAAACGAGAACGGCCCGTTATCCTGCGTAGAATTGCTGATCCGCGTCACCACCGGATTCAGATACACGCCAATCTGCGCCTCAGCGCCCGCCGTCACCACAGCCAGCGCCAGCGCTGGAAGAACGTACCGCAATTTCATCAGAAACAATCCTTACCGCTCGGTTGAGCTACGCCGTTACCGCTTCGCGTACTTTCACTGGTGTCAGCCAGTTGTACTTGTCCGCGGCCGTGCCGCTCACAATATCGAAGAAGGCCTTGTGCAGTGCCTTCGTAATCGGCCCCATGTTGCCGTCGCCCACCAGGATGCGGTCCACGCTGCGCAGATGCGTCACCTCGGCAGCCGTGCCCGTGAAGAACGCCTCATCGCAGATGTACAGCAGCTCACGCGGCAGCGCCTGCTCCACAATCGGAATCCCAAGCTGGCGCGCCAGCACCAGGATCGAATCGCGGGTAATCCCGTTCAGCACAGAATTTGCGAGTGGCGATGTGTACAGCGTGCCGTTCCGCACGATGAACAGGTTCTCGCCCGAGCCTTCGCTCAGGTATCCGTTTGTGTCCAGCGCAATCCCCTCCACATAGCCGTTCACCTCGGCCTCCATGCGGATAAGCTGCGAGTTCATATAATTCGCGCCCGCCTTCGCCAGCGACGGCATCGTGTTCGGCGCCAGCCGGTTCCAGCTCGACACGCACACATCCGCGCCGTTGTTGCCGGCTACATACTTGCCCCACGGGAAGTTCGCAATGTAAACCTCAACCGGCGACTTCAGCGGATTGACGCCAATCTCTCCATATCCCCGAAACGCGACCGGCCGGATGTAGCACGGCGTCACACCATTCGCCTCGATCACCTCGACCACCGCCTCATTCAACTGCTCCAGCGTGTACGGCAGCGGCATGCGGTAGATCTTCGCCGAGTGGATCAGCCGCTGCATGTGCTCGTTCAGGCGGAACACGCCCGCGCCCCCATCCTGCGCGTAGCAGCGGATGCCCTCAAACACCGACGAGCCGTAGTGCACCACGTGGCTCATCACATGAATCTGCGCCTTCTCCCACGGAATCAATTCACCGTTGTGCCAAATATTCGCTGTCGTCTCGAGCGGCATTCCTGTCTCCTCACGCTTGAGCCTCGATTATACGGTTCAAGCCACGCCTGCTCGAAATCTGCCTCGCTCAACGTGCCGCGCTCAGCTCCACTCACACTGCCGTGAAACAATCTGAGTCGACCTGATGTTTCCTCCGCATCCAGCCGCGCTCACCCGCATCGAAAGCTCCGCGCTCGCGCGTTTTTCCCTGCTCGCGCTCAGCTCCATCTTCTTCCTCGTCGACCCTTTCGCCGCGCTGCCCACATTCCTCGCCATCACTGAAGGTCAGGACGCGCGCCGCCGCCTCCGCACCGCACGCCGCGCTTCACTCACTGCCCTGGTCGTGCTCACCACCTTCGCGTTCATTGGCCAGTACATCTTCAAACTGTTCGGCATCTCCCTCCCGGCGTTTGAAATCGCCGGCGGCGTCATCCTCCTGCTCATCGGTCTCGACATGCTCGAGGCCAAGCGCTCACCCACCCAGGAGACCCGCAAAGACACCCAGGCCGCGGCGAGCAAGGACGACGCCGGCATCGTTCCCATGGGCATCCCCATGCTCGCCGGCCCCGGCGCAATCACTACCGTCATGGTGCTCGTCGGGCAGGTCCAATCCACCTGGGAGATGATCGCCATCCTCGCAGCCATCGCCATCACCGCCGCCATCTGCTTCCTCGTTCTCGGAGCCGCCAACCGCGTCGCCAATGTGCTCGGTCAAACCGGCATCCGCATCCTCGTGCGCGTCATGGGCCTTCTGCTCGTCGCACTCGCCGTGCAGTACTTCGTCAACGGCTTCGTCGATCTCGGCCTGATCTCCAAGCCCTCCTAGCTACTGCCCCGCACTCCTCACCAGAAATGCCGACGCCGCAATCAACACCCCCGCAGCCCCCAGCACAAGCCCCGCCCACACGTACCGCAGATGTCTGGTCAGCAGCGTGATCGACGCCAGAACCACAGAAATCTGCAGCAGCGCCTCACCCAGATCAAACCGCGAAGCCTTGCGCTCGGCAATATCCACCTCTTTCTCAAGCTCCTTCGCAGTCTCAGCGTCCTCATTCAACTCCGCGTTCCACTTCGCAATCTTCCCCTTGTAGCTCCCCAGCTTCGCCTGCACCGCAGCCGCATTGCTCGAAGGCTGCAGCGAGAGCAGGTCACTCATGTTTTCGAGCTGCTGCACCCGGATCCTGCGCGCCTGGTATTCATTCCACTGGTCCGCCGCGCGCGTCTGCTCCAGCACCGCCTCGGTATGCTCGCGATGCCCCAGCACCGTCACCATCGCAACCAATACCGCCAGGATCGCGATAATCAGCGACACCCGCGTCAGGTTCTTCTCTGCGCCCTCCTGCAACTGCTCCGTAAACTCGTGGATTTCGTTCGGCTCCATGCGGGCGCCTTCCTCTTGAAATTTACTCGGTGAACTCTCAGATTCTAGCGGTCTTCTGCCGCATATCCGGAACAGGACCGCTCCGATTTCCGCAGCCGCTCCACAGTTCCCACAGCCCCCCGCTTGCATCCCGCGTTCGGGCTTGCTAAAGTCAATCCTGTCGTTGGCACGGAGTAAGGGCCAACGGCGGATGTTTGTAAGAATTTGCATCCGGGCACGACCTGGGCTAATCTGTATAAACAAGAGCTTCGCGCCTGAGCCCTACGGGGCCGTGACGGCAAGACGGAGCGCAGTCCAAGCGTTTGACCGCGGTAGAAGGCCCCTAAGGATTTCAAGGCCGCCGCCCAAACCCAAGCCACTGCAACTTATTGATTTCAGGAGCTTAGCGCTCCGCGATCGCACTGCGATCGTTACGATGTTTTGAAATTCTGCGCTGTTATATGGCACGACACAAGCTGTGTCGCCCGGAACCCAAGCTGCACATGCAGCGGTAGTCTTCCGGATGCCTTCTAAACTGACAAGTTGACAGAGGATGCGAACTTCGATAACCTTGAAAAGTTCGCGCAAAACACTGTCGCGAGGCCGGTGAATACAAACCCGGAAGCCTCACTCAGTACATACAGCGCATCAAGTTCGAGGACACAAGCTGAGGGCCTTGCCCCAGTGTTGGTCCTTGATCCAAAACTGCCCGCCTAGTGCGTGTGCAGTCAGGATCTTTGACAACATGGTTGAACGTGCCAGTCGTGAGATGACGCAGACTTTGGTTGAGTCATTCTCACTATTTTTATCCTTCGGTCCTTTTTCGAGCGACCGAAGGCGCCCGGCCAGTCGGACCTCCGTCCTGACTGTGTCGAGCAACCAAGATTAAACGAGAGTTTGATCCTGGCTCAGAATCAACGCTGGCGGCGTGCCTAACACATGCAAGTCGCACGAGAAAGTGGAGCAATCCATGAGTACAGTGGCGCACGGGTGAGTAACACGTGACTAACCTACCCTCGAGTGGGGAATAACTTCGGGAAACCGAGGCTAATACCGCATAACACTTACGAGTCAAAGCAGCAATGCGCTTGGGGAGGGGGTCGCGGCAGATTAGCTAGTTGGTGGGGTAATGGCCTACCAAGGCGATGATCTGTATCCGGCCTGAGAGGGCGCACGGACACACTGGAACTGAAACACGGTCCAGACTCCTACGGGAGGCAGCAGTGGGGAATTTTGCGCAATGGGGGAAACCCTGACGCAGCAACGCCGCGTGGAGGATGAAATCCCTTGGGATGTAAACTCCTTTCGATCGGGACGATTATGACGGTACCGGAAGAAGAAGCCCCGGCTAACTTCGTGCCAGCAGCCGCGGTAATACGAGGGGGGCGAGCGTTGTTCGGAATTATTGGGCGTAAAGGGTGCGTAGGCGGTTTGATAAGTCTTGTGTGAAATCTATGGGCTCAACCCATAGTCTGCATAGGAAACTGTCGGGCTTGAGTATGGGAGAGGTGAGTGGAATTTCCGGTGTAGCGGTGAAATGCGTAGATATCGGAAGGAACACCTGTGGCGAAAGCGGCTCACTGGACCATTACTGACGCTGATGCACGAAAGCTAGGGGAGCAAACAGGATTAGATACCCTGGTAGTCCTAGCCCTAAACGATGATTGTTTGATGTGGGGGGTACCCAATCCTCCCGTGTCGTAGCTAACGCGATAAACAATCCGCCTGGGGAGTACGGTCGCAAGGCTGAAACTCAAAGGAATTGACGGGGGCCCGCACAAGCGGTGGAGCATGTGGTTTAATTCGACGCAACGCGAAGAACCTTACCTGGGCTCGAAATGTACAGGAATCCGGTAGAAATACCGGCGTCCCGCAAGGGACCTGTATATAGGTGCTGCATGGCTGTCGTCAGCTCGTGTCGTGAGATGTTGGGTTAAGTCCCGCAACGAGCGCAACCCTTATCTCCAGTTGCTACCATTTAGTTGAGCACTCTGGCGAAACCGCCTCGGATAACGGGGAGGAAGGTGGGGATGACGTCAAGTCCTCATGGCCTTTATGTCCAGGGCTACACACGTGCTACAATGGCCGGTACAAACCGCTGCAAACCCGCGAGGGGGAGCTAATCGGAAAAAGCCGGCCTCAGTTCGGATTGGAGTCTGCAACTCGACTCCATGAAGCTGGAATCGCTAGTAATCGCAGATCAGCATGCTGCGGTGAATACGTTCCCGGGCCTTGTACACACCGCCCGTCACATCACGAAAGTGGGTTGCACTAGAAGTCGGTGCGCTAACTCGCAAGAGGAGCAGCCGCCCAAGGTGTAATTCATGATTGGGGTGAAGTCGTAACAAGGTAGCCGTAGGAGAACCTGCGGCTGGATCACCTCCTTTCTAAGAGAGAACGTTCTGGATAGCTTCTGACGTCCTGCGATTGCAGGCAGCTTTCGGGCTGAGTCAGGGCCAGACCAGACAACCTTTCGTTCTACTCAAGCCGGTCTTGGCCGGTGAGAGCAAAACGAAAGAGCCTGAACTCAACCTTCTCTTTTTTGCGAATTATCAATATGGATGGTCAGGATCGGCGTAGCCGGTCCGCACGTTCAACCGTGTCCTCGAAACCTTTTCGAGAGAACAGAGCAGCTTCTGGCTGTTAGCTAAAGGCTAGAAGCTATAAGCTGCTTTCTGGGCCTGTAGCTCAGTTGGCTAGAGCGCACCCCTGATAAGGGTGAGGTCGGTAGTTCGAATCTACCCAGGCCCACCATTTATCCCGCTCATGTAAGGTGGAGCGTGGGTGAATTGCGGAGCGAGCGCCATTAGCGCGCGAGCAAAGCAAGAGGGCGTAGCCGCTTGCGGCGCAGCCCTGAAAGATAGATGGGGCTGTAGCTCAGCTGGGAGAGCACCTGCTTTGCAAGCAGGGGGTCAACGGTTCGATCCCGTTCAGCTCCACCACCTCTCAACAGGTTCAATCATTGAGACCTGCTCGATCATCAGTATCCGCGTGGCGCAACAGTCTGCCCGGATCCTGAGGCTTGAGCATGAGCTCGGGCGCGCTCCAGTAGCGCGTAGCGATAACTCCCAGCAATGGGAGATAACCGTCGCGGACGATTTTTGACAACTGAATAGATTGGGTAAGCAATATTCTCGCAAAAGAATATTGCTAAATAACTACAAGGCTGAGCAGCATAGCTCACGGGTTGTTTCCGTGAAGAAAAGTCCACAGAAAGTTTTTGGACGATCTAAGCTGTCAATCAGTGTTGAGTGTCTTTAGATAATTTCGGGTAACCGCTAACTCCCTAATCCAGAGTTAGAAAAGGTGCCAGAAGGCGGACTAATATACGTAGATTGCTCTACGATTCGGAGGTAAGTACTCCGATGCGTGCGAGTAAATTCTATGGTCAAGCTACTAAGGGCGCACGGTGGATGCCTTGGCAGAAACAGGCGATGAAGGACGTGGCAAGCTGCGATAAGCTTCGGGGAGCCGCACACAGGCTTTGATCCGGAGATTTCCGAATGGGGAAACCCACATACGCAAACCGTATGTATGTCTCACTCAATTCATAGGTGAGAACAAGCGAACGGAGGGAAGTGAACCATCTCAGTACCTCCAGGAAAATAAAGAAACCTCGATTCCGATAGTAGTGGCGAGCGAACTCGGAACAGCCCAAACCCGTTGCATTAAGGTGCGTCGGGGGTTGTAGGGCCTGCAACAGTAGAGTTACCAATCCGGTCTTTAGCCGAAGCCAGTGGAAACTGGCCCCACAGAGCGTGACAGGCGCGTAGACGAAAAAGATCCGGACTCGAAGCAGGTACCTGAGTAAGGCGGGGCACGAGAAACCCTGCTTGAATCCACGGGGACCATCCCGTAAGGCTAAATACTCGTTTCTGACCGATAGTGAACCAGTACCGTGAGGGAAAGGCGAAAAGAACCCCGAGAGGGGAGTGAAATAGTACCTGAAACCGTGTGCCTACAAGCAGTGGGAGGACTATGCCCGTAAGGGAATGTCTGACCGCGTGCCTATTGCATAATGAGCCGGCTAGTTATTCTTGTCAGCAAGGTTAAGCGTGAGCGAGCCGCAGCGAAAGCGAGTCTGAATAGGGCGTTCAGTTGGCAGGAATAGACGCGAAGCGGGATGATCTACCCTTGGCCAGGTTGAAGGTGAGGTAACACTCACTGGAGGACCGAACCGGTGTTTGTTGAAAAAAGCTCGGATGAGCTGAGGGTAGGGGTGAAAGGCTAATCAAATTCCGTGATAGCTCGTTCTCTCCGAAATAGCTTTAGGGCTAGCGTCGGGTGATTTGGATCGGTGGTAGAGACATGGATGGACTAGGGGGCTTTCCGGCTTACTGAATCCAACCAAACTTCGAATGCCGATCACAACCAGCCCGGCAGTCAGACTGTGGGGGCTAAGCTTCACAGTCGAGAGGAAAACAGTCCAGACCGCCTGCTAAGGTCCCCAAATTACAGTTAAGTGGGAAAGGAAGTCGGAACGCTCAGACAGCCAGGAGGTTGGCTTAGAAGCAGCCATCCTTTAAAGAAAGCGTAATAGCTCACTGGTCAAGCGGTCCGGTGCCGACAATACAACGGGGCTAAAACTGTATACCGAAGCAGCGGATGCACACATTAGTGTGCGTGGTAGGAGAGCATTCTCAAGTCATTGAAGCGTAACTGGGAAGATACGTGGAGGTTTGAGAAGAGACCCTGCCGGCATAAGTAGCGATAAGGAAGGTGCGAACCCTTCCCGCCGAAAGTCTAAGGTTTCCTGAGTAAAGTTAATCTGCTCAGGGTTAGGCGGTCCCTAAGCTGAGGCCGAAAGGCGTAAGCGATGGACATCCGGTTAATATTCCGGACCTCCCAGTATTTCGTTATTACGATGGGGTGACGCATAAGGATAGGCTGGTCGTCATATGGCTATGGCGGTCGATGCGCGTGAAGCTGGTTTCTCTAGGCAAATCCGGAGAAGCTTAACAGTGAGGCGCAAAGCAAACCCGAATGGGTGTAAGCAGCTGATTTCATGGTGCCAAGAAAAACCTCTAAGGAGAAAGATTGGGAACCGTACCACAAACCGACACAGGTAGACGAGGACAATATCCAAAGGCGCTCGAGTGAAGGCTTGTTAAGGAACTCGGCAAATTAGACCCGTAACTTCGGGAGAAGGGTCGCCCTCCAGTGTTCATAGCACAGGAGGGCCGCAGTGAAACGCGTACGGCGACTGTTTAACAAAAACACAGGTCTCTGCAAAGTCGAAAACGACGTATAGGGGCTGACTCCTGCCCGGTGCCGGAAGGTTAAAGAGAGAGGTTAGCCGCAAGGCGAAGCTTTGAACTGAAGCCCCGGTGAACGGCGGCCGTAACTATAACGGTCCTAAGGTAGCGAAATTCCTTGTCGGGTAAGTTCCGACCTGCACGAATGGAGTAACGATCGTACGACTGTCTTAACGAGTTGCTCGGCGAACTTGTAGTACCGGTGAAGATGCCGGTTACCCGCAGCTAGACGAAAAGACCCCGTGCACCTTTACTATACTTTTACAGTGGGTTACGGCAATTGCTGCGCAGGATAGGTGGGAGGCTTTGAAGCCAGGTTCTCGGACTTGGTGGAGCCAACGGTGAGATACCACCCTGCGATTGTTGTGATCCTAACCTCCACCCATTATCTGGGTGAGGGACATTGTAAGACGGGTAGTTTGACTGGGGCGGTCGCCTCCTAAATTGTAACGGAGGCGCGCGAAGCTACACTCAGGTCGTTTGGAAATCGACCGTCGAGTGCAAAGGCATAAGTGTGGTTAACTGCAAGACCTACAAGTCGAGCAGATGCGAAAGCAGGCCTTAGTGATCCGGTGGTTCTGTATGGAATGGCCATCGCTCAACGGATAAAAGGTACGCCGGGGATAACAGGCTGATCATTGCCAAGAGTTCATATCGACGCAATGGTTTGGCACCTCGATGTCGGCTCATCGCATCCTGGAGCTGTAGAAGGTTCCAAGGGTTAGGCTGTTCGCCTATTAAAGCGGTACGTGAGCTGGGTTCAGAACGTCGCGAGACAGTTCGGTCTCTATCTGCTGTGGGCGTAGGAGATTTGAAGAGGGCTGTCCTTAGTACGAGAGGACCGGGATGGACGAACCTCTTGTGTTCCAGTTGTCCTGCCAAGGGCACGGCTGGGTAGCGAAGTTCGGTTGTGATAACCGCTGAATGCATATAAGCGGGAAGCACGCTCTGAGATGAGATCTCCCAACCCAAAAGGGTAATGAAGGGCCCAGGAAGACCACCTGGTTGATAGGCTGGATGTTGAAGCGTGGTAACACGCGTAGCTTACCAGTACTAATCGCCCGTTCGGCTTGTCCATAGAATTTACTCTGCGCAGTGTTAGTCCACTACGCTCTGAAGATTCTCAACACAAGCCTCGTAGTTATAAGGCTCTACTAGAAATCAAAGCCTCCCAATCTATTCAGTTGTGAGTAATCGCGCCGCGATGCTCGACAATTTGCCGGTGAGTTTACCGCGAGGGTTCCACCCGTTCCCATCCCGAACACGGAAGTTAAGCCTCGTTGGGCCGATGGTACTGCACGCGCAAGTGTGTGGGAGATTAGGTGATCGCCGGCATTATCTTAGAAAAGCCCACCTTGCGGTGGGCTTTTTGCTTTGCTTCGCGCTCCAAAGCCAACCGCATAAGCTTGTCACCGCGCGAAGTCAAGACTCCGCCCGCGCTGCCTTATCGTGCCGTGCTCTTATTTAGGTCGCGCCGCATGTTTAGCCTTTGCGCGGCTTGGACGGCTCGCCGGGCGCAGCGGGCCGGCGGGGGGCGCCGCCGTAACCTTCGGAGCAGTCGGCGGAGTCGGCGGCACCGGCTCAGCGACTGCCTTCCGGATCGTTACATCCCCGTCCGTCGTCATCACTCGCACCCTCGTCCCACCGCTCCCCACCGTGCCCGTCAGCCGGTGCAAGTCACCCTGATCCTCGGGCTGCAGCCCAAAGTCATCTTCCAGGCTGCCATTTTTCGCCTCGGCATCCAGTCCAAACCCGGCATGCTCCGGCAGGCCCAGGTCTATCGACCCGTGCTGGTTCGTGATCTCCACCGGCCCCAGCGGCGCCGCGCTCGTCACCGACACCGCGCCATTCCGGTTCGCCACCGTCACCGGCCCCGACACATCATCCAGCTCAATCGTCCGGTCCCGCGTCGTTACCGTCACCGGCCCCAGCAGCCTGTTCGCCTGCAGGTTCCCGCTCTCGATCTCCAGTTCTCCATCCACCCTCGCCGTCGCAAACTTCGTCCGGCTGGTCTCAAACCGCAGCGGCCCATTCACCTGCTCGGCATGCGTTGTGCCAAAGAAATCGCCTTGCAACATCACCGGGCCATCAATATTCGTCAGCGAAATATCCCCCGCGCGGCCCTCCAGCGTGAATGCCCCGGTCACCGCTTTCGCGGTTACGCTCGAATCGTCATTGTTGACTTGCGCCAGCACCGCGCCGTCCACGCCATCGACTTCCACGTCGCCCTTGCGCGCCGCGATTGTCACAGCTCCATGCAGCTGATTCACGCGCACATCGCCGTGGTCCGCGCTCACTGAAAGCGCTGCCCCATGCGGCATCTCGATCGTCAGATCCGCCTGGCCCTGGTTCACAGCCGGCACATCAAGCATCAGGTTGTTGCCTTGCGTTGAGAAGGTCGGCTGCATCCGCTCCGCCCGCGCATCGGCCTCGCTGTCGCGCCACGCATACACCTGCTTATGCACGCTCACATGCACCTGGCCGTCGTCGCTCGAGCCCGTCACATTCACCGCGCCCCACGGGTTATGCACCACCAGCATCCCGCCCTGCGCCAGCGCCCCGCTCACCGCGTCGTCCGACTCATGCGCCTCGCCAAACACGCGGTCCAGCCCGGCCATGTCATGACCAAAAAGCCGCCCATGCCAATCACCCGCATCAACCCACCGCGCCGACAGCCCCACACACGCCAGCACAATCAGCAGAAACACCGCGCCAGCGCTCAGCACATGCGTCAGCGGCTGTCCTGCGTCCTCCATGCGCTGCTGGTCCGCCATCCACTCCAGCAGCAGAATCACTCCCGCGACGATCAGCACCACCGGCCACCACCGCGCGTACCACGCCAGGCTGTACGCCCATGAGAGCCTTCCCGTCTGCTCCAGCAGGAACACCACTCCCAGCGCCAGCAGCACCAGCGGCCCCACGATCGACCGCCGCGCCACAAACCGCCGCTGCATCCTGTACTGATCGCGTGCCCACCGCGCCTGCATCTTTGCCGCCCGGCGCTGCGCCTTCCATGCGCGCCGGTCGTATCCGGATCCCGGTGCGTAGCGCGGCCCGTATCCCTGCCCAGGCGGCGGTGGCGGCGGCGGTGGAGGATAGCTCGCCATCTCTACCGCCCGTCCTTTCCAATCGGCGGCACGCCAGTCGCCGAAGCCCCGCCGTCCGGAGTCACACCCGGATGCACCGCGCTGTTCACCGGATACCACGCACTCCGGCCCAGCATCCGCTCCACAATCAGCAGCGCTCCCAGCGCAATCAGCAGCAGTCCCCACGTCTGTCCCAGCGTTCGCACACCGGCCGCCTGCAGCGCGAACATCAGCGCCAGCACCAGCAGCATCACCGGCCCGCGAATCTGGCACATCAGCCTCGCCGCAATCCCTGAATCAGCGTCGGTCTCGCCGGCCACTCTCGCCCATGCCCGCACCAGTTCCACGCGCCGGTACAGCATCCACGTCCCTGAAGCCGCCAGCAGAATCGTCAGGATCCACTCACCGCTCAGCCGCCACGACCCATTCAGGTTGGTCAGCAGAAAAATCATTCCCAACCCAATCAACCACGCCGCGCCGATAGGGAAGCGCCGCGCCGGCGGCATCGGTGGAATCGGCGTTGCCGTCGCCCCGCGCCACGGATCACCCGCATATCCCGCGCCATATCCACTCACATACGGCGCTCCCGCATACGGGTTCCCGCCATAGGCACTCTCCGTCCACGCCGTCGTCCCGGTCGCTGCGCCAGAAGTCGCACCAGAAGCCCCCGTCGCTCCCGGCCCAGCCGCATACGCCGGAGGTACCGGCGGCGGCGGTGCTGTCGCTCCAAAATTCGTTGGCGGAACATAACCCGCCCAGTTCGGCCCCGCAGCTCCCGCTGTTGGCGGCATCGTTCCGCCCGGAGCGGTCGCCCATCCTGCAGTGGTCGAGCTCGTCACCGGCCGGGATGCGCTCCCCGGCCAGTTCCGCCCAAATCCCATGCGGTCGCCAACATCGTTCAGCCCAAACGGATTCGGCAGCGGCGTGCCATCTCTCCGTGCCTTCGCCGTGTGATACGCGTCGAAAATCTGATAGAAAACCCACCCTGCCACCAGCAGCCCGAACACCCCATTCACATTGTTCGAGAGCGACTCCAGTACAACGAAGATCACCAGGTGAGCCACGCCCTTGGCGTACTGCCCGTTGTACATCGCGCCCACCCCGGGAATGCATCCCAGCAGCGCCGCCAGCCACGGACTTGGCTCGTTGTTCGGAATCGGATTGTTCGGCATCGGCCCCGGCCCGCCCGCAGCTCCCGCCGGAGGCGCCGCTCCGCCAACCGGCGTCCATCCTGCAGCGCTACCCGCGGTTCCCGCGGCAGATGTACCCGCAGCTCCCGCGCCTTCCAGCCGCGCCACCAGGCAGGGCTCGCAATACACCGCTGCTCCCGCGCGCCGCACCGTCGTGCTCGTCAACGGCTTCCCGCACTGCTGGCAGAACGCCACACGCTCCCCAGCCTCGCTCTGTCCCTCAGGCCGTCCTTCAGGAATTGCGCCCTGCTCGCCCGGCTCTCTCGTGTCGTCAATCACCTTTGCTCACCCTCCTTCCTCGCAGCCCCTGTTTTCACAAATCCGTTTCCCAGGAACTGGTAACTTGTGCTGCTCAACTGGTCCCCGGCGAGCTCGCTCGCTGGGGTGTAACTCTCAACTCCAAACCTCATAGCCCGACTCCGAATCCACTTCCGCTCTCTACAGCCCCTTCTTCCGCGGAGCCGGCGCCTGCTGCTGCTCCGGCTGCTGCGTCACCGTGCTCGACTGCGGTGCAAAGCTTTGATCCTCACGCTCCGCCAGCGGTCCCTCGCCGCGCAGCTCGCTCACCCGCGACTCCACCTGGTACACCACGCGCATATTCTGGAAGTCGCGCGCCGCCGTCGCGCTTGCCTCGGCCACATTCTTGCGCAGCCCTGAAGGCGTAAAGTCCGACGCCCGCAGGTTCTTCAGCCGCACGCCCCCAAGGTTCAGCGTCAGCGCGATCGAGAAGAACGCCATCGCCGCCGTCATCGCCATCCGCGGCTGAAAGTGCGCCCGCCCCGGCTCGATCCGGAACACATCGGCCATCTTCCGCAGCACCGAGCTCAGCGCCCACGCCGGCGCCGGCTGCTTCACCGGAACCGCGATCGGAGGCACAAACGCCGGCATCGCATCTGCCGCGCTCTCCGCTCCGGTCGTCTCCGCCAGGATCTTCGCCAGCAGCGCCTTGGGTGGCTCCGGCGTATGGCCCTTCAGCACACCCAGCCACGCCGCTCCGCGCTGGGCCTCTGCATACTCCTTCGCGCAGCTCACGCATCCGGCCACATGCCGCTCGAACACCCCGCGCTCAGCTTCCGCAAGCGTGCCGTCCACTGCGTCCGGGCACATCGCCTCGCACACCGCGCACTCCGTCAGGTTTTTGGAATCCATTTCGGATCCGCTGAAATCTTTATCGAATTTGCCCCATTCCGTCACGCTTACATCACCTTCCCTTCCGTACCCTTCAACAGCCTGGCCAGCTCACTTCGCCCTCGGCTGATCCTGCTCTTCACGGTCCCTTGCGGGACCCCCAGAACTTCGGCTATCTCCTTGTAATCCAAGTCCTCCAGGTCACGAAGAATAACCGCTTCTCGCAACTCTGGCGAGACCTGCGCCAGCGCCCGCTGGATCTGCACCTTCAGCTCCAGCCCGGCCACGTGGTGGTCCTGCCCTGGGCGCGTATCCGCCAGCCGGTCCAGCTTCGTCGTTCCGCCAGCTCCGCCGTCCTCGTCGCCAATCGGCTCATCCAGCGAATCGCTCGCACGCTCCATCCGGCTCCGCCGGTAGTTGTCAACCAGCAGGTTGCGGGTCAGCGTCGTCAGCCACGTTCCAAAGCTCCCGCGCCCCGCGTCGAAACTCCCCAGGTTCCGGTACATCTTCAAAAACACTTCCTGCGTCAGGTCCTCTGCGTCGGTCGGCGATCCCGTAAACCGGTAGCAGATCCCATACACCTTCCGATGCTGCGTCCGGGCAAGCTGCTCCCACGCCTGCGCATCGCCCGTCAGGCAGCGCGCCGCCAACTGCGCCAGCGCCGCCTGCTCGGCCGCCACCGCGGTCCGCTCCAATCCAGCTTCGAGAATTCGGCTCTTCTGGCGCGAGCCGCGTCTCCCTCACAGCAGCCTTCTCCTCGCTGGGCTTACTCCCCAGCCTTCTGCCCAGCGCAGGCCTCATACGTGCCTCACGCCGAACCGGCTTTCCGACCGGCCCGCGCCTGGCCAGTCTCCCTGCCCACCCCGCACTTGCCCCGCCTTCCAGAAGCGCCGGGATGGTTGCCGCGGTCATGGTTGTCAAATACGCATCCCGGGCCCGAAAAGTTCCCTTATCCTTCGCCGCTAAACCCGCCGAAACCTGCCCACCACAACAACTTTCGAGTCCTCGCAACCCGACATGAACCATCCACCATCCCCACCCCACCCCCCGTCACAAACAACCCTCATTCCAAGCCCCCCATCCTCGCCGCACCGGATTCCTGATCCCAAATCCCTGACCCCTACTCCCTGATCCCTGATCCGTGATCCCTAATCCCTCCCTTTCACTCCCTCACCACCCCGCACCCAATCCGGTTCCCCGAATTCCCACTCGGGTCCGTCTTCTCATCATCCGCATGCTCATGCACCACCACGCTGGTCCCGCCGTTCGCAAAAATCGAATTCGGCAGGTTCGGGTCCATCGACACGTCCGTCAGCACAAAGCTCGCCTGGCCCTTGTGGTTCTCCCCAACCGACACATTCCCCGGCAGATCGCCGCTATGGTGTCCCTCCGGGTTCTGGAACCCATGGTGCTTCCCGTCCGGATTGAAATGCCCGCCCGCGGCATGGAAGTCTGGCGCATCGCACACCGCATGCTCATGGATATGCACGCCATGTTCGCCGAACGGCACATTCTCGAGCTTCACCGTCATCTTCACTCCGGCCTTGACCTGCTTGAACTCAACCGTCCCGGCCGGCTGGCCGTTCGATCCCACCAACTTCACCTTCACGTCGGTAGGCAGACCATTCCGGGTCGTGTTCTCTGTCGCCGGCGCCTGTGCCCACATCGCACCCGCGCCCATCACCAGCACCATGCCAATCGCCGCTCGAATCAGCTCTCGCCGCATCCCTCACCTCACAAAATTTCCCTGTGCTTCAGACACCGTCAGCATACTCGTTCGGCCTTTCACTAACCACTAACCACTAACCACTAACCACTAACCACTAATCACTGACCACTAACCACTAACAACTATCCACTCGCCTTTCCGTCCCGGAAATCCACCGCATGCCCGGATACCCTATCCCCATCATGCAAGCCCCCGCCCCAGGCGTGCTCGAAGTCATCACCGGCCCCATGTTCTCCGGCAAATCCGAAGAGCTCATCCGCCGCCTCAAGCGCGCCCGCATCGCCCGCCAGCGCGTCGCCTGCTACAAGCCCGACATCGACCTCCGCTACCACCGCACCTCCATCGCCTCGCACAGCTCCCAAACCCACGACGCCTCCGCCATCGCCTCCGTCGAAGAGCTCCGCGCCATCCTCTACCCGCAGCTCGATGACGTCGAGGTCATCGGCATCGACGAGGTCCAGTTCCTCTCCCCCGACATCATCCCGCTTCGCGCTCGAGCTCGTCGCGCTCGGCAAGCGCGTCCTCCTCGCCGGCCTCGACACCACCTTCGCCAACGAGCCCTTCGGCCCCGTCCCCAGCCTCATGGCCCTCGCCGACCGCGTCACCAAGCTCTCCGCCGTTTGCATGGTCTGCGGCCAGCCCGCCATCCACACCCAGCGCCTCGGCCAGTCGCAGGAGCTCGTCGTCGTCGGCGCCACCGGCCTCTATGAAGCCCGCTGCCGCGCCCACTTCACCCCGCACCTCGACGCCCAATCCTCCCAGCAACTCGAGCTCCCCGCACAACTCGAAATCTCGCACCCGGCGCTGAGCCCCGCGCCACCCCGCAAAAAAACGCCTGCATGAGAAAACCTCATGCAGGCATCATCCGTTTCGCAAAATCATCCAGGCCACATCAATCCTGGCCGCACAGTCCTAGTATCTGGAACGTGTCGAATCCGCAACAACCTCATCGTCCACGCGAGTCGGATCCAGATCGCGCGCGCGGACGTCACTGTCATACCGCGTCCGCATCCACATCCCGCTCTCGCACTCGCATTGTCAGCCGTATGCGTGCTCACGCCCTTCTCGCCCGACGACGCGACATCTTCGCCGCCCGCATTCTTCAGAACGTCCTTCGCCCGCGAAACCTCCTCAGAGCTGTCGCAGTGCACCGACACAAGAATGCCGCCGTCCTTCACGCGGCCCTCGTAGCGCTTGGCCTCATACTCCGGAATGCCCAAACCGATCAGCGCTCCAACCAGCCCGCCGACTGCGCCGCCAACTCCCAGCCCTGCCAGCGCGCCCATGATCGGTCCCGCAGCGATCAGCGGTCCAACCCCCGGAATCGCCAGCGCGCCCAGACCCGCCAGCAGGCCCAGCGTGCCGCCCGCGGCACCGCCCACAATCCCGCCGGTCGTTGTTCCTTCCGGCGCCTTCGTGTTCTTCTCAGTCGCGAAGTCCCTCGAGCCCTGCCGGTCGGCCATCAGCACCGAAACATCCTGGTTGGAAAAGCCCGCGGCCGTCAGCCGGTCCACTGCGCCCTCTGCTGCCGCACGATTCGCGAAAATTGCAAATGCTGCTGTGTTTTTGCCTGCCATAAAAATTTCTCCTTGCTGTAGCTTAAAATTCCGTTAGCTGAAACGCCGTGTAACTGAAAATCTGTTCGGAAACTAAGTCGACTTACTGCTTCACCGTAAGTTCGTTTGTAACCTTGTCCTGCCCTGCCACCTGCGCCGCCTTCTCGCCGATCGCCTGCTTCTCTTCCTCGGAATGGACAGGTCCCTTCAAAGTGACCGCACCATTCTCCGTGATCACCTTCACGTTGTGGCCATAAGTCGACAACGACTTATCCGAAACAATCGACCGCCGAATCTGCTGCGTAATATCGCGGTCCGAACGGTTGTCCTTCTGCTGGTCAGCCGTCATGTCATGGTTCTTGTTTCGCGCCGAATTATCAGGCGCGTGTTGCAGACGGCGTCTGATCCTGGGCGTGAATCATTGCCGGTACAGCGCCTAAACACGCGAAAACACTGCAGATCACAGCAGATCTGCGTAAACGTTCAAATCTTGCGAGCATACTTTCACCTCGGCGAACAAAAGGCTTACTCCGCCTTCAGCTCTTATCTGACTCTTGCTTAAACAAACCAGAAAAACGACTTACGCCGCGCCGTAACTCAGCCTTGAGCAACCCGGTAAACCAGCCTTGAGCAACCCGGTAAACCAGCCTTGAGCAAACCCGGTAAACCAGAGCGCACCATAACTCAGCCTTGTAAGATGCGTGCTGGTCGAACGATTGAGCCGTTCCCGCATATGCGAGCTTTGTCGACTCAATCGCTCTTTCATCGCATACAAGCTAACTCTCGCTCCATACATCCCTTTCCGCCGGTACACTCCACCGCGCTCGCCCGCACGGGGCCGTCACCGAGTTTCAGAATGGAATCAAGATCGAAGCAGCAGGCTGCGCCACGCGCAGCCTTCCATTGCTCTTGCCTTGCCTTATTCACCCCTCACCAGTCACTGCCTCGCGCAATTCCTTTTGCTCCCTGCACCCACCTGGCTTCGCGCTGTCCACTCCCCCAAAAATCCCGTAGCCATCCCGCCGCACATGCGTTACCCTTCCGCCCATCCATGCGCACACGTCTGCTTGCGGCCTCTATCCTCGCGCTCCTCTGCGTCCGCGCCCACGCCGAGTCCAACCCCACCTGGCTTCAGGTCACGACGCCCCACTTCACCGTCATCACCGATG
Source organism: uncultured Verrucomicrobiae bacterium (assembly GCA_963716225.1). Classification (GTDB taxonomy): domain Bacteria; phylum Acidobacteriota; class Terriglobia; order Terriglobales; family Acidobacteriaceae; genus Granulicella. The sequence goes on along the minus strand of OY970299.1, from coordinate 1,247,903 downwards.
CCAGCGAGAAGCAGGCTCGCCACGTCGCCGGCCAGTTCGAGCGCATGCAGGCCATGTTTCACCGCATCCTCCCCGCCGCGCACTCTGACGTCGGTTCGCCCATCATCGTGCTCGCCGTCAAAAGCCGCCGCGACTTCCAGTCACTCGAGCCCGCCGCCTACCTCGGCAAAGGCCAGCTCAATCTCGCCGGCCTCTTCCTCCAGAACGGCGAGAGCAACTACATCCTCGTCCGCCTCGACACCGAAGACGAGCACCCCTTCTCCACCGTCTACCACGAGTACACCCACTACATCACGCGCCACGCCAACCTTCCCGTCTGGCTCAATGAAGGCATCGCCGAGTTCTACCAGAACAGCGACATCGACGCGCACGAGGTACGTTTCGGCCAACCCAGCCATGGCGACCTCCAGCTCCTACACCAGCAAACCCTCATCCCGCTCCCCACCCTCTTCGCCGTCGACAACAACTCGCCCTTCTACCACGACGAGGAGAAGGGTTCCATCTTCTACGCCGAGTCATGGGCACTCACCTACATGCTCTACCTCAATGACTTCACAAAGAAGACTGATCTCATCCCCAGCTACGTCAAAGCTCTCGCTTCCGGCCAGAACCCCGTCGCCGCAGCCGCTTCCACCTTCGGCGATCTCAAGAAGCTGCAGTTCGCACTCAATAACCTGATATCCCAGAACAACTTCAGCTACCTGAAGCTGCCGATGGAATTTCCCAACGAAGAAGCCTCCTACAAAGTCACTCCGCTCGCCGAGCCTGACGCCGACGCCTTCCGCGCCAACGTCCTCGTCTGCGACGGCCGCTTCGACGACGGCCAGAAACTCATCGACGCGGTCCTCGCCGCCGATCCCAACAACGCGCTCGCTCACGAAAGCGAAGGCATCCTCCACTTCCGTCAGCACGACCTCGCCGGCGCTCGGAAAGGGTTCACCGAAGCCACCCAGCTTCACTCCACCAGCTACCTCGCCTGGTACTACGCCGCCGCCCTCTCCCTGCAGCTCGGCGACCACGGCAACCCGGCCATCGAGCCCGACCTCCGCGAATCCCTCAGACTCAACCCCAACTTTGCGCCCTCCAACGACACCCTCGCCACCTTCTACGCATCCGAGCGCAAGAACCTCGACGACGCCCTCCGCCTCAATCTCATCGCCGTCTCCGCGGAACCGGACAATCTCCACTTCCGTCTCAACAACGCCTTCATCCACATGCAGCGCAAAGAGCTCCCCTCAGCCCTCGCCGTGCTCGAAACCGCCCGCCCACTCGCCCACAATCCCGCCGAAATCGCTGAGCTCAACTCCAGCATCGAGCAGGTCCATCACATCCAGGAGATGACCGACCGCGCCGCCCGCTCACCCGACACAGCCGGCATCATGCCCGGCGGCGGCGCCGTCACCACCGTCGTGCTCGACAGCCAGCCCCCAAACGAGCCCGGCACCACCGTCACCACCGTCCTCCTGAACAACCAGCCCGGCAATGCCCCCCAAACCGGCCCCGCAGCCGCGAACACCACAGCCGATGTCCCGGACAACGACCCGCATTATCCCGCCGCCGCCCCCACCGGCCCGCACCACCTCGCCCGCGGCATCCTCCACGACGTCCGCTGCGTGTACCCCTCAATCCTCACCGTCACTCTCACCGGCGGCCCCAAACCCCTCAAGCTCTACACCAACAACATGTACAAGATCGACTTCGTCGCCGGAAACTTCATGCCCAAAGGCAATCTCGACCCTTGCAAACTCGACGGCGCAAAAGTCTTCGTCACCTGGACCGCCGTCACCGACCCCCGCGTCGCCGGCCAGATCGTCTCCATCCAAATCAACAAATAGCCTCGTGCCCCTATACACAACGGCAAAATCGTCCTGAATGGGGGCCAACGCCTCTTTCCCGGGAACTTGCACCGTGGGACCCTGGACCTGGGCTCTTACCCCCCTGCTTCTGGCCTCCCTCGCCCCACGACAAACTTCCGTACCACCACCTTCCGTACCACCTTCGTCCCGGCAACCTGACCCCTTCGTCGTGCTATCGTACGACCAAGGTTGCAAATAACTGCACACAGTAGAAAAGAATTACCTAAATGTGCCGGTTCCCAGGTCAACGGGGTTTACACCCACCAGAAGAACCCCAGCAGTTCCGGCACTTAGCTCGACCCCCGAATGGCACGGCAGTTGCTACTTGATGAATAGAACGACAACTGCGAACCGCAGTGGAGGAGACTGACAGTATGGCAGCCACCCATTTATTTACATGCACCTGCGGAGTCCAGAAGAAGACGACCAATCACTGGATTCTCGCCGTCACCTCGGCGCACGACGTCAAATTCACGCCTTGGGACGCAAATCTCGCCCTCGAAGATCACGTAATCGTGCTTTGCGGTGAGCGCTGCGCCGCCGCCCTGCTCAGCCGCTGCCTCGGCGACTGGAAGGCCGCCGAGTACACCACGGCCCCCGCACCCGTAGCCGCCGCAGCCGCAGCCAGGTCCACATCCGCGGCCCACGCCGCCGCCTGATTGGTGGGATCCATCCTTCCGCGGCGGGGGACACGAGCGAACCTTGTTCGCCGATGGCCGCGGAAGGATGGAGTTTCTCGAACCCCGCCCCACGTGCAGCGGGATGGAAGGACCTCCGAGTTTTCCACCGGATTTCCTTGTCAAGCCCCAGACCACCTAAACACCACAAAACACAGTGCAAATAGCTGCCGGTGAATTCCGCTCAATTTGATACAATAGAGTTAACAGATCGAAACAGCAGGCTGCGCCCACGCGCAGCCTTTTCCATTTGCCTTCGCCTTATTCACTACTCACGACTCACTACTCACCGCCTCACCCGCAAATCCCTCATTCCAGAGATTTTCGCTCCAAAGTCTCTGCAATCAATATTTTGCACGACACGCTCGCCGTAACCTGCTGATTCCAGAGATTCAGTGCAAAAGCAGGGGGGAGGGGGGAGGGGAGGGGCGTCGGAGGGGACGGGATCACCTCCCCAGCCGCTCCACCAGCCTCACCACCGCACCCGAATCAATCGCCTCCGCCGCCCGCCTGGCTCCCGCGCCCAGCTCCGCCGCCACCCCCGCCACCACCAGCACCGCCGCCGCATTCAGCACCACAATCTCCCTCCGCGGCCCGCGCTCCCCCGCAAAAATCGACCCCAGAATCCCCGCATTCGCCACCGCATCGCCCCCAGCCAGCGACTCCAGCCCCGCTCGCCCAAGTCCCAGCTCCTCCGGAGCCACAACCCGCTCGCCGACCTTGCCGTCGCGCACCTCGGCGATATCGCTAGGCCCACTCAGCGCCAACTCGTCCAGGCCGCCATCGCCGTGGACGACCATCGCATGCGTCGTACCCAGCCGAACCATCGCCTCGCCTACCAGCGGCACCAACCGCCTGGCGTACACCCCCATCACCTGCCGCCGCGCTCCCGCCGGGTTCAGCAGCGGCCCGAGTACATGCAGCACCGTGCGCACCCCGATCGCCCGCCGCACCGGCATCACCGCCTTCAGCGCCGGGTGATGCGCCGGAGCCAGCAGGAAGCAGAACCCATGCTCCCGCAGCGCGTCCGCCGCCGCTTCCGGCGACATCTGGGTCGGCACCCCCAGCGCCTCCAGCACGTCCGCCGACCCGCACCGCGACGTGATCGCCCGGTTACCGTGCTTGGCCACTTTAGCCCCCGCCGCCGCCGCCACCAGCGCCGCCGCCGTGGAGATGTTGAAGGTCCCGCTGCCGTCGCCCCCCGTGCCGCACGTGTCGACCAGCGCCTCCCGCTCGGCCGCGGTCAACGGCAGCGTTGTCGCCGCCGCGCGCAGCGTCTCGACGAACCCCGCGACCTCGGCCGCCGTTTCACCCCGGCCGGCCATGCCGCCCAGCAGCGTCGCCAGCTCCACCTCACTCGCGTCGCCGGAAAGAACTCGCTGCATCAGCGCGGCGGCTTCCTGCTGCGTGAAGCTTTCGCGCGACTCGATAACACGTCGCAGCTCTTGCTGAATGGACATTAGAAGTGAGGTTAACAGACCACCGCGGAATCGCACTCTCAGGCTGTTACTAGCGATAATCGTCCGCTCTGGCTTGCTCGCTGTTTCTCGTCATCGCTACCATTGCTTCGTTACGACAAGCTCACCACGAATTCCGGAGCGCGCATGAAGATCCACGAGTATCAGGCCAAGGAGATCCTGCGGAAGTACGGCGTTACCGTCCCCGCCGGCGAGATGGCCACCACCCTGGAAGAAGCCGACGCGGCAGCCAAGCAGCTCTTCTCGGCCGGCAACGCAGTCGTCGTCGTCAAGGCGCAGATCCACGCTGGCGGTCGCGGCAAGGGCGGCGGCGTCAAGCTCGCCAAGTCCATCGAGCAGGCCGACGAGTACGCGAAGGCAATTCTCGGCATGCAGCTCGTCACGCACCAGACCGGACCGCATGGCCAGAAGGTGCAGCGTCTGCTCATCGAGTCCGGCTCGGCGATTGCGCGCGAGCTCTACCTCGGAATTGTGCTGGACCGCGCGAGCTCGCAGGTGGTCTTCATGGCTTCGCAGGCCGGTGGCATGGAGATTGAGGAGGTCGCGCACAAGACGCCCGAGGCGATTTACAAGGAGTATGTAGACCCGGCGGTTGGGTTTCAGCCATATCAAGCTCGGCGGCTCGCGTTCAAGCTGGGTCTCGAGCCCGCACAGGTCGGCGAAGCCGTGAAGTTCATGATGGGTCTCTACCGCGCGTTCATCGAAACCGACAGCTCGCTGATGGAGATCAATCCCTTCATTACGACGAAGGACGGCAAGCTCGCCGCGCTCGACTGCAAGATGAATTTCGACGACAACGCGCTCTTCCGCCACAAGGACCTGAAGGAGCTGCGTGATCTGAGCGAAGAAGACCCGCTCGAAGTTGAAGCCTCGAAGTTCGCGCTCAACTACATCAAGCTCGACGGCAACATCGCCTGCATGGTGAACGGTGCCGGGCTGGCCATGGCCACCATGGACATCATCCAGTACGCGGGCGGCTCGCCGGCGAACTTCCTGGACGTCGGCGGCGGAGCAAACCAGGAGCAGATCGAGAATGCGTTCGGGATCTTGCTGAGCGATCCGAATGTGAAGGCGATCTTCATCAATATTTTTGGCGGGATTCTGCGCGTGGATGTGCTCGCGACGGCGGTCGTTGCGGCAGCGAAGAAGCTGAATGTGAAGTTGCCGATTGTGCTTCGGTTGGAAGGTACGAACGTGGAAGAGGGTCGGAAAATTATCGAGCAGAGCGGTCTGAAGTTTCAGGTGGGATCGACAATGAAAGACGCCGCCGACCTCGTAGTCGCAGCTGCGAAGGGAGTGCGGTAATGAGCGTTCTCGTAGACAAGAACACGCGGCTGATCGTTCAGGGAATCACCGGGCGTGAAGGCACGTTTCACGCCAAGGGCTGCGATGAATACGCCAAGCAGTTTGGGAACAAGCTTGTCGTTGGTGGAGTGACGCCGGGCAAGGGTGGGACGACGCATGAGGGATGGCCGGTCTTCAACACGGTTGAAGAGGCGGTGAAGGCGACGGGGGCGAATGCGACGATGATCTTCGTTCCGCCTCCCGCTGCAGCGGACGGAATCCTCGAGGCCGCAGACGCGGGGCTGCCGCTAGTGGTGTGCATCACGGAAGGCATTCCGGTGCTGGATATGGTGAAGGTGTGGGAGGTTGTGAAGCACTCGAAATCGCGGCTGATTGGGCCGAACTGTCCGGGCGTGATCTCGCCGGGCAAGGCGAAGATCGGCATCATGCCGGGACGCATTCACAAAGAGGGACGCGTGGGAATCGTCTCGCGCTCGGGCACGCTGACGTACGAGGCGGTGTATCAGCTCACGACGCGCGGCATCGGGCAGTCGACCGCGATCGGCATCGGCGGCGATCCGATCATCGGCACGACGCACATTGATGCGCTGAAGCTGCTGAACGACGATCCAGAGACGGAAGCGATCATTATGATTGGCGAGATTGGCGGAACGAACGAGGAAAAAGCCGCGGAGTTCATCAGCGCCAATGTGAAGAAGCCGGTCGTGGGCTTTATTGCGGGGCAGACCGCGCCTCCGGGACGGCGGATGGGGCATGCCGGCGCGATCATCTCCGGCGGAGAAGGCACTGCCGAGAGCAAGATGAAGGCGATGGCGGATGCAGGCATTCACGTCGTGAAGTCGCCCGCGGAGATTGGCGAGATGATGGCGAAGGTGCTCGGCAAGAAGTAGCGGTTCAGCGGGGCTGGCTGCGGTAGAAGAGCCAGGCCATGGCAAAGAGCATAGCTACGACGAAGGCGATCGCGGCGTGGGTCGTGGAGTGGAACCAGATGCTGACCGCGGCGTCGAATATCCACGCGATGCATCCCGCCAGCCAGATCCACGACGTTTTGCGCATGACGATTGGACGTGCACGGGGCCTCGGAAGGTGCGGCTGCGGCGTTACACTTTCGGCTATGCGAAAAGTGAGTGGTTTGGCAGCAGCCCTGCTGGGCTTTGCGGCGGTGAGCGCTGCGGCCAGTGTGGGAGCGCAGGTGTTTACGGTGAACTTTCCGGCTGCGAGGTCGGACAAGCAGCTTGATGGGCGCGTGCTGCTGCTGCTTTCGAATGATTCCAGCGAAGAGCCGCGGATGCAGATCGACATCTCGCCGAAGTCGCAGCAGGTGTTCGGGCTGACGGTGGATGGTTTGCGGCCGGGCGAGCCGGTCGCGTTCGGCAGCCAGACGCAGAATGGATCGAGGGTAGTTTCGAAGATCGAAGGCTATCCGCATCGCTCGCTTGCCGATATGCCGCCGGGTGATTACATGGTCCAGGCGGTGCTGAACGTGTATGAGACGTTTCATCGTAGCGATGGAAAGACGGTGAAGCTGCCGCCGGACATGGGCGAAGGACAGCACTGGAACATCAAGCCGGGGAACCTGTATTCGAGGCCGGTGAAGGTGCATGTTGCGGCGGATTCAAGGCAGGACGTTCATCTTGAGCTGTCGGAGGTAATTGCGCCGATCAAGCCGGAGCCGGATACGAAGTACATACGGCATCTGCGGATTCAGTCGAAGCTGCTGAGCGATTTCTGGGGCGCGCCGATGTATCTGAGTGCGGTGGTGATGGTGCCCGCAGGATTCGACGATCATCCGAATGCGCATTATCCGCTGATCGTGTTCGAAGATCACTTTGAGCCGGAGTTCATGGACTTTCGCGAGACGCCGCCGGATCCGAATCTGAAGCCGGACTACTCGGAGCGATTTCATCTCGCCGGTTACAACAGGATCGTGCAGCAGGAGGGTTACAAGAACTATCTGGACTGGATCAAGCCGAACCAGCCGCGGTTTGTGATCGTGAAGATCAATCACGCGAATCCGTATTACGACGATAGCTACGCGGTGAACTCGGCAAATCTGGGGCCGTATGGCGATGCGATTGAGACGGAGCTGATTCCGGCGATTGAGAAGCAGTTTCGCGGAATTGGGCAGGGATGGGCGCGGTTTGTGTATGGCGGGTCGACCGGCGGATGGGAGTCGCTGGCCGTGCAGATGTTTTATCCAGAGCATTACAACGGCGCGTTCGTCGCGTGTCCCGATCCGGTTGATTTTCACGCGTACATGACGGCTGATCTGTACGACCAGAAGAATATCTTTTATACCGACGGCGCGGAGCGGAATATCGAGCAGCCGGCGATGCGGAATTATCTGGGGCAGACGTTGATCTCGATGCGCGACAACATCGCATATGAGGCGGCGCTGGGCGATCGTGGAAGGTCGGGCGATCAGTTCGACATATGGCAGGCGGTATTTTCGCCGGTGGGAGCGGATGGATATCCGCAGCCGATCTTCGATAAGGAGACGGGCGTGATCGATCACAACACCGCGGCGTACTGGCACGATCACTACGACCTGAATGCGAAGCTGCAGCGCGAGTGGCCGACGGTGGGACCGAAGCTGCAGGGCAAGCTTCACATCTATGTCGGGTATGACGACTCCTACTTTTTGAACGACGCGGTGTACCTGATGGAGGATTTTTTGAAGCAGACGGGCACGCCGGGACACGGCGTTCGGTATGACGGCGAGGTGAAGTATGGGCCGAAGGCGGAGCACTGCTGGAACGGCGACTTCGATCATCCGAACTGGTACAGCAGGCTGCATTACAACCAGATGTATGTGCCGCAAATTCTGGAGCGCATAAAGAAGACAGCGCCTGTGGGAGCGGACGTGACGAGCTGGCGCTACTGAATCCTTAGAAGCGAACCGAACAGGTACACTGAAAGAGCCAACATTTTGCGGCAATTCTGAGCGTTACCGAGGAGATTTTTGTGTCACAGCGCACCTTTAGCATCATCAAGCCGGACGCGGTCCGCAAGGGCCACACGGCAGCCATTCTCGCAGAGATCGAGAAGGCAGGATTCAAGATTGTCGGCATCAAGAAGATTGGATTGACGAAGGTGCAGGCGGAAGGCTTCTACTACGTGCACGCGCAGCGGCCGTTCTTCGGAGAGCTGACGGAATTTATGAGCTCGGGGACGATTGTACCGATGGTGCTGGAGAAAGAGAACGCGATTGCGGATCTGCGCAAGCTGATGGGAGCGACGGATCCGGCGAAGGCGGATGAGGGAACGATTCGGAAGAAGTACGCAGCATCGATCGGCGAGAATGCGATCCATGGATCGGATGCAGAGGATACGGCGGCGTTCGAGATTGGCTACTTCTTTGCGGGATATGAGCTGAAGTAGTTTCGCGAGGTAAAAGGTGAGAGGCCCTGCTCATGCGAGCAGGGCTTCTTGTTTGTGCGGCTATTTTTTGAAGAGGTTCAGATCGATGGAAAAGCCCATGATTTCATAGCCGGGGTCGCGCGGGTGCAGGTTGTCGGGGCTGTCGGCGGCGGCGGCGAAGCGCGTGGGGTCGGTTGCATCGGCGGTGGCTTTGGCGAAATCGATGACGCCGTCGAACTTGCCGCTGTGGAGGATGAAGTCGTTCTCGGCTTCGCGGACTTTCTCGCCCTCGTCGGACTCATACTTCGCGCCGACGTAGGGTGTGAGCGTGGCGCCGATGACCTTGATGCCGTGCGCGTGGGCGCGGTCGATGAGTTGGGTGAGTGCCATCTCGAGCTGCTCGGCGGTGATGATGTCGTAAGGCTTGGCGGGGTCGAAGGAGTGGCCGATGTCGTTGATGCCTTCGAGGATGATGAGGTACTTGACGCCGCTCTGGTCGAGCACGTCGCGGTCGAAGCGTTCGAGCGCGTTGGGCCCGGTGACGTTATGCAGCAGGCGGTTTCCGCCGATGCCTTCGTTGAGGATGCCGAGGTGTGCGGTCTTCTTGTCGGCCTGCAGACGGCGCGCGAGGACGTCGGGCCAGCGGGCGTTCTTGTCGGGTGTGCTGAGTGCGCCGTCGGTGATGCTGTCGCCGAAGCAGACGATTGCGCCGGCGTCGGCGGGAGCGGTGACTTCGACGGCCTTGAGGAAGGGCCAGGAGTGCAGATGTGTGGCGGTTGTGAAGTCGGCGGATGCGAGTTGATTGCCGGCGAGCTGGTAGTTGGTCTGGTCGGCGAAGCCGTGCAGCGTAACCGTGCTGACGGTCTGGCCGGGGATGAAGAGCGTGACGGCGAGGTCGCTGAGCGGGGGAAGCGTGAGTGCGACGGGATCGCTGACGACCTCGGCGCCTGCGGGGATGTCGACAGTTGGCTGTCCGTCAAAGAGTGCCGGCGCGGCTGCTCCCTTGATGGTGCTGGCAGTCTCGACGAGCGCGACGTTGGCGCCGCCGATCTTCAGCGTGTCCGTGCCGAAGGCGTTGCTGAGCACGATGCGCACGCTGGGGCCGCCAATGGATACGTGCACGATTTCGCGGAGAGTTGTGTCCTCGGAGAAGACGCTGTTGCTGTTCGTCGCCGAGACGGGCGCGGTGGACCAGGTGCCAACCCAATGGGTTTGCGAGTTGGAGTTCGCAGCGGCGAAGGCGAGTGACGGGATGAGAATGCAGGCGAGCAGGGAGAGCAGAGAGCGGCGAATCGTGAGGGCCATATCGCGTCCAGTATAGTGACCGTGATTGCTGATCGCGTCGAAATCGCAAATGGAGCGCCGCTGCCCGATGAAGCTGCTTCGCGTTATTCTGCTCACCATGAGTTCATTGACTGCTGCCTCGGCCGCGACGACCGTGCAGCACAGCACGTTCGGGCACATGCCGGATGGAAACCCGGTAGAGATTTACACGCTCTCCAGCTCTGCGGCGAAGATGCAGGTGATGACGTACGGCGCGCGCGTGGTGACGCTGGAGACGAAGGACCGCAACGGAAAGATGGGCGATATTGTGCTCGGCTACGGGAATCTCGAGGAGTACATGCGGCCGCATGAGCCGTTCCTGGGCTCGGTGCCGGGGCGGTATGCGAACCGGATCGCGCACGGGCGCTTCACTCTGGAGGGGAAGAGCTATCAGATCACGCTGAACGACGGGCCGAATGCGCTCCACGGCGGGAAAGATAGTTTTGCGTCGCGCAACTGGACCGGCAAGGAGATTCCTTCGGGCGTGGAGTTCACGCTGGTGAGTCCGGACGGCGACCAGGGGTTTCCGGGCACGTTGACTGCGCACGTGCGCTACACGCTGAACGGCGACAAGGTTGTGATCCAATACAGCGCGACTACCGACAAGCCGACGGTGCTGAACCTGACCAACCACACGTACTTCAACCTGACGGGTGATGGCAGTGGGAGCATTCTCGGCGAGCAGATCAAGATCGATGCCGACAAGTACACGCCTGTGGATCGGACGCTGATTCCGACGGGGCAGATCGCGCCGGTGGCGGGTACGCCGTTCGATTTCACGAGTCCGCACGCGATTGGCGAGCGCATCAATGCCAACAATGAGCAGTTGAAGCTGGGACTTGGCTACGACCACAACTTTGTTCTGCGCGGGCAGATGGGCCAAGTGCATCCGGTGGCGCAGGTGTACGACCCGGTGAGCGGGCGCGTGCTGACTGTCGAAACGACGCAGCCGGGCGTGCAGTTCTACTCCGGCAACCATCTCGATGGGAGCTTCACCGGAAGGACCGGAGCGAAGTACGAGAAGCGGACGGGATTCTGCCTGGAGACGCAGCACTTTCCTGATTCGCCGAATCACCCGAACTTTCCCTCAACGGAGCTGAAGCCGGGACAGACGTTCCGCAGCGAGACGACCTGGACGTTCACCACGAAGAGCTAGGCAGAGCTTACGTCGGCCGCGGCAATTTTCGATGCGGCGTCGGCGTCCTTCTGGACGAGGTACTCGTCCATGAGCACGGCAACGAGTGCGGCTGATGGCACGGCGACGAGTGCGCCCACGACACCGGCGAGCTCCGAGCCCGCCAGCAGCGCGATTAGAACGGAGAGACCCATCAGGTTGACGCTGGTGCGCATGATGCGCGGCGTGAGGATTGCGTTCTCGATCTGGAGGTAGATGACATAGAAGATGAAGACACCGGCCATCTTGGACCAGGAATCCATTGCGGCAACGGACGCTGCGAGCAGGATGGTGATCACACCGCCGATGATAGGCACGATGTTGAAGAGACCCATGAGGACGCCGAGCAGAACGGCGTAGCGCACGTGCAGCCCGTGGAACACCGCTGTGCTGGTGACGCCGAGGATGAGCATCAGGGCGGCCTGCCCGATGAGCCACTTGCTCATGCGACCTTCAGCTGCGGTCAGCGTGCGCGCGAGGCGGTCGCGCGATTCAAGCGGAATGAAGGACAGAAAGTAGAAGTAGGCAAACTCGCCTTCGAGCATGAAATAGATGCACAGGATGCCGGCTGTGATGACGTCGAGCAGACGCGCGATCCATTTTGGGGCCGAGGCGACGACATAGGAGGCGGTAGAGGCAGCGAAGCCCTGCACCCTGGCGGGAAGCGAATCCAGGCCCAAGTTCCCGGCGAAGGGAAGGCCGCGCATGCGGGCGGAGATGGCAGGAAGGCGCTGCGGCAGGTCGCGCGCGAAGTGCTCCATGTCGTGGAGTGCCGGGGGAAACGCGACGAGAAAAAAAACGCCGAGCAGGCCGAAGACGACGACGACGAGGCCGAGGACGGCGACGGTTCGCGAGACCTGCCAGCCGAAGATTTTCAGCTTCATAACCTGCTGCACGATGGGCGTGAGAACCACGGCGAAAAGGGCGCTGACGTAGACGATCTCGAGCACGCTGCGCAGCTTCCAAAGCACGCCGAGAAGGATGACCATACCGAAGGAGAAGAGAATGTAGCCGCGGATGGTGCGGCGCCGCTGCTCTTCCGGAGTCAGCGCAACGGGCGGGCTGGACGAATGCAGGATGAGGGGCACGTGTCCTCGAGGGTACAGCAGTGGAGCTTGAACTCAGTCCGGTGTGATGCAGGTGCAGCGGGCAGCGGATAGCCGGAAGTGACGCTTAGAGCATATCTTTGAGCAACTTCAGCAGAGCATCGACGCTTTCCTGCGGCTGCTGGCGCGTGGTTTCGAGCACCAGGTGCGCGCATTGGCGGTAAACCGGATCGCGACGCGCGAGGCGCGCCATGGCGGCTTCGCGCTCGCCGAGCAGAGGGCGCACGGGCAGCGGAGAGTCAGCGGCAAGGGCAATCTGCTGCCGGCAGCGCTCATAGAGCGCGTCAAACGAAGCGCTGAGGAGCACGGCACAGGTGCCGGTGGATGCGGCAAGCGCTTCGCGGTTCGCGGAAGTCTCTAGTGCCCCGCCACCCAGCGCGAGCACGATGCGTCGTTCTTGCAGAGAAGATTTCAGGCACTCGGATTCCAGCCTGCGGAAGAACGGTTCGCCGTCTTCGGCGAATATGTCCGCCACTCTCCGGCGGTCGCGCTGCTCGATGACGCGGTCGAGGTCGACGAAGTGCCAGCCGAGTTCTTCGGCGAGGCGGCGGCCAACGGTGGTTTTGCCCGAGCCCATGAAGCCGGTCAGCACAACGCGCTGGACGCGCTTGATGGACAGGGGTGGCGCTTCGCTCTTTGTGCGGTTAAAAGGCATAAGGCCTGAGCAGTGTCAGGCCTTATGGTAATGGCTCGCGGATGTCCGCCGGCTAGCGGAGAGTACTTGCCGAGGTCAATCGGATTGTCGGCGTCCGAGGATTACTGCTTGAGCTTCTTCGCGATGTTCGACCAGACGGCATCGCTTGGTTCCTGATCGGCGGCGAAGAGGTTCTTGGCGGTCTCGGCGATCGTCTCGAGGTCGCTGACCAAGGCAGCGCAGTCGGGATTGGCGGCGAGGAACTTTGCGAGACGCGGATCTTCGCTGAGCTTACCGCCTTCGCCGCTGGCAAAGAGCTCAGGCAGATGCTGCTCGAATTCGGCAGCGGTCATGGAATTGAAATCCAGCTTGGAGAGATCACTCACTGAACGACCTCCCGCGAGCTCTCGAGTTCCGGCAGCTGGTCGGGGTGACGAAGCAGCTCGCGGAGTTTCAGCCGGGCCTTGTGGAGCTGCGACTTGCTGTTGCCGGTGGAGCACTCGAGCATCGTGGCAATCTCGTTGTGCTCGAAGCCTTCAACATCATGCAGCACGAACACCATGCGGTAACCGGGAGGAAGCGAGGCGACGGCGCGCTCCAGTGTGACGCGGTCGACGGAGCCGGCGAGCTGCGTGTCGCGCGAGCCGAAATCGCGCTTCGGCGCATCCTCTTCAGAAGGGTTGATGGTCTCTTCCAGGGAGACCAACTGAAGTCCTTTCTTGCGCAGGTGCATGAGCACGAGGTTGACGGTCAGGCGGTGCAGCCAGGTGGAGAAGGCGCTCTCTCCGCGGAAGCTGCCGAGCTTGCGAAAGAGATGGAGGAACGCCTCCTGCGTCATGTCTTCGGCTTCGGAGACGTTGCCGAGCATGCGCAGGCAAAGCGTGTAGACGCGCCGCTTGTGCAGCGCATACAGCTTGGAGAAGGCATCCGGATCGCCGGCCTTGGCCCGCTCGATGGCTTCGGCCTCGCCGGCAATAGGTGGGTTCCGCTTGAACAAGCCGGCGTTTGGTTTTGTCTGCATCCTGGGTGAGCCTTGAAGTTCCATAAGCGAGGTCTCCGGTCAGTACGTTCGATCGCGCCGGCAATACTCGCCTGCTCTCAGCGTAACGCACCTGTTCTCGGAAAGGTTTCAAGGGCTTGGATTGGCACTGGCCGCTCTGGGTTGTCCCGGGGCCGGCGGTCTGGCAGCTAAGCGCCGATGTATCTGGCGTATAGGGACCGAGCTCGGCCGACGTCCGTGGTTCCCTGGATGAGGGCGCGGCCGTCCGGGAAGACGGTAATCGTGTGGGCTGGGGTACGGAATCGCAGCAGAAGGCCGTTGGCGCGCACTTCGCCGAGGGGCTCGAGGCGGCGGGCCAGGGCCTGGAGGTCGACGGGGCGGGCGTGCTCGTGGATCTGGACGGCGTTGCGCCCGCAGAGCGTGATGGGAGCGCGGTCCTCGCCGGCCAGCGCGCGGAATTGGCGCTGACCACAGACTTCGCAATCCGGCCGCGGGGAGGCTGCGCTGATCTCTGACCGCTCGCCGGTCCAGAGGTCGTAGGCGAGCAGCGTACGGCGCATGCGGGCGGGCTGCCCGGTAAGCAGCTTCAGGGCTTCCGTGACCTGGATCGAAGCGGCAAAGTTGACGGCGGTGGAGAGGATTCCGGCAGTTTCGCAGGTCTCGAGATTACCCTCCGGACTTGCAGGGAAGAGGCAGGCGAGGCAGGCGGTGGGTTCGAAGGTGGCGACCTCGCTCTTAGCGGGCAGTGGGAGGATGTTCATGGTCGCGGCGTAGGCGCCAACGGCGGCGGCGTAGATCCAGGGCCGGCCGTCGCGGACGCAGAGGTCGTTGATCAGGTAGCGCGTATCGAAGTTGTCGGTGCAGTCGAGCACGATGTCAGCGGCAGTGAGCAGCTCTTCTGCATTACGGGATGTCAGGTCGGCGACGTGCGCGGAGACCGTGATTCCGGAGTTCACGCGCGCCAGATGCCGCCGTGCTGCCTCGGCCTTGGGAAGGCAGTCGCGGGCGTCGTCCTCATCAAAGAGCACCTGGCGCTGGAGATTCGACGGCTCGACATAGTCGCGATCGATGAGCGTAAGCCGTCCGACACCCGCGCGCGCCAGCAGGCTGGCTGTTGCCGTCCCGGTTGCTCCGACGCCGACGATGGCGGCGTGTCCGCGCGCGAGGCCCTGCTGTCCCTGCTTGCCGATGCCGGCAAAAAGCACCTGGCGGGAGTAGCGCTCGCGGTTGTCTATCGCCTCCCGAGTCACGCACGCGGCGCTCTTGTCGGCGCGGTCTTCGAGAACGCTGCTGGAGGAATCCGGTGTCGCAACTTCACGGGACATCGAGGGTCAGTATACGGGCGCGGGGAGTTTGATAGCGGTGCTGTGGCCGGGTGAACCCGAGCGCAAAATTCTGCATCTCTACGAGAAATCACGGTGTTCTGCAGCGGGTCCGGAGATTTGACCCTGAAGGTTCGGGAGCGACGGATCTGTCGGGCTGTGCAGGGCAGTGTTCGAAGCGAGGCCCCGGGGCAAAGCTCCCGTCAAGCTCGCATCGGCGAGAATGAGAACGTGGAGGATGCTGAGGTGTGTGGCCGGAGCAGGCTATCGAACCCCGTCGAGAGCCAGCTCGCGAAACCTGCCTCGGGCGCGCGAGCACGCCGATTGATTTCTAGAAAGTGGGTTTCAAGCAGCCTGGTGGTGGCCGGCGCGCTTGCGCTTGCGTGTGCGGGGACATGTGTCGCACAGAGTTCCGGCACGGTGAACTCGCAGGCGGCGAGCCAACCCGCGCAGCCGCAGACAACCGTGAATCCGAACGCGCCCGAGGGCGTGCCGCAGGCCAGCAAGCAGCCGCCTGAGCAGACCACAGCCGGGAACCAGTCAGTAAGCCCTAGCGTGGCCAATCCGGTGCCGGCATTGCCGACGACCATTTGGGACAAGCGAGGGGTACCGGTCACCGCCGTGCAATTTGAAGGGGTGACGTTTGCGGCGACCGACCGCATTCTGACGGACCTCACCCAGCAGGTGGGGCAGCCGCTCGATCCTGACAAGGTGCGGGCCGACCTCCGCCGCCTTTACGCCAGCGGACGCTATCGCGACATCAGCGTGTCGGGAGAGCAAACAGGGAACGGAATCACGCTCATCTATGCGGGTGTGCCTCGCTTCTACGTTGGCCGCGTTGAGATTGCTGGAGCGCAATCAGAGCGGCTTGCCTCGTTGCTGGAGTTTGCGACCAAGCTCGACCCGGGAACACCGTTCAGCGAGCCGCAGATTCCGGCGGCCGTGGCCAGCGTGCGGCAATCGCTCGAGCAGAACGGGTACTTTCAAGGCGACGTCCAGGTGACCACGATGCGCGACGACGCGAACCATCAGGTGAACGTCACGTTCAAGATCAAGCAGGGACCGCAGGCGCGCGTGGGCAATGTGGCGGTCGCAGGCAAAGATCCCGGCATCACCGTTCCGGACTTCCGCAAGAAAGGCAAGCTGGACTGCAGCTGGTTTTCGACCGCGCTGAACAGGCTGATCATGCGCAGCTGCGACGTGAAAGTAACGCGCGATACCACCACGACGGCGCTATCGGGCGTGCGCAAGTACTACCAGAAGCGCGAGCACCTGGAGGGCACGATCAGCCAGCAGAGCCAGACCTACGCTCCGCCGCGCGAACAACTCGATTACGGGTTTGAGGCCAATCAGGGACCCATCGTTCACGTAAACATCGTGGGGACGAAAATCTCAGGCGCGCGTAAGAAGCTGCTGGTTCCGATCTACGAGGAAGACACGGTTGATCGCGACCTGGTGAACGAAGGCGCTTTCAATATCCGTGATTATTTGCAACGGAAGGGTTACTTCGACGCGGAAGACTCGGTGAGCTTCACAGGCAGGGGCACCGGCACGGTGACGGTGCAGTACAACGTGACCCCCGGGCACAAGCACAAGGTGCGGTCGGTAAAGATCGAAGGTAATAAGTATTTCAGCGATGCGCTGATCCGGCAGCAGCTGCGCGTGAAGCAGGCTGATTTATACGTGCGCAGCGGAACGTACAGCACACAGTTAGTTGAAGACGATCGCAGCTCAATCGAGGCGCTTTATCGCGCAAGCGGATTCACGCACGTGAAGGTCACGTCGTCGGTGAAGGACACGGACAAGACTGCGGCTGGATCCACGCTGAACGTAGCGCTGATTGACGTCACGTACTCGATCAACGAAGGCACGCAGCAGAAGTTCGGCGACGTAAGCCTGTCAGGTGTGGACGCTGCGCGTCAGGATGCGATCAGGACGCTGTTGAGCGCGGAGCCGGGCCAGCCATTCTCACTCATCACGCTCTCGAGCGACCGCGATGCAGTGCTGAGCTACTACCTTTCGCATGGCTTTGATCTCGCCCAGGTGGAGATTCAGCAGCAGGTCGATCCTGACAAGGAGCACGTAAACGTAACGCTTGCGGTGAACGAGGGCCAGCAGGTCACGATTGATCATGTGCTGCTGTCGGGATTGGTGCACACAAGAGCCGGTGTTGTTCAGCGGCAGCTCCTGGTGCATGCCGGTGATCCGCTGAACCAGGCCGCACTGCTGCAGACGCAACGCAATCTTTACAACCTGGCGCTGTTCAATGAGGTGAACACGGCGGTCCAGAATCCGACGGGAAATGCGCCGACGAAGAACGTGCTCGTGCAGTTGACCGAAGCCAAGCGGTGGGATGTTACGTACGGCTTCGGCTTTGAGGCGCAGACCGGAACACCGGCGGTCGTTCCCGGCACGACCCGTGGACAGACGGCCGCGCAGAACGGAAAGGCCGGCGTCAGCCCGCGCGGATCGATCGACGTTTCGCGAATAAACTTCCGCGGCACTCAGCAGTCACTCACGCTGCATACGACGTTCGGCCTGCTGGAGCGCGTGGCGACGCTAACGTTCAACAACCCGCAGTTCCTCGGAAATCCGAGCTTCACGGCGGCGGTCTCAGGCGGTTACTCGAACGTGCAGAACATTACGACATTCCAGGCCTCGACGCTGCAGGGTGACTTCCGCGTAACGGAGAAGTACAAGAAGGCGGACACGTTTATCTACGACTTCCTGTACCGCCGGGTTTCCATCAATCCGGCAAGCCTGGAGATTACGCCCAACCTGATCAATCAGCTCTCTCAGCCCGTCACGGTGGGCGGTCCAGGCATTACGTATTTCCACGACACACGTGATCCGACGCCGCTGGACGCGACCCGCGGTGTGTACTACTCGGTCCAGGAGTTCTTCTCGATCCTCGGCGTTCGGGGCGGAGACGTCGTTCAATCGGCTGGATCTTTCGCACTCCTCTTACTACACGTTTGGAACGAAGAAGTATGTCTTTGCGCGCAACACGCGTATCGGATTCGAGAACTTCTTCGGCGGATCGAGTGCGGTGAGTGATCTTGCGCAGATTGGGCTGAGCCCCAACTGCAGCAGCACGCTGTCCAATCCCAGCGACCCGACGAGCAGCCTGCTGTATCAGAATGCGACCTGCAACCCGATTCCATTGCCGGAACGTATGTACGCCGGCGGCGCAACGTCACATCGCGGCTTCGGCATCAACGATGCGGGTCCGCGCGATCTGACCACGGGCTATCCGGTCGGCGGTTCGGGTGTGGTGGTGAATCAGTTTGAACTGCGGATGCCGCCGCCCACGCTGCCGATCGTGGGCAACAGCGTGTCGTTCGTGCTCTTTCATGACATGGGCAACGTCTTCCGGTATCCGAGCGACATGTTCTCGAGCATCAAGAACTTTCACCAGCCGAACGAATCAACCTGCAGCGTGATTCCGGCGAAGGGGACGGCGCCGGCCACTTTGGCGACCGAGAGCGGTAACTGCAATTTCAACTACTACTCGCATGCGATCGGAGTTGGTGCGCGTTACAAGACGCCCGTTGGACCCATTCGCGTGGACTTCAGCTAGAACCTGAATCCACCGACGTATCCCGTCTTCTACGACTACACGGCCAACAGTCCGTACGTTGGGCATGCGCCGCACTTCAACTTCTTCTTCAGCATCGGGCAGGCGTTCTAAACAGCGATGAACAGCGCTCTCCAATTCGGCGGTTGCACACAGAGGAAGGCAAGGCTCGTTCTAGCCGCCCTCTTCTGGATGGCTGCCGGAGCCGGATACGCGGTCGCGCAAAGCCCAAACCCGTCCGCCGCGCCGCAAACGAATCCCAAACAAACTGCGCCGGCGCAGAATGCCCCGATGGCTCCGCCTGCAGTGCCGCCGCCGCCGTCTGCTCCCACGCCGGCGCCGCCCGCGACACCGTCGCTGATGCCTTCCGTTCCCGGCACACCGCTCGATCGGATCGTGGCCATCGTCAACGACGATCTGATCCTCGATAGCGATGTGAATGAGGAACTGCGCTTCGAGGCGTTTGACCCATACCGCGATCGCCTGGAGGGCGCGTCGCGCGATCGCGTAATCGAGCGGCTGATCAATCGGGCACTCATTTTGCAGCAGCTGAAGCTTCAGCCGGAAGATGCGCCCACGGATGCGGAGGTAAACAAAGAGATCGATCAGCTGCGCAAAAATATTCCAGCATGCGCGGCCTATCACTGCGAGACCAAAGAGGGATGGGACCATTTCCTCGCTGATCACGGCTTCAATGAAGCGTCGTTTTACGCTCGCTGGAAAGAGCGCATGACAGTGCTCAACTACATCGGGGAGCGCTTCCAGACGGGCCTCAATATCACGCAGGCGCAGATCAAGGACTACTACGACAAGGTGCTGCTGCCTGAGTACGCGCGGCAGCATGCGCCGGCGCCCAAGATTGAGGCAATCTCCGGCCAGATCCGCGAGATCCTGCTGCAGCAGCAGATCAGCAATCTGCTGCAGGATTGGCTCAAGAGCCTGCGCGCACAGGGCAGTGTCGTCGTTCTGCATCCCGGGGAGGAGGCGCCATGAGTGCAGCACCGCAGCACACCGCGTCTCAGCCTCCGAGGAAGGCGGCGCAGCGTCATCGTGTGTGGCGTGTCTTCGGCTGGATCGGCATTTCGATTCTCATCCTGCTGATCGTGCTGGTGGTCGGATTGTCGTGGTACACAACGACGGCTGACTTTCAGCGGCGCGTCGGAGGTGAGGTTGTCAAGGTTCTGGAGGACTCGACCGGCGGACGTGTCGAGCTCGGTCATATTTCCTTCAGCATGTTGCACCTCGCGATTGAGGCGGACGGCCTCGTCATTCATGGCAAAGAAGGTGCCGGCGAGATGCCGTACCTTTCGGCGGCCAAGATCTTCCTTCGGCTGCGCATCAACACCTTCATCTCGCACACGGTTGGTAAAGGAGCGCAGTCGCACATCGGGCTCAACTACCTGCGTGTCGAAGAGCCGCACCTTCACCTCATCATCGATAAAGACGGCAACACCAATCAACCCGTGCCGAAGCATCCGAGCACCAGCACCGAGCCTGTACAGGACACGCTGCTCGATCTGCAGGCAGGCAGAGTGGAGCTGGCGAACGGGCTGGCTGTCGTCAACGATCGCGCGATTCCGTTCGACGCTGCAGCGAATGATCTCAACGCCAACGTGCACTACATCAAATCAACCGATCGTTACGGCATCTCGATCGATCTTGCCGACCTGCGCACGCGAATGGTGAACGAGCCTGAGGTCCAATCGAGGCTGCACATGGATGTGCAGATGGGCCGGGACATGGCGCAGCTCAGCGACTTCGATTTCGAAACCGGCTTGAACTCGCACCTGAAGGCAACCGCGCTGATCGAGCACTTCGCGAATCCGGCCTGGCAGGCAACAGTGAATGGGGAGCTCGCGCTGAAGCAGATTGGCCTGCTTGCGGGTGTCGAGGGGCTTGAGAACGGCACGATCAGCCTGAACGTCAATGGACGCAACTGCACGGTGACGCCGCAGACGGCTCAGAAGAATCCCGGCTTCTGGCAGCGCCACACGCAGCCTCACGTGTCGCCGCAGACCAAGATGCTTCCGCCGAGCTCCGACTGCACGGCGGGCTATCTCCTGGTCGGAGACCTTCGCCTGCGCAACGGCGCGTACCGCGATCCTTCGGTGCGCGTCGCAGGCGTGAACGCGAACGCGCAACTGCACGTCACGCCTACGGAGCTGCTCTTCTCCGCGCTGACGGGAACGCTCCCCGGTGGAGGCCGTGTCGATGGCGAGCTCAAGATTGAGAACTGGCTCGGTGAAGTGCCGCCGAGCGCGCCGACGTCGTCCGCCACGACCGTCGCAACCGCCAAGACCGCGAACAACGTTGCGAAAGGCGTGAACGCGAAGCCGCCGGTGCAGTCGGTAACGCTCACTCCGGTGCAGCGCGCGCACGCCTACATGACCGTGACGGTGAAGGGCATTACGCTGCGCACCATCATGGACATCACCGCGCCGCAGCACTATGGCGATCTCGGACTGGACACGGCGATCAACGGCCCGGTCACGGTCGAATGGGGCGGGCCCGCGAAAGACATGGCGAGTTCGGTGCAGGTCGGCGCGAACCTGCATCTGACGCCGACCGGTCAGCGCCGCGCGGGCGCGAAGGCGAACATTCCTGTCTCGGGCGTAGTCATCGCTCACTACGACGGCCGCTCGGAGGTAGTGAACATTCAGACGGTGAATGTTCAAACTCCGGGGACTACGCTGGATGTAAAAGGTGTGCTCGGCGTCAACAACGGTGACCCGCTCACAAATCTGAACGTCAATCTGCAGGCGCGCAATCTGGCTGAGTTCGATCAGACACTGCAGACGCTGGGTTTTGAGGCCAACGGAAAGCGTGGGAGCGCGGCGATCCCCGTCGATCTGCACGGGACACTCAGCTTCGTGGGAACCGCGAGAGGCGCGGTGCGAACGCTGGATGTGAAAGGGCATCTCGAAGCGGACAACCTGCTGGTGCATCTCGGCAGCGAGGCGGATGTTCACGTCGACTCTGTTGTTGCGGACGCGGAGTATGCGCCCAACACCGGCCTCGCGATTGCCTCGTCGACCATCACGCGCAACACGGCAGTTCTGAATGTGGGCGGCAGCTTCCGTCCACATCGCGTCGTCTCGCGTCGCGGCGTTGTCAGCTATGTGTGGGACAACGACATGGCACTGAACGTCACGGCCAAGCTCGCCAACGCGCAGGTCACGGACCTGCTGCAGATTGCCGGGCAGCAAAACAAGGTGCAGCTTACCGGAGTCACCAACATTAACGCGCACGCAACTGGAACGCTGCGCAGCCTGGCAGGATCGGGCAACATCACGCTGACCAACGGAGTGGTTTACGGCGAGCCGTACCAGACCATAGCGGTCGATATCGCCGCACACGGAACGCAGGTCAATGCCACGCGGCTTCTGGTGCAAGCTCACAACATGGCGATCACCGGCAACGGAAGCTACGACATCGCCAGCAAGCACATCACGGCTCATATCACCGGGAACAACCTTCGCCTGTCCAAGCTGCAGGTTGTGCACAACGCAAGTCCCGACGCTGACGCCGTGCTCTCGCTGAACGTGGATATGAACGGCACGGCCGCCGAGCCGAACCTGCGCGCACAGATTCAACTCGCGAAGATAAGTTATCAGGGCAAGGGGCTGGGTGATCTTACGCTGACTGCCTCCAGCGCTGGGTCGACGGTGGATTACACGATGCAGGCGACTCTCGTTGGCGCGCAGATCGGTGCGACCGGACAGACATCACTCGAAGGTGACTACCAAACGCACGCCCGTGTGACTCTTGCGAACCTCGATGTCGCACATGCGATCGATCTGTTCTCGCCGGGCTCAATCAACGCCAGCTCAAAGATCGACGGAGTCATCACCGTCAGCGGGCCTGCGGCGAAGCCCGCGCAACTCACCGGGACAGCCGAGCTCACGGATTTTGCCGTGACGGTGCGGAACGTGCAGCTCACGGCACAGGGGCCGATTCGCGCCAGCCTCCGTAATGGCGTTGCCTCCCTCGACCAGTTCCACATCACCGGCCCCGATACCGATCTCCAGGCCAGCGGAACTGCAAAGGTGTTTGGCGACACGAATCCTGATGGCGGCGTAGTGGACGTGAAGGCGAAAGGCGGAATCAACCTTCACCTTATCCACACCTTTGATCCCGACCTGATCACTTCAGGAAGAGTGGCTCTCGACCTCGGCGTGCAAGGCCGTGTGAAGGACCCGTCCCTCACGGGCAGCGGTGAGTTTCGATCGCGCGAACCTGGCCATAGATGGAGTGCCCAATGGTTTGAGCGATCTCTCCGGCACGATGGTGTTCAACCAGAACCGTCTTGAGGTGCGCAACATCACGGGCATGAGCGGCGGTGGGAAGGTGACGCTCGGCGGATTTATCGCTTATCAGCGCGGTCTTTTCGCCGATCTAACCGCGACGCTGGACACGGTACGCGTGCGCTACGCCGGCCTGAGCACCACTGCCAACTCAACCTTGCGGCTGCAGGGCGGCCCGCAATCGCTGCTGCTCTCGGGCAACGTGCTCGTCACGCGTTTCGGCATCGGGCCTGACGTTGATTTCGCATCGTTCGCGGGGGCTGGCGGGATTCCAACGCCGCCCGACCCGAACGCCTTCAGCAACAAAATTCGCCTGGACGTCCACGTCACAAGCTCCCCGCAGCTCGACTTCCAGAACTCATACGCGAAGCTTGCCGGCACGGTGGACCTCAATGTGCGCGGAACGATCGCGCAACCTACGATTCTCGGCTCCATTCGCATCACCGACGGCAGCGCGACATTTGCCGGCACGAAGTATGAGCTTGACCGCGGGACCATTTACTTCAGCAATCCTGTTCGCATCGATCCGGTGATCGATCTCGACGTCTCCACGCGCGTCGAAAACTACGACATTACGATCGGAATCCACGGCGATATGACCAACCTGAAGCCGACCTATCGCTCGTCGCCGCCGTTGACCGAGGCCGATATCTTCAATCTGCTCGCGCTCGGCCGCACCCAGGAAGAAGCGCAGATCAACACGCAGCAACAGCAACAGGCCGGCGAAGACCCGACGACCAGCGCAATCCTCGGCGGCGCTCTGAACGCCACGGTATCCAGCCGCGTCAGCAAGCTCTTCGGCGCGGGATCAGTCAAGATCGATCCGGCGTTCGTAGGCACGCTGGGCAATTCCACCGCGCGGATCACCGTGCAGGAGCCGCTGTCCAAGCAACTTACCCTGACGTTCGCGACGAACGTGAACCAGTCCGCCGAACAACTGATCCAGATCCAGTACCAGATCAACGAGAACAAATCGATCGTCCTGACGCGGGACGAAAACGGCGTCTTCTCCGTCGTCTACCAGATTCGCAAGCGGTATCGTTGACCCGCTGGGGAGCGTTCACTCACGTCAAAGTGCTCAGGATGCGCGAGTTCGGCGATGCGCATCCAATTTTCCGGACGCGTGATGAAGCTATCGGTCCAGGAGGAAAAAATGACACGATTTGCCCGTGCTCTGGCGGTTGGAATATGTGGGCTTTCACTCGCCGCAGTTACTCCCGCGGCCCGTGCTCAGAAGGGAAGCGACGCCCAAATTCAGGCTGACGCGCAAAAACAGCTCTCGAACAAGAAGTTCAGCGGAGTGCAGGTGCAGGTCCACGATGGCGTCGTGCAGCTTACCGGGCAGGTTGACCGCTACGCCGACAAGGCAGACGCCCAGAAACGTGTCGACAAGATGCACGAGGCAGCGAGCATTCGTAATGAGATTAACGTGGGCGGCGGAGCGACGGTGCCCGACGAGCAGCTCTATCAGAAGCTCGCGAAGGGTCTGGTCTACGATCGCCAGGGCTACCCGGAGTTCCCCTTCAACAGCCTCACGCTGCAGGTGCATGATGGCGTTGTAACCGTGGGCGGCGTTGTCGTCCAGCCGGTCGATAAAGAATCGGCGATGGACCTCATTGCGAACACGCCGGGTGTGCGTGACGTTATCGACCACATTCAGGTGGCGCCGGTCTCGCCGATGGACGACCGCATCCGTGCCGAGGAGTTTCGCGCCGTGTACGGTGCGCCGCAACTTAACAGGTACGCCATTGATCCCGCCAAGCCCATCCGCATCGTCGTTGTGAACGGACATGTCACGCTCACGGGAAGCGTGGATAACACCGGGGATCGCGACGTCGCTGGCATCCGCGCCAACGGTGTTCCGGGCGTCTTCTCGGTGCAGAACGATATCCAGGTTGCCGGCCAGACAGAGCGCTAAGCTGCGCACGCAACGCGGGTCTCGTACAGCAGCTCTCCTCTCCTTCGCGTAGCATTGTTGTTGGAATGAGAGCGGCTCTGCACAGCACGCGCGTCACGCTGGAGATGATTAAGTGGGAGCACTCGATCTTTGCGCTCCCGTTTGCCCTGACAGGCGCCGTGCTTGCCGCCGGCGGTTGGCCATCGCTGCGCGTGCTCGGCTGGATCATCGTCTGCATGGTCGGCGCGCGTTCCGCTGCCATGGCTTTCAATCGCCTCGTCGATGCAGAGATCGATGCAGTGAACCCTCGCACCGCAGCCCGCGCGCTCCCCAGCGGGCTTGTCTCGAAGAGCTTTGTCGTTACGTTCACGCTCGTGTCTGCGGGCGTCTTCTTCCTCGGCGCGGCCATGCTCAACCGGCTGACGCTTGCGCTTGCGCCGCTCGCGCTCGCGATCATCCTCGCGTACAGCTACATGAAGCGCGTGACGCGCTGGTCGCATCTTGTGCTGGGGTTGGCGCTCGGTATTGCGCCGGCGGCGGCATGGATCGCTGTCCGCGGATCGCTTGCACCACGCGCTGCGCTGCTTACGGCTATCGTCCTGCTGTGGGTTGGCGGTTTCGACGTCCTTTATGCCTGCCAGGACTTTGAGCACGACCGCCGCGCGGGCCTGCACAGCGTGCCTCAGGCGTTTGGTGTGCGCGGGGCGTTCTGGATTGCGCGCGCGATGCACGCTGCAATGGCCGTGCTGCTGTTCGTCATGCTACATGCGTTCGGTCTGGGTCTACTGGCGCTGATCGGCGTCATGCTCTGCGTTGCGCTGCTGGCTTACGAGCACGCGATCGTTGCGCCCGAAGACCTCCGCCGCTTGAATGCAGCGTTCTTCACGCTGAACGGCGTAATCTCCGTGGTCTTCTTCATCTTCATCGCCGCTGATGTGCTGCACCGCCGTTAGGCGCGCATCCGCAGCCGACGAAACAAAAGGGGCTCGCCGCCTGGCGAGCCCACATTGTCTTTCTTATCCTTTCCGCATCGTGTCGCGGCAAGGACGATCTCTGTTCTTTCAGTACTTGTTGTTCCGGTGGCGATCCACGCTGTCCTCGATCCGGTCCTTCACATTCCGCGCCGTCGATGTAACGCTCTCCCGGGCGTTGTGGGCAGCCGCCTGATTCTCACGTGACCGGCGGCCTTCGACATCGCCAGCGGCCTTTTGACTGAACCGACCGCCTGCTCTGCGTGTCCCTTCACCTGCTGAGCAGCGCCGCGGTTGGCCATCGACTGGTTGTTCGTCGCTTCACCAACGGTCTGCTTCATCTTGCCCGCGATCTCGTCGAGCTTGCCCTTGGCCTTATTCTCGGTTCCTGTCTTCATGCGAGTCTCCTTGTTGACATCCGGCTGGGGTTTGCACGCTGTGGCGCGACCGAGCTAGATGCCTCGACGCCCCGAAAGAAGGTTGAAGATGAGAACGATGATCGCGAGAACCAGCAGCAGATGAATCCAGCCGCCGAGCGTATAGCTGCTGACCATTCCCACAATCCAAAGAATGACAAGAATGATAGTGATCGTCCAAAGCATAGATCGGCTCCTTATGGTGGGTGACCCGATGCTGCGGCCACCTTGATTGGCGCGCCGTCTCGGCGGCGTTCGCTATGGTAAGTTGCGGCGGATTATGCTGAGGTTGTCCCAAAAACTAGATATATCTGCAATTAAGGAACACCCACTGAGCAACCAACCGGCACATAACGAAGCTGGAATCAGCAGCGCGGATCGCGCAAAAGCTCCGCGCGTCGCCATCCAGGGAGAGCGCGGATCGAATAGCCACATGGCCGCGCGCGAGCTCGCTGCGTGGTGCGATGTTCTGCCGTGCACGGTGTCCGCCGACGTTTTCGCCGCACTGCAGGATGGCACGCGCCGAGTGCGCCGTTCTGCCCATCGAGAACACGCTGCATGGCTCGGTCGCGGAGCACTACGATCTGCTGCTCAAGAATCCCGTTCGCATTGACGCTGAAGGCCTGCTGCAGATTCGCCACAACCTCATCGCCGCGCCCGGCGTCGAGCTCTCCGCCATCCGCACCGTGCTCTCGCATCCCGTGGCGCTCAACCAATGCCGCAATTTTCTCGTCGACCTTCACCCAGGCGCGCGCGCTGCCGTTTTATGACACCGCCGGCAGCGTCAAGCACATCATGGAGCAGTCGCTGCGCGACACGGCCGCACTCGCGCCCGAGCTCGCGGCCGACGAGTACGGCGCGCAACGTCCTGCTTCGCGGCGTCGAAGACCACGTCCAGAACTTCACGCGCTTCCACCTCATCCGCAGGTCGGACGATCCGCGCCCCGCCACAGCGGAGCCCGACAAGATCAGCATCGCGTTCGCGCTCGAGCACCGTCCCGGAACGCTGGTCCATGCGCTGCAGGCGCTCGCATCCGCCGGCGTCAACCTCACCCGCATCGAGTCCCGCCCTGTTCCCGGCCAGCCGTGGGAGTACGTCTTCTTCGTTGAGTTCCGCTTTCCGGACGCCGCAACGCGCGGAGGCGGCGCTCGCCGCGCTCCGGCCCGAAACCCGCATGCTCCGCGAACTCGGCCGCTACAAATCAGCTTCCAATCCAGGCGAATGATTGGCCTCACGCCGCGATCTTGCGCCAAAAAGAACGCAGGGACCCGCGTGGGATCCCTGGATCACTGGTGGCGGGCGAATCCACCCGTTTAGAAGTGCATATTCGGCAGAACTTCCATAGCGTAAAAGCCGACTACGAGCACCGTCATCAGCACCGCCGCACCGCCGAGACCTTGGTAATAGGGCCGCAGCTTCTCGACGCGCGCAACGATATCGTCATGTTCCTTGTGTCCCATCGACACATGAGCGCTGTCGTCGCCCAGGAACAGTTGGTCGGTTTCATGTTGGGTGAGAGTGGCGCGGTAAATCATCACTGCGATAAAGCCGATGACGGAGGCGCCCCAAAGAGCGATAAGGATTGGGAGCACGTGCATGGCGGATTCCCCCAGAATCGTTAGAGTCTGGTCCGGGATACCGGCGGGTCCGATAGAGCCTCGGGCTCGGATGGTAGGCTGGGCCGCCAAAATCATACGCCCTGCGATGTATCTTGCAAAGCGGAGTTTGACGGCTCTAAAGCCGCTGTATCCGGCCAGATACCCGCTGCCACCCACTATCGGCACGCCGCCGAACTCGCGACGCGCCGAAACCTTGCGTCTTCAATAGCATCCAATCCACAGGATGCTCGGTCAGATACGGCTTTGCCGGAACGGCTTGCTCAGCCGCCATCCCGTAGCTACACTGAGAGTTGTGCTCCCGGACCATCGCCGGTCCGAGAGCTCAAGGAGAGGTTTCCATGGCCACCACCGCCAATCCCGTTGCCGAGGTCGTTACCGGCGCCCCCGAAGCGCCCCGCAACAACCCCGTCGAGCTGACCCCCGCCGCGATCACCAAGGTGAAGGAGATCATGGCCACCCAGGATCCGCTTCCGGCCGGCCTGCGCATCGGCGTCGTCGGCGGCGGCTGCTCCGGCTTCCAGTACTCGATGAGCTTCGAGAACCAGGCCGGCATGATGGACAAGATCGTCAAGTTCGAAGACCTGAAGGTCTTCGTCGACGCGACCAGCGCCATGTACCTGAACGGCTGCACGGTCGATTACGTCGAGACCCTCGAGGCCGCCGGGTTCAAGTTCGAGAATCCCCAGGTGAAGTCCACCTGCGGCTGCGGCTCCAGCTTCAGCGTCTAAGCCTCGCTGGGAACCAGCACCCGAAAAGTTGCAGCCAGGCCTCACCGTTCCGGTGGGGCCTTCGCTTTTGAACAACAGCTGTCCGCCATCCGTCTAAGATATCCAGAGCCCCTTCCAGCCTCATGAACGAGTACACAATCCGGCTGGCCGACGAACGCGGCCGTATCCAGGAACAGACCCACGCCGCCGCCACGTGCCGAGGAGCTCCGCGCCCGCTTCACGCAGGCGGGCTTCCTCGTCTACTCCGTGAAGCCGCGCAGTGAGTTTCGCCGGCGGCTCCAAACGCAAGGTCAAGCTGGAGCCGTTCCTCGTTTACAACCAGCAGTTCCTCACGCTCATCCGCGCCGGCCTGCCCATCCTCAGCTCGCTCGAACTGCTCGCGAAACGCCAGAAGAACCCCGTCTTCCGTGCCCAGCTTGAGGACGTCGCCGCGCGCGTCAAAACCGGCGAATCCATCTCCTCGGCCTTCGAAGCGCAGAGCGGTTTCCCACTCGTCTACACCGTCACGCTGCTCGCGGGCGAGCGCTCCGGCAACCTCGAAGAGGTCCTGCAGCGCTACCTCGACTTCCAGCGCGTCTCGCTCACCTTCCGCAAAAAGCTGCGCGCGTCGCTGATCTATCCCACCTTTCTCGTCATCATGGTGATCAGCCTCTTCATCTTCCTCATCACCTTTGTCGTCCCGCGCTTTGCGCAGCTCTATGACCAGCTCGGGACGCAGCTCCCCAGCCTGACGCTTTTCCTCCTCAACATCGGCAGAGGCGCGCAGCACTACGGCATTTACATCGGCGTTGTGCTTGCATTGGTCATCTATCTCATCGTTCGCTGGACTCGCACCGACGCGGGAGCGAGCTTCGTCGATCGTGTTCGTCTCGGCACTCCTGCCCTTGGGCAGGTCTGGCTCAAGTACCAGGTGGGGCTCTTCTCGCGCACGCTTTCCACGCTGCTCACCGGTGGCCTTCCCCTCGTTCCCAGCCTCGAGACCGCGGCGCGGTCCATCGAGTCGGCGCAGATCTCCAAGGCCGTCTACACCTCCGTTGAAACCGTCCGCGAAGGTCAGGGCCTCGCCACCAGCCTTGAGGAGACCAAGGTGTTCCCGGAGCTCTCCATCGAGATGATCGAGGTCGGCGAATCCACCGGCGCGCTCCCCGCAATGCTCAACTCCGTCGCAGAGTTCTTTGAAGAGGACGTGCAGACGCAGCTCTCCGCCATCATGAGCCTCATCGAGCCCGTAATCCTTATCGTCATGGGCGTCGTCGTCGTCATCATTCTGATCGCGCTCTACATGCCGATCTTCAGTCTCGGAAATATTGGCGGCTAGCTGTACGCTTGCCCGCAAGGAGTCGCACCATGGCAACACCCGTCGCAACCCCGCTCCCCAATGACTCGCTCACCGAAGCCGAACGCGCCGAACGCCTCGCGCGCCGCTACCACCACGAGTTCGTGGACCTGAAGCACTTCAGGATTCAGCACGAGCTCTTCAAGTCCGTGCCCGTCGACATGATGTTCCGCTACAACTTCGTTCCGCTGGAGCAGTCATCCGATGGCCGCCTCGCCATCGCGGTCGCGGATCCGTCGAAGCTGATGGTGCTCGATGAGATCGCCGGCCTGCTCGGCACGCGCATCATTACGCGCGTCGCCACGCTCTCGCAGATCACTGACCTGCTCAAAAAGACCGAGCAGTCGCAGCGCGTGCTGGATGAAGCGACCGAAGGCCTCGCCTTCGACGTGCTCTCCGGCGAAGAGTCCGCCGACGAGAACATCTCCATCGAGAAGCTCGCCGCTGATGAGGACATCTCGCCCATCATCCGTCTTGTCGACACCACAATCTTCACTGCTCTGGAGCGCCGCGCCTCCGATATCCACCTCGAAACCTACGACGATTCGCTGTTGGTAAAGTACCGCATTGACGGTGTGCTCCAGCAGGCCATGGCAGCCATCGGGCGCGAGCACCACCAGACCATCCTGTCGCGCATCAAGGTCATGTCCGAGCTTGACATCTCCGAGCGCCGCGTCCCGCAGGACGGCCGCTTCCGCGTGCGCTACAAGGGCCGCCTGATCGACTTCCGAGTCAGCATCATGCCCACCGTGCATGGTGAAAACGCCGTGCTCCGCGTGCTCGACAAAGAGTCGATGTCGGAGAAGTTCCACAACCTCTCGCTCGACGTCGTCGGCTTCGCCGAAGACGATCTCCGCCGCTTCCGCCGCTACATCAAGGAGCCTTACGGTATGGTGCTCGTCACCGGGCCCACCGGCTCCGGCAAGACGACGACGCTCTATGCCGCGCTGAACGAGATCAAATCCGAAGAGGACAAGATCATCACGATCGAAGATCCCGTCGAGTACCAGATCCGCGGCATCACCCAAATCCCCGTCAACGAGAAGAAGGGCCTCACCTTCGCGCGCGGCCTGCGCTCCATCCTCCGCCACGACCCCGACAAGATCCTCGTCGGCGAAATCCGCGACGCGGAGACCGCGCAGATCGCCATCAACTCCGCGCTCACCGGCCACCTCGTCTTCACCACCGTCCACGCCAACAACGTGGTCGACGTGCTCGGCCGCTTCCTCAACATGGGTGTCGAGCCGTACAACTTCGTGTCCGCGCTCAACTGCATCCTCGCGCAGCGCCTGGTGCGCACTATCTGCGACTTCTGCCGACGCGGCGTTACCTACTCGGACGCCGACCTCGAACTCAACGGGCTTGACCCGGCCCAGTGGCGCGGCTTCCGCTTCCAGGAAGGCGCCGGCTGCATCGAGTGCGCCGGCACCGGCTATCGCGGCCGCTCCGCCATTCACGAGCTCCTCGAGCTCGACGACGAGATCCGCGACATGCTCCTCGAAAAACGCCCTGGGTCCGAAATCCGCAAAAAGGCCCGCGAGAAGGGCATGCACTTCCTGCGCGACTCCGCCCTCGAGCGCGTCCGCGCCGGCATCACCACCCTCCGCGAGATCAACAAGGTAACGTTCATTGAGACAGGACGTTAGCTGCGCAAACGGTGCTCGCGCCCGTTCGTCCAATTGCGTAGAACCACCGCAGCCACGCTCCGCTCGCCAGTCGAGCGCGATAGTCTAGGGAAAGCTTGTCGATGAACCTGCTCCCCAAATCCTCCGGAAGTCGTCCGCGCCTCGCCTGCGAGATCGCGCCGGAGGGCGTCTCTGCCGCGCGTGCCGCAACGCCCGAAGGCGCGCTCGACTCCATCGCCCGCGTCCCGCTCGCTCCGGGAGCTGTCATGCCCAGCCTCAAACCGGGCAATCTCGCCGACCGCGTCGCGGTCATCGCTGCGATCCGCCGCGCTTTGGAATCTATCGACGTCCGGCCCAACAGCCGCGGCGCAGACCTCGCGCTCGTCATCCCCGACTCCGCCGTCCGCGTGCTCCTGCTCGAGTTCGACGCGCTGCCCACTAAGCTCACCGAAGCTCTTCCGATCGTCCGCTTCCGCCTCAAAAAGCTTCTGCCCTTTGACGCGGAGGACGCGATGATCAGCTTCCAGATCATGAGCTCGACGCGCATCAACGTCCGCGTTCTCGCCGTCGCCATTCCGCGCGACATTCTCCGCGAGTACGAGACAGCCGTGCGCGAAGCCGGCTTCGAACCGGGCGCCGTTCTTCCCAGCACGCTCGCCGCGCTCGCCGGCATCGCCGCCACCGAGCCCGCGCTGGTCGTCAATGCCGGCCAGACCAGTGTCACCACTGCGATCACTCGCGCCGGTGAACTCCTGCTTCACCGCAGCGTCGATCTCCAGCCGCAGCCCGCGGTCGCCGACCTCACGCGCCAGGTCGTTCTCCCCAACGATCTGCGCAGCGAGCCCGCGCCGGTCTCGCGCTCCCCTTATCTCGACCCCACGCTCGACGCAAACCTGAACGCCGAGCTGCACAACGCCGTCCTGGTTGCTCCCACGTCGCTCGGCACGCTCACTGATCCGCGCGAGGCCGACCGTGCACCCGAGCTCGTCCGCCCCGCGCTGCACATCGATCCCGTCGAGCCCACAAATGATTCCATCGCCGACGAGATTGCGCAGGCCGTAAGGGCCGCTGTCGCCTACTTCGAGGACACGCTCTTTGCAACGCCATCGACGATCCTGAGCGCGGGCGCGCTCGGCGCCGACGGCCTGCGTTATCTGCTGCATTCAAACGGCTACACCGAAGCCGACGCGCTTCGCGTGCGCGAGCTCATCGACAGCTCCGCATTCGCTCCGGGCGCAGTCATCGGCAATACCCCGCGCGGCGCGCTCGCCGGCGTTCGAGGAGCTCTGCGAGGCTGAACATGCGCATCTCCATCAATCTCGCATCGCGTCCCTTCGTCGAACTCCGGCCGCTTTTCCTGCGTCTGCGCCTGCTCATGCTGCTGCTGGCGGCCGCCGCCATCGCGCTCGGCATTTGGGCACACGTCTTGCAGAAGCGCCTCGACCGCGCCAGCGAGCAGATGGACGCACTGCGCAACCAGACCATCGCCGCGCAACACGAGCGCCTCCAGAACGAAGCGCGCATGCGCCAGCCCGCGAATGCCGCCGTGCTCGATCGCGCACACTTCCTCAACGCCCTGTTTCTCGAGAAGAGCTTCTCCTGGACCGCGGTCATGATGGACCTCGAGAACGTGCTTCCCATCGGCGTGCAGGTCACATCCATCGAACCGAACGTGACCCAGGCTGGCGACGTCATCATTCGCCTGCGCGTCTCCGGCGAACGCGATCGCGCGGTGCAGCTCGTACGCAACCTTGAGCATTCGCGGCGCTTCCTGCAGCCGCGGCTCAGCGGGGAAGCCTCGCAGGCCAAGACCACGACCGCCAGCACATCCGGAAATCGCGAGCCGCAGATGAACGTGCCCACCGCGCCGCCGGGCGTCGAATTCGACATCCTCGCCAACTACAATCCGCTGCCTGAGGGTGAGTCCTACGCCACCGTGAAGCATGCAGCCGCACGCGCAACGAGAGGAGCAGGCCGATGAGCGCAACTGCCACGGTTCCTCCGCCGTCGAGCTCGTCGCTGCTGCGCCACGTTCCGCGCCTCACCGCGCGCGCCCGCGCTCTGCTCACTGCGGTCAACCTGCACTATGCCGGAGTCGCCGCGCTACTTGTTGTTGTGCTCTACATGGCCGCGCATCTGCTCTTCTTGTCGCAGTCACTCAAAGAACACAACGCGGATGCGCTCAATCAGCAGCGCACCACGCTCACCACCGCGCGACTGCAGGCCCAGCCGCTGCGCGGTCTGGACTCGAAGCTCGCCGCATCCACCCAGGACGCAGACACGTTCTACGCGGATCGCCTGCCGTATGCGTATTCACAGGTGCTTGCCGAAGTCGGGCATCTTGCGCAGAAGGCCGGTGTGCGCTGGGCTAACGCGCAATACGCGCAGCAGCCTGTTCTGAATAGCGAATATGCGCTTACTGAACTGCACATCGATGCCAGCGTCTCCGGTGACTACCGGCCGGTCGTCGAGTTCATCAACAGCCTCGAGCGCGACAAGATGTTCTTCGTCATCAGCGGAATCAATCTCTCCGGACAGCAGACCGGCATGGTGAACCTGCGGATCCGCCTGACCACGTACCTGCGCACGCCGAATGGCATCGAAGCCTCGGCGCAGCCTGCGCCCGCTCCCGTTCCAACCGGAGGCGCGCAGTGAAGACTGGCGCAGAGAACCGCAGGAAGACCATCATCGCGGGCGCGCTGATCGCCGTCGCACTTTGCTGCATTTACTACGCCTACAGCACACTCTACGGCGGAACGTCGGCTGCGCCGCCGCCGACGATCGCTCCTGTAACGCGCCCCGCACCTCCGGCGACTGCCGCTCCAAACGCAACCCGGGCTGCCATTCTCACCGGAACGCACGGCGCGCAGCCGCCCACAATTCCCGGCGTCGATGCTGTGAAACTCGCGAACACATCGGCGAGCCTCGACCCGACGCTTGATGAAACGGCGATGCACCGGGCGGAAAGTCTGGTCTATTCGGGTTCGGGCCGCAACATCTTCTCGCTGGTCTACACGCCGCCTGCGCCAGTGATACCGAAGAACGTCCCGCCGCCGCGGCCGAAGCCGATCACGCTTCCGCCGGCTCCGGTTGGTCCGCCGCCTCCTCCGCCGATCAATCTCAAGTTCTTCGGCACGGCAAAGCGCTCCAACGGGCTTGTGCAGGCGTTTCTGCTCCAGGGCGACAACGTTTATCTTGCTTCGGCGGGCGAGATCGTCGCGCACAAGTACAAGATCATCTCCATCAACCTGAACAGTATTCAGGTGGAAGACCTGCAGAACAACAACACGCAGATGTTGCCGCTGCAGATGCAGTAGCTATGAACATCTCCGCAAAATCCGCTGCGCGAACACGCCTTGGACCGAATCCTGAGGCAGGCTTCATGTTGGTGTTCGCCATCGTGCTCGTGGCGTTGGTGCTCATTGCGCTCGCAGTGGCTGCGCCTGTCGTCGCGAAGGACCTGCGCCGCGACAAGGAAGTTGAAAGCGAGCACCGCTCCGAGCAGTATGTGCGCGCCATCCGCCTGTACTATCGCAAGTTCAAGACGTACCCACCGTCGATGGACGCGCTTGAGGGCACGAACAACATTCGCTTCCTGCGCCAGAGATACGTTGATCCCCTCACCGGCAAGGACGACTGGCGCATCATCCATGTCGGCGAGAACAAGACGACTGTGAAGGGCTTCTTTGGCGAGCCGCTCGGCGGGCTCAACACAACCGGCGCTGGCGGAGGTCTCGGCTCCGCGTCGACGCTCGGCACAGGCTTCGGCGGAACTCCTTCGGGCACAACCACACCGGGCAGTCCCACTGCATCGCCGGGCACCACGGTCAGCGGTGGCTCTGCTTTGTCTGCCGGATTCACGGGCGCGACGATTGGGGGCTCGACGTCGGGATCTTCTTTGAGCTCCACGTCCACTTCCAGCACGTCCGGCGGCAGCATTGGGCAGATCATGGGAGTCGGGACTTCCAAAACCGGTGCCAGCATTCTCAATCCAAACGAGCAGACCACCTACGACACATGGGAGTTCATCTACGACCCGAAGATCGAGCTGCTCTATCAGCAATCGAACATGTTGGGAGGCGGCACGACGAACTCGCAGTCGCTCTCGAGCTTCGGATCGAACGCCGTTACAGGGCAATCGAACTCTGCAGGGGCTTCGACCGGGAATGGCGGCTCGAACAACACGCCGCCGCCGAGTCCGCCCACGCCGCCGCCGACGAACACGCCGTTCTGAGGATGAGGCTAGTGCTTGATGGCGTACATTAGCCAGCTGCCGAGGATCACTGCGCCGACAAAGAGCACGAAGCAGTAAGCGCCGAAGCGGACCATCATCTTCGGCTCCGCGCGCTGCGTGATGCCGAACACGACTGACGTGAACAGCGAGAACAGAAGCACGGCGCTGAAGTGGCTGAGCGTCATTACGAAGCCTTCCGTCCGTTTGCCAGCGAGTGCGCGTCGACCGCGGCGATGTAGTTCAGCAGGCCGCCGCAAACCAGGAATTTAGTCCCATAGTCAGCGAGAGTGTTGACCGCGGAGGTCGCTCCCCAGCCGAACCAGTGCATCAGGCCGCAGAGCAGTCCAAGACCGAGTTGGCCGGCGAAGCCGAGGATGTCGAGGATGTCGCCTGTGCCAAGCGTATAGACCTGGCCCTGCAGGGCAAGCCCGATCGCGAACATGCCGACGATCGAGATAAACAGCAGCAGCGCGCGGATCCATTTGCCGAGCAGCAGGTGACCCAGGCCGGGGATGAGCCAGCCGGCGATGAGGACCATCGCGGGAAGGCTCGACTTCTCGCCCGGAATCGGTTGGGCGATTTGGCGAGCCTGCTGAGCGTTTGTGGCCATTTCACTCGATTGTATCAGTGCAACCAGAGGCGCTGTCGCTGCCACAGAGGCGTCAGCATCGTGCGCTTTCAGATGCGCAGCAGCTCGGTCTGGCGTGGCCCGGTAACGACTGCCTTGCCGGGTTTGGTGATCATATTGACCTCGCTGCGGATTCCGAACTCGCCGGGGAAATAGATGCCGGGCTCGACGGAGAAGCAGGTGTTCGGCAGCAGCAGGCGTTCGTCATGCGTCTCGAGGTTATCGAGATGCGCTCCGTTGCCATGCAGCTCGGTGGCGATGTTGTGGCCGGTGCGGTGCGTGAAGAACTCGTTGAGCCCGGCGCCGCGGATGACGTCGCGCGCAGCATCGTCTGCCTCGAAGCCGGCGATGGGCTTGTTCGCCGCGTAGGCCTGCTCAA
The DNA here is from genome assembly GCA_963716225.1 of uncultured Verrucomicrobiae bacterium. Taxonomy (GTDB): domain Bacteria; phylum Acidobacteriota; class Terriglobia; order Terriglobales; family Acidobacteriaceae; genus Granulicella. The sequence continues at coordinate 1,210,953 of OY970299.1, read as the reverse complement.
CGGCCGCAATCGCGGCGTCGCGCGCATCGCGCACCGTGGTGAAGATGTGGCGCTCGCGGTCGGTGGGCTCACGGCCGACGACACCGGTCCAGGTAATGTCGTACCAGACTGCGTCAGGGCGGCCCTTGCTGGTGTCGTGGTGCTCGGCGAGCTTGGCCCAGATGTCGATCAGGATGAACTCACCATGGAAGATGGGTGCGGAGCGGTTCTCGGCCGGCTCGTAGTGGGAGTCGGCGGAGTTGGGGCCGGCGGAAACGTTGGGGCCGTGGTCGGTCCAGAGGCCTTCGCGCTCCATCGCCTCGCGGAGGAACGTGACGACCTCGAACTCATCGGTGTGGTGCTGGTGAGGGGTGCGATCAGCGATGTGCTTCCAGCCGGCGGAGAGGACGCGGTCGAGGCGTTGCTGCGCGGCGTAGTGGGTGGCGATCTGGTCGTCAGTGAGGATGGCTTCGAAGAGGCTGACGAGGTCGGCGGAGCTGACAACGTCCTTGCCGAGGGAGCGGATGAGCTCGACGGTTCCGGCGTCGACCATCGAGACGTACATGATGGCGTTGCGCGGCGAGTACTGCATGGCGATCTTCGTTGCACCGGAGAGGAGCTCGGAGAGATTTTGTTCGAGTTCTTGCCAGGAGGAGTAGTGGCGGGGGGTGCCGGGGAGGGGGTCGAGCTTGCCGGACTCGATGCGGTGGACGAGCTTGCGGGGCTCGCCGGTGGCGGGGATGAAGTAGAACCAGCGGCGGGAGACGAAGCTCTGGGGGTCGAGAGAGAGGATGCGGTAGGCGAGGGGGTCGCGGTGGTGGTGGTCGTAGAAGAGCCAGCCGTCGAGGTGGTGCTCGCGGAGAGCGGACTGGATGGCCGAGAGGTTCATCGAGTCAGTATCCCTCCCCGGGTGTTTTTGCGCAAAGTCTTCAGGAGAATGGGCTTAGCAAAGGACTTCTGCTGCAAAGCCTTGATTCTAAAAGGTGCAGCTTGCAAAGTATTGATTCACAAAAGCTTGGTAGGAATGAACCATTAAGTAGCAACGCCCGGCTTCGTGAGCCGGGCGAGGCAATCCTCTAGTTTGATTATACGGGGTGTGTCAATAGGTTCGGAGGGCGGGCTGTGGATAGCGGCGCTCCAACGTCGGCGATACTGGCGGTCTGATGTTCAGGCAGATTTGAGATTGGAGTGAGCGGATGGAGCGGCGAAGCTTTCTGAAGATGACGGCGGCGGCAGCGGCTGGGGCAGCGGTGGATGCGCAGTGGGGAGTCGCGCAACAGGCGAGTGGGCAGGGGACTGGCGGCGGGGCGCTCCCGGCGGGATTCAATACGTTGAACCGCGACTATGCGCAGTTCTGCGCGACGCCGGAGAGCGAGCGGGTGTTCTATGCGCTGATCAACGGAAGGATTGTTGAGGAGAAGCTGGACGAGAAGAACTGGGTGCCAACGGGATGGGGTGATAATCCGATGCTGCCGGTCCCGGGAGGGTCATGGGACGGAGTGCCGATGGTCGCGCCGGTGGCGGGACTGGAGGGCAGCGGGCCGTACAAGGGGACGTGGGAGTCGCTGCTGGAGTATGAGGTGCCGGAGTGGTACCGGGATGCGAAGTTCGGGATATGGGCGCACTGGAGCCCGCAGTGTGTGCCGGAGGATGGCGACTGGTATGCGCGCAACATGTATATCGCGGACCAGAGGCAGTACAAGTTTCAGATGGAGCACTATGGGCCACCATCGCGATTTGGGTACAAGGAGCTGTGTGCGCAGTGGACGCTGTTGAACTGGGAGCCGGAAGCGCTGATTGAGCGGTACAAGCGTGCGGGAGCCAAGTTTTTTGTCGCACTGGCGAATCATCATGACGGGTTCGACGCATGGGACTCAAAGCATCAGCCGTGGAACTCGGTAAATCTGGGGCCGCATCGCGATGTGGTGGGTGAGTGGGCGCGCGCGGCGCGGGCGCAGGACATGCGTTTCGGCGTGACGGTGCACCAGGGAAGGAACTGGTGGTGGTTTCAGCCGTCGCATGGAGCGGACAAGACGGGAGCGCTGGCGGGTGTGGCGTACGACGGCCGCATGACGAAGGCGGACGGCAAAGAGCAGTGGTGGGAGGGTTACGATCCGCAGCGTTTGTATTCGGGGAAGCATCCGGAGAATGCGCTGCCCGATATTTCGTATGTGAAGAATTTTTACGATCGGACGCGCGACCTGATCGATCAGCACAATCCGGACCTGCTGTACTTTGACAACTCGCGGTTTCCGCTGGGGTGGGGCGGGATGAATCTGGGCGCGTACTTCTACAACCAGAGTGCGGCGAAGAACGGCGGCAAGGTTGATGTAGTGGCGACGATCAAGGACGTTCCGGATGAGTACGCGAAGGCGGTGGTGGTGGATTATGAGCGCGGGTTGACGAGCGCGATTATGCCGCATGTGTGGCAGTCGGAGACGTGTATCGGGCAGTGGCACTATAACCGCTCGTTGTATGACAAGGCGGGGCCCTATGGAGGGTATCTGGATCCGCGCAATGTTATTCACTGGATGGCGGATACGGTGAGCAAGAACGGGACATTTGTTCTGGATGTGCCGGGAAGGCCGGATGGAACGATTGACGCCAAAGAGATTGCGGTGCTGGACGGGATCACACAGTGGATGCAGGTGAATGGGGAGGCGATCTACGCGACGCGGCCGTGGAAGGTGTACGGCGAGGGGCCGAACATGATCAAGCCTGGAAAGTTCCAGGGCCATAGCATCTCGGCGCTGGGCGAGAAGGATGTGCGGTTCACGCGGAGCAAGGCGGGCGATGTGGTTTATGCGATTGTGCTGGGGTGGCCGGCGGAAGAGATTGTGATTCAGTCGCTGGGCACGGGCAATGCAGCGCAGCCGGGCAAGGTGGAGCATGTGGAGTTGCTGGGCACGGGTGCTCGAGTGCGATGGAAGCAAGGCGCGGACGCGATGCGGGTGACGCTGCCGAAGGAGTATCGGCCGGCGGTGGAGTATGCAGCGGTGCTGAGAGTGAGAGTGGGGTGAGTTGGTCTGACTAGCCGATACTCGGGAAGCCACGCTCACCGAGGGATCCCAGGGAACCACTTGAAGTCTTCGTCCTTGTCCATATCGCTCGGGCGGAGGCTGCCTCCGTCCAGGGCTCTGTCCATTCCGGGCGTAAGCGTGAAGGATCGGTCGTCGTAGGAGAAGACGGTGGGGTGTGGCGTTAGCACATCATGGTCGAGGACATAGACGACGTGTCCTGACGAGGGCACCTTGATTTTGTAGTTATGGTCGATGGGTTGCAGGGCGACGATGACGACCTCAATGACCTGGCCTTGACCACTGGTGGCGGATTGAATGCCGCCGTGCACGTCGCCTTGGAGATGCAAACGATCTAACTCCGCCCACGTCTGCTGACTGAAGAACTCTGACGGTTGCCAGTCGATCGGTTTTGCAGACGGCGTTATCCGAACGACGGATAGGTTGATGGGCGGAGTTGGTTTCTTGGGAAGAAACGGGCGCATGAGATAAAACAAGCCGCCTCCGCAGACGAGGAGCACACCGGCGATGCGGATGATGGGATGGAATTTGCGCTGCCCTGGGGTGTAGAAGGCAGGGAGCAGAAGGGCGCCCCAAAGGAGCCCACAACCTGCGGCCAGGTAGACTCCGACTGGCGCGATGGCGATCATCCATCCGACACCTTCCATCAGCAGCCCGGCAGACAGAAAAGCGGTGATGCCGCCGAGGACACGCACAAGCCAGCGCGGCACAGAGCATAACTCGTAGACGCCTGCGAGCAGTGTGTGCCCAGCGGCGTAGATCAAGGTGGGCCGGCCGAGCATAAACGCGAATGACGCGAAAAAAACGATCTCCTCATGGCCTGGAAGATGGGGCTGTTGCCAACCGGGCCCGGGACGGTCGCTATAGGGCAGATAACCGATGCAGTTGATGGCGAGGAGCAAAATGACCGGGAGCAGGTCCGCCGCGAGAATGTAGGTTGCGAACACGGAAAGGAAACGAACCCATCTGCAGCGTGGCGGTAATCTTCGGATGGATGACATCGGAGCGATGTTAGTCGCGTTTGCAGGTGGGCGGCGGAACAGGGACCCGGCGAGACACTGGCCGTATATGTGAGGAGGTAGAGTCGACGATTGGAACGTGCCCGGACAGCGCAGCGGTGCTGAAGGTGAGGACGGCGTGATCACCCCACTCACGCACGATGAAGCTGCGCGTGAATGGGGCACCCGGCACCTGGTGGGGAACTGATCGGCTACCAACGGCGTATGTGACGAAGACGATTGAGTTGTTGTGACTGGAGCTTGTGGTGGGTCGAGCGGCAAGACTGCGGGGGTGGGTTGCGGGGCTGGTGGTGGGCGGCTTGGCGCTCGCGGCGCGGGGGCAGGTGGAGTCAGGGCAGCAGGCGAAGCCGACGGTGAGGCCGGCGAGTCCGCCGGTGGCGGAGCGGACGCGGGCGAGCGATGTGACGGTGCCGCTGATTGAGAAGCCGCTGACGCTGGCGGATTTTGCGGGGATGGAGCCGCGCGAGGATGTGCGCGCGAAGCTGTCGCATGTGGGAGGGTTTATTCAGAATCAGCCGACGGACGGGGCTCCGGGGACGGAGCGCACCGAGGTCTGGCTGGGGCGCACGAACAATGCGCTGTACGTGGTGTTTCTTTGCTTCGATAAGCGTCCGGAGCTGGTGCGGTCGCACCTGGCGCGGAGAAAGAACATCCTGAACGACGACTACGTGGGCATCCTCCTTGACCCATTCCAGGACCGGCAGCGTGGAGTGCTGTTCGACGTGAACCCGGCGGGCGTGCAGGCGGATGCTTCGTACACGGAGGCGAATGGATCGGACTACAGCTACGAGCAGGTGTGGGATTCGGATGGAAGGATTACGAACAAGGGATGGATGGCGCTGGTCGCGATTCCGTTCCGCAGCCTGCGATTTCCGGCGCGCGGGGATACGTGGGGCGTGGTGTTCGTGCGCAGTTTTCCGCGCAACAGCGAGAACGACTTCTGGCCGCGGGTTTCGGCGAACGTGAGCGGCATCCTGAGCCAGGAGGGCACGATGCACGTGCCGGGCATGGAGGGAGTGGCGGGCTCGCATAATGTGCAGATCAATCCGTATGTGCTGGGGCAGAACGAGCATGTGCTGCAGACGCTCGACCCGAACGATCCGCACTGGAGCACACGGAACGCAGAGGCGACGGCAGGTGGCGAGGCTAAGGCGGTGTGGAAGGACGCTATTGTGTTCGACGCGACGGTCAATCCGGACTTCAGCGATGTGGAGAGCGATCAGCCGCAGTTCACGGTCAACCAGCGGTACCCGGTTTACTTTCCAGAGCTGCGGCCGTTTTTCCTGGAGAATGCGAGTTACTTTCAGACGCCGCTGACGCTGCTGTACACGCGCGATATTGTGCGGCCGACGTATGGCGGGCGGGTGACGGGCAAGATCGGGCACACGAATCTTGGGCTGCTGGCGATTGACGATCGCGAGCCGGGCGAGACGGTGCCGGATGGCGATCCGCTGTTTCAGCACAGGGCCGAGGCGTATGTGGGGCGAGTGTCAGAGGATTTAGGCAAGGGATCGAATATAGGGCTGCTGTACACGGATGAGGAGTTTGGCGGCGGGTGGAATCGGATTGGCGGCGCGGACTTCACGTGGAGAGCGAACGATCACTGGACGGTGCTGGGGCAAAGTGTGGAGAGCTCGACGCGCGGAAGTGCGGCGGCGAGTGAGGCAACGGTGTTGCCGCCGGGATATGGGGCGGGGCCGGCGACGGATGTGCAAGTGACACGGAACGGGCACTCGTTCCAGATGCAGGATGAGTATCAGGACATCAGCAAGGGATTCGACAGCGCGCTGGGATTCTTTCAGACGTCGAATATCCGCAGCGATCATTTGCATGCGACGTATCAGTGGTTTCCAAAGCACAGCCGTATACAGAGCTATGGGTGGGAGACGAACGAGAACCTGGCGTACGATCACGCGCATAACCGGGTGTATCACTACTCGACGGTTGATCCGTTTGTGCTGCTGGCGCGGAATGTTGTGCTGGCGCCGATTGGAGGAGAGAACTCCGATACGGTGGGGCCGCAGAATGGGTATCCAATGCCGGCGAGCGAGAACTTCACCGAAAATTTCGGCGGCTTTGTGGCGCGCGGGCAGCCGTGGGCGCAGCTGAACTTCAATCTGCAGTGGATTCGGTCGGGGAATGTGAACTATTACCCGGTCGCGGGGAAGACGCCGTTTCTGCTGAGGCATGACACGGTGCAGGCGCTGGTGAGTGTGAATCCGCTGAAGCAGTTGACGATGGATAATACGTATCTGCTGGACAGGGATTTCAATGCGCATACGAACGACTTTGTGTATGAGTCGCAGACGTTTCGGACAAAGCTGAACTATCAGTTCACGCGGGCATTGTCGGCGAGGGTGATTGTGGAGTATGACTCAACGCTGGCGAATCCGGCGGAGACGTCACTGGTGAGGACGAAGCAGGTGCAGACGCAGGCGCTGCTGACATGGCTGCCGCATCCGGGCACGGTGGTGTACGTGGGATGGAACAACGATCTTGAGAACTACAATCACACGCTGTGCTCGCGGATCGGATCAGGGTGCGATCCGACGCAGCCGATTCTGCCGCGGGGGCCGGGATATTTGAACGATGGACGCCAGTTCTTCGTGAAGGCCAGCTACCTGTTCCGCTTCTGAGCAAAGGCAGAGGCGCGGCCGAATTAGTGCGGCGCGGCCGGTGAAGTTACGTCATGTGACGGAAGTGAGTTGCGGTGGGTACGCGCGGCGCGGCGGACGCTTTCCTAAAGGCGTACGCAGGCCCGCGAAGGGTGCGGCGTCGCGGAACGACACGAAAATACTTTGGTAACCTGGCGACCCTTTGCGGTCCAGAGTGCATCTTTTCTTAGTGATTCCGGGCCTTCGAGCTTTCTGGGGAAAGTTCGCTCTTTCAAACCCTGGGCCAAACAAAAAATTCAAATTTTGTAAGGGGGACGTCCATGAAACTAATTCATGTTGTGGGCGTTGCTGCGTCCTTATTGATTCCTATTGCAGGCCTTGCACAGTGCCCGGCGTTTGGTGTTGCGCCCGGCTGCAATGCGGTCATTACGGTCAACAGCAATGGCACGTTTAGCGTGGTCGGCGTTCCGGCCAACGGAACAAACTATGACGGTTCGGATGATGCAGTCTATGGGATCGTCAATAACAGCGCCACTCCGGTCAGCACCCTTTTCCTGGACGGAAATGGCATCAATATCTTCGGCTTTGAGGGCGATGGTATCGATACATTTGGGGCGGCCGGGAATACGACCGATACCACAGGGTACGGCGGACCGAACGCGTATTTCACCGGGATTTCGTCAGACACCACGATGGGTACAGTGAACTTCCTCACCCCGATCGCGGCGAATGGTGGGACCGGTTATTTCTCACTGGAAGAGTCGTTCAGCGCGTCCACACCGCCAATCGTGGGCGGGGGCGCGACTCCGGAACCGGGAAGCTTTGTGCTTCTTGGAACTGGCGTGCTGGGCTTTGCAGGCGTGCTTCGCCGGCGTTTCGGGCGGTAAGAACATTTCTGAATGGAACCAGGGATCCGAGCGATCGGGTCCCTATTTTTGTGGCGAGAACGGGCTTGTGCGTGCATTGGACGGGTAGCCGGGCTTCGCCCGATACTGGACACTCATGCGCTACGGTTTTTGGCTCCCAGTATTTGGCGGGTGGCTTCGCAACATCGACGACGAACAGATGCCTGCCACGTGGGAGTACGTGCGTGAGCTGGTGCTGCGCGCCGAAGAACTGGGCTACGACCTGACGCTGATTGCCGAACTGAATTTGAACGACATAAAAGGTGCGGACGCGGATTCGCTGGATGCGCTGACGACTACGGCTGCGCTGGCGGCGGTGACGAAAAAGCTGGAGCTGATGGTCGCGGTGCGGCCGACGTTTCATAATCCCGCGCTGCTGGCGAAGCAGGCGGCGAACATTGATCGCATCAGCCAGGTGGACGGCGGGGGAAGGCTGACGTTGAACGTCGTGAGCTCATGGTGGCGCGACGAAGCGACGAAGTATGGAATTCCGTTTGACGAGCACGATGATCGTTACGCGCGCACGTCCGAGTGGCTGGATGTGCTGAACGGTTGCTGGGCGGGGCAGGGAGCGACGTTTTGCGGGACGGTTCTATGACGTGAAGGAGAATGTGCTCTCGCCGAAGCCGATGTCGCGGAGGACGTATTCGCGGGTGCCGGAGGGACTGACGAGGCCGACGCTGTATGCGGGTGGTGAGAGCGAGACGGCGAAGAGTCTGATCGCGGCGAAGTGCGATGCGTACCTGATGCACGGCGACGATCCGCAGACGATTGCAGCGAAGGTGGCGGACATGCGCGAGCGCCGGGCGCAGCATGCGGACCTTCCGCCGCTGTTGTTCGGCGTGACCGGGTATTGCATTGTGCGCGACTCGGAGGCGGAGGCGAACCGGGAAGTGGAGCGCATCACGGCGCAGCCGGATTCTACGAACTCGCCGGCCGGTTTCAAGAATTTCCAGCAGTGGATCACGGGCTCGCAGCTTGAGAAGAAGCTGTCGCTGCGCGATTACTCGGTGTCGAACCGCGGGCTGCAGTCGGGCCTGATCGGCACGCCGGAGCAGGTGAAGCAGCGGCTGGCGGATTTCGAAGGCGCGGGCTGTTCGCTGGTGCTTCTGCAGAGCTCGCCGCAGCATGCAGAGATGGCGCGCTTTGCGGCGCAGGTGATGGCACGCAACCAAAGATAAATCCGAGGTTGCAACTATCGTGGGTGATCGCCTAGTCTTTTGGGCATGAAAAAGATCGATCGTCGCCGGTTTCTCTGCTCCTCCGCTACAGTTTCGGCTCTTGCGATTCCGGGTGTGCGCACGTTGGCACAGGCTGCCGCGAAGTCAGGGCCGGCGCAGCTCACACTGCACCGTGACCAGCCGGGCCACACGGTTCCGGCGAACTACATCGGCTTGAGCTATGAGATCGAGCAGCTTTCCGATCCGTCGTTTTTCTCGAGCGAGAACACGGGGCTGATTGAGCAGTTTCGTGCGCTGTCGCGCAATGGCGTGCTGCGTCTGGGCGGCAACACCTCTGATGTGGGCTGGTGGAAGCCGACCGCTTCGAGCACGCAGCCCCCGATGAACATTCGCAACACCGGAAACGGAGAGCCGAACTCGAGTCTGATTTACTCGATCACGCCGGAGGCGATCACGAAGCTGCGCGGGTTTCTGGATGCGACGGGATGGACGTGCCTGTTCGGCATCAACCTTGGGACGAACACGCCGGACCGCGCGGCAGAGCAGGCGGCGTTTGTGGCGAAGGCGCTCGGCGACAAGCTGGAATATTTTCAAGTGGGCAATGAGCCGGATCTGTTTCGCACGCATTTACGCGACCCGAAAACGTGGAATGCGAATACGTACTTCGACGAGTGGTCGGCGATGGCGCACGCGATCTCGGAGCGTGTTCCGGATGCGAAGTTTGGTCTGCCGGACACGGCGGGCAATCCCACGTGGTATGCGGCGGTGGTGGATCGGCTGCTCGCGATGGAGCCGAGCGCGCGGCCGCGGATTGCATCGCTGACGCATCACTACTACTTCGGCGGACCGCCTGCGAATCCGAAGGTGAATATCGATCGGCTGTTGCAACCAGACCCGAAGGTGTTGACGCTGGCGCACGATATCTCGACGGCGGCGGAGCGGCTGAGCGAGGGGATTCATCAGCCGGTGCCGTACCGGATGTCGGAAGGGAACACGTGCTTCCGCGGAGGCAAGCCGGGTGTGTCGGATGTGTTCGCGGCCACGCTGTGGGCGGCGGATTATTGTCTGGAGCTGGCATCGCTGGGATACGTGGGCGTGAATCTGCATGGCGGAAGCGCGAAGCAGGTGGCGAATTCATTGGGCGGACATCTGCCGGGCGAGGACTTGCTGACCAATCCGAACGAGCCGCATCCGAAGCCGTTCTACACGCCCATTGCCGATATCGATGGCAAGTATGTGGCGGAGCCGGTGAACTTCGGTATGCGCTTTGCGGGACACTTTGCGGGTGGGACGATGGTGCCGGTGAGCCTGGATGCGGGCGGGGTGAATGCGACGGCGTATGCGGCGAGGCTGCCGAGCGGGCAGACCGTTGTGGCGATCATCAACAAGGACGCGTCGCAGCCGCTGCGGATTGATTTGCCGGGTTACAGCGTGGGGCACATTCTGACGGCGGAGTCGCTCGACGTCGCGCACGGTGGACGATCGCGAGCCGGCGAACAATCGCGAGGCTTCGACCGTGCCTCCTGCGACTGCGATCCTGCTGTATGGCTCGCGCGCGTAGAGATTACATCGCGTGTGGCGGGTTCCAGATGCGGAACTCGCCGGCGCAGTGCATGAGGCTCATGAGGTAGAGCATGCCGTCGTAGTAGCGCTGCTCGCCGGCGGGCTCGGGCATGGACCAGAGGGCGTCGACGAAGGCGTCGGCGTTGGCGCCTTTGGTTGCGGCGAGCGAGCCGACGGCCGCGGTGGCGAGCATGCCGGGTGAGTGGCGTTGGGAGAGCGGCTTGCCGTCGAGTGTGTAGCGGTCCACAAATTGATTGATTCCCTGGCCGATGAGAAAGCGCTGATAGCGGTCGCTGAGTGTGCGTGCGTCGGGATTCTTGTTCGGCCACTTACCCCACCAGGAGGCGTCGACGGACCAGTTGCTGACGCTGCGCCAGGAGTCGTAGCCGAAGTCGGCAGGCTTGTGGTCCCATCCGATGGCGGGAGTGGCGTCGAAGTTGGCGCGCTCGGGAGTGAGCGCGGTCTCCGGTCCTGTGACCTTGGTGAAGAATGCGCGGCTGACTTCGGCGGCGTGCGCCCAGAAGGCGCGGTCTTCCGGTGGTCCCCAGCGCGCCCAGAGGTCGTAGAAGGCAGGCAGGTGATAGCTGGGGTCGGTGACCTGGTGCTCGACGTTGGGAACGAAGAGGATCATGGTGTGCTCTTCGTTGACCATGGGGCCGATGGTTTCGGTGTAGGGTCCGCGCGGCCGGCTGGCGAATTGCGGGAAGGATGGCGGCTTCGGCGCAGCCTGTGGCTTTGAATCCGAGCCGCGCGCGCTTGCAGCGGCATCGGCGGCGGCTTTGGCTGCGGCTTTTTCGCGCGCGGTTTCGTTCGGACTGGGCCACGGATGGTTGGGAGGAGTAAACGGCGGGTCGTCAGGGTGGATGCGGAAGGGGCCGGTGCCTGTGAGCACGGGATGATGGCGCATGCCGTGGAGGATTTTGTCGGCCTCGGCCTGATAGTCATAGATGCCCTTTCCGTTGCCCCAGCGATGCGCTGCGAAGTAGAGCGACATCGCGAAGTACTCTTCGCCATCAGGCGCGGGACCGGTGGAACGCGGCGTACCGTCGGTGTTCATCGACCAGGCGAAGTAGCCGACGCTGGGGTTCTTCGGATCAGTGATGAGCATGTAGGTGTGTGCCCAGTTCCAGATGGCGTCGAACTCATGCTTCTTGTTGAGCTGGACGCAGATCATCATGCCGTAGCTCATGCCTTCGGTACGGGCGTCGTTGTTGGCCCAATCGGTGACGTAGGCGAGCGGGCCGTTGGCGTTCTTTCCGGTTTCGAAGTAGACGGACTGTGTCTGCGGATCGCCGTGGAAGAACTGCTGAAAGGCGGCTTCAATTTTCGCGTGGGTTTCGGCAGGGGAGTGGCCGTGCTCGGCGAAGAGATTGCGGTAGTGGCCGGTTTTGTAGGCGCCGGTGCCGTCGGTGACGTACTGCGCGATCGCGCTGCCGGTTAGAAGCGCTGAGAGAGCGGCGACGGCGATGGCGTTGCGAACGAGTTGCATGCATTTTCTCCACACAGAACTCACGTTACACTGGCCGAATTTCTTGCGCGGAAAATCAAAATGGGCGCCCGGTTGGGGACGCCCATTCTGGTGATTCTCTTCAGCTCTTAGAAGCGAATGAACGCTTCAAACTGATAGATACGTGGCTGGTTCTCTTGTGCCGTCACCTGGCCGAAGGTCGAGCTGGTCCAGTCAGTGACGACGGTGTGGTTCGGTCCGCTTCCACCCAGAACGGGATGGTTCATGGCGTTGATCAGATCGAGGCGAATCTGCAGCGAGAGGGGCTCATACAACTTCGCGAGCGAGAAGTTGCGCTGCACGGCGGCGTCGAGCTGGTTGAGGAAGTCGCTGCGGAGGTTGTCGTACCGGATGGGGAAGGTACGAAGCTGGTACTGCGTTCCGTACAGGCCTGGCTGCTGGCCCGTGGAGGAGCTGCTGCCAGTGGTGGTTGCGAAGTAGGAAGTGTTGAACCAGGTTCCGTTGGGGCTGTTCTTAAAACCTTGACGGCCCCAGGCGGCGCTCCCCGGATTTCCCGGACCGAGGAAGACGGGCAGCGAAGTTCCGCTGGTCTGCAGTGTCGCCGGATCAAACTCCAGCGGCTGTCCGCTCTGCACCTGGTAGACGCCCTGCACCTGCCATCCACCGACAATCTGGGAGAGCACGCCGCCGTTGTTCAGGTGGTCGCGTCCGCGGCCGAAGGGCAGCTCATAGATGCCGGCGGTCGCGAAGCGGAAGGTGCGATCGTTTGCCGAGAGTCCATACCACGGCTGAGGATCGCTTGGGTTCAGGTACTGGGTTGCGTCCAGTGATTTCGACCATGTGAACGCTGAGGTCAAGCTGGCGCCGTGAGTGAAGCGACGTGTCAGCTGGGCCTGGAAGGAGTGATAGATGGACGATCCGCTGGTGATGTAGGCGGAGACGCTGGTGAACTCCGGATAGGGCCGCAGCAGCTGGTTAATTGCGATCGTCTTCGACGAGCCGAGCGTGACCGTGTTCGGGGCGATACCGTAGAACGGATTGGTTACGGACGTCCCGATCGCGGTGTTTTCGTTGGCGTCATAGCCAGCGGTGTAGGTCGACAGATACTGCCGTGGAACGGCGTCGAACTCCTTCTGGATGGGGAGGTGAACACCGTGATTGCCAACGTAGGCGATGTCGGCGAGCCATGCACCCATCTGCCGCTGAATGTCGAAGCTCCACCGCATGTTGTACGGGGTCTTGGGATTCAGAGGCTGAAAGGTAACAGACTGGCCGACGAAGGTATTCAGGCCGAGCGAGTTGCCGGTTGGCTGCGCGATCCCGTTGGGAAAGGGATTCGCGAGCGTGTATCCGCCGTTGGCCGCTTGGTAGGCGTAGGTCTGGCCTGTGCCGGGAATGGTGTTGGCGATTCCGCTGACCGAAGTCGATTGGGTGAAGCCCTGCTGCGGGAGCAGGAAGGTGGTTGTTGAGCCGGAGTTGCCGCCGGACAGGTAGAACGTGGACAGGGAGTCGTCAAAGATGCCGAAGCCTGCACGGACAACGGTGTTCTGCTGCACCTGGTAGGAGAAGCCCACACGGGGAAGCATGTTGATGATCTGTGTGTGGTACGTCTGTGTTCCGGTGAGAGACGTTGCGGGATCACCGAGGAAGCGCAGGCCCCCCGTGGTTGGGAGTGCCGCCGGCACGGGTGCAGGCAGATTGGACACGGTGCCTGGCTTATACACCGCCGCGGCAGAGGCGCTTGTCGGGTTGGTCGCGCTGAAGTCGAAGTAGGTATTCGCCTTCTGGTTGCGCTCGTTGTTGGGTCCCTCGTACTCGAACCGCAGACCAAGGTTTACGGTCAGGTTGGTCGCAGGCTTCCAGTCATCCTGGAGCCACTCGGCCATGTAGTTGGACCGCGACGCGAGATCGGAGTTGATGGTTAGCGCCGAAGAGTTTGGCAGGCCGTAGAGGAACTGCGCCAGGCCGAATCCGACTGACTGCGCCGACGTGGACGAGCTTGAGGTCGCGTAGGCGCCGCTGTTCTGGTAACGGCCGTTGCCCTGAGTTGTGACGCCCGCGTTGGTGTTGTACATGCGGTACTCGTAGCCCATGCGCAGGAAGTGCTTGCCCCAAAGCCGGCTCACCTGGACGGAACCCAGAGTCACGTCATCATGCGAGAGCACACCGTTGTCCGAGTTCAGCGAGGTGAGGCCCGTGATGTCGATGCGCGGGAACGACTGCGCGTCGGGCCCGAGACCGTTGACGAGGTAGGAAGGCATCCCGATCGAGGTCGGACTCAGCAGTCCTTGCGAGGTAACGACGTTCTGGTTGACGAAGCGCGTCCAGGTCAGATGCGCTTCGACGACGGTCTGGGGGCTAACAGTGAAAACATAACCGAGCGCGATGCCCTTGTTGAGGTAGGTGAGCGACGTGCCGCTGACCGGAGCGAAATAGGTATTCTTGGCCGGCTGCAGACGACGGCTCTGTACCCAGTGACCGTACACCTGCTGCCTGTTCGAGAGAGTCAGATCGCTGCGAACGATGTAGGCGTAGTAATGATCCGGTTCGGCCTTGGAGTAGGAGTAGTTGCCGCCGCCCGGCTTGCTGGGCGTCGAGTTCGGCTCCGGATAATAAGCGAGGGCCGCCTTGGCGATCGGGTTCACCACGCCGGCGGGGATGAGGTTGCCGGGAATGGCGGTGCGAACGATGCAGGTTTTGCCGCTGCCGCAGACGCCACCCGTGGTCAGAACGCCGGAGGTTGGATCGTAGAGCTGGTACTTATTGGTGGTGCCGGCGGGATGCGAAGGGTCCAGCGCATAGAGTTCGGAGAAGTCGTAGTAGCCGGCGGTGGTCTCGCCGCGCTCAGCCTTGCTGGGAACGGTCAGGAGTTGCACGTTCGGAGTCGCCGACTGGCTGTGCTCATAGCCGGTGAAGAAGAACCATTTGTCCTTCAGGATCGGTCCACCGACGGCGCCGCCCTCACGCATCCATGAAGCCTTGGCGGGCTGGGCCGAGCCGGGCAGGTGCCAATAGTTCGTGTTCAGGTCCGGGTTTTGATAGGAGCCGAACACCACGCCGTGGAAGGTGTTGGTTCCGCTCTTCAGTGATGTGTTGACGAAGCCGCCGGATGAGTGACCTTCGGTCGCGTCGTAAGAGGAGGTCTCCACCTTGTACTGCCCGATGAACTCGGTCGAAGGGGTGTACGCCGACAGACGGATGCGGTTGTCGGGCGCGCCGTCCAGACGGTACTCCATCGAATTGAGCGTCGAGCCGTTCACCGAGACGGTGGCCGTGTTGCTGTCATAGGTGTGGATATTGGGGTTGACGCCGCTCACCAGCAGTCCCGGCGCGAGGGTCTCCAGCGTGAAAGGATTGCTGTACACCAGCGGCAGTTCCTCGATCGACTTCTCGTCGACGATGGTGCCGAGGGTCGCGGTCGTGGTCTGCAACTGCTGAACGCCAGTGTCGACTTGAACCGTCTCGGTGGCAGAGCCGATGGGCAGACTGATGTTCTGCTGGTTTGTCTGGTTCACGTCCACAACGGTGTGGACGCGCTCGGTCTTCTTGAATCCCTCTCGATCAACGGTGACCGTGTAGCTGCCGGGGTTCAGGTCCGCGAACGTGTAGTTTCCATCCGAGTTCGTTTTGGCAGTTTGTACGACACCGGTCGCTTCGTTTCTCAGCTGAACGGCCGTGCCGGGCAGAATCGCTCCGGTCTCGTCTGTTACGCGGCCCGCGATACTTCCACGTTCGGTTTGGGCGAACGCGAATCCTGTAAGACAGAGCACAACGGCCAGCATTGCTGCCAGGCGTGCCATTCGTCTATTTATCTGCATGTCACCAGCTCCTTAGGTAGTGCCGTAAAAATTCAATGTTTCAATTCGTTTGTGTCGGTTGCCAGCCGCAGCCGCGCTGGACAGACATCTTGGATCGCGTTCATTTGTGCTGCCAGCGCATTCTTCAGCGGGAAGGCGTGGCAAGGCTGCCCTTCCAATTTCGCGTGCATGGGATTGGGGCTTGACCACCGGCCAGATTATTTCGTGCCGGCGATAGACCTGTCAAACAGGTCTGGGGAGCGCGGCCGGAGACTCGTCTTCCGACGCATCTCGCGGCTCAAAGTTGGACGATGAAGGCCTCGTATGAGCCGATGATTGCGGGACTCCGGGTCATTACGTGCAAATCGGGAATCTTTTCTTGACAGAAACAGGCCCGCACGGGCAGCATTTGGGCGACACCAAAAGAGGTCTTACCTGCGTTCCATCTGTCTTACTGCCGGGCGCCTTCGGGCCGCTCGCAGGAGACAATCCGGAGGCGAGTTATCACGGCCGCCGGCGCAGGTTCACCCGAGTACGGCTGGTCAGGTCTTTCGGAGGCTTATCGATGCAGTTGCTTTCCTCATTCGTGCGGCGGTCTCTTCCCATCCTCTCCGTTCTCTTACTCGCCGCACTCGCGCCGGTCGCTCCTGCCGCCTACGCGCAGATCGCCGGCACCGGGACGATCCAGGGAACCGTGACCGATCCCACCGGCGCGTTCATCCCCAAAGCGACCGTGACGCTTACTGAGCAGGCGACCCAGGTCACGCGGGCCATCCACACCGACGAGAGTGGCGTCTATGTCTTCCCGAACATCGAGCCCGGCACCTACGCCGTCGCTGTCGCCGCTCCCGGTTTCGCCAACTTCAACCAGAAGAACAACGTCCTCGAAGTTGGCAGCAACATCGCAGTGAACGTGCAGATGAAGGTCGGCAGCGGTAAGGGCGAAACCGTCGAGGTTTCCGCCAACGGCCTCGCGCTGCAAACCGAGGACGTGAAGTACAAGCAGACCATCGACGCCAAAGAAATCACCGAGCTGCCGCTCAACTCCGCCTCGCGCCAGATCACAGGTCTGCTCGCACTCTCCGGTGGCACCAACCCTGCGCCGGCGGGCGACTTCACTGGCAGCAAGTACTCTTACCAGACCATCTCCATCTCAGTAGCGGGCGGCAGCGGCAACACGACGCTCTGGCGTCTGGACGGCGGCGACAACAACGACTACATGGGCAACGGCAACCTGCCATTCCCGTTTCCGGATGCAGTAAGCCAGTTCTCCGTCGAGTCCAGCGTGCTCGGCGCGCAGGACGGCATGCATTCCGGTGGTCTGGTCAACGTCGTCACCCGCTCTGGCACGAACGTCTATCATGGCTCTGCGTTCGAGTTCATCCGCAACAACTTCCTTGACGCATCGAATTTCTTTGCCTCCTGCACTCCTGTTGCTCCGGCGAAGACCTGCAGCCCCAAAGACACGCTCCACCAGAACCAGTACGGTGGCACCTTTGGTGGCAAGATCATTCGCGATAAACTCTTCGCCTTTGCCGGCTATCAGCGGCTCAAGGCGGACCAGTCCAGCGCTGCCACAAAGGCCACGGTCCCCACCGCGGCCAATCTTCTCGGCGATTTCTCAGTGACCGACCCGCCGCCCGGAACGGCGATCACATCGACGTCATGCGCGACGAAGACGGTGCAACTCTACGACCCGCTCACCGGCGCTCTGCTCCCGGGCAACAAATACCCGACTCCGCCCACGTACAACGCCGCCTCCCTGGCGCTTCAAAAACTCCTGCCGAAGATCAATTCCAGTTACGACACCGGCAACTGCGGATTCGTCTCCTACGCAATCCCGAATGAGCAGTTCGACAACGAATTTGTCACGCGCGTTGATTGGACCATCAACGACAAGAACCACTTCTACGCGCGCTACTTCATCGACGGCTATCAGTCTCCGGCCTTCTACGACCCCGCCAACATCCTCATCACCACGCAATCCGGCAACGTCGAGCGTGTTCAGACCTACACGATGGGCGAGGACTGGACCATCAACTCAGATATCGTGAACTCCGCGCATGCCACCCTGCTGCGCCGCAGCAATAACCGCGGATACGCTCCCAACGACATCAACGCGAACACCCTCGGCGTCTCGCTCTACCAGGCCGAACCGAACGGCCTGCAAATCTCCGAAGGCAAATTCACCATCGGCGGCGGCACCAACTCCGTGTCGCACTTCAACGACAACACCCTGGCACTCGACGACGACATCACCATGCTGCACGGAAAGCATCAGTTCGTCTTCGGCGGCGAGTTCGTCTGGAACCAGCTCAACATCTCCAACGCCTACGAATCCAACGGCACCTTCACGTTCAACGGCACGTTCAGCGGCAGCGGCCCGAATGGCGGCACCAAGGTTGGCGATCAGAATCTCGACTTCCTGATGGGGACGCTCTCCGCATTCCAGCAGAGCAAGATGCAGCAGAACGCTCTTCGCGCTCCCATTCCGAGTCTCTACTTTCAGGACACGTATCACGCCACCAAGCAGCTTACGGTGATCGCGGGCATCCGCTGGAGCCCTGAGTGGCTGCCCTTTGACGCCTTCAATCGCGGAACGGTCTTCAACTACAGTGCGTTTCTGGCCAACCAGGTCTCCGCGGTCTATCCCAACGCTCCGGCCGGTACGTTCTTCTACGGCGATCCCGGCGTTCCTCGCGCCTTCACTGAGGCCTCACCATGGCAGTTCTCGCCTAACGTTGGCCTGGCCTATGACATCAGCGGAAAGGGAACTACCGTCGTTCGCGCTGGCTTTGAAATCATCTACGACCAGGTGAACTTCTTCACGGGCCAGCGCACGCAGCAGAATCCACCCTTCGCAACAGCCATCAGCGAAACGCAGACATCGACCTCCGGGCCGATCCTCTTCTCGGCGCCGTGGTCGCAGGGACAGATCACCACCAGCCCGTTTCCGCAACCCGTGATCCCCGCACCGGCTACCGCTCAGTTCTTCCCGCAGTCGCAATACATTGTTCTTCCCACGCATTTCAAGCCGTCGTACACCGAGCAGTGGACCGCCAGCGTGCAGCACCAGTTCCCGCACGACTGGCAGATGCAGGTGGACTACATCGGCAACCACACCGTGCATGATCCGATGGGAACGCCGCTGAGCCCCGCCATCTATGTTCCGGGCGTATGGGGAGCAGGCGGCACGGGGTGTCCCGGCGTGGTCACCACCGGTCCCGCGGGCAAACCCGCAGGAGCGGCGGGCACGCCATGCTCGACCGTGGCGAACCAGTCGCAGCGCTTTGCTCTCACCGTGGCCAATCCAGCGCAAGGTAACCAATATGCCGGCGGCGGCGGTGGTTCCGTGATGGTCAATGACATCGGCATGGCCAATTACAACGGAATGATCGCGACGATGCAGCACCGGCTGTCGAACACGTTCAGCCTGCTCGCCAACTACACATGGTCCAAGTGCCTCAACATCTACGACGCGCAGGGCGACTACGCCGGAACCAATGTCGAGAACCCCAACAACATCTCGCTGGACTACGGTCCCTGCGGCTCCGACTTCCGCAATGTGACCAACGTCGTCCTCGTGCTCCGCTCCAACTTCCACTCGCTCCCGGCCGCCGCGCGTTACGCCGTCAATGGATGGGAGTTCGCCGGCCCGGCTCATATATCGAGCGGTGTCCCATTCACCGTCACCACCGGCACCGACATCTCACTCACTGACATCGGCAACGATCGACCGAACCTCGTTCCCGGCGTGCCTATCTACCTGGGCACCGCGGTCCGCTCCGGCACCGGCGGAGCAAATCGCTCCTACCTCAACCCCGCAGCCTTCTGCGCCACATCGACGGTATCCAGCCCGTGCCCTGATCCCGTCGCTCCCGGCACCTACGGCGACATCGGCAGAAACTCCTTCCGGGGTCCGCGGATCTACAACTTCGACGCTCAGGTTTCCCGCATCTTCCCTATCCACGAGCGTTTCGCCATGCAGCTTCGTCTGGAAGCCTTCAACCTCCTCAACCACCCCAACTTCAACCCGCCGTCGGGCAGCTCGACTGGCTCAATGGCCGGAAACAGTGGCGGCGCGGCGGCCGTCAGTTCCTCCACCTTCGGCCAGATCTCCTCCACCATCAACACGGCCCGCGTCTTTCAGGGCTCCATCAAACTCAGCTTCTAACTCACTCGCCGTACACCAGCCCCGCTCGTTCATCGAGCGGGGTTTTTGCTGGCCTTCCATTACCTCCGAGCACCTGCGTTGCACGACGGTTACGCTCCACAGAGGAGCCTCCGGCTACACTCATCTATAACCCGGTAGTTTTCGAGTTTTATTATGTGCGGAATTGTTGGATACATCGGCCCGAAACCCTGCGTTCCCGTGATCATGGAGGGACTCGCGCGCCTGGAATACCGCGGCTACGACTCAGCCGGGATCGCTGTCGCCGGCGGCCCTGAGGGTCTGCAGCTTCGCCGCGCGCCGGGCAAGCTGCGCAATCTGGACAGCATTCTGCAGCGCGACCCCGTGCACGGCACCTACGGCATCGGTCACACCCGCTGGGCCACGCACGGGCGCCCCACCGAGGAGAACGCGCATCCGCATCGTGACGGCACGGGCACGCTGGTGGTGGTGCACAATGGCATCGTCGAAAACTACCTGACGCTGAAGCACGAGCTGATCGCGAAGGGCCACAAGTTCGCTTCGGAGACGGACACCGAGATCATCGCCCACCTTATTGAGGACGAGCTCGAGAGAGCCGCCGGGTCGCAGCTCGCGTCGACGCACGGAGCAGGGAAGCGCCGCGCGTCGGGCACTGATGCGGAGGACTCGAATGAGTCCATCACGGTGCTGGATTCTCCACTCCCATCCGCAATTCCGCTCGAAGAAGCAGTGCGGCGCGCGGCGCGCCGCATGACCGGGGCATTTGCGATCGGCGTGCTTTCGGCGAACGAGCCGGACAAGATGGTTGCGGCGCGAATGGGGCCTCCGATCGTGCTCGGCTTAGGTGATGGTGAGTTCTTCCTCGCCTCTGACGTCCCGGGCATTCTGCATCACACGCGGACAATCTACTTTCTTTCCGACAACGAAGTGGCTACGCTCACGACCGACGGGATCGCGCTCACCGATTTTGCCGGCAATGCCCGCACGCTCACTCCGCAGCGCATCACGTGGGACCCGATCCAAGCGGAAAAGGCCGGCTATAAGCACTTCATGCTGAAGGAGATTAACGAGCAGCCGCGCGCGGTGCGCGATACGACGCTGGGCCGCATCTCGTTCGACACCGGGCGCGTTTTCCTCCCGGATATGACCATCACGCCGGAGGACCTGCGCGCGGCAACCTCCATCACCATCGCCGCGTGCGGGACTTCATGGCACGCCGGACTTGCCGGCAAGTTTATGATCGAGCGCCTCGCGCGGCTGCCGGTCGACGTGGATTATGCGAGTGAGTTTCGCTACCGCGATCCCATTAAGGACCCGCACACGCTGGGGCTGTTGATTACGCAGTCGGGCGAGACGGCGGACACGATTGCGGCGCAGCAGGAGCTGATCGCGAAGGGGTCGAAGACGCTGGCGATTTGCAATGTGGTGGGGGCGGCTGTGACGCGGCTTGCGGCGGGCACGATTACGACGAACGCGGGGCCGGAGATCGGCGTTGCCTCTACCAAGGCGTTCACCGCGCAGCTCACCGCGCTGTTCACGCTCGCGCTCCACCTGGCGCAGGTGCGCGGCAAGATTTCGGACGTGCAGTCGCTGCACTATGCTACGGAGCTGTCGCTGATTCCGAACAAGCTGGAGATGGTGCTGCGTTCCACGGACGATATCTGCGCGAACCTGGCGAAGGAGTTCTCCACGGCGCGCGACTTCCTGTTTTTGGGCCGGGGGATTCATTACCCGATCGCGCTCGAAGGTGCGCTGAAGCTGAAAGAGATTTCGTACATTCACGCGGAGGGCTACCCCGCCGGCGAGATGAAGCATGGGCCGAATGCGCTGATTGATGAGACGTTGCCGGTGGTGGTGATCGCGACGAAGGATCCGGACGACCCAGCGTCGGTACTGAAGTACGAGAAGACGCTGTCGAATATTCAGGAGGTCACGGCACGTTCAGGGCGTGTGATTGCGATTGCGACGGAGGGTGACACGCACATTCATCAGCTGGTGGAGCACGTGCTGGAAATTCCGGCGGCGCCTGAGCTCCTCCTGCCGATCCTGGAGGTCGTGCCCCTGCAACTCCTCGCGTACCACATTGCGGTTCGGAGAGGCTGCGACGTGGATCAGCCGAGGAATCTGGCGAAGAGCGTGACTGTGGAATAGAACCGTTTTAGCAAGGGACGGGCTGCTGGCGGGTGTCCCACGCGTGACCTCAACTCGCGCCGCCGCAACACCGAAGCAAGCGACAGCCAACGCAATGCCAGCTGCCACTGTCGATACACGCATATCGTTGATCTCCTTATTTTTTTCATTTGGGCCGTTTGGACGAACCAAACCCAGGCGCGTGAAGTGGATAGTCGATGCGTTTCGATTTCCATCGAAACTTTACCGCAGCCCTGCGGGTGAACTGGTCCCCTGCGAGCTTGCTCCGCGGGGATTAGCAGGCTACTGCCCTGCGCTGAATTGTTTTCCTCTCCACGCCACGAATGCCGAGGAGTGGCTACACTGAGCGCGGCTTCCGGGTTGCATCCCTACGGCCGCTCGCTGGCCACGCTCATCGGCTCGCTCTGAACGAATCCTCGCGCAAGGAGACATCATGAGAAAGATCGCCGCTACTGCCGCCGGGCTCCTCATCCTTATCGGAACCGCTCGTGCCATGGACGCGCCCAATATGAAAGAGGGTTTGTGGAAGCTGCATACGATCACTACAAACGCCGGCGCCAAGCCCGAAGAGGCGACGTACTCCCTCTGCCGCAATCATGCGTACGACAAGCAGGGTTACGATCTCGCCATGAAACAGACCGGCTGCACTTTCACCGATGGCCCGGTCAGTGGAAACAAGCGCACCTTCAGCTCGACATGCAAGGTGGGCGGCAGCACCCTTACCTCTCACTCGACCCTCACCACCGTGGGAGACACCAGCTTCCGCACCGAAACCTCCACCACCTACACCCCGGCGTTCTACGGCCAGACGCAGGTGAACACGGTGCAGGAACAAACTTACATCGGCGCCTGCCCCTCGGGCATGCAGCCGGGCGACATCATCACCGCGGATGGCAAGATCCAGCACCGCGGAACGCACTGATGACGGATCGCCCACGCGCCAGGACATGGCGGCCCAAGGAAGGGGCTTCATCGCGGACCGGAAGGAAGCAGCCTGCCCGAGCAGCTTCGAGTAGAAATCTCGGACCGCCAACAAATCGCGAGACCGAATGGCCATCTAACCTCGGGATGTGCCCTGACCGCCGCCGCAAGCGATCCAGCCGTCCGCTCCGCGACCGCCTATTTCGCGTCGGCATCTCTCTGAAACTGCTGGACGGAGTGATTGAGACGATCGGCGGCATCGCACTCTGGATCATCGGGCCCGACAGCATCATCAATTGGGTCTTCCGCATTACGCAGGAGGAGATCAACGAGGAGCGGAACAACTTCGTCTCCACCCATCTTCGCCAGGCGGCCGCCCACATCTCGCTGGCCGGCGAGCACTTCATCGCGGTCTATCTCTTTCTCCACGGGGCGGTCAAAATCGTGGTCGTGCTGGCGCTCTTCCGTAACAAGCTGTGGGCGTACCCGCTCTCGTTCGTGGTCTTCGGCGGCTTCGTCGTATACCAGGTCTACCGCTTCACCCACACGCATGCCGTTGGTCTTATCCTGCTGTCTGTCTTCGACCTTGGCATCCTGTGGCTGATCTGGCTGGAGTACCGTGCCGCCCGAACGCGCGGCTCCGCCATCGCGAATGCCCACTGACGCCGAACCTACATCCAGACAAAAAGAGGCTCGCGAGCAGCGCTCCCGAGGGCGTCTTGCTTCCAGCCGCTTACATCTTGTGGAACTTCATTGACTGCGTTGACTCCGACGGGGCGGGCGTCACGTCTGTTTCGGTGAGCGTCTTTCCGTCCGCGCCGAGTTCGAAGGTGTTGTCGCGCCGCATCTTTCCGTCGGTGCCGGTGTAGGTCACCTTCAGCGTGCGCGGCCCATCCGTCTTCGCCGCCATTGTTCCGCCCATAAACTTCACAGGCGTCCCGTCCAGCTTCAGCATTACCGGTTTGTCGTTGTCGGTCTCCTTGAAGGCTACGGTGTCGCCGTTCACGTGAATGGACAGAATGCCCTTGTCCTGGGACTCCTTGAAGCTGATGTCCTTCCAGGTGCCGGCCGCGCCGGGGCCACCTGAGACTCGCTTCGCGACCATCGTTACTGTGAAGGGAGCGCTACCGTTATCGGGAAAGACCTCATTGCGGCGGGTTGTCAGGTTTCCGTCAGCAGACCGCGTGATCATGATCTTGTTCGTTCTCTTGCCATTGTTCGTCACGTTAATCGCGTATTCGGAATTCGTCTTATTGCACGTCACGACCGACTTGTCCGGACGAGCATGCGGCTTGCCATCGCAAATCATCTTCGGCTGTGCCTCGCCGTCGCGGGTCGTCGTGTATCCATCGGCATCTGTTGCGACGCTGTAGGTTGGGCCTTCATACTTCACACTCGACGGGTCAATCTTCCACGAGCCATTCCACTGGTTAGTCTGCGCCACGCACGGGAGCGCAAAGCAAATCGAACACACGACTGCACAAACGTTCAAATTGATACGTTTCATCGTTCCGCCTCATTTGTAAGGAGTTGGGTCCCGGGTCAGCCCTGCCATCCTCTGCCGTGTTCTGCGCGAAGTCAAGCCCTTTGCACGGCAATAACGTGCCGCCGCAGCACAACCCGCAGAGCCTCTCTTCCACTCTCATCTTCCTGTCCGGCAGACGCTTACAGGAGACATACACCGTGGAAACGCACGTCCATCACGTCCATCACGTCGATCTCAGCCGCTACATCCAGTCCACCGAAGGCGCGCACTCGCTGCTCGTCTGGCTCATCATCGGCCTCGTCGCCGGCTACCTTACCGGCAGGATCATGCGCGGCGCGGGCTTTGGGCCCATCGTCGACATCATTGTGGGCATCATCGGAGCCATTATCGGCGGTCTCATCATGGTCACGCTTGGGTATGCGGGGACGGGTGGGTTCCTGTACACGGTGTTCGTCGCGGTCATCGGAGCCGTCATTCTCACTCTGATCCTCCGCCTCCTCAGCGGCCGCCGCTTCCGCAACTTCTGACCCGGTGGCAGATGACCCCTAGGCGCCGATGACGGGTACCGCATGCCCGGAGCACCTCTGTTTTTCACTTGACGGCAGCAATCGTGGGGACGATGATTCCGTCCCAACCGTGGCGACTCTCGCCTGCCATGCGCATTGGGCGCTTCCTAAATAAGGCTGTGGCGCACTGACGGGGTACTGCCGCTCGGAATTCTCTAAACAGGAGCAATTCCATGACTCGTGCGCAAAAAATTGTGAAGGCATTATCAGCCGCGACGGCTCTGCTGGCCTGCGCAGCGATGTCCTCTTCGCAGCGGGCATTCGCTCAAGATCCCGACCCTTCGCCGCATACGGTGTTAAGTTCCAGTGGACCGATCCTGGCCGCGACAGGTGAGACGGTGCTGGTTTGCGCCGCAAACAACCAGTTGGAAAGTCTGTTGCCTCCGCCGGGCCCCGCGGCCCTCACATCCGGAGCGGCGGTCACATCGTTGAAAGTCACGTTGCAGATACTCAACGGGATCACCGGAACCATCCTCGCGCAATCGCAAATCGCGCTTCCGCCCCTCGGCAGCACCGCAGAACCACCGGATCCCTGCGTCAGTTTCTCTGTCGCGCCGGCGTCGTTTGCGCCCGCCGCCACGCTGTTCGTCGTACGAGTGGCCCTGAACCCGCAGCCGCTACCGCCGGGAATATGCGCAGCTCACGCGCTCTCGGTTTCCCTGCAGGTCTTCAGGCCAGACAGCAGCGGAAACCCAACACACATTCGCTCAATCAGTTTCCTGCCGCCGGACCCATGCCACGGGTAGCTGCATAAGCTCCCCATAACATTCATGGGCCCCCATTCCCGCGGGTTGGATGACAGGCGCGGCCGCGTCTGAGTGCGTTGGTTTTGATTGCGCAAAGCGACTCCAGGCCGTCAGCCGGGCACGACGACGCCGGGTGCTCCTGGCAGCACGGGGGAACCCCGAACACGATCCCACCTTCGACCGTACCGCCGGCTACACAGCCGGCTCTGTAAGTTGCTCGAAAACTGAGCGGCTCACGTTGCGGTGGGCCGCCCAGCAGAATCGCGCGCATCCTGAACATGGACACGCCGGCTGCCCGCTGTGGGTGCGCTATCCGGTTAAAAGCACGGTGTTGACGCGCTACCCTTCAGCGATCCACAGGTTTCGCTACAACTTTTTCTGCAGTTCGGGTCTGTGGGAGCAGGCCCTTCGCCACCAAGGGCCTAATTTTTTTCCGGGAGGCGCGTTCCATGAGGGCTTTCCCTCTTGCTTTGCTCGCCACCGTGCTGGTTCTCGCCGGCTGCTCCCACCCGCAGCCCGTGTACTATCCACCTCCGCCACCATCCGCGACCGCAATCTACCAGCACGGTTTCCATGACGGGTTCGAGGCTGCGCGGCGGGACGTTGCGCAGGGCCGGCCGCCTGTGTTTGACCATCATCCGCGCTTCCGCAATCCGCCAGTCCCGCCGCCGGCATGGGATGAGTACCGCCATGCATTCCGGGAGGGATACGAGCGATTCCTGCATCCCGGGCCGCCTCGGCCCCCTCCGCAATAAGGCTGCTGAACAAAAGGAGTCTACGTTCGTCGGCTTCGGCGCTGGAGCAGGCCTCGGAGTGATCTTGCGAGATCTACAAACGCTGAGCTGAGCGGGAGCTCTTTCAATCAGCGATGATGATCTCTCCGGCCATGATGGGCCGCGTTCTGGGAAGCAGACCGTGCAGGGCTGCGAAGCCGACGGCCAGGAGCGTTCCCGCGAAGACAGCCAGCTTGATGAGCCCGGTTTTCCGGCTTAGAGGAAGCGTCTTCCAGAGGACAAGCAGGAGGGTCTGCGCCGCGGTGACGCTCCACACGGCGGTGTAGAAGTATCGCCGCTCGATGCCTTCGCTTTTCGTCGATACGCTTGCCCGGGGCAAAATGCCAGCCGCTCCGGCGACGATCACGATCCCGCAGAGCGGGCCGTAAGCCCACTGGTAGAGCTGCTTCATTCGCCACACCCCGGCGGTTGAGGCAATGATGAGTGCGACGAAATTGATGAGCGCGAAGCTGATGAGCGCATTCCACGCGAATGTATAGCAGACGCGGCGGTAGAGAGGATTGGGGCGAGCCTCGTCGAAGCGCAGGATGTAAGGGCGCGGCTCGACTCCGGGAAGCTGCCCGAACAAACCGGCCGCACCGGTTCCGGCGAGCACGACGACAAGCCACGCTGCGTTGGTCGCACCGGCTGCGCCGGAGAAAACACGAAACGTCAGCGGGCCGGGCGCGAGGCCGAATACCCATATCCAGATCGGCCAGTGCGCCAGCCGGTAGCTGATCTTGTTGCGTTCACGGATCGTGCGTTCGTGTGCATACTCGATCCTGCCGGCGTATCGCATAGGGCAGAGTGTCACAAACAGCCCGCGATGCGTCAAACTCGCGAATGCCGGGAGATTGTCACAAGGGTTTCCTCTTACGGTCGCCAAAGGTCTACTATGGTCTGCGTAGTTCTCCAGCCCTCGCTGGTTCCTAGATCTGCGCTTGAGGAGGAAAGATGAGAAAGCTTGCGGTAGCTGCAGCGGTTGCGTTCACGTTGTGCGCTGGTTCGGCATTTGCTGAAACGTTTACAGGCGTTGTCTCCGATGCGATGTGCGCGAAGAATCCGGCGAAAGCGTCGAGCCCGGACCATGCTGCGTGCGCCAAGAAGTGCATTGAGGGCGGCACCCCGGCGGTTTTAATCGTTGAGGGGAAGGTCTATCCCGTGTCGAACCCCGACACGCTGAAGGACTACGCCGGACAGAAGATTACGGTCGATGCGAGCGTCGACAACGGGACGCTGACAATCAAGTCGGTGAAATAACGGCGACAAACTCCTGTCGAGTTAGGCGGTTACCACGTGCCTTGCTTGCCTCCATACCACCACACCAGACCAACCGTAGTTGTTATCTGGTGTCGTGAGGGGGAGGAGATGTTGTGTGTCTGGAACTAGGGAATATTCGTCCAGTCGCTGCGGAACTCCAGGAAAGATGTCGAAGCCGTCCGGCAAGGTGCGCTTGTAAGTTAGCGTGGCTTCTTTGAGTGCCTGTGATCTTCCGCTGAAGAGCCTTTGGCGATCCGGCATGCGGGGTGCGGCGAACTCGCATCTCACTAGGAGCGGTCGCAGACTGTGCGCGGTGTTCCGTGTCACTCGCCGTCCTGAAAATCGCTGAAGGAGCTGAATGATGGACCAGACATTTGCAAATGACCCCTCCCCCGAGGTCGCCTCCTCTCCGCGGCCGGTAAACATCTCCAATACGAGCAACCCAGACGCCTCGCGCGATCGGAGCTTCCCCGACCTGCGCCCCGAGCCGGTCGCGAGTGCGGCGGAATCCGGCGATCCAAATTCGCGCGCTCCGTTGTTTCAGGACGCCGAGTTGCGCGACTTTCGTTCGCGTTGGGACCAGGCCCAGAGCGCTTTCGTAGACGAGCCCCGGCAAGCGGTCCAGAAGGCAGACTCCCTGGTTGAGAGCGTTGTGCAGCGGCTATCTGACCAGTTCACCGCGGAGCGCAGCAACCTTGAGCAGCAGTGGGACCGCGGTGACAACGTCTCCACGGAAGATTTGCGTCAGGCCCTCAAGCGCTACAGGTCGTTCTTCGACCGTCTGCTGAACATTTAGTGGCTTATACTTGCCGCTGCCCGAACTATCGGCTTCTGATACGTTCTCGCGGCACAAAACACGCATGGAGGTTTTTCGCTATGGGTCACGGAATCATCGCATGGATCATCATCGGGCTCATTGCAGGTTGGCTTACGGGCAAGCTGATGAAAGGCTCCGGCTACGGTGCACTGATGGACATTATTGTCGGCGTCATCGGTGCACTGATTGGCGGCTTTCTGGCCCAGCATCTCGGCTTTGGAGGGCCACACGGTTTAGTGATGAGCATCATCATTGCCGTGATCGGAGCGGTCATTCTGACGTTGATAGTTCGACTCATTACCGGGAACCGATCCTCGAACCTTTGAAGCTGTCGCAGCAGTCGCTCGCGCAGGCGCGTGGCACGCGTGTCTCTATTTGGATCTGCCGCTCGCATTTCTACGTGCGGTATTTGTCCCTGACGCGTGCCACGCGTCGTGGCCTGAACGTGCATCGAAAACTACTTGGAGGGATATAGTTCGATGGATCCCAAAGTTATCGTAGCCATTATTGTCGTGCTGGCGATCATCGTGATCGCGGCGATTGTCATCGTCCCGTCGCCGGAATAGATCAGCGCATTTGAAACAGCACTTCGGCCCCGAATATGAGCGCGAGTTGCAGCAGCGCGGAGATGCAGCGAAAGCTGAGGCCGCGCTGGCGGAACGCGAAGCTCGCGTCCACAAGTTCACGATTCGCGATCTGCCTGCGACCGAGCGCGCGGCGTATGCCGACGAGTGGGCTGCTGTACAGCGCCGCTTTGTCGATGACCCGTCGATGGCCGTGAATGAGGCGGACCGACTGGTGAATCGCGTGATGAATGCGCGTGGATATCCGATGGCGGACTTCGATCAGCGCGCTGCGGACATCTCCGTGAACTATCCGAACGTGGTGCAGAACTACCGCTCCGCGCGCGAGA
The DNA here is from genome assembly GCA_963716225.1 of uncultured Verrucomicrobiae bacterium. Classification (GTDB taxonomy): domain Bacteria; phylum Acidobacteriota; class Terriglobia; order Terriglobales; family Acidobacteriaceae; genus Granulicella. Next base: position 1,181,602 of record OY970299.1, on the reverse strand, counting down.
TTGTTGTGCGGCACACAGGCGGTCGCGCTTCGACCGAGGATCTTCGCCAGGCGATGGTCTACTATCGCTCGCTGTTTGACGAGCTGCTGGGAGGGACCACAACGGCGGCTGCGAGTGATCCCACAGTACTGCGGCGCGCTTCGTAGGAATTGTCAGCGGGAAAAGCCGCGCAGCATAAGCGTCGAAAAGGTCCGGCTCCCTGTCCAAGGGAGCCGGATCTTTTGTCGGGCTACGCGCATGCCCAAATCGGGAACTCGTGCAGCGCAATTCGCAGCGATTGTCCACCTTCCGTGCGTTCCTCCGTCTTACTATTCGGGACAAAAGGAGAAGGATTGCGTTTCAAAAACATCGCACTCATTTGGCCTGCCTTGGCAATGATTGCTGTCGGCTTGCATGTGCATGCCCGGCACCGCACGCGCGCAGGCTTCCCAGCCGACGGCCAGCAAATTGATCGAGCTCTCGGCCTTCGGCGGGCTCACCGGAACCTATACCGGGCCTGAGTGGCGGACGCAATCTCGGCATTACCGCTGGCGTGGACGTAGGCATCCGCTCGTATCACGGCTTCCGTCCGTTTCTTGAAGGGCCGCGGAACGTATCCGGTGGACGACGGGCACATCGACGCGCAGAAGGATGCTCTCGGTGGGATTCGCGTGGAGCGGCTTCTGCTGCCGAGTCTGCGCGTGTATGGCGACTTTCTGATCGGGCGCGGCGAGATCGACTATCGAGAATGGCGGCTATCCCTCGGCTCAGCGGCAATTATCTGTATCTCAGCAGCACGTCCAACGTGCTCTCGCCGGGAGTAGGCGCGGAGTACCGGCTGACAGAGCACGTCTCCGCACTTGCCGATGTGCAGTTTCAGCACTGGGACACGCCGGCGACACCTTCAGGCACGCTGTGGGCGAAGCCGATGACGGTCGGCGCGCGCTACCGGTTCAATTTCAACCGGCACGGATACGCGGTAGGGCCGCGCTGATCTGATCATAGCGCTCGATCACCTGCGGATGGCGGCGCAGCCACCAGCATGCGCTGTTGCCGCCCTGCGGAAAGAGCGAGCGGCTGCACGCGACGCGTCTGCGTTCCGTCCGGGTAGTACTCCTCTTTATTGGCCTTGAGCTCAGCTACGGTGAAGTGGCTCACATCGACGGAGCCCATCCCGCCGCCGAAAAGCGTCTGCGCCTTCCATACCAGCCAGTCCGCGGGGTAAATGAGCAGCGCGATGAGCGAACAGCGCGACGATGCTGCGCACGATCCAGTGAATGATCGCGGCGCTCGCGGGCGTTCGCTCATGACGGGCTAGAGGTTGAAGAGCTCGCGCAGGCGGCGCGTCTGCGAGCGGCTGACCGGAATCTCGGTGTTCTTGCGGTCGTCCATGCGGAGCTGATAGCTGGATTTGAACCAGGGCACGACCTCGCGGATGTGCTGGATGTTTACGACGAAGGAGCGGTGCGCGCGCCAGAACTGATCAGGGTCAAGCTGGTCCATCAGCTCCTCCAGTGTGCGCACGTTGGAGTCGCCTTCGATCGTCTTCGTCACGACCGTGATGCGTCCCTCATCGATGGAGGCGAAGCAGACGTCGCGCTGATCGACGAGCAACAGACGGCTCTGCGCCTTGACGACAACCTTGCCGGAGCGGCGCGATTCTGCTGGCCTCTTCCGGTGCGCGGCCGCGCGTGCGAGACGCGGTCGCCGATCGCCGCTGGCCTGCTCCTCGACCATGCGCAGCAGGGCGTCGAGCTTCGCCTCGGCGGCGTCCCACAGCCGGTTGCGTGTGCTCGCAGGCGGCGTGCGGTGGTGCACGGTGGCGTGGTGCTTCTTCGGCTCGTGCGGGCTCGGCCTTGACGCGCGTGTGTGCAATTGCTCGTGTGCTGGCGTGGGTTCGTGCGCTTCGATGCCGTTCTCGCGCGTCTCCGCTGCGCGGGCGCGCACCTTCTCCAGCGTTTTCACGACCCGCTTGCTGTCGAATGGCTTGAGCAGGTAGTCGACCGCGTTCACCTCGAAGGCCTTCACGGCGTACTGATCGAATGCGGTCGCGAAGACGACCTGCGGGCAGACGCGCGCGGCGGTCGAGCGTCATCAGCTTCTTGAGCACGGCGAAGCCGTCCAGACCGGGCATGCGCACGTCGAGAAACACCACGTCCGGTTTGTGCGTGCGGATGAGATCGACGGCTTCGATGCCGTTCGATCCCTGCGCGAGTACCTGCACGTCACCGGCCCGGTCGAGAAGATACTGCAGCTCCTGCCGGGCCAGTGGTTCGTCGTCGATGATCAGCGCGGTGAGGGACATGAAAGAGCAGAGAGTAGACAGTAGCACAGTAGAGCACGACGCGCGTCGCAGCAGCGCTGTGCACTTCTCTGCTGATCTACTGTCTACGGTCTACTGTCTGCTTAGTCGCTGTAAGCGCGCAGCCGCGCGGGCGCGCCGTCCTGCGCGAGATCGTGTCCGCACTGGGTGCAGAACACGTCGGTGATCTTCACGCCGCGATGGCAGCGGCCGCACACGGGCGCGAGCTGGAACTGGCATTGCGGGCAGAAGTTGTAGCTTGCGGTCAGCGAGGTCGAGCAGTTGCGGGCAACGCGACAGGATCGGCTGGCGCAGCATGAAGTAAACGACCGCGCCGATGCCGCCGGGAAGCACAACGCAGACCAGCATCCAGAGTCCGGCGCGACATGCCGCGGCGCTTCACGTCGCGGCTGACGTAGCCGAGCAGCAGGGCGTAGCTGGCCAGCAGCGCGCCCCAGGTGTAGCCCATCATGACGCGCATCGGCAGCATCTCGTGCCGATGGTGGGGCAGCACACCGTGGAAGATGTACTGCATGCCGATGAACAGCACGACGGCCAGCGCCATCGACCAGCGCGGAATCATCCGCAGCTCGTCATCACCTGCTGAAGCGACGTCGCGTCTGAGGAGCGGTCGACCAGGGCATCATCGAGTCACCTCATGCATTCGCGCGATTGCGTCCGCGGCGGATCCACACCAGGCCGAGCACGAACGCCGTCAGCGGAAGGGACCACAGCACAAGAATCATCATCTGGTCGCTGGCATCGGGGATGCCGGTGGGTGTGATGTCATAGCCGTCCATCATGCCCCACACGGCGTAGCAGATGATCAGCAGCATGCTGGAGCAGATAATGACCGGAGCCCACAGGCTGCGCTTGCGCGACCGCAGCTCGCGCATCTCGAGCGCCTGCTCGCGCACGACGCGATGCGTGCGATTGACGACCTGCGCGCGCGCGGCACCGCTCAGGCGCACCGAACGAAGCAAATCCTGCGCGGCATCATCATGCCGATCGTTGGGCAGAGCGCTCACGAACGCACCTCCGAACGATGAACCTGAGGACTCTTCGATGTTGCGTTGTCCGCGCAGCTGCAGCAGGCGCGGCTTCAGCGACGCGAGTCCGCGATACAGCCGCGACTTCACGGTGGAGAGCGGAGCGCGCGTGATGAGCGGCGATCTCTTCGAGCGACAGCTCCTCGTGGAAGCGCAGCGTCAGGACCTCGCGATAGCTCGGCTCCAGCGTCAGCATCACCTGTGCGAGCTCGGCGGCATCTTCGCGGCCGCGGAACTGGTCGAGCGGCGACGGGCCATCCTGCGCGATCTCGAATGGGCGCTCATCCTCGCCGCCCTCGCGCATCTCGTCGAGCGAAGCCATGGTGCGCTTGCGCGAGAGATCGATGACGAGGTTGCGCGCGATGGTGAAGATCCAGGTGTCGAACCGCGCCTTGCCGTTGTACTGCGACCCGCGCCGCAGCACGCGAATCCAGACCTCCTGGAAGAGGTCTTCGGCGACCTCGCGCTTGTTGGTGAGGAACATGAGGTAGCGCATCAGCCGGTGCTGGTAGGTCTCGATCAGCTGATCGAGCAGCTCCGGATCCTGCCGCTTCAGGCCGCGGGCGATCGCAGCGTTTTCACGCTCGATCTCGTCGGACGGCTTCGGCGCTGAGGGCTGACGGAGGTTCTTCACGTTCTCAAGGACGCGAATCCGGAGCGAAAAGTCTCGGAATCCGCAGGATTTTCGTCTACAAACCTCCTTAGGATACGCTCCCTCGCCAGCCGCAGAAAAGCACATTTCGCAGCCTGTCATGAGCCCGACCCCCGTGCTGCACCGCCCGTACACTGGAGAGCATGGAGGTTCTCTACGGTCTGCACCCGGTCGAGGAGGCTCTGCGGCCCGGGCCGGGCGCCGTCGACCATATCATCGTCGCCCGCGAGCGGGAGGACCGCCGCGACCCCCGGCTGGCCGCGTCACTGAGCTGGCCGCGCGGCCGGGGTCCGCGTCTCCTCCGAGCCCGCGAACAGCTCGCCCGGCACGTCCGCACCGACATGCACCAGGGCGTCGTCGCCTTCCTGCGCGAGCGCCGGCTGCTGGAGCTCGAAGACCTGCTCGCCGCCCGCCGCAGACGCCTCCGGCCGGCGCTTTTTCCTCGCGCTGGATGGCGTTGAAGACCCGCACAACCTTGGCGCCTTGCTGCGCTCGGCCGACGGCGCAGGGGTCACCGGCGTCATCCTGCCCGAGCGCCGGTCGGCCCCGCTGAGCGCCGTGGTGGCGAAGTCCTCCGCCGGAGCCTCCGAGCATGTCCGCATTGCGCGTGTCACGAACCTGACTCGCGCGCTCGAGCAGATGAAAAAGCAGCACATCTGGATCGTCGGCCTGGACGAGCGCGGAACGCCCGGACTACACCGACTTCGATTTCCGCCAGGACTGCTGCCTGGTGCTGGGCCGCGAAGGCGCCGGCCTGCATGACCTGGTCAAACGCACCTGCGACTTCCTGCTGCGCATCCCGATGGCGGGCAGCGTCTCGTCGCTGAATGTCTCCGTCGCCGGCGCGGTCGTGATGTATGAGGCGCATGCGGCAGCGCCGCGCTGGTGCCGTTCCTGCCGGCACCGAGTCCAAGCCTCAGGCTTCCACGCAGCGGCCGCGCAAAGGTTTGGGATCGTGATTCAGCTTCATCGCCGTGTTTTCGGCGGAATTTATTTCTGCTGCCTCAGCCTGTTCGCTGCGCAAATGCTGGGTCAGAGTTCCGCGCCAGCCGCTCAGCCGCAGACGCCGGCTCCGCAGACCGAATCCACGCCACGCGGCAAAGTGCTCTACCAGAGCCACGGCGACACATCCGCGCCAGCTCAACAGGAAACCGGATCAGCAGCCGCCCGCGGCAGCAAACCCGACACCCGGCCAGCCTCCGCAAAGCGCCACGCCGCAGCTCACCGACGAAGACCGCGCCGCGATTCGCATCACGCGCTACGACCTCGACATCCGCATCGCGCCATCGAGCGCGCAGCTCACGGGACGCGCGCGCCTCACCGTTCGCAACACAAGCGACAAGCCGCTGCGCGCGCCTGGCTCTCCAGATCTCGTCAACACTCACATGGAAGTCCGCGTCGGTGCAGGGAAGCGCGTTACCGATCGCGCAGCATTTGCTCGACACCGATGCCGACCACACGGGGCGCGCACGCGAGCTTATCCTCACCCTGCCATCGCCGCTCGCACCCGGCGGCAGCCTTTCGCTCGACGCGTTCTACTCGGGCGCCATCGAGGCCAGCGGCGGCCGGCTCGAACGACTCGGCGCCGAGCCATCGCAGGCTCTGCAAACCGACTGGGATGCAATCACACCCGACTCCACGGCGCTGCGCGGCTTTGGCAACGTGCTGTGGTTTCCAGTCGCTGCGCCGCAGCTCTTTCTTTCCGATGGCACACTCGTACCCGCAATCGCTCACGAGCGCCTGGAGCACGCCGGCACTCCCGTCACGCTGCGGCTCAGCATCGAGTACACCGGCGAGCCGCCGACTGCCGCGTACTTCTGCGGGCGTCGCCAGCCGCTCACTGCATTGCATGACAACTCAGACGCCCCCATCGCCTACGGCAGCGGCATCGCGACGGCAACGTTCCCGGCGGAGCCCATCGGCGTGCGTCCTGTCAGCCTCTTCGTCATCGCCCAGCCAGAGAGCATGATCGCTTCGCTGCCATCATCCTCAGGAACAGCGCCCACCGCCAACGCCGCACCGATGCTCGCCGTTGAGAGCACGGATGAGCGCGCACTCCCATCGCTCGCACAGTCTGCGCAGCGCGTCGCTCCGCTCATCCGGCAGTGGCTCGGGCCGCATCCGCTCTCCGCGCTCACCATCATTGACCACGCGGGCCAGCCATTCGAAGATGGCCCGCTGCTGGTCGCTCCGGTCGGAGTGCTGGCAGGCTCGGATTCCGCTCCGCTGCTCGCACACAGCCTCACGCATGCGTGGGTGCAAACGGGCCAGCCGTGGATGGACGAAGGCCTCGCCGAGTTCTTCTCGTTGCTATGGATCGAGCACGATCGCGGACGCGATGCTGCCGTCAATCAATTGGACGCCATGATGCAGCCCGTCATCGCCGCAGACACGCTCAGCGATGCTGCGCAAGAGCCATCGTCTGACGAAAACGCGAGTTCTTCGACGAGACAGAACGCCGCCGTCGGTCAGCCGCTCATCGCTGCGTCAGACGAACTATTCTTCCGCCGCAAGGCCGCGGCAGTCTGGTGGATGCTGCGCGATATCGCGGGCGAGCAGCCGCTCCAGATCGCGCTCAGCTCCTGGCGCATGCAAAAACCGAGCCACGAATCACCTGCGCAGCAGGCGCAGGCCTTCGAGACACTGCTCGAGAAGACCAGCGGCAAAGACCTCGCCTGGTTCTTCAACGACTGGGTGCTGCACGACCGCGGCCTTCCCGCGCTCAGCATCGTGGACGTTACGCCGCGCGAACTCCCCGCCGGCAACGGGCATGACAAGGGATGGCTCGTTGCCGTCACCGTGCATAATTCTGGCGCGGCCGCGGCCGAAGTTCCCCTGGTCGTCCGCGCGGGTGCGCTCAGCGTCACGCGGCGTATTCGCGTCTCGGGGCTCTCCAACGCCACCGAGCGCGTCGTCGTTCAGGACTCGCCGACAGAAGTCGCGGTCAACGACGGCAGCACTCCCGAGACGGGTCCCAGCGTACACACACGCACCGTTGTGCTGCGCCAGCAATAAAAAATTAGCGCCGCGATCGTCCATTGCGCCGCGCCGGACGGCGAGGCTGCGGTGCGGGAGCGGAGCACGTCTGCCCTCCGCTGAACTGGCGTGTGCACGCAAGCGCGATGGTCCGGATAGAGTCTGCCGTACCGGAGTTCGGCGTCTCAGCGCCGCCCGCCAGCACCAACCCTGTATCATCGGCGAGTTGCGGAAGCGCGTGCGTGATGCTCGCCAACTGCGCCGCGCTCGCCTGTCCTGCCAGCGTGAAGCTGTAACTGGACGCGGACGCCTGCCCGCTCAAGGTCAGGTCGGCGCCCGGCCCGAGCCGCAGCGGGGTCGGGCTCAGCATCGCCGTCCAGCCGTTCGCGCCCGCGCTCAATGTCACTTCAAACTGCTGCGTTGTTGCGGGCACGTCGGCTGCTGTCTTGACGGACAGGCGTTCGCCGTTCGCGCGCCGCGCCGGTATGGGCATAGTCAGCGCGACGGTGCCGTTCCAGTCAGTCACAGGTGCGTCCGCAGCGTGCGCCAGGCTCGCGTCCACGTTCCCCTGCACGCGCGGCGATGCTGGAATGCGCGGCGAAAACAGCCGCATCCAGCCGAACACCCAATCCAGCGGAAGCTTCTTCGCCTCGACCGCGGCCTCGGCTGCCTTGGGCTGCGACAAATCCATTGCCGCCGCCGCAATGTCGAGCGGCTCAGCACCATCGATCGGCACTGTGCACTCAACATTTGCCAGCCGCACCGCAGGAAGATCAGCGCTGCTCTCGCACGTGATCGACTCGTCCAGGGATCGCGCCGGAACAAAGTCCGCGCGGCGCAGATCGTCGATGGTGATCTTTGTCCTCGCAGCCGCGGAACCGAGCGGGCCACGCACCCAGCCATCGGCGTGCAACGTGCCGCGCCATCCGCGATCGTCGCCGGAGATCAGCCGGCTCGCCTGTCCCAGCGGCGCGTCGTACCAGCTTGCATGCAGATCGACTGGCACATCCTGCATGCGCCCCGCGCGCTGCAGCGAGCCTTCAATGCGCACAACGCCCGGGTCGCCGATGTTCGAGTCCGTGCGTGTCGGCTTGCCTTCCAGCCGCACGCGCCATGTCTGCGGCGACGGCAGCCACAGCGCAAAATCCGTATCCGTCAGCGAGAAGGGCATCTTCTCGTTGCCAAGCTTCAGGTTGATCCGGCCGCCCGTCGCTTCGATGTACGGAAAGCGCGGCGCCGCTCCTGGGCGCTGCTGTGCAGTGGGCGCTGTGTCCACGTGCGAAGCGTGCAGCAGCACACCTTCAAGGTTCCAGCGCCCATCCGCCCTGCGCACCAGGTTCACGCTGGGCTGTTCGAACTTCACCGTCGAGAACTCCACGCGCCGGTGCCACAGAGAGCTCACGCGCAGCGTCGCCGTCACCTCATTGGCGCGAATCGTCGGCTCGTTGCCGAACGCCGGGTCCTCGCTCACTACAAAATTTTCCAGCGTGAAGCCGGGCATCGGCAGCAGATGCAGGCTCACTTTGTCCATGTGCACCGGCCGTCCCAGGCTCTCGCTCATGCTGCTAACGATGCGCCGCTGGTACCGGCTGACGTTCAGCAGCGGCGGCGTAACCGCGAGCAGCAGCACCACGAGCACAAGCGCAGCGGCGCCTGCCAGTCTCTGCCGCATTTGCCCCACGCCTCCGGTAAAGATCTCGCTCGGCGCGCTCTGGTCGTCTGAATTCATCCGGCTTCTATCTTGCAGCACTGCCATGAAACGCGGTTCCGCGCGTTCGCTTGCGAACGCCTCGCGAACCTGAGATCAAAGATTAGCGGATGACGTGGAACGTGCGACTCCAGCGCGTTCCCGTAAAGAAGTGCGTCACTACATGCACCATGAAGCCGAGTCGGTCGCTCAGGCTCGTCTTGTACTCCTGCTCCGCCGGCGTAACAAACGACCAGTAGACGAACATGGGACGGCCCATGATGTTCTCCATCGGCACAAAGCCCCAAAATCGGCTGTCGAGGCTCTCGGTGCGGTTGTCGCCCATCGCAAAAATCTTGCCCGGTGGGACCACGATGTCATCGCCCTGGATATGCGCCGGCAGCTCGACAGCCCAAAGTGCCGCGTGGTTCTGCGAGGCGGCCTGGCTGATCCCCGCAACATCGGAAGGGAAGTCATCGCGGTACGGAAGATACGCATCGTCGGGATTGCCGTCGTTGTCATTCGGCATCTTCGCGTACGGCTCGTTCTGAGCCACGCCATTCACGTACACGACGCCATGTCGCAAATGAATGCGGTCACCCGGAATCCCAATCGCGCGCTTCACCAGAATCAAGTCCGGCGACTCCGGATTCGGCTTGTAAAACACGATAACGTCGCCGCGCTGCACCGACCGGTAATGCACAAACGGCGCCCAGTGCGTCGGCGGCGCCAGCGAGATCCGGTCCACCACCACGTGGTCGCCGATCAGCAGCGTCTTCTCCATCGAGCCTGACGGAATCACGAAGTTCTGGAAGATGAACCCCATGATGAAGAGGCCGATCACAAGCACCGTGCAGATCGACGCCAGCGCCTCGAGCGGCGTCTCCCTGACCTCGGCGTCAGGCTCGCGCCCTGCAGCCCGGTTCGCCTCCACGACGGCGCTCTCGCTGCGGTCCGCGCGCGTCTCCACGCTACTGTCTGCAACTCTGGTCAAGACGGGTCCTTCTCCTTCCTGCCAGTGTACCTTGCATCCCGGCACACATCCGCATTACCGCCGTGCGGAGATGGTTACAAGAAGTTCCTACCTCGAACGCAGAGGCCCGACGCCTCAGCGCAATATATGAAAGCTCAACGCCGTCCGCAGCCGCTGGCCAAACGTCGGCGGCGCCGCATCATCTTCCGTCGGCAGGATCGAGAAGTACACCACCAATGGCCGGCCGACCACATCTCTCTCCGGCACGAAGCCCCAATACCGGCTGTCCTCGCTGTCGTTGCGGTTGTCGCCCAACACGAACAACTGCCCACGCGGCACGGTGACCTCACCATCCACGATGCTTCGCCTCAGCCTCATCCACCAGTTCGGATCAAGGCTCGGATCAGCCCTCCGCAGCGACGGGAAGTTATCGCGGAAGTCGTCCACCGCGGCCTGCGAGTAAAACGCATACGGCTCATCCAACGGCTGCTCGTTGATCCACACCCTTCCATTCTTCAGCCGAACGCGGTCTCCCGGGACCGCCACCACGCGCTTCACCAAATGCATCGCCGGATCAACCGGATAATGAAACACCACCAGGTCGCCGCGATGAATACTCGCCGGCGGCAGCATCCACGCCAGCGCGCCCTCCGGCTCATACGACTGCTTGTCGACCATCAGGAAGTCGCCCACCCGCAACGTCGGCACCATCGACTCCGATGGAATCCGGAACGGCTGCAGGATAAACGTCAGCGCAAACAGCGCCACCACCAGGAACTCGCACAGCGACCGCAGCGTCGCCAGCAAACCATGCTCCGCCTTCGAGGCCGGCATCGCGCGCACCGCCCGCATCCTCTCCGCATGCGCAATCTGCTCGGCGGGGTCTACGTCCGGCGTGTCCGTAGAAGCCGCAGCATTGATCGACAACGAGATGGGCGTCATGCAGCGTCCTCGTTTCGCGCTTCCGCCCGGTCGCCCGGAAGGGGCTCCTTCCAATGCTTCAGCGCCAGCTCGGCCGCGCGCTGCTGCGCCTCCTTCTTACTCGCACCCTCCGCCGAGGCCAGCACCGAAATCCGCCCGCCCGGGCCTTCAATCCTTGCCTCTACCTTGAAGCGCCGCTGATGCGCCGGTCCGCTCTGGTCCGTATCCGCATAGCGCAAACGCCCCACGCATTGCGCCTGCACGCGTTCCTGCAGCAGCGTCTTCGCATCGCGCAGCGCGCCGCGGCCGTCGGTGGCCAGCGCCGCCTTCATCGCGGCCAGCTCGGGCTTCACCAGCCGCTCCTCCACCAGCCGCCGCACCTCGCGAAACCCATCCTTGCCCGCACCGTTTGCGTCCAGATAGATCGCCGCCATCACCGCCTCGGCGGCATTCGCCAGCAGCGCGGGTTTGCGCCGCGCTCCATTCTGCTCCGCGCTCCTGCCCACCAGCAGATGCTCGCCCAGCCGCAATTCCGCGCCCAATGCCGACATCCGGTGCTGGCTTACAAGGCTCGCGCGCATGCGCGTCAGCTCGCCCTCGCTGCGGTCGGGAAACTGCTTGTACAGCAGCTCCGTCACGGCCAGCCCCAGCACCGCATCGCCCACAAACTCAAGCTGCTCATTGTCCGTCCCGGGAGCATTCTTGGTCTCATGCGCCGCAATGTCGTCCGGGTCCGTTCGCGCCTCATAGGGATGCGAGCGGTGCGTGAGCGCGAGCTCTAGCAGCGCGGGCTTGGCAAATTTGTACCCGAGCGTCTGCTCCAGCGCGCTGCGGCCGCCATTCGCCGCCTTCGCGCGCGCGCCGTTCTTGCTCGCCGGCGCACGCTTGCGCTTCGCCGCACCCGGCACCGCTGCGCCCGTCTGCACTGCAGCCGATTTGCTCCGCTCCGCCGCCATACTCTGCTGTCCCAGTCTACGCGGCTGCCTGCGGGTGTGTTGCTGCTACGAAGGTGTGCCCGTCGTCACCCGAACCTACCCCGGAACCTATCCGGAGCTATCTCGGCGCGTCTCGTTTCTGCGGGCTGGCAGCGCCGGGCGCAGCCGGCTTGTAGGCCTCTTTCTGCGCCTTGCCCGTAGGGTCGAAGTTTGCATCGTCGTCCTGCTGCGGCTGCGAGCCCGGTTGCGGATCCCGCCGGGGCACAGCAAACGGCTTCTTCAGCCCGGCCTCGGCCGCCTGCCGGGTATCCTGCCGGCCATCCCGGACCTCCAGCGCGGCCTGGTACTCCGCCACCGCATGCTCGCGGTCCGGCGTCTGCATCGTGTCGTACAGCCGGCCCAGGTAGATGTGGCTCCACGCCAGCGTTCGCGGGTCCTTAGACAGCGTCAGAGTCTTCTCAAACCCCTCCTTCGCGTCCTCTGCGTTCCCGTGGATCAGGTCTACTCGCGCCAGCAAATACTGCGCCTCGCCGTGGTCCGCCTTCGGGTCTTGGATAGCCTTGTCGGCCAGGTCCGCCGCGCCGTCCACGTCACCCTTGGCGAGATCCATCTCCGCAAGTTCCAGCCCCGCGGGTTTGGGCCGGCGCGCGCTTCCGCGGCTCAGTGGATCGGCGGGCGCCTCTGCGACAAACCGCATCTGCTCCGCATGCCGCCGCTCGCGGTCCACGTCCATGCCGTAGATCATCGGGGCAATCTCATCGCGCAGCCCGTCGCCGTTATGCTCCATCATCCCCAGCGTCTGGTAGAAGTAGCCCGTCAGCACCCATCCCTGCGACTCATCCACATCCACCAGGCGCTGCCGCGCAATCGCCGTCTCCCGGTCATAGACCGCCTTCTGGGCGTCGTAAGTTGCCACATCCGCGCGTCCCATCGTGCCCTTGGGCTTCTGCGGCGCCGGCTGGTCGATCACATACATGCGCGCCTCGATCGCCTTGATCAGGCACTCCGTAATCAGCGAGACCGCATCGCTCTTGTACGTGAACTCGATTGGCGCATCCGCCACGCCGCGCAGCACCGGCTGAATGCGCTCCATCGCCTGGCCGCGGCTGTACACCATCGGCTCAACCACGTAATGCAGATAAATGTGGCGAATCTCGTTCATCCGCACCGGATCACCCGCGCTGGAGTCCGGCGACATCACGATGATGTAATCCGTCCCGTAAATCCGCGCATTCGTCAGCGCCGGCGACAGCATCGGCTCCAACAGCACAAGGAACCGCCGCCCGTCGTAGCTCGACACCGGCTGATGCAGATAGATGTTCGCATTCAGGATCATCTTCACCATCGGGTCGTGCACGCGCGCCGCCAGCGCCTCGTACTCCGCGTGATGGTGCACCCAGATGTAGTGCAGATTCACCTGCTCGGCGAACGTGCGCAGCAGCGGCAACACATTCACCACCTGCGCGGCCTGCGGCGGAAGCTCCGTCTCGTCCACGTTAGGCGTCAACTGCGGCGCAGGCGAAAGATACAGCGCCAGCGACACATACTGTCCCACACCCAGGCCTGAATTCGTAAGCTGATGCTGCGCAATGTAGTCGCACAGCTTGTCCCGGCTGTCGCGGGCTGCTTCCGATTGCTCGAGCGCAGCATTCATGTCCGCGCGCACCTCAGCCCGCACCGGCGCCGAGTGATTGAGGTCCGCATCGTAGCCGCACGCATTCAACGCCGCCGCCATCTGAAACAGCGGCTCGCTGGTCTCAAGCGTTACCGCCGCTCCGCCCGGCTCAATCTCGGCCGCGCGCGGCCGCGCTGCCGGATTGACATTGTCCTGCGCCTGTTCGCCCGCAGGCGCCGACGATGAAGACGACGACGAAGAGCTCTGCGCAAGCCCGCCAGGACACATCAGCCCAAGGCTGAGCCCGGCGAACAAAGCTGCATAAAGGAAAGCTTTCAAGCGAAACGCTGGATGGAATGAATGTCTCAAACGGGGCACGGTACTGAACTGACGCACCCGCCTAGTCTATGGAAGCCGAACATGCCCCGGCAAACCGCCGCAGTTCTACTATCCCCTGACCGACACGCCTGTGAACGTCACCATGACGTGCCCGACCACTGGCACGCCGAACACCGTCGCCGGCGTAAACACGCTGGACAGCAGATTCTGCTCCACCTGAAGCTGCACGGAAGGATCAGTCGGCCCGTTGAGGATTCTGAAATCGCATACCCGCCCCCGCGTATCCACCTTCGCCTCCACGAGTACCGGAACATCACGGCCGGTCTCCACGGGGATCGGCGAAACCTGTGAGTAGAGATAGTGCGGCGCGATCAGGTGCGCCATGGCGTCGTCATTCGCCTGCACGGCAACACCCGGCCCAAACAGCCGGAACAGGCCCGCCAGAAGCAGCACCGCCGCGGCAAGCCCGCCCGCTCCCTGCAAAACCAGCGGCGAAATCGACCTGCGCCACAGCAGCGCAATCTTGCCGGTAAGCGGCAGATAGCTTCCACGCCCGCGCTCCAGGCCGATCGCCGAGCGCAACTGCCTCTGCAGCTCGGCCGGCGGCTTCGCCGGGCCCAGCTCGCTGAGCGCGCTCTGCATGTCGCGCCAGCCATCAAATTCCGTCGCACACGGCGGACACGCATCCAGATGCTCGGCGACGCGCCCCATCTCCACGCCGCTCAGTGCGCCATCCAGATACGGCGAGAACGCAGCCTGCACGGCAACGCACCCGGTTCCGGCCTGCACCTGCTCGTCTTTGCGTCCGTCGGCGTTCATCTGCTCACCGCTTTCAGTGTATGGGCCACGGGTGTGGAACCGGAACGAACCTCGCGCTCCAAGTCCTTACTTTTCAGGTGCTCCCGAAGCGCCGCCCGCCCCCGCGTGAGCCTGCTCTTCACCGTCCCCAGGTTCACGTTGAGGATCTCGGCGATCTCTTCATACCCAAAGCCCTCGATCTCCCGCAATACAACTACTTCGCGATATGCGTCCGGGAGGTTCCTCAACGCAGCTTCCACGCGGTGCCGCGTTTCTGTCCGCGAGGCCTGCTCGAATGGCGACGCATCGCCAGTCGCGAGTGTCTCGGCCAGGCAGGTGCACTCGCCTTCCTCGTTTTCGAGGGGAGCGTCCATCGTTACTTCCTGCCGCTTGTGGCGGTTCCACCAGCGCCGCTGGTTGCTGGTCTCGTGCAGCGCAATGCGGTAGATCCACGTGCGCAGGCTGGCTTCACCGTGGAAGCCGGAGATGCTGCGGAAGACCTTGACGAAGACCTCCTGGGTCACGTCGGCGGCTTCGGATGGGTCGCGTAAACTTCGCGATATCAGCGAGTAAATCGGCTGGCTGTACCGCGCAATCAGCAGCGCAAAGGCCTGCTCAGAGCCGGACTTCAGCTCGCGCACGAGCTCCTGCTCTTCCGCTCGGATCCCGATCGCGCTTACCAGATCGCTCATCGCTGTTCCTGCTCGCATCGGGAAACCCCAATCCGAGTGCCCATTAAAGTAGGCTCTCGGCGCAACGACTGTCCAGAGACCATTGGTTTAGACGGTCGTTTCGGGTGGAAGGGAACAGCGCCGCCGGCGGCAGAGTGCTCGCCCACTCTACTGGCTTAGACACCGGGATAACCCGCATTGTTCCTGCATTTTCGCGGCTTCGAGAACTGTGGGTTTGACTTGAAGTCGAGGGCGGGTGAGAATGGAAATGTCCTCCAAAGAGTGGGCCTGTGGCGCAGCTGGGAGCGCGCTTCCATGGCATGGAAGAGGTCATCGGTTCGATCCCGATCAGGTCCACCAACCTTCCCTTAAAAGCCCAAAACCGCTGAAAAAGCCCGTTCAAAAACGAGCGGTTTTGGAGCGTTTTAATGCGACTTTAAGGCGTTTTTGTGCGCTTAATTTTGGCCGATTATCGGACAATCCCGTCCCGGACGTCGTAGGCGACGACGCCGAGGTCGTTCAGCTCACGCACGGTGACCTCGAGGTTGCGGCGGACCTGGGGCTCGGCTTTCGGAGGCGTTTTGGACGGCTCCTCGACGGAGATGACGCGGCCGTAGGGCCAGGCGCTTTCGGGGATCGAGCTGACGGCGTCATCGAGCTTGTCGAGGGAGATGTTGAGCTCCTGCTGGCGGGCAGCTTCGGGACGGAGCATGCCGCCGGAACCGAGCTCGGGGTCGGGGTCGGCGAGGGTGACGCGGAGCTGGAGCATTCCGGGCTGCACGGTGAGGGAGGGGTTTTCCCAGGACTGGGCGGAGTGGATGGCCATGAAGCGGGACTTCGATGGCGGCGGAATCATTTCGAGCTGCTGGCGGGCCGAGTCCTGCAGGGCGTGGCGCTGGGCGCGGGCTTGTTCAGCGTCTTCGCTGAAGGCGTGGCCGTGGCAGCCGGAGATGAGCAGCGGAGCGGAGATCAGGAGCGAGGCGAGCAGGGTGATGCGGCGGGTCACGACTTCAAGGATATCAGCCGGAAGGTGCGGCTCCATTGGACGGAAGCGTTACAGGCCACTCCATTTTGCGGGGCGTTTTTCGAGGAAGGCGGTGAGGCCTTCGCGCTTGTCGGCGGTGGAGCAGAGATTGCCGAAGATGCCGGATTCGACGGCGAGGGCGTCTTCGAGGGGCAGATTGTCGCCGCGGGCGACGGCTTCGAGGACGGCGGTGATGGCGAGCGGCGCCATGGCCGCGATACTGTCGGCGATCGCGTGGGCGCGGGGCATGAGTTCTGGTGCGGGGAGGACTTCGTCGACGAGGCCGAGGCGGAGGGCTTCTGGCGCGTCGACGGCAGCGCCGGTGAGCATGAGTTTGAGCGCGGCCGGTTTGCCGATGAGGCGCGGGAGGCGTTGGGTTCCGCCGTAGCCGGGGATGAGGCCGAGTTTGAGCTCGGGGAGACCGAGCCTGGCACGGTCGCTGGCGAGGCGGAAGGTGCAGGAAAGGGCGAGCTCGAGGCCGCCGCCGAGAGCGACGCCGTTGATGACGGCGATGACGGGCTTGCCGCAGCGCTCGATGCCGAGCATGACGGACTGGCCGCGCTGGGATGCTGCGCGGCCGGATGTTGCGTCGGTGTCGGTGAGTGCGCGGATATCTGCGCCGGCGGCAAAGGCGCGCTCGCCGGAGCCGGTGAGAAGGATGACGCGGATATTGCTATCTGCTGCGAGCTCGCGGAAGGCGTGTTCGAGCTCGTCGAACATGGTGGCGTCGAGGGCGTGGAGGACTTCGGGTCGGTTGAGTGTGACCGTCGCGATCGCGTTGTCGTGGGCGATCAGGACGCGGGTGTAGGAGTGGTTCGGCATAAGTTTCGGCTCGGAGCGGATGGTGGCGCCATTCGAGGAGAGCATACCCACTTCCGGATTGCGGGTCATCCACGAACGGCGCGCAGTCTCTGCGTCGAACGGCATGGCTCGGGGTTGTGGTCCGTTCAGTCGAACTCTGGTTCTGCTGCGGACTCCACGATCACCACCCCGACGCTCGCTTTGCCGGGCTTCAGTTCCAGGCCTAGCTGCTCGCGCAAGGCAGTGAGCAGGCCCGGAAAGTGCGCTTCGTCGGAAATCCCGCGGCCGTGATCGGGTGTCCAGTCTAATTTGAAGTCGAAGCCGCCGGTGAGTCCAGTACGATCGACGACTACGCGGTCCTCCGTCTCCACCTGATGTGTCAGGAAATCGGCAAATGCCGCCATCGAAATAGCCGTTGCGCTCAAGTGTGAGTTGCGCGCAGACAAACTGTAGTTGGTTTCTTTATTTGTTGGGCGCGCGAGCTTTTGCCCGGATTTGGCCACGACGAGCCGCAATACCGGAATGGTCCGCTGGTCACGTGTCACCCTCAGCCCAAAGCGATCGGCGAGCAGTGACTGCATCATCTGGGCCCAGTCGTTGCGAACGTCATCGCCGTGCATCGTCTTCAGCTTTGCGACTTCCGCATCATCTAATTTGGCTGCGATGTCGAAGTGATCGTTGTCAACCCATCGAGGGCCGCCCAAGACCTGCGAGTTCGATTTGAGATTGTAGGCGTAGGCAATCAGATCGCGCAGGCTGTAGTTCTCAATGGTGACTCTGTCAGAACTCGAATCCCAATCATGACCGCTGTAGCCCGGCTTGCTGGCCTTGATGGATGCGACCTCGAAGCTCGGCAGTTTCTCGGCCGGGACCGTAGTATTGCTGGGCTGCTGAGCTTGCAACGCCGGAAGCCGAAGGGTGATAGCAGCGAGAGCAGTGCAACTGAAAATGGCCCACGCTATCACCGCAAACAAAATCGCCGGCGTGGGACGTCGTCGTGAGGCATGCATATTGGCATAGTAGCCAAACGACTCGAAGCGTTGCCGATAGAGTTTGTCTGATTCACTTGGAAAGGAAACTGTCCATGTTGAAAATGCTGCTGTCTGACGTTCCCGAGTTCGTGGGGTGGAGAGCGATCCTCTGTGGTGCATTGATATTTTCCCCGCAGAGCAAGTCGTTGTTCTGCCAGAACGCGCCCGCCAAGCCCGTGACACGCGACTCGGGGGCCTCTACTTATCACCCTCATTTGGCTTTCGACGTGGCTTCGATTCGCGAGTATCGCGCCGACGGCGGTATGCGGTATGTCGACAATATGCCGCACAACAGCCTCTATCATGCCGAAGGGGTTGCGCTGTGGGGATTGATCCTTGCTGCATATGACCTGCACATGGTTAGTCAGTTGGAAAACCTGCCCCATTGGGGGTTTGAGACCATGTACACAATCAATGCGAAGTCCGACCCCTCCACGGATGAGGCTCTAGCGAAGCTGAACGACAGTGATGCCAAAGCAGAAAAGCGCCACATGCTTCAGGTGCTGCTTGCGGACCGGTTTCATCTGCAGATTCATCCAGAGAGGAGGACGAGTAACACTTACGAGCTGATCACGACAGCCCGAACAGCGAAGTTGATGACGCCGGTGCAAGGTGACGTTGGGAAGACTCTGAGCACCTGCAGTATGCATTTCTCGCGGGACAAAGGTGCAGAGGTCGACCCGAAAGGGTGTCCATTCCATATTTTCTTCAGCGATCTGAAGCAAAATCTAGGCACGGATGTTCTCGACCGCACAGGGATGACCGGAACATACGCCTATCACCTGATGTGGTGGCCGGCTCAGTTGCCGGAAGGCGCCCCTTCTGAAGATCGATATCCCCCGCTCAAGGATGCCGTGCGTGAACAGTTGGGGCTGGAGTTGAAGCCTACAAAGGGCCCGGTTACGTTCTGGGTGGTGCATCACATCGACCGGCCTACGCCGAACTGAGGCTGCATTAACTGATAGAGCATCATGAATCCAGCGATTTCCGATTCATTGGAAATCTCAAAGTCGCATTCACATTGTGTGTGGCTCTTGCGGCCTGGAAGCGGGACGAAAGCAGATCCCCTACGGGGATGACAGAAAGAAAAGCAACGGCGGAAGCAAAGAGCAAAAAGCAGGTTCCTCGCTGCGCTCGGAATGACAGAAAGAAAGCAAGAGCTCGGGAAGCTGACGATACAATCTGAAACATGATCAAGGGGATCACCAGCATCGCGGCGATTGCGTCTGAGGATGCGTATGCGAAGCTGGGCAGCCTGTTTCGTTCGCTCGGGTTTGAGGAGGGGAAGGGATGGGCGGATGACGGTGGGAAGGGTGCGGCG
The DNA here is from genome assembly GCA_963716225.1 of uncultured Verrucomicrobiae bacterium. Lineage (GTDB taxonomy): Bacteria > Acidobacteriota > Terriglobia > Terriglobales > Acidobacteriaceae > Granulicella. Next base: position 1,162,528 of record OY970299.1, on the reverse strand, counting down.
TTTCTGGCTCCGCTGGCAAACCTGGAGCTGGTGACGGGGCGCGCGCCGGCGGTGCCGCAGATCCTGATTGAGACGACGCAGCTTGACGCGGTGTATGCGGTGGTGCGGGCGTGGATGGCGGCGAATTTCCGGATGGAAGAGGCTGTGGTGCGGCTGAGCGCGCCGGCCGTGACGCACTGGAACTCGCGGATGTTTACGGCGGAGCTTGATTGCAATCTGAAGATTGGATTCTGGCAGTCGGAGAACCCGCTGCGTGGGCGGGCGATTGCGGTTGAGGGTGACCTGTCTGCTGAAGGGCATCGGTTTGGGATCGTGGTCGCGCGGTGGAATGCGGTGATTACGGACCGGCTGCTGCAGGGAGCGCTGGATGCGCTGCTGCGATCGGGCGCGGAACAGACGAACATTGAGATTGTGCGGGTGCCGGGCGCGTGGGAGATTCCGGCGGCGGCGCGGACGCTGGCGGAATCGAAGCGGTTTGCGGCGATTATTACGCTGGGCGTGTTGCTGAGGGGCGAGACGGCGCATTACGAGGCGATTTATACGGAAGTGGCGCGGGGGATTGGGCAGTCGCAACAGGAGACGCGCGTGCCGCATGCGTTTGGAGTGTTGACGTGCGAGACGCTGGAGCAGGCGCTCGACCGCGCGGGCGTGAAGGCCGGCAACAAGGGATTTGAGGCTGGGGTGGCGGCGATCGAGATGGCGTCTTTGGGGATGAAGCTGGGAGCGAAGCTGCGGGGCGGGCGTGATGGCCAGGCTACGGAAGCGGGGCGGTAGATGGGAAGCCGCCGCAAGAGCCGCGAGCTCGCGATGCAAATGCTGTTCCAAGGGGATCTCGGCAAGCAGAACCCGGAAGAGGTGGAGCGGCTGTTCTGGGGATCGCGCGATGATGTGGATGATGAGACACGCGGGTTTGCGGATGACCTGTTTCGGGTGGCGACGCGGCGCGAGGATGAGGTCGACAAGATGATTCAGAAGCACGCGAAGAACTGGCGGCTGGAGCGGATGCCGGCGGTGGACCGGAATCTGTTGCGGACGGCCGTCGCTGAGATGCTGGGTTACCCGAAGACGCCGGCGCCGATTGTGATCAACGAGACGCTGGAGATTGCGAAGCGGTATGCAGCTCCGGAGAGTTTGCAGTTTTTGAATGGCGTGCTGGATGCGGTGGGGCGGGAACTGCTGGAAGGGCGGCTGAACCGGAGCGCAGAGGCGTAAAGGCGCACGGCGTTGGACATCGTTGAAATCGGCTAAAGAGGGCGTGCAACTTATGTTGCGGAGATTCCCATCCCATCCTCTGCGTCGCACGGACAACCGAGGCGAGGGGCTGAGTATGCCGCTCGCGTCTCACATGGGAATGAGCAAACGATGGGTCGTATTCGCGTGCAGGCGCCCAAAGCCCGCGGTCCATTTCTGAGCAGATCATTTCTCCAACCCTCCTGCTTTCCGCAGTGCCGGCCGAGCGATTTCTGATGGCCGGCACGACTCCCTGCCAAGGTGAGCACGAACATCCAGAACGTTAAGGGGAGAAAGAGGAACAGCTCACGGTGCTGCTTCAAGCAGCGGAAGGTGAGCTCTACACACGTTCGTGAAGGGGCGTGTTGGCTTTGTCCATGGGAGCTGGCCCATGTTGATTTGCGTACTGTTTCATTTCAGCGACGAGCAAGCGGCGTCTGCTGCGACAGGTGTCGAGGGCGAAGTTACGGACATGATTCTTCCGTGCGTGGGTGACCTGGTGCGGCACGCGGACTCGGGCGGAACGCCGGTGCTTGGCCGCGTGACGGAACGCGTCTACGTCTACGATCTTCCGAATGGGATCAACGTCGACGGAAGCGTAACGGTCACGATCATGCTTCAGAAGATGTCGGTTCAGAAGATGTCGGTTCAGTAGAGGCGATCAGGCTGAAGGGGAAAGTGTGAAGTCGGCCAGGAGGGGCAGGTGGTCGCTGGCGATGAGGGCGGTGGGGGTGCGGACGAGGTGGGATTCGAGGAGTTGGAGGGGCGGCTCGTAGAAACAGTGGTCGAGAGTGAGGAAGGGGAGCAGGCCGGGGAAGGTGGCGGGGACGCGCATGCCGTGACGCGGCTTGAACGTCTGGAAGCTGGAGCGGAGGAGGCGGGTAGTGAGGCCGCGAGTCCACTCGTTGAGGTCGCCGACGACGAGGCGCGGGGGGTGGAGCTCGGGGTGGGCGAGGACCTTTTCGCCGAGGAGGAGTTGGGCCTGGCGGCGGCGCTCATAGAGGCCGGTGCCGAGGTGGACGTTGAAGAGGTGGAGCGTGTGCGGGCCGAGGGCGATGTCAGTCTGGAGGGCGCCACGCTCTTCGCGGCGTGAGGTGAGGTCGTGGTTGCGCGAGCGGAGGATGGGGAGGCGCGAGAGGGTGAGGTTGCCGTAGGTGCCGCCGTGGAGCGGGCGATTGGCGCCGAAGACGGCGGTGTAGGTGGGCAGGGCGCGGGAGATTTCGCCGGACTGGTTGTAAAGGCGAGTGCCGGGAGCGTTAACGACCTCCTGGAGGCAGACGATGTCGGCGTCGAGTTCGGAGAGGACGGAGATGATGCGGTCGGGGAGGGTGCGGCGGTCGAGGCCGGCGCATTTGTGGACGTTGTAGGTGGCGACGCGGAGGCGGTGGGCGTTGTTCGTTTTGTGTTTTCTGTTCTCGGTTCGCATGCGCTATTGCTGGCGCTCGAAGATCCAGCCGAGGAGTTCGGGGGCGCGTTCGGTGACGGGACGGTGGCGCCACTCGTCGAGGGTGATGGGGCGGCTGTCGGCGAGGTCGCGGGCGAAGTCGGAGGCCATGCGTTGGGCGAGGGTGCGGTCGCGGACGGCGAGGTTGACCTCGTCGTTGAGGCCGAAGGAGCGGTTGTCGAAGTTGGTGGAGCCAACGATGGTCCAGAGGTCGTCGATAACGAGGATTTTGGCGTGGATCATGGCGGGCTGGTACTCGTGGACTTCGGCACCGGCCTGGAGGAGCTTGCCGTAACCGCCGCGGGAGGTGGAGCGGGTAACGAGGTGGTCGGACTTGCGGCCGGGGACGAGGATGCGGAGCTTGACGTGGCGCTCTTCGATGGCGCGACAGAGCTCGTGGGTGAGGGACTTGTCGGGGAGGAAGTAGGGCGTGGTGATGGTGATGGAGTGGCGCGCGGAGGCGAGCAGAAGCTGGAAGAGGACGCGGGCTCGCGTGGATCCGCCGATGGTTGGAGTGGAGTTGACGACGAGAGCGGCGGTGGGGTCGGGGCAGTCGAGTGGAGGGAACCAGGGGTGGCCGGCGAGGAGCTGGCCGGTGGACGAGAGCCAGTTTTCGGCGAAGGTGGCCTGGAGGTTGGGAACGGCGCCGCCTTCGACGCGCACCATGGTGTCCCGCCAGCGTGGATTTTTGCCGGAGCCTTTGTACCACTGGTCGGCGATGCCCGCCCCGCCGATGAAGCCGACCTGGCCGTCGACGATGAGCAGCTCGCGGTGGGTGCGGTTGTCGATCTGAAGGATGTGGTGCCAGGTGGGCGGATTGTAGAAGGCCATGCGGCCGCCGGCCGCGGTGAGATCGCGGAAGTAACGCTTGGCGACGCCGGCGGAGCCGAAGGCGTCGAGCAGGAGATTGACGCGGACGCCGGCGCGGGCGCGATCAATGAGGGCGTCGAGGTAGAGCTTGCCGATCTCGCCGCGGGAGAAGATGTAGGCCTCGAGGTTGACGCTCTCGCGGGCGTGTCGGATGGCGTCGAGTGCGGCGGGGTAGAAGGCGGGGCCGTTGGTGAGGACTTCGAAGCGGCCGGTGCGGTTGACGGGGGCGTCGGCGAGGGATTCGAGGAGTGCGAGGAAGGCGTCGGAGTCGTTGGTCGGGAGCTCGTCGCGGCAGAGGATGTCGTAGTTGGGGGATGGCCCGAAGATGCCGGCGAGCATCCAGGCGGCGATGAGCAGGATGGAGATGAAGCCAAAGACGGCAGCCCAGGTGGGCACAGTGACAGCGATGAGCAGGGCATCGGGCACGAGGGGGTTAGATGCTTGCTGCGAGGGCAGGCGCGGTATGCCGTCGGGGTGAGCGGAAGTGGGAGGCGGGGCGTACCACCAAAGGTAAGTGGCGTACCACGAAAGGCAAGCTCCGCGGTGCGAAAGATGCACGACATCCGTGGAGAAAAGGAGCAGAATACTTTCTCACCAGCCATCGAAACGTGGGCATCGGGTGGCGGGTTTGGGCGTATGGGAGATGGGCTATGTCGCTTCTACACAAATTGATTAGCAGCTTGCAGCACCGATCGGAGAATGCGCCGAAGTTTGACGAGAACCTGCGCGCGGAGGATGGGTTTGTGCGGCCGTCCGGGCGCGGGATCATCCGGATTTACTAGGACGTGGGCTATTCGGTGCGGCCGGGGCGGGTCATGAGCTCGCGGATCGCATCGCGCGGACTGCGATCCTGGTGGAGGATGGCGGCCATCTGCTCGGTGATGGGCATCTCGGCGCCGTAGCGTGCGGCGAGGCCGAGCGCGGCGGTGGTGGAGAGAACGCCTTCGGCGACCTTGCCATTGAGCGAGGCGAGGATTTCGGGGAGCTTGCGGCCGCGGCCGAGCTCGAGCCCAACGGTGTAGTTGCGCGACATGTTGCTGGAGCAGGTGAGCACCAGGTCCCCGATGCCGGACAGGCCGGCCATGGTCTCGCGGCGTCCGCCGCAGGCGATGGCGAGGCGGGTGATTTCGGCGTTGCCGCGGGTGATGAGGGCTGCGGCAGCGTTGTGGCCGAGCTCGAGGCCGGCGACGATGCCCGAGGCGAGAGCGATGACGTTTTTGAGCGCGCCGCCGAGCTCGGTGCCGGCGAGATCTTCATTGCGGTAGACGCGGAGTGACGGCGAGGAGAAGTCGTTTTGCAGGCGTGTGCCGATGGTGGCGTCTTCACAGGCGATCGAGAGGGCGGTGGGCATGGCGGCGGCGACCTCCTGGGCGAAGGAGGGGCCGCTGAGGACGGCGATGGTGTTGTGGGTTGCGGCTTTGGGATCGGCGTGTTCGGCGATGCGGTCAGCGATGACCTGCGACATGCGCAGGAAGGTTTTTTCTTCGATGCCCTTGGAGGCGGAGAGCACGATCTGCGCGGGGGTGAGATGCGGCGCGATCTCGCTGATGATGGAGCGCAGAGCTTGTGAAGGTGTGACGCAGAGGATGATCTCCGCGTCTTCGATGGCGTTGGTGAGCGCGGGTGTGATCTCGACGTCGGCGGGAAGGATGTAGCCGGGGAGATAGCGAGTGTTTTCGCCGGTTTCGGCGAGCTTGCGCGCGTGCTCAGGCGAATGCGCCCAGAGGCAGAGCTGGTGGCCGCCGTGGCGGGCGAGCGAGATGGCAAGCGCGGTGCCCCAGGCTCCGGCGCCAAGGATGGCGATACGGCTCATGCGCGGACCTGCTTGTTGGGCTTGCTGTCGGAGGATTTTTTGCGGCCGAAGCGGCTCTCCGTTCCTTGCACGAGGCGATCGATGTTGGCGCGGTGCTTGGCTATGACGAGCAGAGCGATGAAGATAATTCCGCCGACGAACATGGGCGTGCGGTCCGGCATGAAGAGCATGCAGAAGACCGGCATGGTGAACGCGGCAAGAATGCTGGCAAGCGAGACGAAGCGCGTGATGGCGAAGATGACGATGAAGACGCCGAGCGCGCAGAGTGCGGCAAGGGGAGCCAGTGCGAGGAAGACGCCGAGGGCGCTGGCGACTCCTTTGCCTCCTTTGAAACGCAGCCAGATGGGAAAGACGTGGCCGAGGATGGCGGCGATGCCGGCGGCGACGGCGAGGTCTGACGGGAAGCCGGGCATGCCGGGTGCGAGGTGCTGCGCGATTTTGACTGCAGCGAAGGCCTTGAGAAGATCGAGCACCAGGGTGAGAATGCCGAGGCCTTTGCCTCCGGAGCGGGCGACGTTGGTGGCGCCGATGTTGCCGCTGCCGGTGGCGCGGATGTCCTGCTGGCGGAAGATAAGGACGAGGACGTAGCCGAAGGGGATCGAGCCGAGAAGATAGGCGACGGCGAGTGTGAGCAGCCAGAGACGCATGGGAATGAGGTGAGTGTAGCGAATCCGGAGCTGGCGCGTTGTGAATCGCGTTAGAGAAGCGTGCGGCGGATGAGCTCGAGGGCGTGCTGGGTGGACCAGAAGCGGATGTGCTCGCGGTCGCCGAAGAGGTTGAGTTGTTTGGCTTGTGTGCCGTCGGCGTCGGCGAGGCCGATGTAAACGAGGCCGACGGGTTTGCCTTCGTCGGGACCTTCACCGCCGCCGGGGCCGGCAAGGCCGGTGAGTGAGAGGCCGAGGGAGCACTCGGTGTTTTTGCGTATGCCTTCGGCGAGTGCGCGGGCGACTTCGGCGCTGACCGCGCCGTGCTTCTGGATGAGCTCGGGTGGAACGTCGCAGAGATTTGTTTTCTGCTCGCTGGCGTAGACGACGGCGCCGCCGTGGAAGCTGCGCGAGGCGTTGGGGATGGCGGTGAGGCGTTGCGAGAGCAGGCCGCCGGTGATGCTTTCGGCGACAGCGAGCTTGAGGTCGCGGACCCCGAGCATGAGGAGGACGACCTCTTCGAGCGATTCGCCGTTGGAGGAGAAGATGTCGTCGCCCATTTCGCGCTCGATGAGCTCGGCGAGTGCGTTGACGCGGGTTTCGGCGGTTTCCTGCGTAGGTTTGGTGCAGGCGAAGTGGAGCTGAATTTCGGCGGAGCCGGCGAGGATGGTGGTTTCGACGTCGGTGAACTTTTGGTAGATGGGCGCGGTTCGCGCGTCGACGGTGGACTCGGGGATGAGCGCCATGCGGAGCAGGCGTTTGGCGATGAAGCGCGGCGGGAGATTGGCGGCGAGGCGCGGGATGCACTCGTCGGCGAAGAGTGCTTTGAGCTCTTTGGGCGGCCCCGGCAGAAGGATGACGATCTTGCGATGCGGCTGTTTTTCGGGGCTGGGCCAAGTGGTGTCGAGCCACTGGCCGGGTGCGCTGCCGAGGCGGTTGGGGAGGAGTTGCGCGCCGTCGATGACCTCGGCTTGCTTCTCGTTGTTGGGCGGCATGGGGATGCGGCGGGCAGCAAACCGTTTATAGAGCGCGGTCATGGTCTCGGGATCTTTGTGGAGCTCGAGTGAGAGCGCGTCGGCGACGCAGTTGCGTGTGAGGTCGTCTTCGGTGGGGCCGAGGCCGCCGGAGGTGATGACGATGTCGGCGCGCGAGAGTGCGATGCGGATGGCGGAGGTGAGGTGGTCGCGGTTGTCGCCGAGGATGGTTTTGAAGGCGACGGAGACGCCGAGATCGTTGAGGCGTTCGGTGAGGAAGAGGGAGTTGGTGTCGGTGCGGTGCGGCGTCAGCATTTCCGAGCCGACAGCGATGATTTCAGCGATCATGTGTCTCCAGCGAGGCGTGTCGAAACTTCAGAATAAATGGTGGCGAGAGTAGGTTAGGTTGCATGGCGACACAGATGGAAAAGGCGAAGGCGTTTCGCGAACTGCATCAGCGGAGCGGGGCGTTCGTCATCCCAAACCCATGGGATGCAGGAACGGCGCGGCTGCTTCAATCGATGGGCTTCAAGGCGCTCGCAACCACGAGTGCGGGGTATGCATTTTCGACTGGCGTGCCGGATACCGCTGTGGGGCGGGACCGGATGATCGCTCATGTGTTGGCGATGAGCGCGGCGACGGAGCTGCCGGTGAGCGCGGACCTGGAGAATGGTTACGGTAATGAACCGCGAGAGGCTGCAGAGACGATTTCGATGGCAGCGAAGGCGGGAGCTGTCGGGGGGTCTATTGAGGACGCGACGGGAAGACCGGATGCGCCGGTGTATGAGATTCCGCTGGCGGTGGAGCGGGTTCATGCGGCGGCGGAGGCTGCGCGAGGTTGCGGGTTTCCGTTCACGCTGACGGCGCGCGCGGAAAATTTAATCGTGGGAAGGCCGGATCTCAAGGACACGATTCGGCGGCTGCAGGCTTACCAGGAAGCTGGTGCGGATGTGTTGTACGCTCCGGGGCTGCGCACCAAGGAAGAGATCACTGCGGTTGTGAGCTCGGTGGACCGGCCGGTGAATGTGTTGATGGGGCTGAGGGGTGTGGCGCTGACGGTTGCGGAGGTTTCGGCGATCGGCGCGAAGAGGATCAGCGTGGGAAGTCTGCTCACGCGCGTGGCGCTGACCGCGTTTGTCAGGGCGTCGAAGGAGATTCAGGAGCGCGGGACGTTCGGCTTCGCGGACGAGGCGATCAGCTACCGCGAGTTCAATGCGATGTTTGCGGGGTGAGTCCTCAATTCATACCAGCGGGCGGCCCTGGATGTTGAGGTCGACGTGGAAGAGGGTGGTGCCGGTGGCAAGGGCACAGCAGCCGTCGTCGAGGAAGCAGAGGCCGACGAGGTCGTTGCCGGCGATGAAGAGTTCGCCGTTACGAGCGTCGGGCGCGTCCTTTGTAGAAAAGATGCGGACGATGCCGCGGCGGCCGTGGAGCGAGGCGGCGACGTAGACGTTGCCATCGGCGTCGACTGCGAGGCCCTGGGGACGGCCGAGGCCGGTGTAGAAGACGCTGGTGTCGCCATTGGGGGCGATGGCGTAGATGGGCTGGTTGGAGCTGGTCGAGGGGGCGCTGACGAGGAGCGTGCCGTCGTCGCGGAAGGCGAGGTGGTAGGCGGCGACGGAGGGCTCGAGGGTGGCGAAGACGAAGACTTCGCCGGTGTTGCGCGAGCCGTACGGGCCGACTTTGAAGATGGTGCCGGAGCGGTCGCCGACGAACAGATTGCCGTCGCGGTCGAACGCGATGCCTGTGGCCACGCCCATGCCTTCGGCGAACGTGGAGATGTGGTCGCCTTCGGGCGAGATGCGGTAGACCGTGCCTTCGGCGCGGGAGCTGGCGTAGAGATAGCTGTCCGGGCCCAAGGCGAGTGCAGTGACGTTGAGGAGGTCGCGGGCGAAGGGGCGGGCCTGCAGGTCGCGGCCGATGCGAACGATGGACACGGGTGTGCGGTCGCCGCGCTGGCCGCTGATCATGGCGAAGATGTTGCCGTCGGCGTCGACGGCGGGGTTGGAGACGAGGTGGAGCTCGTCGGCCATGGGAACGGCGATGTTGGCGTGGAGGACGTTGGAGACGAGGCCGTTGTTGCGGAGGGTGAGCTCGCTGGCGATGGCGCCTTCAGGGACGCGGAGGATGGCGCGCGTGGGGCGAACGAGGTCGAAGTAGGCGGTGGTGTCGCCGAAGCTGGCAGAGGGAAGTTGGCCTGGAAGCTGCGGGATTCCGGGCAAGCTGGCTTGCTGGGGGGCAAGCTGCGGAGTGATTTGCGGGCCGTCGTTGGTGATGGGCAGAAGATGCGAGCCGAAGATTTCGAAGCTGCCGCCGGGGATGGCGGCGCGTGGCGTGAGGTGGTCGAGATGCGGAGCCTGCGTCGTGGATGGGGGCCGGTTGGGGTGGAGCAGGCTCATGGAGCAATAGCGTAGACGGGCGCGGCGGTGGAGGCAAATGCGACGAGCAGTTGTTAGTAGCCGATGTTCTTGACGGCTTGCGCGCCGAGGCGGTCGGCGAGTTGCCGGAGATAGAGGCTGCGGGGTTGGACGGGCTTGTTGTAGGAGTCGTAGATGGCTTCGGGGAGGACGGGGCCACTGTTGTGAGGGCCGGGGCCGTAGGTCGGCATGGGCTGACGGCGGCGCTCGCCTTTGGAGCCGATCACCCAATTCATCGAGCCCGGCGGGAGCTGCGCGGTGATCTCGTCGGCGGTGGAGTTCCAGATGACGGACCAGCCGATGGCCCAGCCGTGGCCGGAGCCCATCTCGCCGCGATTGATGAAGTTGATGCCGCCACCGCGGACGTGGGTGTTGTCGACGAGGAAACCGGTGGCCCAGCGCTGGTGCGGTTCGATGGCTTGATCGCCGGTGAAGTCGCAGTCGAGCACGACGTTGGGTCCCTGAATGTGCGCCTGCGTGATCGCGAAGAAAAGCTTGTCAGCGTGCGCGGAGGAGCGCATGACGAGGGTCTGGGTACCGGCGATAGAGAAGCCCGCATTCTTGGCGTGACTGGTGATGGCTTTTTGCTCAAACAGATGGACGCCGTCGATGGTGACGCGGCGTGCCGACCCGTCGACGTCGACGAAGCCGGTGGTGTCGCGGACGTCGAGATTGAGGAGCCAGACGTCTTCGGCGGAGTTGATGCGGAGGCCATTGAAATGTGAGTCGGTGAGCGCGACGGAGAGGGAAGGAGCGGCGATGGTGAGATCTTCGATACCGGAGTCATGCAGGCGCGCGGGTGCGGGCACGGCGGTGACGGTGGTTGCGGTGCCGCCCCCGAAGCGCGGGTCGTAGTCGTCGGTGATGGGCACGTCGAGGATGAGAGTGTTGCCGTTGATCGCGGCAATGCGGCGCTCGGTTGTGATGGAGCTGCCGATCCAGTGCTCGTCTTTGCCATCGCGGGTGAGGTGGTCCATGCCCATGAAGCGGAGGTAGTCGGGCGTGGTGGGCCGCTTGATGAAGATGGGGTCGCCGATGGAGAAGCCGGCGGGGCTGGCGACGGGGAGCGCGCGCGTGCCGGAAGGGATGTAGCTGTTGGCGAGCGTGGTGTGGGGGTGTGACGCTGGTGCTTGCGCGGGTGAAGCGGACGTGTGCTCGTCGGATGTGGACGAGGAGATGAGGCCGAGCGTCAAGCCGAGGTGCGGTGTGCCGGTGAGCTGAAGCATGGTTTTGTCGCGACCGGAGCCGCGCAGAACGAGGTTCGACGCGGCGATCATGATGGGAGAGCTGAGGTGGAAGACGCCGGGCGCGAGGACGAGCGCCTGCGGTGAGTTGGCTTTGGCCGCGATGGCGGCGACGCGATCGATAGCGGACTGCAGTGCGGCGGTGTCATCGGCGCCGGAGGGTGTGAGGGTTTCGGCGGCGGGGGCGCTGGGTAGCGCGACTCCGCCGCCGCGATAGCCGGCGTAGCTGAAGTCGACGATGTGATCGCCGGTGGGAGTGGCGGCATAGGCGAGCTTGCCGCTCGCGCTGGGCCGCACCCACGCGGAGTACGGGCCGACGGTGTCAGAGGTATGCGAGGAGAGAGCGAGAGCACAGGAGATTGCGGCGACGAGCAGGCGCATAGGGTTTTAAGAGCTGCTCAGTGGTGACGAAGCAGGTAGCTTGCGAGTTGCACGATGATGAGCGCGTAGATGCCGGCGGCGAGGTCGTCGACGACGATGCCGGTGCCGCTGGGGAGGGCTTCGAGGCGGCGGATCGGTGGAGGCTTGAGGATGTCGAAGAAGCGGAAGAGGAGAAGGGCGAGCAGAGCGTGCGGCCAGTCGGGTGTGCAGCAGATCAGAGCAATGAGTTGGCCGGCGACCTCGTCGATGACGACGAAGCCGGGGTCCTTGCGCCCGGACTCGAGCGCGACCCGTGTGGCGGCGGGAATGCCGAGTGCGATGGAGAGCGCGAGCGCGATGAGGGTTGCGACGAGGAGATGGAGGGTGTTGTGGTGCAGAAGAGAAGCGGCCGCCAGCCAGAGCAGCGCGGTAACTGCGGACGCGTATGTTCCGGGGCCGGGCTTGAGCGCGCCAATGTAGAAGAAGGTGGCGACGATCCAGGCCCAGAGAGATCTTGTTTGCGTTTGCTGCACGTGCCGATTGTAGCGAGAGCGCCCACGGAAGAGAGTAACGCTGCTACTGATGCCGATGAGGCTTGAAGACGTGTGCGGCGATGTCGGGCCAGACCTCGCGGAAGGCGTTGGTCGTAGCGTCGCGGAGCAGGGCGTAGGCGTACTTTTGAGAGAGCGCGCTGACGGTGCGGTCGGAGCTTGGGTAGTAGGTTGTGCCGATGAGCTGCGCGGCGCCGCGGCCTAAAAGTTCGGCGCCGTTGATGGTCGCGTGGCCGTTGTAGTCGGGCGTAATGACGACGCGGCTAACGGCGTAGCCGAGGCGCTTGAGCACCGGGCCGCGTCCGAGAGCGTAGTAACGCTCGTCTTCATGCAGCACGGTGGGGAGAGCCCAGACGACCCAGTAGTTGCCATCGGTCTTGTCGACGAATCCGCGCCAGGAATAGGCCCAGAATCCAGGGATGCCTTTGCCGAGCTTGGGATGGCTGTCGTCACCTTCGGCGATCATGGAGGTGAGGCCGACGAACACGAACGCGGAGTAGTCGAAGGATTGTTTTGTGGCGATGGTGAAGGCCTGGCGCGGTGTGGCGGGCGGCGGCTTCACGCCGGCGCTGACGGCGCGGTAGTTCGGCATGATCCCGAGAATGCGCTTGGGCTGCGGCGGAGGAGTTTTGGGATTGTTCGGCGCGGTCTGCTGCTCGCTGCCGGTTTGTGCAGCAGAGGAGGAGGATTGCAGCAGCGCGGCATCCGGAGCATCGGGGAGATCGGCGAGTGCCTGAGTTGTCAGTTGCGTTGGCGCGGCCGCCGAGTCTGCAGGCGTGGCCTGTTGCGGGAAGAGAGGCGAGGCCGAGACGAGCAGAACGAGGGGTAAGGCAAAACGCAAGAATAGGTCTCCAAACTGGATCGAGGATTCTTAGAGATCAGACGTGCCGGAGGGCGGCAAGATTCAGAAATGCTTGCATCTGGCGGATAGATCAGAGCTTGCCTTCGCGGCGGAGCTCGGCGTTGAGCTCGGCTTGCTCCACTTCTTCGAGCAGCTCGGGATCCAGGGCCGGGGACGAGACTTTGTAGTCGCCGGAGGCCCAGGCGCCGAGATCGAGCAGGCGGCACCGATCAGAGCAGAAGGGGAACTCTTCGGCGTCTGCAGTGACGGGCTTTTTGCATCTGGGGCAGAGGATTGGTTTTAGAGTGCCGGTGGCCATTGGGGTTACTCAATGATACGACCGCGACGCGTTGACCTCTATGCGTGAAAAAGGAATGGGAGAGCCGAAGCTCTCCCATTTTTTGCACGGAGGAGGAGGACTAACGCCGCAAAAATCTGCGACGGGCAACTGCCAGGCCGCCGAGAATTCCGGAGCCGAGCAGAAGAATGCTGGACGGTTCTGGTGTGGTACCAGGACCACCCACGGTGACGCCGCCAACCGTGACGCCATCGACTGCGAGACCGGAGTCATACAACTGATCCGTCCAGTTGGTGACGCCGACTTCGAGGTAGTAGGTGCCTGAGGTTGGGATGTCGTAGCTGGAAAGAACCCATCCCGTGTAACCGCAGCCGGCACTATAGCACTGGCCGGACCAGCTGCCGAGCGGCGACCAGTCAGGCGCGCCGGGGACGATGGGAACGGATGACGGTGTAAGAGTCGCGTTGGGCGCGGGCATGCCCGTGCCTGGGATGATGGTTCCGCTGGGCTCGGTCCTTGCGGTGAACAGGAGCGAGACCGGGTTGTTGGAGGAGTTGAAGAGCTCCGCCCACGCGTAGTCTGCATATCCGGCGCCGTCGGAGGTTACGTAATTGAAGTAGAAGTTGAGTGGCGTGCCGGCAGTGGCGGTGAACAACGGAGTCGACAACGTGGAACCGTTGGTCTCAGCGCCGAGGCTCCCAGTTGGAAGCGCGCCGACGCCAAGCGTTCCGCCGTTGGTTGTGACGAACTCGTACGAGCTGTTGCCCGTGGGCGAGAGGGTCACGACGCCATCGGCGCCGAGAGACCCGCAACTTCCTGTGCAGGTCCAACCGGCCGGAAGCTGCGCGTGGAGATCTCCAACGGCAGCAAATAAGAATGCGCCTGTCATGCCTGCAAGGCAGACAAGCTGCTTGATTTTTTTCATAGATTCCCCCGAAGGTGCTGCAATCTTTGGCCCGGAAGAACGAGACCTGCTCTGCCACTTCAAGAGACCGCATAGCGGCGAAGTTGCAGAGACCCAGAGAACCCAGCTAATCGAAGAGAACAGTGTGGAACGCCTCGCTCTACGGACGTAGATAGAGGTGGGACCTGCTGTGTGATGCGGTTGAGAGGCGAAAAGGTTTGTAGCAGGTTCGGTTTGTTGCGGTCAGAAAGATTCCTGATGCGACCTGTCAGAGGACCGCAGCGATCTGGGGACGGCGTTCGGAGGGGCTTTCGAGAATTCGCGCGACGACATCGTAGTCGTGCGACTCGGTGATCTCGGCGCGATAGAAGGTGCCGGGGACGAGCGCTTGGTGCGGACCGAAGTCATTGATCAGGACTTTGCCGTCGATCTCTGGAGCGTGCGCGAGGGTGCGGCCTTGCCAGAGGAGCTCGGTTTCTTCGGACTCGCCTTCGACGAGGAGATCGACTTCGCGGCCGATCCAGTCGCGCTTGGCGCGGGCGGAGATTTTTTGCTGCAAACGCATCAATTTGCGGCGGCGCGATTCGATGGTGCGCTTCGGGATCTTGTGCTCGTGGGTGAAGGCCTGCGCGCCGTCTTCGTCGGAGTAGGAGAACACGCCGAGCCAGTCGAAGCGCGCGGCTTGGACGAAGTTGCAGAGCTCGGCGAAGTCTTCTTCGGTCTCACCGGGAAAACCGACGATGAAGCTGGTGCGGAGGACGAGGCCGGGGACGATGGCGCGGGCTTTGTCGATGATCTGGAGGAAGCGGTCTGCGCTGCCTCCGCGCTTCATGCGGCGGAGGACGTTCGCGCTGGCGTGCTGGAGCGGCACGTCCAGGTACTTCGCGATGTTGTCGTGACGCGCGATTGTCTTGAGCAGGCGCGTGGTGATCTTGTTGGGGTAGGCGTAGAGGAAGCGCAGCCACTTGAGGCCGGGCAGCGGAGCGAGCGCGTCGAGGAGGTCGGCGAGGGACTGCGCGTCCAGCGGGACGCCTTCGGCTTGGCTTCCCGAAGAGTATTGCGGGGACAGGTCTTCGCCGTAGCAGGTTGTGTCCTGGCCGATGAGCGTGATCTCGCGCACACCTTGTGCAATGAGCGATTTCGCTTCGGCGACGATGGAGGCGATGGGGCGCGAGCGGAATTTGCCGCGCAGCTGCGGGATGATGCAGAAGCTGCAGGGGTGGTCGCAACCTTCGGCGATTTTGATGTAGGCGGAGGCGCGCGGAGTGGTGAGGATGCGCGGCGTGTCGGCGGTGTAGAGGTAGGTGGGCAGAGCGGTGTGTGCGCCGTCCCAGGCCTCGCGGGAGAAGCGGCCGGCGGCTTCGCGGGCGTCGCCTTCGGGTCTGCTTGTGGACTCGTGAATGATTTGAACGCTGTCGGACTCGGGGCGCGAGTGCTGATTGACCGATGAGGCGTGGCGCTCGATCTGTGCTGTGGTGAGAATGTTGAAGGGCGAGCCGTTTTCGGCAGGTGCGGGGCGGGAGAGGCCGGCGGCTTCGAGGATGGCTTCGAGCTCGCCGGTGCCGACCACCGCGTCGACTTCGGGAATGTTCTTCTGGATTTCGTCGCGATAGCGCTCGACGAGGCAGCCGGCGACGATGAGCCGTTTGGCGCGGCCGCCGTTGGCGATTTTGTGCTCGACCATCTCGAGGATGGTGTCGACGGACTCCTGCTTGGCCGAGTCAATGAAGCTGCAGGTGTTGACGACGAGAATCTCGGCGTCTTCGGCGCGGCCTGTGAGCTCGGCGCCATTGTGGTGCAGCAGGCCCATCATCACCTCGGAGTCGACGAGGTTCTTGGGGCAGCCGAGCGACACAAAACCCACCTTGGGCCTTCGGGCTTCAGGAGTGTTTTGGATTTGCTCAGGAGCTTGCGTTTCGAGCGTGGAGGACGGGCTCACAAAAGCTTATTTTACCAGATTTCAGGCAGCAAAATCGCTTGTTTCCCGCTTGCCTGCCCGGGTAAGGGGCGAACTTACAAATCTGTGACGCGGGCAGATTCGTATTGCTAACAACGGTCTGTGAGTGCAGACTCGGCGGAGGAGAAACGTTCGATGAACGTCGAAGGAGCAGCGGAGGACACACGTGAGCTGCGGCTGGTGAAGAAACACCCGCGCGCGATCCGGTGGATGCACTGGGTGAATTTTCCGCTGCTCGCGATCATGATCTGGAGTGGGTTGCTGATCTATTGGGGCGATTCGATTCCGCCGTATCAGCATGCGCATGAGGTGTATCGGATCGGCGTGGGGCACTGGACACTGGTGCGGTTTTTCCCGGAGTGGTTCTGGAGCCTGCTGAATGCGCCGTATCGAATAACGACGGGGCTGGGGTGGCACTTCTTCGTGATGTGGCTGTTTGCGGCCAACGGAATTGCGTACGCGATTTATCTCGCGGTGAGCGGCGAGTGGCGCGTGCTGTGGCCGAAGAAGAGATCGTTTGTGGATGCGATGTGGGTGACGCTGTATGACCTGCACGTGCCGGCGGCGCGCAGACGAGGGATGCCGCCGCAGGGCAAGTACAACGGCGCGCAGAGGATTGCGTACACGGCGATTGTGCTGATGGGCGCGGGTGCGTTGCTGTCAGGAGTGGCGATCTACAAGCCCGCGCAGATGCACAGGCTGACCACCGCGCTGGGTGGCTATGAGATGGCGCGGTGGGAGCACTTCTGGCTGATGATGGGCTTCTGCGGATTTTTCGTCGTGCATGTGGTGCAGGTGCTGATGGCGGGGTGGAACAACTTTCGTTCGATGGTGAGCGGCGCTGAGGTGCAGGAGATAGAGAAGAGAGATGAGAGAACAGAGAGCAGAAATCAGGGAACAGAGATCAGCGCGTCGAAGTGAGAAAGCGTATGGGTGAGTTCGAAGAGCGCGAAGTGGAGATTGTGCGCGGCGATGCGGAGATGGTGCGTCGTGAGAGTGCGCGGCGGACGCGGCGGAGTTTTCTCGTGGGAGGCATCGCGGCGGCGGCTGGATATGCGGCGTGGCGAGCCATCGATCAGAGTGCGGAGGAAGGGAGGCTGCAGTCGTCGCTGCGCGATGTGATCGGCGGCAATGCGGCGGTGAGCCGAGCGGTGTTTCGCGAGCGTGGGTTGTCGCCGGTGTATCCGCTGAGCCGCGCGGTGGTGTTGCGGATGAATGGCGTGATCGGGATGGAGCAGGAGCTCGTGCCGGGAAGCTGGCGGCTGCAGGTTGCGGGCGTGCGCGATGCGGTGCGATCACCGTTCTATGCGCCGGATGTGACGGCGTGGGAATACAGCTACACGGATGCCTCGCTGATGGATGCAATGCCAGATTTGAAGAGCGGGCGCGCGGGTGCAGTGCAGAGTGGCGGCGCGCCCAGCGTGCAGATGCCGGAGCAGGGCGGCAATCTCTCAGCGCAGACGCCGAAGGTGAATGGGTTGCCGCACGTTGATATTGCCGCGCGATTTGATGCGATGGCGCAGGCGATTACGGGTAAGCGCAGGATTGGAGCGGCGGAGGCGGGAGCGTCGAAGAGCTCACTGAACATCGGCACGCCGGGGCTGCTCCTGACGATGGATGAGTTGCGCAAGTTGCCGCGCGTGGAGCTGGTGACGGAGTTCAAGTGCATTGAAGGATGGAGTCAAATCACGCAATGGTCAGGCGTGCGGCTGCGTGATTTCATCGACGTATTTCCGCCGGTGCCGGTGAACGGGCGCATGCCGCGCTACGTGTACATGGAGACGCCGGACGGGAACTACTACTGCGGGTATGACATGGAAGCCGCGCGGCATCCGCAGAGCACGCTGGTAATGGAGATGAGTGGACAGCCGTTGCGGGCGGAGCATGGAGCTCCGCTGCGGCTGCATATGCCCATCAAATATGGGTACAAGCAGATCAAGCGTATCGGATTGATCGCGTACACGGATGTGAAGCCGGACGACTTCTGGATGAAACTGGGCTACGACTGGTATGCGGGGTTGTAGGCGTTCAGGATCCTGTCCAGAGGACCGAGAAACGTTCCGCGAGGCTGATGCCCGTAGCTCCGTAGGGCCCGGTGATGAGGAACCACGCGAGCCAGAGCAACGGGCGCGGACCTGTGGCCCAGGAGCGGAGTGTGTCGCGGGCACGCGCGTCTGTGAGGGCAACGTAACTGAGGAAGAGAGTCGCGTCGATCGCGCAGGCTGCGATCCACCGCGAGACGTCGTGGCCGAGGTAACAAAGGGTGAGTGGGAGCGCGAAGAGGACGAGACGGAGAGCGATGTCGCCGGCGGTGTCGCCGCGCGCCCGTGCGGTGCGGCGGAGCAGAGTGACAAGCAGCGCAAGGTATGGGATGGAAAAAAGAAGTGTGAGGACATATAGAATCTGCATATCGCGAAAGCTGTAGAAATGCGCGACGAGGGCACGCTGCTGCGCAAAGGTGCTGGCCATCACGTCGAAGACCTGGCGTTGCAGCGGCACCGCGGTGCGATGTGCGGCGGCGGCGAGGATGAGATCAGGTGAGACCTTGAGCTTGCCGAAGTGAATGATGACGATGAAGCCGGTGATCACGAGGATGAGTTGCAGAACGCCGAGGCTCCAGCGAAGGCGCTTGTGACGGCAGAGATCCCACAGAATTGCGACGATCAGGGGATAAAAGGCGAGTGAGAAGGCTTCATGGCAGAGCAGGCCGATGCAGCTAAGCACGGTAGACGCCAGGGCAGCCGTGAAGGGCCGCATGTGCAGGAAAGCTGCGAGGCCGGCAAGCAGAAGAATGTAGAGCGTGACGTCAGGTTGCGCGAAGAGGACGCCGATGTGCGGCAGTAGAGCGGGAGCGGCGAGCAGCGCTGCCCAGAGGGCCCGGTCCTGCGCGGTGCCAAAGAGCAGGCGGCGGAGCACGATGTAAGTGAACGCGAACGCCGCGAAGGTGAATGCAAGCTGCAGCGCGATCAGGCCGGATCGAGTGAAGTGCGGGATGGGCTGAACGAGCTCGCCGATGAGGCCGCGCTTGACGAAGCCATAGCTGTAGTTGAGGAAGTAGAGAGCGACGCCGTAGTTGAGCGCGACAGGCCCGTACGTATTTGCCAGTCCCGCGACCAGTGGAATCCAGGAGAGCGCGTTTACGGGATCTGTCGACGCGACCCGCTGGCGCTCCCCTTGAATCCGATTGCCAGTTGACGTCGCGCCTCCGCGGTACATGCAACGGTTGGATGCGGGGCGGGATCGCGGCCTACCAGATCTTGATGCGCTGGTCCGGCGTCAGATAGAGCTTGTCGCCCGGCTGCACGTTGAACTGCTTGTACCAGTCGTCCAGGTTGCGCACGGTGAGCGGGCGAATCTGTCCGGGCGCGTGCGGGTCGGTGAGGAGCTGGCGGCGCAGCGCGGCGTCGCGAGTCTTTGAGGCCCAGACCTGCGCAAAAGCGATGAAGAACTGCTGGTCGCCAGTGAAGTCGCCGACCTTCGGTGCGTCTTTGCCTGCGAGCGCAACGTGATACGCGTCGAGCGAGGCGTTGACGCCGCCGAGGTCTGCGATGTCTTCGCCGAGTGTCTGCCGGCCGTTGACGTGCAGGCCGGGCAGCGGCTCGTAGGTGTCGAACTGCGCGGCCAGCGCGGCGGTGACCTGCTTGAAGTGCTCGTAGTCAGCGGGCGTCCACCAGTTGCGCACCGCGCCCTTGGAGTCGAAGTCCGCACCTTCGGAGTCGAAGGTGTGCGAGATCTCGTGGCCAATGACGGTGCCGATGCCACCGTAGTTGGAGGCGTCAGGAGCGGCTGGGTCGAAGAACGGCGGCTGCAGGATGGCTGCAGGGAAATTGAGGCCGTTGTCGAGCGGGAGGTTGACGGCATTCACAGTCTGCGGGTCCATGCACCACTCTTTGCGGTTGACGGGGTGGCCGATGCGGCTCAGCTGATAGCGGTACTCGAAGAGATTGGCGCGCTGCACGTTGCCGAAGAGGTCGTCGGGACGAATCTCCAGTCCATCGTACGTGCGCCATGTGTCGGGATAACCGACGCTGACCCTCAGCGTGCCGAGCTTCGCGAGTGCTTCGGCTTTTGTTGACGGCGCCATCCACGTGATGGCTTCGAGACGCTTGTGGTAGACCGCGAGCAGGTTGGCGACGAGGCGTTGGGCTTGTGCCTTCGCTTCCGGTGAGAAGAAGCGTTGAGCGTAGATTTTGCCGACCGCTTCGCCAAGCTGTTGGTTGACGAGGCGCACGGCGCGGATGTCGCGGGGACGCTGCTGCTGCGCTCCGCCGAGCTCGGTGCCGAAGAAGGCGAACCACTCGGTGTTGATGTCCTTGCCTAGATAAGGCGCGTTGTCTTCGATCGCGTGGAGTGCGAGCCAGTCCTTCCAGTCTTCCAGCGGAGTGGAGGCGACGAGCGCGGATTCGCCGGTGATGGCTGAGGCTTGCCAGACGTAGAGTGAGCGTTCGGAGGAAAGCCCGGCGGCGCGGAAGAATGCGGGCCAGTCGAGGCCGGGCGCTTTGGTCGCGAACTCCGATGCCTGCCAGAAATTGTTGGCGCGGTGAATGTCTTCGCTTTCGGCCAGCGTGAGCTGCGCATTGGCGATGGCGGTCTCAAGCGCGAGGACATGCTGTGCGCGCTGGTCGGGGTTGTCGAGGGCGGCGAGCCGGAACATCGCGGCAACGTGCGTTGCATAGTTCGTGCGCACCTGCTGCATGTGCTCGCTGGAGTCGAGATAGTAGGCTCGGTCGGGGAGCTCGGTGCCGCCCTGCATCAGGTAGGGCGCGTAGTGGTCGGAGTCGTGAAAGCCGGGTGCGACCCAGACGCCGAAGATGTCGGGTGTGTGGAAGTTGGTGTTGTTGAGCGCGTCGGTGTCGGACCGCAGGGTTGCGCCGAGCGCGGCGGAGAGCTGCTGTTTGTCGTGGATCGCGGCGATGCGGTCGAGCTCGGCCTTGAGCGGGGTGAGCCCAGCGTGCTCGATGGCGGCTTCATCCATGTAGGAGTGGAAGAGGTCGGCGATGCGGCGGGCGTCGCTGCCGGGTGCACTGGATTTCGCCGCGTCCCTCGATGATGCTCATCACTTGCTTGTCGGCGCGGTCGGCGAGTTCCTGGAAGCGGCCGACGGAGGCGCGGTCGGGCGGGATTGTTGTGCGCTCGACCCATTTGCCGTTGGCGAACAGATAAAAGTTGTCGCCGGGTTTGACGCTTGTGTCGATCGAGGTGAGGTCGATGCCGTGTGTAGCGGGTGTTTGCGCGAAGACTGCGGTGGTGAGCGTGAGCAGTGCGATGCACACGGTACGAGCAGATTTCATGATGTTCTCCGTTCGAAATGTTACGGCAGGCGCGCGGCTTCGGCGATGGGGTTCCAGTTGTCCGTGCCGCGAAGAAAGACCGCAGGTTCGAATGCGGCGGCTTCTGTCGCGGTGAGCTGGTGCGACCAGGGGACGCGTTCTGCGGTGTCGGCGCCGGGACCGGTATTGTGGAACTCGGCGTAGAAGGCGGTGGGTGTGGGGTCGTCCTTGCGCCACTTGGACCAGCCCTCGGGGTTCAGCGTGGCGGGGAGTTCGGTGTTCATGACGATGACGCGGGAGAAGGGTCGCCACGGACGACCGAGGAAGAAGGTGAATGGCGTGGAGTAAAGGCACTCTTGAATATCGCCGAGGCACGCGGCTCGCGTGATTTGCGAGTGGTCGATGACGTAGCCGGTGGTCTGATCCGGCGAGGTGCGGGACTGTGCGGTGAGATAGCCGGGGCGGATCTCGCGAATTTCATCATGCTCGAACACCGCCGTTGCATTACCGAAGATGAAGTCGACGCCGCCTGTGATGTGGCTGTCGACGTAATATTGGCGGCCGAAGTCCGCGAAGAGCGTGTCCTGGTCACCCACGAAGCGGCAGTGCTTGAAGATGGCGCGGTCGGAGCGCACGGCTGCAGCGACAGCCTGACCCGTGTTGCCGGCGGAGTTTTCGAAGGTGAGGTTGTCGGCGGCAAAGTCATCACCTTCGATGTCGGCGGTTGCGGTGACGAAGGTCCCGCCGGCCTGCTTCGCGTTCAGCGACCAGGTGATGACTACGTCAGAGGGAGATTTGCCGAGCCCGAGCAGCGTGATGCGCGGGCGGTTGCGGGTGACGATGATGCGCTCGTGATAGGTGCCGGGGACGATCTGAATGACGGTGCGATAGGGCAGGGCGGCCTGGGGTGCGTGATCGAGCGCCTGCTGGACGGTCGTGTAGTCGGTGGTGCTGTTCACCGAGCCGGCGCCGTTCGGGTCGACGCGGACGTGGATGTCCTGTGATGACGCGATGGCGGAGAAGGTCAGAAGAAGAGCGGCGATTGCGAGGACGGTGCGGGCGCGGAAATCAACAGTGTTCATCGTGAGTGCAAGGCTCTGTAAGAATCGTAGCGCGGATAGGCTGGTGCGATGGCGAAGGAAACAGAGCTGGCGCTGGAGCGGTCGCTGGTTGCGGCGGGCGAGCGGGTGTGTGTGGCGCTGTCGGGCGGAGCGGATTCGGTCGCGCTGCTGGTGGCCCTTGATGAGGCGAACCGGCTGAAGCAGCCCCTTGGTGCAGTGCTGAGCGCGGTGCATGTGCATCATGGGCTGCGCGGTGCAGAGGCGGATGGAGATGAGGCGTTTGTGCGCGATCTGTGCGAGCAGATGGGCGTGCCGCTGACGGTAGAGCGCGTCGATGTTGCCGCGCGGCGGAGCGAGCAACGCGAGGGGATGGAAGAGGCGGCCCGCGAGCTGCGCTATGCGGTGTTCTGGGAGTTGATGCGGGTGGGCAAGGCCGACGTCGTTGTGACGGCGCACACACTGGATGACCAGGCTGAGACGGTGATGATGAAGCTGCTGCGCGGCGCGTGGACGGAGGGGATTGGCGGGATTGCGCCGGTGGTGCCGGGAGACAGTAGACAGCAGACAGTAGACAGTAGAAATGCTCGCGGCAGGGTTGTACGGCCAATGCTCGGCGTGAGACGCGCGGAGGTGGAGGCGTTTCTGCGCGAGCGTGGTCAGACGTGGCGGGACGATGCGACGAACCGGGATCTCTCGTTGACTCGCAATCGTGTGCGGCACGACCTGATGCCGATGCTGCGCGGCTTCAATCCCGAGGTGGATCGCGCGCTGGCGCGAGTGGCCGAGATTGCGCGCGATGAGGAGGCATTCTGGCGGGCGGAAGTGGCACGCGTTCTGCCGCAAGTGCTGCTGCCGGGCAAGCCGGTGCGCGGCGGCGGAAGAGCCGTAGGTACCGTTACCGGCAACAGCGGATGTGCGCTGGAAGTAGAGCGCTTGCGCGCGATGGCTCCGGCGCTGCGCAGGCGCGTGGTGCGGGCTGCAGCGCGATCGCTGGGGTGCAGGATCTCGGCCGAGGAAACTGCGAAGTTGCTGGCATTGGCGGGTTTACCTGCGCAAATTCCGACTCGTCCACCGCTCATGGGACGTGCTGGTGCGCGGTTGGAACTCGGCGGCGGGTTGCGGGCTGAACGCACAGCGAGAGAGATTCAGCTTCGCCGGGATATTCAACCGCAAGCTGCGCCTTTTGTTGCAAAGAGCGCCATCAGAAAAGCTGGCGGGGAAGGCGCGGCCGGGGAGTAGAATCTTGAGGAACACGTGTGGTCCGGCCGTTTCCCCGAACGGAAGGAAGATGCACCCTCTTGTCGATCTTGTCGTCTAACAGTTGAGTGCATGAGCAGTAAGGCTGGAGGCGTTGCTCGAGTGTTGAGCGAACGCGGGGAGCCCGGCGAAGCAGGAAACGAGGAAGCGGATTGAACTCGACCATTAAACATCTGTTGATTTGGGTCCTTACGGTGGGGTGCCTCCTGGTGGGCTGGCGCTACGTCGTGACCAATATGAATCCCGGAAAAGACAAGGCCATCAGCCTGACGGAGCTGCAGAACGACGCCGAAGCCGGCAAGATCTCCGAGGTGACGATCAACGGCACCGAGGCGACGGGCAAGTTCAAGGACGGGAAGGAAACGTTTCACACGACCGTCCCGGCCAACTATCCGGACCTGTACAAGGACCTCATCTCGCACGGTGTTGACGTCAGCCAGAAGGACCAGAGCGGCACGATGTGGCTGAGCCTGCTGATCAACATCGCTCCGATCGCCGTGATCCTGGCGCTGTTCCTGTTCATGATGCGGCAGATGCAGTCGGGCGGAAACAAAGCGATGAGCTTTGGAAAGAACCGCGCGCGCCTGCTCTCGATGCAGCAGAAAAAGGTGACGTTCAAGGACGTCGCCGGTGTTGATGAGGCCAAGGAAGAGCTCAAGGAGATCATCGAGTTTCTACGCGAGGCACAGAAGTTCCAGCGGCTCGGCGGACGCATTCCGAAGGGCGTGCTGATGGTCGGACCTCCGGGAACCGGCAAGACGCTGCTCGCCCGCGCTGTGGCCGGTGAGGCGAACGTTCCGTTCTTCTCGATCTCGGGTTCGGATTTTGTGGAGATGTTCGTCGGCGTGGGTGCAAGCCGCGTGCGCGACCTGTTTGAGCAGGGTAAGAAGAACGCGCCGTGCATCATCTTTATCGACGAGATCGACGCGGTCGGACGGCACCGCGGTGCGGGCCTGGGCGGCGGACACGACGAGCGCGAGCAGACGCTGAATCAGCTTCTGGTCGAGATGGACGGCTTTGAGTCGAACGATGGCGTGATCCTGATCGCCGCCACCAACCGGCCTGACGTGCTCGATCCGGCCCTACTGCGGCCCGGCCGCTTTGATCGCCGGGTCATCGTCGATCGTCCGGACATCCGCGGGCGCGAAGAGGTGCTGCGCGTGCACTCCAAGAAGGTGCCGCTGGCGGAAGACGTGAATTTGCAGATACTGGCGCGCGGTACACCGGGCTTCAGTGGAGCGGACCTCGCGAACATGGTGAACGAGGCGGCGTTGACGGCGGCGCGGTTCAATCGCAAAGCAGTGCACATGTACGACTTCGAGATCGCCAAGGACAAGGTGCTGATGGGCGCCGAGCGCAAGTCCATGCTGCTGAGCGAGGACGACAAGCGTGACACGGCGTACCACGAGGCCGGACACGTGCTGGTTGCGGCGAAGCGCAAGGACTCAGACCCTCTGCACAAGGTGACGATCATCCCGCGCGGCATGGCGCTGGGCGTGACGATGCACCTGCCTGAGGAAGACAAGCACACGGTGACCAAGGACTACCTCGAGACGCAGCTCGCGATTCTGATGGGCGGCCGCTGTGCCGAGGAGATCTTCATGCATCGCATGACCACCGGCGCGGGCAACGATATCGTGCGCGCGACGGAGCTGGCTCGCAAGATGGTTTGCGAGTACGGGATGAGCGACCTGGGACCGCTGACCTACGGCAAGAAGGAAGAGCAGATATTCCTCGGCCGCGAGATCGCGCAGGCCCGGGATTACTCCGACGACACGGCGAAGGAGATTGACCGGCTGGTAAAGCGGTTTGTGGACGAGGGATACAAGTCGGCGTACCAGATTCTGGATGGGAACCACGACGTGATGCACCGGATGGCGACCGCTCTGCTCGAGCGCGAGACGCTGGATGCGATGGAAATCGACCTGCTGATTCAGGGCAAGGAGCTGCCGCCGGTGAAGTCTCCGCTGGCTTCTGCGGACGGCGACGACACCCAGAAGGTGTTGAAGCCCGAGGGAACCCGGAAGCCGGGCTACAACGAGGGCACACCGACTACGGCATAGATCGTATTGATCAAATAAAAAGGGGCGGCCGAAATGGCTGCCTCTTTTCTTGGAATCAGCTGCGACAGACTCACGTGAGTTCTAGACGAGCGCGTTCCTTGCGATCACGTCTTTGTAGAACTCGGCGGAGAGCTTTGGGGTTCGCTTTTGCGTAGTGTAGTCCACGTACGTGATTCCGAAGCGCATGGCGTAACCGTCGGTCCATTCGTAGTTGTCCATCAGGCTCCAGAGGAAATATCCCTTCACCGGTACACCCTCGCTGATGGCGCGGTGCAGTTGTGCGAGATAGCTGCGTAGAAACAGAATGCGATCGACGTCCAGCACTTCCCCGGTCTTGTTCAGCACGTCCGTGCTGGCCACGCCGTTTTCGGTGATGAAGATGTCGCTTACGTTCCAGATCTCATGCAGAAATTTAGGTGACCAGTACATGCCGCCGGGACCGAACTGCAGCCAGAGAGCGGCCATGTGCGGATAGCTCTTCGGCATGTCCAGCACCTCGTAGCCTGACTCGGTGTCTCTCGCGCGCACCCACGTGGGCTCATAGACATTCAGGCCGACGAAGTCCATCGGCGAACTGATGATCTTCATCTCCTCGGCAGTAAACTTCGGCGCGTCCGCACCCAGGCTTTTCAGGAAGAGCTCGGTGTAGCGGCCTTCCATCATCGCGGTTAGGGAGCGGGCATTTTCCTCGCGGTACGCTTTGCGTGCCGCCGCAATGTTTTCGGGTGTCTCGATTACGGGAATGGTGCTGACCGCATTGTCGGCGATGCCCACCCTCGTTCCCGGGCGGGCGTTGGCGCGCACAGCCTGCACGGCCAAGCCGTGGCCGAGGAGCACGTTGTGGTTCACCTGCGCCACCTCGCTGTTCGTCAGCTTGAGGCCCGGCGCGTCCGACCCGAAGCGGTAGCCGCCGTCGACGAGCTGACCGATCTCGCTGATGGTGATGAAGTTCTTTACGCGATCGCTGAGGTGTTTCACCGCATACGCGGTGTAGTCCGCAAAGGCCTTCGCCGTGTCCTTGTTTTGCCAGCCGCCCGCGGCCATTAAGGTGGCGGGCAAGTCCCAGTGGTAGAGCGTGCAGAACGGCTCGATCCCGGCCTCGAGCAGAGCATCGAGCATGCGGTCGTAAAAGCCCCAGCCCTGCGGGTTGGGCGCCCCCGTTCCCGTGGGAAAGATGCGCGGCCACGCCAGCGAGAACTGATACGTCTGCACTCCCAAGTTGCGCATGAGCGCGATGTCCTCGCGATAGCGGTGGAACTCATCATCGGCAATCTCGCCGTTCTCAACTGGCGTTGCAGAGGACTTCGCCTTCTCCTGCAGGAACGTGTCCCAGATGGAGGGACCCCGGCCGTCTTCGCGCGTGGCGCCTTCAATCTGGTAGGCGGAAGTGGCTGTTCCCCACAAAAATCCCTTAGGGAAGGTGCGCGGCTCGGTCGCATTTGCCGGCGCGGTTCGAGCGGTCATTCCACTCGCCGGCAGGGCGGCGGCACTCGCGGACAAACCAATCAGGCGGGCGAAGTTTCTACGGGTGATGCGCTCTATCATTCGGTCTCGAGGGTCCCTCTGCAACTACGCATTGCGATCGGGTCTGGCTGGAAGGAGGCGCCTGTCAGGCGTGTGCGCTCCATGCGCGTAAAGGTTGAGAGGGACTGAGGCGAAAGCCCCAGCGGAACGTCCCTGAGATGCGTTGACGATGGACGTCTCAGGTGATGATAAACGGCTCGACGGCACGTTGTCGGAAGCGACCGTGCTTCGCGGCTACATGCGAGAAGCTACGCTGCGCAGGGCGAGACGACTTGCGACGAAGTGGGCAAGCTCGCTGGAAACGTAATTCGGCGGAGCGGTGTGGAAGAGAGGTTTGGAAGTGAGCAGGCTGGGCGAGACGGCAGGCCAGGCGCGCGTGAGATCGTCGACCATGGTGTGCGCCGGCAAAATGAGCGCGTCGGTGCGGTCGAGGTAACGCAGCGCGGAGAGTTTGAAGTCGATAATTGTCGGGTCGAGGACCGAGAGCGACAGGTCGGGCTGGAGGAACCGCAACACCGAGTTCGATTCGATGATGGTGTTTTCGGATTCGGCGAGGAGCTTGCGCACGCGCGGCATGGCTTCGGCGAGCTCGCCTTGGCGGGTGCGGACCCAGAACACTCGTTTCGCTCCCGCCGCGAGGAAGCGGGAGGTGTCGGTGCCTGTGGCGGGGTTGCGCTCCTCGGAGATGGCGAGGGTGTGGTCGGCGGTTTGGCAGTCGCAGGCCTCGCCGTTGGCCGAGCAGATGTCGTGGCCGAACTGCGTAATCTTGATGGCGGTCCAGTTGAGGTGAGGCAGAGCGGCGATCAGGCCAGCGACGACCGAGGTCTTGCCGATGTTGCGGCTGTGTCCGCCGATGACGATGAGTGGCATGGGAAGGCTGCTACTCCTGGCTCCAACCTCTGACTATGTCATCTGGAACCGTACGTGATTGGATGTGGCGGGTGGGGATGCGGTTCTGTTCAGTTTGGAGTTACCAGTTTTGGCAGCTTGGAGCTGCGATCAGAGGGATGACCCTCGGAGGTGAGGCATCGCTGATGTGAAGCCGACTTGTCGGTACCAATCCAAGCCTCAATGAATGCATCGGCGGTGTGGTATGAACTGACCCGGCAGACAAGCTGGGGTTTGACCTTTGGATTAGCGCTCCCTGCATGACGTGTCGGGAATATGCTTGGCACTATGATTGCATTCGATGCAGCCCATAAGGCCGTCCATTACCCCTCGGACCGCCGATTTCGCATCTGGATCAAGCCATCCTTTATTGCGGGTGTCATCTGCCTGGCGCTGATTCCGCTCGGGTTGGCTTGGGGACAGGCGTCGATTTACGGGTTGCCGTACCTTGCTCCGGTGCAGCAGTTCAATGCAGCGACCTTTACAGCAGTGCATGGATTCCCGTGGTGGCTGCGCTGGGCGCACTTTTTCAACTTTGTCTTTCTGATGATGCTGGTCCGCAGCGGCCTGTCGATTCTGGTGGACCATCCGCGGCTTTATTTCAATAACGGCTGCACTCCGGGCACGGAATGGATTCGCTTTACTCCGTTGAGGGTTCCCAAAGATCGGGTCTGGAGAGCAAGCGACGATGACCGCTACATCTCGCCGTTGATTGCAACACCCGGCTATCGTCATAGCGTGGGCATGGCGCGCTCATGGCATTTCATCGACGTGTATGGGTTCATCATCACCGGGCTGATCTTTATTCCATTGCTGTTTGTGTCGGGTCAGTGGGAGAGGCTGGTGCCGAACTCCTGGTCCGTTCTGCCGCAGGCCTGGGCGACCTTCGTCCACTATGCGAATTTCCGTTTCCCTCCCGAACCAAACGGGTTTTACGCCTACAACGCTCTGCAGCAGATCGCGTATTTTTTTGTCGTATTCGTGTTCGCTCCTATCTCGATTGTCGCGGGCGCGGCGATGGCACCCGCCATGGTCAACCATTTTCCATGGTTTACGCGCATCTTTGGGGGAAGGCAAGGAGCGCGCTCCATCCACTTCTTGATGATGCTTGCCTGGGTCGGCTTCCTCATCGTGCATGTCACGCTGGTGGTTCTGACCGGGTTTGAGAGAAACATGAACCACATCGTCCTGGGCACGGACGACCATCGTCCTCTCGGAATGATTCTTGGGTTTGTGGGCCTTGCGGTGGTGATTGCTTCGTGGATTGCGGCCCATTACATCTCGTGGAAAGCGCCGCGCCTGCTTCAGCATGCGCAGAAGGCGGTGTCGCTGCCTCTGCGGCTCACTCTGATCAATCAGCTTCGTCCCAGGAGCCGCTTTACGAAAGAACAAATCTCGCCGTACTTCTGGTCGAACGGCAAGCCGCCCGATCGCGAAGACTGGAAAAATCTGGAGCGTGACCAGTTCCGCGACTACAGGTTGAAGATCGGCGGACTCGTGGAGAACCCGGCCGAGCTATCGTTGTCACAAATTCAAGCGCTCGAAGCGGAAGAGCACATCACGATGCACCATTGCATCCAGGGATGGTCCGGCATCGCGCAATGGAACGGCGTGTCCATGAAGAAGATCATCGAGCTTGTTCGACCTAGACCATCGGCGCGGACTGTCGCGTTCTTTTCATTTGGCGAAGACCAGTACGGCGAGCCGTACTACGACACGCAGACACTGGAGAACGTACTGAAACCGGAGTGCATACTTGCCTACAAGATGAACGGCGACACGCTGCCCAGCGAACATGGTGCTCCGCTGCGGTTACGGGTGGAAAACCAGTTGGGATACAAGATGGTGAAGTGGATTGAGCGGATCGAGTTCATCGAGTCTGAAAAAGGACTCGGCAAGGGCGAGGGCGGAGCGAACGAAGACGATGAATACTTCGACCTGCTGCCGAATATTTAAACTAGTTGAATCAGGAGCAACACAATAAGCCCTTTGAGACTGCAAGAAGGACTGTTTAACCTTCCGAGAGTCCCTGGCCTATTGTTTCCACACAGGATCATTTGATTAAGGACTGCCACGTGTCACCGATGAAGTCCTTCGTGAGTCCACAGGGTCAAACGGCGATATCAGGGCCACGCACTCACTGAACATGTGGTCACATTCATTCCTCATAAACGCGCATCTCGTAGCTCGGCCGATTCAGGGAGAGGTGGCTACTTCAACCTGCGGATGCGGGCGAGGGATTTTAGGTAGTCGGCGAGGGGTTCGGCGGGGGTGCCGGCGAAGACCTGGCCGGGGCCGGTGAGGTGTTTGCCGGGAAAGACGCCTCCCTGGCCGCCGAGGACGACGCCGGGGCCGATGTGGACGTGGTCGCCCAGGCCGACCTGGCCGGCGAAGATGACGCCGTCCTCAATGATGCAGGAGCCGGAGATGCCGACCTGCGCGGCGATGATGACGTTCTTGCCGATGCGGCAGTTGTGGCCGATGTGGACCATGTTGTCGATTTTTGTACCACGGCCAATCCGAGTCTCGCCTAAAGCGCCGCGGTCGATGGTGGTGTTCGCGCCCATCTCGACGTCGTCTTCGATGGTGAGCGTGCCTTGCTGGGGGAAGCGGACGTAGGCGCCGTCGTCGCCGCGGACGTAGCCGAAGCCGAGGCCGCCGAGGACGGCTCCGGACTGTACGAAGACGTTGTTGCCGAGCGTGGTGGTGGCGTGGATGGTGACGTTGGCGCCGAGGATGCAGTGGTCGCCGAGGGTGGCGCCGGGTTCGATGACGGTGCCCGCGCCAATGGTGCAGTCGCGGCCGATGCGCGCGGTGGCGTCGACGATGGCGGACGGGTGGATTGCGGGAGCGGTGAAGGAGTCGAAGTGGCGGCCGATCAGGGCGAAGGCGTGCTTGGGGTGTTTGAGGGGGAGGATGCGCGGGTCGTCGGTGGTGGCGTTCTGGGGCGCGAGGATGAGGCCGGCCGTGGATGCCAGGGCAGTGGTGAGTGAGACGGCGTCGGTGGCGAAGACGACGGAGTTGCGTGTGGCGTCGTCGTGCGCGGAGAGGCGCGTGAAGGTGCGGGGCGCGGCGGAGCGGTCGGGCTCAATGGGGAGCTTGAGGAGTTCGTAGATCTGCTGGAGCGAGATGGAGGGTTTTTTCTTCGCGGTTTTCATTCGGGGAGGCGCTTGCGGGTCAGGCTAACATCCTGCGAATCCACATCTCAAAAGCGAGATGTGGGGCACCCGGGTTCGTGGCGTGTCGGAAGGGAATTAGTAGAGGCTCGGGTCGCCTTCGGGGCGGGTTTTCCAGCGGCGGTGGACCCACAGCCATTGCTCGGGGTAGCGGCGGATCCAGGATTCGAGCGTGGCGGTGAAGAGCGCGGTGTTGGCGAGCGCGTCGGCGGCGGCATCGGGGGTGCGCTGCAGGTGCAGCTCGGGGCCGAAGTGGAGGACGTAGGGGGCTGGTTCCGTTGAACTGCGGGCGGGTTCCCAGAGCATGAAGCCGGGGAGGACGGCGGCGCCCGAGTGGGCGGCGACCCGGGCGAGGCCGGAGGCGGTGCAGGCGGGTGTGCCGAAGAAGGGGACGAAGACGCCTTGCGGCGGCGTCATGTTGGTGTCCATGAGGATGCCGACGGTGTCGCCGCGGTGCATGGCGGCGAGGAGGCCGCGGGCGAAGTCGTCTTTGTGGAGGACGCGGTTGCCGTGGAGGCAGCGGATGCGGTTGACGAAGGCGTCGACGAGCGGATTGTCGAGGCGGCGAATGACCATGGACATGGGGTAGCCCATGAGGGAGTGGTAGAAACTCGACAATTCCCAAGCCCCGAGGTGACCGGTGAGGACCAGGACGCCTTTGCCGCGGGCGCGGGCGGCGAGGAAGTGCTCCAGGCCCTCGTAGCGGAAGAACTGCTCGGCATCAGTCCGAGACGCGCGCGACATCCGGCAGAACTCGGCGATTTGCCAGCCGAGGTGGCGATAGAGCGTGCGGAGGATGCGCTGGCGTTCGCCGTCGGGCATCTCAGGGAAGGCGAGCGTCAGGTTGCGCAGGCCGATGCGCCGCAACCGGCCGACCACGTGCCAGGCGACTGCGCCAATCGCCGCGCCTAATCCGCGCCCAACCCGCCGCGGGAGCCACTTCAGGATGCCAACGATCAGCCGGAGCGCGACGTACTCGAGCCACTCACGGGTCGTGGCGCGGCGTGCCGGCTGTGGATGGGCAGAAGCGGTCAATTGCTCCTCAGTTTAGCTGGGTCAAGGGGGGCGAGCTTTTTGGGCGTTCCGCATCAGACGAGCCGAGCGTGCGAACTCCGGGAATTGAACTGAATGGCGGCGAGGGAGCGCGTTTGGGTCATCTCACGTGAGGTGACCAAAGTCAGCTATGATCAGCATCGAAACCGTTGAGGTGGTGCTGTGCGGCCCTGTTCCAAGTGCGGACACCGGAAGTTCCGGCGCGTAAAGCGCGAGGGAGTGGTGGATGGAGTCCTGGTGCTGCTCGGGCTGTATCCGTGGGAGTGCGAGAGCTGCCAGCATAAGACCTATAGCCGCAGGCGGGACACGCGAGCGGCCCGCGAGCATGGCAGCGCGTGAGCGTGCTTGCTAACCACCTGGTCCGGAGCAAAGCCGAAGGCCCCAGCGACGACACCGATGCCGACACGCTGGGG
Source organism: uncultured Verrucomicrobiae bacterium (assembly GCA_963716225.1). GTDB lineage: Bacteria > Acidobacteriota > Terriglobia > Terriglobales > Acidobacteriaceae > Granulicella. The sequence goes on along the minus strand of OY970299.1, from coordinate 1,130,276 downwards.
CAGCTCTGACTATGTGAGTCCGGATTGGTTAGCGGTTCTTCGCGATGACGAAGTACCGCGCGACGGTCGAGACGAAATGACGCGCGTTGGCCGGAACCGGCACTGAGCCGCTGAGCACCTGCTCGAACGGGAGATCGCTGCCGTACTGCAACTGCATGTCGTCGCTGTTGTCGTCGAGCACGGTGCCGTCGAGCGAAACGCCGGCGAACAGGCCTTTGGAGCGCGAGTAAGTAAGAAACTCGGCATTCAGCTTCCAGTCGGTGCCCGCCTGCGCATTGCGCCCGACCGGACCGGCGGCAGCGGCGGCGTCAGCGCCAATCTTGAACTTGTTCTTGAGCATGTCCTGAAGGCCCTTCTGGTTCATGGCCACAAGTACGAGGTCAGTGGATTGCCCGCCGATCTGCCAGCCGAAGCTGCCGCCGGAGAGCTTGACATAAACCGGTGCGCTCCAGCCCCGCGGCGTGCGGCAGGTCGCGACACCCTGGCCGTACTGCGCGCCGAGCACGAACGCGCCCTTCTTGTAGCGCGGGATCACAACCACACAGGTGGCGCCGGAGAGAATGGAGCTGGGGATGCCGTTGTCCGGCGTGGCCATGATCTGCTGGATGACCTCGGCCGAGGAGCTGAGCCGGTCATTCAGCTTGTTCATGTCGGCGGCGCGGGCGGAAAGCGTGGCCGCCAGGAAGAGGAAACCGCAGAGTGCTGCAAAAGTTCTTTTCATCAGATTGCCTTTCAGAGTCGTGTGAGGGAGAAGCAGGGCCTGGCTATGAGCGTGAGACGTTTCAAACCGGTGAGATGGATTGTAAGAAAATGGTTACGGTCTTGACGAATCAGGCACCGAACGAAAGAACAGGGACGGCAGATGCCGTCCCTGTTCTGGAGTGAAGCAATCGTATTGCCTGGTGAAACGGGCGGGTGCCCGCGGTGAAGCTCAGGTGAAGCTTATTGGTTGCGCGACTCCGTAAAGCCGTGGGCCACGGCGGAGACGAAGCGGCGCGCGTTGTCCGGGACTGCAGTGCTGCCGTGCAGGATGCCCTCGAAGTCGCTGTTGCCGTACTCGGCGTCCATGTCGTCCTTGTTCTCGGAAAGAGCGGTGCCGGAGAGATCGAGGCCGGCGAAGAGGCCCCTGGACCTGGAGTAGGTGAGGAACTGCGCGTTCATGGCGATGTCAGTGGCGGCCTGCGCGTTGCGGCCGACCGGGCCGGCGGCTGCGGAGGCGTCGGCGCCGAGCTTGACCTTGCTCTTGAGCGCGGACTCGAGGCCTTCCTGGTTCATGGCGATGAGGACGAGGTCGGTGGACTGTCCGCCGATCTGCCACCCGAAGCTTCCACCCTCAAGCTTGACGAACACCGGAGCGCTCCAGCCATGGCCGGTGCGGCAGGTGGCTACGCCCTGGCCGTACTCGGCGCCGATGACGAACGCGCCCTTCTTGTAGTGGGGCACGACGACGACGCAGCGAGCGCGCGAGAGGATGGAGTCAGGGATGCCGTGGTCCGGGCTGGCCGTGACCGCCTGGATGGTCTCCGCGGCGGCTGCGAGCCTATCGTCCATCTTATGCATCTTCTGGGCGTGGACGGGCATCATGCCTGCGAACATTGCGAATCCGCACAGTGCACCTAAAAACTTTTTCATTCGATTGCCTTTCAAATCTTCCATATGGGGGATGAGGCTTCCCTGTTATCTCAATTGGGTGAGATGGAGTAGCGAGAGGTGCAGGTTGCCAAAAAAAAATGGGTTGTAGGCTGGCCGCGAACGGCCGGGCCTACAACCCTCTTCTCCCAGGTCTGTACTGAGATCAAGAGTGAGGCATTGTCGGGCGGCGAACAAGAGTACGGAGGGTTGTAGACCTTCGGGAGGCCGTTCGAGGCAACCAATGCCTTCCCCCGGGCGGGCAGCGAGTGAAGGCGAGAGCCAAAAGGCTTCCTCGCCAGGGCATCTGCTGACTCGCTGACCTGCTGCTTAGTGGGGGGAGCGCTCTTCAATGGCGCGCAGGGTGAGCTCGACGCGGTTGTGGGCGCCCGTCTTGCGGAGCATGCGACCGAGGTGGGCCTTGACCGTTGCCTCGTCGATCTTGAGCGCCTCGGCGATGGCGCGGTTCGAGCGGCCGTCCATGAGGTGCTCCAGGACCTCGCGCTCCCGGGCGGTCATCCGCTTGAGGATGCTGTCTGCGGCTGGAGTGGAGGCGGAGCCGGAATTGCTGCCGCCGTCGATGAGCTTGGCCAGCACCTTGCGCGGGGCCCAGACGGAGCCGTCGAGAACCACTTCAAGCGCCATCCGGATCTCGGCTTCAGAGGCGGTTTCGGCAAGGTAGCCCTTGGCGCCGGCGCCGATGACCTGCTCGATCAGCAGAGGATCGAGCCCTTCACCGACAACGACGATACGAAGCGTGGGGTGCTCGCGGCGGAGCTTGGCAATCAGATCGGGCAGGGCGTCGCCGCCGCTGCGCGCCTCGAGCATCAGCACGGCCAGGTCGGGTCGGGAGGCGAGCTGATCGAGCTCCAGGGGAACGGCCTCGATGCCGGGCAGGTCAGCCAGAATGGCCTCCATGCCGACCAGGCGGAGCGGGTCGGAGGCGACGAGACCGATTCTTGCCGAAGCTTCAGTGGTCATGGGCGGCTTACTGTCCTGACGTTTGGATGCCGGGCCTGGGGCTACAACTTTGGAAGTACGATGCCCTGCTGGCGCATGTACTTGCCGTTGCGATCGCCATAGCTTACCTCACACACATCGTCGCTCTGGAAGAAGAGTATCTGACAAAGGCCCTCGTTGGCGTAAACGCGCGCAGGAAGCGGTGTTGTGTTGGAGATCTCAAGAGTGACAAATCCCTCCCACTCCGGTTCGAATGGCGTCACGTTCACGATGATGCCACAGCGTGCGTAGGTGGATTTGCCAACGCAGATCGTGAGCACATCGCGCGGAATGCGAAAGTATTCGATGGAACGGGCGAGCGCGAACGAGTTGGGCGGAATGATGACGCTCGATGAAGTCACGGTCACGAAGGAGCGCTCGTCGAAGGCTTTGGGATCGATGATCGCCGAGTTGACGTTGGTGAAAATCTTGAACTCGTCGGAAACGCGCAGATCATAGCCGTAGGAGGAAAGACCATAGGAGATGACCCCTTCGCGGACCTGCTTTTCGCTGAATGGCTCAATCATGCGGTGATTCAGGGCCTGCTCGCGGATCCAGCGATCGCTCTTGATGGACATCGTTCTCCTTGGGTATGCGGCGTCAGACTCTCCGGGGCGCGGCGTGAGAGCGCGGGTGCGCCTGTCCGATCGGAGTGAGTTGCTTTGCGCTTGAGATTATCGCAAACCGCTGTGTACTCGTTTGACAAGTGCTGCGCGCTTTCCTAGCATCGGGGGAAGCGGGCCCTTTTTCAGCAGTTTGCGAGACCCGCGCCAAAGCGAGACGGAAGGAAGGTGAGCGCAGATGATCAAGCAGGATTTAGTCCAGCGTATCGTCGAGCGCACCGGATTGCCCCGTACAAAGGCGGAGGCGGCGGTGGACGCAATCTTTGATGGAATGAAGAAGGCCCTCGGCAAAGCCGACCGCATCGAGCTGCGCGGCTTTGGCGTCTTCACGGTAAAGCCGCGGAAGACCGGCGTCGGCCGCAACCCGCGCACCGGCGCCGAGGTCAGCATCTCCCCCGGAAGCGCCGTGCGGTTCAAACCGGGCAAAGAGCTGCATCTGATCGGGTAGTCTCACAACATCCCCGATTGCTCGATTACCGGGTCGCACGCTGCCCGAATCCACAGAAATCGTCGATTCCCACAGCCGTATTTCCGGAAAAACAAATGTTCCACGTGGAACATCGCTGTTCCACGCCCGCGCCACGGGCTTTCCCCTACATCAGGTGCAATGCGTCAACGTCAATCGTGATGTTGCGGCGAGGGATGTTTGCCGCTTCGATGTGCGCGAGCATGGTGCGGAGCAGAGCGCTCAGGGCGTCGCGGCGTTCCGATTTCAGCAGCAGATGATAGCGGTAGATCCGCTTGATGCGCGCAATCGGCGCCGGCGCCGGGCCCAGGATTCGCACCGCATCCGGCCGGTTCGCCGCCAGCCAGCGGCCCAGTTCCGTGCTGATGCCGAGCACCTCTTCGAGTTGTTCGGAGTAGATGATCACGTTGGCCAGCGCCGCGAACGGCGGGTAGCGCATCGCGCGCCGGAAGTACATCTCGCGCGCGGCGAAGCCGGTGTAGTCGTGCTGGCGCGCGAATTGATTCACGTAGTGGTCGGGCTGATAGGTCTGAACCAGCACCCGCCCAGGCTTGTCGCCGCGGCCCGCGCGGCCACTCACTTGCGTGAGGAGCTGGAAGACGCGCTCCGCCGCGCGGAAATCCGGCAGCCCCAGCGCGAAGTCTGCACCCACGACGCCGACCAGCGTGACGCCGTGGATGTCGTGGCCCTTGGCGATCATCTGCGTGCCGACCAGCAGGTTGATCTCGCCGGAGTGCAGCCGCTGCAGCAGGCGCTCCATGTCGCCGCGGGTACGAACTGTGTCGCGGTCCATGCGGCCGATGCGCGCGCCGGGGAACAGCTCCTGTAAGCGCTCTTCGCCTTGCTGCGAGCCGGCCCCGAGGAAGAACAGATGCTCGCTCTGGCACTTGGGGCAGTGAGAGGGCACGCCGCGGTGGAAGCCGCAGTAGTGGCATTCCAGGCGAGCGCCCACACGGGCCGGTTCGGACAGTTCAAATTCGTTCGAATTCTTGTGATAAGTGAGCGAAATTGCGCAATTTTCGCACTCTATTTTTTCGCCGCAGGCCCGGCACATGACCACGAACGAGTAGCCGCGGCGGTTGAGGAGGATGATGACCTGCTCGCCGCGATCGAGTGTTTGCTGTGTCTCTTCAACGAGTTGCCGCGCAAAAATCTGCTCCTGTCCCGTCTCGCGGAATTCGGTGCGCATGTCGATCATCTCGACGATGGGGAGCGGGCGGGATTGCACGCGCTCAAGCATCTCGATGCGCGCGTAGCGGCCGCGGTCGGCGTTGTTCCAGGATTCGAGGCTCGGTGTCGCGCTGCCGAGCACGACCGTGATGTTGAGAAGTTTCGCGCGCATCACGGCGACGTCGCGGGCGTGATAGCGCGGCGTTTCTTCCTGTTTGTAGGAGCCGTCGTGCTCTTCGTCGACGAGGATGAGGCCGAGTTCTGGCATGGGTGCGAACACGGCGGAGCGTGTGCCGACGACGATGCGGGCTTCGCCGCGACGGATGCGATGCCACTGTTCGGCGCGCTCGTCGGGTGTGAGTTGAGAGTGGAGAAGAGCGACTTCAGAGCCGAAGGCGGCGACCATCTGGGCGGCGGTGGCGGGCGTGAGGCCGATCTCGGGTACCAGCAAGAGCGCGCTTTTGCGGGCGGATAAAGCCCGCTGCATGGCAGCGACGTACACCGCTGTTTTGCCCGAGCCGGTGACGCCGTAGAGCAGGTGCGGCGCAAAGGTGTTGCGCTGCATCGCGGCGACGATGTTGGCCAGGGCTTCGATCTGCGGTTCGTTGAGGGTGTGCTCGTGCGCGAAGCGTTTGCCGTGTGTAGCGAGTGAGGTGATGTGGAACGTCTGCGCGGTTTCTTCCAGGCGGATGAGGCCGCGCTTCACTAACGTGCCGATGGTGGTGTCGGGGATGGCGCGGCGTGAGAGGCGGGCGCGCAGTTCGCGGAGGAGTTCGCGGCCGCCGCAGCCGGCGAGCTCGGCCATGACGGCGAGCTGGTTTTCGTTGAGTTTGGGGAGGCGGCGCGGATTTGTGGTGGTTCCGGTGCCGCACGTCCCTTCAGGACGTGGGGCACCCGGTTCCTTGGTTTCCGAAGATGGTTCGGCGAGGATCGCGATGGTTTCGAGGCGGCGGGCGTCGCGGCTTTCTGTCAGCGGTTCGCGCACGAGCCAGCGCTTTTTCACCATGGCGTCGAGGAGAGCTTTGTTGGCGCCTGTGGCAGATCGGACGGCAGAGAGCTTGGCGGCTTCGCCGGGCTCGAGGTAGTTGAGGACGGCGTACTCGCGATTCTGTTCTTCGGCGCTGAGTTTGCTGCGGCGTGAGGAGCCTTTTGCTGCGCCTTCGTACAGGACGCGGCGGCCGGCGTCGGCGATGCGATAGACCCAGTGGCGGCGGACCTCGGCCGTAAGGGGAAGCATGCCGCGGAGGACTTCGCCGAGTGGAGCGCAGTAGTAGTTCGCGATCCAGCGGGCGAGTTCGAGGAGCTCGGGCGAGAGCAGCGCGGTGTCGTCGAGGAGGCGATCGATCGGTTTGATTTCGATCTCGGGGGGTGGCGCGGTGTCATGCAGCGCAACGACGACGCCCATGAGGCGCTGGCCGCTGAAGGGGACGACGACCCGTGCGCCGATTTCGGGCATGACGCCGTTCAGCGCGTAGGTGAAGGCGCGCTCGAGCGGGATTGGCAGCGCGACATCGCAGAAGAGGGGCACGACTTACAGATTAGCGTTCAGGGCTGTGCGTTCCCGTCGGCGATGTGTGCTGGCGGAGCTCCTGCGTGAGCTTCTTGACTTCTTTGGCTTGAGCTTTCTTGTCTTCGAGGATTTTGGTGACGCGCTCGGGGACGTCGGTGCGGGAGACGGTGAGGGTGCGGGCGACCGTGTCGAGGAGGGTGTAGTCGCGGCGGGCGGAGCGGACGGCGCGGAGGCCGCAGACGAACTCGACGCGCCAGCCATTGCGAACCTTTTCGATACGGCGGACAAGGATGCTGCCGATGGCGCCGGTGGTCGGCACGTGGGTGCCGCCGCAGGCGTTGAACTCGATGCCCTGCATTTGCACGATGCGGAAAGGGCCTTCAAGTGGAGGGAGCTTGCGGAGGTCGCCGCGGGCGAGCATCTGCTCGGCCAGCGGGCGCTCGACCCAATGGGTGATCAGTGGGCGGTTCTCGTAGATGACGCGATTGACTGTTTCTTCGACGCGGCGGAGGTCGTCATCGCTGAGCTTGTCCATTCCTTCAGGCAAGGCGAGGTCGATGGTGGAGCTTTCGGCTCCGAGGTGAAACGAGACGGTGCGGGCCTTGAGTTCGCTGAGGAAGATCGCGGAGAGGAGATGCTGGCCGGAGTGCTGCTGCTCGTGGTCGGTTCTGCGGGCCATATCCACGGCACCACTGATACCGGTGCCGGCAGCGAGGGGCTTGCGGATGGAATGCCAGACTTCGCCGGATTCATCTTCTTCGACGCGCTCGACGGGAATTTCGAGCGTGGCGCCGCTGGGTGCGGTGGCGATGAGGACGCCGGTGTCGCAGGGCTGGCCGCCGCCTTCGGGATAGAAGGCTGTGCGGTCGAGCGCGAGCTGCCAAAGCTGCGCGGAGTCGGCGGGCGCGGCGGGATCTTTTTCGACGAGGCGGATGTCGCTGACGCGGGCGGTGAACTCGAGCATGGGCGAGTCGAAGTAGAGGCGTTGGGCGGCTTGTTGTGTCGTGGTCAACTGCGGCGGTCCTATGTATCGATGAGTGCTTCTGTGGAGTTGGACGCTTTGAGGGTTCCCGGAAGATTCACAAGCATACCCCAGGGGCTAAAGCCCGCTTCATCGCAGACCCTAAGAGACCCGAGGCTGAAGCCTCGGGCTACCTAGAAACGAACGGCACGGCTGAAGCCGTGCCCCTTAGCTATGAAGTTTTGACGAGCGCTTGGAGGGTTTCGACCTCGCGGCGGCTGCCAACGACGAAGGGCGTGCGCTGGTGAATGGATTCGGGCTGGAGCTCGAGAATGCGGTTCGCGCCATTCGTCGCGGCGCCGCCGGCCTGCTCCGCGATGAAGGAGAGCGGGTTGGCTTCGTAGAGGAGGCGGAGTTTGCCCTTGGGAGTTTTTGCGGAGGGCGGATAGAGGAAGACGCCGCCTTTGAGCAGCGTGCGGTGGAAGTCTGCGACGAGTGAGCCGATGTAACGCGAGCTGTAGGATTTGCCATTCAGCTCGCCGCGGCGGAGCTGTTGCACGAACTGCTGGTAGGGCGCGGGCCAGGAGGACTCGTTGGCTTCGTTGGTGGAGTAGTAGGGGCCTTGCTCGGGCATGCGTAGTTGCTCGTTGGTGAGAACGAACGCGCCGATGGCGGGGTCGAGCGTGAAGCTGTGCACGCCGTTGCCGGCGGTGTAGACGAGCGCGGTCGATGGGCCGTAGAGAACGTATCCGGCGGCGACCTGCTTGTGGCCGGGCTGAAGGATTGCGCTGCCGAGCGGCTGGCCGGGAAGGCGCTTGTGGATGGAGAAGATGGTGCCGACGTTAACGTTGACATCGATATTCGAGGAGCCGTCGAGTGGGTCGAAGACGATGATGTACTTGCCGGAGTCGGGGTCGGCGTTGATGATGATCGGCTCTTCGTTCTCTTCAGAGACGAGTGCGGCGACGGAATCGCGTGCGCCGAGGGTGTGCAGGAGCGCTTCGTTCGCGTAGACGTCAAGTTTCTGCTGAACTTCGCCCTGCACGTTAATGGAGCCCTTGACGCCGAGTGTGTCGGAGAGGCCGCCCTGACGGATTTTGGCTTCGACCATTTTGGTGGCGAGGGTGAGACCGCTGAGCAGCCATGAGAAGGTGCCGCTGGCTTCGGCGAAGTTCCGCTGTTGATGCCGGATGTGCTGCTGCACGGTTGTGATCATGGCGAGGGCTCCGGTGCTGCGCGTAGCGAATAGGGTACTCGGCTTGTGAGCCTACAATCGAAACCATGTTTTCGAGAAGAAGATTTGTGACAGCGGCGGCTGTGGCTGCGGTTGCGCCGCTGAATGCTTTGGATGCGCAGCGGCCGGGTGGACAGGATACTTCTTCCGGCGGGTGTGCAGAGGCTGCACTGCCGGCCGCGATGGCGGCGCTGAAGGACAGGCGCAGAGACATTGTGCCGATCACGGTGGATGAGCGGAACCGGCGACTGGATCGCGCTCGCGAGTTGATGACGGCGAGCAGGATTGATGCCCTGGTGATTACGACCGGCGCCTCGCTGGTGTACTACACCGGAGCGCATTGGGGACAAAGTGAGCGGCTGTTTGCATACGTGTTGCCGCAGGCAGCAGCGCCGTTTCTGATCTGCCCAGCGCTGGAGCGCGATCGCGCGGCGGAGCTGATGAACAACTTTCCGGAGCGCGAATCGACGCTGGCGTACTTCTGGCAGGAGAATGAGAGCCCGTTTGATCTGTTGCGGCGCGGGCTAGGTGAGTCGGCAGTGAAGACCGGCAACGTGGGGATTGAAGAGCACACGCAGTTCGAGTTTTCGAATGCGATAGCAAAGGCTTGCCCCGCGATGACTATTGCTTCGGCGACTCCGGTGACGGCTGGCTGCAGGATGGTTAAGTCTGCCGCGGAACTGGCGCTGCTGAAGCTGGCGAACGAGATTACGTTGAGTGTGTATCGCGCGGTGTACCGGACGTGCGCGCCCGGGGACACGAACCGGAAGTTCACGGAGCTGATCGACAAGGCGTATGCGCGGTGCGGTGTGCGCGGCGAGGCTTCGCTGAACGTGGGGACGTACTCGGCGGTGCCGCACGGGAGCTCACAGACGCAGGTGATTCGCGAGGGCGATGTCGTGATGGTCGACGACGGCTGCACGTGTGATGGGTATACGTCGGACATCACGCGCAGTTGGGTCTACGGCAAGGCGAGCGACGAGCAGAAGAAGGTGTTCGAGATTGTGCACCGCGCGCAGAGCGCGGCGCTTGCGGCGGCGCGGCCTGGGCTGCAGGCGCAGACAGTCGATGCGGCAGCGCGCAAGGTGATTGTGGATGCGGGATTCGGGCCAGGGTATGACTACTTCACGCATCGCGTGGGACATGGGATTGGGCTGGACATGCACGAATGGCCGTATCTGGTGCAGGGGAATGCGGCGTTGCTCGAGAAGAACATGGTGTTTTCGGATGAGCCGGGGATTTATCAGCGCGGGAAGTTCGGGATCAGGCTCGAGGACGATATGCACATCACGGAGAACGGGGCGGAGTTGTTCACCGCGCAGAGTGCGAGTCTCGAGGAGCCGTTCGGGTGAGGCAGATTTGAGATCGTAGGTTAATGTTAAGCAGCCGCCGGGATTCTGGCGGCTCCTTACGTTGCGCCAGGTGCGTGTGGGCTAGTGGGGCATCACGAGGAGTTCGACGGCGCTTGGCGCGTCAGCCTGGTGGTAGACGGTTTCCGTCGCTTTCCGGAAGTCCTCGGGTTTGGCTTTCGAGATGTCTTCGAAGACCTGCGGGTTGCGGTCGGTGAGCGGGAACCAGGAGCTCTGGATCTGCACCATGATGCGGTGACCCTTGAGAAACGTGTGGTTGATGTCCTGCATCGTGAAGTTCACATCCGTGATTTTGCCGGGTTTCAGCGGTTCTGGATGCTCGAAGGAGCTGCGGAATTTTGCGCGGAAGGGTTCGCCGCGGATGAGCATCTGATAGCCGCCGAGGAAGACGGGCGGAGCGCCAGTGACGCGCTTGCCTGGGTCGGATTGATCAGGACCTTTGTAGTCGTCCGGGAACACGTCGATGAGCTTCACGTCGAAGTCGGAGTCGGTGCCCGTTGATGCGATCTTCAGGTGCGGCTTGATGGGACCGACGATGGTGAGGTCTTCGGTAAGCGGAGCAGTTTCGTAGACGAGGACGTCGTTGCGATGGGACGCGAAGCGCTGATCGTCATCCATGTAGCGCTGCGGAACGTCGTTGCCGCTGACGTACGGAGTGAAGGGAACTGGATGCGCGGGGTCGCTCACGTAGGAGTCGCTGCCGGCGCGCTGCGTGGGGGCGCTCCAGTTGAGGCCGCCATTGGCCTCGAGGAAGAGAGTGCGCGGGACGGCTTGCTTCGGCGGCCAGGCGTCGTACTTGCGCCAGACGTTGGAGCCGGTCTCGAATGTGTACGCCTTCGGGAGCGGCGTCCACGGCTTGGCATCGGAATTCTTAGCCAGTGCGCGAAGAAGGGCGTCTCGATGTTGTCGCGATAGAAGGTGGAGGGGCTGCCGCCGAAGCTGATGTCGCCGAGCGAGGTCCCGGGCCCGCGCGCCCATCCGCCATGAACCCACGGGCCCTCGACGAGCGTGTTTTCGGGCGCTTCGGGGCTGAGCTTGTCGATGGAGTGGAAGAGCTTCACTGGGCCGGCGAGATCCTCAGCGTCGAACCAGCCGCCAACTTCAAGCATCGCGGCGTGCACGCCATGCATATGCGGCGTGAGATTGCGCATCTGCCAATAGTGGCTGTAGTCGGTGTGGATGACCTGGTCATGGAAGTAGGGGTTGGTGCCGCCTGCCGTTGAGTCGAGATTCGCCAGCGTCCCCATCTTCAGGTAGTAGGCGTACATGTCCTTGGTGGGGAACTTGAAGCTGGACTTCGGCTCGGTGGTGAGCGGGTTCTTCTGCGGCGCGTAGAACGAAGCGTAGAAGGCGTGGTTGGCGAGCAGCATGAACGCGCCACCGTGGTAGGAGTCATCGCCCATGTAGAGGTCCATGATGGGGGCCTGCGGACTGGCGGCCTTGATGGCGGGGTTGCCTTCGACCACGCTGGCCGCGGCGTAGAAGCCGGGATAGCTAATGCCGACGATCCCAACTTTGCCGTTGTTGTCGGGGACGTTCTTTAGCAACCAGTCGACGGTGTCGGACATGTCGGTGGACTCATCAGTGCCGTGGCCGTCTTTGGAGGGCGTCATCTCAAACCACGTTCCTTCGCTGTTCCACCGACCGCGCACGTCCTGGCACACGAGGATGTAGCCGTCGTGGATCAGGTTGGGATTGCTGGTGACATGCGGCTGGATGATGTCGTTGTTGTAGTTGCCGCAGCTATACGGCGTACGCGACATCAGGAACGGATAGGGCCCGCGATCAGTGAACTTGTCCGCGATGGGCGCGTAGACGACGGTGTACAGATGCACGCCGTCACGCATTGCCACGCGGTACTCGTGCTTCGCGTAGTGAGTGCGGTAGAACTCTTCAAGCTGGCGGCGCTCCTGCTGCGGAGAGGTTTGCGGCGCGGGTTCTGGTGATGGCGAAGAGGTCTGGGCAGGGCTGAGCGGAGCCAGTGAGCTGATCGTGAGCGCAAGGATTCCAGCGCGATGGCAGGGATTCATTCGTTCTCCTGATGTGAGATCGATTGTAGCTGCTGTTTTCGCGGCATTTTGAGATAATCCGTTCGATGCTGCGGCTGGGTCCCATCGCGAACGCTGTGTTGCGCGCCGGCGGATGGGCAAGTGTGCTGCTGCTTACCGTGTGCTGTCGTGCGCAGCAAAGCCAGACGCCGGTGTTCACGCTGAAGGTGTACGCGAACCTGGTGCAGGTGCCGACGTTGGTGCTCGGACACGACCATGGCCAGTTACCTCGAATAAAGTTTGGCCGATTTCTGGTCAGCTGGATGCTGGAGAGAAGTTTGCGCCGACCCGGGTACGGATCGAGGGCGACGACCCGCTGGATTTATCGATTCTGCTCGATGTCAGTGGCTCGCAGCGTCATTTGATTGAGGCGTTCGCCGCTGCAGCGGCGAAGATGGCGGCGGCTTCGCTGCATCCGCAGGACCACGTTTCGGTGTATGCGGTGGATTGCAATCTGGTTCGATCGGCGCAACGCGTTATTCCCGAGCCGGACGTCTTGAGCGCGGCGGTGCAAGCTGCAGTGAGTTCGCCGGCGCTCAAGGAAGGCTACGCGGGCGACGCATGTTCAACACCCGCTCCTATGTGGGCATCCATCGTGCGGATCGTCGAGGACATGAGCGACAGCCCGAACCGGCGGGCGCTGCTCATCGTTTCCAGTGGCAGTCTGCCAGACAAGCTCAGCTGGGGCGACGTTCACCACATTGCTGCCGCGGAGGGCGTTGCGGTGTTCGGGATGAATGATGGGCCTGGACTTTCCGATTTGTGGCGGACAGATAAGCTGGATCCGTTTCGAATGCTGTGCGAATCGACCGGCGGAATCATCATGTACGCGCAAACGCGCAGTCTCGAGAAGCAGTTGGAGCAATGGGTGACACTGCTGCGCAATCGTTATGTTGTTGAGTTTCCGGATCCGCAGAGGCTCGGCACGGGAACGCATAGCATCCAGGTCTCGATTAAGCGAGACGATATGGCGTTCGTGACCCTTGCGGGAGTGTCCGTTTCGCTTCCCGATCCGCGCCTGACCAGCGATCCGCATTACCTGCCGTCGCAACAAGGTGAGGACATTCCGGTGGGAACGCGCCGGCCGCTCGAGCCTAAGTGAGGATTACGCCGCGCCAGGTCGCGGTGTCGGCTGAGGCGTCGCGAGACGAAGGACCAGGCGCTCCAGGACGAGGCGCTTGTCCGCGGGTGAGGAGCGAAGCTCGGCGTCGGCGCGCGAGATAAGCTCGATGGCGCGCGTGAGTTCGCTGCGATCGCGGTATCGCCGGGCCTGTGCAATCAGAGCGTCTGCCGCGAACGGAGCGACGCGAAACCCCGGCCAGAGCACCTGCCAGATCGCGCGCTGATCGCGAACCTGTTTTTCATTGAGTACGAGCATTTGGCGAAATGTTTTGGCGAGCGTGAAGATGTGCCCGATAGCGGCGTCTTCGCCGGATTCACTGGCGTTGAGCAGGCCCTGCAGCAGCGCGAGCGCGCGCGGTGCGTTCTTGAGGCTAATTGCGTCGGTGAGTTCGTACAGGCTGCGCTGCTTGGCTGCGGAGACCATAGTTTCGACGTCGGCGAGTTCAATAGATGGCGCGTCTTTCGACTGTGCGTAGAGGATGAGCTTCGACAGCTCGCTCGAGAGCGTGAGCATGTCGGCTGAGAGTGAGTCGACGAGCTCCCGCGCAGCGTCTTCGCTCAGGCGGATTTGATTCGACTCGGCTTCGCGGATCACCCAGCCGAGGGCGTCGTCTTCGCTGACGCGCTGGAGCTCGACGATCCCGCAGAGATCGCCGAGAGTTTCGCGGATTTTTTCGGCGCGCTCCTTGTCCGTCATGTCCATGATGCGGACGTCCTGCGGGAGACGGATGTGCTCGGCCACAAAAATGACGAGCGCCTGCGGGTTTGGCCGGCGGAAATAGTCATCGATTGCGGCGAACTCTTCTTTCTTCTGTCCGCGCCCGTAGAGGGTTTTCAGGTTGCGGATGAAAAGGAGCTGGAAGGGCGCCATCAGCGATGGAGTTTGGGCGAGATCGAGCGCTTCGAAGATCGATGTGTCGGTGAGATCGAGGTCGTGCAGGCAGAAGTCGCGGAGGTCTGCGGGGACGAGGGAGTCAAGCAGGCCGCGCCGCGCGCGTTGGAGCAGGAAGGCGTCGTCGCCGAGAAGGACGTAACCGGAGCGGCGGTTTTGAGAGGCGGCTTCAGTGAGGAAACGGTCGACGGAGGCGAAGCTGCGCAGGCCGGCGGGGGAGTTGGAGCTCATTGGAAGGACTCCATCATGTCGCTGACGAGGGACTGTGCGAAATCGCGCGCCATGCGGCGAACGGCGGCGGCGTCCTCCTGCACGAAGCCGGTGAGGTCCTGGGTGGATTGATACTGCTCGCGCCACGCGAAGGCGTGATTGCGGTAGAGCACGGCGCCGTCGTGACCGACAAGCGCGACGTCAGCAGTGATAGTGACGAGATAGCTCGAGGTCTGGCCGCTGGACGCGTCGTAGGTGAGCGGCGTAACCGATTGAGTGAGGATGGTGCCGCGCAGTGTGGCGTCCGCCGTCTGCTGGGTTGCTGTGGCGCCGGAGCTCACGTTGGTGAGCACCCGATAACGCGTGCGCGTGTTGAGCTCGCGCACCACGGCTTCGGTGAACGCCATTTCGGTGTTGTAGGCCTGGACCTTGGATTGAAAGATCGGCACCGCGAGAGTGCGGACGTTGGCAGGGATGCGGGTCGCCGAGCCGACCTGGTGGTAGCCGCAGCCAGCCAGCGGGAGCAGGAGCGCGAGGATGAAGAGACGCTTCATCGAGAGAGGCTTGTTTGACCAGGACTTTGCGCTACGCGCGCCGAGAGGACGACGTCAGTATGGCTGACGTCCACGTAGAAATGATCGCTATCGATGTGGAACTCGTCGGCGGTACCGTTCCACGGCATAGTTTGCCATGTAGTGGTGTTGGGTGTGACGCGCGACCAGTGTGCGGGATCGCCGACGTTGATGGGAATCGAGAAGGCGGGCTCATCAGCTTTGAATCGATAGCTCATTGTGTGGTCGGCCGGGTTGAACCGGAGCTCAAGTGTGGGAAGTGTGGCGTGGCGCAAGTACTCGTTAAAGAAGGGTGTGAGGTTCAGGCCGGTGCGCTCGTTCCACCAGGCTACGACCTGTTCCGTTGTGATCGTCTGGTACTGGAAGTGCTGGTAGAAGTCGTGAACGTCGGCCCACCATTTCGCATCGTCGTTGATGATGGAGCGCAGGGTGTTGAGCATCAACGCGGACTTGAAGTACTGGTCCTGCGGCGGCTCGGCGTTGGTGTTGAGCGGCGGAATGATCGCGCGCTCGTTGTGCACCTTCGGTTTCATGCCGTTGATGTACTTGATCGCGTCGTCCTTGCCCCAGCGGTACTCGACGTACATGCCTTCCATGTAAGTGGTCCAGCCTTCGTGGATCCACATATCTGCGCGGTCCTGCGCGGTGATGGCATTGCCGAACCACTCGTGGCCGCTCTCGTGGATGATGATGAAATCAAACTTCAAGCTGATGCCGACACCTGTCCAATCGCGGCCGTAGTAGCCGTTCTCGAAGTGGTTGCCGTAAGCGACTGCGGTCTGATGTTCCATGCCGGCATAGGGGACTTCGATGAGCTTGTAACCGTCCTTGTCGAACGGGTACTCGCCGAGATAGTGCTCGTAGGCATCGAGCATGGTCGGCACCTGCGCGAACTGCACCTTCGCTTTCGCGAGGTCCTCAGGCAAAGCGTAGAAATCGAGCGTTGTCTTGCCGTGAGGCGGAAGCGTGAAGTGCTGATACTCGCCGATATTCAGAGCGACGTCGTAGTTGTTGATCGGATAGTGAACGTGCCAGCGCCACTCTGTGTAGCCGTCGCCGAGATCGCGTGAGCCTTCGAAGCGGCCGTTGGAGACGTCTGTGAGTCCGTTCGGTACGGCGACGTCAATATCCATGCCGTCCTGCGGCTCATCTCTCCATTGATCCTTATTCGGCCACCAGGTGCTCGCGCCCTCTTCTTCGCAGGCTGTGGTGATCCACGGCTTACCTTCCTTGTCCTTGTCGAAGGAGAAGCAGCCGAACCGGCCCTGTGTTACCGGATGTCCGGAGTAGGCGAAGACGACGTCGTAGGTCTTGCCCTTGCGCAGTGTTTCGGGGAAGTCGAGGTAGATCGTGCGCGTGTCGGGCACGCGTGTGTATTTGAGCGGCCGGTTCTTGAAGGTTATGGAATCGATGCTGAGCGCGGGAGTGAGCTCGAGCTCGATCTGGGTTCCGTCTTCGAGCATGCGGAAACGGATGATGTTCGAGCCCTTGATGGACTTGGTATCCGGGTCGACGCGCAGTTTGAGCGCGTAGTAGAGAAGGTCGTTGTTGGCGCGGAAAGGACCGTAGGAGCCGCGGAGGAGATCATCTTTGGTCGGGGGCTTCAGCACGTCCAACTGGCGCGCGCGCTGTGCGGCAGAGGAGGAGCCAGGCGTGCTCGTAGCACTTTGCGTGGAGCTCTGAACTGGTGTTTGCCCGGAGGGCTGGCCAGTGGCTTGGGCCTGCGCGATTGAGACACCGAGCGCCGCAAGCAGAAGCAGGGCGCACGAGCAGGATCTCTTCATGCTTTCCAGAGTACAGGGACAGCGGCGACGCGGTCAGAAGCTAAATACTTTGCACAGGGAGCTGCATGAGGTCGTTGGCGAGCGAGACCTCGCGCTGCACGAAAGGCTCGGCGTAGCGCACGCCGGCGAGCAGCCCGTAATGACGCGCCAAAGCGAATGTTCGCTCCCGGATATCATCTTGCGGAACAAACAGGCCAGAGCCGGCCGGCTGATCGCCATATTGCGAGTGGTAAGCCAGCAACGCGGCCAGACGCGTCTCTATGTGTGGCGTAATGTCGACGACGAAGGACGGGCGGACGTCGGCGTAAAGAGAGGCGTAAATGATCTTGTAGGGACGATGCGGCGCGCCGTGCTCAGGCGGCAGTTCGAGCCTGGATAGGCCGGCAGCGAAGCATGCCTCGTAGCCGAGCGTCGCGCTCGTGTAGTGGTCGGGGTGGCGGCCCTGCCAGTACGGAAGGACGACCACGCGCGGACGAAGCCGACGAAGCACGGCAGCGACCTTCAAGCGGTTTGCGCGGGTGTTCTCAACATTGCCATCGGGCAGGTCAAGCGCTTCGCGGTGGCTGACGCGCAGGATCCGTGCGGCTTCGGCGGCCTCGCGCGCCCGGTCTTCGGCGGTGCCCCGCGTGCCGGACTCGCCCTGCGTCAGGTCGAGGATGCCGGTGCGCCAGCCGAGCGATTGCTGGACGAGCAGCGTGCCGCCGCAGGTCTGCTCCACGTCGTCGCGGTGAGCGGCGATGGCGAGGATGTCCACGGTCGTCTGCGCGGGCGTGGCGGACATGAGCGGCGTCAGTTTGCGCTGTTGGTCAGGGCGTCCATGTAGGCCACGTCGAGGACGGTGCCCTGGATGGTGATGTTGGAGTTGTTGAGCTCGGTGCCGGCCGCAGGTGTTGTGCCGACCGCCGGGTCGTTCAAGTCGACGATCGGACCGCCGGTGTAGAAGGCGTGAATCTGCCCGCCGTACGCGGTAAAGACCTTGTGAAAGTTCTGCACCCAGCAGAGGCCGGTCAGGTCGCCATAGTAGTACTGGTTCTGATTCGTGTTCGGGTATGGGACGGTTGTGCTGCCGCCCGGCGTGACATTCGGAATGACCTGCGCGGTGCCCACCGATCCAGTGCCCAGCGTCACCATCGTGAGGCAGTTATAGTTCTGCCCGGTTGCGGCGCGTTCGCCGCTGGCGCACTGCTGCGATCCGGCCCACAGCGTGTTGTCGTCCGCGAAGAGCAGCTTAGTGTGTGTTCCGTCGGAGATCGAGATCGGCTGCGAGACGGAGTAACTGCTCAGATTCACCGCAGTGAGATAGCCGGTAAAAAGGCCGTCGGCGCGCGGCGTTGAGTTGAGCGCGCCGTTCGTCAGACTGTAGAGCGACTGGCCGGCAACGTAGAGCGTTGTGCCGTTCGAGAGCGCGACCGTGGCTCCGCCGGGAATCGGTATGGGATTTGGAACGCCTATGTTGGCGACCGGAGATGGGGCTGAGGGAGACAACGGATTTACCGTCGGAACCTGGTCCACGAGCAGCGGACCGGACTGCAGGACCGTGATGCCCGAGGTCGTTCCTCCGCACTCCGGACCGCAGTTGAGAATGTAGACCGTGTTGCCGTCGAGCGAGAAGCTCGCGCCGATCGGATGATCGTATGTTCCGGGGACCGGAACAACACAGAAGACGGGAAGCAGCTGCGGCTCACAGTCGACCGAGCCCGGCGGAACGACAGGATTGCTGCTCTGCGGCAGCTTGACCACCCGGTACAGAGTGTTCGAGTTGCGCACCATGGCCAGGATCATGCTGACGCCCTGGTTGACCGCGACACGATACACGCCGGGAAGATTCAGCGCGTACGTAGCGCCGCCGCCAGCGATATAGATCTGGCTGTAGAGCTCGGAGGCGGCAGCAAACACGGAGCCATCAGGCGCGGCACCCACGGAAGCAGGATTGGCTGGGAAAGTCGCCGCCGCGCCGCCGCTCGCCTCGGTGCCGTAGTTGATGCCTACCAGAGTTCCAGCCGTCTCCGACAGCACGTATCCGCGTGTCTGTTCGGGGAAATTCAGGATGGTCGTCGGCTCCGCTGCGGAGAACCCGGAGATGGGGAAGCTGGGCTTGGTGTTCTGGATATTTCCGCGCAGGTCGCGCAGGCCGTCAAGTATTTGCGCGCCCCCGCTGGTGCCCCCGTTGGTATACGTCGCGAGCACGCGCTGGAGCATCTGGCTCGGCGGAATGGGGCGGCCTGCGAAGTTGTACTGGGGCGTCTTGTAGAGAATTTTGCACGCAGTCAGGGTCAGGGTGAGGGCTGTCAAAAAGATGCCCGCGACAAGCTGGGCTGCGATCCTGCGATTCTTCAACTGAATGACTCCGGGAGACGCTGCGGCAGCTCGCAGAAAGGCGCGCAAAGCACCGTTTGGCGCGGCCGGCGTCAGCCCAAAGTATAGCAAAGCAGGGCCCTGGCACGGCCCGTGCACCGGCGTCAGTTCGGCGTTTGACCGGTATACGATGAAGGAAACGACCTCAGCTTCAGGAGAACGATGTCCGCGGCTTCAGACAAGCTATTTACCGGCAAACCGGTGCTGTGCGACGGCGCCATGGGGACCATGCTGTACAGCTGCGGCGTGTTCATCAATCGCTGCTATGACGAGCTGAACATTACTCAGCCGGAGATGGTCCGCTCGGTCCACGAGCAGTATCTGCTGGCCGGCGCGGAGGTGATCGAGACCAACACCTTCGGTGCGAACGCGTTTCGGCTGGAGCACTTCGGGCTGCGCGACAAGGTTCGCGACATCAACGTAGCCGGCGCAAAGCTGGCTCGGCAGTGCGTCGACGCGATTCGGGAGAAGCAGGCGACTGAGGCGTTCGTTGCGGGTGCGGTCGGATCGCTTGGCGTGAGACTGGAACCGTTTGGCACGCTGAGCCCGGGGCTGCGCGTTCAGCTTTTGCCGAGCAGATTGCGGCGCTGGCCGAAGGCGGAGTCGATCTGCTGATTCTCGAGACGATGATGTCTCTCGACGAGGCAGAGCAGGCGATGGGCGCCGCACGCGACGCTGCGCCGCAACTCCCCGCGATTTTGCTGGTGACGCTCGATGAGGAGTCGAACTGCCTGGACGGCAGCACGCCGGAGCAGGCGGCGCATCGCTTGACCGATGCCGGAGCGGACGCGATCGGCTGTAACTGCAGTGTTGGCCCTGCGACCGTGCTGACGGCAATTGAGCGCATGCGCGCCGAAACGAAACTTCCGCTGGTTGCGATGCCGAACGCCGGCATGCCGCGCAATGTGGAAGGCCGCAACATCTATCTCACCTCGCCGGAGTACCTGGCGCGATTTGCGCGCAAGGCCATTCGCGCAGGCGCGACCTGGGTGGGCGGCTGCTGCGGCACCACGCCTGCGCACATTCGCGCGATGCGTTCTGAAATTCGCGCGATACAGGCACAGGAGCAGGGCGTCATATCGGTTGGAGCTGCGACCGTTCATGAGCTCCCGGCCGAGCGGGAAATCGAGCCGCGACCGCTGGCCGAGCGCTCCGAGATCGGCCGTCGCATTGCTGCAGGCGAGTTCGTAAATCTGGTCGAGATCGTTCCGCCGCGCGGATTCGACTGCTCGAAGGAGCTTGCGGGTGCGGCGCTGCTGGCCTCTCGCGGTGTGCATGCCATCAATGTGCCGGACTCGCCGCGAGCGAGCGCGCGCATGAGTGCGCAAAGCTTGTGCCTGCAGATCCAGCAGAAGGTGGGCATCGAGACGGTGCTGCACTACACGTGCCGGGACCGCAACATCCTGAGCATCCAGAGTGACCTGCTCGGCGCCGCGTCAATCGGTATCAAAAACATCCTCTGCCTCACGGGCGATCCGCCGAAGATGGGAAACTACCCTGACGCAACGGCGGTTTTTGATGTCGATGCGATTGGGCTGGCGCGCATTGTGCGCGGGCTGAACCACGGACTCGATATCGGCCGCAACTCTATTGGCGGATCGGCTGGGTTTACGATCTCGGTCGCCGCCAATCCCGGCGTTCCGGATATCGAGCATGAGGTGCGGCGCTTCGCCGCGAAGGTGGAGGCGGGAGCAGAGTTCTGCATCACGCAGCCTGTCTTCGATCAGCGATTGCTCGAGCAGTTCCTGCGCCGAATTGAAAGCTTCCGGATTCCTGTCATCGCGGGCATATGGCCGCTCACAAGTGTTCGCAACGCGGAGTTCATGAAGAACGATCTGCGCGTCTCCATGCCTGACTCGATCCTCGCGCGGATGGCAGCAGCGTCCAACAAGCAGGAGGCGCTGGCCACCGGGCTCGCCATCGCGCAGGAGATGCTGGCGGAAGTTCGCGGACAGGTGCAAGGGGTTCAGGTCAGCGCGCCTTTCGGCAATTTCGGCGCCGCGGCTGAGGTGCTTGGCCTGCGCGAGGAGGCCACGATCAATGCCTAGTTTTGAAGAGCAACTCGCGGAACTGGAGAAGCTCGTCGATCAGCTTGAGCGAGGGGAACTCACACTCGAGCAGAGCGTCGATCTTTTCGAGCGTGGCGTGCATCTATCGAACGCATGCAAGGCGCAGCTTTCGAGCGCGGAGAGCCGCATCCAGGTGCTGCTCGACCCGGAGCAGAAGGGCCCGTTGCGTGTAGAAGAGCTCGCGCTCGCGGTGGATGAGGGCGAGGAAGAATCCGAAGAGTCCGAAGACGAAGAGTAGCTTTATCGATCGCGGCTGGTAACGAAGCCCGGCACCCACAGAAGCGCGCGCTTATAGTCGCTCTCGGGAAGTTCAGCGATCGACTGCCGTGCCGCCTCGGCGTAAGCGCATGCGGTGTCCATCGCGTACGCGAGTGAGCCGTGCCGATGCAGGATCTCCAGAATCTCTGTGCGGCTCACGTTTGCAAACCGGCGCTCTGCGAGCACGCTGCGAATAGCCTCGCGGTCGGCGCCTGTACCGCGCTCCAGCGCATGAATCACGGCCAGCGTTGCCTTGCCTTCGCGCAGATCGGAAGCCGCGGGTTTGCCAAGCCGATCTTCGTCCGCCGTGAGATCCAGCACGTCGTCAACAATCTGGAACGCGAGACCAAGATTACGGCCATACTCGCCCAGCGCCTCCTCGAACGGAGTTTCGCTGTTGCCCGTGTCGCTCGCGGCGAGCACCGCGCCGAGCTGCATGGACACTCGGAATAGGCATGCGGTCTTGCGATAGATCAGATCGAAATACTCTTCCTCGTTGATCAGGTGACCGAGCTTTTCCATTTGCAGCAGCTCGCCCTCCACCATCTGCTGCGTGAGCGAGATCAGCAGGTCGAGGATCCGAAAATTGCGCTCCGCCAGCGCGGCCTGGAACGACTGCATGTACAGCCAGTCGCCGGCGAGCACGCACTTCGCGTTACCCCAGGTTGTGTTTGAGGACGGCCGTCCGCGCCGGGTATCGGCCTCGTCGATGATGTCGTCGTGCACCAGCGTAGCAGTGTGCAGCATTTCGACGACAGCACCCATCCGGATGCGTGAATCGTTCTCGCAGCCGAGCGCCTTTGCGGCCAGCAGCAGCATCATCGGCCGGATGCGCTTGCCGCCACCGGTGATCAGGTACGTGGCGATGTCAGTCACGACACGCACGGGTGAGTCGGACTGCCGCGCGAACTCGCGCTCCACTTGAGCGAGATCGTCGCGCAGGAGATCGAACACCTCGGTTGCGGTCGCTATGGAGATCGGGCTCACTCTCTCATCAGAGTAGCAGGTGAGGGTTGGGGTGGTATGTGACCCGCGACGTCTTACAACTTTGCGCGATCAGCTCGAACGAAAATTCGTGAACTGAAGCTCCACTCCCATGTCCTTGCCGCGCAGCAAGGCCATGATCTCCTGCAGCGTATCGCGGTCCTTCGAGCTCACGCGCACCGTGTCGCCCTGGATGCTGGCCTGCGCCTTCTTCTTCGAATCTTTGACCGCGGCGACAATCTTCTTCGCGACCTCTGATGCGATGCCCTGCTTCAGCTTAATCTTCTGCCGAACAGTAGAGCCGGCCGCCGCCTCGACCTTCTCGTACTCGAGGTTCTTCAGCGGAACCCCGCGTTTCACGAACTTTTGCTGGAGTATGTCGATGACCGCCTTGAGCGTGTACTCATCCTGGCTCGCGAGCTGCACCGTATCGTTTCCTTCGAGCGCAATCGTGGATTTGGAGTTCTTCAGGTCGAAGCGCGCGTTCACCTCTTTCGTCGCCTGGTCGATGGCGTTCTTTACTTCCTGCACGTCCACCTTGCTGACTACGTCAAAGCTCTGGTCGGCTGGCATACTTTTCACCTCTTCAAAAATTCGTCCGCGAATCGGTATTATCACGCCGGACGAGCGGACGGGAATAGCTCGAAGAAGTTGGCCGTCGTCTGGCGTGCGAATTCACTGGCCGAAACGCCGCGCAGATCCGCTATAAACTGGCCGGTTATCGCCGTGTTTGCCGGCTCGTTTCGCTGCCCGCGCAGAGACCCTGGCGCAAGAAACGGTGCGTCGGTCTCGACCAAGATGCGATCGGCGGGTGCGGTGCGCGCGACCTCCTGGATGATCGTCGATTTTGGATAGGTCACGTTTCCAGCGAACGAGAGATAGAAGCCACGCGCGATCGAGCGCTCGGCCTGGTGCTGATCGCCGGAGAAGCAGTGCATGATGCCGGCCAGTCCGGTCGGCGTCCAATGGGCCGCGATCAACTCCAGCAGGTCCTCCCATGCATCCGCGGGCCCGAACTTCACTTTCGCGGCAGGCGTGGCCAGCTCCGATGTGCGGCAGTGAATCGTGATCGGTTTCCGAGCCGCAGCCGCGATCTTCATCTGCGCAAGAAATGCAGTCTGCTGTACTGGGATTTCAGGGTTTTCGACATGGTAGTAATCCAGGCCGATCTCCCCGATGGCGATGCACTGTGGATCACTCGCCAACTCGCTCAGTTTCGCCAAAGCTACAGGGGTCGCCCGGTGCGCTTCCTGCGGATGAATTCCCGCCGTTGCAAATATTTGCGGATGTGCATGCGCGAGCTCCAGCGCACGGTGCATCTCCTCCGGCCCTTCGCCTATTCCAATCGCCAGAAGCGTGTCCACCTTCGCGGCGCGCGCGTTCGCGAGCACCTGGGGAAGGTCGTCGTAGCTGTCCAGATGACAGTGTGAATCCACCCACATCGTCGTTTTAGGATGCGCGAATTTGCGCCGGGGTTCAAGATTGGCGGAATCTGCATCGAATCCGGAAAAGGGTACAATCTGCGTTCAGTACGACGGAACACTGGTAAATTTCTTACCCGATGAGTGCAGGAGGCAGTTGCGTCTCCGCAGGCCGAGATTCGTCGCAGCGCTCAAACGTAAGCTGCCGCTTTCGCGACAAGCCCGCATCGCTGCGGCGCTGCTTCCTGCGTCGTCGCACTTCCGCTTTGCCCTGAGCGCCAGCCGATGGCACGGGCGCCTTTCAAAAACGATGGGCGGCAATGGCTCTTTGACTGAAGCCCTGATGCGCGACCACTGGCTCCGCGAGCTTACGCTGCACGGACCATTTCCGGTGCCATGGCGCCTGCACGGGCGCGATGTTCTCGACCGCTACGTTGTGCCGGGACCCGTCTTGTACTACACGATGCACCTGCCGATGCTCGACATTCCCCTGCGCGTCGTCATGGAGCTCGGGTATCCAGTGCCTGTACCGGTCGCCGATCCTGGGCGGCTGGTCGAACACGAACGCTATGTTGTGCCGGGCATGGCCGAGCGAATCCGCGCGGTTCCAGTCAGCGGACATGTGCTGGCACGCATGCGAACTTTGCTGGCCCAGCGGACGTCCGTAGTTTGTCTGGCCGACAATGAATTTGGCGGAAACCTGTTCACCAACCCGCTGCGCCTGGCCGCCCGTCTTCGCGTTCCGGTAATCCTGGTCTGGGCGGAGCTCGCGCCGGATGGCATCGTCGATGTCACGTTCCAGCCGGCGCCCCATCCTTTGTGCGAAACGGAAGGGCAAATCGAAGAGAACGTAGCCTATCTGCGCACGGTCAACGATCGCGTTCTGCGTTCGCTCGGCATAACTGCTTCAGGATAGGATTAGCTGCGATGCAGGACATGGCAACCTCGCGCGTGCTGCGCTTCAGCGATCTGCCGGCGCGCAAGAATCAGAATGGAAGCGAAAGCCGCGCTGCCATACACGGCCAGCTTCCGACGGGCGAGTGGGTGGGCGTGCATGAATCCGTGCAGCCGGCCGGCGTGCCTCCGAATCCGGCGCATCGCATCCAGCACTCTGAAATCATCTGCGTGCGCGAAGGTACCGTCGAATTCCAGCATGATGGCATCACGGAACGCGCATCTGCGGGGGACGTCCTGTTGGTCGCGAAGGGAACGATGCACAGTTTGCGCAATGTTGGCAGCGGTCCGGCGGCATACTTTGTGGTCGCGATCGGCGGCGATGTAGCTTCATAACAGTGAAGGAGAACGGGCGATGTCCACGATGAATCGGAGAGATGTTTGTCTGGCTGCGGGCGCATTCGCGGCCTTCGGCGGGTTGATCGCGCAGGCACAGGAAGTGCACGGCGAAGGAAGCGGAGCCGGGTTCGACACCTCGAAGTCGCACGTCTTCCGCTTCGACGAGATGACTGTGCAGAAGCATTCCAACGGCGGATGGGGCCGTCCCGTAATGCACGGCACGCTGCCGACGGGTGAGTTCGTGGAGGTCCACGAGACGATGCTGCCGCCCGGCCAGATGCCGCACCCGCCTCATCAGCACCGCAACAGCGAATTTGTCCTGATACGTGAGGGCAGGCTCGAGTACTGGGGCGCCGACGGAAAGCATGAGCCCTGCGGCCCCGGCGACATCGTCTTCAGCGCCTCTAACCAAATGCATGGGATGAAGAATATCGGCGACACGAATGCGAGCTACTTCGTCGTGTCCATCAGTCACGGCCAGATGTAGCGTCTACTTCAGCCGCGATCCGAGTGCCACGTCCTCGGCCATTGTGGCGAGGATCGGCTTCGAGCCTTCACGTTCGGTCGCCGCGAGCAGCATGCCATGTGACTCGAGCCCGCGCATCTTGCGCGGCGCGAGATTCGTGATCACAACGATGCGGCGGCCGATGAGATCCTCGGGCGCATACCACTCTGCGATGCCAGACAGAATCTGTCGCTTCTCGTAGCCCAGGTCCACCTCAAGCCGCAGCAGCTTGTCGGCCTTTGGAATCCGCTCGGCGACGAGCACCTGCGCCACACGCAGCTCGACTTTGGCAAAGTCGTCGATCGTGATGTGGGCCGACTTGACTGTCTCCTCACTCGGCGGAACGAGGCCGGGCGCGCCGCCTGGCGGATTGGGCACGGGCGTTGGCTGGGTCTGGGTCGGCGCTTGAGTCTCAGGTGCGGGCTGCGCCGCCTGGTTTGCGGATGCGTTCTTTTCTTCGAGTTCAGCCATGATGTCTGCGAGTTCCTTCGGAGCGCGGGGAAAGATCGGGCCAAGAGTGCCAAGTTTTGTGCCCGGCTTCAAACCACCCCATTCGAGATTGTTGAGTTCGCCGTTCTTCGCGGCAGCTTCAATGTCACCCAGGCCGAGCTGCGACCATACCTTCGCGGTTGTCGCAGGAAGGACCGGATAGAGCAGCGCGGTGATGATGCGAATCGATTCAGCTGCGGTGTAAAGCGTCGAGCGGCGGCCTTGCTGCGACAGATCAGTGCTGGTGGCTGCCCAAGGCTTGCGCAGCGTCATTAGCTGATCCACAGAAGCGATTGCGGATGCGACCAGGCTAAGCGCGTCTGCGAAAGCGCGCTCCTCAAGCCGCTGCTGCAGGGTGCTTGCAATCTCACGTAAACGCCACGTGAGCAGCTGGCACTCCGACGCTCCAAGCACCTCCGGATGATGCGGTGTCTCCTTGCGTTGCTGTTGATAGAAGACCAGCGAGTTCGCCTCGAGGCAGCCCTCGATGACGCCGCCGCTCGTCTTCGCAATCAGAGCAAGCGTGCGGCTGACGAGATTGCCATACCCATTCGCCAAGTCCGCGTTATACCGCGTCACCAACGCCTCAAAGCTGAAGCTGCCATCCTGCCCAAACGGAATCTCGCGCAACAAAAAGTAGCGCAGAACATCAGCGGCGAAGAGATCGCGCTCGCGCTTCGTGCTCTCCGGAAACTGCTTCGCGTAGACGTGCTCGCCGAAGGCCTCCAGGATCGTCTCCGTCCGAACGATGTTGCCCTTCGACTTCGACATCTTCGCGTTATCGAACAACAGCCAGCCGTGTGCGGCGATCGCTTTTGGCAAGGGCAGGTCCGCAGCCAACAGAAACGCCGGCCAGTAGACGCAGTGGAAGCGAATGATTTCCTTGCCGACAAGATGCAGGTCGGCCGGCCAGTAGCGTGCAAACTCGGCTTGGGCTTCGGCGTTCTCAGCTCCGTAGCCGATCGCCGTCATGTAGTTCGCCAGCGCATCGAGCCAGACATAGACGACATGCTTCTGCTTTGCCAGCGACGCCGCCGGCTCCGGCACCGGAATGCCCCACGTGAAGCTCGAACGCGAAATCGAGAGATCCTTCAAGCCGCCGCGCACAAAGCTGAGCACTTCGTTCTTCCGCGACTCCGGCGTAATCGCTACCGCGTCGCTCTCAATCAGATCGATCAGCTTCTGCTGAAACGCACTCAGCTTAAAGAAGAAGTTCTCTTCGGTGACCGTCTCAAGCAGCCTGCCGCAATCCGGGCAAGCGGTCCCTGCAGGCGCGTCTACGAAAGCCTCGTCACTCACACAGTACGAGCCCGTATAGGAATCCAGATAGATAAACCCGCGCTGGTAAAGCGCGTTGAAAAGCTTCTGCACACCGCTCTTGTGGCGCTCGTCCGTCGTGCGGATGTAGCGATCGTAGCTCAGCCCCATGCGATCCCAGAGCGCGCGGAACTGCGCCGAGACCTCATCGGCAAACTGCTGCGGAGGGACGCCGGCGGCGGCCGCGGAGCGTTC
Organism: uncultured Verrucomicrobiae bacterium; assembly: GCA_963716225.1. GTDB lineage: Bacteria > Acidobacteriota > Terriglobia > Terriglobales > Acidobacteriaceae > Granulicella. Next base: position 1,102,800 of record OY970299.1, on the reverse strand, counting down.
GATCTTCTGCCCGTGCTCGTCAGTCCCGGTCAGGAAAAACGTGTCATCGCCCAGCAAGCGGTGCCGGCGCGCAAGTACGTCCGCCACAATGGTCGTGTACGCGTGGCCGATATGCGGGCGCGCGTTGACGTAGTAAATCGGTGTGGTTAGATAAAACTTCTTCGCTTCGGAGGACATTAGGCTCTTCAGCCAGTCTACCTGCTGCAGCAGCTTGCGCCCGCCGCCTACGTCGTGCTGATCGGAAGCTCCGGCTCACTCGGTACGCCGAGCTTAGGCACCAGCAATTGGAAGATCAGCAGGGCGAGCAGGTACGCAAACGCCGCCAGAGCAAAGATCAGCAGCGGATGCACGGTCAGATCGTGCGACACCAGAATGGTGAAGAACGCTCCGCCAATCGATCCCACCGCGCCGCCGATGCCGACGACAGTAGAGACCGAGGTGGAGGGAAACATGTCTGTCGGGGTCGTGAAAAGATTTGCCGACCAGCCCTGGTGCGCTGCCGCGGCGAGCGCTACCAGCCCAATTGCCGGCCAGGCATTGTGCGGAAAAATTGCGTGCATGTGCGGCACCAGCAGGATCGGGACCACGCACACCGCCATCAGCAACAGCGCGAATTTGCGCCCGCTGTTCACGCTATGGCCGCGCTTCATGCGCATGCCCGAAAGTCCTCCGCCGAGGAAGGATCCCACCGACGAAACAGCGTAGACCAACACCAGCGGCCAGTAGACCTGCGCGACGCCAAGGCCGTAGTTGTCGTTGAGAAACTTGGGAAGATAAAACAGATAGAACCACCAGATCGGATCGGTGAGGCCCTTGGCGATCGAGAACGCGTAGAGTCCCCGCGTGCGAAAGAGGATCTTGTAAAGCGCCCATCCACGAACGTTGGGAACCACGCGCTGCAGGTTCGCCTGGGTTGTCGTAAGCCGCCGCCGCAGCCGGTTGTACGGGAAAAGCAGCCAGATGACCAGCCACAGGATTCCCATCGATCCGGTGCACAGGAAGGCCGATCGCCATCCCCACCGCAACGTCACCACCGGGACAAGTGCGGGCACGATAAAAAACGCCGCATTCGCGCCGGAATTGAACAGGCCAACTGAAAGCGCGCGTTCCTCGCTCGGAAACCATTCGCTGGTTGCCTTGATCGCGGCAGGGAAGTTGCCGCTCTCGCCGAGCCCGAGAAAGATGCGCGCGATGCAGAAGCCAAGCACGGATCCCACCAGCGAGTGACTCAGTGAGGAGAGTGCCCACACGCCGATAGCGATCGCATAGCCGACCTTTGTGCCCAGCCGATCGATGAACGGAGCAGCGACCAGGAAGCCGACGGCGTACGCGTACTGAAAGCACTCGACGATGTGTCCGTAATTCAGGTTGTAAGCGGTCTGGTATTTGAAGCTGACGCCTGGAATCCAGCCCATGAATGGCAGGTGCAACAGCGGCTCAATGAGCGAGAGCACCGACCGATCCATGTAGTTGATGGTCGTCGCCAGGAAGAGCAGAAAGCAGACGAACCACCGGACACTTGATTTGTCCGGAGCGTTGGCGGTGAACTCAGTGTCAGAATCGAGTCGCGATGCTGGCATGTTGATAGCTGCTCCCCGGTGCGCGAGTCGCGCGTGCGCAGGCCCGCTCATCCGGGCGCCAACGTCGTCCTGAGCATAGCGTGAGCACGCGCGCTCGGGCAATCACGGCTGTCTAGAAGAAATAGGGATAGAACAGGAAGAACAGCATCAGCGTGAGCGTCATCAGGTCCATGTAGATGCACAGCATCACGCCTGCGTGATAGAAGCTCCAGCGCCGTTGAATGCAGCGCACCGTGTCAAGCGTCCCCGCCATCGCGATCAGCACCGGAAAAACCAGCAACGGAGCGCGCTGAATGTGGGGGTAATGCGAGAGCGGAATTGAGATCACCAGGCTGCCGAGCACAAGCACGCTCGCTCTCAGCAGAGAGTGCAGCCGCGGGTTGAGGATTGCTGGTGTCACGGGCCCCGCCCCGGTATTTGCCTTCGCGATTGAAGAGCAGGGCGATCGGACTATTCCGACCGCCGGGAGCGCCTTTTTGAGTCTACTGCTTCGTGGAATCTACTGCTTTTTCGTTGGTTGTGATGGCCCGCCAGTACTCGGTCGCACGGGCTCTGCGGGCGTGTTCTGCGCTTCGACGGCGGGCAAGCGGCCCACCTCCGCCGTCGGAATTTCAACCGCCCCATACCGGTTCGCCGGAACATCGTGAACGATCACGCGCAGGAAGCTCTGCTGCTTCACCGGAGCGCTCACCAGCAGTTGAAAGCGCACCGGACGAGACATGAATTCTTTGTACGTGTCCGGCAACAAATCCAGCTCAACCGTCTTGTCCAGAATATTCAGGACGTATCCGTCCGCATCGTAAACGAAAGTGGTGAATTCGATAGCTCCGGCGTGCCGCCCATCGCTCTGCGGCGTCATTGAAAAGCTGTCGGGCATGGCCACATAGTCGATCGCGAACGTCCGGTACGGTGGCTTCATCTTGCCATTTGGATCGGGCTTGTTGTCTGCCGCAAGGCTGTCGTCGTCTTTCCCCGTGAGCGGCAGCACGCGCACTTTGAACAGAATGTCCGAAGGCGCCGGCGCTCCGCGTGCGATCGCCGCGCGCGTGTACGCCTCGGCTGCGCGGTCGGCCAGCGCCGCAGCGGATGGCGCGACAGGCGCTGCTTTCGTCGGCAACTCACCAGGCTTGGGCGCCTTGGCCGGTTTCTGCGGATCGTCCGCGTAATAACCATGCCGGTACGAGAGACGGTATCCCTGGGCCGCGAGTGATCCTGACAGTTCAACGTGAATGCTGCGATACGCTCCGTTCCGGTTGCGGTCGTTCGGCGTGTACGCCAGCGTGTAGTAATTCGAGCCGGCGTCGATTGCCTTCTCCGCAGCCTGCCACAATCCGTTGGTGTTATAGAACGCCTGTCCGCCGGTGTCGCTGGCCATCTGTTCCATGGTCATGTGCTCGGCTGCCTGTGTGCGGCTGAACTTCTCGCCTTGAGCAGCAAACGCGGGCCCACTCCGCGCACCAGAATTGGCCGCGTCAAACATTGGCGGTGTCATCAACCCTCGCCCGTCGATCGGGTACACAGCGGTACGCGCGTTCGTAAGCAGATTCGTCGTCTGCCGGAACTCCTCATTGTTGTCCGCCATTACCGCAAATGGATCTTGGATGGTCGGATCTGGCTCGATCTGGATAGGAAAGGATCCCGAAAACCAGAGCAGGTTCTTGCGCCCGGGAAAATTCGACAGATAATGCCCCAGCGCATTGAACGCATCCATCGTATATTGCACGCGCATCTGGGTCTGCATTGAAGCCTGTTCAGCCTCAAACTGCTGAACTGTGGCCACCGTCTGCATCAAAGCTGAACCCATGCCCAGGTCCTGCATCGTGTCCGAAAGCTTCTCGGTCTCACCCCCGCTCACTGGATCGTCCATCAGCACCGATGCGCGCGCCATCAATCGGTGCTGCACGGCTGCCTGCAATACTGCCGGGTCCGCCGTGAATCCCTGCAGCATCACAAGCCTGTTCGTCAGCCCAAAGATTGCCGTGCGCACGCCCGGTTTCTCATGCTTCACAAACTCCAGCAACTGCTGCCGGACAAACATCTGGTCCTTCATCGGGGTATTCAGCGCATCGATCAGCAGAACATTTAGCGTGCTGTCCGGCGCCACCGGCGTGTAGTCAGTGAATGTTCCGGGCGGCATCGGCGGCATCGCCGGCCCCGGCTTCTGGTCCGCCGTTGCGCTGTGCTCGTCGAAGTACCGCACCGTCTGCGGCTTCTTCTGCTCCGTCACGACGAAGTCCTCGTGCTTCAGCCCATGAATAGCATGCCCGCTGCGGTCCTGCACCCCTACATCCACAATCACCAGTTGAGTCCCCGCATGCAGCGTTTCGGCCGGCTGCGTGTGTGCCGGAACAGTGGCTTGTTCTGTCTTCTGCGCCGCGTCTTGAGCCGAGCAGGCAACTGACGCTGCGAGGAACGCAGTCATTGCGGACGCCAGAAATGGATTGCGATCGAAGCGCAAGAAAGTTCCTCCGGAAAGACGTACACAAGGTACATCAAGCCGGCACGCAATGACGCTCTTCTTTGGCTACACAGCCTGGGCTTCGCGCTCGTTCACCACAGCCGTCGCTGCCGCGCGAATCGATTCAGTGAACGCCGGCCGCAACACGCCACGTTCGGTGATGATCGCCGAGATATACCTCGCGGGCGTGACATCGAACGCCGGGTTTTCGATCGCAACGCCCTCCGGCGTCACGCGCCGTCCATGCAAATGCGTCACCTCGCGCGCATCCCGCTGCTCGATCGGAATGTCCGCCCCGCTCCGCGTCTCCCGATCGATCGTGTTGAACGGAGCCGCAACGTAAAACGGAATCCCATGCTCCTTCGCCAGGATCGCGACCCCATACGTTCCGATTTTGTTGGCCGTGTCGCCGTTCGCCGCAATGCGGTCCGCGCCTACAATTACCGCGTGAATCCGACCCTGGCCCATAAAGTAGCCGGCCATGTTGTCGCAAATCAGCGTTGTCGGAATGTTGTCCTTCAGCAGCTCCCACGCAGTCAGGCGTGTGCCCTGGTTGAACGGCCGCGTCTCATCCGCGAATACATCGATTTTCTTGCCAGCCTCGACCGCCGCGCGAATCACACCTAGCGCTGAACCATACCCACAGGCCGCCAGCGCCCCCGCATTGCAATGCGTCAGCACCGTGCCTTGCTGCGGCAGAAGCTCCGCACCAAACCCGCCCAGCTTGCGCAGATTAGCGATGTCCTCGTCATACAGCCGGTTCGCCAGCGCGACCACCCGCCGCTTGATCTCCGCAATCGGCGTCTTCTGCGCCGCGAGCTCGTTGTACAGTTCGCGAACCTGAGCGATCCCCCAGAACAGATTGACTGCCGTCGGCCGCGTCGTCGCCAGCGTGTCGCAGATAACATCGACTTCCTTGTCCAGCTCCGCAATCGTGGTCGCATTGGAGCGCTCAATCCCGAGCGCCACGCCCATTGCCGCCGAGACGCCGATCGCCATCGCGCCGCGCACAATCATGTCCTTGATCGCCCGCGCAACCTCGTTGTAGTCGCGTGCGAGCACGTACGTCTCTTCGTGCGGAAGCTTCGTCTGGTCCAGGAACTTGACGCCCTCTGGCGTCCACTCAAGCGTAGGAATCATCGTCTCTCCAGTCTATCCAATCCGAGACGTTACAGCCCCCAGCGCCATCAGTGCACAAACTTCTCCATGTGCCGGTATCCATCCGTTCCGATGAACAGCACAACAAACACCGTCAAGTTATACGTCGCATGCATCAGCACAGATGACGCAACTGAGTTCGTTCGCACCCTCACCGCCGAGAGCACCAGCCCCACAACGTAGAGAATCCCCAGCGCTCCCCAGGCATGCTGCAACTGTCCCTCGTGCAGCAGCGCAAACGGAATCGTCGAAAACACTGACCCGAAAATCACCGCCGCATGGCTGTGCAGCGACGTCCGTTGCCATCGCTCCAGCCCCGCCGGTGTGCGCTCCAGCGCCAGCCAGTCATACGCAATCGCCAGTGCCGGCAGCAGGAACCCCCGAAACGCGATCTCTTCCGTCAGCGGCGCCAGCAGAACACCAAACGCTGTCATCAACCACGCGCCGCGCGTCGTGCTCAGTATCTGCTCGATCGGCGAATTCTTCGCCTGTGACACAAAACGCAATGAGAACTGCGCCAGCCCGCTCATCAACGCGCCGAACGGAATGATCCAGTACCACCACCGCTTTACTGCAAGCGCATTCCACTCGATGCCACGCGAGAACGGCATCCCCCAGATCTCGCGAAACAAAATCCACGAAACAAGAAGTGTCGCTATATACGAGGCCGCCTGCGCCAGCATTCCGAGCCCCTGGTGTGCACGCATCGCTTCCTCTGTGCGGATATGTGCCGCCGAGAGCAGGATGACCTGACCGACCGCGAGGCTCAGCGCGGCGATCGTGAAAAACAACAGCGCATGCCCGATGTGCGGTATGTGCTTCGCCGGTCCGTGATCACGCGCCGGGTCCGTATCGTGCTGAATGTCCAGCACCTTCGGTGTGCGTACCTCGGATGTCGTCAAGGGGCTCATACGCTCTCACGTGCAAGGCTGTCGGTCAGCTCACCGCGCCGCTGCCATCTCCTGCTCCGGCTTCGCTGCCGCGCGCTTCGGCCCTGCCTTGGCCGCGCGCGCTTCCGGCTTCTTCTTCGAAGGCGTCGGCACTCCAGTCTTCTTCTCCGGCGCCGCGCGCTTCTGTCTCGGCGCCTTCTTCGCCAGTTCCGGCAGCACCACAGGCGGGAGCGCCGCCGCCGCTCCATTCTCCGCGCCTTCATAGTAGCGCGCGAGGAACCGCCCCGTATGTGACTCTTGCGCCCGCGCCACCGCCTCCGGCGGCCCTTGCGCCACAATCCGCCCGCCGCCCTCGCCGCCTTCCGGGCCAAGGTCAATCAGGTAATCCGCGTTGCGAATGATGTCGAGATTATGCTCGATGATGACCACCGTATTTCCAAGGTCCGTTAGCCGGTGCAGCACCTCCAGCAGCCGCCGCACATCGTCGAAGTGCAGCCCTGTCGTCGGCTCGTCCAGCAGGTACAGCGTCTTCCCGGTCTGACGCTTGCTCAGCTCCTTGGCCAGCTTCATGCGCTGCGCTTCGCCGCCGGATAAAGTGGTCGCCGACTGCCCGAGATGCACATACCCCAACCCGACATCCACCAGCGTCTGCAGCTTCTGGTTCACCGCCGGGATGTCCTTCAGGATCGGCACCGCGTCCTCAATCGGCAGATCCAGAATGTCCGCGATCGAGTAGCCGTTGAACTTTACGCTCAGCGTCTCCTGGTTGTAACGCCGGCCGTTGCACACCTCGCAGAGCACGTAAACGTCCGGCAGAAAGTTCATTTCGATCCGCCGCTGGCCTTCGCCCTGGCACGCCTCGCAACGCCCGCCCTGCACGTTGAAGCTGAACCGCCCCGGCTTGTATCCGCGCTCGCGCGACTCCGGCAACATCGCGAACAGGTCGCGAATCGCCGTAAACACGCCGGTATACGTCGCGGGATTCGACCGCGGCGTTCGCCCGATCGGCGACTGATCAATCTGAATCACCTTGTCGAGCTGATCGATCCCATGAATCGCCTTGTGCGCGCCCGGCTCCTCGCGTGAGCCGTACAGCTCCTTCGCCAGCGCACGATACAGAATGTCATTCACCAGCGTCGATTTACCCGACCCGCTCACGCCCGTCACTACCGTCATCACGCCCAGCGGAAAGTGCGCCGTAACATTCTGCAGGTTGTGCGAGCGCGCATCTTCCACCGACAGCCATCGCCCACCCACCGGCCGCGGAGCATCACTCGGCCGGGTCACAATATCGATCTCGCCCGACAGATACCTGCCCGTTACCGACGCGGGATTCGCCATGATCTCCGCCGGCGTTCCCGCGGCAATCAACTCGCCGCCATTTTTTCCTGCACCCGGCCCCAGGTCGAGCACATAATCCGCCTTACGAATCGTGTCCTCATCATGCTCGACCACCAGCACCGTATTGCCCAGGTCGCGCAAGTTCTCAAGCGCCGAAATCAGCCGCTGATTGTCGCGCTGATGCAGACCGATCGACGGCTCATCCAGCACGTACAGCACGCCGCGCAGCCGCGACCCAATCTGCGTTGCCAGCCGAATCCGCTGCCCCTCTCCGCCACTCAGCGTCGCTGCGCTGCGATCGAGCGATAGATACCCAAGCCCGACAGCATTCAAAAACTCCAGCCGCTCGATGATCTCCTTCTGCAGCCGGTCGGCAATCAGCTTTTCGCGCCCGGTGAATAGCATCGACCGCGCGCCCATCATTGCCCGCTCCAGCGACAGTCCCGTGAAGTCCGCAATCGAAACCGACCGCCGCGCATTTGGGGCACCGATCGGCTCAACATCTTTATCGGCACGGTTCACCGGCGGCCGGGGTCCCCGCCGAACTTGTTCGCTGGGGTGGAGCGCATGCTCCGCCGCGTCCGCAATCGGAATCGTCACGGCAAGCGACTCCGGCCGCAGCCGCCGCCCATGGCACCGCGGGCACTCCGTCGCGGACATGTACTGCATCATGTACTCGCGGTATCCCTCGGACTTCGTCTCCTCGAGCGTGTCGCGCAGCCACGGAATAATCCCGTGAAAGCCCGTCCGCGCCGCTTCCGGCCGCGGCGGCCCGTACAGCAGCATCTCCTGGTCAGCCTTTGCGAGTTCCTCAAACGGCTTCTTCAGATTGATCTTGAGCTTGTCCGCCGCCAGCCGGATGAGCCGCAGCAAATACTGTGACGCCGAGCCCGGTCCCATCGCGCCGTCCAGCAGCGGCTTCGACCAGTCCGCAATCGTCTTCGCCGGATCGAAATCGAAGATCGACCCCAACCCATTGCACTCCGGGCACGCTCCATACCCCGAGTTGAAGCTGAAGCTCCGTGGCTCCAGCTTCGGCACATTGATGCCGCAGTCCGGGCACGCCATCGACGAGCTGAACAGCGTCTCGTGGTACTCGCCGCCCGGCGCCTGCAGACCAATCAGCACCAGCCCATTCGCAAGCTGCAGCGCAGTAGTCACCGCCGCCTGCAGCCTGCGCGTATCAAAGGCCGGACGAGAGCTTGCGGATCCATTCCCCGATCCCTGTTCCCTGATCCCTGCTCCCTGCTCCAGCGGCTTCAGAATGATGCGGTCGACGATCGCTTCGACCGTGTGGTTCTTGCGCTTCTCCAGCCGCATCCCTTCGTCGATCTCGATGATTTCCCCATCGATCCGAACCCGGTAGCCTTTCTTGTCCAGCGCCTCCAGCTCATCGCGGAACTCGCCCTTGCGCCCACGCACCACCGGCGCCAGGACCGTAATCCGCTCACCCGGCGATTCAGTCTGGTTGCGCTGCACGATCTGCGCGACGATCTGGTCTGCACTCTGCCGCGAGATCGGCCGATGGCAGTTCGGGCAATGCGGCTGGCCCACGCTCGCCCACAGCAGCCGCAGGTAGTCGTAGATCTCCGTAATTGTCCCGACCGTCGACCGTGGGCTGCGGGACGTCGTCTTCTGCTCAATCGAAATCGCCGGGCTCAACCCCTCAATCGAGTCCACATCCGGCCGCTCCATCTGGTCCAGAAACTGCCGCGCGTACGCCGACAGCGTCTCCACATACCGGCGCTGTCCCTCCGCATAGATCGTGTCGAACGCGAGGGAGCTCTTTCCCGAGCCTGACAGTCCCGTTACGACCGTGAGCGTATTGCGCGGGATCGATACTGAGACGTCCCGCAGGTTGTGCTGCCGGGCGCCGCGTACATGAATGTGGGTGAGGCTCATAGACGTGCATCAGCCCCTCGGGGCCATCTCTCTAGGATACAGCGACCGCCAGCCGCACTTTTGACCTGTTCCATTTCGCGTCTTTTTTGACCTTTTTCGTCAAAAAACCTGCTTTTTCTGACACAGTCCAATTCCCCCGCACATGCCTTTCGTCTACCCCGGGTCGCACACGCCGGTCATAACGCTCTTGGGGAATCGCGGACGCCAATGGTTGGCTGCTAGTTTTCCAGAGACACGACGGGCCCCGGGCTTCAGACTTGTCTCTGGCTGGCTCGTCCAAACAGCAGGACCGCGGCGCGCCCTCCTCGAACCGCAGCCTTCACGGTGCGGATGGGCTGGAAGGACACAAGATGTTGATTTCAGTGATGTTGATCTGCGCAATACTTGCTTCGCTCGCCCTTGGTGTCCTGGCCGCCTACGCAGTTTGCCTGGGGTTCTTCCGCCTGATCGCCGGCCATACCCTCCAAACCGCTGCCATCGAGGCCGCTCCGGCCAAAGCCGAAATCTAGCCCGCGCAACCGCACATCCACCCACGCACATTTCCTGCGTGCCCCTGTTAATTGCTCCACGTGGAACAAACAGCGAAACTCCCCTACTGCGGAGCGGAAGATCCCTGCGGATTCCCCTTCTGATTCGCCTTCTGCTTCTGTAACTGCAGCAATTCCTGATAGATCTCTGCGGGCGTCTTCACGCCATTCGGCGAAGTCTGCGTCGCGGTTGGCGGCGTAGTGGCCGGCGACGTCGCGGGCGGCGCCGTGTTCGGATTGTTGTCCCGCGGCGTCTGGCTGGTGAATCCCTCCGTCGTGCTGCCTGCCGGCGGCGGATTGGGCGAATCCACAATTCCGCTCACCGGCGGCGCTGTCGAAGGCGTTGGCAGCGTGCTCATCGGCACAGAATTCGTCACCGGCGCCGTGGAAACGGTCGGCGAAACATTGTTCGGATTGCCTAGAACATTGTTCGCCGGCTGCGGCATGCTCGGCGGCGTCGAGGGCGCAGGGGTCGTGTTAGCCGCGCCAGGCTGGCTCGTAAATCCAGGCGAAGCGTCCGCTCCTACCTGCGGCTGCCCAGGCGATTGCGTGTAGGCCGGCTGCGCGGAAGCCGGCAGCGGCATCTCCGGCTCGGTCTCGGTCACATCGTAGCTGGCGGAACTCGGCCCCGGCGGCGTTATGCCGCCTGTGCGCGGGCTCAGAATCAACTGTTCCGGCGCATGTGTCACACGATTTTCCTGCAGCAGCATGTTTGTGTTTGTTCCATCGAGCAGCGTCTGCAGCACCGTTGCCGCCGGTGCGGGCCCGTAATTTCCAAACACGCGCTGGTCAGCCACGCCGCCGATGATCTTCATGCCGGTGTAGCGCGAGACCTCGCGCAGAATCTGGTTCAGGCTTGAGTTGTCAGCCCGGACATCCAGCAACTCATCCGTATAGGTCACGCGTGCGCGGTGATGCTGGACTGTGTTCGCGTTGGTCGGCGTTGCCGCAATCGGCGGACCCATTGAGCTCTGGTTTGCGATTGCGGTCGGCGGATTTGCCGGCAGCCTCTGCGCGGGCGCGGGCAGCGCCATAAGGCACACGGCCGCCGCAGCAATCGTCAATCCGCAATGGAGCATGGAGCCGCGCCGCGAACCCATCGTTCTGGAATTCCTCGTTCTAGTGGGACGTGAAGAGGTCCTCGCGGGTAGCCCGCATTCCCGTTTTGCAAGCAGCATCGAACCAGAATACCGCTCGCTGGACGCATCCCGGCGCGCAACCGTATTCTGATGCAGCAGGAGGGCCGACTGCGTAACCGCATGCCTCATCACAAACTTTGCGGTCTGGGGCGAGCCGCACGGCTCAGTCTGGCAGCCATTCTTTTCGCGCTTATCGCCGCCAGTGCCAGCGCGCAAACTGAGCCCGTTGCATGCACTACGCTATCGGCGATGTCCGGCGAACTGCGCCAGACGTTAGCCGACACGGCGCTTGCTCTGGCCAGCGCCGTCAAGGCGAACGATACCAGCCGTGTGCAATCGATGAGCGCGCCGGAGATCGCTTCCAACTTCAACGCGACCGCGTTCCTGATCCACCAGACGGCCACGGCGATTGCCGCGGACACGCCGCGCGTGACGCACATCTATCGACTCGATGGCAGCACACGCAAACCGGGCGATATCTCTGAGGCGGACTTCGCATGCCCGGTTTCCGGCACGACCGACGAGGTCGACTTTGCGATTCCCGGCCTGCCGGCCGGCGTTTATGCGTTCGTCATCGTCGAAGCTGACGGCGACCGTCCGTGGCTGCTTTCCGTACTTCTTGAGCAGCAGGGAAGCGCGTGGAAGATGGCCGGCTTCTATCCGCACACGCGCACGGCTGCCGGGCACGACGGCCTGTGGTACTGGACCACCGCTCGCGCCGACGCGAAGGCGGGCAAGAAGTGGCTTGCCTGGGTGCTCTACGACCAGGCCGACCAGCTACTGCGACCCGCGAACTTTATCACCACAACCCATCTCGATCAGCTCCGAACCGAGCGGCGCAGCAACGCGCCCGCCGAGCTGAGCGAAGGCATCAGCGCCGACACTCCGCTGGTGATCAAAGCGAAGGACGGGTCGGAGTTCCACCTGACCTCCGTTGGCTCAGCGGCGACGGACGATGCGAAGGCGCTCAACCTGGTTCTGCACTACAAGGTGGATTCCGTCAGTGATACCGCGGCTTCGGGCACACGCAACACAGCGGCTGCCTCGGCCTTGCTTGCGGCGCATCCGGAGCTGCGCGAGGGCTTCTCCGGTGTGCGCATCTTCGCCGACGCACCCGGTCAACCTTCCTTCATTACAGAACAAAGCCTCTCCGACATTCATTAGCCAATCACTCGGCAGACGAGTTTCCGGCTAATATGCTGGAGGACGGAATTACTGGGGAGGAACGAAAGAATGACCAATACACCCAAGTCGCTCGCCGAAGCGATCCGCGACAGGCGAGCGACGCCGAGCTTCGACGGAGAGCCGATTCCTCCCGGCGACCTCCGCCAGATCCTCGAGGCGGGCCTGAATGCGCCGAGCGGCTACAACATGCAGCCGTGGCGCTTCATCGTGGTGCAGCATCCCGACCAGCGCCGGCGACTGCGCGCTGCGGCTTATAACCAGGCAAAGGTGGAAGAGGCATCGGCTGTCATCGTGGCATGCGGCGACCGTGACGGCTGGCGTCGCGATCTCGACGAGATGTTGCGCCTGGGCCGCGCCGGCGGCATGCCCGAGAGCTACGCCGCGCAAGCTGCCACCAGCGTCCCGGGCTATCTCTCCAACTTCACGCACGACCAGATGACGGCCTGGCTGAACAAGCAGGTGATGCTGGCGTTCACATCGATGCTGCTGATGGCCGAGGTGCTGGGCTATGACACGGCCCCGATGGAAGGATTCGAGCAGAGCAAGGTTTGCGAAACGCTGCGCTTGCCGATGAGCTACTGGGTCGTCGCGCTGCTCGCCATCGGGCATCTCAAAGGGCCGGACAAGTTCAGCGGCGGACGCTTCGACATCGCTCACACCGTCTTCGCTGAAGAGTACGGCAAGCCGTACCGGTAGATGGGAGATGCGAGCCACTAGAGGGTAGACAGTAGAGGAGATTACGGCTTTCGCCTTCATCTCTGACGCCTGCTGTTTACTGTCTGCTTTCGCTGCTGTCTTACTGTCTAGTGCTCTACTGTCTACTGTCTGCTTTAGAACAAGGAGTTGCGTCTTCCGATGAGAGCGCTGGGCCGTCTCGTGCTGGTTGTAGCGTTGCTGGGTGTGATCCTGGCGGTCGCGTTCTATCTTCGCCCGCTGTGGGTCCGCCAGCAGGAGACGCACTTCGGGCTGTTCCTCTCGGGCGTGCAGAGCAACTACGTGCTGACGCCCGACGGCCGTGTGCATTACTACGAGGCTGAACCGCGGTTCGCGCCCGAACACGGCATTCCACTCGTTCTGGTGCATGGCCTCGGCGATCGCGACGAAGCGTGGGCGCCGATGCTGAAGCGGCTGAAGCGCGCGGGTTTTCATGTTTATGCGCCAGACCTGCTGGGCTACGGCCGCTCTCCGCGCCCGGACAACGGCGATTATTCGATCTCCGGCGAGGAGAAGTTCGTCGCCGACTTCATCCAGTCGATCGGCCTGCAGAAGACCGATCTGGGCGGATGGTCAATGGGCGGATGGATCGTACTGAAGCTCGCGCTTGATCATCCTGAGCTCGCCGACCGTGTGGTCGTCTACGATTCCGCCGGGTTGCGCTTCGATCTGAAAGAGCCGAGGAAACTGTTCGAGCCGCAGACGACCGACGATGTTCAGCATCTGTTCTCAGTAATGGAGCCGGATGCCAAACCGATTCCGATGTTCTATCGCCGCGATCTGCTGCGCGCGATTCAGCACATCCAGTGGACGATCGACCACAACATCACGGAATCGAACGAGAACGAGCTGCTAGATTCGCGTCTGCAGTCCATCTCCGAGCCGCTGCTGATCGTCTGGGGAGCCGACGACAACCTTATTTCTCTGGCGGTCGGTCAGCAGATGCATCACCTTGTGCCGAACTCCGAGCTCGACATCCTGGCCCGCTGCGGGCACCTCGCGCCGAACCTCTGCCCAACGCGTTCGGCTCAGGCGACGGCAGACTTCCTGAAGGCCAATCCGGTGCCTGCGGGAGCGGTCCGCACGCTGCAATCAATGCATTAGGCTGCATCAATCCTGGGGGTTTTCAGCTCCCCAGACGAATGCGCCAGGCTGCGCCAGACCGATGTGCTGCAGCACGCGATGGACGAAGTTGCGCGCCATGTCGTCGGTCGTTTGCGGCTGGTTGTAGAAGGCGGGAATGACCGGAAAGATGGTCGCGCCGGCTTCGGTGGCCGCCGCCATATTGCGGATATGGATGAGGTTAAGCGGCGTTTCGCGAACGCAGAGCACGAGCCGGCGACGCTCTTTCAGGCACACATCCGCGGCGCGTTCGACCAGATTTCCCGCCATGCCATGCGCGATTCCGGCCAGGGTGCCCATTGAGCAGGGAAGAACGATCATGCCGTCGGACGGGTAGGATCCGCTTGCGATCGGAGCCCCGACATCCTCGTGAGCGTGCTGGATGAACTTCTCGCGCCCGGAGCTAACAAATTTTTCCAGCAACGAGTTACGGCCTGCGATGCCGGTCTCCTCAGCCAGAACGCGGAGGGCGCTGGGCGACACCACCAAGTGGACCCTGCCGACCCGATCGTCCGCTGCCAACGCCCGCAGCATCTGAATCGTCAGCACCGAGCCGCTGGCGCCGGTGACCGCTAAGGTCAAATTTTTCGAGGCTTTGTCCACTTCCTGACCCATGCAGCGTCATTATCTACGTCGCAGAGCAGAAAATGGGCTCTTTTGTAAGGCTGTTCAGCGACAATTGACGCGTTTTTCCGTTAACGGCCCTATGGCAGGATTCCGCCGCAGCACAGCGCACCCCAGCGCCGCTAGCCCGGAAGAGCGTTCGGGTCCCCCGCTGAACGTGATGAGACGCCTTTCCATAGCGCTGTCAATCGTAGCTGCTTGGTTTATGGCGGCTACCGCGGCGGCGCATGGCTCGGTCGCCGTGCTGCTGGAGCAGCCGTATGGCGTCCTGGGTGTGGTAAGCCCGATGGGTCACGTCGCGGTATACGTGGACCACGTCTGCGCTGCTACGCCGCTGGAACTGCGACCCTGCCGCCCCGGCGAACTCGGGGTCGTCATCAGCCGCTATGACGGCATCGGCAATCGAGACTGGGTCGCGGTGCCGCTTCTGCCGTATCTCTATGCGGTCGAGTCGGCGGCGGACATCCCCGAGACCATGGATCGGGAGCAGGAGGCGCTGCTGCGCGACCTGTATCGCCGCCACGCGCTGGAGTCCGTCGCGCCGGACCTGCCGGACGGCAGCGCGCCGGCGGGCAACTGGTATGAGCTCGCCGGCTCGGCGCTCGATCGCACCATCTACGGCTTCAGCGTGGCGACAACGCCCGAACAGGATGCCAAGCTGATTGCGATTTTCAACGACCGCCGTAACGTAGAGCGCTACCAGGCGCAGTTCCGGAACTGCGCCGATTTCGTGCGCACGACAATCAACGAAATCTATCCGCACGCGATTCGCCGCAACTTCGTCGGCGACTTCGGCTTCACCACGCCCAAGTCGGTAGCGCGCGGCCTCACGCGCTATGCCCAAAAGCATCCGAACGTCGACTTTCACGTCTTCATGATCCCGCAGGTGCCAGGGTCGATTCCGCGGTCCTACGGTATCCAGGGCATTACGGAGGGGCTGATCAAGCGATACGGCGTTCCGCTGGTTGTGCTCTCGCCGCTGGCGACGGCGATCGTGTTCGTCGCGTACCTGGGGCACGGCCGTTTCGAAGTGCCGCATAACGCTCCGGTGCTCGATTTGCGCTCGCCCGTGCTGGACGTCAATCCATCCACGACTGTGGAGGCTGCAACCCAGCAACCTTCCACGGCAGTGCCGCTGCCGGCGCCATCCGGGGCGGACATGCGCCCGACGAGCTCGGCGGCGCTCCCGGCTACACCCGTCACGCATGACGACACGGAGCCGTTGCTCGATACTCCCATGCTCACCCCGACCGCGCCGTCGCCGGACGATCCCATCGATTTCTTCGTTGCACCGGCAAGCGAGTGAAGTTTGTCAGCACACGAGTAGCTGTAGCTCTCAAAACGAGTTAACGTGGAGCTAGCCGTCGCTCGGAAACGGCATCCTATCTGGAGAGTCGTGCGACGATGACGCCACGCGAGCAGCCCCTTGGAAAAAACGTTCGCTTTCTGCTTCCATCGCTGAAGCTGAAGGAGCCGTGTCCCGGCGGCGGCACGATCGAGCAGTCAGTTCACAGCTACCTGGTCGAGAACTTCGGAGGCTACACGGCGACTTCTTCGACGCTGTTCGGCTACTGGCGTGAAGAGGATGGCAGCCAGTCCTATGGCGAGCACCGCGAGTTCGCGGTCGCGCTGCCGAACGACCATGGCCTGCCCGAGCTGAAGCGCTTTCTCTCATTGACTGCGCGGCGGCTGTGCGAGTCGTGCCTGTATGTCGAGGTTGCAGGATGCGCTCTGCTGCTCTACAGCGCCGACGACGATGACGTGATGGAAGATCCGTGCCTGGCCGGTTCGGCCGCTGGCGAGGACTCGACCTAGCGATCGAGGTCCGCGTCCTCGGCGAGCACGCGTTCAAAGATCGCATCCACATTTTTGAGCTGGCGTCGATAATCGAAGACCTGCGCCAACTGCGCCGGCGGCACACGGGACGTGATCTCCGGGTCGGACTCCACCAGCTTGCGGAAGTCGCGGTCGTTGGTCCAGGCGTCCATCGCAACAGCCTGTACCAGCCGGTACGCATCTTCGCGGCTCATGCCCGCCCGGGCGAGCTCCAGCAGGAGCTGCCCGGAGTACACAAGGCCGTGCGTGGATTCGAGATTGCGCAGCATTCGTTCCGGGTAGACCAGGAGCCGCTCGACCATGGTGGCCGTCTTGTCGAGCAGGTAGTCGGCCAGGGTCGTCGAATCCGGCAGCACCACTCGCTCCGCCGAAGAGTGCGAGATGTCGCGCTCATGCCACAGCGCCACGTTCTCCAGTCCCACCTGCGCGTTGGCGCGGACCACCCGCGCGAGCCCTGAGATCTGCTCGGCTGTGATCGGGTTGCGCTTATGCGGCATGGCGCTGGAGCCCTTTTGCTTCGCCGAGAAAAACTCTTCGGCTTCGCGGACTTCCGTGCGCTGCAGGTGCCGCACCTCGGTAGCGATCTTGTCCAGCGTGGAGCAGAGCACGGCCAGGACGCACAGGTAGGCTGCGTGGCGGTCGCGCTGCAGTACCTGGGTCGCAATGGCGGCGGGCCGCAGCCCAAGCTCCTTGAGGATGGCGGCCTCGTGCTCCGGCTCCAGATGGCCGAAGGTGCCGACCGCGCCCGAAAGCTTGCCGACCCGAAGGTCCTCCGCGGCGGCGTCGAACCTCCGCAGGTTCCGGCCCATCTCCGAGTACCAAAGCAGTAACTTCAGACCAAAAGTCGTGGGTTCTGCGTGCACTCCGTGCGTACGGCCGATGGTCGGAGTGTGTTTGAACTCAATTGAACGCTTGCGCAAAACGTCGCGAAGTCGGACAATGCCAGCACGAATCAAAGCGGAAGCTTCAGCAAGGGCCAGGGCCTGCGCCGAATCAACAACATCGGTGGAGGTCAGACCGTAGTGCAGCCAGCGAGCCTCAGGGCCGACTGACTCAGCGACGGCTGTCGTAAACGCCAGTACGTCGTGACGCAGTTCTGCCTCAAGCTCGTGGATGCGCTCCACTGTGAACCTGGCGCGCGCGCGAAGCACCGCTGCAGCATCAGGGGGAAGCATTCCCGCACGAGCGAGCGTCTCGGTCGCCGCAAGCTCGACACGCAGCCAGTTTTCATACCGGCTGCGTTCGGACCAGACCGAGACCATCTGCGGGCGGGTATATCGGGCAATCATCGGGTCTCCAAAAGATGGGAAGGGAAGCGGTTATGAGGTCAAAAGCGTCGCCAACTCAGAGCTCTCCGGCGCGCATCATACCCGGAAAATTCCTTCGAGATGGGAACATCCTCTCCAGTGTAGCGGTATCGCATTGTGAGAGCTGAATTGGAATTTCGTTGCACGACAAGAAAGGGAGAGTGCGCTCATGGAAGATAACGGCAACGGCATCGCAGAGATTCCACGACTGAGGGAACTCGCGGAGTTCCGCTTCCAGCTGCGGCAGTTTCTCAGCTTCAGCGAGGTGTCCTCCGAGCATCATGGCATTCAGGCACAGCAGTATCAGCTGCTGCAGGTCGTCGCTGCAGCGCCTGCGGGCCAGCCCGCCTCGGTGAGCTACCTGGCGGACCGGATGGTGCTGCGGCATAACAGCACCGTCGAGCTGGTCGACCGCGCCGAGCGCGCAGGCCTCGTACGCCGCCACACGGACGAACGGGACCTTCGTCGCTCCATCATCAGACTCACGCCGGCAGGCGAGCAACTGCTGCGTTCCATGGTCGCGGAACACATCCAGGAGCTTGAACGGATGTCCGAGCGGATCATCCACTCGCTACGGGCTGTGAGTCACAACGGCACGGTGTTGCCGCAGCAGATTGCGGCGGCATCCAGTCCGGACGGTGCTGGCATGGCCTGAACGGCTGACGTTGGGTGGGGTCGCGGCTAGCTTTCGTTTACTCCGAAGAGCGCGGCCATCTCTGCGTGCAGAAATCCTCGTCCGGGGCGATACGGCTGAATCCATTTGCCGTTCAGGACAAACTGCGGAATGGCGCGCTTTCCCGTGTGGCGGATCACTTCCTCCGCCGCGCCGGGTGTGCGCTCGATGTCGATCTCCTCGTACGGGATTGAATGTTTGGCTAAGAACCGCTTGGCCTCGCGGCAGTCGCGGCACCAGTCAGCAGAGTAAACAAGAAGCCCCATGGGTCTATTCTCCTCGAATTACGCGGCTGCCGCTATCGCTACTGCTCGTGATAGTTGCGGATAAGACCGCCATCGATGAAGTAGGTCGATCCCGTAACGTATGCCGCCTCATCGCTCGCCAGCCATGCGACTAAGCCTGCGACCTCGTCGGAGGTTCCCATGCGGCCCAGCGGGATATTTCTGAGCAGCGGGTCGAGCTTGCTCTTGTCGTCCAGCAACGCCTTGTTGATGGGCGTGATGATCGCGCCCGGGGCAACGTTGTTGACTGTGATGCCCAGCGGCCCGAGCTCGACGGCGAGATCACGCATCAGCATGCGCAGGCCACCTTTGGCACAGCAGTAGCTCGCGAAGTGAGGGAACACCATATCCTCATGAACGGAGGAGATGTTGACGATCCGGCCGCGCTTCTTCGCATCGCGCAGCTTGCGGACAAAAGCCTGCGTGAGAAAGAACGCGCCCTTCAGGTTCACGTCGAGCACCGCATCGTAGTCGGCCTCGGTTACGTCCCAGAAATCGGCCTCTTTCTCGATGCCTGCGTTGTTGACGAGAATGTCGCAGCCGCCAAGCTGTGACCATGCCTGCTCGATGAGGTTGTTGGTGTCCGCGATCTTCGTCACGTCCCCCTGTACGGCGATGAACCTGGCCTGCGGGTCCTTCGACTTGATCATCTTTTCGGTGTCGGCGGCGCCTTCGTCACGGCTGCGGTAATTGATCACTACCGCTGCGCCATCGCTCGCCAGGCGCACCGCGATCGCCTGGCCAATGCCGGAGGAAGACCCTGTCACTACCGCAACCTTGCCGTCGAAACGTCCTGCCATTCCGCTTGCCTCCGTCAATGGAGTGTGATGCCGGTCAGACGGTGCCCGCGTTGGCTCGGCGGCGACGAAAGAACTCGGTCAGCATCGCGCCACATTCATCCGCTAAAACTCCGTCGACAACTTCGACGCGATGATTCAGCGATGGATGGTTCATCACGCTCAGCACGCTGCCGCAGGCGCCCGCTTTAGGATCCCGCGCGGCGAACAGCAGACGAGCGATCCGCGCGTGCAGAATCGCACCTGCACACATCGCGCAGGGTTCCAGGGTGCACACCAGTGTGCATCCCGTCAGCCGGTAGTTGCCAAGCGCATGGCCTGCCTCGCGCATCGCGACGATTTCGCAATGCGCCGTCGGGTCGCTGTCGCGAATCACGCGGTTCCATCCGCGGCCGAGAACCGTAACGCCATCTGGGGCGATAACAATCGCGCCGACAGGCACCTCGCCTGCAGCTTCAGCCGCGCGCGCCTGTTTGATTGCGAGCTGCATCAGCGCTGTGTCGGGCAACGGTGTTGCCGGAGCGGCCGAAGAGGGCGGGGAACTCATTGCTGAAGTTTACGACCGGATGGATCGATCGCGGCTCTATGACTGGGTACTGAGGCGCGTGTTATCGGAGCGGGACCACAGTTGATTGAAGTCCAGCTCGAACCTCCGCACGGTTGCGGCGTCACGCGTGAGAACGAGGTCGTTGTCCTGATGCTTTAGCGCACTGGCCGAGAAGTTGGCGCTGCCGGACCGTAGCGTCTGCCCATCGACCGCATACGATTTTAAATGCATCAGCACGCGCGAGTGCTTGATTCGCACTTCGACGTTGGGCGTAGCCGCGAGCCGCGCAATGAGCGCCTGGCTGGTCGGCTCGGGAAGCTCCTGCTCGTCGAAGAAGCCGTCCGCAAACTGGACATCGCGCTTGCGTCCGCTGGATCGCGGTGCGCCGTCGTGCTTGGCCGCGCGTTCGAGCTCGTCATCCGATTGCCCGCGGTCGAGGTACACACGCACGCGGACGCCGCGTTCTGCGGCGGCAACAATCGCGTTGCCGACCGCCTCGTCGGTAAAGCTGAACCCGCACAGATCAATGTTTCTGCGAGCAGAATGCAGCAAGGCGAGATCGTACCGCTCCAGGTTTTCGGTGGGCGAGTAATGAGTCTCGATCGTGCCCGCGGAGACCGCCGCGCCGTCCGAGTGTCCCGGCAAATTCACCGGAACCTGGCAGCCGCACAGCAGAAGGAAAGGCAGCGCGCCGAGCGCAATTGCGAGATTGGAAGACCTGGACATCAACGGCAGTCTAGCGAGCGCCTCGCTGCAAAACGCTGCGGATGCCTCAAGATAAGCAACGCGCGGACGTGCTATTGCCGTCGCCCTAAGCCGGTTCCTGCTGGGTCATGCAGTGCAGCGCGCCGAGGCCCCAGATGAAGTCCGTGCAATGAATTCCGGTCACTACGCGGTCCGGGAAGCACTCCGCGATCGTGTTCAGCGCGATGCGATCGTTCGGGTCGTTGAACGTCGGCACCAGCACGAGTCCGTTCGCAATGTAGAAGTTTGCATAGCTCGCGGGTAGACGCTGCCCTTCAAAGACGACAGGCGCGGGCATCGGCAGCGTACGAATCGTAAACGGCTCTCCACGCAGGTTACGTGCCTCGCGCAGCCGCTCCAGGTTTTCGGCAAGCGGCAGATGGTTCTCGTCGGCGGTGTTCTCCTCAACCGCGGTGAGGATTGTGTTCTCGCCAACGAAGCGCGTGATGTCATCCACATGGCCGTGCGTATCGTCACCGGCGCAGCCACGGTTCAGCCAGATGACCTTCTCAATCCCGAGATACTGCGCGAACGCCGTTTCCAACTGCGAGCGCGAGACCCCGGGGTTTCGCTGCTGTACATCGCTCAGCAGGCATTCCTCGGTGGTCAGCAGAACGCCGGATCCATTGGTATCAATGCTTCCCCCTTCGAGCACAACGCGGTGTTCCGTCCCGTCCGCGAGAGTGATCCGTGGCTCGAAGCTGCGCATGCCGTACAGCTTCGAGATGTGCGCCGGAATTTGATCGTCGTTGTGCCAGTTGTCGTACTTGGCCCATGCGTTGAAGCGCCAGTTCGTGATCGCGAGAGAACCGTCATCCTGCGACTTCACGAAGATCGGTCCAGAGTCGCGCAGCCACACGCGGTCCGTGGCCCATTGATGAAAGTGCAGACGGGCGAGGTTCGCTCCCTGCCGGCGCAGCATGCCGTAGGCGCGCTTCTCAGCCGCGGCGTCGTTCACCAGAATGTGCACGTCCTCGACGCTCGAAAGCCAGCGCACGATGTCGCAATAAACCCACGGAATCGGCTGAAATTTCTTCGGCCAATCCTCAGGATTGTGCGGCCACGCAATCCACGTGGCTGCGTGCGGCGCCCACTCGGCGGGCATTCGGTATCGCATGATTTCGCTCTGCGACATTCACTTGCTATTGTCGCAGAGAGCGCCTACGCGATCCGCGCGCTACTATTTCGGGATCGCCTTCGTGTCCGCCGGCTCGCGCGGGTTGTACTTCTTCGCCAGCTCCGGCGTCGATACGACCTCGTCGGGCTTGGGGTTCACGGCCTTCTCGACCTCGACGCCGATCACGTACTCCGGCCCGAACATGTTGCTGGTGAAGAACACCATCTTCTTGTCCGGCGAGAAGCGCACGTTCGGCTCCTGGTGATAGTCATGCCAGGCCATGTTTACGAGGTGCTCGGCCGAGAAGTAGCCCGGCTGGAAGAAGTCCGGATCGTTGAGCGCGCCCGTCGTGTTGACGAGGTGTGGATGAAACAGCTCGATCCACTCGCCGTCGGGAGCCTTTGCCACCTGTCCGGGATCGCCGCCGTCACCGCAGAAGAGATCGAGATCCTTCGTCAAATTGAAGTGAATCGACCAGTCATTGCGCTCCATGTGATACGCGGTGCGCCGGCCGTTCGCGAGATCGTAGCCTGCGAGATAAAAGTCCTGGCCCTTGATCGGCTGCCAGTCGTACCAGATGGTCTTGCCATCGAGACCCCAGAACTCATGCCCGGCAATCTCCATCGCAATCCGCCGATGATGGATCAGCGTGTTGTGCGTGGCATCGGTGTGGATCATCCAGATGCGCTCGACCTTCTGCCACGGCCCCTCGTGGCAGTACATCAGCAGAGTCGGATCTGTCGGCGAGAAGAGCAGGTGATTGACCCAGTCGGTCGAGTGCAGCAGAGGAAACAGTTTGCCGGTCTGAAGATTGATCGTGTAGAGCGTCAGCGGAATATGCGCGGCTAACCGCCGCTCCATCATCTGGCCCTTGTTCAGCGGTTGCACCAACGGGCCGGACTGACCCTTTGGGTTTACGCGCTGCTGGCCATACTCCTGTGACGAGTCCGGCTTATCATTCATCGTTCCCGCGCCGAGGGTCTCATCTGCGTTGATCGTCGCGACGCCCATTCCCTTGGGAAGATCGCAGAGCTTGGTGATCTGTTTGGTGTAAACGTCTGCCTTGTACAAGGAGACGACGTGCGTCTCGGGATCAGCCTTGCTGAAGAAGACAGAATTCGTCTTGTGGCCGGCGATGATCGCGTGCACACCGCCGAACCGGAACTGCTGGTTCGTCTCGCCCTCGGGCCGTGGCGGGTTCGGCACGATCAGCCACGTCTTACGCGTCGCGAGATCCAGGCCGTGAATGCCGTCCGGCGCCGTGTAGATCATCGTCTTCAGGTCCGGCGTGTACGCGTTGATATTGAAGTAGAAGCCCGATGATCCAGGTTCGTCCGTCATTCGCCACACGCGATGTCCGGTGTCCTTGTCGACCCACGTCCGCGGCGGAACGGCGCCCGTCGCGCTCGGCTTGAGCGGCTCTGGCGCGGTACGCCTGGTGGGTTGATTCTGTGCAAGGCTAGCGAGCGGAATGAGGCAGAAGGCAGTGAGGGCTAGGGCAGCGCGGCGAATTGCAGTGTTCACGTTGAGTACGCTCCGGCAGGTGCTCAATCCCGGATTCAACCCGCCTTCGGAACGGCGCAGGCAGGTGGTTTACCGGCGATGGCTTTATACACGGTACGAGTGTCGCTTGGAAACAGTTTCAAACCGGAAAATTTAACTAATTGAAGCGACTAATCCAAGAAACGGCTCGTAATCCCGCCATACGCATCGATTCGGCGGTCGCGCAGGAACGGCCAGTGCTGCCGCGTCACCTCGACCTCCTTTGGATCGAGCTCCGCATACAGAATCTCTTCGTTGTCATGCGATGCCTTGGCGAGAATGCGTCCGAACGGATCGGCAATGAACGACCCGCCCCAAAACTCCAGGCCGGCACCTTCCGGTCCCTTCAGCAGCGTTCCATTCGCAAGCCGGACGTCTCCATGTTCATGGCCCACGCGATTGACGGCACACACGAACACGCCATTCGCAATGGCGTGCGCCCGTTGAATCGTTTGCCAGGCATCGAACTGCCGCTCGCCGAACTCGGCCTTCTCGCTGGGATGCCAGCCGATTGCGGTGGGGAAGAAGAGCGTCTCCGCACCTTTGAGCGCGGTCAAACGAGCG
Organism: uncultured Verrucomicrobiae bacterium; assembly: GCA_963716225.1. Lineage (GTDB taxonomy): Bacteria > Acidobacteriota > Terriglobia > Terriglobales > Acidobacteriaceae > Granulicella. Next base: position 1,078,749 of record OY970299.1, on the reverse strand, counting down.
CCCTCCGGATACCACTGGTCCCAGCACACCAGCGTTCCGATCGGCCCCGCGCTTGTGCGCTGCGCCTGGAATCCGAGATCGCCGGGAGTGAAGTAAAACTTCTCGTAATACAGCGGATCATCCGGGATGTGCATCTTGCGATAAACCGCGATCACGTTGTCCTTCGCGGCATTCCCCGCATAGTCGAGCACCGCGGCCGTGTTATGGTACAGGCCCGCGGTACGCCGCTCGAACAGGCTTGCGATGACCACCAGCTTGTGCTCACGTACAACTTCGCTGAGCGCTTTTGTCGATGGTCCGGGAATCGACTCTGCAATATCGAACAGCGCATGGTCCTCGCGCTGGCAGAAGTATTGAGCTCGAAATAACTCGGGCAGACAGATAAGCCGCGCCCCGTTTTCAGCAGCTTCGCGGACGCGCGTCACTGCCTTCGCGAGGTTCGCCTCTGTCGACGCCTCGCAGGACATTTGAATCAACGCTACGCGGGTCGCATCATTCGCCATCGCCTCGCTCCTCAGACCCAACTTTCTCCATGCAAAAGGCGCTGGCATAAACCAGCGCCGGTCGCCTGCATGCGCTGAAGACTACTTATCCTCGAAGATCAGAATTGCCGCAGCGATGGTGGTCGTCCACCGGCCGTGCTTGTCGCCAACCGCGGACTGCGTGACGTTCGCGGTGCGCACGATCTTGTCCGACATCCGGTAGATCTCTTTCTTTTCGTCCCAGCTCTTGTCCGGGTTAAACTCGACATCGAGCGTGGTCGCCAGCATCTCGGCTGCGAGCTCTTCGGCGTAGTCGCCCGCCTGCTCCTCAGTCTCACCAAAGCTGTGGTGCTCGCTCAGGTAGCCATACGTGTTCTTGTCAGTCGGGATGGCCACGCCGATGGAGCTGACCACCAGCCGGTGCGGCTCACGCGTGGAGTTCTCCGCGACCACCGCAAACACGACCTCGCCGGGGTTCAGATATTTCAGACCTTCCTTGCGGGTGATCAGCTTGCACTGTGGCGGAAAGATGGATGAGACGCGCACCAGGTTCTGCGCAGCGATTCCGGCATCGCGAAGCGCCAATTCAAAGGAGGTCAGCCTCTCCTTATGTTTGCCGACGCCTTTAGTGAAAAAAAGGCGCTTGGGGACCATGTCCTTGCCCAATGAATGTTCCTCCAGAGTGTGTCCGCTTGCCAGAATTGGCCGCCCGGCGAGATAGCGAACAGCAAGTTCGCCCCAAAGAAAATTATCACACGCGCTGCCGTCACCTGGACGCGGCGCTCAGGCGAAAAAAATTCTCCGCGGCGCGCTCTGCACCGTCCCGTGAGCGCTGAGAATCCAGCGTGGTACTTGACCGCGGTTTCTGCTACTTTTTAGATGTGGCGCAAGTACGGCCCGCGACGCCCGGACATAGCCACGCAACGGAATCCCACCCGAAAATCTTCCGGCAGCCAGAGCTGCCCCAAGGAGTGCTATGTCTAGCGAATACCGCAACTTTCTCGAGCTGTCGTACGAAGAGCTGGAGGAACTCAACCTCAAGGCAAAGGACCAGCGCAAGAAGCGCGTCGCCATCGACAAGCTTCAGGAAGAGCGCGTGAAGTGGCTCACCGATACAAAAGGCGTGAAGGCCGTCACGGTGCTGTTCTCCGACCTTGAAGGCCGGCTGCACATGCTCGACTATGACAAGAAGTTTCTTCTCAAGAGCTTCGACAATCTCACCTTCGACGGCTCGTCCATCCGCGGATTCACCGCGCAGCGGGAGAGCGATCTCCGCCTCGGGCTCGACTGGAGCGCCTTCTATTACGCGCCCGCCGACATCTTCGGTCCGGGCAAGGTGCTGGTCTTCGGCGAGGTCATCGACAAGAACGGCACGCCCTACGCCGGCGACGTCCGCGGCCTGCTCAAGACCTTTGCGAACGAGCAGTTCACGAAGAACGGCTATACCCTGAACGCCGCAAACGAGATCGAAGGTTTCCTCTTCGATGGCCTCGACGCGGAACGCAAGTATCACGAGACCGGGAAATTCGAGTACGTCAACCAGGGCGGCTACTATCACTCGCTGCCTGGCGACCCGCTGCGCGAGTTCATCGATCTCAGCGCCGAAGTGCAGCGCTCGATGGGCTTTGAAAACGAGAAGGATCACCCTGAGGTCGCGCCCTCGCAGTTTGAAATTAACTACAGCTACGGCGACGCGCTCGCCGCCGCCGACCAGATCCAGCTCTACAAGCTGATCTGCCGCCAGATCGCCACGCAGATGGGCATGACGGCCAGCTTCCTGCCGAAGCCGGTCACCGGCGTGAACGGCTCCGGCATGCACACCAACGTCTCGGTCACCAAGGACGGGAAAAATGCGTTCTGGGATCCGAACGGCCTCGAGAAGATCTCGCCCTTCGCCTGGGAGTTCGTCGACCGCATTCTCTCCGCCGGCAACGACATCTGCCTGCTCCTGAATGCCTCCGTCAACGCCTACCGCCGTCTCGATCCGCACTTCGAGGCTCCGAACCAGATCAAGGCTTCGGCCGTCGATCGCGGTTCCATGGTGCGCATTCCCATCGGCAATGAGAAGTCCGCGCGTGTCGAGGTCCGCTCGGTCAGCCCCGACGCCAATCCCTACATGGTGCTCCTCACCGTCTTCAAGACCGGTCTCACCGGCAAGATCGCGCAGATCCCGAACCTCCGCCAGGCCGAGCGCTACCTGCCGGATAACATCTACACGGCCATCGAAGACTTCCGCAAAGCCGACTGGACGACACAGCTCCTCGGCGCGGACGTCAAGGCACGCTACGCTGACCTGAAGCAAGCGTCAGCCGACCGCTGCCCGCGTCTGCTCGGAACCATCGTCAAGGGCTGCGAAGTGCAGTTCCACCACGACGTCTACAACCAGCTCCTCTGGGGTCAGTTCTAAGCATTCCATCTCATCTCGCGCGAAGGGGCCGGTCCGCCGGCCTCTTCTGCATTTCCGCCCAGAATTGCGGGAAATCAGCCGAAATTCCTTGGTTTTCGGGCCTCCTGCCTTTACCATAGAGCTACCCCACAACCCTAGTCTGGAGGCCCCAGTAATGGCTACACGCAAGTCCCCCACCTCGGCAGAGAAGAAGACCACTACACGGAAGGCGCCGGCCCGTAAGTCCGTCCAGGCCGCCGCCCCTGCCGCCGAAAACAGCACTCAAAACACGATCGCAAAGCGCACCGCGAGCTATGAGGAGATCGCCCGTCTCGCCGAGCAGCTCTGGATCGAGCGCGGCCGTCCTTTTGGCTCGCCCGAGGTCGACTGGCTAACCGCCGAGCAGAAGCTGTACGCAGCCTAAGCTCCTCGCGCGGCGCAGTTCGATCGCGCCGCGCATTGACTTCTTCCGTGCGAGATTCCCGATTACCAGAATTCTGTTGACGCCAAATCAGCTCTGCCTCATGCTCACAGCACAGGTCTCCCTCCAGCGTGATGGAGCGGCCAGACTGAGGTCGTCCTTCTGTGGCGCGGTACGAAAGCTCTCCTCTCCTCATTCCTTCCACAATTCTTGGCGTTCTCCTCGCGATCGGCCTTATCGTCGGCGGCCTTCTGCTCGGCACGCGTATTCGCGACTTCAAGCGTGCCGACCGTTACGTTGAGGTGAAGGGCCTGGTGGAACGCACTGTCAAATCCGACAGCGCCACTTGGCCGATCAGCTTCAGCGAGGCCGGCGACAGTCTGCCGGACGTCTTCGCCGCGAGTGAGAAGGACAAGGCTGCCGTGATCTCGTTCCTCCAGACGCAGAGCTTCGCCGCGAGCGACCTCACGCTCGGCAGCATCTCGGTCACGGATCGCTCCACTCAGCAGTTCAATAACAACCAGCATGGGCCGCGATTCGTGGTCGAGCAGACCATAACGGTCCAGAGCAACGACGTCGACAAGGTTGCGGTGGCGAACAGCCACACGGCGGACCTTATACGTGCGGGCGTTGTCATCCAATCCGGTGGGAATGGCGGTGGCGTGGTCTACAAGTTCAACGGCCTGAACGCGCTGAAGCCGGACATGATCACTGAAGCGACGCGGAACGCACGCGCCTCGGCGGATCGCTTCGCTGCCGACTCCGGTTCGCAGGTCGGCGCGATCCGGGATGCCAATCAGGGCGTCTTTTCTATCTCTGCCGCTGACCAAGGCTCTTCAACCGGCGACGAGAATGGCTTCAGCGCCGACCAGCAGGCGGACTCCAGCATTAACAAAAAGGTCAGAGTCGTCTCCACGATTGACTACTACCTGGTCAACTGAACCACGGCTCTATCGCGCGTTTATCGGGCAGCCGCGTTGCCAGCCGTTGCGCGCCTTTGCTAGCTTGACCAAATCCCCGATTTCCCGAGGAGCCAGCTCATGCAGACCAGCTATAACGGCATTGCCGTCCCCGCCGACGGCAAAACGATCCAGTACGCCGACGGCAAGTACACGGTCCCCGATAACCCGATCATCCCCTTCATCGAAGGCGATGGCACTGGCCGCGACATCTGGCGTGCGTCGCAGCGCGTCTTCGATGCCGCCGTCGAGAGGGCCTACGGTGGCAAGCGCAAGGTCGCGTGGTTCGAGGTCCTCGCCGGCGAGAAAGCGTTTCGCGCGACCAACAACTGGCTGCCGGACGACACGGTCAAAGCGACCGTCGACTTCCGCGTCTCGATCAAGGGCCCACTCACCACGCCAGTCGGCGGCGGCATTCGCTCTCTCAACGTCGCGCTCCGTCAGCTCATGGACCTCTATCAGTGCGTGCGCCCGGTGAAGTACTACGCCGGCGTTCCGAGCCCGGTGAAACACCCCGAAAAGCTCGACGTTGTCATCTTCCGCGAGAACACCGAGGACATCTATGCCGGCATCGAGTTCCGCGAGGGCACGCCCGAAGCCCAAAAATTCATCTCCTTCATCAACGATGACATGCTCAAGGGCAGCAAGAAGAAGATCCGCCAGGACTCCGGCGTCGGTGTCAAGCCGATCTCCATCACCGGCTCCAAGCGCCTCGTCCGCGCGGCCATCAAGTACGCCATCGAGGGCAATCGCAAGGCCGTCACGCTAGTCCATAAGGGCAACATCCAGAAGTTCACCGAAGGCGCCTTCCGCGAGTGGGGTTATGAGGTCGCCACGCAGGAGTTCCGTAACGAGACCATCACCGAGCGCGAGAGCTGGATCCTCGGCAACCTCGAAGACAACCCGAAACTCACCGCGCATGAAAACGCCGTACTCATCGAGCCGGGCATCGAGTTCGCGCCGCCAGGAGTTTGCCAACAACCTCGTCACAGAGGTTGAGCAGGTCATCGCGTCGATCGGCAAGTCGCACGGCAACGGTCAATGGAAGAAAAAAATCCTGATCAACGACCGCATCGCGGACTCCATCTTCCAACAGATCATCATCCGCCCAAGCGACTACAGCGTTCTCGCCACCACCAACCTCAACGGCGACTACATCTCTGACGCCGCGGCGGCGCAGGTCGGCGGCCTCGGCATCGCGCCCGGCGCCAACATTGGCGACGGCTTTGCGGTGTTCGAAGCCACCCACGGAACCGCGCCAAAATACGCCGACAAGGACGTCATCAATCCCGGCTCCGTCATGCTCTCCGGCGTCATGATGTTCGACTTCATCGGCTGGAACGAGGCCGCACGCCTCATCGAAAACTCCCTAGAGAAGACCATCCAGCAGAAGTACGTCACCTACGACTTCGAGCGCCAGATGCAGGGCGCAACCAAGGTCAAAACCAGCGAGTTCGCCACCCGCATGATCGAAAACATGGGCTGACCTCAGCCGATGTTCGCACCGGCGGCGCTCTTCGGAGCGCCGTTCGCATTCGCGGTCTCGTATCATGGATATGAGAGCAAATAGCCCTCCACCCATCTGCGGCTCAGCGCCGCACCCCTGGAGAGTCAACGTAATGCGCAAGAAAGTCACCATCGTAGGCGCCGGCAACGTCGGCGCAACGGCCGCACATTGGATCGCAGCCAAAGAGCTCGCAGACGTCGTCCTCATCGACGTCGTCGAAGGCGTGCCGCAGGGCAAGGCCCTCGACCTCCTCGCAGGCCATGCCCATCGAGAAGCGCGACTGTCACGATCACCGGCACCAACGACTACGCCGACACCGCCAACTCCGACATCGTCGTCATCACGGCCGGAATCGCGCGCAAGCCCGGCATGAGCCGCGACGACCTGCTGAACACCAACTTCAAGATCATGTCCGACGTGGTCGCGAAGGCCGTCGCCGCATCGCCGAACGCCATCCTCATCATCGTCTCGAACCCGCTCGACGCCATGGCGCAGACCGCGTTCAAGCAGTCGGGGCTTCCCGCGCGAGCGCGTCATCGGCATGGCCGGCGTGCTCGACTCCGCGCGCTTCCGCACCTTCATCGCCGAAGAGCTCAACGTCTCCGTCGAGAACGTCACCGCCTTCGTTCTCGGCGGCCACGGCGACACCATGGTCCCGCTCTCGCGCTACTCCACCGTCGCCGGCATCCCGATCACCGAGCTCATCGAGCCCACGCGCCTCAAGGAACTCGAGACCCGCACCGCCAACGGCGGCGCCGAAATCGTCAAGCACCTCAAGACCGGCTCGGCCTACTACGCGCCCTCCGCCGCCGCCGTCGAAATGGTCGAGGCCATCCTCAAGGACAAGAAGAAGATCCTTCCTTGCGCCGCGTACCTCCAGGGCGAGTACGGCATCACCGGCCTGTACGTCGGCGTTCCGTGCAAGCTCGGCGCCAAGGGCCTCGAGCAGATCATCGAGATCAAGCTCACGCCGGAAGAGCAGGCCGCGCTCAACAAGTCCGCAGAGGCCGTTAAGGAGCTCTGCACCGTCATCGGCGTCGCATAACGCAGGTCGTTGCTGAACGAAAAGCCCGCTCATCATGAGCGGGCCTTCCCTCACTTCACCAGTCGCTTACGAGCGCTCGATCGTCACGCTCTCCAGCACCACCGGCTTCTTAGGCCGGTCCTGACGAATCGCGCGGCACCTTGCTGATCTTCTCGACAACGTCATAACCCTCCGTCACTTCGCCGAAGATCGTGTGCTTGCCGGTCAGCCAGCTCGTGTCCGTCACCGTGATGAAGAACTGCGATCCGTTCGTGTTCGGTCCCGCATTCGCCATCGCCAGCTTGCCCGGCTGCTTGAAGCTGTGCGGTGAGCCCTTCGTCTCGTCGGCAAACTTGTAGCCGGGGCCGCCCATCCCATTGCCCTCCGGATCGCCAGCCTGGATCATGAAGTCCGGAATCACGCGATGAAAGATCGTGCCGTCGTAAAGCTTGTCGCCCTTCTTTGAGCGCGAGTTCCACTCCTTCGTTCCCTCCGCGAGCCCGATGAAGTTCTTCACCGTCTCGGGCGCCTCCTGCTCAAACAGCTTGCACTTGATCGTTCCCTCTGAGGTTCTTAAAACAGCCGTCGTCGCCATCACATCTCCTATTCGTCTTCTGCTTCTCGTTGTGTTATTCCCGGCCGGGGTCCCCGGCGAGCTTGCTCGGTGGGGAGGATGAGGGAATCTGCATCTAGTCCTTCGATGCAGTGCCCGGAGCCGCCGCCGCACCCTGCGCCGCAGGCTCTGGCGGAATCGGCTGCCCGTCCGGCACGATTGTCACTTTGTTAATGACCACCGGACTCACTGGCTTATCCTGTGCATCCCGCTCCACGCGCGCAATCGATGCCACCAGCAGCACCGAGTGCGCATCGCACTGCCCAAAGATCGTGTGTTTCCCGTTCAGTTGCGGCACCGCAACTTCCGTGATGAAGAATTGCGATCCGTTCGTGTCCGGTCCCGCATTCGCCATGGCCAGCCGCCCCGGCACATCGAACCGCAGCGACGGCGAAAACTCATCGTCGAAAAAGTACCCCGCGTCGCCTGCGCCGGTTCCCGCCGGTCACCGCCTTGAATCATGAACTGCGGAATCACGCGGTGAAACGTCGTGCCATCGTAAAACGGTTTACCTGTCACCTTCTGCTGCGTCACAGGATCCGTCCATGTCTTCGATCCCGTCGCCAGGCCCACAAAATTGTCCACCGTCTTCGGCGCTTCTTTGCTGAACAGCTTGCACGTCAGCCGCCCCATGGTTGTGTCGAAGATCGCCGTCGGCCCTGTCGGAACCGCCGGAGCCTCTACCTGCGCCGCTGCCGAAGGAGCATCCGGTAACTGTGCCGTTGTGCTCGACTGCGTCTGCGCCCATCCAGCGGCGCCCGACACCGCGAACGCCGCAAGAGTCAACATCTGTACTGAAAACCTAAGCGACCTCATCCAGATATCAGGCTACTCCGTCTTCACTCGCAGGCGCAAAAGACTACTCCGCCGCATTCTGCACCGCTTCCATCACTCGCAGCATGTTCTCGCCTGCAATCTTCCGCACTTGTTCACGTGTGTACCCGCGCGCAGACAGTGATGCAAACACCTTCGGCAGGTCCGCCGCGCTCTCCAGCCCATCCGGCAAAATCCCAAAGCCGTCGAAGTCGGTCCCAATCCCGACATGATGGATTCCCGCCACCTTTGCCACATGGTCAATGTGATCCACCACGCGCTCAAACGACGGCCGATGCAGTCTCGCCGCATTCGCCGCGTAGTACTCGCGATCAACCTTCAACGCAACAGAGTAGGGAACTGCCTCGCCGCGCCCGCGATACTCGTTCGCGCGCGTCTGCGTCAGCGCGTTGCGGTCCTCTGCTGTGGCAGTCCAGGCGTCGCGCCACGCATCGTCCACAAACGATGCGTAGAAGTTCACCATCACAATCCCATCGCTCGTCGCGACCGCGCGCATCTGCTCATCCGTCATGTTGCGCGGCACATCGGCGAGCGCCCGTGCGCCCGAGTGCGACGCAATCACCGGCACCCGCGTCGTCTCCATCACATCCCAGAACGTCTTGTCCGCGACATGGCTCACATCGACCATCATCCCCAGCCGGTTCATCTCGCGAACCACCTCGCGCCCAAATCGCGTCAGCCCGTTGTGGTGCAGCACCGTCGTGTTATCCAAATCGCCCGAGCTGTCTGCCCACTCGTTCGTATTCGACCACGTCAGCGTCATGTATCGCACGCCCAGCCGGTGATACATGCGCAGCAGTGCCAGGCTGTTCTCGATCGAGTGGCCACCCTCGATCCCCAGCAACACGCAAAACTTTCCCTCCGCATGCGTCCGCCGCACATCCTCCGCGGTCAACCCCAACGCGAGCTCGCTCGGATGCTTGCGCAATTGCTCGTACACGCCGTCGATCAGCTCCAGCGTGCGATGTGCATACCGCCCCTCCCACTCATCCGGCTGCACCCAGATCGCGAAAAACTCCGCCGACAACCCACTCTGCCGCGCCGTCTTCAAGTTCAAATGACCATCGCCCAGCGGTCCACAAAAATCCCATCCCTCATCGACAAACCGCTGCGGCGTGTCCGCATGTCCGTCAATCAGAATTATGTCTTTCAAATGTTCAGGCAGCAGCAGCGTTCTCCTCCGGCACATTTCTCTGTGCGTCTCCACTCAACTCCGCGCGCAGAATCGCGGCGGCGCACACCGCGACGAACACCGCGACGTCGCCATAAATCCTCACTTCAAGTATCTGCCCGACACTCAGCAGCATCAGCACCCAAATCGGCAGGAACAGCACACACGCGCGCAGCCGCGGCGCCGAAATCAAATTCCTTCTCCAGTAGATCCACGGCATCAGAAATGCCGACCCACTCAGAATTCCCGGCCACAACATCGGCCGCGCCAGATCATGCAGATTGCCCATGATGCGCGAGCCGGCCTCCGTCGGGTTCGCCGCGTATTTATGGTGCAGCGCCAAGGTAATCGCCGCCCACACCACGCACAACACCACGACCTCCACAACATCGCGCACACGCGGCCAACGCCCTCGCCACCGGCCCTCCGGCCATACCGCAACAGCAGCGCGCGCCATAATGAGAAACACCGTCGTCTCTCGGTTCCATGTTGCCAGCGCAAACAGTGGCAGCAGCCACCAGAACTTGTCCGCGAGCACCAGGTACAGCCCCCATCCCAGAAACATCATCGACAGCGGGTCATATGGAAAGCTAAACGGCACACCCGTAATGAAGTCGAAGATGAAGACCACAATCAGCACCGCAAACGGCAGCAGGCGCACACGCGCATTCGGCCAGTACATCCGGTCAATCTTCTCCGCCGCCCACACGCTCAGCAGAATCGCCACGAACGCAGTCACCGTCAGCACCAGCCGCTCCGGCGAATTCATGCCCGCGCGCCCCGCTGTATGTCTCGCGAGAAAGCTCGATCTCTCCGCCCACAGCAGCGGATACCGCATCAGCTCGCGTGCCTGAAACGGCATGCGCTCCTGCCCGAGCGCATACTTTCGCAGGTCGAGATACGACGGCACCTGAATCGTATAAAACTGCGCGATGAAAGCCGACGCGAACACCACGATGACTCGCGCGTACCAGTCTGCCACGCGGCTCCGCAGCCGTTCCGTCGTCATCGTTTGTGATCGCTCCGGGTTGCCTGCTCGAGGATATAAGTCACGTGCACACGCTCACATAGCGCTTCCATCCCTCACCGTACCATAGCCGCCCGGCAACCTCTTCGCGCGGTCATCCATCTTAACGTCTTGAGAGGTGAAGACATGGCAAGCGGCCTGAACTCAACGAAAACAGGGGCACGTCCCTCCCATGAAGCGATTGAATCGGGCGGCAGCAATGCTGCCGATGTAGATAGTTCCAAACAGAAGCACCTGGATCACATCGCCATGGAATCCGCCAAGCGCGCGCAGAACCGCATCCACGCCGACGAAGGCACCAATCCCGGCGGCCAGGAATTTACCAAGTTCGGCCAGAAGTAGCATTCCCCCAGAAGCAGCGTTTCGGCGGATCACCGCCAGCAACAGAAAAGCCCCGCGTCCAGCGGGGCTTTTCACGTTGGCTCGATAACTACCGCCGGAACAGATCCTTCACCTGCTGCACAAACGCATCCCTGCCGATATCGCTGATCGCCTCCGTAAGTGGCAACTGCTTCGGACACGCCTGCACGCAGTTCTGCGCGAACCCGCACTCCTGCACGCCACCGTCGCCCGCCAACGCGCGCAACCGCTCTTCCTTCAGCACCGCGCCCGCTGGATCCATGTTGAACAGCTTCGCCTGCGCAATCGTCGCCGCTCCCACAAAGTTCGTCACATCGTTGAACTGCGGACAAACCTCCATGCAGATCGTGCACGAGATGCAGTTCGACAGCGGATAGCGCTGCTCCTGAATCTGCGGGAACTGCCTTGGCGCGGCACCCAGGTCATACGTTCCGTCGATCGGCACCCACGCCTTTACGCGCTTCAAATTCTCGAACAGCACACTCCGGTCAACCGCAAGATCCCGCACCACAGGAAACTTCGACAGTGGCTGCAGCGTGATTGTGCCCCTGCCTTCCGTCCCCAGCAGCTTGTCCACCAGCGCCGAGCACGCCATCATCGCCTTGCCGTTGATCCGCATCGCACAGCTTCCGCAGATCTCCTCCAGGCAATTCGAGTCATAGCTCACCGGGGTCGTCGGCTTCCCATCTGCTGTCGTGGGATTCAACGCAATCTCGCCCAGCACCGACGTGATATTCATCCCCGGCCGGTACGCAATCGCGAACGTCTCCTCGCGCGCCGCCGCCTCAGGAGTCGCCTGCCGCTTCACCTTCACCGTAAACGTCCGGCCCGCACCCGTGGTCGTCTTCGTCGTCGCCTCAGCCGTTGCGCCTGCTGCCATCTCGCTCCTCATCCTCTCTTGCGTGGACCTCGCCGTCCTGTTCCGTTACTGGATGCTTGCCCTTGTCCCGAACCCTCTGCCGCTTGCCATCAATCCACGCGCCGTACAACACAATCAGTCCATAGAATCCCAGCGCCACAACTACCAGCACGATCCCAACAACCGTCGTGCTCATATGCGGATGCGTCATCGCACACGCTTCTTCCTCAACCCCGCGCGCCGCGCCGCATACACCAGGCGCCCTGTCGTCGCGCCGACAACCAACAACACCACGATCACCTGCTCGGCGTGTGTCATGCGTCCTCCTTCAATCGTGACGAGCAGAGGCGCTCAATGCCGGTGATGCACGTGCGCCTGATGCTCGGCCTCAGTCCCGGCAACAATTCCTTCTTCCGTGCCGTAGTGCTGATGGTTGCTGCTCTCAAGCTGCCGCGTCCGCCGCTTGATCCGCAGGTTGTACCAAACCATGTAGCTGAGCACCGCAACAAACCCGATGACCAGCAAAACGTAAACCACTTGAGTTAGCGACTCATATCCGAACATAATCGTTTCTGATGGCGGACTCCACCGCCCGGGTTATCGTCGATAGAAGGCAAGCAGGACGCTGAAATGCTAAGCCGTAGCGTCGTACCTCCTCGGCCTCGGCGGAATGTACTGCACATCAACATCCTCCCACTCAAACGCCGGTGCGCCGTTGCGGAAGAACGCCTTCGTCGTCTTCAAAAACCTCTCGTCATTGCGCTCCGGGAAGTCCGGCTTGTAGTGCGCTCCACGGCTCTCATCGCGAAGCTTCGCTCCCTGCACCACGACGCGACTCAGCTCCAGCATGTTCCAGAGCTGCCGCGCGAAGGCAAAGCTCGTATTCGCCCACTGGCTCTTGTCCGCCAGGTTCACATTGCGGAACCGCTCCATCAGCTCCACAATCTTCGCGTCCGCCTCTTCCAGTCCGCTGTTGTACCGGATGATCGTCGCATGCCGCGTCATCGTATCGCCCAGCTCGCGCCAGATGCGGAACGGGTTCTCGTTCCCGGAGTTATTCAGCAGCCGCGAGTTCATCTCCACCTGCCGCTGCTTCTCCGCCCGCGTGCCCGCCATCACCCGTCTGCGGCGCCAGCCCCTTCGCATACGCCATCGCATTCGGCCCGGCGATAAACCCGCCGTAAATGCAGCTCAGCAGGGAATTGGCGCCCAGCCGGTTCGCTCCATGAATCGAGTAGTCCGCCTCGCCCGCCGCAAAAACGCCCGGCACATTCGTCATCTGCCCGAAGTCCACCCACAGGCCGCCCATCGTGTAATGCATGCCCGGGAAGATCTTCATCGGCACCTCGCGCGGATCATCGCCGACAAACTTCTCGTAGATCTCGAGAATCCCCTCCAGCTTCCTGTCCAGCGTCGCGCGATCGATGTGCGTCAGGTCCAGGTACACCATCGGCTGCCCATCGATCCCGAGATTCTCCTGATACACAATGCGATGAATCGCCCGCGTCGCAATGTCCCGCGGCACTAGATTTCCATATTTCGGATACCACTCTTCGAGAAAGTAGAACCGCTCGCCCTCAGGAATCGCCTTCGCCTCGCGCTTGTCGTTCCTGTCTCTCGGAACCCACACGCGCCCGCCCTCACCGCGCGCGCTCTCCGACATCAACCGCAGCTTGTCCTCACCCGGAATCGCCGTCGGATGCACCTGGATGAACTCGCCATTCGCATACGCCGCGCCCTGCTGATACAGCGCCGCCTGCGCACTCCCAGTGCACACCACCGAGTTCGTCGACTTCCCGAAGATCGCCCCAATCCCACCCGTGCACACGATAATCGCGTCCGCCGGAAACGTCCGCACCTCCATCGACCGCAGGTCCATCGCGCAAATTCCGCGCGCCACACCCTGCTCATCCAGCACCGCCGAGAGGAACTCCCACCCCTCGTACTTCTGCACCCTGCCTTCGCTCTCGTAGCGCCGCACCTGCTCATCCAGCGCATACAGCAGCTGCTGCCCGGTCGTCGCGCCCGCAAACGCGGTGCGGTGATACAGCGTTCCGCCGAACCGCCGGAAATCCAGCAGCCCCTCCGGCGTGCGATTGAACGGCACGCCCATGCGGTCCAGCAGGTCGATGATCGCCGGCCCCATCTCGCACATCTGCTTCACCGGCGTCTGGTTGGCGAGAAAGTCGCCGCCATACACCGTGTCGTCAAAGTGCTTCCACGTGCTGTCGCCCTCGCCCTTCAGGTTCTTGGCCGAGTTGATGCCGCCCTGCGCGCACACCGAGTGCGACCGCTTCACCGGCACAATCGAAAACAGATCGACCTTACCGCCCGCCTCGGCGATCTTGATGACGGCCGCCAGCCCCGCCAGCCCGCCGCCGACAACGATGATCCTTGGTGTTGCTGCTGCCATTTGTTCTTTCCAGTCCTGCTGCTAGCGTGTAAGAAAAATTTGCGAGCACAAAATCAACATTCCAAATAGTGCCGTAGCCATGGACATCCAGTAATTCCTCTGCAGGCTTCCCTCAGGGAAGAAGTACCGGTAGCGACTCATGACCAGAACGCCCTTGCCGGGGTACCTGAACCATGCGGAGAAGTCTTTATCCAGTGGTTGCTTCTCGTGTACCGCGGCCCGCATCGAGTTCATAAAGTAAGTTCCAGCCAGTAAACCTCCTAAGAACAGCGAGCCACCCACGAATGCGACAAGGGCAATCACTGCACCCCGCCCGGCACGTGCGCCGCAACGAGGACCGCCGCCAAAATCACCAGACCCGCAATCAAAACCGCCCCCGGATACACCCACCGCAAACGGCTATGCGGCTGAAGCGACCGGTACACCTTTCGCACATGACGATCCTTATAGCCCGGCCACCACCACAGCGACATGCGCTCCCGGACCAGAAGTTCTCCGCCAGGCAACGCAAGCCGATTGATCTCCCGCACCATCTGGATCACCGACCATTTGGCGACGCACACGCAAGCAACGGCGATCGCCAGCGCAGAATAGATCACCGCATGCATGATCACTGCACCCCGCCCGGCTGCTGCGGATTCGCACTCCCCGGCGGCGCCTCTGCGGAGCCGGCATCACCACACCCGCGGGCTGATTCATCGGCATCACATCCTCCGGCGCATTCGGATACTTCCACACGACGGAATAGATCGCGATCAGCCCAAGCACGCACAGAATCGTGCCCCCCGCGGCACACACCCAGCCAAATTTCTTACGCGAGCTATTCCCCGGAGTGATCCCCCACTTCGCCGCAAACAGCCACACGCCATACGCAAAGTGCCAGCAGGTCGCGACCATCGCGATCACGTACGCCGCCAGAATCCACGGGTTCGCGAACTCGTGCTGCACCTTCCAGAACGCCGCGCCCGGATGCGTCGGCAGATGCACGCCATGGAACCGCTGCGACCACACGTGGTAGCCGATGTACACCAGCGCAATCAGCCCCGTCACGCGCTGCGACACATAGCCCCAGTTGCCGGCCCACGGATACACATTCACGTTGCTGCGTCCACGCAGCCAGATGTACACGCCATAGAACGCGTGATACGCCAGCGGAATAAAGATGAAGCACCATTCGAGCACCCGCACCAGCGGCAGCCCATTCAGAAACTTCACCTGCTGCGCATAGGCCAGCGGCCCGTTCCACGTCTCGAAGTTCGAAATAATATGCTCGATCAGGAACGCGCCGATCGGCACAATTCCGGTCAGCGAATGCAGCCTGCGCCAGAAAAAGCTATGGCCCTCACCCGCGCGCAGCGGCTGTACTGCTTTCTGGCCACGGGCGCCACGCTGCTTGCCTTTTTCGTGGCCCGAATGCCGAGCGTTATCGGGCGGTGCTGTCGGAGCGGCTGCAGCCATTCATCTCTCCTCGGAAAAACCTCCGCGCACCCCACACGCGCAGAATCAGGCAAACCGATTCTTCCACCGCGAAAAAGACAGGGTCAAGCAATCGAACGGCCAAGTAACCGATTACCGCGCACTTTGTGCGAAATCCTCTTCGCCTTTCGCCTTGGCTTCTTGCCTCGGCTTTTGCCTTCGCCTCTGCCTTTGCTTTTTTTTCTGTCATTCCGGGCAGAGCGAGGAACCTGCTTTCTGTGTCTTCAACCGCCGCAACAACTCCCGGAACGCATTCCCACGATGACTCACCCGCCACTTCTCCTCGCGTGTCGTCTCCGCCAGCGTCTTCCCCAACTCCGGCACCAGGAACAGCGGGTCATACCCGAACCCATCCGTCCCTCTAGGCTCCTCTAATACGACGCCCTCAACCTCACCCTCCGCCCGCAGCACAACCTCACCATCTCGCGCCAGCACCAGCGCACAAACAAATCGCGCGCCGCGGTTGTCCAGTGTCAGCCCGCCATCCGCCTGCAACCATGACGGCAACTCCCTCAGCAGCGACAGCACCGCCCGATTATTCCGCTCATCCTTCGAAGCCACCGGTCCCTCCCCAACCTCAAACCCCAGGTCATCCGCAAACCGCGCCGACCTCACCCCCGGCTGCCCACCCAACGCATCCACCTCCAGCCCCGAGTCATCCGCAAACACCATCGCGCCGTGCATCCCTGCCGCCATCGCCGCTCGCGAGTACGCCACCGCCTTCAACTCCGCATTCGCGATGAACGTCACCCCATCCTCCACCGGCTCGGCCATGCTTTCGATCCCCGGCAGCGCCAGCACCTCCACCCCCTGCTCCACCGCGCACTCGCGAAACTCCCTCAGCTTCCCCTGATTCGTCGTCGCCGCATAGATCGTCATCATCCCTCCAACCTAAACCCGCCTTGGCAGGAAATCCGCTGACGCGGTGTGCCCCCTCCGCAGGCACGGACGGGTGCCCCACCCTCGACCGGCGCAGCCGGGCAGGGTGGTGGTATCGCGCGTTAAGACGCGCGACCGCTTTCGCTCCTGGGTACCCCGAGGCTTTAGCCTCGGGTCGCTTGCTCCGCAATTAAGAAAGGGGGCTTTAGCCCTGGGGTATGCTCTCCGCCAATTCCGCATCGAACTCCACGAGATATTCAACTTCGGGCCCTTGCACGAAATGAAAGGCAGAAGGATGCCCCGAATCGTTCCTCTCACACTCTGCACACTGCTCGCTCTCTCTGCTTGCAACGGATCGTCGACACAATCCCCGAACAGGCAGCCCACACCTGCCCCACAGCAACCCGCCACCAAACCCACCCCACCCACACCCATCGCGGAAAAGAAAGCTGAGCTGGGGATCGAGCCCGGCAATCCTCACACCTGGAACCCCGCCTGGGATGCCTTCATTGAGAAATCACTCCCCGACGATCTCCTCTCCGCGCAAGCCGCTCACGCCGTCCGTCCCTTCTGCCCGCGCTTCGCTGCGCTCTCTGATCCCGACAAGCGCGCGTTCTGGGCCTATACCTTCCAGGCCATCGCCGCCGCCGAAGCCGGCCTCAACCCCATCGCCGACGTCCACCACACGGCTGCTCCCGTCAACAAAGTCGACCCCGAAACCCACCGTCTCTCCCGCCAGGAAGGCCTTCTCCAGGTCAAGTACGACGACGCTCAGCGCTACAACTGCCCCTTCGACTACGCCGCCGACCGCCGCCTCCCCGAGCACGATCCCAACCGCACCATCCTGCAACCCCAGCGCAACCTCACCTGCGGCTTTCACATCATCGAGGACCAGATCATCACCCAGGGCAAACCCCTCCTGACGCGCACCAGCTACTGGGCCACCCTCCAGCCCGGCACCCGCGGCTATCACGTCTTCGCCAAACAGATGGTCAACGTGCCCTCCGCCTGCGGCCTCCACCAACGCCGCTCCACCCCTCATCGCGGTCGCCGAACGCGTCGGCAAAAGTGACCCCCCACCTTTTAACTGCCCTGTTCTGAATATTTTGCCCGTAAGTCTCACGTCGTCAATATTTTGGCGACACTCGCACGTGTTTTCAATATTTTCCGGGCAGGAAGGGGGGAGGGGGGAGGGGGTGAGGGATTCAGACCGGCGATGGCCGGCTCGACGTTAAAACCTGGCAGCGCATCTTCTACGCCGAGTTCGATGGCCAGCGCGCGAAACGCGTCATCGTGAAGGTCCTCGGAAAAACTGAGGACGAATAGCCCTTCTGTCTACTGTCTATCTCTCTACTGTCTACTGTCTGGCTTACGCATTCACGATCTCTTCCTCAAGGCTTTGCTTCTCAAACAGCTCGCTGTAATACCCTCCACGCACGATCAGATCATCGTGCGTTCCAAGCTCCGCAATGCGTCCGTCCACCAGCACCGCGATACGATCTGCGTTGCGCGCCGTCGACACGCGATGCGCAATCAGGATCGTCGTTCGTCCCTGCATCGCGTCGCGCAGTCCGGAGAGAATCTGGTCCTCCGTATGCGTGTCGACGGACGCGAGCGCATCGTCCAAAATCAGAACGCGCGGGTTACGTAGCAGCGCTCGCGCAATCGCCGTGCGCTGCTTCTGTCCCCCGGAAAGCGTCATGCCGCGCTCGCCCACAATGGTCTGGAACCCGCGCGGAAACTCCAGGATCTCGTTGCCGATGTGCGCTGTCGTTGCTGCGTCGAGTATCTGCTCGTCGTTCGCCTGATCGACACCAAACGCGATGTTCTCGCGTATCGTCTCCGAGAACAGGAAGGTCTCCTGCGGAACGAAGCCGATCGCGCGCCGCAGCGTCTCCAGCGGATACTCGGCGATAGGCCGTCCGTCGATAAGCACCATTCCATCCGGTGCGTCCTGCAGGCGCGGAATCAGCGACACCAGCGTCGATTTGCCCGATCCTGTCGGGCCAGTAATCGCGAGGCTCGATCCCGCGGGAATCTGCAGCGATAGATCGTGCAGCACCTCACCGCCGGTCGGATACGAGAAGCTCAGATTGCGAAACTCAATGCTTCCAGCAATCGGCGCCGACGCGAGCTCCGGCAGCGCCTCCTCATCGTCAATCGCCGGCTTCTCGGTCATCAGGTCGTGGATGCGCACCACCGACGCCGCGCCGCGCTGCACAAGATTCGTCACCCAGCCGATCGCAATCATCGGCCACGTGAGCTGCACCATGTACACGTTGTAGCTAACGAAGTCGCCCACGCTCATGTGGTGCAGGATGACCTCGCGGCCACCGACGAACAGCGTAATCATCAGCGACACGCCGAGTACGAACTCGAGCGTCGGCCAGAGCATCGCCATCAGCCTCGCCAGCAGCAGGCTGCGCCGAATGTACTCGCGATTTGCCTCCTCGAACGCGTCAATCTGCGCCTGTTCCTGCGCGAACGCGCGAATCAGCCGTGCGCCCGAAAAGTTCTCCTCGGCCATCGCCGAAATGTCCGAGAACATCGCCTGGATACGCTCGAAGCGGGCGTGAATGCGCGCGCCAAAGTACTGCACCAGGATGCTCGCGAAGGGCAAAGGAAGAAACGCCAGCAGCGTCAGCCGTGGGCTGATGCGAATCATGAACGGCAGCGCGACCGCCGTGAACACGACGGTGTTCGCCGAGTACATGATCGCCGGCCCGAGCAACTGCCGCACCGCATTCAGGTCGTTCGTCGAGCGCGCCATGATGTCGCCCGTACGATGGCGCTGGAAGAAGCTCTGCGGTTGCGTCTCGAGATGCTGGAAGAGGTCGTTGCGGATGTCGAACTCGATCTCGCGCGAGGCGCCAATGATGATCTGGCGCATGAGATAGAGAAACGTCCCTGACACCGCCGCAATGCCGAGCAGCAGAAACGCAAGATGCTCGATCTTGGTCCCCGTCAGGCCGCCCTGCATGTCCTTGAACGCCCGCCCGATGATCAGCGGCACCATAGCCTTCGCCGTGTTGTAGACAAGAAGCGACAGTCCGCCCCACACGTAGCTTCGCCAGTAACGGCGCAGGTACGGGAAGAGCGGACTGAGTCGCTGGAGCATGCGTCTGTTGGATGAGCGGCGAAGCCGATCGACTCGCGCGAAGCTACTGCTTCGGCTGCGACGACGTAGAAGGCTGCGCAGGTTGCGTCGAACTCGACGGCGTAGTCGGGTTCACGGGCGGTGTGGCGGCGGATCCAGCCGGCGACGTTGCCCCGGGTTCGGTTTCAGGCTTCGCTGCGTCCGAGTGTCCGGTCACCGTAGAAGTTGGGTGCGGCGGCATCGCGCCATGCGGCTCGTTATGCTCGTCCGGAGCCGGTGTCTTCGCCCGCGGTTGCGTGTCGCTCTGCGCAATCAACTCGACGTCGAAGACAAGCTCCGCGCGGGGTGGAATCGGGGCGCGTCCGTTCTCGCCATACGCAAGCTGAAACGGAACAAAGAGCCGCCGCTTGCCGCCGATGTGCATGCCTTCAAACCCCGTGTCCCAGCCCTCGATCACCTTATGCGCGCCATACGGGAAGCTGATCGGCTCGCCGCGATCCACCGAAGAGTCAAACTTCGTCCCGTCGGCCAGGTAGCCGGTGTAGTGCACCGTGTACCACTTGTGTGGTTCGGCCAGAGCGCCCGTGCCCACGTGCGTGTCCACATAGCCAAGCGAGAACGTCGTCGGCTTGGCATCAATGACATCACGCACCGCAGGGCCAACCAGCGGAGACGCGTAGTCCATCGTAAAGTTCGGCCGCTGCGTAATGGTGTAAAGCGCTTTCGGGCAGGGGCTGCCCGGCGGCAGAGCCGGGATCTTGGGCGAAAGCTCCGGCACCTTAATGCAGCTTCCTGCGCTCGCTGTCGTCGCGGCAGCAGCGTGGTGCGCGGTGGTTGCGGGATGCGCCGCGGGCCGGTTTGTGGAAGAGGTCTGGGCCAGCAAAGGTGTGGCCGCAACGGCGAAGGCAATGGCTGAAATTCGCATACTCCAAACAGTGTATTCGAGATGCGGACATTGCAGCCCGTCTCAGGTTGGCGTACGCAACAGCATGTACGTTCCCGCCATCGCGAAGAGCAGGTCCGGCGACCATGCAGCCAGCACCGCCGGCAGCGAGTTCACGTTGCCGAGATTCTCCGAGATCCCGGCCAGCACCCAATACGCGATCGCCAATCCCAGCGCCGCGCCGATTCCCGCGAGGCTGCCGCGCTTGCCCGCGGCCAACGAAAACGGCACAGCCAGAATCGCCATCACCAGCGTAAGCAGTGGATAAGAAAGTTTGCGGTTAAGCTGAACCCGGAGCGGCGTGGTGTCGAACCCGCTCTGTTGCAGGTCGCTGATGTAGCTCGCCAGTTCGCTGTAAGACATCTCCTGCGACGGACGTTCTTCCTTCTTGAAATAACTTGGCGTCTCGCGAACCTCGGCGAAGCTCGCGTCCTTGAATGTGTCGTAACTTGTTACGGCGTCGCCATTGCCGAAACCACGTGCCCACCCGTTCTCGAAGTCCCATCGGTCCGCCGCTGCGTCCCAGTGGGCGCTTTCGGCGTAGATGCGGCGCGAGAGCGTAAACGTGCCCGGCTGGAATTCAAAGACAGTGATGTTGGCGAATACATTCCGGTCGGGATCGAAGGCTTGGTAGTAGAAGATGCGTGTGGGTTCGCCGGAAGCGGCCACCTCCCCGGGCGCCGATCCGCCGCTCTGGCCTGAAATCCACTTTCGGTCGGGTCGAAGAAACGTTTGCGCGGGCTTGCCCTTGATGCTCGAGAGCAGAGCTTCCTGGCGGCGGTTCGCGTCGGGGAGATAGGTCTCATCGAACGCGAACAGCAGCGCGGAAAGTATGGCCGCGACCAGCAGCACGGGCGTGACGATGCGGTACAGGCTGACGCCGGTGGCCTTCATTGCCGTGATCTCGCTCGACCGGCTGAGTGCGCCGAAGGTGATGAGCACGGCCACCAACGAGCAGAGCGGCGTCACGTTGTAGAGGATGAAGGGGATCAGGTTGAGCAGGTAGTCGCCGACCGTGACCAGCGGCGTGCGGTACTTGATGATGTCGCCGATGAGCTCGAAGAACGTAAAGATGATGAAGAGTACCGTGAACGACGCGAGCACGAGCATGAAGTTCCGCAGGAAGCTGCCCATCGCGTACTCGTCGAGGATAAGTGGGAAGCGGCTGCGCAGCACGCGCCGCAACCTGCGCAGGCGATCGCCGGCGCCGACGCTTTCAGGTTCCAACCGGCGCACACGAAGCATCCGCGCGAACGCATTCGAGATGGAGTTGCTAATCCTCGAGAGCGCGTTCAGCGCCACTCCGCCGCGTGACATCTGCTGAATCAGCAGAACGCCCGCAACCGTGAAGAGCACGTTCGCTCCCCACACGCCCGCAAACGCGGGAAGCTTCTGCTGGCGCGCGAGCGCGACCCCGATCTCCGACAGGAAGTAATAGACGAACACGAGCAGAAGCGTTACCGCGAAACCCGTTCCTTTGCCGCCGCGCTTCGATGAAAGCCCCAGCGGAACACCGACCAGCATAAGCACGAGGCAGGCGGTAGGAAATGACAAGCGCCGATGAAACTCGATCGCATAGGGGCGTTTGTCGACCGTCCTGTTAGCACCGTACGCGCGCTTCCACACCTCGCTTGTATCGAGCGCCTGCATGGGCGTGTCCCGGCGGCTCAGGTGCGTGTCCTCCTGCGAACTTGTCTCGATCGGAAGAACTGTGGAGTTGAAGCTGGCGATGTCGTATTGGTTGGGATCGTTCGCGGCGATATCGTGACGGCTGCCGTTGATCAGGTCGAGGCGAAGTGTCTGGCGCTCACTGCCGGCCTGCACGATGGCTTCCTGCGCGCTGATGATGTGCGGCGTTGCCGGCTGCGAGAGGTCCGCAAGAAAGACGTGCTTCCAGACCGCGGTGCCGTTCGTGCCGGGAACCACGTCCTGCGTGTACAGCACGTAGTTCTTGAAGTCTTCGTAGAACACTCGCGGTTGCACTTCAACGGTGGCCTGCGACGTCTTGCTCTGCTCTTCATAGTTGAGCAGCGCGCGCGCGGCGCGAGGAGCGATGTAGAGCGAGATGGCGAGGCTCGCCATCCACGACAGCGCGGCCACAATGCTCACAATGCGAAGGAACGAGACCACGCCAAGCCCGCTCGCGCGCATCGCCGTGACCTCGCTGTCCGAGGCCAGCCGGCTGAGGCCCAGCAGGATGCCGATCAGCACCGCCATCGGAATGGTCATTGGAAGGAAGTTCGGCAGCAGATAGCCGATCAGGCAGAGGAGATCGAACGGTGAGGCGACACCGCGGACTGCGAGCTCCAGCAGCGGCAGCAGATAGCGCATGAAGAGGATGAACGTGAAGAGCACGCCGCCGAGGAGGGCGTAGCCGACGACCTCGCGAAGAATGTAGCGGGTGAAGATGCGCACGTGAAGTCTGCCTGGAATCAAGTGTATCGCGCGGCTGTTTGCGTGTTTCAGCGGCGCAGGCGCAGTGAGTTGGCGAGCACGCTCACTGAGCTGAACGCCATCGCCAGGCTGGCCAGCACAGGACTCAGCAGGATGTGAAAGTGCGGATAGATCGCGCCCGCCGCGATTGGGATTCCGATCACGTTGTAGACCAGCGCCCAGCCGAGATTTTGCTTCATCACCCCTACCGTTCGGCGGCTCAGTCGGATGGCGTCGGGGACCAGCTTCAGGTCAGGATGCAGCAGGAGCACGTCGCCTGCTTCGCGCGCGAGATCGGTGCCGCCGGACATCGCAAAGCCCGCGTCCGATTGCGCGAGGGAAGCGGCATCGTTGATGCCGTCGCCGGCCATGCCGACGCGGTGGTGCTGAGATTGCAGCTCGCGGATGGCGTCGAGCTTTTGTGCGGGAAGCAGTGATGCGCGAACGTCGTTGATCCCGGCTTGCTGCGCGATGGATGCGGCCGACAGTCGCGTGTCTCCGGTGAGCATGAGCGAGCGGATGCCGAGCGTGTGGACATCGCGGATCGCGTCGGCGGCTTCAGGACGGAGCTGGTCGGTGGCGAAGAATACGGCTTGTGGGTCGTTGTCGATCAACAGGTAGATGGGTGTGGCGTGCGCGAGCTCGGGTGGCGCGGAAAGTGCTGGATCGATGCTTTCTTCCGGCAGGACCGACCTGTTCCCGAGCAGGACGTCGTGTGCGTCGGTTCTCGCTCGCATGCCAGTCCCGGGAAGCACTTCGGCATCGGAGATCGTGTGCGTGGATTGCAGAGCATCGTGTTCAGTGGCGAAGCGAACGATAGCTTCGCCGAGCGGGTGAGTGGAGAAGCGCTCGATTGCAGCGGCGAGCGCGAGCAGATCTTCGCGCGCGAATCTGGGATTGGGAACTGTTGCGAAGTGAGCGACGCGCGGCTTGCCTTCGGTCAGCGTGCCGGTCTTGTCGAACGCCAGTGTGTCGAGCGTGGCGATGCGCTCGATGGCTTCGCCACCTTTGATGAGCAGACCTTGGCGTGCGGCGCGGCCGATCGCGACCGTGATCGCGGCAGGAACGGCGAGCCCCATCGCGCAGGGACACGCAATGATGAGCACGGCGATCGCAATGGCGAATGGCTGCGCGAAGCCTGCGTGTCGACCGCTGGTGTTGAGCGCGACAGCCCACGCGGCGAACGCGAGTGCGGCAAGCGCCAGGATTGTCGGAACGAAGATGGCGCTGACTCGGTCGGCCAGGCGCTGCATGGGGGCGCGCGAGGACTGCGCCTGCGCCAGAAGCCGCTGCATCTGTGCGAGTGTGGACGCATTGCCGACACCCGTTGCACGCAGGACAAGAACGCCGTCGAGATTGAGCGTGCCGCTGAACATGCGGTCGCCGAGCGTGCGACTGACCGGCAGAGGCTCGCCGGTGAGCATCGATTCATCGACCGAACTGCGGCCGGCGAGCACGATGCCGTCGACGGGGATGCGATCGCCGGGCAGGACGCGCAGGATGTCGCCAGAGGCGAGCGCGTCAGTGGGAACAATGGTCTCGGGGAACTCTGAGAAGTTGGCGTAGTCCAGTGCAGGTGCAATGTCGAGCAGACGCGCGGTTGCGGCGGTAAGCTGCGCGAAGCCGCGGATGGACTGCGTCGCCTGGCGGCGTGCGCGCGCTTCGAGCCAGCGGCCGGCGAGCAGGAAGGCGAGGATCAGGATGACGGACTCGAAGTAGACGTCTGCGCCGGACGATGTAGCGCGGATGGTCGCAATCAATGAAGCGGCGAAGGCGCTGAGTGTGCCGATCGCGACGAGCGTGTTCATGTTCGTGGTGCGATGGCGCGCAGCGCGCCACGCGGCAACATAAATTTGCGGTGCGGCAAAGAGCATGACGGCGAGCGACAGCGTGCACAGCACCATGCGCACGGGCTGGGCGGGAAGGCGCATGAGGGCGGCGGGGGTGAGCGGAGCCAGGGTGCGGGAGAGGAAGTTCAGCAGGGGGTCCGCGCTGGGGCTCGCCATCATCAGCGGCATCGAGAGCGACCATCGCGACGGCTCCGGCGAGGAGGCTGAGCGCGGCCCGAAGCCCGAGACCGCGGTCATGTGATTCTGCTCGGATAGTTGTGTGGGCTGCTGCGCGGAGGGTGGGGTGGGAAGGGAGGCATCGTAGCCGGCATCGCGGACGGCATCGATGAGGAGCTGGGATTCGAGGGGGTGGGCGGTGGTGATCTGGGCGGAGTTGGCGAGGAGGTTGACGGTGGCGGATTCCACGCCCGGCACGGAGCGGAGGGCGCGCTCGACGTGGTGCTGGCAGGCGGCGCAGCTCATTCCGGCGATCTGAAGGGTCTGGTCCATCAGCCTTGGATATGTGCGGGGAAACCGGCGGCGCGGAGGGACTCCTCCACCTGGGCCGGGTCGGCTTCGGTGTGGATGCGGGCGGCGCCGACGCGGACCTCCTCAGCGTGGGTGTTGGGGAGCGCGTTCAGGGTCTGGGTGACGCGGCGAACGCAGGCGCCGCAGTGCATGTTCTCGATCGTGAGGTTCAGGGTGGCCATGGCGATTCGATGCGCGAGACGGCTGGAAGGAGCAGTACCCCCTCCCCACTGTTTTTTGCGCAAAGTCTTCGAAGGAGGGACTTTAGGGGTGGACCTCAGATGGATCGAGAAGCGAAGGGGATGGGTGGGAGGGGGTCCGGGGCCGGGGGTTTGTCAAGCCGGGCCGGTCTTGGGCGAGGAGGTTACAGGGGCCGTCACGCATCTGGTCACCCATCTGGGACGAAGCGGTAGCCGACACCGCGGACGCTGACGAAGTGGATGGGGTGGGCGGGATCTGGTTCGAGGTAGCGGCGGAGGCGGACGATGAAGTTGTCGATGGCGCGGGTGTCAGTGTCCTCATGGACGCGCCAGACGTTTTCGAGGAGCTCTTTGCGGGCAATGATCTTGCCGGGGCGCTCGAGCAGGTAGCGCAGGAGGTCGGCTTCCATGAGGGTGAGGTGAATCGGTTTCACCCGATCCGCGTACCTCCAGGGAGTCGAGGTCGATGGTGCGGTCGCCGAGCGTGAAGACCTGCTGCCCGGCGGGTTCTTCCGCAGCGGCGGGCGAAGGGACGGTTGAGGCTGAATCGGCGGACCAGTGCACGCGGCGCAGCAGGCTGGCGAGGCGTACGAGAAGGATGCTGAGGTCGAACGGCTTGGGGAGGTAGTCGTCCGCGCCGGCGGAGAAGCCTTCGACGATGTCTTCGGTGCGGCCGCGCGCGGTGAGCAGCAGCACGGGGATGAAACTGCCGGTCTGGCGCAGCGCGCGGAGAATGGAGAAGCCGTCCTGGCCGGGCAGCATGACGTCGAGCAGAACCGCAGCGGGGGGCTCGGTCGTGTTCTGCAGCCAGTGGAGGGCGGAGCTGCCGTCGGATTCGTGGTGGGTGCGGTAGCCCTCGGCCTGGAGGTTGAACAGGAGGCCCTGGGCGAGGTGCTCTTCGTCTTCGACGATCGCGATGAGGGGTGACGGCATGGGGAGGATTGTAAGTGCAGTGGGGAGTTGGGGGCAGCCGAGACCCGCTGGTAGCCCGAGGCTGAAGCCTCGCGCTACCAGCCCCTTTTCTTTCGGGCGCTATGAGACCCGAGCCTAAAGGCTCGGGGTACCTGTTCGTCGCTCACGAGGAAGCAACGGCAACGGCAACGGCAAGGCAAAGGCAGAAGCAGAAGCAGAAGCAGATCCCCTGCGGGGATGACAGAAAGAAAGGCAACCGCAAAGGCAAAGAGGCACTCGCGCGTCTTAACGCGCGATACCCCACCCCGCCGCTTTTCAAGCGGCGAGGATGGGGCACCCGGTGTGTCGTTATCCTGGGAAATGCGGGGGTCCATCGCTTCGCGGCCAGGCAGCTCCGAAACGATGACAGCCCTTTGCGTGTTAAGCGATGAGAGGCCGACTAAGGTCGGCCCCTTTCGTTCGCGAGACAGCTTTCGGCCCGGGCTGAACCTGGGGCCTGCCGCGTTACTGGTGGGCCGGCGTGTGGGTGGCGGTGCTGGCGGTTTGGGTGGTTTTTTGCTCGGAGGGGAGTTTGTGCTCTTCGAGGGCCAGGGCTTCGGGCATGTAGGTAAGGGCCTGGCGAATCTGGGGGTCCCAATCGGCGCGGACTTTGAGGCCCTCGGCCTGGCCGAACTGGGAGGTGACGAGCTCAGCCTTGATCATTGCCTTGATCCAGTCGAGGTTGTCGCTGATGTCCTTCTGGGTGAAGTCGATCTTCTGGGTGTGGAGGAAGTTTTCGAAGTCGTTGAGCAGCGCGTCGTCGACCACCATGTCGCGGGTGATGGTGTGGTTGGCGAGGTAGTGGGTGGTGAAGTCGAAGAAGGCGCGGTGCGGAGGCGTGAGCAGGAGCTCCTGGAAGTGATTGCTCTTGAACTCGGGAATCTTCTCGTCGGGCGTGATGCCGCCGCCGCCGTAGACGGGGCGACCAGCGTCGGTGAGCTTCACTTCGCGATTGGATTTGTCGGCGGGCAGAGCGTCATTGCGGACGTAGTAGTAGTCGTACAGCGAAACGTTGTTGTAGTTGCGCTGAATGAGCCGGCCGGAGGGCGTGAAGTAGTGGAAGGTGGTGAGGGCGAGACCGGTGTTTTCGGAGGTCTGGAAGACGGTCTGGACGAGGCCCTTGCCGAAGGTGGTTTCGCCGACGATGAGCGCGCGGTCGTGGTCCTGCAGGGCGCCGGAGACGATCTCAGCGGCCGAGGCGGTGTCGCGGTTCACGAGCACGACGACGGGGTACTTGAGGTCAGAGCCCCTGGGTGCGCGATAGACCTGGTCCGGGAAGGCGCGACCGCGCTGCGAGACGACGATCTGGCCCTTCTGGAGGAACTTGTCGGCGGTGTTGACGGCTTCGTTGAGCAGGCCGCCGGGGTTTTCGCGGAGGTCGATGAGCAGGCCCTGGATGTTGGGGCCGAACTTATCGATGGCCTCCTGCACCTCGTGCGAGGTGGTCTCCATGAACTGGGTGAGGTGGATGTAGCCGATGCCAGGCCGGATCATGAAGGCGATGTCGACAGAGGGACGGTTGACCTCTTCGCGGACGAGGTCGAAGACCAGCGGCTTGGGTGTGCCTTCGCGCGCCATGGTGACCGAGACGTGCGTTCCCGGAGTGCCTTTCAGCAGGGAAGCAACAGCGGCGGAGTCCATATTTTCGGTGGATTTGCCGTCGACGGCGAGGATGACGTCGCCGGGGCGGATGCCGGCCTTGTAGGCAGGCGTGCCCTCAAACGGCGCGAGCACGACGATCTTGTTTTCCTGCGGCTGGATCTGCATGCCGACGCCGGCGTACTTGCCGTGCTGGTCCTCGCGCATCTGCGCGTAGGCCTTGGGGTCGTAGAAGTTCGAGTGCGGATCGAGCACGTGCAGCATGCCGGGGATAGCGCCGTCGTAGATGGCTTTGTCGACCTGGTCGGTGTTGAGTTTGTCGGCGTAGTTCTGCTCGACCAGCGCGTAGACGTCGGTGAAGTTCTTCATCGAGTCGCGGAGTGTGGACTCGTCCGAGGCGGACTGGGCGGCGACGCGGCCGCCGATGATGGATCCGGTGACGCCGCAGGCGGTGAGGAATATAGCTGCGGAAAAGAGGGCGCGGCGGGTACGCGAGATCATGGCGCGGAGGGAACCTCAGGAGAAGCAGACGGGCCCGGCAGAGAAGGCTGGAACGGGCCGCTACTCGTTGGACGAGTATAGCATTCGGGCGGTGAGCCTAAGGGTGGTTCCCGGCGTGTGTCCGGGGCGAAGCGCCGTGGTTGGCGGGCTGGTTTGGGCGGGCTGAAGCCCGCTGCTACACCGATGAGCGCGTGATGACGGGCGGGCTGCGCGGAGTGCATCGCGGCAGGTAGAATGGACGCTACTGGATCGGCTCACGCAGGTAGAGCGGAGCTGATTTCCGAGCGACAGCAAACGCGCTCCGCAGATTGCGTGCGGGGATTGGGACGACCAGAGCAAAGGCTGCGGCGAAGGAAGTCCCCGAAGGAACGGATGATCACGAAGCAAGAATCAGGATATCTCTCAACGTACAAGCCGGTTTGCCGGCGCAGTTCTGGCCGCGGCCTTGGTCGCGACACCGGTGGTCCAGGCCCAGGTACGGGCGCAGCCGCCCAGCTATGCGGCCCAGACAGCGGAATGCAGCCGACGCCGCAGCCGCAGGTGCAGCTTCCGCCGATGCCGGCGGCGACTCCGATCACGCCGAACGGGACGGTGGTGGAGGACGTGATCGCGCGCGTGAACGATCAGATCATCACGCGCACGGAGTATGAGCGCGCCGAGCAGCAGTTGATGCAGGAGGCGCACCAGGAGAACGTTCCGCAGGCTGAGGCCGAGCCAGAAGCTGCACGACCTGCTGCGCGACATGATCGACCAGCAGTTGCTGCTTTCGAAGGGCAAGGAGCTGGGGATTACGGGCGATGCCGAGACGATGCACCGGCTGGATGATATTCGCAAGCAGAACCACCTCGACTCGATGGAGGCGCTGCAGAAGGCGGCCGAGCAGCAGGGCGTCTCGTTTGAGGATTTCAAGCAGCAGATTCGCAACCAGGTGATCTCGAGCCAGGTGGTGCAGGACGAGGTGGGACGTCACCTGAACCTGACGCATGCCGAGGAAGAGGCGTACTACAAGGCAGCATGCGAAGGATTTCGAGGTGCCGGAGCAGGTGCACCTGAGCGAGATCCTGATTCCGACGCCGGACAATGCGACGGACGCGCAGGTTGCGGCGGCGCAGCAGAAGGCGGATGAGGTCGAGGCGAAGCTGAAGGGCGGAGCGAACTTTGCAGATACCGCGAAGCAGAACTCGGGCGGGCCGACGGCGCCTGCGGGCGGCGACCTGGGCGACTTCAAGCGTGGGGCGCTGGGCGATGTGCTGGAGAAGGCGACGTTCTCGCTGCCGACGGGCGGATATACGCAGCCGATCCGCACGCGGCAGGGATTTGTGATTCTGCGGGTGGATAACCATCAGCAGGCGGGCGTGCCGCCGCTCGAGACTGTTGAGCGGCAGGTGCAGGAGGCGATGTACTTCCAGCAGTTGCAGCCGGCGCTGCGCGCGTACCTGACGAAGGCGCGCGAGGATGCGTACATCGACATCAAGCCGGGGTTTGTGGACACGGGCGCGACCCGACAGCAGACGAAGCCGGAGTTCACCGCTTATAGCGCGCCGGCGCTGAAGAAGAAGACGGTGAAGAAGCAGCGCGGGGAGCAGGAGAAGGCGGACAAGGCGCAGGCGCAGCCTGGCGGCAGCGCGCGAGAAGGCGGCGCAGAAGCAGGAGGCGAAGGCCGCTGCCACGCAATGGAACGAAGCCGCCGAAGCGGCACAAGATTCGTCGCGAGAAGATTCGGTTTGGCCAGGCGCCGACGAAGTCATTGCCGGCGGGTGTGACGCAGACGGCGGACGCCGGCAATCGGCAGTCCGCTGGGACAGACAGCAGGCGCGGCGATGGCGCCGACGGAGTCGACCACGACGCATCAGCACGGGGACCGGGGTGGACGAGAACAGCACGGACGCGCTGGCGCCGAGGGCTGTCGCGGCACACAAGACGCGCTTCACGGACCGTGAGAAGGAAAGCGAAGAGAAGCGCGCGCAGGACAAGGTCGCGAAGGCTGAGGTGAAGGCGACGAAGCGGCCGACGGCGGCGACTCCGCAGGAGAGCGCGGATGAGAAGGTGCGCGCGACGCCGCTGGGTCTTAATGGCGAACACCGCCAAGAAGAAGAAGGCGAAGGTGAAGCGCGCGAAGGACGAGCCGAAGGAACGTCTGCAGGAGAAGCCGAAGCCGGTGGATAACACGCCGGCTCCGGCGCCGACGGTGAATCCTGCGTTGGGGACGACGCCGATGGCGGGGGCGCAGGTGCCTGCGGGGCAGGCGCCGGCGAGCTCAGGGGGCTCGACGCCGCAGTAGGGGGATGGTGATTCCAGTGGAGAGAGCCCCGTTTGCGGGGCTCTCTCCTTTGCTGAGGGCTCTGGTCGTTTATGCTGAGGCGAAGCGATGAAAGAATTTTTTGTTGCGGACGCGCCGCGATTTGAAAACCAGGTGGTGACCAGCTACTTCTGTTTGGCTTCGATCAGCCTGCGCGACCGCAAGGGCGGCGGCGGGCAGTACCTTGCGCTGGGTCTTTCGGACAAGACGGGACAGCTCGAGGCCCGGATGTGGGAGGAGTTCGCGAGCATCGTCGAGACGTGTGCGGAGGGCTGCTACGTAAAGGTGCAGGGGCAGATCTCGAAGTACAACGGCAGGTTCCAGATCACGCTGACACGGATGCGGGCGGCGGAGGCGGCGGAGATCGATTCGACTGATTTTGTGCCGACGACGCAGTATGAGGTGCCGGCGATGATGGCGGAGCTGCGCGGTTATGTGGAGGCGTTTGCGAATCCGCATCTGCGCGCGCTGGTGCTGCGCTTCTTCGACGATCCGGAGATCGGGGCGGCATTTCAGGAGGCGCCCGCGGCCAAGCGGCTGCATCATGCGTGGCTGGGCGGACTGCTGGAGCACGTGCTTGCGCTGGTGCGGGTGTGCCGCGCGGTCGCGCCGTCTTATCCGGAGGTGGACGCGGACCTGCTCGTCACGGGAGCGATTCTGCACGATATTGGCAAGGTGCGGGAGCTGAGCTGGCGCACGAATTTCACCTACACGCTGGAGGGCCAACTCGTCGGCCACATCACGATTGCACAGCGGATGCTTGCGGAGGCGATCTCCGCGATGGACGCTGAAGCACGCGATCGCGCGCAGGCGACTGGGGAGACGCTGGAGCCCTTTCCGGAGCGGCTGCGGGTGCTGGTGGAGCACATGATACTGGCGCATCATGGCAGGCTGGAGTTCGGCTCGCCGAAGCTGCCGATGACGCCGGAGGCGATGCTGCTGAGCGCGCTGGATGATCTCGAGGCGAAGTTCCAGACGATGCGCACGGAGTTTGCGGCAGCTCGCGATGCGGGGCGGCGACCCGATGAGCCGACGGAATGGGTACGCTCGATGGAAAGGAATCTGTTTGATTCGCGAAGGTTCCTGGACAGCGCGATGAATCCGCCCGCGCCAACGGCCGAATCGCAGGAGCCGGAGCAGGCTGCTGCTGCGGAGCCGGTCGATGATTCCTTCGAGCTTCCACAGAGCTGATGAAGTTGGCGACTGGGCATTCCCTGCGGATATTTCGCTCCATCGTGGGGCTGAGCGTTTGTGCGTCTGCAGCTTCCGAGCAGGGGCCTTCGACATTACGCATTACGGAGCGAAGCCGAATCTGGAGTGAGCTTGCGACCGCGTTTGCGCGAGCGATCACCGCGGCCGGGCTTGTTGCTTGCTGTGCGATTAGCCTGCAAGTGAGCGGAGTGGCGCTGAACGGGGAGCGCGGCGCCCCGTTCGCGTCAGTCACACGCCGGACCTCGTGCTCGATCGGGCGACATCGCGCATACATCCGGCGGATGTGCAGGTTATGTGCGGCAGTAAGGAGTACTCCAATCGCCGCTATAATCGCCTAAACAGTTGAAGTTCGGTTTTGTTGCGGGCGTTTCTTGTAAGCAGTTTCTATAACTATGCTTCGATTTTTTACAGCCGGAGAGAGCCACGGCGAGGCTCTCGTTGCACTGATCAGCGGATTGCCTGCCGGCATTCCTGTGGACCAGGAGTTTGTGAATCGCGAGCTATGGCGGCGGCAGCAGGGCTACGGTCGCGGCGGCCGCATGCGCATCGAGAAGGACGAAGCCCACATTCTTTCGGGCGTGCGGCACGGAAAGACGATCGGTTCGCCCATTGCGATGACGCTGGCGAATCGCGACTGGAAAAACTGGGAGCAGATTCTGCCGGTCGAGGCGGGCGATCCGTCGCTGCACAAAGCGGTTGCGAGCCCGCGGCCAGGGCACGCGGACCTTGCAGGCGCGCTGAAGTATGGCTTCAAGGATGCGCGGTACGTGCTCGAGCGTGCGAGTGCGCGGGAGTCGGCGGCACGCGTGGCCTGCGGTGCGTTGGCGAAGCTGCTGCTGGGTGAGCTCGGGGTGCGGGTTGCGAGTCACGTGATTCGGGTGGGCACGGCGCAGCTCGGGCGCGAGGTGGGCTTTGACGAGGTTGCCGCCATTGCAGAGCGCGAAGACGTGTTGCTGGCGTGCGCGGATGCGGACTCCGAAGCCGGCATGAAGGCCGAGGTGGACAAGGCGCTGCGTACGGGCGATACGGTTGGCGGGGTGTTTGAGGTGATCGTGCACGGACTGCCGCCGGGGATTGGAACGCATGTGAACTGGGACGAGCGTCTGGATGGGCTGCTCGCACAGGCGTTGATGAGTTTGCAGGCGGTGAAGGCGGTGGAGCTGGGCCGGGGCGTTACTGCGGCAGAGTCGGCCGGCTCCGCGGTGCACGATGCGATTGGCTACGGGAGCGACGAGCAAGCGAACGAAGGCTTCACGCGTTTCAAGCGCGAGAAAAATAATGCTGGCGGCATCGAAGGCGGCATGTCGAACGGCGAGGACGTGGTTGTGCGCGGATATCTGAAGCCGATTTCAACGCTGCGCCGGCCCCTTGCATCAGTCTCGTTTGAGACGCGCGAGGCGACGAAGGCATCGTATGAGCGGTCGGACGTGTGCGTGGTGCCGGCGGCCGGGGTCGCGGGTGAGGCGATGGTGGCGCTGACGATCGCGCGGCTGGTGCTCGAGAAATTTGGTGGCGACAGTCTGGCCGAGCTCAAGCGCAACTTCGATGGATATCGGGAGCAGATTCGAGCGTTTTAGAGATGAGCGATAGAAAACAAGCGGACGCAGGAACCGTAGCGACGAGCGCAGAAGACGCGAGCACAACGAAACTCCACGCAATCGTGAAGTATCCCGACCCCGTACTGTCCATGAAAGGGGCGGCGGTGACGGAGTTCGGACCGGAGCTCGCGCAGTTCGTGGAAGAGATGTGGGCCAGCATGTACGCGGCGCACGGCATTGGCCTTGCGGCGCCGCAGCTCGGCGTCTCCAAGCGCATCACCGTCATCGACGTGAACTTCAAGGAACGGCCGGAAGAGAAGCTTGTGCTGATCAATCCGGAGATCATTCAGCGCGCGGGCAAGCAGTTTGAGGAGGAAGGCTGCTTGAGCCTTCCGGAGATCCGCGACAAAGTGCAGCGAGCGGCGCATGTAAAGGTGCGTGCGCAGGATGTGAATGGAAATATCTTCGAGGCTGAAGGTGACGGGTTGCTGGCGCGTGCGATGCAACATGAGATCGATCACCTGGACGGCATTCTCTTCATCGACCGGCTGAGCCCGCTCAAGCGCGATCTGGTGAAACGGCGGATTCGCAAACTACAAAAGAACGGCGATTGGTGATGAGCGATGAAGCTGGTCTTCTGCGGAACCCCGGAATTTGCCGTGCCGACGCTCGCGGCGCTGCTTGAGCATGGACACGAAATCGCTCTGGTGCTGACGCAGCCTGATCGTCCTGCAGGCCGCGGGATGGAGCTGCAGCAGCCGGCGGTGAAGCGTGCGGCGCTCGCGCGCGAGCTTCGCGTGTTGCAGCCGGAGAAGATCAAGAACAACGCCGCGTTGCGCGCGGAACTGGAGTTGATTCGGCCGGACGGGATCGTAGTGGTGGCGTACGGACGCATCATTCCGGAGTGGATGCTGAAGTTGCCACGCCTGGGCAACATCAACCTGCATGGGTCACTGCTGCCGAAGTACCGCGGAGCGGCGCCGATCCAGTGGGCTGTCGCGAACGGCGAAACCGAGACGGGCGTGACGACGATGCAGCTCGACGCGGGGCTGGATACGGGCGACATTCTGCTGGAGCGGCGCGTCGCGATTGGGCCGGACGCGACGGCAGCGGAGCTATATCCGCAGCTTGCCGGGACGGGCGCGGAGCTGCTGATCGAGACGCTGGATGGCCTTGAACGCGGAACGATACAGCCACGCAAGCAGGACGATGCGGAGGCGTCGCTTGCTCCGATCCTGACTCGCGAAGACGGTTGTATGGACCTCACGAGCCGCACGGCGCGCGAGGCGTACAACCGCTGGCGTGGCTTCTCGCCGTGGCCGGGAGCGTATGCGAATTTTCGCGGCAAGCGATTCCTGGTGCACAGGATGCATCCTGCGCCGGCAAGTGAGGCGCAACTGATTGCGGGTGAGCTCGCGGGCGCGGATGGGCTGCTGCTCGTCGGCGCAGCGGCTGGAACGGCGCTCGCGCTCGATGAAGTCCAGCTCGAGGGCAAGCCGCGCATGCCGGGCGCGCAGTTTGCGAAGGACTTTCAGCTCCGTTGCGGAGAGCGTCTTGAGTAGCGCGAGGCGCAGCAAAGACGCGCAGAGTCCACAATCCAAGCCCGTGAGCCCCGCACGATGGTCTGCATTTCAGATGCTGCTGCCAGTTGAGATGTCATCGGCGCACAGCGATAACCTGCTGCACGGCGAGGCGATGCAGAAGCTGTCGCAGGCCGACCGCAATCTCGCGACGGCGCTGGTGATGGGTGTGCTGCGATGGCAGATTGCACTCGATGCGGATTTAGCGAAGCTGCTCGATCGTCCGGATCAGCCGCTCCCCGAGGCGATTCGAATTGCGCTTCGGCTGGGCGCGTTTCAACTGCGCCATATGGACCGCATACCGCCGCACGCGGCGCTGAGTGAGAGCGTGGAAATCGTGCGGGCGGCGGGTCATCCAAACGCGTCGGGCCTGGTGAATGCAATTCTGCGCAAGTTTTCCGCTCTGCCGCCAGCTCGCAAGCCGATTGCCGAATCTGTCGACGCGGCTGCCACGCGGCTAGGCCATCCTTCGTGGCTGGTGCGCCGCTGGGAAGCCGCGTACGGAAACGCCGCGGCGCGCGCGATCTGCGAGTACGACCAGCAGGAGCCTGCGCGGGGAACTCTGTTCGTGCCCGATGAACCCGCTGAGCAGGTCGATCGCCGATTGATCGACGATGGCTCGCGGCTTGTCGCGGAACTTGCTGCCATCAGCCACACATCGCCGGAGCGAATGTGGGACGCGTGCGCCGCGCCGGGCGGCAAGGCTGCGGTGCTGGCGCATCGTCATCCGGGCGCAGAGCTTCTCGCTACAGACATCAGCTCGCCGCGACTGGAGTCGATGCGAAAACGGCTGCAGAGCGAGTTGCCGGAACGGCCGATTCGAACGCTGAAGAGCGACGCGGCGAGACTGCCGGAGGCGGAAGGCAGCTTCGATCTGGTGCTCTGCGATGTACCGTGCACCGGCACGGGAACGCTGGCGCGTAATCCGGAGATTCGTCACCGGCTCGAGGCCGCAGAGCTTGGCCGGCAGGCAGCGCGGCAGAAAGAGATTCTCGCGGCTGGACTGAAGCGGCTGCGAGCGGGCGGACGGCTGGTCTACTCCACGTGTTCGCTGGAGCCGGAGGAGAATGAAGCAGTCGTGAAGGCGGTGCTATGGCCGAGTACTAGCGAATTCCGCGTGCTTCCGGTGGTGGAACTGCTGGACGAGTTGCGCACGCGCCGAATCGTTCAACACGAGGTGGATCTCAAGCCGCTTGTGCGCGACAACGCGCTGCGCACACTGCCTGGAGCGAACTTTCCGGGCGACGGCTTCTTTGCTGTCGTCATCGCGCGAGAGGTGTAGACGATCCGCGAGAGCTGTAGACGATCATTGAGTCGTTGACGGTGACGGCGCGGTGGCCGATGCGCTGCCGCTCGACGCGTGACCGAAGCTAAGCTTCACGACCGAGCCTTTGCCGGCGCGATGCCCGGCCTCCGGCGATTGCCCGGTCACCGGGCCGACGGGAACCATCTGGACCGTGGACGCTGCGGGCAGCGTCGGTGTTGAGCTTGTGCCTGCCGCGGCGTTGCCGGCTGGTTGCTGCGCGCTGGCCTGTGGTGCCGCGGGTGTCGGTGCAGGTTGCGCTGCAGTGCCGGAGGATGCGGACGGGGCCGCTGCCGGAGTGGGCTGCGCGACAGGGGCCATCTCTCCGACAGGAGCCACGCGGAGACCGAGCGCCACTGCGGCGCGGTTCGCAGAGGGCCAGCTCATCCCCACAAAGGAGGGCATGGCGAAGGAGTCAGCAGCGCCCGCGCCCTGCTCGCTCAGCAGCAGATTCACGCGTGGCTGGTCGACGCCGGCATCCGGCGGCGGCGTCTGCGAGAGCACCATATCTGTGTCGCCGGGCGCGTCCATGTGCGCGAGTGTGCCGAGATCGAGCGAGGCCTTGCGGAGGTCCAGCGACGCCTCACGCACCGGCTCGCCGACAACGTCCGGGATCGTCACCTGCTGCGGGCCGAGGCTCTCGGTCACACGCACCGGCCATCCCTTGCGAACCCGCGAGCCCGCTGCGGGAGACTGCGCAAGAATGCGTCCCGCCGGAACGGTGCGCGAGTAGAACTTGCTTTCGATGTTCAGGTCCAGTCCGCTGCGCAGCGCGGCCTCGCTGGCCTGCGCGACGGTGAGCCCGGCAAGATCCGGAATTGAAACTTCACGGGCGTGCAGTGCGACCCGCAAGGCCAGGCCTGCAAACAGTATGAACACGACGAGCATCAGCAGGCCGCCGGATGCTACTCGCAAGATTTTTCCAAAGCGCGCCATCGGACTCCAGCATACAAGTTCGCCGGATCAGCGGCGGTTGTCCGAGGCGGGCTCGGGATGAATCAGCACACGAGTGACCTGCGGATGGTGCAGGCGGAACTCGTCTTCGAACTCCGTGATGATTGCGTGCACGCGGCTCATCGGCAGATCGTCCGGCAAGGTGCAGTGGCAGTTCACCTGGATTGCGTTGGCGGAGCCGCTGTAGCCGCGCGTTACGGTGATCTCGTGAATATCCGCGATTTCAGGAAAGTTCGATGCGGTACGGCGCAGCTGCGCTTCAAGATTCGCTGCAGTTTCAATCGGCGCTGTGTGGGCGATTGTCGCGGGCTCGCCTTCGATGTGCGTCAGCGCGGTCGCAATTCCGGGGATCTCGCGGCGAATGTCGGCTTCGAGCTGCGTCGCGATTTCATGCGCTTGCCGCAACCGCATCGACTCCGGCACTTCGAGGTGCTGCTCCAGGTGAAGAGCGCCGCCGTACTGCTGGAGGCTGACATCGTGTACGTTGAGATTTCGCCGCGCGGCGACGGCGCGAACGCGATCGAAGACCGTTTCGTTGCCTGCTGCTGTGGGCACCGTTTTGACGACGACATCAGCGCCGGGCAGCCGCTTCTGAACCGCCGCCGTTGCCGCGAGCGTCACCTGCTCGGAGCGCTGGAAGCTGAGCGCGCGCGGCAGGCCAAGCATGAGATCGACGAAGTAGTCCGATCCGGAGCGGCGCACGCGCAGCCGCTGCACGGAGAGGACGTCAGCGACCGCAGCCAGATCGCGCAGCATCTGCCCCTGAATTTTTCCGCGGACCTCCGGCGGAGTCGCATCCAGCAGCGAGTCGAGGGTTTGGCGCGCGAGCTTCCACGTGACGCGCAGTATCACGCCCGCCACAACGAGTGCGGCGATCGGGTCGGCGTATCGCAGCGATGCGATGTTCCATCGCTGGCCGGCGTAAGAGAATGCGAGCCCTGCGATGACCGCGGCGGAGGACCATATATCTGTGCCGAAGTGCACGGCGTCGGCTTCAAGGGCTTCGCTGCGATGCTTCTTGGCGACACGATGCAGCGCGACCGAGCGCACGGAATCAACGATGATCGAGAGCAGCAGCACCACGAACGGCCAAATGGAGAAGCGCAGCGTCAGCCGTGCAGGATGCACTATGCGAATGATGGCTTCAATGGTGATCCAGACGCACGAGCCCACCATCAGCACCGTCTCAATTACAGCGGAGAGGTTCTCGACCTTGCCGTGGCCGAACGTGTGCTCGGCGTCGGCGGGGCGGTCGGAGAGCCTGACGGACGTGAAGGTGAGAAGCGAGGCGATCAGATCGATGCCCGAGTGCGCGGCTTCACTCAACATGCCGAGTGAACCGGTGAGCAGCCCGGTGATCAGCTTCAGCAGCGTGATGCCGGATGCAGCGAGAAAGGACGTCAGCGCCGCACTACGTTTTGCGTTGGCGCGCTCGTGCACATCCGGGCTGCGGGCGGCAACGGATTTCGTGCTTCCGGCCATGCGCTGAGGATACATCGCTACATGCAGACTCAGGCTTTGATCGCGCGGTAGAGGCCGGCCGCGCGCAAAAGAAAGCCGTCCCACTGCGTGCGCGTGAAGCCAGCCTCCTGCATTAGCTGCAACATGCGGGGTGGGCGAGGGAAGCGCTGGACGGAGGCTGGGAGATATTCATAGGCTTTGCGATCTCCGGAGAGCCAGCCGCCGACGATCGGCAACACACGGTGGAAATAAATGTTGTAAAGAGTGCCCGCCACACCTTCCGGCTGATTGCACTCAAGGATGCCGATCGCTCCGCCGGGCCGAAGCACGCGATGAATTTCCGCCAGGCCCGCAGGGTAGTTGGTAAGGTTGCGGAATCCGAAAGCCGAGGTCACGAGATCGAGCGAGTTGTCCGCGAAGGGCAGCGACATCGCGTCGCCTTCCAGCCAGCGCACGTTGCCGCGCGCGTACTTTGCCGCGGCCAGACGCAGCATCTCGGGAGAAAAGTCGAGGCCGATGAGGGGTTCAGCATCAGGTGGACGAAGGCGAAGCAGAGCGGCGGTCAGGTCGCCGGTGCCGCAGCAAATGTCGAGGACCCGCGCATCGCGACGCGCGAGGATGTCACGAAAGCACAGCGCTGTGCGACGCCACCAGCGGCGGTCGAGCCCAAACGAGAGCAGGTGGTTCAGCCGGTCGTACGAGGGTGCAATCGAGCCAAAAATTTCGCGCACATGCTGCGCGGCTTCTTGTTCGTTGGTTTCGTTCGACGGACGTGCGCCCACGGTCATGACGCCACTCCAGCCTGCTCGACGATGTACCGGGCCGCGCGGATCAGCTCTGGCTCGCTCATGTCGCGCACCACGATGGCATCGCCAATCCTGGTGGGAAGGATGAACGATCGTGCGCCGCTGCGGTTCTTCTTGTCGCGCGCGGTAAGCGGAACGATCTGCTCTGGATCGGCGGAAAAATTCCTAAGTGGGCCGTAGGCGCGGATCAGCGCCGCAATTCGTCGCGCGTCTTCCTGGGATATTGTCTGACGGTGCGCAGCGATGCTGGTGGCTGCGATCATGCCCCATGCGACGGCCTCGCCGTGCAGCAGTTGCTTGTATTCCGTGGCCGCTTCAATCGCGTGTCCGAGCGTATGGCCCAGGTTAAGAATCATGCGCACACCTGACTCGCGCTCGTCGGCGTTCACAACGTCGGCTTTCACGCGAACGCTGGCGGCGACAACCTCGATCAGCGCAGTCTGATCGCATGCGAGAACGCGTTCGCGTTCGCGCTCAAGCAGCGCGAAGAGCTCAGGGTCGCGGATGATGCCGGCCTTCACGGACTCCTGAAGTCCGGCGCGCAGCTCCGCGGGCGGCAACGTCGTCAGCGTCGAAACATCCGTGTAGACAGCAAGCGGATGGTGAAACGCGCCGGCAAGGTTTTTCCCCGCAGCCAGGTTGACGCCGGTCTTACCGCCGACGGAGCTGTCCACCTGCGCGAGCAGCGTGGTGGGAACCTGCACGTAGCGGATGCCGCGCATATAAATCGCTGCGAGAAAACCGGTCATATCGCCGAGCACGCCGCCGCCAAAGGCGATCAGCAACGAATCGCGATCAGCGCCGCGTTCCGCAAGCTGCTCGAGCAATCTCTCGACGGTGGGCAGGCGCTTATGCTGCTCGCCGCTCGGCACGCTCAGAACGACCGGGTCAGAAGGGAAGCCGCCGAGAAGCTTCTCTCCCCAGAGCTCGAGAATTTCCGGCGAGCTGATGACGAATGCGCGCTGCTTGCCGGAACTCAGGCCGCCTTCGAAGAGAGCGTCAACGCGCGCACCGACGGACGAAAGCAGATCGCTGCCGATCGCGACGTCGTAGCAGGCGCTCGGGGTGCGCAGTGTGACTGTGTGGAGCGAAGTAGACACCACGTCAGGATAATGCCTAAAGCTCTGCGTCCGGCGCTTCGAGCTCAGGACGCGGCTTCGCGAACAGCACGGAAGTCAGGATTGTGACGCCGAGCAGCACCCCGATGACCAGCAGCGACATCCACGGGCCGATCTCGACGCGCCCGGAGATCAGCATTTTCACGGCGGCAAAGGCCAGCACGGCTCCGAGCCCGAAATGCAGAAAGCGCAGACGCGCGAGCATCACGGCAAGCAGAACGTACAAGGACCGCAGCCCCATGACGGCCATGATGTTCGACGTATACGCGACAAACGGAACGCGCGTGATGCTCAGCACGGCGGGAATCGAGTCTGTCGCAAATACGATGTCGCTTAGCTCGATTGCAAGCAGTGCCAGCATCAGCACCGTCATCATGCGACGGCCGTCCTCGCGAACAAAGAATGCGTCCTGCCGCTCGCTGACGGGATGAATGCGGCGAATGAGCGCGATCCACGCGGGCGGCTTCGAGGTGTCGTGGCTGGGAAGCACGATGCGCACGGCGCTGATCAGCAGCAGAGCGCCGAAGACGTAGCTGATCCATCGAAAGTGATTCAGCAGCCCGACACCCGCAGCGATGAATGCGCCGCGCATGACGATTGCGCCGGCAACTCCCCAGAAAAGCACCTTCTGCTGCCGCTGCTCCGGAACCCGAAAGATACGAAAGAGCAGCAGAAAAACGAAGAGGTTATCGACGGAAAGCGACTGCTCGATCGTGTACGCTGCGAGGTACTGGATGCTGCCTGCGCTTCCGAACCGCGGCAGCAGAATCGCCGCGAGAGCAAGCGACGCAGCAACCCAGATCGCAGTCGCGTACAGCGCCTTGCGGCGCATCTCACGCACGCGATGCGCCATCACATACTCGGCGCCGAGCAGGAGAATGAGCGCGACGTGAAATGCAATCCAGTAGGAGATCGGCGTCACGCGCGCAAGGCTCCCTCCCAGCAGATCAATGCTGGTCAATCAAGCGAATCAAATCCAGGAAGATGTCGGCGGAAACCTGCAGGCTTTGTGCGCTCAGTTTATCCATCGTGTCCTGCGCGGTGTGGTGAAACGCATAGTCGCCGCGCTTTGCATCGAAAGGCCCGTATTCATAAGCAATGACGTCGAGCACCGGAACACCCCGGTCCTTGAACGGCAGATGATCGTCGTCGATCGCTTGTGAGCTTCCGGTGATGTAGTTTGAATGCCCGGTATCCTTGCCGGCCTTGGTGAGCAGATCCAGCAGCCACGGCGTTGAGTTGAGCTCGTGGTCGATCTTCATGTTCTTCCAGCCGATCATGTCTGCGACGATGAGCGCCTTGATCCGCACAAGCGTTCCATCGCCGCTCCACTTGGCCGCGATGTGGCGCACCCCGTACAGCGAGTCCGAGTTGGTCCATTGCGTGTTGATCGATTCTTCACCGTCATCGAACAGCAGCCAGACGGAGTAGCCTTGCGGTGGATGCTCGCGCAGATACTGGCCGATTGCGATCAGAAGCGCCGTCGTG
This sequence comes from uncultured Verrucomicrobiae bacterium, assembly GCA_963716225.1. GTDB lineage: Bacteria > Acidobacteriota > Terriglobia > Terriglobales > Acidobacteriaceae > Granulicella. The sequence continues at coordinate 1,036,498 of OY970299.1, read as the reverse complement.
CAGGCGCCGTCATTGGCGCCGACGAAGTTGATGTCCTTCAGCCAGTAGTTCGTCTCGTAGTGTGAAGCGAGGACGATGATGCCGTCCTTCTTGCCGGGATATTTCACAACGAAGTTGCGCATCGTGACCAGCCCGATCGGCGTGCGCGCGTAGAACTCGTCAGTGACGAGATCTCCCTTGGCGGCCTCGGGCTGAAAGTGCTCGCGAATGAACTTTTCGGCAGCCGCATGGCCGGGGGAGCCGATGAAGCGCTTGGGCGCGGCATCAACGTACTGCTGCGTGAGCCGCAGGACCTCCCCTCCGGAGAGGGCGTGCGATGCCGGCGCCTTGGCCGCGTGCGCCCTGGCCCCGCGCGCCGCTCCCCAACACCAGCCCGGCATCAACAAAACCGTCGCGCAAACAACCGACCGCAGCAACCAATGCCGCATCAAGCCGCTCCTTTCATCGCTGCCGCGCGCTTCTTGCGGCGTTCCGGATGCACAAAGTACGCCACCGCTACTCCCAGGAAATAAAGCGCCAGCATCGGCGCGGCAAACAGGCACATCGCAGTGGGCTCCGGTGAAGGACAGATGATCGCTGCGATGAGGAAGATAGCAAGGATCGCATACCGGAAGTGCTTCAGCAGAAACTTCGCGTCGACAATACCGAACAGCGAAAGAAAAAAGATCAGCACCGGCATCTCAAAGCAGACGCCAAGCCCAAGGATGACGGCCAGAAAGAATCCGGTGTAGTCCTCAATGGTGATCATGTGCGTGAAGTTTTTGCCGAAGTCCTGAATTAGGATGACCATTGCTCCGGGCAGCACATACTTGTACCCGAACCACGCGCCTGCGAGGAACAGGACAACCGTCACGCCAAGAAATGGGAAGACATACTTCTTCTCGTTCGCGTACATTCCGGGCGAGATAAACAGCCAGACCTGGTAGAGGATGAATGGGCTGGCAAATATCGCGCCGAAGACGAGCGCCGTCTTGATGAACAGATTGATCGCATCCGTCGGGTGCGTCATGGTCATTGAGAGGTGGATGTCGAGCAGCGGCTTCTGGATGAATTGGATCAGCCGGTTGCGGAAGATCCACGCGATGACCATTCCGCAGCCGAGAAACATGACGGACCGGAGCAGCCGCGCGCGCAGCTCCTCAAGGTGCTCCATCAGGCTCATGCCCGGCAGCTCAGCGCGTTCGTGCGCGGCATTGCGCGCGCGGTCCAAAAGGTCAGCGGCCATTGGACTCGCCTTCTGCCGCCAAGGCTACGTCCGCGTGCTCATGGTTGTTACCGGAAGGGATCGCATCGAGCAAGCCGCCGAGCGGGTCCTCGGCATCGTTTGCAGCGGCATTGCCGCCGCGCGCCATCGGCAAACCAGTGGCAGGGGGCATAATCTTCAGCTCGCCCGAGGACGCTATCGGCAGCGGCGCCGGAGTTTCAGGGGTTTCCGCTGCGGTCGAAGTCTCAGCCGCGTCCTCAGCCTGAGCGACACTCTCCGGCAGGTGCGGATGCGGAATCGGCTCGACCGGCTGGGTTACCGGCGCGGCCGCCTCCATGGCGGCGATCTGCTTCTGCCGGTCTTCCTGCTCCGCCTGGCGAAGCTCTTCTTCCATCTGCATCTTGAACTCATTGGAGGCGCGGCGGAACTCGCCCACCCACTTACCCAGCTCGCGGGCCAGCACCGGCAGCTTCTTGGGCCCAAAGAGCAGAAGCGCCAGCACAAACAGGAAGATGCTGTCGGAGAAGCTAGGCATATTCGATATCGATGATAACGGGCAGCGTGGGCGGATAGCGAACCGGCACGGCAGGTTCAGAGCCAATGGGGCGTGCTGCGCCGCCAGGGCCGCCCGCATTTTCGACATCAAGACGGATCAATTAGCGAGACCCTTGCCGCCCGGCTGCGTCCCACAGGCATGGCTGCCAACCACATGTGCCCCGCGCAGAGAACCTGCGACAATGTCCGCAAGGAGACAACGGTGGACTCATTGCGAACAGCGGGCCGTGCCGCTGCACGGGTGGGATCGGCTCTCGGCCTCGCGGCGACGATTCTGCTCACCGGCTGCCACAATTTTTTCCTGTGCCAGAAGGCGAGCTGCCCATCGAGCGGCGGCAGCGGCGGGACCGCGACAACGGACTTTGTCTACGTCTCGGGCAGCAGCACCGGATCGACGTACATCACGGGCTATGACATCAGCAAGGGAGCGCTTACCACGCTCGGCTCGCCCGACAATCTCGACTACCAGCCCGTCGCGATGAACATCTCGCCGAACGATCAGTTCCTGTACATCGCTTCAATCCCGGGCGCGAGCAACGCCGGGATCTACGTTTACACGATCGACAGCACCGGCCACATCACCGGCCCGAACGGGGGCGGCGTTCTCATCAGCGGCGCTATCGCTTCCATGGACATCTCTCCCGACGGCGGATACCTGTTCGCGCTCAGCGATACCGGCCTGCTGATGACCGAGTACAAGGCCGACACGTCCACCGGAAGTCTTCAACTCGTCACTTCGTTCCAGCTTCCAGGTCTTACCTGCGCGCTCCCCATCAACGCTGCGCTGGCCAGCCAGACCTGCACCGTGAAGGCCTCACCCACCGGTGACTTCGTGGTTGTGTCGCTCGGTACCGCGGGGACCGTCATTTTCCCCTTCACAAGTTCGTCAGGGATCACGACCGCGAGCTACACGACGATTCCCTCGGGATCAACCAGCGCATCGCCCAGCGGCGACTACTCGGTCGCGCTCGACGCCAGCAGGCGGGTATACATCGCGCGCACCAACGCGGTCGCCGTCTGGCAAATCAATGACGCCCAGGGAGACGCTGTCCAGTTATCCAGCACAAGCTTCAACAGCGGTGTGACGCCGCGGTCGGTAGTGCTCGCCAACAGCTATGGCGATGTCTACACCGCCAACGAGGGCACGGGCACGATCTCGGGTTACAGCATCAACGCCACCACGGGAGCCCTGACCGCCATCTCCGGCGCGCCGTTCGCGGGTCCGGCTAACGTCTCGGCTCTCGGCGTCGATAAATCCGGCAGCTACATGGTTGCGGCAGGTTACAACTCCAGCTCCGGCGTGCAGATCTTTTCCATCTCATCGACCGGCGCGCTCACGCTCGGTGCCAGCGCCGGAGCCGGCACGGCTACGGCGTATCCTGTAGTTCTTGCCATGAGCCATTAGCGCGCTCCATTCGCCCGTCCGCACATCCACGCCGAGGACCCCGCATCACCATGCTTCATCCGCAATCGCGACCCCAGTCGATCTCTGCAGCGCGCATCCGGTCTCTCCTCACACGCTCTTTTGTCGCCTGTGCTGTGGGGTGCATTCTCCTCGGCGCGCTGGGCTGCGGCCGCTTTCACACCCACAGCGAAACCCAGTACGTCTATGTCATCGCGAAGGAGAGCATCCTGCGCGACCGCGTGGCCGCCGTGTCGAACCGTACCGGTGAGGTCACGAACGGACAGAAGCTTGAGGTGATTGAGCGCGACCGCCGCTTCGTGAAAGTGAAGGCACCCGATGGCGCCGTCGGGTGGCTTGAGACCCGGCTCACCGCGGACCAGACCATCGCGGACGCGTTTGACGCGTTGCGCAAACAGCACCTGCACGACCCCATCATCGCCTCCGCCACCGCGCGTGATGACGTCTACCTGCACATCTCGCCGGGCCGCGAGACGGACCGCTTCTTCCGCCTGGCTGAAGGCGATCCAGTAAGCCTGCTCGCGCGCGCGGCTGTACAGAAGCCGCTTCCTCCCGGAACGACTGTTGCGGAAGCACAGAAGCCGATCGCGGCGCACGGAAAGAAGTCAGCCACTGCGGCCGCGAACGCCGCACCCGAGCCGCCGCCAATGGAAGACTGGTGGCTTGTTCGCGGCGCGCAGGGCCAGACGGGCTGGGTCTACTCGCGGCTTATCGACGTGAACGTGCCCGACACGCTCGCCCGCTATGCCGAAGGGCAGCGCGTGGTCGGCGCGTACGTAATCGCCAACGTGGACGACCCCGACTCCGGCATGCTGAACAACGGCCAGACCGTCAGCTCCGTGCCCGAGTACGTGGCCGTGCTCAACTCCTGGCAGGCCGGCGTGCCTTACGACTTCGACCAGGTCCGCGTCTTTATCTGGAACCTCAAGAAGCACCGCTACGAGACCAGCTTCCGCGAGCACAACATCGAAGGCTACCTTCCCGTAAAGCTCTTCAAGTCGAAGGACCCCTACGGCAAAGCGCCTGACGCGCAGATAGAGCTGCCCACCTTCAGCTATAACGTGCTCTCCGCCGACGCTCCCCAGCCCGTGCCGGACCCGAACACGGGAGTGATCAAGCCGGCAAAGACGATCACCAAGACGTATCGCCTTGAAGGCAACATCTGCCGGCGAATTCTGCCGCCGAATACGCCGCCGCCGCCCGAAGCCCATCCCGCGCCAGAGTCGAAGAAAGAAAAGAAGGGTCGAAAGCGGTAGCGCTCAATTGATGGGCGTGCTGTCGGCTATTGGCTCCGGCCCGAAGCGCAGGCAGAAGTTCCGCCCAAACTCCGTTGTGTAGAAACGGTCCTGCAGATGGCCGCCCCATAACGCTGCCGCAAAGCTGACGGAACCGTATCCGAATATGCGGCCTTTGGTACGGAACCCTGTATCGCCCGGCCAGGTGATGGGCAGCGTCACCGTGTTTGTGCCCCTCTGAATGTCGATTTCGTCGCTATCGACGTGCTCCGCCGGGCTGACCACACAGGAGTCGGGATTGCGGAACTGAGTAAGACTGAGCGAGAGTTTAGCCCGCTGACGCGTGACGAGCGTGTAGCGAATCGTGACGTCAAAACGTTGAAGCTTGCCGCGCTCAAGTTCCGTCTGTGCGTGGTGCGGACCAGCAACAGCGGATACCAGCGTGATCGAGTCCTGGGGCGAAGGAGGTGAAGGAGCCGTAACGTTTGTTCGGTGGGCGCAACCAGTGAGGAAGACGGATGCCAGAACGCAGAAGACGGATCTCATACAACTCCCGCGCAAATATACGTTATGAGTAAAACCGCCGGACCGCATCTACGACCGTCTCCACCTCATCCTCGCGCAACTCCGGATGGATCGGCAGCGCGAGGACTTCTTCCGCCGCGCGTTCGCTCTCTAGCAGGTCGCCCTTTTTGTAGCCGAGGAACGCCAGGCTCTCCTGCAGGTGCAACGGCAGCGGGTAGTAGATCTCCGAGCCGACGCCTTCGTCGGCGAGAAAGGCCCGCAAGGCATCCCGCCGAGGCGCGCGAATCACATATTGATGGAACACATGCTCCGCGCGCGGATCCACCCACGGCAGCACCACACCATCGGCCACGGTATGTCCCCCCAGCCGCGCATCGCGAAATAGCTTGCCGTACAAGGCCGCAATCTCCCGCCGCCGCGCATTCCCGGCATCCAGCCGCTTCAGTTTAACGTCGAGCACCGCGGCCTGGATCGTATCCATGCGCGCGTTCCATCCGATCTCATCGTGGAAGTAACGCCGCCGCATGCCGTGCGTCCGGAACATGCGTACGCGCTCATCGGTCTCCGCCGACTGGGTTGTCACCATCCCGGCGTCGCCCATCGCGCTCAGATTCTTCGTCGGATAGAAGCTGAACGCCGCCGCATTGCCCAAGCCACCAGCGCGGACGCCATTCCACGACGCCCCAAACGCCTGCGCGGCATCCTCCACGATCTTGAGGTCATACCGTTGAGCCAGGTTTGTGAACGAATCCATGTCCGCGCATTGGCCGTACAGGTGCACGGGCATAATCGCCGCTACTCGCCTCAAGCCTGCCGTCTCACCCCTGCTCAGCTCCGCCTCAACCGCTGCCGGGTTCAGATTGAATGTCTTTGGGTCGATATCGGCCAGGAGCGGGTATGCCCCGGCGCGCAGGATCGAGCTCACCGTCGCAAAAAAGCTGAATGGCGAGGTCACCACCGCATCGCTGGGTCCGATCTTCAGCGCCGCCATCGTCAGCCACAGGGCTTCCGTCCCGCTGGCGCAGCCCGCCGCATACCGCACGGCGCATGCCCGGGCCGCCGCCTTTTCGAACCGCTCCACCTCCGGCCCCAGGATGAACTGCTGGGAGTCGCACACTGCCTCGATCGCCGCCAAGACTTCCTCCCGGATCACGGAGAACTCGCGACGGAAATCCAGCATCTGAACCCGTGGGCGGGCATCTTTCGGGGTCGTCTCAGGCATTAAGTCCATCCTACGCTGTGACCTGCGGGCCTCTCCGCGTACAGCCGGAAGGCTTCTGCGAGTGTCACCGGAGCCTGTACAGGGCCTCAGCGAGCTTGCTCGATGGGGTGAGTGCCCGGGATTCCCAGTGAGCTTGCTCGATGGGGGTGGGAGCTTGGTCCCCGGCGAGCTTGCTCGATGGGGTGCCAGCTTGTAGGGTAGTGAATGCACTTTCCGCGATGCCGCGCGTTCGCTCAGCGGCAGGCATAAAAAAGTTTTGCCAGATGTGTCACTCAGGAGATCGGCCATATGGACTCAAAGCCGGCGCAGAATATTCAGGACACCTTCCTCAACACGGTTCGCAAGGACAAGAGCCCCATCACCATTTATCTCGTCAGCGGGGTCAAGCTGACCGGGCGCATCCGTTCCTTCGATAAATACTCGGTTCTGCTGGAGAACAACGCCCAGGAACAGCTGATTTTCAAGCACGCGATCTCCACAGTCGTCAGCGGCAGGCCCGCGCTTCACACCGAGCCTCGACCCGCGACAGCCGGCACAACCGAACATCGGCCCGGACCGGCCTCCGCACCCGCCGAGGGTGCGTCCGCGCCAGGGCCGACAGCCGTCGCTCGCTAGCCGGGCGGCTCACGGTCAGCCGGAGCCCGCGGCAGGGCTGCGCCCGCGGCAGGCTGTAGATAACGAGAGAGTCCCATGTCAGCAGGTCCCCAGGCCGTGCCACCCGCGCGAGCCCGCGGTTTCGCCGACTCAGCCCGGCGGCGGGAAAAAGAGCGAGCCGTGCTGGTCGCCGTTGACTTCACCAGCGGCCGCGCTGGAGTCTCGCCCGCGGCCCGGCAGGCCCGCGCCTCGGCCGCACTAGACCGCGTCACCCGCGGCGATGCTCCGCCCGAAACTGCCGAGCCGGCGATCTCACGCGATCTTGAGTTCGACCTCGCACTCGCTGAGTTCCAGGAGCTCGCCCGCTCGGCTGAAGCTGAGATCGCGGCGGTCTTGGTGCAGCATCGTCCGCGGCCTGACCCCGCAATCCTCGTCGGCGGCGGCAAGCTCGACGAGATCGACGCCACCGCCCGCTCCACCAACGCCGACGTCGTCCTCTTCGACCACGACCTCACGCCGTCGCAGCTCCGCAATCTTGAGGCACGCCTGCCCTGCCGGGTGATCGACCGCACCCAGCTCATCCTCGACATCTTCGCCCGCCATGCCCGCACTCGCGAAGGCCAGCTCCAGGTGGAGCTCGCGCAGCTTGAGTACCAGCTTCCGCGGCTCGCCGGCCGAGGCAAATCCATGTCGCAGCTCGGCGGCGGCATCGGCACCCGCGGCCCCGGTGAAACCCAGCTCGAAACCGACCGCCGCCGCATCAACAGCCGCATAGACCGCATCAAACAGCAGCTCGAGGCCGTGCGCCGCATCCGCCGCCAGCAGCGCGGCCGGCGCGAAGCTGTGCCCGTTCCCACCGTCGCGCTCGTCGGCTACACCAACGCCGGCAAATCGACGCTGTTCAACGCCCTCACCGGCGCCGAAGTCCTCGCCTCCGAGCGCATGTTCGCGACCTTGGACCCCAAGCTTCGCCAGCTCACGCTTCCATCCCGCCGTAAGGTGCTTCTCTCCGATACCGTGGGCTTCATCCGCAAGCTCCCGCACTCGCTTGTCACCAGCTTCCGCGCCACGCTCGAAGAGGTTGAACGCGCCGAACTGCTCCTTCACGTGCGCGACGCGGCCAGCCCGTTGCTCGAAGAACAGCGCGTCGAGGTCGAGGCGGTCCTCGCCGAACTCGGCGTCCAGGACAAGCCGACCCTGCAGGTCTTCAACAAAGTCGATCTCCTCGCCCAGGGCGGATCCACGCCGATGGCGTCGGACGCGATTCCTGTCTCGGCGCTCAGAAACGAAGGCCTCGACCATCTGCTCCACACCATCGACGCCGCGCTGACCGCCGACCCGCTGCTCGAAATCCGCTTCCGCATCCCACAGTCGGAAGGCCGGGTCATCGCTGCCATCGAGCGCGGGGCTACGATCTCAGGGCAGCGGTTCGATGGCAACCTCGCCTACTTCACCGCAATCGGTCCGACGTCGCTGATGGAGCGCTACCGCCGTTACTGGATCAGGGAAGGGCAGCCCGCACGACCCGCCGTCGGCTCGCCAGCAGGAGAGAATGCAGAGACCGCATCACAGGCACCGACCGATGGAACGGCCTTTGCGCCTGCCGCGCCGTCTGATTTTGCCGGCAGAAACAATACAGGCCGCCTGAGTGGGGAGCGGAGGTAAAATCCCCTGTCACGCGGCCTGCACGACCCGGAACGGGTCTCGGGTGGTAGCCCTAGTGTACGCCCGCAGCCCTCGGCTGCAACCTCTTTGAGACAAAATTTCCGCACCGGAGTTCATCCCTCGGCAAGACCGAATTCCGAACCCGAAGCGCTGCCGGTTCCGAGGCTTGATTAGCCCCCGTTTGGCGGCGATAATCGCTTCGAACGCTTTGACGTTCAAACCACGCGTTTGCTATAAACAAGACGTACGTAGGCATGGAACCTGCGCCGCTTGGCGTGTGCCCGCCGGTCAGGCAGTATCATCCCGCGGCCGACGTTCCTACTCAAAGATCTGCATGGACATTCTCAACCAACTTGGTGGTCTGCTGCTCGGCGCTGTGCCGACTGCTATCTTTTTCATCCTGCTGGTCATCGCCTACGGCTTCCTGGTCCGTCGTCCACTTCAGCACACTCTCGCCGAGCGCCGCGCCCGCACCTCCGGCGCCGTCGAGCAGGCTCGCGGTGCGATCTCCGCCGCGGAGGCGGAGACCTCAGCCTACGAGGAGAAGCTGCGCGCCGCGCGCGCCGAGATCCAGCTATTGCGCCAGCAGCATTTAGATCGGTTGCAGCAGGAGCGCGAAGCCACGCTGGGCGATGCCCGTCACCACGCTCAGGAGCACATCCGCACGGCGCGCATGGAAATTGAAAAATCGACCGCAATTGCCCGGGAGCAGATCGAGCGCGCGACCGCGCAGTTGAGCGAGCAGATCATCAACGCGATTTTGCCCAAAAGCACGGCTCGCGCGGAGGCTCGTTCGTGAGGCTGATGCGGCGTTCCTCTTTGAATCTTTCCGTGGCGTTTCGCGGGTTTTATGCAGCTCTGCTGGTGCTGGCACTCTGCGCGCCCGCGCTTTCGCTGCACGCCCAGCAACCGGCTGGCCAACCGTCGCACAACGCCAGTTCGGATGAGAGTTCGACTCCCGCAGCTGCTGTTCCGGAGAAGCGGCAAGAGGAGCGGGACGAAAGCTACGAGTTCAGCCACTCGCCCGCGGTGCAGAAGTTCGGTTCGTTTCTGGGCCTGAATACAGAGCAGGGGGCCACGGCTTTTGAGATTTTCAACTTTCTCGTGCTGGCCGGGGGCGTCGGCTGGGTTCTGCTGAAGACGCTGCCCAAGGCCTTCCGTGCCCGCAGCTCGGCGATTCAAAAGCAGCTCGTGGATGCGCGGACGGCGACGGAAGAGGCCAACGCGAGGTTGAATTCGGTCGAGGCGCGGCTGTCCAAGCTGGATGGCCAGATCGCCGAGATGCGGACCCAGGCGGAGGCTGACGCCACGCGGGAAGAGCAACGCATCCGCGCCAGCGTCGAGGACGAGAAGTCCAAGATTCTCGCCGCGGCCGAGTTTGAAATTCAGTCCGCCACCGCCGCCGCGCGCCGCGAGATCCAGCAGTTCGCCGCCGGTCTCGCCATCGACCAGGCTGCCCGCAAGCTCATCGTCACTGCCGAAACCGATCGCCTGCTTGTCGAAGGCTTCGCGCGCCAGCTGACCTCCGAAAACGGAGGTCAGAACTAGATGGCTGTCGTCGACCTCCGTTACGCACGCGCTCTCGCCGCCGTGCTCTCCGATCAGAAGCTCGATCTCATTGCCGCCCAGGGCCAACTGAACGACTTCGCGAATGTGCTCGAGCAAAGCGTCGAGCTTCGGGAGGTGCTCGAGGATCCATCCATCCCCGAGCCGCAGAAATTGAAAGTATTGGACGCGCTCGCACCGCGCCTCGGCCTCAGTCAGCCCGTCCGCAACTTCATCGCGCTGCTCACGCATCACCAGCGCCTGCATGAAATGCGTGACATGATTGCGGCCTATGCAAGCCTTTCTGACGAAGACTCCGGCATCGCCGAAGTCGAGATCACCACCGCGCGTCCGCTCGACGACGGTAGTCGTCAACTTTTAGAGCAGCAGGTCGCCAAGCTCGCCGGCGGAGCAGGCCTCTCGGGTGCAGCCCCACGCGTTCAGGCCACCTATCGCGAAGATCCGTCACTGCTCGGCGGCGCGGTTGTCAAACTCGGCTCCACCGTCTACGACGGCTCGGTTCGCGGACAGCTCGAGCAGCTGCGACAGCGCCTCACAACCGCCGGCGCCTGAGAGAATCCAGTGAGTAGCAGCGGGCTTCAGCCCGCGGGAAAAAAAGGAACAGCATGGCACAGATTCAGGCAAACGAAATCACCGAGCTGCTGCGCAGCCAGATCGAAAACTACGAGCAACGCATCCAGGTCGACGAGGTCGGCACCGTCATCACCCTCGGCGACGGCATCGCGCGCGTGCACGGCCTCGACAAGTGCATGGCCGGCGAGCTCATCGAGTTTCCGCACGGCGTCTTCGGCCTCGCCATGAACCTTGAAGAGGATCAGGTCGGCGTCGTTCTGCTCGGCGACTACACCGAGATCAGCGAGGGCGACCAGGTCAAGCGCACCGGCCGCATCATGGATGTGCCCGTCGGCGAAGCGATGATCGGCCGCGTCGTCAACGCGCTCGGCGCGCCCATCGACGACAAGGGCCCCATCAACACGCCGCACCGCCTTCCCGTAGAGCGCCTCGCGCCCGGAGTCATCGCCCGCCAGTCCGTTACGGAGCCGATGGCCGCCGGCATCAAGGCGATCGACACCATGATCCCCATTGGCCGCGGCCAGCGCGAGCTGCTCATCGGCGACCGCCAGACCGGCAAGACCGCCGTCGCGCTCGACACCATCATCAACTCCGCGAAGAACGACCTCATCTGCATCTACTGCGCCATCGGCCAGAAGCGTTCGTCGGTCGCTCAGGTCGTCCAGACGCTTGAGAAGTTCGGCGCCATGGCCTACACCATCGTGGTCGCCGCCACGGCGTCTGAGCCCGCGCCGATGCAATACCTCGCGCCCTTCGCCGCCACTGCCATGGGCGAGTACTTCCGCGACAGCGGCAAGCACGCCCTCATCATTTACGACGATCTCTCCAAGCACGCCGCGTCCTATCGCGAGATATCGCTGCTGCTCCGCCGTCCGCCAGGACGCGAGGCCTACCCCGGCGACGTCTTCTATCTTCACTCGCGTCTGCTCGAGCGCTCGGCAAAAATGTCGGACAAGAACGGCGGCGGCTCGCTCACCGCGCTGCCCATCATCGAGACCCAGGCGGGCGACGTCTCCGCCTACATCCCCACCAACGTGATCTCCATCACCGACGGCCAGATTTTCTTCGAGACCGACCTCTTCAACTCGGGCGTTCGGCCCGCCGTCAACGTCGGGCTCTCCGTCTCGCGCGTGGGTTTCGCCGCCGCGATCAAGGCCACCAAACAGGTCGGCTCCACGCTGAAGCTCGACCTCGCCCAGTATCGCGAGCTCGCCGCCTTCGCGCAGTTCGGCTCCGATCTCGACAAGGTCACGCAGAACCAGCTCAACCGCGGCGCGCGCCTCACCGAGCTCCTCAAGCAGCCGCAGTTCCACCCCCTCACCTGGGTCCAGCAGGTCGTCATCATCTACGCCGGCACCACCGGCCTGCTTGACGACGTCGAAGTCAAAAACATCCGCGCTTTCGAGGACGGCCTCTATCCCTACATGGAGTCCGCGCAGAGCCAGCTCCTCGCCGACATCGAAGCCAAGAAAGCGCTCGGCGACGATCTCCGCAAGCGCCTGACCGCCGCCATCGAAGAGTACAAGCAGGATTTCAAAGCAGCGCTCGCCGACAAGGATCACGCCAATCAGCCGCAGCCTGCAGGAGCGGCAGCTAACCGCGCACACAACCGATGCCCAACGTACTTGATCTCCGTCGTCGCATCCGCAGCGTGAAGAACACGCGGCAGATCACGCGCGCCATGAAGATGGTTTCGGCCGCTAAGCTGCGCCGCGCGCAGGAGCGTGCGTTGCATGCGCGCCCTTACGCGCAGATGCTGACCAACGTTCTGGAATCGCTCGTCCGCCGCAGCGATCTCTTCGACGAAGCTACCGGTGAGGTCATGCATCCGCTGCTCGTCGAACGCGAAGAGAAGAACGTTCTCGTCGTCGTCATCGCGGGTGACAAGGGCTTCGCCGGCGGCTTCAACTCCAACATCGGCAAGGCCGCGCAGCGCTTCATCGACGAGCGTCACGCACAGGGCCAGAATATTGACCTCGAACCCATCGGCAAGAAAGCCATCGGCCTCTACAAGCGCCGCTACCCCGCTGCCGTCTACGAGCACAAGGAGCAGCTCTACGACAACGAGCTCGCGCGCCATATCGAGAACATCCGCCATCGCGCGCAGCCCATCGAGGTCGCGGCGGAGCACGCCGACCTGCTCGTCAAGGCCGACATCGGCTCCGTCTCCGGTGTGGCCCGTTCCATCATCGACCGCTACGAGCGCGCCGAAATCGACTCTGTCTATCTCGTCTACAACGAGTTCAAATCCGTCATCTCGCAGCGCGTTGTCGTCGAAAAGCTGCTGCCCATCCGCAAGCTCGGCACCCACGAGATTACCGCTGCCGAAGAGATGACCGAGGAACAGCGCGAAGCCGCCGCACGCGCCGCCGAAACCTCCGGCGTCTCCATCCTCGAACCCGAAGAGACCGCCATCGAGCAGGAAGCCAAGCGCTTCGGCACCGCCGACGTCGACTACATCTACGATCAAGCGCCGGATCGGCTGTTCCGTCACCTCATGCCGAGATACATCACCACCCAGATCTTTCACGCGCTGCTCGAATCCATCGCCGCCGAGCACGCCGCGCGCATGACCGCAACCGACGCCGCGACCAAGAACGCGGGCGAACTTATCGACAAGCTCTCACTCACGATGAACCGCGTTCGTCAGGCCGCCATCACCAAGGAAATTATCGAGATCGTCTCGGGAGCGGCAGCGCTCTAATAGATTTTTCGCAGAGAGTTTCGTCAGAGGATTTATGGCAGAAGAGAACATCGGCAAAGTAATCAGCGTCAGCGGCCCCGCCGTTGACGTCCAGTTCGACGAGGCAAGGATGCCTCCGATCTATGAAGCGATCCGCGTAACCAGCGACGGCTTCGACGTCCCGCAACCCATGGACGTCATCCTCGAGGTGCAGCAGCATCTCGGCGAAGGCCGTGTGCGCTGCATCGCCATGACCGCTACCGAAGGCATGGTCCGCGGCATGAAGGCGACTGACACCGGCGCGGGAATCACCGTTCCCGTGGGCCGCGCTACGCTCGGCCGCGTCCTCAACGTCCTCGGCCAGCCTGTCGATGAGCTCGGCCCCGTCAACGCCGAGGTTCACATGCCCATCCACCGGCAGGCTCCCGCGTTCGACGAGCAGTCGACATCCGAAGAGATGTTCGAGACCGGCGTCAAGGTCATCGACCTCATCCAGCCCTTCTTGAAGGGCGGAAAGATCGGCCTCTTCGGCGGCGCCGGCGTCGGCAAAACCGTCATCATTCAGGAGCTCATCAACAATGTCGCGATGAAGCACGGCGGCTTCTCCGTCTTCGCCGGCGTGGGCGAGCGCACCCGCGAGGGCAACGACCTCTGGCATGAGTTCCAAGAGTCCGGGGTCATCGATCTCAAGGATCTGCCGAAGTCGAAAGCCGCACTCATTTACGGACAGATGACCGAGCCGCCCGGAGCGCGCCTTCGCGTCGCGCTCACCGGCCTCACAGTCGCCGAGTACTTCCGCGACGAAGAAGGCGCCGACACGCTGCTCTTCATCGACAACATCTTCCGCTTCACGCAGGCCGGCTCCGAGGTCTCGACGCTGCTTGGCCGCATGCCGTCGGCCGTCGGCTATCAGCCGAACCTCGCCACCGAAATGGGCGAGCTGCAGGAGCGCATCACCTCGACGAAGAAGGGCTCCGTAACTTCAGTTCAGGCCGTCTACGTTCCCGCCGACGATCTCACCGATCCCGCGCCGGCCACCACCTTCGCTCACCTCGACGCCACCACCGTGCTCTCGCGTCCGCTTTCGGAGCTCGGCATCTACCCCGCGGTCGATCCTCTTGCTTCCACCTCGCGCATCCTCTCGCCGCGCATCGTTGGGCAGGAACACTACGACGTCGCGCAGGGCGTCAAGCGCATCCTGCAGCGCTACAAAGACCTCCAGGACATCATCGCGATCCTCGGCATCGACGAGCTCTCCGACGAGGACAAGCTCACCGTCTCGCGTGCGCGCAAGGTCCAGCGTTTCCTTTCGCAGCCGTTCCACGTCGCCGAAATCTTTACCGGCATCCCCGGCGCCTACGTCAAGGTCGAGGACACTGTGCGCAGCTTCAAGGAGATCATCGAAGGCAAGCACGACACCATCCCCGAGCAGGCCTTCTACCTCAAGGGCGGCATCGAAGACGTGCTCGCCGCCGCGGAAAAGATGAAGGCAACAGCGTAAGCGGCAGATTCCAGGTTCCAGGTTCTAGAACGTAGAAGCTGGCAACTAACAACTAACAACTAACACCTAGCACCTAGCACCTAGCACCTAGTACCCAGTACCTAGTACCTACGAATATGGCTGAGAACGAAAACAACTCGGGCCTTCTGAAAGTCCGGCTGGTAACGCCGGACCGCGTGCTGCTCGACGCCACTGCATCGGCCGTCGAGCTGCCCTCTATGTCCGGCTACATGGAGGCGCTCTACGGCGCGGCGCCGTTGCTTGCCGAGCTCGGCGCAGGGCAGGTTCGTCTGCACGGCGGGAACGGCGGCGAGCAATGCTTCTTCGTCGCCTGGGGCTTCGTCGAGGTCCTGCCCGAGCGCGTCACCATCCTCGCCGAAACTGCGCTGCACCCGGAGGAGATCGACGCGGCCGAGGCCCAGCGCGAACTCGAGCACGCACAGAAACTGTGGAACGACGCCGGAGACGACCAGGAGAAGTACGACGAGGCCAACGCTGTCGCGCGCGTCGCCGAAGAGAAGCTCGCCGCCGCCCGTTCCGGCAGCTCCCCTCGACAGCAGTCTCATTAACAGTTTTCAACGACGATTGTGAGTGGGAGGGTTTGCCCCTCCCACTTTTATTTCTTGCTGCCTTCAGTAGCAGTCCGCCATCTTGATTCCGGCGACGCAGTGCTGCAGCCGCTTCGGGTCATACGAGAAGTGCACCAGGTTGTCGCGATAATCAATCGACAACGTGAACTGATGCAGCGTCGGCGTGCCGATGATCCCTGAAACCTCCACGCCTGACGCGCGGGCGATCTGGCTGGTGTCCAGCGCAATCATGTTCTGAACGGGCGCAACAAAGTGCGAAAAGTACAGCTTCATCGGTCCGGTCGTCCACGTCTTCTTCACCTCGCCCGAGATGCCGGCGATGCCTACCCATGAGCCCTTGTCCACCCTTGCGACCTCGCGCGCGGCGTCGGGAGAGATCAGGTCCTGCGAGGATCCAGAATCCAGCAGGAACAGCCTCCATGGGCCGGTCGCGTTCAGCCGCACATTCATCAACAGGTTGTGACCACTGCGCCACACCGGGTCCCAGTCCTTCATCGACGCATCGCGATATGCATCCTGCGGCTCGGCAAAAGCGGCGGCCACCCCCGTATCCAGCGTCGGCGTCCCATCCGGCGTTTCACCCGGACGTGGAGGCAGCGGATCGAGCTTCAGCGTGTGCCCGGGGAAATCCAGCGTCAGGACGAAGTGCGAGAAGACATCCCCGCCAATCAATCCATCGTCCGCTGTCATCACTCCGGGCGTGTTGCCCAGCACCTGCACGTAACAGTCCTGGAACTCGAGCCCGCCGACCTTGATGCTGTGCACCTTCGCTACAAACGAATCCACCGGACCTTCATCGCCAAGTCCGCGCATCTTGAAGGTAGCTTCCGGCTCGAGATGCAGCGCGTTCGCTGCCGACTTGCTGAGAATCAGCCCGCTCGCGCCTGTGTCGATTTTCAACCGGCGGTCCTTGCCGTCGAACGCCACATCGAGCCCCCAATAGGTTGACGCTCTCGGTCCATTCTGAATCCCGCGAAAGGGAATCGACGTCGAACCCAGCGGTGTTACAAGATGGCAGTTTGAACCGGGTGGATCGAACGCGCGCTGCTTCTCACGCGTCAGCCTGTTGATCTGCTCAGCCGATAGCCAGGTATCCCGGCTCAGAATATCTGTGATCTCTGTCAGCCTCGTAGCCGGGGGCTGCAGCCGCACCCACGCAAATTCAATCTGGTCATCGATCGGGTCAAGCCTCCGCGCCAGCGTTAGCTCGCGGTCTGCTGAAGCGTACATTCCCAGCATCCTGTAGATGTTCGCCACATCCGCATGGGCCTGCGCATTGCAGTAGTCCATGGCGCGAACGGTGTCCAGGATGCGTTCTGCCTCGTCCGGGCGGCCCTCCCGCCACCGCACCTCCGCCATCGCCACCAGCGCCCACGCGCTCTTCGGCTGAGCGCCCGTCCACTCGAGCGCATCCTTTTCCGCGTCGGCAATCTTCGCTTCCCGAAGCTGTGCCCGGATCAGCGCTGCATGCGCACTATCCGCGTCTGGCCCAGATTTGCTTTCCGCCATGTAAAGCGATTCAGCCTTCGCGTAATCGCCATGCGAGAACGCAATGTCGCCCGGGCTCATCGGCGAACTCCGCGGCGTACATCCCGCGGCATGTACGGCCAGCGCCGGGACGAGACACAGGATCGCTGCGACCTGTGTCGCGAAGGCGGTGAGCGAACGTAGTGGGCACAAGATTCGCGGCGCGTGCATGGGCATTAGTTTGCAGCAGGAACCGTCGAAGACGTTCCCGTCGAATCCGCTTTGAGTATCACGCTCTGCTGATCGTTCGCCTCGAACTGTGTGTAGAAACTGCGCAACTGCGGATAATCGTTGGGCAGCACCATGATGTCGTTGAACGCGTACGTGCGGCGGGTCGTGAAGCTCGTCGCCGCCGAGGCCACACTGAGCCCGTAGATTCCGCGGCCGGGCATCGTAAACTTAGCCGCCGATGGCGCGGCTTCCACGCTCAGGTCCGCGGGAAAATTCACGCGCAGCGCATCAAGCACCTGTCTGGGATAAGGAAAATAGACTGCGAGGTCACGCTTCTCGTGCGGAAAGCTGGAGTGGCCTCCCGCGAGGAACGGGTCTTCAGGGACGATAAGGCGCTTCCCGGTCCATGCACCGAATTTTCCGGTCACCTGGCAGGTAACCTTCAGCGGCTTCTCGTAATCATCCAGCGCGGCGATCGTGATGTTGGTGATCTTGAGCGACTTCGGAAGCATCGCTTCGAGCGCGGAACGAAGACTGTGCCGCAGCGCCTCTTCGTCGCCGAGCAGCGCCTGCTCGCGCCACGTCAAGGCAGGCGCGCCGATGAACGCGAGATCGATCTTGCCGGAGACGTGTCCGTCGTGATCCATCGTGAGGTTGGCCACGCGGACCACCTGATTATCCGTGATCGTATCCAGCGGAGTCTTCGCGAACACAACCTCGCTGTCCTTCTGCCGCAGCCCCTCGACCAGTGTGTGCTGCCACGCCAGGCGGCCGTACGGGCAGAAGCGCGTCCCCGGATCGAAGAACGCCTCCTTGCCGCCGACGTCGACGATCGCAATCACATCCGAGAATTGCCCGAGCGCGAGCCAGCCTGGAATGAAGAATCCGCGCGCGCGGTTGGGAACCAGCATGGGGTACGCCTTCAGCCCAGCCGCCCGCGCCATGCCGACAAACAGCTCCGTGATTCCGGTTGAGTTCCCGCGCTTGTTCTTCAGCACATCGTTTGCGTGGTTGAGTTTGGCGAGCCCATTCGCCTTGTCCTCGCGGCGTTCGTGCTCGCGCGTGTAGTCCGTGTTTTCAATCTGCTCAACCGCCGCATAGATTTTGCGCAGCTTGTCGTCATCACTCGTGGCGCCCGCCACCATCTGCTGCGTAGCCGCCGTCAGCTCCGAGTTTGGATTGAGGAACAGGTCCGCGGTATGAAACCAACTCTTGCCCGCCTCCTTCCAGAACTCGTCCACCGACATTCGCGGATTGAAGTAGAACAGCACGCGATACGTATAGTTCTCGATCGGCGGCATGTACTCCTCATCCGGCTTGGGAGGAACATCCTTGATGCTCAGCGCAAAGTTTTCGTGAAACCCGCTGACGTTGCCGGCTGTTTCACTGTGCTCGAGCTGCACGCCCGCCGGCAGGATCGGGAACCACGCAATCGGCCGCGCACCCGTCGAGTGCCACTCATAATGCGCCGACTTGATATACAGATCCGTCTGGATGATCCACTGCGGGATCTCGTAAAAATCGTGGTTGATGTGCGACGTGTAGCGGTACTCGATAATACTTCCCGCGGTCACGTCCGGCAGCGTAAACACCAGCGTCTGCTCCTTGGCGCTGCCATAATCGTCATCGACTTTCGCCGTCGTCTTCAGGTACGGCTTGCCCGTAAACGGGATCACCGTGCCGTCAGGATGAATCGTGCGGCCAACGATGTCGCCAATCTTCCGGTCGCTGCGCTCCCAGCCCCAGTCCCCGTTGAAGGTCGTGTAATCCAGCTGGACGTCCGCGTACTTCTTGCCCGCATCCGTCAGGACCTTGATGCGGTCATAGAAGAAGGTCGCGTGTGCGTCGTCGCTGGTTATCTCCTCGCGATAGAGCACGACCGCAGCCGCGCCCGGGTAGCCGGGCACCGAGGTCATCGCCAACTCTTCTTTCGTCGGAGGCGTGAACTGGTCCGAGCCGAGCGCACTCACCGCGATCGCTACTACCGCAACCAGAAAGAACGAGCAGCGCAGCGCCCGTCGTACACCCCCGCTATCCCCGCGGCCGATACGATCCGGGGCCAACTCAGTTCGCGGCTGGCGCGTTCGAAGCCGTCGTGATCGGCGCCGCCGACTTCAGAATCACGCTCTGCTGATCATTGGCTTCGAACTGCGAGTAGAACGTGCGCAGTTGCGGATAATCCTGCGGCAGCACATAGACCTCGCCGAAGACGTACTCGCGCCGCGTTGTGAAGCTGGTTGGAGCCTGTTCCACCGTCATGCCATAGCCGCCGTATTTCGCGAAGTTGTACTTCGCATTGGAAGGCGCAGCCTCCACCGAGAACGTTGCCGGGAAGTTGATTCGCTGCGCATCCACAATCCGCTGCGGATAGTGAAAGTCCACCGCAACATCGCGCTTGTCGTGCGGGAACGTGGCCTTCTCATTCGCCAGGAAGATGTCCGCCGGAAGCAGCAGCCGCTTGCCCGTCGCCGTCCCAAGCGTGCCCTGCACCTCATACGTCACCTTCAGATCGTGGTCCGGGTCCGTCAGGCCCTGGACATTGACGTCCCGCACCTCCAGCGTGCGCGGAATCATCTCCTCAAGCGACGTGCGGAGCTCATGCTTCAGGCTCTCGTCATCGCCCCTCAGCGCCGCGTGCCGCCAGCGCAGGGCAGCCGCGCCCGAATACGCGACATCGATGCGGCCGGTGATATGCCCGGAGTCATCCATCTTCAGATTCGCCACCCGCGCCACAACATTCGCCTGGTACCCATCGCCGGGCGTCGTGTCGAATGCGGTCTCGCTGCCCTTCTGGCGGAGTCCCTGCACAAACGTGTGCTGCCATGCCAGGTGGCCGTATGCGCAGTAGCGCTCGCCGGGATCGAAGAACTGCTCTTTACCATCCACGTTCACGACCGCAACCAGGTCGTTGAATTGCCGCCCGATGTTCAGATACTGCGGGATGAACAGGTTGCGTGAGCGGTCCGGCACAAGCATTGCGTCCGCCTGGAAGCCTGCCGCCCGCGCCATTCCAATAAACAGCTCGGTAATTTCAGTCGAGCTGCCGCGCTTCTGGGTCAGCACGTCGCTGGCATTCTTCACCTTGCCCAATCCCGCGGCCTTGTTTTCGCGCTCCTCGTGCTGGCGCGTGTAATCGGTGTTCTCAAGCGCCATCACCGCGCCGTAAATCGCGCGCAGCTTCTGGTCCGAACTCGTCGCTCCAGCGATGATTGCCTGCGTCGCAGTCCTCAAATCGCCGTTCGGGTTCGAGAAAGAGTTGACCCGCTTGGACCACGTCTTACCCTTGCTCTTCCAGAAGTCGTTGCCGTCATGCTCGGAGATAAAGTTGAAGTACACGCGATAGCTGAAGTTGCTGATCGGCGGCATGAACTCCTCTTCCTTAAGGGGCGGCACGTCCTTCACAGTCAGTTCGTAGGTGTACTGCGGCAGGCCCAGCGAGCCAATCGCGGGAATCTCGTGATGAACAATGTCGGCGCCCTTCGGCAGAATCGGGAACCACGTTATCGTGCGGATCTCCCCGTCCTCATCCTGCAGCGGGTGACTGGTGGGATACCACATGTAGTGCGCCGACTTGACGTACAGCGGGCCCTGAATCAGCCATACCGGCGACTCGAACCAGTTGTCGCTAATCCGCGTAGCGTAGCGATACTCAATAATGCTGCCCACCGTGACGTCAGGAAGCGTGAATACCTTCGCCTGGTATTTGAAACCGTTGCCCTTCTCCAGCACCTTCAAATAGGGCTTACCCGTGAACGGCACAACCGTGCCGTCCGGGTGAATCGTCCGGCCCTGGATGTCGTCCACCGTCTTCTGGTCGCCCAGCCCCCAGTCTGTGAAGTCACTCGTGGTCGAAAGGTACTGCAGCTCCACGTTGGCGTATTTCTTGCCCTCTTCCGTCAGGATCTTGATGCGCTCGTAGTGAATGTCCGAGTGCATATCGTCCTTCGTTGTGAACTCTCTGTTCAACACAACCGCGGAAACGCCCGGATAGCCGGGCAGCGACGTCATCGCCAGCTCCTCGTGGGTCGGCTCAATGAACTTGGCGTCCTGCGCGCGCGCACTCATCGCGCCGAGCGCAGTGAAACCGGCGAGGCACGCCGTCAGAGAAAATTTGCGGATGATGAATCGGCTACGAGCGGCCTGCCTGGCGTTCATGGAGTTCCTTTATTCGGGGTAGCGAGAATGGCGGAAGCCTGCGTGCTGCGCTTGAGGACCACGCGGCTGTCCTCATCGGCCGCGATCAGCGCCACCAGGTGCTGCAGCTCGCCGTACTTGTCGGCTGGAAGCTCCACTTGCCGCAACGTGAACGTGCGCGT
Organism: uncultured Verrucomicrobiae bacterium; assembly: GCA_963716225.1. Lineage (GTDB taxonomy): Bacteria > Acidobacteriota > Terriglobia > Terriglobales > Acidobacteriaceae > Granulicella. Next base: position 1,015,148 of record OY970299.1, on the reverse strand, counting down.
GTAGTGCAGCGTGTGGCCGTTCAGCACGGTCGAGCTCTGGTAGCTTGCAAATCCCACGTCAGCCTTCACTGGGTCCGGAAGTTCGTCGACCGTGTACCCGTCAGGAATCTGGATGTCGAAGCTGTCGGTGCCCTGCATCGTGCCACGCAGGTTCACGGGAACCTTCCGCACCTTGTGGTCGATCGGCAGCGCATAGCTGCCGAACACGCGCGGACGAATCATCAGCAGCGGACCCACAGAACTTGCAAAGTGGTCGGCCGTCAGATCGAAACTCGTCGACAGGTCCTTGTCCAGACTGGAGAGGTTCTCGATCTTAAGATCGGTGAGCGACGCCGCCATCAGGTCTTCGCCAATCAGGTGATCGAACGCCTTCTGCTGCATCTCCGCGTCAATCTCCTTGAGGACATGGCGAGGTTCGCTCGCAATGTCGCCGGTCCAGCTCTCCGCGGCAATTCCTTTCAACGAACCGTCCGCAGCCAGCGTCAGCGTTGCCGAGCGGTGTATCTCATTCAGGTCCGGGCTGAGAACCGGAATCTCAATCACCTGGCTGTCCGGCCCTTCGACCAGAAGAGCATAACTGCCCTGCAGGTTCCGCTCAACCTGTCCAAACGGCGTCTCTTCCCAGGTCGGGTCAAAGATCAGGTAGCGCTTTCCGTTCGCGAGCGTGACAACGCTGTGCAGCTTCGCTGAACTGTAGCCCTTCGGAATCTCAATCGCGGCGATCGCGTGATCGCCCCAACTCGATGGGTCCTCAGGATCGATGAAGCCCCGCCTCGTATCCACCAGCAGAATGTCGCTGTGAATCCCAACCGTCGAAAGCATCGCGGAGAGCAGCGTCGACTTGTCCTTGCAGTCGCCGTACCCGCCCTTGAAGATGTCCGCTGCAAAGTGCGGCTGGTCGCCGCCCAGTCCGATCTCCACCGCCACATAACGGATGTTCCGCTGCACGAACTCGCCGATGGCCTCAGCCTTGTCGTAGAAGTCCGTCTTGCCCGCCGTCAATTCCGCAGCCTTCGCGGCAATCGGAGCTGTCGAAACCAGCCGGTCGTGAGAGATCGCCGTGTACCACTGTCCAACGCCCTTCCACGTCCCGTCCTCCGGGAACGCGAGGCCAGGGCCGGAGTAGTGCACCGTCATCCGCCCCGCCAGCGCCCATGTTGACGGAGACATCGGCACCCGCTCCAGGTCGATTGCCGGCTCGTTATTCATCTCCCAGCGGTACTTCTGGTTCTCCAGATCGATCGGCTCGACCTTCGGATGATGTGCCCACGTCGTCGTGAACGTGTAACCCGGCGGCAGAACCAGATTGAAGCTCTGGTTGATCCTGGGGAGCTCGTCCTGAAACAGCCAGTCTGCCTCGGCGAGGTAAGGACGTTCGCGCTTCTCGTACTCCCACGCAATCACCCCGCCCGGATCGCGCCCCGGCGGATCCGCAACCCGCGCCCGGCTGTCGGAGTACAGCTCAAAGCCTTCGCCGGCAGATACATCGGCGAGCTCATTGTCCTTCACCGCGTACTCGTGCCCCGCGGGATCAATGCTCCACGCATGGAACGACAGCACCTTCGAATCTTTGTCGTACTCAACCGCCGGGCGCGTCTCCTGCAGCCTGCGCCCCTGCGGCCGCAGAATCTTCACCACCATGCGCACGTGCTCGACCGCCTGCCCCTTGGTGTCGACCGTATACGTCTCTTCGTCGAGCAGCACCACCGCCCGCGCACTCTGCGGCAGGTTCGGCAGCGGCTGCTCGGCCGCAGTCTTCACCCAGTCCGGCACATTGTTATTGCCAAAGGCACACAGCGGGAGCGGCGCAATCACCAGCGGCGCCAGCAGCAGCGCGCTGCGCCGGGCAAACTGCGCAACACGGTCGCGGCCAACGCTCGCCGAAGGACGGGAAAATCGGGCCCGGTGCATAGCCACCTGGCTCCTTTCGGGCGGCCGCTCTGTTCCATTAACCACAGCAACCGCTTGCGAATGAGAGATCGTGGCTGTTTTATACGTCGTGGAACGGGAGCAGGCAAGCAAAATCGCCGCCTGCCTGCCACTGAAGTTGCACCACACGCACAGCCGCCCTCCGCCCCTGGCGCCCTTCGCACACCCCGCACCCGACTGCTAGACTGGCTGACCTGTGACGATCTCTCAAACGGCTCGTCTCTAAGCTCCCGCAAACTAAGGACTGCAGAATGACTGAACGCCTCGGCGTCATCGGCGCGGGAACCATGGGCAACGGCATCGCCCACGTCATCGCGCGCTCCGGCTGCTCCGTCCTCCTCGCCGAGGCCAACCCCGCCGCCCTCGATCGCGGCCTCGCCACCATCCGCACTAACCTCGATCGCGAAGCCGCCAAGGGCAAGGTTGACCCCGCCGAGGTCGAGACCATTCACAAGCGCATCCGCCCCGCCAACTCTCTCGCCGCGCTCCAAGACTGCACCCTCGTCATCGAAGCCGCCACCGAGCGCCTCGAAGTCAAAACCTCCATCTTTCGCGAGCTCGACACCGTCCTCGCCCCCGACGCCATCCTCGCCTCCAACACCTCCTCCATCTCCATCACCAAACTCGCTGCCTGTACCTCGCGCCCCGCGAGCGTCATCGGCATGCACTTCTTCAACCCCGTCCCGGTCATGTCGCTCGTCGAAGTCATCCGCGGCCTCCAGACCTCCGACGCTACCTTCGAGCGCGTCCACACCCTCGCACTCGCCCTCGGCAAAACCCCCGTCCAGGTCAACGACGCCGCCGGCTTCGTCTCCAACCGCGTCCTCATGCCCATGCTCAACGAGGCCATCTTCGCCGTCATGGAGGGCGTCGCCACCCCCCAGGCCGTCGACGAGGTCTTCCGCCTCGGCATGGCTCATCCCATGGGCCCGCTCACCCTAGCCGACTTCATCGGCCTCGACGTCTGCCTCGACATCATGCGCGTCCTCGAGGCCGGCCTCGGCGACCCCAAGTACCGCCCCTGCCCCCTCCTTATCCGCATGGTCGACGCCGGCTGGCTCGGCCGCAAATCCGGCAAAGGCTTCTACGAGTACAAGCGAGACAGTAGAGGGTAGACAGTATGGAGCGCACCCCAGCCCGGCAACTCAGTCTTTGTCTACTGTCTACTGTCTAATGTCTCTCGGAGGAACCCTTGTCAACCAAAGAACTTTACTTCGAAGACCTGCACCCCGGCATGACCTTCAACTCCAGCCGCTCCTACAAGGTCACCGTCGAGGAAATCATGGAATTCGGCGAGCGCTACGACCCGCAGCCGTTCCACATCGACCAGACTGCCGGCGAAAGCAGCTTCTTCAAAGGCCTCGCGGCTTCCGGCTGGCTCACCGCCGCCATCGTCATGCGCCTCCGCGTCGAATCCATCCGCGTCGCCGGCGGCATGATCGGCGCCGGCGTCGAAGAGATGCGCTGGACCGCTCCCGTCCGGCCCGGCGACTCCCTCCGCACCGAAGCCGAAATCATGTCCGTCCGCCACTCCCGCTCCCGCCCCGAGTACGGCGTCGTCCGCTCCCGCACCACCGTCTTCAACCAGCGCAACGAACTCGTCATGCGCTCCATCGTCAACTTCCTCGCGCCGCTGCGGAACCCTGTGAAGTAACAATCCGAGCACGAAAGAAGTTCCGGAATTGCCCTCGCGACAAAGATCGTATCCGTTATGCTTCCCCTGCTGTCCACGGCGACGTTCGTCCACAGGAGCACCAGCAGCAATGAAGAGAGCGGCAGTCATCACCAGCAGCATGCTGTTTGTGTTCGGAACCGGAGCGCCTTCACAAGCACCACAATCCACCGCCGCCCCAACCTTCGACGTTGCCTCGATCCATCCCCACACCCCCCTGCCACACGAGCGCAACCACATCTGGAGCTCATCCCACGATGGCAACTTCCATACCAGCAACGTCACACTCAAAGCCATCATCCAGTACGCCTTCGAGATGCCGGAGAGCCGCATCGTCGATGCTCCTGCCTGGACCGCCTCACAGCCGTTCGACATCGCCGCCGAGTCCGGCGACGAGGCGCTCAATCAACGCCTGCATGACCTTCCTTCCGAGCAAGCCAAACCCATCAAGCTCGCTATGATTCAATCCCTCCTCGCCGACCGCTTCGGCCTCAAGACCCAAGTCGAAGACCGCGAGCTGCCGATCTATGAACTCGTCGTAGCGAAGGGCGGAGCGAAGCTCACGCCTACCAAATCTAACGGCCTCACCACCAACCACGGCAACAGCTACTTCAATGGTCAAGGCATCACTCTGCCACTGATCGCGCAAGACCTTGCTGGCGACGCCGGGCGCGTCATCATCGATAAGACCGGCATCCCCGCCGATTCGACATCGACCTCCGCTGGCAGCCCGACGATGCACGCCCCGACAGCCACGACGCCGCATACCCGCCCTTCTTCACCGCTCTCGAGGAGCAACTCGGCCTCCGTTTCGAACCAGCCAAAGGCCCCGTTGAGGTCCTCGTCATCGACGACGTGCACCAGCCCTCAGCCAACTAAGACAGCTAGCAGCTTCCCTGATTCCCACCCCCTTCTGCACAGCCCTCCACCGCTGTATCCTCATTCCGTGCGCATGACAGTTCTAGCTTCGGGGTCACGTGGCAACGCCACCGTGGTCGCCGCCGCCGGAACTGCCGTTCTGGTCGACGCCGGGCTAAGCTGCCGCGAGATCCTGCGCCGCATGGCCCTTACCGGCGAAGACCCCGCCGACCTCAAAGCCATCCTCATCACCCACGAGCACCTCGACCACGTTGCCGGCCTCTCCGTGCTCGCCCGCAAGCTCAAGATCCCCGTCTTCTTCACCGAAGCCACGCACCGCGCCTGGGTGCGCATGCTCACACCGCAAAAGCGCATGACCTACAAGGCGTGGCTTGAGAAGATGCAGCGCGAGCGCGCAGCTATAGAGGCAGGGACAGATACCCCCTGCGAGGCAGGGACAGATACCCCCTGCGAAGAACGCGAAACCGAAACGGCCCCACCCGAAGAGACCCACCCCAAGGTCAACCCCACCGAACTCCCCTCGCTCGAGTTCTTCGAAGCCGGCCGCAGCTTCCGCATCGGCGAGATCGAAGTCTGCCCCTTCACCATCCCGCACGATGCCGCCGACCCCTGCGGCTTCGTCTTCTACGCTCCCGGCGAGTCCATCCGCATGGCAGTCGCTACCGACCTCGGCTACGTCCCGCCCAACGTCAAGCTCGCCCTCAAGAACGTCGACGTCCTTCTGCTCGAGTCCAACCACGACCTCGAGATGCTCAAGGACGGCCCCTATCCCTGGAGCGTCAAGCAACGCGTGCTCAGCCGCGTCGGCCATCTCTCCAACGCCGCTACCGCCGAGTTCCTCATGCGCGACTACGATGGCGGCGCCCACACCATCGTCCTTGGCCACCTCAGCGAGCAGAACAATCTTCCCGAACTCGCCCGCCTCGCCGCCGAGGAGGCCATCGGCGACCGCATGCGCCTGCTGGGAAATCGCGTCCTCCTGGCCCGCCAGGACGTTGCCCTCGACCCCATCCGGCTGTAAATCCGGAGTAGCAGCGGCCCGAATCCGGAGTTGCAGCGGCTTCAGCCCACGGTACAGAGTCCTATCGCATCAAGGGGCTTCAGCCTCGGATCACCCACCTGACTCAAATCAGGCGCTTTTCCTGCCCCGCCAGCCTGAAGTAAGATATAAATTGCGTAAACAATAACGATGCTCACTCGACACGCCTTCCAGGACGCCCACTCCCCCTGCACTGATCCGGTGATCGGCGCCATCCTCTCCGGATGGCGTTATGACATCTCCGGCACCCCTGCAGGGCTGCGTGGCGACTATGAGGAGCATCTACGCGGCTGCCCGCACTGCCGCGGAAAGCAGCGCGTGCACCGCGCCGTCGACCTCCTGCTCCTGTTCGTGACCACCCTGGCCTGCGCGGCCTTTCTGCTCGCCGCCCTGGTGGTGCGCCGGCTTGAAGCCGTTCGCCACCTCAGTTCCAGCGTTCACGTGCATCTCGGCACCGACCGCGCCCTCGCCCTGGCCCACATCCCCGCCAGTATTACCGTCAGCCTGGAAGCCGTGGCCATCGCCGGCATCATCTTCTCCATGCTGCTCTGGGCCCTCGTGCTCATGACCACGCCCGTTCCCGGCATGGTCACCTCCATGGTCCGCGACCACGTCTCCCCCGAGCTCCGCGAACGCCTCTCCAAGCACGCCGCGTAAAGGCAGACAGTAGAGTCCAGACAGTAGACAGTAGACCGGGTGCCCCACCCTCGGCTCGCGGAGCGAGCCAGGGTGGGGTATCGCGCGTTAAGACGCGCGAGTGCCTTTGCTTTTGCTCTTGCCCTTGCCCTTGCCTTTCTTTCTGTCATCCCCGCAGGGGATCTGCGTTTCTGCCGGGGCGTCCCCAACCCGCCTCTCCTACTGTCTACTGTCTACCCTCTACTGTCTTCCTTCCACTGCGCTATCATGTGAATCGAACCGCCAGAGCAGACCCTTCCCTCCGTGCCAGATTCCCAACCCACTGATGTTGTGCACACCCACGCCCACCCGCATGAGCCGGCGTCGCAGGTAGCCGCGCGAGCCGGCGAAGTAACGCGCGGCGGTGCGCCGGCTTATCGCAAGCGCTCCTGGATCGAAACAATCGCGGCCTATCCGGCGACCTCCACCCTGATGGCCATCAACATCCTGGTCTTCGCCATCATGTTCCGCTGGAGCCCCGTCATCCCGCTCCTCAGGGCGCACCAGTACAGCTCCATCTTCACCGCGCAGTTCGACGGCAACGTGCTCTATTACTTCGGCGGATGCGATGGCTGGGTCGCAACCAGCGGCGGGCAGTGGTGGCGTCTCATTACCGCCTGCTTCGTCCACGCCAGCATCCTGCACATCGCGACCAACCTCTGGTGCCTCTGGAACCTCGGCCTATTCGGTGAGCCGCTGCTGGGCAAGTGGGGCTTGGCGTGGGTCTACTTCCTGACCGGCGTTACGGGCAACATCCTCTCGGCCGCAGCCAGCGTCTTCTCGCACACCGATGCCATCGCCGTCGGCGCGTCCGGCGCAATCTTCGGCATCGCCGGCATCCTCATCGTCCTGCTCTCGAACCGCAAGCTCAACCTTCCCTGGGAAGAACTCAAGCATCTTCGCCGCCAGGTGATTCTGTTCGCGGTCATCAACCTCGCCTTGGGAATCGCGCCCGAATTTTCGGGCGGGCTTTCACCTGCGGAGTGGGCGCGGCTCCACGTCAACGCGGCCAACATCCCGCACATCGACAACTCGGCGCATCTTGGTGGTGTTCTGAGCGGTCTGCTGCTTGGCCTGCCGCTGCTGCCGAAGATGACGACCGGACGAGCCAGCTATCGTGCCCGCCAGCGGGTAACCTTCTGGGTTGCCGGATTCTTCCTGGCGCTGGTTACCTATGCGCTGATGCGGGCGGCACGCGGCTAAGATCCTGCACCTGAAACGGTGCAAACCGCATTTTGAAGTGCTTCAAAACGCGCTGAAACGCGTCGAAACCGCTCGAAAACCACTCAAAATTGAATCGTCGTCCAGCGACTAATCGAAGGTGCTGGACACGGTCGCGGCAAACTTCCGCACCATCGCGAGCAGCAGGCGGCGGTCGCTTTCGGTGAGATTGGCAGCGTAGCGCTGCACCTGGGTGAGGAAACGAATCTCCTCTTCGCTCAGCGAAACCCCGGACACATCACGCACTGGATCTTCAGAAAAGAAATGACTTAGCGAAATATCAAGAGCGCCGGCAATCTTCTGCAGCGTTTCCAGAGATGGCACGGTATGGCCGTTTTCCACACGCGAGAGGTAGCAGCGCAACAGCCCCGTCCGCTTCTCGATGTCGCCCTGCGAAAGCCCTTTCTGCAGCCGGAACCCGCGAATCGTAACCCCAATATTGATCCGCTCAGGATTTTGCGGAATCGCCCCGGAATCTTGAGGAATTGGCCCAGAACTTTGCGGAATCGGCCCAGAACTTTCGGTGGGCAGAGCTGTGTGCATGTTTGCCATTAGCCGTAAAGTAACCACCGAAAGTAAGGGTGGCAAGGAGAATCTTCGAGAACTTGCGACGTTTGTACCAATTCGGATTCGTTAGGTTCGTGAGTCGTTGAAAGCAGGGCACACGCGCAGAGATCGGATTTCTCAGTTCTCGGCTTCTTTTTACCCCATGTACATGCCGCCGTTGACGTCGAGCGTGTGCCCGGTGATGTAGGAGGCAGCATCGGAGGCGAGGAAGGTGACGGCGGACGCGATATCTTCAACGGTCCCATAACGGCCGAGCGGAACCTGCGCGAGGATGCCGGCTCGCTGGTCATCGGTGAGGGCTTCGGTCATGGCGGTGGAGATGAATCCGGGAGCGACGGCGTTGATGGTGATGTTGCGGGAGGCGAACTCGCGCGCGAGTGATTTGGTGAGGCCGATCAATCCTGCTTTTGAAGCCGCGTAGTTTGCCTGGCCGGCGGCGCCGGTTTCGCCGACGACGGAGCTGATATTGATGACGCGGCCCCAGCGGGCCTTCATCATCGAGGAGATGACGGCTTGCGTGAGCAGGAAGGCACCGGTGAGATTGGCGCGGAGGATGTCGTCGAAGTCGGCGAGCTTCATGCGCAGGGCGAGACCGTCGCGGGTGGTGCCGGCATTGTTGACGAGGATGTGGCAGGCGCCGAGGTCGGCGAGGACGGCTTTGGCGCAGGACTTGATCGAGTCCTCGGAGGTGACATCGAGCGCAAAGGCTTTGGCTGTTCCGCCGGCGGACGCGATCTCTTGAGCGACAGTTTCCAGCTTATCTACATTCCGCGCGGCTACAGCGACGGTGGCGCCATTACGGGCGAGATCGAGAGCAATGGCGCGGCCGATTCCCTGGGAGGCTCCGGTGACGAGCGCGACTTTGCCGGTGAGGGAAGAAGGCATGAGGTCTCCTGAGCGAGTTATTGGGTCATAGTAGAGATTATCGCGACGGAGGCGGATGCGCCGCTCGTGGTTGCTTTCGCAAACGACGGAGGTGCACGAGTCAGATACAGACCATGCCGTCCGCGAACGGCTTTTCCGGTAATCAGCTTGCGTCGCGAGGCGCGTTCGTCAGGACTGGTCACAGACTGCTCATCTTGCTAGAGAGTTTCTTCCTCACATGCGGACTTGCAAGAGTCGATCAGTGCTGAGAACTTGCCGTATCCGTCCATCGTCAAGGCGCAGGACATGTCTGTGTAACAGGCGGACTTAGTGAAGTGTTGTTGCCGACCTCGATGGCTGTGATCGTTTCCGGTGAGTTCGAGAGAGTGATCGTAGTCGACGAGGTGACGGCCTTCGACGTCCGAGTGGGGGTCGTCTTATCCTCGGTGTAGAACACGGTGTCGTTCAACGTGGCCGGCGCAATCGTTGCGGATTTGTTGTCGGCTCCGCAAGTGATGGTCGGCGGTAGCGCAGGTATTGCCGGTATGAAGCTTCGAACGACTGTATTGCTCGGCAACTCGTTTGGTTCGACTGCAAACGCCTTAATAGTCACCTGTGGAGTACCTGCTGCACCGATCACAATCGGAGTCGAATACTTGGTTGAGCTAGTCGTCGGCGTATCGCCGTTTGTGGTCAAGTAGATGGTTGCGCTTGGATCGTCGGACAGCGTGATCTGCTTGCCGGGAGCGACGAGTGTCTCGGAAGTAGAAAAGGCTGGGTCTGGTGTGGTCGTCGCCTGTACCAGAAGGATGCCGTCCACACACACATTCAGCTGATCGAAGGGAAGGGTGGAGAGCTCAGTACGCGGATCTTTCCAGTACTTCTTCCGATCGCCCTTAGGCATCACGAATTCCTCTGGAATAAAAATGGCAAACTTTTTCGTCTGCAGCTTTCCGATAAGCGTGTTCGAGGTGAACGCCATATCGCTTAGTCGATTCAGTTGCGTTGAAGTGTGGTCCGGCGCTATCCCCGTGAACGCCTGAAGGAATGCTCCGTTGAAGTTCGCCATGGCCGAACCCATCGTGCCGGAGAAAGGCGTCAGTCCGCTAATTCCCGCGCCGACTGCCCCAATCCCTTGCAGAATATGCAGCGTCATGTTTCGCGGGTCGTAGTCCTGTCCCTTTTCGGGGACTCCGCGCAGCATGAGAAGGTCCTGGCTTGAGGCCTCGTAAGCCGCGGGCGTGGGAACATCTGTTGCGGAGGTATTCAATAGAGGGACATGTAGCCTGGTGAAGATTGGCTTAAGGTCAACGACTATATCGCTCACCGAATACTCAAAATCTTTGGCTGCGTTCGTAATCGAAACCTGATACACCAGGAACCGTCGGCCCAGGCGAAATCCAAAGTCGTCCGTGGCCTCCTGTGGCAACACGAGCGATCGATGAACAAACAGGATTCCCTTCGCAGCCAAGGCGCCCGGGGTTCCGGTTGCGCACGCGTCCGGTGTTCCCCAAGCTGAGCCGGTGAGCTGTTGCCCTTGACTAGGTTGCTGGGTCGCGGCGGCTTGATTCTGAGCGCCCCCCGTGGCGGCGCCTTTTGGGGTGCCCGCTTCTTCCGGAGCGGCGCTAACCATGACCTCCTCGGACACCCCAACAGGAAGGGTGATGAGCTGGTTTGAGGTTTGCCCGACGTTGACGGGTACATCCTTCAGTTGAACAACTTGGAATCCGGGAGCCGTGACCTTTATTGAGGCTGTCCCGATCGGGAAGTTGCTGATCCTAAATTTGCCTGCCGGATCGGTCTTCGTCGTCGCCGATTGCCCACCCGCGTCGTTGGTTACAGTAACGGTTGCTCCCGGAACGGCAGCTCCGCTTGGATCGAGCACTTGTCCAGTTATGCTCCCGGTCGGGCCGGCCTGCATGGGAGAACATTCTGTCTGGGCGGCAAAAAGCAGGGCGAAGGCGAAAGTTGTGGCGATGTTCAAAACGCGAGTAATTCTCAAAACACACCTCCCCGTCGTAACGGGGGCGTGATCCTGTCGACCGCGGGACACGCGCTCCCCAAATCTCACCTGCTCTAGAGAACGGTCCAGCCAATTGGCAGTGCTTATGGCGCTGTCATGGGACAAGTTGAATCAGAGGACAATCAGGCGAGTGGACCGAATCAGGAATTCACCATTGGTTGTCGCGAGGCACACATCCGGATACATCAAGTACAAGTGATACGCAGAAACGGCCCTGTAACTTGGAAAATCGGGTGGCGGCAGACTAGCAGAAACGTTGGCAAATGCAATAGTCAATTTTCACAGAAGTTTGGTGGCTGTTTTCGTTTTCTCTTAGCGAACAGTCCTTTGCACCAGCGGGGCACGCTTCGCGGCAGTTCCTCGCAGCGATTCCTTTCAAATGTGCAATGTAAGAAAAGGGACGAGATTCCAACATGGCGGCTGCGCTGTATTCTTGTGCGGACATGTCCTCGCCTGCCGCTGCCCCTGATCTGCCTGTTACCACCGCATCTGAATTGAAGCCTGAAGCGAAGCCGGGTGCTGAAAGCACGACGGAGGTTTATGCGATTCATGGCGCGGAGCCGGAGGTGCTGGCGTATGCGATGGCGAAGTACTCGCGGTCGGCGCTGACGATGCGGGAGTCGCTGACGGAGATCAGCTCGCAGAAGGCTGAGCAGTTTCTGAACACGTTTTATTTTCAGTATGGGCACAGGTCGATTGCGGACCTGGCCCATATTCCGTTTGCGGTGGAGCGGCTGAGCCTGCTGGCGGCGATCACGCTGGTGGACGAGACCCGGTGGGATGGGCAGGAGCGGTCGACGCGGTACCAGGATTTCCGGCGCAGCGGATGGTATACGCCGGAGCTGAGCAAGGGCGGACGCAAGCACTACGTCGCGGCGATTGAGGCGCTGTTTCATGCGTACGACGAGCTGGGCGCGGGGATGTTTGAGGCGCTGAAGCGCGCGATTCCGCAGCCGGAGAGCATGAAGCCGGAGAGCTATGCGCGAACGCTGAAGGCGCGGGCTTTCGATGCGGCGCGATATCTGCTGCCGCTCGCGACGAACACGTCGCTGGGGCAGATTGTGAATGCGCGCACGCTGGAGATGCAGGTGTCGCGCCTGCTCTCGAGTGAGTTCGCGGAGATTCGTGAGCTTGGGACGAAGCTGCGCACGGCGGCGACGGAGCCGGCGTGGAATGTGCTGCGCGACCGGCTGGAGGAGATGGCCGGTGAGGGCAGCGTGGATCCGGCGGCGACACAGGAGATTCTGGGTGACCTGATGCCTCCGGTGAAGGCTGCGCCGACGCTGGTGAAGTATGCGGAGCCGAATGCATATGCGATCGAGAGCGCGAAGGAGCTGGCGGCGGCGGCCCGTGAGTTGATGCGCGACGGCGAGGGCAACGATGCGCCGGTGTATCCGGCGCCGATTGTGGACCTGCTGGATGACGACGAGGACTTGGAGGTAGAGATTGCGACCTCGTTGATTTATCCGCACTGTCATTACTCTTACAGGCAGTTGCGCGGAGCGGTGGCGGCGCTGAGCGAGACGCGGCGGAACGAGATTTTGAAGCTGGGAACGGCGCATCGTGGAAGGCATGATGAGTTGTTGCGCGCGTTCAATGCGGGGCATGGATTCAGGTTCGACATTCTGATGGATGTGGGCGGGTTTAGGGATATGCATCGGCATCGGCGGTGTGTGCAGTTGCTGCAGCCGTTCAGCGATGTGCACGGGTATGACGAGCCGGTGTGTCCGGGGCAGCCGACGCTGGAAGAAGCGGGGCTGGCGGAGAAGTACAAGAGCGCGATGGATGGGGCCCGGCTGGCGTACCGCGAGCTGTGCGATTCGGATGAGCCGGAAGCGAAGGCCAGCGCGCGGTATCTGCTGCCGCTGGGCACGCGGTGCAGGGCGCTGTTCAAGATGGATTTTGCGGAGGCGCTGTATATCTCGGAGCTGCGGAGTGGGGTGGCGGGGCACTTCAGCTACAGGCGCGTGGCATGGGAAATGTACAGAGCGATTGCGGTGAGGCATCCGGCGCTGGCGGAGATGTTCCGGGTGCAGGATGTGAATGTGCCGGTGGATCTGCTGAAGAGGTGATCTCGCGCGCCGGCCGGAGTTTGGGCCAGGAGTGAGGCGCAGGAACTTCGTGCGGTGCGGGCGCGTACTGTTGGGCAAGCTCCTGATCCTGTGTGGCTGAGGTAGTGCGATGATTCGTCCGTTGGCTGCGATCTGTTTAGGCCTATTTATTTCTTCGAGCCAGGCACCTGCGGGTGTCAGTGGCTCGGATGAGCTGAGCTATACCGCGGCGGGCGAGATGAAGTTTCCGGCGGAATATCGGCAGTGGATTTACCTGACGAGTGGGCTGGATATGAGTTATACGGCGGCGGGTAATCCGGACATGCACATGTTCGACAACGTGTTTGTGAATCCGGCGGCGTACAGGACGTTTGTGGACACGGGCAAGTGGCCGGACCGGACGGTGATAGCGCTGGAGGTTCGGGGCGCGGAGTCGCGAGCGTCGATTAATCAGCGCGGACATACGCAGTCGGCGGATGTGATGGCGCTCGAGGTGCATGTGAAGGACAAGAACCTGCCGGGCGGGTGGGGGTTCTTTGAGTTTGATGGCAGGAAGGCGCCGGCGAAGATGGTGGAGCGCTCGGCTGCGTGCTATAGCTGCCACGAGATGCACGGCGCGGTGGACACGACCTTTGTGCAGTTTTATCCGACGCTGATGGGTGTGGCGAAGCAGAAGGGGACGCTGAGCGCGGATTATCTGAAGGAGATTGCGGCGCCGAAGGAGTAGGCCGGCTCACCCCCCGTCCCCCTGAAAAGTGCGCAAAGTCTTCAGAGTTTTGGGCTTAGGTCCGGACTTGGGTACTTGGGTAGGCCAAGAGACCCGCGCGGTTTTCTGTGCAGGGCTTCCTGGACCAGCGATTTGTCAAGTAGGGCTGGCCAGTCAATTGGCGGAGTGCGAGGTGGAAGGCTGACCGGTGGCTTACTTTGCGGCTTTGCGTTTGGCGGCACGGGCGCGGCGTTTGAGTTCGTCGTCGGAGAACATGGTGCCGCGGCAGTGGGCGGCGCCGCAGTGGCAGTCGGCGTTGTCGTCGTCGGAGTCGTGGAGGTTGTACTCGTAGACGAGCTCTTCGCCGGCGGCGATGTTGCGGATGGATTTGATCCAGACGCGGCCGTTGTCTTCTTCGGTCTCGCAGTTGGGCGCGCAGGAGTGGTTGACGAACATGGCGGCGGAGAAGCCGTCGATGACGTCCGCGGTGCCGTCGATGGAGAAGAGATAGGTGACGGGGCGGTCGGCGTAGCGCTCGTCGGCGATATCTTTGGAGATGCGGGGGCCGTCGTACTCGAGGATGCGGCGGCCGCGGGGGATGGGGTCGAGCGTGACGACGCCGGCGGCGTGGATGCTGGAGGAGCGGATGAGCAGGCGGGGTGTGGCGGGGGTGAAGCGACGCATTGCGGCTAGTTTAGCAAGGCAGGGAACAGGGAACAGGGATCAGGGAACAGGGATGAGGGAACAGGGAACAGGGATCAGGGATCAGGGATCAGGGAATAGGGATCAGGGATCAGGGAACAGGAAGTAGCGAATAGGGTTGGGTAGGGTGCGGGGTGCCGGTGGATGTCGTCTAATGGATGGATGAGACGAGTGTGGATGGCGTGCGCGGTGGTGGGGCTGGGAGCGGGCCTAGCGTGTGCGCAGACGCCGGCCAGCCAGGCGAATACGCCGCAGTGGAAACAGACGCCGGAGGGAAGGTCGGCGACGCCACCGTCGGACATGAACTGCACGGGCGGCGCGACGAAGGGACCGGACGGGAAGTGGACGACGACGTCGACGTGTGGCGCGGCGCAGGATAAGCCGGTGCCGTCGAATGCGGGGCAGCAGTTTCCGTATCCGGGGGATCCGGATGCGGCGAAGCAGACTCCTGCGCCGCAGACGCCGAATGCGCCGGGAGCATCGAGCACGCCAGCGAGTCCGCGGCAGCAGTTTCCGTACCCGGGGGATGCGGATACGGGAGCGAAGAACGCAAACGGGACGGCAGGAGGGAAAGATGTGAAGCCTGCGCCGCCGGGTGGGTTGCAGGATGCGGGGAGTTCGGGCGGGTCGAGCAGCTCGAGTTCGGCTTCGAATTCGCGAGGATATTCGAGTTCGTCGTCGGGGTTGCCGGATGGGGTGGCGCCTGAGGAGCCGGACGATACGAGCGTGCCGACGCGAACGCGGCCGAGCCGGAGACGGCCCGCGGAGCCGGTGAGGACGGCGAACCAGCAGGAGGCTGAGGACCTGCAGGTGGCGGGGTTCTACCAGAACGATGGGAACTTCCGCGGCGCGTATATGCGTGCGAAGGAAGCGGTGACGATTGCCGCGGATGATCCGGAGGCGCACCTGGCGCTGGCCGAGGCGGCGCGGAAGCTCGGGAAGCTGGATGAGGCCGAACAGAATTACAGGCGATGCCTGGCGCTGGATCCGGTGCCGAAGACGCGGAAGACGGCGCAGGAAGCTCTGAAGCAGATGACGGGCGGGGGGTAGGGCGAGTGGTTAGTAGTTAGTCGTTAGTGTTTGGTGATAGCGGCGGCTGCAGTTCTAACGAACATGAATCCAGCCAGAGCGCTTGCGCATAACAATGTTTGGGCGGAACCACTAACTACTAACTACTAACTACTAACTACTAACTACTGGCCTACGGGTATGGGCGGCGGAGGAAGCGGGGTGGGTCGGTGGGAAGAGGGCGTGGAGTAGTGGCGGAGCGAGTGGATCTGGGCCGGTGGAGCGGGTGGGATGTAGTGGTCTCGTGGCTGCCTGGAACGTCGGTGAGGTCTTCTTCTACATTGAGGTAGCGCCGGATGTAGCGAAGCGGTTCTTCGGCGAGTGCCATCTCGCGGAGGTGGTAGCGCCAAGCGTCTTTGCGCGCGCTGCGGCGGGTGAAGGGCTTGCGCTCGATGGTTTGGATAGAGCCGTCTGGCATGCGGCGCTGGAAGGTGCCGGCGGGGACCTGGAAGGTGATTTCGGAGCCGGGCTTCCAGAAGGCTTCGGCGAACTCGTGCGAGAAAAGCAGGGCGTAGTAGTGGCGCTGCTGCTCGAGGGTCGCTAAAGCCTTATCGGCGGATTTCCAGGGAAGCGCGAGACGGGTGGTATACCAGCGGCGGAACTCAAAGCCGTTGGCGCGGGCGCGGCCGATGACGATTTTGAGGAGTTCGAAGCGCGTCATGGGAGGACGCAAGCTAGCGTAACAGAGAAAGGTGACTTTTGGGTAAGTGCGAGGTGACTTAGTATGTAGTCTCCTTGCGGATGCGATCGCGGAGGGCGGAGTCGGCGGGCGGCGGGGCTTGTGAGTGGGTGGCTGCGGCCTCGTCGAGGAGCTGGCGACGGCGCCAGTGGCGGATGACGAAGGCGACCGAAGCCAGGCCGAAGAGGAGGACGGCGAAGGGGACGATCCAAGCGACGATGTCAAAGCCGCCGCGGAGGGGCGCGGCGAGCACGGTGGGGCCGTACTTGTTTACGAACCAGTTGAAGACGCGCTGGTCGGGGACGCCGGTGGAAAGCTGGGCGCGGAGCTCGGTGATCTCGCGGTCGGAGTCGGGGCAGCCGACATGGTTGCACTCGAGCAGAACCTGACCGCAGCCGCAGACGCACATGAGCTTGTGGCCGATCGCGTCGAAGCGCGAGGAAGGAGCGCCGGCGCCGAGCATGGGGACGGCGAGTGCGCAGAGGAGCGCGATGTGGAGCGCTCGTTTACGCATGGAGGCTCCGCTGAGGATTGTGGCGATGATCACCCCACCCTGCCTCGCGATGAAATCGCGAGCCGAGGGGGCACCCGGAGTGATGGGAAGGAGGCGCTTACGCATTGGATTTGGTCGATGGCAAGGCCCAAGTCTCAGAGTCAAGACGTGCCACCCCAGCCAGCGAGCTTGCCGGGGACCCGGGATTTGGGGCAGCCAGTGGCTCGGGGGCTTCGGCGCGGCGGGTGGCCGGCTTGAGTGGGGGGACGAGTGCGATTCCGGTGCCGAAGATCACGAAGGCGACGCCGATCCAGATCCAGTTGACGAGCGGATTGAGGAAGACCTTGATGATGGGCCTGTCGGTTTCCGGGTTGCGGCCTTCGAAGACTACGTAGAGATCGCGTGCGAGCGTGGAGTGGATGGCGACGATCGTCGAGGTCTGCTGCGAGGCGTTGTAGAAGCGGCGCTCGGGTGTGAGCTGTGTGACCTTCTTGCCGTTATGGAAGACGTCGAGCAAAGCGTAGTCGGTGTCGTAGTTGGCGTTGGAGTCCTGCGAATAGGACTGGCAGACCAGTTTGTAGGAACCGATCTGGAGCGAGTCGCCGTAGGTCATCTCGAGCTCGCGCGATTGATTGAAGGCGGAACCGGCGACGCCGATGAAGAGAACGACGATGCCGAAGTGAATGATGTATCCGCCATAACGGCGGGTGTTGCGGCGCGTGAGGAGGAAGGCGGAGGAGAAGAGATTTTTCTGGGTCTGAGTGCGGACGACGTTGGCGCCGCGGAGGAATTCGGTGAGGATGGCGGTGATGACGCCGGCGGCAAGTGAGAAGCAGACGAGTGAGTAGATGGCGCCGGTCGAGCCGTCGGGTTCGTTCCAGGGACGAACGCCGGTGAGCATCAGGATTGCGGCGCTGACGATGATCGCGATGCAGGGGAGGAACAGATTGCGGCGAATGGAGCGGATGGATGTGGCGCGCCAGGCGAGCAGAGGGCCGACGCCGGTGAGGAAGATGAGGAAGAGGCCGATAGGAACGGCGACGCGGTTGTAGAACGGCGGGCCCATCGTGACTTTGGAGCCTTGCACGTACTCGCTGAGGATGGGGAACAGCGTGCCCCAGAGGATGGTGAAGCAGGCGGCGAGGAGCACGAGGTTGTTGAAGAGGAATGAGGACTCGCGCGAGACGAGCGATTCGAGCTTGTTTTCGGCGCGGAGGTGATCGCGCTGCCGAAGGAACGTGAAGAGGCAAACAACGAAGACGATGAGGAGGAAGGCGTAGAACCAGTTGCCGATGTTGCTCTCGGCGAAGGCATGGACTGAGCTGACGATGCCGGATCGCGTGAGCAGCGTGCCCAGTATGGAGAGCATGAAGGTGGCGAAGATGAGCCAGACGTTCCAGACCTTCATCATGCCGCGCTTCTCCTGCATCATGACGGAGTGCAGGAAGGCGGTGCCGGCGAGCCAGGGCATGAGCGAAGCGTTCTCGACGGGGTCCCATCCCCAGTAGCCACCCCAACCGAGCACGGCGTAGGCCCAGTGCATGCCGAGGCAGATGCCGCAGGTAAGGAAGAGCCAGGTGACCATGGTCCAGCGGCGGGTGATGTGAATCCACTTCTCGCCGGGGTAGCGCATCATGAGCGCGCCGAGCGCGAAGGCGAACGGAACGGAGAAGCCGACGTAGCCGAGATAGAGCATCGGCGGATGGATGACCATCTCCGGGTACTGGAGGAGCGGGTTCAGGCCGAAGCCGTCGGCGTGCAGCGGGCCGGGAGCGAACGCGAATGGTGGCGCGGCGAAGACGAGCAGCAGAAGGAAGAAGACCTGGATGGCGGAGAGGATGGTCGACGCGTAGGCGTGGAGGGTGATGTCAGCCTTGTGGCGGATGCGCATGACGAAGCCGTAGGCGGCGAGCAGCCATGCCCAGAGGAGCAGGGAGCCTTCCTGGCCGGACCAGAGCGCGGAGAACTTGTACAGCGGGTTGAGGTCGCGGTTGGTGTGGTGAAGGATGTAGTCGACGGAGAAGTCGTTGGTGAAGGCAGCCCAGATCAGGGCGAACGCGGCACAGGAGATGACGATGAAGCTGGCGATGCCGGCGCGGCGGGAGCTTTCGCGGAGGGCTTCGGGGGAGACGGCGAGCTGACTGCCCGTTGCGAGCGCTCGGAGAGAGACTGCGCCGCTGAAGAGCGTGTAGACGCAGAGCGCGAGCGCGAGCAGAAGGGAAAAGTTGCCGAAGTACGGCATGGGGTGCAGCATGGGCGAGCAGAGTCCTCGCCTTCTATTTTCGCAGAGTTCGGCGGACCGAGGTCAGTCGGCGGAAACGAAACCGAGTGGCCTGCGGAGAAAGGCGTATGCGATCAGCAGGCCGGAGAGGCCGGCATAGGCATAGACAGAAGCTACTAACGCGAGGCGAGCGAAGGGAATAGAACCTGAACTGTGCCGGATCTCAGCGACGAAGATGCACAGGCCGACAGCGAGCCCGACAAGGGCGATGAACGGCCAGCGGGGGATCGGGGTGCGGCTGCGAGATGCTCGAACGAAGGCTGCGGAAGGCGGTTCACCGGGCAACAGCGCAAGAACGAAGAACGTAACGGGCGCGAACAGCAGCAGGTCGCCAATATCGATGGTCAAGAGATGAGTGAGGATTTTGTCGATCAGAGATTCAGGGTAGAGCCACAGACACAGGATTGTTCCCAGCAGCACAGCGAAGGCGGCGATCCAGTGCAGCGCGTTTGACGAACGGAAGGGACGGCAGACGACAAGAAGAACGGCGATGGAGGCAGCGGCGAGACAAAGCAGCGCGGTGAGCAACGCTGGCTTTCCCGGAGCTCCGGTCCATTGGGACGGATGGCGCAGTAGAGCAACTGCGTCAGCTAAGACGGTGATGAGAATGCAGAGCGCGACGGCCGCTTGCGTCCGCGAAGCGTAAAGGCGGTTGCTGTTTCTGGCTGCGAATCGCGGCAGGAAGGCGCGCACGAGCGAAGTCGCGGCAAGAAGGTTGGCGACGATAACGGCCAAGGAACCAACGGCGTCGTAGGGGTCGTCCCCGAAGGGGACGATGTCGCGGAAGGCAGGCGCGTGCTTCAGAAGAAAGAAGATGTAGGAGAAAAAAAGAGCCAGCCCGCATACGAGAAGCGCGTGCGTTCTGGAAGCGGCTTTCATGAGCGCAGTGTATTCCCGCGAGCGGACGGGGTTGACTTTTTCGCAGCTAGGCAGAGGCCCCCTGCGGAGTGCCGTTGGAAATGAGGCGGTGCACGCAGGCGAGGAGGATGTCGGGCAGCAGCGGCTTGAGGCGGAACTCGACGCCGAGGTCGTGGTATTCGTCTTCGGCTTCGGCCATGCCGCTGATGACGAGGACGGGGATGTTGGGCTGGAACTCGCGCAGGTGGCGAACGAACTCAGCGCCGGTCATGCCGGGCATGATGTGGTCGGTGAGGATGAGGTCGATGGGCTCGGGGAGGTCGTTGTTGCGAAGCTGTTCAAGCGCGCGCTCGGGGCTGAGCAGGGCGATGACAAAGTATCCGGCGCGCTTGAGGATAGTCTGGCGCGTGGCGGCTTGCACGGCGTTGTCGTCGATGAGCAGGATGGTCCCGGGCATTCTTTCCTTGGCCGTATCAAAGAATCTGCTGACCGTCGGACACGTCGAGGGCCGGCCTGATTTTGAATTCACGATAAGATGCCGCGAATTGGGTGAGAAGCTGCCTGAGCGGTTCAGAGGCGCTCGAAGGGGTCCATTTCTGGTCGCGATGAGTATTGCACGAGGGTTGGCGCAAGCCGTGAAACGCGGCTGCGGGAGCGGTCTCTTCCACATGGGAGTCAACGGCTTAGCTGCGATAATGCCCCCATGAAGCGCCGCGTCATCCGCCAATATGAGTTCATCCGGAAGATTGGATCGGGTGGGAGCGGAGTGGTGTTTCTGGCCAACGACACGCTGCTGCAGCGGCCGGTGGTGCTGAAGTTGCTGAAGCGCGGGGCGCAAACGGCGGAGCAGGTGCGCGTAACGCAGTTGCGTGAGGCTCGGCTGGCGTCGGCGATCGACCACCCAAACGTCTGCGCGATCTATGAGGTCGGCGAGGAGGATGACGAGGCCTACATCGTCATGCAGTACATCCCGGGCAAGAGCCTGGACAAGGTGATCGGCGAGGGGCCGGCGAATGTGCAACTTGTGCTTTCAAGCGGAATGCAGATTGCGGATGGTTTGCAGGCGGCACATAGCCTGGGAATTTTTCATCGCGATCTGAAGCCAGCGAACGTGATGCTGACCGATGGTGGGCTGATCAAGATTCTGGACTTCGGGCTGGCGCGGCAGTTGAAGCGCGAGAAGCTGATGGACACGGAGCTGAATGGAGATTTCGACCCGTCGATGCCCTCGCACCCGCCGCAGATTCCGCCGGGAGCGACGTATACGGCGCGGGGAGGAACGGTGGCCTACATGGCGCCGGAACAGTTTGTGACCGGGCAGTCGAGCGTGCAGAGCGACATCTTCGCGCTTGGCCTGATTTTGTACGAGATGGTGAGCGGGCGACATCCGTTTCACCGGCCGGATGCGCAGGAGCTGCAGAGCATTCGGGCGATTCAGTTCGCTGCGCCGCCGCCGCTGCGCGAGATTGTGCCGGAGATTCCGAGTGAGCTGGAGAGCGTGATTCTGCGCTGTCTGGAGAAGCAGCCGTCGGAGCGGTATGGGTCGGCTGCAGAGGTGCGCGAGGGGCTGAGAACGATATTGCGCTCGCTGCAACTGGACGCGATGGTGATGCCGGGTGAGGGCGCGATCAATATGCCGGCGCAGCAGCGGCTGGACCTGGAGACGCCGGAGGAAGAAAAGCGCACGACGGGGATTCTGTCGATGCTGGCGGAGCGGTTTCGCGAGAGCACGGCCAGCAGCGAGAAGAAGGGAACGGACATTGTTGTGCTGCCGTTTGTGAACCTGGGCACAACGGAGGCGCAGCACTTCTTCGGGCAGGCGCTGGCGGATGCGATTGCGACGCGGCTGGCGAAAGTGCCGCAGTTGGTGGTTCGGCCGTCGAGCACGCTGATGAGCATACCGACGCGGCAGCTCGATCCGCTGAGCATTGGGCGGAAGCTGCTGGTGAAGTTTGTGCTTGCGGGAAGTTTTCTGCGCGACGAGCGTGGGTTCAACCTGAACTGGCAGTTGCTGGATGTCGAGCGGCAGAGCGTGCGCACAGGCGGGGCTATCAGCGTGGAGAGCTTCGACCTGATTGCGGTCCAGACGGAGATCTGCGAGGACGTGTTCGCGGAGCTGCTGGGCGCGGCCGAGTTGACCGGCGGAGTTGCGGATACGGGGGGTGGGAGCTTATTGGGAAGCGCTGTGTCGGAGGAGTATCTGCAGGCGCGGGCGCTGCTGTCGTCGTTCATGTCGCGCACGGGAAGCCGCGATGAACTGGACCGCGCGCGTGAGCTATTCGAGCGAGTGATGGCGCGGGATCCCGGGTATGCGCCGGGGTGGTCCGGGCTGGGGATTACGCATCTGCAGTATGTGCGGCACGGGCTGGGCGGGCAGATGCACGTGCTCGAGGCGCGCAGGGCGTTTGATAAATCATTGGAGCGCGATCCGGATTCGGTCGAGGCGAATCTGTATCGCGTGTACATGTTATTAAGCCGCGGTGAGAAGGAGAGCGCGCGGCATGGGATCGAACACCTGCTGCACGAGGCGGCGAACGACTGGAATGTTCATCTTCTGGCGGGGATCACGCTGCGGAACGATGGGCTGTATGAGGAGGCGCTGAATCAGTTCAATACGTCTCTGCGGTTGAATCCGTCGAACGCGGCCATGATCTATAACCATCGCGCTCGCGTGTACCAGTACCAGAACCAGTTGGAGCTTGCGAGCGACGAGATCGACAAGGGCCTGACGCTCGAGCCCAAGCAGCCGCTGCTGCGAGTTTCGAAGGGATATCAGCATATGCGCGAGGGACAGCTCTCGCGCGCGGTAGACATGCTGGAAGAGGTGATCCGCGACGACGCGTCGATGCGGATTGTGTTTCCGACGATTGCGATGTGTTACGTGCAGCTTGGAGATCGCACGCGGGCGGCGACGTTCATCACCGAGGATGTGCTGTCCGCCGCCGAGGCTGACAACGAGATGGCGTACCGGCTGGCGACGTATTTCGCTGTGGAAGAGGATGCGCCGGAGGCGCTGCACTGGCTGCGGCGAGCAATCTACCTGGGCAATGAGAACTATCCGTGGTTCAGCAAGAATCCGGCGTGGCGCAGCATGAGCGAGAACGGGGATTTTCAGCGGATCCTGGAGGATCTGAAGAAGACGTATCGGAGGAATCAGAAGAACTGGAAGAGGTTGCTGGGGTAGAGCGCTGGTGTATGCGAAAGAAGAAGGCCCTCCGGCGGGAGGGCCTTTGTTGTGCGGGTGGGTTGGGGGTTAGTGGTTGAGCTGTGCGGTTTGCGCAGGCGTGGAAAGTGAGAATGGCTGGTCGAGCGAGAAGATGAGGCGTGTGCCG
Source organism: uncultured Verrucomicrobiae bacterium (assembly GCA_963716225.1). Classification (GTDB taxonomy): domain Bacteria; phylum Acidobacteriota; class Terriglobia; order Terriglobales; family Acidobacteriaceae; genus Granulicella. The sequence continues at coordinate 992,109 of OY970299.1, read as the reverse complement.
GCTGGGAGCTCTTGCTGGACGTCGCGTTTGAGCCACCAGATAGTTCCGAGACTGGCGCCGACGCCGGCACCGATGACCGCGCCGACGCCTCCACCGAGGGCGGCTCCGGCGATAGCAGCGCCACCGGTGGCGACCGCTACGGTAGTGAGAGCGGCCTTCGGATGAGCATCGCCGACGACGGTGCCTTCGGAGTTGACGTGCAAGGTGGAGAACTCGCCCAGTCCAGCGACTTCAGCGTAGAGAGGATGCGTGGAGCCGTCGGGAAGGGTGACGGATTCGGGCTGCAGGCGGATGGAGGCGCGCCCTGTGATGCGACGTCCGCCATGTAGCTCGGAGATGCGGCCGCGGATCTGGGAGCCGATTGGAAGAAGGACTTCGCCGTGCTCCGTAACGGGCTGGGTGAGTGCGGCGAGGAAGGTGTCGCCGACGTGGGTTTCGCTGGTAGAGAGCGGGGTCTGGAGCTCGGCGTAGAGCATTGTGCCGAGGTTGATCTGGCCGGGAATGTCAGGCGCCGCGGTGACGATGGTTGCGTCAGGATCGAGCGGGCGGCGAACGGTAGCGGCCTGCATGGGAATAGAGGCGGGCGCAGCGTTGTAGTCGGTCGCGGCGGGTACGGGCGCGGTGGCGCGAATGGCGGCCGAGGGCGTGACGTAGTGCGGCGTCGTCGATGGATCGGGGGAAACGGTGATCTGGTCGTCGAGCCGCTCGGGGTGCGCGGTTCCAGTCGTCTGCGCGTGCGCCAGGGGGAGAAGAACTGTGGCGGCGGCAAGGCCAGCGATAGTCAGTCTGAGCTTCATCGAAATCCTCTCAGGCCGGCGCGGACGCCGGTGCTTTAAGAATAGGCCGTTGCGGCGGGCAGTTCAGGGGATTTCGGGGGCGCGGGCATCCATCGGATTAACCCGCGGAGCCGGTGGAGGTTGCGGGCCGGGCGTGAACGACGGAGTGATAAAAGCGCTCGTACAGCGGGATGATGCGCGAGGCGCAAAACTTTGCTTGCGCGGTGCGGCGGGCTGCCTGGGCCATCTCCTCGAGACGCGCCGAATCGGCGAGCAGATCGATCGCGGCGTCCGACATGCCGGCGACATCGCCGACGTCGAAGAGCAAGCCATTTTCTTCGTGCTCGATGAGCTCGGGGACGCCGCCGACGCGTGTCGCGATTGCGGGAACGCAGCAGGCCATGGCCTCGAGCGCGGCGAGACCGAAGCTTTCCATCTCAGAAGGCATGAGCATGAGATCCGCAAGCGGGAGGAGCTCGTGCACGTTCTCCTGCTTTCCGACGAATTCGACCCGGTCGGCGATGCCCATGCGCTTGGCGAGGTACTCGGCCGCGGAACGTTCGGGGCCGTCGCCGATCAGCAACAGGCGCGCGGGGAGTTCCTTCGCCACGCGGGCGAAGATGGAGATCACATCAAGCACGCGCTTGACCGGGCGGAAGTTCGACAGGTGAACCAGCAGGCGCTCGTTGGGTTGAGCGAAGCGTGGGCGCTCGCGTGCGACCAGCTCCGCGTCGCGGCGGTAGAGATCGCAGTTGACGAAGTTGCGGATGACCTCGATGGGGCGCTGCACGGAAAAGGCTTCGCGGGTGCGGTCGCGCAGATATTCGGAGATGGCGGTTACGCCGTCCGACTGCTCGATGCCGAAGCGCGTGATCGGGAGATAAGAGCGGTCGAGCCCGACGAGAGTGATGTCAGTGCCGTGCAGCGTAGTGATGAACGGCAGATGGATGCCTTGCGCGGCGAGCATCTGGCGCGCGAGCAGCGCGGAGACGGAGTGTGGGATGGCGTAGTGGACGTGCAGGAGATCGAGCGAGTAGATCTCGGCCACTTCGGCCATGCGAGTGGCGAGCGCGAGGTCGTACGGCGGGTATTCGAAGAGCGGGTAGTTGGAGACCGGGACCTCGTGGTAGTGGATGTTTTCCTCGCGGCCGTTGAGGCGGAAGGGCTGCGAGTAGGTGATGAAGTGGACCTCGTGGCCGCGCGCGGCGAGCTCGATGCCGAGCTCGGTGGCGACAACGCCGGAACCGCCGTAGGTGGGATAGCAGGTGATGCCGATCTTCATAAACAGGGCTCAGGGATCAGGATCAGAAAGGCAAATCGGGCAGCTCTCCGTAATGGATGAGTTGAATGCCGGATGGGTTCAGCGATTGTGATGAAGATTTTCCGAATGCGGCGACCAGGGCCTCGCGCTCCGTCTCGCGCTGGGTGCGGAGCCGGGTGGTGATGGCATCGAGGTCGCGGTCGTTGTAGCCGGGATGGCAGACGAGCTCCCATGTGCCGTCGGGCATGGCGTTGAGGAGCTCGTTGAGGGTGGAGCTGTTGAGTTGGCCGGTGGCGGAGATGCCGATGGTGCCGCGTGTGGTGAGGATACGGCCGGCGGCGATGGGGGGCGAGCCTTCGAAGCGCCGGCGGCCGGGCTCCAATGCGCGGATGAAGAGGCGGCGGCGTGTGCTTCCGCCGAGGGCGGCGGCCCAGCGGGGTTCGAAGGGATTGCGGATGGCGCGCATGCCAGACTGCTCGATAGCGCGGACGATGGGGCGGGTGACACGTGAGAGCAGGTGGGTGTGCTTGTGTGTGTCGACGTGCGTGAGTTTTAGGCCGGCGCGCTGGAGTTTCTGGATCTGGGCGAGGGCTTCGCGCTCGATTTCGTCCTGGTGTATCGCGCCGCGCAGAACGGCGAGTGCGAAGTCGAAGAACGAACGGCGGAAGCTGCGGCGGCCCTGATGGTCTTGAGGGCCGAGGAGAGTGGGGAGACTCGAGGGATCGGAAACCGGTGTGCCGTCGACGAGCACGATGTGGCAGCCGATGCCGAGTGTGGGGCGAGTAAGCGCGAGGTGGACTGCGTCATCGAAGGCCGGGCCGGTGGCCATCAGCGTGGCGGAAGTGACGGCGCCGGCATCGTGCAGTTCCGCGATCGCGCGGTTGACGCCGGGCGTGAGACCGAAGTCGTCCGCATTGATGATGAGGCGAACTGGCATAGATGCTGAGACGGGGATTGCGAAGGCGAGGACGCGGAGCGGCTGCTCGCGAGAGTGTACCGCATGGGTTGACGATGTAATGATGCGCAGCCGATTATGCTTCGGGCAGCTCGCGCGATGTTCTGCAGCGGCCGAACGGTTTGCGGAGAAGGGAAGCGAATGGCGGAGCTCACGTATCAGTCTGGATTTGGGAATGAGTTTGCGACAGAAGCGCGCGCAGGTGCGTTGCCGGTGGGGCAGAACTCGCCGCAGCGGAATGCGTTCGGGTTGTACACGGAGCAGGTGAGCGGATCCTCCTTTACGGCGCCGCGCGGGAAGAACCGCCGCACGTGGATGTATCGGATTCGCCCGTCGGTGGTGCACGAGCCGTACCAGCCGGTCGAGAAGGAGATGTTGTGGCAGAGCGGGCCGTTTGACGAGGTGCCCACCCCGCCGAACCAGATGCGTTGGAATCCGCCCGAGCTTCCGTCACAGCCCACCGACTTTATCGGCGGCGTGACGACGATTGGCGGCAATGGCGACTGCGCAATCCAGGATGGCTGCGGCGTGCACATTTACACCGCGACGGCGTCGATGAAGGACCGCTACTTCTATAACGCGGATGGCGAGATGCTGATTCTGCCTCAGCAGGGGGGGCTGCGGTTTGCGACCGAGTGCGGGATGATCGAGGCGAAGCCGGGAGAACTGGTGGTAATTCCGCGCGGCATCAAGTTTCGCGTGGAGCTGCTCGAGGGCAAAGCGCGGGGTTATATCTGCGAGAACTTCGGGCAGCCGTTCCGCTTGCCGGACCTGGGGCCGATTGGAGCCAATGGATTGGCGAATCCGCGCGACTTTCTGACGCCGGTGGCGGCGTTTGAGGACCGCGAGGGTGATGTTGAGGTCATATCGAAGTTTCTCGGAAAGCTGTGGCGCGCGACTTATAACCACTCGCCGATCAATGTGGTCGCGTGGCATGGAAACTATGCGCCTTACAAATACGATATGGCGCGCTTTAACTGCATTAACACGGTGAGCTTCGACCACCCGGATCCGTCGATTTTCTGCGTGTTGACTGCGCCATCGCATCTCGATGGTGTGGCGAATGTGGACTTCGTGATCTTTCCTCCGCGGTGGCTTGTGGCGGAGCATACGTTTCGTCCGCCGTGGTTTCACCGCAACATGATGAATGAATGCATGGGTCTGATTCAGGGCGAGTATGACGCGAAGGCGGAGGGATTTCTGCCCGGTGGAATGAGCCTGCATAACTGCATGTCAGGGCATGGGCCGGATGCGGAGACGTTCGAAAAGGCGAGCAAGGCAGAGCTGAAGCCGCAGCACGTGAAGGACACGCTCGCCTTCATGTTCGAGACGCGGCTGCCGGTGCGACCCACAAAGTGGGCGCTCGAATCGAAGATTCTGCAGCACGAGTACTACGAATGCTGGCAGGATTTGAAGCGGCTTTATCCCGGAGACGGCAAGTAGATGGGTGGGGTCGAAGCGCTACTCAGCGGAGCGATTGATTATGCGGGGCTGTTTCCCCCGGCGAAGCTTGATCTGGAGAAGACGGTTGAGAACTACGCAGCGTATCGAGCGGAAAAACATTCGTGGGCACTGGGGCGGCTGGTGCTTCCGGCGTCGAAGCTCGCGGAGTTCACGGATCGCTGGCCGGAGTATGCGACGGAGTGGCCGATCAGTTTGTTGCTGGGCAGCGACTATGACGCGGAGCTGCGGCTTGCGGTGGATGCGGGACTGCAGCTCGACTGTGTCGAGTGCAAGCCTGCGAGGCTGGAGCAGGTTGCGAATATACGGAGGCGCCTGCCGAGCAGCGCGTTGCTGTTCGTAGAGGGACCCGCAGGAGTTGGTTTGGACGAACTGCTTCGCGCGATTGCGGATGTGGATGCGTGCGCGAAGATTCGCACGGGAGGGATTGCGGCTGAGGCAATTCCTTCGACGAGTTCGGTCGCGCAGTTTGTCGCGCGTTGCGCTGAAGCGGGAGTTCGCATGAAGGCGACCGCGGGATTGCATCATGCCATTCGCGGCGAATACCGCCTGACGTATGAGCCGGAATCAGCGAAGGCAGTGATGCATGGATTTGTGAACTTCTTTCTGGCGGCTGTACTGGCGAATGATGGCAGCAGTGAGGCAGAAGTGGAGGAGATTCTGGCGGATCGGCAAGCGGCGAGCTTCAAAGCGAGTGAAGGCGATATCCGCTGGCGCGATAGGGTGTTCTGTGTGGATGCGATTCAGAGGACGCGCGAGCGATTGGCGCTCAGCTTTGGGTCGTGTTCGTTTGAAGAGCCGATCGACGAGATGGGTTCGATGGGATGGATTCGATGAGCGAAGCGCGAAAGAGCTGGGTCGAATCGGCGAATGATTCGGCGTGCGGGTTTCCGCTCGCGAATCTTCCATTCTGTGCGTTTCAAGCCGGGAACGGCGAGCAGCATCTGGCGGTCGGAATCGGCGATTCCATTCTTGATCTCCGAGAGCTTGCGCGGTCAGGACAGATCGCGAGTTTATCGCCGGAGCTGCGGGAAGCCTGCGAGCAGCCGACGCTGAACGCGCTGATGGCTTGCGGCCGGCAGAAGACTTCGCAGTTGCGCGAGGTGTTGACATGGACGCTCTCTCACGATGCACGGCCGAGCACGATCCGCGCGGTCGAGTCAATGTTGCGGCCGATGAGCACCGCGCGATATGGCATGCCCGTTTCGGTTGGCGATTACACGGATTTCTATGCGTCTATTTATCATGCGACGAATGTTGGCAAGCTGTTTCGACCGGACCAGCCGCTGATGCCGAATTACAAATTTGTGCCGATTGGGTATCACGGACGTGCGTCGTCGGTTGTGATCAGCGGCAGGAATGTGCGGCGGCCCAGTGGGCAGACGAAGGCGCTGTCGGCGGATGTGCCGACGTTCGGGCCGTCGCGGCACATGGATTATGAGCTCGAGTTGGGCGTGTATGTGGGCAGGGGAAACGAGCTGGGTTCGCCCATCGGGATCGATGATGCGGAGCAACACATGTTTGGTGTGTCGCTCGTAAATGACTGGTCGGCGCGGGATATTCAGGCGTGGGAGTATCAGCCGCTCGGGCCCTTTCTCGGTAAGAGCTTCGCGACCTCCGTTTCGCCGTGGGTGGTGACGATGGAGGCCATCGAGCCGTATCGCGCGCCATTGGCGGCAAGAGCAGCGGGGGATCCGGAGCCGCTGGATTATCTGCGGACGCCGAAGGGCGAGCGGCAGGGAATTGATGTTCGGCTGGAGGTGTCGATTCGTTCGAAGAAGATGCGGGAGGCCGACGTCGATGCGGTGCGATTGAGCAGCGTGAATGCCACGGACCTCTACTGGAGCTTTGCGCAGATGATTGCGCACCACACGAGCAATGGGTGCAATTTGCGGACGGGCGATCTGCTTGCGAGTGGAACGATTTCGGGCCCGGACCTCGACAGCCGCGGGTGCCTGCTCGAGATCACGCGGCGCGGGGCGGAGCCGCTGCGACTCCCCACGGGAGAAGAGCGGAGTTTTCTGGAAGATGGGGATGAGATTACGTTTACGGGAATCTGCGAGCGCGAGGGTCTGCCGCGGATCGGGCTGGGTGAGTGCAAAGGGATGATCGTTCCTGCTAGTCTTTCCAGCCGGGCGGCTGGTTAAGGAACTTCTGCTGGCTGCTGCATCGAGGCGCGAACCAGGCGCAGCGTACGAGAAGGAGGGCCACATGGCCGCAATCGCACCGAGTCCAGTTTCCGCCGCAGAGGATTTTCTTCCACTTAAGGGAACGGACCACATTGAGTTCTATGTCGGGAATGCACGGCAGTCAGCATATTTCTATCGCGCTGCATTCGGGATGTCGCTGGTGGCCTATGCGGGGCCAGAGACGGGGCGACGTGATCGTGCGTCGTACGTGCTGCAGCAGGGCAAGGTGCGTTTTGTGCTGACGACCGCGCTGCGATCGGACTCTGAAATCGCTGCACATGTCCATCAGCACGGCGACGGTGTGCGTGCGATCGCCTTGTGGGTGGACGATGCGCGGAAGGCGTGGGAGGAGACGACCAAGCGTGGCGCGCGGTCGGTGCAGGAGCCGATGGTGAACAAGGATGCGGATGGAACTGTGGTTACGTCGAGCATCGCAGCGTATGGGGATACGATTCACACGTTCGTGGAGCGCAAAGAGTATCGCGGTGTGTTTTTCCCCGGCTACCGGCCGGTTCCGGAAGACTCGGTCGCGCGACCTGTTGGACTGCTGCATGTCGATCACATTGTGGGCAATGTCGGCTGGAACGCGATGAATGAGTGGGTGGATTTTTATGCGAAGGTGATGGGATTTTCGTTGTATCAGCACTTCGATGACAAAGACATTTCGACTGAGTACTCGGCGCTGATGTCGAAGGTGATGGCGAACGGTAACGGGTACGTGAAGTTTCCGATCAACGAGCCCGCCGAGGGACGCAGGAAATCGCAGATTGAGGAGTATCTCGATTTCTATGGTGGTCCAGGCGTGCAGCACATTGCGCTGGCGACGAAAGACATTCTTGAGACTGTGAGCAAGATGCAACAGCAGGGCGTCAGCTTTTTGACCGTGCCGCACACGTATTACGCGGATCTGCAGAGTCGCGTCGGGAAGATTGATGAGCCGGTGGATGAACTCGAGAAGCTGGGCATTCTCGTGGACCGGGATGACGAGGGCTACATGCTGCAGATCTTCACGCGGCCTGTGGAGGACCGGCCGACCGTGTTTTACGAGATCATTCAGCGCAAGGGAAGCCGGAGCTTCGGCAAGGGAAACTTCAAGGCGCTGTTCGAGGCGATCGAACGCGAGCAGGGGCTGCGCGGCAATCTGTGATGGCCGCGTTTGGAGCTTGCGCGCAGCTTCGCTACACTGAAGTTCGGCATGCGATGGGCGGTTAGCTCAGCTGGTTAGAGCGCCTGCCTTACAAGCAGGATGTCGGGGGTTCGAGTCCCTCACTGCCCACCACTCGCATTTGCGCGCTTGCCGTGCGTGGCCGGTTGTGTTCTGCTGTTGCTCAGGCGATGGAATCCGCCTTTGACCGCGCTCCGAAACGGAGTGCTGATGACTCCTGGCAGGAGCCTCTGCTGCGGAGTTACTCACCCGGAGCTCCCGAAAAATTTTAGTGTCCCGCGCTGATCGGCTTCGCTGTTGCGTGCGTGGACTTAGGAGAAAGAAGCGTGCAGCGATATCTGCTGGTCGGTCTTGGTGGAGCACTCGGTTCGATCGCGCGGTTTTGGGTGGGGACGGCGGTCGCAGACCGGCTGGGCATAAAGTTCCCTTACGGAACATTCGTCATTAATATCACGGCGTGCCTGATCATAGGATTTTCGCTGCAGTACCTGGGCCAGCATCTGGAACTAACGCCGCAGTGGCGGTATCTTATTCCGGTTGGTTTCGTCGGCGCCTACAGCACGTTCTCGACTTTCGAGTGGGAAATCTTCTCGAACCTGCAGCTCGGCGCGTTGTTCACCGCAGCGCTGTATCTTTGCGCGAGCGTTCTGCTGGGATTGCTGGCGGTCTGGGCTGGAGTGACGCTGGCGAAGATGCTGCCATAAGTTGTGGTATCACGCAGGATTTCCGTTGGTGAACCGATGGGAGCTGACATGATGTCTGCGGGCAAAGCAATAAAAGTGTCCATCTATCTCAGTGAAGGCGCGACGCACCGTGGTGTGTCGGCCTACTCGGCGATTCTCGATTGCTTGTTCTTCAACGGAGTTTCGGGAGCGACAGTGCTGAAAGGGGTTGCGGGATTCGGTGCCGACCACCACATTCACTCCAGCAGATTGGTTGAGATATCGGGTCACCTGCCGTTGAAGATTCAGTTCATCGAGACGCAGGAGAAGGTGGACACGTTGATCGAAAAGCTCAAGGAGCTAGCCGGTTCGGGACTGATCGAGATGCAGGAGACGACGATCATCAAGCCGGCGCAGGCGTCGCAGAAATAGAATGACGGCTTGAGGTGGTTGCGAGAGAAAATTTGGCGCGGCTGCCACGCCACCCGGAGACTCTGGTAAAATGTGAATGTTGCGCCGTTGTGGCTGGAGACCCGGAACGTGCGGGTGCTGAAGCTTAGGCAGCGCAAGCGAAGCTGTAGACGCGAGTGCCAACTCGCACTACCGATCTTCCGACCAACTTGTTCTACGACAAGCTGGGGACGTAGCTCAGTTGGTTAGAGCGCTGCCCTGTCACGGCAGAGGTCGCGGGTTCGAGCCCCGTCGTCCCCGCCATAGAATCTGAAGCGTTTAGCTCTTCTATGGCAAAGTCAAACAAGAATGACATTGAGAAACCCTCGGCGTCCTTACTTCCATTTCCCTCTAGCGCCCAGTATTCAGGGCTGTGAACGCCGACGTTAGGGCACCGCTTGCCTACTTGTCAGTGAAAGTTCTATTTTATTCGAGAAACTTGCGAGGGATCTCTTGAGCAATTCAAACGAATCCGGATCGGTGTCCTCTGCACGCTGGAACCGCCGTGAATGGCTGGCGCGGGTTCCGTTGCCTGCGGGGGCGGCTCTTGCGAGCGCGGTGCTTGGAGTTCGACCTGCCGTGGCGCAGAAGGAAACGAGTCGCGAGGACCGCTGGGCGCACACGTACAACGTGCGAGAGTTCGGCGCCAGGGGAGATGGGAGCACGATGGACACGGCTGCCGTTCAGGCGGCGATCCACCGGTGTACTGCTGAGGGTGGAGGGACGGTGCTGGTTCCTGCGGGCACGTTCGTAATTGGAACCGTGGAGCTGAAGAGCAATGTGACACTGCATCTGGCCGCGGGAGCGACGCTGCTGGGAAGTGGGAATGGCGAGCAGTACCATGCGGTGGATGCGATCCCGCTGAAGGGTGACTCCACACTGGGTGACGGCAACTGGGCGCTGCTGTTTGCGGTGAATGCAAAGAATGTCGTGATCGAAGGGCAGGGCACGATCAATGGCCAGGGCGGCAGGTTTCACTCTGCGGTGCGCGGTACACCGCCTCCGAGTGGGCTGGGTGGCAACAGCCGGCCGTACCACGTGCTTGTTTACCGTTGCGAGCGGCTGGTCATCCGCGACATCGAGCTGGTGGATGGGGCTTATCACAGCATCCGTGTGATTCAAAGCAAGCAGGTGCGTATGGACAGCCTGTTCATCCATAACCGGGTGAACGGCAACAATGACGGGTTCCACTTCATCAGCTCGGAGTATGTCACGGTATCGAACTGCGTGATTCTTTCGCAGGATGACGCCTGCGCGCTCTTTGGAAGCTGCAAAAACGTCATGGTGACGAACTCTCTGTTCAGCACGCGCTGGTCGGTTTTTCGCTTCGGCGGAGGCGTGGCAGAGAACATCACGGTTTCTAACTGCGTGCTGACGAATGTATTTGGCTGCCCAATCAAGTTTCACGGCACGCCCGGGTCACGGTTTGAGCGGATGACGTTTTCCAATCTGGTGTTGGACGAGGTGACGGGGCCGATATGCATCAGCATTGGGCCGGAAAGTCGCTCGCAGGCGGAGTCAGAAGAGATGCGGAGGGCGAACGCTGCTCCTGCGACCGTGCGCGACATCAGCTTCAGCAATCTACGCGGAACGGTGACGACGAATCCTCCGGATCTGCCGGAGTCGGCCGTGAAAGGATCTCCCAGGCCGGGAGAGCGCTGGTCGTGCATCACGTTGAGTGCCGTAGGAGGTGCGGTGCTCGAGAAGATATCACTCTCGGACATTCACCTGACTTTCGGCGGCGGAGGTTCAGCGGAGGATGGAGCGCGGAGACAACTACCCGAGATTGCGGGCGAGTACTTCATCCTCGGGCCGATGCCGGCGTATGCGTTTTATGCACGGAATGCACGCGCGCTTACGCTGCAGAATGTCCGCTTCGAGGTCGCACAGGCGGAGTTGCGGCCGGCAGTGGTGCTCGACAACGTAGAGGACGTGTCGGTGATCGGGTTGAGTGTGCAGGGAAACGAATCGGCGGAGTCCGTCATGCGCTTCCAGAACACACGCGACGTAAGCCTGACGGCCGTGCGTGAGCTGACGCCGGCCGCCGTGTTTCTGGATGTTGAAGGTGCGGACAGCCACGGGATCACGGTGCATGGCAGTTCGCTCTCGAAAGCTCGCAAATCATTCCAGACGGCAAGTGGCGTACCGGCGGAGGCCGTAACGCTCAGCTGACAGAGAACGGACGCAAGCTGCGCGCCGGGTGCGGAGACTTGTATACCTACGGCGGCGGGAACTTGGCGTTCAACGGGGAACACAAGAACGCGTAAGCGCGCAAACGTGATGTGGCATATCTATCGCCTTCTGTTGTTTGGCGAGCGGTGCCGTAGGAGGAATCGTTACCGAGAAGCCACGAACAAGATCGTTGGCATCAGCGGCGAGAGCGCGGCAGTTGTTTTAAGAGTTCTTCTGAAGAGCTGCTCCGAAGTGCCGCCATTGATATCTCTTGCGCTTAGGTAACGGGAAACGCGCTTTTCGTCATCCAGCCAGTCCTACCGAGGGCCGAGCAATCGGTGAGATCCGAGAAAGCCCGATTCGGGGCAGCACAAATCAATCTCACAGTGCTGCCCGGACTGCGCCCGCTTTTGAGATGCTTATGGTTGCTGGACCTCAGCTTGGACTTGCTTTGTCTGTTCGGCCGTCATAGGTGGGGCGTCCGGACGAAGTGCGGCCTGCTTTACCTTCAGGATGAGCACTTTCTTCTCGGTATCCGTGAACGCGGAGTAGTTCGATATCGCCTTGCAAAGCGCGTCCTGAGCCTCGAACGGATCCACGGGGGCGCTCTCTTTCTTCGCTCCTCCTTTTTTCCCGCCACCCTTTTTTCCGCCACTACCCAAGCCCTCGCCACCCTTGCCGACGGTATCGATCTCCTGGTCCATCTTTACCTGCTGTTCGGGGGTGAGCAGTGGCCGGATCTGCTTACGGGCGGCCACTTTCACTTGCACCATCACGTCCTTCTTCTCCCCGGGAGTAAAGGCCGCGAATGCGAGGAGTGGTTTGCTTACGGACTCCTCGTCATGGAGCAAAGGCTCAAGCTTTTGTTCCTGGGGGCACGTCAGAGTGAAGGCCGCGCTCATGCGTTCGAGTAAGGCATGGTGTCCGCTGATGCCGCATTCCGCTGGCGTCGGCGCTGTTGCTGACGGTGCTTGGGCGGGCTGTGTCGTGGCCGCGTCCTGCGCCGCCAGTTGTGGAGTTATGGAAGAGAGTGCAAGTACGCCGATCGCAAGTGCCCAAAGCTTTGTCGAACGGGTGGGGTTCGCAGAACGAGTGTGGCAGAACATAGCTGAATTCTCCTACAACAATTAGTGACAAAAGTTAGAAGCGGAAAGTGCCACCGAACTGAATAACCCGAGGGTCGCTGGCGCTGATGATTGTGCCGGCGGTCGGCGTATCCATCTGATCATTTGGCAGATCAAGATTGGTATGATTCGTCACGTTGAAGATCTCCGAGCGGAACTCCAGCGTGCCGTAATCCCTGATCTTGAACTGGCGGCCCAGCGACACATTCAGCGCAACGAAGTTGGGACCGCTGAGAATGTTCCGACCCGAGTTGCCGTAGACATAAGTATCCGGGTTAGTGGGGAAGCAGCTCAGGTCGAACCATTCGTTCTGGGTCGGATGCGGAAGCGTGCCATTGCAGACGCGGTCGGGCCTTGTGCCCTGCCCCTGGTCGCCATTCGGCCCGCTGAGCTGCGGGGTGAACGGCGCTCCGCTATAAGCTGTTCCGCTCCCCGCCAGCTGCCAGCCGTGAATAAAGACATTTCTACTGTTCGGCAGCAAGCGGTAGACAAATGTAGCGCTGAAGTTGTGGCGAACGTCGAAATCCGACCGTCCGTATTCGGCGCTGGGATTAAGACTGTTCTGCAAGCCCTGATAACCGCCATCTCCCGCGTAGTTGAACCCGGAAGCTTCGTCCAGCGATTTGCCATAAGTGTAATTCACCCGGAAAAAGATGCCGTTTTTGAAGTTCCGACGCAGTGTAACCATGGCCGCGTTGTAGCTGGACGGACCATTGAAGCTGTAGTAATTAATGCTTCCAAAGAACGGATAAGGCCGGAAGGAACAGGTCGGCGTATGAGCTCCAGTGCAGGTCGGGTAAGCGACATTGTTCACACCTGCATTCTGGACCTGGTTGATGTTAATTTTGTTTCCAAGATGTGTTCCCTTCGAGCCGACATATCCGACCTCGAGTGCAATTCCTTTTCCGAGATCGCGTTCCACCGTCAGGTTGTAACTCTGCAACGAGGTCAGCGGCGGATTTGGATCGAATCCATTCGCATTTGTCGTTCCTGAGAACTTCAGGAGCGCTGGATTGAACGGGTTGCTAAGTGGAATGAATGAACCTTTTGGAACGGCAACGGTGCTGGAAATAGAAAACGGAAACTGGCCGGCAAGGTCAGTGCGGATTGCGCTCAGGCGTGTTCCTGTGTAGAACAGGCCGTACCCTCCGCGAAGTACCAGTCGGTCATTGTTCAATGGACGCAGCGCGAATCCGACCCGCGGCGAAACGCCTCCGTAGTTTGTATGGATGAGCGAGGGCGGAAGATTGTAGTCACTCGCTAGACCAATGTAGGCGCTATCGCCCGCCGCGGCCGTGATCGCCGCCAGATTCGGTACCGAGTTTGCACTCGAAAGGATCACCTTTCCGATAGAAGGTATATAGCTGGAAAACTGACCCTGTTCCTCGGTCGGAGGAGTCTGTACCTCATAGCGAAGGCCCAGAGTGAGCGTCAGGTTCTGAAGTGCCTTGTAATCATCTGTAACGAAGGCTGAATAGTTGCTGTCGAGGAGATGATTGTTGACCGTACCGGTTTTCAAAGTGGCCGTTGAAGGGATGCCCAGAAGCAACTCGGCGATAGCATTGCCCGTGGTTGTTCCCTTGAACGTAAAACTCCCGTTGAAATTCGAATTGGTAGGTTGGAAATACTGGGTGTGAAGCAGGTCCCCACCAAGGGCTAACGTGTGTTTGCCAAATGTCCACGTAAGCACATCGTTGTAATCGAACTTATTCTGCACATAAGTGATGGGATTGGACGAGCTGTCACCCAGGGTGGCGTAGCCAGTAAACGTGAACTTGGGAAAATCCTGCAACGCCGGATCATTTGTTGTGCCGGGAATACCAAGCTGGCTGGCATAGTTTTGCCCGGCGTCATTGGCGATCTCACCGTCAACCGTGCGGATCATCCCACCCACCAGGTTATTCACCACACGCGAGCTGAAAATCCTGGTTTCCGACAGACCAATAAGAGTTTCGATATTAGTTGTAGCTGCGCCGAATGTGGCGATCGGAGAGCCGGAGTAGGGATTCGTTGAAGTCTCACCGCGGCGCAGATAGCGAGCAGCAAAATGATCCTTGGCGCTCAACTTCTGATCCACCTTCGCCAGAATATTGGTCCAGTCATCGGAACTTCTATCGTTTGTATAGAAGTTCCCGCCGCTCCCGGTGTAGTTGGGCAAGGGTAAGTAGGCAAGTATTCTTGCCGCGACCGGATCGATCGGACATTGAGTCAGATTGATTACGTTGCCGGGAAACAACCCCTTCGATTTTCCCGTGCCCTGGTCCGACGCGCACGACCCCGTGGTGAACGGGTTCTTGAGCGAGCCCTTCGCAATAACGGATTGGCTGAAGTCGCCCGACCGTTCCGCCGCAGTTGGAACGGTGCTGATGGAAGGTGAGCCGCTGACCTGCAGGAGACTCTCCCAACTCACCAGGAAAAAGGTACGGTCGTGCCCGTTGTACAGATGTGGAAGCACGACCGGTCCACCCAGGGTTCCACCAAACTGGTTGCGGCGCAGTTCGCTCTTGGTTCCCGGCAAGTCGAAGTGATTCCGAGCATCGAAGGCGTCATTTCGCACAAATTCAAACAGGGCGCCGTGGACCCGGTTGCCGCCGGATTTCAACTGCAGGTTAACTACACCGCCCGAGCCCATCCCGTACTGTGCGCCGTAGTTGGAGGTCTCCATCTTGAACTCTTGCAGCGAGTCAAGTGGCGGCTGGATCTGGGCACCGGCATCGCGTGCGTTTTCGTCATTCAGGCCATCGATGAAGAAATTCGTCGAATCGGCACGCGAGCCGTTCGTGACGAAGGGCGAACCTTTGCCACCCTGTTCGGCCGGTTGAACCCCCGCTACCGTAAACGCCAAGTCATTGAAGTCTCTGCCATTCAGAGGAATCTCTGCGATCTCAATCGGCGTGATCACCCCGCCCTTGGAAGGAGTTTCCGTGTTGAGCAGCCCCACGTCGGCCGACACAGAGACGCTCTCGGTCGCCGTCCCAGGCTTCAGCGTCGCATCCAATCGTGCCGTCTGGGCGACCTGAAGCTCGAGCCGGGTCTCGCGCAGCTCCTGGAACCCGGGCATGCTGATCGTAACGTTGTAGACGCCCGGCGTGAGTGTCGTGATGCTGTACTCCCCGGAGCCGTTCGTCCTGGAGGTTCGGGTCTCGGCCGTGGAGGTATTTCGCACCGCGATGTTTGCGCCGACGATCGCCGCCTTCGAGCTGTCCGTTACCAGGCCTACAAGGGTTGCTGTCGGGGCTTGGGCAGCCACCGTTCGGACCAGCAGAAAGCCCATTGAAATGGCCAGTCCTGCCCAACAGAAGTTTAGGAACCCACTTGTTCTGCGCATCTTCGACCTCAAAAATGGATCAGCAACTCCCTGTGGTGCTGCTCATTACTCGTGCGGTCCGCAGCAGGCCAGATTACGGGCGATGCGGACCGCCACCGATCCTTACTGCATTCCGGCCGCTACGCCGTTCGTGCCGGGCTCCATCAACTCAATCCGGTTCTTGTCCGGGTCATAAACTTCGATCACGTGCTTGCCGTTCGGCAGCTGATGAATATCCGCAATGGCTTGTGGGAACTCAGCGTTCTGCGGGCGCGCCTTCAGCTCTGCAGTCACCTTGGGAACATCTGCGTTCGAGAGACAGATGTGGTCCTTGACATGGAAACGAGCTTCCACCGGCTCTTTTCTCTCCGTCCCCAGTTCGAACCGGTCAGTGCTGCCCGGGATCGACATCTTCGATCCGTCGCCCTCCTTCACGAATCCGAACGCATCGCTATAGAACTTCCACGAAGTCGGACGATCGTTCACCAGCAGACCAATATGATCGATATGGTCAGAGATAGCCGAGGCGGACATAGACTTGCCTTTCGTGCGGCTGGTCATGCTTCCCGGCACATACTGCACAATCTCGATCGTGAATCCCGACGGGTCCTGGATATCGAAACTCAGATTACCGGCCTCGTTCTTCGTCACTTTGTCCGGAACCTTAATCCCGATCGCCGCCAGGTGATCCCGGATGCCTTTCGCGTCATTCGTCTCGAAACCGGCGTCATGGATATAGCCGTGGTTCTTTGAAGCGGAATCTGTATAGAGCTCTATGTACTGGTGATCATTGATCTTGAGGAAGATAACCTTAGACGTGCCATCGGCATTTTTGATCGTGAAGGCCTGTTGAAATCCCAAATAGCCTTCGTAGTAATCCGTGGCCTGCTTCACGTCCGTGATGTAGTACGCCATGTGCGCCATGCCACTGATATGCGGTTGGCTGGATTGCGCGGTCGCGAACCCGGCTGCGCCAAAGACCAACGCGCCCACGAGAATGATGCCCACACGCCTTTTCAAATTCGGCCTGGCACCAGTGACGACACCAAGAAACGAGATATCTCCGATACGCTTCATTGCCCTTCCTCTTCCTGGTGCAGGGGAGTCTCCACAACACGGTGCTGTCATAATTTGTGAACTCTGATGTTGAATCCACTAACACCCTTTCCCATAGCCCCCGCAAAGTTAATTCACAGTCAATACTGCGAGGCTGTTCTAAGTAGCTGAGAAACCATGAGATATGGCCGGCAATATACGTAAAGACCCTTCGCTCACGCCCTCTGGCGGCCTGACTGCTGTTATTAGGTTCGCCGGAGGCAGACCGAAACTCGCCAAAACTCAGTGCCGCGGCGATCGACGCGCTGATTCAGCGTTGGATCGGGCAGCTCTTCGCCGATTTGGGCACCGCTTCCGGTATTAGACAGAGGCGATATGCTGCCTGATTGAGACCACTCCGCGAACCCGTGTTCGAGCTATGACGTGGGCAGCGACACGCTCATTCGTGAAGTCTTCAAAGCGCCCGCTGGGTAAGCCTCGGATGAACAGAAAGAGCACGACGGCGTCCTGCCGACCTCACTGAGTCGAAAGACCGCACGTTGACCTACTAAACCGAAATATATGGTGTGTAGTACGGCATCAGTAGCGCCCCTAATTCCTCAAGGGTGTGCCCGCACCAATAGACGGCCGCCGCCAGCAGAGAGTCGAAGGAAGTGCGTGCCTCGTATTCGGACTGCTCTCTCGACGATGGGGCGAGCTGGTTCTCGGAATGAACTCATGCGTGCTGCCGCCGATGGGATGACCATTGCATGTAGTCTTCTTCATTTGCTGCCGCTGCTATGCAGGCACCCTGTTCAGGCGACGGCGCTTACGGATGTGGCGCGCGTCGCGACGATTCTGGTCAGTGCGGTTTTACGGCCCCCTAGGAGCCGGAGGGAATGGGGCATCGGCTCTTTCGGTAGGAGCAACGCCGACTGCCTCCCGCAGGTCACGGAAAATCTCCTTTTACGTTAAGCGCCTAGGAGGCACTTCACAGAAAAATGGGCGAGATTCCGGCGGGAAGGGACGTGCTCTACGCGGATAACAGTGAATTAACTTGCTGCTTGCCGCTGGAAGATATGTTCTGCATTGAAGTACATCTGTGCCCAAAGCGAGCGCTCGGACAAGCGTGGTTGTTAGAAGCGGGCCGATCGCGGTGCATGGCAACAGAAATCACCTAGGAGATTGCTTCATGAAAAAGCTGTTCGCCAGTTTTCCCGTCCTCGTCGCCTTATGCGTTTGGGCTCCTCACGTCCGTGCGCAGGATGCAACCTCGGCCACAACCGCACCCCAATCTGGTAATCATGCTAAGTCGGAGGGCGGCAAGAGGTCGGCGGGTCGTGCGGAGGCGGAGCTTGCCGACCTTTCCAGGAACCTAAACCTTACCGATGAACAGAAGACCAAGATCAAGCCTCTCCTCGAAGAGGAGCATATGAAGATCCATGCGGTCAGGGAGGGCAACACCGGTTCGGCTGACGAGCAAAAGGCCAAAACAAAAGTCATTCGTGACGATGCGAACGCCCAGATTCGTGCTGTGCTGACGCCGGAGCAGCAAACGAAGTTCGATGGGATCTCGAAGAAGGGCCACCACAAGGCCGCCAGCCAACGGTAGGTAGTCGCGGTCTTCGATAGAGCCGGCGTCGGCTGTGCGCCGGCACCCGCTTCTTTTCATGTGGGATTCGGCATTGGCCTGAAGAATGCCACGATTAGGCTTAGCGCGTTTCAGAAATCCCGCGGGCTCTGCCTGAACAACATGCGGCAATCCAACCAGCGTCGGTTCTCGGCCGGATCCGCGCCATCGAATGCTATCGCGCTAAAACGGCGCTTCCCGTCGCTCACCTGGATCCCTGCCGCATCGGAGCTGCTTATGGAGCATTGCCAATTACCGAAACCTTGGCCTGCGCAGCTTCGCCCGGGCCGGCAGGGTTGACGGCCGCGACGCTAAAGCTATAGCTCACTCCCGGGGTCAACCCGCCCAGCGTAACGAATGTCACGTGGCGGCCCTCCAGCGTGATCAGCCGGCGGCCCGTAAAAATCCCTCTTCGGCCGCCGGGCTCTACCGTAACAACATATGCGATGACATGTTCCCCATGCTCATTCGGTGCGCCGAAGTGAATGCTCGCCCGTTCGCCATCGACGCGCGCGGACACAGACTGGGGCGCACCTGGAAGCGCCATTGCCTCGCTCGCCGGCTGCACTGGCATCGACGGCAGTGAAACCGGACTTTCGCCGGCAGCGTTGACGGCCGAAACCGTGAAGCTACGCGGATTCGTGGACGGCTTTATGCGCAGCCGAGCATAAGAATAACGATCGGAATCCCCGGCCGAGAGCGTAGTCTGAAGTCCATCGTCGGAGCGCACAACATAACGCTCCACCGCTGCGCCACCTTCGAAGATCGGCGGCCTCCACGTGACGTACGCCTCCGTCAAAGTCTCAAACGCACCCACCGCTGACGGCGTCTCCGGTGCAACCTTGCGCACCGGCGATACAAGCAGATCGCGGTAATTGCTTTCGAGCCCTGCATGTTGCAGCAAAGCAGTCGGCGCTCCATCAAGCGCTGTTATAAGGTGATTGCCTTGCTCGGTCACTTGTTTCTCTGACGAATCCGGGTCGCCTTGCTCCCACCAGTTATCCTCGATCGCCAGCGGATCGTTCTGCTCTCCCGCCGCGCCATCATAGTAGTCCTTGTGTCGCGAACCCCAGTTGTCGTGGTTGGTGTTGAACACCACGTTGCCGCGAACCGTAATCATCGCTGAGCCATTGTCCGTATAAAGGCCATGGCCGCTGCTGAATTGGTCGGTCACCACGTTGCCTTCAACACGTTCGCCGTCCGCAATCGTCTCTCCCGTGCGTCCCTGCGTATAAATGCCACCGCCATCAGAAAGATCGAGCATAAAGCGCTCAATGCGATTATTCGCGATCACGTTGCCGGTCGAGCGGTTCGCCACGCCCGGAAGCGCGATCTTATCCGGCCATCCGCCCCAGCCGATCGAAATTCCCGCGTACGGCACGTGATCGATCTGGTTGTGCTCAACCTGCGTGAAGCGCGCATAGCCGATCACAATCGGAATCCCTCCCCGAAACTCCGCGCCAACATCTCGAAACAGATTGTCCTCAATCCGATTCCCCACCGCGTATTCAGCGTCGGGAGCTGCGGGCGCATTCACGCCGGCCAATTCCAACCCATTGCCCGAAATATCGGTGAACGTGCAGCCCTGAACGACATCCTGGTGCGCACCCCCGCTGAGCGCCAATCCCGCGGCGCCGAGATGCGTAAAGGTGTCACGCTCAAAATGAATGTGATCCGCAAAGTGTGCCGTAATATTTCCCGGCTCCGGAGTCCACGCCGCAAACGGGCACGTTCCACCGGAGACCAGCGTGCACAACGCCTGCTTCGTCGCGCCATCCGCGCCCGTAACTCGATAGTTGGCCTGAATTTCGGAAAAGCCCTCAGCCGTACTTGGCGCGTCCCACCGCGCGTATGCGAACACAATCCCCTCGATCGTGACGTCGTGGACCGGCGCAGCTTCACTCCCGTCGATTGCGAGCAGCGCTTCGAGCATCGGCACCTCCACATCCGCATGGCGCAGGTCCTCGCCGTTGCGCGGTGTGTAGTAGATCGTGCGCGTCGGGCTGTCAGCGTAAAACTCGCCCGGCCTGCCCAGCAGCTCATAGGCATTGTCGATATACGCCGGTTCCTTGCCAACGCTCGCGGGCCCGACAAGATTGGCAGTCCGTTTACCATTCGGCAGCATCACCCGCTGGGTCGAATTCGTCCAGCATGGCTCGGCCATCTCAATACTTGTCCCATGGACCGACGCCACGGGACAGCGCGGTTCTGTCCATGAACCCAGCCCCACCGAAGGCACGCCCCACACCCCATTGCCTCCCGTATAGACGAACTCCAGATCTTCCGGGTGCCGCCAGTGCGCCAGCATATCGTTTGCGGCCGTGTACCCATGCGAATTCATAGTGAGCGCTACCGGAACCCGTCCACTAGCGCGATCCGCTCGCACACCGTCCACATAGATCTGCCGCGGCACGTCAACACCGCTCGGTAGCTGCGCCGACCACAGCGTCCGCTTCGCGTCGATGAGTTTCCATCCGTCAATACGCCGCCCACCGCTCAGCGTCACCTTCTGCCCAGGCGCAGCACGCAACGTCAGGCCCGAATCTCGCCGCGTCAGCACAAGCGGCGACTGCAGCCGATAAACCCCGCCCTCAATCTCGATCGCATGCTTTTGTCCCTCGCGCACCTTCCCCTCACGCGCCAGCACAACAGCTCTCTCTATGGAACGCACCGGGGACGCTTTACTTCCGGCGGCGGAATCATTGCCCTTCAGCGAAACAAAAATTTCCTGGCCACTTGCCACGGGAGTCAGACCGGCGGTAACTGATGCACTCGCCATAGCAAAGAGGAAAAATGTCCCGGCAACGCTGCGGCGCCTCGAGCGGAAAGCTGTCATCGGTAGTGTCCTCAGCCCCGAAAAATACCCGGGCTATACCACCTTATGACATCAGGGGTATTCTCATCAATGAAATTATGTTTGCACCGATGAATCAACGCGTTGGAAGCGGAGCAATGCCGCCCACGCTGTCACGCCGTCGAGATGGGCAGCGCCCCTACGGCTTGCCTGTACTCTTGCGGCCAGGCGTCTGCCCTCCAAGAGCAGTCGTAATCTCATCGGCCGCCTTCCGCATTTCTTCAATGATCCGGCCCACCGGCGCCGCCGATCCGTTGTACTGAATATAAGGAACAGTCAGCGCTCCCACCGCCGATGCCCTCTCGTCGAAGATCGGAAAACTTATATTGATGACGCCCTTCACTAGATAGCTTGCCCGCTTCTCGTACCCCGCCTTGCGGATGCGCGCGAGATGCACGGCCAGGTCCCGTGGCGGCTTTGTTCCGGTCTCCCGGGTCCACTCCGCAAGAGTGCGGTCGCGCTGGTCATCGCTCTCATGCGCGAGGATCACATAGCCGCTGCCCGCCTCCATCAGGTCTACCGTCGAGCCGAGCTTTACGTAAAAACCAATGTTCGCGGGAGAATTCACCTGCGCAAGAATGGCAACACGCCCGCCTTCGAGAACGCCCATATGACACGACTGCAGCGTGTCATGCGCCAGTCGGTGCATCACCGGTAGTGCATCCGCAATCAACCGCTCGGTCGGTGGATGCTCCTGCACCAGCTTGAATAACTTTAGCGTCAGTGAGTAGCGCTCCTCGGAAAGCTGCGCAATATACCCACGCCGCTCCAGGCACAGAAGCATACGAAAAATCTCCGACACCGTTCGGTCCAACTCGCGCGCTATCTGACTCTTCGTGAGCCCCTCCGGCTGGTGCGCCAGCAGTTCCAGCACATCCAACCCCTTATCAAGAGCCGGCGTCGCGTAGTTAAGCACTTTCTGCTTCGTTCCTGAAGCCGTCGCAGTTCGTTTGCCCGCCATGTTCTCCGTCCAATGTGTGAATTTTCACGACCAGAGTAACAGGATCCCGGTGCCACACGCGCTCGTTACGCGCCTTCTGCCATCCGATCCCGCGGCTGCGGAATCAGCAGAGCCACCCTCGCTGAGCGATCCTCGAAACTCGAACTCCGGCAAGCCAGGAGATGGGTATCTAATGAAACTATGCTTTTGGTGATAAAACAATGCAGCGATGCTTTTCCCGGCGTCCACCGTCAGAACCAAGAATCGCGAGTACGTCAGGTAGAGACCCCGATGTCGAAGCTATGGCTGTGCCTCTCCCGAAAAACCGTGCTGGCGTTGGCATTTTTCTTCCTGCTCCAAGCACGCTGTGTAGCGCAACAACCATTGCAGCAGGCCACCTATCCCGATACAGCCCATGAGGTCCAACTGTCCTCGCCGATGGATTATCAGGTTTTCCAGCGCCGCACGAAGTTGCGCGGCAGCATCCTGATTCGCGGTCACGTCTCACTTTCGTCGACGAAAATTGACGCTCGTCTGTCGGGCCGCTCTCTCACGGGCCCGCTCGCCGCATCCTGGCGCAAAATCCCGGTCGACCGCCACACAGGCAATTTCAGCACTGATCTCGGCACCACAGCCGGCGGCTTCTATTCGCTTGAAGTGCGAGCGGAAACCGACGGCCGCGCTGCCGAAACCGTCGTTGTGCCACACGTGGGCCTCGGAGAGGTCTTCGTCGTCTCGGGGCAGTCCAACTCAACCAACTACGGCGAGACCCGGCAAACGACCGAAACCAGGATGGTGACCGCGTTCGATGGCAGCACCTGGCGCATCGCCGACGATCCCCAGCCCGGTGTGCAGGACAACAGCAAGAAGGGCAGCTTTATTCCTCCCTTCGGCGATGCGCTCTATCGCCGCTATGGCGTGCCTATCGGCGTCGCCTCCGTTGGGCACGGTTCCACCAGCGTGCGCCAGTGGCTCCCAGCGGGCGAACCCATCGACGTGATGCCAACGATGACAAAATTCGTCACTACCCGGCCCAACGGAGAGCTCGTAAGCGACGGCACGCTTTTCAATGGCATGATGGCGCGCATCGAGGAGCTTGGCACGCACGGTTTTCGCGCCCTCTTGTGGCATCAAGGCGAATCCGATGCGCATCAGGTGCCCGCGCATGAAATCTCTGCCGCGATCTATCGCAGCATGTTGGAACACATCATCCTGAGCACACGCAAGCGCGCCGGCTGGGACATCCCCTGGATCGTCGCGCAGGCCAGTTATCACACGCCTGACGACACCTCCTGCCCGCCCATCCGCGCCGCCCAACGCAGTCTTTGGACAAGCGGCATCGCCCTCCAGGGGCCAGACACCGACGCGTTGACCTCTGCGTTCCGTCAGAACAACGGCAAGGGAACTCACTTCAACGATGCCGGCCTCAAAGCCCACGGCCGCTTATGGACGCGAAGCGTCGAACGCTATCTTGACCCGCTGCTGCGCTAGCGGCAGCCGCTCCCCGCGCGGCATAAGAGCCTCACCGAAATCGCCAGCGGAGTTTCTAAACCCGGCGCCCTCCCGCAATCGCATTGTGTCGTACCGCCCCACATTCACTGGCGATCAGCCCGTTTCGCGGGCGGGACCTGGCTTTTCTCTGGCAAAACGCATTGAGTATTAGTAAAAATTGTGTTGACATTCGATCCCCACGCCTTATAGCATCCGCGCGTTGCCTCATCCTCACGTGTCGTGTCTTAAGGAGCTCACCCCATGCACATGTTCTGCAGCAAGGAATCGATGGGGCGATTTATGGTCGCCGCGGCCCTCGTCCTGTGCTCCACAGGTCTCCAGTCGATGGCTCATGCGCAAAGCTCAACCTCGGCAGTTACGGGCGTGGTCTCCGATACCACCGGAGCGAAGATTGCAGGCGCCAAGGTCGTCCTGACCGACGTCGCCACCAACGTCGCGCGCGTGGCTGTCTCTAACGGAACCGGAGACTACAACTTCGTGAGCGTCCCGCCCGCGAAATACACGCTCAACGTTTCAGCACCATCATTCCAGGCGCAGAAGATTGAACCCTTCGACGTCGTCGTCGATCAGACGGTAAACATTAACCCTACCCTGCAGGCCGGCAACGCCGATGTCAGCGTCACGGTGGAGGCCGTTGGCGCCCAGGTGGAGTCCACCACGTCGGAGCTCGGCACCGTCATCGGCACCACCGAAGTCAACGACCTGCCGTTGAATGGGCGCAACTTCACCCAACTGCTGGAGCTGACGCCAGGCGCTACGCCCATCAGCGTTGGGCAAAACAACAGCTCGTCGAACACCGCCAATAATAGCGGCGATACCTATGTCGCTCCTTCGCTCAACGGCCAGACAAGCCGTTCCACGTTTTACACGCTGGATGGTTTGAACGACACCAACAACTGGTACAACACCTATGCCATTCCCCCCATCATCGACACGATCCTGGAGTTCAAGGTCAGCTCGCACGACTCCGCGGCTTACGGGGGCGTGATGGGCGGCGTCGTCAACCTGGCCACAAAGTCCGGAACCAACACGGTGCACGGAAGCCTTTGGGAATTTATTCGTAATAACGCATTCGATGCGGTTCCATGGGTCCCGCCATCAACGCCGCAGATCTATCGTGTGAATCAGTTCGGCATCCAGGCCGGCGGCCCGGTTGTTATCCCGCATATTTACAACGGTCGCGATAAGACTTTTTTTGAGATCGCGTACGAGGGGTTCCGCCACACTCAGAACAGCTCCAGCAATTACTTGATTCCCACCGCCGCCGAGATGGCCGAGTCCTCCTGGGGCAGTGGGATCAATCTTCCCTACGCGGATTTCAGCAGCGCCCAAACGGGTATCGTCGATAAGACCACCGGCAGTCCCTGTGTCAGCTCGGCCACAACCGTCTCCGCATATTCGTGCCAACTCTTCGACCCCAAAGGCACGACTGGCGTCGACGGTTTTGCCGGCGCAAGCGGCTCCGCCAACGCGATCAGCAACAGGCCTGGCTATATCGGCAACCAGATTCCCGCATCCGAGCTCGACCCGCGGGCCGTCGCGTATATCAATGCGCTATTTCCACCTCCAACAACGGTTCCCGGCTATGCCATTACGACCTACAACGGTCAAGTAACAACGCCGACCGTGTCCAACACCTACAACTACATGCTGCGTCTCGATCAGCATATCGGAACTAAAGACTTCATCTTTGCCCGTTACAACAACTGGCAGGAGAGGACCACGTCGAATAGCTTCCCGCATCTGTTCACTATCAGCCAATTGCCCGCGCAACAGTATGGCGTCAGTTGGGTTCACGTGTTCGGTCCGAGCTTGACGATGCAGGTGCAGTACGGCAGAACGCACGTCGTATACAACACCTTCGCAGCTTTTGATTCGTCCGCTGCCTTCAAGGCATACGCGCCCGACCCCTCTCTGGCACAGAACTTCATCGGTGGAATTACGCTTACGCCGGACCTCGCGGTCAGTGGCGGAAACAACGGTTTTAGTGCCGGCGAAAACAGCAGCCCCGCACCGAACGAAGCGAACATCCACGAGTGGCTGGGATCTGTCAGCAAGACCATCGGCCGGCACGTTATCCAGGCGGGAGGCGGTTGGGAGGAGATCAACTACGGCGAGACCATCCGCAATGACACCAGTTCCTTCAATGGATCGCAGACCGCAAATTTCAAGAGCAACCCTGGATTCAACAACGCCGCCTATAGCAACCAGACCGGCGACGGCCTTGCGAGCTTTCTGCTGGATGAGCCAACCTCTGCGACCAAGCGCAATGTCCTCTTGACCGAGCGGCCCGGCGGAATCGCCAACATCTATATTCAGGATGCCTGGAGAGTACTGCCCAGACTTACGGTCAATGCCGGTGTCCGCTACGATCGCACCGTCATCCCTCAATACGGCACCAATGGTTCCATCGGCGATCAGGGCAGCATTGAGACCGGCGACTTCGACTTCAACACTGGCCAATACATCCTGCAGGTCGCCCCCCCCACTTGCGCAGTACGCAATCGGGCGCCGTGCCTGCCCTCGGCGGCTCTGCCCCCGAATGTGGTTGTCGCCCTCAATGAAAAAATACTCCACGGTTCCAAGACGAATGTAGGTCCGCGGCTTGGCATTGCCTACAGCGTCAACAACACTCTTGCCATCCGCGCCAGCTTCGGCATCTTTTTCGATAATTGGGCAGCGTCGATTCAGATGCCGCAGAACTTCCAGGGCTCGTGGCCCGATGTCGGCACGCTGGGCGTCACCGGGCTCAACACGCAGGGGTCCGCTCTATATGTCACGGGGCAAAACCCATTTGCCGTGGGAACCTCACTCTCCGGTCTCGAACCGGCAGCGTCGCCCTTCACCGGCAACGTAAACTACTTCGTCGATCCTCTGATCAAGAACCCCTATTCTGAACAGTGGAACCTCGGCATCGAGCAGCAGCTCAATCCGAGTACTGTCCTAAGCTTGAACTACGTCGGTTCCGAGTCGCACCGTCTCGACATCGGAGGCTATTACAACACCGGTGCTCTCTCCACCACCTCCTTCGCGACTCGCCTCGCCAAAGACATCAATCAGACAACGGGCGCGTGGTCAGGCCAAAACGCCACTGGCCAGCCGTTCCCTTACATGCAACCGGATAAGTGGGATCGGCCCGGCGGCAATTCCACCTATAACGCGCTTCAAGCATCCTTGGCCCGCACTACGCGGAACGGTCTCACCTATCATGCGGCTTACACCTGGAGTAAGGCACTCGACGAAGCGGACGACGGCTTCTTCGGCGTCGAGGGCGGCGTTTCGGAAGATCCTTACGATATTCGCGGCAGCCGTGGCCCTGCGGGCTTCAATATTCCGCAACTGCTGACTCTCGCACTTACTTATGCGGTGCCCGTAGGCAGACGCCAGGGCTTCAGCACGGGAAATAAGGCAGCTGACTACGTGTTAGGCAACTGGGAGGTGAGCACAATCTTCCTGATGCGGTCCGGGCAGAACTTCAACATCGTCTCAGCTGGAGACATTGGCAATACCGGCAACGGCAATACCTATGAACGCGCACAGTACAACGGAGCCAGTCTTACACCTGCAGGCGGCCGCAGCCGCTTCGAGTGGTTTAATACATCGGCCTTCAGCACTCCAGCCCAGGGCACACTTGGAAACTTCGGCCGCAACGTCTTGATGGATCCGACCTACTACCAGGTGGACACATCCGTGTTCAGGGATTTTCCGATCTGGGAGAGACTCAATTTTGTGCTGCGAGCTGACGCGTTCAATGTGCTCAACCACCCTGTGCTTGCCGGACCGGCCAGCACGACCACGACAACCCCCACAAATTTCGGTGTGATCACCGCGACGGCGAATAGCCAACGCATATTGCAGTTTTCCGGAAAATTCCAGTTCTGAAGGATCGCAGCTTTGGACACGTTTTCTGCCCCGAACCCGCGGCCTTCGTCGCTATGCTTGTTCTGTCAGGTTCTGCGCCAGTTCGGAATGCTTGCCGCAGTTGAGTTTCAACCTCTAATAAATGGAGACAAGATTGATGCATCGAAACAAACTAAGCCGTCGGGACATGATGCTGGCAACTGGAGCGACAATGGCCTCGTTGGGAGCTGCGCCTTTCGTGAGCGCCCAGACAGCAGTGGCTGCGCCTGGCATTCCCCATCCCGCCGAACCGGTTGCCCCAACCCCGGATCAGGTTCGCCGCATGAAGTGGTGGCATGAGGCGAAGTTCGGCATGTTCATCCACTTCGGCCTATACAGCCAGCATGCGCGCCATGAGTGGGCAATGGAAGACGAAGCCATCCCGATCGGCGAGTACATGGCCCTCGACAAGCAGTTCATTCCTGCGCCTGGATCGGCGCGCGCCTGGGCAAAGCTCGCCCGGGCCGCGGGAATGAAGTACATGGTGATGACCACTAAGCATCACGAGGGCTTCTGTAACTTCGACACCAAGCTCACCGATTACTGCGCTCCCAAACAAGCTCCCGGTCGCGACCTCGTTCGCGAATATGTCGAGGCCGCCCGCGCGGAAGGAATGCGGGTCGGCTTCTACTACTCGCTCATGGACTGGCATCATCCCGACGGCGCTCGCTGCGCCACAGATGAAGCCGCACGCCAGCGCTTCGTTGCCTACACGCACGGCCTCATTTGTGAGCTCATGACGAACTACGGTAAGGTGGACATCCTCTGGTATGACGTCGCGTGGCCGCTCGATGCGCAAGGATGGGAGTCGGAGCGCATGAACAAGATGGTCTTCGATCTGCAGCCCGACATTATCGTCAACAACCGCAATCATCTCACCGGTGACTTCTCGACGCCCGAGCAGAAGATTGTCGCTGAGACGAACGGCCGCGCCTGGGAAAGCTGCATGACCCTCAACGACAGTTGGGGGTTTCAGCGCGCCGATGACAACTGGAAGTCCTCCAAGACGATCGTCCGCAACCTGATCAGTTGCGCCCGCGACGGCGGCAACTATCTATTAAATATCGGGCCGCAACCCGACGGCGCAGTTCCAGCGGAGTCGATTCGCGTGCTCTCCCAGGTCGGACAGTGGATGGCCACCAACGGCGAGACAATCTACGCGGCCGAAGTATGTCAGCCACGACGCTCTACGTACGCAAGCTTCACACGCACCGGCAACACACTCTTCATGCATGTCCACTTCTGGCCTGTGGTGCCTTCCGGTGAAACGGACAGGACAGACGTGGCCATCTCCGGTCTGATGGTGAAGGTGAAGTCCGCAAAGCTGCTCAAGAGCGGTCAGGATGTGAAATTTACGCAAGACCCCTATCGCGTGCACCTCATCGATCTTCCCAAGGACGCGCCCGATACACCCGTCACGACCATTGCCATCGATTGCGACGCAGAGCCGAGCCAGGACACCAACTTCGTCCGCCTCAAAAAACCGCGCGACGGCGTCTAGCTATAGCCCGGATAATGATTGGTCCGTTATGCACGCCCACTTACGCCTGCTAGTGCAAATCTCCTGTGAGTGGGTGCGAGTCTCTGCTCTGATGGCGGTTTTGTTCCATAACGCGTCGTGAGCGCAATTCCGCTTCACTTTATCAGGAAACTCGCTCTAGGTTCGATCCAGATGCGTATAGCCGCCATCGACAATGATGTGCTGTGCCGTCGTATGGCCTGACTGTTTTGCAGATAGCAGAAATACAGGGAATCGCGAGTCCTATCTCACTGGCGGCCCCGGTTACAATCACACGTTTCGTATTCAGTCCCTGATTGGGCTGTACCGGCCTATCCTAACTTCTCTCAAAATAATAAAAGTACTATCGCGTCCGTAAAGAAAGCGAGAACAGGGACCTGTTCTATTTGCGAGGAAACTTGTGATGCTCCTACGGGCGCATGGTGAAGCCGCCGAGAATCATTTTCTAGCGCAACACAATTTTCATTGACGAAAATTGACCGCTCTATTAAACTTCATCTTGCGGCTAATGGACGCAACCGTTCTGGCCTGTCAAGGCCGACATCCGATTATCATTTCTGTTCTTGCAGGGAAGCCACGTGAAGTCTGTTACTATCACAAACGTTCGCGTCATCGACCTGCGCTTCCCCACCTCCGGCGAGCAGATCGGGTCGGATGCCGTCAACAAGGACCCTGACTACTCGGCTGCCTATTGCATTCTCGAAACCGACACAGGTCTGGCGGGACACGGCCTCACGTTCACCCTAGGCCGCGGCACCGAGCTCGTGGTCGGAGCCCTCAACTATCTTGCGAAATTTGCTCGCAACCGCACGCTCGATTCCATTACGTCGGATTTAAACGGCTTCTACCTTCAACTGAGCGGCGATACGCAGTTCCGTTGGCTGGGACCCCAGAAGGGAGTTATCCACCTGGCCGTGGCCGCGTTGCTGAATGCTGTGTGGGACCTCTATGCGAAGGCGGAAAGAAAACCGGTCTGGCGTCTGCTCGCCGATATGAGCCCGGAGCAGATTGTTGCGGCAGTCGACTTCCGCTACATCGCCGATGCTATCGCCCCGCAGGAGGCTATTGATCTGCTGTACGCGGCCAAGCCCGGGCAGGCGCAGCGTCTTGCGAAACTGGGGGAACACGGCTATCCGGCCTATACAACTTCGGCCGGCTGGTTTGGCTTCAGCGACAGCCGGATTCGCAGCCTCTGCCGTGAGGGTGTTGCGCAAGGATGGACGCACTTCAAGCTGAAAGTCGGTGGTGAGCCTGCCGACGACCTGCGCCGCGGCCGCATCATGCGCGAAGAGATCGGCTGGAGTAACCGCATGATGCTCGACGCCAACCAGAAGTGGGGAGTCGAAGAAGCCATCCTTCGCACACGTCAGCTTGCGGAGCTTCAACCCTGGTGGATGGAAGAGCCCACCAGCCCGGATGACATTCTAGGCCATGCGCGCATCCGTCGCGAAGCGTCACCGACCCGCATAGCCACCGGAGAGCACTGCCACAACAGTGTGATGTTCAAACAACTCTTCCAGGCCGGCGCCATCGATATCTGCCAGATCGACAGCTGCCGAGTCGCAAGTATCAATGAAAATCTCGCGATCCTGCTCATGGCAGCGAAGTTCGGTGTGCCCGTCTGCCCGCATGCCGGTGGCGTTGGCCTCTGCGAGTATGTGCAGCACCTCTCCATCTTCGATTTCCTCGCCGTATCCTGCACCATCGAGGACCGTGTCATTGAGTACGTAAATCACCTGCACGAGCACTTCCGGCATCCTGTTACCATGCGTAACGGCCGTTATCTTGTGCCTCGCGATCCCGGTTACAGTGGTGAGATCCTGGCGCAAACGCTGCATCGATTTGCCTTTCCAAGCGGCGATGTCTGGAAGAGTCACTCGCATGAACCTTGTCTCGTTCCTCAATGATCATGTCGTCCGTGGGCATCCGCACGCCACGCAACCGCACCCGAAGTGAAGATAGCGTGTAACCGGCCGCAACCCGCTCAGCATCGTCCATCCGCAGCCCTCGCTGCGGTTTGACGCGCCTCACCTCAGCGCGAATGGATGCGGTTGTCGCGGTGCACGCGCGGCAGTCATTAAGCTGCTGCCGCGTTTCCTCCCAACCCCAGACCAGAAACGCAAGCTCGACGCCAGCCTCGGGCTTCTGCACAGGAGGTTAGTGGCGGCTGGCGTCTCGTGATCCGGAGAAACGATCCCGCCGCACCAAGAGGCCGAATGAGCTCTGCTTCTTTTTGGCGCAGCCGCAACTCACCTATATCCGGGTCAGCGGTATAGAAACCGCAACGCTATACTGACAAGAACGTCGTATGTCTGCCGGGTAATCACGAGTTCTTTTTAGAAGCGGAACCGGCTCGCCGGTCGCTGTTCCGCAACGCAAGTACCCTGGTCAAACGGGCGGCGGAGAGCAGCGTTTCACTCACTCGTTTGCTCTACGGGATATAGAGAGAGTCACGCGATGGCAGCTCTCCCCTTACCCGTTGACAATGGCATGTGCAGGTCGGGCCCCTGACATCTTTATTAGATAGCGAACTCGCCGCGTTCCTGATTTCGGATGCGGATGACCTCCTCGGTCCTGTAGAGGAAGATTTTGCCGTCCCCGATAGAACCGGTTGCGGCGTTCGTGATGATGGCGTCGACAATGGCATCGACGCGTTCGTCTTTGGTGACGACTTCCACCTTCAGCTTGGGCAGAAGGGTGATGTCGTACTCGCGGCCGCGGTACGTCTCGGTATGACCTTTCTGTCGGCCGTGTCCGCGGACTTCGGAAACGGTCATGCCTGAAACGCCGAGCTCCTGGAGCGCATCTTTCACGGCCTCGAAACGGTTCGGCCGAATCACTGCAACGACTGTGGTCATCTTTATTTCTCCATAGGTTGAGTTGCGTGGCCGAAGGTGGAAGCGAAGGTAGAAGCGGTTGAGTACGCCGCATTGCCGGGCGACTGAACGAGCCCCGACGGGCTGCCGAGGGAGGTGATGACGTACTCCGGATAGGCCGTAATGCCATGCTCATGCAGGTCCAGACCATACTCTTCACCTTCCTTCGTGACGCGCAGCAGGCCTAGCGCATTGACAGCCCACATCACGCCCATGGCTACAACGAAGGTGGAGATGGTAATGGTGGCGCTGCCGATGAACTGCGCCTTGAGCAGCGTGAACCCACCACCGTAGAAGAGGCCCCTGAGCGGAGCGCTATTGTCGGGAGCAAGCGGACCCGTAGCGCCGTACTTGCCTATTGCGAACAGGCCAAGCGAGAGCGTTCCCCAGATTCCGCAGATACCGTGCACAGGAACTGCGCCGATCGGATCGTCGATGCGGAGATACTCGAGCAGCTCCACACCAGCGACGACAACCACTCCGGCGATTCCACCAAGGACGATCGATCCGGTCGGACTCACCCAGTAGCAGGGGCAGGTGATGGCGACCAGGCCAGCCAGGAAACCGTTGACAGTGAAACTGATGTCCCACTTTCTGCTTAGAACGTAGCCCATGAACATGGCTGTGAGCCCGGCTGCGCAAGCCGCAAGCGTTGTGTTAGCAGAGATGCGGCCGATGCCTTCGAAGTCCATCGCCGAGAGCGTGCTGCCGGGGTTGAAGCCGTACCAGCCGAACCATAGCAGGAGGCCACCGGATGCGGCGATCGTGAGGTCATGAGGAAGCATGGGGCCACCGCCATCGCGCTTGAACTTGCGGCCGAGTCTCGGACCGAGAACGATCGATCCCGCAAGAGCGATAACGCCGCCGATCGTGTGCACGACGGTCGAGCCGGCGAAGTCATGGAAGCTTTGCCCCAGGTTCGGCAGAAAGTAACCGGTGCTGCCCATTGTTGCAAGGAAGCCGTCGGGACCCCAGGCCCAGTGGCCAATGATTGGGTAGATGAATCCCGAGACCGCGATGCTGTAGAGCAGATCGCCGGCGAACGCCGTGCGGCCGATCATAGCGCCGGAGGTGATGGTGGAGCAGGTATCCGCGAAGGCAAACTGAAAGATCCAGAACGCAAGAAACGCGACGCCGGTGGTCTCATAGGTCACCGGTGCTCCCTGCAGGAAGAACCAGTGGTGGCCGATGAACCCATTGCCGTGGCTGAACATGAACGAGAAGCCCCAGGCATAGAACAGAAGGCCGCAGAGACAGGTGTCGACGATACACTCCATCAGGACATTCACCGTCTCACGGGACCGGCAGAAGCCAGCCTCGAGCATTGTGAAGCCGACCTGCATCCCGAAGACGAGGAATGCGGCGATGAGCGTCCAAACCGTGTTAATTGGGTTCACAATATCAGCGGCTTTTACGGTCGCGTCCGCAGCGAAGACGCGATGACCGAACAGGCCGGGATTCACCCAGTAGACGATTCCAAGCAGCAATGCCAGGCCTGCGGCTTTGCCTGCGAACAGAAGAGCCCCATAGCGACGCCAGTCGGCATTGCCCATCCGCTCCCACAAGCGAACGAGCAGTGGAGCCTTAGGCTCCGCTCGGCGCAGACGCTGCGGTCGAGTCTTTCTGCCGATCAACCGCTTTGCAGTCAGAAGAAGAAAGATGGAGCCAATGAGTCCGACAAATAATACGGTGGCGTTCATAGATTATGTGTCTCCTTCGGGTTGCTGATTCGTCCAAAATTTCGATCTGCTTCAATGGCTAAGGTCAGCGCTTCGGGCCGAAGAATGCGATGAAGGCAGCGGTTAGCGTCGACTGCCCCTTCACCATCTCCGAATTGCCTTTGTGGTACACCGCTTGATTCGACGAGTCGTGCCGATACTCAATACGCGACAACAAACCGGCGGCCCACTTGTACTCGTAGGTACCGGTGAACTCCTTCATGTTCTGGGCCGTGCCCGTCGCAAAGCCTTCGTTGTCCGTGAAGTACTCAAAGCGGCCGGTCAGCGAGGACTTCCCAGCGAAGGGCGCATGTGCAGCCAGCGCGATCCCCTGCGAGTGTGCGCTGGCAGGCGGCGCCTCATCGAACACAGCCGCGCTGTGGTTCTGCAGATAGTCGTAGTTGACGTACGCGCTGAACTTCGACGACGGTGTGAGGGTCACCGTCGTATCGATCAGGTTGCGATGACCCTTCTGCATATCCGTGTTCTCCGGTCCGGTGTAGTAGTTGAATGCCCAGCCGAACTTCGGCTTGGTCAGCGCACTCGTCAAGCCGACGGTGACTCCGCCGTTGTTGTTCACCACGTTGTTCCATCCGTTGACGACCTGAATGCCGGCCGTCCACGAGGAGGTGATCGGGGTAGCTGAGCGAAGCCCAAAGTGGTAGTACGGGATCGCGTAGGAGAAGAGGATTGACCGCGAATAGTTCCAGTTATCCTTCGCTTCAATCACCTCAGCCCCGGCCGAGGTGACAAACTGGCCGAAATCAATTTCCGTGCCGTGCGCTTTGGGGGGTTTGGCGCTGATGTAGGCCTGCTCGAGATAGTTGGCCGTTGACTGCTCCGACGCGCCGTGAATAAGCGAATTCGTTCGCCCCCACAGAAGGTCCAGGTGCACGCCCACTGGGTCGGGATCGTGATTGATCGTGAACTTCGCCGCGCTCAGGTTGAACTGGTCGGTTTTGTCGTCGAAGTTATAGAAGTCGTTGACCTGACCGTTGGCAGCATTGCTCGGCCTGTTTGCGTTGTAGCTGTAATAGCCATCCAGAAAACCGCTGAAGTCGATACTGCCCACACTCCACACGGGCGCGGCTGCCGGCGCAGGTGTGGAAGGAGCTGGCGCCGGCGCAGTCGAAGGCGGCGCTGTAGATGGCTCAGGATTCTGCGCAAAGAGAGCGCTACAGAGGAGGGTGACAGCAAGGAAAGCAAATGTACGGTTCTTCAAGAAAGCCTCCGTCAAAGTCGTTCATCGAAGTGGAATGCCTGGTCCGGTGAGCTGGTGAGTGACCCCCGGAGATGTTGGTGCGATCTGCTCCAAGAATGGTTTGTATAGGTATGTACTCAGAGAAGACATAAGGAACCCATAAGGATGCCGTTAAACGTTGCTTTTATGGGCAGACCTCCGCGGCAGTTGCCAGATATCTCAACGAGCCGGAAACTAGTTGAACAGGCCCGCGCCCTTGTGGAATCCTAGGCAAAAACCTGCTGAGCCGCTGTGCCCGGCGCGGTTCTGTGAACCAAAGCCGATTGAGTTCTCGCGGTCATTTACTTTGGAACCAGGGCCGCAAAACAGTTCTATGACCAGCGCTCGCGTCCATACGGAGCCGCACTCCGAGGTCAGTCGTGGTGTTTACAGTGAATGCCGGCAGCCTGGCTCGCGAGAGCGTCGAGCACCTTTCGCGACTCGGCGGGCGTGGACTTGCGCTTTCGCTGGCCGCCCTACCGTTCCGCCGTGCCAGCAAAGCTGCGCAGCGCAGGGCGCTCCGCGATTCCCTGCGCCGTCCGATCAATTACACTGACGCACTCTGCGCGCTGACGCGCCACATAACCCACGTTGACATGCATCGTGAACCAGGCGAACAGCTCGCAGGCTTCATTTGCGAAGCGTTCGCGATGGACGCCGTGGCGATCTTCGACATGGACCTCAACACAACCTATAGCGCCGGATATTGGTTCGCGGATCCGGAAAACAACCTGCGCAACATCTGCATGTTTGAGCGCTCCTCCGCCGACTCGGAGACAGGACTGATTTCAGAGGTACTGCGCATCGGCAGCCTTCCCATCGGTTCGCTCTTGCTGCGCGGAGACATGGATCCATCCCTCGTCAGCGGCATCGGTAACCTGATCGCCACCACATTCGATCGCTACCACTCCCGCGCCAACCTCAGCCGCGTAGAAAGCGCACGCGAGGCGGAGCGGCTGCGCACAACCGTGCTCGATAGCTTGGCGCACACGTACAAAACACCTCTGACGGCAATTCGTGCCGCAGTGACGGGAATTTCCGAGATCGGGTCGCTGGGCAAAGCGCAGGCGGAACTGCTGGCCATTATCGAGGAACAGTCGACGCTGCTCAACGAATTAACTGTGCGCTTGTTGACTACGGCGCGACTCGAGAATCATGAGCTCTCGCTTCACAAAGATCCCTTCGCCCTGGCTACGCTCGTTGAAGATGCGATCTCTGTGCTGCACGCGCAGTATCCGGGGCTGCAGATCGGCATCTCCATGACACAGGAAGATATCACCCTCATCTGCGACCGCAGTCTGATCAGCGCGCTGCTCGCGCAATATCTTGACAACGCAGCGAAGTATTCAGAATTCGGCTCCGCCGTAACCGTTGCTGTAGAGCAGCAAGGGGAGGCCATACTTTTTTCGGTGCACAACTTCGGTCCAGTGATTCCACCGTCGGAGTACGAATGCATCTTCGAGCGCTTCGTCCGCGGCGCCGACACGTCAGCTGGCACTCCCGGCACGGGTATCGGACTTTCGATCGCTCGCGCCGCAGCCCATGCTCACGGGGGAGATGTATGGCTCACGAGCAATGCAGCGGAAGGAACAACCTTCTATGCCTCAGTGCCGATCGCGAGGAGTGATGCGACCGATGAATGACTCCCTCCGCGTTCTGCTCGTGGACGACGACGCGGCGATTCGGCGTGCGCTGCGTACTTCGCTGAATGAGCTTGGGTTCCATACCACCGAAGCCGCGCGCGGGGAAGAAGCCATCCATTTGGTTCGATCCGCGACCTTCGATGTCGTGCTGCTGGATATGCAGATGCCGGGCATGGGTGGAATGAAAGCGCTCACGAGCCTGCGATCGGTCGCTCCTCGGCTGCCGATCCTGATGGTGACTGTACAGAACTCTGAAGACCAGAAGATTGAGGCGCTTGAACGCGGCGCGGACGATTACATCGTGAAGCCATTCGGCGTGCGGGAATGCATTGCGCGCATTCGTGCTGTGGTGCGTCGTGCGCGCGCTCCGGAAATCACGAACGACGCACCCATCCAGATCGGCCAGATCCTGGTGCAGCCCCCACGCCGTCTAGTCAGCAAAGCCGGACGGCCGATCCACCTCACGCCGAAGGAGTACGACATCCTGCACTTCCTTATGCTCAATGCGGGCCGCGCGGTCACGTACGGTAAGCTGTTGAGCGCTGTGTGGGGCACAGAATACCGAGACGACGTTGATTATCTGCGAACCTTTGTGCGTCAGCTTCGCAAGAAAATCGAGGACGACCCTTCGAATCCACGCTACTTATTAACGGATGCATATGTAGGCTATCGGTTCGCGGAGAACCTGCCAGCCGACTGAGCTCGCGAATTGACCGCGTATCGCTGCAGGCAGGAGCAGTTCGGTCTCCGCGAAGCGAAGGTTCAAAGCATTGCCATCGCCACCCTCTGCGACCAATACTCGCCCACATTCAGAACCCAAACAACCCGGAGCGCCCAAAGAAACAACCCGATCCGCCTCAGAGGCGATCGGGGCGTGAGCTATGGACGGCGCGACCGCAAGTGCAAGCTGCGGTAGGATCGAATCTTCCAGTGAAGTGTGCGGTTACAGGGCCGGCCACGCTGACCGGATCGGCGCCCAATGTGACGCAGAGCTTAACGATCGCGCCGGCCGTGCTGAAGGTGACGGCGATTAGCCAGACGATGGCCTATCGATCCTTGTCGCTGCCGGCACTCACGTCGACGATCACGGGCTTCGTGATTGGAAACAGCTCGGTGGTCGTGAGCGGATCGCCGGCGTTATCTACCATGGCGACGACGTGCAGGGCGGCCGGGGTGTATCCCATCATTGCATCAGGATGGCCAGCCGGCGAAGACGCGTTGATCGGATTGGTCGCGCACAGTGCCCGCGTCAACCGGCTACTTCGATTTGGGGGTTACCGTCACGGGCATTTGAATTGTACCTACGCGGCCGCTGACGGGATCCCACACGGCCAGTGCGAGGAAGTCGCCGCCCTTGGGCAGATCAATCTGCTGCTCTACCTGGAGCCGGTGCGGGGGGCCGCTGGGGTCAAGCCGGAAGCGCACGCGGTTCAATGCTTGCGCAACCTTTAGGCCGTTGCTGTTTAGCGCAATCGCGGCAAACAGGATCGTAGCCCGTGAAGCACCGTCAATCTCGGCCGTCGAGACGCCCGCGGTCGAAAGCGAGTAGTCGATGTGAAAAGCAACCGCTCCTTTGTTGGCGCTGGTTGCAGGTTCAAGCTGAATGTAGTCGGACGCGCTTGCTGCGGGGTCGGACGCCGGGTGCACCCTGGCCTCGAAGAGCAGCGGTGCAGTGCGGACGTCGGGCAAGGTTGCAGGAGTGGAGTCACCCGCGAGCACGATGTTCCGCGCGCCCTTTTTCGGAGTAACGCTCATAGGCTGGTCGGCGAAGTAGCCGCGACGATAGGTAAGGTGATACGAACTGTCGCGCAGTGCGATGCGGATGTTGTGCCACTTGCCGTCGTAGCGGAAGTCCTGCGGCGAGTAGGTCAACGTGTAGGAGCTCGAGTCGGCGGAGACCAGATGTGCCGTGGCTTCGGCCAGACTGTTGTTGTTGTAGATCGCCTGTCCACCCGTGGACTGTGCGACGTCGTTCATCTGCGAGTGCTGCGGTTCCATCGCGACATCGCCTTCCGTCGTCAGGCCGCGGGCGTCGATTGGGTAGATAGCGATGCGTGCAGCTTCCAGGTCGTCGTAGACCTTGCGCAGGGCGTCAGGATCATCGCCCTCAGATGGTGTTGCGATGGACGTCGAAGGTGCCGAAGCGGCAGCAGAAGCGGCTGCTGCCGCGGTCGACGGCGGTGGACCCGTCGGCGAGGCTGCGGTAAGCGCAGAGAGACCGGTCAGCAGGAAGGCCGTCGAGCCGCCGGAGAACCACAGAACGTTCTTGCGGCCGGGAATCTGGCCCAGATACGCGGCCATCTGCTGGAGAGTTTCGATATCGGAGCGGTACTCACGCCCTCCGAGCATCAGGCGCGGCAGAGCGCGGTCGATGGCGGATTGAAGCAGCGCGTGGTCTGACGTGAATCTTTGCAGCAGAACCGTGTTGTCACCGTGGCGCTCAAACACTGCGATGGGTTGGCCCGCGCGCAAGCTCTTGAGGAATTTCGTAAGCTGAATCCTGAGGTACATCTGGTCCGGCAGTTCGAGGTTCGTCGTGTCAAGCAGAAGGACGTTCACGACTGGCGGAAGATGCTGAAAGTTGTTGCTCGCTACAGTGCTGGGTGCGGCATAAGCTGTGTAGGTTTTCGCCTTCGTGCCGTCGTTCTCTTCGAATGATGCGATCTGCTGCCGCCATCCGTTGTCGAAGACCTGGAAGTCAGAGGCAGAAAGCCCGTGCACGGGATTGCCGTGGCGGTCCGTTACGACCACGTCAGCGAGCACAATCCGGCTCGCGGCATGAAGAGTAAGCGCCGGAGTGGAGTTGTCCGGCGATTGCGTGCTGGACGGCTGGCTGGATTGGCCGCGAATCACGAGAGCACCGGAACCAAGGAGCGAGAGGCCGAGAAACACAGCGACTATAGGAGTGTGCATGCAGTGGCGAAAGCGTTCGCTCGTACGTTGACGGCTGACTCGGAGTTAAGTTGCAGACTCAGGATTCCACAGATTTCAGGGCAGGATACAGCTTGCGGAAACGTGCGTAGGCTGACGCCATAATATCCGCGTCTTTCGGCATGATCGTCGCCGCGGGGCGGATCGTCGCATCGCAGGCGGCCGCCACAGACGGCCAGGCATTTACGCCTGTGCCGGCAAGAAGCGCCGCGCCGAAGGCACCACCTTCTTCCGCCTCCAGGATTTCGACGGGATGGTCGTAGACGTCGGCCTGGATCTGGCGCCATAGCGGACCACGCGCGCCGCCGCCGCCGAGCCGTATCTTCTCGACGGGAATTTTAAGCTCGCGGAAAAGTGTGAAGGTGTCCTGCAGCGAAAAGGCGACACCTTCGAGCACTGCGCGGACGTAGTGCGCGAATGTAGTCGAGGCATTGATGCCTGCAAAAGCAGCTCGCGCGTTCGGATCCAGGTGCGGCGTGCGTTCGCCAAAAAGGTAAGGCGCCCAGAGCAGGCCGTCGGAGCCCGGCGGCACGTTCGCGGCGAGCGCGGTGAGCTCATCGTAGGAGAGCAGCGATCCGTCGGAATTGCGAGGAGCGAAGGTGTCGCGCAGGTACCGGAAGCTCAGGCCCGCGCCGTTGGTCACACCCATCACGTGCCAAATGCCCGGCGCTGCATGGCAAAACGTATGAAGGCGGCCCTTCGGGTCGAGCGTCGGCTGAGCAGTGGCAGCGAAGACGACGCCCGATGTTCCGATGGTAGCTGAGACCGAGCCCGGCGCTAGGATGCCCATGCCCACTGCGCCCGCTCCCTGATCCCCCGCGCCGGCGGCAACCGGAGTTCCCGCTTCGAGACCCGTCGCGGCGGCGCCCTCCTGCGAGATGCGCGCGCAGATCTCCGGGCCTTCAAATAGCTGCGGGAGCCAGGACATCGGTATCCCGGCGACCTCCGCAATCTCCTTCGACCAGCGCCTGTGCGCGACATCCAGCAGCAGCGTGCCGGACGCCTCCTGCATGTCGATGGCGTAGACGCCGGTCATCCGAAAGCGTACGTAGTCTTTCGGGCACAGCACGTGCGCGATCTGCTTGAAGATTTCCGGCTGGTGTTTGCGTACCCAGAGCAGCTTTGTGAGTGTGAAGTTCGGCAGCGCCGGGTTTGCCACGAGCTGGATGAGCTTCTCGTAGCCGATGGTCTCGGTCAACCAGTCGGACTCCGGCTGCGTACGCTGATCGCACCAGATGAGAGCCGGACGAAGCACCCGGCCGCTGCCGTCGAGCATGACGCAGCCGTGCATCTGGCCGGTCAGTCCAACCGCTTCCACATTCGTTCCGTGACCTGCGGCACCTGCCGCTTTGAGCGTTCCGGCGATCGCCTCTTGTGCTGCGCGCCACCAGTCGCCAGGGTCCTGCTCGGCCCAGCCGATGTGTGCCGACGCTATGGGCGCGTGTTCGGCGGAGTGCGACGCGAGGACCTTGCCCGCGCGCTCGATGAGTACGGCGCGGGTGCCGCCGGTGCCGACGTCGATGCCGAGAAACATAGGGAGGGACTCCTGCAAACTGCGATGTGGTGCAAAGAACACAGTGTAGAGGGTGCGAATTTGAATGTCGCGGCCATCTAAATCCAGAGGTCTGCGGTCTCATCGTCAAGGCGGGTAGAAGATGCAGCGGCCACGGACCAGGATTTGCACTTCGATCGCAAAGATTTGAATATCCAGCCGTCGGTTCTGCATCTGTATGAAGAAGAACGCTTCTGACCAGATTGAACGGCGCGGGTAGCACCTGCGACGGGTTAGCATGAGAGATATGTTTGAAATCAGGAGACGCGCGTCGCGCAGCGCGGCCGCGTTGCTGGCGGCCTTTGCGTTGTCGCTTGCCTCGATGGCCTATGCGCAGTCACAGCCGAGCTCGACCGGGATTCCGCTGAACCAGACGAACCCCACCCAGACGAACCTCCAGACCGTTCAGCAAGTGCAGCAGCAGCTCCAGCAGCCTGGGCCTCCGGTTACACCGCAAAGCGGGGCGGCTCCGGGCGCAGGTGTAGATCCGAGTTTTCGCGGCAGCCTCGTGAGCGGAACGGCGACGGCGGATGTCCTGCCCCTGAGCCTGGATGACGCAATTCAGCGCGGCCTGAAGCAGAACCTCGGGCTGATTCTCCAGAGCTCCAACGAGAAGAATGCAAACGGCGAGCGGCTCGAGGAGCTTCAGCGGCTTTTGCCGACGGCGACGGGTGCGGCTTCGATTGAGGTAGAGCAAGTCAATTTAGCCGCGTACGGACTGAAGTTTCCGGGCATTAATCCCATCGTCGGGCCGTTTCAAGTTGTCGATTTTCGCGCATATCTGACGCAAAATCTCGTAAATTTGCAGGCTTTGGAGAGCTACCTTGCGGCGCGTCACAACTTCGAGGCCGCGAAGCTGACCGCACAGGACGCCCGCGACCTGGTGGTGCTGACCGTGGGCAATGAGTACCTGCTGTGCCTTGCGGATGAGGCGCGGATCGCTGCCGTTCAGGCTGAGATGGCGACCTCCAAGGTGCAGCTCGATCAGGCGACGCAGGCGCATGAAGCTGGCACGAGTCCCCGGCTGGATGTGCTGCGGTCCCAGGTTGACTACCAGAATGAACAGCAGCAGTTGATCGCAACGCAGAACCAGTTCGCGAAGGACAAGTTGGGATTGGCACGCGCGATCGGCCTGCCGCTGGATCAGAAATTTGATTTGAGCGAGAAGGAGCCGTTCGCCGCTCTCGATGCACCGGATCCGGAGCAGGCGTTTCAGCAGGCGCTGAAGCAACGCAAGGACCTCGCAGCGGCGGCCGAGCAGCTCAAAGGCGCCGAGGCTAGCGAGAAGGCTGCGTTTGATGAGCAACTCCCGACGGCCAGCTTCTCGGGCGACTTCGGCGACCTGGGAACAACGCTGGCGCACTCCCACAGCACGTACTCGGCGACCGGACAAGTAAGCGCACCGATTCTGCAGATCGCCAAAACGCATGGCGATGAGCAGGTCGCAGCGGCGCAGTATGACGAGGCCAAGGCGCGGTTGTCGGATCAGCTGCAGCAGGTGAACCAGGACGTGCGCAATGCAATTCTCGATATTCAGAGTGCGGAAAAGCTGGTGGACGCAGCGCGCAGCAACGTACAGCTTGCGAGCGAGGCCTTGAATGAGGCGCAGCAGCGCTTCAAGGCGGGCGTCAGTGACAGCCTGCCGGTTTCGCAGGCGCTCGCACAGGACGAGCAGGCCAACGACCAGTACATCAGCGCGCTGTATCAGCACAACGTATCGAAGCTGTCTCTGGCGCGGGCGCTCGGTGTCGCCTCGGCGAATTACAAGGATTATCTCGGAGGAAAGTAGACGTGGCGGATCAGAATCAGCAGGAAAGGCAGTGCGGAGATCAGGGCCAGACTGCCGAAATCAGCGGCACGGTACAGATCAAGTCGCAAGGCGGCGACCAGCACGGGCCGCCTCCCGAGCAAAAGCGGCGCGAAGAGGAAGATGCGCGGCAAAAGAAGAGCCGCCGGCGGATCATCATCATCGCGGTGGTCGTGGTGCTTGCGATCATCGCCGGGCTGTTCTACTGGCGCTCCACGTTCACCGAGGACACGGACGACGCGCAGGTTGACGGCAACCTCTACCAGGTGAGCTCGCGTGTTGCCGGCCAGGTGACTCACGTTGACGTGGAAGAGCAGCAGATGGTGAAGGCCGGCGATCCAATCGCCGAAGTCGATCCTCGCGACTTTCAAGTCGCCGTGGAGCAGGCACAGGCGAACCTGGCCAACGCGCAGGCCGAGTACGAGCAGGCGAGGGTCAATGTGCCTATCACCAGTGTGACAACGCATACGCAGGTATTGACCTCTGCTTCCGACGTCGCCTCGACCGAGGCGGCGGTTTCGCAGGCCGAAGCACAGGCGCAAGCTGCCAACGAGCGCATCCAGGAGGCCAAGGCGACTGCGCTCAAGGCCCAGATCGACGTGGACCGGTACACGCCGCTCGTCAAGAATGACGTTATCTCCAAACAGCAGTACGATCAGGCTGTCGCAACGGCTACTGCGAACCAGGCTGCACTGAACGAGGCGGAGCGCACCGCGACCGCCTCGCAGGAGCAGATCAGCGAGGCCCGCGCCCGGCTGTCGCAGGCCCAGAGCCAGCAGGCGCAGAGCCGGTCGACGGCACCCAAGCAGGTCGCCGTGCAGCAGGCGCGCGAGCAGGCGGCAGTGGCAGCGGTGCAGCAGGCGCAGGCGCGGCTTGATCAGGCGAAGCTGAACATGGGCTATACGAAGATCACGGCGCCGATCACCGGCATCGTGAGCCGGAAGACGGTCGCGGTTGGCGCGAACCTCAGCGTTGGGCAGTCACTGTTGACCATCGTGCCGCTCCAGGATCTATGGGTGACGGCGAACTTCAAGGAGACACAGCTCAAGGAGATGCGAGTCGGCCAGCCGGTCGAGATCTCCGTCGACGCGCTGGGCAGCAAGAAGTTCGATGGCCATGTGACGCAGATCGGCGGAGCTACCGGTTCGGCCCTGAGCCTGTTCCCACCGGAGAACGCAACCGGAAATTATGTGAAGGTTGTGCAAAGAATTCCGGTTCGCATTAACTTCGACAACCTCCAGCAGCAGGACCAAAACCATGATCTTCGCATTGGTATGTCGGTGGAACCGAAGGTTCGCGTCAAGCAATAACGTCACCTTGTTTGACAGCAAAGCCGGACGCTTGCGTCCGGCATTTTGCTGAAAGCGGATGCAACTGTATTGCAGCTCAGCCACCACACAGGCCAATTGACGCCCCTGACGAACGCTGTCTAAATCTCGTATGTGGATATAACAACGCCCGGTGATTATGCCGGGCCTTGTTGCTTAAGCGATATCGTGAGCGCACGATCTGTATCTTGCTTCTCTTTGTAGCTACGTCTCTATTGTCCTTCTCTCTTTTCTTTTATCACTACTTTTCTGCAACGGAGGAGTCTAGAGGAACATCTACAGGGCATCTGACGCGAGGGGGCCGGCTATGGGTGTGGTGAGGATGCTGTTCGTAAGGCACGCCTACTCCGTTATGTTCGGCTGGGTGCTGATCGAGCAGGCTGGCCTGCCGATCCCCAGCGTGCCGTTGATGCTCGCCGCGGGTACGATGAGCGCCGCCCACAAGGTACACGTTGCGCTGATGCTCCCAATCGTTCTGCTCGCGTGTCTGATCGCGGATTCCACCTGGTACTGGCTGGGACGGCGCTTCGGTGGACGCGTGCTCGACGTTCTATGCCGGATGTCGCTCGACGCTTCCACCTGCGTAAACCGCGCCCAGGGATCGATGGCGCGGCGCGGTGGCGTGACGCTGCTCTTCGCAAAGTTTGTGCCCGGGGTCAGCACCATCGCCGCTCCGATCGCCGGCCAGTCTGGCATGAGTTTTCCTGAGTTCGC
This sequence comes from uncultured Verrucomicrobiae bacterium, assembly GCA_963716225.1. Taxonomy (GTDB): domain Bacteria; phylum Acidobacteriota; class Terriglobia; order Terriglobales; family Acidobacteriaceae; genus Granulicella. The sequence continues at coordinate 947,388 of OY970299.1, read as the reverse complement.
CGCTTACGACATGAGCGGAACGATCATCTGGGCCGGCACGTGGCTCGTCGCCGGCCGATTCTTCGGTGATCTGGCCCGGCGGTCAAGCGGATTTTTCGCCATTCTGACGCATTTCGCCGCCGGACTTGTGGTGCTGATGATCATCGGCATCATTATTTATCGCGCGGTCCAGCGGCGCAGATTTATGGCAGAGCTTCGTGGGCTGCGTCTTGAGCCTGAAGAGCTCTTGACGATGATGGAGATTTCGCACCGCGATGGAACCGATCCTCCGTTCATCATTGATCTGCGTCATCCGCTTGATGTTCTTACGGAACCGATGGTCGTGCCTGGGGCGCTGCGCATTGGACCGGACGAGCTGCGCCGCCATCGTGAGGAGATACCGCACGACCGCGAGATCGTGCTGTACTGCACGTGCCCAAGCGAGCAGACCAGCGCGAAGGTTGCGATGGAGCTGCGGCATCTCGGTGTCCAACGTGTGCGTCCGTTGCGCGGCGGCCTGCAGGGCTGGAAAGATGCGGGCTATCCGCTGGAGCCGGTCCTGGTCACGCCTGTTCCCGCGCCCGCTACTCACTCACAAAGCGCGGCCTAACTGCTCACTCGAAACACAATCGTGATGGTGGTCTGGACCTCGGTTGGCTGCCCATTCAGCATGAAAGGCCGGTAGCGCGCCTGCCGCACGGCGGCCAGAGCCGCGCCCTGCAGGACCGCCGGGCCGCTGAGAACGTGTGCGCTCTCAATGGTGCCGGCGCGCGAGATGATGGCATCGACCACCACAGTGCCTCCAGTGTGCGTGATGCGCGCAATCGCCGGGTACTCCGGCCGAATTGGTGCGAGCAGAAGACCTGCTATGACTCCGGAGGAGACACGCGCGAGACCAGACTTTGCTGTTGCCGTCGACGGTCGAACAATCACATGAGGCCCCGCCGGGGCAGCGTTCGCGATGCCCAGCGGCAGGCCGGTGGTGTTATTGGCGAAATCGACCGGACCGAGCGTGGGTTCATTCATGCTCGTCCCGGTGAAATCGATGCCCCGTGACGTGCTCGTGGGCGCCGCCGGAGCTGCCGTCGCGACCGGCTCAGAGATTGCGGCAGTGCGGACCGTCCGCGGCAGTTGGACGGGTGCGGGTGGCGGAGAAAAGCGCGGTGGCGCCAGCGCGATAGGGATCCTCGAAGGCAGGGGGATCAGCTCCGGATGAAGCAGCGGAAGCGAAACCGCCAATATCGCAATGGCGCACTGGCCGGTGATTGAAAGCAGTGCGGGCAGCCGATTCCGACTGCGGAGCAGAGCGGCGGATTCGACAAGTGAGTCCTCGAACATGGCAGCACCTCGAGCGAAACTGGGTGCGTCCGGCGAGGAACGCCTCTGCTGCAATAGACACCGCTGTTGGCGGCGTAGTTCCCGGAGGGCTGGCGCTGGTTGCGGCTCTTCATGGATGATGGCTGTGATGGCGACGAGCGTAGCCCCCGAGCACACGACAGCACCGCGCGTTGTGGTGAAGCCGCAGCGTGTGCTGTCGGTCGACGTGCTGCGCGGCCTGACGATCGCGCTGATGATTCTGGTGAATGACCCCGGCGACTGGGGGCATATCTTTCACCAGCTCGACCATGCGGAGTGGAATGGGTGGACGCTGACGGACCTCGTGTTCCCAACATTTCTCTTCCTTGTCGGCGCGTCGATCGTGTTCTCGATGTCCGCGCGCGCTGCGCAGGGAAACTGCAAGGCGACACTCACCGGAAGAGTCTTCGCGCGTGCGGGGAAGATCTTTCTGCTGGATCTCATCCTGGCCTACTTTCCGCGTATGCATTGGGGCGGGCTGCGGCTCTACGGAGTGCTGACCAGAATCGCCCTTTGCTATCTGATCGCCGCGCTGATTCTGCTGGTGACACGTCGTGTTCGATGGATCCTTTTGATCACTGCGACACTGCTCGTCGGCTACTGGGCTCTGTTGCGTTGGGTCCCGGTTCCTGGCGCGGGGCTGCCCGGCCGAGACGTCCCATTCATGGACAAGAACCTGAACTTAGCCGCGTGGCTGGATCGCGCAGCCATGGCGTGGACGCAGCGGTGGCTTCACACGGGCACGCTGTACAACCACACGCGCGATCCGGAAGGGCTGCTGAGTACGCTGCCTGCGGTAGCGACGACTCTGCTCGGCTCGCTTGCTGGTATCGCCATGCAGGCGGCAAGTTTGGGACGTATGCGGTGGCGCAATGTGCGCGTCGCTCTGCTTGTATCGGGACTGGCCGGCATCGTTGCAGGTGAGATCTGGTCCAGGACTTTCCCGATCAACAAAAATCTGTGGACGTCCAGCTATGTTCTGCTGGCGGCGGGGATCGGCGCGGTTGTGCTCGCGGCCTGTTCGGCACTTGTGGATGACAGGCCGCAGCCATGGCGGCGTTGGCTGCGTGTGACGATCTGGCCATGGCTGGTGTTCGGATCAAACGCGATCGCGGCCTTCACCGTGTCGATAGTGATTGTGAAGACGATGCTGTACCTGCACGCCACAGGTGCGGATGGCGTGCGCCGCACTTGGTGGTACCTGATCTACTGGGATGTGTTCGGGCGCGCGGGATCGAATGTGTGGACGTCGCTTGCGTTTGCGCTGAGCTTCGTCGTCCTGTGTTTTCTGCCAATCTGGTTTCTCTGGCGGAAGAAGATCTTCTTACGGCTGTAGCGGGAGCATGTGTTGCCTTTTGACGGATTGAGGGATTGGATCGAAGCGCTGGAACGCGCGGGCGAAGTGAAGCGTGTCAGGGCGGAGCTATCTCCGCGGCTCGAGATCGTCGAAGTCGCGGACCGCGCGGTGAAGCGCAACGGTCCGGCGTTGTTATTTGAAAACGTTGCCGGTTACAAAGGCGCGCGCGTGCTGATGAATCAGTTTGGTTCCGAGCGAAGGATGCGCATGGCGCTTGGTGTCGATTCACTCGACGATGTCGCCAAGCGCATCGAAGCGCTTCTGCATCCTGTCCCGCCGACGTCCCTGATGGACAAGCTGAAGATGTTGCCGATGCTTGCAGAAGTGAGCTCGTACTTCCCGAAGATCATCGACCGCAAGCGTGCGCCATGCAAGGACGTGGTGCTACGCGGTGAGGATGTCGATTTAACGAAATTTCCGGTGCTGACCACGTGGCCAGGAGACGCCGGTCCGTTTATTACATTGCCGTGCGTCGTCACGAAAGATCCACGCACGGGCAAGCGCAATGTCGGCATGTACCGCATGCAGGTTTACGACGGACAGAGCACGGGCATGCACTGGCAGCGCCAGAAGGTTGCAGCTGAGCATTTTCGCGATCACCTGCGAGCAGCGGCCGAAGATGCGCCGGGTGCGGTCGACGTAATGGCGCGGACCGCGGGGGGAACCACGGCAGCCGCGGACGTGCACGGCCTTCCGCAGCACGTCGTGATGAAGATTCGCGGCGAGCGGATGGAGGTCGCCGTTGCGATCGGCACAGACCCGGCGGTCACCTTCGCAGCGATCGTCCCCGCGCCACCTGATGTGGAGGAGTACCTGATTGCAGGTTTCCTGCGTGGCAAGGCCGTGGAGCTCGTGAAGTGTGAAACCGTCGATCTCGAAGTGCCTGCGACATCGGAGATCGTGCTCGAAGGCTACGTCGAGCTCGGCGAGCTGCGCAGCGAAGGTCCATTTGGCGATCACACCGGCTTCTACACCGTGGCGGAGGACTACCCGGTCTTTCACATCACCTGCATCACGCATCGCAAGAATCCAATTTACGCAGCCACGATCGTCGGCAAGCCTCCCATGGAAGACGCGTGGATGGGTAAGGCTGTTGAGCGGATCTTCCTTCCGTTGATGAAGCTGACGCTGCCGGAAATCGTCGACGTGAACCTGCCGCCCGAAGCTGTCTTTCACAACCTGATGATTGTGAGCATCCGCAAAAGCTACGCCGGGCACGCGCGCAAGGTGATGAACGGCATTTGGGCCATGGGGCAGGCGATGTTTACGAAGTGCATCATTGTCGTCGATGAAGACTGCGATGTGCAGGATCTCCGTGAGGTGACACTGCGCGTGGCGAACAATATCGACCCTGAACGCGACATCCAGTTCACGCTGGGCCCGGTCGATTCGCTGGATCATGCGAGCCGTCTGCAGAACTTCGGTAGCAAGATGGGAATCGATGCAACGCGCAAGTGGGCGGCAGAAGGCTTTATGCGTCCCTGGCCTGCGATGCTCGAAATGTCGGCCGAGGTGAAGAAGAAAGTTGATGCGATCTGGAGAGGGCTGGGGATTGGATGAAGTTTCTGTTGCTGGGAACTCTGCTGGCAATCTCCGTTTTTTCTTCCGACGCGCAGGAGAACCGTTTGGACCCAAAGGTCTCCTACAGCGCATTTGTGGAGTACTCGAACGATTCGAGCCACATGCTCTTAGGCGCAAGTGAAAACCGCAAGCTGCTTGGCGTGGGCGCGAGTTACAGCCGGAGATTGCGCGGCAATTCGATCTACAGCCTGCGCTATCAGCTGGACGTCGTTCCGCTGATGCTGTTGCGGAATCCCAGACTGAGTACGACGATGACCGTCACCGGGACCGGCAATTCGCCGGTATACATCCCGTCCGAGACCGCGCAATACACCGAACTCACTCCGAAGCAGTGCAACTCCGGATCAGGTTCCGGAAACTATTACGCAGTTGAGAATGATCAGCCGGTCGTGATTGCAACGTACACCTACACGTCGGTCTGCAGCGACCCTTGGACATACGGCGGAGGAATCAGCCCGCTCGGTGAAGAAGTGAATTTCTTGCCGCACCACAACCTGCGGCCATTCGCCGTTGCAAACGCCGGATTCGTGGCATTTGCAGGTACCGTTCCATCGACCAACGCCACGCAGTTCAATTTCAGCTTTGAGTTTGGCGGCGGCCTCGAGTGGAATGTTCGCTCTGCCAGAGATTGGTCGTTGGACTTTCGCTATCACCACATCTCAAACGCCGGCCGAGGCAAAGAAAATCCCGGCGTGGACAACGGCACGCTTCGCCTGGCCTACGGCTTCGGACGCTGACTTTTCCCGGCAGCCCTAGTGCAGCGCTCACCGAACGATATACTGAGGCTTGTGTCTGCGCATGGTTTCGCAGGCTGGGAGAGGCTTTTGTTCAAGGCTGAGATTGGGATTATTGGGGGCAGCGGCCTCTACAACATGGATGGGTTCAGCGACGTGCGCGAGGAGCGCGTCGAAACTCCGTTTGGTGAACCAAGCGAGACGTTCGTTGTGGGCAAGCTGGAGGGCCGCAGTGTAGCGTTTCTCGCGCGGCACGGAAAGGGTCATCGCATCCTTCCGTCCGAGCTGAACTTCCGCGCGAATATCTATGCGATGAAGAAGCTTGGCGTGAAGTGCATTCTGAGCGTCAGCGCGGTGGGTAGTCTCAAAGCAGAGCACAAACCGACCGACTTCGTTGTGCCCGAGCAGTTCATTGACCGCACGTTTGCACGGCATGCGACGTTCTTCGGTGAAGGCGTGGTGGGGCATGTCGCGTTCGGAGATCCGGTTTGCCCGATTGTGGTGGACACATTTGTGAAGGCTTGCGAAGAAGTGGGCGTTGTCGGCAAGCGCGGCGGAACCTACGTGTGCATGGAAGGGCCGCAGTTTTCAACTCGCGCGGAATCGAACCTTTATCGATCGTGGGGCGCGGATGTAATCGGTATGACCAACCTGCAGGAGGCGAAGCTGGCGCGCGAAGCCGAGATCAGCTATGCCACCCTTGCGATGGTGACCGATTACGACTGCTGGTACGACGGCCACGACGATGTCACGATCGAACAGGTGATCGCCGTGATGAACCAGAACAGCGGCAACGCCCAGAAAGTTGTCAAGACTGCAGTTCGACTCATGCCTGAGGATCTCAGCGCAAGCCCGGCTCAGACCGCAGCGAAGTTCGCGATCATGACGGATCGCAGCGTGATTCCGCAGGCGACCAAGCAGAAGCTGGACGTGCTGTTCGGAAAGTATTGGTAGCTAAATCTCACATCAACATACAAGCGGAGACTGGATGTCCATTCTTGTAGTCGGTTCCGTAGCCTTCGATTCACTCGAAACGCCGGCCGGAAGGCGCGAGCGCGTGCTCGGCGGCGCAGCAACTCACTTCGCCCTGGCGGCAAGCTTCTTCACAAACGTACGTGTCGTCGGCGTGGTCGGCGAGGATTTCCTGCCTGAAAACGACCGCGTGCTCACTGACAGAGGCGTGGACACTCGCGGCATCGAACGCGCGCCCGGCAAAAGCTTTCATTGGCGCGGAGCTTATCTGCGCGATCTCAACGAGGCCGACACGCTGCAGACGGATCTCAACGTCTTCGCAGAGTTCACACCCAAGATCCCGGCCGAGTACAAGGACTCTGAGTTCCTGTTTCTCGCGAACATCGATCCGGTGCTGCAGCTCGGCGTGCGCCGGCAGATGCCCAACGCGAAGATGGTCGCCGGCGACACCATGAACTACTGGATCAATGCCCATCGCGACAACCTGCTGAAAGTGCTTCGCGAACTTGACGTGCTGGTGATCAATGACAAAGAAGCGCGTCTGCTGAGTGGGGAAGAGAACGCACTTCGCGCGGCGAAGAAGGTGCTCGAGCTCGGCCCGAAAGCTCTCGTCGTGAAGTTCGGCGAGCACGGTTCCGTCGCGCACTTCACGCCTGAGGTGTTCGAGACCGGCGACCCGTGCAAGCTGTTCCGCGCGCCGGCGACGCCCCAGGAAGAGGTGGTCGATCCAACCGGCGCCGGCGACTCGTTCGCCGGCGGGTTCTTCGGGTATATCGCATCGCAGGGCAGAGTCACGCCCGAGATCTTCCGAACGGCAATGTTTTACGGTTGCGTTATGGGATCGTTGTCCGTCGAGGACTTCGGCACAGAGCGGTTGCAGCGCGCCACTCGCGCGGAGATCGACCAGCGCTTCGAGCATCTGCGCGAGATCTCGCATCTCTGACTGCAACCTGAGCAAGCTGCTGCTTAACCAGCCTCGGCCAATCTACCGGGAGGAGCGCCAACAGTGCCGCCATTAAAAAAAACGGGCGAGCCGAAAACATATACTCGCTCGCGGCATTCTGCGCGCACTCGTCCACCGTGGGATCCCGAGGCGGTGACTCCCGCAACCCGCAGCGAAGTCTATCCATTTACAGCGGCCGGCGTTGTCCTGGGATTCTTCGCGCTGCTTGTCTGCTACTCGAAGGCATATCTGCTCCTCTACGGCGACGCCGTGGCGCACCTCGGCATCGCGCGCCGTATTATCGACGCGCATTACCCCGGCATTGCGCAGCTCGGCGGCGTTTGGCTGCCGCTTCCACACCTGCTGATGCTTCCGTTCATCGGCAACATGGCCATGTGGCAGACCGGCTTCGCCGCCGTGCCAATGTCGATGCTCAGCTTCGCACTGAGTGTCGCAGGCATCTGGCGGCTGGCGCGTAGAGCCGTCCGCCCACGATGGGCCCTCGTTGCTACCGCGTTCTACGCGCTGAACCCTAACCTGCTGTATCTCGCGACGACAGCCATGACCGAAGCGCTGTTCCTCTGCCTTCTTGTCTGGACCGTCGTTGCCGCAATCGAGACGGTCGCCGCTCTGCGCGCCGGTAGAACGAAGGGCGCGAGTGGCGGGATGATCACGACCGGCATCCTCGTGCTTGGCCAGGTGCTGACGCGGTATGACGGCTGGGTCATCGGCGCGGTGGTCTGGTGCTGGATCGCATGGGAGCTGTGGCGCAGCAGCGCCCAACTGCGTCGCCGGCTCATCACTCCGTTCGCAGTCTTCACGTTATTGTGCCTCGCCGGCCCGCTCTTCTGGTTCTGGTACAACGCGCATTTCAAGGGCGACTGGCTGGACTTCGTTCGCGGACCCTACTCCGCGAAAGCGATCGAGCGCAAGACTGCGCCGCCCGGTCAGCACTATCGCGGATGGCACAACCCCGGCTGGGCTCTGATGTTCTACACCCGCACGGCACAAGTCGATGCAGCCGCATGGGAAACAGGTTTCGCGCTGATGGCTGCCGCACTGTACGGCCTGTGGCTTCAATGGAAGCGACGCGCTGGCGCCGCCGTCCGTGCACGCGTCGAAAGCGGCTTGTTGCTGCTTTGGCTGCCACTGCCGTTCTACGTTTACGCGGTCGCGTACGGCTCCGTGCCCATCTTCATCCCGCAGCTCTGGCCACACTCTTACTACAACGCGCGCTACGGCATGGAGATGCTGCCCGCGCTCGCTATCTACTCTGCACTCGCCGCTGAGCGCCTCGATCTTTGGCTGCGCGCGCAGTCTGCCGGATGGGCCCGTGTAGCGGCGCGCTTCTGGCAGCCCTTCGCCATGATGCTTTGCGTCGTGAACTGCGTCGCGATGATGTACCACATTCCCCTGGTCCTCAAGGAAGGCATCGTAAACGCCGGCACGCGCATACCGTATGAGCGCGCAATCGCCACAATCCTCGAGGAGATCCCATCGCGCGTGCCCGTGATGATGTCTACGACCGCGCACGTCGGTGCCGTACAGGTCGCCGGCAGGCCGCTGAAGACGATGGTGAGCGAGGACGACGATGTTGACTGGAAGCAGGCGCTGGCCGACCCCGCGCACCACGCCGCTGTGGTGATCGCGATTGCTGGAGATCCCGTCGCACAGGCCGTCGCAGCCCATCCTGAAGGCCTGCAAGAGCTTGAGGTCATCTGCACATCCGGCCAGCCCTGTGCGCGGGTTTACCAGTCGCAAGTGTGGACCGGACAAACCACGCGATAGAGTGAAGCCGCATCCAAAGGTGTGTGACGCGAGGGAAGACGCGGCACAGCAGCCGGCGGAAGTTTTGCCGGTACCTTGAACAATCCGAATGCAGAGCAGCAGCGCTCTCTGATTCAGGGCGACCCCCCACGTGCGCTGAGAGGAGCAGAGAAACATGGGACTTTTCACACCTGACTTGAACAACCTGCGGGAGCTGTACAGGCAGATGCTGCAGCGTTCGCTCTCAAGCGAGCGCCAGATCGTTGAAGACGGCCTGCCCGTCATGATCCAGAACTCAACAAACAGTCAGCTCAAAAACGCCTTCCGCACTCACCTCGATGAATCCAAGGAGCACGTCTCGCGCCTTGAACGCATTCTCCAGGAGAACGAGGGTGACGTGAGCACGACCAAGTGCAAGGTGACAGCCACGCTGATCGCCGAAGGCGGCTCCATGGCTAAGGACGCCAAGGACGAAACCCTGCGCGATGTTGTCCTCATCGCGGCGGGCAATCAGGTCGAGCATCATGAGATTGCAATCTACGGGACCCTGCGCAACATGGCGATCATCCTCGGCGAGGCGGAACATGCCGCGCTGCTGGACAAGACGCTCGAAGAGGAGAAACACGCGGACAAGCTGCTCACGGAGCTGTCCGAACAGATCAACGTCGCAGCTCCGGTAGCCTGACGAATTCTGAAGACTTTTCACGGTGAGAGCGTACCCGTGCCGTTTCGTGCGGCACGGGTCTTTTTTGTTTCTGGCCATGGGGTGTCAACGCGGATGCGAGCACATCGGTCCGCACCTGAGCGGGTAGTATCCTGACTCGGTGTTCGCCCCCTTATCCCATGTTGGTTTTTCCCAACAGCTCGAGCTCGGAGGCCCGGCTGCGCGCCGTTTGCTCGTAGCATGCGCGCTGGGCGGCGTCATTGGGCTTGAACGAGAGTGGCGTCACAAGGATTCCGGTCTCCGGACCAACATGCTCATCGCAATGGGCGCCGCGCTCTTCACCATCATGAGCGAGGTCCTCGGCGGCGTGACCAACAAGGGCCAGGTTGCGGCAAACATTGTGCAAGGCATTGGCTTCCTCGGCGCGGGCCTCATCCTCCACACCAGGAGCCGCGTGCTTGGACTCACCAGCGCCGCTACCGTTTTTGTCGTAGCCGCAATTGGCATGGCGTGCGGCGGCGGCATGTATATGGATGCGCTCATCGCCACCGTGCTTCTGCTCCTTGCGCTACAGATCGTGGGCGCAATGGAAGGCCGGCTCGGATGGAAGCGCTTCCCGATGTTGTATGAGGTTCGCGCCGAATTGGGTCCGGTCATGGGGCGCGATGTGGTGGGCGCCCAGCGTGCCGAGGAACTGGCCGACAAGGTGGCAGGTGCGCGCGTGCGCATGCTCACTACCGTGCTCAAGGTGCTTGATGCACTCGGTCAGCCGCTGCGCGTGCTGGAGCGCGACAGCATCGCCGGTATGGAGCGCGTTTCGTTTACCGTCACAGCCACTCGCCGCGAACACACACGTGTGCTCGAGCAGTTGAAGGCCAGCGATGCAACTGACCAGGTGGTCGCCTATCCCGACGCGGAGGTCGAGTGAGCTGCATTGCTTTTGTGAAGGCCCACGCCTGCGGCAATGACTTCCTCGTCCTGGAGGAGTCTGCGAGCCATGCCCGCCATGCAGATCTCGCCAGAAAACTGTGCGCACGCCACACCGGCGTCGGTGCGGATGGAATTGAGTTCCTCGAACGCAAATCGCACGGCACATTCTTCCTTCGGCTCTTCAATGCTGATGGCAGTGAGGCCGAACTCAGCGGCAACGGCACACGTTGCGTAGCCGCGTGGCTCGCGCAAAGCGAAGACGTTCGCGAGATGACGTTCGGCACGCACGGCGGTCCACGCACCTGCCGCGTGCTGAAGCGCGAAGCCGCAACCTGGTGGATCGAAAGCGGCATGGGCGTTCCCCGCATAATGCCGCGCGCTATCGAAATAACTGGTGTCGACCGCCCGATCGAAGGCGCGATGGTCAACGTCGGCAACCCGCACTTCGTCCTCTTCGTCGAAACCGCAGATTTCAACAGCCACAACCTGAGCTGGCAGGAGCTCGGTGCGAAGATCAGCACCGATCCGCTCTTCCGCTTCGGAACGAACGTCGAGTTCGTACGCGTGCTCAGCCCCGCCGAAATCGACTTCCGCATCTATGAACGCGGCGTAGGGCCAACGCACTCCTCCGGAACGGGCACCTGCGCGTCCGCCGCCGCTGCCATCTCGCTTCGCGGTGTGCAGCGCGAGCTCACGGCCACGTCGATCGGAGGTCCGCAGCGCGTCATGTGGCCTGCGGGTGACGCCGAAATGCTCCTCACCGGTCCTGCCGAAATCATTTGCCGCTGCGAGGTGGAGCTTGCATGACGTAATCCGGCCGCGACTGCGCCAAAGCAGCCGCGTCGCCGTTGTTTCGCCGGCCTCTGCGGCAAAGCCGGAGCTCGTCCAGGCCGGTGCCGACCGCCTGCTGCATTTCGGCTATAAGCCAACGGTCATGCCGCACGCGCTCGCTCACGGGCCGCTCTACTATGCCGGCACGGCCGAACAACGCGTGCGGGACCTTCACGCGGCTTTCGCAGATCCCCACATCGAAGGCCTGCTCTGCACCCGCGGTGGTTGGGGCTCCGCCGAGCTGCTGCCTCTCCTTGATCGCGATCTCCTGCGCGCAAATCCGAAGGTCTTCGCGGGCTACAGCGATCACACCTCGCTGCACATCTGGCTATGGAACGAATTGCGCATCTTGACCTTCTACGCCCCGATGGTGGCTGCTGACTGGTCCAGCCTCGACGGCGTGCACCGCCCCACATGGAACGCCGCACTCGAAGCCGGCTCCGCGTGGTATGTCGGCCCACAGGACGGCTTGCGCGCGCTCCGCCCCGGCAGCGTCGAAGGCCGTCTCCTCGGTGGCTGCCTATCGATAGTCGCTGAAGCGCTCGGCACACCATGGGCGCTGCGCATCGACGAGCCGACCATTCTCTTTCTTGAAGACATCGGCACCAAGCCCTTCCAGTGGGACCGCATGCTTCAGCATCTGCGCGCTGCCGGCATGCTCAAGCACGTTCGCGGCATCGTACTCGGTGACATGACTGCGAACGTCGAACCCAACGAGATGGAACTCCTTGAAGCCGCCTGCCTGCACGCGCTCCATGACTTCGCCGGCCCAATCGCGATCGGCCTGCGCTGCGGTCACGTCACCGCGCAGAACCGTTCGCTTCCGCTTGGCGCATGGGTGAAATTCTCGAACGACACCGTGGAGGAACTTTCGTGAGCAGCGCCAAACACGTGCACCTCATCGGAATCTGCGGAACCGCGATGGCGTCCCTTGCCGGCATGCTGCGCGCGCAAGGCCACCGCGTCACAGGCTCCGACACCGCAGCCTATCCGCCGATGAGCGATCAGCTCCGCGCGATGGGCATTCCTATCCTGGAGCCGTACGCCGCAAAGAATCTCGACCCCCGCCCCGACCTCGTCGTCGTCGGCAACGCAATCTCCCGCGGCAATTTGGAGCTCGAAGTCGTGCTCGACGAGCACATTCCCATGACCTCCATGGCGGCGCTCATCCACGACGAATTCCTGCACGGCCGCGACCGCTTCATCGTCTGCGGCACGCACGGCAAGACAACGACCACCAGCATGCTCGCGTGGATCTTCGAAACCGCCTCACGCGCGAAGATACCCGAAGCCGCGCGCTTCAAGCCATCGTTCCTCATCGGCGGCGTCGCCGAAAATTTCGGTACCAGCTTCCACGTGCAGGAGGGCACCCGCCCCTTCATCCTCGAAGGCGATGAGTACGACACCGCCTTCTTCGATAAGGGCCCGAAGTTTCTGCACTACTTCCCCGACGCCGCGATCCTCACCCACGTCGAGTTCGACCACGCAGACATCTACGCCGACCTCGACGCCGTCAAGACTGCATTCAAGCGCATGGTCAATCTCATCCCGCGCCGCGGTCGTCTCGTCGCCTTCGATGCGAGCGAAAATGTAACCGAATGTGCTGCGCGCGCATTCTGCACCGTCGAACGCTACGGCTTCCAGGACGACTCCTACTGGCGCGCCGTCGATCTTCGTCAGGAAGGCGCATCCACAAGCTGGAAGCTTCTGCGCGGCGGCCTCGAGTTCGCACGCCTCCGGCTGCCCATGGCCGGCGAGCACAATGCGCTCAACGCCACTGCGGCCGCCGCTCTCGCCGCAGGGCAGGGCGTTCCCGTCGAGGCGATTGAAGCCGCGATCGCCAGCTTCAAAAGCGTAAAGCGTCGCCTCGAAGTCCGCGCCGAAGTCGCCGGCGTCACCGTCATTGACGACTTCGCGCACCACCCCACCGCAATCCGCGAAACCCTTCGCGCGCTTGCGCGCCGCCTATGCGGGGCGCCGGCTCTGGGCCGTCCTCGAGCCGCGCTCCAACACCCTTCGCCGCAACGTCTTCGAACGCGAACTCGTCGAAAGCCTCTCGCTCGCCGATGAAGTCGTGCTCGCCGGCGTCTTCAAGAGCGACGCGATCCCCGCACTCGAACGCCTTGAGCCGGGCCACGTTGTTGAGGCGCTCATCGGCCGCAATATCCCCGCCGTGCTCTGCGCCTGACGCTGATGCCATCGTCTCCGACATCGTTCCGCGCATGCGCCACGGCGACGTGATCGCCATCCTGTCGAACGGCGGCTTTGGCGGCATCTACGAGAAGCTTCCGAAGGCGCTTGAGGCAAACTCGAATCTGGAGCGCCGCCACAGCAGCTAGTTCGCCGCACTCGTCGCAGCGTTCACATCAATTTCCACCATCCGCCCCCCCGCCCGCGATAACCTTTGCTCTGTATGTTTGCTTCGCTCCGCCTGCTGGCGGTCTATCTTATTGTGGGAGTTCCCGCCGGGCTAATCGGCATCCCGTGGTCTGTGCTGCGCCGGGATTTCCGTACGATGTACGGCTGGGGCATGCGCATCGTCGCACTCGGAGTCAAAGCCGCGGGCATTCGCATTCTCCTGGAAGGCAGCGAGAACATCGCGCCCGGCGTTCAGTACATCTTCCTCAGCAACCATGTCTCGAATCTCGATGCGCCTGTTCTGCTGCCGCTCATTCCCGGCATGACCAGCGTCTTCATGAAGCGCGAGCTGATGAACATCCCACTGCTCGGAACCGCGATGCGCCTGGGCAAATACGTTCCGGTATCGCGCGGCAACTCGCGCGAAGAGGCGGAGCGCAGCGGCGAGGCGGCGGCGGACGCGCTCAACAGCGGTCTCCACATCACAGTGTTTCCTGAAGGAACCCGCTCGCCGGATGGCAGCCTGCTGCCGTTCAAGAAGGGCGCGTTCTTCCTCGCCGAAGCAACCGGCGCGCCCATCATCCCGGTCGTCATCACCGGAACCGAGCGCATGATGCCCAAGGGCACCCTTCGCATCACACCCGGCGAAGCCTATGTGAAATTCCTTCGCGCCGATTCTGCCGCAGGATACATCCTCGCGTGAGGACCTGATGCAGCGCGTGCGTGCCGCAATGGAAGCGGAGCTCGCGCGTCGAACACGGTCGTAGCAGGAATGAGCCTTATCAGCTTTGCGGCTGCGAAACGCCGCGGCCTCGATAGCATTGTGGCGCGCAGCGCGTCCGCTCCATGCAATGGCTATTTGACGATGGCGTTGTAGCCGTCGACGATCAGCCGCTCGCGCATCGCCTCAGCATCTGCCTTCGTGGCGAATGGTCCCACCTGGATGTGGATCAGCTTGTCCTGCGTCTGCGTGCGCTCGGCACACGTCGTAGCCCTTATTGTGCAGAGCGTTCGCCAGCAGGTCCGCATCATCTTTGTGTGATGGCGAGATGGCGGCGATCTGCACTACGAACGCTCCCGCCGCCGTCGTGGAAGGCTGCGCCGGCTGCGCAGCATGCGCCGTCGGGGCCGCAGTTGTCGCCGTCGCGGCCAGCAGGCGCCGGCTCAGGTGGCGGCGCAGCGGGAGCTGTATGAGTTCGCGGCTGCGTCGTCTGGTGCCGGCGCAGGCGCGCTCGCCGTTGCAGAGGATGTCGTCGTCGGCGTCGCACCCGTCGGCGCTGGCGTCGTGCTTGCAGAGGATGCCGGAGCCGAGGACGCTGTCGTAGGCGAGCCCGGCGACGGCTTGAAGTTGTCGAACGTCGAGCTGCCAGCGCCTGCAGGTTCCGTGTCACTCGTCGCGGCGGGCAGAGCAGCGTTTGGCGCGTCGGTCGATTTCCGTCCCAGGTTGTAGCCGAAACCGAAGAACACCGCGCACAGCAACACAAGCCCAAGAAAGATTGCGAGAATCGCTCCCGGTGCTCAGCGTCAGCTCACGCTCGCGCTGCGGCAGATCGTCCAGGTCGTCGTCGAGAAGGCGGCTCATAGGATTTCGTGCTCGTTCTAAAAGCGAAGGAAAAAGCCGGCCGTCGGTTGAATCGTCGATGTGTGCTGCAGGATGGTCAGGTAATTCTGACCAAAGTCCGGCGCCAGGAAAAAGTTCTGGCGGAACGAAACCCGCAGACCGAAGTGGCTCTGCGCAAACTCCTGCTGCAGGCCGACGTTATAGTAGTACGTCGCGCGGGCCTGCTTCGGTGCGCCTTCGCCGCCGCCGCCCGTCGGCTTGAACTCCGTGCTCCCGCCGCCTGCGGATAGAAACGGCTGCAACCCGAAGATCAGGTGCGGAGGTGTGATCACCCACCCGAGGCTGTACTCGTTGGCCGTGGTCTGGATCTGGAAAAAGCTCGAACGGTCCGGTGCGGGAGAATAATTCTCCGTGTAGCGCGCCCAGCCATAGTTGAACTCGGCTCCAACGTACGGCTTGGCGATGTAACGAATAGTGCCGACTGCGCCGAAGGTATTCGACCCGTACTGGGTAGTCATCACGTTCGAGTTCGACGCTCCAGCAGGAAGGATGGGACCGCTGACCGCCTTGTTGAACGCGCCGGCGCCGCTGATGCCCAGGTCGATGCGGGAGAGCTGACGGCTGACTGCGGTGGTTTGAGCGGCGGCAACGCCGGTAAAGGACACGAGGAGGGTCGCGGTGGCGAGCAGGGCTCGCGAAAGGCTGTGCATCAGACGAGAAGACTCCGGGGCGCTTTGTGCGCTCTCGTCTAGTCTAAACCCTTGTTCTGACGGGCGCGTTGCGCGATCCGGGTGAGCACAGTGGTTCCTGCTCCCAGAATCACCCCGCACAGAATCGCGACTGGCCAGCTCACAGTCGCTTGGCCGTTCAAAGGCAGCAGCGTTGAGAATGCGATGGCCAGCAGAACCGTCGCACTCACAGCGACGATCCAGTGCAAACGCCGCCGCGTCAGTAAGCAGCAGCACAGCCATGCATCCGATCAACGTCAGCGCCGGCGCGGCTCGCGGGCGATGCTGAAGCACGCTCGCCGCTGCAAGCAGTGCAAGCAGCACACCCAGCGTGCCGGGAAGAATCCAGCCCGGACGGTTCAGCTCGACCGCGATGAGCGCGATGCCCACGGTGAGCAGCATGACCGCGGCGTTCGGTGAGAGAGCGGCGAGAATGGGATGCATTCCGCTTTCAACGCACGGTTCGCCCGCGCTGCTGGAGGGTCTGACGCATGGCAAGCGCGGCGGCATTCGCCGGCTCGAGATGCAGTGCACGCGAGACATCATCCGCCGCTGCAGGCAGGTGATTCTGCGCGAGGTCAAGCCGCGCGAGCACGAGCAGCGCTGCTACATTCGGCTGAATGTTCAGCGATCGCTGGGCTTCGGCCCGCGCTTCGGTTGCGTTCCCGCTGCGCTCGCGAACCTCCGCCAGCGCCGCATGGGCCGCAGCATTGTTAGCATCCGCGGCGATTGCGGACTGAAATTGCTGTTCAGCCTGCGGCAGCAGTCCCTGCGCGAGGTAGTCGCGGCCCAGCGACGTGTACTCCGCCGCACGCTGCTGCGGCGGCAGGGTGGCAAGCCGGGCAGCGCGGAGTTGGTCGAGCTGGAACGCCGCCTGCCGGAAACCTGTCTCCGACCAGTTGCGGCGAATACGCTCGACCGGAACGAAACTGCCGTTTGGATCAAGCTTTGAGCCGGCCGGCGCGAGCGACAGGTGGGCGCGAAGGGAGCCGGCCTCCGGGTCGTTCGGTTTGAGCTGCAGCGCCGCATCGGCTTCCTGCAAGGCTGCCTGTAGATCGCCACGCCGAAAGAGCGCGATCGCCAGATTGTAGCGGTAGTCCTCGTCCGATGGGTCCGCGGCAGAGGCGCGTTGAAAGAACGCGACAGCATCTTTGGCCTGGCGCGCGAGCGCCACGCCCTCGTTGTTCACCACCTCGGGCAAGGGCAGCCGGCTGGCGACGAACTCGAAGGCGGTCGCCGCACCAGCGTAGTTGGCGGAATTGAACCGCGCCAGGCCCAGATAGAAGTTTGCCTCGAGGGCTTGCGGGTCGGTGGGTGGAACATGCGCTAGTGTCGCCGCGGCAGCGTCGTAGTCGCGGTTCAGATACTGCTGCTTGCCCAGCGCGAGCAGCGCCGCGGTGTAGTTGGGCGCCGCGGCGGCCGCTGTGCGGAGCCGCGCAATGGCCTCGACCGGCGTGGCGGCGTTGATGCCGCGGATGTAATCCTCGAAGGCCGGCAGGGGGACGCCACCGCCCGCAGCGATAAAGGTCTGCTCGGCCACATTGAGCGAGGGATCGATCACCCGCGCGACCTTCCAGGCGATGGCGTTTTCGGCGTCGTAGAGGCGGTCGAGCGGACCGCCGTCGGTGACCGGAGGCGAGAGGCGGAGCTGGTCGATCGAGAGGACCTGCGACTCGATTGCAATCTGCCCGTTGTTCAGCGTGAAGTCGCCAATCACAACGTAGTTGGCGTCGAGTTGCTGGGCGATGCGGATGGTGGTGGCACGGGAGGGGCGGAAGTCGGTGGGGAGGCCGAGGTGGGTGAGGGCGTAGACGCGGTCGTCGTGGGAGATGGTGAGGAAGCCGGCGGAAGAGAGGCGGTGGTCGAGGGTGTCGGGGAAGGAGTCGCCGATCCAGTTGAGGGTGGCGTTGCCGGAGCGGTTCTCGAAGGGGAGGACGAGGACAACGCGACCTCCGGGAGAGGATTGGGCGGAGGCGATTGCCGGAACGAGAGCGGCGAGGGGGAGGAAAAATATTTTCAGGAGGCGGCGGAGGGAGCGCGTGCCGGGGGAGCGGAGGGCCATCGGGAGTAGTGTAGCGGAGTGGTGTGGACGGGTACCCCTCCCCCCGGCACTTTTTGCGCAAAGTATTCAGCCGATTCAGGTTAGGCTTGAGCTTCAAGGGGCAGGCGGAGCGCAAACTCTTGAAAACAGGGCGCAAACCCGATCGGCTGCACGCAAAGTCTTCAGGACAGGGAACTTACGTCGCAAGCAGGAGCAAACAACGAAGCCCGGCGGCGAGCCGGGCGAGAGTTACTCCTTAATTTCAGGATATCAGGCGTGTCAAGCGTTCGAGCTGGGAATCAGGCAAGCTGGTAGCGGGCAGATGGGGAGGACAGGATGCCTGCTGAGTGGGCTGGCACGCCGGAGCTGGTTGCTGAGGTGCAGACGCCGGAACGCGTGGAGCGTGTGCGCACGAGCAAGGTGCCGTGGTACTTGTGGGCGGGCGCGGCGGCGGTTACGTCGGCGTATGTGGGCGGACAGTGGGATGTGTCCTGGCACCGATCGATAGGACGGGATACGTTCTGGACGCCGGCGCATATGGCCATTTATGCGTGCGGGGTGATTGCGGGGATCGTCGGGCTGTACCTGGTGATCAGGGCGACGTTCGGTAAATCGGAATATGCGGCGCGGCTGCGTGCCGAGTCAGTCGATGTTTTCGGATTGCGGGCGCCGCTGGGCGTGTTTATGGCGGGATGGGGCGGCGTGGCGATGCTGACTGCGGCACCGTTCGACAACTGGTGGCATAGCGCCTACGGGCTGGACGTAACGATCATCTCTCCGCCGCACACTCTGCTGGTCCTCGGCGTACGGACCATCGATATCGGCATGCTGTTCCTGATCCTGGCGGCGATGAACCGGGCGGAGGGTGTGGGCGAGGCGAACTTCAAGAAGTTGCGCGCGCTCTTTCTGTACCTGGGGGGACTGATCCTGGGCGGGATGATGTTCTTCATCATGGAGTACACGCGCGATGTGAATCTGCATCGCGTGGCCACGTACATCTGCCTGGCAATTACGGCGCCGCTGTTTCTGGCACTGATCTCGCAGGCATCGGGATTCCGGTGGGCAGCGACAACGATTGCGTCGATCTATACGGTCTGGGTGATCGCGTTCATTCAGGTTCTGCCGCTGTTCCCGGCCCAGCCGAAGCTCGGTCCAGTCTTATACCCGGTGACGCACTTGGTGCCACCGAACTTTCCCGTGCTGCTGATTGCGCCGGCGGTGGTGCTGGACCTGTTCTGGAATCGGGCGCGGAGCTGGAAGCTGTGGCAGATGGCGCTGGTCTCGGGCGTGATTTTTGTGGCGGTGCTTGTATCGGTGGAATGGCAATGGGCGAAGTTTCTGCTGTCGCATGCGAGCCAGAACCGGTTTTTCGGCACGATTTACTTCGACTACAGCGAGGGCCCGGAGAGCTTTCAGCGCATGCGAAGGTTTGCACACCCAGACTCGGGAATGAGGCTGTGGGCGGGGCTGGGCCGGGCGTCCGTGTACGCGGCGATCTCGACGTGGGTGGGGCTGGTCTGTGGGCGATGGATGCGGGGCGTGCAGCGATGAAGCGTCGGTGGGGAGTTTTGCTGTGCGCGGTGGCACTGCTGTGGACCGGCAGAGCGTGGGCGCATGTGGGAAACAAGGATGTATATCAGACCGTCGTGGTGGGGCCATACCGGCTGTTTGTGACGATACGGACGCCGCTGGTGATTCCGGGCGTGGCGGCGGTGGAGGTGCGGTCGAGCGGAGCGGAGGTGCGTAGGTTGACGATTACGCCGCTGCCATTGACGGGCGAGGGGTCGAAGTATCCGCCGACACCGGATGCGATGAAGGTGTCGGCAGCCGATCCGCAGTTTTTTACGGGATCACTGTGGCTGATGGAGGCGGGGTCGTCGCAGGTACGGTTTGGGATTGATGGCGCAGGCGGCCCGATGGAAGCCAGCGTTCCTGTGCCGGCGGTGGCGATTGCGGTCCGGCGAATGCAGCGGCCGCTGGGGATCATGCTGGGCGCGCTGGGGTTCGTGCTGGTGCTGGGCATGGTGGGGATCGTGATGGCGGGTGCGCGGGAGGCGCAGTTGGCGCCTGGGTTGGAGGCCGGAAGGTTACAGCGGCGGCGATCGGGGATGGCCGGTGCAGCAGCGCTTGTGCTTTGCGCGGGGGCGCTTTACCTGGGCGGGAAGTGGTGGAACGTTGAGGCGAAGGGATACGCGAGCGTGATCCATCGAAACGCCGCGCTGCGGCCGATGCTCGTGGGCAATCACCTGGAGCTCTCGATCGGCGAGCCGGACAAGAGGTCGAAGCACGGATGGGATGAGGTGGACAATGCTGACCTGCTGACCGATCACGGGCACCTGATGCATTTGTATGCGATTCGCTGGCCGGAGATGGATGCGGTGTTTCATCTGCATCCGGTGCCGACCGGGAAGAGCGGTTTCACGGACACGCTGCCCGCGATGCCGGCAGGGACGTATCGGCTGTATGGGGATGTGGTGTTCGCGAACGGCTTTCCGGAGACGGAGACGGCGACGGTGCAGATTCCGGCGGGGATGAACGGCGGAGCGCTGGGCAGCGAGGATGCGAGCGCGATGCCGCCGCCGGTTTCGGCGGGTGAGCTGGGCACGAGGTACAAGCTGCCGGATGGATACACGATGGTGTGGGACAGGCCGGCGGAGCTGCGCGCGAATACGCCGTATGACCTGATGTTTCACCTGCTCGATCCGCAGGGCAGGCCTGCGCAGGACATGCAGCCGTACCTTGGGATGCCGGGGCATGCGGCGTTTGTGAAGACGGATGGGACAGCGTTCGCGCATACGCACCCGGAGGGCTCGGCGGCGATGCCGGCGGTGATGCTGGCGCAGGAGAGCTCAGGGATGACGATGGGCGGGGGCGGCGAGGGCTCGATGGATGGGATGGCGGGGATGAATATGCCGAGCGAGCCGGTCACGTCGACGGTGGGATTTCCGTATGGGTTTCCGGCGGCGGGAAGGTATCGGGTGTTTGTCCAGATGAAGCATGGGAACACGGTCGAGACAGGCGTGTTTGATGCGAGGGTAGAGTAGCTGTTGCGGGCCGCGCAGGACGACATTTGAGAACGAGGTGGTTATGGTCGGCACAAAACGGATTTGGACAGCGGTTGCGGTGTGGATGTTTGCGATTGGGTTTGTGGCGGAGTCCTGCGCGCAGCAGCCGCCGCTGATCGACCGGAAGGCGTTCTTCGGCGAGGTGCAGATTGCGGGAGCGGAGATTTCGCCGGACGGGAAGTGGATCTCGTTTCTGAAGCCGTACAAGGGCGTGCGGAACATCTGGGTGAAGCGTGCGAATGAGCCGTTTTCGGCGGCGCGGCCGATGAGCGCGGAGTCGAAGCGGCCGGTGGGCGGGTACTTCTGGTCGCGGGATTCGAAGTTCCTGCTCTATGCGCAGGACTCGGGTGGCGATGAGAACTTCAATGTGTATGCGATCGATCCGACGGCGGCTGCGGATGGGGCGACGGGAGTTCCGCCGACGCGTGCGCTGACGAATTTGAAGGGCGTGCGCACCGCGATCTACGCGGTGCCGAAGGCGAAGCCGGACATTCTGTACATCGGGCTGAACGATCGCGATAAGCGATATCACGATTTGTACGAGCTGCACATCTCGACGGGCGAGAAGACGCTGGTGCGGCAGAACACCGAGGAGATCTCCGGATGGATATTCGATAACGACGGGAATCTGCGCGGAGCGGAGAAGACGCTGCCTTCGGGCGAGACGCAGATTCTGCGGGTGGATGCGAAGGGATTCACGCCGATCTACACGTGCTCTGTGCTGGAGGAGTGCGGGCAGTCGGGATTCGATGCAGCGAACAAACGGATGTACCTCGAGACGAACAAGGGCGACCTGGATTTGACGGAGCTCGAGATGCTGGACGTTGCGACGGGGGCGACGGAGAAGGTGGAGAGCGATCCGGAGAAGCGCGTGGATTTCGGATACGTGATGCGGTCGGATGTAGACCATCACGTGCTGTTCACGGCGTACACGGACGATCATGACCGGTACTACTTCAAGGACAAGGCGTTCGAAAAGGACTGGAACCGGCTGAAGGCGAAGATGCCGGGGATGGTGATTCATCTTGGATCGGTTTCGGCCGACGAGAATCAGTGGATCGTGATTGGCGCGAGTGATGTTGAGCCGGGCGTGACGTATTTGTGGAACCGCAAGGCGAACACGCTGGACCTGCAGTTCCGGATTCGCGAGGAGATTCCGCGCGCGTCGTTGTCGCACATGCAGGCGATTCGTTACAAGTCGTCGGATGGGATGGAGATTCCGGCGTACCTGACGCTGCCGGAGGGTTTGACGGCGAAGAATCTTCCGCTGGTGGTGCTTCCGCATGGCGGACCGTGGGGGCGGGATTATTACGGGTTCAATGGGTTCGTGCAATTTCTGGCGAACCGCGGGTACGCGGTGCTGCAGCCGAACTTCCGCGCTTCGACGGGATATGGGAAGCACTTCCTGAATGCGGGCAACGGGCAGTGGGGCCGGTTGATGCAGGACGACCTGACGTGGGGCGTGAAGTCGCTGGTGGGGCAGGGGATTGTGGACCCGAAACACGTGGGGATTTTCGGTATTTCGTATGGAGGGTATGCGACGCTGGCGGGCGTGACGTTTACGCCGAAGGAGTATGCGGCGGCGGTGGCGTACTCGGCACCGGCGAATTTGGTGACGCTGCTGAATACGATTCCGCCGTACTGGGAGTCGATACGGAAGACGCTGTACACGCGGATGGCGGACCCGACGACGGAAGCCGGAAGGGAGCTGCTGACGGCGGAGTCGCCGGTGGCACATGCGGATGCGATCACGACGCCGCTGATGGTGATCCAGGGGAAGAATGATCCGCGGGTGAATCCGCGGGAGGCGCAGCAGATTGTGGTTGCGGTGCGCGAGCACGGGACGCCGGTGGAGTATCTGCTGGCGCCGGATGAGGGGCATGGGTTCAACAGGCCGATCAATACGCTGGCGGTGGTGACGGCGATGGAGGAGTTCTTCCAGAAGTACCTGGGCGGGCGCGCGCAGGCGGATGTACCGGAGGATATTGCGAATCAGTTGAAGCTGTTGACGGTGGATGTGAAGACGGTGACGGTGGATCCGGCTCCGGCGCCGGGTGCGCAGTAGAGAAGCGGAGGCAGAATGGAGGCGGGGTACGAAGGTAGGGCGTTAGGAGTTAGGACAAGAACAAAGGCTGCGCTGAGCGCAGCCTTTGTTCTTTGGCGTCGTGGGTGGGTTGCGATTTAGGCGAAGGCGGCGGCGGGGTTGGCGGTGCGGTCGAGGTCGAAGCGGTCGAGGTTCATAACCTTGTTCCAGACGGCGACGAAGTCGTGGACGAATTTTTGGTGGGAGTCGGCGCAGGCGTAGACCTCGGCGAGGGCGCGAAGCTGGGCGTTGGAGCCGAAGACGAGGTCGGCGCGGGTTGCGGACCACTTCACTTTGCCGGTTTTGCGTTCGCGTCCTTCGAACGTGTCCTGGGCATCGGAGGTTGCTTTCCAGGCGTAGCGCATGTCGAGCAGGTTGATGAAGAAGTCGTTGGTGAGGGCTTCGGGGCGGTCGGTGAAGACGCCGTGTTTGGCGCCGCCGGCGTTGGTGTTGAGGACGCGCATGCCGCCGAGGAGCACGGTGAGCTCGGGGGCGGTGAGGGTCATGAGCTGGGCCTTGTCGAGGAGGAGGACTTCGGCGGGGTGCTGGGCGTCCTTGCTGTTTTGGAAGGAGCGGAAGCCGTCGGCGCCGGGCTCGAGGACGGCGAAGGAGAGGACGTCGGTCTGCTCTTCGGAGGCGTCGGTGCGGCCGGGGGTGAAGGGGACAGTGACGTTGATGCCGGCGTTCTTGGCGGCCTGCTCGACGCCGGCGCAACCGGCGAGGACGATGAGGTCGGCGAGTGAGATTCTCTTGCCGGTGGATTTGTGGCCGTTGGAGTTGCTGTTCGATTGTGAGCTGTTGAAGTCGGCGTGGATTTTCTGGAGAGCGGAGAGGACTTTGGCGAGCTTCTGCGGCTCGTTGGCTTCCCAGTCTTTTTGTGGAGCGAGGCGGATGCGAGCGCCGTTGGCGCCGCCCCGCTTGTCGGAGTTGCGATAGGTGGCGGCGGACTTCCAGGCGGTGGAGACGAGATCAGAGACGGAGAGCTCGGAGGCGAGGATCTGCTTCTTGAGGGACTCGGCGTCGTGTTCGGTGATGAGTTCGTGGTCGACGGCGGGGACGGGGTCCTGCCAGATGAGGACTTCGGTGGGGGCCTCGGGGCCGAGGTAGCGGGCGCGCGGACCCATGTCACGGTGGGTGAGCTTGAACCAGGCGCGGGCGAAGGCGTCGGCGAACTCGTCGGGGTGCTCGTAGAAGCGGCGTGAGATTTTTTCGTAGACGGGGTCGAAGCGGAGCGCGAGATCGGTGGTGAGCATGCCGGGTGCGCGGCGCTTGGAGGGGTCGTGCGGGTCGGGCACGGTGCCGTCGCCGGCGGACCCTTTGGGCTTCCACTGCTGTGCGCCGGCGGGCGATTTGGTGAGCTCCCAGTCGTACTCGAAGAGGTGGGTGAAGAAGTCATTGGACCACTGGCGGGGCTTGGTGGTCCAGATGACTTCGAGGCCGGAGCCGATGGCGTCGCCGGCGATGCCGGTTGCGTAGGCGGAGGACCAGCCGAGGCCCTGCTCTTCGATGGGCGAGCCTTCGGGCTCCGGGCCGACGTGGGTGACGGGGCCGGCGCCGTGGGTCTTGCCGAAGGTGTGGCCGCCGGCGATGAGCGCGACGGTCTCTTCGTCGTTCATGGCCATGCGGGCGAAAGTCTCGCGGATGTCTTTGGCGGCGGCGACGGGGTCGGGCTTGAAGTCGGGGCCTTCGGGGTTCACGTAGATGAGGCCCATGTGGGTGGCGCCGAAAGGCTTGGCGAGCTCGCGGTCGCCGGAGAAGCGCTTGTCGGTGCCCATCCATTTGTCTTCGAGGCCCCAGTTCACGTCCATGTCGGGCTCCCAGACGTCGGCGCGGCCGCCGGCGAAGCCGAAGGTCTTGAAGCCCATGGATTCGAGGGCGACGTTGCCGGCGA
This sequence comes from uncultured Verrucomicrobiae bacterium, assembly GCA_963716225.1. Lineage (GTDB taxonomy): Bacteria > Acidobacteriota > Terriglobia > Terriglobales > Acidobacteriaceae > Granulicella. Next base: position 922,547 of record OY970299.1, on the reverse strand, counting down.
GGATCATGAGGTCGGCCCAGGAGATTTTACGGCCGTACTTCTGCTTGATGGGCCAGAGGAGACGGCGCGCGCGGTCGAGATTGACGTTGTCGGGCCAGCTATTGAGGGGGGCGAAGCGCTGCTGGCCGCGGCCGGCGCCGCCGCGTCCATCGCCGATGCGGTATGTGCCTGCACTGTGCCAGGCCATGCGGACCATGAGCGGGCCGTAGTGGCCGAAGTCGGCAGGCCACCAGTCCTGCGAGTCGGTCATGAGGGCGGCGAGATCTTTTTTGAGGCCGTAGTAGTCGAGGGTCTTGAACTCCTCGGCGTAATCGAAGTCCGCGGGCAGGGGGTCGGATTTCGAGGAGTGCTGGTGCAGGATGTCCAGGCGAAGGTGGTTGGGCCACCAGTCAGTGTTGGCTTTCGGTGCGGATGCGGCGTGGGGGAATGGGCACTTTGCTTCGGTGGCCATCGAGTCCTTCTTTCTTCTGTTCTGGCTGTCTTGTCAGGGATGTTTCGGTTGTGGCGGATGGGTTCGCATGGAAGCCGATCGGCGTTGTCGACCCTTTAACGGTAGCACTGCGGCGAGGGTTGCTGCTTCTGTGGCGGAGCGGACTTGAAGAGCTGGGATGGAGGGCGGGAGAAGATCCAGTGGTGCGCGAGGAGGAAGTTGGCGAGGCCGCAGAGAACGATCGCCGCGGCGTTGGCGGCGAGGACGGGGAGATGGGCGTGGCGGACGAAGAGGCGCATGAGTACGAGGTTTCCGGCCAGTGAGACGAGGCCATTGGAGAGATGAAAGCGGAGGAGCTGGAGGGCTCGTGTGCGGGGCGATTGGGTGTGCGGCCAGGTGTAGCGGGTGTGCCAGGCGAAGTTGTGGAGCAGGGTGAGCTCGACCGCGATGGTAGAGGTGAGGAGGTAGTGGAGCGGGAGTGCGTGGTTGAGCAGGGCGAGTGTGGTGAGTTGGAGGACGATGCCGAGCGCGCCGACGAGATTGAAGCGGAGGAAAGTTTTCATGGGTCGAACCTGGGACCTTTGACCCGACCGATGCGCGATGGGCCGCGCATGAATAGGGCACCGGGCGGCGAGCTTATGAGGCGAAGAGTTCGTAGTGGAAAAGAGCGACGCGGCGTTTGCGCGACTTTCATCGTCGGGTCCTTCGACTGCGCATCTCGCAAGCGAGCTGCTCCGCTCAGGATGACAGCGATGAAATAGCCGCCGTTCGCGGCAGCGGCTCGTCGCGATAGAGCTGCGCGGTGTGGCGTGCGGCGAGAGTGAGGGTGAGGGCGAGCATGCAGATGGAGCCGATGATGCCGCCGAGGTCGAAGAGGAGAATGCGGCCGGCGTGAATGTGCAGGAAAGGAAAGTGCGCGAAAGGGATGTGCGCGTTTGGGCTGCGGAAGATCGCGACGTTGGCGGCGACGAGGAGCAGGCGGAGTTCGGTGGGGCCGAGGAGAAATTGTGAGAGCTCGAAGCGTGCGAGTGTGTGGGTGGCGAGGAAGCTTTCGGCGGAGAGGAGAAGGAAACCGATGAGCATGGCGGCGCAGGTGAGCGGATGCGCGAATCCGGAGAAGGCGAGGCCGGTGAGGAGTGCAGTGGCGCCGAAGAGGTCGGTGATGTGATCGACGTAGAAGCCGAAGCGCGGGCGCTCGTGGCAGCGGAAGCGTGCGAGTGTGCCGTCGAGTGAGTCGCCGAGCCAGTTGAGAGCGATGCAGATGTTGACGGCGAGGAGCGCGAGTGGGTGAGAGCGAGAGAGTGCGTAGAAGATGCCGGCCGCGAGTTGAGAGATGAGCGCGAGGAGTGTGAGGTGGTCGGAGGTGATGCGGCGCGGTGTGTGCGCGGCGAGGTGTTGGAGGAGGCGGCGTTCGAGCGAGGCGGTGAGGGAGGTGTTGATGCGATTGGCTGGCTTGAAGCTTGCGGCGGGAACGATTGTGTTTGTGCTCATCGGAGGTCCTTGGTTGGAGTAGTTAGTAGTTAGTGGTTAGTGGAGGCGCGGAGGGCGTTGCGGGCGGAGGTGAGGGTGAAGACGAGGGAGTCGCGTGGGATGGATTCGAGATACGGCTGAACGGCCCAGGCGAGGCCGCGCGGGATGCTGCGGGTGAGGGAGAGCGATTCGAGCTGGAGGTAGAGGCCGCCGTCGCGCTGCTCGTATGACCAGTAGGTGTTGAGGCGGTAGAGGACGTGCTGTTGGGAGGAGCCGACTTCGTCGATGCGCGTGGAGCGGGAGATGGAGTAGCCGTGAGTCGCGTCGAGAGAAGCGAAGGTGACGTCGCAGGTGGTGTCGAGCACGACGGTGATGACGTGGTGCTGGCGGCTGCGGAGGCGAAGGAGTGTGTCGCTGGGGGTGCGGGTGAGGACGGTAGAGGAGAGGATCTGCGGCGCGAAGTTTTGTGGGTAGGCGGAGAAGTCGCGGAGGAGGTGCTCGAAGGCGGCGGGTGTAGTGGATCCGCCCCAGCGACCCTTCGGGTCGCCGGGGACCCCGGTGGACGGCACGAAGGCGGAGGCGCGCCAGTGATGGAGGAGGGCGTCGGGGGGTTGGGTTGTGGGTGTGAGGTTTTCGATGAGGAGATCGCCGGAGCGGAGGCGGGTGGAGTCATTCGGTGAGAGCGCGAGGAAATTGTTTGGCGATGCGTGCTGTTGTGCGAGGCGAGATTCGAGCTGGGTGGCGTAGGTGTTGAATGCGGCGATGGCGGCGGGAGAGGGTTGGGCGAAGAGGCGTGGAACTCGGAGAAGAAGGATTGCGGCGAGCAGCGAGAGCTTGTGCGGCGTGTGCTTCATGGAGGTGAGCGTGAGGCGCGCGGCGCGTTTCGGGCAATGCAAGAGAGGTAACCCGGGGCAGGAATGAATCTCACGGTGGAAGTGTTTGCGCGTGAGTGGGTTGCGGGGAGAGATCAAAGGCTGTGCGACTGAGGCGCGGAGCTAAGTTGGATAGACTGAACGGCGGGATGGAGCGAGTCGCGATCAGGCGGTACCGGTTTGGCGCGTTTGAAGTGGATGCGGCGGCGGGTGAGCTGCGGCGCCAGGGCGTGAGGGTGCGGCTCCACGCGCAGCCGTTCCAGGTGCTGATGATGCTGGTGGAGCGGCCGGGCGAGGTGGTGACGCGCGAGGAGATCAGCCGCGTGCTGTGGCCGGACGGGACGTTTGTGGATTATGAGCACGGCGTGAACTCGGCGGTGAACCGGCTGCGTGAGGCGCTGGGCGATAAGGCGGCGAGTCCGCGGTTTGTGGAGACGCTGGCGCGCAAGGGATACAGGTTTGTGGCGCCGGTGGAGCGGATTGGAGTGGATGCGGCGGCGCCGAACGGCGCGGTGGCGGATGCGATTGCGGAGCGCGGATTTCTGGATGGTGTGCTGGCGCAGCCGGAGGACCTTCCGCGGAGCTCGCATGCGGTGGTGCGGATGCTGTTTGTGCTGCTGCAGGTGATGTATGTGGGATTTTATGTGGGCGCGCTGGCGAACCTGGCGGAGATTGGGGAGTTGCTGAGTCCGCTGAGTTTTGCGCGCGAGGCGTTCCGGGTGATTGTGGCGACGGCAGCGGTGATGATTCCGGTGCGTGTGTTTGTGGTTTGCGCGGTGTTGTTTCGGGCGCCGGGAGCGCGCGGAAAAATTCTGCGGCTGTGGCCGTTTCTGCTGGTGATGGATTTGGTTTGGGCGCTGAGTCCGGCGTTGCTGCTGCACCACATCAGCGTGGGGCTGGCGATTGCGGCGATGCCGCTGCTGGTGTATTCGCCGTTTGCGCAGAGGTCGCTGGTGCTGATGCGCGCGGCGGAGTGGGCGGCGTGAACTGTTGCCTGGAAACGTTAGCTGCGTGGTGCCGGCCGGTCACGAGCCGCTGTTGCGTGGCGTAGAGTAGCGGCGGCAGACGGAAGTATGTCGGCTGAGTGGCAGTGAGCAAAAGCGCATGACACAATTGTCACGTAGGCAAGTATCTCGGTCTGTTAGAGTTCGCGTGTTCGCTGTCAATTTTTGATCGCTCCCCGGGACTCGAGGAATCAGAGGCTCGCGGGAGAATCGGCAACCCCCTGCCGGAGGCCTATGAAGCTGTTGGTTCGTGCAATTGTGTTTGTTGTGTGCCTGTTTGTCTGTGCGACTCCATACGTCAATCGTTGCGAAGCGCAGGCTTCGGCAGATACGGGCCGGCTGGAAGGCAGTGTGCTGGACAACACAGGCGCGGCGCTGCCGGGGGCCGCTGTTGTGGCGACGAATGTGGCGACTGCGCTGGCAAGCACAGTGCATGCGGACAGCAAGGGACACTTTGAGTTCCTGGCGCTGGTTCCGGGACATTACAGGGTGGCGTTCAATGCGAGCGGATTTGGCGGGACTACGTTGCGGGACGTCGTGGTTCGCGTGGGCACGACAACGACGGTTGAGCCGCGGCTTCAGATCGGCGAGCAGCAGACGGTTGTGACGGTGACGGCGGAGTCGCTGGTGGATGTGCAGCAGTCATCGCTGTCGACGGTGGTCAATCGCGAGAGCATTGATGCGCTGCCGCTGAACGGGCGCAACTTCACGGACTTCACGCTGCTGACGCCGGGAGCGACGAACGACGGCGCGGGGATGATCAGCTTCAACGGCGTGGCCGGCAACTTCAACAACTACACGGTGGACGGAGCGAACAACAACAATGCGTTCTTCTCGCAGCAGATTGGGCGCACGAGCATTCCGTTCCAGTTCAGCGAGGACGTCATCCAGGAGTTCCAAGTGACGAACTCCGGCTTTGAAGCGGAGTTTGGGCAGGCAGGGGGCGGACTTGTGAATTCGGTGACGCGCAGCGGAACGAACAACCTGCACGGGGATGCGTATTACTACGTTCTGGATTCGGCGTTCAACGCGAATGATCCGATCAATAAGAGCCTGGGGATCGCGAAGCCACACAATCGACGGCAGCAGTTTGGCGGGACGCTCGGCGGCCCGATCAAGCACGACAAGATTTTCTTCCTGACGAACTACGAAGGCCAGGTGCGCAATGAGCCGCTGACGGTGAACAACAGCGTGGCGCTGGAGGGGCTGCCAGCGGGATTTCTGGCGCAGAATCCGTCGGTGGCGGCGGAGGTGAATGCGGCTTCAGGATCGTTTCCGCGAAGCTTCAATCAGAACACGGTGTTCGGCAAGATCAATTGGAATCTGAGCGCCAGGAACACGATGGATGCGACGTACAACTACCAGCGGTACCGCAGCCCGCACGGCTACTTCAATACGCCGACGTCGACGGGTGATGGGCTGTCGCTGACGGATGGCGCGACGAGTCACTTTTTGCAGGTTTCGCTGCGTACGGTGTTCAGCCCGAAGACCATCAATGATGTGCGCTTCCATTACGGCCGCGATTATCACTTCGACTTGCCGGACACACCGCCGACCGGCCCGGCGGTCATCATCCAGAACCCGGACAGCGGGTTTGTGTTTGGCGGGAATCGGTTTCAGTTGTCGACGTCCGATACGCGGTATGAGTATACGGACAACTTCACGCACATGATGGGCGGGCACACGTTGAAGTTCGGCGTAGACATCAACGACAACCACGACCTCGATTACTTCGTGTACGGGCCGGATGGAGCGTACTTCTTTGCCAGCCTGCCGGACGTGGCGACGGGCAACTTCCAGCTTTATCTGCAGTCGTTCGGGCAATCGACAGTGCCGATTCATTCGCCGACGTACTCGTTTTATGGGCAGGACGAGTGGCATGTGAACGACCACCTGAATTTGAACTATGGATTGCGTTACGACCTGCAGGTGCTTCCACAGCCGCCGGTGTGCAATCCTGCGCTGCCGCTGACGTGCAGCGTTCATTACAGCAAGGGCAATGTCGCTCCGCGCGCGGGGTTTGCGTACACGCCGTGGAAGGCGAAGGGCACGGTGATCCGGGGCGCGTTCGGAATGTTCTATGAGCAGGAGGACCTGCTCGACGTGTCCCAGGTGATGTCGTCGAACGGCATCTCGCGTCCGTTCCTGGCAGCAACCGGGCCGGCGTATGGGAACTCGAGCCCGATTGTGACGTATCCGCAGACGCTGACGGCCTTCCCGAGCGCGGCGGGTGGAACGCCTTCGGCGGTGATCTTCGATCCGAACTTCCGCAGCCCGTACATCGAGCAGGGGAGCTTTGGGATCGATCATCAGTTCGGCGCACATACGGCGCTGAGCGTGTCGTACGCGTATACGCATGGGTTGGCGCTGCTGGGAAATTCGAATGGTGTAACGCGCCAGGCGAACGGGAACTTCGGCCGCGATATCAACCTGGTGCCGCCCGAACTGCAGGTGCAGTACGGCGGAAATTACACCAACGACACAGTTGTGCTGCCGAATGGGCAGAGCTACGTCGTGCCGGACTACGAAGCGATCGATGGCATCTACAATCCGAACTTCGGGACGATCAATATCGTCGACAACACGGGCCACTCGAAGTACAACGGGCTGCTGGTATCGCTGCGGCATAACTCATCGCAGTTCTTCGCGCAGGTGTCGTACACGCTTTCGAAGGCGACGGACGAGGGAGTGGGTTACTACAACCAGTTTGCGATGCAGGCGCAGCGCGGGCGTTCTCTGCTCGACCAGCGGAACAGGTTTGTGGCGAGCGGAGGATGGACGCCGACGCACGGAGCGATGCGCCACTTCATCCTTGCGGGCGTGCTGAATGAGGCGAGCGGGCGGCCGTACACCGGGGTGCTCGACACATCGGAGCCGAACTTCTCACTGGTTCCAGGCGAGGGGTACAACTCATTCACGGGGCCGGGGCTGAACGACGTTGACATGAACATCACGCGCGACTTCCACTTCGGCGAGCGGTATGTGTGGCGGTTGCGTCTGGATGTTTTCGATCTGCTGAATCATGCGAACTATACGGACACGGTGAACAACGTGCAGTATGTGACCTCGAGCAACACGAACAACGTGTTCACGTTTGATCCGAACCCGCAGTTTGGGCGGCCGCTGGCCACGTTCCCGCAGAATGGGGAACGCAATATGCAGATCTCGACACGTTTCACCTTCTAAAAAGACGAGCCGATCGCGCGGTCGCTGCCGTTCAGTGTCGTTGCGCGCAAGCGCGCTGGCGCTGAGGACGCGGCAGTGCGAGCATTGATCAGGGCCGGTGAAGGTGAAGGTGGAGACGAAGAGCGCGGGGAGTCTAAATTCCGTGTCGCATGCGTGGCGGGCGCTGCGGCACAGGAATTTCAAGCTGTACTTTCTGGGGCAGGGCACGTCTCTGATTGGGACGTGGATGACGCGGCTGGCGACGAGCTGGCTGGTGTACCGGATGACGCACTCGGCGCTGCTGCTGGGCGTGGTGAGCTTTGCCGGACAGATCCTGACGTTTGTGCTGGGGCCAATTGCGGGCGTGTGGGTGGAGCGGCTGGATCGGCGCAAGCTGCTGGTGTGGACGCAGGCGGCCGCGGCGGTGCAGTCGCTGACGATGGCTGCGCTGACGCTGGCGCACAGGATCAATCTGTGGGAGATCATCGGGCTCGCGGCGTTTCAGGGTGTAATCAACGCGTTCGACATGCCGGGAAGGCAGTCGTTCCTGGTGCAGATGGTGGAGAACCGCGAGGACCTGCCGAATGCGATCGCGATTAATTCGTCGATGGTGAATGCGGCGCGGCTGGTGGGGCCGGCGATTGCGGGCATGGTGGTTGCGGGGATTGGCGAGGGATGGTGCTTTCTCATCGACGGCGTGAGTTACTTTGCGGTGATCGCGTCGCTGCTGATGATGCGGATCAAGCGCGGTGAGCCACGGCGGCACGCGCTGAGCATGCTTCTGCAGATGCGCGAGGGCTGGGACTATGTGCGGGGGTTTCGGCCGATTCGCGTGGCGCTGACGCTTTTTGCGGTGGTGAGTTTGATGGGCTGGCCGTATGCGGTGCTGCTGCCGATGTTCGCGGGCAATGTGCTGCATGGAGGAGCGCACACGCTGGGCTGGCTGACGGGAGCGAGTGGAGTGGGCGCGTTGGTGTCGGCGGTGTCGCTGGCGATGCGGAAGTCGGTGCTGGGATTGACGCGGATGATCCAGATTGCGGCGGGAATGTTTGGAGTGGCGCTGGTTCTGTTCGGGATGTCGCATGTGCTTTGGCTGTCGCTGCTGCTGCTGATGTTTGTCGGCTTCGGGATGATGCAGTGCGCGGCCGCGGTGAATACGGTGATCCAGTCGCTGGTGACGGAAGACAAGCGGGCGCGAGTGATGAGTTATTACACGATAGCCTTTGTGGGCACGGCGCCGTTTGGGAGTTTGCTTGCGGGCGGGCTGGCGCACAAGATCGGCGCGCAGCACACGGTGATGATTACGGGAGCGTGCGTGGCGGCGGGAGCGCTGTGGTTCACGCTGAAGCTGGCCGGCGTGAATCGCGAGATGCAGCCGGTATATGAGGCGAACGGTCTAGTGCGGGCGAGCGATGATGCGGATTTGTGTGTTGAAGAGAGCAGTACGGCTTAGCAAAGGAGAGTGTGATTGATGCATTGGTATAGCTATGTGGGGTGTTTCTTTGCGGGGATGTTCCTGGCGAATGCAGTGCCGCACTTTGTGCACGGGATTTCGGGGGATCCGTTTCCGACTCCGTTTGCCAAGCCGCCGGGCAAGGTCGACGCGATGATGGACAGGGAACGGAAACTCAACGGTTCTGCGTAGAAAAGGTTTTTCCGAAGCTGGGCGAGAGGGAGACGACGGAGGGCGTGCTGAAGGCGCTGCGCAAGTGATCAAGGTAGCAGGCCACGGCTGGTGAGCTCGGCGATCGTGGCTGCGGCCGAGGTGTGGTGGATGAAGATGCCGCCGGCGTCTTCCCAGAGATGGCGATGCTTGAGTGTGTCGTCGACGAGTATGTCGCCGCGCTGCATGTGGAGGCGTTTATCGCGCGCCATGCAGGTGATGATTTTGGTGTGCGGGAAGTGTTGCGCGGCCCAGGCGTGCTTTTGGGGCTCGGCCCAGCCACCCATGGGGCAGCCGGTGAGGATGGTGGGGTGCAGATGGCGCACGGAGTTGAAGAGCGCCATGGCGTCGGGCATCAGCGGCAGGCTGCCGTAGAAGTTGGGCTGGTTGCGGAGAGTTTGCCAGAAGCGGTGCGGGCTGAGCTGGTGGTGCGCCTCGCGTGTGGGCATGCCGAAGATGCGCTCGGCGGCGGATTCGAAGTCGGCGAGAACGCCGTCGCAGTCAAGGAAGAGCTGAAGTGATGCCGTTGCAGCCACGAGTAGGTTGGACGCGGCGGCGGGTGGCAGGGAGTTGTTTGACGGAGGACTGAGGACGATGAAACGGCCGTCCTGTGCGGGGCCTCTGCGCCTCCGCTTTCAGAACGGAAACATGGGCCACCGGGACGTGGAACCCAGGCCGCTGCCAATCTGCTGGGTTTTTTAGAAAAGTCTTGACAGGTGAGGTGGTGTTGTATATGACTAGAACACCATCGAATTGAACGATGCCGCGGAAGGAGAATTCACATGAACGGTTTGAGGAGCAAGGGTCTCGGTGTGTTGGTTTCCGGAGTTCTCATCAGCGCGTGTGTTGCGGCTGTGGCGCAGACGGACGGCCAGAAGAGCTTCGACAGGATGACGACACTGGCCGGTGAGTGGCAGGGGAAGATGACGACGAAGCCGGATGCGGGGATGGGAAAGGATGTGGAGGGCATGGTGATGCGGGTGTCGCTGCGCACGACGTCGTCGGGTAAAGCGATGATGCACGAGGTGACGGCCGGCGGGATGAAGGATGATCCCATCACAATGCTGTATGTGGACGATGGGCGGCTGATGCTGACGCATTACTGCGATGCGGGCAACAGGCCGCGGATGGTGGCGAAGAGCTCGGCGGATGGGAAGACGGTGGAGTTCGATTTTCTCGACATGACGGGACCGGCCGCCGATGGGCACATGGAGCGTGCGGTGTTTACGTTCATCGATGCCGACCATCACACGGAGGACTGGACGTACATTCTGCCGGGCGACAAGCCGGTGATTGCGCATTTTGATCTGGCTCGGGTGAAGTAGGGGCGCGAGGGGAATCAGGGAACCGGAATGGATCTTGAGTGGAATGACAGTCAACCGATTTACCGGCAGCTTCGGGACTATGTGGTCGCGATGATTCTGGATGGCGTGCTGAAGGAAGGCGATGTGCTTCCGTCGGTACGCAACGTCGCGGCGCAGTACCGGGTGAATCCGCTGACGGTGTTGAAGGGATATCAGCAACTGTCGGAGGAGCAGCTGGTGGAGAAGCGGCGTGGCCTGGGGATGTTTGTGCGCGACGGAGCGCGGAAGGTGCTGCTGGAAGGCGAGCGGCAGAAGTTTCTCGATGACGAGTGGCCGCGGGTGAGGGCGACGATTGAGCGGCTGGGCTTGAAGACGGAGGATCTGCTGAACGGAAGAAAGAGAGGGCGGTGACGATGGTGTGCATCGAAGCGCACGGACTGCGCAAGGCGTATGGAACGACGATGGCGCTGGATGGGGTGGATCTGCGCGTGGAGGAAGGCCGGATTGTGGGGGTGATTGGGCCCAACGGCGCGGGGAAGACGACGGCGCTGAACGCGATGCTGGGGCTGACGTCGTATGAGGGAACGCTGCGGGTGCTGGGGCGGGATCCGTGGACGCAACGCGAGGAGCTGATGCGCGATGTGTGCTTCATCGCGGACGTGGCGGTGCTGCCGCGATGGATGCGAGTATCGCAGGCGCTGGAGTATGTGGAGGGTGTGCATCCGCGGTTTGATCGCGCGAAGGCAGAGGCGTTTCTCGCCAAGACGTCGATACGGCGGACGAGCAAGGTGAAGGAGCTGTCCAAGGGCATGGTGACGCAGCTGCACCTGGCGCTGGTGATGGCGATCGACGCGAAGCTGCTGGTGCTGGATGAGCCGACGCTGGGGCTGGACATTCTGTATCGCAAGCAGTTCTACGATTCGCTGCTGAATGATTACTTCGACCGCAGCCGGACGATTGTGGTGACGACGCACCAGGTGGACGAGATCCAGAACATTCTGACGGATCGTGATGTTCATCGACCGCGGGCGTATTGTCTTCAACTCGGGGATGGAGGAGTTTGAGTCGCGATATGCGGAGGTGACGGTGAATCCGGAGCGGCTGGCGGAAGCGAGGGCGCTGCGGCCGATGAGTGAGCGCACGGGATTCGGGCGGAGTGTTCTGCTGTTTGACGGTGTGGAGCGCGCGCGGCTGGCGGAGATGGGTGAGGTGCGCACGCCGAGCATTGCGGATGTGTTTGTGGCGGTGGTTGGCAGACGGAGCGAAGGCGCGGCAGGAGGTGGCGGCATGAGTGCACAGACGAATGCGGTCTCGGAGCCGCGCTACGGAGCGGAGCGTTGCGGAGCCGAGGATGCGGAGAACGCGGCCGGTGTACTGGTCGTTGCGGCGCGAGCTTTGGGAGAACTGGTGGTTGTGGGGAGCGCCGCTGGCGGCGGCGGCGCTGGTGGTGCTGGGCACGATGATCGGCGCGTTTCACGACAAGGGCATGCTGCTGTCGCAGGATCCGCTCGCAGCAGCAGATGCGTCATCGAGCAGCAGTGCGAGATGGTCGGGCTGCTGATCATGCTGCTCACGTTTCTGGTCACGGTGTTCTATTGCCTGGACGCGCTGTATGGCGAGCGGCGCGATCGCAGCGTGCTGTTCTGGAGATCGCTGCCGGTTTCGGACACGGTGGCGGTGATGACGAAGGCGGGCATTGCGATCGTGATGCTGCCGCTGCTGACGTTTGTGGTTGCGTTGGTGACGCAGTGGATGGTGGTGGCGATTGACGCGGCGACGCTGGCGGCGCATGGGCGAGCGGCATGAGCGTGATCGGGCAGGTTCCGCTGCTGGAGACTGCAGGCCGGGCTGCTGTATCACCTGGTGACGGTGCATGCGCTGTGGTATGCGCCGATCTATGCGTGGCTTCTGCTGGTTTCGGCGTGGGCGCGGCGCGTGCCGATCCTGTGGGCGTTTCTGCCGCCGCTGGTGATCGGGTTGGTGGAGAAGATTGCGTTCGGTACGCAGCACTTCGGGCACTATCATCGGATACCGGATGAGTGGCGGGCCCGTCAGGGATGCGGACGGGAGGAGATGGACGATCTTTCGCCACCCGCTCGATGGCATGATGCGCGGGGCAGTTTTTTGTGAGCCCGGGATTGTGGGGCGGGCTGTTTGTGGCGGGGCTGTTTCTTGCCGGCGGCGGTGTGGCTGCGGCGGTATCGGGCCAACTAAGGCAGGCCGAGCCGCTGATTCGGCGATCATGTTGTGCAGCGGAGGTGTGGGGACAAACGCTTCGGCGGGTCTGGGGTTCGCAACTGATGCTTCGAATCACCGGCGTTCCGGCGATCGATCTATATAGGTCTTTGAACCTTAGAGTATTGGAACCTTAGATGTGGTCCATGACTTTGGGCGGATGTAGTGGAAACGGATCAGGTAGATGTTCTGGCCGCTGCCGTGTTTCGCGACTTTGAGCAGGTCGAGCACGCCGAGGAAGCCGGAAGCGACGGCGAGAGAGTGCGTGATGTCGGGCAGGCCGAGGGTTCGATGGAGTCGATCTCGATTTCGCCTCTGCCATGGCGTAGCGCTTGCCGACGGCGACGCGAGGGCTATGCCAGATGCGGACGCTGCGGTGATCCGGCCGCTGCGTACACCGTCGCGGAGGCGCTTGGTGAATACCATCGAGACGCCGCGACGTCGCATGCCGCGAATTATTTCTTGCCGAAGACGTCGCCCATGCGGCGGATTTGGGCGCCGACGCCGCGGAGTTTCTCTTCGATGTGCTCGTAGCCGCGGTCCATGTGGTAGACGCGGTCGAGGATGGTCTCGCCTTCGGCGACGAGCGCGGCGAGAACGAGCGCGGCGGAGGCGCGGAGGTCCGAGCACATGACGGCGGCGGACTGGAGCGGCGTCTTGCCGCGGACGGTGGCGGTGCGGCCGCTGATGGTGATGTTGGCGCCCATGCGGTTCAGTTCGCCGACGTGCATGAAGCGGTTTTCGAAGATGTTTTCGGTGACGACGGAGGTGCCTTCGGCCTGCGTCATGAGGGCCATGAACTGGGCCTGCATGTCGGTGGGGAAGCCGGGGTACTCCTCGGTGGACATGTCGTTGGCGTTGAGGTTGCCGCCGGAGTGGACGCGGACGTTGTCCTTGCCGACCTCGAGCTTGACGCCGCACTCTTCGAGCTTGGCGATGACGGCGCCGAGATGCGCGGGGTTGCAGCAGTCGACGTTGAGGTCGCCGCCGGTGATGGCGCCGGCGATGAGGAAGGTGCCGGCTTCGATGCGGTCAGGGTTGATGCGGTGCTTGGCGCCGTGGAGTTTGGCGACGCCTTTGACGCGGATGATGCCGGTGCCGGCGCCTTCGATCTTTGCGCCCATGGCGTTGAGCAGCGCGGCGAGGTCGGTGACCTCGGGCTCGCGCGCGCAGTTTTCGAAGATGGTCTCGCCGTCGGCGAGGGCGGCGGCCATGAGGAGGTCTTCGGTGCCGGTGACGGTGATCTTGTCGAAGACGATGTGCGCGCCCTTGAGGCGGTTGGTGCGGGCTTCGAGGTAGCCGTGCTCCTGGGTGATGGTCGCGCCCATGGCTTCGAGGCCCTTGATGTGGAGGTCGATGGGGCGGCCGCCGATGGCGCATCCGCCGGGCATGGCGACGCGGGCCATGCCGGTGCGCGCGATCAGCGGACCGAGCACGAGCGAGGACGCGCGCATGGTCTTGACGATCTCGTACTTGGCGACGGGATCGGAGAGGACGGCGCACTTGATGCGGGTGCGGTGCTGGGCGCGGCCGTAGCCGAGCTCGACCTCGGCGCCCATGGAGGCGAGCAGCTTGCGCTCGGTCTCGATGTCGCGGACCTGCGGGATGTTTTCGAGGATGACCTCGTCTTCGGTGAGGATGGCGGCGGCCATGCAGGGCAGCGCGGAGTTTTTTGCGCCGGAGACCTTGAGGGTGCCGAGCAGCGGGTTGCCGCCGCGGATGACGAACTTGTCCATTGCGCTAGTGTACGGACGGCGCGTGTGGATGCGAGTGCACGGATTGGTGCGGGGAATTGGCACGAAAGTGAAAGCCCCTGCCGGCGTGGCAAGGGCTCTCGGTGTGTAAACGAGGATAAGCGCTTAGAGGCCGCTGGGAGGAGCCGGCGGCGCCTGGTTGTCGCCGTTCGGGCTGTTGGGGCCCGTTCGAGCGGCGGTGGTTGTGGCGCATGGTTTTGAGCTGCTGTAGCTGGTCCGGCGTGAGGACGGTGGCGAGCTGCTGCTCGGTGCTCTCGTGGATGGCGCGCATCTGCTGATGCCGCTGCTCCGGCGTGAGCGACTGATCCTGCATGAGCGCCTGGAACTTCTGGTCGCGGTCGGCGAGGATCGGCGTGACCTTCGCGGTCTGGTCGGCGGAGAGGTTCAGCTGTTTGGAGAGCACGCTCGGCCTGACGCTGCGGGTTGGGCGCGTGGTGCTGATGATGCCGCGTTGGCGTTCGGCTTCGGGCAGCGTGGGCTGCGCCTGCTGCGCGAACGCTGCTGCGCCGGTGAGGGCCAAGCGAGAGCGCGGTGGTGAGAAGAATGCGTTTCATTGGCGAGTGCTCCTTACCGCGGCTGGGGAGGAACTCCGCGGTGCTAGTGAGATAAACACGGCAATAGCGGAATGTTGCGGTGAGGCGGCTTCAGGCGTGGATGTGGCGTGCTTTTCAGGAGCGAAGGAGTACAAGGGATAGCAAGATGCGCGCGATGTGTAGCGCGCGAAAGAACGGCTGCTGGTTCGTTGATCGAAGTGAGGAGTGGGCGAGGGAATGGGGCGCGAACACCTGGCGAGCCTGGTCGATGACATGCGGCGGCGCGGACGCGAGACGGCAGTGGTGGAGCTGCGCGGCGTGCGGCATCGGCGGACGAGCTATGGCGAGATGTGCGCAGCTTGCGGGGCGGTTTGCGGCGGAGCTGCGCGGGCGGGAAATCAGATGCGGGCGAGCGGGTGGTGCTGTGGGGCGAGAGCTCGGCGGAGTGGATTGCGGCGTTCTTTGGTTGCGTGCTGCGCGGTGTGATTGTTGTGCCGATGGATGCGGCGGGCGCGCGCGAGTTTGTGGAGCGCGTGATTGCGGACACGCAGGCGAGGATGGTGGTCGGGAATGCGGAGCTGCTGCGTGGATTGCAGTTCGAGGGGCGAAGCTTGCGCTCGAGGATTTGCGAGGCGATGCTGCCGCGCGAGGCGGAGTTTGCGGTGGATGCGAGCGTGACGCTGGATGCGCCGTTTCAGATTGTGTTCACGTCGGGAACGACCTCGGAGCCGAAGGGCATTGTGCACACGCATCGCAATGTGCTGGCGAGTCTGGAGCCGATCGAGAGCGAGATTGCGAAGTATCGGACGCTATGAGCGGCTGGTGCATCCGCTGCGGTTCATGCACACGCTTCCGCTGAGTCATGTGTTTGGGCAGTTCATGGGGTTGTGGATTCCGCCGGTGCTGGGAGCGGAGCTGCATTTTGCGGCGCGGCTGGAACCGTCGCGAATGGTGGAGTCGCTGAAGCGCGAGCGGATCAATGTGCTGATTGCTGTGCCGCGCGTGATTGCGTCTGTTGCGGGCGCATCTGCTGAGTGAGGATGCGGCGCTGGCGGCGATGTGGAGCGGGTGAGCGCGCTGCCGGTGTGGAAGCGATGGTGGAAGCTGCGGCGTGTGCATCGCCGGCTGGGATGGAGGTTCTGGGCGCTGATCTCAGGCGGAGCGACGCTGCCGAGCGAGTTGGAGTCGTTCTGGCGCGCGCTGGGTGTGCCGGTGATTCAGGGCTATGGGATGACCGAGACGGCGGCGCTGGTGACGCTGAATCATCCGTTCAAGATTGGGCGGGGAACGCTGGGCAAGCCGCTGCCGGGGCGCGAGGTGAAGATCGGCGAAGGCGGCGAGGTGCTGGTGCGCGGAGCGATGGTTTCGGGTGCGACGTGGCAGGGCGGAGAGATGCGGCCGCGCGAGGAGGAGTGGCTCGCGACGGGCGATCTTGCGGCGCAGGAGGAGAGTGGAGAGCTGCGGTTTCTGGGGCGCAAGGGCGATGTGATTGTGACGGGTGCGGGGATGAATGTGCATCCGGGGGATCTGGAGGCGGAGCTTGCGAAGCAGCCGGGGTGAAGGCTGCGGCGGTGGTGGCGTGCGAGGGAGCGAATGGGCAGGAGCCTGTGGCGGCGGTGATCTTCGACGGTGACGATGCGGAGCTGAGCGAAGCCGTGCGCGCGGCGAATGCGGCGGCTTGCGGAGTATCAGCAGATTCGGCGGTTTGTGCGCTGGCCCGATGCGGCGCTGCCGTATACGTCGACGGGCAAGCTGATTCGCAGGCAGGTCGCGGCGTGGGCGTGCGCGGCGGTGCGCGGTGGATGGTGCGGCGGTGCGAAGCCGAAGGAGATGCTGCTGGAGATGATTGCGGAGGTGACGGGCGAGGCTGCCGCGCGGGACGAGCGATGAGGCGCGGTTGAGCGAGGATCTGCATCTCGACAGCCTGGCGCGCGTGCAGTTGCAGTCGGTGATCGAGAGCAGGCTTGGTGTTGAGGTGAGCGATGAAGCGATCGCGCAGGTGAAGACGCTAGGCGAGCTGCGCAGGATGGTGGGTACGAGTGCGGCTGAGTGTGGCGCCGGAGGCTTGCGGTGCGAGCGCGACGAGCTGCGGCGAGAGTCGGACGGGGCCGATGCGGGGAGTGCGCTGATGCGGATGCCAGTGCAGCGCGCGAGGGCGCGCGGTAGCGAGATGCGTCCGTCGCGTGAATCGCCTACCTACTGGCGATGGCCGTGGACGTGGCCGATGCAGGTTGTGCGTGCGGCGTTTCTGGAGTTGATTGCGCAGCCGCTGATCTGGCTGTTGGCGGCGCCGCGTGTGGTGCGTGAACGACGCAGCTGATTCGCGACGGGCCCGATGCTGATCATCGGCAATCATGTGACGGCGTATGACGGGCCGCTGATTCTGTATGGGCTGCCCGGGCGGGTGCGAAGGCGTGTGGCGATTGCGATGTCGGGTGAGCTGCTGGAGGATTTGCGGCGTGGGCGAGGGCAGGGCAGCGCGTTGGTGAATGCGGTTGCGCCGATTGGGTATTGGCTGATTACGGCGCTGTACAACGTGTTTCCGCTGCCGCGGCTGCGCGGATTCCGCAGGAGCTTTGCGCATGCGGGTGAGGCGATGGATCGCGGGTATTCGGTGATGGTGTTTCCGGAGGGGCATCGCAGCGAGACCGGCAAGCTGCAGCGGTTTCGTGAGGGCATTGGGCTGCTGGCGAAGGATGCGCAGGTGCCGGTGCTTCCGGTTGGGCTGCGCGGGCTGGGTGAGTTGAAGACGACGGGGCGCTGGGTGCGGTCGGGTAAGCTGGAGGTGCGCGTGGGCGCGCCGGTGCAGCTTGGGCCGGAGGCGAGCGCGGCGGAGTGGACGCGCGGCGCTGGAAGAAGCTGTGCGCAGGTTGGTTGAGGGATAGATGCGAGCTCGGTGCGCATGCGAATTTACGCGGCTTTCGCAAAGTGAATGCGGGGTGAAACGTAGACTTATCGTGTGCGGGAGAGCCCTGCAGCGACGGAGGAGGGACGTGAGCCAGACGATCCAGACAAGCCAGACGATTTTTGTTCTGGAAGACGATCCGGATATCAACCGGCTGGTCGGTCATCAGCTGGAGCGCGCGGGATATGCGGTGCGGCCGTATTTCGCGATCGGAACGATTGTCGAAGATGCGGAGCGCGCGCGGCCGTCGCTGTTTCTGCTGGACGTGATGGTGCCGGGCGGCGACGGCATGGAGCTGTGCCGCAAGCTGCGGCGGCATGCGACGTTGAGCTCGGTGCCGATTATCTTTCTGACGGCGCGTGCGTCGGAGAACGATCGCGTGCGCGGGCTGGAGCTGGGCGCGGATGACTACATCACGAAGCCGTTTGGGATGCGCGAGCTGCTGGCGCGTGTGAAGGCGGTGCTGCGGCGATTTGAGCAGCCGGCGGGCGAGGCTGCATCGCCGCGTGATCAAGTTTGATGAAGTGGAGATTGACCGCAGCGCGATGCAGCTGCGCGTCAAGGGCGAGGCGGTGCCGACGACGGCGACGGAGTTTCGGCTGCTGGAGTACCTGGTGCGGCATCCGTCGCGCGTGTTTACGCGCGACCAGTTGCTGGATGCGGTGTGGGGCGATGCGCGGTTTGTGACGCCGCGCAGCGTGGATGTGTATGTCGGGCGGATTCGCGAGAAGATCGAGGAGACGCCGGAGACGCCGCGGTATTTGAAGACGCTGCGTGGAGCGGGCTACAGGTTTGAGTTTCCGAAGACGCGCGAGCCTGAGCCGGAGATGAGCGCGCGAGGGTGTAGGTCGCGAGTTTCGAACAACGCATGATTCCGCGTTTTGCAGGAATTGCCGGTTGACGAGCTACAGGTTCCGTGACCTCGTACCGTGCGATGGAGTGATGTTCCATCCGCGCAGCGCGACGACGGGATGCGTGTGCGCCGGTGAAGAGGGATAGGCGATGGTGATGGTGCGCTGCTCGCCGGGCAAAAGTGAGATGTAGTTGTCGCTGTAGTACGCGGGCAGGATGCGCTGGCCGTTGGGGCCGTCGAGCAGGGTGAGCTTGGTCGTGAGGGCGACCGTTTGCGAGGGGTTTGTCAGGCTGACGGTGATGTGGCGGTCCATTGTTCGGAGGCTGTGTCCGGACCGATGGTCGCGAGTTGCGTGGCCTGCAGTGTGACGGCGGGCATGTCGTTCAGCTTGCGGTAGTCCTAGTCGTGGGCGGCGAGCCAGTAGAAATTCTGCGAGAGCTGCTTGTTGTTTGCGTCGCGTGAGGGTGAGTTTCACAAATACCACGGCGTTGGCGGCGAGTGCGTCTTCGAGCGCGAGGCGAGTGACGTTGCTGGTGGCGTTCGCGGCGGCGGAATCGATGGCGACGGAGCGCTCGAAGAGCAGCTTGCTGGAGAGATCGAACACCTGCGCGTGAGCGGTGAGATTCGGAAGCGGCGCGGTTGTGTTGTTGATGACTGCGATGGTGTGATCGGGCAGGTCGAGCTGGATGTGGATGGGCTCGCTCGCGAGTTTCACGCCGTAGAAGGCGGCGTGGGTGTCGTAGTCGTGCGAGTAGATCTGCCACTCGGTGGAGGGCCAGGCGGGCTGGGTCATCCAGAGCATGCGGCCGCTGTTGGGGTGCCAGAGCTTCGCATTGAAGCCTTCGAAGACGGCGCGGTGGCCGACGTAGTTGAGCAGTTGCGCTTTGCGGTCGAAGTCGGCGAGTGAGGTTGGCGGGCCGAGCTGCTCGTCCATGGCCTGCATGAAGCGGCGCAGTGTCGCCGTTTCCGCCCTGGTGCCAGTCGTGGTAGGCCCAGTCATCCGAGATGGGCCATTGGTCTTGCTTTGGGAGGAAGCTCTGGAAGGCTTCGAGCGTGGGCGGTGAGGGAAGGCCGACTTCGACGGCGAAGCCGAGCGAGAGGTGCGTGAAGTACTCGGAGGGCTCCTGGTATTTGTAGGGGCCGGAGTCGTGCAGGTTGATGCGGTTGGAGCTGGCGGAGTAGAAGCGCGTGCCGTCGAGTTCGGCGATGAGATCGATGAGGCCCTCGTTGGTCGCGGGTGCGGGAACGCCTTCGTTGCGTCCGCACCAGACGGCGATGGAGGGGTGGTTGCGGAAGCGGAGTAATGGTGTCGCGCGCGTTGCGAAGGAAGAGCGCGGAGTCGTCCGGCTCGATGTTGTCGTCCTGGGTGGAGTCCCAGAAGTCGTTCCAGACGAGCAGGCCGTACTCGTCGGCGAGATCGTAGAAGGACTCTTCGGTGTTCTGGCCCATCCAGTTGCGGATGATGTTGAGGTGCGCTTCGCGGTTGCAGGCGGAAGAAGGGCTCGAGGCGATCGCGGGAGACGCGCTTGAGCATGTCCTCGAGGCCAGACGCGCCGCCGCGGATGGCGATGCGGACGCCGTTCACGCTTGATGAGGAGCGCGGGTTGGGTCGCGTAGGTCGTCGACGTCGTGCACGGCGGGCGAGTGCTCGCCGGCTGGCGTGAGCGAGGCGACCCAGCCGAGCGGCGTTTCGCGAATGCCTTCGTGGGTTTCGTCGACGAGCGGCTTGTCGGCTAAGAGCAGCTTGCGATGGGGTCGACTTCGACGCGGCGGAGACGGCCGGAGGAGTCGAGCAGCGAGAGCTCGTAGGTGATCTCGCGGATGCCGAAGCGGAGTCTGGCGCTCGTCGGAGATGGCATTTCGCGCGCGCGCTATCGATGCGGAAGGAGGTGGTGAGGTGGTAGAGCTCGGGCGCGCCGTAGCCGTTCGGCCACCAGAGCCGCGGGTGCTGTGATGTTGAGCTCGGGCGTGTCGGTGGGCGTGAGGGTGATGGTGGTGCCGCCAGGCGGAACGGTGACGTCGCGGGTGATGTGCACGCCTTCGAAGGCGATGTCGAGCGTGCCGCGCACGGGAGCGGCGGTGCTGTTGGTGAGCGGGATGCGGAGTGCTGACGGCGGCGCGCGAGGTGTCGGGTAGTGGAAGCGTGGTGATGATCTGGGGTGTGTCGAGAGCGACGGGGCCTTGCGCGGACAGCGTGACGTCCTGCCAGATGCCCATGTTGCGGTCGCGGATGCCGGGAATCCAGTCCCAGCCTTCGGTGGCGGCGAAGGTGGGCCCGTCGATGGCCTGGAGGCCGCCGTTTTCGCCGGGCCCGGCGGCGAGGGACTGCTCCTGCGGGATGCCGGGGTGGTCGGGCGGAGAGATCAGCACGGCGAGCGTGTTCTCGCCGGACGTGAGCAGGCCGGCGACATCGAAGCGGCCGCGGATGAAGGCGCCGTCGATGCGGCCGAGCTGCGTGGCCGTTCAGCCACACCTGCGCGCGGTAGTTGATGCCGTTGAAGGTGAGTGAGGGATGGCCGTGCAGGGTGTCGGCGGGTGCGGTGAAGTGGGTGCGGTACCAGAAGCGCTGGTGCGCGAGCGACTCGGGGATCGCCATGTTGTTGAGGCCGAAGTCGGGGTCCGGGTAGACGCCGCGCGCGATGAGTGTGGTGAGGACGGTGCCGGGAACGACAGCGGCGTACCAGTGCTGGTCGTCGAAACCGGAGGAGGAGATGTGGGCGCCGGTCGGCGGCGAGATCGCCAGCGTGGAGGCTTGCGCCATGCGCCAGTTGGCGCGGAGTGTGAGGGTGCGGTGGTCGTCGGAGAGCGGGTTTTCGAGGTGCGGCACCGGATGCGCGACCGCCTGTTGCGGCGGGGCGGCGCTGTGCGGAAGCGTTGCGGGATCCTGCGGCGCGCGGTAGCCGATCCATTGGCGAGTCTGGATGGGCCAGGGCTTGGAGGCGTCGTCGAAAACAATGTCATCGAGATTGGCGGGTGCATGCGCGAGCGCTTGGCGCGCGTCCGGAGTGAGATTGCGGGAGAGGCTGACCAGCGCGAGCAGGCCGGAGAAGTGATGGAAGTGGCGTCGGAGTGGCCGGTGTGTCGACGGGAGCGAGCTGGAGCTCGGGCGTTGCGGGGCCGACGGGGAGCGGACCGTGCGCGACGTCGGCGCCGTCCACGAGCAGGTGGGTGTCGGCGCCTTCGACGAAGACGGCGATGGAGTGCCAGGTATTGGGAGCGAGCGGAGCGGAGGAGTCGAGCGCGTGCTTACCGCCGGCCCAGAAGAATGCATGGCCGTTGCGCAGGCCGAGGAAGCGTGGGAAGGCTTCGAGCGGACGCCCGACGCCGGCCAGCAGCGCGGTCTGGTTGGCGATGTCCGGCTTCACCCAGAGGGTGAGCGCCCATCCGGAGCCGGAGAGCGCGAGAGGATCGTGTGCGGCGAGAGGTTTTGTGACGCCGATGCCGCCGGCGATGGAGTGCACGTTGAAGGGGCCGTAGGCCGGCGCCGCGGCGGCGGACTGAGCGTTGCCGGGGCGCGCAACAAGCGTGGTCAACAGAACACAAGCGAACACGGTGCAGGAACGGCGCGCGGAAATTTCCAGGTTCATCGACGGTATAGCTCGTGATCTCTCGTGAGGGTTTTGGGTTCAGACCTGATTCGGGGATAAACCTATCATGCGCTGGGCATCCGGCCGGCGGTCGGTGCTGTCTCCGGCGACGTTTGCGCGGGTGGAAAAAATGCGCGGGCGGGCGGCGGCGGGAGCGAAGCGGCGGTCGCCGCGGGTCGAAAAGGCGCGGCGGATTGGGGCGCAGACGGGGCTTGCGTGGATTTCTTAGCCCACACCGCACAATTTTTCTTGACAGCAACGAGCGGCTTCTATATCAAGGCTGGTGCCTTCATGATAACGATATCGCCCGACCTCTGGAGAAGAGACAGGCGGCGTTGTGAGCCAACGCCGTGCTGTCGCACGAGCGACGCTTTTAGAGCAGCAGAGCCGGCGGCGGGGTCCGGGTGTGGGGACCGGCGCGGACGGTTTTCAGCGAACCATGCGGTACCGAGAGCGAACATTCTGGCGCCGGCAGGAGACGTTCCGTCCAGCGGACGATGCGGGCGCGACGCGCAGCCTGCGGCGAACGGCGTGCGCGACAGCAAAACGGAAACATACCAACGGGAGGTTGTTACGATGACGTCATTTCCCAGGATCCGGCCCATGTTCCGGCCGATGGCCGCCCTGCTGATGTTGCTTGTGGCAGGGCTGTGCTGTGGCAATCACCCGTGCTGGCGCAGGAGACGACCGGAAGTGTGTCGGGCATCGTGCAGGACGCCTCGGGTGCGGTGATTCCGCACGCGGCGGTGGTGCTGGTAAACCTGCAGAACAAGACCGAGCGCAAGACCACGAGCAACGGCACCGGCGAGTTCACGATTCCTTCGGTGCCGTCGGATGTGGCGTACCAGGTGAGGGTCTCGATGCAGGGTTTCAAGACGTGGGAGTCGAAGCCGTTCCCGATCCGGCCGGGCGACCGCGTCGGCGTTCACCGACATCAAGCTGCAGGTCGGCGACACGCAGGCCGAGGTGACGGTGGAAGCGACGGAGAGCCAGGCGGTGAAGCCGCTGGACACGCCCGAGCGCAGCGACGTGATTACGTCGAAGGACCTGGAGACGCTGGCGATTGTGGGCCGCGACGCGACGGAGCTGATCGAGACGCTGCCTGGGTTCTCGGTGATCAGCCCGGGCGTGAACAACCAGTCGTCAGCGCAAACACGGCGGCGGTGGGCCTCAACAACGGCATTACGGGCGGGTTACTCGGCGAACGGCGCCGGACCGACAGGACTGGCGACGATGCTGGACGGCGTGTCGCTGACCGACATCCAGACCAACTCCGGGACGGTGCAGACGGTGAACGCGGACATGATCGAGGAGCGCGAAGGTGTCGACCTCGACCTTCAGCGCGGTGAATGCGCAAGGGACCGGCGGTCTTCAACGCGACCACCAAGGCACGGCAGCTCGCGGCTACCACGGCGAAGCTGTACTTCTACGCGCGCAACACGGCGCTGAACGCCAATGACTGGTACAACAACTACCTGCAGCAGACGCGGCCGGACGGCCGCTACTTCTATCCGGGCGGCAACATCGGCGGTCCGCTGCTGGATTCCGGGAACGCGCTTCAGCCGCAACAACAACAAGCTGTTCTTCTTCTTCGGGCTTCGAGTATCTCAACCAGAAGTTCTCGCCGACGACGCTGGGCTCGTGGGTGCCGACGCTGGCCGAGCGCAAGGGCGACTTCAGCGTGGCCAGCCTGAACGCGCAGCTCTGCGGCGCGCGTCCTGACGGCCTGATCAACCCGAACTCCATCAGGCGATGTGCTACGCGGAGAACTACCTGGCCAACGGCACCGATCGGTGGCAGCGACGGCAATCGTGACGGCCAGTAGCGCCAACGCCGGCGGCGTCGCCCTGGTGAACTGGCTTCCGCTGCCCAATGCCGATCCGTTCCAGAACCTCTCCGGCTACAACTACATTCAGCCGGTGATCGTAGACCCAGAACGGCAACATGTTCCACGCCCGCGCTGGACTACTCATCAACGACAACAACAAGGTGTACGTCTCCTACGGACGGCAGTCGCAGATCACGGATCAGCCGGTGAGTCTGGGCTACATCCCGTCCAACTCGGCGCTGTACCCGGGCGCGGTGACGCACGGGCGATATCTCGAACATCGTTTCGGTCACCTACACGCATATGTTCAGTGCCGACGCTGACCAACGAAGCGAACGCCGCGCTTTCGTTGATCAGCGATCCGGGCAATATGGGCAATCCGGCGGCGGTGTCGCGCTTCTGACATGAACAACTACCTGACAACGGCGCGGCAACGGGCAACTTCAACTATCTGGGCGAGTACAAGAACGCCGGCGATTACTCGGTGCCGGCGCTTGCACGACTACAGCGGAACCTCGGCTATCCGAACGTGCTGATGCCGGGCGGCTTCTATAACAACCAGATCCACATGAAGAAGATCGTGCCGGACGTGCAGGACGACGTCGAGCTGGAACAAGGGCACGCACTTCTTCCAGTTCGGCTTGTATTACGAGAAGGGCATCCTGAACGGCGATCGCGGATGACGGCGCCTACCCGCAGGGCATGTACACGCTTCAATCCCGGGACTCTATGAGTACAACCAGGGCAGCTCAGCTGCCGGTCAGACTGCGCAGTACACCGGGCTGCCAGAACCCGCAGTCGACCGGAACCAGCCGCACCTCGGGCGCTGCGTATCCTGGGCGTCTGCATCAACCCGATCGCGATGATGTACACCGGGCACGCCGGACAGCTTCCAGCAGACCAACTTCACGCCGATCGTCGACATGCAGTACAACGACGCTCGCCGGCTATCGCGAACGACCAGTGGAAGCTCCACGCCAAGGGTCTGCATGAGCTGACCCTGATGCTGGGCGCGCGCATCGAGCACCTTGGACCCTGGACCGATCGCCACGGCAACGGCCTGGCGACCTTCTCGCCGTCGCTCTACAAGTCAGCAGTGCAGCGAACCAGCCCGCTGCAGCCACGTCAACTGCGCGCAGACCGACGCGACTACCCGGGTATCACGTGGCACGGGGCTAGAGCTCGGTGTCGAACTCGGTCAACATCGCCGCAGAGCGATCTACTTCTCGCCGCGCGTCGGTCTGGCGTGGGACATCTTCGGCCACGGCAACACGGTGCTGCGTGGCGGCTGGGGTATTTACCGGCACCGAGGAGGAGTTTGCTCCTTATGCCGCGGCCGCAGCGACCGCGCAGGGTTACAAGACGACGTACCTGCAGTCAGTACTGGAACTTCGACGGCGTCGATGAGCAGTCGCCGATCAATCCGTCGGACTTCAACATCGATGTGCTCTCGCCGAACGACACGTGACGGCCGATGATCTACCAGTACAACGGCACGATCTCGCAGCGATCAATCTGGCGGCAGTGAAGAACTCGCTGCTTGGAAGTGGCCTACGTCGGCACAACGATGCAGCATCTGAGCTCGTACCACGCAAGCGGCTACAACGAGGCCTCGGACCTGAACCTGATTCCAGCCGGGTACATGTTCGGCAATCAGTCGACGAATGGCTTCTGCCTTGCAACCTGCCGACGTCGATCTCGAACGCGGACAGCATCGATCGCTCGAACACGGCAGGCACAGGACTACTTCCGGCCGTATCCCGTTCTACCAGCACATCTACGCAGCTGAAGCACAACTTCTACGGCAACTACAACAGCCTGCAGGCGAGCTGGAACAAGTCGACCGGGCATGGCTGACGTTCGGCGCTGAACTACACGTTCTCGAAGACGCTGGCGACGGCGGCCTCACTACAACAACAACATCGTCGATCCAGTGAACCTGCGCAACGACTACAACCCGGCGCCGTTTGACCGCACGCACGTCTTCAACGCGCACTACCTGATCGATTTCGGCAAGCGCTATCACGGGCGACCACCACCTGATCTCGGAGGCTCGCCAACGGATGGCAGATCTCCGGCATCTCGACAGTTGCAGAGCGGCGTGGATCTGCCGTCCGCGCAGGGCGAGAACTTCGGGTTCGGCTATGGCTCGCTGCAGGTGGCGCAGGTCTACACCGTGCAGCAGGCACAATCGACGTCGATCCAGCCGCGTCTGCATGAACGCAGTACAACATCCCGAAGGATAAGAACGGGCAACCAGTACTGCGTTAACGAACCTGAACCCGACGGTCTGGCTGGGCACGCCGGACTATCTGCTGATGCCGACCTTAACTGCAATCCGGCCGGCGGAAGCAAGCAGCGCACCAGTACATCAATCCGACCTGCTTCGGCGTTCCGCTGCCTGGCAGCCCGACGACCGGAACGGATGCGCTCTCGTCCAACCCCACGGGCCAGGGTGTGTACCGGCTGCCGTACATCCACGGACCGGCGTACCAGAACCACAATCTTTCGGTGCTATAAGAACTTCGCGCCGGGAGAGAACAAGAACGTTGCAGCTCCGCGCTGCGGCGTTCAACTTCCTCAATCACCCGCTGGTCTCGTTCAACAACAACGACAACACGAACCTGACCTCGGGAACCTGAACTACGCGGTCGCAGGCCAGCCGCTGACGCCTACGCAACTTGCGGACCGAACGTTCGGGATCGCGAATATCAAGTACGGACCCGGCTGGTCGAGCTGGGAGCGAAGTTCACGTTCTGAGGCCTGGTGGCCGCCTGCAGTGTCGGCCGGCGACATTGCTGATGCAGGCCAAACGGAACAAACGGACGCGGCGAGGCTTGGAGGGCCGAACGCAGGGCTTGATTCAGATTTTGGAGGGGTCTTATGGCCAGCGAGTCTCGCAGCGAATCTTCGGCGGCTTGCGCGCGCCGGGTTGGTGATGGCGCTCGGGATGTTCTCTCTCAGCGGCGCCGCAAGGGCGCAGAAGGAGCTGGTCTCGACCGGGTCCATGATCCCGCTGCCGCTGAATCTGCCAGCAACCTCGAGTCCTGCCAGATCTACAAGATCATCAATGCGCCGAACGGCGACACGGTGATGCTGGACGTCTGCGGCAACGGCGGCTACGGCTCGATCTATCAGCTGAAGAAGGGCTCGACCACGATTCCAGACTGTGCGCCAACACCATCGACTCCTCGGGTACGTACTGGAACGAGGGCATGGCGATGGACGCCAAGGGCACCCTCTACATTACGGACCGCTACAGCGGAAGCCAGCACATCTATCGCGTTCCCTACAACCCGACGGACGGCACGTGGGACTTTTCGCCGTCGAGGCAGCAACTGGTATCCGACGATCGCGGCGGGTTCAACGGCGCAGGGCACGGTGGGTATCACGTTGCTCGACAACCCGGCCAAAGACGGCAGCGGCCTGCTGTTCGTCTCCGAGCAGAACGCGAACGCGATTGTCATCATTCCGGTGAACGCGGACGGCACCGTGATCGAACTTCCCGTGCGGACCGAAGTCAGGACAGCCCGAGTTCAGTACCTGGTCAACGGCCTGACCGCCAATGTCATGCCGATGGACGTCGACGTCAACGGCAATCTGTACTTCATCGAGAACCCGTACGTGCAGCGCGCGCCAACCGCAGCACCGGCATCTTCTTCATCCCGGCGAGCACGTATGCGAGCTGCGTGCGGCGATGAAGCGCCGGGCACCTCCGACTCCGGACACGGCGTGCATCTCGGGAACGGAGTCGTCGCTGCAGCGGATCGATCCGGGCAACACCGAAAAGTTCAACGGCATCACGCACGATGCGGCGGGCAACATCTATGTCGGCGACTCGACGGACAGCTACGGCGGCACGCGCAGCGGCCTGCTGATGATTCCGAACGAGAGCGGAAGCCCGGTCGGCGTGACGGCGACCAGCTTCAACTTCCAGCACGCGGATGTATCTGTCGCCGGTCGCGGTCAATGCCAACCCGGCCATCGACTATCGCGGCTTCATCTGGCTGCCCACGGGAACCACGAACAACTAGTCGCCGAATGGCTCGGGCCAGATTCCCGGCACCGGGAACTTCGTTCTGTGGCAGCCGGGAGCGGCGAATCTGGGATCGACGCCGGTCGGCACGCCGAGCACGCCGGACGTCGTCTTCTTCACGTTCAGCGGCACGGTGACGCCGGGCAGCATCGTGCTGTCGCAGCCGAACGGCGGAAGCGACTTCATTGCCGTCGAGCACGAATCCGTATCCGCCGACGAGCCGGAACACGCCGGCGGTTCCGTGCACGGCAGGCACAACCTACAACGCTTACTCGAGCTGCCAGTATTGGGTCGCGCTCGATCCTTCGGGCACCAACTCGGTCGGCAGTGTGCAGGGCCAGATCTCGATGCTGGACGCGAGCAGCAACGTGATCGGCGGAAGCACAGCGTACCTCGACGGCATCGGCGTCGGGTCCGGCGTCGGCGCTTCTGATCCCGGCGGCGCAGACGCCGCTTGCGACCAGCCTGAGCTCGCCGCAGCAGGTCGCGGGCGATTCGCTCGGCAATGCGTATGTAGCCGATGCGGGCGCAGGGCAAGGTGCTGATGTTCCCGGCGGGCACAACGACTGCGTACGGCCGGCGCTCCGGTGGGCACCGGGCTCACGGCGCCGACAGGCGTCGCGGTGGACGGCAACGGCGATATCTATATTGCCGACTCGGGCAAGATCATCGAGGTCCCGTCGGTGCAGGGAACGCCTCAATCCCGCCGGCGCAGACGACAGTGATGTCCGGGCTTGGCGCGAATGTGCAACTCGCGGTCGACGGCGAGGACAACGTCTATGCGGCCGACCCCGACAACGCACGGGTGGTGCGCATCTTCAATCCGCAGGCGTCGATGATGCTCGCGGGCACCAACACGGTCGGGTACCGGCTTCACCAAGCCGACGGCGGTCGCGGTCGACGATGCGGGCGATGTGTTTGTCGCGGACGGCACCAACCTGATCGAGATCAACTGCCTGGGGTGGGCAGACGTCGATCACGAGCAGTCTCGCCGCGCCGGTGACGGGGCTGGCCGTCGATCCTTCGGGTTCGGTGTACGTAGCGCAGAGCAACGGCATCCTCCGCATTCCGCTGGAGAGCGCCGGGCTGAACTCCAACGATGCGGCGGCGATCGACAACGCGCGGCGTGACCGCGCCCAGCGGCATCGGCATCGATGCGCTCGGCAACCTGTATGTCACGGCCGCGTCGTACAACGTCACCACGATCAACACCACCGGAACGCCGCTCGGCCCTGTGACCACCACCGTGACCACGCCGAACGTGCTGATGCTGGCCAACGCCAGCGTGAACTTCGGCATTGTCGACACCAGCACGACCAGCGACCCGGTCGACATCAACGTATTCAACATCGGCAACGCGCCGCTGCGTTCTCTGCCACGACCGCGCCCGTCTTCTCCGGCGCCAACGCGGCGGACTACGCGATCCAGCAGGATGGCCAGAACCCGTGCGACACGACCGGCGCCACCCCCATCGCGAGCGGCACCGCCTGCACGCTGGGCGTGACGGTCACGGCGGCGAACACCGGGCTGAGCCAGGGGACGCTGACGATTGCGACCACCGCGGTCAATGCACCGACGCAGACGGCGTCGCTCGAAGCCTACTCGGAGAACAACCTCTGCCGCACGGCAACCGCCATCACCTTGAATCCCGCGACCGGCGTCAGCTATCCGGGAAGCACCAGCGTCAGCGCGACGGTGACGGCGCTGGACCCGACCTGCTCGCCCGGCAATTCGCCGAACGGCGGCAAGATCTCCTTGACGCTTGCACCGCAGACCAAGGGAGCCGCGCAGATCGTGCTCAACTCGACGCTCTCGAACGGGACGGCGACCTTCAACCGTAACGGCACTGAACGGCGGCACCTACGCCGTCTACGCCAGCTATCACGGCGACCCGATCTTCGGCGGAAGCTCGAGCTCGAAGACCTACACCTTCACGGTGGCGCAGGCCGCGTCCACCACCGCATTGTCGGAGCCCGTCGGGCGTGACGGCGATCAATGGCGTGTACTACGTCAAGCAGGGATCGACGACGACGATGACCGCAACGGTGACGTCGCCGCAGGGCAAGCCGACCGGCAAGCATCACGTTCATGAACGGCTCGACCGTCCTGGGCACGGCGGCGCTGAACGCGAGCGGAACGGCGACCTTCAACACGGCCAATCTCGCAGCCGGGCCGAGCACCTCGCAGATCGGGCAGGTCTACAACATCACCGCGGTATACAGCGGCGATGCCAACTTCGCTTCGACCACCTCGGCGGTAACTTCGCTCGAGATCGTGCCCCCGAGCGCGCTGATCACCGCCAACCCGGCTTCGATCACCACCAAAGCCGGCGTGCCGGTGCAGAGCACGCTGACCATCACACCGCTGGAGGGCTATGCACCGAAGCTGGGAGCCACGCTCTTCTGCGACAACACCACGCTGCCGCAGTACTCCGAGTGCACCTTCGATGTGCCGACGGTCGACATCTACGACGCCAAGGGCGCGCCGGTGACGAGCCACGTCACGATCAGCAGCAACCTGCCGGTCAACGTCGGCGCGCTGCGCAAGAGCGAGCCGTTGGGCAGAGGACCATCGCCGGTCGAATACGCCGGGCTGTTTGGCCTCGGCGTTCTCGGCCTCGCGCTTCGTCGCAAGACGCGCCTTAATGCGAAGCTCCTCACCCTCGCCTGCGTTCTGGTGCTGGCGGGATCCTTCGCCGGCCTCGCGGGATGCACGAACTCCGGCTACACACACACGCCGCCGTCGCCGCAGGTAACGACGCCGTCCGGTACGTACCACGTGAGTATCTACACGGTCGATCTGACCACCAACCAGAGGTCGTCGCTTCCGTTCACGCTGACGCTGACGGTGCAGTAGACGGTCTCGTAAGCCTCCGGACGGCAGGCTCCGGGGCGGACGGCAGGGCAGGTATGAGTCTGGCAGGTACGAGTTTTTCAGGGAGAAACGGAATGTTGACCAAGTCCTTCACATCGCTTCGCCGGTACTCCGGACATGCGCTGACGATGATGCTGTTCTGTGCTTCCCTCACAACGGGAGCAGAGGCCCAGGTCACGCCCACGGTAGCTGCAAGCTATGCGCAGGCGTTGACGCCTCCAAGCGGCTTGAAGACCGTCTTCCAGACAGCCATCGATTCCTTCGGCGACCTGCTGTTTGTCGACTACGCCAACGGCGCGCTGTACGAATACCCGGCCGGCGGCGGCGCTGTCATCACGCTTCTACCCGCAGGCAGCCTGGGCGGCTACGCCAATCCCGGTGTCGCGATCGGCGCCAATAACGACCTCTATCTCGAAGGCAACTACAACAACGTCCTCGGCCGGTTCCCCTACGATGCGGCCACCAAGTCATGGGACGGCCTGTCGACCATCAGCGCCACGGGTGGCAATTCCTCGCAGGCGCTCTGCCCCAAGGGATCCGGCACCCCCGCGGCACCCTACGGCTTCGCCTGCGGAGGTACGCCCAACACCTCGCCCTACTACTTCCAGCCTTGGGCGATTGCCATCGATCCGAATAACAACGTCCTCGTCACATCGCAGAACAGCGGGAACTTCATCTTCACCCTTGGGGTTGTCGGCACCGGACTCACGTCCACCGCGAAGCCGCCGAGCAGCCTCATCATCTCCACGATGTCAGCGCGGGCGCAGTCGGTGGCGGAAGACAAGTTCGGCAACATCTACGTTGTGGAGGAGACCGACCAGAAAAAACCGCTTCCCGGCGTGCTCATGATTCCCGCGGGTTCAACCGGCCTCACCTCTGACGCCGGGCTCACGCGCGTGGACCCGAACCTGCCGGCCGTGACCGGAGTCACGACCGACGCGAATGGCAACCTGTACGTCAGCGACTCCAAACAGGGCGTGTACTTCATTCCGAATCCTTCCGGCACTCCGGAGACGAGCTCGGCCGTGCTGCTGACGCCGATTCCGGCCGACGGTCAGGTATCGATCGACTGGCCGCGCGGCATCATGTACGTGCCCAACAACCAGAATGGGCAGGTGATTTACGCTGTGACTTTCAACAACGCGTTCCTCGGAACCGTGGCTGCCGGGTCTGCATCGACGACGCCCGCGACGATCAGCTTCGGATTCAACGGCAGCGCGACGCCCGGATCGATGGTGATCGAAGAAGCGGGCGCGACCAGCCCCGATTTCACCATCGCCTCCGGTGGGACATGCACAGCCGGGACGGCGTACGCCGCGAATGCAAGCTGCACGGTGAACGTAAACTTCACACCGCACGGCGCGGGTGCGGTTTCGGCGAAGTTGCTCATGCTCGACGCTTCGGGCAACGTGCTCGCCTCGATGCCGCTCTCGGGGATAGGCAGCGGCGCGGCAATTCAAGTCTCGCCCGGCAACCAGACGACCATCGGCAGCGGCCTTAAAAGCCCGAACCAGGTCGCAGTCGACGCAGGCGGGAACGTCTACGTGGCTGATCCCGGCTTTAGCGGCGTGCAGATGTACGCCAAGGGGTCGAGCACCGCGACCAGTGTGGGCACAGGCCTCACCGCGCCGACCGGCGTTGCTGTCGACGGCGCCGGCGACCTCTTCATCGCAGACGGTGGAAGCGGAACGGTGGTCGAAATTCCAAACGGCCCCAACGGCCTGATGAGTTCTGCGCAGGTCACATTGAAGAGCGGGCTCGGAAATAACCTGAAGCTCGCCGCGGACGCTGCCGACGACCTGTACATCTCGGATCCGTCGAATGGCCGGATCGTGAAGCTCTCGAACGTGGCGGTTACGGTCAGCGCCTTCGGCCAGACCGAAACCGACATCACGGGATTCACCGCGCCGTCTGCGGTCGCGGTCGATTCGAACAATAACCTGTACGTCGCCGACGGCAGCAACCTCATCGAGGTCACGCCTGCGGGCACTCAGACGACTCTTCTGACCTCGCTCAATGGAGCCCTGGGCCTTGCGGTCGATCCTTCCGGATCGGTTTACGTCGCGCAGTCCGGCGGAACGGACCGCATCCCGAACGAGAGCGGAACGCTGACCCCGGCTGACCAGACAGTGATCGGCGCGAGCGTGACCACACCTGCTTCGGTTGCACTTGACGAAGCGCAGAACGTGTACATCGCGGACTCGACAGCCAAGGACGTGCTGTTCATCGGATCGAGCGGCTCCATCAACTTCGGGAAGCTGAGCAGCACGAGCGCCACAGCGTCGTCGAATTACACCATCCTGAATGACGGCAACGCTCCCTTGACCATCACCGGATTCAGCAGCACCGCGGACTACAGCGCGGCGTCCACAAACTGCAGCTCGGCGATCGCGGTGGGCAGCACCTGCTCCTTCACCCTGACCTTCAGTCCCGGACCCGGCGACCAGGGCACACTCTCCGGACAGGTCCTGGTGCAGAGCAATGCCGCCAATACTCCCGTAGGCGTAAGTGCAACGGGCGTCGGTGCAGCGCTCGCCGCGTCCACGACCAATATCTCGGTCACCAACGCCACCGTCGACAGTGCGCCGACCGTCATCACGGTCACGCCGGCGACTGGATCAACGCCAACGCCGACCGGGCAGGTTACGCTTACCGTGACCGGCAACAGCATCACGCCGGTGGTGATGACCGGCACGCTGTCCAAGGGCACCGTCACCCTCACGCCGTCGAACCTGGCTGCGGGAACGTATCAATTCGCGGTCAGCTACCAGGGCGATCGCAGCTTCGCGAATTCCAGCGCTTCCTCCTCCGTAAAGGTCGGGGCCGGACCGGTGAGTCTGCAGCAGCCCGCCATGACCAGCGTCCAGAAGCTGAACCCCTACTATCCGTATGTACTCAGCAACGGATCAGGCGCGCAGGAGCCGTACGACGGTTCGGTCTTGCAGTTCATCAGTACGGCGTACTACACGATGACGATCGTCCCGACCAATGGAAAGCCGCTCATCGGCCAGCCGGTCTACGACAGCACTGGAAAGAAGGTTATCGACACCAACTACGGCTCGGTCACCCTCCAGGGAGCGCCGGCTTCAAGCTGCACGCCTGTCCCCGTTCACGCGGACGGCACCGCTGTCTTTGACCCGAGCTGCCTTACGATCGACACCACCAACAGCGCCATCCCCAACATTCTTTCGACCTACACCCTGACCCCGGTCTATAGTCCGACCGGAGCGGGCGACGCGACCGCCTACACGAACCCCAACTACACCACCTTCACCGGAGCGGCGATCAACTATACGGCGCTGCGCAATCCGCTGGTGGCCATCACGGCGAGCTCCAACTCGCTGACGGTGGCAAAGGGTGCGAGCGTATCCGACACCCTTACGCTCACCTCGATCCTCGGCTACGGCATCGCCGGGTCAGGCGGCCTGCTCAACAACTACGAAATGCCGGTCCAGCTCTCCTGCGACGGCCTGCCTGCCTATAGCAGCTGCACGTTCGTGTACCCGAACCCGGATCCGACCGACCCGAACTCGGTCCACGTTGGGCCGGCAACCGGAACCGTCCTGTCAGTTCAAGGCAGCAAAACTGGGCCGTGCACTGTAGCCCAGGGATGCACGGGCCCCGGAACCGTAATTATGACGATCACCACCAATGTGCCGTCGGGCGTTGCGATGCTCGAGACGCGGCCGACCAGCAAAGTGTTCCTGGCGATGCTCGGCCTGGGCCTGCTTGGCTTCGGGTTCCGTCGCAAGCGCTCGCTGCGAGGGACAGTCGGGACGCTGGCAACGATCGCGCTCTGCTGTGGAATCCTGGCCGGTGCGGCGGGCTGCAGCACAACGCAGCTCGGCACCAACTCGGCGCAGGTTACGCCGTCGGGAACGTATACCGTGCAGGTGACGGCGAAGCAGGTTGGCAGCCAGCCCATCGCTGCGACTCCCGGCATCACCTACGGCAACGGCAACCAGATGTCCCTGCCATTCACGATGCAGGTGACGGTCCAGTAAGAACCGATGGGGCCGGCTGTAGCCGGCCCCATCACTTCATTAGCCTGACTCCATAAGCGGCGCCGCTCAACGACCAGCAATCCGCAACCAGCTTCAGCGGGCCGCGATTCCGAGCGCACGTGCGATCGCGGGATCGACAACGATGTGGCCGTTCTCGTGCCGGACGAGGCCGAAGTTGCCGCTCCAGTCCCACATGGCCCAGCCGATATGGTTGGCTTCGAGTGCAGTGCGGACCGCTTCGATGTAGCGCGCGCGGGAGTCAGGCGGCGCGGTGTCGCGGTACGCGCCGAACTCGTTGGCGAGAATGGGCACGTTGTGCTCGCGGCCCCAATTGGCGGCGAAGGTGATGCGCTGGCGTACGGTTTCGGGTGTCCAGTTGCCGGCTGCATAGAGGAAGAGCTGATAGCGCGCGATGTCGGAGGGGATCGCGTCCAGTGTGGGCTGGAGCTGGGCGACAGTCGCGGGGAATGGGATGTCCTTGTAGTAGAGCCACTCGGGCGAACCCCAGCCGGCGCCCTGGTGCGTGAACTGGTACGGCTCGTAGTAGTGGAAGGTGTAGATGACGTTCTCGTCGTTGAGCGGTTGCGTGACGAGAAGGTCGTCGAGTGAATCGTAGTGCGCGCCTGAGGCGAGGATGGTGTGGACCTGGTCGACGCGGCGGATCGCGGAAACTGCGGAGCTCTCGAGGCCGATCCAGCGGAACGGGTCCTGGACTTCGGACTCGTTCATGAGCTCGAGGAAGAGGTGGTCGGGGTCGCGGCCGGCGTAGTGCTTGGCGAGTGCAGTCCACAGCATGAGGAACTGCTGCGCGCCGCGATCGGTCGAGAGC
The DNA here is from genome assembly GCA_963716225.1 of uncultured Verrucomicrobiae bacterium. GTDB lineage: Bacteria > Acidobacteriota > Terriglobia > Terriglobales > Acidobacteriaceae > Granulicella. The sequence continues at coordinate 887,201 of OY970299.1, read as the reverse complement.
TGCTGCTTGTAGTCGTCGCGCGGGAAGACGCAGAGGTCGACGGCGAGGCCGGAGTTCAGGGAAGCGTCGATGGCATCGTCGAGGCGCTTCCAGAGGGCGGATTTGGACGAGTCATCCGGGCGACCGTAGGTGCCGAAGTAGACGGGGTCGATGCCGATGCGGACGTAGTGGAGGCCGAGCGAGTGGATGAGCTTGAGGTCGTCGGCGGTGATCCAGGTGGAGGTGTGCTGGGGCGAGTAGTCGCCGGAGCCGCCGAACCAACTGGAGGCGTTGATGCCGCGGTCGAGCAGGGCGGCGCGTCGGAAGGCGGTGGCGCGAGCGGCGTCGGATGAGGAGTTCTGGGCCGCCGCCGAAATGGTAAGCAGGGCAAGCGTAGAGATAGAGAGCGCGCGCAGTGTGAATCGCATTTGTGGAGAAGTTTAACTTGGGATTGCGTGATTTGTTCACAACGTATTGAGCATTGTTTGAATGAGATTTGTGAACGCTGGCATGCCGTTCTCACGGATGTACTGCGTCTCTGCGTCTTCTACGGGATTGTTGTGGACAGTGACGGAGAGAAACGCACGACTTCCGACGGAGGATGATGGCGGCTTCTGCTGCGCCTGTTTCAGGAGATCGGAAGTGAGGATGCCCTTTGAGGCGCGATCCCGCGCGACGCGCAGGTTTTCAGGGATGTTGGCGAGGTCCCAGAGGAGGCGAAGAGATTCGACAAGGCGGCAGCCTGGGGCCAGTGTGCCGTCGGGTTCCGTGGCAAAGATGGAGGGGACGCTCCAGAAGTTGCGGGATCCGCGGGCCCAAGTCAGACCTGCGACGGCGTAGAGGCTGTCGCGAAGGTTGTGAAGCTCGGCGGGGGAGATATGCGATTCATGCTCGGCGCCGATTGTGGTGACGTAGCTGTTCCAGGTTTCGGTGAGGTGTTGCTCGGAGATGCGCTTCGCGGGGTCAGTGGCGGATTCGTACTCGCGTTGGGCCAGGCGAGCGCGGAGAGACGCGGTGGCCCATGCAGGAGGGAGTTCGTTGGCGAACAACTGTCCGATGAAGTCGATTAAAGTCGCGGGCGTCTGCAGGCGTGTGGATGTTTTGAGCGAGTTCGTCGATGCGGAGGGCAGCGTCGCGGACGTGGTTTGCGGGTGGGTTTTGGCGAGCGCGCGCGATGAGGCGAGGCGCGAAGAGAGCCGAGGGAAGCAGAGGCGCGAGGAAGAGGAATTGGCGGCGTTGCATCGATGCGTTCCTCCAGGTCTGTGGGCTGTCTCTTGCGCGATCAGTTTACAGACGATGCCCATTCGGGAGAGTGTGGCCGCGCACCTATCTAGCCGGTTGCAGAGCCGAGGGGCGGAGGGTGCCGATGCGTCCGTGGGGGCCGACGGCGTAGGGGAGCGAGAGGGCGTTCCAGTGCTGGTCGGCGTCGGGGGTGTCGTTGTACTTGGGATCGGGTTTCAGGGCGCGCCAGTTGCGGCCGTCGTCGGTGGACATGTCGGTGCCGTTGGGACCGACGGTGATCCAGGTTTTCGTGGTGGAGTCGTACGCGACGGCGGAGCGGTAGCCGTGGGGCGGGGTCGTGGCGGCGGTCCAGTGCTCGCCGCCGTCTTCGGAATGGATTGCCGTGCCGTCGGATACATCAGGCCGCTGATAATCTCCTCCAACGGCAAGGAGAAGGGGCTGGTCTCTCCGGGTTGCATCGCGATGGATCCGGCCTGCGAGGGAGTATATTCCGCTTGTCGAACCGCTGGTTCCCAACGGTGTGTCGCTGTAGGTCCACATCAACGTGCAATCCAGTGGAGGCGCTTTCGGTTTGTCGGGTGGGGGAACGCATTGTGCAAACGTTCGATAGACCCGTGCCGGATGGCCTGTATTGCCTCCTGTGCCGAAGAACATGAAATCACCGACGCTTATCAGGGAAGAGTTGCTTGCGGCGAAGGCTCCATCGCCTGGCTGAGAGTCCCGGCCCTCTTCGCCCACACCGAACCATATGTTTCCCCGGTCGCGAGAGACAAAGAGCGGAAACTTGGAGCGAACGGAGTCACCTAGAACGTAGGTAGCGCCGTCCTGGACAGTCCGCAAAGCATCGAAGAAGCCTTCTTCATCGGGGTTGGTGAAGACGAGCTTCCAAGTTTGGCAGCCGTCGGTGGTTTTGTAGAGGCGGGAGAGGTCGCCTTTGCCGCTGCTCATGATGATGGCGGTGTTGTTGTCGAAGGCCTGGACGGCGCGGAAGTCGAGGTGCTCGCCGCCGGGAGGTTTGGCGCAGAGCTGCCAAACGAAGCCGGCGTCCTCGGTGCGGAGAATGGTGCCGTCGGTGCCGGAGGCCCAGGCGACGCCTCCGCCGACGTTGTCGATGCCGCGGAGGTCGGCGGTGGTGTGGGCGTCATGGAGTTGCCACTGGGCTGAGGCCGATGTGGCGAGGAGAGTGAGGGCGAGCGCGGTTCGCATGCGAGAGGAAAGCATACCTCAGGGGAGACCCGAGGCTTAAGCCTCGGGCTACCTAGAAGCAAGGCGAAAAGCAGATTCCCCTGCGCCGGATGACAGAAAGAAAGGCAACAGCAGATCCCCTGCGGGGATGACAGAAAGAAAAGCAACAGCAAAAGCAAAGGCAAATAGAGGGGTCCTTCGGCTCCGCGGCTGCGCGCTGCGCTCAGGATGACGGCATAGTCGAGCTCAGGATGACGCTGAAGATTGGCGCACAAGCGTCTGCAAAACAGAACGGCTGGCCGCTTCAAGTGGACTGCGGTTGGCCGTTGACGATGACGTTGTCGAACTTGAGATCGGTGACGCCGGTCGCGTTGAGTTTGGGTTGATCGAGGGTGACGTTGAAGTCTTTGAGGAGGATGTTGCTGATGTCGGTCTGGCCGGGGTTGGGCTTGATGGTGCCGAAGGCGCTGAAGTGGCCCTTGAGGCCGGTGAGGCTGATGTTGTGCACGACGGATTGCGGCGGCGCTTCGCCCTGCAGGTTGAAGTACTGCGACCACGGCTGCACGGAGAGGATGGGGCCGGCGGTGGCTTCGGAGCTGATGTTGCGGAAGCTGATGTCTTCGTAGCGCTGCGGCGTGTCGGCGCGCAGCTTGAGGGTGGCGACGCGAACGTTGCCGATGATGCGGCAGTTTTCGACGACGACGTCGCGAACGATGGTGGCTTCGCTGCCGAGAGTGAGGACGCCGCCGCCGCGCTTATAGGTGCAGTTGCGCACGCGGATGTGTTCGACGGGTGGGCTGTCGCGGTCTTCCGCGGCGTGCGGGCCCTTGGAGCCTTTCAAGGCGATGCAGTCGTCGGTGACGGAGAAGAAGCAGCCGTCGATGGTGACGTTGCGTGAGCTGTCGACGTCCATGCCGTCGGTCGAGGGCGCCTGCTTGTAGTCGTCAGGGACCTGAAAACGGACGTTGCGAACCTCGACGCCGTCGCAGTTATAGAGATGGAGGTTCCAGAACTGCGAGTCTTTGAAGGTGATGCCTTCGACGCGCACGTTGCGCGAGCCTTCGAGGAGCGCGAGGCGGGCGCGGGCAACGCCGAGGTTGGGGAAGTTGTGGGGGTCGGGCGCGGCGTGGCGCTCGCGCCAGAACTCATCCCAGATAGGGCGGCCGGCGCCGTCGAGCGTGCCTTCGCCGGTGAGCTGGAAGCCGTCGCAGATGGAGGCGTTGATGAGCGCGGGGTTGAATTTGGGTTGGAAGTGGCCTTCGACGCGGGTGCGCTGGACGGGGAAGTTGGCCATGTCGGTGGAGCAGCGAAGCACCGCGCCGGAGTCGAGGCGGAGATTCACCTTGGGCTTGAAGAAGAGCGCGCCGCTGACGAAGGTGCCTTCGGGGACGACGACGGTTCCGCCGCGGCGTGTGGCGAGGTGATCGATCGCGGCCTGCATCGCTTTTGTGTTGAGGGTAATGCCGTCAGACACGGCGCCGAATTTTGTGATGACGGCTTCTTCGGAGCGCGCTGTGGCGCCGCTTCGAGAAGGCGCTGCGGCGCTGGCGCGCCACGTGGATCCCCAGAAGGGAGCGGCGAGCATGAAGGACATGAAGGTGCGCCGGGGAAGTTTGTTGTCCGTGTGTTGGCGGTCGGGCATGCGCGAACTCCGTCCTGATTTCAGGATGTAAATCTATTCAACATATAAACGGTGCGGGCGTGCGGATTTTTCGCGGGGTGCGGGCGTGGAGACGCGAAGAGATCTAGCTGGGATGGCAGCCGCAGGAGCGGCGAAGAACGAGCTCGACGGGCAGAGTGCGTTTCTGCGCGGGTCGGTCGGGCTGGCCATCGAGGCGCGCGAAGAGGAGCTCGGCGGCCTGCTTCGCCGGCGCGCTGCACGGGCTGGCGAACGACGGTGAGCGCGGGACGAAGAATGTCGGCGAGCGCGAAGTCATCGAAGCCGATGAAGGCCATCTCTTCCGGGATGTGGATGTCGAGCGCGGCGATGGCGTGGAGGGCGTGGCGAGTGGAGAGGCCGTTGGCCGGCGAAGATGGCGGTGGGCGGATTGGGCCGCGCGCGAACGGTGCGGACGAAGCTCGAGCGTGGCGGCTTCGTTGCCGCCGTCGTAGAAGCACTCGGGCTCGAGGCCGGCGGCCTGCATGGCCTTCTGATAGCCGTCGACGCGCGCCTGCATGGTGAAGATTTTGCGCGTGAGGCGATGAAGCAGATGCGGCGATGGCCGTGCTGGATGAGGTGCTCGATGGCGAGCGTGGCGCCCTGCTGGTTTTCGACGAGCACGCGGTCGACGGGCGCGCCGGGAATCGGCCGGACTATCGGACGATCGAGCGCGACCATGGGCGTGCCGTTGAACTCGGGGTCGGTGAGGTGCGAGCGGCCGGACGATGCGGGGATGACGATGATGCCTTCGACGCGATGGCGGAGGAGGTCGCGTAGCTGCTCGGTTTCGGTCTCGGTGTTTTCGTCCGAGGTGGCGAGCAGGACGGAGTAGGCGTGCTGCTTGGCGACGGAGCTGATGGCGTGCGCGCAGGAGGCGAAGAAGGGGTCGTAGAGGTAGGGAAGGATGACGCCGATGGAGCGCGTGCCGAAGCCGCGAAGCGCGCGGGCCATGAGGTTGGGGCGATAGTGGAGCTCTTCGAGCGCGCGATAGACGCGCTCTTTAGTCTCTTCGCGGACTTGCGCGGTTCCGTTGAGGACGCGCGAGACGGTCATCATGCCGACGCCGGCGCGCTCGGCGACGTCGCGCATGCGCACGGTGCGGGAGTCGGCAGGGCGAGTTGGAGGGAAGCTCTTCGGGATCAGGAACTGGTTTCATCGTGCATGTGGTGAGATATTTCGGGCCCGCTGGATTTTGTGTGCTTCAGAAGAGCATGTGCAAGTGGTGCGGTAATTGTTTTTTCACGTCGTTTCAGTTGGGCGACTCAGGCAGAGGAAGGTTGAGGCGGGCAGGCCGGCGGAGTTGGCGAGATTGGCATCCGTGAAGCTGGGCCAGCCGTAGCGCACGCGCATCGGGTGCGGCACGGCGGCGGAGTGGAACGATGACGGTGGTGCCGTCGATTGTCGGCGTCGGCGGCGTGGAACTGGTTGTCGGGGCCGGCGACCTCGAAGCCGTGGACGGCGGAGCCGGTGGCGCGCAGGCCATCGGCGTGCGAGAACCAGACGCGAAGTCCATCGGACTGTGTTGCCGTAGGGTTGTGACGGAGACGGGCAGCGGGCCGGAGTCCTCCAAAGGCTCGCCGCGGGCGCCGTGCTCGCCGTAGACGAGGTCGCGCGCGGCGAGCGCGAGACGCGCGGCGACGGTCTGCTTGTCCGGCGGATGGACGTTGTCGCGCGTGCCGACGTCGAGCGTGACCGCCATGCCGGTGTTGGTGACGGAGAGCGTCTGGCGCTGGGCGTCGCGGATGGTGCCCCATTGTTCGTTGGGTGAGTTGAAGTTGGAGATCTGCGCGTAGAGGAAGGGAAGGTCGCCTTCGTTCCAGCGCGCGCGCCAGTCGCGGATCAGTGCGGGGAAGCAGGCGCGCAGTAGAGCTGCGGGTTCTGGTTGCCGGGATTGGAGTCGGTCTCGCCCTGGTACCAGAGGAAGCCGCGGATGGTGTAGGGCACGGCGGGCGCGATCATGCCGTTGAAGAGGAAGGCCGGCTCCCAGGAGGCCTGGTTGGGGTGCCAGTTGAATTGGGTGCGGGCTGGCCGGCGGCTTTGGCGGCGGCGATCGCGCGGTGCTCGGAGGCGATGCGTGCGGCGAGCGCGGGTTGAAGAGCGGCGAAGCGGGCGCGCTGCGCGAAGACCGGCATGAAGCTGGCGTCGGAGGCGAGCGCGTCGAGCGAGATCCAGGACGCGATGGGCGTGCCGCCCCAGGTGGAGTCGATCAGGCCGATGGGGATGTGCTCGCGCGCGTGGATCTCGCGACCGAAGAAGAAGGCGACGGCGGAAAACGTTCGCGGCGGTTGTCGAGTTGCACGCGGTCCAGGAAGAGGGCTGGTCGTCGAGCGGGAAGTCGTTGGACTTTTTGTCGAAGAGGAGCAAGCGGGTCTGGCCGCAGACGGCGGGATCGTTGGCGGAGGCGATCTCCTTGTCGGCGTCCTTGATGACGGCCGAGCCGGGGAAGCCGTTCAGCGGGATCTCCATGTTGGATTGCCCGGAGGCGAACCAGACGTCGCCGACGAGGATGTCGGTGAGGGCGATTTCGGTGCTGCCGTGGACGGCGAGGGTGTCGGGCCCGCCGGCGGGCTCGGGATTGAGGTAGACGGACCAGGCGCCGAGCTCGTCGGCGTGTGTGGCGGCGTGCTGGCGGCGGAAGTCGATGGTCACCGCCGCGCCGGGCGCGTCCCATCCCCAGATATGGATGGGGCGATCGCGCTGCAGGACGGCGTGGTCGGAGAGCATGTGCGGCAGGCGAGTCTGCGGCGGGGGCTGCTTCGGCTGCGCTGCCGAAGGCCTGCGCGCGCGCAGAGCGAGCGCGAGTTGCGAGCGCAGAGCATGGCGGCCAGGACTGCCGTGAGCAAAGCGCCGAGGTGGAACGAAGGATTAGTTGACGGTCGCAGTCTCATGAATGGGGAAGCTCTGGGAGAGGGACGGCAGCATCGCGGCGCCGAGCAGGCCGGCGTCCGGGCCGAGGGTCGCGCAGGTAATGAATGGACGGTCGGGCTCGGGATGGGAGAGCTGCGACGGCTTGCGCAGGCGGTAAACGTAGCTGAGCTCTGCGAGAACGCGGAACATCTCTGGCGCGAACAGGTCCCAAGCAGGCTGCAACACCTCCGCCGATAATGTAAAGCGGAAGATCAAGTGTATTCACCAGGCCGGCGAGGCCGCGCCCGAGGTAGCGGCCGACCTGCGCGTAGATGTCGCGGGCTTCGCGATCGCCGCTCTGCGCGAGCTGCGCGATCTGGCGAGCGGTGACGTTCCGATGCGTGCCGAAGAGGTCTGAGAGCGGGCCGCGTGAGCGGCTGGCGAGTGCGCGCGCAGAACGCTCGATTCCGGTGGCGGAGGCGTAGATCTCCAGGCAGCCGCGATTACCGCAGGAGCAGAGCGGGCCGTCGAAGTTGACCGAGACGTGGCCGACCTCGCCGCCCATGCCGACCATGCCGTGCCAGAGTTTGCCGCGGAGGATGATGCCGGAGCCGACGCCGGTGCCGAGCGTGATCATTGCCAGGGAGTCGACCGACTGGGCAGAGCCGGCGCCGAGCTTCCACTCCGCGAGCGCGGCGGCGTTGGCGTCGCAGTCGAGTGTGACGGGAAGTCCGGTCAGGTCTTCGAGCGCGGAGCGAAGCGGGAAGAAGTCCCATCCGGGAAAGTTGGGAAGCTGGCCGAGAGTGCCGGTGGTGAGGTCGAGCGGGCCGGGACTGCCGAGGCCGATGCCGCCGGCGCGGCCGGTGGTCTCATCCAGCAGCGCGGCGATGGCATGAGCCATGTCGGCGACGACGGCCTCCGGTCCGGAGCGCACCCGGGTGGGAACGGCGTGGCTGGCCAGGAGCTGAAAGCCGGAGTCGAACGCGCCCACTCGCAGGCTGGTGCCACCGAGGTCGATACCGAGATGGATGAGGGCGCGGTCGTGGTGTGCCGGAACGGAGTCGAGAGATCTCGGCGTCAAAGGTCCTCCCGGGCGTTGCCGTGGGTGCACGGAACGCGCTCGAAGTGAGATTGTTCTCCTCTGGTTTGGGAGGTATCGAAAGCTCGAATCGAGTCACGCGGCGATGTCTTGTCCCGCCAGCGCGTAGCTCCTGAAAACGAGCATGATAACGGTATCATGCCCGCTATAAGGTGCAATAGAAAAGTTGAGAATTATTTCTCAGTAGAAGCGTCAGATCGGGAGGCTGCGGCCAAGAGAGATTCGAGCACGGCAATCGCGGCAGTATCCGAGGCAGGCACCGTGAGGTGACCCACTTTGCGGCCCGGGCGTGCGGCCTTGCCGTAGTCATGACGCGCAATCGATGGAAAACGCGCGGTCTCTGTGCGCGCCCACATGGACCCGATGCAGTTGAACATCACCGTCGGTCGGCTGGCGGTCGAGCCCAGCGGAAGCCCCAGGATCGCGCGCAGATGATTTTCAAACTGCGATGTGTCGGAGCCTTCGATGGTCCAGTGGCCGGAGTTGTGCACGCGCGGCGCCATCTCGTTGGCCAGCAGATGCGAGCCGCGCACGAAGAACTCCACCGCAAGCACGCCGATGTAATCGAGCCGCTCGAGCACGCGCGTGAGGTGGGCTTCGGCTACAGGCTGCAGTTCCGGATGCGTCTCACCCGGTGCAGCAAGCTGTCCGGGAACCCCGAATGGCGCGCGGGACATGCGGAGGATGCCTTCGCGATGAAAATTTTCCGTCAGGGGATAGAACGCGAGCTGGCCGGAACGATTGCGCGCGCCGATGAGCGAGACCTCGGTGGAGAAGTCGACCATGCCCTCGAGAATGCAGGGAACACCCTCGACGGCGGACCACGCGTCGGCGGCCTGGCCGGCGCTGGTGATGCGGACCTGGCCTTTGCCGTCGTAGCCGAGCCGCCGCGTTTTCAGAATGCAGGGCAGACCGATTTCGCGGATCGCGGCATGCAACGAGACGAGATCGTTGACCGGAGCAAACGGCGCGACCTCGAGGCCCGAGTCCACGAAGAAATGTTTTTCGAGCAGACGGTCCTGAGCGATGCCGATGGCGCGCGCGTTGGGGAAGAGCGGAAGCCCGTGCAGCACGTGCGCGTCGATGTTCTCGCTCTCGATGGTGAGCAGGTCGACGTGGCGCGCGAACTCGGCGACAGAGTGCGGATCGTTAAGGTCGACCGGCAGGAGGGGAGCGACTTGCCCGGCGCAGTCGCCGGGCCGCCCCGCGCACAGGATCTCGGCGTCGACGGCAGGCGCGGCCTCAGCCAGCATGAGGGCGAGCTGGCCGGCGCCGAGGATGCCGACACGCGGACGGCGGTTCATTGGCGCGGATCGGGGTTGGAGGCGACGGACTCCGTCTGCGCGCGCCGGAAAGCTTCGAGAGCTTCGGCGACCGCGGCGTCCGTGAGCGCGAGAATTGATGCGGCAAACAGCGCGGCGTTCTTCGCACCGGAGCTGCCGATCGCGAACGTCGCCACCGGCACGCCGCCCGGCATCTGCACGATGGAGAGCAGCGAGTCCAATCCATGCAGCGCGTGCGACTGCACGGGAACGCCGAGCACCGGCAGCTTTGTTTTCGCGGCGATCATTCCTGGCAGGTGCGCGGCGCCGCCGGCCCCGGCGATGATCACGCGCAGCCCACGCGATTCAGCCGCGGCGGCGTACTCGAACATGCGGTCCGGCGTGCGATGCGCAGAGACAACCTCAGCCTCGTACGGGATGTGCAGCTCGTCGAGAGTGTTCGCCGCGTGCTCGAGTGTCGGCCAATCCGACCGCGAACCCATCACGATGCCGACGCGCGGCGATGCCTTGTTGTTCACTGGCTGCTCCTGTTGTCGCCTTGCTCACCGCTTCCGTTATCGCTGCGGTTCCAGTTGCGCAGGACCTCGATAAACGCAAGCTGTTCGAGGGCCTGCACGCGGTCCTTCAACGTGTCCACGGTATCACCGCGCAGCACGGGGCAGCGCTTCTGCAGCACGATCGGCCCGGCGTCAACCTCTTCCGTCACCTGGTGGATCGTGCATCCGGTTTCTGGCGCGCCGGCGGCCAGCACCGCCTCATGCACCTTGCGATTCATCAACCCACCGAAGGCCGGAAGCAAGGACGGATGCACGTTCAGCAGCCGACCGCGCCACTCGTCGACGAAGCCGCTGGACAGGATACGCATGTAGCCGATGAGCAGCACGAGCTCGACGCTGCTGTTGTGCAGCTCGGCGCTGACGCGCGCGTCGTACTGCTCGCGCGTGAGGCCCGTCGGGTCGATGAACTGCGTGGGAACCTTGTAGAGCCGCGCGCGATCGAGAATCGGCGCGATTGGTTTGTCGGAGATCACGATTGCCAGCTCGGCATCCACCGTGCGGGCGCGCACGGCGTCGAGCACGCCCTGCAACGCGGTGCCGCGCGTCGATCCGAGAACGCCGACGCGGAGACTCATGCGCGCCTCGCTTGAGCGGAATGAGCGACGTCGCGCAGTGCGTTCATGTGCTCCACGCGCCGCGAGATCAGCGCGGCTGTGCCGATGTCGGCGCGATGGAAGAACGGCCCGGGGATATTGCGGACGACTGACTCGCAAAGTGTCTCCGCGACCGTAAGCGATCCGCCGCGTGCGACGACAGCGACCGTGCGCGAGCCTGCAGAGACCAGAGTGTCGGCTGGTTGCATATCGACGGACCCCAGATAAAGAGTAGTGTTCGCCGGAAGCTCCGCGGGAAGCACAACCGCATCGCCCTTGCGCGGCGCGTCGGGATAGCCCTCCGGCACGACGTACTTGCAAACCGTCGCGTCGCGCGCAAACCTCACATCGAGGTTGTAGAGCGTGCCGGAAACGATCGCGCGGCAGATCGCGACAAAATCTGTTTGGAGCAGCGTCAACAGATTGAGGCACTCTGGATCGCCAAAGCGCGCGTTGTATTCGATCAGCCGCACGCCGTTGCGCGTCGCCATGAATCCGCCGTAAAGGATGCCGCGGTACGGCTCGTTGAGCTCGTGATGAAGCGCTGCGATCACCTGCTCGTTGGTGCGTCGCGCCGTGGCGATGTCGTGGGGTGTGAGGAATGGAAGCGACCCGTTCGCGTCCGTGTACGATCCCATGCCGCCGGTGTTCGGCCCGCGGTCGCCATCGAACGCGCGCTTGTGGTCCTGCACGGCAGGCATGTGGCGCAAGGTTGTGCCGTCGCTGAAGCTGAGCAGCGAAAACTCCTCGCCTTCGAGTTTCTCTTCGATGACGAACGGGTGCTTCGCCGCGACGAGCTCAGTGCAGAACGCAAGCGATTCCGCGCGCGAGTGGAGATGGTCGCCGAAGACCTTCACGCCTTTGCCGCCGGCGAGTCCGTCATCTTTAATGACGTGCCCTTCGCCGAGCTGATCGAGAAAGGCTTCGACTCCGTCCATCGAAGTGAAGCGCCGAAACAGCGGATTGCCGTCGATCCTGTGGCGATCGAGCAGCGAGCGCGTGAAGCTCTTCGATGACTCGATGCGTGCGAGCGACTGTGTCGGGCCCACCGCCGGAATCGACGCCGACCAGAGTGCGTCCGCGATCCCAGCGGCGAGCGGCGCTTCCGGCCCGATGATCGCGAGGGTGGGCGTGTGCTCGCGCGCGAAGGCCAGCACAGCCGCGGAATCGTTGATGTTTCTCGCCTCATACGCGCGCGTGAGTGCAGCAATGCCGGGATTGCAGGTCGAGCCGAAGCAGAACAGTTCCGCCTTCTGCGGTGAGCGCGCCAGCGCAGAAGCAATCGCATGTTCGCGCGCGCCCGAGCCGATGATAAGGATGCGTTCCGTCATCTCTTACCCACATCCTGATGCTCGATGGCGTGCAGAACCGTAGATTCCAGCGGACGCAGGTCCGGCGAGAACTCCGAGCCGGTGATGGCTTCGTAGAGCTGGATGTAGCGCGACGCCAGGTCGGCAATCAGCTCCGGCGGCGGCGTGGGCAGCGTCTTGTCTTTGTACGGGTCGCAGCGCTCGCGAAACCACAACCGGAAAAATTCCTTGTCGATCATGTCAGGCTCGCGGCCTTCGCTGAGGCGCTGCTCGTAGCTGGGCGCAAGCCAGTAGCGGCTGGAGTCCGGCGTGTGGATCTCGTCAATCAGGATGACGTCGCCTTCCGGCGTGGCGCCGAACTCATACTTGGTGTCGACCAGGATCAAGCCGCGCTCGGCCGCGCGCTGTTGTCCAAACGCGAAGAGCTCGAGCGCCTTCGACGACGCGAACTCCCATTCAGGGGCCGTGAGCCAGCCTTCGCGGATAATTTCGGCGGGCGTGATCGGCCGGTCGTGCGTGGATTCTTTCGTCGTCGGCGTAATCAGGTTGCGCGAAAGGCGCTCGTTCTTGCGCATGCCCTCCGGCAGCGTGATGCCCGCGAAGTTGTGCTCGCCCGCTGTGTACTTCGTCCAGATCGCGGTGTCGGTCGAGCCTGTGAGATATCCGCGCACCACAAACTCGATGGGAAGCACGCGGCACTTGCGCGCCAGCAGCGCGTTCCCGTGCGGTGAGCTGATGACGTGATTGTCGACGATGTGTTTCGTCGCCCCAAACCAGTCGAGCGATGTCCTGTTGAGCACCTGGCCCTTGTAGGGGATCGCGCCGAGCATGCGGTCGAAGCCGGATTGGCGGTCGGTCGTCACCAGTAAGAGGCGATCGCCGAGGTCGTACGTGTCGCGCACCTTGCCGGGATATTTGTTGGGCAGCGGAAAGTTGGTCTGCGTAAGGCAGTGCGGGATTGCGTCGAGGAGCTGCTGGCGAGAGAGCACGTTGTTACGCTCCTCCCGTAAACCGCACGCCGCTTGCGTTCGCTTCCACGCGACCAATCTCGGCGACCGCAAACGGACCGAAGGCCTTTGCGAGTGGCGCGTGCTGGCCGGACGGCGCGATCACTACCAGACCGATGCCCATGTTGAAGACGCGATGCATCTCTTCGTCCGGAATGCGGCTGAGTTGTTGAAGCCAGGTGAAGATAGCCTGCGACTTCCATGTGGCGCGGTCGATAGTCGCGCCGAGGCCCTGCGGAAGGATGCGCGGCGTATTTTCGACGAGGCCGCCGCCGGTGATGTGCGCCATGCCTTTGATCGGAATGCCGGCTTCGAGCGCGCGCCGGACGGGAGTGACGTAGTTGGCGTGTGGTTCGAGGAGGACGTCGGCGAGGGTTTCGCCGTTGAGTTCGCGCTGCGGTTCATGGATGTCGAACTTGTTGATGTCGAACAGGAGCTTGCGAGCGAGCGACCAGCCATTGGTGTGAAGGCCGGAGGAGCGGACGCCGTAGAGCACATCGCCCTCAACGATATTCGCGCCGGTGAGGAGCTTGGGGCGATCGACGACTCCGGTGACGAAGCCGACTACGTCAAGGTCGCCGGGAGCGTAGACCGAGGGCATCTCGGCGGTCTCGCCGCCGACGAGCGCAATATTGGATTCCGCGCAGGCGGCAGACATGCCGCGGACGAGCTCTTCGACGATGGCGGGCTCGACCTTGTGCAGACCGAGGTAGTCGAGGAAGGTGAGCGGGCGCGCGCCCATCACCGCGATGTCCCCGGCGACGGCGGCGACGAGATCGCGGCCGAGGTTTTCATAGCGGCCGGCCATTACGGCGACCAGCGTCTTGGTGCCGACGCCGTCCGTGCTCTGCACCATGACGGGATCTGCCATTCCCTTAACTGCGTCGGCGAGCGAGAACAGGGAACCGAACGCGCCGAGGCCGGTGAGCACGGCGGGTGTGTGCGTGCGCGCGACGTGCGCCTTCATGCGGCGGACGGCTTCGTTGCCCGCTTCGATGTCGACACCGGCGGATTTGTAGTCGATGGGTGGTTGCGAGTCAGGCATCCGTCTTCAATCTTACTTACTGCGAATTCCTCACTTGATCCACGCGCGCGCGTTGTCGAAGACGCGCTGCCAGGGGCTGTGCTGAAGCTTGCGGGTCCAGGTGTGCTGCGCGCCCAGGGAGATGCGCTCCGGGTGCGGCATGATGATGAGCGCGCGCCCGTCGGCCGAGGTGAGCGCGGCGGTGCCGCCGGGGGAGCCGGAAGGATTGAGCGGATAGTGTTGGGTTACATTTCCACAGGTATCGATGTAGCGGCCGGCGATTATTTCCACAGGGGCGAGGGCGGTGGCGTGGCCTTCGCCGTGGGCGACGACGATAGGCATGCGGGAGCCGGTCATGGCGGCGAGGAAGATGGATGTGGTGGGTTGGATTTCGACCATACAGAGACGGGCTTCGTAGCGAGAGGAGAGGTTGCGGACGAAGCGGGGCCAATGCTGGGCGCCGGGGATGAGGTCGCGGAGCTGGGCCATCATCTGGCAGCCGTTGCAGATACCGATGGAGAAGGTGTCGGGGCGGACGAAGAAGGCGGCGAACGCGTCGCGGAGCCGGGGGTTGAAGAGGATGGTTTTGGCCCATCCGCTGCCCGCGCCGAGGACATCCCCGTAGGAGAAGCCGCCGCAGGCTGCGAGGCCGATGAAGGTAGAGAGGTTAGCGCGGCCGGCGAGCAGGTCGCTCATGGTGACGTCGACGCATTCGAAACCGGCGCGGTCAAAGGCGGCGGCGGTTTCGTACTGGCTGTTCACGCCCTGCTCGCGGAGGATCGCGACGCGTGGTCTGGCGAGATTCAGGTATGGAGCGCAGACGCGCTCGGCGAGATCGAAGGGCACGTCGACGAAGAGGCCGGGGCGGTTGGGGTCGTCGAGGAGATCGAACTCCTGTTGAGCGCAGGCGGGGTTATCGCGGAGCGAGGCGATGTGGAAGGAGGTCTCGGACCAGATCTTGTGGAGCGCGGTGCGGGTGTTGGAGTAGATCGGCTGGCCGTTGTGGCGGAAGCTAAGCTCATTCTTTGTAGTGACTTGGCCGATCATTTGAGCGGTCAGGCCGGCGGCCGTGAGTTCGTCGAGGACCGTTGCCGCCTCTTCTGCGCGGACTTGGAGGACGGCGCCGAGCTCTTCGGAACACATTGAAGCTAAAAGGGATTCGGTGGGCGGGAGATTGATCTCGAGGCCGCAATGGCCGGCGAAGGCCATCTCCGCAAGGGTTACGAAGAGGCCGCCGTCGGAGCGGTCGTGGTAGGCGAAGAGGCGGTCTTCGCGGTTAAGCTTCTGAAGGATGTTGAAGAAAGCAAGTAGTTTAGAGGGGTCGGGTGCGTCGGGAGTTTCACCGACGGTGAGGTTATATACCTGCGCGAGGGCGGAGCCGCCGAGACGGTTGCGGCCTTCGCCAAGGTCGATGAGTAGAAGAACGCCTTGGGCTTGGAGCTGCGGTGTAAGCGTTCTTCTTACGTCAGTTACGGGAGCGAAGCCAGAAAGGATGACGGAGAGGGGCGACACCACCGTATGTTCGAACCCACTCATCGGCGATAAGGCCGCCGATGAATGGGCCACCCCTTCGCTGGCGGGGTCTCGCCAGGACATCTTCATGGACATCGAGTCTTTGCCGACGGGGATGGTAAGTCCAAGGGCTGGACAGAGTTCCATGCCGAGAGCGTGGACGGCGTCGAAGAGCTTTTCGTCCTCATTTCCAGCGCCTGCGGCGGCCATCCAGTTGGCGGAGAGCTTGATGTCGGAGAGCCGTTCGATGGCTGTACCCGCAAGATTCGTAACGACTTCGCCCAAAGCCATACGCGCCGAGGCGGCGGCGTCTGTGACGGCGAGGGAGGTGCGCTCGCCGACGGCCATGGCTTCGCCTTCTAAGCTATTGAAACTGCGCATGGTTACGGCACAGTCGGCGACCGGAACCTGCCAGGGGCCGACCATCTGGTCCTGGACGGTGAGGCCGCCGACGGAGCGGTCGCCGATGGTGATGAGGAAGTTTTTGGAGGCGACGGCGGGGAGACGGAGCACGCGTTCCACAGCATTTTCCACAGAAATTTCCACCGAATGAAGGCGGAATTCCACCGGACTCATGTTCGATTTCGCATTGTTTTCGGCGGTTTTGGAACGGTTTTCAGCGGTTTTGGAGTGGTTAAATTTTCGGTTTTTCTCCCGGTGTATTTGTCGCTGCATCCGGGGTGGTTTGCCGAAGAGGAGCTGTTCGGGGAGGTCGACGGGACGGGTGGGGCGGACCTCCGAATTGCTTTCGCCCGGATTCTTGTCTGCACGATTAAGGAGAACGATTTGGAGCTCGGCGGTGGCGCGGCCGGCGACGGCGAAGGGGCAGCGCTCACGTTCGCAGAGCTGTTGGAAGCGCGGGAGGTCCTGGGGGGCGAAGGCGAGGACGTAGCGCTCCTGGGCTTCGTTGCACCAGACTTCGAGGGGCGAGAGGCCGGCTTCGGCTTGCGGGATCGCGGCGAGATCGAAGACGCCGCCCACGCCACCGTCTTTGACGAGCTCGGGAAAGGCGTTGGAGAGACCGCCGGCGCCGACGTCGTGGATGGAGACGATCGGATTACTCTCACCCATTTGCCAGCAGCGGTCGATGACTTCCTGGGCGCGGCGCTCCATCTCGGCGTTGTCGCGCTGGACGGAGGCGAAATCGAGGTCGGTGTTTTTCTCTGCGGAGGATTGGCTGGAGGCTGCGCCGCCGCCGAGGCCGATAAGCATGGCGGGACCGCCGAGGACGATGAGGAGATCGCCGGGCTGGATAGGGCGCTTTTCTACGTGTTGGGTGCGGATGTTGCCGAGGCCGCCGGCGAGCATGATGGGCTTGTGGTAGCCGAAGACGGTGCTGGTTCCGTCGGGCTGTTCGACGGCCTGCTCGAATGTGCGGAAGTAGCCGCAGAGGTTGGGCCGGCCGAATTCATTGTTGTAGGCGGCGGCGCCGAGCGGGCCTTCGATCATGATGTCGAGCGGAGAGGCGATGTGTGCGGGGCGGCTGGGCTTCGTCTCCCAAGGTTGCGGCGATTGCGGGAGGTTGAGATTCGAGACGGTGAAGCCGCAGAGGCCCGCTTTGGGTTTTGCGCCGCGGCCGGTGGCGCCTTCGTCGCGGATCTCGCCGCCGGCACCGGTGGCTGCGCCGGGCCAGGGGGAGATGGCGGTGGGGTGGTTGTGGGTTTCGACTTTAAAGACGATGTCGATCTCTTCGTCGTGCGCGGTGTAGATGTTGGTCTCGGGGTCAGGGAAGAAGCGTGCGCCGGGGCCGCCGCGAATGACGGCGGCGTTGTCGCGATAGGCGGAGAGGACGTTTTCGCGCGAGTGCTGGTAGGTGTTGCGGATCATCGCGAAGAGAGAGAGGGGATGTGGGGGTTCTGGGGCGGCCTTTGTGGTGGTCCCGACCCCACCCTGCCCGGCGTTGCCGGTCGAGGGTGAGGCGCCCGGTTCCGTCGAGATCACGGGGTTTGGGGTGGGCGAAGTGTTTGAGGTGTCAGAACGGAGGTTCTCGAGCGTTTGAAGTTCGCCGTCGATGATCCAGCTTGCGTTGAAGATTTTGTGACGGCAGTGTTCGCTGTTGGCCTGGGCGAACATGTAGAGCTCGACGTCGGTGGGGTTGCGGCCGAGGGAGCTGAACTCGCGGACGAGGTAGTCGATCTCGTCGGGGGCGAGGGAGAGGCCGAGGGTGCGGTCGGCGTGTTGGATGGCTTGGGCACCGAGGGTGAGGACGTCGATGGTGGAGACGGGTTTGGGTGTGTGCTCGGCGAAGAGGGACTGGAGAGCGTCGGCGGAGATGAAGACGGTCTCGGTCATGCGGTCGTGCAGGGCGGGCGCGAGGGCGGGTGGGTTGTGTGCGCCGTGAATGTGGACGGCGCGGATGCGCTCGATGCGGTGAACGGTGGAGAAGCCGGTGTTGTGCAGGATGTCGGTGGCTTTGCTGGACCAGGGAGACTGGGTGCCGATGCGCGGCGCGATGAAGATTGCGGGATCGGGCAGCGGCGTGCCCGTGAGTTCGAGGAGTTCGGTGAGGCGGGAGTGATTCAGATCGCCGGAGAAGAGCAGGAGATAGACGAACGAGGCTTCGATGCCAGTGACGCGGGAGTCGAGCGCGCGCAGGCGTGCGGTGAGGCGATCGGCTTCGAAGGAGGTAAGCGCGGGTGGGCCGGCGAGCGTGAGGACTTGAGGATGTGCGATTTCGAGCGGGGATGAGACGGCGCCGGGCATCGTCGGACGGTTCCTCGGGGCTGAATGTTTCAGTGGACTCCGGAAGGGCGAGTTCGCGGAGATGCGGGACGACAGTATCAGTGTAAGGGAATTGGTTTGTTTGTTCTTTGAGCCTTGTTGAGTGATAGGCTTACGCCGTTCCTCCAGTCTCAGCTTCGACGTAGCCGCAGCGCACGGCGCTTCGCCGGTTTCTTTGTCGCCGGGTCGATTTTGCCGGACTTCCTTCGGGCCTCTGTGTGGTTCCTCGCGATTTGAAAGAGAAGAGACAGATGCGCTGGAGATCAACAGCAGCATGTTTTCTGGTGGCATGTGTTCCGTGCACGTTGTGGTGCCAGCAGGTGGCTGGAGCTGCGAATGCGGGCGAAAGCAGCGGAAAGACGCGCGTTTACTATGTGGCGGCGGACGAGGTGAATTGGGACTATGCACCGTCCGGACGCGACGAAGCGATGGGGATGGAGTTCGACGCGGTGGGCAAGGGTTACACGGATCCCGGACCGCACCAGATCGGGCGCGTGAACAAGAAGGCGATCTACCGGGAATATACGGACGGGACGTTTACGAGGCTGAAGGCGCGCAGGCCGGAGGATGCGTATCTTGGGATTCTCGGGCCGATCTTCCACGCCGAGGTTGGCGACACGTTCAAGATTATTTTCAAGAACAACGCGACGCATCCGTTCGGCATGCATCCGCACGGCGTGCTGTATGAGAAGGACTCGGAAGGCGCAGACTACAACGACAACACCAGTGGCAAGGACAAAGAGGACGGATGCGTTGCGCCCGGCGCGACTTACACGTATACGTGGCAGCTTCCGGAACGCGCCGGCCCTGGACCGAACGATCCCAGCTCCATTTTCTGGCTGTATCACTCGCACTGTGATGAACTGCGCGATGTGGCTTCGGGATTGTTTGGCGGCTTTATCGTCACGCGGCGCGGCGAAGCCTTGCCCGACGGGCGGCCGAAGGGCGTTGATCATGAATTCGTCACGATGTTCATTGCGATAAACGAGAACCAGAGCTGGTATCTGGACGACAATATCCGCGCGCATTGCACGGATCCCAAGGGCGTTAAGAAGGCGGAAGCCGGGTTGCTCACAGCGACGGGGATCTCTACGCCGGTTGCGAACACCGGCTTCGTCAACACCAACACGAAGTGGTCGATGAACGGATACATCTACGGCAACATGCCGATGATGACGATGAAGAAGAATGATCACGTGCGTTGGTATGTCGCGACGCTGGGCGACTTCAACAATGCGCACACACCGCACTGGCACGGCAATACGGTCCTGGTGGCGGGACAGCGGACGGACATTTTTGCGCTTACGTCGGCGCAGATGATCACGGCTGATATGGTGCCGGATGCGGCGGGAATCTGGCTGTATCACTGCCACATCAGCGATCACATGCTGGCGGGGATGGACGCAAGGTACGAGGTGAAGGGACCGTAGGATTCAGGCGCGAAGCTAGAGGTGGGCGTAGAGGTTGCGGGTGATGTGGGTGTCGAGGTCCTGGTTGCGCTTGGTGGTGTCGTTGCGCTGCTTTTCGAGTTTTTCGAGGTAGGACTCGGTGACGTCGCCGGTGACGTAAGTTCCGTCGAACACGGATGTGTCGAAGTGGGTGAGGGTGGGGCAGACGTCTGTGATGGAGCTGATGAGGTCGGCGAGGTCCTGGAAGATGATGCCGTCGGCGCCGATGTGCTGGGCGAGCTGGTCGATTGTCCTGCCGGAGGCGATGAGCTCGGAGCGCGCGGGCATGTCGATGCCGTAGACGTTGGGGTAGATGACGGGCGGAGCGGCGGAGCAGACGTAGACTTTTTTGGCGCCGAGCTCGCGGCACATGGCGACGAGCTCTTTGATGGTGGTGCCGCGGACGATGGAGTCGTCGACGAGCAGGACGTTTTTGCCGGCGAACTCCTGAGGGATGGGGTTGAGCTTGCGGCGGATGGAGGACTGGCGCTGGGCCTGGCCGGGCATGATGAAGGTGCGGCCGACGTAGCGGTTGCGCACGAAACCTTCGCGGTAAGGGAGGTTGAGGCGGGTGGCGATTTCGAGCGCGGCGGTGCGGCTGGTGGAGGGGATGGGGATGATGACGTCGAGTTGTTTATCGGCCCAGTTGCGGCGGATCTTTTCGGCGAGCTTGACGCCCATGTTGATGCGGCACTGGTAGACAGAGGCGCCGTCGAGCACGGAGTCAGGGCGCGCGAGGTAGACGTACTCGAAGAGGCAGGGAGATTTTTCGTGGGCGAGCGGCGACTGGTGGGTGTGGAGCTGGCCGTTCATGTCGATGAAGACGCATTCGCCGGGCTGGAGATCGCGATCCAGTTTGAAGCCGGCGACTCCAAGGCCGACGGATTCGGAGGCGATCATGTAGTCCTTCGATTGGCCGGGGAACAAGCCTTCTTTGCCGCGGGAGCCGAAGACAAGCGGGCGGATGCCGTAGAGATCGCGGAAGCCGAGCATGCCGACGCCGGAGATCATGGCGACGACCGAGTATCCGCCCTTGCACCGCCTGTGGACCTCTTCGACGGCGGCGAAGACGTCTTCGGCTGAAGGGTGCGCGGCGTGGCGCTGCGCGAGGGCGTGGGCGAAGACGTTGAGCATCACCTCGGAGTCGGAGGTGGTGTTGAGGTGGCGGAGGTCGCGTTGGAAGATGCTTTCGACGATTTCACCGACGTTGGTGAGATTGCCGTTGTGCGCGAAGACGATGCCGTAGGGAGAGTTGACGTAGAAGGGCTGGGCTTCAGCGACGGAGCCGCAGCCGGCTGTGGGGTAGCGAACATGACCGATGCCGGCGGTGCCGATGAGCTTGGCCATGTTGCCGGGGTCGAAGACGTCGGTGATAAGGCCGTTGCCTTTGTGCAGGTAGAAGCGGTCTTCAAAGGATGTGGCAATTCCGGCAGCATCCTGTCCGCGATGCTGGAGCATGGAGAGGGAATCGTAGATGATCTGACCGACCGGTTGGTGTCCGAAGACACCGACGATGCCACACATTGTTCCTCGCTCGAGAGCCCTGAGAGCAACGCTCTATGTCTATTTTACGTGGATCGGCGTGATGGAGCGAGGCGAGCGGATGCAATACAACGCATGGGGGATGCTTTGGCTGGAAATTCCACAGTACATCGCCAAACTTTGTGCGTCTCATCGAAAACGCAGCGGACGACGAGAGTCATGGCCTGGTGGATTTGTGGTCTCTCGATGCGGCAGTGAATAGCACCATACGCAGCTAGATTTCGCTCCGGAATCGGCAAAACCCAAGGTGCGCGCTCATTTTGTGCTCTCGGCACGAAGCGGGAGAGCTGTTGTCTGAAACGCGCTGCGCGACTTGCAGGGAAGGAAACGACGAGCGATGCAGTTTTTGTTTAATTTTTTCGGGCTCGCGGCGGGCTGCGTAGAAGGTTGGGACAGAAAACGAAAGTCGACACAGGGTAATTGCAGGGAAGTGTCACAGGGTGCGGACTGCTGTGGCGGCGCAGTGGTGCCGTTGCGTGATGAGGAATCGATAACTCCCTTGGTGTACTGGGCGTGCTCTTTCGCGGCAGACGCCTCTGTGTGCTTTGCGTATCGCGGAAGTTCTTCACGGCAATCAGGGGACCGCATGAGGAATATCTTCAAGGCCATTGTTTTCGGGATCGGCATTTGCGTGGCTTGCTCGGGATGTGGGAGCGGCACGTCAGTTATCGCGATGGTGAGTCCGACGATCAGCCAGGTAACGCCGCAGGTGGTGACGGCGGGGACGGCGAGCGTGACGGTGACGGTCCAGGGCCAGAATTTCAGCTCAACCTCTGCGCTGACGGTGAACGGCACGGCGATGCCGACCTCGTTTGTGAGTGCGTCGACGCTGGCGGCGCAGATCAGCGGAACGCCGCTGGCAAAGCCGAACGTGGCCCAGTTGCAGGTGAAGAATACGGATGGATCGCAGTCGAACCAGGTGCCGTTGACGGTGACCAGCGCGCCATCGTCGCCGTCGGCGCTTTCGATTGCGACGCCAACGCTGGCGAGCGGGCAGGTTGGCGTGCTTTACAGCGGAAATTTTTCGGCGACCGGCGGAACGCCAGGATATACGTGGGCCGTAACCAGCGGCAGCCTGCCGGCGGGGATGACGCTCACGAGCGCGGGCGTTCTTTCAGGCACGCCGAGCGTCGCGACAACTTCGACGTTCGCGATTACGGTTACGGATTCAGGATCGCCGTCGCAGCAGAAGACGGTCACCCTTTCGATTGTGGTGATGCCGGTAGTTGTGACGCCGCCGAGTTTGACAGCGAGTTCGGCGAGCCTTGCGGCAGGGCAGGTGGGCTCGGCGTACGCGGCGTCGCTGAATGCGACGGGAGGAACGCCTGGATACACGTGGTCAGTGGTTTCGGGCAGTTTGCCGGCAGGGCTTGCGCTCTCCAGCGCGGGCGTTATTTCGGGCATGCCGACTACGAGCGGAACGGCGACGTTCACGGCTGCGGTGAAGGACAGCGGATCGCCTGCGCAGACGGCGTCGGTATCGGAGACGATTACTGTGAAGGCTTCGTCGTTGAGCATCACGACGTCGGGCCTGGGCACGGGGCAGGTGGGCAACCAGTACCTCGCCAGCCTGAGTGCGAGCGGCGGAACGCCCGGATACACGTGGTCGATCTCGTCGGGCAGCTTGCCGGCGGGGCTGACGCTGTCAAGTGGTGGGGTGATCTCCGGCTTACCGGCGGGCAACGGAACGGCGACATTCACGGTGTCGGTGAAGGATAACGGATCGCCTGCGCAGACCGCGACGGCGCAGGAGACGATCGTTGTTGGGGCATCGAAGCTGGCGATTACGACGACGGGTCTTGCGGGAGCGAAGAACGGAGCCTCGTACAGCAGCACGTTGTCTGCGAGCGGCGGAACGCCGGGATACACATGGTCGATCTCGTCGGGCAGCTTGCCGGCAGGGCTGACGCTGTCGAGTGGCGGCGTGATCTCGGGCGCGGCGACGACCAGCGGCACGGTGACGTTCACGGTTGCGGTGACGGACTCGAGCTCGCCGGCGAATACGGCGACGGCGCAGGAGACGATTGTTGTGGGATCGTCGACCCTGGCGATTATGACGACGAGTCTTGCGGGAGCGAAGAACGGAAGTGCCTACAGCAGCGCGTTGTCGGCGAGCGGCGGAACGCCGGGATATACATGGTCGATGTCGTCGGGCAGCTTGCCGGCGGGGCTGACACTGTCGAGCGGCGGCGTGATCTCGGGCACGGCGACGACAAGCGGCACGGTGACGTTCACGGTCGCGGTGACGGACTCGAGCTCGCCGGCCAATACGGCGACGGCGCAGGAGACGATTGTTGTCGGGGCGTCGGGTGTGGTGATCACGACGGCGAGTCTGGGAGTGGGACAGAGTGGGTCAGCTTATACGGCTGCACTGTCTGCGAGTGGAGGCACCCCGGGCTACACGTGGACGGTGTCGTCGGGGAGCTTGCCGGCGGGCCTGTCGCTGTCGAGCACGGGGTTGATCACGGGTACCCCGAGCGCTTCGGGGAGTTTCAACTTCGTTGTGGGAGTGACGGACTCGGGTTCGCCTGCGCAGACGCAGACGGCTACGCTGTCGATTTCGATTTCCGGAGCGACGGCTTCGGGTCCGGGGACGACGTGGTATGTGCGTCCGGATGGTGGGACCAGGTATTCGATCAATGTTCAGAATGGGCAGTGTGATGGTCAGGGGGACGCGCCGTATCCCGGGAGCGGCGTGAATCAGCACTGCGCGTTCAATGATGTGCGGTATATGTGGCAGGACGGGAGTCAGGCATATGGAGCTGGTATGCCGGGCTGGGGATGGGTGATTTCAGGCGGAGACACGGTCATCATCCGCGGATCTATTGGCAGCGGCGTTTCGTACCGCATCGGCTGGAACAACAACAGCAGCAGCTTTGATGCTGCGACGAATCAATACTGGGGGCTTCAGGGGGATCCCTATGACTCGGGCATCCCGGTGCCGCCGTCGGGAACAGTGGGGCAGCACACCAGAATTCTGGGTGAGAACTATGCTGCATGCCATACGGCCGCTGCCAAGACTCAACTGCACGGAGGCTATGGTGTGGTGAGTGTCATCGACATGAGTGGAGCGTCGTATGTCGATTTGGCTTGCCTGGACATCACCGACTTCTCGTCATGCGGCAGGGCGTCACAGGCGATGGGATGCAACACGAATCCTGGATCGCTTTCGGACTTCGCGACCTATGGAATTTCATGGGCGAACACGTCTACGAACGATACTCTAACCGACGTTCACATTCATGGTTTGGGGAACTCGGGGATGGTTGGACCGACGGGTACCGGAATGGTATTCAAGTATCTAGACATTCTTGGGAACGCAAGCTCAGGGTGGAATGCCGACGACGGTAGCGGAACGACTGGCTGGGGCACGTTGCTGGTCCAGAACTACAACATCTCCTGGAACGGCTGTGCGGAGGAATACCCGATGGTCGACGCGGTGCCGTATGGTGACTGCACAGACGACAACGGGGGCGGCTACGGAGACGGGTTCGGGACGACATCGATCCCCAGCAGTCCGGCATGGAATGTTCATTTCGATCAGGGGGTGGTCAGCTACAACACCCAGGACGGACTGGACGCGAAACATTTGACGGGGCCGGGTTCAACAGTCACTGTGACCAGCACCCTCGCCTATGGAAATATGGGTCAGCAGATCAAAGTAGGAGGGGCGGCCGGCACGCTGATCAACAACGTTATTGTGGGCAACTGCAATGCGTTGAAACAATCCATACCGGGCACGCCGTCAGGGTATAACTCAAAGCTGAGCGATTTCTGCCGCGCTGCGGATACAGCCGTCGTTATGAACCTGGGCAAGGGCACCACGACGACCGTTCAATTCAACACGCTGTACTCGGCGCAGGCCGTGGGGTATGAGCTGGACTGTGATACCTCCAATGGTAACTGTGACAGCACGTCACTGGTTGATTTCCGGAACAATGTCTTTGTGGGATTCCAGAATAGTGCGCCGAATGGCTATGTGGGCGGGGGCTCAGGGGAGTACTCTGACCCGATCTATCTGACAAATTCCAGTGGATCAGCCTGGCCTAACCCATTCCTAAACTCGGGAAGCTTATATACGAACAACGTTACGTATCACCCGAAAAGCAACTGGGTATGTCCGCAGAGCGGCGAGAGCAATGCTATCTGCGCCGACCCGAATCTCACGGATGAAACATGGCACCTTTACGGGTACGGGAATATGGCACCACTTTCCGGCAGCACTACGGTGCAGGGAGCCGGCGCCGTGATCTCTGGAGTCATCGTCGACTATACTGGTGCGGCTCGTGGCAATCCGCCCAGTATAGGAGCGTATGAATAAGCAGTGCATTCGAATTGCGGAGCTAGCATGCCTTCTGCTGTTGGGGCTGGCAGCTAGCTCCAGCTTTGCGACGACCTGGTATGTTCGTCCCGATGGCGGAACGAGATATTCTCAGAATGTAAGAAGGGGCCAATGCGACGGCAAAGGTGACCTGGCTTACCCTGGCAAGGGTTCCAATCAGCATTGTGCATTCAAGGATGTTCGCTTTCTGTGGACGGACGGTACGTACTGCACAGATAAGAGTCCACATTCTGCCTGCTGGAGATGGGTGGGGGAGGGTGGAGACGTTTACATACTGCGTGGCTCGATCGCAGATAAAGTCTCTTATCGGATAGGTGCAAATGGTCCCGAAGAGAAGGACTACTTCGGGCTGAAAGGTGATCCTTACGGAGCGGGAATGCCACCGCCCTTTTCCGGAACTTCCGGCGCACATACAAAGATTGTCGGCGGAAATTTCCAGAATTGTTCGGCGCAGGCAGCTCGCACGCAATTACATGGAGGATACGGAGTCCTGGATGTCATCAACATGTCAGGGGTTTCGTATGTGGACCTGCAGTGTCTCGACATCACAGACTTCTCCTCATGTGGACGTTCGGGGCAGGTGAGCGGGTGCAATACTTCGTATCCGCTAACCGATTTTGCGACGAACGGTATCCGGTGGAGTAACCAATCGACGAATGACACGCTCAGCGACGTGCGGATCCATGGACTCGCCTCGAATGGCATGATTGGGCCGACAGGCGACGGCGCGCTTTTTAGTGATATAGAGATCATTGGTAATGCTACCTCGGGGTGGGACGCCGATGCTGG
Source organism: uncultured Verrucomicrobiae bacterium (assembly GCA_963716225.1). Taxonomy (GTDB): domain Bacteria; phylum Acidobacteriota; class Terriglobia; order Terriglobales; family Acidobacteriaceae; genus Granulicella. Next base: position 861,061 of record OY970299.1, on the reverse strand, counting down.
CGACGGTACAACTGGAACCGGCAAACTCCTTGTGAAAAACTTCAACATTTCCTGGAATGGATGTGCCGAAGAGTACCCCGTCGTGCACTCAATTCCATATAACGATTGCACTGACGACAACATTTCTGGATACGGAGATGGTTTCGGAACAACCACACGCGAGAGCCATCCGGGTTGGCAGGTCCATTTTGATAAAGGCACGGTGAGCTACAACACACAGGACGGGCTTGACGCTCTGCATCTTACAGGTGCAGGTTCCAGCATGACCGTCACGAATACACTCGCTTACGGAAATATGGGACAGCAATTGAAGATCGGAGGCACATCGGGAACCATTCAAAATAGCAGAATCTTCACGAACTGCAATGCGCTGCGCGAAACCATTCCCGGTACGCCACCCGGGTACAACAAGCGGCTTACCGACTTTTGCAGAGCAGCCGATGCGGGAATCCTGATCTCCGTGAACGACGGGTCCACGTTCTCATTCGAACGGAATATCATCTATTCGGCATCGTCTACTGGCATCGACGTTGAGGTCAACTCTTCCTGCGAGACGGCATCGTGCCTCTTGCGTTACGAGGGCAACGTCTTCGTTGGGTTTCGAAACAATGAGGCATCGGGTTATCCGAACGGCGGCAGCGGTGATTACTCCAACCCGATATACGTCGAGCAAGCGGCGAGAGCTTTTCAGAATTCCGGCAGTAGTTTCAGTTCGAACACGACCTTTCACGCAAAGAGTAACTGGAGATGTCCGGCGACCTGGCTGCATGAGAAGAACGCCATCTGCGGAGATCCACATCTTGGGGATGAAACGTGGCATAAGTACGGATATGCTGATGTTTCGCTGCGTCCGGAGAAGTGACAGATTCCAATCGCCATGTTTGAGAGCAGTGCCTGGGTTGCCTGAAGTGCTGCTAGGATAAGCTCTTATGAGCGCCGCGTTAGCTTGGGCCGCGGAGTCTGCGTTCACTCGCGGGAGATGACGAGGATTAGACGTCTTGAAGTTGCGCGCACGGCATATCGCCCGGAACGTCATATTCAATTGGCTTGGAACGCTGCTGAGTATGGCGGTCGGGTTCTTCTTCTCGCCGTTCATCCTGCATCGACTGGGCGATGTAGCGTACGGCGTCTGGGTTCTTGTGGTTGCCGTGGTGGGCTATCTGTCGCTGCTGGATATGGGGCTGCAGGGTTCTATCCTGAGATTTGTATCGCAGGGCCACGCGAAACAGGACCACGAGTTTGCGTCTGACGCAGTCTCGGCAGCACTCTGGATGCGACTGCAGATCAGCGTTGTCGCGATCGTACTGAGCGGATGCATCGCCGTTGTCTTTCCCGCGATGTTCAAAGTGCCCCCGGCGATGGTGAGCTCGGCGAGAATCGCTATTGTATTGACCGGAGCGACAACCGCAGCAACGATGACCTTCGGTGTATACGGTGGGGTCATTTCAGGCCTGAATCGATACGATCTGCAGAATTACGTAGCCCTGATTCAGATGGCGTGCCGCGTAATTGGGATTGTGAGCGTTCTTCTCGCGGGCTACGGGATCGCTTCCATTGCGGCCTGCGAATTAGGCGCCACACTCATCGCGAGATGCTATCAGGTGATCGTGGCTCGCAGATTGTATCCGGAACTGAAGATCCGGTTGCGGCGGCCGAAGAGGGAAACGCTGAGGAAGATCTGGTCCTATAGCATCTACGCGTTTCTGGCTATGGTGGCCGTGCAACTGATTTATCAATCCGATAACCTGGTGGTCGGCGGATTCATCTCGCCGACGGCTGTCACGTTTTATGCTATTGCCAGCTCGCTCTGCCGTTACGCAACTCAGGTCGTTAGTTCAATGAACGGCACTTTTATGCCAGCCGCAAGCACGTACGAGGCGTCCGGGGACAGCGGCGGTTTGCTCATGCTGTATAAGAATGGAACGAGAGCTACCATAGCTGTATCTATTCCCATAATTTTAACCTTTGTTATCCGGGGTGGTTCATTTATTTCCCTGTGGATGGGACCGAGATACGGGCACGACTCCGGGACCGTGCTGATTATTCTTAGTATTCCGCTGCTGTTCTCTTTCGCCAACCAGACTGCCGGGGCGATCGCCTTTGGGACGGAAAAACATCAGACGCTGGCGATGTGGTCCATGGGAGAGGGGATCGCGAATTTGGTCCTGAGCATCATCCTGGTTCATTACTGGGGTATATACGGAGTGGCAGTCGGAACTCTGGTGCCGAGCCTCGTCACACAGCTATGGTTCTGGCCGCGGTACACGCGCCGCCTGATCGCGATCTCACCGTTTGCCATAGTGTTCAAGGTATGGGGTCCGGTAATCGTGGCATCCGCACCATTTGCGGTGGCGATCTATCTGCTAGGCCGTTTCGTTCCCGTTCATACGCTGGCAGGGTTCTTCGCGCAGATCCTCGCCGCCTTACCAGTATTCGTTCTCTCGATTGGAATCGCTTTCCGAGAAACGATCACCACGATGATTATTCCAAAAATTCGTTCGATGTTAGCGGCACAAGCTGCGTAGTTCGCAGCGCAGCTTATCGGGCGCACTGACGTATATCCGGGGGAAAGAAGAGTTATGCTGCAGCTCGGCATTTTGGTGGATCGTAACGAATCCAACGCATGGATCGTTGAGATCATTCGCCGATTAAGAAGTTCGACTTTTGCAACCGTAAGAGTAGTTCTGGTTCAGGACAGCAAACGGGAAACAGACGGGAAGGTCGGATCGTTGTTGTTCCGGCTGTACGAGCAATGGGACTACAACAGAAACCGGTCCGAAGGCGATCCCTTCGGCGCGGCCGACCTGTCCGAAGCGCTTCGCGGGATCCGCTCCATCTCCGCGGACGACCCGGATGAAGTGGCGGAACTCACCGGCGAAAGTTTGGACCTTCTATTGTGCTTTGCTCCGACACAGGTCAGCCTGCAAGGTTTTCGATATGGTGTGCTGACGATACGCCACGCGGGCGGGCGCGCCGGTTTGCCGGGGTCGTTTGGGTTCTGGCCGATCTATCGCGCCGAAGTGGCCAGCGAGACGAGGCTGGTATTCCAAAAAGACTGGCAAAACGATGGCGTGCAGTATGTAAGTTTTGCCGCGACGGACAAGCGGTCGCTTCACGGCAACCGTGCCATGCCGCTGTGGAAGGCTGTTGAAATGGTGCAGCGCGCGTTACGCGAACTAGATCTTGACGGAGCGAAATTCCTGGCGTCGCTGCCCAGTGTCACGACTCCTGATCCGAGCGGGATGGCCGACCGGTACCCAACTAACATTCAGATGCTGGCCTTCCTCGCGCGCTCTGCAACGTATTGGGCTAAGGTTCGAGCCGGCCTCTCGCAGGAATGGCCGGCGTACAAATGGTTCATCGTCGTTCGGCGGCGCTTGCCAGAGCGACGCTTTGATGATCCCCACGGATACATTCCGGTACCTTGTCCGAAGGATCGCTTCTACGCTGATCCCTTTATTGTTGAAAAGGACGGCCGAACCTATATCTATTTCGAAGACTTTCGCTATTCGGAGAATCGGGCTTGTATTTCTTGTTGCGAAATCCTTCCGAATGGCAGCACGAGCCAGCCATTTGAGGTACTTCGGCGTCCCTATCATCTTTCTTATCCATTTATTTTCGAAGATCAAGGCGCGGTCTATATGGTCCCCGAAAGTAAGTCCGCTAAGAAGGTAGAGCTACTCAGGGCGGTCAATCTTCCGAACGAGTGGGAATCAGTAGGATTGTTGATGGAAAATGTCTATGCCGTAGATACGGTCATTAAAAAGATTGGCGACAAATATTGGATGTTTAGCAGTCTTTCGGATGGCCGCTTTTCAAACAGCGATGAGTTAAGTCTGTTTTGTTCTGATTCGCTGCGTGGACCATGGCAGCCACATCCAAAAAATCCGCTGGTTTCCGATGTTCGGAGAGCCCGCTCAGCCGGTACCTTGTTCGAGGATGGAGGACGCATGATCAGGCCATCGCAGAACTGCGGGAAGGCTTACGGCTATGGGCTTGTGTTCTCGGAAATTGTGACTCTGACGGAAGTCGAATATGAAGAGCGCGTCGTTAGCAGTCTGGATCCACAGTTGGTAGATAAATGTGCGGGAAATCACACCTACAATCGTACCGCCGAGTTTGAGGTAACTGATCGGATGCTTCCCGAGGGAATCATCCGGCCAACATCGTAGACGTGCTCAACCGATCTGCCGACGTAAGATGTTCAATGTCGATCACAGTTATCATTCCGGCTTTCAACTCACGATATCTTCGGGAGACACTCGAGAGTGCTCTCGCGCAGACACTCGGTCCAGAGCAGATTCTTGTAATGGACGACGGATCGACGGACGATACTGCGACGTTGGCAGAAGGGTTTGGACCGCCGGTTCGGGTGATCCGGCAATCGAACATGGGGCAGTCCAGGAGCAGGAATCGCGGCGCGGAAATGGCGGCGACCGAATGGATCGCATTTTTGGATCACGATGATCTATGGGCGCCGAATAAGCTGGAGCGGCAGATGGAAGAGCTGCGAAAAGATCCCGCTGCGGATATCTGCTACACGGCGCGCAGGGAGTTTGCGGTAGAGAACGGCAAATTGCAGATGGGAAGAGTTACCCCGGTGCCCGCACCCGGTTTTATCGGTGAGGCTCTGTATCGTAACACCACATTCATGCCGAGCTCGGTGGTGATCCGTCGCTCAACTTTCCTTCGGTTTGGAGGATTCGATCCGCGGTTCAACAATGTCGAGGACTGGGATCTGTGGTTGCGTCTCTATCATGGCGGAGTGTTGTTTGCCGGATGTGCAGAGCCGTTGCTGCTGTACAGGCGACATGCACTGAGCGCCTCACATGATGCGCTTCCGTCGTTGCGTATGCTGAAGCAAATCTACCGCGAGCAGGTCTTTCCGCACCTTCCGCGTTCCACCCGTTGGCTGTCGCTGCTGCGAGCTTACAGTGGACAGGAGTCTGTCGCCGCGATGGACCTGAGGGAATCGGGCCGTCCTGGTTACCTGGGCGTGATGGCTACTTCAATACTCCGTCATCCATTTCATAGTCGTCACCGCTACAAGGTATTTGCACACATGCTATACACTCGAACAAAACAGGCGTTCGGGATCAACCGGGGGCCGAGGCCGTCGCTACCGAGATGATGAAGACCTCTGCTTACTCATTCGATGGTCTGGCCGATGTTCTGAAGCGGCCTGATGGCCGGGGAACCAGCCGTTCGCCGGCGGTGGTCGCTTCTGTATTCCAGACGGGTTTAAACCTGATACGTGATCTGGAGCAAAGAGGAGTGCGTGCGATCGGGGTGGACTGCAATCCAGAAAACCCTGGCTTCCGCTCCAAGTACGGCCGATCCTTCCTTTGTCCGAACCCTGACAAGCAGCCGGCCGAATGGTTGGAGTTTATGATCTCGCTGGCAGAGGCCATTGGCGAGAAGGCCGTATTGATAGCCGCGTCCGACATTTTTGTGGCTGCTATAGGACGCAATGCCGCTACGCTCCGCAATTACTTTATCTTTTCTGAGTCGGGCGCGGTCCTGCAGTCGCGGTTGGGGAGTAAAGAGACGCAGTATGCGCTTGCTCGACAACATGGCTTCCCGGCGCCGCAGTCGGTTCATGTCAGGTCCAGGCAGGATCTCGAAGAGTTCTGCAGGATCGCAAAGTTCCCTGTTCTTATAAAGCCTCTCGCCCAGCGAGAGTGGCTCGCGCTTCCTGAGGGGCATGCATTTCGTTATCGGAAGACGGTCTCTGCGCAAACTCCAGAAGAACTGAAGGCGAACTATGAGTCTGTCGCGGAGCTTGTTCCAGAGGCTGTTGCACAGGAAGAAATCGTCGGACCGGATTCGGCGAAGTACTGCTATTTGTCGGTGTATTCAAAGTCGGGAGAACGCCTGGGGGCGTGTGTCGTTCGAGAACTTCGTGCGTATCCGGTCCTGTATGGATGCGCGACGTTAGTGCAGCCTGTGGTCGATGAAGAAATTGATCGAGTCTGCAACGAGTTCTTACTGAAGATTGGCTACAAGGGTCTTTGTGAGATAGAGCTGAAGCGCGACGTGCGTGATGGGCGACTCGGGCTAATCGAGGTCAATCCGCGGTTCAGCGGCACGGGCGACGCGGCGAAGTATACCGGCGTGGAGACTGGCTACATGCATTATCTCGATCTCATTGGTGAGGCTCAGGCGCCTGTTGAACCGACGAACTTCAACTTCCGGCATTTCATGCTGGCGAGTGATATGGCAGCGTTTCCTAAATACCTTGTGCTCGGACAGCTTGGATGGATGGAGTGGCTGCGGTCCTACCGCGGAGCGGTCAAGTACTTCGACTTCGATCGCAAGGACCCGAAGGTAGCGTGGAGCACTGCTAAAAAAAGTGCCCGCGGAATCCTCGGTGGCCTATGGCACAATTTGCGTGACCGTTAGGGAAGTATTGAACGGTTCCGCGTGCATCAGCAATAGGAAGTAGAGGCATCCTTCGCGCCGGCAAGGCACGATTCCGATAGGTCCTGTGGGGTATGCCGAAATGTTCTGTTAAGCTAGTGGGAAAGCGATGGGGAAGTTTTCACAAGATCTAGTGCGCTATCGGACCAAGGGTTATCGTGGAAGGCTGTTATGGTTGAATCCTGCGGTCTGGTCGATCGCCTCATATCGCTTCGCGAATTGGCTGCATGTGGCGCGCCCGACGGCAATTGTGCGGATTCCCTTGAAACTGATCTCCTTCCTTCTCTCTCTGTTCTGCGTCGTTTTTATGGAGATGGATATCGACGCGCAGGCAACGATTGGCGGGGGCTTGTATATCGGTCATATCGGTGGGGTGCACATTAATCCTGGTGCTGTGCTGGGGCAGAACTGCGACCTGGCGCACAGAATCACGATTGGCGCATCGGCAATGGGGCGACAGGGTATTCCGGTGGTGGGCGACAGTGTGTACATAGGGACTGGGGCTGTGCTGGTTGGCAAGATCAAGGTTGGTAATGGTGCGAAGATCGCAGCCAATACTCTGGTGATGACGAACGTGCCGGACGGCGCGACGGTGATGGGTGTCCCGGGCCGGATTGTGATGCGGTCACAGCCGCAATCTGGCACGGCATCTTTCCAGGACACTGCGGACACGGCAATTAAGCGGACTGGGGAGACGGCTCATGTTGAGTGACCCGGCACGTCAGCAGCTACGCGACGACGTACATCGGGCGGTGCGCGAGCGAGATTCGGCGGCCTGGATTGAGGCGGTGCGGCGTTTGATGCGCGGCACTCCGAAAGCCGCGCCGGATGCGATGTTCTGCGCGTCGTCGCTGGACAAGGTGGCGGATGCCCTGGTTGCACACTCGCGCGCGCGCCGGATGAAGGCTTTTGTGGTCCGTTCGGTCACTCTGGAGCCGATACTGCCGTTCCTGAAGGTGGAGGCTGCGCTCGAGGGATTTCTGCTGGATCTGGAAATAGGTGGATATGGATCGTATGTAGACGAGATGCTGAATGAACAGAGCGGCCTGTTGCGGTTCTCTCCCGATCTGGTGTTTGTGGTGCTGGACTTGGAAGATATTGCCGGACGGCTGCCGGAACTGTCAGCTAAGGGGCAGGCGGAGGCGGTCGACGCCGAGATTGAAGCCGCAGCAGATCGGCTTGGGCAGATGCTTCGGACGCTGCGCGGGCGGAGTTCGGCCAGGCTGGTGGTGCAGGGATTTGTTGTTCCGGAGACGAGTTCTCTCGGAGATGTGGGAGAGGCGAATCTCAGCCACGGTGTCTTCCGCAGCGTGGAACGTTTGAACGAACGCATTGCGTCCTTATGCCGCTCGATGACGGACTGCGTTTTCTTTGATGTTGATCGAGTTGCAGCCCGTTACAGCCGTTCCCGCTGGCGCGATCCGCGCATGTTCCTCTCCTCGCGCCTGCCGATTGCAGCGGATGCATTTGGGATATACGCCCGTGGAATCGTGCGCTCTGCTGCGGCGCTGTTTCGCGCGCCGCGTAAGGTCCTGTGCACGGACCTCGACAACACGTTGTGGGGCGGCATCCTTGGGGAAGATGGCCCTCAAGGCATTGCGACGGGGAGCGGATTTCCAGGGAATTGTTATTTCGAGTATCAGCGGTACCTGAAACAGCTCGCGTTGCGGGGCATCCTGTTGGCCATCGTCTCGAAGAACAACGAAGCGGATGTTCTCGAGGCATTCGAGGTTCGTGCGCCGGACCTCGCCATCCGGCTGGATGATTTCGTCGGGAAAAAGATAAGTTGGAATGAGAAGTCATCTTCGCTGCGCGAGCTTGCGGAGGAGCTTTCACTGGGACTCGATTCGTTTGTTTTTATCGACGACAACCCGGTGGAATGTGAAGCCATCCGGCGGGCCCTTCCCGAAGTGGCAGTCATCAGCGCACCAGTCGACGAGCCCTGGAGGCTGATCAGCGTCCTCGCTGACGAGCCGTTCTTTGATACGGTCTCGATCACCGAGGACGACGTCAACCGCACCCAGGAGTACAAGGCGCAGGTGCAGCGAGCCGAACTTGCCAGCAGCACTGCGACCCGAGAGGAGTTTCTGGCCTCGCTGGCGATTGTGTGCACCTTCCTGCCTGCCGCGGATGCGCCGCTCGCGCGCGCGGTGCAGCTGCTGGGGAAGACCAATCAATTCAACCTGACAACGCGGCGTCACTCGGCGGCAGAGGTTGAGCACTTTGCCTCCGTGAAGGGCGGCCAGGCCATTGCCGTGCGGCTGCGGGATCGATTTGGCGACGGGGGGGTCGTCGGCCTCGCGCTGGCCATAACGCAGGGTGCTACGTGCCGGATCGACTCGTTTCTGCTCTCTTGCCGCGTAATTGGTCGCGGCGTCGAATCGGCTTTGTTGGCGGAGATTGCAGCGCGCGCGCGGCGTGCCGGCGCACAGCGGCTGGTTGGTGAGTACATACCGACGCGCAAGAACGCATTATGTGCTCAGTTTTATTCGGAGCATGGGTTCGTGCGTTGTGATGACGCCCGCGATGCCGAATCGGGTCAGGTGTTTTATGAATTTGATTTGCATGCGGCTGCTCTGGAGAGCCCCGCATGGCTCACTTTGGAGGGGATGGAGGATTATGAGTTCGCAACTGGTACCACAATCACTTCGTAGCATCTTTGCAGATACTCTCGAGATTTCGACCGACGAGGTAACACCCGCGTTAAGTCCTGAAACTGTCGAGTCATGGGATTCGTTTCGCCATCTGCAGCTTGTTCTTGCTCTTGAGAGCGAATATGGAGTTCAGTTCGACCCGCAGCAGATTCCCAATCTGAACTCCGTCGCGAAGATCCAGCAGGCACTTGAGGCGAAAGGTGCTGCGCTCTGATGGCCGCTGAATCTTCTGCCCGCGATGCAGCTTCACAGTTGGGCTTCCGTTTGAGCCATGTGGGCGTCGCTGTGGCTGAGCTTAAGCAATCCGCCGCTATCCTCGAAACGCTCTTCGGGTACAAAGTCATCTCCGGGCCGTTTGATGATCCTATTCAAAAGGTGACAGTGAGTTTCCTTAAGCAGGACAGAGATGATGCTGCAGAGATAGAACTCATCGCGCCGCTTACGGACGATTCGCCGGTGCGTTCGATTCTCGCTAAGGGAACCGGAGCGGCATACCATCTTTGCTTTGAGACGAGCGATCTGGACGCGGCGCTGGCGCACGCAAAACGCCACGGTTGCATTATGGTCAGTCCGCCAGCGCCAGCAGTTGCCTTCGGCGGCCGGAGGATTGCATGGTTTTATACGCCTGCAAGGCAGCTTTTTGAACTCGTCGAGACTAGCGAGCTATAGGGTCGGCTCACCCCGGAGTAGGTGCTCGTATACGCAGATTGAACTGAGCGCGATGCGTTCCCATGAATCGGAGCCGAACTTCATGGCTTTGACAGACTCTGACAACCTGGTGCGGAGAGCGGAGTCACTGGCGAGCCGCAGAATCGCTTGAGCGAGTTGTTCGGCGTTAGTGGGGTCAACGAGGAGCGCGTTCGTTTCGTTGGTCAGCTGCTCCTGAAACACGGGAAGATTGCTCGCGATGATCGGCTTGCCGAGAGCGAGGCCGGTGGCCAGGGCACCGCTTGTTGTGATCGCGCGATAAGGGTAGACGACGATAAGGGCCGCACGGTACGCGGCGACGAGCTCTTCAACAGAGCAGAAGCGGAAGTGGAAGCGGACGCTGCGGAGGCCGAGTTGGCGGCCCTGATCTTGGAGCTGAGCGGTGAGCGAAGGATCGCCGTTGCCGAGAACGACAAGGCAAAGGGTTCGCGCTGATGGCGATTGCTGCTGCTCGACTTTGCTCCATGCGTCGAGAAGCAGATCGACGCCCTTGTAGGGGAAGATGATGCCTTGCCAAAGCACCATCTGTTGACCGGGTTCGAGGCCGAGGTGATCGAGTGCAGTGGCGGAATCGCGTTCGGGCATGTCGAAGAAGAATGGACCGTGCGGGATGACGGACACGAGTTCCGGGCGAATTCCGAACTCCCGCTGGAGACGGACTTTGATTGCATCCGAGTGACAGATGAGCGCGTCCATGCGCGAATACAAATTCCGGTATAGCTTTTTGTGTGTCTCTGCAGTATCGTGCGGCAGCAGATCGTGCACGGAGAGGACTATGCGGGAGCCACGCGATCGGCAGAGTCGAACAAGCCAGTCGTCGATTGGCAGCGGCGATCGGAAGAGCGGGAGAAACTGCACGTGGACGATCGCTGGAGGACGCACGGCGAAACGTATTGCGAGAACGCTGATGTTTACGATCGCTTCTGCGAGTTTGAGGATGCGGCGCAGCGACTTCGGGAGACGAGTGAAACGTCCTACGAGGTTCAACGGTCCTGGATCCGTTTTGAGGCCGCGATCGCGAAAACATCCAGGGTCCAGATAGTAGGTGATGGACCCGATCTGGACCCGGACACCGCGGTTCAACAAAGCGCGCGAGAGGTAAGCCGTGTAATACGGCACGGTCGCTAACAGGTCCATCATGAACACTGTGGGCGCTTTGCCTGTTCGAGCGCTGGGATTTGCGGTCTCTGCGGAACGCGTCACTGAGTTGCAGAGCTCCTTTGGGCAAGCACGTTGCGATACAGTTCGAGGTAGTCTGCGCACATGCGCTCAGCCGAAAAATTCCTGCGCACATGATCCTGCGCGGCGCGGCCCAATCGATCCCGCAGCTCAGGGTTTTGAATCAGTGCGCAAATAGCCGTTGCGAGAGCGTCTGTGTCGCCTGCATTCACCAGCGCTCCCGTCTCGCCGTCGCGGATCAACTGGGGAATGGCGCCGACTCGAGTGGCTACAACGGGCAAGCCGCTGGCCATACCTTCCAGCAAGGCGATGGGCAAACCCTCTTCACGCGAAGCGGATACCAGCACATCGATGGATGAGTAGAAGCCGAGCATGTCTTCCGTTCTCCCGAGCAGGGTAACGGAGTTCTGCAGGTTCAGCTCAGCACGGAGAGCTTCAAGTTGCGCTCGGTCGGGGCCGTCGCCTGCCACCAAAAATTGCGTTGCCGGAAATCGGCGGAGGACTTCAGCGGCTGCGCGTGTGTAGAGGTCGACGCCTTTTTCGCGTGAGAGCCGGCCGACAAGACCGATTCGCAAAGGAGCGTTCGACTCGCGATGCTCGACGCGGATTGATGCCGCGGCCGCAAACGTATTGATGTCAATTCCGTTCCGGATCAGGTGCGTGCGCTCGGGTCGAACTCCCGCATCTGAAAGGCGCTTTCGGACCTGCTCGGAGACGGCCACGACGCCGACAAACGAACGGAGAATCCTGCGGTCGATGGCGCCATAGATTCGTACGGCGATGTCGTTGTCGTACCACGTGTGGCAGGTGGAGACCAGCGGTGCTCTGCCGCGTAGCGCCATCCAGGCGTATACGTCCGCCTTGTAGCCGTGCGCATGGATGACATCAGCTTTGCTGCTTTGTTCCAACATGCGCAGCGCACCAACAACGCTGAAATCCAACTGCCCACGGCAGGGAATCAACTGTGACTCAATCCCGGCCTTTGCGGCAGCTTGGTGAAGCTGCGGATTCGGCTGCGCAGAATTTGCGAACACGCCCATCATGCTGGAATTCCCCTGCATCGAGTTGAGCGCTGCCGAAAGATTCAGGATTACGGCCTCAGCTCCGTACATCCCACTGCTGCTGATCAAGTGGAGGACTCTCATCCGCCCGACGTTCCCGGATCGGGCATAGATGCGTCGTCTGCTTCCGCCTCCTGGCGATTCACTGCAGCCCAGATCTTTGCATACAGCCGATCGCCGAGCAGGTTTTTAGCGGCGGCCTTCCAGTGGTCCTGGCGCTCAAGCTTGCGGACAATCCCGCTCTCAGACCGCAATGCTTGCTCCAGCCACTCGGCGGTTATCGAGCTACGGACATTCAGACGCCCGACTGCGGAGTGCGCGGGCCGTGAAGACGGCTCGATGCGCGGCGTGGACGTAAAGACTTCTGTATATCCCGCGTCCCAGCAGGCGGCGAGGACTCGCTGGTCGCCGCGGCCGCCGGGGAGGGACATCGTGGTGATCGGATGGCCGAGACCGTCCTCAAGCCTCTCGCGCGCTCCGCGAATCTCCCGGTCGAGCTCCTGGCCGCTGCAGTGAGTCAGCAGCTGATGTGTCATGCCATGTGCGCCGATCGTGTGACCTTGTGCGGAGAGTTCCCGGATTTGATCCCAGCTCATGAAATCCGTGCGGTGGCTGACCCAACCCGCGGTAATAAAAAACATTGCCTTTAGATTGTGCTGGTGAAGCAGGGGAGCGGCCAGGGTGTGGTTCGAGAAGTGGCCATCATCAAAGGTAATCTCCGGTGTTGTTGTTCCGTCGGCCACTGCCTGTGGTGCGGAGTATAACCTGCAGTGCTCCTCGAACCTGGCAGTTTCCATCACGTAGGAGTAGGGGCTCGGGAGCGATCGAAGCTCATGGTAAAGCAGATAAAGTTTGCTCATGCCGGGCAGCTTCTGGTTTGTTTCTGTGGCCCCACCATACATTCGTGATGGTACCTGACCCTCTCCAAACCGGCCATGCTCACGAATGGTGTACCGGTCTGATCCGTTGGCCGTATTCGGTGTGGATCGTTTTTTTGTTAGCTTTAGCATGGGATGACTGTGCTGTTCTGGATTGCGTGCGCACTCATAGCGTACGCGTATGTGGGGTATCCGCTGCTGCTTCGGGTGTTGCTCATCGTGCGGCCTAGGCCGGTGCGGCAGCAGGATTGCGGTCAGACGATGTCGATCATCATCGCGGCGCGCAATGAGGAGGAGAACCTCAGCCGCAAGCTTGCCAACCTGGAGCGCATCGCCGGCTTCTCGCGATGCTCAGAGATCGTTATCGCTTCGGATGGCTCAACGGACGGGACAACGGAGCTTCTCGCGCGCGCGGGTGGAAAGGTTGTTCCGATTATCCTGCCCGAGTCACAGGGCAAGGCGGTCGCTTTGAATCACGCAGTGCGTGCGGCTACGGGTGACATCCTTATCTTCTTCGACGCGCGCCAGACCGTTGATGACCGTGCACTGTTGGAGCTCGTGAGTTGTTTCGCCGATCCTGAAATTGGTGCGGTCAGCGGGGAACTGCTGCTCGAAGAGCAGGACGGAACGCCGACGGCAGACCCTCTCGGTCTCTACTGGAACATCGAGAAAACGGTGAGGCGGCTTGAGTCGGCGACCGGCTCGGTCGTCGGTGTTACCGGAGCTATTTATGCGCTGCGCCGCGAGCTGTTTCGGGAGCTTCCGGCCGGCACCCTTCTCGATGATGTGCTGGTGCCAATGAACGTCGTTCGCCTCGGCAAACGTGTAGTGTTTCAGCCTACCGCGATGGCCCGTGATCGCATCTTTCATGAGCCGCGCAAGGAGTTCGCGCGCAAAGTCCGAACCCTTACAGGAAACTATCAACTGGTGCAGCTTGCACCGTGGCTGCTTAGTCCGCGCAACCCTTTGCTTTTCCGTCTAATTAGCCACAAGCTGCTGCGGCTTGCTGTGCCGTTTCTGCTTGTCGTCGCGCTGGTCAGTTCTGCGCTCTCGCATGGTCTTCTGTACAGGTGTTGCTTTGTAGGCCAACTGCTATTCTATGGCTTGGCTCTGTGTGGCAAGTTGGGACCATCGGCGCGACGGTTCCGACCGATCGCGATCGCCGAAACTTTCACCATGCTGAACCTCGCGGCCGCGATGGCGTTTGTGAATTTCGCTGCCGGGCGAAAAAGGGTGTGGGGTTAGCCGCGACGCAGGGCCGGAGGACGTGTGCTCGGAACAGGACTAGGTCATCTCATTCCGCTGGTCGCGTATCTGGGCTTCTGGGTGATGATTCTGTTGTCTCTCGGCGGAAAGCCGCTTTGGGGCCTGTATTATCTGCTCCCGTTTATTCCGTACCGCTCGCTGCGCGACAAATTTCTCGTTTACCCGCTCGGCGCGAACGTGCTCACGATCCTTGTGATCGCGATCATTATCGGCGCGATTCTAAAGGGAAAGCGCCTGCCGAAATCCGGCTTGTGGTTAACCTGGTTTATCTTCGGCGTATACCTGTACTTTTCATTGTGGGTAGGAACGGCTGCGAGTGGTGCGCCGCCTCCACTTTGGCTCCAGGACATCAACTTCGTGACCTGGAAAGACTACATGATGATGCCGCTGGTCTTCGTTGCTGCCGGTTTAGTGGTCGACGACCGTAAGGCCATTCGACGGGTCATTATGATTGTTGCGGTTTCCGTGCTGCTTGTGGACCGGAGCGCGATCCTGGAGACACTCTCGCGAAGCTGGGCTGTATTCGATGAAAATAAGCGAACCGCTGGTCCGCTCGTCTACGGCTCGAATCAACTGGCTGCGTTCCTGGCTCAATTCGCGATGTTTTTCTGGGGATTTGGCCGTGTCATAAAACGCAAAAAATGGAAGCTGCTCTCTTACGCCGTCTGCGGCATCACTGCCTTTGCCACGATGTACACGTTCTCGCGAGGAGCCTATGCTGCGCTGCTGGTAAGTCTCGCCGTCCTCGCTATTTTGAAGGATCGCAAGCTGCTCATTCTGCTGCCAATCTTTTTCTTTACATGGCAGAAGGTGGTGCCCGCGCCGGTTACAGAACGAGTTCAGATGACGACGAACACGTTCGGTCAGCTCGACGAATCGTCCGAAGAACGAGTGAAACTCTGGGAGGCTGCAAAGACCTCTTTCTACCAGAGTCCAATTCTTGGGAATGGCTACGCAACCTTTCAGCTCAACAGCCACATAGACAATCTGCACGATACCCACAATTGGTACATAAAGGTGCTGGTCGAGACCGGAGTTCTGGGCGGAATCATTGCCTTAGTTCTGCTTCTGCAGATGATCACCACCAGCTATGCGCTCTTTCGAACAACTCGCGATCCTCTTTATACCGGGCTTGGGCTCGGGTGTCTGTTGGCCATAGTGTCGTGTTTAGTGGCGAACTGTTTTGGTGACCGCTGGACCTACCTTGAAATCAATGGTCTGCTCTGGGTGCTGCTGGCCGCGGCGATCCGTGCGCGTCAGCTGGTCGTGCAAGAGACCTCGCTGGAGATGGCCATTGCGGAGACGCCGCTGCGGCTTGCGCCATCTATGGAGTGGCAGTAGGTGACTGGCAGTTCGCCGCGTGAATCAGGCCGCCCTAAAATTCAGCTCATCTCAGGCGGCCCTCGCCAGGATTCGTTGTCCCCACACATCGTGCTTGCGCTTGATCAGTTTCCGCGTGCGCTCGGGGGCGGCGAGCGGATTGCACTGAAGCTGGCCGCGCTGCTGCCCGAGCACGGCTATCGCGTGTCGGTGCTCACACTCGGTGTCCACCCCGAAAGTGCGATCCTGCACGAGCCGGCGACGTGTCCGATCTATCTGCTCCCGCTGCGGCGGACCTACGGAAGGGAAGCGCTGTTCGCTGCGGCCGAACTTCGCCGCTTTCTGCGCAAAGAGAACGTTGCGCTTGTTCAGACGTTCTTCGAGAGCTCCGATCTGTGGGTCGGGCCGGTTGCGAAGTTGCTCGGGGGTACGAAACTCATCTGGAGCCGCCGCGACATGGGCATCCTGCGTCAGCGTAAGCACAGCTTCGCATACCGTCTGATGGCCCGACTGCCGGATAAGGTACTCGCCGTTTCGGAGCAGGTTCGCAGATATACGATCGAGGTGGACCGCGTTCCAGCGGATCGCGTCGAGACGCTTTACAACGGCCTGGATCTCAGTCGCTGGGAAGCGGTCAGCCGGCGCGCCGCGGATACGCAAAGTCCCGGTCATTGTCACTGTGGGGAACATCCGGCGCGTGAAGGGGCACGACGTGTTCGTGCGAGCCGCGGCGATCGTGGCCGGCAAGTTTCCTCGGGCGCGGTTCAGCATCGCCGGCGAGGTGCTCGAGCCGGAGTTTTATGCGGAGCTCCAGAACCTCGCACAGCAGCTTGGAATCGCGTCGCAGCTTTCATTCGCCGGCGGAGTCAGCGACTTACCTGCATTTCTGGGTGACGCGAGCATGTTCGTTCTGCCGTCGCGAAGTGAAGGGTTCTCGAACGCAATCATCGAAGCAATGGCGGCGAGCCTGCCGGTGGTTGCGACGGATGTCGGCGGCAACGCAGAGGCAGTGCTCGAAGGAGTCACCGGCCGCATCGTGCCACCCGAGGATGTTGACGCACTCGTGTCGGCCGTGCTGGAGACGCTCGAAAATCCTGAGGAGGCCCGAGCCATGGCGGAAGCGGGGCGGCAACGGGTGCAGGAGCGCTTCACGACGGAGGCCATGATGAGGCAGCTTACCGCCACGTATCAGAGCCTCCTCGCAAAGAAGCGCTGAGCCTGTCGCATAAAAGATCAGCCTAGCAGCGGTAGATATTGGCTGACTGAATTCCCTTGGTCGCGTTGCGAGAATCGACGACGAGCTTCGACTGCTTCACGATGTCTTTGTAGTCGTAGTCGGAGTGGTCGGTCACGATCAGCACACAGTCGTATTGGTCGAGATTATCGAGCGGCGTGCAGGTCATGTTCAGGCTGTAGTGGCGGCCCTGGCCGACTCGCGGGAAGTACGGATCGTTGTACAGCACTTCGGCGCCTTCGTTGCGCAGCAGCTCGATGATGGTCAACGATGGTGATTCGCGCAGGTCGTCAATGTCCTTCTTGTACGCCATGCCGAGCATCAGGATCTTCGATCCGTTCAGCGGCTTGCGTTGCTGATTCAGAGCCTTGGCCACGCTTTCGACAACGAACTCAGGCATGCGCTCGTTCACCTCGCCGGCGAGCTCAATAAAGCGCGTGTTGAAGTCGTATTCCTTGGCCTTCCAGCTCAGGTAGAAGGGATCGATGGGAATGCAGTGGCCGCCGAGTCCGGGGCCGGGATAGAACGGATGGAAGCCGAACGGCTTGGTGGAGGCCGCGTCGATGACCTCCCAGATGTCGACGCCCATGCGCATCGCGAGAATCTTCAGCTCATTCACCAGCGCGATGTTCACGCAGCGGTAGATGTTCTCGAGCAGCTTGGTCATCTCGGCCACGCGCGTGGAGGAGACGCGTACCGCACGCGTGAAGATGCCCTCGTAGAGCGTCGCGGCGAGCTCCGTTGCTGTCGGCTCGTGCCCGCCCACAACCTTGGGAATATCGCGGCGCGCGACGGATGTGTTGCCGGGATCCTCGCGCTCCGGCGAGAAGGCAACGTAGAACACGCCTTGATCGCTGGCGCGCGCCAGAATGATCGTTGCCTGCGCTCTTCACTTTCAGGCCGTGCTTGTTTTCCTTCTCGAGAATCGGAATCATCAACTCCTCGGTCGTGCCGGGGTAGGTTGTGCTCTCGAGCACGACCAGCTGACCTTCGCGCAGCCACGGAGCCACGGCGCGCGCGGTGTTCTCGATGAAGCTCAGGTCAGGCTCGCGATGGCCGGTCAGCGGCGTCGGCACGCACATGATGATCAGCGTCCTGCGTGGCCAGCTTCGAAAAATCAGCGGTTGCCTGGAAGCCCTGCTCGCGTGCGGCCTGGATCTCTTCAGCCGGAATGCGGAAGATGTAGGAGCGTCCCGCCTCGAGGTCCTTAACCTTCTTCTCATCGATATCGAATCCGGTCACCGCGAAGCCGGCCTCCGCAAATAGCAACGACAGCGGCAGGCCTACATAACCCAGCCCGATAACTCCGACGTTCGCAGTACGTTTCTTCAGCCTCTCGAGGCGCTGTTCCACTGTGTCGGCAAGGGATGCTTCATTCGTGATCGGCATAGCTCCCATTATTTCATCTCGCACAGGCTGTCCGTTTAGACTGTGGTGGAATATCCCGCACCCTACGGTGAGCGGCGAGATTCCCCGAAAGCATCATTGGCATGCTTGGGCAAGTGAATGACCATCGAAGAGACGGCATCTGGGCATCTGAATCACCGGCGCTGAGTTCTAGCCGCTCTCATCAGCCAGAGCAATCAGGAAGAGCTCAGAGAGCAAAGGATCACAATGGCACGTTTTCTCATCACCGGGATCGCCGGTTTTATCGGGTCCACCCTCGCGCATCGCCTCGTCGAGGAAGGGCACGAGGTCTCCGGTATCGACAATCTCGCCACCGGCAATCTCGACAATCTCGCGGATATCCGCTCGCAAATCGAATTCGAACAGGTCGACCTGCGCGACGCAGAAGGTCTCCGCTCGGCCTGCCGCGGGGTCGAGTTCATCCTGCACCAGGGAGCGCTGGCCTCCGTTCCGCGTTCGGTGAAAGACCCGCTCACTTCGCACGAGTCCAACATCAACGGCACGCTGAACCTGCTGCTCGCTGCACGCGATGCCGGCGTTCGCCGCATCGTCTACGCGGCATCGTCGTCGGCATATGGAGACCAGCCGACGCAGCCGAAGCATGAGGGCATGGTGCCGATGCCGCTCTCGCCCTATGCTGTGCAGAAGCTCACCTGCGAGTACTACATCCAGTCCTTCCATCGCAGCTACGGGCTGGAGGGCATCTGCCTTCGCTACTTCAACATCTTTGGGCCGCGCCAGGCTGCCGACTCGCCGTACTCCGGCGTCATCGCGCAGTTCATCTACAAGATGATGGAGGGCACCACGCCGACGATCTATGGCGACGGACTCACCAGCCGCGACTTCACCTTCGTGGACAATGCCGTGAATGCGAACCTGCTCGCCTGCCAGGCGCCCAAGCAGTACGCGACCGGCCGGGTGTACAACGTGGGAACAGGGAAGAGCCGCACGCTTGAACGAGGTCTACAAGGGCATCGCTAAGGCGCTCGGGTTCAAGCAGCCGCCGCAGTATGGACCGGAGCGCGTGGGCGACGTGAAGCATTCGCTCGCCGCGATCGAGCGCGCGCAGAAGGACCTCGGCTATGAGCCCAAGGCCGACTTCTATGAGGGGCTGGAGAAGACGGTCGCGTGGTACGTGGCGCAGAATAAGAAGACAGAAGCGGTCAACGCGTGAAGAGCTAGCCAATAGCAAGTAGTGAAAGCAGAAGCCCGGTCGCGAGACCGGGCTTCTCATCTGCAGCTCCCTTCCGGAAGCGAGTCTTCTTCACTATTCACGATTGACTTCTCACTGCGTTCAGGCATGCTCGTCGAGCAGCGAGAGGCTCTTGGTCTTCGGCCGCAGGCCCAGCACCTCGAAGCCCATCACCTTGCTCTTCGGCACGTAGATCAGCCAGTTGTTTCCCAGCGTGTCGGCGGGGGCCATCAGGAATCCCGCGCCCAGCACGAACTCCTGCGAGTTGTTGATCAGCCCCTCGATCGTCTCGCCGTCATCGAAGCGGACGCGCACCCACAGGCACTCGGTCGCGGGCAGATGATCGTGGAAGCGGAGATCGCGCCGCTCGACTTCACCAGCGAAATCGTGCACGAAGAAGACGGCCTTCACGTTCTCGAGCTTGACCTCTTCGGTCACGCCGGAGTCGAGGCGCATCACGCGTATGTTGTCTCTCGTCGGGTCGTCGGCCGAGAGCGCGCCATTGGACGTGGTCCACTGCGCCTTCTCTGCATAGCCTTTGACCACACCGTCGCTGCGCTGAACGACGACTCTGTAATACGACTCTGGATCGAGCATCTCTGGCAAAGTTTATCAGGCCCGCTTGGGCGCAAGATCATACTGCTTGATCTTGTAGAGCAGCGCCTTGTAGCTGATCTGCAGCTCGCTTGCCGCGGCCTTGCGGTTCCATCCCTTGGTCTCGAGCATTTGCGCGATAGCCGTTGCTTCGGCCTCGCCCTTCAGGCTGCGCACAATCTGCTTCAGCCCCGCCCCCTCGCCGGGATCGCCGTGTGCCGTTGCCATCGCCGCGGAATGGCGTGTACGGATTCATCTCGGCAAGGATGGGCCGCTCGTCGCCGAGGATGAAGTAGCGGTTCACCACATTTTCCATCTCGCGGAGATTGCCTGGCCAGGAGTAGCGCTGGAAGGCATCGAGGATCGCGTTCGAGAGGGGAAGCGACTGCCGGCCGTATTTCTTCGCAACTTTGCGCATGAAGTAATTTGCGAGCAGCGGAATCTCTTCGCGGCGCTCGCACAGCGGCGGGATCGACAGCGAAAATCCGTTCAGGCGGTAATAGAGGTCCTCGCGGAACTGCTTGCGCGCGATCGCCTCCTTCATGTTGATGTTGGTGGCGGCGATCACACGCACGTCCACCTTCATCGATGAGCGGCTGCCGAGCCGCGAGAAGGTTCCGTCCTGCAGCACCTGCAGAAGCTTCGCCTGCAACAGTGCGGGCATCTCACCGATCTCATCGAGGAAGATCGTTCCTCCCGTGCAGACCTCGAACTTGCCGGGCTTGGTCTTCATGGCGCCAGTGAACGCGCCCTGCTCGTAGCCGAAGAGCTCGCTCTCGAGCAGGTCGGCCGGCATCGCGGCGCAGTTCACCTTCAGGAACATGCGGTTGCGCGCGATTCGACATCTTGTGCGTGTAGAGCGCGAGGATCTCCTTGCCGGTGCCGCTCTCGCCGAGGATCAGCACCGGGATGTCGGACTTTGCGACGAGCGCGGCCTGGGCCTGCAGCTCGCACATCCGCTTGCTGGAGCGCACGAACGAGTGCGTCTCATCCAGCGGGATCTCCTGCGGCTCGGCCGGGATCGCCTTGCGCGCTTGGGCCAGGTGCTCCTCGATCGCGCTCTCCAGGTTGCCGTCCAGGAACGGCTTCAGCACGATGCCGCGCGCCCCGATGCGGGTTACGACCTCGAAATCCTTCACCTCGGCGGTGCAGGAGAGCATGACGATGGGCACATCGGGCAGGCTGGCGCGGATGTGGGAGAGCGCCGCCAGCGACTTCTCCATGCTCTCCCACTCGAGCAGGATCAGGTCCGGCGCGGCACCCTTGTTCAGGCTGTCCAGCAGGCCTCCTCGGTCGGAGAAGACCTTCAGGTCATAGCTCGGCTGCAGGCTGCGGCGCAGATAATCCAGCACGGCCATGTTTGAGTCCAAGGCATACAGCCGGGGGCCGGCCGACCGGCTGGTGATGCGGGCAGACTCCGGGCTAGCGAAGACGAAAGCATTCCAGCAACTCCGGCGGTTCTGATGCCGCAAACTGCAACAGCATGCTCGCGTCCCGCGAGCAGATATCCGCGTGAACCGCAGGGCTGCAGCGGTTTTGACCACCGACGCCCTGAGACGGCGTCAAGTGTAGCCGGACTGGCTGTGAAAGGGAAGAACTTTGCACTTTTGTAGGCAAAAAAGGTCACACACCCGACGCAGTATGGTTTCACTGGTATGCAAACAATTAACAATAAAAACCCGCTGCACGAGTTGGGGCGCTCGCGTTCCTGCGCAATTTCTGCGCCATCTGAATACGAATGGAACCCGGCGTGCTCACAGACTCTCAGCGGAACTAGAAACGATCGGAACGACTATGGACCTCGCGGAATTTCACGACCTGCCGCCGCTTGAGCTCGCCTTCGGGCGAACGCCGGCGATGCGGGCCATCCGGCAAAAGCTCGAAAGTATCGCGGAGACCGGGGTTCCCGTTCTGCTGCAGGGGGAAAGCGGCACCGGGAAAGAGGTCTGCGCGCGCTTCCTGCACCTGTTCTCCGGGCCGC
Organism: uncultured Verrucomicrobiae bacterium; assembly: GCA_963716225.1. Taxonomy (GTDB): domain Bacteria; phylum Acidobacteriota; class Terriglobia; order Terriglobales; family Acidobacteriaceae; genus Granulicella. The sequence continues at coordinate 839,167 of OY970299.1, read as the reverse complement.
ACGAGAGGCTCGCTGGTAAAGGTGAGCTGCCCTGCGATCCCGGAGAGCCTGATGGAAACAGAGCTCTTCGGCTATGAAAAGGGCGCCTTCACCGGCGCTCATTCGACCAAGCGCGGCCGGGTCGAAGAGGCCCACAACGGAACGCTCTTCCTGGACGAGGTCGGCAGTCTCGATCTTTCTGCGCAGTCCAAGCTCCTCCAGGTTCTGCAGGACGGCAGCTTTGTCCGGGTCGGCGGCCACACCACGCGCACCGATCCAGACCAGGCTGGTCTCCTGCGCGAACCGCGATCTCCGCACGCAGGTGGATGAGGGCGCGTTCCGGCTCGACCTGCTGTATCGCATCAATGCGTGTGACCATCAATCTGCCGCCGCTGCGCCAGCGCCGCGAGGAGATCGAGCCGCTGGTCCACTACTTCACCGAGGTCAACGCCAAGAATTTCCGGCTGACCCCGAAGCCGATCTCGCGGTCGACGATCCAGCTCATGGAGCGCTATCAGTGGCCGGGAAACATCCGCCAACTGGCCAATCTGGTCCGCAGCTACGTGCTGATCGGCGATGAGGACCTGCTGATTGCGGAGCTGATGCCACAGCCATCCGGTGACAGCATCGTGGCCGATATTGATCTCAGCCAGCCGCTGTCGCTCAAGCGGATCACCAAGAAGGCCACGCTCGATCTGGAGCGCCAGATCATCCTGAAGGTGCTGCGGTCAAACAACTGGAACCGCCAAAAGACGGCCAAATGGCTCCAGATGAGTTACCGTTCGCTTCTTTACAAATTAAATGAGGTGGATTCAGCCAACCTGCCGAATCCTTCTCAATCTCCCATGAGTGACGACTTGCCGCCGCAACCGAATTCGGAAACGAACTTCGGGCCGGGACGGCGTTTATAACAGGGCCGCGCGGTACTCTGGGTTTGTCCCCGGAGATCAGAAAGCCAAGTAAGACCTGCAGCGCCAAAACTGCACCACTGGCGATGCAGCGGGGAAAGGGCTGGCTATGAAACCTATCGTCCGTATACCGCTGGCCACGCTGGTGACCTCTGCGGTGATAAGCCTCGGAGTGATAGGCGTCCACGCGTCGACCGAGTGTGTCCGCTTTATTCAGAGAAAGGTCCACCATCACCGCGTCAGCGCCGCAACCGCGGCGAGCTGGGCGGCATGGGACAAAGCCCACCCGAACTGGCATCCGAAGCCTGTCCATGAGGCAATGGCGGCGATTGACTTCGCCTGCTCGGTGCCGCTGATTCAGAATCCAGTGGACGGCGAGCTTCCGCCGCTGACCCTGGGCACGTTCAACTTTCCGATGGAAGTCCTGCCGCCGCCGGCTCCGCCGACGCTCATCACGATGAGCGGACCGCCGCCAGTGATCTTCCCGGACACGACGCCGCTCCCTCTGGTCAGCCCGCCGATCTACTCTCCACCGTATCCGACGCTGTTCGGCAACTTCCCGCCGCCGCCGCACACGGTGCCGCCGGGCATCACGCCTGAGCCATCGGCATGGACGCTGCTCGCGACCGCTTTGCTGGGTATCGCGGCCGCTGCTTTCCGGCGGCCCCGGGTCGCCGTGGCAGTGGCACGCCGCTAAGATATTCCGGCGCTGACACGGCGGCGACTCCCTTCTGCTGTTCATCTTCTTTCTGCGACATATCGGCGCGGCTCGGCGGAACTGCGCCGGTCAGGTTTCGCTCCTGTCTAGTCACGCGAAATCCTGACACCCGGGACGATCATCAGAGCGGCCGTCGCCTTCTACACAACCGCGGAACGAGGTATATACTCAAACTACGACAGCAATGGTCGTATATCTGTCGGAAGAGGGTACCTCATGGCGCTGAGCGATCTCCGAGTCGGACAATCCGCAACCCTCGAAGCGCTTGAGCTCCCCGAGAAGGTCTCCGATCACCTGGCGCACCTCGGTTTTCTTCCCGGCGCAAACGTTGAGGTGCTGCGTCGCGCGCCCGCGGGCGATCCCACCGTTTACCGCATTGATGGTGTGGAAGTCGCCCTGCGCCGCGAGACCGCCCGTTGCATCATTGTCGAGACCGCGGCTGCCGAAGAAGCCGGCGCGAGGAACTAGCCGGAATGGACTGCTGCACCCCGACCTCGAACACCGCGATCGCCGAGCCCGTTGAGCTCGAAGCTGCGCCACCGGCTCCTGGCAAATCGCGCACCGGACGCATCCGCACTCTCGCGCTGATCGGCCCACCGAACTGCGGCAAGTCGACGCTGTTCAACCGCCTCACCGGCATGCGCCAGAAGGTCGCGAACTATCCGGGAGTGACCGTCGAGCACCACTCCGGCAGGATGAAGAGCTTTGGTCGGGCTGACCTCACGTTGATCGATCTCCCCGGCATCTACTCGCTGGCGACGTACTCCGAAGACGCGCGCGTTGCCGTGGATGTACTGAAGGGCAACATGGCCGGCGTGCCCGCGCCGGACGCGGTGCTTCTTGTCCTTGACTGCATGCACTTGAACCGGCAGCTCATGCTTGCTGCGCCGATTCTTTCGCTTGGCCTGCCCACTCTGGTGCTGCTGAACATGTCGGATCTGCTCGAGGCGCGCGGCGGCAAAATTGACGCGCTGGCGCTCGCGCATGAGCTTGGCCATCCGGTCGCGCTGATCAGCGCGGCGAAGGGCACGGGAATGGATCGCATCCGCGACTTCCTGGACCAGTTCACCGAATTCGCGCTGACGCGTCCCGGCTCAGCGCGCCTGCCGATCATCCAGAGCCCCGCTTCGTGCCGCAAGTGGGCCGGCCAGGTCAGCTCGCGCAGCCACTTCGCGCAGCCGGAGTCGCCGCTCTGGACGCGGCGGCTCGACTCCATCCTGCTGCATCGCATCTGGGGTCCGATCATCTTTCTGATCGTCGTCATCGCGGTCTTCCAGGTGGTGTTCTCGATCGGCCAGCCGCTCTCCGACGGATTGGGCGACGTGCTTACACGCCTCGGTAACGCAGTCGCACAAACGCTGCCGGACAACTGGCTTCGCGCGCTGTTGCGTGAGGGCCTCTGGAATGGCGTGCAGGCAGTCCTTGTCTTCCTGCCGCAGATCCTTCTGCTGTTTCTCTTCATCGGCATCCTCGAAGACTCGGGTTATCTTGCCCGCGCGGCACTGATCGCCGATCGCGTCATGCGTGCCATCGGCCTGAACGGTAAGGCATTCATCCCGCTGCTCTCCGCGTATGCCTGCGCTGTGCCCGCGATCATGGCCACGCGCACCATTGAGAACAAGCGTGAGCGCATGGCGACAATCCTTATCGCGCCGTTCATGACCTGCTCCGCGCGGCTGCCGGTGTACACGCTGATCATCGCCGCGTTCGTTCCGGACCGCAGGATCCTTGGCCATTTGGTCGGCCTGCGCGCGTCGGTGATGCTGGGGCTGTATGCGCTCGGATTCCTGATGGCGCTGTTCACGGCCAAGCTGCTGAACTCGCGCGTGATGAAAGCATCTTCGGCGCCGTTCGTTCTGGAACTGCCGCAGTACCGCTGGCCGACGCCCTGGTCGCTCGCACTACGGCTCTACGATCGTGGAAAGCTGTTTGTGAGGAAGGCCGGCACCATCATCCTGGCCTGCACGTTCGTCGTGTGGCTGTTGAGCGTGCTGCCGGTGCATGGCGGAAACTTCTCGGATCTCTCCTCGAGCGTCATCGGGCACATCGGCCACTTCATTGAGCCGGTCATTCATCCGCTTGGCTTCGATTGGAAGATCGGCATCGGCCTGCTCAGTTCGATCGTTGCCCGCGAGGTCATCGTCGGCACGCTGGGCACGCTGTACGGCGTCGATCCGGCAACCCATGCGGCGAGCCTGCAATCCGCGCTACACTACGACATGTCGATCGGCGGCGCGATCGCTCTAGTGGTTTTCTTCGCTTTCGCGATGCAGTGCACGTCGACTATTGCCGTTGTGCGTCGCGAGACAAACAGCTGGAAGTGGCCCGCGCTGCAGTTCGCGTACATGACTTGCGCTGCGTATCTCGGCGCTCTCATCACCAATCAACTTTTTCTGCATCTCTTCTAATACAAGATGAAGACAAACGTGTTTCTTGGGTGTCTCGCCCGGTTGTAAACGGAACGTGAATAAATCGTCCCGGGAACCTTCATCTCAAAACCGGCGTATCCTCTCCTAAGCGCCCTCAACGTGCATGCCAGGCGAGCACCCGCCGCTGCACACTGCTGAAAAACCGTGCCGAGCGAACGGCACCTCTGCAAGATGGAGGGTCCCTTGTTCAACCTCGAAGAGCTGAGAAAGTTTCCCCTGATGTCGTGTCTGCCGGACGCGCAGCTTTTGCGTGTCGCGGGAGGCGCTGCGGACCTCCACCTGAACCAAGGCGAGTGGCTTCTGCGCGAGGGCGAGGAGCCGTGGTTTTACCTGCTCCTCGAAGGCTCGCTGGATGTGTTGAAGCTGCTCTCCGGCAAGGAGCAGGTAGTGAGCCGCTACAAGTCCGGAGATTTCTTCGGCGAAGTTCCGCTGCTGCTCGGCTCGCCCGCAATCGCTTCGTTGCGCGCCCGCGAGCCGTCGCGTGTGGCCAAGATGGACCGCGTGGTTTTCAAGGAGCTGCTGGACAGCTCGAAGGACTGCCGCGCGCTGGTGATGGAGACGATGACGAGCCGGCTGAACATGATTCAGGACCGCATGGTCGACTATCAAGGGGCGCGCGTGCTCGTCGTGGGCTCACAGTACGACACCGACTGTCGCGATATCCGCAGCTTTCTTTCCGTGAATCGCATTCCGTACGAGTGGGTGGACAAGGAGCGCGAGCCCGAGCGCGTGCCGGCCTGCATGCCACCCGACCTGAACGGACCCGCCGTGGTTGTGGACCATGCCTTCTGCGTAGGCCAGCCACCGACCGTGCGCAAGGTCGCGGAAGCGCTCGGCTATCGTACGCGTCCGCGCAGTGACGGCTACGACGTCGTTGTCATCGGCGCAGGGCCTGCCGGACTCGCGGCGGCCGTGTATGGCGCCTCCGAAGGCCTCAAGGTGGTGATCATCGAGCGCGGAACTGTGGGTGGACAGGCCGGTACGTCGTCGCGCATCGAGAACTATCTCGGCTTCCCGAGCGGCATCTCCGGCGATGAGCTGAGCCAGCGCGCGGTGCGTCAGGCGGAATACTTTGGCAGCGAAATTGTCCTGACGCGTGAAGTGCAAAACCTCGCGCCCATCGACGCTGGATGGTGCGTCGAACTCGATGGCGGCGATCGTGTGAGCGCACGCACGGTGGTGCTCGCGACCGGCGTCGACTGGCGCAGGCTGGAGGCCGATGGCGTCGATCGAATGCTCGGCCGCGGTGTGCTCTATGGAGCTTCACGGACCGAGGCGACAACGGCCATCGGTAAGGACGTCTTCATCGTCGGTGGCGGCAACTCTGCAGGCCAGGCTGCGATGTACTTCTCCCAGTTCGCAAACAGCGTGACGGTGCTCGTGCGCGGGGCGGCCCTCAAGCTCACGATGAGCCAGTACCTGATCGAGCAGATCAACGCGCGGCCGAACATCAAGGTCGAGCCGTACACGCGGGTGGTCTCCGTCGGCGGTGAACACGCGCTGGAAACGATCTGCACCACAACCGGCAATCAGCCCGCACGCACGCGACCTGCCGACGCGCTGTTCGTCATGATCGGCGCAAACGCGCAGACTGATTGGCTGCCGGCAGAGTTGATGCGCGACGAGCAGGGCTACGTCTGCACTGGGCGCGATCTTCCCGGCTGGGGCCACGACGACCGCAATCCGTATCCGCTCGAGACAAATCTGCCTGGCTTGTTCTGCGTCGGTGACGTGCGCCACGCGTCGATCAAGCGCGTTTCGAGCGGCGTGGGAGAAGGAAGCATGGCGATCGCCTTCATCCACCAGTACCTCGCACTCGAAGCGCAGGCAGCGCCGCAGCCGCTCGTGCCGGCGTGAGTTACGGCGCCAGGCTTGCACTTGCCGAGTCGCTAACTTAGCTCGACGGCGGCCCTTCGGCCCAGGTTCCGTTTTCCTTGTGGCGGTTCAGGATTTCCATCGCTCGTGCTTCGGCGGCCTTGATCTGCGCCTCGCAGTTGTCCGTGGGCGTGCCGTCGATTGACTGAATGTGGCAGGAAGAGATCTGAAAGATGATGTCCTTCATCGAAGAGGCGATGTCCTTCTCGCGATCGTCGCCAGCCATCGCAGCCAGGTTATCGCTTGCCTCCTTCAGTGTTTGCATTTGGCCTGCGAAGTGATCGTTGTCGGCCTTCACATCCACACCCCGTGCATCGTCGATAACCACCTGCGCGGCCGAGACGAACGTCTGGCGCAGCGGCGGCGGCGGCATAATTCCCGGTGGCCCCTGCTGCGCGGACGCGGCCAGCACGAACATGCTGGCGATGACTAGAGCTCCTGCTTGCATGGACCTCGCCTTCCCAAAAACCTGATTGTAGAATTCAAGACCGGACGGGTGCGGGTTAGACGATCCGTCTGTGAGCAGGTTTGTGGGAATTTTGCATCGCAGCCCGTCTTGATGCACGCATTCCTCGCTCCGCTTTCGGCGGAGTGCGAAAAAATTGCGCCGCTCGAGGAATGTAAACGCGCCGACTTCTCAAGCCTGACGCCAGTTCGTAGATGCATCGCGACGGAACGCCAGGCTGTTTACGCAGCCATGCGCTCTTCGCGTGCGCGTTCGCTGCTCCAGTCGGTCGCCGCAACGACCGACGCTTCCGCCAGCGAATTGCCTTCGAAGATCTTCGCGGCGGCCGTGTCCTTGAAACCGAAGAGCAGCGGAAACATCCACGATGTCGAGGCGAACACCGTGTCCATCTTGCCGTGCGTCTTGAAGGAGATGACCGGCTTCACTCCCCAGCGATAGTCGGTGAGTAACGACTGCGCGAGAATGAACCCGCTCGTCGCAAACGCCGCCATGGACGCTGCCTTGTTGCTCTTGCGGCAGAGCAGGCCAACCGTGAAGAAGAACGCGACGTGCGTGTAGTCGATGATGCCGTGCACCTGCGGACTGATCACCTTCGGTATCGATTCGCTCATGCCATGCGTCTGCTGCGATTGTGATCCGCGCTGTTCATCGGAAACGACATGCAAATTTCTCCTCTCGCGGTGCGGTTTTGGACGGTGCGGCTACGCCGCCATCTGCTGTTCCCAGGGCTTCAGCACAACCTTCGTGCAGTGGTCCTGCTTATCGCGGAACATACGGTACGCGTCAGGCGCGCTGTCGATTGGCAGCACATGACTGATGACGAACGACGGATCGATCTCGCCACGCTCGATGCGCTCCAGCAGCGGCTGCATGTAGCGCATCATGTGAGTCTGCCCGGTCTTCATCGTCAGACCCTTGTTCACGAACGCGCCCATCGGCACTTTGTCGATGAAGCTCGCATAAACACCCGGCACTGACACGGTGCCGCCTTTCTTCGAGGCCATGATTGCCTGCCGGAGAACGATCGGACGGTCCATTTGCATGCGCGTCATCTGCTTGGCGCGATCCATCGCGAACATCATGCCGTGCCCTGACGCTTCCATGCCGACCGCGTCCATGCACGCATCGGGACCGCGATTGCCCGTCATATCCTTCAGCGCCTCGAGCACGTCGACCTCGTCGAAGTTGAGCGTCTCCGCTCCGCCCTGGCGCGCCATTTCGAGCCGCTCGGGAACCTTGTCAATCGCGATCACGCGTCCCGCACCGAACATGAAGCAACTGCGAATCGCGAACTGGCCGACCGGACCACAGCCCCACACCGCGACCGTATCCCCCGGACGAATGTTGCAGTTCTCCGCGCCCATGTAGCCGGTCGGGAAGATGTCGGTGAGAAAGACGACCTTCTCGTCCGGCATGCCGTTCGGAATCTTGAGCGGGCCGACGTCCGCAAACGGAACGCGAGCGTATTGCGCCTGTCCGCCGGCGTATCCGCCGAGCATATGCGTGTAACCGAACAGGCCCGATGGCGAGTAGCCCATCAGCTTTTCAGCAACCCACGCGTTGGGGTTGGAGTTGTCGCAGCATGACCAGAGCTGGTCTTTGCAGGCTTGGCAGCTTCCGCACGCGATCGTGAAAGGAACCACAACGCGGTCGCCCACTTTCAGCTTGTCAGCGCTGATGCCGGAGCCGACTTCTACAACCTCGCCCATGAACTCGTGGCCGAGGATGTCGCCCTGCTCCATCGTTGGCACATACCCGTCGTAGAGATGCAGGTCCGATCCGCAGATGCAGGTCGTTGTGATTTTAATAATCGCATCGCGCGGGTTCAGGATCGTTGGGTCCGGAACGTTGTGCACCTGCATCTTCTCTTTGCCCATCCAGCAGACGGCCTTCATGATCTTCTCCTTGAAAAATTCCGTGTTCGCGATTTTGAACAAACTGCGCGAGCGAAATTTGCTACGCGCTGTGTCCGTCCTCTGCTTGCGGCGCAGGATGGTTCGACGTCTCGCGGAAGAGCACCTGCTCGGCGTGTCCGTGCATGCCGCGCGGCCCGTGTGTCTGCCCGGCAGTGGTCGGCACTTCGCCGGCTTCGAGCAGCGACTTGAAGTGGCGAAGATTCTCGCGGATAAGGAACTCCGGATGTTTGCCTGCGGCTGTCGCGAGGCCTTTCCCCAGCGCGCCTCCCGGAAGCTTGTACTGCATCTCGGCGGTAACAAAAGTCCCTCGACCGAGCGGGTCGGCGCGGAAGCTGACGTAACCCGCAGTCTCTACGTCGGAGTCCGGAAGCGATCGCCAGGCGATCCGCTGGTTAGGAGAGTCCTCGGTGATCTCAGCGGTCCAGCGCACCTCACGGTCCATCGGCCCGCTCGCCGTCCACTCGCTGCGGCGGTTGTCGAGCACACGGACCTGCTTGAGCTGCGGCATGAAGCGCGGAAGATTCTGGAAATCACGCCACATCGAGTACGCGCGATCGGGAGTTGTGTTGATGAGGAACGTGGCGCGTGTGTCATCCGGCTCGGTGTTGTTGGAACGCACAGCCTGGTAGGCGAGAAGGCCGCCCGCTGCGGCGATCGCGGCACCGGACTTCGACCGGCGACTGAGCCCGTAGGCGATCAGCGCTGTTGCGCCGAAGACCAGCGTCTTCGGACCGAACGGAAGTGCAGCGGGATTCTGCTGATTGTCGTTTGAGTTCTGGCGGCTGTCGTACGAGCCGTTCTGCTGGGTCATGCTCGATGATTCCTGTCTCATTAAGCTGCTCCTCTCAGCGCGAGCGCGCGGAAGTTTCCGTTGCGGCTCGAGGAGTGTTGTTGAAGATGTGGTTTGGCCAACTCCCCGTTTGGCCAACTGGAGCGACGGTTGAGACCCGCGCTCGGTGCGGTGGGAGATCCGCGCCGGAAAGTGTGCCGAGTTGTAACTCCATTCCGCGCAAAATCCACGGATGAAGTAACCGGATTGACGTCTTCAGCAAGGCTCAGGTTGCCATTGCGGTTGCGGGGAATTGACGTGACGTGAACACGAACCGAAGCATCCTCTGTGAGCTGCGCAGAAGAAAAAAGGCCGGCCCGTGAGTGGCTGCGGCAAGCGCGTGGTTCATGGAGAAGGATGGAGGGAACGGTGGCGGCCGATTATTGGCCAGCGAGAGCGTCGAAATGCTTAGAGGCTACTCACCGGCACATCCAGATTCAGGTCGGATGAATAGCTGAAATGCGGTTCGCCCACCTGAAACGGCAGCCGCGTGCGAAGCGATATGGCAAAGAGTTTGGCGAAGACTTCGTTGCGCTCGACGTCCAGCTTTGTAGGTGCGTGCGGTTCGGTGTAGTGGCAGGCGAGGGCGGCGACGACCGCATTGCCGTCCATCACCGGAACGGAGAAGGCGGCGCGAATGGGAGAGGCAAGCGCCCCTGCGCGTCCGTCGGCGAAGAGCGGATCCGTGAGCATGTCGGTGACAATCCAAGGCTTCTTGTGCTCGACGGCACGACCGCAGCATTGCGCCCCGACCTTCACCTCGCCAATCCCCTGGATGTATTCCGCGGGAAGGTTATAGATGAGGTGAGGGCGCAGCACGGCGCCGTCAACCATGAACAGCGTTGCTCCCTGTGCGTTCGCCATGTCACAGGCGACGCCCAGCATGCGGCCGAGATATGCGTCGGTCATTCCGGACAGTGTAGTCCCAAAACGCGACGCGCGACGGCCACGACGTCGGCCGACCAGTCGCCACGATTTGCGGGGTAGTCGTCTTAGTTTGTTCGCGCATCCCGAACCGCGCTCGCAGGACTAGGTAGCTTTGCGTTGGAAAGCGGTCTTGCGGCCGGCGGTGGTGGACTTGCCCTGGAAACCGCCGGAGGAGCCATTCGGCTTGGCTGCTCCGGGCTTCGCGCCGTTCCCGGCGTTGGCGAGCTTTTCGCGCAGCGCCTGGAGCTTCTGTTCCTTCGGGCTGAGGCCGGTCGTGCGCGTGGGGGTGGGTTTGGGCGGTAGATCGGTCATGAATGGATTTTATTACGGTCCATCCCGTAACTCTTACTCGGCCCTGCGTCGCGCGGCCTGAGTGCGTGTTCGGCGCCGAGCCACGGCGCGCCGCCGTGCGATGTCGCGCTTCTCGACGCGCTTGATGTCGCGGTGCTTCTTTACGCCGTGAAAGACCGTTCCTACGGTGTGGCCGACCTTCGCGCCGGCAAATGCCCCCGCCGGTCCCGCGACGACGCCACCCGCAACGGCACCGCCGACCGTGGGAACACCTTCGGTCTTCAGCTTATTGTGGTGACGAGCGTCGCGCGCTTCGACCTCGGCCTTGGCGCGGCGGTGCTCGGCCTTCTTCTGGGTGTGCGAAGCGGTCTGTGCCATCGCTCCGGAGCCGAGCATCGCGGCTAAGCCCAGAACCGTACATGCAAGCACTGCGAACGATCGGCTGCGCATGGTCTCCTCCTATGCCATTGAAGTCGGATGGCGCGAGCAGCGGGGCCGATGTCCGTGTTACGAAAGGTTTTGGCGCGAGTACCGGCGAAATCCGCTCACCGGCGGGCAACCTGGGAAATTGGAGGCGCGCGGAATTGAGCATCTTTGCAGGGTAGCTGCCGGTGTGCAATATGCTGCACACGTCTTAGAACGACATTTCCTCTTGACTGAAGGAGATGAGCGGCCCAATATGGTGGGCTCCACCTTTCTGCAGGGCCCCGACAAACTCTAGTTCGAATTCATTAGCAGCAGCGAGATGCTTCGCATACAGCAGCTTGGATTTCGAAAGCTTCGCTGCCGCATTCCATTTAGCCAAGCCACCTACGGAGGAAAGACACATGACACTCTGGTCTTCTGATAAACCTTCGCCGACAGGAACGAAGCGGTACTGGAACTTTGCATTGCCAGTTCTGCTGGCAGCAGCAATCGCCGTTGCGGTTACGCCGGCCAGGGCTGATACCTTGTACGGCATCTCATTCACAGGCAATACGGTTCCTACCGACACCAAGAGCGGCACCCTTAGCGGCAATATCATTGTGCAGGTTTCGAACACACCTGTTCCCGGCGTTCCTGGCGGTTATCAAGTTACGGGAATCAGCGGCACGTTCACGGATACGTCGATAGGGCTTGTCAACGCGGCCATCAATGGGCTGGCGCCGGTGTCCGGTCTGCCCAGCGTCAATCCGGACGGCACATTCCCGCCTACCGGCACCGACCTCTCTATTCCGTTTACCTATGACGTCCTGTTTTACCCGGCCGGAAACTCGCCAGTGATATGCCCTCCGAACACACCGGGAGGGCCTCCGGGGTATCCATTCTCGGGTGGCGTGCTCGACATCTATGGGCTAGCGTTCTACGTCAACGGAGGATATTCGGTTGATCTGTGGAGCAATGGCCTGGTTCCGGGCGCACCGGGGGTCGCCTACGAGGTCGACGATGCGACCGTCGCCGGTCCGATTCATCCCGACAATATGGGCTCAGCTGTGCCGGTGAGCCTGACGGCCACGCCGGAACCCGGGAGCATGGTGCTGCTGAGCACGGGGCTGCTGGGATTCGCGGGTGCACTGAAGCGGCGGTTGCGGTAAGAGGCGAGTAGATGTGAAAGAGCCCCGCGGATGCGGGGCTCTCTTATTTCGGGACGGATGGCGATGCTGCAGGATGGCTACTGGTCTGGCGGATTAGTGCCCGTCCCGCTGTACGACGACGGTGCTCACGACGCCGTTTCTGTCGGCGAGGACATAGTTGCCGTCCATCTGGCGCCACTCGTAGCCACGGCGCGGAGCGGTGAGGTGATGAGCGCGCCAGTCGTCGACGCGCTGGGCGCGATCCCAGTCATCGTGGTTCATGTGGTAGCCGCGCTTCCACTCGTCGTGGCGGACGTACTGCTGCTGCTGGTGCTCATCGTGGTGATCGTCGCCTTGCTGAGCGAGCGCCATGAGCGGGGTCGAGCAGACGCCGAGAAGGATGAGTGAGGATATGGTCTTTCTGATCAAGGGTTTTTCCTCCAGTAAGGTTGGACGGGCGGGCGGCAGGGGCTGTTGCCCGTTGCGGGGTGGAGGGGGCGAGATGGGCGGGGGCAGACGCCCATTTGGTAGTGGGTCAGCGACCCACTACCCCCGATTGGCGCGGTGAGCGGCGCACGCCGCCGTGCTGTAGAATCCTGACACTCTCCGGGCCATGGCTGATGTTGTACCCAGCAAGAAGGAGGTACGCCATGCGCGTGCTCGTCCTCTGTGGTCTCGTTGCCTGTCTGGTGGCCCAGGCCGCCGCTCAAACCCAAAGGGCCAGGCCCAGACCGGCCGCTCGAGCGAATTCCGGCGCGCCGGCCAAACCCGCTTCCAAGGCGCCCGCGCGCTTCTCGGCCGCCGGCCTCAACAATGAAGATGATTTGCTGCGCATCTACTCCGGCGACTTCCAAGCCGTCCACCTCGACCGCGCCGGCCTCGAGTTCATGTTGATCATCTCCAATTACATGGACGACTACGCCAAGCAGTGCACGCGTTTCCTGCCGGCGAACAAGGTCGAGATCACTCAGCAGGTATGCGCCGGATCCGGATCCCCCACCCCATACACCTATACTCCCGACGGCATCCACGACGCTTACGGGAATCTGCTCCCAAGCTCAAGCTGCACGTACGTGACCGTGGGCACCGGCCTGTACGCCGACCCGCAGCTCTATGACGCTGTCAAGGACGTCAGCGCGAAAGCCCAGGTGAACATGCTCGGCAACATGCTGGGAATGGGCAAGCGCGGCGCCGCTACGAATCTCTTCACCGCGCCGCAGCAGATGTTGGACCAGATGACCGCGGTAGGCACCGAGATGCAGACGCTCATCGAGACGAACGCCTGCGGCAGCGCGGGCCTGGGAAACTTTCAGTCGAATCTCGTCCGCTTCGCCAACGGCGACGACCCCATCAAGTTTGCGGGAGCTGTGGACGCCGGCCCTGCAGCAACGGCGAAAGCAGGAGAGCCCGGCAAGGACACGGATTTCGTGCGCCTGCTCGACGACCTGGTCGCCGCCAACGCGCGCGGATGGATGGTGAATCGCTACCAGCGCGGCAGCATCAGCGACCCCATCGTCTCCCACGATCCGCTGGGCCAGCCCGTCCGCGTGATGGCGGGGTACAGTTACGGGGGCATGCAAGGCACGCAGCGCGGACGGGTGACCGTGTCCTTCAAGGATGGATCGCCGGACTGCCTCTTCTTTTCCGACGCTCCCGACACCTGTCGCCTGCCGGCCGCGGGTGTGGTGTCGGCGTATGAAAAGAATGCGTATGCGAAGTAGAAAACGTGCGCCGGCGCGAGCGGGTGGCTGCCGGTTTGTTCGAGGATGTCGAGCAAGATAGTGACGATGAATGGGGCGCCCAAGGTATGGCGAAGGCAATTGCGGGGCCGCATCAGAATGTGCAGTTCTATGAGAAGCTGCTGGCGTTCTTTCCGGATGTAGAGCGCAAGGGCGCAACGCAGCCCTATACGTCGGTGAATGGGAACATGTTTTCGTGTCTGCATCCCGGAGGCGTGCTGTCGTTGCGGCTGGGGCCGGAAGAGCGCGAAGCTTTCCTGAAGAAGTACAAGACGGGATTGTTCGAGGCGAACGGGATTGTGCAGAAGGAGTATGTCACGGTGCCGGAGAGGCTGCTGAAGAAGCCTGCCGAGCTGCGGCCGTATTTTGAGGCGAGCGTGCGCTATGCGCGCGGGCTGAGACCGAAGGCAACGAAGAAGAAGTAGGGTCGGCTTTGGGAGGCGATGGGTCGGCCTTTGCTGCGGTTTGAGGAAGGCGATTCGGTCGTTACGCCTGTTGGGCTTCACGACGGCCCTTCGGCTGCGCTCAGGGCAGAGCGGAAGGCGCTTCGCGCGCGACGTTCGTTCCCGGGTTGAGGTCGCTGGAGGCATCCTCGTCCCCACCCGTCCACTCCGCGTAGGGATGCGGCAGCGAAGAGTGGCGGTGATTCGGAAGAAAACGACGGGTGCGGCCTCCGCTACCCAAGGTGTGGTAATGCACGCGATGAGGGCGATCAGGGTTTTGCAAAATGAGTCGCCAACGTCTGAAGAATGGCCGCTTGAGCTTGGGGAGGTCGTCCTTCACCGTGTTCCAGACGATCTCGTCATCAACTTTGTGGTATCCGTGACGGAGTATGTTCCCCATTCCTTTGTAGGCGACCCAATTTGGTCCTGGGCAGAGTGCTTCGTCCTCCGGTGTCAGCCGGTACGCCGCCTCCGTGATGATCTGTAGCTCCCGCTCGACAGCGGCTTTTGTCTTTGGGTCGGCTTGGTATGCTTCGAAGTCCATGGCGCCAACGAATTCATCAACAAGGGCGACGGCATCGAGGATATCTCTGAAATGGGTCTGAGCGTCCCTAAAAGGCACTAATGGCCTCCTGGAGCGCCTGACGGCGGACGTGATCTTTCATCCAGGCGGGAGACGAGAGCTCGACCTCTGCTCCCAGCAGTTCCTTGAGGCGCTGTTGCAGTCCGCTGATGGTGAGCAGAGAGATGTGCGCTCCGGGAGCGAAATCGGCGAGCAGGTCGATGTCGGATTCATCGGTTGCTTCACCACGTGCCGCAGAGCCAAAGAGCCGCAAATGCGCGACGCCGGCGGCGCGAAGGTCCGGGGCGTGACGGCGGAGTGTCACAAGGATTTGATCGCGGGTCATCTCACTGGCAGTTTATAGCGACTTGCGCAGCGGTACGCAACGTTCTCGGAAAGCGGCATGCGGAGATGGGCAGGGCACTCAAGATGTGGTGGATCAACCGATGAGTGGGCGCTTAGGTAAGAGGGTGGCGGGCGCGAAACCCTTATACTTGGCTGCGATGCGTCGAGTGATTGCGTGTTGCGTGATGGTTGTTTGTCTTGGCGTGTGTGGCGCCGTGGCGCAAGGCCAGAACGGCGCGCTCGCGAAGAAGATCGTCGGCGCGTGGCGGCTTGTCTCGGTTGAGGGGCAGCCGCCGGGACTGCCTGGTTTTTACGATCACCCGACGGGTTTGATTGTTTACGATCCGTCAGGAACGATGTCGGTCCAGATTGCGAACCGGGGGGGACGCAGGAAGTTTGCGGGAGGGCTGGGGGCGGGAACCGAGGCGGAGAAAGCGGCGGCGTTCGGTAGCTACTTCAGCTACTACGGGACGTATACGGTGGACGAGGCGGCGGGAACGGTGACGCACCACGTTGCAGACAGTTCGTACCCGGACCTTCGCGGCCGCGATCACGTGCGGTGGGTGGAATTTCAGGGCAACGATCGAATGGTGCTGATGCCGCGAGAAGACGGCAAGGGCGGCGCGGTTCTCCGGAAGGATGCAACGTACAGGTTGTATTGGGAGCGGGTGAAATAGGTGGGGTACCCCCTCCCCCCTGTTTTTGTGCAAAGTCTTCAGAGCAGATACTTTAGCCTTGGACCTCAGAGGCTGCGGCTGATGTCTGTCCGTCGGCCCCGGGCCTATGGGGTGGGGGGGGTTGGGCAGAGGGTTTTGTCAAGTCGCGGGGGTCCATTGATTTACGGGATGAGTGGGCTTTCGGGCTGAGGATCGATCGTTGCCGAGGTAGAGGAAGGCAAGTCGCGCGCTTCGGCCTTCGGGCTGCGGTTGCGCCCTTCGGCTGCGCTCAGGGCAGAGCGGAAGCATCTGCGACGCGGCGTTTTGCGGCCCATAGACCTCGGGCTGAAGCCCGGGGCTACGCAGATGGCCCTTCCCGGGATTCGCCGTGGCGGCGCTGGGGTGGGTGGGTACGGACGTGGGCTGCGGCATACCCCACCCATGCGCGGTGAAGCTGCGCATGAATGGGGCACCCATGGTGTTGGTGATCCCCGCTCCCGGATTTGTGGCTGGACCACCCGCCGGGGCCCGCACATCCTAACGCTTCTTACGCCAACCGACGTTTCAGCACACCTACGCAACCCAACAAGCCCGTCCCCAGCAGCGCCAGGGAAGAAGGCTCCGGCGTAGCCGCCGCCGCCGGCGAGCCGGATACGAGGCTGTTGTACGCATAGCCGGGGAAGCTCGGATAGGAAGTCCCGCCAACCGAGATCCCGTCCTCCGCGCCGGTGACAAATCCGGAGTCGAGGTTCGAGATCGCCGTTCCAGTCTGGTAAACGAAGTACTCCGTGCCGGGTTGCAGATCAACGGATCCGAAGGAATAAACTCCTCCGGAACCGGCCGCCGAGGCAAGGTAGCCAACTGTGCTGGAGCTCAGGCCGGACGGCGTACCCGAGTAGCTCTGCGAAAGCAGATAGGCCGTTCCATCCGCATCCATCGTAAGCGATCCAGGGGCGCCCACTAGAAACGTGAAAGTAATGTTGGTCTCTACCGGGTTTGTACTCGAGGTCGTAAACCCCTCATGAGGATTTCCGGAAGGGTTCGTAAAGTTTCCGCTGGTGAACGAGAAGAGCGTGTCAGCGTGTGCCGGGGCTACCGATAACAACGCGAGTGCTGCTAATACGCAAAGCCGCATACAAGACCCCCTGATGACGTGGAGTCAATCTACACGGCACTTGCCTAAGCCCCCATAAATCTTTGGTAATCCACGGCTTCCGGCGGTTTCCGGGCCTGGCTCTTGGTGGATGAGGTAGACATCCTCGTCCTCACCGTCCGCTGCGCGTACGAATGGGGTAGCCGGAGATTAGAGGTCGTTCGAGAGAAAACTACGGGTGGGCCACCCGCCCAGCGGAAGCGCTGCGCGCGGCGAAGTTGCCAGGGTGCTGCTGTACACTCCCTTCTCGGGAGAACACATGATGGCCGACAAGATGGGATCGGAGCGGGTACTCGCCTGGTCTACGGCGCTATTAGTTCTCGTGACGTTTGTTGGCGTCGTGGTTTCCGGCTACTTCATCGATAAACAGATCAAGGAAGCTAGAGAAGACGCGCAAGCGCAGCTCAGGCAGTCGCGAGATGCGCTGAGGATTCAGCATCTGGTCGAGGAATCTGCGCGGTTCGATCAGGAACTGTCAACCTCTCTGAAAGGGCTGGCCAAAGCTCGTATAAATATCCAGCGTGGAGAACTAAAGCGATTAGACGTCGACGATCCGCCAGAGCAGGTTTGGGATGTGTTGAACACATGTGATCACGTGGGTCTTCTTGCTCGTAGGGGTTATCTCGATGTCTCCGACATTTGGAACGAGATGGGGTATTGGCTCTTGAACACGTATGCCGATCTAGAGCCAGTGGTTAAGGACGACCAGAAGACGAGTCCCGCATCCATGGCCAACTGTTCCTGGCTGATCGAGCAGATGCGTCCGCTCGAGGTGAAGGAGGATGCGGCGGCGGATGCTCATCCTAGTTCCGACGATCTCTATAAATTCTATTTGGGGGAGGCAGGAACGAATGGGTGGGCCGTCGGGCGCCGCAACGTAAAAAAATCGGCTGGAGGGTACCTACCTTAGTCGACCAATTTCAGGGTCGATTCCGTCCTTCAATCGCCCTTTGTCTCGTTCCGAAAGTTTGTTCCACACTTCTGGCGGTATCTTTGTCCAGTCTTTCCCGTTTGCGTACCAGTAATCGAGTGCCCGATGCAGGTTGTCTGTGACTTCCTGTCGACTGGTTTCCTGATCCGCCGTGGCTTGTTCTTTCGCGTGATCGCCCATCTGTTGTTCGAATGTTCGCATGTAACCGTTCGTAATTTGAATGAACTTAGCCCGCTGAAACGGATTGGTCAGTTCTTTATATGCAGTGTCGCGCGACTCGTTAATTGCCTGAGCAGCGACTGGAAACTGTTCAGCGGATTCCTTGCCGACTGTAGCCAGGTATTGCGTCATCAAAGGATTAGCGTTTATGAGAACTTGTTTTGCTGCTGCGCTCGCTTTCGCTGCATCAAGCTCCTCGTCCCTCTGCTTAGCTAGTTGCTCTCGCTCGACCGCCCAATCCGCGAGTGCAGAAAAAAAGTTGTTGTTTGTCGACCCGATCTGTACGACCTGAGTCGTAGATACGCTCTGCGTGACTGACACTGAGGTCTGCTGACTAGCGACGGCAGAAGCAGTCAGCGGTATGGAAACCGCAGGACTGCCGAAGTAAAAGTCGGTCGGAGTTTTGTCGCGTTCGATATCGTAGGTGAGGTCCGAGAATAGCTTTTTGAGCGCCTTCCCAAACCTCGCAGCATAGTCCGCAGGATGCAGATGCGCGTCGGAACGCAATGTCATCACAGTCTGAATGCATGTGCCGGTTCCTTCCGGCTTCATCCACACATAGATTTCGCCCCACTGCTCACCAAACGAAACGGTGGTCGCCCGAATTGCTTTCAGCGTTGGGTCAACAGCTTGAATGTGCCATCTTGTTCCGACGTACCATTCCTTGCTTGCAATCAGTTTCGCGGTGGGGTCGAACACTTGATCTATTGGCTGCTTCGTGTGAAAGCTTGCCGAAGCCCACTTCGTGCCATGTGCAGGACGTGCGGCAAATGTGAACGCAAGCGCGACGATAACGAACCAGTATTTCCTCAGGAACTTACTCATAGGTGCTCTCGGTGGCCAAAGTGTAGCAGGGTGATCAGGTGTCGATCTCTATCCGAGCCTCTACTTCGAGAGTTTATGAAAATAGAAACTCTTTGGTCCTGAGCTCCTTGATCGTGTCTCTGCGTGTTGCCGCCTTTTCGAATTCGATTTTTTGGCGGATTCGCGCATTTCGGTTTCTAGTTTGGCGATGTAGGTGTCCAGTTCGGCTTGGGTATTGAAGTTGAGTTCTTCGGCGGTGGCGGACAGTTCATCGGCGGGGTCGGCATAGTCGGCTTTGAGGATGGGCGAGGGAGTCGGTGATGGCGCGGATGGTGGGGTCACGTCGCCCCGTCTGGGCGGTTATTGGGCGGTTGCAGGTCTCAGCTTGACGGACATCATGTGGGCGGGGATGCCGTTGGCTTTCGGCGTTGCGTCGAGGAATTTGCGGGCTTCGGCGTCTTGTTTGAGCGTGGCATCCAGGAAGGCGGCGGTGTAGCGCATCATCCAGGAGAACTGGAGGAACACATCGTCGCGGTCGTAGTCGGCGACCTGCAGACGGGGCACCTCGTCGCGCCAGAGCTGCTCGAAACGGAAGCACATTGAGTAGAAGGATGGATGGAACATCCCCAGCATGTGTGCGGTGATGAGGTCGCCGTGCTCCCACCGATTGAGGACGTTCGGACCTTCGCTGTGGAAGCGGGTGTTCAGATCATCCTGTACTTCCAGTGACTGGTCTCCCTCTTCGAAGTACAGGAGCGGAAGGTTCATCTGCTCGGGATCGACGTGGCCTGAGGACTTGACGAGCCCGGGGAAGTATCGTTCGCTGCCGTCCAGCGAAACGAGCGCGCGGATGCGGTGGTCCTGGGAGGCGGCGAAGAGGTTGGCCAGACCTCCCCAACTGAAGCCGACCGTCGCGACCTTGGTCATGTTGGTGTCGGGCAGGGATTCGGCATAGTTGATCAGGAAGGTGATGTCCTTCGCCTGGGCCTCGGTTCCCTGAAGGTCATGAGTCGATTCGCGGCCGTTGGCGCCCATCGCGGGAACGGTCAGCACGACGTAGCCATGGCTGGCCAGGTACTCGCAGAGGTCGGCGTTCTCCCAGGAGACTCCGGAGAAGCTGGGGGAATAGATGACGACGGGAAATCGTTCCGCAGTAGGAGGCGCGCCCATGGTGGCCAGCATGGGATCTTCGGCATGCGCGGTCACGGCGCCGGCCAAGCCCTGGTGTGGCGCGTTTTCGTCCGGTGTTTGAAAGCTAGTCTCGGTCCTCGTGAGCCCAACGTAATCCTTGACCCTCATGCGTCGAAGGCCGCTGGCCTGGGCGGGGTACCAGACGAGCGTTTGCAGCGGCCGGCCTTGTGTGGAGGAGGCGAAGGAGCGGCTACGGTCATATTGGTGGACGACTCGCAATCCAACGGGGAAGGGACCGGGCTTTGCCTGAAAGGCAGGAGGGTCGGGTGGCGTCTGACTGAAAACGATCGCCGGCTGAAGGCACAGGACGAGGACGGTGAGTAGCTTCCAAAGGCGCATTGAAATCCCTCGGCGTGAATGGGTGCACTTGATACGTACGCGCCGATGGGCTTTAACGTTCCATGCTCGTGCTCGACTCGGCTACCCACGTTTTGGGAGCCCACGCTGAGGATGAGTGTCAGCTGAACAAGAATTCTTTGGTGCGGAGTTCTTTGATCGTGTCGCGGAGGGTGGCGGCGCGTTCGAATTCGAACTTTTTGGCGGACTCGCGCATTTCGGTTTCTAGTTTGGCGATGTAACTGTCCAGTTCGGCCTGGGTGTTGAAGTCGAGTTCTTCGGGGGTGGCGGACAGTTCATCGGTGAGGTCGGCGTAGTCGGCCTTGAGAATGCTGGCGAGGGAGTCGTTGATGGCGCGGATGATGGTGGGGGGTTCGATTCCGTTCTCGGTGTTGTAGCGCTCTTGTTTTTCGCGGCGACGATCTGTTTCGTCGATGGCGCGGCGCATGGAGTCGGTCATCTTGTCGGCGTAGAGGATGGCGCGGCCTTCGAGGTGGCGTGCGGCGCGGCCGATGGTCTGGATCAAGGAGCCCTGGGAGCGGAGGAAGCCTTCTTTGTCGGCATCGAGGATGGCGACGAGTGAGACCTCGGGGAGGTCGAGGCCTTCGCGGAGGAGGTTGATGCCGATGAGCACGTCGTACTCGCCGCGGCGGAGGTCGCGGAGGAGGCGGATGCGCTCGAGGGTTTCGATTTCGGAGTGCATGTAGCGGCAGCGGACGCCGACCTCGGAGTAGTAGTTGGCGAGGTCTTCGGCCATGCGCTTTGTCAGTGTGGTGACGAGGACGCGCTGGTTGATGGCGGCGCGGTCGCGGATCTCGGCGAGGAGGTCGTCGATCTGGCCTTTGATGGGGCGGATTTCGACTTGCGGGTCGACGAGGCCGGTGGGGCGGATGATTTGTTCGACGACGACGCCGGCGGACTTGGTGAGCTCGTAGGGTCCGGGGGTGGCGGAGACGTAGATGGTCTGGCCGGCGCGGCTCTCGAACTCTTCGAAACGGAGCGGGCGGTTGTCCATGGCGGAGGGGAGGCGGAATCCGTAGTCGACGAGGTTTTGTTTGCGCGAGCGGTCGCCGTGCCACATGCCGTGGAGTTGCGGGACGGTGACGTGGGACTCGTCGATGAAGGTGAGGAAGTCGCGCGGGAAGTAGTCGAGGAGTGTGGGTGGGGGCTCGCCGGGGAGACGGCCGGAGAAGTGGCGCGAGTAGTTTTCGATGCCGTGGCAGTAGCCGACGGACTTGATCATTTCTAAGTCGAATCTAGTTCGCTGATGAATGCGCTGGGATTCGACCAGGCGGCCTTCTTTTTCGAGCTGGGCTTCCCAGTCGGTGAGCTCGGCGAGGATGGAGTTGATGGCGGTGGATTTGCGCTCGGGCTGGACGACGTAGTGGGACTTGGGGTAGATGGGCAGGCGGGAGTAGCGCTGCTTGACGGTGCCGAAGAGTGGGTCGATTTGCGAGAGTGAGTCGATCTCGTCGCCGAAGAGCTCGATGCGGAACGCGTTTTCGTCGTAGGTGGGGAAGACTTCGATGATGTCGCCGCGGACGCGGAAGGTGCCGCGGCGGAAGTCGACGTCGTTGCGCTCGTAGAGGATTTCGACGAGGCGGCGGGTGATGTCTTCGCGCTTGAGCTTCTGGCCTTTTTCGAGGAGGAGGAGCATGCCGTAGTAGGCTTCGGGCGAGCCGAGGCCATAGATGCAGGAGACGGAGGAGACGATGATGACGTCGCGGCGTTCGAAGAGCGAGCGCGTGGCGGAGAGGCGCAGCTTGTCGAGCTCGTCGTTGATGGTGGCTTCTTTTTCGATGTAGAGGTCGCCGGAGGGAATGTAGGCTTCGGGCTGGTAGTAGTCGTAGTAGGAGACGAAGTACTCGACGGCGTTGGTAGGGAAGAACTGCTTGAACTCGTGATAGAGCTGGGCGGCGAGAGTTTTGTTGTGGGCGAGGATGAGCGCGGGGCGGTTGAGCTCGGCGATGACCTTGGCCATGGTGAAGGTCTTGCCGGAGCCCGTGACGCCGAGGAGGACCTGGTCCTTTTCGCCGGCGTTGGTGCCGGAGACGAGGTCGCGGATGGCGGTGGGTTGGTCGCCCTGGGGCTTGTAGTCCGTGTGGAGCTGGAAGTCCATTGCTTTAAAGATACGAGACGCGAGATGCGAGACACGAGGGGAGCAATGGAAGCTGCTGACAGCAAGGCGTCAGGAGGGTTGAGCGGGCTAGTTGCGCGGCGAGGAAGAGGCGGCGGCCGAACTCCGTTGGGAGGACGTTGTGGGGGTCGGGGGCGGATTGATGGCCGTTGTGTCAATGAAGGCGAAGCCCTGCTCCAGGACCCCTCCGAGGAGGCCGTTGGAACTGAGACCCTGGGGAATGGGAGCTGAGGGGATATCACTGCCGTCTGTGTCCACCGGAATAGCGGGCATCGAGCCGATGAGTTGGCCCGTGGATAGGTTGAAGGCTAGAACCAGGTTCTTCTTATCAGCGCCGGTAATGTAGACGGTCTGGTTATCGGGCGTGATGAGCATGCTGGCGTCTCCGGAGAGTGAACCGGAGGCGGGAACAGGGAATTTGTTTTTGACGGCGAGGGTGGCGGCGTCGACCACCCAGATATTTGCGCGGTCGAAACCGGCTACGGTATTGCCGTCAGGACATACGGCGAGCGTGTTGATGGCAGCCTCAGAGTCGGCGGTGAGGTTAGAGAAGTTGCCGGTGGTGAGGTCGATGGAGCAGAGAAGAGTGGCGGCAGACGCGGGATTCCCGGCGAGGGTGAGCAGGCGTGCGCCGTTGCTGGTGGGGATACCGAACAGAGTACGTGCGGGGCCGGAGCCAGTGTTACAGCCGGGAACGGTGAGGAGTGCGTTCGTCGCGGGATTCCAGAGAGCAAAGTGATTGGAGCCGTCCGCCGAGGGAAAGCCGGGTACGTGAGAGTAGCTTTCCAGGAGCAGGGTCCCGTCCTGTCGCGGGAAGACGGCATTGGCGGCGAAGCCGGAAGAGCCGATGCTGAATGACGGGATGCGCTGGGTGATGGTCAGCGCGACGGGATCGACGAGGTAGATGTCGCCGGAGAGAGTTCCGACGTAGATGGTATGGTCGCCGCTGGACTGGCCGATGCCAAAGGCGCCGGGGATGACGAGAGATGCAATCTGCTTTTCGGCGACGGAATCGTAGACGTTGAGGCGGCCGGTGGCGTAGTCGGCGGCGAAGAAGCGGGCGGTGCCGGCGTCGTAGAGGGACCAGCTGACGAGCGGGAAGGCGCGGTAGTCGGCCGTGGAGCTGGAACGGATGTAAGCGCCATGTGTGTGAGTGGATGTCCTGCTGTTGGAAGTTGCAGCGAGAACGGTGATGGGTAGTGTCGCAGTTACGGTGACGCCGTTCCATGTGTCCTGGAAGGTGATGTTTCCGTTTTGAGCATTGGGTGTGGCCTGGATGTTGAAGAGCTGCGCTCCCTGGCCTGTGAAGGTCGTCAGCAGGGGGGAGACGGTTATTCCCGCGGGTGCGCTGATAACAGACAGGGCGGACGTGCCGATGGTGTTGCTGCCGGCGTTCGTAGTGACGTCAACGTAGACAGTGGTAAATGAGCCTGCGTGCGGGTCGCCCGCGAAGTGCTCCAGGTTGAGGACCGGGCCGTTCAGCAGCACATTGATGGTCCACGTGATCGAGTGAGAGAGTGTGCCGCTGGTCGCTTGAACGGGAATGCTGACGGGCCGAGGTGGGAGGTCCTCAGGAACTGTGATGGTGAGGTTTGGCGAGTGGGTCGGTGAGGGGATGGTGAAGGTGGTGGGGGAGATGGTGATGTCGTCGGGTATAGGGCCGATGGTGACGGTAACGGGTGCGTTGAAGCCGTTGTAAGGCACGAAGTCGAAGATTTGCTGGTCAAGAACGCTGCCGTTAAACGGATAGATTCCGTTCCCAATGACGCCGAAGCCGAAGTCCGGCGTGGTGATGACGTTGAGTGTGGTTTGAACGACGTGGGTGATGGTGCCGCTGGTGGCGGTTAGGGTGACGGTCGCCGAGGTGCTGGCGTTCGCGGCGACGTAGAGGGTGAAATCGTCGGGTTGCCGGGCAAGTTGGACACTGATGAGACGTTGTCGGTGATGCCGGGCGGAAGCCCGGAGAGGGTGACGTTGATCGGCGTGTTGTAGCCGGCGACACTGCCCGTGGTGTAGTTGAGTGCTGTCATGAAGCCGGGATAGATGTTGAAGGTGCTGGGGGCGGAGATCGTGAAATCCGGCGGCTGCGGGCTGGTGACGGTAAGCGAAATAGTTCCGGTGTGGGTGATGTTGCCGCCAACGGCCTGCACCGTCATGGTCTGGTTTGAAACGAGAGGCGCGGTCGGCGACGCGCTCAGGATGATGTTCGTGCTTCCGGATGTGTTGATGGTGACCAAAGGGAGCGACGCACCGACACCGGAAGGAAGGCCGGAGACAGAGAGTGTGACGGTACCGGTGAAGCCGTTTAAAGGCACGACCCGAATGAAGCCACTGCTGTCGGAAGTGCCGGCGCTGAGCGCCAGGCTCGCCGGCGAGACAACGAGCGAGAAGTCAGGTTGAGACTGCGTTCCGCCTGAACCTGAGGAGGAGCCGCCGCAGCCGAGCAGGCCCAAGGAGATGAACGATGTGAGGAAAAGAACGAGCGGAAGCCGGCTAAGCGTGTGGCGAAACAAATGGTCCACCTTGGCGGCAGAGGCCCAGAACGTGTAAATCTCGGGAGGTCACTGCCACTGTAGCAACGGCTGACGCGGCTGTCGAGCGAAATGCCGGTGCCGCAACTTCAAGTTGTGGCAGCAGGGCTTACGCGGATGGGCGTTGCTGCGGGTGGATCGGAAGCATCTTAGCGATGCATACGGGTGCGGGCGTTTCAGCGTATGCAGGATTTGTTGCCGGCCGAGGGGACGACGAAGAAGGTGATGCTTGCGGGCGCGAGGGTGGCGTCTCCGGCGGGTTGCGGCGTGCTGTCGATGGGGGGCAAGTCGCCGGAGGCGGTGAGCGTGAGCGGCTGGTTGTTGAGCAGCGCCTCGTGGGACTCGAGTTCAGGGGCGGTGAGCGTGTAGCGCGCGGAGGGTTTGTCGAGATGCAGATGCGCGGCTGCGGTGCGGCTCAGGTTGAGCGCGAGGAGAGTGACGCCGCCGGGTTTGTCCGGCGCGCACTGAGCGTAGAGGCGCAAGTCGGGTGTGGGTGCAGGGCCAGGGTCAAGCACGGTTGTACCCATGGTGCGATGCCAGAGGACGGCGGCCCAGTAGTTGGGGCGAGGTGTCAGGGTGCGCTCGTCGATAAGGCCGTAGTCGCTGGCGTCGAGTGTGTTGTGCATGACGACTTGGACGTCTTTCTGCGCGAGACGGCCGAGCTGGTCGAGGTAGCGGAAGCTATCGAGGAAGGTTGAGGCCCAGCGATCGCCTCCGCATGCAGCCTGGCCTGTTTCGGTGACCCAGATGGGCTTGCCTGGTTCATACTTGTCGCGCAGGTTGGCATAGAAGGCTTCCGTGGCAGCGGTCCGGTCAAGCCAGTCGGCGGTGAGCGCGGCATCGGGTGAGGTGCCGGCCGAAGCGCCGAGGCCTGCTGCGCAGCGTTGCGAGATCGCTCCGTAGAAGTGATAGCTGAACGCGTCTATGGAATTCGGACCCATGCCCTGCAAGAGCTCGGTGGAAGGAAGAAGTTTCAAGCGCGATGGCGGGCCGCCTTCGGCGGTGGAGCTGGGGCCGAGAAGAATGGTATGCGGAGAGGCTTTGCGGAGCCATGTGCGAAAGGTGGCGTAGTCGCGGCCGAAGGCCTCGCCGTTGTAGTCAGGAGGCAGACCCGCGGCGAAGGGGATGGTTGGTTCGTTGATGAACTCGGTGGCGGCGATGGACCCGCCGAACTCTTGCGTCGCATTGAGGAAGGCCTGGGCTTGCGTCGTGGTCCAGGCGCCGGAGGCGTCGCGTGTGCCCTTCGAGACAGCGAAGGAGGTGACGAGCTTGCCATCGACCGCGTGTACGAAGTCGATGACACCTTTCCATTCGGCGCGAGTGAGCGTGCCTCCGAAATCGGGCGGCGGCTGAGTGGGCGCGGGCGCGTCGGAGTTCTGGAAGTAGAGGCTGTTGGCCCAACTGCCGGAGACGCGCACATACGCTGGCCCGAGCGCGGCGGCGAGCTTGCGCAGGCGCGGGTCGGAGAGATCGACGGGCTTTCGCTGCTCGAACAGTGAGGAACTCAGCGTCGCAGTGTTTCCATTCATGGTGATGGCAGGCTGCGCGCTGGAGGTGGCGGAGTACGGCTTCCAAAAGCGGCCGCCGATCACTTCAACCATCTCGATGTTGTAGGACTGGAAGCGCGGATCGACGTGCGCGATGGCCGGCATGCGAGAAGGGCTGGTCTGCGAATAAGCGGAGAGCGCGAGCAGGAGTCCGGCGGCAGAAATTGTTCGAAGAGCGAATGTTCTCATCGCGCGGAAGGGTAGCACTGCGCGGAGTACGCGGGGAAGCAATATCGTGAGGAGCGTGCGGGAGGCGGGTGTTGGATTGTCGCGCAAGGTGTGCCGGAGCGAGTTGCGTCTGCGCGGGGAGCAAGACAGCGCGGTATTTGAGCGAGGCGCTCGAAGTGGCGTGATTCTCTGGCGGAGCGGCGACTTCAGGTCGATGCACCGAAGCGCGTGCTAGGGTGTTGGATCGGTGGGCAGGAGGAGGGTTGGTGGGCAGGAGAACTTTCTGGGCTGCGTTGGGTGCAAGTGTTGCCACGATCGGTGTGGTGGTCGCTGCCAGGCGCAGAAGGCGCGTGTTCAAGCCGGTGCCGAAGGGGATATTCCGGGATATAGGAAGTGGGACGGAGTTTGAGACGCGTCCGAGCGCGTTCGAGAGCCTGATTACGCCAAACGAACGCTTCTATGTGCGGAGTCACAGTTCTACGCCGATGGTTGAGATGGCGAGCTATCGGCTGAGGATTTATGGAAGCGGAGTTGAGAGGCCGGTGGAACTGACCTACGAAGAGCTCGAGGCGATGCCGCAGGTGACGCTGATCCGGACGATCGAATGCGCGGGGAATGGGCGGCGATTTTTCAAGGAGCAGTTTGGGAAGAAGGCCGACGGTGGGCAATGGGGCATGGGGGCGATGGGCTGCGCTGAGTGGACGGGCGTACGGTTACGCGATGTGCTGGCCAAGGCTGGAGTGAAGCAGAGTGTGCGCGATGTGATGCCGATCGGACTGGATGAAGAGCGAGGACGGCGTCCGATGCCCGCCGAGAAGGCGATGCGCGACGACACTCTGCTGGTGTTGAAGATGAATGGCGAGACGCTGCCGATGGATCACGGATATCCGGTGCGAGTGCTGGTGAGTGGGTGGACGGGCGCGGCGAATATCAAGTGGGTGAGCGCAATCGAAGTTGCGGAAGAGCGGCTTTATTCGCGGTTCAACACGGAGCTGTACACGATGGTGGGGCCGGAGTATGCGAGGGAGGGTTTGGCGCCGGGACCTGCGATCACGGAGATGCCGGTGATGAGTGTGCTGGACCTGGATTGGCCGGCGGAGCTGTCGAGTCGCGTGAAGGTGATTCGGGGGCGATCGTTTGCCGGTGAGGCGAAGGTGGCCGAGGTCATGTACAGCATCGATGGCGGGGAATGGAGACGCGCGGCGCTGGACGAAGTCAACATCCAGGGCTGCTGGAGAAGGTGGAGCTTTGCGTGGGAGCCGACGCCAGGCAGGCACGACGTACGCGTGCGAGCGACTGACGATCGCGGGCGGACGCAACCTGATACCGTGCCGTGGAACGATGGCGGATATTTGTATAACGCTGTAGTGGCGCACCCGGTGATGGTGCGCTGACGCGCGGCTGCGCGGGGATCACCTTGTCGCTTCGGTACTGGCGAGGGTCGTGGCCGTGCGGGTCGAGGCGGTCTGGTAGTAGTGGAGGATGCGCTGCGGCTCGGCGGCCTTGTAGGGCTCCAGGTTGTGGGCCCAGCGGAAGCCGATGGGTTGATAGAGCAGCTCGATCTTAATGTGCAGCGGGCCGGTCGCGCTGTTGGTCGGGACGATGTAGCGGATGCGGCTGCCGCCGGCCGTGAAGTCGGGGTCGTCGGCGGCGTTGCCGTAGACGGCGATGTCCGGTGTGGCGGTGGACTTGTCGAAGCCCGCGGGAAGGATGCGGTTGTCCTTCAGGTAGCGGACGGTGTTCAGCAGGCCGGTGGTGACGTGGCCGTTCATGTCGCCGAGGATAGGCTCGTAGATTTCAACTTGCTCGGGGCGTGTGATCTCGCGAAAGTGAGGCTCGAAGCGGGTTTTGTCGTCATCATTCGCGTTGCCGATGATGGAACCGTCGGGGCGGAGCGCGCCGGATTCAAAGACGGTGCGGCCGCCGGAGTCCGTGACGGTGACGTGCAGCCACGCGCGTCGTGACGGGTAAGCGGTGGGGAGCTTGTGGCCGGTGAGGTTTTCGGTGAACACGGTGAAGGAGAGTTTGCCGGCGGAGAGGACAGGGTGCTCGATGGTGACGCGCGCGGATTGCGTGCCGAGGAATTCCGCGGTGCGCCTGGCGGCCGCTTCGAGGTCTTCGCTGCGCGCGACAGTCTTGAGATCATCGCGGTGTTCATCCAGGAGTGACTGCAGAAAAAAGTTGCCGCCGATGAAGTAGTGGTGGCGCGCGCCGTCGCGAAGTTGGCCATAGAGCGCGGTGATGGGAGTGGCGCCGTTAACGGGCGGCATGTGGCAGTCCTGGCAGGTGCGCTTGTTGTTGTAGGCGCTGTGCTGCCATTCCTGGTAGGGCACTTGTTCGGGAAAGTGGCCGAGCTGTTTGCCGCCGGGGCCGAGCGGTGTGGTGATGAGGGTGTGGCAGCCGGCGCAGAGCGCGGCGTCGCGAATGTGCGCGGCCTCCTCGGGCAGGAAG
The DNA here is from genome assembly GCA_963716225.1 of uncultured Verrucomicrobiae bacterium. Lineage (GTDB taxonomy): Bacteria > Acidobacteriota > Terriglobia > Terriglobales > Acidobacteriaceae > Granulicella. The sequence goes on along the minus strand of OY970299.1, from coordinate 810,063 downwards.
CCGCCGGTCGAGGAATGCATCATCGTCTGATGGCCGTGGTCGGGTGCAAAGGGACCGTACTCGGGACGGATGTCGAAGTCGACGGCGCGATTCATGACGAGATTGCCGCTGAAGGTCGACGGATCGCCGAGGTTATCTTTGGAGATCTGATGGCAGACGGAGCAGGTGACGCCGTCCTGTGCGGAGCGCTGGAGCTGCGAGGATTTCCCGGAGAGCTTCTGGAACGGGAAGCGTGCGAACACGTGGGTGTCGCGATGTGCGTCGCGGTCGGCGAGGCGAACGGCGGGCATGTGGCAGATGGAGCAGTCGTTCTGGATGAACTGCGAGGATTCGGGGTGGTCGATGGTCTCGCGGCGAATGCTGCCCTGCCAGTAGGGATCGCGACCGGCGTTGGCCATGACGCTCGCCTGCCAGTCGAAGCCGATGGAGAAGGCGTCGCCCTTGGCTGAAGTCATGCCGTTGTGGCAGGCGACGCAGCGGTCCGAGGTGTGGAAGGCCGTCGCTTGATGTGGCGCAAAGGCGATGAGCGGCTTTTCTTCGGTGGGCTGCAGTTGTGCGGTGGAGGTTGGGTGCTGGCTCTGTTGACGCGCGAAGACGGGCGGCGGCGTCCGCGCCGCGAAGATGGCTGCGAGAAGCGAGCCGCTGAAGAGAGCGCACGCAAGCAGAGGTCTGTTCATCGCCATCCGTTCCAGAAGTTTCCTTCAGCCCAGTCCCACAGTACGTAGAAGATGATTTGCGGTTTGCGATCGGAGGTGCTGGTGACGGGAGCGCTGACGCCGGCGCCTATGCGGATGTGCTGTCGTTTGGAGACGGTGACCTGCATCTCCGGGACGAGGTTGAGGTCGGTGCCGGCGCCCGCGGTGTACTCGTGCGTGCCGGTGACCTCGAGCATGGGTGTGTAGAGGCGGCCGAGGCCGTGATCGGGCGCCATGGAGCGACCCGCGGCGATGTTGAAGAAGAGGCTGCGCGGCGATTTCGTGGGATCGAAGGTGATGTCGCCGCCAATTTGCGTCTGGACGAAGTTGCGTTCCCCGAGAAGCTGATCGTAGGCGAGGAAGGGTTCGAAGGTGGCGGTGCCTGCGCCGAAGCCGCGATTGCTGTCGCCAGTGGGAAAAAGGAAGCCAGCCTGCGCGCTGACGATGGAACCGGCACGGAAGTTGGAGAAGAGAACGCGCTTGAGCCCGATGGTGATGTCGCCGAAACCGGCGGTCCAGTTGTTGTTGTTCGGCAGCGCTTGCGGATTGACCGCGTAGTTGACGGGGACGTCGATCTCGATCTGCTGCAGGCCGGCGAAGGTCTCCTCGTGGATAAAGTGAGTGGTCCAGGAGGCGGGTGAAGCGGCGTCGGCGGTTGTGGAGACAACGAACTCGTCTTCAGGGAAGGCTTTCTCAGTGACGAGCGCACGCGGCAGGTTGAGCTCGCCGGCGGGATAGTGGTGCACGTTGTGACAGAAACTGCGGAGGTAAGCGATCACGTCGTCGATCTGCTGGCCGGTGAGCTGGTCGCCGAAGGCGGGCATGATCTGCGAGAAGCCGAGGCCGTGGCCGCCGTGGAGGATGACGGCTTTGTAGGCGGAGTCGGGCTCGGACGTGGTCTGGTCGCAGCGAGTGAAGTCGGGGAACGTGCCGGGACGGATGAAGACGGTGGATTCGGGGTCCGCGCCTTTGCCTTCCGCGCCATGACAGGCGATGCAGCCTTGCTTGTAGACGACCTCGCCGCGATGCGCGTCCGGGGGTGTGGCGTAGTGTACGAGCTTCTGCGCGGCGATTTCGGATACGCCCGCGATTGAAAGTGTGAGGCCGAGCAGAGCGAAGAAGAGAAACAGTTTGGATCGATATGCGCTGCTCACAGCAGTGAAGCTAACAGATAAAAATGACGCGTCGATGACGGCAAGACACGGCGCTGTGATCATGCGAACGGAACGTGCGGCGAGTTTTGATGTGCCCGGGCGGAAACACCGGAATCATCCGGCGGCCTGTGCGGGATCGACGCGCTGGAGGATGGCTCGGTAAATCGAGCGGATGACGCCGGACGCCTGCAGCTTTGCGGCGTTCTCCTTATGCTTCGGGATTTCGGCGAGCCTGGCGCGGTAGGTCTCGTAGTCGGCCATGGTACCGACCTCGATGGTTGCGATGGCTTCGGCGGTGTCACCGGCGAAGTCGGTAGGCGCGAAGTAGGCGATGGATTTGCCGCCGGCTTCGGCGATGGGGGCGATCTCGGCTTGGACGTAAGCCTTCCAGTCGGCGAGCTTGTTGGGGTCAAGCGTGTAGCGCAGGAACAGCGTGTACATGGAGTTCTCCTGCAGGAAGTAGACACTGAAGTGTGGCGAAGATAGTTCGGCACAGCCCGAAGTATTCATGTGAAAAAGAGACGATACTGTTTGGCATGGATGATGGATTGGCCGTGGCGGCAAACCTGATTGCTGAACCAGCGAGGGCGGCGATGCTGCTGGAGTTGATGCATGGGCGCGCGCTGCCGGCAGGTGAGCTTGCACGCGCGGCCAATGTGTCTGCTCAGACAGCGAGCGGCCATCTGGCGAGGTTCGTGGAAGGACGATTTCTGCGTGTCGAGCGGCAGGGACGGAACCGCTACTACCGGCTGGCGAGCACGGACGTCGCAGCCGCCGTGGAAGCGTTGATGGTGCTCTCGAGCGGGGCGCGGCCAAAGGAGCGGCGACAGATGCCCGCGGCGGGCACGATCGAGCACGCGCGTACGTGTTATGCGCACCTTGCGGGATGGGTGGGAGTGGAGATTGCCGATGCTCTGCAGGCAAATGGGCTGTTGCTGCCGGCGGCTCAAAGAGCGTTCGCCGTGACGGAGCGAGGCCGTGAGTGGTTTCAGGAGATCGGTGTTGCTGTGCCACGCGCCGAGACTGCGGATGCGAAGATTGCGCGACAGTGCATCGACTGGACGGAGCGGCGGCCGCATGTGGCCGGCGCGGCGGGTGTCGCGATGTACAGAAGATTTGTTGAGCTGCGCTGGATTGTGCCCTCGAAGAGCACACGCGCTGTGCGGATGACGTTGGATGGCAGACGCGAGTTGTGGAGACGGTTGCGTGTGGCGCTGTGAAGCGCGCGGTTGGTCAGACTAGATGCCCGCGTACCAGGCGTAGCCGTCGTCGGCGTTCGACGAACCCAGGCCTTTGCCGACGTGCTTGAGAGAGTCGGTGACGGTGATGCGAGTGAGGAACTTCAGGCTCTTGTAGCCGATCTGGCGCGGAACGCGAAGCCGCAACGGCGCGCCGTAGTCAATGGGCAGGTCGCCGCCATTCATGCCCCACGTGAGCAGGGTGCCGGGGTGATTCGCTTCGGGCAGGTCGAGGCTGTCCCACAGCCCATCCTGAATGCCGAAGTAGGCGACGTAACGAGCTTCGGGCTTGATGCCGGCTTCGCGCAGGACGAGCGAGAGCGGCGTGCCAATCCACTCGGCGATGTAGGACCAGCCCTCTTCGCAGGCGATCTCGGTGATCTGGCTGCGTGTGGCGAGCGCGCGAAGGTCTGCGACGGAGAGCGAGAGCGGGTGAGTGACGAGGCCGTCGACGGTGAGACGCCAGTCGGCAAAGTTGTTGGACTGTGAGGCGGCGAAGGCGGGCGGCAGTTTCCCATAAGGGCTGACGAACGGCGTGGAGATCATGCTGCGCGGAAACTCCCGCATGGGGCGGTGCTGGGTGAGGATGCGCTGGCACGCGTAGGTGAGGGTCTCGCCAGCGCCATAGAGGCTGCCGTGATCGGGAGCGATGAGGCCGTACTTTTCAGCGAGGCGTGCGGCGGTCGCGAGCCCGGTGGCGCCCGCGAGGGCTGCGGTGCCGGTGGTGAGGAGCTTGCGGCGGGTGAGGGCGTTCATGGGAGCACCTTCACCGGAGCGTCATCGAGATGCGCTTCCGATCCGGTGACGTTTCCAGAGGGCTGAGATGTTCCGAGAGTGATGGCGCGCATGCGAGCGCGGAAGCCGGTGAGCGCCACCATGGCGACATGAACGATGACGAAGAGAACGAGCGCGAAGGTGAGAAACAGATGAATGGTGCGCGCGGACTGGCGGCCGCCGAGCAGAGATGATGTGAAGGGGAACGCGGCTGTGAATGCGGGCGACATTGCGAGGCCGGTCCAGATCATGAGCGGGAAGAGAACGAAAATGACGGCCACATAGGAACTGCGCTGCAGGACGTTGTAGGTGTGGAGCTCGGCTGGATCGGGCCGCGCGCCGCGCAGGTAGTGGCCGATGCGACTGGTGTAGGCGCTAAGTGAGCGCTGCTCGCGCGTGGGGAACAAGTTGCGGCGGAGGTGGCCAGTGGCGACCAGATAGATGAGATAAACAGCGCCGGTGATGACGAGCAGCCAGGCGGCTTCGAAATGCAGATAGCGGCTCCAGCCGTTCTGATCCGGAAGGACGTAGCCGTAGCCGGTTGGCACGGAGCCTCGCGAGGAGGGGATGTGGAAGGAGAACAGTGCGGGCGTGTTCACGTTTCCGGTTTCGCCCCAGTAGAAGCGCGGGTGCGAGATGAGGATCTCGATGCCGGTGAGGAGAAGCGCGATACAGGCGAGGAAGGTCAGCCAATGAGTGATGCGCACGAGCAGCGAGTGGCGGCTGGATGTAGTGCGCGAGGTTTGGCCCGAAACTTCGAGGGTGGTGGGCACGCGGGGAGGATAGCACGCGTGAGCGAGTGTGAAGCAGCAATCGGGATGCGATGAATGCCGATTCAGAGACTGGCGAAGTGGTCCGGTGTTTCGATGTGTTGCGGCTGCAGGCCCATGCCGATGAAGCGGCCCATGGCGTGGCGGATCATCGGAGTTGCAGAGGCGGCGCGGAGCCACAGCGGAGCGTGCATGGGCTTTGGGTTGCCGAGGACGCGCGTGACGACCGAGTGGGCGAATACCTGGAAGCGCTGCGTGTTGTGTACGGCGGAGGCGCGCAGGGTTTGTACGGCGAGCAGGTCGTGCAGGGTCAGATCGCCGCGGAGCAGCGGGGCGTAGAGAAGGTTGGCGGCCGCGACGGCGTCCTGCAACGCGATGTTGATGCCGATGCCGCCGACCGGCGACATGGCGTGTGCGGCGTCGCCAATGCAGAGCAGGCCGGGCATGGCCCAGCGTACGAGGTGATTGACCTGCACGGTGAGGAGCTTGATCTTGTCGAAGCTGTCGAGCTCGGAAGTGCGGCTGCGGAGGAACGGGACGAGTTCTTCGAGGTCGTGCCGGAATGCGTCGAGTCCGCGCTGCTGGATGGTGGCAAAGTCTCCTTTGCGAATGATGTAGCCGCACTGGAAGTAGTCGTTGCGGTTGATGAGGATCATGATGCGGCCGCGATCGATGTAGCCGAGCGCGTTCTCGGGGTCATCCGGCTGGCGTGCGAGACGGAACCAGAGGACGTCGATGGGAACGCCTTCGTCGATGAGTGCGAGATGCGCGGCGGTGCGTGAGAGCGCGTGGCGGCCGTCGCAGCCAACGGTTAGGTCGGCGGGGATTTCGATGGGCCCTTGCGGTGAGCTGGCGCGCACGCCCGTGATGATGGGCCCGTGTGGGCTGGGCTGTTCAAGAAGTCCCGTCGCTTCCGTGCTCATGAGCAGATTGAACGCGGGGTACTTTTTGGCTTCGGCGGAGAGGAAGTTGAGGAAGTCCCATTGGGGCATCAGCGCGATGTAGCGCGCGTGCACAGGGAGGTGGGTGAAGTCGGGCAGCGGGAGTGAGCGGCCGCCCATGTTGACGGCGAGGGTTTCGATGCGGGAGTGCGGCAGGGTGAGGAAGCGGTCGAGGAGATTGAGCTCGTAGAGCAGCTCGAGCGTGGAGGGATGGATGGTGTCGCCGCGGAAGTCGCGGAAGAAATCGGGGTGCTTTTCAAGAACCGTGACGGGCACGCCGGCGCGCGCAAGCAGAAGGGCGAGCATGATTCCGGCGGGGCCGCCGCCGATGATGCACACGGTCGAAGGCATGAGCTGCTCCTGTGGGCGGGTCTGCGATGGCGTGAACAGGGTATCGCAGCCGGGTGAAACGCGATCGATAGAATGGGCGAATGAGCGATGAGGCGAAGGTGGAGTTATGGCTGGTGCGGCATGGAGAGACGGAGTGGTCGGCGGACGGGCGGCACACGAGCACGACAGATATTCCGCTGACGGACCACGGACGCGAGCGCGCGCGGGAGCTGAGAGATTACCTGGCCGGGCGTAAGTTCGCGGCGGTGTTTGTGAGCCCGATGCAGCGCGCGAAGGAGACGTGCGAGATTGCCGGTTATGCCAATGTGGCGATCGTCGACCAGAATCTTATGGAGTGGAACTACGGCGAGAGCGAAGGCAAGACGACCGCTGAAATGCGGGCCAAGTACGGGTCCGACTGGAGTGTGTGGACAAATGAAATGGTCGGCGGAGAAACCGTGGACGCGGTGGGAGAGCGCGCGGACAAGGTGATTGCGCGGGCGCTCGCGGCTGTGGCGATTGGCCCGCACGCGGGGAAATCACATCAGGTGGCGCTGTTTGCGCACGCGCATATTCTGCGGATTCTGGCGGTGCGATGGATTGGACTGCCGGCGGTGAATGGAGCGAAGTTCGCGCTGGGCACCGGCAGTTTGAGCGTGCTCGGCTTCGAGCGTGAGACCCGGGTGATTGCGCGATGGAACCGCAGCTTCGAAGAGTAGGAAGTGCGCGCGTGGCTAGCGAATGTAGTTGAAGGCTAGGGGATGTAGTTGAGGCCTAGCGAATGTAGTTGAGGCCTAGCGAATGTAGTTGAAGACTAGCGGATGTAGTTGAAGACTCCGCAGAGATTGCTGGCGTTGTTCAGCGCGTCGAAGGTGAGGACCGGCGGAGTCGCGCCGGAGAAGAAGGCGACCTCCAGCGTGCGGCCCTGGGCGTAGGTGACGATCCATTGCGTGTCGTCGGAGCCGCAGAGCGTGTTTTTGTGGAGGAAGCGATTGTCGGCCGGGATGTCGACGCGAAAGATGTTGCCGCCACCGGTGGGAGTGTCAGGGTTGAACAGCGCGACGGCCTCCTGGGTTTGGAGCGAACGGATCTGTGCGATCGTGAACGGGATGAAGTTGATGATGATCTTGGTTGGAGAGAAGGCGACGTCGCCGGTGATGGCCTTGGCGTTGGAACTGGAGGCGCGCCACGGGCCGGACTCCTGTGCGTGCACGGAGAGCGTGAGGAAGAGAGTGACGGCGAGAGCTGCGAGCCTTGCGAAGGCCAGCGGGTGAGAGCGCATTAATTGAGGATGACATCGAAAAGAGGTGCCGGCAAACGGGTGGGCCGGGCGGCAGGGCTAAATAAGACGGGTAGACTGTGGCTGCGGTGAGATGAGCGGGAGTCGTGGCTTTGAAAATTCTAGAGCGTGGAGTGCGCCGGCCGGGGCTGACGGATATTTGTGCATTGGCCGTGATGGCGAAGGCGCCGCGCGCGGGCAGTGTCAAGACACGGTTGCAGCCGCCGCTGAGCGCGGAGGAAGCGGCGGCGCTGAATGTATGCTTTCTTCGCGACACGGCGGAGAACATTGCGGCGATCGTGGATCAGGGCGGAGCTCAGGGTCTGGTGTGCTACACGCCTGTGGGCGATGAAGCGGCGTTCGATGGATTGCTTCCGGAGTGTTTTGGGTTGATTGCGCAGCGAGGCGATGGATTCGGCGAGCGCTTGTTGAATGCAGCGCAGGACATTCTCAGTTGCGGCTTCGGTGCAGTGTGCCTGATCGATTCGGATTCACCGACCGTGCCGGCGAGTGCGCTGCGAGCTGCCGTCGATGCGCTGGGCCGCGGGATCGATCGTGTGGTGCTCGGGCCGTCGCAGGACGGAGGCTACTACCTGATTGGATTGAAGCGTGCGGACGCGCGGCTGTTCGAATGCATCACTTGGAGCACGCCGCGTGTGTATGCGGAGACTGTGGAGCGTGTGCGGGAGGCGGGGCTGGAGCTGATCGAATTACCGAAGTGGTACGACGTGGATGACGCGCGGACGCTGGAACTGCTGAAGCATGAGTTGTTGCGCGGCGCGCAGCCGGCGTTTGCCCAGGTGAGTGGGTATGACGCGCGCTGGACGCGCGATTTCCTGCGGGAGCGTGCGGCGCGATGACGGCAGAGTTGCAGCAATGGCGTGGGGGGCGCGCTTGGTTCACCAATCTTGTGTTGTGCGCGCTGGGCATCGGGCTGGTGCTGATGGCGCGCCAGTTTCTTGCGGAACAGCAGCGGTTTCACATCGGCTTCTCGGGCGTGTCTGGCTGGAGCGACGTGCTGTACGTCGCGGCAATCTCGATTGTGCTGACGCAGCCGGTGAATCGCGCGACGTTGTGGATCGTGCTGGGATTCGCGGTGGCCATGCGGGCTGTAGTGCTGTTTCAGCCGCCGTCTCTTTCGACTGACATTTACCGCTACGTGTGGGACGGCATTGTGCAGCATGGGCATATCAGTCCGTACCGGTATGTGCCCGCTGACCACGCGCTCGCGGCGCTGCAGCAGAGATATCCCGGCATTTACGAGCACATCAATCGCAAGGAGTATGCGCACACGATCTATCCGCCGATCGCGCAGATGATCTATTGGCTCATTACGCTCTTTTCGCCGACGGTGCAGGCGATGAAGATCGCAATGTTTGGATTTGAGTGTGTGACGGCGTGTGCGCTGATCGCGCTGCTGAGGTTGATGGGAAGGCGCACGACGGATGTGCTGCTGTATGCGTGGTGTCCGCTGCTGGTGTGGGAAATTGGCGCGGCGGGGCATGTGGACGCGGTGATCATGGGGTTTGTCGCGCTGGCACTGCTGTTCCGCTATCGCGAGCAGCCGGTGCTGACTGGCTTGTTTCTGGGGCTCGCGGTTATGACGAAGTTTTATCCGCTGGTGCTGCTGCCGGCTTTATGGCAGAGGCGTGATTGGAAGATGCCGGTGACTGTCGTGGCAGCATGTGCGGCAGGTTATGCGGTGTATGCGCCCGTGGGGAAGCTGGTGTTTGGATTCCTCGCTGGCTATGCGAACGAGGAAGGGCTGGACACGGGGACGCGTTATTTTGTGCTGGATTGGGTGCAGCGCTTGCCGGGTATGGCGTGGTTCAGCAAGACGATCTATGTTGCGGCGTGTGCGGTCGTGATGCTGGGGATCTGCTGGTGGGCGTGGCGGCATGCATCGCGCGAGAGGCTGGGACGCGGCGCGCGGCACAAGCATCCCGCCTACGTGGGCGCCGCGCTGATGCTGGCGTTCGCACTCATGCTCGAGTTTTCGCCGCACTATCCGTGGTACATCGCGTGGCTCGTTGTGTTTCTGCCGCTTATCCCGGAGTTGCCGGTGCTGGCGTATGTGGTCAGCTTCTTTTATCTGTTCACAACCGCGCTGGCCGTGCCAGGGCCGGCGATGTTTCTGCTGAACGAGCGCATGTATGCGGTGGTGTTGATCGCGATGGTTGTGGGAGCAGTGTGCGGACATTGGCGCGTGTGGCGGTGGTTCGATGCGCGGGCGCAGCGCCATGCAGTCTAGGGTTTCGGTCGTGATTCCGGCACTGAATGAAGCGGAGGCGATTGCGACCGTCGTGCGTTCTGTGCTGCAGTGCGACGTTGCCGAGTGCGTTGTAGTGGACAACGGATCCACCGATGCGACTGCCGATGTGGCGCGCGCTGCAGGTGCGCGGGTGGTGAGCTCGGCGCGCGGGTACGGGGCGGCGTGCGCGGCCGGAGCGAAGGCTGCGATTGCGTCGAGCGATGTGCTGGTGTTTCTGGATGGTGATGGGTCGGATGATGTGAGTGCAATGGATGAGATTGTGAGTCCGATTCTGCGCGATGACGCGGATTTTGTGATTGGGTCGCGAATGCGCGGACGAGCAGAACCGAGCTCGCTGCTGGGCAGCCAGGTCTTTGCGGCTAAATTAATTGGCGCGCTGGTGAAGGCGATGTATGGGTTTCGCTATACGGATATGGGGCCGTTCCGCGCCATTCGCAGAGAGACGCTGGAGCGAATGCAGATGCGCGAGATGACGTATGGGTGGAACCTGGAGATGCAGATCAAAGCGGTGCGGATGGGCCTGCGTATTCAGGAGATTCCAGTGGATTACCGGTGCAGGATGGGCGGCGAGTCGAAGGTGTCGGGAAATGCGTGGGCGAGTGTGAAAGCGGGTGTGCGGATCCTGGGTGTGCTCGCGAGGGCGCGGTGAGCGGCGTGCAGCAAGCGCTGATTGAGTTGGAGCACGTGCATGTGGCACGCGGAAGAGACGTTGTGCTGCACGATTTGAATTTGCGTGTGGATCGCGGCGAGCACGTGGTGATATTGGGCCCCAATGGATGCGGAAAGTCGACGCTGCTGAAGACGATGACGTGCGAGCTTTATCCGATCGTGACAGCGGAGACCCGCGTGCGAATTCTGGGGCGCGAGCGCTGGGATTTGACGGAGCTGAAGCGCAGGATGGGTGTGGTGGGCCCGGAGCTGCCGGGCAAGCCGACGCTGCACACAACCGGCTTCGATGCGGTGGTGACGGGATTTTTTTCGAGCTCGACCCTGTGGCCGAATCTGCACGTAACGGACGCGATGCGCGAGCGCGCGGCGGTGATTCTGGAGCTGGTGGGCGCGCGCGAATTGCGCGAGAAGCTGGTGGGACAGATGTCGGCGGGCCAACAGCGCAGGGTGATGATCGGCCGCGCACTCGCCGGCGCGAGCGTAGACGGCGAGGTGCAGATGCTGCTGCTGGATGAGCCTTCGAATGCGCTTGATCTTGCCGCGCAGCATGACTTGCGCGAGATGCTGCGCGGACTGGCGCAGCGGGGGATTGCGATAGTCATGATCACGCATCACATCGCCGACATTCTGCCGGAGATGCAACGCGTGGTAATGATGCGCTGTGGCAGGATTGTGGCGGATGGAGCGAAGAGCGCGCTGTTGACGGAGGCCAGGCTGAGCGAGCTGTTTGGGCGTCCGATTACGCTGACTGAACGCGATGGATATCGGAACGCGTGGTGAGCCGGTAGTGAATGGCGAATAGCGAGTAGTCAATAAGACGCGAAACCCGGCAGTGCGTCGGACCGACACGCATTGCGCGCAAATCCGCTCAGGTCGATTCGCTTATGACGCCGAGCCGCGATTGCAGTTGCTTGCGGTACTTGCGGCTGAGGCGGAGGGTGGCCTCGTTCGCAAGGAGGACGGTGTAATCGCCGTCTTCGTTGGAGCGCAGGCCGCGCACGCGGTCGAGGTTGACGATGGCTGACCGATGAATGCGGCAGAAGAGCGCGGGATCGAGGTCCTGCTCGAGGTCCGACAAGGAGCGGCGCAGCAGGTGCGTGCGCGCGCCGATGTGCAGCGCCGCGTAGTAGTCGGCTGCTTCGATCCAGTCGATCTCGGCTAGCGAGATGAAGTCGATCTGGCCGGCGGATTTGATGGCGAGGCGATCAAGACGACGGTCTTTGCCGAGCGCAATTTTTTGTTTGGCGCGCGAGAGTGCAAGGTCGAAGCGGAGGTTGTCGAACGGTTTCAGCAGGTAGTCGAGTGCGCCCGCTTCAAACGCGCGGAGAGCGTACTGGTCGTAAGCCGTGACGAAGACGATCGCGCGCGGGAGATCGGCGCCGAGAAGCTCGAGCACGTCGAAACCGTCACACTCCGGCATCTGGACATCGAGAAAAAGGAGGTCGGGGCGCGTGCTGCGGATGAGTGCGGGTGCATCGGGGCCGCAGCCGCACTCAGCGACAATGTCGATGGCGGCATCGCGCTGAAGGAGCACGCGGAGGTTCGCGCGGGCGAGTGGCTCGTCGTCGACGATGATGGTGCGAATTGGAGCGGGCGCGGGCATGAGTTGCGTCACTGCTCGATAAAGGGAACTGAGACGGAAACCTCAACCCCGTGCGGTTGACGGTTCTGCATATTGAGCGCGAAGCGATCTCCGTAGAGACCGTGCAGCCGGGTGCGCATGTTCGTGAGGCCGATACCGACGCCGGCGTGTGTCTCGGCGTGCGCGCTGATGGCGGGTCCGTCGTTGTAGACCGACAGCGTGAGTGTGCCGTTGCTGCGCGTCGCGGAGATGCGAACCAGGCCGCCTTGCGCGCGCTGGGCGATCCCGTGTTTGATCGCGTTCTCCAGCATGAGCTGCAGGACGAGTGTGGGAACCTGCGCAACAAGCAGCTCGGATGGGACGTCGAGCGAGAGCTGCAGCCGGTCGGCGAAGCGGACCTTCTGGATGTCGAGATATCGCTGGGCGAACTCCATCTCTTCGGCCAGCGCGACCTGCTGCCGCGCCGGGTTAGCAAGCAGGCGGCGGAGAAAATCAGAGAGCCCGGCGATCATCATCACCGCCGCATCGTTGCGGTGCTCGCGGATGAGCGCGGAGACGGAGTTCAGCGTATTGAACAGAAAGTGCGGCTCGATCTGCCGCCGCAGCGCATCGAGCTGTGCCTGCGAGAGCTGCTCGTTCAAGCGGGCGGTCTCGGCTTGCTGGCGAGCAAGACGAGCGCGTGAGTCGAGGACCGTATCGACAGCTACGATGGCGCCGTAGAGCAGCACCGAGGCGAGAATGCTGCTGAGTGTGTCCTCGACGAAGAGTGCGCCGTAAGATCTGGGAGCGCTGGAGTAGGGGTGCAGGAATCTCTCAAACAGCGCGTACCATGCGCCGACTGCACAGTTCAGGAGAAGCAGCGCAGGAATGTGCGCGCGCCAGGTGTTGCGGGAGCGCCAGTCTGTGACGGCATAGCGGCGATTGAGTCGCATCACGGGCACCGTGGCGAGCGCCCATGGCACCCACGCGATCACAGAGACGAGGAACACCTTTCCCCAGTTATGGTGCATGCCTTCGCTGCGCATGCGAATGACGGCCTGTGTGGCGTCGAAGAGACCGAAGCCCAGCCAGATTGTGGGTATCCAGATCCTGCGCGAGGAACGCGCGGCGGCCGGTTTGCGGGAGCTCATGAAGGAATCGTAGCCCGGGAGGAAGCCGCTGGGGAACGGGAATGCAGCCAGTGGCCGAAACGGTGCAGCGGCTGGTCTGGCGGATCGGTCCGCCCAGGGCAAATACTCAAAGCATGCTGACCACTCTGAAGATAGCCGTCGCCATGATGCTTTTGCTGATGCTGCTTCCGGCGACGATCCTGCTGAAAGCGGAGAGTCGCGACGTTGTGGTGCACACGGTCCGCGGCGATCGCGGGATCGGACCTGAGGTGGTGGGCGTGGAGGTCCGGTTGTGGGGACGCCGCGCCTTCTTCGGCGTCGAGCGAAGAGAGCCGCTATAGGTTTACGTTGTTGTCTGCGCGAGCGCGAGTTCAGGCTGCAGCGCCTGACTGACCAGCGGAATCAGGATAGAGAAGGTGGTGCCGCTGCGATTCGGCTCCGTGCGACTGCGCACCCGGATGCTCCAGCCGTTTTTGCGCGCGATCTCTGCCGTCACCCACAGTCCGAGCCCTGTGCCGGTCTCGCCCTTGGTGGTGATGAAAGGCTCGAAGATGCGAAAGATGAGGTCCTGCGGAATGCCGGAACCATTGTCTGCGATGGTGAGCCGGGCCAGCGGGCAGTTCGGCCGCCAGGATCGCTGCTCGATGCTGAGGCGAACGACCAGCCGGCCGCCGCTTCGCATCGCGTCGAGCGCATTGCCGACGATGTTGGCGATGACCTGGCGGAGCTCACCCAGCGAAGAGGTGAGAGGAATCGATGAAGCGCGAATCTGCTTTACCACCGCCACACCTGCGGCGTGCAGCCGCGAGTTGTAAAGCGACAGCACGGAGTCGACCACCGCTACGAGATCCACTGTCGAGGGTTGGCTCGGCTCGCGGTAGAAACGCAGCGTGTGCTTGGTGATCTCGGTGACCCGGGCGAGTTCCTGCTCCGCCAGTGCGAGGTAGTGGCTCACAACCTCGGTTGACGGCTCGGTGCGCGCGAGATAGAGCAGATTTGTGACTGACTCCAGCGGATTGTTTATTTCGTGCGCGATGGAGGCGGCGAGCCGGCCCGTGACAGCGAGCTTTTCGGAGCGGCGAAGGGCCTCCTGGGCGAGCTCGGCCTGCTGCATCTGATCGCGGATCTGGTACTGGCGCTCGCGGCCGCGGAGTGCGGTATCAAGCGTCGATAGAAGCGTTTCGGGGCGGATGGGCCGCTCCAGCAGAAGAACGTTTCCGAGCGGCTGGCGAAGCTGGCGCAGGCGTTCGCTGTGAATGGTGACCCGGCCGCCCGCAATGAGGAAGATGAGAGGGAAATCTGACCATGGCGGCTGTTCGCTGAGCACAGGGATCAGTTGCGAGGACAGCGTTGCCTTTGCACGCCTCTTCGGCGACGATTGCCGCACCGGCGCCGGCGCGGATCTCCTCGCAGAGCTCGCCGATGGAGTTGATGACTTCGCAGGGCTTTCCGGAGCGCTCGATTACCGCCGTCATAAGCTGGGCGTCGCGGCCAGTGGGTGCGAGGACAATGGTGCGGGTCTCTCGGATCGAGCGTTTGAGGCCGGTGATCAGAGGGCAGGCTCCTGGGTCTCGGCAGGTCCGATGTAGGTCGGGTGTCCTGTCAGGACGCCTTCAAAGTCAGTAAGTACCGGGACCAACGCGAAAGACACCGTTGCTCAAGATAAGCTCGCGGATGGTGCGCTCGTGCCGGCCGCTTCTCTTCTTGACGACGGAAAGCGCCTGCCGGACGCCGCCAGCGCGTTCGAAATACCGGAACAGGAGGACGGAATCGGCGAGATAGCTGACGTCAATTGGCGCCTGTGTGATGCCGACGAAGCCATGCTGCGCGAGCGTAACCAGGGTCGTGATGCCCTGCTGTCCGAGGTACGAGAACAGCTCGTGGAGCTGCATCGCGAGGAACTGCTCATGCGGCATGGAGTTGAGGAAGCCGTTCATGCTGTCGATGACCACCAGCCGCAAGTTGTGGTGTTCGACCATCACGCGGATGCGATCGATGAACTCGCCGGGCGAGAGCTCCGCCGGGTCGATCTGCTGGATCTGCAGCCTGCCGGATTCCATCTCGGGCGTGAGGTCCATGTTCAGGCCCTTGGAGCGCGTGATCAGCGTCGGGAGCGTCTCGTCGAACAGGAACATGGCGGCCAGTTCGCCGCGTTGCGCGGCGGAGAGCGCGTAACGCATCGCGACGGTCGATTTGCCGCAGCCGGCGGGGCCCATCAGCAGCGTGTTGGTGCCGTTGTCGATGCCGCCGCCGAAGAGTTGGTCGAGCTCCTTGATCCCGCTGGGGACCTGCTGGTGGACGAAGCCGGGCCTGTGTTCGGCGGCCACGATCCGGGGGTAAATCTGCAGGCCGCCGGTGTGGATGGAGTAGTCGTGGAAGCCCTCGCGGAAGCGCGAGCCGCGGAGCTTGTGGACGGCCATCCGGCGGCGGGTGATGCCATACTCGCGCTCGAGATTCTGGAGCTTGATCACGCCGTGAGCGATCGATTGGAGCTGGAGATCGTTCGAGCCGCCCGCGGCCGTGCGGTCGTCGAGCAGAAGGACCGTGCTGTTGCGGCCGCTGAAGTGGCGCTTGAGCGCGAGGATCTGGCGGCGGTAGCGAAGCGGGTCGCGTGCCAGCATCCGGAACTCGGAGAGAGAGTCGAAGACCACGCGCTCCGGGTTGATGGCATTGACCTGGCTTGATGATGGCGGTCATGGTGTCCGCCAGCTCGACCTCGGAGGGATGAAAGACGGTGTACTGGGCTTCGGGGCTGAGTTCCTCATCGGTGGGAAGCATCTCGAAGATGGTGATCGGCGAGAGCGACCAGCCGTGCGACTCGGCCACCTGCTGGAGCTCGGTTTTCGACTCCGACAGCGTGACGTACATGCAGCGCTCGCCGCGCGCGCACGCCTTCGAGCAGAAACTGCAGAGCGAGCGTGGTCTTTGCCCGTGCCCGGATCGCCTTCGACGAGGTACAGGTGGCCGGCAGGAAGTCCGCCGCCGAGGATGTCGTCGAGGCCGCTGACGCCGGTGGAGATCCGGCGTTCGGAGAGATTGATACGAGCTTGGCCGTCTTCGGTCTTCCGGCGCAGCGTGGTCGTTCATGCGTGCGGTGATCTCCGGAGAGCGCAAAGTCAGATCAGATTGTACGATTCGGCGAGTCTCCGAGCGAGGAGCCAACGGCTGCACACCCTTTCTGCGGAGCTCGTAGTGTCGATGCAGAATGTGAGGCCGGTTGTCGCTCTGCGGGCAACCGCTCTACGCGATCGGAGCGCCTGCAGCGCGGTAGATAGCCTCGATCGCGAGCATGTCCGCCAGGCCTTCCTCACCAGGCGTGAGCGGCTCCGTGTTGTTGCGAATGCACCCGGCGAAGTGGTCGGCCTCATAGACGAACTGGTACGGCCCCTTGGCGTCGTTGGAGCCGGAGACCGGCCCGTTCTTTGTCGTGCCCGGTGAACTTCAGGCCGTTGTAGAAGAACGCGGGCTGCACCTGGATGATATCCCTCGGTACCGCAGATGTTGATGTACGCCGGCCCCGCTTCGCCATAGGAGCTTCCGCTCGACGCCAGCGTGCCGGACGGGAATTTGAAGTTGAACTCGACCGTCTCTTCGACCGACGCGAAGCGACGGCCCTTGATCTTCGTCGAGACCTGCGCCGCATAGGTCGCGGGCTCTTCACCGGCGATCCAGCGGATCGCATTCAGCGGATAAATGCCGAGGTCCATCAGCGATCCGCCGCCGGCCAGCTTGCGATCCAGACGCCACTCGCCTTCCCGCTTGTTGCCGTAGAAGCCGCCCTGAAACCCCTGGATCTCGCCGATCGCGCCGTTGCGAGCGAGGTCGCGGATGTGCTGCCACGTGGGATCGTAGTGCACGCGGTAGGCGATCATCAGCTTCACGTTGTGCGCGCGGCAGGCGTCGATCATCTTGCGGCACTCGGCGGAAGAGATCGCCATCGGCTTCTCGCAGAGCACGTGCTTGCCCGCCTCCGCGGCGCGGATCGTGTACTCGGCATGCATCGAGTTCGGCAGGCCGATGTAGACCGCGTCGATGGCCGGATTGTCGCGGATGTGATCGTAGGTCTC
This sequence comes from uncultured Verrucomicrobiae bacterium, assembly GCA_963716225.1. GTDB lineage: Bacteria > Acidobacteriota > Terriglobia > Terriglobales > Acidobacteriaceae > Granulicella. The sequence continues at coordinate 793,183 of OY970299.1, read as the reverse complement.
ATAGGTGTAGACCGACGAGTTCGGGATGTTGAACTCCTGCTGATACTTGGGCGCCTTCTGCTCGGCGTGGCCGGAGACCAGGCCGGTGACCCGCGCGTTCGGAGTCTCCGCGCAGGCGCGGATGAAGATGTCGGAGATGTCGCCCAGACCGACAGGGCAGTAGCCGACCGGCTTGGCCAGTGTCGGCATCCCGGTAGGCGACTGCTGCGGAGGCTGCGCCGTCGTCTGCGCGCGGAGGCGCGTGGCGGCGAGCGTGAGGGCGGAAAGAGCAGTAAATCGGCGGCGGTCGATGCGGCTCATGGGGTAACTCTACGCCTCTGCTGTGACACGGCGAGTGAGCGGGGAAAAGTACCCCCCACCTGTTAACTCACCTGAATGGAATACTTTGCCCGTAAGTTATCTGGATACAATATTTTACAAAGAAGGCCCTTTAGAATGAATATTTTGCACGAAAAAGGGGGGAGGGGTACCCCAGTCACGGCTGCGTGAACAATGGCATGCGTCCCTTCACGCTGGTGCGCAGTTTGTAGACCGAATGTGACGCACAGATGTAAAGTGTTTTGCCGTCTTCACCCCAGGCCAGGTTCGCCGCAACCTCCGGCAACTTGATCTGCCCGAGCACTTTTCCCTGCCGGCGTGATGATGCGAATCCCACCCGGGCTGCTGGCCCACAGATTTCCCGCGCGAATCGAGCTTCAACCCGTCAGGTACACCCTTTTCCGGACTGCGGCTGGAAATCGATCAGCATGGTGCCGGGGCCGACTGTACCATCCGGATTCACCGGATACTTCATGTACATCATGTGCGGCCCGGAGTTGGCAACGTACATTGTCTTGCCGTCTTCAGTCAGCGTGATGCCGTTGGGCAGCGTGAGGTCGCGGATGATCAGCGTGAGCTTGCCGTTTTTGTAGTGGTACACGCCGTTGAACGGCAGCTCTTTCGCAGGGTCCTTGTCCATGTGTTTCAGGCCGTACGGCGGGTCAGTGAAGTAGAAGCTGCCATCTTTCGCAAAGATGATGTCGTTGGGGCTGTTGAGGCGATGGCCCTCGTAGTTCTCAAACAGCGTCTCGACTTTCAGCTTGTCGTCGGGCCCCACGAGGCGGACGACACGGCGGCCATCCTGCTCGCACATCACCACGGAGCCGTCTGCGGCTGGCGCATTGCCATTCGGTCCGCTGAAATTTGCAAACCCGGAGTCGGATGTCAGCAGCTCGGTGACCTGCCCGCCGGGTGTGGTGGCGCGCAGCTTGTTCATGGGCCCGTCGACGAACCATGTGCGCCCGTGGCGCCACTGCGGACCTTCGGTGAAGCCGAAGCCGGTGGCAACAAGCTCGGGCTTGGCGTCGCGTGGAATGAGGGCATCGAGTGCGGGATCAAGGCGAACGATAGAGGGCTCAGGTCGTGCAGGGTCTGGCATAGTTGTGTGATGCAGCGCGAGGGGCGAGGCGAGGGCCAGCGCGGCAGTTGTTGAGCACAGAAATTTCGCGAGCAGCGGCATGCGGGGAATGGTAGCGCGTTTCGCGAGCGCGGCGATAACTTCATGGGCAACTGGTATTCTCGGGTTCGATGACGCAGCGTTTGAGCCCGAGAACTGGAGCGGTTGCGGGTGCCACGACAGCGCTCGTGCTGCTGACGGCGATGAACTTCGTCAACTATCTGGACCGCTACATTCTGCCGGCCGTGCAGGAGCAGATCAAGGGCGAGTTCCGGCTCAGCGATACCCAGATTGGATCACTGACGCTGTGGTTCATGGTGGCGTACGTGTGCGCTTCGCCGATTACGGGCTGGCTGGGCGACAGATTCCCGCGCAAGCCGATGATCGTGGTAGCTGCGCTCGGCATTGCGGCGGTTAACTTCGTGACCGCCAGCGTGCACTCGTACGCCTCGCTGAACGTCCGGCATGCAGCACTGGGTATCGGCGAGGCATGCTTTGGCGTGTTTGCCCCGGCGCTGCTGGCGGACTTCTTCGCGGAGTCGGACCGCAACCGCGCGATGACCATCTTCAGCGTTGCGCTGCCGGTGGGAGCGGCTGCCGGCTACGAGGCTGGAGCATGGATCGGGCAGCATCATGGATGGCGCATGAGCTTCGTCGCGAGCGCCGTGCCCGGTGTGCTGATGGCGCTTTTGATTCTGTTCTGGATGCGCGAGCCGCAACGCACCGGGGAAGCGCATGAGAGGACGAAGACGGATCGTGCGAGTGTGTTGTCCTTGCTGAAGAACGGAGCGTATCTGACGTCGATCCTCGGCTATGCAGCGGTGACGTTTTCGCTCGGTGGGATTTCGTGGTGGATGCCGAGCTTTCTGCACCGTGAGGCGGGCTACTCGATTGAGGCCGCGGGCGCGCTGATGGGACCGATCATTGTGGTCGCGGGCCTGGGCGGAACGGCGTTAGGCGGATGGATCGCGCAGATGTGGTCGCGCCGGACGCCGAAGGGCGCTGTATCTTGTGCCTGGCATTAGCGCGGCACTGACGATTCCGCCTGCCGTGATGTGCTTCTTCGGGCCGACGAAGTGGATTGTGGCGTCGCTGAGCCTGGCGGTGTTTCTGATCTTCCTCGGCACCGGCCCGGTGAACGCGGCCACACTGAATGCAGTGCCTGCAGGGCTGCGTGCGACCGCGATGGCGGGGCAGTTGTTTGTGATTCACGTGCTGGGCGATATGCCGTCGTCGAAGGTGATTGGGATGATCAGCGACAGGACGAACCTGCGCGTGGGTATGGCGGCGACGCTGATCTCGTTCGCAGCCGGCGCGGTGATCTTCTTTATTGGAGCGCGAATGGCGCCGGCGCTGCGCGATGTGGAGGCTCCTGCGCCGGCATGATGGGACAGCAATGGCGCACGGTCGCCGAGTATTCAGCGTGGCTGCTGGCTGTGCTGTGGATGTGGCGAACCAATGAAACTATCCGTCGTGTGGGCGAGGTGCCGGACATCTCGTCTCCGGAGTGGGACCTGATTCCGCCCGAGGGTGTGGCGCCCTCTCTTACCGTGGTCGTGCCCGCGCGGAACGAGGGCGAGAAGGTCGGGCAGACGCTCGAGTGCCTGCTGATGCAGCAATATCGCGAGCTGCGCGTGCTGGCGATTGATGACCGCTCGACGGATAGTACGCGGACGATTGTGGATGACTTTGCGCAGCGATATCCGGAACAGATCGGCGCGATCCATATCGAGTATCTGCCGGAAGGATGGCTTGGAAAAACGTTCGCACTTGAAGTCGGCGTGCGGAACTCGGCGAGCGAGTATCTGTTGTTTACGGATGCGGATGTGTTGTTCTCCCCGTCATCGCTGCGCAGGGCGATGGGATTTGCGGCGATGACACGCGCGGACCACGTTGTCGTGATGCCGACGCCGCAGGTGAAGGGCCGTGGCGAAGGAATCGTGCTTGCGTTCTTCAGCGTGCTTGGGGTGTGGGTCACGCGGCCGTGGAGGGTGAGCGATCCGCAGGCGCGGCATGATGTGATGGGCGTGGGCGCGTTCAACCTGGTGCGGCGTGAGGCGCTGGAGGTGCTCGGCGGATGGGAGCCGCAGCGGATGGCGGTTGTGGAGGACATGACGCTGGGCCGAAGGATGAAGGCTGCCGGGATGCGGCAGCGCGTCGCGTTCGGGCCGGAGCTGGTGCTGGTGCACTGGGCCAAAGGTGCGCGCGGCATCGTGCGCGGTTTGACGAAGAATCTGTTCGCGAGCGTGAACTTCAACCCGCTGGTGTTGTTTGCCGCGTGCGCCGCGATGCTGGTGCTATTTCTGGCGCCCGTAGCTGGACTGTTCTGGTGGCGCTCGATTGTGCCATCGGTGTTGGCGCTGTGCTGCATCGGCGCGTGCTATCGCGTGATGAGCGAGAAGAGGGCATCGATGCGCGCTATGGATGGACATATCCGCTGGGTGTGTTTGCGATGGTGTGGGCGATGCTGCGCTCGATGCTCTCGGCGATCGTGAGGCGCGGGGTGATGTGGCGCGGCACGTTCTATCGGTTGCGCGAGCTGAAGCTGCACAACAGCCCGTGGCAGTGGGAGCGCACCGCAGCGCAGGCGCGGAAGGCGGAAGAGAAAGGGAAGCGCGCGTTGCGCCTGCGGCTGCTCGCGCTGTGGCCGGCGCTGCGAAAGCGCCGACATTCCCGATCAGATAAAGCAGATCCGCCCGCAGAATGACACAAAAACGCAGGCCGCGAGGGTTGCTCGCGGCCTGCGTTGGTGTGAACCGAAGAGCTAGACTTCGATGACCTGCCGGCCGTAACGCTTCTCGACGTATTCATCGAGGATCACCTGGAACTCCTCGACGATGTGGTCGCCCTTGAGCGTGGTGAAAAGCTTGCCGTCAACGTAGACAGGCGCTTTGGGCTCCTCGAACGTGCCGGGCAGCGAGATGCCGATGTTGGCGTGCTTGGATTCGCCGGGACCGTTGACGATGCAACCCATGACCGCAAGCTTGAGCTCCTCAACGCCGGGGTAGACCTTCTTCCACTCGGGCATCGACTCCGCGAGATAGGCCTGAATGCGTTGCGCGAGTTCCTGGAAGTAGGTTGATGTGGTGCGCCCGCATCCCGGGCAGCTTGTGACCTGCGGCATGAAGCTGCGGATCGAGAGCGACTGCAGGATCTGCTGCGCGCAGCGGACTTCTTCGGCACGATCCGCGCCGGGCTCGGGCGTGAGCGAGACGCGGATGGTGTCGCCGATGCCCTTGAGCAGCAGCGGAGCAAGCCCGGCGGTCGAAGCGACGACGCCCTTCATACCCATACCGGCTTCGGTCAGCCCGAGATGCAGCGCGTAATCGCAACGGCGCGCCAGTTCGGTGTAGACGTCGATGAGGTCGCGAACGTTCGAGACTTTTGCCGAGAGGATGATCTGGTCGCGGCGCAGACCGTAACGCTCAGCAGCAGACGCGTTGTCGAGCGCGGAACGCACCATGGCTTCGAGCATCACGTCGCGCGCGTCTAAAGGCTGGCGCTGACTTCGATTCTCATCCATCATGCGCGTCAGCAGAGCCTGATCAAGCGAGCCCCAGTTGACGCCGATGCGCACAGGCTTCTGATTTTCGACCGCGCACTCCACCATGGTGCGGAAGTTGTCGTCGTCCTTGCGGCCGATGCTTACGTTGCCCGGGTTGATGCGGTACTTGGCGAGAGCTTTCGCGCAGTCAGGATATTTGCGCAGCAACAGATGGCCGTTGTAGTGGAAGTCGCCGACGATGGGCGTCTCCCAGCCCTTTTCGCGAATGCCTTCGACGATGTAGGGAACGGCCTTAGCGGCGTCGTCATTGTTGACGGTCACGCGGACGAGCTCAGACCCGGCACGGGCCAGGGCAGCGACCTGCTGGATGGTGGATTCAACGTCGGCGGTGTCGGTATTGGTCATCGACTGCACGACGACGGGAGCGTCGGAGCCGACGCGGATGCCGCCTATGTTGACCGTGACAGCGCGGCGTCGCTGGATGGATGGCATAGGTCCATTTTAGCAGTGGGGCGCGCAGGTTGCGCCTATGAGCCGGTGCGCTGCAAGGTGCGATTTTTCAGGCAAACTGGTGCACCGGCAGGGGTTGTTTGCATCTCAGTGCAGGGATGCAGTTGCGCGTGTGGCGTGCGTAGAAAGCAGAACGAGGAGCAAACGATGAAATCGCTGCGGAATCCGGTGAAGCTGAACCCGGTAGAGAAAGGCGATATTGTGCAGGTGATCATTGAGACGCCGGCGGGCTGTCGCAACAAATTCAGCTTCGACGAGGAGCAGGGAATCTTCGCTCACAAGAAGACGCTGCCGGCCGGCATGTCGTTTCCGTATAACTTTGGATTTCTGCCGCAGACGAAGGCGGACGATGGCGACCCGATCGACGTGCTGCTGCTGATGGATGAGCCCGCGTTCCCCGGGATCCGGTGAAGGGCCGGCTGATCGGCGTGATCGAAGGGCAACAGGTTGAGGGCAAGAAGAAGACGCAGGAACGACCGCCTCGTGGTCGTCTGTGAGGAGTCGCACGAGTACGCAAACGTCAAGAAACTGAATGATCTTCCTGCTAAGTGGATAGATGAGGTGGAGCAATTCTTCGTGAACTATCACGACCAGGAGGGCAAGAAGTATCAGTTGCTGGGTACGAAGGGCACTGACGAAGCGCAGCGGCTAATCAAGAAAGCGCAGAAGGCAGCACAGTAAGATCCGAGCGCCAGATTGCGGTAGACTGCGGCGCATGAGAGCCGTCGTATTGAGTGGGCTTCTGCTGTTGCTGACGGCGTGCAAGGCGGGGCCGCGAGTGGTGATTCAGGAAGAGGATGATTCGACGCCTGCGCAGCCGACGACACCGGCTGCGAGCTGGGAGTACAAGACAGAGGGCGCGAGTTCGTGGGCGTGCGCGCGCTCCGTCGATAACGCGGCGGAGCTTTGCTTTCGGCGCGAGCAGAAGCATGTCGACGGCTATCTGCACCTGCCGTCATGGGAGGGCAATCCATTCTTCTGCCAGCGCGGGCGATGCTTGACGAAGCTGAAGGTGGACGCCGGGCCGGCGCAGATGGTGGAGGGAACCGATGATGATCGCGGAGGAACGCGCATTCTGTTTCTGCCGCAACCGGAGAAGCTGTTGAAAGAGATGCAGCATGCGAAGGAGCTGCGGGTTAGCCCACCAATGTTCGGTGTGGATCAGGAGTTCGTGTTTGAGGTCGGTGGGCTGAAGTGGAAGTGAACGCGCACGGCTAGCGCGTGCCGGTCGCGAGCGGATTGATCTGCACGAGCTCGGGCAATTGCGGCTCGCGGGGGCCGAGCACTGCGATGTTCGGCAGCGGACCGCGCACCATCGCGACTTCGTCGCAGGCGTAAAGTCGCGGGCAGGTCTGGCAATCCTTGTAAATTTTGTCCGGCATCGCATCGCGCTCGGCCACGCGGAAGCCGAGGTGCTCGAAGTAGTCGGGGATGCGGGTGAACAGGCAGACGCTGGCGACCTCGTGCTCGTCGGCTTCGGCGATGAGGGCTTCCAAGACGGCATCGCCGGCGCCGAGGCCGCGACGGTCTTCACGCACGACGATAGAGCGAACCTCGGCGAGGTGCGGACCGTAAAGGTGCAGCGCGCCGCAGCCGAGGAAGTCGTCATCGAGTTCGTGTGTGTCGGGATTCTCCACGCTGCGATAGGCGACAGTGAAGTCGCGCACGTTCTCGCAGATTTCCGCATAGGAGCGGCGCAGAAGTGTGCCGTCGTGCGAGTGCGCGTTGACGAGGTTGAAGATGTTGCGCGCGTCCTGCAGGTGCGCTTTCTGGACGCGAATGGGCGCGGCGCTCGCAGCGGGCGCCTCGTAGGGGCCGAGATCGAGAGTGATGAGGTCGCTAGACATTGGCTGATTCGGGGTCCGAGGTACGAGATGCGAGAAGCGAGATGCGGGTCTTTGCTGCGCGAAGTGCTTCGCGAACGCGGTGAGATGCGGTACCGCCTGCGACGTCGTGGCAGTCGAGCGTGGAGCGGAGGGTGATGAACGCAAAAAAGTCGTCGCCGAACTCGGGGCTCAGAGTGCGGAGATCGTCGAGCGGAATTGCATTGAGTTCAACGCTTTCGTTTCCTCGGCTATTCTCATTTTTCAATAGCCCCATCCGGACAGCGTTCCCGACGATCTCGTGGGCATTGCGGAAGGGCACGCCCTTGTTCGAAAGGTAGGTGGCGGCGGCCATGGCATTGAGATAGCCGGTTTCAGCGGCGTGCTGCATGGTTTGCGTGCGGAAGTTTAGTGCGCGTGTAAAGTTCGGTAGCACACTTAGCAGGCCGGCGAGAGTGTCCGCGATGTCGAAGATCTGCTCCTGGCCCTCCTGCAGATCTTTGTTGTACGCGAGCGGCAGGCCTTTGATGAGCGTTGCCAGTGCAGTCGCAGCACCCAGGAGGCGGGCGGATTTTCCGCGAGCGAGCTCAGTGAGGTCGGGATTCTTCTTCTGCGGCATCGCGGACGAGCCGGTGGAGAAGGCTTCGGGGAGATCGATGAAATTAAATTCTGCGGTTGCGTAGAGGGTGATCTCTTCGGCAAAGCGCGAGATGTGCAGGCCGAGCGTCGAAGCAGCCTGAGCGAAGTCGAGCATGAAGTCGCGGTCGGAAGTCGCGTCGATGGAGTTGAGCGTGGGCGCCATGAATCCGAGTTCCTGGCTGGCAATGTTGCGATCCAGCGCGAGCGTCGCACCGGCGATCGCTCCACTGCCGAGCGGGCAGAAGTTCATCCGAGCGCGGGCGTCGGCGAAGCGCGAGAGGTCGCGCTCCAGCATGGCAACGTACGCCAACAACCAATGCGCGAGGAGGACGGGTTCGGCGCGTTGGAGGTGCGTGTAGCCCGGCATGACGTCGTCAATGTGTGCTTCAGCCTGCGTGAGGAGTGCTGTGAGCCAACCGATAAGGCCGCGGGTCGTGGCGCCGATCGCGTCGCGTACAAAGAGACGCATGTCGGTCGCGATCTGTTCGTTGCGCGAGCGGCCGGTGTGGAGTTTGAGGGCGAGCGCCCCGATCTCTTTAGTGAGCTCGAGCTCAACAAAGTGGTGGATGTCCTCGGCCTGCGGGGCGCTGGCGACGATCGCGGCGCCGATCTGCGCGTTCGATGTCTCGTAGTCGATTTGACCCGAGGTCGCGGAGATGCGATGCGACCAGTTCACGATGCGTTCGCCGACCCGCGTGAGGCCGCCGAGGATGGATTCGAGCTCCTCGTCATTAAGGATTCCCGCTGCGGCGAGCGCCCGTGCGTGCGCCTGCGAGGCCGCGACCTCGTGAGGGAGCAGGCGCCAGTCGAAGGGGAAGCTCCGCTGCCACTGCTCGAAGGTGCGGTCGAGCGGCTCGCGGAAGCGGCCGGACCACATCTTGGTTGGTTGTTGCGAGTTAGACATCTTCGTGCGTTACCTGCGGCGGTTCGGTGTCTTCGGCAAACGCTTGGCGCCGCCGAGCAGCATAAGCGTGATTGCCTTTTGGGCGTGCATGCGGTTTTCGGCCTGGTCGAAGACGATGGAGTGATCGCTGTCGAGGACCGAGTCAGTGACTTCGGCGTTGCGGTGCGCGGGGAGGCAGTGCATGAAGACGGCGCCCGATTGTGCGTGAGACATCAGCGCGTCGTTCACCTGGAACGGGATGAAGATCGATCCGCGGCGAGCGGCCTCGTGCTCCTGGCCCATGGAGACGCAGACGTCGGTATAGATCGCGTCGGCGCCCGTCGCAGCTTTCACCGGATCGTGCGTCAGGATAAGCGAGCCGCCGGTGGTCTCGGCGATCTCGATGGCCTTATGAATGATGTCGAGCTTGGGCTCGAAGCCTTTCGGCGTGGCGATGGTAACGTGTGAACCAAGCAGAGCGCCGGCGAGCATGAGTGAGTGGCAGACGTTGTTACCGTCGCCGATGTAGGTGAACTTCAGGCCGTCGACTGCGCCGAAGCGCTCTTCGAGAGTCATGAAGTCGGCGACGGCCTGGCACGGATGCTCAAGGTCCGAGAGCGCGTTGATGACCGGGATCTTCGCGTGCGCGGCCATTTCAGTGATGGTCTCGTGCGCGAAGGTGCGGAGGACGATGATGTCCATCCAGCGCTCGAGGTTGCGGGCGACATCAGGGATGGACTCGCGCTCGCCGAGCGGCTGGTCGGTCTGATCGTAGAAGATCGCGTTTCCGCCCAGCGTATTGATAGCCGCTTCGAACGTGACGCGCGTGCGCAGCGAGGCCTTCTCGAAGATGAGGATCATCTGCTTGGCGTCGAGCGCGTGACGGAAGTCGTCGGGATTGGCTTTGACGGCGTGCGCCAGCTCAAGAATGGCGGCGAGCTCCTGCGGCGAGAGGTCGGCCATCGATACGACGTCGCGGCCCACGAGGCCCTTGGCGAGCTCCGTGAATGCGGTGTCGGACTGGATGCCGAGCGGTCTGGATCTTGGGTTCATGACGATCGTTTTGCTGTCCATTCGATTCCTATTTTGCGGCGGCCTCAGCCGTTTGCGGCTCGGGAGCGATGTACGCGGTGAGTAATTCATCGAGCGCGGAAGTGGCGCGATCGACGTGCTCGCGCGTGATGATGTACGGCGGAAGGAAGCGCAGCACCGTGTCGTGGGTGCGGTTGAGGAGGATGTGATGCCTGTGCATCAACGCTTCATGCAGCGACTTTGCGAGCTCGGCCGAGTGAAGCTCCAGGCCGATCATCAGGCCGAGACCGCGTGCTTCCTTAATGGATGTGTGTTTCGCGGCGAGCGCGCGAAGCTGCGCGAGGAAGTAGTCGCCCAGCTCGGTGTTGTGGGCAAGCAGGTTTTCGCGCTTTATCGTGTCGATCGCGGCAATCGCAACCGCACAAGCGAACGGATTACCGCCAAATGTAGTGCCGTGCATCCCAGGCGTGAAGGCGCGCGCGGCCTCTTCGCTCGCGACCATCGCCCCGATCGGGATTCCGCTGGCGAGCGGCTTGGCGAGGGTCATAATGTCGGGCATCACGTCGTAGTGCTGGTACGCGGTCCACTTTCCGGTGCGCCCCATGCCGGATTGAATTTCGTCGAACAGCAGCAGCGCGCCGGTGGAGTCGCACAGCGCGCGTGCGGCGCGGAGGAACTCCGCCGAGACGGGGTTGATTCCGCCTTCACCCTGCACAACCTCAATGCAGATGGCGCAGACGTCAGTGGAGAATGCAGCTTGCAACGCGGCGAGATCGTTGAACGGGACGAACTCGACATTCGGCATGACGGGCTGGAACGGCTCACGGTATGCGGCTTTGCTTGTGGTGGCGACGGATCCCATCGTGCGGCCGTGAAACGAGTGCTCGAGCGCAAGGAACTTCGTGCCGATGCGCTTTCCTTCAGAGCGGAGAAGTCCGGCATGCGCGCGGGCGAGCTTGAGCGCAGCTTCCCAGGCTTCGGTGCCGGAGTTGGTGAGGAAGACGCGATCGAGCCCGGTGATCTCTGTCAGGCGCAGAGCCAGCTCCGCCGTGTGCGGGTGATAGAAGAGGTTGCTGGTGTGGACGAGCCGTTGCGCCTGCGAGTTGATCGCGGCGGTGATTGCGGGATGGTTGTAGCCGAGCGCGCAAACGCCGATGCCCGAGAGCAGATCGAGATACTCGGTACCGTTCTCGTTGTATACGAACACACCCTGGCCGCGGGTGAGAAGCACGGGATAACGCGCGTAGGTGTTGAGCATCAGCTTGGATTCTGCGGCCTTGAGCTCATCCAATGTGTTGTTCATGCGACCATCACCTCCGTCCCATCGTTGATGCGTGTGCTTGCAAAATCGGGGAGAAGCGCAGCGGATTCCGCCGGCAGAATGCGCACGCGTTTCACTCCATGAGTGAGGGCGTCCTTGCAGGCGTTGAGTTTGGGCAGCATGCCGCCCGAGAGGACAGCAGCCTTCTCGAGCGCGGGCACCTGGGCGAGTGATAGCCAGCGCATCACAGCGCCGTCCGCGCCCTTCACACCGGGAACGTCAGTAAGGAAGACGAGCGCGTCCGCTTTCGTCGAGATAGCTGCGGCCGCCGCCATCTCGTCGGCGTTGATGTTGTAGTACTCGCCATCAAAACCGAGCGCAATGGAGGAGATGACCGGGATCGCGCCCATGGTCCAGATGGCCTGCAGCCACTTGGGGTCAGTCGCGGCGATCTCGCCGACAAAGCCTAGATCGTGCTCTGTCTTCTTCTTGCGCGCGCGGAAGACCTGGGCATCGCCGCCTGTGAGACCGACAGCCGAGACGCCATGTTGCGTCAAGGCCGCAACCAGCAACTTGTTCACGCGACCGCCCAGCACCATGAGCGCGGCGTCGCGCGTTTCGGCATCGGTCACGCGAAGGCCAGCCACGAATTCGGACTGCTTGCCCATCTGTGCGAGCACCTTCGTGAGCTGCACACCGCCCCCGTGGACCAGCGCGACCTGGTGGCCGCTACGCGCGAGATCGGCAATCGCCTGCGCGCAAGCATGGAGGAGCTCCGGTTTTTCCAAGGCGGCTCCGCCGATTTTGACAACGAATTTCATGAACGTACTCCGGAAACAAAATGCGCAAGGCAAGAGGTGCGGCGCTTCATAGCAGGCCCTCCTGCTGATGAAACCCCGCCATCAGGTTCATGTTTTCGACCGCCTGCGAGGCAGCGCCCTTCAGCAGATTGTCCAGGCACGAGATCACAATGAGCCGACGCTGAGCTTCCGCTCCTGCCGCGGCGCCTGCGAGATGGAAGCCGACGTCGCAGAAATTCGTGCGCACGACGTGCTGGATCTGGGGAAGAGCAGGCGAGCGGCGCAGACGAACGAGCGGGGCGTTCGCGTAGAACTCCTCGAAGCAGGACTGAAGCTCGTCTACGGCGCACGCTTTGTTTAGACGGATGTAAAGCGTGGAAAGAATGCCGCGCGGTATGGGAAGAAGATGAGGCGTGAACTGAATCTGCTCGCGCGTGAGTTGAAGCTGTTCGAGCAACTCTCCCGTGTGGCGGTGGTTATAGACCGCATAGGCAGAGAGATTGTCGGCCGCGTACATGAAGTGCGTGCTGGGTGTCGGCGCCTTGCCGGCACCGGAGACGCCGGACTTTGAATCGGCGACGATCCCTACTTCGAGGTCGATGAGGTTGGCGCGCATGAGCGGCGCAAGGCCGAGAATGACACACGTCGCGTAGCAGCCAGGGTTCGCGACCAGCCGGGCAGACTTTATCTGAGCGGCGTGCAGCTCCGGCGAGCCATACACAGCTTCAGCCTGCAGCTTCGCCGCGCACTCCGGATTCGCGTCCTGCAATTTGTAGATGGCGCGATTGGCCTCGTGCTGCAGGCGCCACGCAGCGGAGAGATCCACCACACGAATACGACGCTTCAGAGCCGCAGGCGCAACCTCGCGCGACTGCTCGTGCGGCAGAGCGAGGAACAGAATGTTGATGCCCTTCCGCTCCATCGCCTCCCAGGAGAAGGGAACGACCTCGGCCGCATCTGCGCCCGGCGCGCCGGAAAGCTGCGGGTGAATATGCGTGAGGCGTAGGGTCTCTTCGGCGCCTTCGCGACCGAGGAAGAGTGGGGCGACTGCAAGCCGCGGATGATGCAGCAGGAGGCGTGCGAGTTCCGCTCCGGCGTAGCCGGTAACGCCCGCGACGGCAACACGCAACGAGTTGGAAAAGGAGTCAGGCAATGAAGGTCTCGATGCGCGTCTTCAGCAGTTCGCCGCGGCGCATGTCCGGGCAGATGATGAGCACGGTGTTGTCGCCGGCGATTGTTCCGACCACGTCCGGCCACTCCTCGTAGTCGAGCGACGCCGCCACGGGCTGCGCCCCGCCCATGGTCGTCATGACAATCAGCAGATTTTGCGCCTGACGCACTTCGAGACAGAAGTTCTGGAGCACGTCGCCGATCTCCGGCATGTCCTCTTCTTCGTCGGCATTACCCGGCAGCTCGTACCCTGCAGGTCCTTTCAGCAGCTTCAGCTCGCGGATGTCGCGCGAGAGCGTGGCCTGCGTCACGTGAATGCCGCGCGCGGCGAGCTTGCGGCGGAGTTCGTCCTGATTAGTGATCGCAGCCGTTCCGTTGCCGGCTGCGGCCTTAGCCAGGAGGTCTCTGATCGCATTGTGGCGCTGATGTTTCATGCACTCCGCTTCGCTTCAAAACGGATCTTCGGCACAGGAAAAGGCGCGACGCTAGGGCGCCACGCCGTATGCATAAAAATCCACAATTAATGTATAAATATACACAGCTCAGATGTCAAGCGAGCTCGTGGAATGGAGTTTTTTGCTCGAATTCCGCAGACTCGGCCATCGCACGAGTCAAACAACGGAAGTATAGTGAACTATGCCCCTTGTTTTTTCTCAGCGGCCAAAGTGTCTTTCGGCGGGAGATGCGATGCCTGCGGTCCGGCCCGCGGCGGACGTTCTCGGGAACACGGCGAATCTGATCGATCCGCGCTTTGACCAGGACTCCTGTGGTGTGGGCTTCGTCGCCTCTGCGCTGGCCAAGCCGAGCCGCCGGATTCTGGACGACGCGCTGACGGCGCTCGCTCGTCTAGAGCACCGCGGTGCGGTCGCGGCGGATGGCGCCTCGAGCGACGGCGTCGGCCTGATGACAAATGTGCCGCGCGCTCTGCTGCTCGAGTCAACCGGCATCGCACTCGCAGATGGCGCGCTGCTTGGCGTCGGCATGATCTTTCTGCCGCATGAGGAGACGCGCGCGGAAGCGATCCTCGAGAGCAGTCTGCGTGCGCAGGAGCTGAAGGTGCTGGGCTGGCGCGATGTGCCCATGCGGCCCGAAATTCTCGGCGAAATCGCGCGCTCCACCATGCCGAAGATCCGTCAGGTGCTCGTCGCCGATGCGGCGGTGCACGCGATCCTCGACCCCATGGAGCGGCGACTCTATCTCGCGCGCAAGCAGTTTGAGCGTGCCATCGAGCTCGGCGAAGTGAGCGGCTACATCTGCTCGCTCTCGGCGCAGACGATTGTGTACAAGGCGATGTGCCTCGGGCGTCTGTTGCCGGAGTTTTATCCCGACCTCGCGTCCGCCGACTACGTCACATCGTTCACGATCTTCCATCAGCGCTATGCAACCAACACGCTGCCGACGTGGCATCGCGCGCAGCCTTCGCGCAAGCTCGCGCACAACGGCGAGATCAACACCGTTTGGGGCAATCGTGCGCGCATGAGGGCGCGCGGATCGACACTGCCCGTTGAGTGCAAGCCAGTGCTCACGGATGGCGGAACCGATTCCGCATCGCTCGATGAGGCGATTGAGCTGCTCAGCCAGAACGGCCGCACGCTCGCGGAGAGCGTCCGCATGCTGCTGCCGCCTGCTGTGACCAAGCGCGTGCATCCGTTTCTGGAATACCACCGCGAGTGCGCCGAACCGTGGGATGGCCCGGCAGCAATCGCCTTCTCGGACGGCATCGTTGTCGGCGCGGCACTCGATCGCAATGGTCTGCGGCCATGCCGCTACGCGATCACAAGTGATGGCATCGTTGTTGCGGGCTCGGAGGCGGGCCTCGTGGATCTCGACCCAGAGACCGTAATCGAGAGCGGACGTCTCGGTCCGGGCCAAATGCTCGGCGTGGATATGGCGGAGCGCAAGGTCTACCACAACGAAGACATGATGGACGTCTTCGACTCGCGCGAGGAGTATGTCGCGCTGACCCGCGGTCAGCCGCTGGTTCCGGTCGAGCCAGCCGCCGCACCGGAAGATGTCGCCGACCTGCAGCGCTGTTTCGGGTACACCAGGGAAGACGTCAATATGATCCTGAAGCCCATGGCCTCGAGCGGCAAAGATGCCGTGTGGTCGATGGGCGATGACACGCCGCTCGCATTTCTTGCAAAGAGTCCGCGACCGCTGTATGCATTCTTCCGGCAGCGCTTCGCGCAGGTGACGAATCCGCCGATCGATTCATTGCGTGAGTCCGTGGTCGTGAGCCTGCACACGAGGCTCGGCCCGTGGCCGCACCTGCTCGACAAGCATGCGCCGCTGCCAGGCATCGCGATGGAGTCGCCGTTCCTTTCACTGGGCCAGATGGCCGCGCTGCGCACGGGGAACTATCCACACACCAAGGAGCTGCGCGTTGAAGAGTTGGCGTGTGTGTTCGGGCCGGATAAGACTTTGCAGCAGGCGATCGATGACCTGAGCCTGCGTGCGGTTGAACTCGTACGCAATGGAGCGCGCCTGCTGGTCCTCACGGACCGTGCCGCATCCGCTGAGCGCATTCCGGTGCCGATGGCGATGGCAACCGGCTCTGTGCATCAGGCGCTCGTCGAGGCAGGATTGCGCACGCTGTGCGGCCTCGCCGCTGAAGCCGGAGATTGCCGCGACGTGCATCACGCGGCGGTGTTGATCGGCTACGGTGCCGGCGCTGTATGCCCGTGGCTGGCGTTGGAGACGGCGCGAACCTTACTGACTGAGAAGGGATTTCCCGAAGGCGTCGACGCGGAGAAGTACGTGCTCAAGGCGTTCGACGCCGGGCTTGCGAAGGTGATGTCGAAGATGGGCATCAGCGTGGTGGACAGCTATCGCGGCGCGCACTTGTTCGATATCCTGGGGCTGCATAAGAGCGTCGTCGACCGCTGCTTTCCGGATACCCCCGCGCCATTGTCTGGCATTGGTTTTGCGGAAGTCGATCGCCGGCTGCGGCTCTCGTGGATTGGCGATTCTGCTGCGCAGGAGAGCGTCCCCGCAAAGTCCGAGCTGCCCGATTACGGCTGGGTTCGCTTCAGGAAAGCCGATACAGCCGAGCCGCACCAGTGGCAGCCGCCGAATGTGAAGGCGCTCCAAACCGTGGTGGGAAGCGCGCGTGGTGTGCCGCCGGCGAGTGATCCGGCGCACGCGTTCCAGATATTCAGCCGCAACGTCGATACGGCCGAGGCGAAGTCTCTGCGCGACCTGCTCGATGTTCGTCCTGCCGGCCCCGAACTCGCGATCGAGGATGTGGAATCTCCGGAGAGCTTGTGCCGTCACTTCGTCTCAAGCGCGATGTCGCTGGGATCGCTCAGTCCGGAAGCGCATTCGACGATCACGCAGGCGATGAACACGCTTGGCGCGCGCTCGAACACGGGCGAGGGTGGCGAAGATCCAGAGGTCTACAGGCCGCAGGCGTCGGGCCGACGGGAACCCGCGCCAGGCGGCGGTGAATTTGCGGTCGCACGCGAGAGCGGCGGTGGTGCTGCAGTTGCGGAGTTGGTCGCCGCGCCCGCGGTGCACACAAACCTCAACAACAAGATCAAGCAGATTGCCTCAGGACGCTTCGGCGTCACGGCGGAATATCTTGCGCACGCTGAAGAGATCGAGATCAAGGTTGCGCAGGGGGCGAAGCCCGGTGAGGGTGGACAGCTTCCCGGTCACAAGGTCTCGGGCCTTATCGCGCGGCTGCGTCATGCGCAACCGGGTGTATCGCTCATCTCCCCGCCGCCGCATCACGACATCTATTCGATCGAAGATCTGGCTCAGCTCATCTACGACCTGAAGCGGGTCAACAAGCGCGCAGCAGTGGGTGTGAAACTGGTTTCGAGCTGTGGTGTCGGCACGGTCGCTGCGGGCGTAGCGAAGGCCTATGCGGATTACGTCGTCATCGCCGGCAACACCGGCGGGACCGGCGCGGCAGCGCTTTCGAGCATTAAGTACGCCGGCAATCCGTGGGAGCTTGGATTGTCGGAAGCGCAGCAGGTTCTTCGCGCAAATGGCATGCGTGAGCGCGTGCGCCTGCGTACCGACGGCGGAATCGCGACGGCGCGCGATGTACTGATCGCGGCCCTGCTCGGTGCAGACGAGTACGCCTTCGGCACCGCCGTGCTCGTTGCGCTGGGCTGCGACATGGCCCGGCAGTGCCACCTCAACACGTGTCCGACGGGAATCGCAACGCAGAAGCCGGAGCTGCGCGCGAAGTTCCGCGGTAAGCCGGAGCATGTCGTCACCTTCTTCAAGCAACTGTCAGGCGATCTGCAGCGCATGCTGGCGAAGTTCGGGTTGCCGAGTCTGGAGGCAGCGATCGGGCGCGTCGATCTGCTCGAGCAGGTGCGCTTCGACGGCAACCTGAACCTCACGCCGCTGCTTGCCGACACCGATGATGGCCCGCGGCGCTGGGGAGGCGGACGCAACGATCGTCCGGAGCCGCATGAGCCGCTCGACGAGCAGTGGTCCAGGCAGGCAGTCGCGTCGGCGCAAAACGGAAAGAGCTTCGAAGTGGGTGCCGCGATCTGCAACGAAGATCGTGCGGTCGGCGCGCGTCTCTCCGGTGAGCTGGCACTCCTGCGTGCAAAGGGCGAGATTGAATGCGTTGACGTGACATTCGACCTGCATGGCACCGCAGGCCAAAGCTTCGGCGCGTTCGCCGCCGAGGGCATCAAGCTGGTCCTCACGGGGCAGGCGAACGACTTCGTCGGCAAAGGACTTTCCGGTGCGGAGCTTGTGCTGCGGCCCGTAGGACGCGCGGTAGAGCGTAGCGGCGATCATGTGCTTCTCGGCAATGTGGCGCTCTATGGCGCCACGGCGGGCAAGCTCTTCGCTGCCGGACGCGCAGGCGAGCGCTTCGCAGTGCGCAACTCCGGCGCGACCGCGGTCGTCGAAGGCGTTGGCGATCACGGCTGCGAGTACATGACCGGCGGTGTTGTCGTGATTCTGGGCGAGATCGGGATCAACTTCGGCGCGGGCATGACCGGCGGACTCGCATGGGTGCTCGATCGCGACAGAGAGATCGTCGCGAACACGCGCTTCCACGATGACTTCCTGGAAGCCGTCGAATTTGGCGCGTGCACTGCGGAGGAGCAGAGCTCGTTGCGTGCGCTGCTGAACGAGCATGTGCGGCTGACTGACAGCGTTCTGGCGGAGGCGCTGCTCGCAGATTGGGAGAGCACGGCGAAGGAGTTCGTGCTGTTCCGCCCGAAACCGCAGGCGTAAAAACTAGACAGCAGACAGCAGAGCAATAGACAGTAGAACGGTGGCCGTTTCGGCTGCCGTTTTCTTTTGGAGTGATCGTTGATGAGTGAGAAGAAACCTGGGTTTGCGACGCGCGCAATTCACGATGGTCAGCACCCGGATGAGCTGACAGGCGCGGTGAATGTGCCGATCTACCTGACGTCCACGTACAAGCAGGACGGCATCGGGAAGATGCGCCGCGGCTATGAGTACGCGCGGCTGACGAATCCCACCCGCGATGCGCTTGAAGAGAGCCTGTGCTCGCTTGAAGGCGGTGCTTCAGCCCATTGTTTTGGCTCGGGCATGGCCGCCATCACGGCGCTTTGCACGATGATGAAGACCGGCGATCACGTTGTGTGCACTGACAACACCTATGGCGGAACGTCGCGGCTGTTCAATCAGGTGCTGGTGAACTACGGAATCACATTCACGTATGTCGATACACGCGATGTGGGGGCCGTAAAGGCTGCGATTCGTCCGGAGACGAAGCTGGTGCATTTGGAGACGCCGACCAACCCGATGATGTCGGTGACGGACATTCGCGCCGTTGCGGATATGTGTCACGCCAAGGGTGTTGAAGTGAGCGTCGACAACACGTTCCTGTCGCCGTATCTGCAAAGGCCAATCGAGTTGGGCGCGGACATCGTGATGCACTCGACGACCAAATTTCTCAATGGCCACTCGGATGGGCTGGGTGGGGTTTTGGTGGGGACGAAGCCGGAGCATGGGGAGCGGTTCCGGTTTGTGCAGAAGTGTACGGGCGGGATTCTGTCACCGTTCGACTCCTACCTGCTGCTGCGCGGGGTGAAGACGCTGGCGGTACGGATGAAGCAGCACGATGCGAACGGCAGGGCTGTCGCGGAGTGGCTGGTGAAACGGTTTGGGCCGGAGAAGGTGTTCTATCCGGGCCTGGCGACGCACCCGCAGCATGAGCTGGCCAAGCGGCAGCAGAAGGGTTTTGGGTCGATGATCTCGTTTGAATTGGGCTCGCTGGAAGCGGCGGATTCGTTCGTCTCAAATCTGAAGCTTTGCTATTTTGCGGAGTCGCTGGGTGGGGTGGAGACGCTGGTGTGCCATCCGGCGACGATGACGCATGCGGCGTTGGGAGCGGAGGGTCGGGCGAAGCTGGGGATTACGGATGGGCTGATTCGGCTTTCGGTGGGGATTGAGAATGTGGAGGACATTCTGGCAGATCTGGAGCAGGCGCTGGGATAGGTGCCCCCCTCCCCCCGTTTTTTGCGCAAAGTATTCAGAGTACTCGGGTTAGCGGGGGACCTGGCGTGCGGAAATGCGCAAACTTCTGAATCGATTGGGGTAATCCTCGCAGGGGGAGGCGCTCGCAACTCCTAAGTCGTTCTATGCGAGTGTGTTAGCAGAGGTATAGATAAATCTGATAGATGTAGAAGCGTAGCTTATAGCTCGATTTTTGGAGGAAGCACGTGCATTTTGGATTGACGGACGAGCAGGAGCAGCTTCGGCGGGAGGTGCGGGCGTTTGCGGAGCGCGAGGTGGCGCCGCATGTGAGCGAGTGGGATGAAAAGAGCGAGTTTCCGAAGGCGGTGGTGAAGAAGCTCGGCGAGATGGGATTGATGGGCGTGATCTTTCCCGAGGAGCTGGGCGGTGCGGGGCTGGGATATGTGGAGTACGTGCTGGCGGTCGAGGAGCTGAGCCGCGTGGATGGCAGCGTGGGGATTATTGTGGCGAGCCACAATTCGCTGTGCACGAACCACATCATGCTGGGCGGCAATGACGCGCAGCGGAAGCGGTGGATTCCGAAGCTGGCGAGCGGCGAGTGGCTGGGCGCGTGGGGATTGACGGAACCGGGATCGGGTTCCGATGCCGGCGGGATGCGGACGACGGCGGTGAAGCGCGATGGTGGATGGGTGCTGAACGGGTCGAAGACGTTCATCACCAACGGGACTTATGCGGACTGTGCGCTGGTGCTGGCCGTGACGGACAAAGAGAAGGCGACGCATGGAGGGATTTCCGGCTTCGTGGTGGAGCGCGGAACGCAGGGATTTCGCAGTGGCAAGAAGGAGAACAAGCTTGGACTGCGGGCGAGCGATACGGCGGAGCTGATTTTTGAGAACTGCTTTGTGCCGGACGATTGCCTGGTGGGCGATGTGGGTGCGGGCTTCAAGGACGCGATGCGCGTGCTGGATGGCGGAAGGATTTCGATTGCGGCGCTGAGCCTGGGGATGGCGCGCGGGGCGCTGGATGCGGCGGTTAGGTATTCAAAGCAGAGGAAGCAGTTTGGTAAGGCGATCAGCGACTTCCAGGCGATCCAGTTCAAGCTGGCGGATATGGCAACGCAGCTGGACGCGGCGTGGCTGCTGACGATGCGCGCGGCGAGATGAAGGACCAAGGCAAGAAGGTGACTCGCGAGGCGGCCATGGCGAAGCTGTTTGCGAGCGAGGTGGCGTGCCGGATCTGCGACGAGGGTGTGCAGATCCATGGTGGCTACGGGTTCATCAAGGACTATCCAGCGGAGAAGTTCTATCGCGATGTGAAGCTGTGCACGATTGGCGAGGGAACGAGCGAGATTCAGCGGATGGTGATTGCGCGAGAGTTGCTGAAGGGGAGTTAGGCGTGAGGAGTTAGGAGTTGGGGCAAGCGGCTTCGGTAGGATGTGGGTGAGGAGACTGGATGGCGGAGCCGATTATTGTTACGGGAGCGGCGGGGTTTATTGGCCGCAACGTTGTTGCGGAGCTGAATGCGCGCGGTGAGGATGAGCTGATCCTTGTCGACGACCTGGGCACGGACAGCAAGTGGAAGAACCTGGTGGGGCTTCGGTATGAGGACATCGTCTCGCCGGAGGATTTTCTCGGGCTGCTGGAGGATGGGGCGTTCCAGGATGCGCGGTCGGTGATTCACCTGGGCGCGTGCTCGGCGACGACGGAGAAGGATGCGGATTATCTGCTGCGGAACAACTACCAGTACACGCGGGTGCTGTGTAACTGGGCGCAGGAGCATGGCGCGCGGTTTGTATATGCGTCCAGCGCGGCGACGTATGGGGATGGATCGCATGGCTATGACGACAGCGATGCGGTGACGCCGACGCTCGCGCCGTTGAACATGTATGGCTACTCGAAGCAGATGTTTGATCTGTGGGCGCTGAAGCACAAGCTGTTTGACAGCGTGCAGGGGTGGCGGATCGTGGGGCTGAAGTACTTCAACGTGTATGGGCCGTATGAGGACCACAAGGGCGACATGCGGTCGGTGGTGGTGAAGAGCTTTGAGCAGATTCGGTGCACGGGTGAGGTGAAGTTGTTCAAGAGCTACCGCCCGGAGTACAAAGACGGCGAGCAGATGCGCGACTTCATCTATGTGAAGGATGCGGTGGATGTGACGCTGCACTTTGCGATGCAGGACGCGGGCGCGCCGGGCGGGCTGTTCAACTGTGGCACGGGGAGGGCGCGGACGTGGCTGGATCTGGCGCGCGCCGTGTTCAAGGCGATGCGCAAGGAGCCGAAGATTAATTTTATCGCGATGCCGAAGGAGTTGCAGGGGAAGTATCAATACTTCACGGAGGCGAAGACTGAGAAGCTGCGCGCGGCGGGATATGAGAAGCCGTTTACGTCGCTGGAGAATGGGGTAAGGGAGTATGTGGGGTGGCTGGAGAAGCGCGATGCGTGAATGCGAGCTTGTATGCTTGGGTGGCGATGAGTAAGGCGATTACGGCGATTTATCCAGGGACGTTTGACCCGCCGACGAATGGGCATTTGGATGTAATTGCGCGTGGGGCGAAGATTGTGGACCATCTGGTCGTCGCGATCCTGCGCAATGCGTCGAAGGGGACCCCGCTGTTCAGCGTGGGCGAGCGCGAGGAGATGCTGCGCGAGGCGACGAACGGTTTTGGCAATGTGAGCGTCGAGACGTTTGATGGCTTGCTGGTGGATTTTGCGCGTGCGCAGGGAGCGAAGGCGGTGATTCGCGGGATCCGTGCGGTGTCGGATTACGAGTACGAGTTTCAGATGGCGATGATGAATCGCAAGCTCGACCCGGAGCTGGAGACGCTGTTCATGATGCCGGCGGAGAAGTACACGTATGTGAGCTCGCGGCTGATCAAGGGTGTGTTTCAGTTGGGTGGGGATATTTCATCGCTGGTGCCGGCGGTGGTAGTGGAGCGGCTGAAGACGAAGAAGGTGATTGGGGCGGCGGTTCCGGGGGCGGAGTGACCGTCCAGGAGCAGTTCGGGCAGATCGACATCTACGTGTTTGACCAGATCCTGCGGGGGAACATCGCGGCGGGGATGACGGTGCTGGATGCGGGATGCGGCTATGGGCGCAACCTGGTGCATCTGCTGCGCGAAGGCTGCAATGTCTTTGCGCTCGATGCGGACGCGGAAGGCGTCGAGCATGTGCGCGCGGTCGCGGCGGAGCTGAGTCCCGGGCTGCCGGCGGAGAACCTTCGCGTGGGGCAGATTGAGGCGATGCCGTTTGCGGATGGGTTCGCGGATGTGGTGATGTGCAGCTCTGTATTGCACTTTGCGCGGGACCAGCACCACTTTCTCTCGATGCTGGAGGAGTTGTGGCGGGTGCTTCGGCCGGGAGGGCTGCTGTTCACGCGGATGGGATCGCGGATCGGCATGGAGTTCGAGCAGGTGCGGCCGGACATCTACCGGATCGGCGATGGTCAGGAGTGGTTTCTGGCGGATGAGGAACTGCTGCTGGGACTGGCGAAGGAGTTGAACGGCGTGATGGTGGATCCGCTGAAGACGACGATTGTGCAGGATTACCGGTGCATGACGACCTGGGTGCTGCGGAAACAGGCTTTATCTGCACGGCCAAATCTGAAAGACTAAGGGCATGAGCACAGCGACAGTTGCAGCCCCGACCAAGGTCCTGAGCGACCGGATTAACCGCATTGAAGTTTCAGCGACGATGGCAATTACGGCCGAGGCGCTGAAGATGAAGTCGCAGGGGATTGACCTGGCGGACTTTGGCGCGGGCGAGCCGCACTTTGCGACACCGCAGCATATTAAGGATGCGGCGATTGACGCGATCCAGAAGAACTTTACGCGCTATACGGCGGTGGCCGGGGTGCCGGAGGTTCGGAAGGCGGTTGTGGAGCGGCATGCAGCGGACTTCGGAACGAATTACACGGTTGAGGAGTGCGTGTTTTCGGCGGGCGGGAAGCTCTCGATCTTCAATGTGGCTGAGGTGATGATCGATCACGGCGACGAGGTGATTATCCCGACGCCGTACTGGGTGAGCTACAAGGACATCGTCCAGTTTGCCGGCGGCAAGCCGGTGTTCGTGGAGACGGACGAGCGCGAGAACTTCGGCGTGACGGCGAAGATGATCCAAAGCGCGGTGACGGAGCGGACGAAGGCGATCATTTTGAATTCGCCTTCGAATCCGTCGGGCGCGGTGATTCCGAAGGATGATCTGTATGCGATTGTGCGGATGGCGCATGAGCGCGGGATTTATGTGTGGCTGGATGAGTGCTATGCGTACCTGAATTTTTCGGGAGATCTGGTGAGCGGGGCGTCGCTGACGGAGTGCAAGGAGCATGTGATTGTGCTTGGGTCATTGTCGAAGACGTATGCGATGACGGGGTGGCGGGCGGGATTTGCGCTGGGGCCGAAGCAGGTGATTGCGGCGATGAGCAAGCTGCAGTCGCAGAGCACGTCGAACACGGCGAGCATGGTGCAGAGGGCGTCGATTGCGGCGCTGACGGGCCGGCAGGAGTGCGTGAAGGAGATGCGCGCCGATTACATCAAGCTGCGCGATCGCGTGCTTGCGGGGTTGAAGACGATTCCAGGGCTGACGTGCACGGTGCCGGAGGGCGCGTTCTATGTGTATCCGAATGTGACGGCCTTCCTGGATGACAAGACGGGCAAGGGCGGAGTGAAGACGGCGAGCGAGCTGGCTTCGCGGCTGCTGACGGAGGCGCATGTGGTGACGGTGCCGGGTGAGGCGTTTGGCACGGACGAGCACATTCGGCTGTCGTACGCGGTGAGCGCGGACGTAATTGATAAAGGCGTGGAGCGGATGCGCAGCTTCCTCGGCGGGCTGAAGTAGACGTGAGCGGCGGCACCGGAAGGCACAAGAAAGCGGAGGAGCGGCCGGAGTTCGCGGCTGTGATTCTTGCGGGTGGAAGCGGGACGCGCTTCTGGCCTCGGAGCCGGCGCGCGCAGCCGAAGCAGGTGCTGTCGCTGGACGGTGGCGGCACGATGATCCAGAACACTGTGGAGCGGGTGAAGCCGGTGATTTCGGCGGGGCAGGTGTGGATTATCACGAACGACCTGCTGGCGAACACGATTGCGACTCAGCTACCGGATCTTGCGCGCGAGCAGATTGTGCGCGAGCCTGCGGCGCGGAACACGGCGCCGGCGTGCGGCCTGGCGGCGTTTCTGGTGGAGCGCAGCTCGCCGGACACGGTGCTGGGAGTGTTTCCGTCGGACCACACGATTGGGGATGTGGAGCGTTTTCGCCAGGTAATTTGTGCGGGCGCGGAGCTGGCGCGGCGCAGCGCGGCGATTGTCGTGCTCGGAGTGCAGCCGACCAGGCCGGAGACGGGATACGGGTACATCGAGCTGGGAGCGGCGGTTGGCCCTGTTCCCGGGTGCGGCGAATCGATTCCGGTGCGGCGTGTGCGGAGGTTTACCGAAAAGCCTGACAAGGTGCGGGCCAAGCGTTTTGTGCGCTCGGGTAATTTCGTGTGGAACAGCGGGATGTTTTTGTGGACGGCGAAGACGCTGGCGGATGCGATGCGCGATCATCAGCCCAAGGCGGCGGCGCTGCTCGAGAAGATTGCGGCGGCATGGGGAACGCCGAAGTTTGATCAGGTGTTTGCGCAGCTTTATCCGCAGTGCGAGTCGATTTCAATTGATTATGCGGTGCTGGAGCCGCGGTCGGCGAAGGGCGAAGCGAAGAGCGAGCTGTACTGTTTGCCGGGTGATTTTGCCTGGAGCGATCTGGGGTCGTGGGCGGCGCTGCATGAGTATGTGGCAGAGCGCACGGAGGCGCATAACGCGAACGTGATCGAGGCGGAGCACCATGTGGAGATCGCCTCGACCGGATGCTATGTGTTTTCGCCGAAGAAGACAGTGGCGCTGGTGGGTGTGAAGGACCTGGTGGTGGTGGAGACCGACGATGCGATTCTGATTACGACCCGCGAAGGGTCGCAGGATGTGGGCAAGGTCGTGGCGGAGCTGAAGAACGCCGGGCGGCACGACCTGACGTAAAACAAATACGCGGGTCTTCGATGCGCAGCTCGCGTGCGAGCTGCTTCGCTCAGGATGACGGATTCAGGTCGGAATGACGACGAGGTGTTGGTGAGCGAGCAGCAGAAGGCGGTCGTTAAGTTTGGTACGGATGGGTGGCGCGGGATCATCGCGGACGACTTCACATACGAGAACGTGCGCGTTGCGGCACGCGCGATCGCGCTTTACGTGCTGAAGAACGAAAACGCAGCTGCGGGCATTTGTGTGGGATGGGACACGCGCTTTGCGTCGCAGGCGTTTGCGAAGGTGGTGGCCGAGGAGCTCGCAGAAGCGGGAATTCCGGTGCAGCTTTCGAACAAGATTACGCCGACGCCGGAGTTATCGTTCGCGGTGCGCGAGCGCGGCGCCGCCGGGGGCGTGATGATCACGTCCAGCCACAATCCGGCGCAGTGGAACGGAGTGAAGTTCAAGGCGACGTATGGCGGATCGGGCTCGCCGGGCATCATTGCGGCGATTGAGCAGGAGCTGCTGCAACCTGTGGAGAAGGCGCGGACCCGGGCGCCGATTGAGGAGATCGATTTTTCTCCGAGCTATATTGCAGCGCTCGAAAGCTTTGTGGATCTCGAGAAGATCAAAGCGTCCGGATTTCGGTTCCTGATCGACACGATGTACGGTGCGGGAAAGGGATATATCGCGGGAATCTTCGGACGTGCGGGCATTCCGTTTGTGGAGTTTCGCAGTGAGTTGAACCCAGCGTTTCCGGGCATCAATCCGGAGCCGATTCTGCCGCACATTGCAGCGACACAAAAGGCGGTGGTCGAGCACAGGTGCGATGCCGCGCTGATTACGGATGGCGACGCGGACCGCATCGGTGCGGTCGATGAGCACGGCAACGTTGTCGACGCGCACAAGATTTATGCGGTGGTGCTGAACTGGCTGCTGGCGCGCAAGGGATGGCCGGGCGATGTGACGCGCGCGTTCAACACGACGAAGATGCTCGACCGGATTGCGGCCAAGTACGGACGCAAGCTGCATGAGCACGGGATCGGGTTCAAGTATGTCGTTGACCTGATGCTCGCGAACGACATTCTGATTGGCGGCGAGGAGTCGGGAGGCATTGGGATCTCGCGGCACCTGCCGGAGCGGGATGGGCTGCTGAACAGCCTGCTGATCGCGAACGTGATGGCGGATGAAGGAAAGACGCTGGGCCAGCTTGTAGCCGCGTTGCAGGAGGAGTTCGGCGAGCACCACTACGGGCGCGTGGACATGCACATCGCGGAGGAGATCAAGCAGTCGGCGATTGCGCGTGCGAGGGAGATTGCGCCGGGGAGCGTGGCGTTTGCGGGAATGAAGGTGCTGCACAAGGAGACGCTGGACGGGATCAAATTTTTCCTGGAGAACCCGGCGTGTGCCGGCGAAAAAGAACGCGGCAGAGACATGGCTGCTGCTGCGCGCGAGTGGAACGGAGCCGCTGCTGCGCGTGTATTGCGAGAGCTGCAGACCGGAGAGCGTAGAGCAGATTCTGGCGGCGGCAAAGCGTTTTGTGATGGAAGGCGAAGTTTGATGGCTGAGGGAATTCTTCCGGCGGTTGAGGTTGAGGTCGCGGGGTTGTTGTTCGACATGGATGGGGTGCTGATCAGCTCGATTGGCAGCGTGCTGCGAAGCTGGCGGCGGTGGGCGAAGCACTACGGGCTGGCGAATCCAGACGCGGTGGAGATTCCGCATGGCGTGCGCGCGATCGACATCATGCGGCAGTTAAAGCCGGATGTGGATCCGACGGAGGGCTTGAAGCTGATTGAGGACATGGAGGTGGTGGACACTGACGGATCTCGAGGTGCTTGCCGGAGTGCGGGTGCTGCTGGGCAGTTTGCCGGCGCACCGATGGGCGATTGTGACCTCGGCGACGCGCAGGCTGCTGCTGGCGCGATTGAAGGCGGCGGGGCTGCCGGTGCCGGACCGGATCATTAGCGGCGATCAGGTGAAGCGCGGCAAGCCGGACCCGGAGCCGTACCGGCGCGGCGCGGAGCTGCTGGGAGTGGCAGCGAATGATTGCCTGGTGTTCGAGGATGCGCCGAGCGGCGTGCGTGCGGGCGTGGCGGCAGGATGCAAGGTGCTGGGCGTGCTGGGCACGCATGGTGCAGAGGAGCTGCGCGAGGCGGGAGCGAACTGGATTGTGAACTCGCTGACCAGGGTGCGGCGGAGAGCAGGGATGGGCGGATTGCGGTGGTCATCGAGGCGATCTAGTCGCTGAGTGCGGCGGGGAAGCGACGGCGGCCACGCGATTGAGGTCCTTTTCCGTGTCGACGCCGATGGTGTCGTGCTCGGTTTCGGCGACGTAGATGTCGATGCCGTTTTCGAGCAGGCGGAGTTGTTCGAGGCGCTCGGTTTGCTCGAGGGGACTGGGTGGAAGCGCGGCGAAGCGGGCGAGGGTCGGCTTGCGATAGGCGTAGAGGCCGAGGTGCTTCCAGTAGGTCGACGGCCTGACTGTCGCGGTTGAAGGGAATCGCAGTCCGGGAGAAGTAGAGGGCGCGGCCGTCTGGCGCGGTGACGACCTTGACGACATTAGGATCGTGCGACGGATTCGGCGGGGCAGCGGACTTTGAGGGTAGAGACGGCGACGTTTGGGTCTGCGAAGGGCGCGAGCAGGTCCTGGATGTGCGCAGGTTCGAGGAGTGGCTCGTCGGCCTGGATGTTGATGTAGATGTCGGCGTCGAGCTGGCGGGAGACGGCGAAGAGACGGTCCGAGCCGCTGGGAAGTTCGGGCGACGTCATCAGGCAGGGCCAGCCGCAAGCGTCGCAGAGTTGCGCGACCTCTTCGGAGTCGGCGGCGATGACGATGTTCCCGGCCTGGCCGCGAAGTTGGGGCACGCGCATGGCGGCTTCGACGACCCAGGCGAGCAGCGGCTGGCCGTCGAGCTCGCGCAGGACTTTGCGCGGAAGGCGGGTGGAGGCGAGGCGCGCAGGGATGACGGCGAGGATGCGATGGGGTGCGACTGCGGAAGGCCCGGGCCGCGGTTCGGTCATCGGCCGGCCTTCCGGTTGGGCCGGTTTTTGCGGAAGAGGTGGACGGCGATCGCGATGACGGCGATGAGCACGATTGCGAGCACGAGCGCGGCAGCCTCGAGCCAGTGCAGCAGACCGGTCAGGCGGCAGTTCAGCGAACTATCGGACGCGCTGCAGGCGGCCGTCTGCGCCTGAGCCGCGGCGGACGTAAAGAGCGCAGCGAGCGCCGCGAGTGCGCGGTATGTGTATGCTGCCGTTCGATTTGAGCTGAGCCCGTGCACGTTTGACCTGCGCTGTAGCCCCTTATAGGATTGAGGATAGAGGTTGATGTCGCGGCAAAGCCCGCTGGATGCGGCCTTTTCTTCCGGTACTTTCTGCTTCCTTCCGGCGGTGTAGCTCAGATGGTTAGAGCGACGGACTCATAACCCGTAGGTCAGTGGTTCGATTCCACTCACCGCCACCACAAGTTTTGCATTCACGTGTGGGACCGGCGATTCCAGACCGGCGGATTGTTTGGCATTGAGAGTATCATTCAGGTAGGCGGGCACGTCTAACCTGTGTTCTCCAGGTGCGTGTTAGCCGTGTCTTTACGCTGTTGTGCCGGAGCCCGAACCCGCGATGCCCAAGAGTCTCAAAATCTCCCTTCTAGCCGTCTCCGTTGTCTTCGTGCTGTTCCTGTTCCTGGGGGTGAATACCCGCGGCGTTTCGGCGGCTGGAGACCAGTCGCAGGAAGGCGCGTATCGCCAGATCAACGTTTATGGCGAGGTGCTGCAGCACATCCAGAACGATTACGTTGAGGACCCGAACATTTCGGCGGTGACGAACGGAGCGCTGCGCGGGCTGCTGGAGTCGCTGGATGCGGACTCGAGCTACCTGAGCCCGTCCGACTACAAAGCGTACAAGGACGATAAGGGCGGAAGGGCGCAGGTGGGCATTAATGTCTCGAAGCGCTATGGATATGCGATGGTGGTTTCGGTTGTGCCGGGCAGCCCGGCGGAACGCGCGAACCTGAGCGATGGCGACATTATCGAGGCGATCGGCAACCAGGACACGCGCGATATGTCCCTGGCACTGATTCACTTGATGATGGAGGGGGCGCCGGGGAGTTCGGTGGATCTTGCGGTGATCCGTCCGCGCCAGGCCAAGCCGCAGAAGGTGACGCTGAACCGGGTGATCGTAACGGAGCCGGCGGTGAGCGATACGCTCTACAACGACGCTTCGGTGCTTTATCTGAAGCCGTACATCCTGGACAAAGAGCACGTGAACGAAATTGAGTCGAAGCTGCAGCGCGATGGGCAAAACCGGAACCAAGAAGGTTTTGCTGGATCTGCGCGATGTTTCCTCGGGCGACACCGCTGAGGCAGTGCGGCTGGCGAACTTCTTCCTGCAGTCCGGAACGATTGTGACGCTGGAGGGCCAGAAGGTTCCGAAGCAGACGTTTACGGCGGAGTCGTCGAAGACGGTGAATGCGACAGCTCCGCTGGCAGTGCTGGTGAATCGCGGAACGGCGGGGCCGGCGGAGATTGTGGCGGCGGCCATTGCCGACAACAAGCGCGGCGACCTGGTGGGCGAGCGGACGTTCGGCGAAGGAACGCAGCAGAAGACGTTTGAGTTGCCGGATGGCGGAGCGATCATTCTTTCGGTTGCGAAGTACGCGTCGCCCGATGGAAAGAAGTTCGAGGACGAGGCGGTGACGCCGAAGACGCAGGTCGCATCGGCATACGACTTCGACGAGGACGACGCCGACACGGACAACGCAACGAAGGCTCCCGCCATCAAGCACAATCAGCCAGACGATCAGCTCAATAAGGCACTTGAGATGCTGAAAGCGAAGGCTGCCTAGCGGCCTTTCGGCTGCATGGTAAGGGTGAGGGGACCGTGCAGACCGCGCTGAGCCAACCGGAGACCGAACGCACCCAGCGGAAGCGCCGGCGCAGCCCGTTGTGGACCGCGATGCGGCGTTTTCCGGTGATGGATCCCGCACCCGGCGAGCCGAGGCTTGGGCGGCGCGCGGCATTTTTGATGTTGCTGATCGCCTGCGCGGTGCTGGGCGGGATGAGCTCGCTGGTGCTGGTGTATTCGGTCACGCTGCCGCAGATGGCCGAGCTGGAGCGCTACCGGCCGGACACGACGACTGAGCTCTACGACATTCATGGAAAGATCTTCGGCTCGTTTGCGCTGGAGCGGCGCATCGTTGTGCCGTATACAGAGTTCCCATGGGTACTGCGGCAGGCGATCTTCTCGATCGAGGACAAGAACTTCGAGACGAACGGCGGCGTGAATTTGATTCGCGTGATCGGCGCGGCGTATGCGGACCTGCACTCGGACAGACGCTCGCAGGGCGCGTCAACGATCACGATGCAGCTCACGCGCAACCTCTTTCTTTCAACCGAGAAGACGTACGGGCGCAAGCTGCAGGAGATTTTTCTCGCGCTGCAGATTGAGCGGCATTTCACCAAGCAGCAGATTTTCACGCTGTATGCCAATCAGATTTACCTGGGGCGCGGAACGTACGGGTTTGAGGCCGGATCGGAGTACTACTTTTCGAAGCATGCGCGCGACCTGACGCTGCCCGAAGCGGCGCTGCTGGCGGCGCTTCCTAAGGGACCTGAAGAGTTCTCGCCGGTGCGGCATCCAGACCGCGCGCTGAAGCGCCGCAATCTGGTGATTGAGGAGATGCTGCACGACGGCAAGATCTCGCAGCAGACCGCCGAAGCGGCAGAGGCGGCGCCGCTGGGGTTGCATCTCGAGCGCCCCGCCAACACTGAAGCGCCCTACTTCGTCGAGGAGGTGAGGCGGCAGCTCGAGCGTGAATACGGCGTCGACGAGGTGCACGGCGCGGGCTTGCGCGTGTACACGACGCTCGATCTCGATTTGCAGCGCGCGGCTGAAAAGTCGGTGCTCGACAACGTCGCCACGTACGAGCGCCGCCACGGATGGAAGGGCAATCTGAGAATGTGCTGAGCGAAAACGGTGGAAACGGCGGCAATGATCTCGAGAGCTACAGGCATCCGGACTGGACCAACCCGGTCGTCGAGGGAGCGTACTTCCACGCGCTGGTGACGGAAGTGTCACCGGCGAAGATGACGGTGCGGATCGGCAATCAGAACGCCACGATGACGTATCCCGATTGGGCGTGGACAGGACGCGCGCGCGCGGCGGAGCTGACGAAGGTGGGCGACATCGTCTATGTGAAGGTCACGAGTGCGGGCGCGAGCGAGCCGGTGCACGTGGTCCTGGAGCAGGACAGCGGAGCGCAGGCATCGCTGATGGCGATTGATAACGCCAACGGCGAGGTGCTGGCGATGGTCGGCGGGCGCGATTTTGCGCTCTCGCAGTTCAACCGTGCGACGCAGGCGCAGCGCCAGGTTGGATCGTCGTTCAAGATCTACGACTACACGGCGGCCATGGAAGCGGGCATGAAACCGTACGACACGGTGCTCGATACGCCTACGACGTTCTTCACCGCCGAGCGGACCGTATACGCCGCACGATTATGAGCGCGGCGAGTGGTCCGGGTCGATGACGCTGATCGATGCGTTCGCGCAATCACGAAACATCCCGGCGCTGCGGATTGCGGACAAGATCGGAATCAAGAAGGTGATTGAGGTCGCGCATCGCTTCGGCGTCACGAGCGACATCCCCGCGTACCTGCCGGTCGCGATCGGATCAGCGGACATCACGCTGGCCGAGCAGGTGGGATCGTACAGCGTCTTCCCGAACGACGGCATTCGCATCACGCCGCATTACATCCGCCGGGTGGTTTCGCCGGACGGGAGCCCGATGCAGGAGCGCGCGCCCGAGGTGCGCGAGGTGATCTCGGTTGATATCGCGCGCGAGATGATGGTGCTGCTGCAGGCTGTTGTGCAGCATGGAACGGGCGCGGCGGCGTCGCAAATGAAACATGCGTTCGGCGGCAAGACGGGAACGACGAACAACTATACGGATGCGTGGTTCATCGGTTTCTCGCCCTCGGTGACGTGCGGAACGTGGATCGGCTTTGATGACCGGAGGTCGCTGGGCGAGAAGGAAACCGGAGCGAAGGCTGCGCTGCCGATCTGGATGGACTTCATGAAGGTTGCGGTTGCGGACCGGCCGAACGAGCAGTTCTCCCGCGCGAATGCGCCGAAGAAGAAGCTGGACGTGGCGATTACACCGCCGGACCAGCAGCAGGCTGCGCCGCCTCCGCCGGCGACAGACGATAACGACGACAGCAATGATGCGTTGAAGCCTCCGCCGCCACCGCCGCAGAGCGCGCTTCCGCCTCCTCCTCCGCCCAACGAAGCGGCGCCGGACGATGAGGCCGCGCCCGCACCTGCGAAGACGCCCAGTGCGACTCAGCCGGCTGCACCGATTATGCGCCGGCAGGCGCCTGACGCGACTACGAAGCCGAACGACCAACAGCAGGATTACGTTCCGGAGAGTTAATCCGGACTGCCGGTGAAGATGTTTCTTGCTTGCGCGACGTCGCGTTCGATCTGCGCGTGCAACGCTGCAGGCGATTCAAAACGGCGCTCGTCGCGTAAGCGCTGGAGGAACGCGAGCTCGAGCGGCGTAGATTCATTCAGCTCGATTGGTTCGAAGTCGAGCAGGTGAGTTTCGACGGCGAACGAGTCTGCGCCGAACGTGGGGCGATTGCCGACGTTCGTGACACCGTGAAATGTGCGGGCTGCCTGATTTGCTCCGATCTTCAGCTTCGTGACGTACACGCCGATTGCCGGCAGGAGTTCGCTGTACGGCGCGAGGTTGATGGTGGGCACGGTGTAGCGCGAGCCATAGCCGCGTCCCGGAGCGGGTGTGCTGCGCACCGAGAACTCTCGGCCGAGCAGAGTGTTGGCTTCGCGAATGTTGCCCGCGGCAAGCAGCGCGCGGATGCGGCTTGACGAGACCGGCGCGCCATCGATAACGCGCGGTTCGTACGCGCGCATGGTGAAGCCGAACTCTTTGCCGAGCTCGGACAGACTGGCGACATCAGCTTGCGCGCCGTAGCCGAACCGGAAGGTCTCGCCCTCATGAACTTCCATCGTGTGAAGCGCATTACAGAGCACGCGCTGCGCAAAATCGCGCGCGGTCCAGCGACGCAGCTCGTCGTCAAAGCGCAGAACCAGCGTGAGGTCGGGGCCGATGGCTGCGAGCAGAGCAAGCTTCTGCGGCAGAGGTGTAATCAGCGGCTTCTGTGCCGAACTCTGCAGCACGTGCGAGGTGTGCGGGTGAAATGTGACCACGGCGGATCGAGCATTCAGCTCGCGCGCGCGGTCGATCATCGCCCTCAGGACGGTGTGATGGCCGAGGTGCACACCGTCGAAATTGCCGACGCTGACAACGGACGGTTGTGAGTTGCTGGTGAGTTCGTCGATAGAGCGGAGGATCTGCATGGTTGCGCGGCTTTAGGAGTTCGGAGTGATGTCGAAGGTGAGTTGGAGGCCGTCATGCGCGAGGCGGATGTGGGGCGGCAGCGTCGCGTTCGTAGCCTCGTGGTCGAGGTCGTGGCTGATGTGGGTGAAGAAGGCTCGCCGCGGTGAGATCTTGTTGACGAGCTCGATGGATTTGTCGAGATGCGAGTGGCTGGGGTGCGGCTCGCGGCGCAGGGCATCGAGGATGAGGATGTCGACGCCGGCGAGCAGCGGAAGCGTCTCGGGAGGGATGTCGCTCATGTCGGTGAGGTACGCGGCGGCGCCGAAGCGGTACCCGGCGATGGTGTCGCGGCCGTGAGTGACGGGCACGCGCAGGAATTGGGCACCGAAGAGGTCGATGGCTGTGCCCGGCTGAGTGGAGATGCGATGGAGTTTCACGCGCGCGCTGGTCGGATAGCGATCGACCTTGCGGAAGGTGTACTCGAACACGCGCTCGATCACATCGGCAGTGGCGTCGTCTGCGTACAGGGGAAGGTCTTCGCGATGGCCGAAGGTAAGCGGGCGGAGATCGTCCATGCCGAGGACGTGATCGGCGTGGCCGTGGGTGTAGAGCACGGCATCGAGCCGCTGGACACTTTCGCGGACCGCCTGCGCGTGGAAGTCCTGACCGGTGTCGATGAGGACGTTGTGGGCTCGCTTTGCGTGGCTGACGGCTCCATAACTCAGCAGAATTGACGGGCGCGTGCGGCGGTTGAGTGAGCCGGGCTGGTGCGCATCCGTGCACACCGCGCAGGTGCAGCCGAGAGTGGGCACGCCCATTGAGGTGCCGCTGCCGAGAAAGGTGAGTGTTGCCTGCATTCGTTAGCGGACGATGCTCGGGCCGCCGGGAATGGGAGGCGCACCGGGGCCGCCTTGCTTGGCGGCCTGGCGCGCGATCGCCTGCGTGATCTCGAGGAACGCCATGCGGAGCTCGAAGAGCGCGGATTGGGTGAGCTTGGCTTCTTCGTCCGACAGATTGCCTGCTGTTTTTTCAGCGATCACGGTAAGCATGTCGATCGTTTGCCGGGCGCCGAGAATGTCGACGCGGGCGGGCTGCCCGGGTTCGATCGCGCCGCCGAGCTGGAGCAGCGCCTGCATGTAGAGCGACTGCACGAGCTGGTCGTAGTTCATCTCCGGCATGTGCTCCATGCCGGGGTTGGTGGCGCGCACGGCAGTGTCCAGACGATCGACCGTCGCAGTATATGCGCGATTCGCGGCCTCGCTCTGCTCCGCAGTTGGCGGGGGAGGAAGGTGATCTTCACCCGGCAGCGCGGCAGGTTCGGGCGCTGTGGCGTCCGGGCCCGCAGTCGCTTGCGAGGGGAACGGAATCGGTTCCTTCGCTTCGGATTGCGGTGCGGCAGCGGCTTCGGTCGTGGCCTGCTCATTCTGCGGGTGAGCGTGCGGAACATCGGGGCGAAGCTCGCCTTCGGAGGTGAACTTGCGGCGGTCATTGATGACGAACGGTGTCTTTTCGGGCATGGAGGATTCGCGTGGTTTGTCGTTAGTGCTTAGTCGTTAGTGTCTCAAGTTTCGATGCGCTGCGCGGCTCGGCAGTGCCGCCGGGGTAAGTGAGAGTGGCGTGCGTGTCGAGCGCCTCGCGGCGAACGTAGCCCAGAGCAAGCAGTCGGTCCGCTGCTGGGAGTGGAACCAGCCCGGCTGAGGTGATTTCTCCGACCGGCTTGCCGTCGGCTTCAAGGAGAGCGGGGAACTGCGATGGGAGTTGGCCGGAGAGCGTCAGAGGCGTGAGCAGGCGGTGGACCTGGCCGCGCGAACGGATGCGCTCGACGATCTCCTGGCCGAGATAGCAGCCCTTGTTGAAGTGCAGCGCCTGGGCCTGATTGGTCTCTTGCGGAAGGTACTTGCCGGTGATGTCACGGCCGTACAGCGGACGGGCTTCGAGCAGCCGGAAAGCTTCGAGGGCCGCGGGTGACACTTCCAGTGCTCCGGCTGCCTTAGCTTCGTCGAGCAGGTCTTCGACCGGGAAGGTGGGAGATATTTCGAAGCGGGGGATTGAGCCATCGGCTGGCGTGGTCAGTTGGGTCGCCGTTTGTGGGTAATGCAGGCTCAGCGGTGCAGAATGTGCAAAGGAGCTGCAGCCCGGGCCCGGGTTCTCCATTCTGCGGAGAACCTGCGGAGCTTCAGGGCCGATCAGGAGCACCGTGTGGTTGTAGCGCTCCATCACGATCAGATCGACGTCGTCCATGATGATGAAGTGGTCGAGGTGCTGCTGGATGGCTTCGATCTGCGGCTTACTCGTGGCAAGCACAAATGCGGGAGGTGTGGCCTCGTCAGGTTCCCGGTACACCGTGACGTCGCCGACGATGCGGCCCTGCGCGTTGAGCAGGAATGCGTAGCACCCTTCGCCCGGCGTGAGCGCCTGGACGGAGTTGGTGACCATGCCGTTCAACCAGCGCGTCGCATCCGAGCCGGTGACGCGAAGGAACGCGCGGTCGTCTAACCGGGCACAGGCGGCGCCGTGCAGGATCGCCTGCAACTCGCGAGACTGGTTCTCGGCCTGGAGGTTCTGGCTCATATGTCTGCTGCCCCTTTAAATTGTAGCGAGTTCGTGAGCGGCGCGAGCGCGGGTGCGTACACTTGAGGCAGTGGATGGAGGCGGCGTGAGGTTTCGGTGTGACGTGTGTGCGGTGCTTGTTGCAGCCGCTGTGTTGATGGTGGGAGTGGCTGGCGCGCAGCAGACGCAGGCGCCGTCGAAGCAGCAGAAGAATCAGCCCGCGCAGAATCAGGACCAGCCGGTCCCGCTCTCGACGCCCGGCGTGACGCCGCCGCAGTTACAGGATGGGCAGACGACGGTCATCATCGATCAACCGTTGACCAAGGCCCAGGAAAAACAACTGCTGGCGGATGCGGAAGAGATCTTTCAGTTTGTGAGCAAGGACACCGGGCTGCCGATCGAGCATCCGGTGAAGAAGATCTTCATCACGCGCGACAAGGTCAATTCGGAGCTGCGCAAGAAGTTCGACGAGGACAAGAGCAACAAGCGGATGGAGCGCAGCGAGCTAGTACTGAAGAAGTTCGGCCTGCTCGATCAGGGCTTCAACCTGCGGCCGTTTCTGCTGAGTCTGCTGACCGAACAGATTGCCGGATTCTACGACAACAAGACCAAGACGATGAACCTGCTGGACTGGGTGCCGATCGACCAGCAGAAGCCGGTAATGGCACACGAGCTGACGCACGCGCTCCAGGACCAGAAGGTCGGGCTGACGAAGTGGGAGGACATTGAGCCGGAGGGCGTCGCGAAGAATGTTGAAGAAGACGCGAAGCACATCCAGACCGATGAGAGCGAGACGGCGCGCGAGGCGGTGCTCGAAGGCCAGGCGATGGTTAGCTTTGCGGATTACATGCTGAAGCCGACCGGCAAGACGCTGAAGGACATGCCGCAGGTGGGCGATCAGCTCGAGAACGGTGCCGGTGACATGAGCGATTCGCCGGTGCTGGCGCGCGCTCCGCTCATCTTGCAGGAGTCGCTGCTGTTTCCGTACACGCAGGGATTGAAGTTTGAGTCGGCCGTGCTGCAGAAGGCCGGCACGGAGCGCGCGTTTACGGGTGTGCTGGGCGCACCCCCGAATACGAGCGCGGAGATCATGCATCCGGATGCCTATCTGGAGCGCAGGCCGGAGCCGGTGTTGGCGTTGCCGGATATCCATCCGCTGATCGAGAGCGCGGGGTATGCGCCGTATGACGTCGGCGTGATGGGCGAGCTGGACGTGCGGATGACCGCGGAGCTGTTTGGCGGCAAGCCGCTGGCTGAGGCGCTGAGTCCGGAGTGGGATGGCGGCGTGTACTACGCCGCGCAGCGTAAGAATGCGAGTGAGGCCGACAAGGCGACCACGAAGTCGATTGCGATCCTGTATCTCTCGCGCTGGAAGAATGCCGACTCCGCGCGCAGCTTCTTCCACGTGTTCGAGGAGGAGCTTCCGCGCCAGTACGACGGGCTGAAGCGCCGCAACTCCGATGAAAAGGATCCGGACGAGCGCGTGTACTCGACCAGCGAAGGCGATGTGCTGCTCAGCCTGAAGGGCAACGAAGTCTGGGTGAGCGAAGGTTTCGAGCTCCCGACAGCGACGAAGCTGCGCGAGATGATCGTGAGCGCGCAGGGCGTCGGGCCGATCCGCGAGGCAAAGATCGCGGTGCCCGGGAAGGAACTGGTCGGCGACCTGTCGCAATGGATCGGCAGCTTCGGTATCGCGAAGGCCCGCATGCGGGTGCTGTTCTAGCGACTTCAGTCGGGGCGGTTGTCGAGGCGGCGCACCCACGCCGTCGAAAGATTGAGCCGCAGGGCAGTGTAGCTGACGATCTCATGAAGCACGCGTTCGGCGGCGTCGACATCATCGATATGGCCGAGCGTCGCGCGCGGCGACGTATAGACGTTCAGCCCGGCGCGCCGGCAGAGCAGAGCGATGCGAAACAAATGCGTGCCGTCGCTCACGACAACGATGCTGCGGAAGTGGTGCGCGGCTGCGATCTGGGCGAGCTTCTCAACCTGCTGCTGCGTATCGAAGGTGTGGGTCTCCGCGATGATGTGGTCAAACGGAACGCCATTTGCCAGCAGGTAATCGCGGCCGACGCCGCCTTCCGTGCGACCGGAATCCTTGTTGGATCCGCCACCGAGCGTGATGACGAACGGCGCGATGCCGTGCTGGTAGAGCGACACCGCTTTGTCCAGCCGCGCGTGCAGGACGGGAGACGGCCGGCCGGCGTACTCCGCGGCGCCGAAGACGGCGATGGCGTCGGCGCGCTCCGCGTTGTCGATGTGCGCGGTGTACTCGATCTGCCGGTACACCCAGAGGAACCAGCCGCCGACCACGATAAGGATGATGAGCAGCAGCCAGCCGATAAGGCGCGCCAGCGGGCTGCGGCGCGGAGTCGCGTTGCGGAATCTGGTGCGGGCACTCATCAGAGGGTCAGGAAGTAGTATCCGCGATTCGGGCGTCGAGGTCGAGAATTAAGCGCGTGGCTCGGCGTGGATCTCGATTTCTGTGGCTTTCTTATCGGTGCAGCGCCAGCGCGATCTCATGCGTCGGGATCGCGCCTTCCCGCAGGATCATCCACGAATTGCTCCCGCCGGAGAGATCGACGATGGTCGTGGCTACCGAGCGGGCGGTCGGGCCGCTGTCGAGGATGAGTGGGATTTTGTCGCCGAACTGCTCGCGCACGCAGCCCGCGTAGGTGCATTCGGGAAGGCCGCGCAGGTTGGCCGAGGTCGCGGTGATGGGCAAGCCGAGCTCACGGACGATGATTCGGCAGAGTGTGGAATCGGGGACGCGGAGCGCGACGTTGCCGGTGTTTGCGGTGACCCGCAGGGGGAGCTTGCCGCCCGCTCTGACGACGAGTGTCAGGGGGCCGGGCCAGAAGCGCTCGGCCAGGCGATCGAAGGCGGCGTCGAGGCAGCGCGCGAGCTCGTATGCCTGGGTGTGGTCTTTGATAAGAAGCGAGAGCGGCTTGTGGCGGGCGCGGGTTTTCAGGTCGTAGATGCGGTCGACCGCGCGGAGATTCACGGGGTCGACGGCGAGGCCGTAGAAGGTGTCGGTGGCGAGGGCGACCACATCGCCGGCGTGCAGGGCAGCGGTGACGCGCGCGACGAGGTGCGGCTCCGGCTCCTCAGGATGAATGCGAAGCATCTCTGCGATCAAGGGCGCGGCGTTCTCCTCCGTATGACTTTACCGCAACGCGTGGGTCGGCAGTTACGGCGGGTACACTGAGGGGCGATGCAGTTGCCACCGCCCATTACGAGCAGGACGAATGGGAAGGTGAAGGCGCTGCGTGCGGCTCTGAGCGGAAAGGCGTCGAAGGCCGGAGATTTGTTGGGACTTGAGGGCGCGCGGCTAATTCAAGAGGCTCATATGTGGGGGCATCGCTTCGAGACGATCTATCTGCGCGAGGGAAGCGAAGATGCGTTGGACGAAGGGGGCGGCTGGCGGAGGGAGCTTAGGACAAATCACTGGGCCGTGCTGAGTCGTGATGTGTTCGACAGCGCTGTGTCGACTGTGACTCCACAAGGGATTGCAGCAACGTGGGTGATTCGCGATCCGATTCGTGACAGGCCGGACCCGCCCGTCGGGCTAATTGTTGAGGACCTGCAAGACCCCGGCAATCTTGGAACGCTGATCCGCTCGACGGCGGCGTTTGGCGCGGGCGACATTATGGTGACGCCTGAGACGGTGAATCACTGGAATCCGAAAGTCGTGCGTTCCGCGATGGGCGCGGTCTTCACTGTGAAGGTGACGCGACTTCCCATCGAGCACATTGTGCAAAGAATTCGCGCGGAAGGTGTAAGAATTTTCGCGGCCGTAAGCGGGTTTTCGAGCGGGCCGGAGTATGGATATCCAGTGCGGGCCGCGCGGCATGGAGTGCTTACGGGGCGAATTGAGAATCAGGATGCGCCCGCAGATTTGCGCTATGACATACCGTGCATCAATAGGAAGGAATCGCAGCAGCCGAGCTATGCGTCATCGCTCTCGTATGATGCTGATTTCGTGCAGCCATGCGCGATCATGATCGGGAATGAGGGCGCGGGTCTGTCGCTGAATGCTCGACGGCTTGCCGATGAACAGGTACTGATCCCAAGCAACGTCGAATCAGTGAACGCCGCCGTGGCCGGGTCCATTCTCATGTATGAGGCGATGCGTCAGATTCCGTTGCGTATCTGGGCGAAGAAGCAGGGGCTGCGGAAATGAGCCTGTTCGACACAGCGCCGATTCGCGGAGGCGATGGAAGACGAACGACGGCTCCGCTGGCGGAGCGGATGCGGCCGCGCACGCTGGATGAGTTTGTGGGGCAGCAGCATCTGCTCGCGGCCGGCAAGCCGCTGCGCACGCAAATAGAGCGCGACGATGCAGCGAGCTTGATCTTCTGGGGACCGCCGGGTGTGGGCAAGACAACGCTGGCCAAGATCATTGCGCACGCGACGAGTGCGAGCTTTATTGAGTTTTCGGCGGTGCTGGCGGGCATCAAGGAGATCAAGCAGGTGATGGTGGATGCCGAGAAGGCCTCCCAATTTGGCTCGCGCACGATTCTGTTCATCGACGAAATTCACCGCTTTAACAAGGCGCAGCAGGATGCGTTTCTGCCGTACGTGGAGCGGGGCGCGATAAGGCTGATTGGAGCGACAACGGAGAATCCCTCATTCGAGATTAATGCGGCGCTGCTCAGCCGATGCCGCGTGTATACGCTGCAGGCGCTCTCGCAGGATGACATCCTTGCGCTGCTCGATCGCGCACTGAACGATTCTGGGCGTGGCTTAGGCGCGATGGGATTGAGCGCGGACGAGGGCGCCCTCAAACAGATTGCGTCGTACTCCAGCGGCGACGCGCGCAATGCGCTGAATGCGCTCGAGGTTGCGGCGAAGCTGGCGGACGGTCGCGGCGAGAAGGTGATTACGACCACGCTTGCGGCTGAGGCGGTGCAACAACGTGTGCTCCTCTATGACAAGAAGGGCGAGCAGCACTATGACGTGATCTCAGCCTTGCACAAGAGCGTGCGGAACTCAGATGCAGATGCGTCGTTGTACTGGCTGGGGCGCATGCTGGCGGCGGGCGAGGACCCGATGTATGTGGCGCGGCGGGTGGTCAGGATGGCGATCGAGGACATCGGGCTGGCGGCGCCGGAAGCGTTGAATCTATGTTTGAGCGCGCGCGATGCGGTCCACTTTCTCGGCTCGCCGGAGGGTGATCTCGCGTTGGGTGAGGCGGTCGTCTATCTGGCGCTCGCGCCGAAGTCGAATGCGCTGTACGCCGGTTATAACGAGGTGCTGGCGGATATTGAGGCCAGGCCGGCCGAGCCCGTGCCGCTGCATCTGCGCAATGCTCCGACGAAGCTGATGAAGGAGCTCGATTACGGGAGGGGCTACCAGTACGCGCACGACGTGGAAGGCAAGGTAGCGGATATGGAGTGCCTGCCGCCATCGCTCGCGCGGCGCAGGTACTATCAGCCGACCAGTGAGGGACGGGAGAAGATCCTGGCCGAGCGCATGCGCGAGATCGAGCGAATTCGGGAGTCAAAGCGGTGAGCGTTATACTGCGGGCCATTATGAAATTTCCAATGAGTGTGGTTGTGTGCGGCGCGATCGTGTGCGGAGGTGCGAACGCACAGTCGCTGCTGGTCGTGAACCGGGGCAATGCGACAGTGAGCGTGATCGACGCGGCGAACGGCAGCCAGGCTGCCGTCATCGCGGAGAACACGCCGGGAGTGCATGGCCACGAAATCGTGACCAGCGCGGACGGCCGGACAGCGTTTCTGCCCATCTACGGAAGTACAGGTGTGGGCAAGCCGGGCATCGATGGTCACGAGCTGCTGGTGATCGATGTGCCCTCGCATTCGGTGGTGGGTCACGTGGATTTTGGTCATGGCGTGCGACCGCATGAGCCGGTGCTCGATGCGAAGCGCAACCTGCTGTACGTCACGACGGAGCTCGACAACGCGATCACCGTCATCGACGCGAAGACGCGGAAGATCGTCGGGAAGATACCGACAGGCGCGTCGCAATCGCACATGCTGGTGCTTTCGACTGACGGCAGGCGTGGGTATACCGCGAATGTTGGGCCGGGCAGCGTGTCGGTGCTGGACATGCTGGGGCGAAAGACGATTGCGGTCATTCCGGTGTCCGGAGAAGTGCAGCGGATTGCGATCTCGAACGATGATCACTGGGTGTTTACGTCTGACCAGAAGCAGCCACGGCTCGCGGTGATCGATGCGAAGACAAACAAGATCGCACGGTGGGTGGATCTGGCCGGCACGGGCTACGGTGCAGCGCCGACAAAGGACGGCAAGTGGTTGCTGGTATGTGTGCCGTCTACGAATGAAGTCGCCGTGGTGGACCTCAACGCGATGAAGGTGGCGAGGACGATCAAGGTGCCGGCAACGCCGCAGGAGGTGCTGGTGCGGCCGGATGGCGCGGTTGCGTATGTGTCGTGCAATCGCAGTGGGAAGGTGGCGGCGATCGATCTGAAGAGCTGGAATGTTTCGAAGATAATCGATGCCGGACCGTTGGCCGACGGGCTCGCGTGGGCGAAGTAGCGAGGGGCTGAAGATTGCGGCGTAGAGCGTTTTTGAAGCAAACGTTGTGGGGTGGCGCGGGCGCGGTGGTCGGGGCTCGTGATGTGAGTGCAGAGCCTGTGCTGCAGCGTTGTGCCGCTTCGTCGATTTCGACGTCGCGGGCGCAATGGGCGGAGCTGCTGGATCGTGTGTCACGCCCCGTGATGGTGGCGGCGGCCGAAGGCAGGCTGCAGGAGCTGATGCCAGTGGAGGCGGCGCCGGGGCATGTGGAGGACCGGCGCAAGGTCACGCACTTGGAGGCGGTGGGACGGACGATTGCCGGGATAGCGCCCTGGATCGAGAGTGGAGCGGGCGATGGTGCTGAGGGTGAGCTGCGCCGAAAGTACGTGGAATGGGCGCGCGGCGCGATAGCTACTGGAGTCGATCGGAGGTCTCCGGGCTGGCTGCGATTCGGTGAGGAGCGGCAGACCATTGTGGATGCGGCGTTCCTGGCGCTCGGGCTGCATCGTGCGCCGAAAACCTTGCGGGATGGGCTGCCGAAGTCTGTGCGGGTGCAGCTTGCGGACGCGCTGCGGCTGACGCACAGGCAAACCCCGCCGATGAATAACTGGCTGCTGTTTGCGGCGATGATCGAGGTTGCGCTGTATGAGCTCGGCGAGGATTGGGACCGGCAGCGCGTTGATTTTGCGTTGAAGAAGATGGGTGAGTGGTATGTGGGGGATGGGGTGTATGGTGATGGGTCGCACTATCACGCGGACTACTACGACTCGTACGTGAT
The DNA here is from genome assembly GCA_963716225.1 of uncultured Verrucomicrobiae bacterium. Lineage (GTDB taxonomy): Bacteria > Acidobacteriota > Terriglobia > Terriglobales > Acidobacteriaceae > Granulicella. The sequence continues at coordinate 749,542 of OY970299.1, read as the reverse complement.
GCATCCGTTCCTGCTGGCGGTGCTGGAGGCGGTGGGCGACAAGGACGAGGCGTGGAAGGCGATGATCCCGACGGAGCACGCGCGCGCGACGCGGTATGCGGCGATCCAAGAGCGGACGATAGGTCCGGATGGGAGCTTTGCGCCGATCGGGCGGTCGCTGGCGTACCGCTGCGGGGCGTTCCATCTGCTGGCGGATGCGGCTTTGCGCGGCATGTTGCCGGAGCAGGTGAGTCCTGAGCAGGTGCGGTGCGGGTTGGGGGCGGTGATGGCGCGGACGCTGCGCGCGGCGGGGACGTTTGATCAGCAGGGGTGGCTGCAGATTGGGTTGTGTGGGCACCAGCCGGAGATTGGGGAGACGTATATCTCGACCGGGAGTTTGTACCTGTGTACGGCGGCGTTCCTGCCGCTGGGACTGGCAGCGGAGGATCCGTTCTGGAGTGGGCCGGAGGCGGACTGGAGTGGGAAGAAGGCGTGGAGCGGACAGGATCTCGTGGCGGATCATGCGCTCGATTAGGGTATACCCCCCCTTCCCCCACTTGTTACGCAAAGTCTTGGGAGCAGGGACTTTAGGCTTGGACCTCAGCCGATCCAGAGGCTTTCCGGACTGCACCGATCTTGGGGCATGCACTTTTCGTGGAGCTCGCCAAGGATGCAGAGTCCTTCGCTTCGCTCCGTCGTTTGAATGGAGCGGGTGAGCTAGGAGTGGGCCGCCTTAGCATCTTTTTCAAGGGCTTGAAGGACCATGTCTTTGGTGAGGAGTTCGGGGAGGACGTCGGGGTTGGAGTTGGGGCCGGCGGGGTAGATGACGTAGGCGGGGACGCCGGAGCGCTCGATGGCGGAGAGCTGGCGGGTGATTTCGGGGTCGTACTGGGTCCAGTCGGCTTTGAGGAGCTGTACGTTGTCCTCACGCAGCTTCTCTTCGACTTCTTTAGAGCGGAGGACGGTGGCCTCGTTGAATTTGCAAGAGAGGCACCAGTCGGCGGTGAAGTCGACGAAGACGGGGTGACCTGAGGCGCGGGCAGCCTGGAAGCTGGCGGACGTCCAGGGCTGCCAAGCCAGGGTTTCAGGCGTGGGTTTGCGGAGGGGGAAGGCGAGCGCGATGACGATGAGGATGATCGCGGCGATGGCGGAAGACCACTTGGCCGGCCATTTGCCAAGAACCCAGCCGGCGATGGCGAGGATGAGGAAGCAGACGAGCAGCGCGGCCATGCGGTCGACGCCTTCGTGCGAGTAGAGGTGCGCGTAGACCCAGGTGAGCCAGATGGCGGTAGCAAAGAGCGGGACGGCGGTGAGCTGCTTGAGGGTCTCCATCCAGGCGCCGGGTTTGGGGAGGATGGAGGTCCACTGCGGCTGCATGGAGAGCACGAGGTAGGGAACGGCGAGGCCGAGAGCGAGGGCGGTGAAGACGACGAAGGTCATCCAGGCGGGCTGCGCGAGCGCGAAGCCGACGGCGGCCCCCATGAGCGGGGCCATGCAGGGTGTGGCGACGACAGTGGCGAGGACACCGGTGAAGAAGCTGCCGGCGAAGCCTTGCTTGTGCGCGAGCGAGCCGCCGGCGGAGGTGAGCGAAAGTCCGATCTCAAACTGGCCGGCGAGCGAGAGCGCGAGGAAGAACATGAGCGAGGCGAGCACGGCGACGAAGCCGGGGGACTGGAGCTGGAAGCCCCAGCCGAGCTCGCGGCCAGCGGCGCGCAGGATGAGCAGCGCGGCGACGATGACCCAGAAGCTGACGACGATGCCGAGCGTGTAAACGAGGCCGTGCAGGCGGGCGCGCTGTTTTTCTTCACCCGAGGAGTTGACCAGCGCCAAGCCCTTGAGGAAGAGCACGGGGAAGACGCAGGGCATGAGGTTGAGGATGAGGCCGCCGAGAAACGCGAGGCCGATGGCGCCGAAGGCCGTGACCTCAGCCGGAGTGGTCTCCTTGGCGGCTTTGGCGGCGGGCGTGGGGCCGGATGTGACGGCGCCGGGTTTGACGGGTGTGGTGAGTTCGTAGTTCTCACTGCCGCCGAGTTCGACAAGGCCGTGGAGGGATTTGGGGAGTGAGGCGGAGTCGGTGGCGCGCTGGAGGGTTACGCGAATGCCGTCGGGAAGGGATTCAACCTGCTGGTCGGCGGCGTTGTCGATCACTTCGGCGTCGAAGGGGTAGAACTCGGCGTCGGTTTCTTTGGATCCGGTCTTGATGGTGAGGGCGATGTGTTTTGGGTCGCCGATGGCTGACGCCGACATCGTTAAGGGAAGCGGCTTGGGAATCGAGTTGAGCGCTTCGCCGAGGGCGCCGACGACGGGCGCGGGCGGGATGGGGCCGCGGACGACGTTCATGTCGTAGCCGAGGTGGGCTTTACCAGGAAGGCAGACCTGCGCGCAGACGAGCCAGGTGACGTGGGCGTCGAGATGGGCTTTGCCGGGTTTGGCGTTGGCGGGCGCGGTGAGGGTGATGGGGAAGGCGACCTGGTCCTCGTAGCCGAAGTCCATGAGCGGGCCGAGGGGAAGGCGCTGCGGCGGAGGGAACTGGAGGGGGCCGGCGGTGAAGCCTTTGGGGAGCGTCCACTTGATGGCCGGGGGCTCGCCGGAGTCGCCGGCGTTGATCCAGTAGACGTGCCAGTGCTCTTCGATGGTGAGGACGAGGCCGATGGTCTGGGTTCCGCCGGGGGTGATTTGGGGGGAGAGCGAGGTGAGCTCGGCGGTAAGGTGCTGGGCTTTGACGGGGCCGGGGCCGCCGTCGCCGACTTCGACGATCTGGGCGTGAAGACAGAGTGGCGCGAACAGCAGCAGGCATGCGAGGGCGATGCGGCGCAGGCAGGCTGTGCGGCGGAAGGTCATGCGTACATTGTAGGGGCGGCTGTGGGTTGGAGTTGTTGGTGGATTGTCATTGGGGGCGAAGAGGTGAAGGGGAAAGGCATACTCCGGGGCTAAAGCCCCGGACGTTTTTCGGCCGGAGGATGGCACGGTTGAAACCGTGCCCCGACGAGACGAAGGCAAGGCACGGCTGAAGCTTTTCTCGTTTGCTATCGCAAGCGATGCCCACTCATGCGCTACGCGCATGAATGGGCCACCCGGGGCTTTATGGCTCAAGGATATTTATTCAGGCGACGCGTGCGGTCGAGCCGAAGAGATTGGCGTGCTCGATGAGGATGCAGCGGTCCATGACGACGCAGAGTCCGGCTTCTTCGGCGCGGATGGCAGCGGGGTCGTGGCGGATGCCGAGCTGGACCCAGAGATTCTGGAGGCCGAGATCGATCATGTCGTCGACGATGGAGGGGATGAAGCGCGGGAGCCGGAAGACGTTGACGATATCGGGAGTGTCGGGGACATCGCGGAGTGAGGGATAGGAGAGTTCGCCGAGCACGTGGGAGACGCCGGGATTGACCGGGATGATGCGGTAGCCGTGGCGCTGCATGTAGGCGGAGACGGAGTGGCTGGGGCGGGTGGGATCGTCGGAGAGGCCGACGACGGCGATGGAGCGGGGATCGCGCTGATGGCCGCCGAGCATTTTGAGGATCACGTCGGGATCGTTCATGGTGGCTCCTGGGAGGGAGAGAATCGCCGGGCACGTGCAGCGGCTCGTCTACAATAGACGCTGGCGGGCGGCCGAGTAGCGCGCCCGTTCTCTGGAGCAGCTTTTGTTTGGAAGAGGATCGTACATTGAGGGCGTCGGCGGTGTGCTGAAGTGGAAGCCGGTGCTTCTGGGGACGGCCGCGGTGATGAGCCTTCTTGCGGCGGGCTGCGGTAATCAGTACAGGCCGGTGGTGAGCGCGATTAACCCGGTGGGGCCAGCTCTGCAACCAGCGAAATATGCGATTGCGATCTCGACCCCGAGCGCGGGCTCTCCGGGGCTGCTGACGTTTGTTGATTATGCGGGCGACACGGTTGTGACGACGCCGCAGATTCTTTCGAACCCGAGTTACCTGGCGGTGGGGCCGGGCGGCGGGACGGGGTATGTGATCAACAGCGCGGGGTCGTTCAACGAGTTCGCGGCCGGCAGTCCATCGACGCTGATCGCGAGCCAGATCAGCCAGAGCACGCTGAGTGCGGGGTCGACGCCGGTGAGCATATCGCCGATTACGCTGGCGGCTTCGACGGCGTCGGTGTTTGTTCCGGAGCCGGGGTTGTCGCAGGTTGCGGCGCTGACGGGGACGGGATCGCTGGTGCAGAACATCGGCGTGCCGAACAATCCGGTGTACGTGGTGGGTGTCACCGGCGGGAGCCGGGCGTACGTGATCAGCGAAGGGAATGGAACGAGCCCGGGAATGGTGTCGTCGGTGGAGGGCGGGAACCTGGCGGTGTCGAGCACGATGACGGTGGGTGTGAACCCGACGTATGGCGTGATGACGGCGGATGGAACGCGGGCGTTCATCCTGAACAAGGGTTCGGGTACGGTGAATGTGATCAACGTGATCAACAACGGACCGGACCTTGCGATGCCGGTGATTCCGTCGAGCCTTGCGGGGAGCGGCACGCTGGGGCTGAATCCGGTGTGGGCGGACCTTTCGCCGTTGACGACGGAGCTGATGGTGCTGAATCAAGGTGATGGCGTGCACCCGGGAAGCTTGAGCATTATCAACATTCCGCTGTGCAGCACGGCGTCTCCGGCGACGAACCCGAATTGCGATGCGGCGAACCCGGTGGACGCGGTGGGGTTCGGCAAGGTGCTGGCGACGGTTGCGGTGGGCGTGAATCCTGTGATGGTTTCGGTGCTGCAGGATGGGACGAAGGCGTATGTGGCGAACCAGGGAGTGATTTGCGCGGCGGGCGCGACGAACTGCACGAACGTCGAGGGCTCGGTGAGCGTGGTGAATCTGGCGAGTGGAACGGTGAGTGCGACGATTCCGGCGACTTCGTTGGCGAGCGCGACTTCGGACACGAATACGTCGCCGACGATGGTCTACGGACATCCGACGACGATTGCCGCGACGACGGGAACGCCGACGGGCAAGGTCTATGTGACGTCGCAAGACAACAAGTTCATGACAGTGATTGAGACCGATACCGACACGGTGACGACGCACGTGAACCTGCAGGGGCAAGGCGTGAAGGTGGTCGTGTCAACGCAATAGGACTGGCGAACGTTGCAGTCAAAGAGGCCGCCTGCGAAGGCGGCCTTTGCTGTTGATGAACTAGAGGAGGGGCTCAGGTGCTGGACAACATGAGGGGAAGGGTTGGCGTGTCGGAGCCGCCGTCGTTCTCGAGGGTGACGCCGAAGCCTTTGGCGGGGACGCCCTTGGGGAGGTCCGGCATGACGATGCTGGCGGCGCCGTGGGCGTCGGGCTTGAAGGTGCCGGCCGGCATTGGATTGCGGCCGTCGGCGGGAATGAGCCAGAGCTCGTAGGTTTTGCCGGCGGGCGCGGGGTCGAGGTGCGTGGCCACGAAGACGAGCGCGCCTTTGTCGGCGAGGTAGGCGGCAAGTGCATCGGGCGATGGCGGCGCGGGTGTGGCCGGCTTGGTGGCGGAGGATTTTGTGGGAGGCGTGGGCGGCGCGTGGAGCGCGACCTGCATGGCGTTGGTGGCGGTCAGGGTTGCGAGAGCGTCCTGCGCGTGCGTGGCCTGCTGTGTGGTGTCGTCGAGGCGGGCCTGCTGATCGGCCATTGAGCTCTGCACCTGCTGGCGCTCACGGAACTGAAGGCCGGCGAAGAAGCACGCGCCGGCGGCGAGCGCCCAGCCGATCCAGGCGAGCACCCAGGGAGCGCGGCTGCGGGGGGGCGGCGCGACTCGTCAATGGCGAGATCGTCGGCGGCCTGCTCGCGGGCTTCGACGCGGGAAAGGCGATTCTGTCGGGTGGGGAGAACGGATTCGACGGAGGGACGCTCGGCGACAGGAGCGGCAACGGGAGCGGGTTCGGGGGCGACGAGTTTTGGCTCTTTGGCGACCTGGCGCATGAGGCGCTCGCGCGCGGCGGGCGGCGGCGGCTGCATGTCGGCGGTCATCGAGTAGGCGACGAGGTCGCCCTGGAGCTTGGCGATTTCAGTGCGGCAGCGGTCGCAGGTCTGCATGTGCTGCCAGGCGGCGAGCATGCGATCTTCGGGCAGAAGCTGGAGGGCGAAGAGCACGAGGTCGTCGTCGTCGATGTGCGGCGTTTGGGGCGTTGTGCTGTCGGGCATCATGCTTCCAGCTCCTTTCTGAGGGTCAACAGCGCGGAACGGATGCGGGTCTTGACGGTGCCGAGCGGGTCACCAGTGACCTCGGCGATCTCGGAGTGAGTGAGGCCGTCGAAGTAGGCCATCTGGAGCGTCTTGCGTTGCTCGTAGGGAAGCTGCTGAATGATGTCGCGTGCTCTCTGCATCAAGATGTTGCGCTGCGCTTCTTCGGCGAGATCAAAGGAAGAGGCGAGCGAGACTTCTTCAATCTGCTCACTGGGGCGTTTGCGACGAAGTGAGTCGATGGCGCGATTGCGTGCGACGACGGCGAGCCAACCGCCCAGGGTGCCGCGAGCGGCGACGAAGGTTTCGGGACGGCGCCAGAGGCCGAGGAAGACGTCCTGGAGGACGTCCTCGGCGGACGCCGCGTCGCGCAGGACGCGGAGCGCGACGGAGAACACGATTTTCGAGTAGCGGTCGTAGATTGCGCCCATAGCCTGCTCGTCGCCACGGCGTACGCGGTCCAGAAGTTGGCCGTCCTGATCCGCGCCTCCGTGTGTCACCGGTCCGGTTCCTTCGACGTTGCTCTTCATAGCTACGTTCCTGAGCTTGCGACGGATTTCGCTCACGTGCCGCCGCGGATATTTTCCCACGCGGAGAGGGCTCTAAGTGACTGATCCGAGTGCCAGTGTACGTTATCGCGATTGCAGCGGGGCGGTCGAGGGTATCAAACTGGTTGGGGTGGTGGAGTTGAAGGTTCGGGTTGACAAGCTGCTGGTAGAGCGGGGACATGCGGCGTCGCGGGAGCGGGCGCAGGCGCTGATCCTGGCGGCCCGCGTGCTCGTGAATGAGCAGAAGGTGGACAAGCCGGGAGCGCAGGTGGCGGAGGACGCGATTGTCCGGCTGCTGGGCGAAGACCTGCGTTACGTGAGCCGCGGTGGGCTGAAGCTGGAACACGCGCTGGAGACGTGGCGGATTGACGTGAGCGGACTGGTGTGTGCGGATGTGGGGGCATCGACCGGCGGATTTACGGATTGCATGCTGCAGCGTGGCGCGGCTTCGGTGGTGGCGATCGACACGGGATTTGGGCAGATGGCGCACAAGCTCAGGGTGGATCCGCGCGTGAAGTTAATGGAGCGGACGAATGCGAGGTTGCTGAAGGCGGGCGAGGTGTTCGAGTTGAGCGGCGCGGCAATCCGGTTTTTTGCGATGGACGTGAGCTTTATCTCAGCGACGCTGGTGCTGCCCGCTCTGGTTGCTGCACTGGCTCCGAGGGAAACGACGTGGAAGGGCGAGGCTGTCGTGCTGGTGAAGCCGCAGTTTGAGGCGGGGCGCGAGCATGTGGGCAAGGGCGGGATTGTGCGCGATTCAGCGGCACATGCCGCCGCGATTGAGCGTGTGAGTGGGGCTGTGCGGGAGCTGCGGGGCAACGTGCTGGCAGTGATAGATTCGCCGATTCTGGGGATGGAAGGGAATCGCGAGTATCTGCTGAATGCGCGGTTTTAAGGCAGAGAGTAGAGGGCTAGAGATCAGGGAACAGGGATCAGGGATCAGGGAACACGGAACAGAGAATAAGAACGCGGAACAGGAACAGAGAACAAGAACAGAGATCAGGCGGTCGCGGGTCGGGGGTTCGCTTGCCGTATGCTGCACCGGTGCTATGAGCGATTTCTGATCTCTCATCTCTGATCTCTTACACCCGCGGGTACACTACAGGCGATGCCTACCGCTGCGATCATCTCGAAGCCGCAGAAGCCGGAGCTGTGCGAGATTCTTGCGCAATTGCTGGATTGGTTTGGGGCGCGGGGATATGAGTGCGTGCTGGACCCGGAGAGCGCGGGTTATCTGAACCGCAGCTCAGACGCGGTCGAGCGGCCGGACATGCCGGGGTACAAGCCGGAGGTCTGCGTAACCCTCGGCGGCGATGGAACGCTGCTGTCGGCGGCGCGCGCGTTTGCGCACGCGGAGACGCCGATCCTGGGGTGCAACCTGGGGTCGCTGGGATTTCTTACGGAGGTTCCGCTGGCAGAGCTGTTTGTGACGCTGGAGGCTTGGAAGGACGGCACTGCGTTTATCGACTCGCGCAACCTGATGCATGCGGAGCTGTTGCGAGAGAACCAGCCGACGCGGGAGTGGCTGGCGCTGAATGATGTTGTGCTCGCCAAGGGCGCGATTGCGCGCATGGGCGAGTTCATGATCGAGCTGGACGGCGAGTTTGTGGCGCGGTTTCGGGCGGATGGTGTCATCGTAGCGACGCCGACAGGGTCGACCGCATATACGCTGGCGGCGGACGGGCCGATTTTGATTCCTTCACTGGATGCGATGGTGGTGACGGCGATCTGTCCGCACTTGCTGACGATTCGGCCGATTGTGGTCCCGGCAAAGGCGGAGATCACGGTGACGGTGGATGTGGTTCCGCACGAGAGCTATCTGACGGTGGATGGCCAGGAGGCTGTAGAGCTTCTGCTGAACGACAGGATCCGGTGCCGGCGGTCAGAGCGATGCGTGAAACTGCTGCGGCTGAACCCGAACGGGATTTTCAATGTGCTGCGATCGAAGTTGAGCTGGGGCGAGCGCTGAAGCGCCGCGAGAGGCGACTGTGTGGGCGCTCGAGCATCGATTGAACGAGGATCGAGTGAACCGGGATCGAATAAACCAGGATCGAGTGAAATTGTGAAGGGGGAAATGGTGCGCCCGGAGCGAGTCGAACGCCCGACCTACTGGTTCGTAGCCAGTTGCTCTATCCACTGAGCTACGGGCGCACATTGCATAGCTGCAACTTGAACAGGATACAGGAAGCGGCGCGCTTGCTGCAAGCATCTGCGGCGGGGCGGACGCGTTCCGCTCGCTCACCGCGACCTTGACGTCGAATCGCGCTGGGTTAGCTGGCGCGGGCTGTGGTTCGGGTTCGGCCTGCGGGGGAATCAGCGAGAGAAGCTCGACGAGGTTGAGGCCGGCGCGGCGCAGGAGAGCGCTCACGATGGGCTCGGTGAGGCGAGTTGCGTCGTATTCGAGACGCACGGTGCGCGCGGATTCATCGAGAGTGAGATTGCGGATGCCGTAGACATCGCGAATACGGCCGAGCGCAACGATCGCGGCTTCGTTGGGCGGCGTGCCGTAGCGATACATCACATCCAGCTGCGTCATAGGGTCTATGGTAGCAAGGCGCGACGGCCCTAGGAGGCGAGCTTGCGGAGATAGCCGACGATCTCGGGGCTGGTCCAGTCCTGCGGGCCGATGAACTTGCGGCGAATGATGCCGTTCTTGTCGATGACGTAGGTTTCGGGATAGCGGAAGGTGCCATACATGGCGTTCGACCGCTGGTCGGCATCGCGGACGGTGAGGAGCGAGACGGAGTGCTCGCGCAGGAAGCGCTCGTACGCGGTGGCGTCGTCATCAGTGGAGATTGCGACGACCTGGACCTTGGGGAGATCGGCTTGCATCTGCTCGAGGCTTGGCAGCTCTTCGAGGCAGGGAGCGCACCAACTCGCCCAGAAGTTGAGCACGACAACGTGGCCGCGGAGTTTGGTGAGATCGACGGAGTGCTGGCCGTCGTTGACGACGAACATTGGAGCGGGGGTGCCAAGCTGTTGTGGGTGGCTGCCGCGATCGCAGCCGGTTGCGGCGAGGAGCAGGAGCGCCACGGTGGCGATGAATGCGGTTCGGGCTGGAGATCGCGCGTCAGATTGCGGGCGCATTCTTCCTATAATACGAAGCTGTGTCCGACCGGCCCAACTCCGACGCGCCGAAACTCAGCCCGATCCTTGGGCTTCCGGTAGATGAGCCGGCGGGTGTGGCGGCGGCGGCGGTGGATGCAGCACCGGCGATGACGGCTCTTGGCGAAGAGGTGCGGTTTGAGCTGAGTGTGATTATTCCGGCGCGGAACGAGGAGCGGAATCTCCTGGCGTGTCTGGAGAGCCTGCTGGTGCAGGATTCGAGCCTGTTTCCGCTAGGGACGGATTGGGAGTTGATTGTGGTGGACGATCACTCGACGGACCGGCACGCGCGCGATTGCGGACGAGCTGGCGAGGGGCCGAGAGGGAGTTCGCGTGCTCGAGGCGCCGGCGCTTGTGGAGCAGCAGGGAGGCTTTACGGGCAAGACGAATGCGTGCTGGTTTGGCGCGCAGCATGCGAGGGGCGGTGGCTGCTGTTTACGGATGCCGACACGCTGCATGAGCCGAATGATCTTCGGCATGCGATGCATGAGGCGGAGAAGTACAAGGTGGTGCTGCTGTCGTATTCGCCGCGGCAGATTGTGTCGGGCATGGCGCAACGCTCGTTGATGCCGCTGATTTTTTCGGAGCTCGCGAGTGTGTATCCGACGGCGGAGGTGAATGATCCAGCGAAGCGCACGGCGGCGGCGAATGGGCAGTTTCTGCTGGTGGAGCGGAGCGCGTATTTCGCGGTGGGGGGCATCGCGCGGTGGGCGGGTCGGTGCTGGAGGATGTGGATCTGGCGTGGAACATGAAGCGGGCGAAGCGGCCGATTCGGTTTCGCTATGCGCCGGATGCGCTGAGCACGCGGATGTATCGCGGGTTTGGCGACATGATGGAGGGCTGGACGAAGAACCTGGCGCTGCTGTTTCCGCATGCGCTGCGGCTGGCGGCGTGGCGGTTGCTGGACATTGTGCTGTTGCTGCTTCCGCTGCTGCTGTGGCTGCTGCCGTATCTGGTGTTGTGGCAGCGTGCGGCGATCGTGTTGCTGTGGCTGCGGACGGTGATTCGGTTCTACACGCGTGTGGCGCGGTCGCACTTCGGGTTTGTGAACTGCGCTGTGTCGCTGCTTGGGTTGCCGCTGTTTATTGCGCTGCTGGTGCGGAGCTGGATGCAGCACCGTGTGTTTCACCACGTGGCGTGGAAGGGAAGACAGTACAACACCGGCCGGTAAGCGCGTTTATTCGAGTCGCGTGCGCTTCGGATGCGTCCAATAGGACGGGAGCTGCTCGTTGCTGATGGACTGGAGCGGCGTTTTTGTTCTTTGGATAGACTTGACCATTGCATGATTCTGCTGACACGCAAAGCCGAATTTTCTGCTGCGCACTTCTACTTCAATCCTGCATGGAGCGAAGAGGAGAATCGAGCGCGTGTTCGGCAAGTGTGCGAACCGGCAGGGGCATGGGCACAACTACACGCTGGAGGTGACGGTGCGGGTGAGCCGGATCCGGTGTCGGGGTTTGTGGTTGACCTGAAGCAGATGAAGGACATTCTGGAGCGCGAGGTGGTCTCGGTGTACGACCATCGGCACCTGAACTTATGAGGTGCCTGAGTTCGCGTACGGCCGTTCCGACGACGGAGAACATCGCGATTGCGATCTGGCGGAGGCTGGACGGCAAGATTCCGAACGCGAAGCTGCACCGCGTGCGCGTGTATGAGATGCCGGACCTGTTTGCGGATTTTTACGGAGAGGGCGCATGAGCCGGCCAGCAGCCGCACGCGCATCTTTCGCGGCGGTATCACTTTGTGGCTTCGCACCGGCTGCACGTGGATGCGTTATCGGCGGAGGAGAACCGCGCCACGTTTGGCAAATGCAACAACCCGCATGGGCATGGGCATAACTACACGGTGCAGGTGACGCTTGTCGGGCGCTGTCGATCCAGCGACGGGCATGGTGACGAACCTTGCCGACCTCGACGGCTTTGCGCAGCAGGGAGTTGCTGGCGCAGTTTGACCATAGGAATCTGAACACGCTGGAGTGCTTTCCGCGACGTGGTGCCGACGACGGAGAATCTTGCAGTCGAGATCTGGCGCATCTTCGCGGAGTATCCGCATGCGAATCTTGAGCGCGTTCGGGTGGAAGAGACGAGCAATAATGCGTTCGACTATTTCGGCGCGGCGCGCACGGAGCGAAACTGAACGATGAAGCTGCTGACTGACAAACGATGACGACTAAATCACCCGATAGAAAACGCGACTGCACAGCGCCCGGGGGAGCCGCCGGCACAGCGGGCGGCGGAAGCCAGCGCACGTGCGAGCTGGCGGACGCGTCGCTGCCGCAGATTTATGCCGAGGTTCTTGCGGCGCATTGGCGAAGACCCGGCGCGGGATGGGCTTCTGCGCACGCCGGAGCGGATGGAGAAGGCGATGGCGTTTCTTACGCGCGGATATAAGCAGACGGTTGAGAGCGTGCTGCACGAGGCGCTGTTCGATGTGGATTACGACGAGATGGTGATCGTCAAGGACATCGAGTTCTACTCGCTGTGCGAGCACCATCTGCTGCCGTTCTACGGCAGGGCGCATGTGGCGTATCTGCCGGCCGGCAAAGTGGTTGGGTTGAGCAAGCTGCCGCGGATTGTGGATCTGTTCGCGCGCAGGCTGCAGGTGCAGGAGCGGCTGACGCAGCAGATCGCGGAGGCGATTCAGGAGGCGGTGCATCCGCAGGGTGTGGGCGTGGTGCTGGAGGGCCAGCACCTGTGCATGATGATGCGCGGCGTGGAGAAGCAGGGCTCGCAGACGGTGACGAGCTCGATGCTGGGCGTGTTCAAGACGCAGCAGCAGACGCGCAGTGAGTTCCTGTCGCTGATCGACGCGCGGAGTTCGACGAGCTAGATGGTGATGTGGATGAACGGGCTGCTGATCGTCGATAAGCCGGCGGGAATGACGTCGCACGATGTGGTTTCGATTGTGCGGCGGGCGACGGGCGAGCGCAGCGTGGGACACCTCGGCACGCTGGACCCGATGGCGACGGGCGTGCTGCCGCTGCTGCTGGGCAAGTACACGCGGCTGGCGCAGTTCTTCGGGCAGGCGGATAAGCAGTACACGGGCACGATTCGGTTTCGGGTTTGCGACGGACACGTTTGATGCGGAAGGGACGGCAGCGCGAGTGAAGCCGCGCACGCTGACGTGCACGCTGGATGAGCTGCGCGCACTGGCGCAGCGGTTTCACGGGACGATCGAGCAGGTGCCGCCGGTGTACTCGGCGAAAAAGATTGGCGGCGTGCCGGCGCACAAGCTGGCGCGAGCGGGCAAAGAGGTGCCGCGTGAAGCCGGCGCGGATTACGATTCACAACTTCACGCTGGAGTCGCTTGAACGGCGATGTCGCGGCGTTCAGGATGCATGTGTCCGCGGGAGGATATGTGCGTTCGGTCGCGCATGAGCTTGGGCAGCTGGCGGGTTGCGGAGCGCATCTGGCTCGCTGCGGCGAACGCAGGCGGGACCGTTCACGCTGGCGCAGGCGATTACGGTGGAGGAGCTGAAGTCGCTTGCGCCGGCGGAGATTGAGGCGCGGCTTCCGCATCCGCGCACGATGCTGCCGGAGATGCCGTCGGTGATTGTGGACGAGGGGACGGCGGGACGGCTGCGCAATGGGATGCAGGTGAATGTGCAGGAGCTCTCGACGGCGCCGCTGGTGAAGGTGTTTTCCGCGCCGCGCGATCTGCTGTGCATTGCGCGGCGAATTGCGGGCACGCTGGTGCAGCCGGTGGTCGTGCTGGGTTGAGCTTCTACTTCTTCAGCATGGGCTGAATGAGCTTCTCGACGTTCGCGGCGACCTGCTTTGCTCCCTGCGCGGTGGGGTGTACGCCGTCGGGCTGGATGTCGCCCGAGACGCCATAGACATCCTGCAGGATGAAAGGGCAGCAGCGGGACGTGGAACTGTTTTGCGAGTGCGGGATACATGGCGTTGAAGCGCGAGATGTAGTCGCCGCCGTACTGCGGGCGGAAGCGAGATGCCGGCGAGCGCGACGCTGGTGCCGCCGCTGCTGCAGCTGCTCGATCATGGCGGCGAGGTTGCGTTGCGTGTTCGTCGATCGGAAGGCCGCGGAGGCCGTCGTTGCCGCCGAACTCGAGCACAACGATCTGCGGCTTGTGCGCGAGGACGCTGTCGATGCGGCGCGAGGCCGTCCTTGGTGGTTTCGCCGCTGACGCCTTCGTTGACGACGCGATAGCGATAGCCCTGCTGCGTCGAGGCGGCGCTGCAGGTCGGCGGGATAGCTGGCGGCGGATTCGATGCCGTAGCCGGCGGTGAGGCTGTCGCCGAAACAGACGATGACGGGGCGATCGTCGATCGCGCGTGCCGGAGGAATCGGATCGGTGGAGTTGCGGACGGCTGGATGTGCCGGAGGTCTGGGCAGGTTTGCGCGGCGCAGTGGTCTGGGCCGGCGAGCGGATGAGCAGGCGAGTCCAGTTAAGATGAGAACCGAATCGAAGTGCAGCACCGTATCTTCTCTTCACAGCATTCATCTTACCGGGAGGCCGATGTCTTGACTCTGCCCGCTGCAACACAATCCGACGCAGCCATGACTCCGATCATTGCTGTTGAAGGACTGCGCAAGAGCCTGCGCACGGGATCGACGAATGTCGACATCCTGCGAGGGCTTGATTTCACGATTGCGCGCGGGGAGTTTGTCGCGATTATGGGCGCGTCGGGTTCGGGCAAGTCGACGCTGCTGGGGCTGCTGGCGGGGCTGGACAATCCGAGCGCGGGCGACGGTGAGGTGGCAGGGACGGGCGATCAGCTATCTGCCGGAGAATGAGCTGGCGCAGTTGCGCGGGCGGACGATCGGGTTTGTGTTTCAGAGCTATCAGTTGATCCCGACGCTGACGGCGCTCGAAAATGTGCTGCTGCCGTATGAGTTGAATGCGGACGTCGGGATCGCGGCGCGAGGGCGTGGAGCGGGCGCGGCAGCTGCTGACGTCGGTGGGGCTTGCGCGAGCGGCTGGATCACTATCCGGTGCAGCTTTCCGGCGGAGAGCAGCAGCGCGTTGCGCTGGCGCGGGCGTTCATGCTGCGGCCGCCGATCGTGCTGGCGGATGAGCCGACGGGCAATCTGGATTCGGCCAATGGGCAGCATGTGCTGGATCTGCTGCTGGAGCTGAATCGCGCGGAGAGGAACGACGCTGGTGCTGGTGACGCATGATCCGGCGCTGGCGGCGCATGCGTCGCGGCGGATTGTGCTGCGCGATGGCGCAGATTGTCGGCGATGAGCGCGAGAGCCGGCGGGCGATCTCGTTGCGCGCGGCCGGGGTGTGAGTGATGGGATCGCTGTCGTACGGGACGGCCGGCTCGGATTGCGACGCGGGAGCTGCGGAGCTCGCCGGGGAAGTTTGCGTTTGTTCTGATGTCGGTGGCGATCGGAGTGGCGGCGCTGACGGGGGTGCGGGGATTTTCGGCGGCGTTCCGCTCGATGCTGCTGCTGCGGGCGCGCAGCATTATGGCGGCGGACATCGCGGCGCGGATGGGCGAGGCGCCGACACCGGTGGAGCAGGCGGCGATTGCGAAGCTGCCGGGGCTGGACGACGACGGAGGTGACGGAGATGCTCTCGATGGCGTCGTCGGCGACGTCGCTGGATCCGCTGCTGGTGGCGGTGAAGTCGGTTGATCCGGCGAAGTATCCGTTCTATGGAAGTGTCGTGCTCGAGCCGGCGATGCCGCTGAACGAGGCGCTCACGGATTCGACTGTGGCGGTGGGGGATGACCTGCTGCTGCGGCTGCATCTGAAGATCGGGCGATTCGATCAAGCTGGGCAACAGCACGTTTCGGATTGCGGCGGTGGTGACGGACGAGCCGGACCGGCTGACAGGATCGTTTGCGGCGGGACCGCGCGTGCTGATCTCGGAGCACGCGCTGGCCGGCACCGGGCTGCTGGCGCCGGGCACGCGCGCGACGCACAGGTTGCTGTTCAAGGCTTGCAACCTACGGCGTCGGGACAGCCTGCTTCGGATGCGCGTGTTGCGCGAACTGCGTACGTCAGATTGAAGGGATTCTGCCGCAGGCGCAGGTCAGCGATTATCGCGAGGCGAATCCGTCGATCACGCGCGCGCTGGACGGAGCGACGGGTCTGCTTTCGCTGATGTCGCTGGTGGCGCTGGTGCTGGGCGCGGTGGGCGTGGCGATGGCGATGCGTGCGCACCTGCAGCAGCGGCTCGATTCGATCGCGATCATGAAGTCGCTGGGTGCGGGATCGTCGCAGATCATGCGGATCTATCTGCTGCAGACGCTGCTGCTGGGGCTTGGCGGAGCGCTGCTGGGGCTGGTGCTGGGACTTGGCGTGCAGCTTACGCTGCCGCTGTTTCTGGCGAAGCTTCTGCACCTGACGCCGGGGTTCCGGCTGGATGCCCATGCGGCGCTGCTGGGCTTGGCGGCGGGCCTGCTGACGACGTTGCTGTTCACGTTGCCGCCGCTGCTGGATATTCGGAACGTGCGGCCGATCCTGATTTTGCGGCGTGCGGTGGAGAACGAAGAATCGCCGCTGTTTGCGCGGGCGGCGCGGCACCTGCGCGGCTCTGGCCTGCAGCTTGGCGGCGACGGTGCTGATCCTGGTCGGGCTAGCGGCGCTGGCGGCGACGGTGTCGGACTCGCGGCAGGTCGGCGGCTATTTTGCGGCAGGGCTTGCTGCTTGCTTTGCTGGTGCTGCTTGGGCGCGTCCGCGCTCATGCTGCTGCTGCTGAAGCTGTTTCTCAATACGACGCGGCGGCAGCTTCCTTCGGTGCTGCGGCATGGACTGGCGAACCTTTATCGGCCGGGCAATCCGTCGGCTGCGCTGCTGGCGGCGCTAGGGCTGGGCGTGATGCAGATTGCGGCGGTCTCGATGGTGCAGCGCTCGATCGTTGGCGAGATGCAGGCGACGACGGCGGCGAAGCTGCCGAATCTTGTTTTTGGTCGATATTTCGAGCGATGAAGTGGCGGGAGTACGCACGCTGCTTGCTTCGCAGCCGACGGTGCAGGGCACGCCGGAGATCGCGCCGGTGGTCTCGGCTCGGCTGACGGCGATCAACGGCGCTGCCTGTTGCGCAGCTGCATCTGAGGCGCATGCCGGCGCGCGGGTTGAGCTCGGATTCAACTCACGTGGCCGCCGACGCAGGATGCGCCGCCGCCCGGCGACAAGGTGGTGGCCGGAACGTGGTGGACTGCGCAACAGAGGGCCGATGCATCGGCGCATCCGGTGATTGCGATCGAGCGGCATCAGGCCGAGCGGCTGAACCTGCATGTGGGCGATCGCGTGACGTTCGCCGCGCAGGATGAGCCGACCACCGCGACAGTTGCGGCGCTGTACGAAGCGGACAGCCAGCACGCTTTCTCGCGCGCGGAGTTCATTGTGCCGGAGCCGATGCTGCGTGGCCTGCCGGTGACGTGGTACGGCGGATTGCATTGCGATCCGAGCGCGACGGGGCAGCTGCGGCGCGTTCTTTACCAGCATTACCCGACGATCACGGTGATCGATGTTGCCGCGACGGTGGAGACGGTGCGACAGGTGCTGCTGCAGATCAGTTACGTGATCCAATTTCTCGCAGGCTTCAGCACGTTTGCGGGGATCGTGATTCTGGCCAGCGCGATTGCGGGGACGCGCTATCGGCGCATACGCGAAGTGGTCGTGCTGAAGACGCTGGGCGCGACGCGGCCGCGGATCGCGACGATCTTCTCGATCGAGTTTGCGGTGCTGGGGCTGATTGCGGCCGTGGTCGGCCTGGTGTTCGCGAACGTACTCGCGCGGCTGCTGTTGCTGCGCGTCTTCCACTTCGATTACGCGCTGAACATGCGCGTGGAACCTGGTGGCTCTGCATCGTGACGGCAGTGTTGACGGTGGCTGCAGGCTGGCTGGCGAGCCATCGCGTGCTGGGGCAGAAGCCGCTTGAAGTGCTGCGCGAGGAGTAGCGCGGCTTGGTTAAGACGGACCACCGCCGCCGATGTGCCCGAGGCCAACGCCGATCGCGTAGGTCACCGCGCCCTCTACGGCGCCGATGAGCGTCATCTCGAGCCCGCTGCTCCACCATGAACGAATGGTGATGAGCGATTTGGCGGCGCCAACAGCGAAGTGGGCGGCGAGCGAGACGATGCCAGCGATGATGACCGCCGTGTAGCCGGACGTGAAGAAGAACGGAATGATGGGAATGAACGCACCGACGGCGGTAGAGAGCGCGCCGGAGACCGCCGAGACCCAGGGTTTGGTGAGCCCCTCTTCGCGTCGTTTCCAGACGTTCGCGGGCGAGCGCGTCGACGAGTCTCTTCTTATCGCTGGCGATGTGCTCGACGAAACGCTCGGCGTCGTCGCGATTGAGGCCGCGGACCTGATAGCTGAGCGTAAGCAGTTCGCGGGCTTCGGCTTCGTTGAGTGAGACCGCTTCCTGCTCGCGCGCGTACTCGGCCTCGTATATCTCGCGCTCGCTTTTCGCGGCGAGGTAGGCTCCTGAGCCCATGGAGAGCGCGCTGGCGATCATGCCGGCGAGTCCGGCGATCAGCACGAAGTGGCTGTTGCCGAGTGTGGCACCGGAGACGCCGGAGACGATGCCGAAGATCGCGCCGAGGCCGTCGTTCACGCCATAGATTGCGTCGCCGACCCAGCTTCCGGCGCGAGGTTTGCCGGCATCGCGCGCCGCGATCAGCTCATCGAGCGCGCGCTGTGCTTCTTCTGTTGTCACCTGCGGAGCGGGGCGCCGTCCGCGGATGAGATGGCCGAGCGCGTTGTAGTGGTCCTTCTCGTCGGAGATCACTTCTTCGAGAATCGCAATGCTTGGCTGGTCGCCGAGCTCGCGCAGTTGCTTGCCATAGCGCGCGATGTCGCGGCTTTCGTCAAGCTCCAGACGGCGGAGCTCCAACTGGTCTCCGCCGACGCGCGCGGCGAGAGAATCTGCATCGCCCGCGTCCGAACCGGTGTACTGCGGGAAGGGAATGCCGAAGCGCCTCCATGCGATTTGCCCATAGCTCGGCGTGATGCTTTCTCCGCGGATGCGAGACCGCGCAGGACGCTCTTGCGATGAGGATCCGGATCGCGCTCGGCCAGCGCGTTGTATGTGTGATAGCCGCGCATCTCGGCCTGCCAGTTGGAGGAGAGCGCCTCCGCAAGCTTGCGCGTCGTTTTGCCGTTCATCACGTTCTCCTTCTCGCAAATCTCTTTGAACTCTGTCACGCGCGAACAGGTTGCGCGCAGTGGATGCAGCTTATTTGACCCAAGGGCCGCGCACCCGTACACTCAAACAGGCGGCTGATTGTGGCCCCGCCGGGCCTGCGGCTGCCATTTACAACCTCTCTGTATTGCCCTCTCGTTCAATGGTAGGACAGTCGGCTCTGAACCGATCAATCGGGGTTCGAATCCCTGGGGGGCAACCAATCAAAACTCTTGCTCGCAATTAAGGTGGGCTCCCTAGGAATACGGAGCCGATATGCTCATGATGCGTTCAGCGCAGCTGAGCTGTCCTCAGAAAATCAAATGTGCCGCCCGGATCAAGTTTCACGCCGGTAAGGCGCTTTGAGTGCACGACGGCGTTATCGGGATACCAAAGCGGAATCGACGGCAGGTCGCGCGCAAGAATCTGCTGAACCTCGACGTAGTCGCGGCGCCGTGCTGCTTCGTCAGTCTCAGCATTCGCCTGCGTAAGCAGGGCATCGACATGGGGATTCGCGTAATGTCCGCGATTGCCGCCCTTTGGCGGAAAGCTTGAACTCGCGAAGGCGTAGCGCAGAAAATCAGGATCCTCGTTCGATCCGATCCAGCGCAACATATACATCTGGAAAGCGCCGCGCGTGATGTCGGAGTAGAAGGTGC
This sequence comes from uncultured Verrucomicrobiae bacterium, assembly GCA_963716225.1. Taxonomy (GTDB): domain Bacteria; phylum Acidobacteriota; class Terriglobia; order Terriglobales; family Acidobacteriaceae; genus Granulicella. Next base: position 729,993 of record OY970299.1, on the reverse strand, counting down.
CGAACTCCGCAGATCGAATCTCCAGCTCGATTCCGGCGGCGCGCATCTGCTGCTGCATCGCCTGTGCGACCAGGCGCGTGGTCTCGTCGGTTGAGGTCTTGAGCGTGAAGCGCAGGCGTATTCCATGCGCGTCCAGTTTCAACCCAGCCGCGTCCAGCAAGGCGGTTGCTCGGACCAGATCGTGCGGATACTGAGGTAACTCATTATTGTTGGCTGCCGCCCAGTGTCCGGCCGGCAGGAGCGTGTTCGCGATCTGCGCCTGGCCGCGCCAGAGCGCTGCAATCAGCGCCGGCCTGTCAATCGCACACGCAATCGCCTGGCGCACTCGCGGATCGCGAAGCTTCGGATCCTGGGTGTTGAAAGTCGCGTACATCACAATCGCTCCGGGATCGGATTGCACCACAACGTTCCGCTCACGGCGGAGTGCCTCGACCATGTCCGGCGTCAACACGTTGCTCTCGATGTCTGCCGAGCCCTTGCGCATCTCGAGGGCTGCGGTGATCGTGTCCGGTACGACCTCGAACCGCACGTGGGCGATCTTCGGTACACCGGCCCAGTAGTCCGGATTCCGTTCGAGCACGACCTCTTTGTCCTGCATCTGGCTCACGAATCGAAACGGTCCCGTGCCCACGGGATGCAGCCCCTCGTCGCGCCCCGCTCCTTTTTCGACCACACCGAAGAGGCCGTCGCTGAGGTTGAACAGCAGGCTTGCATCAGGTGTTGAAGTGCGCACCGTGACTGTAAGGGGACCGTTTGCGACAACCGATGTGATGTCCGCGATGTTGCCGCCCTTAGCCGTGACGAGCGTTCCGTCGATCATGCTCTTGATCGACCAGGCGATGTCATCGGCGGTGAGCGGCTTGGCGTCATGGAAGCGAACGCCACCGCGAATGTGAAACACCCACGTGAGTGGATCCGGCCGTTCCCAGCTTGTGGCAAGCCAGGGTTGTAGAACGAAATGCTCATCCTTCTTTACGAGGGCGTCGTAGATGAGGCCGCCCACGCGCTCCGACTGCGCGTCGGTACCTTGTCGCAGATCGAGATTGTTGGGCGAGCTCTCAATGAGAAACCGCAGTGTATCCGGATCGCTGACGCGCCGAGCACACGCGAGGAGCGGCAATAGAGTGAGTGCAAGCAGAGCGTGCAGAGCAAAGCGCCGACTCACGCGAGCGTCACCTTTCCGAGGATCACGCTGCGCTTCGCTCCCGTGGCGCTGGGTAAATTGCCGGGCAAGCCGTGCCACGTCAGCCAGCCGAGCAGGGCAAATGCGGCAGCTTCTTTTGCGGCAGAAGGCATGCCGGTTTCATCTATCGTCCGCAGGCTGATGCTGTTGGGGGCGAGCTCGTCAGCGAGCATGCGCATCAGTGTTCGATTGCGGACACCGCCGCCGGCAGCAATCATCTCCACCTTCGCTCCGGGCGCGAAGCGTTCCAGGTGCGTTCTGCAGAAACTGGTGTACGCGCTTGAGATTGTCCTTGCCGTCAACGCCGTGGCAGTCGCGATTACGTCTTCTTTGCTTGCGCCCGCACGTTCACAAAGCGCGATGAACTGGGCGACAAATTGTTGGCCGAACTCTTCGCGACCGCAGGACTTCGGCGCTGCAGCAGAGAAGTAGCGCGCGCGCAGAAGCTTCGTGAGGACATCCTCGTGCACTCGGCCGCGCGCACCGATCGCGCCGTTGCGGTCGAAGGCACGCCCGAACAGCCGCGCCATGCACGCGTCGACCACCATGTTCGCCGGGCCAGTGTCGAACGCGAGCACCTGCTCCGCTGGGCAGGCCGCCGGCAATGACGTCAGGTTGGCGATTCCGCCGAGGTTCAGAAGCAAGCGGCTATTTTTCGCACTGTGAAACGCGCAGAAATCGAACATCGGGACGAGCGGTGCGGCCTGTCCGCCTGCGGCCATATCTGCGGGACGGAAGTCGCTGATGACGGGCACGCGCAGTTGCTCGGCGATGACCGCAGCCTCGCCAGTTTGCCACGTGCACCGAAGTGGCGCGCCGAGATACTTCGCCGATGCGCCCTGGTGATAGATCGTCTGGCCGTGACATGCGATCAGCTGCGGCTTGGTTCCTGTTGCGCGGACCGCTTCGTCGACAGCGTTCGTGTAGACTTCGCCGAGCCGCCAGTTCAGGCGGGCCAGCTCAGCCGTCGTCGTGTTCTTCGCATCCATCGCGGCGAGAACAGCTTCTCGGAGCTTCTTCGGGTAAGGCCTGGCGCGATGCGCGAGCACCTTGACCCGTGGAACACCTGAGGTTCCGGGAGACACCCGGCAGATCGCGACGTCTACGCCGTCGGCCGACGTCCCGCTCATGACGCCTGCAACGATCATCGTTTTCGGTTTGCGGCTCATCACGCCGCACCACCCTTCAACTCGCGCTGCAGCTCCGCGAGAATCTGCAGCGCCTCGCGCGGCGTGAGGCCGTCGACATCCAGCGCCTCCACGCGATCCACTATTCGCTGCGAAAGCGGCGTGAACATGGTCATCTGCGTCGCCGGCACCCGCTCATCCTTCGGCACAGATTCGCGCACCTGCTGTGTCTCCGCGCGCTCGTGCACACGCAGCACCTCGCGCGCTCGCTCGACGACGGACTGCGGCAGTCCGGCCAATCGTGCGACCTCGATGCCATAACTCTTGTTCGCCGCTCCGGCTTCGACGGCATGCAGGAATACAATCCCGCTCGCGTTCTCGCGCACGGTAACACGCGCATTCTGCATACGGGCGAGGCGATCACTCAAGAGAGTGAGCTCATGATAGTGGGTTGCAAAGAGCGTGCGCGCGCCGGTGCGATCGTGCAGATGCTCCACTGTGGCCCAGGCGAGCGAGAGTCCATCATAGGTCGCAGTTCCGCGCCCCATCTCGTCGAGCAGAACCAGCGAGTGTTCCGTTGCGGTGTTCAGGATCGCGGCGGTCTCGGTCATCTCAACCATAAAAGTCGAGCGGCCACGCGCGACATTGTCGCTTGCACCGATGCGCGTGTACACGCGATCGACCACACCGAGCCGCATGCGCTCTGCGGGCACGAACGATCCGCACTGCGCGAGGATGGTCAACAGCGCAGCCTGCCTCAAGTACGTGCTCTTGCCGCCCATGTTTGGCCCAGTAATCAAGAGCAGAGATGGCCCCGTATCTTCACCCGCCGCGGCGACATACAGTGAATTGGGAACGAAGCGTGCGGCGCCGGATTCTTCCAGCCTGCGCTCCACCACGGGGTGACGGCCGGCGATTACTTCCAGCACACCGCCAGCGTCGACGTGTGGCCGCATCCATCCGCGCAACGCCGCAATATGCGCGAAGCACGCGAGCAGATCAATCTCAGCGACATGGCGCGCGGTTTCGCGAACTCGGGCAGCGCTCTCCAGCAAGCTGCGCCGCAACTCCGCAAAGATTCTGCGTTCTATCTCACCGGAGCGTTCCTGCGCGGACAGTATCTTCGTTTCCAGGTCCTTCAATTCGGGCGTTGTGAATCGTTCAGCGTTGACCAGCGTCTGTTTGCGTTCATAATCAGCGGGAGCGGCTTTGCTATTCGCCTTCGTGACCTCGATGTAGTACCCGAACACCGAGTTGAACCGCACCTTCAGTGAGGCGATACCTGTGCGGGTGCGCTCGCGTTCTTCAATCGCGGCTATCATCTGGCGGCCGTTCTGCGACAGATTGCGCAGCTCATCCAGTTCGGCATCAACGTCCCCGCGCACAGCGCCGCCATCGCTGAGCGAAACTGGCGGCTCTTCGACGAGCGTGCGCGCGATGATCTCGTGCAGGTCGTCGAGCGAATCGAACCCACCTGCCAGCTCCGCCCAACGCGTCGCATCATTCGCAAACTCGGCGGCTGCCGTGCGCAGTCCGGGCAACTTCCCGAGCGTCGTCCCAAGGGCCACAACTTCGCGTGGGCCGGCCGAATCCAGCGCCACGCGGCCCAGCAGCCGCTCCAGATCGAGCACACCATCCATGGCACGCCGCAACCCTTGGCGACGGCGCAGATCGGCGGCTGCAACTGCGACGGCATCCAGGCGCGCATTGATTGCATCAAGCGACTGCATCGGCCGAAGCAACTGCGCGCGCAACATCCTCTTGCCCATGGGTGTCGAGCAGGCATCCATGGTCCACAGCAGCGTAGTGTGTGGACCTTCGCTCGAGAACAGCGGCTCCACGAGCTCCAGATTCCGCACAGTCACTGCGTCCAGCTCGAGGCAGTCCCGCTTCTCGTAGAAGCGCAGACCATCCAGATGCTCAAGCGCTCCCTGCTTCGTGGCGCGCAGATAATGCACAATCGCGCCTGCCGCAAGCGCCGCGGCTCCATGCCCACCGAGTCCCATTCCGTCCAGCGAGTGCACGCGGAGCTGCTGTTGCAAGAGAGGGACGCCATACTCTTCCGTGAAGACCCACTCGTCCAGCTCCGTATGTGCGCCGCGTACCTCAGCGGCGTTGTGCTCGACGTCGTGGGTGGCTTCATCCTGCGGAGCCAATGAGCCTTGCGTTCCTCGCATTGCGCCGAACCGCGCGCCGCGCGCCAGCAACACCTCAGCGGGATTCATGCGCGCGAGCTCATCACAGGCCAGAGCCCAGGCGTGGGTTCCGCTGAACTCCGTGGCGCGAAAATCCCCGGTCGACAGATCGATCGACGCTACGCCGACGCACGCACTCGCACCGCCCCCCGAGCTGCCGACACTGGCCAGCCACTGACTCTCGCCCGCATCGAGTGCTGTATCCAGCGCCGTGCCGGGCGTGAGCACGCGCGTCACCTCGCGGCGTACGACCGTCTTGGCGAGCTTCGGATCTTCCATCTGATCGCACAGCGCGACCTTGAAGCCTTTGCGCAGCAGCCTCTGGAGATACGTTCCTGCAGCGTGATAGGGCACGCCGCACATGGGGACCGATCGGGCCTTGTCACGCGCTGTGAGTGTCAGCTGCAGCTCGCGCGAAGCAAGGATGGCGTCCTCATAAAACAGCTCGTAGAAGTCGCCCATGCGGAAGAAGAGCAGGGCATCGGGATGCGCCTCTTTCGCAGCGCGATACTGCCGCATGGCAGGGGTGATCGCTGTTGTGAGCCCCGCCTCGCCCGTGATTTGAGCCGCTTTCGCCATCAGCTGTTGGAAGGCTCAGGATACCGTCTCTCAGCCTCTGCATAACTCGCCAGAAACCGCACCCACGTAGACTGAAAGAATGATTGAAGTCCCCCTCACCGAGGCACAGTTCGCCGCGGCCAGCGAGCGCCTCAAGGGTTACGGCGTCGACCTGGCTGCCCGGTCCGGAACGCTCAGCCGCGACGGCATCACCGCGCGTTACAACTACGCCAATAACCTGCTTACGATTGAGATCATCAAGAAGCCCTTCTACCTGCCCGCCAGTGCCATAGAAACGCAGATGCGTAGCTACATTCAGAAGGGACTCGCCGACCTGGACGGCACCGCCTGACCAGAACATCCGAAGATATACTGAGGATTCGCCCAGAATCCTTCAGGCGCAGCGTTCGCAATGACACTTCTCTGGCTCCGAGTCGCGGTTCTTTTGTACGGCATCGCCGCGCTCGCCGTGGTGCCGGCCGCGCTCTACAACCGCCCGCGCTGGCGGCACGTGGCGATCCCCGCGGCTCTCGCCGCCGTCTTCTTCCATTTTGTCGCACTGGCCGAGATGCTCTATGCGGCCCATCGCGCCCTTCCGGTCGATACGCACGAGACGCTTTCGATGCTCGGGCTGCTGCTCGGCGGCGCCTTTCTTGTCCTGGCCACTGCCTACCGGACGGTCTCGTTCGGCATCTTCCTGCTGCCAGTGGCCGCGCTGCTGACGCTGGTTCCGGCGTTTCGTCCGGGCGCCGAGCTGCTTCATTACCCGCTGCTTCACACCGGGTGGCTCTTCCTGCACGTTGCCCTCCTGCTGGCCGCTTATGCTGCGTTGCTGATTTCGCTCATTGCCAGCGCGCTGTATCTCGTGCAGGAGCGCCGGTTGAAGCAGAAGCGCGCCGGTCCATCGCGTGCTTTCCAAGCTTGGCTTCCGCCGCTTGAGACCACCGATCAGATCGCGCTCAAGGCACTGCTCTTCGGGCTGCCTTGCATGACTGCCGGGCTGCTCATCGGCTCTGTTGTCGCGCTGCAAACCATCGGCCCAGCTTTCTTCGCCGATCCCAAGGTCCTGCTCTCGCTGGCGATGTGGGTGGTCTACATCGCGATGATCTTCATCCGCCGCCATTCCGCTCTGCGCGGCCGCCGCGCTGTCTATCTGTCGGGGTTCGTGTTTCTGATCGCCTTAGCCGTGTGGGCGGCCAATCAGCTCTCCGTTGTGCACAGGTTCCGCGCTCCATGAACGAGCAGACACAACTCGGCTCGCTGTTGCTGGTCGGCGTGAACCACACCACCGCTCCGCTCGACGTCCGCGAGCGGCTCGCCATACCCGCAGCACGTCTCGCCGACGCGACGCGATCGCTGGCCGAACGTCCCGGCATTCGCGAGGCGCTTATCCTCTCCACCTGCAACCGCGTCGAACTACTCACCGTTACCGAAACTCTGGACGGCACTGAGCCCACGAGCGCGCTCGACTTCCTGCACGAGTATCTCGATGTGCCTACGGATGCAGTCAGGCCGCATGTCTACACGCTCCGTGAGCGCGAGGCCATCCGCCATCTCTTCCGAGTCGCCAGTTCACTCGACTCCATGGTTGTCGGCGAGCCGCAGATTCTTGGCCAGGTGAAAGAGTCCTGGAACATCGCCCGTGAGGTCGGCGCGATCCGATCCACGGACACGATAAGCTCCACGCTTGACCCGCTTCTGCAGCGCGCCTTCTCGGTTGCCAAGCGCGTCCGCACCGAAACCCAGATTGGCAGCTCGTCTGTGTCGATCGCTTCGGTCGCTGCCGAGCTGGCGCGCAAGATCTTTGGCTCGCTTGCCAGCAAGACGATTCTGCTTGTCGGGGCAGGGAAGATGAGCGACCTTGCGGCGAAGCACCTCATCCAGCAGGGCGCAACCACGCTACTCGTCTCGAATCGAACCGAAACTCGCGCTGAAAAGATAGCGGACGCACTCCGAACGCCCGCCATCACCACCGGCGTAATCCCGTTTGAGCAGCTGCATGACCAAACCCACCGCGCCGACATCATCATCACCTCGACGGGTGCGGCCACGCAGATATTCACCCCTGACCACGCGCGCACGCTCGTGCACCGACGCCGCAATCGTCCCGTTTTCTTCATCGACATCGCCGTTCCGCGCGACGTTGACCCTGCCGTGAACAAGATCGAAGGCTGCTTCGTGTACGACATGGACGACCTCCAGCAGGTCGCGCACCAGAACCGCACTCTGAGGGGACGCGAGGCGGAAGCCGCTGAATCAATCGTGCAGATCGAAGCCGACCGCTACGGTGAGCGCCTTGCGCAAGCTCCCGCGATGGAGGCCATCAAACAGCTTCAATCCTCGGCCGAAACCATCCGAGAAGCCGAGCTGGCCCGCTCCGCGCAGCGCCTCGCGAATCTGAACGCGCCGCTCACCCCTGAGCAGCAGACCATCATCGAGCACCTCACCCGCTCGCTCATGAACAAGTTGCTGCACCCGCAGATCATCGCGCTTCGTGGCTCGGACCCGAAACGCGACAAAGACGAGACCTAGGCCGTCGCCCGTTTTCTGGTTAGTAACACCACCATTGCAATCAGCCCCGCCAGCGTGAGCATGCCGGCGATCCCCAGCACCCGAATAACCGAAACCGTGTATTTGCCGGCCGACGGGCTGTAGTTGCAGCAGTACAGAATCAGCAGGTCCACGGGATTGCTGATCTTCTTTTCGCTTGCCTGCAGCACCGCCATGCGCATATCGCGCGGCTGATACTCAATGCCCGCGAGGTATTTCGACATTCTTCCGTCCGGCGTTGCGAACATGATAACGCTGGAGTGCGCGAACTGGTCCATCTTTCCGTCCGGCCCGGGCACGCGCACGTAGTGAAATCCCGTGGCGCCGCTGATCGCCTCGATCGAAGCCTCACTGCCGGTGAGAAAGTGCACAGCACCTGCGGCGTCGGCTCGCCCCATTCCGCTCAAGAACGTCTGCTTCTCAGCCGTGGCATCCTTGGGCGTGTCGGTCGGATCAATTGAGAACGTCAGCACCTCGTAGTCCTTGCCCGGCATCAGGGTGGTCTGCTTCAAACCGTCTGCCAGCCCATGCAGCACTTGCGGGCACAGCATTGAGCACTTGTAGTACACCAGCGCCATCACCACCGGCTTGCCGTCGAACCAGCTCGCCAGCGCCGCCGTTCGTCCCGTTTCATCGGTGAACTCGGCCTGCATCGGCAGCGCGTGCCCCAACCTTTGCTCCAGCCCCGCCTGCGCGAGGTACGCGGGTTTCTGTTGCGCGGCCATACCCAGGGGCTTCTCCGCCGAGTAGCCCTGCGCCTCTACATTCCTCGCGCATCCGGTACCCAGCACCAGCGCCACAACCAGCCCGAACGCACTGCATAATCTCATCAAAACCCCTCTGCTTCCATGCTATCCCCTGCGCACTGGCCGCATCACACTCTGTGCAGCACCACAGGCAACAGGAGGCAACACCAATGGCATTGTCGAAGACCACTCGCGACCACGACGAGATTCGCCGCTGGGCCGAAGAGCGCGGAGGCCGACCCGCCGCCGTCGCCAGTACTGAAACCGACGAACAGACCGGGATCATTCGTCTGGAGTTTCCCGGCGCGCCCAATGCAAAGGACAGCGCGCTTGAAGAGATCTCCTGGGACGAATGGTTCGACAAGTTTGATTCCAGCGGTCTCGAGTTCACCTTCCAGGAACAGACCGCTGACGGCGAGCGCAGCAACTTCAACAAACTCATCTACCCCGAGAACGCCAAGTCGTCGAGGTCCTCGACATCTCGCAGCGGCTCCGGCCGGTCCGGCGCCAAGTCAGGGTCACGCTCAGGCTCGAAGTCGAGCTCCGGTCCCGGGTCGAAGTCCGCATCCTCGCGGTCGGGATCGAAGTCCGGCTCGAATTCAGGTTCGAAGTCCGGCTCGAAGAGCAGCTCAAAGAAGTCCAGCTCGAAAGCCGGATCGCAGTCGGGAAGCAGATCCGGTTCCAAGTCGAGCTCGAAACCGGCAGCGAAGTCCGGCTCGAAATCCGCTTCGAAGAAATCGTCGAGCAAATCGATCTCAGCTCGCGGCGGCTCCGCAAAGAGCACGGGACGCACCGGAACATCCTCCGGCCGCGGTTCCTCGAACCGCACCACGGGCCGCGGATCCGGCAGCAGCTCATCGCGCGGCCGCTCGGGCTCCCACTCGTCCCGCGGCTCCTCATCAAGCCGCAGCGGAAGCTCATCCTCTCGCGGCGGCTCGTCAAAGAAGTCTTCCGGGACCCGCGGTGGCGGCAGCTCCGGGCGAGGCCGCAAGTCCTCAGCCAAGAAGTCCGGCCGCCGCTAGTCCGATACGAACCAGAAAGGACCTGCGCTCCCCCGCAGGTCCTTTTCTATTGCATGCCTTTGCCGCATCCCATTCCTCATGAGCGGATCCATCGTCCAGTTCACCGGTCCCAACGACGCCCTCACCATTGCCGGCGTCAAGCTTCTGGGCGTGAACGGGCATAACGGCGAAAAGTTCCTCTTCACCCTCATTCTCTTCGTCTTCCTCTACGCTCTGTCCAAGACCCTCCGCTTCATCGCCCGCAAGGTGGGCGGCGCTCGCCAGAAGACCGCGTTCTGGGCGCGCCAGGGCATCAGCCTGACGACGTTCCTGCTGGCCATCGTCGGCTTCTGCTCCATCTGGTTCGATAATCCGGCGCGCCTCACCACCGGTGTAGGCCTCGTCTCGGCCGGTGTTGCGTTCGCGCTCCAGAAGGTCATCACCAGCTTCGCCGGCTACTTCGTCATCCTGCGCGGCAAAACGTTCAACGTCGGCGACCGCATCAAGATGGGCTCTGTCCGCGGCGACGTCATCAGCCTCAACTTCATCCAGACCGTCATTATGGAGATGGGCGAGCCGCCGGCCATACAGGAAGAGGATCCCGGCATGTGGGTCCAGTCCCGCCAGTACTCCGGCCGCATTGTCACCGTTGCCAACTCGTCCATCTTCGACGAGCCCGTCTACAACTACACACGCGATTTCCCTTATATCTGGGAGGAAATGCGCTTTCCCATCCAGTACGCCGACCGCCACCGCGCCGAACCCATCATCCTCGAAGCCATCGAACGCCACACCCAGGACATCGCCCACCTCGCCCAGCCCGAGCTTGAACGCCTGAAGCAGCGCTTCTTTATCGAAGCCGCCGACATCAAGCCGCGCAGCTACATGCGCATCACCGATAACTGGATCGAGTTCGCCGTCCGCTTCCTCTGCCACACGCACAAAATACGCGCGCTCAAGGACGCCATTAGCCGCGAGATTATGGACGGCTTCGACGCCGCCGGCATCGGCATCGCCTCCGGCACCTATCAGATCGTCGGCATGCCTCCGCTTCGCGTCGAGACCGCACCTGCCCGAGACAATCAACAACCCGGGCAATAGCTCATCGCCGGACCCGCCGGCCGCGCGCCAGACCTCACAAACGCGCGCGCGTATCCTTAAGGATGATGAGCACTCCCACACTCCGCATCGGCACGCGCGGCTCCGAACTGGCGCTCTGGCAGGCCAACCACATCGCCGACCAGCTCCGCTCGCGCGGGCACGACGTCTCCGTTGAAATCATCCGCACCACCGGCGACCGCATGCAGGACCCCGCGTTCAAGGCTCCCGCCAGGTTCGACGACGGCTCACCTCTCGACGCGAAGGGAATCTTCATCAAGGAGATTGAAGATTCCCTGGCCGCAGGGAGAATCGACCTCGCCGTCCATTCGCTCAAAGATCTGCCCACCGAACTCGATCCGCGCTTCACGCTCGCCGCCATCCCGCCGCGCGCCGACGCCCGCGACGCCTTTGTCTGCGAAAACTTCTGGGGTCTGCACATGCTGCCGTCCGGCGCCCGGATCGGGACTACCTCGCCGCGGCGCAAGGCGATGCTCCTCGCCCTTCGTCCCGACCTCAACTTCGTCGAGCTCCGCGGCAACGTCGACACTCGCCTGCGCAAGTGGCAGGAGGGCCAAGCCGACGCGCTCGTCCTCGCCTGCGCGGGTCTCGATCGCCTCAACCGCGCCGCGCCCGTGCACCAGCGCTTTGCGGTTGACGAGCTCTGCCCGGCCCCCGGTCAAGGTGCCCTTGCGCTCCAGGTCCGAACCGCGCACAGCAACGAGGATCAATCCATCCACGCCGGTGTTGCCGCGCTCAACTGTGCCGACGCTGCCTTCGCTACGACCGCCGAACGCGCGGTCCTCCATGCGCTTGGCGGAGGATGCAACCTGCCGCTCGGCGCCTTCTGTCATCTGGTCGACTCGGACTGGCACTTGCATGCCATGGTCGCCTCGCCTGACGGCGAGCAGATCGCTTACATCCGGGAACGCGCTCCTCGGGGCATCTCTGCGCAAGAGCTCGGCCAACGCGCGGCTGAAGCTCTCCGTGCCCGCGGCGGGATCAATCTGCTGAGTGAGGTCGCCGTTTCCTAGCGCTCAACCGCAAGCGCGTTTGCCTGGCATGAACAGTTCGTCACAACCGCCCCCGCACGCGCTCTCACGTCTAACCTAGAGCAAGGAGCGCTCGGCCCACCGGCACCAATGCATCGCCTCCCCATCCTCCCCATTGCTCTCTTCGCGCTCTACGTGTCTGCCGGCTGCGCCCAAATTCCAGCGCCTGCACCCCCGCAGCCGTCCGCTGCCACCGACGCCCTTCCCCTGGGCGTGCCGCTCCGCATCCGGATCACCCGCACCGCCAAACTCCGCATTGGCGTTCCCGTCACCGGCGTTCTCACCGAGCCCATCTTCCTGCACGATCACCTGGCACTCCCCGCGAACACGATCGCCCGCGGGACAGTCACCGGTTACGCTCCCGTCGAGCGCATCCTGCTCATCAAAGCGCGCCTGAACGGTGACGTCACACCGCTGCACGAGCCCATCGTCACGTTCACCGAGCTGCAACCTCCCGGCGGCGTGCCTCCCGTCGCGATCTCCAGCCGGGGCACGGTGCGCGACACCCAGCTCGTCCGCTTCCTCGCCAAAAAATCGCGTCCCTCGCTGGTCCAGCAGGCCCGCGACGCTGCCCACTCGGAGCTCCGCTCCGTCCACGACACCTTCCTTGCTCCCGGCAAAAAAGATCGCGCGCTGCGCCTGCTCTACTCGCAGCTCCCCTATCACCCGCAGCGCATCTGGGCGGGCACCGGGTTCATCGCTAATCTCGACTCGCCGCTTACGCTTCCGTCTGCCGCACCGGCACCTGCGCCGCTGGCGTCGTCTCCTTCGCTCGACAGCATCACCGTGGACGCGCGCCTCACCACGCCGCTGAACTCCGCGACTTCAAAACCGGGCGACCCGGTCACCGCCACCGTCACGCGCCCCGTCTTCGACTCCAACCACAACCTGCTGGTTCCAGAAGGCGCAACCCTCGAAGGCGCGGTCACGCGCGCTCGTCCGGCGCGGCGCCTCGGCCGCAACGGCGACCTCCGCTTCGGCTTCCGCGGCCTGGCGGATGAAGCCGGGACCACTCACGTTGACGGCAACGTCACGGGAGCGGCGGGTGCGAAGTCCGAAAACCTTACCGTCGACGACGAAGGAAACGTGAAGGCGAACCCGGATAAAGGTAGGCTTCTAGCTCCGCTCGTGCTCCTTTGGGCAGCCACCCGCGGCGGCGACGGTGACAGCAGCGTAGGCTACACCGTCGTCGGCTCAAACGGGTTCGGCGTCATCGCTCGGCTGGTCGCCTTCTCGAACAACAAAAACGTCGCGACCGGCTTCGGCATGTACGCGCTCGCCAAGTCCATCTACTTCCGCTATCTCGACCGCGGCCACCAGGTCACGTTCCCGCGCGACACAGAAATCGAAGTCCAGCTCGTCGCCCGCTCACCCGGCCAGGGCTCCGCCACCGCCTCTTCGACACACTCCGCCGCCGAGCTCCCCACAGCGCCAAACGCGCTCTCCGAAACCGCAGTGCGGTCCAACCGGCCGCTACCGCCGTCTGAACCTGGCAGCAGCGGTCCTCAAGACCGGATCCATTAGTGCGATCGCGTCTTTTCAACCGCGAGCGGGATTTGCACGACACCGACCCGCCCGGTCTGCGGATTCCAGACAGCCACATAAAGAAAGTCCTCGCCGTCCGGCAGATTGACGAGCTGATCGAAACTCACCCTCGCCTCCGGAGCAGCATTCTGCAGGTGCTTCTTCGAAACGCCCAGCGCAACGTTATCCGCGATACGCGCCACGGAACGGCCGTACTAATTAAATGACCCGTCAGCCGCAGACATTCTCAACTTTGTCGGATCCAACTCTCCTCGGCCGAGCGTTTCAGCAGCATCCGCACCTCGTCGTCGCTGGTCTGCTCAAATCGCCTGTACCACTGCCCTACCGCGACAAAATCAAACGGTGTGAATAAGCACACGACTGCATCGGCCTCACGCTCCAGCTCCCGGCAGGTGTCTCGCGCGGCCACCGGAACCGCCACGACGATCCGCTTTGGCCTAAGCTGACGCAGCGCCTCGACTGCAGCCCGCATTGTGTACCCCGTCGCAATGCCGTCGTCGACGAGGAACACGCATCTCCCACTCACATCAGCCGGCGGCCGATCACCGCGATATGCATGCTCGCGCCGGCCCAGCTCTCGCTCTTCGAGCTCGGCTATGCGGTCGATCTCCTCCGGTGTGATTCGCAGCGCGCGCACGACCTTGTCATTCATCACGCGCACACCACCCGATGCGATCGCACCCATTCCAAGCTCGGGCTGCAGCGGCGCTCCAAGCTTGCGCACCAGGAAGACGTCGAGCGGAGCACCGAGCAGTCTCGCCACCTCAAACCCGACGGGAACTCCGCCGCGTGGCAAGGCGAGGACGATGACGTCCTCACCTGCACAGTCTCGTTGAGGGAACTCCTTCAACTGCGAGCCAAGGTGCTGTCCGGCTTCCACCCGATCGTTAAACACGCGAGACTCCCTCCAGCTACGGAGCGGTCACGCCACCGCGCCGACCGCAATCTGCTCCGGCGAATCGAGCTCAAAACCGAACGTGGGCGTGCGCTCCAGATGCCAGATCTGCTTGTAAGTCTCTTCGCCGCGCAGCATGTCAATCCAACGCACGCCTTCATCCACGGCTCGTTCCATCGCAAGCGCGGTCATCACCGTCCCCGGCCGCAACTCAGCGTACTCGGGCGCGAACGCCGGCAGGTATATGTACTGCGTGCGCTCCGCGCGCTGAGCACAGTCGATCAGCGAGTACAGCACGCCGATGATCTCACCATTCAGCCGCAGGCAACACAGGCGCAGGGTTCCCGCCCGAAGCAGCAGTGGGATGGCCTCGCGATGCATTGCAACGACCCGCGGATCAGACAACACGCCTGGCTCGCCCCGCGTCTGCCAGCGATCGCCATGCAGCCGTACCAGCGCGTCGAAAGCCTCACGCCAGTTCGCCTCATCGGCAACCGTCAGCTCGAGCTCGCCTCTGCGGCGGCCGCGATTGCGGTAGTACATCGCGTTGCGCCGGATCTTCTGCGGAAGATCGCTCATGCGCACCGCACGCGTGCGGGAGCATCCCTCCGTCTCGAACCTCGTCAGCCGACCGCCGATCCGCTCGATGACGCGCAACATGCGTCCGCTCGGCCGAAGCTGCGCGACGATCATCCTGTCCCAACGCGCGTCGGCAACCAGCGTCTTGAGACCGTCTGCAATATCGCCGTCCCCGCAAGCCGGCGAGTAGATGCCGGCGAGGTAATCCGTTGTGCTGATGCCGATCGGCAACAACCGCCGCTCACGCGTGCCCGGCTCCCGGTACACGTAGAAGGGAAGCAGACCGACCGGCGTCTCGCCGCGCGAAATCACCACCGCATGCAGATCGTGCTGGCCGAACTGATGCCACCACGGCAACAGCCACTCGGGACTTTGGAACGGTGTCGCGTTCGGGTCTTCGCTCCAGAGTTTCCGCCACGCCGGTGCGATCGCCTCCAGCTCTTCGGTGGTGCGCAGCACTCTCCCAACAGCTTTTTCAGGCATACCGCGCCACCTGTTCGCGGCTAGCCAACGCAGCGTACAGGTCGAGGTACTCACGCACCATCCGGTCGCGGGAGAAGCGTTGTTCAGCGGCGGCGCGGCAGGCCTCCGGACGAATCTCCTGCACACGGCCGATCGCGGCGGCCATCTCGTCCACGTTGTTCACGAGGAACCCCGTGACGCCGTCCTCCACAATCTGCGGCAGAGCGCCGGACGGGTACGCAATCACAGGCGTGCCCGCGGCCATCGCTTCCATAGCCACAAGCGAGCTCGTCTCCGGCGCCAGCGTCGGATGCAAAAGGCACTTGGCGCGAGCTAGCAGGCGCTGCCGCCGCTCCGTCTCCAGCGCGCCAAGGAAGCTATGCCTGACCGGCTCGCAGTTCAGCAGCGGCTCGACCTTGTCCTGGAAGTAGTCGCCGTGCTCGCGGTACGGAAACACATGGCCGCCCACCAGCACGCGCGTTGCCGCCTTCGTTGCCGCCTCCAGCGCCTCGTGTACGTTCTTCTCCGGGCAGATGCGCCCCAGCACCACCGCAAACTCGTCCCGCTCGCGATCAAACCGGATCGGTGGCAAAGGAACCCCGTTCTCGATCACCGGCACGTCGCGCAGCACAATCGGGCAAACGCTGCGCTGTGACTCCGACACACACTGGAACTGCACGCGCTCTGCATTCGCCTCCAGCACCTCGCTGCGGTACCACGCGCACGGCAGATGCAGCGTCACCAGCACGGGAATGCCCGGAGGAAGCACGTGCTGGTCGAAATCCATCCCGTGCATGTGAATCAAATCCACTTTGTACTTGGACAGAGCACGGTCAATCGCCGCCTGGAATCTCCAGCGGTGCCAGTTGCGGTCGGACTCAGTCACCAGCGCCCGCTCCGGCATCGGGGACGCGAACAGCTCTCCCGCCACCAGCGAGCCCGCGCACGCCACCACCAGCGAGCGGTGACCCTCAGCCACCAGCGCGGCATCAAGCTCGGCCAGGATACGTTCGGCGCCTCCCACGCCGCACGGGCCGACAGGTGCAAACGGAAACGCCACGCTCAGTACAGTCAAACCCACGTTCTCACCTCTGACTCTCTTTCCAATCGCTGCTTAGCGCCGCGCTGCCGATTTCCGCGGATGTACCTTCCAGCTCGCGCTCCGCCTCGCAGGCGAGCTCGCAAAATCGCGCCGAGCTCATCCCCCACGGGTAGTGGTCGTAGAGCACCGGCGGCTGGTGGGCCGGCACGCAGAAGTCATACTTGGGCGCCATGCGGTACAGCTCCGTGGTGGCCTTGAATCCACTCAACGTATCGCGCTGGCTCGTGAAGCAGGCGATGAGTGCGTGCTTGCGTTCGAGCTCAGCCGCCGACAGCTCGTACACCACCTCATCGATCGGCTGCGCACTCTTGAGGAACGCGAACTCCCCGCGGTGAACCGCGTTATAAAAGGGCGCCTCGACCACGCCCACGAAATCCTCCGGCACGGCCTCGCCGGCCAATGCGACCGCGTGATGCACCGCAAACGCACAGGCGTCGTGGTCCGGATGCCCGCCTTCGAACGGATGAGTGAAGATCACCTCTGGCCCGCGCTCCCCAATCAATCGCGCGATCCGGCGCGTCAGCTCAGCCAACTGCAGGCTCGCCTCCTGGTCAGGAATGTCCAGACATTCGCGGCTGGCCTGAGCAATCCCGGCGCACTCCAGCATCGCGTCGAACTCCTTGCGGCGCGCGCGGCGATAGTCCTCAAGCGTCCGGAATCCATGCGCACGGCTGTCGTGCTCATTCCCGGGAGCGCCGTCCGTAACATGGACGAAGTGTGACTCTGCGAAGCGTCCCATGCGGCCCCCGAGCGCGATGACCTCGTCGTCGGGATGGGCGAAGACCAGAAGTGCCCGCGGGCTTACCGCGGGGATTCGTTCTGGGGCGGTCACCTGTCTGAGCCGATCGAAAGCCAACGTGCTCGCCCGTCCCTTTCAGCGGGTCTCTCCCTGTACTGATGCACGGCTGGGCGCCATACGCTGCCACCTCTGTGTAAATCCGGGTCACGAAAGTACCCACATTTGCACGTCGCCACGCGGTAACGAGCGCGCCAAACAGCGCAGGCTTTTTGAAATGAGTGATTTGCGGCTTCGCGCCGCGATTACTGCGAGAGCTCGGCCAGTGACGCCTCTTCGGCGGCAGGGGCCGGAAGCTGCCCACCCTTCGGCATATAGATGGTAATCAACTGCTCCAGTGGCATCGGCCTTCCGTAGAAGTAGCCCTGCGCCTGGTCGCAGCGGCGCCACGCGAGGAAGCGCTGCTGCTCCTCCGTCTCGACGCCCTCGGCCACGACATCCATGTGGAGTCCGTGTGCCATCGCAATCACCGTGCGCACAATCGACGCCGCATTCGCATCGCCCGGGCAGCGCGAAACAAAGCTGCGGTCAATCTTCAGCCGGTCGACCTTGTACTCCAGAATGTACTTAAAGCTGGAAAAGCCCGTCCCAAAATCGTCCAAAGCGAACTTCACGCCCATCGCCCGCAACCGGCTCAGCGCCGCAATCGTCTCCGCCGAGCTGATCATGAGGGTGTACTCCGTGATCTCCAGTTCCAGGTCGGCCGGAGCCAGCCCGGAGTTGCGCAGCGCCTGTTCAACTACCTCTCCGAGATTTTGCTGTAAGAACTGGCGAGGAGACAGGTTAACGGCCATGGTGATCCGCTTCCCAAGGCGCTCCTGGATGGCGCGTGCCTCCTCGCAGGCCTTCTCGAGAACCCATTGGCCGAGCGGCAGGATGAACCCGCTCTCCTCAGCCGCCGAGATGAACTCCTCAGGCGAGAGCAGGCCGCGATGCGGATGCCGCCAGCGCAGCAGCGCCTCCACGCCAACCAGCTCCCCCGTCCGGCATGCGACCTGCGGCTGATAGAACAGGGTCATCTGATCGTTGATCAAGGACCGGCGCAGGTCGGATTCGAGCTCCAGCTCATCCGCGCCCGACTCCGACAGCGCCCCCGAGAACAGTTGCAGGCAATTTCGGCCGCTCCGCTTCGCCGCATACATCGCCGCATCCGCGTTGCGCAGCAGGGTCGCCGCATCCTGGCCCCACTCCGGAAACAGGCAAAGTCCAAAGCTCGCCGTCACGCTCAACTCTTTGCCCGCAAGCTGCAAAGCATTCTGGAGCTTGCCGGAAAGCCGGCCGGCCGCGCGCATCGCGTCTTCCTTGCTTCCGCTGTTGGGCATCACCACCACGAACGTGTCGCCCCCAATGCGTGCCACCGTGTCGTTGCAGCGGGTTGACGTGCGCAGCCGATCGGCAAAGACGGTCAGGAGCTCGTCGCCCGCAGAGTGGCCCAGCGAATCATTCACGCGCTTGAAATTGTCCAGACCGATCGAGAGCACCGCCACAGGCTGGTTCAGCCGGCCGGCACGTTCAAGCGCCTGGTCCAGTCTTTGCCGGAGCTTCATACGGTTCGGAAGCCCCGTCAATGCATCATGTTGCGCGAGGAACGTAATCGAATCCGTGAGCTTCTTGCGCTCCGAGATGTCATACGCCGTCGCCAGATATCCCGTGATCTCGCTCTCGTCATCGCGCAGCGCGGTCAGCGACACGTGCACCGGAATGCGATTGCCGTCCGGCGAGACGTAATGCCAGTCCGCTTCCGCAGTCGCACGCTGCTCGAGCAGCGACAGAAGCGACTCAAAGGTGACAGCCGCAATCCCCGCGTCGTGACCCGTTTGGCGCGCCACGCGCTCGCGGAGCTCCTCCGGGTCGTGCAGGTCGACCAGCGAAGCCTGCCCGACAATCGAGCTGCCCGCGAACCCGGTGAGGCGCTCCGCCGCAGGGTTCATCGCCGTGATCCTGCCGGACGTGTCGGTCGTCAGGATCGCAAACGGGGCGTCGTGGATCAGCGATTGCGAGAAGCGGTGCATCTGCTCGACCTGCCGCTGCCCGGAGCGCTCCGCCGACAGATCGTAAAGCGTAACCGCCACGCCGGTGTGCATCTTCACGGCCTGGATCTCGAACCAGAGGTCGTCGCCGGCGTCGTTGCGGTACCGGATCTCGCCCGAGTAAGGCAGACCGGTGCGGTCGACCTGCCGCAGGCGCTCCACCAGAGAGCCGTCGGGCAGGGTCGGAAGCGCTTGGCTCAGCGGCATCCCAAGCAGGTCGCGCCGGCGGTGAAGAAGCAGCTTTTCAGCGTTGGCATTCACAAAAGTGAACCGGAAGTCGCCCTTGCTGAAACGGCCGCGATCGCTTTCGACAATAAAGAACGCCTGCCGGCCAGTTTCGGCTGCAGACAGGAAGCGTTCCTGCGCCTGCTCCGCTGCCTCGCTGAAGGCCTTCATCCGGATGAGCATCGGGACCAGCAGTGAAACGCCTCCGCTCAACAGCAGCGAGATCAGCCCGGCGGATGCGGCCCCCTCACCCGGCGCGGTGCCTAAACCAAAGGCGTCCAGCAGCCGCTTCATTCCTTCGAATCCCAGCACCAATGTCAGCGCGACGGCGCTGGTGCGGAATACCGGCTCCCGGCGCATCAGCCACGAAAGCCGCGCCAGGACGAAGCACGCGCACCCGCACGCACCGACCGTCAGGAAGTCGGAGATGATGCGCAGCCAGAAAAGCGTGAGAGTTATCGACCCATGGGGCAGCCACCCGGTCCAGCGATTCTGCAACAGGGCCAGTTGGGCGAGCAGGGCGACCGCGAAACAACTGAGAACAGTAATCTGCAGCGGAAGTCTGCGCGAGGGGCGATTGTGAACAGACTTGTCCATCCAGGATCCCGAAGGGGTTAGGCGTACCTGTTAGGGAACCTATCACTTTTTGCGGTGGTTCCTGTCAACTTTTGAGTAAACCGGATCCCCCATTGGTGGTACATGACCGCCTCTGGCGACTGCCGCCGCTACTCTCCGTAGGGCACCCAGATGTTCTTTACCTGCGTCGCATGATGCAGAAACCAGCGGCCTTCCGCTTGCCGCGCATCGACCCAGTCGATCGCTCGCCCTTCGTTGGTCCAGACCTGCTTCAGGTTCCCAACTGAGCCGAGTTTGACGAGGTTCGACATCGCCTCATCGCGAAAGCTCCAGATCGCGTCGACGTCGTCGTGCTCCGAAAGCGTCTTCGCGAGATCCGCAGGGCGGCCGGCGACGAGGTTGACAACGCCTCCGGGCAGATCCGACGTGTCGAACACCTGATATAGGTCGGCCATGACAGTGGCACAGCGCTCGCTCGGAATCGCGACTACGGCGTTGCCGACCGCGATCGCCGGCAGGACGAGCGACAGCAGCCCAAGCAGCGGGGCATCGTCCGGCGCGAGGATTCCGATCGTCCCGATCGCCTCCTTCATCGCAAGCGTCACCATCCGGAAGGGTGGGTTGTGGACCGAGCCCTCGAACTTGTCAGCCCAAGCGGCGTACGTGAAGGCGCGATCGACGGAGGCGTCGAACTCGGCTTGCGCCTCAGCTTCGCCGGCGAAGGCGGAGAGCTTCGAGACGATTTCCGCGCGGCGCTGAATGAGGTTCTCGGCGATGTAGTACAGGACCTGCGCGCGGGTGTGGGCGGGCGCCTTGGCCCACTTGTTGCCCGCGGGGCGGGCGGCCTCCACGGCGTTGCGGATGTCCTTGCGGTTACCGAGCGGCGCCTCACCAACCAGCTTGCCGTCTCGACCGTAGACCGGGAAGCTGTAGCCGGAGTCAGGGCGGGCCTGCTTGCCGCCGATGTACTGCTTCACAGTGTGGTCGATACCAATACTGCCGTCTTGATCCCTGTTCTCTGATCTCTGCTCTCTGTTCTCTGCCGCCACTTCAGCTTTCGCCTTCGCGGCGTGCGTCCAGGCGGGCACCAGGTACTCGTACATGCCTTCTTTGCCGCCTTCGCGCCCGTAGCCTGACTCGCGGTATCCGCCGAAGCCACATGCCGCGTCGAAGAGGTTCGTCGAGTTGATCCAGACCACGCCCGCCTTCACCTGCGCGGCAACGTCGAGCGCGACATTGATGTTTTCGCTCCAGACGCAGGCGGCCAGGCCGTAGGTGGTGTTATTGGCGAGCTCGACGGCTTCTGCAGGCGTGCGGAAGGTCATCGAGGCGAGCACCGGGCCGAAGATCTCCTGCTGGGCGACGGTGGAGGTGGGGTGCACGTCGGTGAGGAGCGTGGGCTTGAGGAAGAGGCCGTTCTTCGGCATCGGGATATCGGGCTGCCAGCAGGTCGCGCCTTCGGCGATGCCCATGGCGATGAGCTTGGTGATGCGGTCGTACTGGACCTGGTCGACGATGGCGCCGATGTCGATGGCTTTGTCGAGCGGAGAGCCGACGCGGAGGGTTTCCATGCGGGCGCGGATCTTGTCGTAGAGGCGATCGGCGACGCGTTCCTGCACGAGGAGACGCGAGCCGGCGCAGCAGACCTGGCCCTGGTTGAACCAGATGCCGTCGACCAGGCCCTCAACGGCGGAGTCGAGATCGGAGTCGTCGAAGACGATGAAGGGGGATTTACCGCCGAGCTCGAGGGAGAGCTTTTTGCTGGTGTTGGCGGTGGCTTTGCGGATGATGCGGCCGACTTCCGTCGATCCGGTGAAGGCGATTTTGTCGATGTGAGGGTGATTGACGATCGCGGCGCCCGTCTCAGCCGCGCCGTTAACCACATTCAGCACGCCTTTCGGCAGGCGGATCTCGGCGGCGATCTCGGCGAGGGCGACGCCGGTGAGGGGTGTGAACTCGGCGGGCTTGATGACGACGGTGTTGCCGGCGGCGAGCGCGGGCGCGACCTTCCAGGCGAACATCAGGAGGGGGAAGTTCCAGGGGATGATCTGGCCGACGACGCCGACGGGAGTGTAGCCGCGGAACTCCTCACCGGCGAAGCCGGAGTCGGTGAGGTTGCCGAGGAGCTGGGCCCAGCCGGCGTGGTGGTAGAAGTGGCGGGCGACGAGGGGGATGTCGATGTCGCGGGACTCGCGGATGGACTTGCCATTGTCCATGGACTCGAGCACGGCGAGGCGGCGGGAGTGCTTCTGGACCTGGCGGGCGAAGGCGTAGAGATAGCGGGCGCGCTGGTGGCCGGTGAGGGTTTGCCAGGCGGGAAGCGCGGCGCGGGCGGCTTTGACGGCGTGGTCGACATCCTCTGCGGTTCCGGTAGCGACCTTAGCGAGGACTTCGCCGGTTGCGGGATTGCGGGTCTCGAAGGTATTCGCGGGCTTGGTCCACTCGCCGTCGATGTAGTGGCCGAAGCTGCGCTGGTGCGCGTCGAGCCATTTGTTGACTTCGGTCGGGTCTTCGGGAGCTGGACCGTATTCCATCGACTGGAACTTCTCAAGGATGCTGGTTGCCATTTCTCGCCTCGTGGTGCTGCTTGTTCGATTATTGACGCATCCCGGGGGTACCCCTCCCCCCTGGGTGCCTCTAAAATATTGAAAACAGGTGCGATTGTCGCCAAAATACTGAAGGCAAAGATTTTATAGGCAAAATCTTGGATTCAGGCCAGTTAACGGGTGGGGGGTCCCTTTTCTTGTGAACCTCTACGGCGTTTTGCTGACGTCGGTGGACCAGTCTACGACGCTGACCAGAGGTTTTGTGTGCTGGAGTGCATGATCGCTGCTGACCAGGATGGCGTCGACTGACATTGCATGGGCCGCAATCAGAAGGTCGAGTTCCGAGAGGCTCTTGCCGACGGCATTCATCTGCTGGCGGAGAATGGCATCGGCCCGTGCGGCAGCCGAATCCCACGCCAATATTTCAACACTGGCAAGGAACGAATCGACGGCTGTCCGGAGCCGGAGGGCTCCAGGTTTATTCGCCAATCCGAACCTTAATTCCGCTTCCGTGATCGTCGAAATCGCGACGCGTGAGGTTCGCTGGGCGAGAGACCACCTGTCGCGCGCCATTGGAGATTGCGACTTAAGTAGATACGAAGCCGTGTTTGTGTCGAGCAGATAGAGTGCCGGGTCGCTCAAAACAGATCTCTATCCACCGTTGGTGAAAGGTCTCGTTCAAGCTCGAAGGTTTCCCCCACGGCTATGGCGGCGTCGATGGCGGCGAAGACCTCCTGGAGAAACGGACGGAACGGCTTTTCGGAGATGCTGATCACGCCTGTATCTGGATCGCGCTTGAGGTAGACGCGGTCTTTGGAGAGATGGAACTCTTCGGGGAGGAGCACGCTCTGACCGCGCTGCTCGTTCAGGACTTCAGTGACGGCTTCGGTTTCAGCGGTGCGGGCCATGGCTGCCTCCTTATCTTCTGAAGTATGGTACGCCGTTGCGGAAACGCGAACGGTCTCGGGTTTGCGAGTACCGTTTTGCGTACCTCACGGGCTAAAACCCGTTCCTTGCTGCTCTCGGGCCACGGCCGAACCCGTGCCCGGAGGAGACAAAAGCAGATTCCTCTCGGGGATGACAGAAAAAAGCAACCGGAAAAGCAAAGCAAGGGCAACAGCGGACGTTATGCGATTGGTGGCGGTAGGTGGCGCTGTAGCGGCCGGTGACCTGGTGCTCGAGTTGGCGTTCGATGTCGGCGGGCATGGAGCTGCTTCAGAGCAGGGGAGTTAGGGTTGGACTTCTGGTTTGTTTCTCGACAAATTATCTGGATTCCGTAGCTTATAGGTAAAGTCTTGGATTAACCGTAGGCAACGGCTGGGGGGTCGCTTTATCTGAAGCCTGGGAGCGGCGGGCTGCCGAACACGGATGATTGTCGCGTGCGGCCCTATTAGACGGAACGATTCGTCATTCTTGTGCTCCGAAATCGGCGGTTGACTGCGGAATGAACACTTGTTTCAGAGGTATTAGGGCCTTATATCGAGGTTGAAGGTCCTCGTAGTGATCAAGGATGAGTTCCACTAAAGTCTCGCCGTCAATTAAGCGAAGGCCTGTCTTGGTCTTCGCGAAGTCAATTGCGGGCTTCGCAAAGCTAGACAGAGTTATAAAGAGCCCATATTCACCATGGCCCAGTGTTCCCAAAAGAGCTTGGACCTCAGGTCGGCCTACACTGCCTTCGCCGCTCTTTACTTGAACTTTGATAATCGGTGGCTCGAGCTTCAGTTCGTCACGGTGCGCGATGATATCCACACCCTCGTCCGGCCCTTGCTTGCTTTCGAGGGTTCTATAACCCATCGTTCGTAAAAGGTCTGCAACGAACGCTTGCAGCGAGTGGCCTTTCAAATGTTTCGCAAGTTGCTTGAGAACGAAAACCGCGGTTTGCTGCTCGATGTCAGTTGAAACCAACGCGACCGTTTCATCTGTACCTACCTCTACGGAAGCCTCTTTGCTTTCTAAAGCCTGCAAAAACTCTTCGCCGTAATTCCTCAACTGAAATAGTGTGAGCGCAGAGCCAAGCTCATATAAGGCGCCCTGTGAAACTTTGGTCGGTGAGAATGAGCCCATCCACTGTAATTTCCTTTGCTGAGGAAACGATTTTGATGTCTCTGGCGCGTATTGGTAATCACTCGCGATTTTTCCTACGTACACGAGACCGTCAAAGTATGTGGACCGATAGACGATCCAGTCGCCTTGTTTCATTTCATTGGCAAACCGAAAGAGTTGGCTCGCAGAATTGATCACCCACCCTTTTGATTTTTCCGGGAAAGCGCTATGCACGGCAGCCTTGAACGACTCTCGGTCTGCTTTCAGATCGCGAAGATTGCCGACCTTGTCCCAGCCGATGGCGATGGTGGATTTCTCTCGGTGCAAACGGTCGATTTCTTCGGAGGCTACGTGAATTCCCCATATGACGTTTTCGGGCATGCTGATTTCCTTGACCTAAGTTGACGGAGACAGGGTAAATGAACTTGAAAACGGTTATGCGATGGGGTGGCGGTAGGTGGCGCTGTAGCGGCCGGTGACGTGGTGCTTGAGCTGGCGTTCGATGTCGGCGAGCATGGAGCTGGCGCCGAAGCGGAAGAGCGAGGGTTCGAGCCAGGGGCGGCCGAGCTCGTCCTTCATGGTGGCGAGCCATTCCATGGCCTGCTTGGCGCTCTTGATGCCGCCGGCGGGTTTGAAGCCGACGGCCATGCCGGTGCGTTCGGCGTACTCGCGAATGGCGCGGACCATGACGAGCGAGACCGGGAGCGTGGCGTTGGTGGGTTCCTTGCCGGTGGAGGTCTTGATGAAGTCTGCGCCGGCCATCATGGCGACGACGGAGGCGCGGGCGACGTTGCGGAGGGTGAGGAGATCGCCGGTGCCGAGGATGGCTTTCATGTGCGCGGGGCCGCAGGCGTCCTTGAAGGCGGCGACCTCGTCGTAGAGGGCGTTCCACTCGCCGTTGAAGACGTGGGCGCGGGTGATGACGATGTCGATTTCGCTGGCGCCGGCGGCGACGCTGCGGCGGATTTCTTCGACGCGGGTTTCGAACGGGGAAAGCCCGGCGGGGAAGCCGGTGGAGACAGCGGCGACGGGGATGCCGGAGCCTTCGAGGGCCTTGACGGCGGTTTCGACGAAGAGGTGGTAGACGCAGACGGCGCCAACGTGCAGCCCTGAGCCGCCGTTGTAGCTGAGGGACTCGATGCCGAGGGCGCGGACGAGGTGGTCTTCGAGGGGGCGGCGGGCTTTCGCGCAGAGGCGTTTGACGCGATCGGCGGAGTCGTCGCCGGAGAGGGTTGTGAGGTCCATGCAGGCGATGGCGCGGAGGAGCCAGGCGGCCTGGAAGTCTTTTTTGACGGAGCGGCGGGTGCCGATGGTGGCGGCGCGGCGCTCGACGGCGGAGGTGTTGACGCGGACCTCTTCGACCCAGGAGAGGTCGAGGGGGATGCGGCGGTTGGGGCTGAGGGAGCGGCCGTGGAGGGCGATGGGGATGGCGGGCGTGGGGGCGTGCGCGGTGTTTGTTGTCAGTGGATCGTCAGTTCTTACTGCCATAAGCCCTGTCTCCAAGCAGACGAGCCGGTCCTCGAGGAGCGGCTTTGAAGAAGCAAGTGTATACCTGGGGCTTCTGGCTATTCGAGGAAGGCGATCAGTCGCTTCGCCCTTCGGGCTTCGCTGCGGGGCCCTTCGACTGCGCTCAGGGCAGAGCGGAAGCGCGTAAGCGAACGGCTATGAGACCCGAGCCTAAAGACTCGGGCTACCTAGAAGCAGAAGCAGATCCCCTGCGGGGATCGCAGCGAGAACGGCAAAGGGACGGGCAATGGCAAAGACCTCGCGCGTCTTAACGCTCGTAACCCACCGTGCCGCGGTGAAGCTGCGGCGAGGGTGGGGCACCCGGCAGTACTGCTCTGCCGCCATCGTTAGCCGCGGAGGCTGGCGGGTGGGACTTTGATGGCGGAGAGGCGGGCGAAGACGTCGTCGGGGAGATGGAGGCTGGCGGCGGCGATGTTTTGTTCGAGGTGCTGCGGGTTGGAGGTGCCGGGGATGGGGATGATGACGGGTGATCGTTTGAGAAGCCAGGCGAGGGCGAGCTGGAGTGGGGTGACAGGGGACGCATCGGGGCCGATTTTTCCCAGCAATCGGGATTCGCGCTGGAGAGCGTCGTGGGCTTCGCGGGCCTGGCCGAGCGGAGCCCAGGGGAAGAAGGCGATCTGCTGCTGCTCGCAGAAGTCGACGATGAAGTCGGACTCGCGGTCGGCGAAGCTGTAGCGGTTTTGCACGGAGACGATGGGGACGATCTTCTGGGCGCGCTGGATGTGCTCGCGGGTGACGTTGGAGAGGGCGACGTGGAGGATCTTGCCTTCGGCGCGGAGGCGCGCGAGGGTTTCGATAGAGGCTTCGAAGGAGACGGCGGGGTCCGGGACGTGGAGCTGGTAGATGTCGATGCGGTCGAGCTTGAGGCGCTGGAGCGAGCCTTCGACGGCGGCGGTGAGGTGGTGCGGGCTGGCGTTGTGCAGCCATTGTGCGGGGCCGACGCGTTCCCATCCGCCTTTGGTGGCGATGACGAGGCCGGGCGGGTAAGGATGGAGGGCTTCGGCGATGAGCTCTTCGGAGACGTTGGGACCGTAGGAGTCGGCGGTGTCGATGAGGTTGACGCCGAGTTCAACTGCGCGGCGGAGTGTGGCGAGGGCGGCGGGCTTGTCTTTCGGTGGACCCCAGATGCCTTCGCCGGTGATGCGCATGGCGCCGTAGCCGAGACGGTTGACGGTGAGGGCTTGATTGGTAAAGGCGCCGATGGTGAAGGTGCCGGCGGCGGATGCGTTGGGCGCTGCGGTGTCGGGCATTCGGGGTGTGATCTCCTGCGCGTGAGATGCGGGGCGATTGCGGCGGTGGCGGATGCGGGCGTTGGTTGAGGGCGACGGGCGCTACACTCTTGTATCGTGAACCCGCTTTCGCATGCTGACCGGATGGCACTTGGACGACAGGCGCGCAAGCAACTGGCGCGCCGCGCACATGCTGAGTTTAAGACGAATGTATGCCCGGCGGATCCGCTGGCGATTGTGGCGGAGTCGATGCGCGGTCGTGTGCCGCGGCTGGTGTCGATCAAGTATGAGCGGATGGGGGCGTCGGCGTTTGGATTCTTTCGCGGCGCGGTGCCGGTGATGGCGGCGGACCTGGCGTGTCATCCGAACACGGGGCTGGTGACGCAGCTTTGCGGCGATGCGCATGTGGAGAATCTGGGAGCGTATGCGGCGTCGGATGGGCGGCTGGTGTTCGACATCAACGATTTTGATGAGACGATTCGCGGGCCGTTTGAGTGGGACGTGAAGCGGCTGGCGACGAGCCTGGTTCTGGCGGGGCGGCAGGCGGGGATCAAGCGTGCAGAGCGCGAGCAGGCAGTGGCGATTTTTACGAGCCGGTACAGGCGGGCGATGCGGCGGTTTGCGAATATGCCGGTGCTGGAGCTGGCGCGATTTCAGATTGACAGGCTGGGTCACATTGCGCCGATGCCGGCGATCTTTGCGCAGGCGGAGCGGACGACGCCGCAACGGATTCTGGAGAAGCTGACGGAGCCGGTGGATGGGATTGCGGCGAAGAGGAGGCGGAGCGCGGCGGGGAAGGCGGGGAAGATTGCGCCGGGCGCGAGGAGGTTTCGGTCGGAGCCGCCGCTGCTGGAGCGAGTGCGGGAGGCTGAGGCGCGCGAGGTGCTGGCGGCATTGGAGCAGTATGCGAAGACGCTCGAGCCGGGGCGGCAGCATTTTCTGGCGCAGTACACGGCGGTGGATGTGGCGTTCAAGGTGGTGGGCACGGGGTCGGTGGGGCTCAGGGATTATGTGGTGTATATGGAGGGGCATGCGCGGCCGGAGCACTCGGACCCGCTGTTTTTGCAGATGAAGGAGGAGCCGGCGTCGGCGTACGCGCGGTATGTGTCGCAGGGGAGCGCGTGGAAGCAAGAGGGCCAGCGGGTGATGAATGGGCAACGCGCGATGCAGCTTACGTCGGACCCGTTCCTGGGGTATACGACGATGGATAATCGCGATTACCTGGTTCGGCAGTTGAATGATCATAAGGCAGCGCTGGATTTGACGGCGCTGACGGCGGCGAACCTGCAGGGGTATGCGGATGTTTGCGGCGAGCTGATGGCGCGCGGGCATGCGCGGGCGGGGGACCCGGTGTCGATCTATGCGTATCTGGGATCGAGTGCACGGTTTGATGAGGCGATGGTGGCGTTTGCGCATGCGTATGCGAACAAGACGGAGAGCGACTGGGGAGCGCTGGTGAAGTGGATGAATCACCCCAGCGAGCGGCGCTCGCACGCGAGCGAAGGAGTTGGCCGCGGGGCACGGCGCTCGCCGGGGACCCGGACGGAGACGAAGAAGGCAAAGGCAAGGGCGGCTTGAACAGGCGCGTGCTGGTAACGCGGGCGGCGGGACAGGCGTCGGAGCTGGCGGAGATTTTGCGCGAGCTGGGGATGGAGCCGGTGGTGGTGCCGGCAATCGAGGTGGCGGAGCCGAGTTCGTTCGCGGGGCTGGATGCGGCGATTGCGAGGGTGGGGGAGTTTGACTGGCTGCTGTTTACGAGCGCGAATGCGGTGGAGGCGTTTGGCAAGCGTGCGGGGTTAGTGCGAGTCGCGGCAAGGATTGCGGCGATTGGGCAGGCGACAGCGCGGGCGGTTGAGGCGATTGGGCTGCGAACGGACCTGGTGCCGGAGCGGGCAGTGGCGGAGTCGATGGCTGCGGCGCTGATGCGGCATGTGCGGCGTGTGGGTGGGGCGCCGGCGCGGATGCTGCTGGTGCGTGCGGAAGAGGCGCGCGAGTATCTGCCGGAGACGCTGCGGAGCGCGGGCGCCGAGGTGACGGTGGCGAGTGCGTATCGCAATGTAGTGCCGGAGGGGTCGGTGGCGGCCATTCAGCGGGTGTTTGCGGAGGCGGGGGATGGGTCGGCAGCGATTACGTTTACGAGCTCGTCGAGTGTGCGGAACCTGCTGGCGCTGTGTGAGGCGGCGGGGGTTGAGCTTCCGCGGGGAGCGTTGCGGATTTCGATTGGGCCGATCACGAGCGAGACGCTGCGGGAGCTGGGATGGCCGGCGCATGCGGAGGCGGTGACGGCGTCGGTACGCGGGCTGGCGGAGGCGGTGCGCGAGGCGATGGGTGAATTTCGGAAAGAGGGTACTGCCGGAGCAGGGACGGCGTCGTGACTGCCTGCTCGCGTGGGCGAGGAAGCTTCGCTCAGGATGACAGCGGTTTTCCTTTCGCTGAGAATGAAGTTAGCGATGCATATTGCACTTCGAGTTCTGTTCTGGGTGGCGGCGGTCGGGTCGGGCACGTCGTCGATTTATTGCGGGATGGTGGTGGTGGCGGCGGCGCAGTTCCGGCTGCGGCGGCGGGGGGAGGAACGCGCGGCGAAGGATTTTCTGCCGCCGTTGAGCGTGCTGAAGCCGGTGCACGGGACCGAAGATGGCATGGAGCGGAACTTCGAGACATTTTTCGAGCAGGATTATCCGGATTATGAGCTGCTGTTCTGCGCGCGGCAGGAGACGGATGAGGCGCTGAAGCTGGCGCGGCGGGTGGGCGAGCGGTATCCGCAGGTAAAGGCGCGGTATCTGACCTGCGGCGAGCCGCGGCCGAGATTTCACAACGCGAAGGTGTTCTCGCTGGCGCGGCTGGATGCGGAGGCGATGAACGATGTGTACATCACGAGCGATGCGGATGTGCGGGTGCGGCCGAGCTATCTGCGCGAGATCGTGCAGTACCTGAAGGATGCCAAGGTTGGCCTGGCGAGCTGTGTGTACCTGGGCACGGCGCACGAGGGCGCGGGGTTTGCGTCGAAGCTGGACGCGGTGGGCAAGAGCGTGGAGATGACCAGCGGCGTGCTGGTGGCGGACATGATCGAGGGCACGAAGTTTGCGCTGGGCGCGACGATGGCGGTGCGTCGGAAGAGCTTTCAGGATGTGGGTGGGTTCGGCGAGCTGGGGCAGTTTTATGCAGATGATTTTGTGCTGGGGAACCGGCTGGCGAAGCAAGGCACGGGCGTGCTGCTGGCGACGCATGTGATCCGGCTGATGGTGCAGGATTCGCCGTTCTGGCTGAGCTTCAGGAATCAGTTGCGGTGGATGCAGAGCACGCGGCGGTCAAGGCCGTGGGGGCATTTGGGCAGCGGGCTGACGTTTGCCATGCCGTTTGGGGTGCTGGGATTGTTATGGGGGCTGTTTTCGGGGCATGCGGTTGTTGGGCTGTTGTGGCTGCTTGCGATGGTGGTGAACCGGTGGGTGCAGGCCGGGTCGGTGCTGCTGGCGCTGGGAGATTCGGGGTGGGTGTTCAATACGCTGATCTATCCGTTGCGGGATGCGCTGGGGAGTGTGCTGTGGGGGGCGAGTTATGGCGGGGAGAATTTTTATTATCGGGGGACCGTTTATAAGTTGAAGCCGGGTGGACGCGTCGAGGCGCCGGAGTAGGCGTATGAATGGGGCACCCGGCGAAAGCCTGGGGTTACCTAGAAGCAAGAGCAGCGACAAGGCAGAAGCAGATCCCCTTCTCCATCCCAGCCAGCAAGCTGGCCGGGGACCCCGGTTCGGGGATGACAGAAAGAAAAGCAAGAGCAAAGACAACAGCAACTGCAACTGCACTCGCGCGTCTTAACGCGCGATGCCCACTCATCCGCTTCGCGTATGAATGGGGCACCCGGCTACCCACTTACCCACTAACTACTACCCAGTAACTACTTGCACAGTAACTACTAACTACTAACTACTAACTACTAACTAACGGCTAACTACTAACTACTAACGGCTAACTACTCGCGGTTGGAGAGCAGGGTTTTGCCGCCGGAGTTGGCGAGGTTGTGGACGGGGGCGAAGGGGGAGAGCGAGCGGTTGCGGGCGGTGGGGTTCCAGGTGAGGAGGAAGATGCGGTGGGGGCCGGACCAGAGGCGGGTGAGGTCCTGGTCGGTGAGGAAGATGGAGGGAAGGCCGTCGGGTAAGGAGCTTCCGGGCCAAAAGCTGCCAAACCAAGGGCCGTTGACGCGGCCGTTGACGAGGAAGGCCGGCTGCCGCGTATAGAAGAGAAGCGAAGAGCCGGAGGTGAGCTCGCCATCGATGAGGATGAGGTCGCCGGGGCGTTTTTGGGCGTTGATGGCGAGGGCGATGTCTTTGGAGCCAAGGATGGGATTGAAGCGGACGTAGCCGGAGTGCGCGGCGAGGAGCATG
This sequence comes from uncultured Verrucomicrobiae bacterium, assembly GCA_963716225.1. Classification (GTDB taxonomy): domain Bacteria; phylum Acidobacteriota; class Terriglobia; order Terriglobales; family Acidobacteriaceae; genus Granulicella. Next base: position 698,546 of record OY970299.1, on the reverse strand, counting down.
GCGGCGGTCGCGGCGGCGATGAGGAGATTCGCGGCGAGGGGGCGGCCGGGTTTGGGGATGCGGCGGATGAGGTGCTGGATGGGGCCGAGGGCGAGGGCGCTGAGCGCGACGATGATGAGGGGCCAGCGGAAGAAGCCCATGGCGGAGCCGGTGAGGTCGAACATGTGGCCGAGCGAGAGGTTGTAGAGCGCGGGGTTGGAGCTGAGGAGGTCGTTGAGTGTGACGCCGGGGTTGGGGCGCGGCGCGGCGATGGCGAAGTAGCCGCAGATGAGGAAGAGGAGAGAGCCGATGGGGACGAGGCCGTAGAGGGAGCTGCGGAGGGTGCGGTGTTGGGAGTCGGCGAGGAAGGGATAGTTGCTGGAGAGGTGGTCGGCTGCGGCGAGGAGACCGCCGACGAGGAGGGCGAGCGCAGGGAGCGCGGGGAGGTGGTAGTACTCCTGGCGCGAGGAGAGGGTGAAGAAGCCGAGGATGATGCCAGCCCAGAGGAGGAGCGCGAGACAGGCTTCGTTGATGCGGTACGGCATGAGGACGCGATTGCGGATAGTGTACGGAGGGTGAGAGCGGGCGTGGCGGTCGCGGAGATGTTTGACGGCGCCGATGACGGCCGTGGGCAGGAAGGCGGCCCAAGGGAAGAGCCAGACGAGGAGCAGGAGCCAGAAGAGCGCGATGGGGACCTGGCCGTAGTCGTGGGGGATGCGGCGGCCGAGGAAGCGCGCGATGTGCTCGTTGTAGAGGTAGAACCAGGCCCAACCGGCGCGGGGTGGCAGACCGACGCCTGCGGGCATCGGGATGGCTGGATTGCGGAGCGCGGCGAGGATGTGCCAGGGAAGAGCGATGGCGAGGAAGGTGATGGTTGCGGGGAGGAGCTTCAGGTTGCGGAGGAGCGCGAGCTGGCGAGTGAGGGCGAGGTAGAGGATTGCGAAGAGGACGGGGAAGATGAGGCCGATGAGGCCTTTGGTGAGGACCGAGAGGGCGAGGACGGCGGCGAAGCCGAGCATGGGGAGGCGTGGGGAGGCGGTGATCCTCGTTCCCGACTCGTCCGCTGCGGTTCTGAATGCGGCACGCGCATTTCCGGTCGAAAAGGTGTGAGCGGCTGTGGTGGTCCGGGCCGTGTCGGGGTCCTTCGGCTGCGCCCCGTTCGACTCGCCTGCAGCTCGCTCAGGGGCTTCGCTCAGGATGACAGCGTCAGTGCGGAGGCGAGTGGGGGTGCGGGCGTTGGCTCTTTCGAGGGCGATGAGGAAGAGGTGGACGGCGAGGGTCATCCAGAGGGCGATGAGGATATCCGGGATGTAGAACCGGGTGTAGAGCCACGGGCCGATGGAGAGGGCCATGGCGAGTGCGGCGTAGAGGCCGGCGCGGTCGGGGGCGTGGGTGGGGGAGATGGCCGCGAAGAGGCGGATGCCGAGCGCGTAGACGGCGAAGAGAAGAGCGAGGACGCCGAGGGCAAGCGGGAGGCGGGCGGCCCAGTCGTGGACGCCGAAGATGTGCATGGAGCCGGCGGCGAGCCAGTAGGTGAGCGGCGGTTTATCGAAGAAGCGGATGCCGTCGACGTAAGGGGTGACGTAGTCGTGGCCGAGGAGCATCTCGCGAGCGACTTCGATGTAGATGGAGTCGACGTCGTCGAGCAGGCCGGGGGTGAAGATGCCGCCGAGGTAGAGGACGAGCCAGGGAAGGGTGATGAGGGCGAGGGAGGATGGGCGCCAGCGGTGGCGTGCGGGCGCGGCGATGGAGACCGGAGTGGCTACGGAGGATGTCACGCGGGGTCTGTTCTATGGTCTCACGCGAGCGGGGCGGGAGCGGCGAAGTCGTGATCAGCGCGGGGAGGAGGGATCGAGGGGGCGGTCGGTGATGAGGGCCTTGCCGGAGGTTTCTTTGAGGAGGATCTGGTGTGGGCCGAGGAGGTGGTCGACCATGTCGCGCTTTTCGAGTGGGACGAAGAGGATTTTGCGCGGACCACGGCCCCAGTCGGCAAGCAGGTCGACGGAGGTGAGAAAGATGTGCGGCGCGTCGGGGAAGAGACTGCCGAAGAGCATGGAGGTGCTGCGGCCGTCGACGAGCTGAACGTGGTGACCGAGATAGAAAGGGATTGAGGAGCCGAAGGCCTGGTCGCCGTAGAGAAGGACTTGAGTGTCCGGCGCGATGGAGTTGTTGGCTTCGAGTTGCTGGATGGTGGAAGCGAAGTCGCGCGAGGAGAGCATGGGCGCGAAGCGGATGAGTGCAATGTGTGCGGCGATCAGGAAGGTCGCGGCGGTCAGCGCGATGGTGCAGGTTGAGGCGAACGCGCGGCCCCGGGCGCGGAGGATCCAGGCGGCGAGCGGGCCGGCGGCGAAGGCGATGGCGGCGAGTGTAGCGGGCAGACGAAGCGCGGCGAAGGATGGCCCGGTGAGATCGAAGAAGTGGGACATCGAGAGTGTGTAGCCGCCGACGCCGCGGTGCGCGAGCAGAGAGCCGATGTCGGGAACGAAGGAGAGACGGCGCGAGGTCCAGAGACCGTAGGCGAGCGCAGAGGCGATGAGGAGGCCGGTCAGGGTGAGAACGGCGTGCGCGAAGGTGATGGATGGAGGTGGGGAGCGTTGTTGCTCAATGTGCGCGAGGGCCGCGGCGGTGAGCAGCAGGAGTGGAAGGTAGACGGGGAAGGTGTAGTACTCCTGGTTGGTGGAGAGCGAGAAGAAGCCGAGGATGATGACGGAGAAGATGGTGAGCAGGAGGATGGAGCGGGCCGCAAAGGAAGAGCGTGGGAAGGCGCGGAAGGCGGACTCGCGGAGGCGGTGACGCTTCAGCCCCAGCCAGCGAGCTGGCCGGAGGCCCCGTTCGCGCCAAGCGAGGACGACGGCGGCGGGCATGAAAAGGCTCCAGGGGAAGAGCCACACGATGTGGAGGAGCCAGTAGAGCGCGGCGGGGAGTTTGTTGTAGTCGCGCGGAACGCGTGTGCCGAGGAAGCGCGCGATGTGCTCGTTGTAGAGATAGAACCAGGCCCAGCCGGCGTGTGCGGGGAAGCCGGAGTTTGGGGGCATGGGAACGGCTGGATTGCGCAGTGCGGCGAGGATGTGCCAGGGCGCGGCGATCGCGAGGAAGAGCAGCGCGCCGGTGAAGGGATGGAGCGAGCGCCAGCGGCGCCACTCTCCGGTAAGGATGAGGAAGACGCCGACTGAGGCGAAGAGAAAGACGATTGCGACGAGTCCTTTGGTGAGGACGGCGCAGGCGAGCGCGCTCCACATGATGTAGGCGTGGGTGGGTGAGCGTGTGGTGTCGTCTGTGATTTCAAGTGCGCGCAGGGCGGCGTAGAGGGACAGGGCGAGGAGAAGCGAGAGCAGAGCGTCGGGGATGAAGATGCGTGTGAAGAGGAAAACGCCGGCGGAGGTGAGGGTGAAGAGCGCCGTGTAGAAGGCGGCTCGGTCTGCAAATTCGCCGCGGGCGCTGAAGGCGCGGCGGGACCAGGCGTAACCGAGCAGAGCGAGGCCGAGGACAGTGAGGGCGAGCGGGAGGTGGATCGCGAAGGAGTTCTCACCGAAGATGCGCAGCGAGCAGGCGGCGATCCAGTAGGGCAGCGGAGGCTTCTCAAGATAGCGAATGCCGTTGACGTGAAGCGTTACCCAGTCTCCGGTGTGGAGCATGGCGTGCGCGGCTTCAGCGTGCGTGGCGTCGGCGTCGTCGAGCAGTGAAGGCGTCGCGGATGCGGCGAGGAAGATGGCGGCCCAGAGAAGCAGGAGTGTGATGATGCTGCGACGCGACCAGGGTGCGACATGCGGCGCGACGGAGCGCGTGCTCGGAATGTAGAGCGCGGCGTGCGCTGGAGGATCGGCGATGACGGCGCGGAGATTTGGATTTGCAGCGAACTGCTTTGGGCCGAAGGAAGCGATGGGAGTTGGTGTCATGCGGGGGACGGGAGATGCAATGTACTCTTGCTAATGAAGGACGAACCCAGCAGAAAAAGGATTCAATTAATGCCAACGTTCGCGGCGATCGATATTGGGTCGAACTCGTGCAGGCTCGCGATCGCAAGGGTTGAGCAGCACAAACTTAGGACGTTGTATGAAGACCGTGAGGTAACACGGCTGGGTGAAAGCGTTTTTGATACGGGCATGATCTCGCCGGAGGCGATGGCGAACACGATCAAGGCGCTGAAGCGATTTCACAAGGCAACACAGACACATGTGGCGGACCGCGTTCGCGTGGTGGCGACGAGCGCGATGCGCGATGCGAGGAACTCAGAGGCGTTTCGCGCGTGGGTGAAGTCCGCGACGGGATGGAATGTGGAGGTGATCTCGGGCCTTGAAGAGGGACGGCTGATTCATCTCGGTGTGGTGACGCACGAGCCGGGAGCGCGCGGAAGATCGATGCTGGTTGACCTGGGCGGCGGAAGCTGCGAGGTGACGGTCTCGGACGGTGGGCGCATTCAGAGCATGGTGAGTTTGCCGCTGGGCGCGGTGCGATTGCAGCAGGAGTTTCTGCGCAGCGATCCGCCGAGCAAGGAAGACGTGGCGCGGCTGCGCAAGTTTATCGATCGCGAGTTGCGGAGGGCGGAGCGAAAGCTGGGGCATCCGCGGATCGGGTTGGTGATTGCGACGTCAGGAACGGCGGCGGCGCTGGCGGAGGCGAGCCATGCGCTGCCGGCAGAGGATGTGATTGAACGCGCGCCGACGAAGGGCCGCGGCAAGCGCGTGCGGGTGATGAGGGATGCGTCGCTGGTGACGTCGGCGGTGGCGGTGCGGAGAATCGCAGACAAGCTGCTGAAGATGAACAACGCGCAGCGCGCGGCGATGCCGGGGATTGGGCCGCGGCGGTCGGAGATTATCTCGGGCGGAGCGCAGGTGTATGCGGCGCTGCTGGAGCGGATGGGGCTGAAAGGGTTCCGGTATTCAAGGCTGGGACTGCGCGACGGAATGCTGGCGCAGATGCTCGCCGAAGTGGACACGCGCGCGACGGTGCATCGCACGATGGAGGCAGAGCGATGGCAGGGTGTGGTCGAACTGTGCAGGCACTATGGCGTGGATTTGAAGAAGGCCATCGCACACAGCGAGCAGGCGGCGCAAATTTTCGATCAGATGGAGCGTGTGCATGAGCTGCCGGACGACTACAGGCTGTGGCTGCGGTCGGCGGCGATGATGCAGGGCGTGGGCAAGTACATGAACCACCAGGGACGGTACAGGCACACGCAGTACATTGTGGCGAACTCGGAAATTTTTGGATTTTCGCCGCAGCAGAGAGCGATTGTGGCTGCGATTGCGCGATATCTCGGCAAGACCAGGCCGGACCCGATGGACCGGATCATGCGCACGGTGCCGGTGGAGGAGCACACGAATGTGATTCGTGCAGTCGTGCTGCTGCGGCTGGCGCAGACGTTGAATCAGGATCGCGGAACTACGGCGGCGGTGCGTGTGCGCACGCGCGTGTATCCGAAGCGCGTAATCATGGAGCTGATTCCGACTCGCGGAGGAGCGGAGCTGGAGCTGTGGTCCTTGAAGAAAGAGGCGCCTTACTTTCGCGAGGTCTTCCGGCGCGAGCTCTTTGTTGAGCTGGCGTAGAGGACTTTGACGAGGCGAGGGTCAAGCAGCCACTGCAGCGTGGCGGGGCCGCGCTGCATGTTGACGCGCGCGAGCGAACCTTTGCGGAGACGGATGCGGGTGGGCTGGCGGGCTGTTTCGCTGCCGCGGGCGCTGTCGACACCGTTGTGACCGAAGATCAGGTGGATGAGGAAGGCCGTGATGTTGGGGTTATGGCCGACCACCATGACGTTCTCGTAGGCGGAGCACTCGTGCAGGAGGCGCTGGAACTGGGCGAAGGTGGCTTCGGGCGCGAGGGCCTTGGAGACGATGATGGGCGACTCATAGCCAGTTTCGGTGCCGACGAGCTGCGCGGTCTGGAGGCTTCGCTTGAGGGGGCTGGAGACGATGAGGTCGAAGTTGAGCGTGAGGGTGCTGAGGACGTGCGCGAGGTGAATGCAGTGGCGCTTTCCCTCCTTGTCGAGGGGGCGTTTCACGTCGACTTTGGGGTTTGTGCGGCGGGTGCCGGCGGAGGCGTGGCGGAGGACAAACAGGTTCATGCGCGGGCTTTTTCCTGGCCCGTGGCGGGAGCGGGGCTGGTGGGTTCGTGTTGGAAGACGCCGGGATCGGGTTCGGGCAGCGCGGGGACGGGCGGCTCGGGGTCGGATTGAGGGTCGCGAGCCGGTGCGTTGAAGGGAGTTCGCGGCTGCGATGGGGAGCTCATAGAAGGTGGATGTTGCGGCGGGTGCGGAGGTTGCGCCCGGCTGGTTCCAGTCTACTCGCGCTTCCAGAGCTCGGTGTAAAGCAGGCCAAAGAGAAAGGTTCGGCGTGCGACCAGGCGGAGCCCGGCGCGGCGAAGGGCGGATTGTGCGTCGGGCAGGCGGTTGACGCGGAGGCCGGTGAGGACGCGGAACGCGAGATAGAGAGACCGAATGTAGAGCTCGGCGATGGGCCGGAGCAGGCGGCTGGGCGGGAGCGTGAAGTCGCTGAGGAGCCACCCGGCGCCGGGGGTGAGCAGCGGGGCGAGGAGCGCGACGACGGTGTCGAGCTGGGGTTGGGTGAGGCAGTCGAGGAAGAAGTGGGTGGCGATGAGGTCCGGGGGTGGGGAGAGTGGAGCGGTGAGGTGTAGAGCGTTGATCTGGAGGGTGTTGAGGCGGGTTGCGGCGTTCGGGACGGAGCGTAGCACGCGGCGGCGGAGGCGGTTGAGCATGGCCGCGCTGGTGTCGACGGCGAGGGCGTGGCAGACGGGATAGCGGAGGAGGAGTTGCTCGAGGAAGCGGCCGTCGCCGTCGCCGATGACGAGGGCGCGGCGGGGAGGTTGGAGGTGGCCGGGAAGTTCTTCGAGGAGCGCGGTACGGGTGCGCTGCAGCCGGCGGCCAAGGGTAAGGTATTCGCCGAGCCGGTAGATGCGGGCGATGCGGTCGAAGTTGGGCTCGGGCTCTGGCGATCGAGGAGGGTGCGGGGTCAAGCCGGCGGATGGGCGCTGCATGGCGGGACGAGATTGGGCGGCGCGGGAATTCCGCGGCGCCGGTCGAATGAGTTTACGATGGACGGACGTTTTCGAGGTATGGGTCCGATGTACCGCGTTGCAGCCGCGATCATCTTTTGTGTGGCGCCGGTGTGGTGTGGGCTGCTGGCCGGTTGTGGCGGCGCGGGCACGGCGACGTCGAGTGGGGGCGGGTCGACCAATTCGATTCCAGTGTTTGATCTGAGTGCGGCCCCAAGCGGCGGTGAGGGGACGCTTGAGCCGGTGCGCGACCCGAGCGTGATCCACGTGAACGGGACGTGGTATGTGTTCATTACGGACGACAAGGCGTGGACGGGATCGCTGCCGATGCTGTGCTCGGGGGACACGGTGAGCTGGAAGCAGTGCGGGAGCGTGTTTCCGGCGCTGCCTGGCTGGATTCCGGCGAAGCTGCCGGGCGTGGTGAACCTGTGGGCGCCGGATATCTCCTACTTCAACGGCTTGTATCACGTGTACTACACGGCGTCGCTGTTCGGGACAGAGAACACGCTGATGGGGCTGGCGACGAATACGACGCTGGATGCGACGGATCCGGCTTACAAGTGGGTGGATCGGGGCGAGGTGATGGAGTCGAAGACCGGCGATGCAATCAATGTGCTGGATCCGAATGTGCTGGTGAACTCGGATGGGCGGGTGTGGCTCTCGTATGGCAGCTTCTGGAATGGAATTGCGCAGAGTGAGATTGAGCCGACGACCGGGATGGTGAAAATTGCGGGAACACAAACGACGGGGACGCAGACGGGATTGGCGGCGAGGCCGAATGTGCCGGCGCACCCGATTGAGGGGTCGTCGCAGTTATTTCACGATGGGTACTACTACCTGTTCGTGTCGATCGACTACTGCTGCAACGCGGACTTGACGATGAATGATTACAAGATGGCGGTGGGGAGATCGACGAGCCCGAATGGACCGTTTGTGGCGCAGGATGGAACGCCGATGCTGGAGGGCGGATTGACGGAGATTTTGACCGGCGACATGACGCACTGGGCCGGCGTAGGCGGAGGGACGGTGTACAACGATCCGGTTTCCGGGCAGACGGAAATTGTGTTTCACGCGCAGCCGATCGGCGGCGGCGGCGTGGCGGCGCTGTGGTTCAAACAGATTCAGTGGGTGAATGACTGGCCGGAGGTGGAGTAGGGAGCGGACGCGAATTCCGGGGCTGAAGCCCGTTTCGTTTTTAACTCGCCCGGAGATCCAAGGCTAAAGCGTCGGGGTAGCTAGAGGCGCAGGAAGGCCGTCGCGGCGAGCAGCAGGGGTGTGAGGAGAACGAGGTCGGCGAGCGCGCGGAGGTGGGTGGGCTCGAGGCGACGGCGCAGGCGATGCAGCAGGAGCAGCAGAAGAGAGCTGATGGAGATGCAGGCGAGCAGCGCGATGCTGCTGTGGCGGAGCTCGGGGATCGCGGCATCGCAAACTGCGAGCAGAAGTGAGAGGGCGGCGACGGAGGCGGTGAGGGAGACGAGGCGGCGGGTGGCCCACCGCGTTGTAACGTGAGCGCGCGGGCGGAGGCCGGGGTGCTCCCAGGCGTAGAGGAAGAGGCAGTTGAGCGAGCAGAGTGCGGCGAGCAGAAGTGCGACGGGCAGGAGCTCGAGGCGGAGTTGCGGCAGGCGCGCGATGGTGGGGATGAAGATGGCGGCGGGGAAGAAGATGCCGACGGCAAGCTCTTTCGGGAGGCGATGTGCGCTGTCGGCGCGCGTGTGAATCAGGAGGAGATAGGCAGCGAGGAAGGTAGCGAGGAGGGTGTAGAGCCGCAGGGCGTGGGGATCGAGGGTGCGGAGGAGAAAGGCGAGGGTGCACGCGGAGAACCCGACGCCGATGAGAAATGCGCGGCGGTGGCGGTGGTGGAAGAGGTGGCGCGCTTCGAGGTCTGGATTTGGGGCGTGAGATGTGCCAGGGGCGCGGGCATCGAGGAGCCGGGCATCCAGTAAGCGATCGGCGGCGTAGAGCATCCAGACGGCGATGAACATGGCGGCGGCGGACGCCCAGGGAAGGTGCAGGCCCGCGGCGTGAGAGACGGCGATGGTCCAGACGGCGGCGACGGAGGGTGCGTCGAGGGAGAGAAGGTGCCAGAGGGCGAGTGGCGTACGCGGAAAGGGGCGTGGTGTGGCGGGTTTGGACGCCGGGTTTACGAGGGTCAGGGAGGCGCGGGGATGACCGGCCAGAGGTGTAGAGGAGCTCGGTGCCGAGACGGGAGCTCTCCGGGCGGAGTTACGCCGGGTCATCCACGTCCTTTGGGTCGCGGTCGAGCGGGAGCAGGAACTTGGGGAGTTCGCTGATGGAGCCGTTGTCGACGAGCGCGGGCAGAGCGGTGTGAGGGATGAGCTCGCCGGAGACGTGAGGAGCGCCGTTGGTGCGGAGGCTGACGCGGGTGTCGTGCGCGCCAGCGGACCAGAGGGCGGGGTCTATATCGGCGAAGATGCTGTCGCGCTCTTCGATGGCCGAGAGGCGAGACATCTGGTGGCCGGAGAGTTGATTGTCGCGGAGGACGGTTTCGTAGAACGCGCGGAGCTCGTTGAACTGATCGTGGTGGGTGTTGAAGCGGAGCTCGGCATAATCGCGCGCGGCGCCGGTGGTGATGAGGAACTGCCAGTCGGAGGATTCGAGCAGGAGCAGCTCGCGGCAGAGTTGCTTGACGATGCGTTCGCGCAGGCCTCCATCGCGCCAGGCTGGCATTGAGTCGGAGTTGGCGGCGGCTGATGTGCAGATGTCGCGGGTGGCGAGCTCGGCGGCATAGAGATGGCGGTAGGTCCAGGCGGTCTCGTCATTCATCCAGACCTGGTTGTTGCCTTCGGCGCCCCAGGAGCCTTCGTGCAGCGCGAGGAAGCCGCCGCGAGGAAAGCTCTCCAGGTAGGTTGAGCAGGAGGTGAGAGCGACGCCGGTGTCGTAGTCGTGGAGGATGCGGCCGACGGTTTCGAGCCACTGGACGCCTTCGAACCACCAGTGGCCGAAGAGCTCCGCGTCGAAGGGCGAGCAGAGGACGGGAGGGACGGCGTCGTCGAAGCCGGGCTGGAGCGCCTGGTAGACGAGATCGACGAAGTGGTTGGCGTGATCGCGGATGCGCGCGGCAGCTTCAGCGGGGACGTAGGGCTGCTTGTCTCCGATGTCGACGCGGGGACCGGTAACGCGCCAATACCGGTGGCCGCCGGGCCAGCGCTTCTTGTGGAAGTCGAGGTAGTTTTCGTCGCCGGGGTAACCGTTTTCGCCGGACCAGACTTGCAGGCCGGTGCGCGGGTCCCGCGGAAAGATGGTGACGGCTTCGGACTTGCTATAGGGGCCTTCGACGTAGAAGGGGTGATAGAGGCGGCGGTCGTCGGGCGCGTGGAAGCCGGCGTTCTGTTGGGTGGTGCGGCGGAGGAACTCGTAGGGCGAGTGGACGCGCGCTGACTCCTGGACGAGGTGGGTGTCGACGAAGAAGAATTCGAGCGAGGATTCGCTGAGTGCCTGCTCGATGCCGATGCGGGGGAAAGCGGGGGGATCGGATTGGCCATCGGGCGGAACGGGGAAGGACCAGAGGCCCGCGGGACGGTAGCCGCACTCCGGCGCCCAGATGCCGCGCGGACGGCGGCCGAGGTGCTTTTCGTGGGTGGAGACGGCAACGCGGATCTGTGCGCGGAGGCTTTCGTCGGTGCCGAGCAGCGGCATGTAGCCGTGGGTTGCGGCGCAGGTGATGATCTCGATGAGGCCGCGGTCGGCCAAGCTGCGGAAGCCGGCGACGATGTCCTGTTGAAGAGTTTCAAACTGTTGCTGGGCGTCGGTAAAGAACGCTTGCCAGAAGCGGGCAGTCTCGGCGTAGACGTGCTCGCCCATGGAGAGGAAAAAGGATTCGTCTTCACGGGCTGCGCTGATCTTACGATCGAGGTAGTGTGGGAACTCGGCGCGGAAGACGGGGTGGGCGAGCTGCTCGAGGAGGATGGGGGAGAGATTGAGATTGCAGTGGAGCGCGATGTTGTCGCGGTCAAGCCGGTCCAGGGCGCGGAGCAGCGGAAGGTAGGTTTCGGCGGCGGCTTCAAGGAGCCACTCGATGCCATGCGGCCAGCTGCCGTGATTGACGACGTAGGGCAGATGGGCGTGCAGCGTCAGGGTGAGAAATCCACGCGGCTGGGAGGGTGGTTGCGGCACAGAGTCTCGGATGTTGTCAGGGGCGTGGCGAAGGCCGGCGCGCAGTGAGCAGGAGGAGCAGAGTCAAATGCGGTCGAGCCGAGAGGAGCCGGATCGAACTGAGGTCGCCCCTGAAGCCGAGTGTACTACCGGGTGCGCGGGACGAGCCAGCTGGAGTGGGAGTGCAGCGGACGCGGCGCAGCCCGGGACAATAGAAGCGCGCTTCGGGTGAATGTGTGTGCGATCGCTTGCGGCCAGGGGAGACCGGCCGTTGGGAAGGATGCTGGTTAGAGCGGCGTGACTCTAGCTGCGCACGCGGCGGGTGCTGGGCGCGTCGGAGGAGACCTGGCCGTCCCGGATGGAGATGATGCGGTGGGCGAAGTCGGCGATGTCGGGCTCGTGGGTGACCAGGACGATAGTGTTGCCTTTGGCGTGGAGGTCGTCCATCAAGGCCATGATCTCGACGGAGGTTTTGGAGTCGAGGTTTCCGGTGGGCTCGTCGGCGAGGATGATGGAGGGCCGGTTGACGAGGGCGCGGGCGATGGCGACGCGCTGGCGCTGACCGCCGGAGAGCTCGTTGGGCTTGTGACTCATGCGCGAAGCGAGACCGACCTGGTCGAGAACTTCTTTGGCGCGCGCGAGGCGTTCGGCCGCGGGCGTGCCGTTGTAGATGAGCGGGAGCTCGACGTTGTGGAGCGAGGTGGCGCGGGCCAGAAGGTTGAAGGTCTGGAAGACGAAGCCAATCTCTTTATTGCGAATGCGCGCGAGCTCGTCGTCATTGAGGGAGGAGACGTCGTGGCCGTTGAGGAAGTACTGGCCCTGGCTGGCGGTGTCGAGGCAGCCGATGAGGTTCATCAGCGTGGATTTGCCGGAGCCGGACGGGCCCATGATGGCGACGTACTCGTTGTGGCGGATGCGGATGTCGACGCCGCGGAGAGCGTGGACTTCCTGATCGCCCATCTCATAGGTCTTCCAGAGATTGTGGGTGACGATGACCTCGCCTGGGTGGGGGGGCTCGAAGGCCGTGGTGGTCGAGGGCTCGGCGGGGAAAGTGGATGTGGCCATCGTGGTCTCCGGTGAGGCAGAAAACAGAGAACAGAAATTAGAGAACAGCAGGACGTAAAGCGGAGCCTAGCTGGTGCCGTCGTCGGCAAGAGTTACGGCCGAGTTGTCACGTTTCACCGCTGTGCCGCTCTTGAGCGTGCGGAGGACTTTGTAGCGCCCGGTGACGATCTCATCGCCGGATTTGACCCCGCTGAGAACTTCGATGTCAGTGGAACCGGTGACGCCGGTGGTGACGGGGACGAACTTGACGCGGAGCTGATTGCCGTCCTTGACGATGACGTAAACGCCCTGGGTGTCAGTGGTTTTGACGGCCGCGGACGCTGTGCCTTCGGATTCCTTGCCGTGATTCTTGAAGAGTGCGTTCTCGGTCGGGACGTCGCGCTCCACGAGGGCCTGGATGGGGATGGTGAGGACGTTGGGTTTGTTGGCGGTGGTGATCTTGGCGTTGCAGGAGAGGCCTGGGCGGAGGTCGGTGGGCGGGTTGTCGAGCGTGACCACGACTTTGAAGTCCTTGGCTTCCTCGGTGCCGGTGGTGGACTGCGAGGTGGCGACGCCGGTGGTGCGCAGCAGGGCCTGGTCGCCGACCTCGGTGACGTGGCCCTTGAGGATCCGGCCGGGAAAGGCGTCGATGGTGACGTCGGCGGGCTGGCCAAGCTTGACGTCGACGATGTCGGTCTCGTCTACCTTGACCTCGGCGGTGATGACGCTCATGTTGGCGAGGGTCATGAGGGTAGAGCCTTCGGCGTTCTGGATGCCGACGACCACGGTTTCGCCCTCGCGAACCGGGACGTTGGTAACGAGGCCGTTGAAGGGAGCGCGGCTTTCGGTCAGGCCGAGCTGGTAGGTGTTGCCGTGGAGGGTAGCAACCGCCTGGTTGACCTGACTGCGGGCGGAGGCTGTCTGGGCCTGGGCCTGGACGACGGCCGCCTGGCGCTGCTGTACGGTGGCTACGTCGACGTCATAGAGGGCCTTCTTGGCGTCGAAGTCCTGCTTGGCGACGAGCTGATCTTTGTAGAGCTGCTGGTAGCGCTGATAGTCGAGCTGCTTCTGCTCGAGATCGGCCTTGGCTTCGGCGAGGTTGGCTTCAGCGGTCTTTTCTGCGGCGATGTAGGAGTCGACCGTGGTCTTGTCAGCGTCGATAGCAGCCTGCTGGGCGTTTACCTGGGACGCGGGCTGCTGGCTTTCAACGGTGGCGATGAGCTGGCCCTGGGTGACGTGGTCGCCCTCTTTGACGTAGAGGTGGGTGATGCGGCCGAAGGCTGTGGCGCCGACGTTCACGTAGGTGAGCGGCTTGATCTGGCCTGTGCCGCTGACGGTGGCGATCAGGTCCTGCTGGACGGCTTTGGAGGTGGCGACGGCCGTGACGCTGTTGCGGCTGTGCACAATCGAGCCGATAACGACACCGGCGACAACCAGGAGGATGGCAACAATCAGCAGGATTTTCTTCAGGCTCATACGGCTTTCCCCCGGAGCATGCCCTGGCGCGAACAGAGTCCGGCGTGAGGTTTTGACTCCAGGCTTGGTGGAAGGTACGCAGAATGTAGCCCGGTGGTTCCAGAGAGGCTAGGGAGCGGGCTGACGGAAGCGGCTTCTTATGTCTGGGTCTCAACCCTGATTCTAACAGGCAAAGGGGCGCGATTGGCTTGTCTCCACCCATGAATCACACGTAAAATAGGCCCGTCTGTACCTACAGGAGTAAGGCCCCATGCGACTGCGCGTTTTGCTTACCGGAATTACGATTTTGACCCTGGCGGGATGGGGCACGGCGGGGCGCGCGCAGGCGAGCGAACCGGCGAGTCCGGCCGCGCAGGACAATGGCGGGGTGGTGAGGTCGGCACCACAGGAAGAGAAGCCGGACCCGCTGAAGCGGCGGCTGAGTGACCGCCAGGAGCGGCAGCGTAAGAAAGAAACCATCAACGAGTTGAAGGGCACGTACAAGACCTGGCTCGACCAGGACGTGCGCTGGATTATTACGGACGAAGAGGCCAAGGCGTTCAAGGGCCTCTCCAATGACGAGGAGCGCGACCAGTTCATCGAGCAGTTCTGGCAGCGGCGCAACCCGAATCCCGACTCGCCAGATAATGAATTTCGCGACGAGCACTATGCGCGCATTGCCTATGCCAACGAGCACTTTGCGGCGGGCAAGCCGGGCTGGATGACGGACCGCGGGCACATTTACATTGCGTTCGGCAAACCGGATTCGACCGACCAGCACCCGTCGGGCGGCCAGTATGAGCGGCCGATGGAAGAGGGCGGGGGTGAGACCTCGACGTTCCCATTCGAGGTATGGCATTACCGCTATCTTCCCGGGATCGGCGACAACATCGACATCGAGTTTGTGGATACGTGCATGTGCGGCGATTACCATGCGACGATCGACCGCTCGGAGAAAGATGCGCTGAAGCATACGCCGGGAGCGGGGCAGACGCTGTACGAGCAGATGGGCATGGCCAAGCAGTCGGACCGTTTCCAAGGCGGGCTGGAGCAGCTGGGCACGGGGCCGATGACAACGCAGAACCAGTCGAAACAGTTCGACCGGCTGGATACGTTCTCGAAGCTGTTTGCTCCGCCGCCGGTGAAGTACGCCAACCTGGATGAGTTCCTGAGCTCGGCAAAGGTGCTGAACGGAACGCCCTTCATCTTCGATGTGCGCACGGATTATGTGAAGCTGACTAACGACACCGTGATGGTTCCGATCACGCTGCAGATCCGCAATGGTGACGTGACGTACAAGACGCAGGATGGAGATTCGAAGGGTGTCGTCGAGATCATGGGCCGGGTGAGCACGATTACGGACCACATCGTGCAGAGCTTTGAGGATTCGGTAACGATTGAGACTCCGAGCGACCTGCTGACGCAGACCAAGAACGGCGTCCACGTGTACTGGAAGGCGCTGCCGCTGCCCCCGGGACGCTACAAGGTTGAGATTGCGGTGAAGGACGGCAACAACACATCGCACGTGGGAACGTGGAAGCGCAGCGTGGATGTGCCGAAGTATGATGACGACCGGCTGGCGAGCTCGTCGCTGATCCTGGCCAGCGAGATGAACCGGGTGCCGAGCAAGGATGTCGGCGCGGGCAACTTCGTGATCGGCAACACGCATGTGGTTCCGCGGGTGCCGCCGACGATCTCGACGCCGGTGATTTTCCACCAGGCGCAGAATCTGAACTTCTGGATGCAGGTCTACAATCTGGGGATCGGCGGATGACAAGCGGAACAACGCCACGATCGAGTACCAGGTGATGGACTTGGCAAGCAACAAACCGATCCTGGACGCGGAGGAGACGGCAGCGAAGCTGAACCCCAACGCGGACCAGTTAACCCTGGAGAAGACGATGCCGCTGGCAAGCCTTTCGCCGGGACGCTATCAAGTGGTAATTAAGGTGAACGACGGCGTGAAGCAGCAGCAGATTGCGCAGAGCGCCGCGTTCAACGTTGTGCAGTAACCGGTCAGTTTTCGTGACCGGCGGAAGCGTTCGGTTCCTCGAGCAGGGAGCAGGGTCACGCTGGACAGCGAGAGCGATGACCTACTCGGCAGCATCCCAGGATGGATATGTGTGACAGCTTGGGATTTGTGGAGAAGCCTTCGACGCGCGTAAGGAGTCTCAAAGCGCGGTGAGACGAGCTGTAGCAGGTCTGGTACTGACGGTTCTGGTGCTCGCATGGACGGGGCAGAGCCGAGCTGCGTCCACGGATGCGGCGGTCTCGGGTGTGGTGCGCGACAGCCAGGGGACGCCGCAGATGGGCGCGCTGGTGGAGCTGCTGACCGCCGACGCGACCACGATCGCCTCGACGCTGACTGACGACCACGGCCGCTACATCATTCCGGCAGTTCTTCCCGGCAAATATCAGCTGCGTGCGACGGCGGCGTTCCTGGTGCCGGTGACGCGCGCGAACCTGCGGCTGCAGGCCGGCGCGCAGGCTGTGATCAACCTGACGATGACCACCCTGTTTGAGGCGACGAACTGGCTGCCGGCGCAGGGGCGGCGCGCGGATGAGCCGGCCGATGACTGGAAGTGGACGCTGCGCTCGACGGCGAGCCGGCCGCTGCTGCGCCTGACGGACGAGAACGGGCAGGAGATGTCGTCCAGCGGTCTGGAGCGGCGCAAGGCGGTTTCGCAGGGACGGGTAGAGGTCACGAATGGTGATGGGGCGTTCGGGCAGGGCGGGCTGCACCAGGTGCTGATCATCAATCGGACGCTGGAGGATGGAGATTCCGGCATTCTGCGCGCGGACCTGGCCGACCTGGGTTCGACGGTCACGCCGCGGTACTCGGCCGATGTGAGCGCGGGCTACGAGCGGCGGTCGCAGTTTGGAAGCACGCGGCTGGTCGGCCAGATGCAGACGCATCCGGAGCTGACGGCAGCCGGCGGAAATGCGGGCTACGGTGTGGTGCGGATGGCGACCGCTCAGCAGATGCAGATGGGCGACGCGGTGATGGTGGACGCAGGCACGCTGATGGTCGCGGAGCGGCTGGCGTCGACGAGCTTCGACGTGGAGCCGTACCTGCGCGTCGCGGTGCGGCCCGGCGATGATCTGCTGGTGATCTACCGCTATGCGAGCGGGCGGGAGCTCGAGAGCGCCGATGATCTGGACCGGCTGAAGCCGGTGAATCCGCTGCTGGCGAATGGGCAGGGACATCCTTTGAGCGGGCGCGGCATGCACCATGAGGTTAGCGTCAGCAGGAAGCTGGGCAGCCGGGTGGTGAGCGCGGCGGCGTACGTGGACCGCGTCAACAACGATTCGGTGGGCGGCAGCGGGATTGTGGATATGAAGTCGGAACAGGGGATGGCGCTGGTCGCCGACCCGGTGACGGGGACATTTCAGTTAGCGACGGGATCGTATGCAGGGCGGGGGATGAGTGCGAGCTTCGAGCAGAGCCTGACGCCGCTGCTGGCTGCCTCGGTCGAATACGACCTGGGCACGGCGATAGAGCGCGCGCGCAGCCTGGAGACGCTGGCAGAGGCCGCGGGCGAGCTGCATGCACGGACGGCGCAGGCGGTGACAGTGGTGCTGCATGGGAAGCTTGTGCGCTCCGGCACGACGGTGCGAGCGGAGTACCGTTGGCAGCCGCAGGAGAGCCTGACGCAGGTGAACGCGTACAACGTCGACCCGAACGAGGCGTACCTGAGCTTCGCGGTGCGGCAGCGTATTGGGCGCGGACGCTATTTGCCGAACGGCATGGATGCGGTGGTGGAGGCGACGAACCTGCTGGAGCAGGGCTACCAGCCGGTGCTGGGCGCCGACGGACGTACGCTCTTCCTGGCGCAGGTACCGCGCGCGATCCAGGCTGGCCTGGCGTTCAATTTCTAGTATTTTTTTTGCCGCAAGAACCTTCGCTGCGACGAGCAGTGGCTGCGCTTCTCGCAATATGTTGCGCGGCTGTACCATGGTGCGGAGACTAACCTCCAGGAGTGGGATGACGGCCTATGGTGAAGACCCACCGCAGGTACCAGGAGATTGCCGGACGCATCTCGCGATATGTCGCGGAGCATAATCTGCAGCCGGGCGCGCGGCTGCCGGGCGAGATTGACCTGGCGAAGGTGTGCGGCGTGAGCCGGCCGACGATTCGCGAGGCGATGATTGCGCTGGAGATTGCGGGCGAGCTGGAGATTCGCAGCGGGTCGGGCGCGTATGTGCGCGAGGCGGTGAACCCGATGTCGCTGGTGCTGGATTCGGGGCCCGGGCCGTTTGAGCTGCTGCGCGCGCGGCTGATGATCGAGGGCGAGACGGCGGCCGATGCGGCGCTGTATGCCTCGGCGAGTGACCTGAACAAGATTGAGAAGACGCTGGAACAGATGCGGCGCATGGTGCATGGGAAGATCAATGCGCAGGTTTCTGATCGGCAGTTTCATGTGGCAATCGGCGAGGCGGCGAAGAACAGCGTCCTGGCGAGCATCATTGACGGGCTCTGGGCAGGCATGTTTGCGCCGATGTATCACCGGCTGAGCGTGCGCGCCGGGCTGGATCAGCACCAGGCGGCGGCGCTGGAGGACCATGAGGCGATCTTCCGGGCGATTGCGGCGCGGGATCCGAATGAAGCGCGGCGCGCGATGCGGCGGCACCTGCAGCATGTGGAAGAGCACCTGACGAGCGATACGGACGAGCCGGAGGCGAGAGAGAAGGTGTCTTCGGCTGCAGCCAGGCAGGCGCGCGGAGTTCGGGCAACGGGGCTGCGACGGCGCAGCGGCGCCACTGACATCGAGCTGAACAAGGTGCGGCTGCGTGAGTACAGAGCAAGCGATCTGGGAGCGATCTTTGCGCTGGATCAGATCTGCTTTGCGGCGCCATTTCGATTTTCTGAGCGCGCGATGCGGCAGTTTGCACGAGGCGCGGAATGCGCTGACTGTGGTGGCGGAAGATGAAGCGAGTGGGGTGATTGCGGGGTTCTGCATCGCGCATGTGGAGAGCACGGGCGAGCAGAGCGTTGCGTATATCGTGACGCTGGATGTTGCCCCTGAACACCGGCGGCGCGGCCTGGCACGCGAGATGATGACGCGGCTGGAGCAGAAGGCGCGCGCGGCAGGATGCAGCGCGATGGAGCTGCATGTTTCAGTCGAGAACGACGGGCGCGATCACGTTTTATGAGGGCGAGGGTTACGAGCGCGTCGGGCTCGTGAAGGCTTCTACGGCGCGGGGCGAAATGCGTATGTGTATCGCAAGGAGCTGGACGTAGGCCGGTCAGAACTTGAAACGGTAGCGAAGCTCTGCGTAGATCTGGCGCGGATCGTTGTAATGGAAGCCGCCGAAGGTGAGGCTGTTGTCGAGCAGCACGCGCGTGTTGGCGATGTTGAGCGCGTTCACGCGAGACGGTGAGGTGCTCGCCGAAGTCGCGGCCCAGCGAGAGATCGGCGGTGGTGTGCGAGGGCAGATAGTCGCCGGTGTAGGGTGAGGGCGGGTCCGTGTAGCCGTTGGCGAAGCCGGAGCCGTAGTAGACGTTGAAGGCGCCGAAGATGTGGAGCGGAAGGTTGGCGTTGATGCCGACGTTGAGCGTGTTGCGCTGGTCGTGGTCGAGCGGCGTGTAGCCGGGCGCGACGGCGCAGAGCCGGAGTTGCGTGGGGTCGTAGCAGACGAGGCCGCCGGTGATGCCGCCGCGTCTGCTGGGCGACCTGGTTGGAGTACGCGAGATGCGCCTGGCCGAAGCGCCAGAGATGCGGCGAGCGCAGGGTGAGCTCCCAGGCCTGAATGAGCGCGCCCTGCACGGTGACGGGAATGAAGACGCTGGACTCGCCGATGTTGTTGTGGTCGAGGAAATTTTTGGCGCGGGTCTGGAAGGTGTCGGCGTCGAGCAGCCAGCCGCGGAAGGGAATCTGCACGCCGAACTGATGCTCTTCGTCGCGCTCGCCGTGCAGCGGGATGAAGCTGGTGTTGCTTGGTCTGCGCATACTGCGAGGGCGGGGCCGCTGATGCTGGTGAGCGGCGGCGGCTGATAGAAGTGGCCGTAGAAGGCGCGGAAGACCCAGTTGAGCTTCGGGATCTGCACAGCGACGCCGATGCGCGGGTAGATCGCGTTCTCGGCGACGGCGCCGGAGAAATGCGACTGCCGCACGCCGCCGATCAGCGTGAGCCACGTAGGCGGCGCGGAAGTTGTCCTCGACGTAGGTCTCCTCGACGCCGCCGAGGACGACGGGATTGACGTTGAAGTTTGGTGCGCTGCCGTCGTTGAAGATCGACGCCGAAGAGGTCGTTCTCGTGCTGGGCGTAGCCGTAGACGCCGGCGCTGGATGGTGTTGCGCGCGACCGACGGTCGAGAGGCTGGCCTGCGCGCCGGCGTAGATGCCGGTCTGGATGGCGGTTGTGGCCGTCGGGCAGGTCGATCGGGCCGGGCTCGATAGTCGGCGCGGTTGTAGTGGTAGAAGGGCGAGAGCTGCGCAACGGTGTTGGGGCTGAAGGTGTGCAGCCAGGTGAAGCGCGCCAGTAGCTGTCCGTCTCGTGCTGCGCCGTCGCGCAGGCCGCTTGAGTCGTAGAGCTGGTTCTCCCAGTCGTTCGGATTGGGGTCGTAGGGGATCTGGAGTAGTCGGTGCGGAGCTGGCCGACGAAGCGAAACTGATCGCCGGGATCGACGTTGTAGATGAGCGAGGCGAAGCCGCCGTAGCCGTTCTCGGCGTCGTGAACCGGGGTGCGAGGTGGCGGGCTGCAGGCCGTAGTCGCTGCGGTTGCCGTTCAGGCTGGCGTACCAGGCGAAGCGCTCGGTGTGGTCGCCGAGGTTGAGCTGGTCGTTGGTCTGGTAGAAGTTGCCGGCGGTGAGGACGAGCTCGGCCTCGCGATTGCGCTCGAAGCCGGTGCGCGGAACGACGTTGAAGATGCCGTAGGTGCGGTCGCCGAGCGAGGCGTTGTAGCTGCCGCGGTCGACCTCGAGGTGTCGATGTCCTTGGGATCGATCTGCGGCGCGATGTTGGAGGCGATGTTGGTGTTGGGAATCTGGACGCCGTCGATCAGCCAGCGAACTTGATGGCCGCCGCGCATGTGCAGCATGTCGTGCGTCATGTAGGCGCCGGGCACGAAGTCGGTGATCATCGCAAGCGAGTTGGTGCGGTCGGCGCCGGGCGTGCGCGCGATGTCGATGCGGTTGATCTGCGCAGTGGGGGTGACGGAGTCGACGTTGGCCGCGTCCTGCGCACCGCTGACGTCGACGGTCTGGCTGACGGAAGCCACGCTGAGCATGTAGTGGAGCACGAGCGATGAGTCGCTGCTGACCGTGATGGTTTCGTGCAGAGTGGCGAAGCCGGGCTTGCTGATGGCGACGATGTAGTCGCCGAGCGGAATGGCGGGCAGCGTGAATTCGCCGCTCTGGTCGGAGATGGCGGAGAAGGTGAGGTCGGAGTGGGCCGCACGAACCTCTATGGACGGCGCCCGCGACGGGGCGATGCTGGGGGTCGTGCACGATGCCATGCAGAACACCGAAGACGCTGGCGCGCGCATTGCGACGCAGAAAGAAGCAAGAAAAAGCAGAGAGGCGATCGCCGTCGCATAGAACCCCGGCGCCGTGAGGGGCGCGTTTGTAGGCGGAGAAGCAGCGCCCGCGAGATGAAGCGCGGTCGCGGGCGGTGTCAGGCGAGGGAGGATGACGGTGGACCGCGCTGAAGGTGCGCGCCGTCGCGGGCTGTCGCCGGATGGAGTGCGGCTGTTCCGCGGAGAAAAGCGGCTTTTGCGGATAGAAACGGCGGACGCGGAGGCGCGTCCTACAAAGGGATGAACACACAGCGGAAGGAGCAACCGCCTGCTGCGGCCATGCGGCGCAAACGGCGGTTATGCAAGGCGCCGAGGGTCGCGCTCTGCGCGAAGCATGCCGCAGTGGTGCTGGCCGTGACGGCGGCAGCAGGCGGGGAGAGCTGCGTCCGGATCCTGCGCAAGCGCAAGCGCCGGCGCCACGAAGGGCAGCGCAAAGGCGGCGAGCAGCAGGATGGCGAAAAGGCGTCGCATGGAGCGGCAGAACTCAGTGTACGGTGTGGAGGAGGTGTGGGCGGTGAGCGAAATTTTCGGTTGTCTTGCCGGGATGCGGCTGAAGCGGCTGTGTTGTGGGTTAAGCTAACAGTATTCGCAGGGAGGTTTGATGATCTTGCGAGGCTGGGCTTGGACGCTGAGTGTTGCTTTGGCTGCGGGTGCGCTGGCAGCGACGGCCGCGATTCATGGACGCAACGGTGTGGAGCTTGGACCGCCGCCGGAGGTAGCCGTCGAGCCGGTTACGGATGAGGTCGGCGGCCACGCGATCACGGATAACTATCGTTGGCTCGAGGACCAGAAGTCGGCCGAGACGCGAGCGTTTATCAAGGCGGAGACGGCGTACACCGACAGCTACTTTGATCAGTTACAGCCGGTGCGTGAGCGCATTACGAAACGGATGACGGAGCTGAGCCGAGTCGACCAGACCGGCATGCCGCAGGAGCGGGAAGGTGCGCTGTTCTTTACCCGGCGATTGGCCGCGGAGAACCAGGCTTCAATTTACATGCGGCCGGCGCGGTTCCTGGTGAATGGGCGGAGCTTCGGTGCAGCCGGGCGAGGTGCGGCTGATTGACGCGCGCAAACTGAGCAACGACGCAAATGCTTCGGTGAGTATTGCGGCGGTTTCGCACAAGGGCGACCTGCTGGTTTATGGCGTGCGGCACGGCGGCGCGGATGAGCAGGAGATCCACTTTTACGATGTACCCAAGCGCGGCGAAATCAATGACGAGCTTCCGCTGGCGCGGTACAGCGGCTTCGGCCTGACGCCGGACGCGAAGACGCTGTACTACGCGAAGACGTTGAGCGACGGCACGGGCGCGGTGTTTCAGCACACGGTGGGATCGCCGTCGGACAAGGACAAGGAAATCTTCGGCGGAACGTACAAGGATGAAACGCTCGGTCCGCTCGATCTGCTGGGTTGCAGGGTGAGCGAGAACGGACACTGGCTGATCGTGAGCGTCAGTCATGGCGTGCCTGCGACTCGCGAGGACATCCTGCTGAAGGACCTGCGCAAGCCGGATGCACAGTTTGAGCCGCTGGTATACGGAGTGGACTCGCGGTTTCAGCTGCACATGTACCACGATGAGATGTTCGTGAGTACGGATTACAACGCGCCCAACGGACGCGTGCTGCGCGCCGGCTTCGGCGATCCGTCCACGAAGAGCTGGAAGGAAGTGATTTCGGAGAGCAAGAATCCGATCCGCGGCGTGTCCATTGTGGACGGCGTGTTTTTTGTTGGGCGGTTGAACGATGTAAAGACTGACACAAGGATTTACTCGCGCAAGGGCAAGGAGATTGGAGAGATTACCTACCCAACGATCGGCACCGGGACAGTGGTCGAGGGGCGGGAAGATTCGGATATCGGGTACTACATGTTCTCGTCCTTCACGGTTCCGCCGACGATCTACCGGTACAACGTCGCGACGCGCGACAGCAGCGTGTGGTCGGAGTCTAAGGTGCCGTTTGACTCCAAGCAGTACGAGGTGCGGCAGGTCTTCTACACATCGAACGACGGAACGCGCGTGCCGATGTTTATCGCCGGCCGCAAAGGGCTTGCGACAGATGGCAAAGCGCCGCTGTTGATGACCGGATACGGCGGATTCAATATCTCGGAGACGCCGGGGTTTGATCCGAAGTACGCGTGGTGGATGGAGCAGGGAGGATTCTTTGCTTTGCCGAATCTGCGCGGCGGCGGAGAGTA
This sequence comes from uncultured Verrucomicrobiae bacterium, assembly GCA_963716225.1. Classification (GTDB taxonomy): domain Bacteria; phylum Acidobacteriota; class Terriglobia; order Terriglobales; family Acidobacteriaceae; genus Granulicella. Next base: position 675,235 of record OY970299.1, on the reverse strand, counting down.
CGGCGAGAAGTGGCATGAGGCCGGGATGTTTGAGCACAAGCAGAATGTGTTCGACGACTGGTTTGCGGCCGCGGAGTATCTGCTGAAGAACCACTACACGACGCGCGAGCGGCTGGCGATTACGGGCAGGTCGAATGGCGGGCTGTTGATGGGCGCCTCCATGACGCAGCGTCCGGATTTGTATGGCGCGATTCTCTGCGGGTATCCGCTGTTGGATATGAGCCGGTACCAGAGATTTCTGGTCGGGCGCTGGTGGACGACCGAGTATGGATCGGCGGAGAAACCTGACCAGGCTGCTTACATCCTGAAGTACTCGCCTTATCAGAACATCCGGCCGGGCGTGCAGTATCCGGCGATCATGTTCTTGTCAGGCGACAGCGACACGCGTGTGGCTCCGCTGCATGCGCGCAAGATGACGGCGGCGATGCAGGCTACGGTGATGAATGAACCCGAACAGGAGCGCAGGCCGGTGCTGCTGCACTATGACACGCGTGCGGGTCACAGCGCCGGGGTGAGCGTGGAGCAGGGAATCCACGACACAGCGGATGAGCTGACGTTTCTATGGAACGAGACAGGCGGCAATTAGCGGGACCATGGCTGCTGGAGCTTTGCTTCGTAGCTGCGGTTGAAGCGCAGGACTGCGGCCCATTCGCCATCGAGGTCTGGTGAGCGCCAGACCACCTGACCATGGAGCAGAAGCGCGATCTGCGCCGGGGTGAGATCGGGGTTGGTTGTGACGGCGCGGCCGATTCTGCTGCTCGGGTGAGTGAGCAGATAGCGTCGCAGGCTGGGCGCAACGTAGTGCGTCGTGAAGACGATTGCGGTATCGAAGTTTTCGGCATGCTGCGCAGCCTTCTCCATCTCGGCGAAAGAGAAGTCTTCAACCGGCGATACGCGAGTGGGATGCGAGGTGTAGCCGAGCTCCGGGTCGAGCAGGTCCGTGGAAACAGGCCATGCGGTGAGCACCGTCGCGTCGGGATAATGCTGGTTGACGAACCGGACAGCTTGCTGATGCACGACAATCATGTCGCGGTAGACGAGTGTGTCCTCGGGCGCGAACGCAGTGGGAGGATTGATCCACAGACCGCTGATAAAGAGCGCGGCAGTCGCGACGGTGAGCCAAACGAGAGCGGGCGTGCGTTCACGCCAGACGTCGATACAGAGCAACAGGATGATGGGATAGACGGGCAGCAGATAGCGCGTAAGCAGCGCGCCGCCGAGTACCGAGAAAGCTATCCAGTTGGCGAAGATGAGCACACCGCAGGCGATGCGGGTTGCGGTGGTGAGCGAGCGCACCTGAGCGCCACGCCCGCGCGGCAAAAGAAGGCATGCGACGGCGAGAAGGATGGGCAACCAAATGTTGCGCTGCCAGACGAGGTGCAGCAGGCGATAGCGCAGTGCAGTGAGGATGTGCGTTGCGGTGAAGTTTGCAGTGGCGTTGTAGCGCAGGTAGACGGGATTCCCGAACATGAAACCGGTCCGTGCGCGGTGATACGCGTACCAGGCGATCAGAGGAAGAAACGGCGTCGCGAGCGCGAAGATCCAGCGACCGTGCTCATGCCGTGCTGACAGTGAATGCCGCTCGCGAAATAGACGCGCGGCCTCGAGAACGAGCAGCGCTGCGGGTTCGACGATCGCTGTCTCTTTCGATAATGCCGCCAAAGAAAAAAGCACCGCCGCGGCGATCTGCGGGCGAAGTGAGACGCTGTTCGTCGCAGACGCTGAGGTTGTCGCTGCCAGGTATACGGCGAACGCCCAGAGTGTGAATGCGGCGGCGAAGATGTCGGCATGCGCGAGCGTGCTCTGCGCAAACCAGATGGGATAGACGGCGACCAGCAGCGTGAGGCTGATCGCTGCGGGCGGGTCGAGCAGACGCTGAGCGAGGCGGAAGACTGCAGTCAGGCCAGCGGCCGCGACGGCGCAGATCAGCAGGCGAGTGGCGAGGATGTGAAAACCAACGATGTGCCACAGCGTGCCGATCACGATGTTGGGCAACGGGGGATGGGCGTTGGTGAACTGGGGGATGATCCAGCCGTGACGATAGAAGTCGAGCGCAGCAGGGATGTAGTAGCCGCCCTCGTCCCAGTAGTACGGAAGCTGGAGCAGTGTGAGATGTCCGAGCGCGACGGCGGCAAAGAGCAGAAGCCAAAGCACCCACGAGGGGAGCGCGGCGATGCGGGCGGAGAGCGAGCCTGGGACGCGCACTTGCAATGCGTGCTAGTGGACCGGACCGCTGGGTGGAGTGACGAAGCGTGGGCCGCCGGGCTGCGCGGGCTCAAGCGCGATGGCGCCGAAAGCCTGCTCGTACTGGGCGAGATTCATGCCGAGTACGTTGTGCAGCGCCTTGGCCTGTTGCGGGCTTAGATAGATGCCCTGGAAGTTTTCGATCTCGACCTGCTCGGGGCTTTGCGGCGACATCGTGCCGAAGACGAGCAGGAAGTCCCAAACGGACAGCCGCACCTGAACGCTGTTCGCGTAGGAGTCGCGGTAGTCGGACGTGCGCTTCAGGATGATGCGCGGATTGTCGGGCGAAGAGGGCGGGGTCATTGGGTTCCTACGGAGGCTGTGGTGCGGGAAGAGGGACTTGAACCCTCACGCCTTTCGGCACAGGCTTCTAAGACCTGCGTGTCTGCCATTCCACCATTCCCGCGTGTGGCCGTCACCCCAGCGTACCGAGAGATGATGAGGGTTTCAATGCACCCCGCGGATAACGATTCTGGAACATGTATTCATTCGGGTGCTGAACTATAGCCGGTGTCGCCGGGAATCGGCGCAGGATTTGGCGAGTGGGGTGCTGAGAGCAATGTGGCGACCAGGGGGCCCGTCATGCACCGCGATTGCGTACGCAAGCAGAGCGGATTTCCGAGCGCCCATGGCAGGAGTTTCGACATAGTTCTCAGTTGGGATGGTTATCATTGCCGGCTCCCCGGCCGGCCTGAGGGCACTGTCCTGGCGGAATTCTTACGGGTGTGCGCGTAAATCCCACGTAAGTTTCTGCTTGACTCGTATGCAAGCGGCTGTGTATTTTGCCCTTCGCAAAAATACCTCCATCTATTGTGGTTGTGAAAAGAGCGGCAAGAGACTGTTCGGACCACGCGCGGCAGCGGTCATCTCGATCGGCTGACTGCGCCTTGGTGCGTTCGGCCAGAGGGGTGGAGGCGTTGGGTGCAGGACAGGATTTGGGCTTGGCGGCAGAAGGATCTCTGGAGGCAGCGGAATGAAGGCTAGCGTGCTTTACGCAGCAGGGAAGGAACAGACCAGAATGCAACGTACTCACAAGATGATGCGTAAAGCTGCGGGAGCACGAGGATTTCTGCTCGCAATGTTCGGGGTTTGCTTGGCCGGCGCCGTAGCGTCGGCCCAAACCGTTCCCAACGTGGTGATGAGCCAGGTCACTACGCTGGCAGCCTTCCCGAGCGGCGGAGCGCTGGCCGGCAGCAATCCCGCGGGAAGCAGCATGGCTGTGGATTCGGCGGGCAATCTTTATGCGAGTACGACCTATGGCAACACGATCCTGGAGTTCCCGGCGGGCTCGACGACGGCCAAGAGTCTGGGATCTTTCTCGAATCCAGGGCCGGTCGCGATCGATGCGGCCGGAAACCTTTACATCGGCCAGGCGTACAGCGCGACGGTGATCAAGATCCCCCTGGTCAGCGGAACCTTCGCAGCGATCAGCACGCCTTCGAGCAAGACGCCCGCGTGTACAGGAACCGACACAGCGGAATGCGCGCTTCCATTCACCGCGCCCGTAGCTGGTCTCGTGGCGATGACCTTTGACGCCGCGGGCGATCTGTTCTTTACCTCTACCAGCGGCGGCACGGATCCGAACAGTGTCTTTGAGTGCACCGTCGCTTGCCTCGCGACGGGTACGCCCGCGCCCGCGCTGCTCTACTCCGAGCCCGCTGCGGCTGTCACGGAGGGCTCCTCCACCGCCGCTTGGGACATTGGCGCAATCGCGGTCGATCCATGGGGCAACGTCTTCTTTTCGGACTCGCTGTTTGACACCGACACGACCAACACCAGCAGCAAAAACTACAGCTCGACGGTGAAGGAGCTGACCTATACCGGCGGCGCGTACAGCTCCACGCCGACTACCGTGTACACCATGCCCATCAGCTCCCCGGGCAATTACGACGACCAGCTCGACGCTGTCGCGGTCGATTCGAACGGAACCCTCTACTACGCTGACCAGTACAACGGCATCTTCGCGTTCCCGAACAATAAGGGCGCTATCACGGCCACGTCGGCGTACATGGTTGCGGCTCAGGGCGCGAAGATTCTGGCCACAGACGGCCACGGCAACTTCTACGTTGTGACGTACGTGAGCGGCGACACGGCGATGCACGTCGGCGTCGGCGTGCTTACCGTACCGGCATCGTCGGTGGGCAGCAACTCCACGGCGAGTGTGACGACGATCCTGAACGACGAGGGCTGCTCGCCGTCGCCGGTCCTGAATTTCTCGGCGTCCGAAGGCGCCAGCTCCACGACCGAATTCACGGCGGCAACCACCGGCTCCTGCAAGACGGTGAACTCGACGGGCGCAAGCTATGCGACGACCGTCACGTTCACTCCGGCGTACGGGGGAACACGCACGGCGACCCTGACCGCGACTGAGGCCAGCGGGCCCGGTAGCATCGGGACCGCGACCGTCACGGGCTACGCGACAGGACAACTGCCCGCACCGACATTCTCGCCCGCGGCAGGAACGTATCACGCGGTCGAGACGGTCAAGCTTACCGACCAGTCGCCTGGCGTGTCGATCTACTACACCACCGACGGGTCGACGCCGACGGCGAGTTCCACGCTCTATTCCGGTCCTGTGACGGTCTCTTCTAGTGAGACGATCAACGCGATCGCGACGTCGAGCGCGAGCGGGCTGACCACGAGCAGCGTGGGTACGGCGGCGTATACGATTCAGCTCCCGGCGGCCACTCCGACCTTCTCCCCGGCCGGCGGAAGCTTTGCGGCGGCGCAGACGGTGACGATCTCGGATGCGACCTCGGGCGCCACAATCTATTACACGACCGATGGCTCCACGCCGACGACCTCGTCGACTGCGTACAGCGCGCCAATTTCCGTTTCTTCCAGCGCGCTGGTAAAGGCGATCGCCGTGGCCAGCGGATCGGCGACCAGCAACGTGGGCGCGGCGACTTACCTGATCAACAGCGCGACCAATGGAACCGATCTGAGCGTGTTGACCAACCAGATCTCCACGCTGGGAACCTTCCAGGGCGGGGGTGCATTGGCCGGCGGCAATCCGGCTGGCAACAGCTTCGCTGCGGATTCGAACGGGAACCTGATTACCGGCACAACCTACGGAAACAAGATTCTTGAGTTCGCACCGGGAGCGACGTCAGCCACGGTTCTGGCGTCTTCGTACAGCAATGCCGGACCTGTGGCGATCGATGCTTCGGGGAATCTCTATATAGGCGATCTGTACAACGGCACGATTGCGAAGATTCCTGCAGCGTCGGGCGGATACGCCACGATCACATACCCAGGCAGCAGCACGCCGAACTGCACGGGCACCGACACGGCTGAGTGCGTGCTGCCGGTGTCGATGCCGGTCTCCGGCGTTGCTGGCATGACGGTCGATGCGGCAGGAGACCTGTTCCTCACCTCCACCGCGGGAAGCACCAACCCGAACTCCGTAATCGAGTGCACGGCAGCCTGCGTCAAGACGGGCTCGCCGGCACCGGTTGTGCTCTATTCCGAACCCACGGCCACGGTGACGGAGGGCACGACTCAGGCCAGCTGGACGATCGGCGAGATTGCCGTCGATAAATGGGGTGATGTGTTCTTCAGCGATACGCTGATGAATGCCGCGGCGAACACGAATTACCAATCGACGGTGAAGGAGCTGACCTACAGCGGAGGGGCGTACAGCACCAGCGCCACGACCATTTACACGCTCACGGTCGCTTCCCCGGGCGCCTATGACAACCAGCTTGATGCTGTGGCGGTAGACGCAAACGGCACCGTGTACTTCGGGACGCAGTATGACGGCGTGTTCGCTTTCGCGAACAACAAGGGAACGGTGAACACCACGACGCGCTACACGGTCTCCACGCAGGGCGCGAAGATGCTGACGATCGATCCCAAGGGCAACGCGTACGTCTCAACCTATTCGAGCACTGCGGGAGCAGACGTCGCGATTCAGATCGCGATCGACAACATCACGCTACCCAACGCGGCGGTCGCCGGTTCCTCGACGGCCAGCAACGTCACCACCATCCTGAACGACGGCGCCTGCTCCACCTCGCCCGTTGTGGCGTTCTCGGCGACCGAGGGCGGTGCGGCATCGACAGAGTTCTCGGCCAACACGACGGGAACCTGCGCATCGACTCCGACCGGAGGAGCGTCGTTTGCGACGAATGTCACCTTCAACCCGACCTCTGCCGGAACGCATACCGGCGTTCTCACGGCGGTCGACACGGTAAACGGCGGAATCGGCGCGGCCAACGTTTATGGCATAACGGCAGGGAGTGCAGCGGCTCTGCCGACCTTCTCGCCCGCGGCCGGCACTTACACCAGCGTTCAGACGGTGTCGCTCTCCGACACCACTCCAGGCGCGACCATCTACTACACGACGGACGGTTCGACTCCGACAACGAGCTCGACCAAGTACACGGGCTCCATCACGGTCTCGCAGACTGAGACGATCAATGCGATCGCAGTGGTCAGCGGACTCAGCAATAGCGCCGTGGCGAGCGCGATCTACACGCTGAACCTGCCGTTGACCCAGACACCCGCCTTCTCCGTTCCGGCCGGAACCTACACGTCCATCCAGACGCTGAAGATTACCGACAGCACGATCGGGGCGAAGATCTACTTCACGACGGACGGAACCACGCCAACCACCAGCTCGACGCTCTACAAGAGCCCGCTCACACTGGCGTCTACCGGCACGGTGAATGCGATTGCGGTGGCACCCGGCTACGCTCCGAGCGTGGTGGCAACGGCAAACTACACGATCAATCTGACCGTCGATCCGCCGACGTTCTCTCCGGCTGCTGGAACCTTCACCACCATACAGACGGTCACACTGGCCGACGACACAGCAGGGTCGGCGATCTATTACACAACCGATGGCTCGACGCCGACGACCAGCTCGACCCTGTACAGCGGGCCGATCCAGGTGCTCGGCACAGAGACGATCAACGCAATCGGTGCGGAGAGCGGCTACGCGAACAGCTCGGTGGCTACGGCCAAGTACACACTGAACCTGCCGGCGGCAGCCACGCCGACGATCTCGCTGGGCAGCGGAACCTACACGGTCTCGCAGCCGTTGACGATCGCAGACACGACCACTGGCGCGACGATCTACTACACGCTGGACGGGACTACGCCCACGGCCAGCTCGAAGGTCTACTCGCAACCGCTGACGCTCTCGGCCAGCGAGACCCTGAAGGCCATTGCCGTGGCGATCGGGTATAGCCCCAGCCCTGTGGCTTCGGCCGCGTACACCGTGAACCTGATGTCTCAAGGGTTCGCGCTGTCGGTAAATCCGTCATCGATGACGATTCCTTCCACTCAGAACTATGGAACCGTCCAGCTGACGGTGCAGCCACAGGGCGGGTTCACGGGTGCAGTGGCTCTCTCCTGCTCGGGACTGCCTGCGGGCTACTCCTGTGCCTTCAGCAGCTCGCCGGTGAACCTGAACAACTTCAACCAGCCCGTCACAATCACCGTGACCGTCGGTACGGGGCAGGCGAGCGCGCTGCTTCACCACCGTCGCAATCCGCTCGTGCCTGAGGCCACGCTCGCCCTCGCGCTGTGCTGCCTCGGCTTCCGTCGCCGGCGCAGGATCCAGGTTCTGCTGCTGGCTGTAGTTTCAGTCGTCGGGATAGGTATGCTGGCTGGCTGCGGCTCGTCGGGGCCGGGCACCACCACATCCACCGCAACCATCACGGCTACCGCCGGCACGCTCACCAGCAAGACGACGGTCTCAATCACCACGAACCACTAACCTCATTTCGCAATCTCAGGAGGGCCTCTCCAGCGCGGAGAGGCCTTGCGTTTTTGGCTTGTCAGATCGTCCTCTGACACTCAGACCCTGCGCGACATCCTAAGAAGTACCGCTGGGATGCGGCCGAACGACGCGAGGCTGCGAAGTTCGCAACTGGGGCAACAGACAGCTTTGTTGTTGCGACCGAGACAAGGTCTAGTGCATCCTATGCATGAAAGTTGATAAGGAAACACTAAAGATGCCAAACGAGTTTGTGAGCGTAATCCGGCCAACAGGCGAACGAGAGGGAGAATCCGGAGCGGATGGGCGCTCATATCCCATTCTTCCGGTTAGGGATACGGTTCTTTTCCCACATGCCGTTCTACCCCTGACCGTCGGCCGCGAGAGCTCCATCCAGCTGATTCAATCCCTCGGCGAGGAGAAGACGATTCTGGTCGTGGCCCAGCGCGATGCGCGTCAGGACGCGCCCTTGGGCACCGACCTGCATGCGATCGGGACGAAGGCGACCGTACACAAGGTCGTCAAAATGCCCAACCAGAGCCTGTTTGTGTTTACTGAAGGCACTGAACGGGTGAAATTGACCAATTTCACGCAGGTGCAGCCCTTCCTCACGGCCGAGTATGAGAGCGTCCAGGAGGTCCTGCCTCCCGAGTCTGCCGAGCTGGAAGCCTTGCAGCGCAACGTCGTCAGCCAGTTCCGCGAGATCGTCACGTCTTCGCCAACGCTATCCGACGACCTCCAGACGATCGCGATCAACATTGAAGACGCCTCACGGCTGTCGGACTTCATCGCGTCCAGCCTGCCGTTTCTTACGACGGCGGAGCGCCAGGAGCTGCTCGAAACTCCTGATGTGAGGGTTCGGCTTGAAAAACTGAACAGCCATCTCGCCAAGGAGATTGAGGTTCAGCAGCTTCGCAACAAGATTCAAAGCGAAGTGCAGGACGCCGTCCAGCAGTCACAGCGCGACTACTACCTGCGCGAACAGATGAAGGCAATCCAGAAGGAGCTCGGCGACGTCGACGAGACGCAGAAAGACGTCCAGGAGCTGAAAGAGAAGATCGAAGCTGCGGGCATGCCGGAGGAAGTCAAGAAGGACGCTCTCAAAGAGCTTGGCCGTCTGAGCCGCATGAACCCTGCCGCAGCCGATTACTCGCTGACGCGCAACTACGTCGAGTGGCTCGCCGTGTTGCCGTGGTCCAAACACTCCGCCGGCGAGGTTGATATCCGGAAGGCGCAGGAGGTCCTCGACACAGACCACTACGGCCTGAAGAAGGTGAAGGAGCGGATCCTCGATTACCTCAGCGTGCGCCGGCTGAAGCCTGACATGAAGGGGCCGATCCTGTGCTTCGTTGGCCCTCCGGGCGTTGGTAAGACATCGCTCGGCCGCTCCATCGCGAGGGCACTCGGGCGCAAGTTTTCGCGCATTTCGCTCGGCGGCATGCACGACGAGGCGGAGATTCGCGGTCACCGCCGCACGTACATCGGAGCGCTGCCCGGACAGATCATTCAGCACCTGAAGCGTGTCGAGGTGAGAGACCCCGTCTTCATGCTGGATGAGATTGACAAGCTTGGCCGCGATTTCCGCGGAGATCCCGCGAGCGCGCTGCTCGAGACGCTGGATCCGGAGCAGAACAACACCTTCCGCGACAACTATCTCGATCAGCCGTTCGATCTCAGCCACGTGCTGTTTATCTGCACAGCCAACCAGTTGGACACGATACCGGCTCCGTTACTTGACCGCATGGAGATCATCGAGCTCACCGGCTACACCGAGCAAGAGAAAGTCAACATCGCCGAGCGCTACCTGATTCCGCGCCAGATCAAGGAGAACGGAATCACGCCCGAATCGATCGAGTTTCCGACCGACTCTGTCTCGCTGATAGCACGGCACTATACGCGCGAAGCAGGCGTGCGCCGGCTTGAGCAGCTGATCGGCACCATATGCCGCAAGACAGCGCGGCGCGTAGCTGAAGGCGCGCTCGATCCGGCGAAGAATGAGAAGCTCGTGATTACGGCGGAGATCATCCATGAGTTCCTCGGCGGCATTAAGGTGCGTGTCGATACCGAGATTGCCGAGCGCACGAAGCGTCCCGGCGTCGCAGTAGGTCTTGCATGGACGCCAGCGGGCGGTGACGTGCTCTTTATCGAGGCCAACAGGATGAAGGGCAAGGGAAATTTCTCCATGACCGGCCAGATTGGCGACGTCATGAAGGAGTCCATGCAGGCGGCGCTCACATGGGTGCGCTCGAATGCAGGTTCGCTCGGTCTCGATGAGGATGTGCTGAAGGACATTGACATCCACATCCACGTTCCCGCGGGCGCTATCCCGAAGGATGGCCCAAGCGCGGGTGTGACGATGGCGACCGCGCTCGTCAGCCTGCTCACGGACAAACCAGTCCGTCCGCTGCTGGCGATGACCGGCGAGATCACACTCAGCGGCAACGTCCTTCCGGTCGGCGGGATCAAAGAGAAGTTCCTGGCGGCCAAGCGTGCGGGAGTTCGCGATGTGATTCTTCCCATCGACGTGAAGACCAACGTGGAAGAAGACCTTGCGGCCGACCAGATTGAGAACGTTACGATCCACTATGCGTCGCGAATTGAAGACGTTCTGGCTGTGGCTCTGCCGCGGACGCAGCGGGAGACGGTCCAGGACGAAGAGATCCGCGAAGAGGTTCTCGCCGCAGCGAGCTAAGCTTCGCGAATTATGTGCGAACAGCCGGGACGATATGTTCTCGGCTGTTTTCTTTGCACCGAAAAACACAAAGAACCAGACGCTATCCTTAGAAGCGATGAGCTGCGAGACGAAACTTCTGCTGATCGACACCGTTGGTGACGCGCCCGGCGCCGTGTTGGTGCGTGGAGACGATGTACTCGCCAGCGCCGAGTTCCCGCTGCGCTCGGCTTCGGCGATGCTGCTCACCGAACTCAAGCGGATGCTGGGCTCCGTGCGCATCACCTTGAAGGAGCTCGATGGCGTAGGCGTGATCTCCGGGCCGGGCTCGTTTACCGGCGTCCGCACCGGGCTCGCAATGGCGAAAGGCCTCTGCGAAGTTGCGAAGCTTCCACTGGCCAGCGTCTCGCGCCTGCAGGTGCTCACCGACGCGGCCGAGCTACAGGAAGGATTTGCCGTGCTTGATGCCGGCCGCGGCGATCTCTACGTTCGCGAGCAGCGAAGGACTGAACCAGCGCGAGAGTTCCTCGTGACTGCGGAGTCGTTCGAGCACACCGCCGCGGGCGCGCCGATCGTCGCTGCTGAAGCCCGCACTGCCGAGCGGCTGTACAGGCTCGCGCCGGCTCTTCGAGAGCTGCGGCCCATCGATCTGCTCTACCCGGTGTGCCATTGTCTAACGGGCGGGGGATCTGACCTCGCGCGTGCCGACGCTAATTACGTAATCGCCGAGAGCGACATCTACAAACGCCCCCAACCGCAACGACGCCACACGAATTCATAGCATGATTTTTCCAGAGATCACATTCCGCTCGGCAGACGGTTCAGATGCGGACCGCCTCATATCGCTTTCGGAGCTTTCGGCGGGCGCGCCCACCTGGACGCGGCAAACGTGGCAGAGCGTGCTTGCGTCAGCCGGCCCGGAGCAGCAGCGACTCGTGCTTATCGCGGAGTCCGCAAACGAGCTCGTCGGTTTCGGCGTGCTCGGCCGGGCAGGTGAAAGCGCGGAAATCGAAAGCCTCGCGGTGAGCACGGCGTGGCGCCGCCGCAACATCGGCCGAAGCATCTGTAGGGAACTGCTCGAATGGGCACGCGCGCACGGAACAGTGGAAGCCTTCCTCGAGGTTCGAATTTCGAATGCGGCGGCACGTGCGCTTTACAGCTCGATGGGGTTCCACGAAGCTGCAACCCGCCGGGGCTACTATCGCGATCCCGAGGAGGATGCGCTGGTTATGAGGCTGGCACTCTGAGCAATCCTTCTCATGTGTGCCACGGCTCACGGACGATCGACATTTATAATCGTTTGGCTATGGTGCGTGATGGGCTCTTTTACGGACTGGCGCTGATTGTGGTCGCAATCATCGTCTGGGTCGCGACGCATATTGTCGCGTTGACCCTGATTCCGCTATTGCTGGCAGCGTTTTTCCTATGGTTCTTTCGCGATCCGCCGCGCAAAATTCCGCAGGGCGAAGGCATCATCGTTTCCCCGGCGGACGGCAAGGTTGAAGAGGCAGATTGGATCGAGACGACCTCCGGCAGCCGTGTTCGTGTGACCATCTTCCTGAATGTCTTCGATGTACACGTAAATCGCGTGCCAGCCGAGGGTGTGATCAAGCTCGTCGAGTATCGCGAAGGTCAATTCCTGAACGCCCTCAAACCTGAATCCGCTGTGCACAACGAGCAGACACTCGTCACTATCGAGAACCCGCTCTACACCGTCAGCTTCAAGCAGATCGCCGGGCTGCTCGCGCGCCGCATTGTCTGCAACCTTCAGGCCGGCCAACGCGTTGAGCGCGGACAGCGAATGGGGATGATCAAGTTCGGCTCTCGTTGCGACGTGCTGCTGCCCGCATCCGTAGAGCTGCGTGTGAAGGCAGGCGACCGCGTCAAGGGCGGAAGCTCCGTCCTTGGCATTGTTGCGCCCGGAGTACCTGCGGACGGACGCGGATGACCTCCGAGCCCGCGAAGCTGCATCCGATTCGGCACGGCATGTACGTCCTGCCCTCGCTCTTCACGGCGGGCAACATTGCCCTCGGCTACTACGCCGTCCTGCAGAGCATCCACGGCCTGAACATGTCAGACCCGGCAGCGTTTGACCGCGCCGCGATCGCCATCGTGCTCGCCGTGCTGTTTGACGGGCTTGACGGCCGCATCGCGCGCCTCACCAACACATCGAGCGCGTTCGGACGCGAACTCGATTCTCTCGCCGACGTCATCACCTTCGGCGTCGCGCCCAGCCTTCTCGCCTATCTCTGGGGCGTGCGCCAGATCGTTCCCAGCGGCTTTCCCACCATTGAGTGGCGCGTGCAGCACTTCGGCGCGGTCGTCTGCTTTCTGTTTCTCATCTGCGGTGCCTGCCGGCTTGCGCGCTTCAACATCAGCGTGGACCCGAAGCCGCGCAATCCCGGCCGCCCCGGCCGCAAATATTTCGTCGGCATGCCCATCCCCGCAGGTGCGGGCGTCCTCGCCGCCGTCGTTCACTGCGAAGGCGGCTCTCCCGTGCACGACCTCTGGCTCTCTGTACTCTGGATTGTGCTGGTGGCGTTCACAGGCTTTCTCATGGTCAGCAGTTGGCGCTTCTGGAGCGGTAAAGAAATTGACTTCAGCTCACGCCGTCCCGGCCGTCTTTTGGTGCTGCTGATGTTCCTCCTGGCCATCGCTTACGAGTGGCACAGGTACGCTCTCATCGCGCTCGCGATGGCCTATCTCGTTTCCGGCGTCTTCGCGCGGCTGGCCTACTCCTGGACCCGGCGCTCCGCACGACACGCATAGCATCAGAACACCCGAAGGGAGACCGTCGATGGCAAAGAACCTTCGCGGCCTTGTTGTGGGCGCGTCCACTCTGCTGGGCAAAGAATTGATAGAAGAGCTCAACCGGTCCAGCGCGCGATGGGACCTCCAACCCGCCGAAACAGCAGAGTCGAGCGCACAGCTTGTCGCGGGCGGTGACGAGGCTCTGGTCATCCAGCCGCTCAGCCCGGATATGTTTGATCGCCGCGACGTAGTCTTCTTCGCCACCGACGCGCAAACGACTCGCACGCATTGGAAAGAGGCGACCGCTGCCGGAGCCGCGATCGTCGATCTCAGCGGTGCCCTCGAGAACGAGCCGCGCGCTGTGGTGCGTTCGCCGTTAATCACCGGCAATCCAGCACTGACGAGCGACACGACAATAATCGTTCCTGCGCATCCCGCCGCCGTCATCCTCGCGCTGATCGCGTCGCGGCTCAGGTCCGCATTCGGCAACGTTCACCTGGCGGCGACGCTGCTAGAACCTGCATCGCAGCAGGGAAGCCATGGGCTCGATGAGATGCATCAGCAGACGGTCAGTCTTTTGGGACTCCACTCGCTCCCGCAGGACTTCTACGACGCACAGGTCGCGTTCAATCTGCGGCTTACGCTCGGCGAAGGGGCTAAGGTGAACCTGCGCGAGACCGCCGCGACCATTCGTCGCCATCTCAAGGCCATCACTGACGAACAAGCCGCATCATCGGTCGCGCTTCAGCTCGTGCAGGCTCCCGTGTTCCACGGCTACACGATGTCCATCTACGTTCAGCTGCCGGAGAACGCTGATTCCGATGCGATTCGGCACGCCTTGCACGGAGGACCGATCGTTCTCACTGATACGGACGACGATTCGCCGAGCAACCAAAGCGTGATGCAGGAGCCGGGAATCTCCATCGCCCTGACACCCGATCCTTTGCGCGCGGTCGCCGCGCGTGGCTACTGGCTCTGGGCGGCCACCGACAACCTGAAGCTCGCTGCTCGTAACGCAATCGCATGTGCTGACGACCTCGCTTTGCTCCGCATTCGCAATCACCCGCAATAGCGCGCGCGAGCGCTGCGGTACACTCGAAGAGGTGCGCCGGGATGGCGGAACTGGCAGACGCAGCGGACTCAAAATCCGCCGATCCTTGCGGTCGTGGGGGTTCGACCCCCCCTCCCGGCACCAACAAAATAAAGAGTTTATATCGAAATTGGCTCCTCGAAACCGAGGTGCCAATCTTCTTTGGTGGCTGTTCTGATGGCTGTTCGTTTTTACGAGAGTGGCCGAATGGCTGTTTGTGAGCGCTATGGCCTGCAATCGATCGCAGAGAGTGACATTCCCCGGATTCCCGGAGCGTAGCCGAGGTCGGGTCGGTGTCAAGGCCGCGCAGACGCGCGCCGCTTTCGCGGTCGTGGAGCCTTGACACCGACTCCTACACCTCGGCAGTTCATCTCAACATCCGGGGAATGTCATCAATCGGCAAATGCTTATTTCGCGCCAGACCCGATCCGCTCCACCACCCACAGCTTGCGCGCAAGGGAGAAGTTGCCGCCGGACGAGGTCGCTGAGTGCGTTGGCGATTTTGCATCATTCTAAGTGGATCACGCGGTGAGCGGGTTTCTCCGTGCCTACGGCTGTCTAGACCCTTGTATTCGGATCTCGGGTCGTTCTGCACTGAGGTGGCCTAGGCGCGACGTCCGCAGTTCGTGCTCTTGCGTCAGCTAGAGCTTAGATCTTTGCCGATTCCGGTCCAGGCGAGTCTTCGCGAGCTGCCATACTATCTTACGGATGACGAACGAAGAGCACCTTTTGGGCCTAGAGGCGATGTACGCTTCGATGAACGTTACGGTTGGTGATATTGAAGCTGGGCACCGTAGCGACATTAACCAGCTTTCCAGGATGGATAAGCTCACCGCGACCTCCACGTTTGCCGCCCTGCTAGCAGCACCCGAACTGCAGGCAAATGCATACCGTCTTGAGGCATTAGTCCACATTACAGTTGCCAAATCCCGTGGAAAACACCATTTGGCGTCCGAGTTTGTACGCAAGGTGTTCAAGCGCTTCGGCAACGGGATCTGCGGTCGGCTTGAAGATCCAGCGGAAGACCTGTTTACTACCGTCGTTCACGGCAGCAGTGGCAACTTCTTTGTCCTTGAGGGATTGCGTGAAGGGAACGGATTCTACCTCCAGCGGGTACTGGATGTGTTGGAAGGTACACCGGATCAAGGGACATTCGCGAGAATGCGTCGATCTGTGTATGCGTTGCTCGCACTCTCCAACGCTGTAGCTGTGAGGGCCGGTCTTGTCCATGGAATGGTGGGAGAACCGCAGCCTCTCTCGGATCTTCCTGGAAAAATGCTGAACCGGCTCAACGAAATGCGACAGTGGGTTCGATTCAAGCCCCACGATCTCGAGCATCTGGGTGTGGATCTACGAGATCTGTCGCCCTTTATTTTCAACTTCGCCGTAAGCCGGCTTGAAGAAGAGTCGGTGGCTGATAGTTCGCTGCAGCGTCATCCACTCCTTCTAATAGGAGACGAGATTTGTTTGGCTCTGCCAACTTCGGTCGGGACTGCGATCACCCGGTACGTTGTCAGTACGGTCGCTTTGTCTGGCAACCTGAAAGTGTTTGAGACCCATTTGGCGGTCGGATATTGCGAACTGCTCTCTTTGACACCCTTGGTCGATAGGAGAGAGCCCCCTATTCTTCGGCCAAAAGGTGAGGGCGGCTTGCTGGTCGGTACGACCTTACGCGAAATCGACCCCGGTCGATACGTTCACCTCTTACTTTTCGTTCCACCATTGAACGCGTCCGGGGAAAGTGGCGATGAGGTCGCTTTTGCGACTTCGATGGAATTGTCTAATCTCGCGATGGAAGAGATACGCCAGGCGTCGCAACAAACACACACAGAGCCTGGGTTCCGCCAAGGCATCAGTTTGGTCGTGAGTTGCGGGCTTGGGGAGGCTTCAATCTTTTTGAGCGAAGAGCCACCGCCTCAATGGGAGATCGAATTTCTCCCGATCCATGATGCCATCACGATGGGATGGATGGAAGACTTCAATCTGATCAATCTTTTCCGAATGGCTGACTCCAAGTCCGTGGTCGAGGCCGCTGGAATTCGCCTTGTCAATATTAATGGGCTGCTCAATCTGTGGGCGTGGGCGGACGATCTGAAGGGGCATTTGATCCCGCATGGTGAACTGCCGGAGAGTTTCCGCGAAACGGGCGCTCCACGGATGATCCTTGTGCAACAAAACGGCCTGTTGAAGCTGCGGCAAGAGGTATACAGGCGCAGCCACACGATGGCTGCGAAAACGACGGACGAGGCATGGGCCAGAGTCCGCCGGCTCGCTGACTCGGTGTTTGAGGACGACCAGCGAGCGCCTCTCTATGTTGAAGAGCATGCCCTAAGAACTGGATCGTTGGCGGCAGTTTACATTTCGGATCTATGCCATTGGTGGATCGATATCTCGTCTACTTCCAGCAACGGTCCTGAGCTTTTCGAACATTGGCGTATGCTGTGTTCCTGGCTGAACCGGTTCGTGCCTCCAATAGAGTCCGCATACGAAGGGTCTCTCCCCTCGTCTCTGAAGTTTCACATCCATTTCGAACAGCTAATCGAAGTGGGCCATCGTTCAGTCCAGATTCCGAGCTCAACTGAATTGCACGATGCGTTCCGTGTCAACGTTGATGAAGCGAAGCGCACAATCGCTATCGTAGTAGGAGGAGCGTTCGATAGTGCTCTGGCCAGTCCGGAGAATATCGCGGAGACGGCCTTGGTCGAAGCCATGCTTCGAGGATTCTGCATGCTTACGGGATGGGTTCTGGATTCCTCAGCTGAGTTGGCCCTTCTTGCGCGGATAAACCCTTCTCCTCATGCACGCAGTCGGCACATCATGCAAGCCCATAATTTTCGGGACATGATCCAGTTCGGTGTGGGCAACCCCATACGTGTTCACCTCATGGACGACGCTGTCGCTCGTGTCGGTATCGCGCAGCGTGTTCAGACAGATGTCGGAGCGGAGATTCTCGGACGGCAAGAGTGCACTGCCTTCCTGAACCGCGCGGTGACGCTTACTTTGCGGGAGCTCTGCGCTCAACTACATTCATTCAATAAACGGCAATTCATCGAAGAGGTTCTCAGGTGCCATGAGGAAGCAGTGATATCGCGCGATCATTGGAGACGGACAGCCCATGCCGTCACTGCTCTGCACGGCGATTCGGCTATACGTACGGTGGCCGAGCACATGGGCGAGATGACGGCGTGCCGCATTGCCGCGCGCATCCTGATCGAAGCCGCGGTTTGTGAATGTCCGATGGAGGGCGGCCTTCGGCCTGGGGAGCTTGATGTTTCGCGAGCGATGGCGCGTGCGATCTTCGCGTTCCACATTGGTGGTTGGTCGGACGCAATTCATTGGGGCGCGATCGCTCCGAAGGTAAGAATCACTCCTATCGGAGACATTCATGTCGATCACACGTTTATGGACAGCGTCTACAATCTATTCACTCAAGGTGGTAGTACGAGAGAAGTCCGCGATGCGGTCGATTCGTATGCGGAGGTGTATGGCGAGCTTAAACCAGCGAAATCCATCACAGACGTCTTTGAACAGAAGTTCCTGAACGCCTGGGAGCAAGAGTTCGGTGTTGCCCTCGACGTTCTGAGAAGGTTCGTTGACGAGCTGGAGGATCTCGGCGTGAAACGCAACGCGCTGTGGTTCGAACTCAGCCGCTCTGAACTCCTGGCGATTCTCTCCGAATGTGCGGGACGCGAACCGCGAGACGTCGCCGTGACGGTAGGCCGCCTCATACTTCCAGCGAGGAACAATTGGCGAGAAACGTCCGGGGACTTTCGGGACAAGGACTGGCATCCTTGGAGGTTCCGTCGCCGCCTGTCCCTCGTACGGCGTCCTCTGATTGCGCTGGATGGAAGCGAAGATGCGCGGATACTGGTCGCGCCTGCGGTTGTTCGCGAAGCGCTTTATATCCTCCTTAGGTCATGTCACATCGGCGAAACGCCAGATTGGCAAGTATCGTCACGCCAGATGCGAAAATGGCTCGGCGATACCAACAACATTACGCGCACTGCTTTCAACGGATTAGTTGCGTCGCAGTTGCGCGATCTTGGCTGGAAGAGCGATTCCGACTACAAGATTTCCCGTTTGCTTGGAGTTCGCCTTGATCGAGACTATGGAGATGTGGATGCACTGGCTTGGGATCCGAAATCGGGTCGCGTCCTGGCAATCGAATGCAAGGATCTCCACTTTCACAAGACGCTGGGAGAGGTCGCAGAACAGCTGAGCGATTTCCGAGGAGAGACCAAAGCTGACGGAAAACGTGATCTGCTTCGGAAGCATCTCGACAGAATCATTACGATGGAAAACCACAAATCGGAAATCCGCAAACGACTGGCACTTGAAGCAGATCCGCAGATAGAGGCTTATGTCGTGTTTAAGAACCCGGTGCCCATGGAATTCTCTTGGCCGGAAACAATGCCCACGGTTAAGCCTCTCCTCGCAAGTCAGTTGGGAACACTGCGCATCCCCGACCCCTCAGATACTGATCCTGTTCCGAATTGAAGACAGAGGCGGTAATCGGTAAGGCAGTCTGCTTCTCAATGCCCTCTGATATCGGAATCACCCAATCATAAAGAAGACTTGAGCGCCCTATGCACTGGCGAGAACGGAAAGCATTTGAGTCGGGGCTGATCGCCCGCTTGAGCGGCTCCATCTGCCAGGGGCCGGTTTCAATATCGGAGTGTGATCTAGAAGGTTATTTATATGCGGATGCGATGCGTTCCACCACCGACAGCTTGTGCTCGGGAGATAGGTGGCTGTATCGGGCCGACATGGTGATCGTCTTGTGGCCGGCTGCTTCCTGAATCTCCTTGATGCTTGCCCCGGCCATCGCCAGCCACGAGCAAAACGTGTGGCGATTGCAGTGCCACACATACTCGCTGATGCTCGCTTCCTCAAGGCAAGGTTGGAACCAGGAACGGGTGTCGAACCGGCCCTTGCTGCCTTCCCGAGGGAAGACCGGGTCCGAAGAGTGCTGCCGAGGCCGCTTCAGCGATTCGAGAGCTGCAATGGCGTCCGAGTTCAGGTGGACGGCCCGAGCTGACCCGTTCTTTGTCTTCGTGAGCTCGATCGTCTTGCGGTCAAGATGCACTTGAGCCCAGGTGCAGGAGTATTGCTCACTCAGGCGCATTCCGGTGTGCACGCTCACCACGAATTCGGCGATGTGTTCTGGAAAGCGCTTGGAGATGACCTTATAAAGTCGGTCGTAGTCTTCTCGTGTTAGAAAGCGGAGGCGCCCGGCACCCTCCTTCCGCTGCCGCACCAGGCGTGCTGGGTTGATCGAGACTTTGCCATTTCGGACGCCTTCGCGATAGCAGAGGGAAATGAATGCCTTATATCGGTTCGCGGTCGCCGCTGTCTTGCAGCGGGCGCGGAGCCAGCGCTCAAGCTCCTGTGGAGTCAATTCCGCAGCAGGACGCGCGCCCAACGCCTCGCGCACGATCTCGCCTTTGCTCTTATAGCCGCGCTGATCCTTATGGTGCGCAGTGAACTCCAGAGCATCGTCGATAAGCTCGCTCAGGAGCAGAATCTTCGAATTCCTTAGTTCTGGGAGCTTCCGTCCAGCGGCAGCGTCAGCCTTGCGCGACTGGTAGAGCTTGATAGCGTCCGACTTCCGGCCCACCTTTTCACGGTGCCGCTTTCCTGCCGCGTGATAGTGAATCCACCAGATGCCGCTTCCTACCGGATTTTCGTATACACCGCGCATGGATAACCTCGCGATGGCTGTTCCATCGGATATAGAATATCGTGAATCCAATACAACAGCCATCTTTTATGGAGAACGCTGCAGCAAAAATGCGGGTGTGCGTTTGAGCGTGCACAACTGATGAGTTTGACTGCCTACCACGCCCGGTATTTGCCAAAGAACTGACCAAAACGGTTCAATTCGGCCTCAATTGACAGTCTTACTTCTGCACTTGCGGATGCTCACGTTGACCTGAACCCTCATCAGGTTAAAGCTGCTCTCTTTGTTTCCACTGTCCTGGGTCCCACCGTAGGATCGATCCTGGCCGATGAAGTCGGCCTCGGAAAGACGATTGAGGCAGGCATTCTTCTATCGCGGCGGTTGGCGGTTACTCTGGAGATGGAGGCAACTCCAAGCGCAGAGATCAACTGGCTCGCGCGGGCGTCGGGGTGAACTCTGCATGTTACCTCTTCATCGCGGATCAGGGTAACAACGTACAGCTCGTGCTTCTAGCTCAGGCTGCTTCCGCGAATTGTGGGGATAGACTGTTGCCACAATACATCTCTCGGGTCATTACTTCCCGTGTCCTTGCATTGCAGGCAGGGACGCGGGTTGCCTATCATAACCGTGAGCTGGGCTCAGTCCGCAAGAGATGTTGTCGATGCTAGATAAGGGTCTCAGCAGGGGGACTAGACGATGAGAGTTTCGATTCGGGCCGCTTCGCTCGCGATCTGCAAAGTTGGATTGTTAGGCGGCGCACTCGTCCTTGCTGGATGCGTCCTACTTCCCAATCCTGTGCCCAGCATATCGAGCCTCTCTCCCGCTTCGCTGCTGATAGGGAGCGCGGCGCAGGCGCTTACTATTGATGGCAGTGGCTTCCGCCCCGGCTCAACGGTTACCTACAACGGCCTTGCCCATACCGCAACGTACGTTAGCCCCAGTCAACTGACCATTCCTCTAAGCGCGTCCGATCTATCTGCGCTTGGCAACTTTCCCATCGTAGTTTCCAATCCCGCGCCCGGCGGCGGAGCCTCGTCTCCGGCCAATTTCCAGGTTTACGCTCAGAACCCGACCCTGGTGGGCAGCATCGTGCCTAGCTCTTCTTACCAGCTTGACGCGTTCGACATCCAGGGAAATTACGCTTACGTTCTTGGAGACAACGGCAATCACAATTCAGGATCGTCAGCCGCACAATTCTATGTGGTGGACATCACGAACCCGGCAAGCATGGCCGTCGTCAGCACGACGACAATCACTGGATCTATAGCTTACGGGCAGTCCGGAATAAGAGCGCAGGGGAAATACGTCTATCTTGTGTCCTCTACAGGAACGGCGAGTACGAATCTGTTGCAGATCTACGATGTCTCAAATCCCAAGACTCCTGCGTTTGTGGGAAGCGTTCAAATTCCGCTCTATGGATTTGGTCTTTGGGTATCCGGAAATTATGCCTATGTCATCTCGTATGTAGGCTTGAATTCCCTGAGCACTTTGGATGTCGTCGACATTTCCAACCCTGCGTCGCCCACCAATGTGGGATCGACCACAACGGGAACTGCCGGCGTGAATGTCGCCGACATCAAGGTAGTCGGAAACTACGCCTATGTGGCAGGGCAGAGCGAAGGGGAATCCTACATTCTTGTCTTTGACATCTCCAATCCAGCATCGCCGTCTTTGTTGAGCAGCCTGCCCGTGGCGCACAGTCCGCAGGGCCTGGATGTCGAAGGAATCTACTGGTATCAGACGATCTACGATGCCAACTTATTGAACATTTACAACATATCGAATCCGTCATCGCCTTCTCAGGCGGGCACGGTTTCGTTGGCCGGAACATGCAAGCCGCAAGACGTTATCGTGGAAGGAACCACAGCGTACGTGGCCTGTTATACAAATTCGTCGGTCGCAGTAGTCGATGTGTCCAATCCGGCCTCTCCCACTGTGAACGGATACATCTCTCTCCCCGGAGCTGCTTATCCGATCTTCCTTGAGGCGGAGGGCAGATATGTGTATTCGATCTCAAATACCACGGGTGGAATGTTATCGGCGATAGACTCTGGTAGCGAGTGAGCGATGCTCCAACCGGGCACTAAATAATCACATCGCTATCCACAGGCACGTACGGATATGCTCACCCTACGACTTGACAGGGCTGCGCAATCCGGACCAAAGGGCGGCACCTCTCGAAAGCCCCGCGACTGTGTCGAGCACTAGGAGGCTTCATGAAGAACCTGATCTCGATATTGGGCTGCGTCGCAGTCTTCGCTTTGGCATCTTCAACAGCCAAGGCCGACACCGTCTTCAACGTCTCCGGTGAATCCAACGCAGCAAACGGTCAGAGTTGCGGTTCCGCCTGCGCTTTCTCTGGCACGATGACTATCGACACTACCGTAGGCACAATCGATGGACTGGATATAAGCTTTCCCGGTCTATCGGCATTTACAACTCTGCATGAAGAGTACCCCAGCGGCTCTGACTACACTGTCGTCGCGGAGAACAGCGGCGCCGCCGCCGATTTACTCTCACTCAGCTTCACAACTACGAATTCAGGCACACTGGTTGGATTTCAGAGTGGTTCAATCGAGAGCGGTAACGTGTCCGGATTGCTAGATGCTACTGTCTACTACACCATACTTTCCGGCACCATCTCGGCAGCCCCCTCCCCTACGCCCGAACCCTCCAGTCTCGCTCTGCTCGGAACGGGAATCCTCGGCTTTGCAGGAATCCTACGTAAGCGGCTTGCATAGATCAGAGCAAACAACAGAATGCCCCGCCACTCGATGAACGCAGCGGGTTTTTGTTTTGCGATTCTATTCGAAGGTTTTGGTGCTGCATTGAAGAGCACGATGCTTGCGCATCGGGTTGGCGATCTGACACGTCATCCCCAAAAGGGTGCTGTGGAGCGCTTCGGAAGCGCAATCCGTTAAGGTCCTGTCCTGCAAGGACTTCCTCTTTTCGTGTTCACGTGTGTAAACACGCGGCCTTGCCGCCGTTTACTCATATGAATCGCCCCATTAAGGCACAGATATAGAAACTATGCGGGCCAAAAACGCATCCAAGAGGACACATAGAAGTCTCAGTAGGTGGTATTGCTCATGGCCTCTTTCGATGTGAAGCCGCCACAACCGGCCGCGTCAGCGTCGCCCTCTCCGTCAACTAATGACGCCTCACGCGTGAAATCTATCGCCACTCGGGTCAACGAGGCGGAGTTGAGTGAGATCGAAGCAGCGGCTTCGAAGGCCGGGAAAAGGGTTTCCGAGTGGCTGCGCGATACCGCTCTCACCCATGTTCGCGCTCCGCAAGAAGCCCAGAGGGACACCGTTCTATTGGCAGAAATTATGGGGATGCGGGATCTTATGCTGAACCTATTTGCCCAGGCATCGAAGGGTCCATTGAGCACAGAAGACATGCGCAAGATATCCGCTTATGCGGACTCCATTAAGGAGCAAAAGGCTCGCGAATTCCTGTCCCAGAGGCGGTCGCAAACGACCGGCAAATAGAGGAGAGAAGCACGGTGCAATCGTTTCGTTCCCGGAGGCGCTTCCCATGGAATACCGCACTGCTTCTTAGCTCGGCTCCAGTCCTCGCATTGGTGATGTTTCTGGCGTGGTTCCGATGGGAATTACCGCCTCTCCATGCCTACTATTTGGTGACGTATTGGGAGTGTTCAAGGGACGCTCAAAACCCTGGAAGTACCACTCAGATTCAATGGCTTTACAAGGCTGCCCCAAGGCGAAAGAGCGAGCCGCTAGTTGAACAGGATGTTGACTCGAACGGTTCAGGGTTCGTTCCGATTGGGCTATCCTCTTCCGCCCGGCAAGGCGGATGGACTCAGCTGGTCATGATGCCTACCGAGAACTGGGACTCATCTGAACTGGCAAGCTTCCTCAGAAAATTCTTTTACGGCAACCGAACCTTTCGGGAAGTGTTCTTCGATCCGCTCCTCTTTCTATGCGTCATACCGTTCATTCTTTTCTATGGCGCGTTCCTGATGAGGCGAGAGATTGTCGAAGAATGGAGACAGCTTTATGCTGGTCCTTTTGGGGACGATTTGATCTTCGATGCGCCTGCTCTTTGGAGACGTGCCGAGGAGCACGTGAACAGTTGGAAAGGGCGTCTGATTGCGGGTGCAAAGGCATGGCGTTCGAGTCATCGATCAGAGCCTCACGCGCAGCCTTTTGGGGCTGAGAATACGAAGCCGGATCACGTCGGACTTGCCCTGCCTTCGAGAGGTGTGAAACCAGTCGTTCCAGCAGCTTCTCCTGCGAATCCAAGGCCGCACTTAATCTTTCCTGGTATGGCAGCGTTTCGCAACGATGATGAGCCACATCGGTCGTGGGATGTATCGCAGTGGATCGAGTAGTTCCATCGTCATCGATGATTTACAGCACACTTTCCGCCCTCAATATCCTCTGACAGTTTAAGCCTGAAGGAGACCTTGATTGATGCCGTTTGTGTCTCTGCATTGGTGCGTTCTTGGTTTGGGATAAGAGATCACAATGGCACATCAATCCATGCTGCATCAGAGAGGAGATAACGGTTTGATTCAGTGTCCATGCGGGTTTACGCAACTTACGCTTGAAAATATTTCTTGGAATTGCGTCCCCTTTTTCCACATTTAGGGCTACGCTATGCAACAAGCAGTTGCCAGATATTGCAACATTGCACTCGCTTTCAGGCTCTCTGCATGTTGACTCTCTCCAAAGCGCTTTCCGCTTCCCAGGCCCGCACGTACCACGCCAGAGAGTTTGCTTCGGAGAAGCAGAACTACTGGAGCCGTGACCGGCAAGGACACAGTGAGTGGCAAGGGTCGCTTGCTCATGAGTGGGGTTTGCATGGCTCCGTCGCCGATGAGCAATTTGCGCGGCTAAGCGAAGGCCAGCATCCAGTGAGTAGCGCGCAACTCGTCAAGCATCAACCGGCGAGAACCTACGAAAACGAGTATGGCAAACGAATCACGAGCGCTGAACATCGCGCAGGTTGGGATGCAACGTTCTCCGCACCAAAGTCTGTATCGGTAACAGCCCTAGTTGGTGGTGATGAACGTGTGCGTGATGCGCATCGTGAAAGTGTTCGCGTTGCGCTGCATGAGTTGGAGCGGTATACGCAGGCACGCATCGGCAATGTTCATGCGCCTGACACGACTGGCAAGTTTGCCGCAGCAACCTTCGAGCATGACACCGCACGGCCTGTTGATGGATATGCAGCTCCCCAGCTCCATACCCATGCTGTGATCTTCAACGTCACAGAGCGTGAGAATGGACAGACTCGCGCCCTGCAGGAGCGCAGTCTCTTTCAGTCTCAGCAATACGCAACAACTGTGTATCGCTCAGAGCTTGCTCTGCGGCTGCAGAGTCTTGGTTACGAGATCGAACGCGGCAAACATGGCCAACCGGAGATCAAGGGGTACTCGCAGGAGTATCTGGAAGCATCGAGTCCACGACGAGCACAGATCAAGGAGCATCTTCAGGAGATTGGTCGTGACGGTGCTGGCGCGGCCCAGATTGCGGCGCATCGCACAAGAGACAGCAAAGACCTGCTTTCGCGTGAAGAGGTGCTTGAACGGCATCGTGATCTTGCGGCAAAGTTTGGTGATCAACCGGATCACGTCTTAGCCCAAGCCCGTGAACGTGAGCACAAGGTCCAACAACAGCCCGACAAAACTGCGCAGCAGTCAGTCACATATTCACGCAATCATGTCTTCGAGCGGTCCGCTGTGCAGGATGAGCGGAGCATCTTGCAAGCAGCAATAGATCGCAGCATGGGCCAAGCGACGTACAGCCAAGTTCGACAAGAATTCGAGCAGCGTGTGCGGAATGGAGAGTTTCGCAGGGTTGAGCGCTCCGAGGGAAGAGCAGCACCGCAGTACACCACAGCGGAGATGGTTCGTTTGGAGCGGGAGATTGTCGGCCTTATGCAGAAGGGCAATGAAAGCCGGTATGAGAGTTCCATGCTGGTATCTCCAATTCTACGAATCCGCACGGAAGATGCTCATCCAGAGTTAAGCAAGTCTCAGCTTGCTGCAGTAGATGACATCTTCCTGACCCGCGAAAAGGTTGTTGGACTTGATGGTGTAGCAGGCGCAGGCAAGACGACTACGCTGTCGGTCATTCGTGAAGGCGTCGAAGCACAGGGCTATCGTGTCGAAGGATTCGCACCCACAAGCCGAGCTGCGCAGAAGCTGGCTGAGGCCGGCATGATGACATCGACGCTTCAGCATCATTTAGCCAAAGGGGAGCGACCAGACACAGGAGAGAAGCGCCTTTACGTGCTGGATGAGTCTTCTCTGGCGTCCACACGGCAGATGCATGAGTTCCTTTCGCAGCTCCATCGGAATGATCGAGTTTTGCTCGTGGGCGATATACGTCAGCATGAAGCCGTAGAGGCTGGCCGTCCATTTGCGCAGCTTCAAGAAGCCGGGATGCACACGGTGAAGCTGGATGAGATCCTGCGGCAGCGTGACCCGGAGCTGAAAGAGGCAGTTGAGATGCTGGCGTGCGGTCATGTCGCAGGGGCAATCGAAAGCTTTGATATCCAAGGCCGAGTGCATGAAGTGATCGGGCGTGAAGCGCGAATATCCGCGATCGCGCGCGAGTATGCAGCTTCATCCGAAAACACGCTTGTCGTCTCGCCAGATAATCGTTCCCGGGCTGAGATCAATGGTGCAATTCACCGGGAGCTGCAAGAGCACGGCAAAGTTAGCAGGAAAGAGCATACGCTGCAGGTGCTTGTCCCCAGGCAGGAGCTGACCGGCGCGGATCGCAGTTGGGCGCAACGGTATCAGCCCGACGACGTATTGCGCTATTCGCGGGCATCGAAGGAGACCGGCATCGGCAAAGGGGAGTATGCGCGGGTGCTCGCCGTCAACGGTCAGGAGAACCTTCTCACTGTTTTGCGAGCCAACGGTGAGCCGACAACCTACGATCCGCGCCGACAAATGGGTGTCTCCGTCTACCGGGCAGAGGAGAAGGTGTTTTCAGTCGGTGATCGCATTCAGTTCACAGCGCCCAATCAAGAGCTGAAGATTGCCAGCCGGGAGTTGGCCAGTATTGAAGGTATCGGCACAGGTGGCGCGATGCGTCTGAAGCTGGACAACGGGCGCAGTGTTGAAGTCGGAACGCAACGCTTTCCGCATATCGACCTCGGGTACGCCCTCACGAGTCATTCGAGCCAGGGGCAAACTGCAGAACGCGTCCTGATCCATGCGGACACACAACTCGCAGCTAAAGATTTGTTGAATCACCGGATGGCCTACGTGTCCCTCTCGCGCGGACAGTGGGATGCCCAGATCTTCACCGACAGTCGCGAAAGGCTCGTGCAGGCTTTGAGTCGTGATGTCTCGCACAAGACCGCGCTTCAGCCAGAGCTGGCAAACTCTGGCATACCGCAGAAGATTGGACCAGCTTCCGAGCGCGTACTGGAGCGAAGCATGGGATACGGATTGGGTTTGTAGAAGATTGAATTCTTGTTCAGGAGCGGACGATGGAGTCATTCAACACAACGCAGAGGAAGCCACCAGCGCGAGCCACAATTCCAGCCGAAGAGAAGCTGCTCGTCAGCCGAGGCGAGGCCGCTCAGCTACTTTCAATCAGTCAGCGCGGCCTTGATTATCTGATTGCGAACCGGAAGCTACCCACCAGGAGAATTGGCGGTCGTGTGTTGGTGCCGGTGGCAGAACTTCGCAAATATGCGCGCGGTGACCATCCGGAGCATATCGTTGCCTGATTCTGCGGAATCGCTCGTATCGCGTCAGCTATACGAGGGCTTCGAGTCCGTGCTTCTCGACTACGAAGAGAAGCTTTAATGCCATGCCACTGGGTTGCTTCGCTCCCGTCTCCCATTTCTCGATGGTTGACTCGCTCGTATTGAGATAGCGAGCAAACACCGGCTGGCTGACGTGATGGCGAAGGCGAAGCTTCTTGATCTGTTCTGGCTTCAGTACAGGCGGTGTGGTGAGGCAAGACTCATCGAACCTCTTCATCGTGGTCTTGTCGATCGCTCCTACTTTGTAAAGAGCTGATGCGGACGAGTGGATTGCCTCAAAGGCATCACTCTTGAACTTACGCTTGGTTGCCATTGCAAATCTCCATCCAGTCTTGATCTTGTAGCAGCCGATTGATCTGCTTCGGTGTAAGCGCCCCATAGGCCTTCACCAGCTTGCGGAACTCCACGAGCTCATCGTCGTCAATGTTGGCTCGATCCTGCTTGGCGAATAGATACTCGTAGACCCACAAGGTGCCAACCCTCGCCAGAATGATTGAGCGGTACTGATTCTTACGCAGCCGCTTCTTGTAGACGCCGCCGCCCAGGTCGTCCGCTTGGCCCATTTGAACCTGAGCGATCGCGACGCAGAGCTCTTCGTCCGTGATGTGTGCCTTTCGGGCCGCTTTCGCGAACCACGCAGTCTTGAACGTTCGCGCCGCATTTGTCGACGATCCAGTCATCACTATCCAAGTGTAGCACCAAGTGCTACTGATACATGAAGTTCGTGATTGAGAAACAACGGCCGTCGCGCAGCCAACGGAGTAAAATCCGCTGTGTATGGCCGACACGGACTCGCCTCTAAACAGCCATCAAAACAGCCATCAGGATCGTCCGGCGGAGTTCCAATCCGCTGCGGGTGAGGAGGCTATTTGCACTATTTTCGATGCAATTTCCGGTGGCTGTTTTGATGGCTGTTCGTTACCAACTTTTCTGCTTTTGGCTGCGTCGCATTGCAGTTCAGAGGTGTTTAGTATCTCTATGTAAACAATGACCTTGCTGCTATTCTGTGCGTTCGGATGCGACACCCTGCAAAACGCCTAAAATCAGACTCAAAATCCGCCGATCCTTGCGATCGTGGGGGTTCGACCCCCCCTCCCGGCACCAACCCTTCACAATCGGCCGCTGACTAAAACGCCTCCGGTGCGCGGTCCACGCTTGCCAGGCTCACGTCGCGCCCCTGCGCGAACGAATAGATCACCACGACCATATACGCGGCCGCGACGACGACGTATCCGCGTGCGAGGCTTCCCGTAAATCGCGCGATTGCACCGAGCATCAGCGGCAGCGCTGCGCCTCCGACGATCGACATCACGATCAACGCGCCACCGATTTTTGTATTCGCTCCCAGCCCCTTCACACCCAGCGCGAAAATCGTCGGGAACATGATCGACATGAAGAAGCTCGTCACCATGATCGCGACGGCGCCCGCGACTCCCGGATGCACAACGCCGAATGCGATCAGCGCAATGTTGATCAGCGCATACACGGCCATCATGCGCGACGGCCTCACCCATCGCATCAGCCCCGTCGAAGCAAATCTGCCAATCGTGATTAGATATCAGATTGCCCGTCAGGAACCATCCCGCTCCGCGCTCGGAGATGATCGTGTACTGCTTCACATAAGGTATGAACGCCGACCACGTCGTCACCTGCGCGCCGACATAAAAGAACTGCGCAATCACCGCAAACCACAGGTGCGGATAGCGCCTCAATTCGCGGAAACTTCCGCGGTCCCCATCATCGCTGCGCGCCGTTGCCATCGCCGGAAACCGCGTTACACCGATCAGCAGTGCCCACAACAACACCAGGCAGCCGAGCGCAACGTACGTGGGAACCACGCGCATAATCTCTGTGTGCAGATAAGCCGCGTATGTTCCCGCAGCTTTCATCTGCGCCACCGTCACCGTAGGCAGCTCCACGCCGGAGAAGATGAAGTACGTTCCGATCAGCACACCCGTGATAGTTCCCGGCGGATTGAATGCCTGCGCAAAATTGAGCCGCTGCTCTGAAGTCGGCGCTGGCCCGAACTGCGCGATGAACGGATTCGCCGCCGTCTCGAGCGTTGCTGACCCGCAGCCAACAACAAACAGCGCCAGCAGAAACGGCGCATAGTGGCCAATCACCGCGGCGGGCCAGAACAACAGCGTTCCGGTGCCGAACAGGCATAGACCGGCGAGGATTCCCGCTTTGTATCCCCACCGCCGCATCAGCAGTGCGGCGGGCATCGCCATGCAGAAGTAGCCCGTGAAAACGGCCGACTGCACCAACTGCGCCTGCAGCTGGGAGAGGTTGAATCCCTTGCGGAACTGCTGCACCAGAATATCCGTAAGATTGTTCGACATCCCCCAGATGAAAAACAGCACCACCACAAGCACGAACGGCAGCATCTGCCCAGACGGGAAGACGCGCGGTTGTGCTCCATCCGGTGTTGTCGAAGGTGTATGCGAATTGCTTTGACTGATCTGCACGAAGCTCCTGGTCCTGAGTCGTTACACGCCCAATCGATACGTCTTTGCCGCGCAACCCGAAAATATTGACGCGCGTTCCGCTGCACTGAACTCTGCGAAGTACATGCGCAACACATTCCACCATTGCGCGTAACCTGTGCCGACCAGACAAACGGGCCAGTCGGATCCGGCCATCAACCGTTTCGGTCCGAACGCCTCGACAACAACATCCAGGTAAGGTCGAAGTTGTGAGGCGTCCCAGCTCTTCGGATCGGCCTCCGTCACCATGCCTGAAACCTTGCAATATATGTTCGGCCTGCGCGCCAGCTCGATCATGCGTGTCCGCCACGGCTCTATCTGTCCGGCCGCAATCTTCGGCTTCGCGACATGATCGAGCACGAACATCTGCGCCGGATGACGGTCCACAAAGCGTGTCGCTTCTTCAAGCTGCCCTTCGTAAATCAGAATGTCATAAACGAGGTCTGTCGCACGCATCGCCTGAATGCCACGATTAAATGCCGCGTCGTCAAGAAATCCCGCGGGCTCCGCCTGCACTACGTGACGCAGGCCGACAAGCAGCCGTTCTTGCGTGAGTTGCTCTAAGCGGCGGCCGAAATCTTCGGCCGCGATCGGCGCCCAGCCGACGACACCGCAGATCTGCCGTGTCTCTCTTGCAAGCGACAGAAGCCACTGCGTCTCGTCTTCATCCTGGCGCGCCTGAACCACAATCGAACGATCAACCTGTGCTGCGGCCATCTCGCAAAGGAGATCGGCCGGTAAGAAATCTCGCCGAAGATCCTTCATCGAATCATCGATCCAGCCGTACTCTCGCGCCGAATAGCGCCACAGATGGTGGTGTGCGTCTATAGTGCCGCTCTGGTTTCCTTGTGTCTGCATCCAGTCTCAGTTGTGCTCGAGGAATCGCTGCGCGCCCGAACGCCAACATCATACCGGGTCTCACTTGTGAAAGACTTCTTTCGCTAACAGACGCTTGGTAGTCGCATAAACTGATTAGCAGAGCAGTCTCGCATTTTATGGCACCCATTCTTACAGCTCAGGCGATCTCCAAACGATTCGGCGCAACGCCGCTGTTCGACAACCTCACGTTGGCTGTGAACGACGGAGACCGGACGGGACTGGTCGGGCCGAACGGAGCGGGCAAGTCCACCCTGCTCGCGCTTCTCGCTGGCGAGCAGCAGCCTGATTCTGGCGAGGTCACCGTCCGCCGCCGTGCCAGGGTCACGTACGTTCGGCAGGTCTCCGACTTTGCAGACCAGATCTCCGTCCGCAAAATTATTGAGCACGCCATGGAGCGCGCCGGGATGCCTGCTGATGAGCGCGAGCAGCGTCTGCGCGAAACACTCGGCCGCGCCGGTTTCACCGACGACGGCATCGATGGGCCGTCGTTCACGGTTCCGGCTGCGAGCCTCAGCGGCGGGTGGCGCAAGCGGCTCGCCCTCGTTCAGGGAATGGTTCAGCAGCCGGATGTCCTGCTCCTGGATGAGCCCACCAATCACCTCGACATCGATGGAATCGAGTGGCTGGAAGAGACCCTGCGAGCGGCGCGCTTTGCAGTCGTCGTGATTACACATGATCGGTACTTCCTCGAGAGCGTCTCCAACGAAATCATCGAGCTCAGCCCGACCTACGCGGAAGGGCTTCTGCGCGTGCGTGGAAACTACTCGCAATTTCTCGAAACACGCGAAGCCTACATGGAATCGCAGACGCGCGTGCAGGAAGGGCTCCGCAATCGCGTCCGTACGGAAGTCGAGTGGCTGCGCCGTGGGCCGAAGGCGCGAGCAACGAAAGCCAAAGCGCGGATCGACAACGCGCACGCCCTCATCGGTAAGCTCGCCGAAGTTGATGCGCGGCTACGCACGTCAACGGCTTCCATCAGCTTTGACGCCACGGATCGGGAGACGAAGCGGCTCATAGAACTGGAGCACGTCAGTGTCGCGTTCGATGCTCGCGAAATTATGCGCGATGTAAACCTTCTGCTCACCAACCGCACTCGTCTCGGCATCATTGGACCGAACGGTGCCGGGAAGACAACGATTCTTCGCGCCATCACCGGAGAGGTTCCTGTCAGTCGAGGCAACGTGAAGCGCGCACCCTCGTTGCGGATCGTGTATCTGAGCCAGATGCGCGAACTCGATGCGTCGCTCACATTGCAACAGGCGCTCGCACCGGATTCCGATGCGGTTGTGTATCAAGGCCGTGTAATCCATGTGGCGAGTTACGCCGCGAAGTTCCTCTTCACTGGAGACCAACTTCGCCAACCTGTGGACCGGCTCAGCGGCGGCGAACGTGCGCGCGTGCTGCTCGCGCAGCTGATGCTGCAGCCCGCCGATGTGCTGATCCTCGACGAGCCGACGAACGATCTGGACATTCCCACGCTCGAAATTCTCGAAGAGGCACTGCTCGAGTTCTCGGGCGCAGTCGTGCTCGTCACACACGACCGTCACCTGCTCGACCGGGTCACGGACACGGTGCTCGGGCTCGACGGCCGAGGCAACGCTGCGCTGTTCGCCGATTATCTGCAATGGGAGCAGTGGCGGGCCGACTTTTCAAGGCCCGTAGAGACGAAGCCGGTTGTGAGTGCATCGGCAGCCCCCATTGAAGCACCCGCGGCCAGGAAGAAGCTGTCCTACATGGAGCAGCGTGAGTTCGACAGCATCGATGCTTCCATCGACGCCGCGGACGAAAGACTGGCCGCATCGAAGCGTCGCATCGAAGACCCAGCCGTTGCGGTCGATCCCGCTGCGTTGACCGAGGCCCTCGGCGAACTCGACGCGGCACAGGCCGAGCATGATCGGCTGCTGGAGCGGTGGCTGCAATTGAGCGAAAAGGTCGGCTGAGCTTAGTTTTTCCGGATCACATCGCCATTTTTCATGACAAACCGGACGTGCGTAACGGCGGATATATCGCTGAGCGGATCGCCGGAAACAGCAATGATGTCGGCGAAAAATCCGGGCTTGAGCTGACCGATGTCGTCGGCCCAGTCGAGCAGCTTCGCGCCGTTGATCAGGGCGGAGCGGAGGGTGTCGGCGGGGGTCATGCCGAACTGCACCATCAGCTCATACTCGCGGGCCTGGGTGCCGTGCGGAAACGGCCCCACATCGGAGCCGACGGCGAACGGAACGC
The DNA here is from genome assembly GCA_963716225.1 of uncultured Verrucomicrobiae bacterium. GTDB lineage: Bacteria > Acidobacteriota > Terriglobia > Terriglobales > Acidobacteriaceae > Granulicella. Next base: position 641,725 of record OY970299.1, on the reverse strand, counting down.
CTGCAGCCATTTGCTTTTTGAACTGCGCAGCGTGATAGGCCAGCATGTCGTTTTCGCGCTTCGCGGCGGCGGGTGATTCCGCGTGCTGGGCGAAGTACTCGAAAATGGCGAAGGTGGGCACGGCGTAGATTTGCTTGTCGTGCATCAGCTTCATCGTCTCGGGCGAGAGGTCGAGCGCGTGATCGATCGAGGCCACGCCGGCCTCGGCGGCGTAGAGGGCGCCGGGCTCTCCGGTGCAGTGGACGCCGACGCGGGAGCCGGTGCGGTGGGCCTCCTGCACGGCGGCTGCGAGTTGTGCCTCGCTGTACTGGTATGGCGTGGTGAAGACGCCGTTGACGAGGCGGTCGCGTCCGGTCTCGTAGATTTTGGTGAAGTCGGCACCCTCTTTGCGCTGCTCGCGCATGGTCGCGATCACCTCATCGGTCGAGTTGGCGCGGTCGGCGTTCGAGAGCAGGTGCTCCTCAGGGTTGAGTCCTGAACTGTCTTCGTGACCACCGTTGATGTCGATGGCGTTGCAGGAGACGCGCATGCGGGGGCCGGGGATCAGGCCCGAGTTGATGGCGTTGCGGACCGCGACGTCGGCGCAGAAGGCGCCCTCGGTACCCATGTCGCGCTCGGCGGTGAAGCCGGCGAGGAGGTCGGCTTTGGCCTGGGCGGCGGCGATGAGGGTGCGCTGGGGGACGGATTCCTCGACGGTCTGGAAGGCTTCGTTGCCGGGATGGAGGAAGAGGTGGGTATGGGCGTCGATCAGACCGGGCATCAGGGTGGTGTCGCCGAGGTCGAGGACGGTGGCATCGGCGGCGTGGGAGACGTGCTGGCCAACCTCGGTAATGCGGTTGCCGGTGACGAGGACCTCGCCGGGGGAGATGAGCTTGCCGGCGGCGACGTCGAGCAGGTGAGCGGCGTGGAGGACTGTGGATTTCTGCTGGGAATTTTCGGTTTGCTGGGCTGACGCGAGGAGCGGAAGAGCGAGCGCGGCGGCGAGGAGCAGGGGGTTCATGGTGGGGAACAGGGTACCACCCCCTCCCCCAGTGTTTCTGTGCAAAGTCTTCAGGAGAGAAGGCTTAGGCTAGGAGGCAGGGTGCGCAGTGGTCTGGAAGTCCTTGTATTCCGCGGTTTGAGCTCCCAAAGTCTTCAGGCAATTCGGTTTACGAACAGATGTGAATAGTAAACCCGGCCTGAGCCGGGTGTTTGTGTGCTTAGGTTAATTGTACGGGCGGCGTCAAGACGGCGCTGTGGAACCGCGGCCGGGCAAAGCATACCTCAGGGGCTAAAGCCCCTCTCTTTTCGAGGTCGAGAGAACCCGACCCTGAAGGGTCGGGGCACCTGTTCGTCGCTACCTTGAGACACCGGCGGTAGAGGGACCGCTACTTGGGGGCCCATTGTTCGTCCGCGGAGGGGCCGTAGAGGGCGGGGACGGGGATGTTGACGAGGCGGAGGTAGACGCCGAGCTGGGAGACGTGGTGGATCATGTGGTCGAAGAAGAGGTTGCGGAACATGACGGCGCGTGGGGCGTCGCCGATGAGTTGTGCGCCGAAGCTGAAGCGCCAGGGCTTCATGAGGTGATCGTCGCTGGCGGCGGTGAGGGCTGCGCGGCATTTTTCGGCGGCGTCGTCGAGGGTGGCGAGCGCGTGTTCGGTGCCCTGCCAGTCCAGCGACATGTGCGGGCGCTTGGGAGCGGCCATGTCCATGCCTTCGTCCTCAACGATGTAGAGGCCGAAGAGCGGGATGGTGGCGCAGTGCATGGCGAGGCGGCCGATGGGCATGGATTTGTCGTGGGGCTTCCAGGCGGGATTGTCGGGGATGCGCTCCAGCGTGCGGCGGGTGTGGTCGATCTCGGCGGCGTAGTCGAGGAGGAGGATGTCGGCGATTTTCATGAGCGTGCCTTGGGGATCAGGGATTAGGGATTAGGGAACAGGGATCAGGGTCAGGGGCGAGAACAAGATACATGGATCACGGCGCGTGGGGCCGTGCGGCCACGAGGTCAACGTTTGGCGGGTTTGGACTTGGTTTTCAGGTTGAGTGCGACGGCGGCGCGGATGAGGTCTTTGAAGGCGGCTTCGTTGATCTTGTCGCCTTCGTGGATGTCGATGGCGCGGCGGACGTTTCCTTCGAGGCTGGAGTTGAAGAGGTGTGCGGGGTCGGGGAGGGATGCGCCTTTGGCGAAGGTGAGCTTGACGGCGGATTTGTAGGTTTCGCCGGTGCAGATGATTCCCGCGTGGGAGAAGACGGGGACGCCGGGCGATGTGGCTTTGGCCCACTTGAACTCTTCGACAATCTCGGGGTCGGCGGCGTGGATGAGCTTGCGGACGTGTGCGAGGGTCTTGCCACGCCAGTCGGAGAGGGTGGCGAGTTTGTCGTCGATTTTTGTGGAGGGCGAGTTCATGGGGGTGGCCGATGCTTCAATCGTGCTTCGCGAGTAATTTAGCTGTGGCGAGCGCGGGGTGCAAGTTGGGTCTCTGGTTGAAAACGATTCGAGGACATTCGTGCGCCGGTCATCGTCGGGGTCCTTCGACTGCGCCCCTGCGGGGCTTCACTCAGGATGACGGCGGTTTTTGGGGGTCAGGATAACAGTGGTTTGTTCGCGTCAGAACGACCGTTTTGGAGATCGGGATGGCAGCGGTCAGGCGGTGCTCATTTCTGGTCGCTGATGCGTTCGCCCGCGAAGATGATCTTGCAGCCCCAGTTTTGGGCCAGGTCTTTGAACTCGGGATTGGTGGTGCGGATGAGGTTCAGCTTTTTTTCGCGACGCCAGCCTTTCAGTTGCTTCTCGCGGCCAATGGCGGTGCGAATGTCGTCGAAGGATTCCCAGTAGAACAGGCGGGTGCAGTCGTATTTCGAAGAGAAGCCTTCGTATGCGCCCGATTTGTGTTCGAGTACGCGGTCGTTGAGGTTGCTGGTTACCCCGATGTAGAGAGTGCCGGTCGAGCTGCCCATGATGTAGGTGTAGCCAATGGGCATGCGGGTTCTCCGGGCTTGCTGGTTGAGGTTTGTGGTTGAAAAGGTAGAGACGGTATGCGTCAGACAGTCATCCTCGGGGTCCTTCGACTGCGGCTCGCGAAGCGAGCCTTCGCTCAGGATGACAGCAGTTTTTGTTGCGCTCAGGATGACAGATTTCTATATCGTCGGAGACGAGAGATGGTCAGATGCCGGTGGTGTTGAAGCCGCAATCGACGAAGGTGATTTCGCCGGTGACGGCGGAGGCCAGGGGGGAGCAGAGGAAGAGTGCGGCGGAGCCGACTTCTTCCTGCTCGACGTTGCGGTGGAGCGGGGCGCGGTTGGTGACGGTGTCGAGGATGGTGGCGAAGTCACCGATGCCGCGGGCGGCGAGGGTGTTGATGGGGCCGGCGGAGACGGCGTTGACGCGGATTTTTTTGGGGCCGAGCTCGGCGGCGAGGTAGCGGACGGCGGCTTCGAGGCCGGCTTTGCAGACGCCCATGATGTTGTAGTTGGGGAAGACCTTCTCGGCACCGTAGTAGGTGAGGGTGAGGAAGGAGGAGCCTTCGGGCATGAGCGGAGCGGCGACGCGGGCGATAGCGATGAGGGAGTAGACGCTGATGTCGTTGGCGACGGCGAAGTCGTGGCGGGTGGTGGCGAGGACGGGATTTTTGATGTTGGGCGCGAAGCCGATGGAGTGGACGACGGTGTGGATGGCGGGGAACTTTGACTGGATCTGCGCGAAGGCGTTGGCGATGGCATCGTCGCTGGAGACATCGCACTCGACGAGCAGGCCGGTGGAGGCCTGGCCGAGGGCGGCGAGGAGCTCTTCGGAGGTCTTTTTGAGGCGCTCGGACTGGTAGCCGAGGACGAGGGTGGCGCCGGCCTGCGCGAGCTTTTCAGCGATGGCGTAGGCGATGGAGCGCTTGTTAGCGACTCCGAAGACGACGGCGACCTGGCCTTGCATGTTGATCATTCTTGTACTCTCCGGGGGTCAGGATAGCAGGAGGTGAGAGGGGAGATACGAGATACGAGAGGCGAGAGGCGAGAGGCGAGAGGCGAGATACGAGAGGCGAGATACGAGATACGACAGGCGAGGGTGGGGGACTCCTGTGAACCCATGTCTCAGAAGCGGAACCCATTCGGCTGCGCTCAGGGCAGGGTGGGGGTCCCGGCAGGGATTTGTCGTGGAAAAGGTTGACGCGGTAATGCGGGCTACAAGCCGTGTCGGGGTCCTTCGACTACGCGTCACGATGTGACGCTTCGCTCAGGATGACAGCATATCGGGCTGGATACGGGCAGGATGACAGCGTATCGGGCAGGATCACAGCGTATGAGTGTGCGCGCGCGCTCATGGTCGTGCTAAGCGATTCCGCGAGCAGTTTCGAGCGCCAGGGCTCAGTTGTCAGTTAAGGCGTCAGGCGTCGACGAGCCAATCGAATTGGGCGTCGGTGAGAGGGACGACGGAGAGGCGGAACTGGCGGAAGAGGAGGGAGTCTTTGAAGACTTTGGCTTCGCGCATTTCGGCGAGCGGTTTTTCGCGCTTGAGGGGCTTGCCGGCCTTGAGGCGGACGATGGGTGTTTTGCCGTCGGTGTCGAGTTTGACGGATGCGACTTTGGCGAGGCCGACGGCGGCTTTGCCGGTATTGGAGTGGTAGATGACGCACTGCTCGCCGGGCTTCATGTTGCGGAGCGTGATGAGGGCTTGCGGGTTCTTGATGCCGTCCCAGGTGGTTTCGCCGTCGCGGAGGAGATCCGAGAAGGAGTAGACGTCGGGCTCGGATTTGAGGAGGTAGGGCATGGAAAAGACAATAGAGGGTAGACAGTAGAGAGTAGAGAAAAGCATACCGCAGGGGCTAAAGCCCCGTTCTGTGGTTGGCCGCGAGAGGGCCAAGCCTGAAGGCTTGGCTTACCTGGAAGCAACAGCAAAGGCAAAAGCAGATCGCTCCGCTACGCTGCGGGATGACAAGACTACGCTGCGGATGCAAAACCAAGGGATTTCAGCCGCCGAGGTCGAGGAGGGTGACGGCGGGGATGGGTTGGCCGAGGAAGGCGGAGCCGAGGCGGGCGAATTTTTCGACGGAGTCGGTGGCGTAACAGCGGAAGGTGGCGGGCTGCTGGATGGGCGTGTGTGGTTCGGGGTTGAAGCCGAGGGCGTGGGCGGTGTGGTGGGCGGTCGTTTCGGCGGAGTCGATGACGAGCGCGGAGGAGCCGAGGGCGCGGAGCGTGGAGCGGATGGGATCGGCGATGAGTGGATAGTGCGTGCAGCCGAGGACGACGGCTTGCGGGGTGGTTTGCGAGAGGGCGTCTGCGAGGTAGATGCGGAGGACTTCGCGGGTGACGGGGTGGTCGGTCCAGCCTTCTTCGACGAGAGGAACGAGCAGAGGTGCGGCGAACTCCGTGGCGTGGAGGTTGAGCGCAGCGCAGGCGGTGCTGTAGGCGTGGGAGGCGACGGTGGCGGCGGTGGCGAGGACGAGGACGGAAGCAGGGCCAGAGGGTCGGTCTACCCCACTCATCTCGCTGCGCTCGATGAATGGGGCACCCGTTGCAGAGCCAGCCGGCAGGCTGGAGAGTGCGGTGGCCGCGGCCTGGGCGCCGGGTTCGATGACGCCGAAGACGGGGATGGAGACGGCGGCGCGGATGTCGTCGAGGGCGAGGGCGGTGGCGGTGTTGCAGGCGATGACGAGGGCGTCGGCGCCTTGTGCGGCGAGGAAGCGCGCGGATTCGACGGCGTAGCGGGAGACGGTTGCGTGGGACTTGGCCCCGTAGGGGAGGCGGGCGGTGTCGCCGAGGTAAATGTAGTGCGCAGCGGGGATGAGCGGGAGCAGGGCGCGGAGGACGGTGAGGCCGCCGAAGCCGGAGTCGAAGACGCCGATGGTTGGGGATGTGGGAGGGGTGGTGCTCATTGATTGTTGCTGGAGGTGTCGCGGGAGGGATAGGTGCGGAGGAGGTCGGCGTGGCCGGCGAGGGTTTCGCGGGTCTGGCCGTCGACGAGGAAGCGGACCTGCTCGATTTGCGGGAGGTTGGCGTGGAGGGTGCCGATCATGGAGGCGAGGGTGAGGGTTTCGACTTCGACGCCGGAGGGGTGCTGGTTGACGAAGGCGCCGCGGAGGTCGATGACGGCGAGCTCGCCGCCGGGCGTGTGGGGCGGTGTGGCGCCGGGTGTGTTGGCGTCGGGCGCGACGGGGATGGTGGGGGTGCGGCCGTTGAGGTCGGAGGTGGCGTTGGGGTCGGCGGTGTGGCCGACGACGGGGAGTGGGAGGAGGAAGACCTCGTTGATGGCGGCGCCGGACTGGAGGGGGTGCGCGGAGCCGGGGAGGGCGTACTCGGTGGCGAGGTGATCGAGGAGGGCGCGCGCGCGGGCGGTGGTTTCGGAGGGGAGCGCGAGCTGGCGGGTCTGGGCGGTGACGGTGCCGTCGGCGTCGTTGGCGAGGAGCAGGGTGACGGGCTCGGTGTCGGTGTAGGGGGCGTCGAGTGGAGCGTCGTCGGCGAGGCGCTCGACGCGGCCGCGGCGCTCCTCATGATGCGCGAACAGGACCGCGCCCATAGCGATGATGGCGAGGACCATGACCCAGAAGATGATGCGGTAGGTGCGGATGCTCATGGGGTGGAGGTCCCGGAGGCGGCGGCCGGAGGCGCGGGCGTGAGGTGCGGCGGGGGGTGGACGTGGTCCTTCCAGAGGATGAGCGCGTTGGCGGTGGCCTGAGCGATGGTCTGCTGGTACCCGTCGTCGTTGATGGTGTCGGGGTTGGCGGTGCGCGGCGCGAGCTCGAGAACGAGGGCAGGGCAGGTGAGGGAGTCAAGCGGGCGGACGGAGGCGGAGCCGTCGACGAGCGGAAGGCGGGCGCGGTTGAAGGCGTCGGAGAGTCGCGAGGCGAGGGCCTGGCTGTCGGGGACCCAGGGGGCCTGGAGGGTGAGCCAGGGCGCGGCGGGGAGCTCGCCGGGGGAAGGCGTGAGCTCGGAGGTGTAGAGGTGCACGCCGGTGCCGGCCCCGGTGGCGTGGAGCAGCAGGCAGGCGGACGGGCGCTCGTGATTGGCGATGCCGGCGCGGTCGTCAAGAGTGAGCGGGGCGAAGGGCGCGGTGGTGTTGGCGGCCTTGTCGTCGGCACGGGTGAGGATGACGTTGAACCCGCGTGCGGTGAGCAGCGAACGGAGGCGGAGCGCGAGGGCGAGAGTGACGTCCTTCTCGAGGATGGTGTCGGAGATGCGGGAGCCGTTGTCGCCGCCGCCGTGGCTGGGGTCGATGACGATGGTGGCGGGATGGAAGGGGAGGGGTGGAAGAGAGAGGAGTGCGGTGTGGAGTCGCTCGGCCGGCGACTTGACGGGGAGTTGGGGTTTGGGAGCGGGTGTGGTGGTGGTTGTGGTGGTGGTCTGGGGGGAGGTTACTTGAGGTGTGTCTGTGGTCTGGCGAGTGAGGGCTCGCGCGGCGAGGGAGATCAGGACGATGCTGCCGAGGAGAGCGGCGATTCTAGTCGGGAAATTTTTGCGAGAGATCAAGCGTGCGCCCTGGGTGGCTAGCTGGTGTCGTCGGGTTGATTGTACCGGGTGAGATGCGTTGGGCGCAGAGGTAGACTGAGGGCACCCATGCGCGTGTTCGGGATCGACTGCGGAACGGAGTACACGGGCTACGGCGTCGTGGAGGTTGATGAGACGGCGCGCAACCCGCGATTGAAGCCGTTGTGCGCGGGGGCGATCAAGCTGAACAAAAAGGATGGCACTCCGGTGCGGCTGGCGCGCGTGTATGCGGAACTGACGGCGCTGATGGAGATGTGGGAGCCGCAGGTGGTCGCGATCGAGGATGTATTCTTTGCGGCCAATGCGAAGAGCGCGTTGAAGCTGGGGCATGTGCGTGGTGTGGCGATGCTGGCGTCGGCGAACTGCGGACTCCCGGTGGCGGAGTATGCACCGCTTTCGATCAAGAGCGCTGTGGTGGGATACGGGCTGGCGGCGAAGGAGCAGGTGCAGTTCATGGTGGCGAGGCTGCTCGACCTGGAGCGCGCGCCAGAGTCTCCGGATGCAGCGGATGCGCTGGCGATTGCGATCTGCCACATTCATCACGCGCAGACGGCGGAAGGATTGCGGCGATGAGGCGCGGGGCGCTGGGTGTGATTGTGGCCACGGCGATGTCTGCGGCGTTGGTTGCGCCGTGCCGCGTGAGTGCGGCAGAGAGCTCGCCGGTGAAGTGGAGCATGGCGGAGATGTCGATGAAGCCGCGCAGCGACGGCACGCTGCCGGAATGGACGGTACGGATCCAGGCGGATGGAGCGGGGACGTACAGCGAGCTGGGGACGGAGAAGTCTCAGCCGGTGGCGCTGACGGTGAGCGCGACGACGATGGAGCGCGTTCGCATGGGAGAGCACGCGGCGAAGAGCGGCAAGTGCGAGACGAGGTCGAAGAACATTGCGCAGACGGGCGAGAAGACGATCCGCTACGAGGCTGACGGGAAAAGTTTGGAGTGCACGTTCAACTACTCGGATGATGCGGGGCTGATGGGCGCGATGGCGGCGTTCCAGGGGATTGCGGAGACGATGCAGCGCGGCGAGCGGCTGGAGCATGATCTGCGTTATGACCGGCTGGGCCTGGATGCGGAGATGGATAGTTTGTTGAAGGCGAAGCAGAACGGAAGCGCGATTGAGATTGCGAACATCACGCCGATTCTGCAGGCGCTGGTCCAGGACGATCATGTGATCGACCGCGTGCGGCGCAAGGCGGCGCGTCTGCTTGAGGACGCCGGCGAGCCGGTGCCGGCGGGGTTTGATCTGAGCGAGCGGTAGAGCTCGGCGATTTGTTCCAGAGAGACAGCTTCAGCGCGGATTTGTGTGGGCAGATGATGGGGCCACGCGCTTTGTAACTGCGATGCGGTGAAGCCGACAGAGCGGAGATTGTTGGCCAGGGTCTTGCGCTTTTGTGCGAAGCCGGCGCGAAGGAAGGCGTTGAAGGATTCGGGGTCGACGCGGAGCTCGGCGAAGCGTGGAGCGAAGTCGAGGCGGACGACGGTGGAGTAGACGTCGGGTGGCGGAGAGAAGGCGGAGGGCGGCAGCGTGAAAAGATTTTCGGCGTGTGCGTGGAACTGCGTGAATGCGGAGAGCGCGCCGTAGTCGCTGACGCCGGGTGCGGCGGTGATGCGGTCGGCGACTTCGCGCTGCATCATGAGCACGGCGCGGTGGAGGAGGTTGGAGCGCGCGGCGGTGTAGAGATGGAGGAGGATGTCGGACGTGATGTAGTAGGGCAGGTTGCCGATGATGTCGAGTGGAGATTCGAGATCCGAGATGCGAGATGCGAGTGAGCCGAGGTCGAACTGGAGGATGTCGGCGTGGTGGATGGTGACGCGGGGGTTGTCGCGGAATTTGAAGGTGAGCTCCCGGGCGAGGGATGGGTCGAACTCGACGCAGTGAAGGTGGGCGGCGCGTGTGGCGAGGATTTGGGTGATGGCGCCGTGGCCAGGGCCGATCTCGACGACGGTGCGGGCGGCGATGTCGCCGAGGGAGCTGGCGATGCGGTGCGAGGCGGTGTCGTCGGTGAGGAAGTTCTGGCCGAGTTTTGGTTTCCTGGGCATGGTGCGAGAAAAGGGACGAGCGGTGTTCGTAGAGCGGAGATTCTCGGGGTCCTTCGACTGCGGGGCTTCGCCCCTTCGCTCAGGATGACAGATTTATCTGGTCCGCTGATAGCTCGTTCAGGACGACAGCGTGGATGTGGGTTGTGATGCGTTGTGGTGCTTCGCTCAGGATGACGGCAGATCTCGAGAGCGCTGGTGGGAGCGCCGTGATTTCATCCACCAATAGAGTGGCACGCCGAGGAGAATGACGGCGGCTCCGGCGATGGAGTTGCGCGGCTGGGTGATAAAGCTGAAGACGATGATCATGAGTGCGGCGAGGATGAAGAGCGCCGGTGTCACGGGGTAGCCGTTGACGCTATAGGGGCGCGCGCGATCGGGTTCGCGGTGTCGGAAGACGAAGACGGTCGAGGCGGTGAGTGCGTAGAAGAGCCACTCGGAGATGATGGCGAGAGAGAAGAGTGCCTGGAATTTGCCGACCACGAGGAGCAGCAGAGAGCTGAGGACGGCCTGCAGGATGAGGCTTGCGGACGGCGTGTGGAAGCGCGGGTGAATGGCGGCGAGCGAGTGCGGGAAGAGACGGTCGCGTGCGGCGGCGAAGGGAACGCGCGCGCCGGAGAGTGAGCTGCCGACGAACGTTGCGCAGATGCTGACGGCCATGCCGATGGTGACGAGTGCGGCGCCCGCGGAGCCGGCGACGACGCGGAGTGCGTCGGCGGCGGGGCGGTCGGAGAGTGCGATGGTGATTGCGGGGAGGATGTACTGGATGGCGCCCTGCACGAGCATGTAGAGCGCGGCGACGATGGCGACTCCGCCGATGAGAGCGAGCGGAAGTGAACGCTGTGGGTTGCGGACTTCGCCGGCGAGCTGGGTGACGTCGGACCAGCCGTCGTAGGCCCAGAGCGCGGCGATGAGCGCGGTCATGAAGCCGGTGAGGCCTCCGCGTGCGCCGAGATACGTTGTCGCGAGATTGTGGAGCGAGCCGTGGCGGATACTCGAAAAGCAGACGACTGCGATACCGACGATGAGGAGGATTTTGAGCCAGGTGAGCACGGCCTGCACGTTGGCGGATTCGCGCGTGCTGACGATATTGAGCGCGGTGATGAGCCAGGTAGCGACGATGGCCGCAACTTGCGACCAGTAGAGGTGTGCGAAGGCGGGCTGCGCGAGGAAGCTGAGAGCGGAGAAGCTGCCGAGCACGCGCATCAGCCCGGCGGCGATGGTCGCGATGGACGCGGGCTTCGCGATGACGACCCAGGTCCAGGTGTAGAGGAAGGCGGGGAGGTCGCCGTAGGCCTCGCGGATGAAGGCGTACTCGCCGCCGACGCGTGGGCGAAGGGCGGCGACTTCGGCGTAGCTCATGGCGCCGAAGAGCGAGAGCAGGCCTCCGAGAATCCAGACCGCATAGACGACGGAAACGCGGCCGGTAGCGGCCATCATCTCGCGCGGGACGAGAAAGATGCCGGAGCCGATGACGATGCCGACGACGATCGAGATCGCGTGACGCGCGGAGAGAACGCGCGGGAGATCGGTCGGGGCTTGTTCGCTGGATGCGAGCGGCTGCATTGTGTGCAGCGTAGCAGAGCCGGTATCAGAGGAGCTTAGGTGTAGTGGACGATTTTGGCGAAGGTCTCGGGAACGAGGCTGGCGCCGCCGACAAGAGCGCCGTCGATGCCGTCCTGGGCCATGAGGTCCGAGATGTTGTCGGGCTTGACGGAGCCACCGTAGAGGATGCGGGTGCGTTCGGCCATGTCGCCGCCGCAGCAGTTCGAGAGCTCGTGACGAACGATGTGATGGGCTTCAGCGGCGATCTCGGGAGTGGCGGTTGAGCCGGTGCCGATGGCCCAGACGGGCTCGTAGGCGATGACGAGGCGGTGGGCTTCGGAGTCGGTGATGTTTTTGAGCGCGTTGCGGATCTGCGTGCGGATGGTCTCTTCGGTGCGGCCGTCCTCGCGCTCGGTCAGGGTTTCGCCGACACAGACGATGGGCGTGAGGCCGTGGTTGATGGCGGCTTTGAGCTTGAGGTTGACGCGTTCGTCGGTCTCGTTGAAGTAGAGACGCTGCTCGGAGTGGCCGAGGAGAACGTGACGGCAGCCGATGGACATCAGCATGGTGGGCGAGATCTCGCCGGTGTAAGGGCCCTCGTTGAGCCAGTGCATGGTTTGCGCGCCGGCGTGAACGTTGGAGCCGACCGTGGCCTCGATGGCGGCGGCGAGAGAGGTGAAGGGAGGGAAGAGGAGGATCTCGTCGCGGTGGTGGCCGGCGACGAGCGCGAGGAACGTTTCGATGAAGGCTACGGATTCCTTGGGGGTTTTGTACATCTTCCAGTTGCCGGCGATCACGGGCTTGCGCATGCGGTGTGGGGCTCCGAGGGGATGTGGATCTACTTGTCGTCGAGGGCGGCGACGCCGGGGAGGGTTTTGCCTTCGAGGAATTCGAGGCTCGCTCCGCCGCCTGTGGAGATGTGGGTGATCTTGTCGGCCACGCCGGAGTTGTTGACTGCGGCGACGGAATCGCCGCCGCCGACGATGGAGATGCAGTCCTCGTTTTTGGCGATGGCGCGGGCGATGGCGTTGGTGCCCTTGGCGAAGGGTGAGAGCTCGGCGACGCCCATGGGGCCGTTCCAGACGATCGTGGCGGCGTCGGCGATTTCGGCGGAGAAGAGCTTGATGGTCTCGGGGCCGATATCGAGGGCCATGTAGTTTTCCGGGAAGGGCCCGCTGCCGGAGAAGAGCTGGGTTTTGGCGTCGGCGGCGAATTTGTCGGCGAGGCAGTGGTCGACGGGGAGGAGGAACTTCACGTCGCGCTGGGCAGCCTTCTGGAGCACGGCGCGGGCGACGTCAATCTTGTCGAGCTCGGTGAGGGACTTGCCGGTGGTCTGACCTTTGGCGTTGAGGAAGGTGTAGGCCATGGCGCCGCCGATGAGCAGAGCGTCGACCTTGTCGAGCAGAGCGTTGATGACTTCGATTTTGTCCGAGACCTTGGCGCCGCCGATGATCGCGACAAAGGGGCGGTTGGCATCCGTGACGGCCTTCGAGAGATAGGTGAGTTCCTTTTCCATCAGCAGGCCGGCGGCGCACTGGCCGCCCTTCTGCTTGACGAGGTGCGTGATGCCTTCGGTGGAGGCGTGGGCGCGGTGGGCGGCGCCGAAGGCGTCGTTGACGTAGATGTCGCAGAGCTCGGAGAGCTGTTTGGCGAAGGCTGGGTCGTTCGCCTCTTCGGCGGCGTGGAAGCGAAGATTTTCGAGCAGGAGGGTCTGACCGGACTCGAGATTGCCGGCCATCTCGCGCGCGATGGGACCGACACAGTCGGGGGCGAAGGCGACGTTCTCGCCGTCGGTGAGGATGTTGTCGAGCAGAGCGCGCACGCGATCGACGACTGGGCGAAGGCTCATGGTGTCGACGCGCTTGCCCTTGGGGCGGCCGAGGTGCGCGGCGAGGATGACCTTGGCCTTGCGGCGCAGCGCGTACTCAATGGTGGGGAGGGTTTCGCGGATGCGCGTGTCGTCGGTGATGGTGCCCTCTTTGGAGAGGGGCACGTTGAAGTCGACGCGGATGAAGACACGCTTGTCGGCGAGGTCGAGGTCACGGATCGAAAGCTTGGGCATTGCGAAGAGGATATACGAGGGGCGGGGGAGGTCTGTCAGTGGATAAGAATTTTGAGGAAATTACTCGGCGAAGAAATGCCGGGTAATAAGCGCGATGGGCAGGCCCATGCAGAGCAGCAGGGCGAGCACAGCGTTGAGCAGGACGCCTGGCGTGGGATGGTGGATGTGGCCGGCGAGGCGCGTGAGGGGAAGCACGACGAAGTTCATTACACAGTAGATGATGCCGCCGTACAGGAGGCCGGAAAGCGCGGCGTAGCGCGTGAGGAAGCGAAGTCGTGTCGCGGCAAGAAGAAACAGCGCGGCCCAGCAGAAGGTTATCGCGTAGTGGATTGCGAGGCCGAGCAGTGCGGTGGCGACGCCGCCGTGGAATGCCGAGGGCCCGAGGAGGCCGCCGGCGATGTTCTGAAGCAGGAGCCTGGGCGAGACGCCGCGCAGGCCGTAGAAGATGAGCGCGTCCGAGATGTCCAGCGTGCCGGCGATGAGCAGGCAGAGTGCGAGCGCTTTGAAGAAGCGGCTGGTCAGCGCGGGGGCCATGGCCGCGATTCTAGACCGCGCGAGCGTCAGGGGAGTCGTTCTAATCGGGGATGATCGCTTCGGCTTCGATTTCGACGCGCCACTTCGGGTTGAGGAGTTCCTTCACGGTGACCATCGTCGCGGCGGGCCGGATCGTCGAGAAGATCTCTCCGTGCGCCCGTCCGATCTGCTCCCAGTCTTCGGTGTGAGTGATGTACATGCGGGTGCGGACGACGTGCTCGACGGTCGCGCCGGCCTGGGTGAGCGCTTTGCCGATGAGCTCGAGGACGGTGCGCGTTTGCTCGTAGGCGGAGAGATCTTCCGCACCGACGGGCGCTGTGCCGGCGATGTGGACGATGTTGCCGATGCGGACGGCGCGCGAGAAGCCGACGATGGGCTCGTAGGGAGAGCTGCCGGGGATGTTCGTGCGGGGCTGGTGTGTCATGGAGTTGATGTTAACCAAGAATCTTGAGGGGCGTTATGGAGGGCAGAACAGGATGAGAATGGGAGATGACGATGGAGCGACAAGGGCGGGTTTGGGCGGCGGTTGGGTCTATGGTGCTGGCGACGGCGATGGCTCCTGCCGTGGTGCGGGCGCAGACGCCGGTGCAGAATCAGCCGGCCATAGCGCAGTCTCAGCAGGATCTGGGCGCGACGCAGCAGCAGCTTATGGAACTGCTGCGGTTGAGTCCGACCCTGGCTGAAGTTGTATCGAGCGATCCGTCACTGCTGGCGAATCAGGACTATGTTGCGAAGAGCAATCCCGAGCTGGCGGCGTTCTTGCAGCAGCATCCGGAGATTGCGAGGAACCCATCGTTCTGGCTGTTTTCCGAGCTGCGCAGCCCGCAGCAGAAGTACTACGAAGTGCTGGAACCGAAGCGCGGGTTCGTGCCACCGAGGGATACGAGGAGCGATTCGCTGGATCGGGTTATGAACGATGTGGCGCCGGTCATTGTCATGGTCGTGCTGCTGTGGGCGCTGGCGTGGATCATTCGCACGCTTTCTGAGAGTAAGCGCTGGACCAAGACGTTCGCGTTGCAGAGCGAGGTGCACGGCAAGCTGATCGACCGCTTTGCGACGAACCAGGAGCTGCTGGGGTACATGGAGACCGACGCCGGCAAGCGCTTCCTGGAGGCAGCGCCAATTATTACGGAGACCGACTCGCGGCGAATGCCCAATCTTGTGTCGCGCATGATTGCGACGCTGCAGGTGGGGCTGGTACTGACGCTGCTGGGGGCAGGGCTGCTGGCACTGAGGAACTCTGTCGGGGATTCGGGCACGGCGATGCTGGTGCTGGGAATGGTCGCGCTGATGCCGGGAATCGGGCTTATTCTTTCGGCAGGCGCGTTGTGGGTGCTGGGCCGCCGGTTGAACCTGATGGAAATGCCGCAGACACATGCAGGCATGGATGTGCGAGGGCGCGAGTGAAGCGGAGTGAGGCCGCGCTCCGGACGAGGATGGCGCGATGACATGGGATGAGGTTCTCGAGAGTGTACAGGCGGGTGAAGCCGCTCGAGCCGAGTCGCGCATGGACAGAGATGCGTTTGCGGGATTCTATGAGCGAACGGCGCGGCCGCTATGGTCGTACCTGGCGAGGGTGTCGGGCGATCCGGCGCTGGCGGACGACCTGGTTCAGGAGAGCTTCGTGCGGATGCTGTGTTCGGCCACGCCCATGGATGGCGAGGTGCACGCAAAGCGTTACCTGTTTCGGGTTGCAACGAACCTGCTGCGGGATTACTGGAGACGGCCGAGGCCGTCGTCGATCGAGGACCTGCCGGAGGTCGCGTTCGCGAACGCTGCGGTTGCGGGAGTGGATGCGCAGATGATGCTGGAGCCGAGGCTGCTGCAGCTTCGTCCGCGAGAGCGGCAGTTGCTGTGGCTGGCGCACGCGGAGGGCTACTCGCACAAAGAGATTGCGGAGATTATGGGGCTGAACTCGCCGAGCATACGGCTGATGCTGTTTCGCGCACGCCACAGGATGGCGGAGCTGCTGCGAGAGGGAGGAGCGCGATGATCGGCTGCGCGAGGACCGCAGAGGTGCAGGCGCTGCTGCGGCTGGGACACTGGCCGCAGGCGGCGGGAGAGGAGCTTGCAAGCCACGTGCGGGGGTGCCGGAGGTGCGGCGAGGTTGTGCTGGTGACGCAGGCGATGACGACGGCGAAGGCAAGGGCCATGGTTGAGGCTCCGCTGGAGCCGCCCGGGCTGGTGTGGTGGCGCGCGCAGTTGCGGCGCAGGCGCGAGGTGGTGCAGCGGGTGGAACGTCCGCTGGTCGCGCAGATGGTGGCGGTTGCGGTCGTGATGTGCGTGGGGCTGGTGCTGGCATTTCGATTGAGCGGCGGTGTCGCGAGCTGGCGCGCGTGGGTGAGCGCAGGTGCGGGCGCTGTGGTGCGATCCAGCATGGCGAGTTTTGGTCTAGCGATGGTTGTGGCCAGTGTGGCGGCGCTCGCGATGATGGCTGGGCTGGCGGTTTATTTGACAGTGGATCGCAGGTGATCTGGTAGCGCACGCGACAGGATTTGCCGCGCTGCGGGCGGTACTACGCTATTGTTGTGTACCTGGCGAGCGATATGCGACGCGAGGTGTAGCGGATGTGCTTTTCAGCGACCGCGAACTTTGTCGGGAGCGGTGTTCTAGGCGGTGTCGGTGTGGCGACGCTGCTGCACGTGAAGCATCGGCGGGAGCTGATGTTTGCTGCGCTGCCGACACTGTTCGCGATTCATCAGTTCGTCGAAGGTTTTGTGTGGCTGGGACTCGACGGCAAGCTTTCGCCGCGGGTGACGCATGATGCGGGAGCGGCCTTCATGCTGTACGCGCAGGGACTGCTTCCCGCACTGATTCCGCTGAGTGTGCTGTTGTTTGAGCGCACGGCGAAGCGGCGACGACGAATGCTGCCGTTTGTCGTGCTCGGGGTGGGCCTGACGGTGTACATCCTGTGGGCGCTGGCGGCCTTTCCGACGCAGATCTATCAGCGCTCGAACAGCATTGTGTACATGAACCAGGGAACGAATTACCTGACGGTCGCGGTGCTGTATGTGGTTGTCACATGCGGTTCGCTGTTCTTCTCGGAGAACTGGGACATGGTGTTGTTCGGCGCGGCGAATCTGGTGATTCTGCTGATAACCATGGGGATCAAGCGGTATGCGTTCACGTCGGTGTGGTGCGCGTATGCGGCGCTCGCGAGCGTGATTATCCTGGCGTATTTCTGGCGGAGCAGAAGAATGAGGCCGTTCAATTACGGCGAATCGATGTGAAGAGATTTTCGGGGACTGCCGTCCGAGAATTAGTCGGTCTCAGTTATTTGCGGGACGCTGCTCGCGCCCTGCGCAGGTCCTCGACGTCCGCGAGATCACGAAGACGCCCGATGGCAAGCTTGTTCTTGACCAGGTCATCGAATGAGATGTAACGGACGGGGATATCTCCGATCATGCCGGGTTCGCCCGCTTCCCAGGCGGAGTCGAACTCCACGGCTTCGATCTTCTTAAGGATGTCGATCCGGCTTGGAGCTACGCCTATCTGAAAGTTTTCTTCGATGCTCTCGAAATCGCCGGGACTAATTCCGGCCATAGGAGCTCCGAATGCCGCAAGTGCACGAAAGACCCGGGCTGCGTTTTCCGGACTTCTCTCAACGAAGATGTCCAGGTCCTTGGTGGCGCGCGGCTCTGTGTAGAAGGAAAATGCGTAACCGCCGACGATCAAGAATCTAACGTTGTGAGCGTTGAACTCGCGTAAGAGATCTCGCTGATCCTTCTCCATGAGCTTCAATGCCTTTCTGACGGTAGAAAGTCGAATAGAGCTCTCTACTGAGCTCCCAGGTAGCCTCGAAGCGCTCCGCGGGCGTGCGCGTTTGCCAGTAGCGATAGGTGTCGGCCTGCTGTTCCTGGAGATCGGTAACTCGTCGAGCGGTCTTATCCATGGCGCACTTTTTCTATTTTATCGAGGAGCATCGTCAATAATGACAGGACTTTTCAGGCATTTTTCTGGCTCGCACCAAGACGAGTAGCGAATCTGAACATCGTTTCCTGGACAACTCCGTGCAGCACATTGTTGCGCAAACAAGCTCGCCTGCCGCGGGGGCAGGCGAGCTTGATCTTTCCTGCTGACGGTTACAGCCCTTTCTTCGCGAGGAAGAGGACGAGGTCGTGGACGCGGTTGGAGTAGCCCCACTCGTTGTCGTACCAGGAGATGACCTTGCCGGTGTTCTGGCCGACGGTCTTGGTCAGCTTGGAGTCGACGATGGAGGAGAGGGGATTGCCCTTGAAGTCGGAGCTGACGAGCTCGTTCTCTTCGAAGCCGAGGATGCCCTTGAGCGGGCCTTCCGCCGCGGACTTGAGAGCGGCGTTGATCGACTTCGCGTCGATGGGCTTTGCTGTAACGAAGGTGAGATCGACGACCGAGACGTTGGGTGTGGGGACGCGGATAGCGAAGCCGTCGAGCTTGCCGTCCATCTCCGGGATGACGAGTTTGAGGGCCTTGGCTGCGCCGGTGGAGCTGGGGATCATGGAGAGCGCGGCGGCGCGGGCGCGGCGGAGATCCTTGTGCGGCGTGTCGAGGATCACCTGGTCGTTGGTGTAGCTGTGGATCGTGGTCATGATGCCGGAGGTGATGGTGAAGGTCTCGTGGAGAACTTTGACCACGGGCGCGAGGCAGTTGGTGGTGCAGCTCGCGTTGGAGATGACGTTGTGCTTTGCGGGATCGTACTTGCCTTCGTTGACGCCGAGGACGATGGTGATGTCTTCGTTGCTGGCGGGCGCGGAGATGATGACCTTCTTGACAGTGGAACCGAGGTGGGCTTTGGCCTTTTCGGCGTCGGTGAAGAAGCCGGTGGATTCGACGACGACCTGCGCGCCGACGGAGGCCCAGTCGAGCTTGGAGGGATCGCGCTCGGCGAAGACCTTGATGGTCTTTCCGTCGACGGTAAGGGAGTTGTCGGTATAGCTGACGTCGTTCTTCAGGTTGCCGAGGATGGAGTCGTACTTGAGGAGGTGAGCGAGGGTGGCCGGTGTGGTGAGGTCGTTGACGGCGACGAATTCGATGTCCTTGTTGCCGAGTGCGCTGCGAAAGATATTGCGCCCGATGCGGCCGAAGCCGTTGATACCTACCTTTACTGCCATTTGCTTGCTAGACCTCGTTGGAGAATGTGTGAGAGTCCGTGGGTTCAGGAACGGATGAGGACGCGCGTGCTCCCAATTTCTGAGGCTACCAAAGCGGGTTGTCAAGCGCAAATGCGCCGGGGGTGCGCTGGGTGAGGAGCATGTGCACGGGGGAATGCGGCCAGGTGCATTCGTTTGGGCGGCATGGCACGCGTGTGATAAAAGCAGCGTATGCGCGAGTGGATGCGCGAGATATTTATGAGACGACGTTCCAAGCGTGGGCCCAACGAATCCGAGTCCACGGGCAAGATTGGCCAGGAAATTCCGACGAATCAACCGGCGCCGTTGCGGCCCGCATACCCGGAGCCATCGAAAAGCGAGCAGCAGGCTGGACTTGAGGCCGACGAGCCAAGCGGATCCGGCTCGGAGCCGCAGCCGGATGTGGCGGCGGAGATGCATGGCCTGCGGCCGGGCGAAGCGACGCTGACCGGTTCCGCGCGGCCGGGAGCTGCTGAAACAAGCCATGTCGAGCAGCCACGGGTTGAGGTGGAGACGCAGCCGGAGTCCGTGGGCACGCCTCCGCCGGCGCCCCCAGCAGTGCCGGCGAGATCGCCGCGCGGGTACGTGGTGCTGACGATTGGGCTGCCGGGCTCGGGCAAGACGACGTGGTACAAGCGCCGCGGAGTGACGCCGCTTTCAAGCGACATGCTGCGCACGATTTTGTTCGACGACATCACCGATCAGCGATATCAGGGCCTGGTGTTTTCGACGCTGCGCAGCTTGCTGCGAGCGCGGCTGATTGCGAAGATGCCGTGGAATTACGTCGACGCGACGAACCTGAGTCCGCATGAGCGGCGCCAGTGGATCAAGATGGCCAAGAGCTTTGGCTACGAGGTGCAGGCGGTTTTCTTCGATGTGCCGCTGTCGGTCTGCCTGGAGCGAAATGCGAAGCGCGACCGTCAGGTTTCGGACGAGGTGATGCACAAGATGGCCGAGAGGCTGCGGCCGCCGGCCTTCAAGGAAGGCTTCGACAAGATCACGGTGGTGCGGGTGAAGGGAGCGCAGGCGGCTGCTGGTGCGGAGGCGGGGGAGCACGAGGCGGCCGAAAGTTCGCGGGAGACATCTGCCGAGGAATAGAGCCGCTGCCAGAGCGCATACAGGAGAATGATGGCCACTTACGGGGTGGAGTTCGCTGATGTGAGCTTCACGGTGAGTGGCCGTTCTGTTTTGCGCGAGGTTTCGCTGGGTGTTGAGCGACGCTCGACCACGGCGCTGCTGGGCAGGAGTGGGTCCGGGAAAACGACACTGCTGCGCACCGTGAATGGACTGGTGCGGCCGACGGGCGGGCGGGTGCTCGTGGACGGCAACGATGTTCTGCGCGAAGACCTCATCGCACTGCGGAGAAGTATCGGCTATGTGATCCAGGAAACCGGGCTGTTTCCGCACATGACAGTCGAGCGGAATGTGGGGATGGCGGTGGAGCTGGCCGGAGGGTCGCGTGGGGAGATTGGCGCGCGCGCGGCGGAGATGATCGGGATGGTCGGGCTGACGGTGGATTGCCTGAAGCGATATCCGTGGCAGTTGAGCGGAGGGCAGCGGCAACGCGTGGGTGTGGCGCGTGCGCTGGCAAACGAGCCCAAGGTGATGTTGATGGATGAGCCGTTTGGCGCGCTCGACCCGCTGACACGTGCGGAGATGCAGACGATGGTTCGCGAGCTGCTGCGCAAGACGGAAGTGACGACCATTATCGTGACGCATGATCTGGAGGAGGCGCTATATCTGGCCGATCGTGTGGTGCTGCTCGAGAACGGCGCGATGGTTGCCGATCTGGCGTGCGATGAAGTTCGCGAGTCGCAGAATGAAGCCATGCGGGCGTATGTGGCGGCAACGCATCGCGAGGTGAGTGCGTGACGACGTTCCTTGAGCGCTACGGCGCGCAGATGGCGCGACTCACGTTCGAGCACATCTGGCTAACTGCGAGCGCCATGCTGTTTGCGTGTGGGATCGCGTTGCCGCTCGGCGTGCTGTTGACGCGAAGGCA
Source organism: uncultured Verrucomicrobiae bacterium (assembly GCA_963716225.1). GTDB lineage: Bacteria > Acidobacteriota > Terriglobia > Terriglobales > Acidobacteriaceae > Granulicella. The sequence continues at coordinate 620,984 of OY970299.1, read as the reverse complement.
GTCGCTTGCCCGGCCGGTGATCGGCGTGGCGAATGTGCTGCAGACGATCCCGAGCCTGGCGCTGTTTGGTCTGTTGCTTCCGGTGCCGTTCCTGGGGGACCGGGCGGCGCGGCTGGCGATCGTGGCGCTGACGGCCTACGCGCTGCTGCCGATTCTGCGCAATACGTATGCAGGGATTCGCAGCGTGGACCCTGCGGCGATCGATGTGGCGAATGCGCTCGGGATGACTGGCTGGCAACGGCTGCGCAAGGTGGAGCTTCCGATTGCAGCTAGCGTCATTCTGGCGGGCATTCGGACGGCGACGGTGACGTGCGTTGGCATTGCGACGATTGCGGCGGCGATTGGCGCGGGTGGGCTCGGCGAGCTTATTTTCCGCGGCGTGGCGAGCGTGGACAATGGGCTGGTGCTGGCGGGTGCAATTCCGGCAGCGCTGCTTGCGTTGTGCGCAGACGGGCTGTTGGGATTCGCGGAGAAGCGGCTTGTGGTGCGGCGGTGAGGGAGCGAGTCAGCAGGTCAGCGAGTGGGCGAGTGAGCGGATGCTTGCTGCTCCTGGTTGTGGCGATATTGTGCAGTTCATGCGCGCCGCCGCGGTCGTCACACATCGTGATTGGCGCAAAGAATTTCACGGAGCAGGTTGTGCTTGGCGAGCTGCTGGCGCAGGAGATTGAGGCTGCGGGCGGCGGCAAGGTGGAGCGCAGGTTCTGGCTGGCGGGAAGCTATCTGTGCCAGCAGGCGCTGATTTCCGATCGCATCGACGCGTACGTGGAGTACACCGGCACGGCGCTGACGGCCATTCTGAAGCAGCCGCTGCCAGGCGCCGGCACGTGCGACGAGGCCTGTGTGCATGCGCGTGTGGCACAGCTTTACGAGCAGCGGTACAGCGTGCGTGTTGGGCCAGGGCTCGGGTTTCAGGACACGTTTGCGATGGTCGTGCGTGCAGACGACGCGCAGCGGCTCGGTCTGCGAACGATCTCCGATGTGGCGAAGGTGCAACCGCCGATGCGGCTGGGTGTGGGATATGAGTTTGCCGAGCGGCCGGACGGATTGCGCGGGTTGAGCGTGGCGTACGGTTTGCACTTCGCGGGGCCGCCGCGGACGATGGAGCTTGGGCTGCTGTATCGCGCGCTCGCGGCGAAGCAGGTGGATATTGTGGCCGGAAATTCGACCGATGGCGCGATTCGCGGAATGGGGTTTGTGGCGCTCGAAGACAACCGCCGCTACTTTCCTCCGTACGAGGCGGTGCCCCTGGTGCGGGAGGATTCGTTGCGGCGATGGCCGCAGATTGCGACCGCAATGCAGCGGCTTGCAGGGAAGGTGAGCGAGGAGGACATGCGCGCGATGAATCTTGCCGTCGAGTCGCAACACAGGGACGTGGCTGAGGTTGTGCGGGAGTTTCGCGCGAGAAAGGGGCTATGAGCGAGAGATCAGAAAACAGAGATCAGAGACCGGCGAGTGCGCCTGAGCCCTGGATGCGCGGCACGCACGCGGATGTTGATGTTGTCCGGCGCGCTGTAATTCATGCGCTGGAGCTGGCCGAAGAAGATGTGGAACGCTGGTGCGGTGGTTTAGGCGATGCGGCGATGTGGGCCGCGCCGGCTGCGGGCATCGCGCCGGTGGGATTTCATCTGCGCCATATGGCACGGTCGCTTGACCGTCTGCTGACGTATGCCGAAGGCAGGCAGTTGGAGCAGGTGCAGCTTGCGGCGCTGAAGACGGAGATGGAGCACGGCTCGGCGGCCGACGTGCTTGAGGAGTTTCGTGCGGGGATTCGCGCGGCGAAGGCACGTGTGCGTGCCTTTGCGCCGCAGTCATACGAGGAGGCTCAGGGCATCGGCCGCAAGCAGTTGCCAACCACGGTCGGAGGCCTGCTGATTCACTGCGCGGAGCACACGGCGCGGCATGTGGGCCAGGCGGTGACGACGTCAAAGCTTGTAAGCGGTGGGTGACGCTGGCTGCGTTTACCCGACGAAATGCCCCATTTTTTCGCGCTTGGTCTCCAGGTAGCGCTCGAATGTGGGCTCGACGGGGATCTCGGCTGAGAGGCGTTCCACGACCTTGATGCCGGCCGCTTCGAGGGCTTCGACTTTCTCCGGGTTATTCGTGAGGAGACGCACCGCGGTCAAGCCGAGCTGCTGCAGGATTGCCGCGGGCAGCTCGAAGTTGCGATGGTCGGCTTCGAAGCCGAGCTGGAGGTTGGCTTCGACGGTGTCGAGCCCCTGGTCCTGCAACTCGTAGGCGCGAAGCTTGGCCATCAGCCCGATGCCGCGGCCCTCCTGTTGCTCATACAGCAAAACGCCCGCGCCTTGCTCGGCGATGCGTGCGAGCGCCATATGGAGCTGGTCGTGGCAGTCGCAGCGCAGCGAGTGGAAGACGTCTCCGGTGGTGCACTGCGAGTGAATGCGCACGATCGGCGGTGCGGCGTGGATGTCGCCCATCACCAGCACAATTGCGCTTTCGACCGGCTGGCGGTTGGGATCGCCCGGAGTGGTGAGGCCTTCAAAGCCGAAGATACGGAACTGTCCCCAGCGCGTAGGGAAGTCGGCTTCGGCGACCTTGGTGACACTCGCAAGCGGCATAGCACGATTATAGATTCGCGTGCTGCCGGAAGGATTCAGCACGCTGTCACAGGCGAGTAAAGTAAAGGCGTGCACGCGAGCGACAACCTGATCCTGATTACGCTGCTGGTGAAGCTGGGCGTAGCGGCAGCGGTGGCCAGTTCGCTGGCGCGGTCGACGGGGTTCAAGCGGCTGCTGCTGCGCGGAGCCGAACGTACGCGCGCGGAAACGTTGCGGCTGGCCGCGTGGATCAGCGTTCCGCTGACGCTGGGCGTGCTGGTGCGCGTGCGTGTACCGAATTTTCTATCGGCTGATCTGTCGTTTGAGGCGACGACGCTGCTGGCGCTGCTGTTTGGGCCCACTGCGGCGTTTGCGGGTGGAGCGTTGCTGGCGCTTCCGGCCTTACTGCACCGCGAGTACTTTGCGCTGGCGGTGAATTTGAGCGTAGCGGCAATTTTCAGCACATTTCGCGAGTTTGTGGATGAGGAGGATGTGTGGTCGTTCTCGCCGCTGATCGATCTGAGCATCTACCGGTGGATTCGGCGGACGGTGAAGTGGCCGCATCTTGACCGGCAGATTTTTCTGCTGGTGCTGATCATGGCCGTGCAGTTTGCGGCCAGCCAGATTTCGAAGGTTTATTCGCTCAGGTACTTCGAGCTGTACTCGCACCGTTGGCTGATCGAGCTGGCGATTTGCGCGTGCGCTCCGGTGGTGGTCGGGATTCCGTTGAAGATATGGAACGCCGTACGGATCGAGAGCAAGCTGGAAGAGCAGAGCCGGCTGCTGCTCGAGGCTCGTCTGGATGCGCTGCAGCGGCAGATCAATCCGCACTTTCTGTTCAACACGCTGAACTCGATTGCATCGCTGGTGCGATCCCGGCCGGAGCTCGCGCGGGAGATGATCGTCAAGCTCGCGAACATCCTGCGGACGCTGCTGCGGGAACGCGAGGCGTTTGTGCCGCTGGGCGAGGAACTCGCATTCACCGACGACTATTTGGATATCGAGGTGGTGCGCTTCGGAGAGAAGCTGAATGTCGTGAAAGACATTGCAGACGAAACGCTGGACTGCGTTGTGCCCAGCATGCTGCTGCAGCCGCTGATCGAGAATTCGATCAAGCACGGCCTTGAGCCGCGCATCAGTGGAGGAACTGTGACGCTGCGCAGCCGTGTCGAAGGCGAGCGGCTGGTGATTGAGGTTGAAGACGACGGCGTGGGCGTGGAGCCCGGGCGCGCGGTGACGGAGCCGGTAAGCGGCCTGGTGCGCGAGGGCTCGGGCATTGGGCTGCGCAATGTGCGCGAGCGCCTGCAGGTGCTGTATGGCGATGATGCCGCCGTCGAGATGGTGAGCCGTCCGGGACGCGGCACGCGCGTGCGGCTGAGCGTGCCGATGATGGTGCCGCCCCAGCGAACAGGATCGGCGCCGCCTGCACACCAGCGAACGAGTTCGCCGGGGACGCCGGCGCATGAGCGCGAGGAGGGCGGGCGTGCTCGCGCTGCGGCAACTCCGCGGTGAGCAGGAGTGTGCGTCCGCTTGTTAGAATGGGCGCGGTGGGGAAGGTCGCTCGAGAAAGATGGCTGAATGGATTGACACGATTGCTGCGGCGACGGGCTCGCCAATTGCAGTGGACAACCGCCCCGCGTTGCATGACCGTTTGGAGCACAGAATTGTGCGCCGCCATGGAAGACAAGAACAGAAAGAGAGACAGAGAGAAACAATGACTGAGATCGCATCGATTCGTGCGCGCGAGATTCTGGACAGCCGCGGCAATCCGACCGTGGAAGCAGATGTGGTGCTGGAGGATGGAACGCGCGGACGCGCTGCGGTGCCGAGCGGCGCCTCGACCGGTGAGCATGAAGCGGTTGAGCTGCGCGACGGCGACAAGAAGCACTATCTGGGCAAGGGCGTGATGCACGCGGTTGAGAACGTCGAGAGCGTCATCGCGCCGGAGCTCGAGGGGTTCGACGCAAGCAATCAGCGGCTGATCGACGCCACGATGATTGCGCTGGACGGAACGGAGAACAAGGGCAAGCTTGGAGCGAATGCGATTCTTGCGGTGTCGATGGCTTGTGCGCGCGCTGCGGCAGAATCGCTGCGCGTGCCGCTGTATCGCTACCTTGGCGGGGTGAATGCGTGCGTGCTGCCCACGCCGATGATGAACATCCTGAACGGCGGAGCGCATGCCGACAACAACGTGGACTTCCAGGAGTTCATGGTGATGCCGGTGGGTGCGGAGACGTTTTCAGATGCGCTGCGCTGGGGCGCGGAGGTCTTTCACACGCTGAAGGGCGTGCTGAAGAAGAAGGGCTACAACACCGCGGTCGGCGATGAGGGCGGATTCGCGCCGAGCCTGAAGTCGAATGTGGAAGCGATTGAGGTGATTCTCGAAGCGATCGAGCTCGCGGGCTACAAGGCCGGAGAGCAGATTGCGATTGCGCTCGATCCTGCGTCCAGCGAGTTTTTCGACAAGGATAAGGGCAAGTACGTCTTCAAGAAGTCCGACAAGACGGAGAAGACTCCCGAGCAGATGGCGGAGTACTGGGCGGGGTGGGTGCGGCAGTATCCGATTGTGTCGCTCGAGGACGGCCTGGCTGAAGACGATTGGACGGGCTGGAAGATTCTGACCGAAAAGGTTGGGCGCAAGATTCAGCTGGTCGGCGATGACCTGTTCGTGACCAACGTGAAGCGTCTGCAGCGCGGGATTGATGAGCAGGTCGGAAATTCGATTCTGGTGAAGGTGAATCAGATCGGCAGCATCTCGGAGACGCTGGACGCGATTGAACTGGCGCGCCGCAATGGCTACACGGCTGTGATCTCGCACCGCTCCGGGGAGACGGAAGATACGTTCATCGCGGACCTCGCGGTAGCGACGAATGCAGGGCAGATCAAGACCGGATCGGCGTCGCGCACGGACCGCATTGCGAAGTACAACCAGCTTCTGCGCATCGAGGAAGAGCTCGGCCAGACGGCGGAGTTCCTGGGCCGGCAAAGTTTGAATGGCGGAGAGTAAGGGAACGATGGCGAGACGTAGCGGACCGGTGGTCCTGACCATTCTTGACGGCTGGGGCTACCGGGCCGAGACGAGCGGCAATGCGATTGCGCTGGCTCGCAAGCCTAACTATGACCGGCTGCTGCGCGAGTATCCGAACACGCTGATCCGAGCGAGCGAGCACTTCGTCGGTCTGCCGGACGGACAGATGGGCAACTCTGAGGTTGGGCATCTGAACCTGGGCGCAGGGCGCGTGGTACGCATGGACATCACGCGTATCGATGCGGCCATTGCGAGCGGCGAGTTCTTCGAGGACGCGACGCTGCTGAAAGCAATGCAGACGGGCGCGCGCGAGGGACAGGCGCTGCACCTGATCGGGCTGCTGAGCGACGGCGGCGTGCATTCGCATCAGCGGCATCTGTATGCGCTGATCACGATGGCCGCGCAGCAGAAGCTCGAGCGCGTGTACGTGCATGCGTTTATGGACGGACGCGACACGCTGCCGACGAGCGGAGCGGGGTATCTCGAAGAGTTGCAGCAGGTGTGCGCGGAGTATGGCGTTGGCAGGATCGCCAGCGTGAGCGGGCGCTACTACGCGATGGACCGCGACCTGCGCTGGGAGCGGGAACTCAAAGCATTCAGGGCGATGGTCACAGGCTCGGCTGAAGGCGGAGCGTACGAGGATCCAGTTGCACGCGTGCATGAGAGTTACAACAACGGCGTAACCGACGAGTTTATTGAGCCGTTCGTGTGTGTCGATGCAACGGGCGAACCGATTGCGAAGATCCGCGACGGCGATGCGGTGATCTGCTTCAACTATCGCGCCGATCGTGTGCGGCAGATTACGCGCGTGCTGGCACGGCGCTCCGGGCTTGCGGCGGATGGCGGTATATCACTGCCCAAGGCTGCGGAGCTGGATGAAACGATTCCGGTGGAGAGCACGCCGCGTGAGCTGACGTACATCTGCATGACGCGGTACGATCCGAAGTTCGCGCTGCCCGTCGTAATTCCGCCGGAGAGCATGGACAACCTGCTGGCAAATGTGATGGCGAAGTACGAGCTTCGCAATCTGCGCGTCGCAGAGACCGAAAAGTATGCGCATGTGACGTACTTCTTCAATGGCGGAATTGAGAAGCCGTTTGCGGGCGAGGACCGCGAGCTGGTGGCGTCGAAGAAGGTGGCGACCTACGATCTCGCGCCGGAGATGTCGGCGGATGGCATTGCGGAGATTGTGGAGCGCGCGGTGAAGGACACCGCGTTTGACGTGATCATTGTGAACTTTGCGAATGCGGACATGGTGGGTCACTCGGGCAAGATTGACCCGACGGTGAAGGCGGTTGAGGTTGTCGATGCACAACTGGGCCGGATTTATACGGCGGTGCGTGCTGCCGGAGCATCGTGGATCATCACCGCCGACCATGGCAACGCGGAGATGCTGATCGATCCTGAGAGCGGCGGGCCGCATACCGCGCACACGACCAATCCAGTGCCGTTCATCCTCGTGACGAAAGCGGGAAAGAACGTTGCTGTTCGCGAGGGCGGGTCGCTGCGGGACATCTCGCCGACGGTGCTGGGATTGATGGGGCTGGATCTACCGCGCGAGATGACGGGCGGCGATTTGCGAGTCATACGGCCGGGAGCCGGGTTCTAACCAGCAGCATGAGGCTGTAGTGGGGCGGCCCGCGCGCATCTAAAGGAGTGCGCATGGCTACGATGTACAAGATTCTGCCGGCGGACCCCGTCGCAGGCAGATTTGACCGGCATATCGAAGAGTTTCGAGACTTCTTCAGGTCACGCGGACTGAGCTTCGGCTCGCCGGGTGACCTGCCGGCGTTTGTGGAACGGGTGGGGGTGGACGCCGCGTTCCGTGACGAGGTTGGATCCATCGTCCGCACCGTGATCTACCGCGAGCGCGACGGGCTGTCGCGGCCGGAACTGGTGGGGTTGGTGGTGTCTGCGGTCGGCGGACCGGAGGCGGAGGATGCAGCCGAACCGGAGCTCCGCGAGGCAGCGCGGCAGATCGCGGCGGTTGTGGAGAGTGTGTTCCGGACGCGATTGAACCCGGGTGCAGCGAGCCCGGTCCGCGTGGAGCAGCCGGCGGGTTCCGGCGTGGCCGGCGAGACGTTGGCGCCTGTGCCGGTTGGGGTTGAGCATGCCGGGGGCGAAGTTGTGGCTGCGCAGCAGGACACCGCAGAAGCCGTGCAGGTGGAGGCGCAGCCGCATGGGATGACGGACTTGTTCTATCGGGCGCAGGTGGTCGCGGGGGCGGAGCCGGCGGAGGCGATCGCCGAGGAGCGCAAGGTGGAGAACGCGAAGGCGGATTCTGCGCCGCAGGCCGGGCCGGCGCATGACCGTTTTCGGCCGGTTGAGCGGGTGCGAGAGAGCTTGCCCGCGGTGGATTATGGTGTGCTGCCGCTCGCGTCGGAGGCGCCCGAGGAGACGGAGCTGCCCAAGAGGACGTCGCGTTTCTGGATGTGGACTGCGGCTGTATGTGCATTGCTGCTGGCGTTCTGCGCGGGCCTGTTCGTGCATCAGCGGCTGCTGGTGCCTCTGCGCGACGCGAACCAGCCGTATGAGGCGCCGCCGGCGGACACGGCGCCGGAGGTGAACGCAGAGCAGTCTGCAGCTGCGGGGCCGGTTGCGAGTCGGGCTCCGGTGAGGGGGCGCCGAGCTGAGGAGGCGCGTTCGCGAGCGAGCGTGCGGCGCGGTCGTGGAGAATTCGCTGCGTCGGGTTCGAGAGCCTCTGCCCCAAGCGGAGCGACGTCGGCTGCCGAAGTAGCACCCGCGAGTAAGGCTGTTGAGCCGGTGGATCGGGCGAGCGCGGGCGCAGTCCCTCCGCAAGCCGAGCGTGAGGTGTCAAGCGCCGGCGGAGCGGCGAATCTGCAGCCGAGGTACATGGCTCCGGCGATGATTGGAGCGTCGCCGGCGCTGATGGCCGACCGCCTGGTGTACGCGCCGCCGCCGACGTATCCGATGCTGGCGGAGATCAGCCGAATCCACGGCAGGGTGCTGGTGGAGGCGGTGGTGGGGAAGAGCGGGCAGGTGATTCGGGCGGAGGCGATCAGCGGGCATCGGCTGCTGCGCGGAGCGGCGGTGCGGGAGGTGTTCGGGCGGCGGTACAGGCCGTATCTGCTGAACGACCGGCCGACCGATGTAGCGACGATTGTGACGGTGGATTTCCGGCCGAAGTAGGCCCCTCCCCGGTGCTTTTTGCGCAAAGTCTTCTATCAATGGCACTTAAGCGTGGACCTCGTGCTTCCGCACGCGACGTTTTGTGCAAAGTCCTGAAGGCAGGCGGGTAATCCACGCAGGTGGGGCCCGGCGCAATTCGTAAGTGGCTTTGCATTCAGGATGTTGGCCGGAGGGTGTGGGACTTCAGCTTTCGTCCTCAGAGCGATCTGCGGTTTTCGAGGGCTCGGGTGATGGTGACCTCGTCCGCGTACTCGATGTCAGAGCCGGCGGGGACGCCGGTGGCTATGCGGGTGATGGTGAGGGTGGGGAACTGGCGGTGAGCTTCGTCGGCGAGGTAGCGGGCGGTGGCTTCGCCTTCAACGGTCGGCGAGGTGGCGAGGATCAGTTCGGCTCCTTCGACTTCGCGGCTTTCGCCGCTCCGCTCAGGATGACCGCTTAAATTTTCCAGGCGGGGCCAGAGGTTGGCGAGGCGGAGCTGCTCGGGGCCGATGCCGTTTACAGGTGAAAGCGTTCCATGAAGGATGTGGTACAAGCCATTGTAGCTGCGGGTCTTTTCGATGGCGGCGATGTTGGTGGGCTCTTCGAGGACGCAGATGAGCTGGTGGTTGCGCGTGGGGCTGGCGCAGTAGAGGCAGGGGTCGACGTCGGTGATGTTGTTGCACACCGAGCAGAGGCGGAGCGCAGCTTTGAGGGCGCGGATGGAGTCGGCGAGCGCGGCGGCGTCTTGGTCGGAGGCGCGGAGGATGTGGAATGCGAAGCGCTGGGCGGTGCGCGTGCCGACGCCGGGGAGCTTGCGGAGCTCGTCGATGAGGCGGGTCATGGGCGCGGCGTAGCGGTTCATAAGGGCAGGGATCAGGGATCAGGGAACAGATTAGAGGCCGGGGAGGCCGAGGCCTCCGAGCAGGGAGGCTGCGGAGGATTGCATGGCGTCGTCGGCTTTGCGGGCGGCGGCGTTGACGGCGGCGACGATGAGGTCTTCGAGCATGGTGATGTCACCTGCTGCCGCGGAGGCGGCGGAGGGTGCGATGGTGAGCTTGAGGAGTTCTTTTTTGCCGTTCAAGCGGGCGGTCACCGCGCCGCCGCCGGAGTCGGCTTCGACGATGGTGGCGGCGAGGCGCTCGTCCATCTGCTCGCGCATGGCGGTGGCTTGGGAGAGCATATTTTGGAGGTTGTTGAGGTCCATAGTTCAGTGCTCCGAACGATCATCTGGCCATTCCGTAGGCGGGTATGCGGAGGGCCTTAGTTTGAAATTGTGGGGTTTTGCATGGCCTTGCGTGCGGAAGCGTGGCGATATCGCGCAAAGAACACTCGTGCGGCGACAGCGAGTAGTGGCAGGCAAGCGATCCTGAATATCTGGTTGCGCGGAGGATGAGAGCTGATCAGGAGGTAGATGTCTTCGCCGAGACAAAGAACAGCTGCAGCGAAGGCGATGAGGCTGAGGACTGCGCGCGATCGTGCCGGTGTCGCGTCTTTCATCGGATCATCCTCTCATCTCATCGCGATTGAGGTTGCGCTAGTCTTTGTCGCGGAGATCGATGACGGAGGAGATCTCGGCGGAGAAGAGGCGCTTGGCCTCCTGAACGAGTGGGTGGTTTTCGGCGAGGTCCTGGCGCGCTTCCGGCGGCGGCGGCGCGTTTCTTTTTCGGCGCGGCGGCGGCGGGAGTGCCGGGCAGGAGCGTGAATTTCAGCGTGGGGTTGTGCTGGCGGAGGGTGGTGGTGAGGATGCGGTTGGCCTCGGGGTTGAGTGCGATGGGGAGCATTGCTTTGGAGAGCGTGGTTTGGATCTGGAGGGTGTCGCCGGAGACGGTGAGGGTCGCGTCGTGGATGGCGTCGGAGGCGGACTGCTGGCCTTTGACGGCGGCGAGGGCGGAGACGAGGGTGGATTGGAGGGTGTCGAGGTCGAGGTTGGTTTGTGGTGTGGGCTCGACGAGTTGCGGGCGGTCTTCGGGGGTTGGTGTGGGTTCGGGAGCGAGGGCGAGCGAGCCGTCGGTGGTTGAAAAGATGGAGGCGGTTGTGGAGGGACGAACGGCCTCGGGGTCCTTCGACTTCGCCGCTGGTGCGGCTTCGCTCAGGATGACGGGGGTTGTGGTGCTGCCCTGAGGTGCGGAGGATGAGTTTGTTCGTGCCGAGGCGCTCGTGGCCGATACATTCGTGGATCCCGACTCGTCCCGGCGATGAAGCCGCCGGTACGAATGGGGCACCCGGGGTTTTGGTGGTGCTGAATGCAGGTCTCTCCGCTGCGGGCTTCGCACCTCCGGTCGAGATGACAGGTTTGTCGGCGTGGTCGAGGGCGCAGGTGGGGATTTGGTGGCGCCGAGCTGGGTGAGGAGGTCTTCGACGGGGAGGAGGCGCTGCAGGTGGACGAGTTTGAGGACGCCGAGCTCGAGATGGAAGCGGGGCTCCTGGCGGAAGCCGAGGTCGTCGAAGGTGCGGAGGAGGATGGAGAGGAAGCGCGAGAGCTCTTCTTCGGTGAAGAGCGCGGCGGAGCGTGCGGCGCGGGAGCGTTCTTCGGGGGAGATCTGGAGGAGGTCGGCGGCGAGGCCGTGGGCCGGCTGGTCGGGCGCGAGGTTGGTGATTTTGGCGACGGTGCAGTTGCGGAGGTAGCGGACGAACTGGCGGGCGAGAGGCTGGGGGCCGTTGCCGGCGTCGAGCAGGCGGCCGAGGATGGCGAGGACGTCGGCGGAGTTGTTGCGCGTGGACGGCAGAGAGGATCTGCTCGAAGACGGCGTTCGAGACGGTGCCCATGAGGATGCGGATCTCGTCGGCCGAGAGCGAAGGCACGCCGTTTTCGCTAGGCGCTGAGGCGATGGCCTGGTCCATGATGGAGAGCGCATCGCGCATAGAGCCGTCGCCGGCTTCGGCGAGGAGAGCGAGGGTGGCGTCGTCGGCGGAGATGTTTTCGGCTGTGCCGATCGAGCGAAGCTGGCCGACGATGTCGTCGAGCTTGACGGCGTGAAAGCTGAAGTGCTGGCAGCGCGAGCGGATGGTCTGGGGGATGTCCTCGGGCTGGGTGGTGGCCATCATGAAGACGATGTGGTCGGGCGGCTCTTCGAGAGTTTTGAGCAGCGCGTTGAAGGCAGCGTCGGTGATCTGGTGCGCTTCGTCGAGGATGTAGATCTTGTATTTGTCGCGCGCGGGGCGGTAGCGGGCGGCGTCGCGGAGCTCGCGGATCTCGTCGATGCCGCGATTGGTGGCGGCGTCGATTTCGATGACGTCGACAGAGGAGCCGGAGCGGATCTCGGTGCAGGAGTCGCAGAGGTTGCAGGGCTCGGGGGTCGGGCGGGCTTCGCTGCCGATGGGGTTGCGGCAATTGAGGGCGCTCGCCAGGATGCGCGCGATGGTGGTTTTGCCGATGCCGCGGTGGCCGGAGAAGATGTAGCCATGCGCGATGCGGTTCTGGGCGAGCGCGTTGAGCAGCGTGCGGGTGACGTGGTCCTGGCCGACGACGTCGGAGAAGCGCGTGGGGCGGTACTTGCGGGCGAGGACCTGGTAGGGCATCTGGCAGGGTTGATTGTATCGCCCGGGTGTGTGGAGGGCGGGGCGGCGTTGGGAGTTAGGAGTGAGGAGTTAGCCAGTTAGGGGAGCGCGCGTGGCAGGGGCGTATGATGCTGGGTTCTGGAGGTCTCAATGGAGACTTGGCCGGAGTTCCCGCAGGACAGGTGGGCAGAGACAGGGACGACGCTGCAGTTGTGGATGCAGGTGGTGGGGAAGATCCGGCTGGCGCTGACGCCGAAGTTGAATCAGACGTGGAATGTGACGCTGTATCCGACGGTGCGCGGACTGACGACGATGCCGATGTGGCACGGCGCGCGCGTGCTGGAGATTGACTTCGATTTTCTGGCGCATGAGCTAGTGCTGCAGACGGATGACGGCGGGCGCGAGGTGATTGCGCTGGAGCCGATGACGGTGGCAGACTTTTACGGCAGGGTGATGCGTGCGCTGGACGCGCTGGGGACTGCGGTGAAGATCTGGACGCAGCCGATGGAGATGGACGGGCGCGATTCCGTTTGAGCAGGACCGAAACGCACCAGGCGTATGACGCGGAGATGGTGGAGCGGTTCTGGCGAATTCTGCTGCAGGCGCAGCGCGTGCTGACGGTGTTTCGGGCACGGTTTACGGGCAAGGTGAGCCCCGTGCACCTGTTCTGGGGAGCGATGGACCTGGCGTGCACGCGGTTTTCAGGGCGGACGGCGCCGGAGCATCCGAGCATGCCGGGGCTGCCGGATCGTGTGACGCGCGATGCATATTCGCATGAGGTGTCGAGCGCTGGCTTCTGGCCGGGGACGAAGGATGTCGGCGCGTTCTTTTACAGCTATGCGTACCCGGAGCCGGAGGGGTATCGGGAGTACAGGGTGATGCCGGCGGCGGCGTGGTTCGATGCGAACTTCGGCGAGTTCGTGCTGCCGTATGAGGCGCTGCGGACATCGCCGGATCCGGACGAGGCATTGATGGACTTCCTGGAGAGCACCTACAACGCGGCGGCGAACCTAGGAAAGTGGGACAGGGCTGCGCTGGAGACGCGGACGACTTGATTGGGCTTCAGGGATCGCGGCGGAGAAGGATCACGCCGGCGAGGAAGATTGAAGCGGCGACGCCGGCGAGGAGCTCGATGGCGTGGCGATAGGCGGCTTGCGTTGCGGGTGGGGTGGCGCGGGTGGTGTCGAGGCACTGCGCGCAGCCTTGACCGAAGACCTGCGCGGCGGTCAGGACGAGGAACAGGGCAAGCGTTGTGAGAAGAAGATGCGAGCGGCGGGTTGTCACTGGCCGTACTCGAGCAGGGCGAAGAGGAAGATCCAGAGAATGCCCATGGCGTGCCAGTACCAGACGGTGGCGTCGACGACGACCTGGCGGGTGGCGAGCTGGCGGGAGCGGAAGAGGATATGTGAGCGCGGTGACGAGGGCAGCGATGCCGAGGAAGAGATGCACGGCGTGCGCGATGGTGATGAGGTAGAAGAAGTGGCTGCTCGGCGTTGGAGTTGAAGAAGACGTGCTGCGAGGCGAGCTGGGACCACGCGACGCACTGGCCGGCGAGGAAGAGCGTGCCGAGGCGCGAGTGTGGCGGAGAGCCAGAGGGCGGCACGGCGTGAGGTGGGGCGGCCGAAGCCGAACCACTCGTCCATGAGGTCGACTTCGCGGAACATGCTGCGGCGGGCGATCTCGGCGGAGACGGAGCTGATGAGGAGGACGGCGGTGTTGAGCCAGAGGATGGATGGAATGGCGGTGGGGAGCCAGTCATTGATGAAGCGGGAGTAGGCGTCGAAGTGGCCGGAGGTTTTGGCGACGAAGAAGACGCTGACCAGCGCGACGAAGAACATGAGGTCGCCGCCGAGGGCGAAGAAGAGTCCGATGCGAGCGCGGGAGAGGCGCTCGCGCGGGCCGCGGCGGCCTTGCGGGCGGTCGCTCCAGTTGTCGCCATCACCGTTGCCGCCGGTGCGCTTGTCGGTTGGCGGACGCCGGCCGGAGCCGCTGTCGCCTTCACCGAGATCGTGCGGGCCAGGGCGCCTGGGGCGGTGGACTCCGGGAGGTGTGAGGATGGTCGGCATAGGACTGGTTGGATGCCGGAATCAGCGCGCGCTTTCTAGATTACTCCCGTTCCCGTTTGGATGACTTCCACGCACTCCACGGGGATATTTTACTCCGGGTCGGCTGTGGATTGTTGTGGAGGTTGCCATTGCGGGATGAACGTGAGGCCGTCGTCGGAGTAGTGACAGGGGCGGTGATAGACGGCCAATGCGAGGGAGATCGGGTGAGAGTTCGGCGAGGGCGTAGGGCGACCACTCGAGGGTGGTCGCGGACCAGGGGTTATGTGGGTGCGCGTGCGGGGGAGCGCAAGGTGCGGATGATGTTGTAGAGGAAGAGGAGTTGCGTGAGGCCGAGAGCGAAGGCACCGCCGGTGATGTGGAGCTGGAAGATCTGCGGTGCCGCCGAGGAGCGCTTGTGCGGGTGCGTTGAGGCCGGTGAGCTGCGCGTAGTGGCGAGGTTCGCCGGCCAGGCCGGCGAAGTACATTGGCAGAAATGTTGTGTAGGCGAAGAGCAGTGTGAGCCAGAAGTGCCAGCGGCCCAGGCGCTCGGAAAGCATGCGAGCGTCCGGTAGCTGCGAGGGCGAGCAGAGGGAACCAGTAGTAGGTCGCGCAGAAGAGGCCGAAGACGCCGGCCATGGCCATGATGAGGTGGAAGTGGCCGACGACGAAGAAGGTGTTGTGCAGGTACTCGTCGAGGATGGGCTGCGCGACGATGATGCCGGTGAGGCCGCCGGAGATGAACAGCGAGACGAACCCGAGCGCGAAGAGCATGGGTGTGGTGAGGAATGGGCGCGAGCGCCAGACGGTCGCGATCCAGCTGAGGACTTTTGCGGTGGCGGGAACAGCGATGGCGAGCGAGGCAGCGGCGAAGGCGGTTCCGGCGAATGGATTGAGGCCGGCGACGAACATGTGATGTCCCCAGACGAGGATGCCGAGCAGGCCGATGGCGAGCGTGGTCGCGATCATGAGGCGGTAAGCGAAGACGCGGCGGCGCGCGAAGTTGGCGATGACCATGGAGGTGAGGCCCATGCCGGGGAGGATGGCGATGTAGACCTCGGGATGACCGAAGAACCAGAAGAGATGAAGCCAGAGAAGCGGTGAGCCGGAGCCGTGCGTGGGAGATGAGTGTGGAGTTGATGACGTCGCCGTGCGGGATGAAGAAGGCGCTGCCGAGATGGCGGTCGCAGAAGAGAAGAAGAATCGCGGCGAGCAGGACGGAGAATGCGGGGACGGCGAGCAGCGCGGCCGTGAACCATCCCCAGACGGTGAGCGGGAGACGCGTCCAGGTCATGCCGGCGCAGCGGAGCTTCACGATTGTTGTCAGGGTTACGACCGCGCCGATGGTGCCGCCGATAGCGAAGAGCGCGATGCCTGCGAGCCAGAGGTCCTGGCCGGGGCCTTCGCCGGGGCCGGCGAGCGATGATGCGGAGAGCGGAGGGTACGAGGTCCAGCCGGCGATGGGCGAACCGCCGGGGACGCAGAAATGCGGAGAGGAGAACGATGAGCGCAGCGGCGGTGGTCCACATGGCCAAGCGCGTTGAGGCGAGGAAACGCCATGCGGCGCGCGCCGATCTGTGCAGGAAGGATGAGGTTGCCGAAGCCGGAGACGCGGCGCGACGGTGAGGACGAAGAAGAGCATCAGCGTGCCGTGCATGGTGACGAGCGCGAGGTACTCCTCGGGAAGAATGCGGCCGTGCAGCGGGAGCGGCCAGTCGGGCCATGTGAGGCGCACGCGCATAAGCCAGGAGAGAATGACGCCGAAGACCGACTGCGACGGTGGAGATGGTGAGGTAGCCGAAGCCGATGTTGCGGTGATGCGTGGAGATGAGCGCGCGCGTAACGCGTTGTGTGCGGCGTGAGAGCGGATGCGAGGGCGCGCTCATGGCTGGGCCTCGCTTGTTTCGCCGTCGGCAGTTTGCGCGCGTTCCTGTTCGCGCGAGCCAGTGGTCGAAGTCTGCGGCGGGCAACACGCGCAGGATGGCCTGCATGCGGTAGTGGCCGAGGCCGCAGACCTGGGTGCAGAGGATGGCGTAGTCGCCGGGAAGTTCAGGCGTGAAGTGGATGTGCTGCGTCTGGCCGGGGACGGCGTTTTGCTTGAGGCGGAGCTCGGGGATGGCGAAGCCGTGGATGACATCGACGGCGCGCAGAGTGAGGTCGACCTCGCGGCCGGCGGGAAGGACGAGTTGGGGGCGGACGATGTCGTCGGCGGAATGCGGATCGGTGGGATCGAGGCCGACGGGATTGCCTTCGGCGGCGGAGACGAGTGTGTTGCGCGTGCGGCCGAAGGTCTGGTCATGGCCGGGGTAGCGGAAGTACCAGGCGAACTGCAGGCCGGTGACCTCGACCTGAAGCGCGTCGGGCGCGGCGCCGGTGTAGCGCTGCGCGGCCCAGAGGGAGTGCGCACGCACGGCGAGGAAGAGGAAGAGCGCGGCGAAGCAGGCGAGCGGGAGGTACTCGAGTGTGAGCTTGTGGATGCGGCCGATGCGCGCGGCGGCGCGCGAGAGCGCCGATGATGAGGAGTGTGTTGGCGAGGGTGAAGAGCGCGAGCGCGATCCAGAGGTTGAGGAGAAGATGGCGATCGAGCGCGAAGCCGTGGCGCGCCGCTTCGATGGGCAGATGCCAGAAGCGGAGAGACACCCCAGCGAGCAAGGAAAGCTCGCCCGGGACCCCGGTGAGGCCCGCGGAAATCGGCTGCGCGGAGGGCATGAGGCGATTGTAGTTTGCTCGCTGGGTCAGGCTTTCCCGCGGGCTTGCATCGCGCACGATGTCGAGGAAGAGCTGGTGGACGCGGCGATCGTCGGAGAGTTCGGGATGAAAGGTGGCGGCAAGGATGCGGCCGGAGCGGATGAGGACGGGATCGTCGTCGCGGCGCGCGAGGACTTCGATGTCGGGGCCGAGGCGCGCGATACGCGGCGCGCGGATGAAGACCATCTCCATGGGGCCGCCGGGGAGCGTGGTGGGCGCGTTGAGGATGACGGAGTCGTTCTGGCGCCCGTAGGCGTTGCGCTCGACGGCGATGTCGAGCACGCCGAAGCTGCGCTGCGGTGGGTTGGAGACTTCCCTGGCGAGGAGGATGCAGCCGGCGCAGGTGCCGAAGACGGGCTTGGAGCGGACGAAGTCGTCGAGGACGGAGTAGAAGCCGGCGCGCTCGAGGTGTTTGAGGAAGGTGGTGGACTCGCCGCCGGGGATGACGAGGGCGTCGAGTTTCCACTTGCCTTCGGGTGAGGCGAGATCTTCGGGCTTGCGGATGAGGTGCGCGGAGGCGCCGAGTTCGGTGAGGCGCTTGGCGTGGACGTCGAAGGCGCCCTGGAGGGCGAGGACGCCGATGTTGGCGCGGCTATTGCTCACACCTTAAGGGTAGCAGCGGGAGCCTGGCGCATACGCGGAGGTACTGTTGCCATGCGTTGTTTGCGATGGGTATTGTTTCGCGCCGGGAGAAAACCACGCATGTTGACGTTGTTTGCTGTGGCGGCGTTTGCGATTTCAGTGCTGTTTGCGATGGGTGAGGTGGCCTACAAGCGCCGGTTCCCGAGAGCGACCGCGGCGTTTGTGGCGCTGTTCGGCGTGTTGCTGCTGGGCAGCGTCTTCGTGCGTTGAGCATAAGAGCGGTTTAGGCCGAACGACCGCTTGCAGTTGCGTTCTCTACCAGCCGCGGGTTTGCATGCGGTCGCGCTCTTCGATGGCGGCGGCGGCGAGGCCCTTCATGGTGCCGGTGATCTGCTCGCTGGCTTCGGCGACGATCTTGGGGTCGTTGAAATGGGTTGCGGCGAGCACGATGGCCTTGGCGCGGGAGATCGCCTCGTCGCGCTCCTTGTGGCCGGGCGTCAGGTCGAGCGGCGTGGAGCCGTCCTTCATGAAGATTCCGGAGCCGACGAAGATGGTTTCCGCGCCGAGCTGCATCATGAGTGCGGCGTCGGCGGGTGTCGCGATGCCGCCGGCGGAGAAGTTGGGGACGGGAAGCTTGCCCGCTTGCGCGACCATGCGGACGAGCTCGTAGGGCGCCTGCAGGTTTTTGGCGGCGGCGTAGAGCTCGGTCTCGTCGAGTACGGTGAGGGCCTTGATCTCGCGCACGATGGTGCGCATGTGCGTGACGGCGTGGACGACGTCGCCGGTTCCGGGCTCGCCCTTGGTGCGGATCATGGCGGCGCCTTCCGCGATGCGGCGGAGGGCTTCGCCGAGGTTCTTGGCGCCGCAGACGAACGGCGTTTTGAAGGCGTGCTTGTCGATGTGGTGCGTGCTCGTCGGCGGGGGTGAGGACTTCGGACTCGTCGATGAAGTCGACGCCGAGCTCCTGGAGCACCTGGGCTTCGACGAAGTGGCCGATGCGGGCCTTGGCCATGACGGGAATGGACGACGGCGGCCATGATCTCCTTGATGAGCTTGGGATTGGCCATGCGGGCGACGCCGCCTTCGGCGCGGATCATGGCGGGCACGCGCTCGAGCGCCATGACGGAGACCGCGCCGGCCTCTTCGGCGATGCGCGCCTGCTCGACGTTCATGACGTCCATGATGACGCCGCCTTTGAGCATCTCGGCGAGGCCGGTTTTGAGGCGGAGCGAGGGCGTGGAGCCGTTGGAGTTGTGACCGTTCTTGTGGGCCATAAGGAGACCTCCCGCTGGCGTGAGAGGGATTTGAGGGAACGCCAAGGAGTAGTTTAGAGCATTCTCCCGATACTCGGCCCCGTCGAACTCCAGGAATGCCGTTTGGGCCAGTTCTGTTGGCAGGTCTGTTATGGTGGCGTGCTGTAGCTCGGGCTCGCGGGGTTCGCTTCGGGAAATTGCGAAATGTCGTGCAGGAGGTGAAAGATGCAGGGTGCCGGATGGGCAGTGCCGATGGACGGCGGCGCGTGGGCGAGAACGATCATCGACGTCTACATGCTGTGGTTTACGTTTCTGATCGCGTCGAACATTGTGGCGGCGAGCTGGTGGTTTGCGCGCGCGCCGGAGACGGTTGTGCGCACGATCATGATGGCGCCGGTGTGCTGGGCGATGTGATTGCGGACCTGGCGACAGCGGCGATGACGTTTGTGGTGGCGTCGACGGTGAAGCCGTGGGCACCGCCGAACTTCATTGACCTGATCAACGGAGCCGGGATAGCGAATGCCATGATCGCGATTGCGTTCGCGGTGGTGTGGTTCCTGGGGTGGTCGCACTGGCGGCACAGGGAGCGCAGTGCGGCGGGATTCAAGACCAAGCCGGTGTAGATTCTGCGCACGCGGGCGGACGCGCCGGAGCTAAAGCCCGGCGGTTGGGGATGGCCGATTCCGCGAGCTGAAGCCCGCTGCTACTCCGCGATCCGGCTGTGTTCACGGCATGCCGGAGGCCTGCGGCGGAGCGCCGGGGATGGAGATGTCGAGCGGCGTGACCGGGCCGAGCTGGTTGAGCGGCGGCTTGATCTCCGACTGGTTGCCGACGACGACGATGGCGAGCTTGTCCGGCTGCACGTACTTCTGCGCGACACGGGAGACGTCGGCGGCGGTGACGCTCTCGATGCCGGCGCGGTAGCGCTCGAGGAAGTCGGGCGGGTAGCCGTAGACGGCGAGTGTGACCTGTTCGCCGAGCACCTTCTCGGGCGAGTCGTAGTTGAAGATGAAGCTGTTGAGCAGGTCGTCCTTGGCTTTGCGGAGCTCGTCTGCAGTGGGCGGTTCGGTGCGCAGCTTGCGCACCTCGTCGAGTGTGGCTTTGGTCGCGGCATCGGTGGAGGAGCTCTTGGTGCCGAGGCCGACGGCGAACAGGCCGGGGTGGTCGTAGGCGGCGCCGAAGCTGCCGCCGACGTCGTAGGCGAGGCCGAGTTTGGTGCGGACCTCCTGCACGACGCGCGAGCCGAAGCCGCCGGAGAAGATCTCGTTCATGACGGAGAGCGCGTAGAAGTCTGGGTTGCGCTCCTCGGTGCCGAGCCCGACCATGTAGACGTTGGATTGATCGACGTCGGATTTGTTCGCGAAGTAGATGCCGGGCTTGGGCTCCTGGAAGCTGATCTGCGGTGCGGGAAGTTCTGTGCCCTGCGGGATGGGCGAGAAGGCGGCGCGGAGTTTAGCTTCCATTTCGGGGATTTTGAAGTCGCCGATGACGCCGACGATGAGATTCGCGCCGAACACGGTGCGCTGGTGCCACGCTTTGAGGTCGTCGAGCGTGACGGCGGAGACAGTGGGGATTTCCGCGACGCGGCCGTAGGGATTGGTGGCGCCGTAGGCGATCTCGACGGCTTCGCGGCTGGCGATGGAGGAGGCGTCGTCGTTGCGGCGGAGGATGGCGGTAAGCTCGCTGCGCTTGGCGAGGTCGAGCTTGGATTGCTGGAAGTTAGGGTGCAGCAGGACGTCCATCGCGGTAGCGAAGACGGAGTCGAAGTCGCGGGCGAAGCTGTTCCAGCTTAAGTAGGTGGAGGCTTGCGACGCCGCCGGTTTCGACAGTTGCGGCTTTGGCGGCGAGTTGATCGTCAAGCACGTCGCCGGAGGTGGTGGATGTGCCGCTGGTGCGCCAGGCCGACCCGTAGAGAGAAACGAGGCCGATCTTGTTCGCGGGTTCGTCACGGCTGCCGCCGCGGATGCGAATGAAGCCGTTGATGAAGGGGAGCTCGTGGTCTTCAACGAGGAAGAGTTGCACGCCGTTGGGGAGTGTGACCCGCGTGGGCTCGGTGGGTTTGAAGGTGTTGAGCGCAGGGATGGCGATGGACTTCCAGGGCTCGGTGCCGGGGCGGTTCTGGACGGGTTGCGGGGTTTGCGCGAGCGCGGTTGAGACGGCGAGAGCTGAAAGCAAAACCAAACCGCCTAAACGCAGGGGGCGCAGAGGAAAAGGGCGAAGGACGGGACGGCGGTGATTGATCGCGAGGTTCATTGAGCACCTCCGTTGCCGGCCGGAGCTTGTGGTGTGGTTGAGGGTGTCGTGGTGGGTGGGTTTGCCGGTTTGGTAGGAGTGGGCGTGGACGGTTTGGGTTGCGGCTGCGCGGGTGTGGGGCTTGGTGGCGGAAGCGGTGTAGTTGCGGGCGCGTTGGTTGCCGGCGGAGCGGAGGGCTCAACCGGCGGTGAGGGCGGCTGCGGAGGAGCGAACTCGATGCGCGCAGTGGTGCGGTTGGAGTCGACGAAGGTCTCGCGCGCGACGCGGCGAATGTCGGCCTTGCTGACGCGGTCGATCTTGTCCAGCTCGCGGAACATCTCGCGCCAGTCGCCGTAGCGTGTCTGGTAATCGGCGAGCATGTTGGCGAGTGTGGCGTTGTCGCCGAGCGAGCGGAGGAGGTCGGCGCGCGCGCGTGACTTGAAGCGCTCGAGCTCAGCGTCGGAGACGTCCGTCGTCTTTAGTTTCTCGAGCTCCTTCTCGATTGCCGGTTGCATCTCTTCGGCGGTGTGGCCCTGCATGGGCACAGCGTAGAACGCGAAGAGGCCGGGATACTTTACGCCGGGGAAACCGCTGAAGCCTTCGGCGACGACCGCGATGCGCTGATCGCGAACGAGGGAGCGATAGAGGCGCGAGGTGCGGCCGTTGGAGAAGATGTCGGTGATGGCGTCGTAGACCGCGTCGTCGGGCGAGCGGTAGTCGGGCTTGTGATAGCCCTCGAGAAAGATGGGCTGCGTGGCCTCGTGCATGACGACGTTGCGCTCCGCGGTCTGGCGCGGTTCGATGGTGGTCATGTCCTCAGGCGGCGGGCCGGCGGGGATTGTGCCGAAATAGCGCTCGAGCATAGGAAGCGCGGTCTTGATGTTGATGTCGCCGACGACCGCGACAACGATGTTCGAGGGCACGTAGTACTTTTTGTGGAACGCGGCGGCTTCAGTGGCGGAGACCTGCGAGATATCGCTCTCCCAGCCTACGCCGGGCCGTCCGTACGGATGCGCCATGTAGGCGGCGGCGAGAAACTCTTCAATGAGCCGGCCTTGCGGCGAGGAGTCGACGCGCATGCGGCGCTCTTCCTGCACGACGTCGCGCTCCTTGTAGAACTCGCGCGCGACGGGCCAGCCGATGCGGCTGGATTCAAGATACGCCCAGAGCTCCAGGCGATTGGAGGGCATCGACCAGAAGTATTGCGTCGTGTCTTCCGCGGTGGAGGCGTTGACGTCGGTCGCGCCGTTCTCTTCGGCGATCTCGGAGAACTGGTTGGGGATGACGAACTTCTGCGCGGCGGCGACGGCATCGTCGAAGGACTTCTTCAGTGTGGCGAGCTTGGCGGGGTCCTGGCCGACGCGCTTGCGCAGCTCGGCGTCGTAGGCGGCGTAGGCAGATTCGACCTTGTCGAGCGCGACCTTCTCGGCGGCATAGTTGGTGGTGCCGATCTCGGTGGTGCCTTTGAACGCGATGTGCTCGAACATGTGAGCGAGGCCGCTCTCGCCAGTGGGGTCGTCGACGGAGCCGGCGTCGACCTCGGTGTAGAAGCTGAAGACGGGAGCTTCATGGCGCTCGCAGAGAACGAGGGTGAGGCCGTTCGGCAGCACTTTGACAGCGGTGCGGCCCTCGAGGTTCTTTTCGAATGGGTCTGGCGTGTTGGAGGATTGTGCGCGGGCGAGGAGAGGAGCAGATGCGAGTGCGATGGCCAGTGCGAATGAGGTGATGCGAGTTTTGGAGATGGGCACGCGGGCGGACCCTCCTGCCCTCAATGATAGCGGGTGCCGACGCAGGCGCTGGCGACAGGCCAAGCGAGTATTCTGTTGGCAGTTCTCACCTCAGGTCTCACGTCGAAGGAGCAGCGAGTGAAGAGGGTCGGTGTGCTGTTGGCCGGAATGATGCTGGGTGCGGTTGGAGCGAACGCGATCATCATCCGGCATGATGTTCCGGACGAGAAGTACCGCGTCGACGCGAAAGAGTTTCCGCAGCTCGCGGACCTGCCGGGAACGGGCGAGGGAGTGCTCGTGTCGCCGGAGTGGGTAGTGACGGCGGCCCGCGCGGTGGTGGGCAAGGATGTGCACGAGGTCACGATCAACGGCGTGCCGCGCGCCGTGACACGCGTTGTGATCAATCCGGGCTACAAGCCGGCTCATCCGGAGCTGGAGACCGGCGATGCTGCTCCGCTGCTGGTGTACGAAAGCAACGTTGATGACATCGCGATGCTGCAGTTGAAGGAGCCGGTGACCGATGTGCTGCCGGTGGCGTTGTATCGGGGTAACAACGAGCAGGGTGAAGTCGCGGAGATCTTAGGCAAAGGACAGACCGGCAACGGCGTGGCCGGTGAATCCGCGGATTCGCCGCGGCGTGGCGAACTGCGCCGCGCGTACACGCGCATTGAAGATGCGGATGGCCGCTGGATCACGCTGGAATTTCATTCCAAGCGCGCGGCGCAGCCGCTGGAGGGCATGCCGGGTGATGGTGACGAGGGCGGGCCGGTGCTGATCAAATCGCACGCCGAGTGGACGCTGGCGGGATTGGTGTCGCGCAAGGTAGCGGGCCGTGACGTGAGTACGTACATGTACTTCCACTACGGAAATGAGTCGTACGCGACACGCATTTCGCACTTTGCGGCGTGGATTGACAGCACGATGCTGACGGCGCCTGCTCAGAACGCCGCGGAAACGCGTTAGGCGAGCACGGGTTCGGGCGCCTGCCTGGGCGTGGGCGAGTCGACCGGTGGGTCGCCATCGTGCGCACGATCCATGAGCCAGTCCTGCGCGGCGAACCCGGCGCCTTTCCGCGGTGCGCGCATGTAGGTGCCGTCCGGCTGCATGAGGCGCGCCTTGACGTCATCGCGCATGTAGGCCTCGAGGATCTCGTTGCGCAGACGGTTAGCGAGCGCTTCGTCAGTGACGGGGAAGACGACTTCGCAGCGCTCGTACAGATTGCGCTGCATCCAGTCCGCGCTGCCGGCGTAGATCTCCGGTGAGTCGCCGTTTTGAAACCAGAAGATGCGGCTGTGCTCGAGGAAGCGGCCGACGATGGAGCGCACGCGGATGCGATCGCTGAGGCCGCGAATGCCCGCGCGCAGCGTGCACATGCCGCGGATGATGAGATCTATTTCGACGCCGGCCTGTGACGCAGTGTAGAGCGCGTCGATCATCTTCAGATCGATCAGCGCGTTCATCTTGGCGATGATGCGCGCGGGCTTCCCGGATTTCGCGTGCTCGGTCTCTCGCGCGATGAGCGAGAGGAAGTCCGCGGCGAGCGTGACGGGTGCGACGAGAAGCGGACGGTAGGCCTCCGCGCCGGTGTCCCACTCCGCGGTGAGGTAGCGGAAGACGCGCTGCACGGCTTCGGTAATCTCGGGACGCGCGGTCAGCAGGCTGATATCGGTGTAGAAGCGCGCGGTGAACGGATTGTAGTTTCCTGTGCCGAGGTGAGCATATTGACGCAGCTGGCCGTCGGGATCGCGGCGCACAAGCAGAGCAAGTTTGCAGTGCGTTTTGTAACCGAAGACGCCGTGATAAACCTGCACGCCGGCATCTTCAAGCTCGCGCGCCCAGCGAATGTTGGAGGCCTCGTCGAAGCGCGCCATCAACTCGATGACGACGGTGACGTCGATCGTTTGAGCCGCCTGCGTGAGCGCGCGGAAGATAGGCGAGTTTGCGCTGGTGCGATAGAGCGTCTGTTTTATCGAGACCACACTGGGATCTGTGGCGCCGGCCTCGATGAAGTTTTCGACCGCGCTGTAGCTGTCGTACGGATGATGGAAGAGCAGGTCGTGCTTGCGAATCTCGTCGAAGATGTCGTTTGAGGTCTTGCTGAGCTTGGGACGCCTGCCGTGAAATTCGGAGAACTTCAGGTCCGGCATGTCGAGTGAGTTGTAGAGGTCGATGAGGCGCGAGACGTTGACCGGCGCGCCGGTCGTGAAGACCTGCCAGGGATCGAGCTCGAAGTTGCGGCTCAGGCGCTCGATGATTTCTTCAGACGCGGCGGAGTCAATCTCCATGCGAACGACATCGCCCTTGCGCCGGTTGTGCAGCTCTTCGGCTACGCTCTCGAGGACGGTGCGGCTCTCTTCTTCTTCGAGGTAAAGGTTGCTGTTGCGCGTGACCCGAAAGGCGCCCATGCCGAGCACACGGTAGCCGCGGAACATGCGCGCGGCGTGCGCCTTGATGAGATCGTCAAGCAGCAGAAAGTCGTGACGTCCGTTGCCGTCGGGAAGGCGAATGAGTGTGGGAATCGAGCGCGGGATGGTAATGACGCCGAGCGAAGGTGGTGCGCTGGAGCGCGCGCGGCGTTTCAGCTTCAGCAGCAAGGCAAGGCAAAGCGCCTTGTTGAGCACGCGCGGAAAGGGATGCGACGGATCGATGGTGACCGGGGTCAGGAGGGGGTCGATCTGCTCGTCGAAGTAGCGCGTGGCCCAGCCGCGGTCGGCGCGGGAGAGCTGACGCCAGCCAACGACGCGGATGTGTGCCTCGGCAAGCGCAGCAGAGAGGCGTTCGGTCCAGGAGAGTGCCTGCTCCTGGGTGAAGTCGTGCAGATGTTTGCGAAGGCATTCGAGCCGTTGCGGCAGCGTGAGGCCGGTGTCGTCGAGCTTCTGGATCGCGCCGAGGTCTTCTTCGATCTGCTGCAGGATTCCGGCGACGCGAATCTCGACGAACTCGTCGAGATTGCTGGCCGTGATGGCGAGAAACTTGACACGCTCGAGCAGTGGGTTGGAAACGTCGTCCGCCTCTTGGAGGACGCGGCGATTGAACTCCAGCCAAGCCTCGTCGCGGTTGAGATATCGGCTGTCGACGAGCGCCGTGGGAGATTGCGTTACGCGCTTTCTGCGCTTGGATGGCCGCCGTCGTATCGCTGTCGCTCCCGCCGCCATATCTACATCAAGGGTAGCGCATCGGGCTGCCGACCGACGTAAACAGAAGTAATCGAGCAAGTTGCCCAAAGATGAAAGCCGCCGGTGAGGGCGGCTTCAGGTCTTTGCGCGGATATGCGGGAAATCCATTGATGTCGATGCATCTGCTTGCCGAGGCAGCGGGATGCAGTACTGCTAGAGGTTATTGCAGATCGTTCGCCCTGGTTAGATCATGCCCATTGCGGCTAAGCGACATCCTTGTCGCCGGGCCGTGGACGATAGCGAATCGTGTAGAAGGCGCCGAAGATAGTGAGCAACAGGCCCCACCAGAAGGTTGGGTGCAGATTGTGCAGCACGGTTGCGGGCTCGTGATTGCCGAACCACTCCCACGCGCCGTACGGCAGAAGCACGACGCCGTACGCCAGCGTCATGATGCCGACGAAGAACCAGATGGAGAGCATTTCGCCGCGTCCTGTTCCTTGTGCCATTTGTAAAACCTCCGCGCTGGGCGCTACCAGAAGATGATGTTGAGTATGACGAACACCGTTGCGACGATGCACGCCCAGAAGATCGGTTTTTGCCAGATCGTGGTCGCGCCATCATGCGGGATGACTGTCGCGCCGTAAACAAGTCCGTTCAGTTCGGATTCCGGCCGCGGGCGTGTCATCAGGCTCACGATCACCGTGACCAGAACGCAGATCAGCCAACTCCACAGCGCGCGGAACATATCGTTGGCCATCGGCTGCGCATCGCGCGACAGAGCAATATGCGCGAGCGCGTCCGCCTGGTGCGCGGGGCTGCCGACGCTGGTGTAGATCCACATGCTGACCGACGACACAGTTCCGGCAAGCAGGCCGAGGAAGCCGCCCCAGTTGGTCGCGCGCTTCCACAACATGCCGAGAATGACCGTCCCGAACAGCGGCGCGATAAAGAAGCTGAACAGCGCCTGCACGTAATCCATGATGGACGCCGCGTGCATGACCAGATACGCCGTGCCGATCGATATGATCATGCCGACCACCGTCGACCAGCGGCCCATCAGCACGTAGTGCTTGTCGCTGGCGCGCTTATTCATGTAGGCGCCGTAGAGGTCGTACGTCCAAACCGTCGAGAACGCTGACACATTGCCCGCCATGCCGGACATGAATCCCGCCACAAGCGCCGTGATGCCCAGGCCCAGCAGACCTGGACCGCAGTAGCGGATCAGCATCAGCGGAAGCACCTCGTTATAGCTGTAGGGATGCGCAGCATCCACCTGGTTCTGCCCGACGAGATGAATCAACTGATGCGTGTTCGGATCGCGCAAAACGCCCAGCGCCAGCAGTCCTGGCACAATCACGATCAGCGGCACCGCCATCTTGAACGCTGCGCCCAGCACCGGAGCCATCTTGGCCGCGCGCAGATTGTGCGCGCTCAGTACGCGCTGCACAACCAGGAAGTCCGTCGTCCAGTAGCCAAACGAGATGATCGCGCCCAGGCCGAAGACAATGCCCACCCAGTTGATGCCCATCGGGTTGTCCTTGAAGTGGCCCAGCGTGGACCACATGTGGACATAGCCGATCGAGCCGGCGTTTACGACGATCTGGTGCTTGAGGTTGGTCCAGCCGCCGGCCTCGATGAGGCCGAGGATCGGAATCAGCGCCGCGCCCGCCCAGATCAGGATGAACTGCAGCACCTCGTTGATGATCGCGGACCGCAGCCCGCCGAGCATCACGTACAGCGCCACCGTCGCCGCGCCCACCCAGATGGAAAAGTTGATGTCCCAGCCGAGAATGACCTTCATCACCAGCGCCATGGCGTACATGTTCACGCCCGACATCAGGATGGTCATGAAGGCGAACGAAATCGCCGCCAGCCCGCGCGCTCCCTCACCAAAGCGCAGCTGCAGGTATCCCGGCACCGAGTGCGTCTTCGAGATGTAATAGAACGGCATCATCACGATGCCGAGGAAGAGCATCGCCGGGATTGCGCCGATCCAGTACCAGTGCGTCGCCAGGATGCCGTACTGGTACGCCGAGCCCGCCCATCCCATCAGCTCGAGTGAGCCCAGATTCGCCGAAACGAAGCTCAGGCCGGCGATCCACGCCGTCATCTCACGACCGGCAAGGAAGAACTCCTCGCTCGTGTTAGTCGAACCCTTGACGTAGAACCCGATAAAAAGAACGACCGCGAAATATAGAAGAAGGATGACGATGTCGACCGGCGAGAGGTGCGTGAGTTGCCGGTTTGGAAGAAATAGCATCGCTGCCAATGGCTGCATGGATCACCCTGTATGTGGCCGCGAGCGCACGCGCGCCCGCGGCGGCATTATTTTCCCACCGCGAAGAATCCCTGCCGCGCGTGAGAGCTGGTCGAACGCTGCAACTATACAGGATGATTCACGGCACCGACCAGAACAAATCCTGCGCTCGCCGCGTGTGGCACAAGACCCGCGCTAGCGGACGAGAGAATGCCGATCCGCGCGCCGGGCAGCCAGCCACGATGGCTGCGCGAGGCGTCTAACGGATTGAAACCGGAGGAGAACGCACGATGAATCTCAAGAATGTGATGCTGGCAGCCGCGATGGGTGCCTTTGCTTTTGGACCTGCTGTTGCACTCTCGCAGACGGTCGGCCAGGACATGAAGGACGCGGGTCACGATACTGCTGACGCCAGCAGGAAGGTCGCGCACAAGACTGCGCAAGGCACGAGGACGGCCGCCCACGACACCGCGCACGGAAGCAGGGTCGCGGCGCACAAGACGGACGAAGGCGCGCGGACGGTCGGCCATGACACGGCGCATGGCGCGCGCGTGGCCGGGCGTGATACCGAGCACGGAACGCACGTGGCCGCACGCGATACCGAGCACGGAACCCACGTCGCCGCGCATAAGACTGCCGACGCCGGACGCACAGTCGGTCATGACACGGTGCACGGAACCCGGCAGGCTACCCGCACGATCGACGGCCATCCCGAGAGCGACACAAACCAGCCGCGCTGAAGTCAGGGCCGTGTAGCTGAAGAGATGAGCGCGCCTCCTACGGGAGTGCGCGCTCTTTCGCCTGCAAAGATGAACTCCGATGTCGTCGCCACCAGAGCGATCCAGAAAAGGTCCGCGCCGAGCAGGTGCAGGACCTGGAGCACGATGGGCGCGAGCGCGAGCAGATCGGCGACTCCGAGCACAAGTTGCAGCAGGACCAGCCCGGCGAGCCAGACCGCGTGCCTCTGCGGAAGTTGGCGGCAGAGCGCAAGCGCGGCAACGATCGCGAGCACAGCTGCTACAGGATGCATCCAGCGCATGTGAAGCAGCAGCGGCGCGTTGACGGCGAAGTCCTGCAGGAAGCCTTCGCGCAAGGATGGTGATGGAAACAGTGTGTCGGCGAGCGCTGCAACGGACCCGGTCGCCCCGGTGAGGATTGTCAGGGCGAGCGCAAGCCATGCGCGCGATCTGCCGCGCGAAAGAGCGACTGGAGCGGTGATGTTATTTGCGGCGCCGCGCAGCCACCACCACGTGAGTGTCAATGCGCCGAGCAGCAGCATCGTGTTGGTGAAGTGAATGCACTGCACGAGCACGCGCGCGTCCGAGGTGTTGTGTTCGACGTAACCGCCCAGCACAAGCAACGCACCGAGCAACGCCTCGGTCACCAGCAGCACCCCGGACCAGACCGCAGCCGTGCGGGCGCGATCTCCACGCGGCCGCTGCCAGAATGTCCACCCAATCAATGCTGCCATCAGCACCGTGCAGATTCCGCTCATCGAGCGATGTGTGAATTCGATCAGCGTCGCGATGCGCGGATGATGCGGAAAGAAATCGCCGTTGCACAGCGGCCAGCGGTCACCGCAGCCCGCGCCCGAACCGGTCGCGCGCACCACGGCTCCCCAAAGGATCACCAGGATCATGAAGCCGAGAACCACCGCCGCGTAGATGGAAACGGTTCGATTGCTGCGGGACCGGCGCATCACCCCATTGTAGTGGGGTTGATGGCTGCTTCTTGGCTCCGGTAACTCTCGAGGAGGCGACTTCTCGGTTACCAATCCTGAACGTGGATGAGCGGCTCGGCGATTTTGCGTAGATCGAGGAAGGCCAGGGCCGAAATCATAGTTCCTTCGGGGCCTGGAGGTATGATCGCTTGGTGCATCTGCAATATCCAGAGGCTCCATACCTGGGCATCTAGGCCTCTGCTATATTGCGCTCCTTAGACAACTAGTCGCTTGCACTACGAAGTCACCGGGGGACTTATGACGCCGCTTCGATTTCTTGTGCCTGTTCTCTTGCTAACCTGCTCAACGGTTCTCAGTGCCCAGGATCGCTCCTATGGAAGGTCCGTCGTGGCGACACCTTCGGGATTGTCGCGACGAGTGAGGTCGAGGCCTCCCAGGCCGGTGCGCGCATGCTCGAGCGCGGCGGCTCGGCCATTGATGCGGGGATCGCGGCAAACGCCGTGCTCGGCGTCATGGAACCCATGATGAATGGCCTCGGCGGCGATTTGTTCGCAATTTACTACGATGCCAAGACGGGTAAGCTCACCGGCATCAACGCAAGCGGAGGGGCTCCCAACGGGCTAACCATCGAACATCTGCAGGGCAAAGACCTGCATGCGATGCCCAGGTTTGGAGTCGACTCCGTCACCGTTCCCGGGGCGGTCGACGGGTGGGCCAAGCTTCATGGCCGCTTCGGGAAGCTCCCCTGGCGCGACCTCTTCCAGCCTGCCATTTTTTTCGCTGGCCAGGGCTACGCTGTTCCCGAGATCATCGATGACACTTGGCAGACAAGTCGTAAGGGGCTGATGATGAATCCCGAGAGTCGGCGTGTTTTCCTGCCAGGAGATCAGGCACCCGAGCCAGGCCAGTTGTTTCGCAATCCGGATCTTGCGCACGCCC
Source organism: uncultured Verrucomicrobiae bacterium (assembly GCA_963716225.1). Taxonomy (GTDB): domain Bacteria; phylum Acidobacteriota; class Terriglobia; order Terriglobales; family Acidobacteriaceae; genus Granulicella. Next base: position 590,197 of record OY970299.1, on the reverse strand, counting down.
TCACGCTGATCGCTAACGAAGGCGAGACCGCTTTCTACAAAGGCGCGATTGCCCAGGCCATTCTGAAAACGTCCTCGGAACTTGGCGGGACCATGACTGGTTCGGACTTGGCGGAGTATTCGGCCGAGTGGGTCGAGCCCATCTCGGTGAACTACCGCGGGTGGACAGTCTACGAACTGCCGCCCAACGGCGACGGCATGGCGGCACTCGAGATGCTCAACATAATGGAGCAATCCAAAGCGGATCCCGCTGGTCCCTACAGTCCGGGGGAACTGCACACGCGCATCGAGGCGATGAAGCTGGCCTACGCCGACGTAAAGGCCTACGACGGTGATCCACGTTTCAATAAAATCCCTGCGGAGCAGCTGCTTTCCAAGAGCTACGCGGCACAGCGGGCGGCTCTGATCGATCCGGGCCGGGCGAACTGCACGATCGCTCTGGGTGCACTCTCCAGGAGTGACACGACGTACTTCACCGTGGTCGACCGCGAAGGCAACATTCTCTCCATGATTCAAAGCAACTACGGCGCATTCGGTTCTGACGTAACTGTGGATGGCATGGGATTCGCTCTGCAAGACCGCGGCGCCGCCTTCTCGCTCGATCCCAAATCGCTGAACGCGCTCGCCGGCCACAAGCGCCCCTTCCACACCATCATCCCGGCATTCATGCAGAAGGGAGACCGACACATTGGCTTCGGCATCATGGGCGGAATGAACCAGCCGCTCGCCCACGCCCAGTTCGTGTCCAATGTGGTCGATTACGGCATGAATATCCAGGCCGCGCTCGAAGAAGCTCGCTTCACTGTCGCAGCATCTCTGGGCTGCAAGATAGAGATCGAATCGCGCGTGGGAAGCTCAACCATCGATGCGCTGACGAAGATGGGCCATGTATTCGACGTACGCAAGGAGTACACAGCACATATGGGGCGGGGCAACGTCGTTGAACACGATACCGCCGCCGGCATGAACCTGGGAGCCTCCGACCCTCGCGGCGACGGAGCCGCCATTCCAGAGATGCCGAACGGACCGACATCGATGGTGAAGCTACCCTCCGTAGTTGGCCCTGCGCGCTAGCTAAAAACCAAGCTCCTTCAAAGCTGTGAAGCGGGCAAGTGTCCGGCGACCTCGCTGGATTCGTTTCTGGATCGGCGATATCAGGCCAATGCGCTCGTTCAGCAGAGTGTGCTGCCACTCGAGGATTGGTCGTCATAAAGGCCGCTTTTATCGACCAGATGAACCGCAATTAATTCCCAGCGAGTTCGCGTGCGCGTTCCGTCGCGCGCTTCACTGCCTTGATCAGCGTGACGCGCAGGCCACCCTCTTCGAGCTCGAGGATGCCGTCGACTGTGCAGCCTGCGGGCGTCGTCACTTCGTCCTTCAGCAGCGCCGGATGTGAGCCGGTTTCGAGCACCATCCTGGCCGCGCCATAGGCCGTTTGTGCGGCGAGCTGCGTAGCGATCTCGCGCGGAAGGCCGACGTTCACGCCGGCCTCGGCCAGCGACTCCAGGATGATGTACAGGAATGCGGGGCCGGAGCCGGAGAGCCCCGTCACAGCGTCCATGTGGCGCTCGTCGACAACTACTGTGCGCCCAACCGTCAAGAAGATCTTCTGCGCTAACGCAAGCTGCTCGTCAGTGACGAAGCGGCCGCGGCAGAGTGCGGTAATGCCGGCGCCGAGCATCGCCGGTGTGTTCGGCATGGCGCGGATTACTGCAGGCGAGTTGCCGAGTGCTTCTTCGATCGCGCCGGTCTTTACGGATGCAGCAATCGAGAGGACCAGCGCACCCGGCTTAATTGACGCGCTGACCTCGCGCACGAGCTGAACGACCTGCGTCGGCTTGACCGCGAGGAGCACAATGTCGGCTCCCTTGACAGCCTTGCGGTTGTCCGTGCTCACCGCGAGATGTAGCTGGCTGCTTAGTGCTTCAGCCCGGGGGGGGTGCGCCACGGTGGCTGCGATCTGCTTTGCAGTGAACAGGCCGGTGCGCACAAACGCCTGCAGCAGAATGCCGCCCATCTTGCCGGCCCCGAGCACCGCAATACGGAGGCCTGAAGTTGCGTGCCGGTCTCGATTTTTCGCGGTCATGCTCGAAGGCTATCAGAGCCGCGGAGTCTTACCCGAACATTGCGGCACAGCGATACCGCGGTGTAGGCGCTGGTGCGGGCGGCCGGTTAGCTCGCCAGCAGCGTCAGCGGGCTTGACCCGCCCGCTACGGATGCCGCGTCAAGCATCCGGTACAACGTTGAGCGGCTGATGCCGAGCACCTCGGCCGCGCGCAGCTTGTTGCCGTTGCAGCCGATCAGCACGGCGCGCACGTGCTCCTGCACGACGTGATTGAGGGAGACCATGCGGGCGGGCGCCTCGACCTCATCGGGGTCGGTGCGCACCTCAGCGATGGCGGCGTGAAGATCCTCCGCCGCGAGCGCACCTTCACGATGCTCCAGCAGCCATGCGACCGCAGAGCGGAGCTGGTCGAGGTTGCCCGGCCACGTGTACTCGGTGGCTGCGGGCAGGAACGATGCATGCAGTGGCAGCAGAGCGTGGCCGAGGCGCGTGCCTTCCGCCTGCATGAACTGATGCGTGAGCAGCGGAATGTCCTGCACGCGCTCGCGCAATGAGGGAATCTGCAGGCGCAGCGAGCCCAGATTCGCGTACAGCTCCGGGCTGAAAGTTCCGGCGCTTACAAGTGGCCGGAGGTCGACGGTGGTGAAGCCGACGATCGCGATGCGGCGATGACGGCGCAGCTTCATCAGGCGAAGCAACACGCTCTGGCTCGCCGTGGAGAGGCGGTCGACCTCGGTGACGAAGAGGGTGCCACGGGTGGAGTCGCCGAAGAGGGCGGCGGGGTGGCGGAGCTGGCGGTCAGCGTCTGCGGCGCGGAGGCGCACCAGCGGCGTTCCCGCGAAGCCGGAGAGATCGTGCAGGGCCTGGGCGACGGCGTCGGCTCCGCAGCCGGTTTCGCCGGTGAGCAGCGCGATGCGGAAGTGAGGGGCAAGCAGACGGATCTGCGACCAGAGTCGAGCCATCGCCGGGCTGGGGCCGACAAGGTGGCGAGGGTCGGGGCGGAGCTCCGGGCGCGGCTCCGGGCGCGGCTCGAGCCGGGGCTCGAAGCGAGCCTCAGGGCGAGGGAGGAATGCAGGCGGTGCAGTGGCCGGACGAAGGGAGCTGAAGGACGCAATCTGAGACGAAGGAGTCATACACAGGCTCCATCGGCGGAGAGGCGCAAAAGCTTGAATGCGGATGTGGAAAAAATCATGAGGGGTGGACCGGAGTCCACCCCTCTGTGTGGTACGGGATGTCGCTGTCAGGCGGCGGAGGTGGCGCAGTACGTGTCGAAGGCGCGCTGGAGCTCCTGGGCGATGGCGGGGGCGGTGGAGGTCTCGATGGCGGAGCGCTGCATGAGGTAGACGAGCTGGCCGTCGCGGAGGATGGCGATGGCGGGGGACGTGGGTGGGTGGCCCTGGAAGTAGCTGCGGGCGCGCTCGGTGGCCTCGCGGTCCTGGCCGGCGAAGACGGTGATGGCCTGGTCGGGTTTGGTGGCGTACTGGAGGGCGAGGCGAACGCCGGGACGCATCTTGCCGGCAGCGCAGCCGCAGATGGAGTTGACCACGAGCAGGGTCGTTCCGGGCTTGTTGACGGCGTTGTCGACGTCTTCGGCGGAACGGGCTTCCTGGATGCCAGCGCGGGTGAGCTCCTCGCGCATGGGGATGACCATTAGCTCTGGGTACATTTTTTTTGTGCTCCTTCGGGGTAGTGCTTCGGATTGGATCTGGTAGGGAGGTCTTCGGTGCAGCGGGGTGGATACCCCCTCCCCGTCAAAAATTGCGCAAAGTCTTCGGAGCAGAGAATTTAGGTCCGGACTTCAGTGCAGCGAAAGGTGTCGCGGCAGAAGGCCGGAGGGTCGTTGGCTCCTGTCTTTATTTTATCAGGCGCGTCAAGCGATTCTGGTTGAAAAGCGGTGATGTAGTCTCAACGCGTGAGCGAGTTGGAGATTCGGGAGAAGGTGTCGCTGGGGCCGCTGACGACGCTGGGAGTGGGTGGGCCGGCGCGATATTTTGCGGTCGCGGAGAGCGAAGAAGACGTGGGGAAGGCGGTCCGGTGGGCGGGGGAGCGCGGGCTGCCGCTGTTTGTGCTGGGTGGTGGGAGCAACCTGCTGGTGAGCGATGCGGGGTTTGCAGGGCTGGTGGTGCAGATCGCGATCAAGGGTGTTCAGGATCGCGGCGAGGGGCTGTTCGAGGCCGGGGCCGGTGAGGTCTGGGACGACTTTGTGGAGCGGATGGTGAAGGCCGGGATGCAGGGGGTGGAGTGCTTGGCGGGAATTCCGGGGAGTGTAGGCGGGACGCCGGTACAGAATGTGGGGGCGTATGGGCAGGAGGTCGCTGAGACGATGGTCCGGGTGCGGGCGTTCGACCGCAAAACTTTGCAGTTTGTGGAATTGGACCGGGAGGCCTGCAAGTTCCGGTACCGCAAGAGCTTGTTCAACACGGATGAGCCGGAACGGTACATTGTGACGCGCGTGTACTTTCGGTTACATCCCAATGGCGCTGCTCAAGTTACTTACGGGGACATCAAGCGCTACTTTGCTGATCCACCAGAAACACCTGATTTGGAAAGCGTTGCTGCTGCTGTCCGTAAAATCCGTCGAGGGAAAGGGATGCTGATTGTAGAGGGCGATCCGGACTGCCGGAGCGCGGGATCGTTCTTCAAGAACCCGCTGGTAACGGAGGGGCGGCTAGGCGTGGTGGCGCGGGCAGCGGGGGTGGCGGACGATACGGTGCCGCACTGGGCTGTTCCGGGTGAGGCGGTCGACGGGATGGTGAAGCTGGCTATTAAATTGTCAGCGGCGTGGCTGATTGAGCGGGCGGGGTTCGGGAAGGGGTTTGAGGATGGCGCGGCGGGAATCTCGTCGCGGCACACGCTGGCGCTGGTGAATCGCGGTGGGGCCAAGGCGGAGGATATTGAGCGGCTGCAGGCGCGGATTCAGGACGGGGTGCGGGAGCGGTTTGGGGTGGAGTTGGAGCGCGAGCCGGTGAAGCTGGGGTGAGATGGCGCTGCCGCGGAGAGGTCGAGTTAGTGCTATCGACGGCCGTCAATCAGCGCATTGGCGATTTGGCGTAAAACGAGAACTGTTCCGGCGGCGTGCGCATTTAGATAGAAGCTGTTATCGCTTTGAGGCACCGGATCGGGCGGATCGTTTAGAGATTGCGCTCTTCGGCAAGCGCGGAACAGCCTGGACGCCCGCCCAAAGCGTTGTGATCGTTTGCTCGACCACAAGAGCCTGGTCGGGCAAGTCGGGCACAACTCCTTGGATGACCATGAGTGTGGCGAGACCAAAAATCGAAAACCACCAGGTGTGAGCTACCACTATGTCATCCCTGTTTGGCAATCCTTCTTCCTTGGCAACATCGAAAAAGAGCTGCACGAAACGATCGAACAACGGCGCGCCAAGGTCGTTGATGTACTGTCCGGCGCGGACGCCGTTGCGGTTCTCAGGCCCGAAGAAGACGTTACGGAACTGTTGTGGATGGGCAATGCAGAATTGGATCAAGCCACGTGAGGTCGCAAAAAGACGCTCTTTCGGTGCAGGATGTTTATCCGCAATCGCGTCGAAGTTCTGAACCATCAGCGCTATCGTTTCTCTGCTCAACTCGGCGAGAATGTGCCATTTGTCGGGGAAATGCTGATAAATCACGGCGTGCGTATAGCCGATCTCTTTAGCGATCTCGCGAAGCGTCACGGCCTCGTAGCCGCGATCGGCAAACATTTTGCTGGCGGCCGCAAGGATTTCGCCCCGCAACCTCTCCTTACGCTGTATCCGGCGACTTGGTGATGTGGACGTCACTTCCATAGCCTAGTCTGTTCTGGGGCTATTTGCAACCATGTGTTACTTTACGACCATCGGTGACAGACCAACGATTATTTTGCAACCAATGGTTAGGAGACGCTTCTAATCGTCATGCCGCTCATTTCAGGGCGGCGATAGACGAGGCAAAGGGAGGATGCGATGAAAGTTCTAGTGATTGGAGCAGCGGGCAAGAGCGGCGAGGCGCTTGTAAATGAAGCGTTGGCGGCCGGGCACAAGGTGACGGCTTTTGTGCGTGGGGCCGCGCAATACAAGAAGGCGAAGGTCAGAGTTGTTGCGGGCGATGTGCTGGACGCGGCTGCGGTCGACGTAGCCGTAGCCGGGCAGGATGCGGTCATCGACGCGCTGGGCGGCAAGACCCCGTGGAAAGTGACGACGATGGAGACGAGCGCCGCACGAAATATTGTGGACGCGATGCGGCGCAATGGCGTACGGCGATTGCTGAAGATTTCAGTGGTGGGTGCGGGCGAGAGCGTCAAGAACGCCGGCTTCTTCAACGAGCACGTGCTCATGCGGACGTTTCTCCGGGGCCTGCTCGTAGACAAGGCCGGCATGGAGGCCGAGATCCAAGGCAGCAACTTGGACTGGACGCTGGTGCGGCCGCCAATGTTGACCGACCACGAGAAGACCGGCATCGCCAAGGTGCTGAGTACGCAGGGCGGCGAGAAGGCGCACAAGATCGGGCGCGCCGATCTGGCAGCCTTCATGGTGCAGCAACTGGAAAGCGGCCTGTATGTGCGTCAGGCGGTGACGGTGACGACCACATAGCGATATCTCGGCGAGGATCAACCTCTCTCATCGAGGCGATCTAATCGGCCCTGTAGGGCCTGTAACGTGCGACAGATAACTGTGGAATCCACGGAACTAGCGGAGTGCTAGCTGCGCAACTCACAAGCTCTCGTATTCACATCGGAGCACCAAATTCGTTCACGAAAGGATTGTTTATGGCGAACTTTCCCACACAGCTTGAAGAAGTCGTTCATCACAACGTTATTAAGAACACCAAAACAGGCGGCCCGGCACTCGATATCGGGCCCATGCAGTTGGTATGGAGGGCACTGGGAGAGAACACGGGCTACACCTTCTCGATTTATGAGACCACGGTCGTGCCGGGCATGGGTATTCCACTTCATAAGCATCCATTCGCGGAGTTTTTCTATGTCCTGGAAGGCACGCTATCCATTGCACACTGGAACAGTCACGGCGCCGCTGAGTGGGACGTGTATGAAGCCGGCGAGAGCCTCGTGGTGCAGCCCAATGCACCTCACTCGTTCTTCAATAAGGGTGAGCGTCCGTGCCGCGTGCTGAGCGTGTCGACATATCACCATGAGCGGATGATGAAGGATGCAGTGCAACCGGAGGGCAGGACCGATTTCCTGCCTGCACAACTCTCGCAGGCCGATTTTGTGAAGCTGACAAAGTCCATGGAAAAGAACCAGACATTCCTTGTAGCCAACAATGCTTAGCATGCGCCGCAACCGCTACAAGAGGATCCTTTTACTATGAAAGCTGAACAAGCAATAGATAAATCCGTGCGGCCAGGTCGAGCCACTCAGATAGCCGCCATGGTAACAACTGGCCTTGTCGCCATCATGTGGGTGTACTTCGGAAGGTTATATCTAATTCACGATCCCGGCGAATGGAGGATCGCCAATCAGCAGCTCGGATACCCGCTCTATATCATCCCTCTGATTGGCGTGACCCACATCCTTGGTGGAGTGGGTCTTCTGATTCCTAATATGCCTCGACTGACTGAGTGGATTTATGCGGGTTTCACAATCACTCTTTTACTCGCGTTCTATTCACAACTGAATGGCGGTGGAAGTACCTGGGATAAATTTGATCCGATTCTCGTCATGTCGTTCGTCTTTGCTTCGTATGTATTAAGACGCTTCATGCGCGCAAACAGGTGGTCGATATGAAGGACACGCTCAGCTCACTGACTTTCCGGGCAGCGAAAGCTCAGATGGCGAGAACAGGGCAAGTCACTCATCGAGGGATGGGGCCGCGCAGGATCGGACCGAGTGGATTGTGGTGGTCCGGGCCGAAGGCAATTGAGTCGTTACGCCCTACGGGCTCCACGACGGCGTCCTACCCCAGCCAGCGAGCTGGCTGGGGACCCGGGCCTGCGGCAGCAAGGAAGCGCGTTTTGGTGCGCGGCTTTTTGGCCCATCTAAAGATGGGCCCTTCCGTGTCGCTTTGTGGTGTCGGTTCGTTTGAGAGGAGCCGGGTCCGGATGTAGCTGGTGCCACTGCATACCTCAGGGGCTAAAGCCCTTTTGTTCGCCGCTGCGGAGAGGCCCGAGCCTAAAGGCTCGGGTTACCTAGAAACCGGATTTCCGCAGCATCAATGGTCAACGTCTCTGTCCAGCGCGTGATGGCCCAGGGGGGTGATGAACTCGACGCCTGTGACGTTCTGGCCGGAGTCGAGAATGAACGAGAGCTCCTGGGGACCGTCGAGGACGAAGAAGCGGGTCGGCGATTCCGGATAGAGGCGCACGGGAAGCGAGCCGGCGGGGATTTCGGCGGTGAGGTGGTCTTTGTCGAAAGCGACTTTGATGTAGGCGAAGGTTCCGGCAAAGCGAGGCAGGGTAGAGGTGGCGACCTGTGCGACGGTGTATTCGATCGGCTTGAAGTCGGGAAAACCGTATACCGTGCCTGCACTGCGGAGGAGTTCGTCGGTGAGCGCACCGCCGCCTCCGCCGCTGGTCATGACAACGATGCCGTTGCCGTGCAGATAGAGCACCATGTCATCCTGAAAGTAAGCTGACCCTCCGTGACGGAAGTAGCGATCTTCCTGGGCGCCACCGACTTCAAAGCCAAGGCCATAGCGTCTCGTTGGCGGGCCGCTTGCCGACGAAAGCATCATGCGTACGGTTTGCTGGTGAAGGACCTTGTGCGACTGGCCAGCGTACTCGCGCCGGACTTCGAGGAGGAGCTTTGCGAGGTCCGTCGGGGTTGACCAGAGTCCGCCGGCGGCGAGGTTGGGTTCGACGAATTTCGAAGGAGGTACCGCGGATTTGCCGTCGGCTGCGTATCCGGTGGCTGCGCGCGCCTGCAAGCCCGGCGGCAGCGGCGCGTCGAAGGTGCTGTTTCTCATGCCGATGGGATCGAGCACGGCGTGCTTCATGTATTTGGCGAAGGGCTCGCCGGTTACATCTTCAATGAGCAGGTAGAGGACGAGGTAGCCTCCGTTGGAGTAGGCAAATCTCGTGCCGGGGACGGCGTCGACGCGAACGGGCGGAGTGCGTGCGGGCCTTTCGCCGTCGAGAAGCTGAAGCAGTGTAGGGATGGGCGCGCTCGGGTCGTAGATCTCTCCGTTGGCTGTCGGAATGCCCGAGGTGTGGTTTAGGAGCTCGCGAACTGTGACTTTGTGCTTTGCGGTGAATTGATTGTCGGGAATCTTCCATCGTTTGAGGTAGTGATTCACGTCGGTATCGAGGTTGATTTTGTGCTCCTCGAAAAGCTTCAGGACAGCGAGCGCGGTAACGGGTTTTGAAATCGAAGCGGCTGCAAACAGGGTCTGGGTGGAGACGGGAGGACCGTCGAGCGAGCAGACGCCGTAAGCGTGCGCCCAATCGATGCCGCCATTTCGAATGGCGGCGATACTCACGGCGGGAACGCGCTGAGCGTTCATCTGCGAGGTGAGGCTCATCGCGTGGTTCTCGCCACCTTTGATAAGGACGTAGTTTGAGAGGTTGTTCTCGACGGCCCGCATGCGCTGGGGGGCGGATTGAGCCGTTTGCGCGTAGAGGGTCGATGTCAGGAGAGCGCAAAGAGAGAGGGAGAGAGCTGCAGTCACCGCATTCCAGGTCGCGGGAATCTTCATGCTGATGCCAGCTCTCCACTGTACGACGGACGGTGGCCACGGAGCTTGCGCGAAGTGGCACAGGCGCCAGCGGCGGTGGTAAACGGGCGTGGGTGGTCTGCGATACTGAGCAGGGAGATTTCGTGGGAATTCTGGAGCGCAACAACGTGCATGTGTTGGGGAACGGTGAGCGGGCGATCATGTTCGCGCATGGTTATGGATGTGACCAGAACATGTGGCGGCACGTTTATCCGTTCTTTGAGGGACGGTTCCGGGTGGTGCTGTTTGACTATGTGGGGTCGGGCAGCTCGGATTCGACGGCGTTCGACCGGACGCGGTACAGCACGCTGAACGGGTATGCGAGTGATGTGCTGGAGATTGTGGATGCGTTGGGGATCGAGCGGGTGAACTTCGTGGGCCACTCGGTGAGCTCGATAATTGGGGCGCTGGCGTCGATCCGGGAGCCGGAGCGGTTTGAGAGCGTGGTGATGATTGGGCCGTCGCCGTGCTACCTCAATGAGGGCGATTACCACGGTGGCTTCAGTCGAGAGGATATTCAAGGGCTGCTGGATTCGCTGGAGAGCAATCTGGTGGTGTGGTCGGCGGCGATGGCGCCGATAATTATGGGCACGCCGAGCAGGCCGGCGCTGGCGGGAGAGCTGGAGGCGAGTTTTTGCCGGATGCATCCGGACGTGGCCCATCATTTTGCGCGTGTGACGTTTCTGAGCGACAATCGCGCGGACCTGGGGAAGGTATCGGTGCCGACTTTGGTTTTGCAATGCCGGAGCGATGCGATCGCAGGCGAGGCGGTCGGGCAGTATGTGCACGACGCGATTCAGGGAAGTAAATTATCCATACTGGACGCGACGGGGCACTGTCCACACATGAGCGCGCCGGGCGCGGTGATTGAGGAGATTGAAGCATTTCTGGAGTGAGCGAGTGAGTGAGCCAGTGATCGTTCAAAAACCTCCGGCGACCGAAGGCGTGCTGCGCGATCTTCCGTGCGGATACGTGCTGATGGAGCTGGACGGGAGGATTCGGTATGCGAATCCGGCGTTCGGGTCGTGCGTGGGCGCGATTGCGGCGGAGATAGCAGGGCGGCGGCTGCAGGAGTTTCTGGCGCCGGGCGGGAACATCTTTTACGAGATGCAGTTTGCGCCGACGCTGATGCTGCGCGGCTCGCTGCAGGAGATTTCGTTCGAGCTGGTGTCGGCGAACGGCAAGCGCGTGGCTGTGTTGCTCAATGCGACGCTGATGAAGGATGAGAGCGGACGAAATGATGCGATTGCGGTGGTGGTCTACGAGATCTCGCAGCGGAAGCTGTACGAGAATGAGCTGTTGCGCGCGCAGCGGGAGTTGGAGCGGGCGGCGGAGGTGGTGCGGAGGTCGTCGGATGCGATTTTGCGGCTAAGCCCGGAGGGCGTGATCGAGTCGTGGAATTACGGGGCGCAGGTGATCTTCGGGTATGCGGCTTCGGAGGCGGTGGGGAAGGATATTTTTGAGCTGCTGTTTGCGGGCGAGGAGCAGCGGGACAAGAGCCTGGAGCGGCTGAGGCTCGGCGAGAGCGTGCAGAGGGAGCTGAAAGCGCGGGCGACGGCAGGGCGAACCGTTGAAGTCTCAATGCACCTGACGCCTCACATGGAGTCGCCGCGGGTGCTGGTGGCGTTCTCGGCGGTGATTCGCGACATCACGGCGCGCAAGCGTGCGGAGCGGGCGCTGCTCCAGAGCGAGAAGCTGGCGTCTGTGGGAAGGCTGGCGAGCTCGATTGCGCACGAGATTAACAATCCGCTGGAGGCGCTGACGAACCTGCTGTACATTGCGCGGGAGAGTGCGCGGGATGCAGCCAGCCGGGAGCTGCTGCTCGCGGCAGATGACCAGTTGGCGCGGGTTTCGCAAATTGCGAGGCATACGCTGCGGTTCTACCGGCAGAGCTCAAGCCGGATGCCTGTGAATCTGCGCAGAGAGCTCGATTCTGTAGTGTTGCTGTACAGGGCGCGGTTTGAGGCGGCGGGGATTGCGGCCCAGGTGGAATGCGATGAGGCGCTCGAGCTGTTCTGTTTTGACGGAGAGCTGCGGCAGATCGTGGTGCACCTGGTATCCAATGCGTTCGATGCGATGCGTGAAGGCGGGCAGCTTCGGTTGCGGGCGCGGCGGCAACGGGGAGCCGGAGGCGCGGTGCGGATCCTGGTGGCGGATACGGGGACGGGCATCAGCGGGGAGATGAAGGCGCACTTGTTTGAGCCGTTTCAGTCGACCAAGGGGATTATGGGCGCGGGGCTCGGTCTGTGGGTCACGCGCGACCTGACGATGAATAACGGCGGGACAATCCGGGTGAGAAGCAGCGACAAGGCAGCCAAGCACGGGACGATCGTGGCGCTTACGTTTGGAGGGTGAGCCGGCGGGCGGCAGGTTTTCAGCAGAACGGGATGCAGAAAAAAATGCCCGCGCCGGTTGGCGCGGGCGATTGAAGGAACAGTAAGAGTTATGCCTTGCGCATGCGGCGGCGGAAGATTCCGCCCATGCCGACGAGACCGGTTCCGAGCAGAGCGAGGCTGCCGGGCTCCGGGGTGGGTGCAGTGCCGATGAAGCTTTGCGGCACGCCATCGGGGTAGCCGTTCGTCGCCGTGTAGAAGCTTGGGTCGCCGGCCGGCGTGTAGAGGTTGAACCCCTGATAAAAGCCGGCGGACTGGGCGAGGCCGGTTGACGTAGCCGCGTTCACGTAGCTGAGGATGGACGTGCTGTTGTTGTTTTGGTTGTAGAAGGTAGTGGCTTGGACGCCGGTCTGATCAGAGAGATACCAGTCGGCGAACTGGATGTAGGCGGTGTTTATGGAGCTGGTGGACGGGGTGATCAGCGAGAACAGATAGGCTTCCTCTTTGTCGAAGGAAGACGAGCTGGAGCTGAGCTGGTTGACGTTGGCGGTCCAGCTCTCGGGTGTGGTGATGTCGTTGTCGAAGCTGACGCAAATGAGAGAGGTGTTGGTTGTGCCGTTGATGGTGAAGTTGTACGGGTAGACGTAAACGCTTTCGCCGCTGTTGATGGGCACCGTAGTTCCGGTGGCGCCCGTGAATTGGAGATTGACGGTGTCGGCGAACGCGGCGTTTGCCGCGGCTCCGAGACACACTGCCGCGATGGCCGCGGCGATCCACTTACGCATCTCTTGCTCCTTGCCGGCGTGTGCCGGGCTTCGTTGGCGCAAGGGACCCCCGAGCACCGCATGCGGCACTTTTTCCCCTGCAGGTTCGGTTGTGTGCACGCGGCCTTCTGCTGAGACACGCGCGGTGTTGCTGCGGCGCAAGCGCGGCAGCCTGTCCTTCCAAGAAGAGAGCTCGCAGAAGAACGATTCAGTCTCTTGGTTGCATTTCACATTAGCGGCTTAATCGTGTCGCCCAACGTGTTCGTAGTAACAAACGCGCAGTGGATAGTAACTCGGATGGAGTGACCAGTCAGAGAAGATGACTTGAAACGCGACAGGATGCGCAGGGTTGAAGCGGAATGTGACAGCGCGAGGATGTTGCGCATGCGGATGACGTGGCGGAGCGAAGCGGTGTGCAAGGCTGTAGACTTCGGCGGATTGAAGTCGGCGTGATTTTGGAGGCGGCTGATTTTGGAGAGTGCGACCATTGCGAGCCGGATGGAGCGGCTGCCGGTTACGCGATATCAGAAGGTGCTGCTTGCGGTGGTGGCGACGGCGTGGCTGTTCGACGCGATGGATATCGGGATCATGAGCTTCGTGTTGGGCTCGGTGCGGCGGGAGTGGCATTTGAATGCAGCGCAAGCGGGGCTGGTGGGCAGCGCGAGCTTCGTGGGAATGCTTGTGGGGGCGGCGCTGGCGGGGATTTTTGCGGACAGGTGGGGGCGCAGGCCGGTACTGCAGTGGAGCATGGTGGTGTGGGGCGCGGCGAGCTTTCTGTGCGCGGCGGCGACGAGCTTTCATGCGCTGATTGTGTGGCGGGTGGTGCTGGGGGTGGGAATGGCGATGGAGTTTCCGGTGGCGCAGACGATTGCGGCAGAGTTTATGCCGGCACGGGAGCGCGGACGAACGGTGGCGCTGCTGGAGGGGGTGTGGCCGATCGGGTTTGTGCTTTCGGGGCTGCTGGCGTGGTGGGTGCTGCCACGGTGGGGATGGCGGGGAGCGTTCGTGGCGCTGGGTGTGCCGGCGGTGTTTCTGCTGATTGTGCGGAGGGTTGTGCCGGAGTCGCCGCGATGGCTGGAGTCGAAGGGGAGGATGGACGAGGCGCGCGCGCTGATGGCGGGGATTGAGGCGAAGGTGGCGAGGGCGTTTGGGGCGGCGCTGCCGGATGTGGTGGAAACGGCTGAGGTGGATGAGCCGTGCGGGCCAGGAGGGATTTCAGCGTTATGGCGTGGGCAGTATGCTCGCCGGACGGCGATGCTGTGGCTGCTGTGGTTCTTCGCGCTGCTGGGATTCTATGGGCTGACGACGTGGCTGAGCGCGCTGCTGCAGCAGGCGGGGTTTGGTGTGGCGAGCTCAGTGGAGTACACGCTGCTGATTTCGCTGGCGGGGATTCCGGGATTTTTAACGGCGGCGTGGCTGGTGGAGGCGTGGGGACGGAAGCCGACGTGTGTGTTGACGCTCGTGGGCAGTGCGTCGATGGCTTTCCTGTACGGACGCGCGGTGGGACATGGAGGAGGGCCGGCGGAGTTTATTCCGTTCGGACTGGCGATGCAGTTTTTCATGTTCGGGATGTGGTCGGTGCTGTATGCGTACACGCCGGAGCTGTATCCGACGCGCTGCCGGGCCACGGGTGTGGGGATTGCGTCGTCGGTGGGAAGGCTGGGCTCGCTGATTGGGCCGGCGATGCTGGGAGTGATTCTGCCGGTTATAGGGCAGGCGGGCGTGTTCGCGATCGGGGCGGGGTGTTTTGTGCTGGGGGCTGCGGTGGTGTGGACGATGGGGGTGGAGACGAAGGGCAGGAGGCTGGAGGAGTTGTCGCCGTGACATCCCCAGGGGTAAAGCCGCTTGGTCTTTGAACGTAAGAGACCCGACGCTGAAGGCTCAGGCTGGATGCCGAGGATCACGATGAAGAGATGGACGAAAACGTGTGATGGCAGCGTGCTGCGGCGGGTGAATGTCGATCGTGTGTTCTTTCGCAATTCGTGAGTGGGGCGCTATTTCTTCTTATCTGCTTCTGCCTGGATCCGTGCGATTTCTGCGGTAAGTTGACGCTCGAGCGCGACTCCTTGATCCAGGTCATTGCGTCCGGTTTGCAAGCCCATGATCTGGCGTTGATCGGCGTATGTGGGTGCGGGAACGAAGTCGTTGAATCGGGCGTTGAGATTGATTTGCATGTTGGTCATTTTGGAGTAGAAGCCGAGCACGTCGGAAGCGGACTGGATCGCGTCGTCGAGTTGAGCGGGGGTCATCGATGCGGGATCCTGGTTACGAAGGCCGTAGCTCACGCTGCGCAGGAACGACCTGTTTGTGTTGTCTTCATCGGCATCGAGCTGCCTGAGCGTGTCGTAGAGGGTGGTGTTGCGCTGCACCTCTGACTGCGGCATGAGGGTGAGGATGCCGGTGCCTGGCAGAGATTTCCATGTAGCGTCCACGTAGGTCGGCAGTCCGTGATACCAACTGAGCTCGCCCGGCCAGGTGCTGGGCGGCGCGCCAGGGTGGGCGCGGAGATAGGTGAAGATCGCGATATTGCGCTGGAGGATCGGAATGAAGCGGTTGAACTCGACGCGCTGCGTGCGGTAGATGGCGAGGTTGATCTTGTACTCGGTCGCGAGCTCTCTGCGGGCTTCGGCGAGTTGATGGCGATGGTGGATGTACTCGACCGCCTGCTCGAGGCCGATGGCGACGAGGATGCCGAGGACCACGATGAAGAGATGGACGAAGAAGTCGCGCTTGGTCATCGGGGCGTGTTGCGGCGGGTGGATGTCGATCATGCGGGCTCCGGCACGTCCTACTGGACGGGGTTGTGGATGAGGTTGCGCTTGATGTTGAAGCAGTAGGTGAGCAGGGAATCGTCGTCGGCGAGCGCGGACTGGATGGCGCGTTCCAGAGAGTCGATCTGCGGCGGTGAGAGCGCGGAGAAGTTGGCGGGTTCGGCGAAGGCCGCGAAGCCGGCATCGATCTCCTGAGGGCTGAGGGTCTCGTGGCTGTCGGAAATGCGTTTGTCGAACACGCTCTCGGCGATATTGCTTTCAAGATTGCTATCCAGTGGATCGTGCTCGCTGCGGAGCACGGAGGCGGCGCGAGAGAGGTCTTCGTTGCTGCGATCGATCCGCGCCATGAAGGCGTCCTGGTTCTGGTAGCGGTAGTCGACGGCGTGAAGATTGCCGGTCAGGTAATTGATTGTGCCCGACTGGTGGAGTTTGTGCCATTCGTCCTCAAGGTAGAAGTAGCGAAGGTGGCGCACGATGAACGGGCCGGCGGGAAGCGGTTGGTGGGCCCGCAATGCGTGCAGGACGGCGAGATCGTGGTGGAGGTCGCGCTGGTGGCGCTTTGTCGTGAAGATATTGAACTCATTCGCCTCTTCGTTTTGGTTGCGTTCGGTGAGAAGCGCCGCGCGGGCTTCGGTGGCGAGATGGCGATGGTGCAAGTACTCGACCGATTGTTCAAGGCCGATGGCGAGCAGCAGCCCCACCGCAATCGTGGCGATGTGGATGAAAAAATCAGTCCAGGTATGCTCGGACTTGTGTGGGACGTGGACATCGATCATGTGGGCTCCGGCGTTCGGTGTTGCTATTGCACGGGATTGCGGGCGAGGTTCCGCTGGATGTTGAAGCAGTCGCGGAGCATGGCGTCGTCGTCGGCGAGAGCGATCTGGACGGCGCGCTTGAGGGAGTCGATCTGAGCCGGTGAGAGCGCGGCGAGGTTGCCGGGTAAGGCGTTGCTGGCCCAGGCAGCGTCGATCTCCTGCTGGGGAAGGTGTTCGTGCGCGGCGACGAGGCGCCTAAAGAAGTTGCTGGAAGCCACGTTGTCTTCGTAGGTGGTATTGAGCGGAACGGTGGGGGAGCTGAGCACAGAGGCGGCGCGGCCGAGGTCCTCATTGCTGCGGCTTATGAGATCCAGGAAACGGTCCTGGAAGTGATAGCGGTAGGTGAGTGCTGCAACGTTGCCGGTCAGGTAATTGATGGTTCCGGACTGGTGGACGCTTTGCCACTCTGCCCCAGGGTAGATATACGCGACGTGTTCAATGATGAAAGGACCTGGCGGCAAAGGCTGGTCGGCTCGTAATGCATCCAGCATGGCGAGATCGTGCTGGAGGTCGCGCTGATGGCGTTTGGTTGCGAAGATATTGAACTCGTTTGCCGTTTCGTCGATGTGGCGCTCGTTGACAAGCGCACGCGTGGCTTCGCTGGCGAGATGGCGGTGGTGGAGGTACTCGACGGATTGCTCGAGGCCGATGGCGATGAGGATTCCAAGGACGACGATGCCAAGGTGGACGAAGAAGTCGCGGCGGGTCATGGAGCCGTGTTGGGGTGGGTGGATGTCGATCATGAGGCCTCCGAGTGGCCGTGCAGGGCAGCAAGCGTTAATGAGCGACGGCGTTGTTTTCCGCATCGTCGATCCGGTCGAGGTTACGCTCGCCATTCAACACGGCGTGCAGCGCGCCATCGACGTAAAGCGCGTGGGTGTGCAGGGTGGACAACTGCGAACTGACGACGGAGAGAAGCCTCAGCTCCTCGACGAGATCCGCATGGGAGGCGGAGGAGAGATCGAGGTCGCGCGATTGAGCAGAGACGCGGAACTGTCGTTCAAAGCCGGCGAGAGCGGAACGGGGTGCAGTGTCGTGAGCGATGTTAGCGAAGATATTGATGAGACTCTCGATCTCCGAGTAGGCGGTGATGTCCTGCTGCGGCATGACTTCGATGAGATTGCTGGACTTGGCTGCCCGCCACACGGGGTCATCCGGATAGGAACGTAAGGTGTCCCGGGGCGGTGGAAGATTGGGGATCGGCGTGTGTTGCCGGATGGCGCTCGCGACCGACGCGATTCGCTGGTCGTACCAGGCGGCGTAGGCGGCGGTGTACCGGAGTGTATCTGCGTTATCGCGCAGAGCCTTTCCGTTCTCGTCGCGGAGATCCTTGCGCAGCTCCTGGCGTTCGTGAGCGTGGTGGATGTACTCGACGGATTGTTCGAGACCGATGGCGATGAGGATGCCGAGGACGACGATGCCGAGGTGGACGAAGAAGTCGCGGCGAGTCATGGAGCCGTGTTGCGGCGGATGGATGTCGATCATGGCGGCGCGTAGTCTCCAGAAGATATTGAGGTGCGGATGGGAAGGCAGGATCGCCCGTCGCTCACATCACTTGGGCCGGGTGGACTGGGTGCGCTCGATGTAAGGAGAAAATCCATCGATCGAGGTGGCGCCGTGCAGGACTGCCTCGGAAGCGCCTTGCCATGTGGCATCTTCGTTCGATAGCTGGCGATAACGTTCCAGGTGCGTTGCGATGGCGCGCATGAGTTCATCGCGGTCCTGCGGGGTGATTCGCATCGTTGTACCGGGAGTGAGGGCGAGACCGAGCCGATTAAGGACGGCGTTTTCAGCGACGGCTCCTGATTGAAGAAGCTCTACGATTCGCTCGGCCATTTTGGCATAGGTGCTAATTCTTCCAAAGGTCTCGATCTCTTCACGGGGCAGCACGGCGACGGCCCCGGAAGCGGTTGCTGCGGGCCACACGTTGTCCATCGGGCGCTGCGCCACCGCGGGAGTGACTCTTGGCGGGATGACAAAGGCAACGAATCCGGCCGCAGGTTTCGCCTCTCTCCCAGCCTTCAGAACGTCGCGATACCAGGCGATGTAAGCCGCGAAATTTTTCTGGTCGGCCTGAATTGTGTCGATGTTCCGCTGTGCCTCCTCTCGAAGATCTGTCTCGAGCTGATGGCGTTCCTGGTGATGGTGAATGACCTCGGCGGTCTGCTCGAGGCCGATGGCGATGAGGATGCCGAGGACAACGATGCCGAGGTGGGCGAAGAAGTCGCGACGGGTTATCGAGCCGTGCTGGGGTGGGTGGATGTCGATCATTGTGACTCCTGAAAAGGCGGCAGCACTCAGCGTGTTTGTTTACCGGACTGTGCGGGAAAACTGAGGTACTTTTTTACCGCACGTTGCTCGGTCATGAGGAGGTATCGGCAAGTTACGATTTCGCCCTCGGTTTCGGCTGTGATCCTGAGGAGTTCTTCGCGGTCTTTGGCGGACAGTTGACCGAGCGTCGGCGCTCGACCGGCAATTGCTTTGGCGACGTTGGCGTGGTTCATCCAGGACAGGGAAAAGTTCTCGACGAGATCAAAGTCGCCGTAGATGAAGTCGGCCTCGCCGCGTTCGCCCGGAGCCATGTAGTCAACGGCGCCGTTCGCCTTGGCAGCCTGCCAGGCGTTCGAGTATGGATAGGGCGTTCCCCAGTGGTAGGAGAGGGCTGTTGTGGGAGTGGTGTCGTGATCGCCCGCAGCGCGCAGAAGAGCGGCATTCCGCTGCATGGCATTCTGGTAAACCATGGTCTCCGCGATGACGCGGTCGAGAGGGGTAACTCTGGCTTCAATTTCGGCGTGGATCGCCGCCCGGGCTTCGTAGAGTTGATGGCGATGGTGGAAGTATTCGACGGATTGTTCGAGGCCAATGGCGATGAGGATGCCGAGTACGACGATGCCGAGGTGGACGAAGAAGTCGCGGCTGGTCATGGCGCCGTGTTGGGGCGGGTGGATGTCGATCATGGTTGGGTGCTCTCCTGGGTGCTCTCCTGGGTGGGCGGGGGGACATCGAGCGCGGGAGGTTTGCCGTCGGGGAAGGCGCGGCGGGTGAGGTCGTCGCGGTCGGTCGCGCCGTCGAGGAGGGCGCGCGTGACGCGATCGAAGAAATGGACGCGCACCGTGATGCGGTCAACGGCCTTGATGTAGGCGGCGAGGAGGGTCTCGTACTGGGTGAGATCGGCGGGCGACATGGCGTCGAGGTTGGGCGGGGGCGCGGCGTAGCCCATGTCGAAAGCGCCGGGCGCGTCGACGAAGCGCTCTTCGAAGCTTTCGAGGATGAAGGCGCTGTGCTGAAAGTCATCGAGAGCGGCGAAGAGGAGGTCGTGCTGGAGAACGACGCCGTGCAAGAGATCGATTTCCTGGGAGGGAAGGAGCGCGATGGTGGCGTCGAGCTTGGCGGCATCCCAGATGGCGATGGAGGGAGCGACCGGGATCTGATGGCGGCGGGCATCGCCACGCGGCGGCGGCGCGGGTGAGGCGTTGCCGGCGCGGCGAGCGGTGACGGCGGACTTCAGCTCGACGGTGTAGGCGCGGATGCCGGCCAGGACGCGAAAATCCGTTGCGTCGCGCTGAAGGTTGCTGCGGAGTTCGGTGCGGAGATTCTGCTCGAGCTCGTGGCGCTGCTGGAGGTGGTGGAAGTATTCGACGGTCTGCTCGAGGCCGATGGCGATGAAGATGCCGAGGACGACGATGGCGATGTGGGTGACGATGTCGCGGCGTGTCATGGCGCCGTGTTGGGGTGGGTGGATGTCGATCATGGGTGGGCTCCGATGAAGGGAAGGTTACGGTTGGCGGGAAGCGAGGTTGGCGCGCTTGATGTCTTCTGTCATGTCAGCACGGGACTGGACGCCGCGGAGGACGCTGATGGAAGCGCCCTGCCACCAGGCCATCCAGAGCCTCTCCTGTTCGAACTGCACGAGATGGTTGTCGAAGATGGCGAGGGCCTCGTCGCGCTGGGCGAGGGTGAGGTGAATGGTCGCTCCGGTGTTCAGGGGTTCCCCGGTGCGATCGCCGAAGCTCTTGACGCGCTGGAAAGCGGTGCTGGCGGGCTGTACCACGTCGCTCCAATGGCCGCCGTCGGTATCGACGCGATCGAAGACTTCGGCGAGGTTTTCCGGCAGGAGCTCGACCTTGCCGCTGGTCTTTGCGACGGACCAGACGGACCGGGATGGCGCCTGGAGGTTGTTCTGCGCAGGTGGTTGAGGCATGGTTACGGTGATATGTCCGTCGTGCGGCTGGGCATTGCGAAGGGCTGTGAGCGCGGCGTGCTCCCAGGCAATCTCGTGGCGGATGACGTCGAGATTGAAATCGAAGACTTTGAGGTTTTCGGCACACTCGTGATGGAAGTCGCGAATAAGGGTGCGGCGCTCCTCGGCATGGTGGAGGGCCTCGACGGTTTGTTCGAGGCCGATGGCGATGAGGATGCCGAGGACGACGATGCCGAGGTGGGTGAAGAAGTCGCGACGAGTCATGGCGGCGTGTTGCGGTGGGTGGATGTCGATCATTGGTGCGGGGTCTCCGGCGTGATGATGGTTGCTACTGAATGGCGTCCTGATTGTCCTCGAAGCGTTCCTGGTTGATGCTCATCATTCGTTCGTCGGCGCGGGTTTGGCCGGCGAGGATGCCTTGCTCGTAAACATCGGACCAGCGAAGGCGGAAGCAGAGTCCCTTGATGGCGGTGCGGGTGTCGCCGGCGAGCTGGGCGAGGCGCTCGGCTTGTGACGGGGTGAGGGTCCAGATGGCGGAGGAGGAGTCGGGCGAGAGCTTGGCGAGACGGTGTTGCATCGACGCGATGGCGCTGCAGCCGTGGTATACCTCGTCGCGGTTGACACCGAGCAGATCGTAGTTGTGGGCTAGACGGGCGTACATGCGGGCCTGCTCGACGGGAAGAAGCGCGACGAGGCTGCTTTCTTTGGCGGTAGCCCAGACGGCCTCAGAGGGAGCGAAATAGCGCTCCGTCGATGTGCCTACGGAGCCGGGAATGCAAGGCGCGAAGGGAAGAGTGACGCGGATGACGCCTCGTTGAGGAGAGGCGGAGTCGATGGCGCGGATGGTGTTGTCGAACCACGGTTCAAGGTCTTTCATGAGCAGGTCACGCGCGATGATGCCGCGGTTGTTTTCGGCCTCGGTGCGGAGGTCGGCCTGGAGGTCGCGGCGCTGGTGGTTGCGGTGGATGAGCTCGATGGTTTGCTCGAGGCCGATGGCGATGAGGATGCCGACGATGATGGTGCCGATGTGGATCAGGAAGTCTTTCCATGTGTGGGTGGATTCGTGGGGCGCGGGGATGTCGAGCATTAGCGGGTCTCCTTCGTCGCAGCGTTGATGAGATCGGCGGTGCGCTGGTGCGCTGCGGCCATCGCGGACGGGTTGATGTCGAAGGGGGTGGGACGGAGTGCGGCGATCTTGTCGTAGGTGACGAGCTGAGGCATGTCCGGAAAGCGCGCAGCCAGGAGAGCGAGCGTGTATCCCTGCTCGATGTGCTTCTCAAGCAGAATCTCGGTGAGGCGAATGGCTTCGTCGAGCTGCTGAGGGGAGAGGTGTGTGGGATCGCTATCGACGAGGTCGAACTTGTGAGCGTCGTTGTCGGCGTTCCAGGCATCGAGCGACTGCTTGCTGATTCCGTCGAGGACCTGATAGAAGTTGAGATTCCTGTTGGCTTCGTCGATGGGCATGAGGCGCACAAGACCGTTCTGCTGAGCGGCATTCCAGACGGCCTGCTCGAAACGGAAGGCGGCCTGATCCCACAGGAGATCGCCGGGCAAAGTGCTTTGCGCAGCGCCGGGGTGCTGGCGGACGTAATTCAGAACCACCAGATCGTTGCGGAACTCGGCAGCGGCAAAAATCCAGCGCTGCATGTCGAACTGCACGTCCGCGCGGTTGGCGTCGCGCTCGCGGGCGAGGGCTTCGCGGGTTTCGCGGAGCTGATAGTGCTGATGGATGTGCTCGACGGTTTGCTCGAGGCCGATGGCGATGACGAGGCCGACGACGATGGTGGCGATGTGGATGAAGAAGTCGGTCCAGGTGTGGGCGGTTTCGTGCGGGGCGTGGACGTCAATCATGGCAAGGCTCCGGAACAAATGAACATTCGTTACTTCGAGGCAGGGTGCATGGAGAGATTCTGGTAGGGACTTTCGGTTTGGCCGCCATAAAAACTGCCGAGGCTGCTGTTGAATCCAAGCCTCGACAGCGCGGCGTCTTGATAGCCATACATCCCGTCCACGGTGAGTGCGCCCGCTATGACGGATTCGTCTGCGCCATCGACCATGCTGAGGCGCAGCATGTAGTTTTCGACGGCATTTTCGAGCTGATTGAGTTGGAAGAGCAGGCCGTCACGCTGCGCGACGGTGAGATTGGAAATGCCCGTGGCGTTGCGATCGAAGCTCGCGCGGCTGCATTCTGCGATGAATAGCCTGATTTTGTCGTACATCTCGTCTTCCCCGTGGAGCGCTTCTTCAGCTTCGAAGTCGATGCGGGCATAGAGCTTGGCCTGGTCGGGCGGCAGAAGGGCGACGAGACCGGCGGCCTGTGCAGTAATCCAGGTGCCACGAGAGACCGAGACGAAGATGCCGGAACCGCCGCGAAGAGGGACACCCGAAACCGAAACGGTGGCACCCGACACCTTCGCCGACGCGAGCGCGGCCTGCAGGGATTGGATGTATGTGCGTTGGACTTCCAGTCTGGCCAGCGACTCGCGAATGATAGGCAGGTTGTGCTCAGCCTCCGCGCGCATGTGCTCGCTCAGCTCCTGGCGTTGATGGCGGTGATGAATAAGCTCCACCGTCTGTTCGAGGCCGATGGCCAGCAGCAGCCCGATGGCGATCGTGGCGATGTGGATGAAGAAGTCCGTCCATGTGTGGGTGGATTCGTGCGGGGCGTGGACGTCGATCATGAGCGGAACTCCGAGGAGAAATGGGCGTGCTGCTTCGAACTGTATGCGAATCCCGCTCATGACGATGAAGCTGTCATGAACGGGGCACCCGGCTACTTCGCCTTAGGATTGGCAGTAGAGTCGGCGCGCACCATTTCATCAATGGCTGCAGCGACGGCGTGTTTGTCTTCCTCGTCCTGCGCCGTCTTCAGCTTCGGCAGGATGCGGTTGCGGTCCTCCTCCGTCGGTACAGAGAGAGACAGCTCCGGATGCGCCGCAGACAGGTTGTAGAGGCCGCGTGCAAGCTCGTCTTCGGCTAACAGGCAATCATGCAGCAGTTCGATCTCGCGCGTCAGTTGCGTGCGGCCCAGATGAGAGATGTCGGGGTCGTCCATGGTGTTCTCTTTCAACTTGTTCAGGGCTTCTGTCTCCTCATGCTCGCGCTTGTTGAGGCCGTCGATACGGAGGTAGATGTCGGCGTCGGCGCGCGACTCTGCGGTGGGCATGAGGCTGAGAATGCCGTTCTGCTGGGCCGACTTCCAGGCGTCATCGAAAAAGCCCCCGTGAAACGATCTGAGGCGGAAGGCGCCGGGCCACTGCTGGGCAGGCGCGCCGGGATGCTGCTCCAGAAAGTGCAGGACCGCGAGGTCGCCTTGCAGGATGGGCACATAACGGTGCCACTCCTTGGTGGCGACACGGATTTGAATCTGATTGATCGCCATCTCATTGCGCAGTGCTTCGCGCGTTTCAGCCACTTGGTGACGGTGGTGAAACCACTCGACGGTTTGTTCAAGGCCGACGGCGATGCAGAGGCCGACGACGATTGTCGCGATGTGGATGAAGAAGTCGGTCCAGGTGTGGGTGGATTCGTGGGGTGCGTGGATGTCGATCATGGGTTCTCGTTCGGGCACTGGAGTGTGGTTGACGTCGTGGGTCGGCTGAGGGTTAGTGAAGGAGGCCGGCGCGGTCGAACAGGGTGCTGGCGTCGAGAGGTTTGCCGGAGAGAGCGGCCTCGTTACCGACGTTGTAGACGAGCAGGGCGGTGCGGATGTCGGTGAGCGCCTGGTCGAAGTCGCTGAAGGCGACGAGGAGTCGTTCACGTTCCTCGGCGGAGAGCATGGAGGGCGAGTCGTGCAGGTGGAGGAGGCTTTCGACCTGCTGACGGCGCTGCATCAAGCGATCGTTGCTGTCCTGCACGATGGAGCGCATGTAATCGATCTCCCAGCCGGTGGTGGAGACCGTGGATGGAAGGATCGAGAGCAGGTTGTTGTCACGAACGCCAAGCCAGGCGACGTTGTGCGGTGTGAGCAGGAAGGTGGAAGGGAGATAAGCGATGGGGCGGAAGGGCGCGGCGTGGGGCGACGCGGCGCTGTCGACAGCCGTCATGTTCAGCCGGATCAGGCGATGAGCTTCGGCGATCGAGGCGAGGTCCTGGCGCACGAGCGCACGGTTGTCAAGGCTCTCATCGTAGAGCGCATGTTCGGTGTGGCGGGCCTGGTGGCGGTGATGTAGGAATTCGACGGCCTGTTCGAGGCCGATGGCGATGAGGATGCCGACGATCACGATGGCGAGATGGATGAGGATGTCGCGCCAGGAGTGAGTGCGTTCGTGCGGGGCGTGGACGTCGATCATGGTGGTCCTTCATTCCTATAGGTGGCGACTGGGATTGGTTGGGATAGGCTATCGGAGATCTACAGATTCGATTTCTTTCTCGCCGCTGCGAAGTATCTGTCTATCTCGGCGCGATTTTGTACGCCATCCAGCGCCGCCTGCGATGCTGCGGCCCAGTTCTGGGCCCACCCTGTGAAGGCGTCCTGTACAGCCAAAGCATGGCAATATGCGCGCACCAGATCGTCGCGGTCCGCGATAGAGAGGCTCAGCGTGGCCCCTGGCGTAAGCTGGACACCGAGCCGTGTCGCAAGCTCCCTGAGTGGAATTCGGGCCGCCATAGTATCGCGATTGCTGCTGAAGAATTCGTCGCCCTCGTGGTCCACCCGATCGTAGACCTCGGCGATATTCTCGGGCAGCAGCGCCACTCTTCCGTTGGATTTTGCCACCGACCAGACCGACCGGGACGGAGCTGTCGGGGTCTTAACCGTCGATTGCTGCGGCAACGATACGGTGACGATGCCATTCTGCGGCTGCGCGCGATTGAGCGTCTCGATGACCGCGAGCATCCACGCGCGTCTGATCGTTAAAGCGGCGATGTCCGATCTGAGCACGTCCATGTTGCGCGCGCATTCTTCATGGAGATCGACGATGAGCGCGCGCCGCTCGCTGACGCGGTGAAGGAACTCGACCGTCTGCTCCAGGCCAATCGCAATCACCAGCCCGACGATGATCGTGGCGATGTGGATGAGGAAGTCCTTCCAGGTGTGGACGGATTGGTGGGGCGGGTGGATGTCGATCATGTCGGCTCCGTCGGGATCAGGGAAGGTTATTGAACTGGCGCTCGGCGAGTTGGATCTTCTTGAGGTCGCGTTCGCCGGCGGCGACGGCGAGGGTTCCTCCTCGAAGTTGGCGGAACCAAAGGCGAGAGTCGCGGGTGGAACGATAGGACTCGATCAGGAGGAGGAGATAGTCGTGCTTCTGTTCCGGGGTCAGGGATTCGATATCGAAGTCGTGGCTGCCGATTCCGGCGATGTTCCAGGTGAAGGTGTCCAGCTTGTTGTTGTCTGTGACGAACTGCTTATAGTTGTCGTAGACGACGTGCCTCATCCCATCGAGTTCGGCGAAGGCCCTGATGTCTTCGGGCGGCAGAACGGCTAAAGTCCCGGCGGACTTCGCCGCCTCCCACGCTGGAGCGGTGGGAAGGTCGCCGGTGAGACCTGTCGGGGACACTGCAGAAGGCAGCTTCTGACCCTGCAGCGAGGCGGCAACCTGGTCGGCGCGCGCGCGAAAGAACTGCATCCGGGCGGTCATCGCGGCCTGATCACGCTGGGTGTCGTAGAGGGTGCGCTCAGCGTCGGAGTGGAGCTGCTGCTGAAGTTCCTTGCGCTGATGACGGTGATGGATAAGCACGACTGTCTGTTCGAGACCGATGGCGATGAGCAGGCCGAGGCAGATGGCGCTCATGTGGATCAGGAAGTCTTTCCAAGTGTGCGTGGACCCGTGTGGCGCGTGAACGTCGAGCATGGATTTCCCAAGGAGTGGATTGAGATCGCAGCAGGGCCCGATTGAGAGTTGCAGACAGAGTACACGCGGGGTGCGCGGGAGTGGCTCGGGGATTTGCTGGTGAATTTAGCGGAGGGCTTCGAGGAGGCGCGCGCGCTCGTCGGCGAGGATGGTGCGGGCGGGGCCCTGCGCGAGGATGCGGCCGGCATCGATGCGGAAGATTTCTGCGTCGAGGAGGAGGGCCTCGTCGACGTCGTGGGTGACGGAGATGCAGGGGATAGAGCGCGCGGCGAGGAACTGGCTCATGCGCGGGATGAGCTGGTCGCGGAGCTTGAGGTCGAGGCCGGTGAAGGGCTCGTCGAGCAGGAGGAGTTTTGTGCCGGGCCGGGCAAAGGCGCGGGCGAGGTTGACGCGCTGGCGCTCGCCGCCGGAGAGACGCGCGGGTGTGCGGTGGGCGAGCGGATTGAGCTCGAAGAGCGCGAGTGCGTCGTTGGTTGGCGCATCGCGGAGTTGTGGGTTGGCGGATTGGTGGAGGGAGGAGCTGAAGGCGATGTTGTCGCGGACGGTGAGGTGCGGGAAGAGCGAGGATTGTTGAGGGGCGTAGGCGATCGCGCGGAGATGGGGCGGGACGTCGGTGAGATTTACGTTGTGCGTGCCCGGCGGATCGCCGCGGAAGATGCGTGCCTCCGCGTTAGGGAGAAGGCCGCAGAGGGCGCGGAGGACGGAGCTCTTGCCGCTCCCCGAAGGGCCGAAGAGGATGCTCCAAGGATGCTCGAAAGTGGCGGCGACCTCGAGGTGCAGGGCCCCGAGCTTGCAGTCCAGCTGGACATGGTGGTGGTACGGCACGCTGCGCGTCGTCAAGCGGGGTGTGATCGGAGAGGCTGCGTCACTCATGCTTCGATGACCTGCGGGTGAGTGCTGCGGGCGTAGACGATCAGGAGTGCGAGGAAAGAGATGGCGACGAGTGCAAGGGCGGTGCGGTCGGCGGCAGTGTAGTTGAGCTCCTGGACCTGGTCGAAGATGGAGATGGAGAGCGTGCGGGTGCGGCCGGGGATGTCGCCGCCCAGCATGAGGACGACGCCGAACTCGCCGACGGTGTGCGCGAAGGTGAGCACGGCGGCGGTGAGGAAGCCGGCGCGTGAGAGTGGGAGGACGACGCGGCGGAAGACTGTGAGGGGTGATGCGCCGAGCGTTGAGGCAACGTCGAGGAGGTTGCGGTCGACGTGCTGAAAGGCGAGGACGAGCGGCTGCACGGCAAAGGGAAGGCTGTAGAGCACGGAGCCCACGACCAGACCGCTGAAGGTGAAGGCGAGTGGATGGCCGATGAGGTGAATGAGCGCGCGGCCGGGGGCCCGTGCGGGGCCGAGCCAGACGAGCAGATAGAAGCCGAGCACGGTGGGTGGAAGGACGAGTGGGAGAGCAACGGCGGCTTGTGTGATGCGGCGCGGAAGTGTGCGGGATTTTGTCGAGGAGAGGCCGGAGATCCAGAAGGCGAGCGGGGTCGCGAGGATGAGGAGGCACACGGTCGTGACGGTCGCGAGACGGAGTGTCAGGCCGAGTGCGGCGAGGTCCATGAGGGGAAGTGTAGCGGGTGCAGAGCTATGGGTCGGTCGTCGAAAAGGGTTCAGCCGTATTTCAGGAACGGAGATCCTCGGGGTCCTTCGACTGCGCTGCGCTCCGCTCAGGATGACCGATCTTGGCTCCTCCACTACTTACTTCGCGGGGTCGAGGCCGAAGGATTTGAGTTGCGCTTGCATCGCGGGGCTGGTGAGCCAGGCGAGGAAGTTGCGGGCGAGTTGTTGTTGCCTGCTGGATTTGAGGATGACGGCGGCCTGCTGGATGGGTGCGTGGGCGTCGTCGGGGATGCGAATGAAGGTGCCGAGCTGGCGGAAGTGTTCGCTCGAGGCGATGGTGAGGGAGATCAGAGCGGCCTGGGCGTTGCCGGATTCGGCGAACTGGGCGGCCTGGGAGATGTTTTCGGCGATGGCGAGTTCGGGTTGGAGCTGCGCGTAAAGTCCGAGGTGCTGGAGAGCTTGTTGGGCGGCGAGGCCGTAGGGTGCGTGCGTGGGGTTGGCGATCGCGAGGCGGATGAGGCGCGGCGAATTGAGCGTGGCCCCGATCGATGAGCGCGAGATGGGTTGGAGTGGCGAGTCGTTGCGCGCCCAGAGGACGAGCACGCCCCGGGCGTAGGGCGTGGGCGCCTGCGGCCGTTGGGGATCGGCTCCGATGGCGATGCCGGCGGCGATGAGTTGTTGCGGGTGGGCGGTGTCGGCGGAGAGGAAGACGTCCTGTGGAGCGCCGTTGGCTAGCTGCTGCGCGAGTGTGGCGGAGGAGCCGAATGCGGTGACGAGGTGGACGCCGGTGGCGTGCTCGTATTGCGCGGCCAGCGTGGGCATGACAGGCTGGAGGTCGGCTGCGCAGGCGAGCTGGAGTTGCTTCTGCGCGTGAAGTGCGGGCGCGAAGAGAAGGAATGCGAGGGCGGCGAAGAGAGCTCGGCGCATATGGCTACGGTAGTCTAGAAGAACGCATGAATCTATCGGTACACAGGCTGCTATGCACGGGATGTGGCGTGCGCATCGATGGCGCCGGGGCGCAGAGCAACTTCCGCTGCGTTGAGTGCGGCGACCTGTTTGAGGTGGAGTATGCGTGGAGTGCGGGTGCGCCGGCAAATGAGAAGCCGACGTACAGGCCGAATCCGCTGGCGCTGAAGCATCTCTGGCAGGAGCGGAAGAGCTCGACGATGGCGGTGGACCAGAGCGGGGTGTGGCGTTTCCGCGAGCTGCTGCCGATTGTCGCCGAAGAGCGCGTCGTAACGCTGCGCGAGGGCGGAACGCCGCTGTACGAGATGCCGCGGGCCGCAGCGAGCCTGGGACTGAACTGGCTGCTGGCGAAGCATCAGGGCATGAATCCGACCGGCAGTTTCAAAGACACAGGCATGACGGCGGCGCTGAGTGTGGCGGTGTCGCGCGGGTTTACGTGGGTGGCATGCGCGTCCACCGGCAACACGAGCGCGGCGATGGCGGCGTATGCGGCGCGTGCCGGGCTGCGCAGCCTGGTGCTGATTCCCGAGGGCAAGATTGCGTGGGGGAAGCTGTCGCAGTCGATGGATTACGGCGCGACGACGGTGCAGTTGAAGACCGACTTTGATGGTTGTGTGCGAGTGCTGGCGGAGGTGGTGAAGCGCGCGCCGATTTACCTGCTGAACTCGGTGAATCCGTACCGGCTGGAGGGGCAGAAGACGCCGGCGTTCGAGATTCTGGAGCAGATGGAGTGGCAGGTGCCGCAGCATCTGATCGTCCCGGGCGGGAACCTGGCGAACAGCTCGGCGCTGGGCAAGGGATTGCTGGAGATGAAGCACCTGGGGTTCATCAAGCGCGTGCCAAAGATCAGCGTTGTGCAGGCGGAGGGCGCGAATCCGCTGTATCGCTGGATGCAGAAGGGCGGCGAGGGTGTGCTGGAGCCGGTGACAGCCGAGACGCGTGCGAGCGCGATTCGGATTGGAAATCCGGCGAGCTGGAAGAAGGCTGCGCGCGTGATCGCCGCGACCGGCGGATGGGTGGAGCAGGTGAGCGAGCGCGAGATTGCGCTGGCCAAGGCGGAGATTGGCGCGGAGGGAATCGGCTGCGAACCCGCCAGCGCGGTCACGCTTGCAGGGCTGAAGAAGCTGGTCGCGGATGGGCGCGTGGGGAGCGAGGAGACCGCGGTGCTGCTGCTGACCGGACACACGCTGAAGGATTCGGAGTACACGATTAAGTTTCATCGCAGCGAGCTGTTGACGGGCGAAGAAATGAGCGGGGTATCGACGGCGGAGCGTGCGGGATTTGCGAAGCTGCAGCGTGAGCCGCTGGTGCTCGAGGCGGATGTGGATGTGGTGCTGCGGGCGCTGGAGAAAGAAGCGGGGCAGTTGGCTTGAGCGCCCGCGAGGTGGAGAAGCGCGGGATTCGGCTGCGGTTGCCGGCGACATCGGCGAACCTGGGGCCGGGGTTCGATGCGGTGGGGCTGGCGTTGTCGATGGGGCTGACGGTGGAGGCGCATGTGGCGCCGGGCTGGCAACTTGACGCGACGGGGCGCAATGCGGACGTTGTCGGCATGCTCGATAACAACCTGATGCTGGATGTGTTTCGCAGCGTGATGGACCAGGCAGGGCTGGAGTCACCATGCCTGCGGCTGCGGATTCATAACGAGATTCCGCTTGGGATGGGATGCGGGTCGAGCGCGGCGGCGATCGTGGCGGGCGTGGCACTGGCGTCGCACTTTGGCGGGCTGCGTCTGAGCGACGCCGAGGTTGTGCGGGAGGCCGCGGAGCGCGAGGGGCATCCGGATAATGTGGCGGCGTGCTGGTACGGAGGGTTTACAGCTTCGGCGATGCTAGATCATTGTGAGCTCGCGAGCGCGACCTTTGCGGGTGATCCGGCGTGGCAGATGATGCTGGCGATGCCTGGCGAGGGGCTGGCGACGAAGACCGCGCGCGCGATGCTGCCGGAGCAGTACTCGCGTGAGGATGCGGTGTTCAATGTGCAGCGGGTGGCGTTGCTGACGGCTGCCTTTGCGCAAGGCAGGCTGGACCTGCTGCGCGTCGCCATGCAGGACCGTTTGCATCAGCCGCACCGGAAGAAGGCGTGCGGGTTGCTGGAGAAGCTGCTGCCAATTGCTGAGGAGCGCGAGATCGCGGGCGTGGCGCTGAGCGGGGCCGGGCCATCGGTGCTGGTGGTGCTCGCAGCGGATACGACGGTGATTGAGGCAGAGACGCGGCTGCGGCAGGTGGTGGGTGAGGCCGTTGAGCTGGTGCCGGTGAGGATCGCGGGTGGGGTGCAGCGCGAGGTGCTGGGGTGAGTTTGTGGCCGGTTTCCGCAACCAGTTCTCAGGGATCAGTTTGCCCTTGTGAGTGAAGCCCGGGTGGGCCCACTGCATCGTTTTCCACCACGGGGCATCTATTATGAGTGGGTTGAGTGGGTCAGCACGGGAAGACCTGAGACTTTCAGAGGGAGAGTGCGATGGCAGGACAGTTTGTAACCGAAGTAAACGACGCCGATTTTGAGAAGCAGGTGCTGCAGTCGGAGACGCCTGTGCTGGTGGACTTCTGGGCGGCGTGGTGTGGTCCCTGCCGTGCGCTGGCGCCCGTGGTTGATGCGGTTGCCGAGGAGTACAGCGGCAAGCTGAAGGTGATGAAGATGGACGTCGACCGCAATAACATGACGCCGGGCCGATATGGCATTCGCGGCATTCCGGCGCTGCTGCTGTTCAAGGGCGGCAAGGTGGCGGAACAGATTGTGGGCTATGTGCCGAAGGAGCAGATCGACCAGACGCTCAAGCGTGTGCTCGTGGAAAAAGCGAGCTAAGGCTAGGAATCAGGAAGTCAGGAGGCCTGCGGCGAAAGCTGCGGGCCTTTTTCGTGTCCGTGACCCGACATCTGAAAAGCGAGATGTGGGGTACCCGTTTCGAGTAGGCTTAAGGGCACATGCTTGAGTGGATGCTGGTGCACGGGAGTCTGATCGCCTTCTTCATCCTGGCGAACAGCTTTTTTGTGGCCGCGGAGTTTGCGCTGGTGAGCGTGCGCGAGACGCGCATGCAGCAGTTGATCGCGGCCAACCGGCCGGGTGCGCGCACGGTGCTGCACCTGAAGCAGCATCTGGATGAGTTTCTGCCTGCTGTGCAGTTGGGTGTGACGCTGGCGGCGCTGGCGCTGGGCGGGCTGGGCGAGCCGGTGGTTGCCGAGGATCCTGCACGAGATTCAGAGGCTGCATTGGATTCCGGCGGCGCAGGCGCCGGTGTATGCGCATGCGATCGCGGTGGTGATCGCGTTTGCGGTGATCACGTACTTTGAGGTGCTGCTGGGCGAGCTGGTGCCGAAGTCGCTGGCGCTGCAGCGAGCGGAGCGGATTGCGCTGGCGGTGGCCGGGCCGATGGATGTGTTTATCCGGATGACGCGGCCGGCGGTGACGCTGATGAACGTGTCGGCGGCGCTGGTGCTGCGGCTGTTTGGCGCGCCGCTGCGAGGGAGAGTCGGCGGCTCACTCGCCGGAGGAGCTGAAGCTGATGGCCACGGCGACGCGCCGGATGGGTCTGCTGCCGCGCTTTCAGGAGGAGATGATTCATCGCGCCATCGAGCTGAACCATGTGACGGTGCGCGAGATCATGACGCCGCGGGGAAAGATCTTTTCGCTGCCTGCGGACATGCCGCTGGAGCAGGCGAGCGCGCGGATTGTGGAAGAGCAGCATTCGCGCGTTCCGGTGTACGACCCGGAGCGCGGGCGCGGAGCACATCATCGGCATGGTGTACTCCAAGGATATCTCGCGGCTGATGCACTTCCGCAGCGTGGCGCAGCCGCTGGGGAACACGGCGGAATCGGGATTGACGCTGCGGCAGGTGATGCGGGACGTGCTGGTCGTCCCGGAGACGAAGCTGGCGGTGGAGCTGCTGCAGGAGTTCCAGGAGCGGACGGCGGCAGATTGCGGTTGTGGTGGATGAGTTTGGGTCGACGGTCGGGATGGTGACGGCGGAGGATGTGCTGGAGCAGGTGGTCGGCGAGCTGGAAGATGAGTTCGACATCGGGCGGATGCTGCCGCTGGCGGCGCCCGGCGGAGGGCGTGCTGCTGGATGGCAAGCCGAGCTTGCGCGATCTGGGGACGCAGCTGCGCTGGAGGCTTCCGCGCGAGGCTGGAGTCGAGACGCTGGCCGGGTTTCTGCTGGCGCAGCTTTGGGCATATCCCGGAGCCCGGCGAGAGCGTCGAGATTGCGGGACGGCGGTTTACGGTGGCGGAGATTGACCGCCGAAGGATTGCGAGGGTTCGGGTCGAGGAGCTGCAGCCGGACGGCGAACCTGGCAGCGAAGGTATCCGGAACGGCGTGCGGTGGGGTTGACCCGATGACGGTGGAGGGCGGGCCGGCGCCGGACAAGAAGACGCGCGATGTGCGCCGCGTGGGAAGACGCCTGCTGAAGCGGACGCTGACGACGCTTCCGGTCCTGTGGCTGGTGGTGACGGTGGTGTTTCTGCTGATCCACCTGGTGCCGGGCGACCCGATCGTGCAGATGCTGGGCGAGGGCGCGACGGCGGCGGACATCGCGGCCCTGCGGCATCAGCTATGGTTCGACCTGCCGTTGCGCGACGCAGTACATCCATTACTGGCGCGGGATCGTGCATGGGGATCTGGGGCAGTCGCTGCGGCTGCATGACTCGGTGCCGCACTTGATTCTGCAGCGCTATCCGTACACGCTGGCGCTGACGCTGGCGGCGATGGTGATGGGGGCCGGGGTGGCGATTCCGGCGGGCGTGTATTCGGCGCCGAGCGCGATCAGTGGCAGGACCGGAGCGTGGGCGTGGTGAGCCTGGTCGGCTTGCGCTTTCCGAACTTTGCGCTGGGGCCGATTCTGATCGTTGTATTTGCGATTGGGCGGGGTGGCTGCCGGTGTCGGGTGCGGGCGTGGGCGGAGTGGATTTTCTGCGGCACCTGGTGCTGCCGGCGATCACGCTGGGGCTGGGGCTGGCGGCGATTCTGACCCGCATGGTGCGGACCTCGATGCTGGAAGAGTTGGGGCAGGATTACGTTCGCACGGCGCGGGCGAAGGGACTGCCGGAGCACACTGTGGTGTACCGGCACGCGCTGCGGAATGCGCTGAATCCGGTGCTGACGGTGATGGGGCTGCAGTTTGGTTCGCTGCTTGCAGGAGCAATTGTTACGGAGACGATCTTCAGCTGGCCAGGCCTGGGACGACTCACGCTTTCGGCGATCTCCAATCGGGACTATGCTCTGGTACAAGGGTGCATACTCGCGGTCGGGCTGACGTATGTGGCGGTGAACCTGGTTACCGATTGGATGTATTGGTTGACCGACCCGCGAATGCGACGATAAGAGCGATGGGTCTCTCGACGACACTCTCCCCGGGCGTAGCCCTTCGTGCATTTTTGTGTCTGGCCGCGCTTGCGTGCGTGGCAGCGCTGCCATGTGCGGCGCAGAAGATGGCGAAGACGATCACAGTGCCAACGGCGCCGCCCGCGACCGGCACCGAGCAGGGCTTCAAGGATGGTCATTTTGGCGTGAAGTTCAGGGTGCCGCCTGGCTGGAGCCTGACGCGCAAGGACGGGCTGGTGAGCACGTTCCACAATGACGCGCGGACCGCGTCGGCGGACGCGCGGGTGCGCGGGGTGGCGAGCCTGGACTTCAATCCGTATCCGTACTCGACTTTGAGCGGGGCGGTGTTTTACTACAGCGTCACGCCGCACTCGAATGACGAGGAGTGTGCGAAAGAGGCTGCGCCGGTGGGTGCGCCGCTCACTTTAGCTACGGATACACAGGATATTGGCGGGATGCCGTTTACGCATGGCCACGATGAGCATGGCGAGATATGTGTGGAGGCGCGGGACGAGGTCTATACGGCGTACCGGAAGGGCTCGTGCTACCGGTTCGACATGGAGATCAATACGTTCTGTGCGATCTCGAGCGGAGCCGAGGAGATTACGGAAGGGCAACTGGATAGCCTGAACCAGCGGATGGCGGACATTTTGTCGACGGTGACGCTGGAGTGGGAGAAGGCTGGGGCGCATCCGGTGCCGGCGCCCGAGACGCCGGTGGTGGGGCAGCGGCCGAGTCCGAAGCGGGAGCCTAAGCCGGTGGCGGAGCCGAAGACCGTGGTGGCGGAGGCGGCCGCGGAGAAGTAGGCTGGTGTGAAATTCGAGGGGTACCCCCTCCCCCCTGTCTCTGCAAAATATTGGAATCGGTGGACTTAGCTGGTCCTGCTAAAGTATCTGTTTTCAATAATTTACTCCCAAAATATTGAAACGAAAAGGGTAGTCCACACATAGGGTGACGGCTTTTCGGGCTTACCCGGGGATGGACAGGCGGATGATCTCGGCGCGCGGTGTCGCGTCGAGGTAGAGGTGCGCGACGGTGATGGGGAGTTTGAAGCGGCGGGGGCCGCAGCTTCCGGGGTTGAGGTAGAGAACGTTGCCGCGGAGGTCGATTGACGGCCTGTGGGAGTGGCCGGAGATCACGACGGAGATGCCGGCGGCTTCGGGCTTGAGGTCGAGGTCGGCGAGTGAGTGCAGCATGTAGATGAGCTTGCCGTTCAGTTCGGTGGCTTCGGTGGCGGGGACCTTTGCGGTTGCCCCGGTTGTGTCGATGTTGCCGCGGATGGCCGTGACCGGCGCGATTTCGCGTAGACGGTCGAGGATCGCGATGTCGCCGACGTCGCCGGCATGCAGGATGTGCGTGGCGCCGCGGAGCGCGTCGAGCGCTTCGGGGCGGAGCAGGCCGTGAGTGTCGGAGAGCACGCCGATCATAGCGGTACGCGAGTTAGCAGTGAGGAGTTAGGGAGTTAGGAGTGGCGGTAAAAACGGTGCTTTGACTGCGGAGTCGATCACATAATCTTGGTGGACAAGCACTCTTGCATCTGCTGCGGCAGATTTGGATCCGGTTGCCGTGCCGTCGCAGCGAAGGGGCCATTTAGCGACCAGTTGAACATCGAAAGACGATTTTCGCAGAGGCTGACACGTTGCAAGGTGTGGTTGGCGTCGGTGCGATTTGTGCGATCCATATCCTCCGTTTGATCGCGCATTTCGATTTGAGCCTCCATGAGGAGCCCGAGGGACTTTTCAAAGTTGCCTTTGTCGTGGCGAACAGCGGCATCCGCTGCGTCATGAAACGTATTCGGCAGTGTGTCGGCGATTTTCCGAAAAGCATTCATCGCCGATTGGTTTCTCCGCTGCGTCTGGAACCGTACGGCCAACATCACCACCACAACAAGCAGGGCAGTCGCGGCGATTACGATCAGGACGTCGCGGCCGAATTGGCTCTCACTTGATTCCAAGGACAAGGCCTGTCGTATGAAATTACCTCACATGCCTTCGCGGATGCGGGTGCGGGGGTCGAGGAGGTCGCGGAGGCCGTCGCCGACGAGGTTGAAGGCGAGGACGCAGAGGGCGACGGCGGCGGCGGGGAAGAAGACGAGGAAAGGCGATTCGAAGAGGTGGGAGCGGGCGTCGTTGAGCATGGCGCCCCAGGTGGCGGTGGGGGGTTGCACGCCCAAGCCAAGGAAGCTGAGGGTCGCTTCGGCGAGGACGGCGCCCGCCATGCCGATGGCGGCTTGCACGAGCACGGGCTGGATGATGTTGGGAAGGATGTGGTGGAGCATGAGGCGGAGGTCGGAAGCGCCGAGCGAGCGCGCGGCCTGGACGAATTCGCGCTGCTTCATGGCCATGACCTGGCCGCGGATGAGGCGAGCGTAGTTGACCCAGCCGGCAAGTGCGAGCGCGACGATGAGATTGATGAGGCTGGGGCCGAGGAAGGCAACGATCGCGACGGCGAGCAGGATTCCGGGAAGAGCGAGGAAGGCGTTGGTGAGGTAGAGATTGATGAGCGTGTCGGCCCAGCCTTCGTAGAAGCCGGCGACGCAGCCGAGGATGCCGCCGACGATGAGTGAGGAGCCGACGACGGAGATGGCGACGAGGAGGGAGACGCGGGCGCCGTAAAGGGTGCGCGAGAGGACATCGCGGCCGAGCTCGTCGGTACCGAACCAGTGTGCGTGGGATGGAGGAAGAAGGCGCTGGGTGAGGTCGAGTTGCGCGGGGTCGTGTGGCGCGAGCAGAGGAGCGAAGATGGCGCAGAGTGTGAAGAGGGTCAGCAGGGCGACGCCGGCCGCGACCATGGGGTTGGTGCGCAAGGTGCGGCGGATTGAAGCGAAGGCGCTTTGATGCGTGGGCGCGCGGCTGGGCGCGGGTGACGACACTGTCATTGTGGATGTCATGCGTGTGACGTGATCCCACAGAGCGGGGAGATACGTGGGTTGCCGCGAACGGGATAAAATTGGAGGAAACGCTGAGAGTGCGCAAATTGCGGACGCGGAGAGTTAATGAATCTGAAGGGCGAGAGGGCGGTCGTCTGTGGTGCGGGTGGGTTCATCGGCGGCCACTTGGTAAAGAGCCTACTGGAAAAAGGCGTGAATGTGATCCGTGCGGTGGATGTAAAGCCGTTGGATGAGTGGTACCAGGTGACGGAGGGTGTGGAGAATCTGTCGCTGGACCTGAAGGAGCAGGAGAGCTGCCATCGCGCGGCGGACGGAACCACGCTGGTGTATCAGCTTGCGGCTGATATGGGCGGGATGGGATTCATCGAGAACAACAAGGCGTTGTGCATGCTGAGCGTGTTGACGAATACGCACATGCTGATTGCGGCGAAGGATGCGGGAGTGAAGCGGTTCTTTTATTCGTCAAGCGCCTGCGTGTACAACGGCGAGAAGCAGACGAACCCTGACGTGGTTGCGCTGAAGGAGAGCGATGCATATCCGGCGCTGCCGGAGGATGGCTACGGATGGGAGAAGCTGTTCAGCGAGCGGATGTGCCGTCACTTTGAGGAGGACTTTGGGCTGGTGGCGCGGGTGGCGCGGTACCACAACGTCTATGGACCGCATGGCACGTGGAATGGTGGACGGGAGAAAGCTCCGGCGGCGATCTGCAGGAAGGTGCTGGAGGCGAAGCGCGCGGGCAAGCACGAGATTGAGATCTGGGGCGATGGGCACCAGACGCGCAGCTTTATGTATATCGACGACTGCGTGTACGGGACCGAGCGGATTATGGAGAGCGATATCGATGAGCCGATCAATCTTGGGTCGAGCGAGCTGGTGACGATCAATCAACTGGTCGACATTGTGGAAGAGATTGCGGGCGTGAAGCTGAAGCGGAAGTACAACCTGAGTGCGCCCAAGGGTGTGAATGGGCGGAACAGCGACAACACGATGATTCTGGACCGGCTGGGGTGGGAGCCCTCGACCAAGCTGCGCGACGGGATGGAGAAGACGTACCGGTGGATTGAGGGCGAGATGGACCGCGGCGCTTCGGGCAAGTAAGAGATGCTGCCGGAGTTTGTGAACATTCTTGGCGTGCGCTTCTTCTGCGGCTCAGTGGAAGACGCGGTGGAGCGCATGGAGCGCGGCGGATTGCTGGTGGTCCCGGCGGCGCCGGCGCTGAAGGACATCGACCGCAATGCGGGGTATCGTGAGGCGCTGCTGAATGCGGATTTGTGCATTCCGGATTCAGCGTTCATGGTGATGATCTGGAACCGGATTTCGAAGCAGAAGATACGCAGATTGTCTGGCCTCGCGTACATGCGCGAGTTGTTGCGGCGGGACGATGCGCATCAGCCGGGCAATGTGGTTTGGATCATGGCAAGCGCGGCGAGCGCGGAGCGGAATCGGGCCTGGCTGCGCCGGCAGGGCATCGATGTGCCGGGCGAGTGTGTTTATCTCGCGCCGATGTATGGGGAGGAGATCGAAGACGCGGCGCTGCTGGAGTTGTTGGAGCGGGTGCGGCCGCGGCATGTGGTGGTGACGGTGGGTGGAGGGACGCAGGAGCGGCTGGGGCTGTATCTGAAGCGGCGGCTGTCGTATGCGGCGTCGATTCATTGCATTGGGGCGGCGATTGCGTTTCTGAGTGGAGACCAGGTGGGGATTCCGGTGTGGGCCGACCGGATGTACCTGGGATGGCTGTTCCGGACGTTTGCGGATCCGAAGCGGTTTGGGCCACGGTACTGGGATGCGCGTAAGTTGTTGAAGCTGATGGTGCGGTACCGGGACAGGCTGCCGGACGTCGGGCAGGCGGCGCGGTAACGGTACTACCTTCGGGGAGTTGGCTGGAGCCGGGCTTGCGTAGTGGGATGAGAGAGCGATAGATTTCCGAGCTTGAGGATTACCGGAAAGCAATTTTGCTTATCTTTCTATCGCTACTTTTCCCACCGCGAGGCGTTAACGCGAGCAATGGCTCTGCGCAGGGTTGGCGTTCTTACAGCGACGATGCTGTCTGCGATGGCT
This sequence comes from uncultured Verrucomicrobiae bacterium, assembly GCA_963716225.1. GTDB lineage: Bacteria > Acidobacteriota > Terriglobia > Terriglobales > Acidobacteriaceae > Granulicella. The sequence continues at coordinate 551,030 of OY970299.1, read as the reverse complement.
GCGATGTCATCGTCACCGAAACCAGCAACGGGATCGGTGGCGGAGCAGTATTTGTTCAGCGCGGCGAATGCGGAGCGGATGGAGCGCGGGCTGGCGCCGCTGCGCTGGGACGAGACGCTGCATCGCGCGGCACAGAGGCATGCGGGAGAGATGGCGGCGAGGCAGTCGATCTCGCATCAGTATCCGGGAGAGGCGGATTTGGCGGAGCGCGGGCGCTCGGCGGGGGCGCGATTTACGGTGATCTCGGAGAACGTGGCCGAGGCGTGGAGCGCGCCGGTGATTCATGACGCGTGGATGCAGTCGCCGGACCATCGGGCGAATTTGCTGGACCGGCGAGTGAATGCGGTGGGGATCAGCGTGTATCGGCGCGGCGAACAGTTGTACGCGGTGGAGGACTTCGACCGGACGGTGGAGAACCTGAGTTATGAGGAGCAGGAGGGCGCGGTTGCGCGGCTGCTGCGGGACGAGGCTCCGGTGTACATGTTGCCGAACGTGGAGGATGCGCGGGCGACGTGTGCGATGGAAAACGGATACTCGGGGGCCAAGAAGCCGTGGTTTGTGATGCGGTTCACAGCGGCTTCGCTGGACAGGCTGCCGGATACGCTGCGGTCAAAGCTGTCGACGGGGAAGTATCACTCGGCGGCGGTGGGCGCGTGCGATGCGAAGGGCTCTGGACCGTTTACGCCGTATGCGATTGCGGTGATGCTGTTTCCGTAGGCTGTTGGCGGGTGTCGGAGAGTGGCTGAGTCTTTGACCGGCGATGGTCGATTTTGCTATAACAAACATAGAGCAGCCTGCGTTTTCGTCACGCCACGTGAGGAATGAGGCTGCTGTTGCCACGGGATCCTGAGTAGCTCAATGGCAGAGCATTCGGCTGTTAACCGAAGGGTTGTAGGTTCGAGTCCTACCTCAGGAGCCATTCTTACAACAACCTAGCTTCCGTTGCGCTCTGCTTGCGCTCCGTTCGCGCTGAAAGCAAGTTGTGCGACCCGCGCTCCCGCGGTCGTCATCTCGTCCGTTACTACATCCGCGTAAATAACAGCTCTGCCGGCTTGAACCCTAAATATTCGCTTTCCTACAAGCGTCTTGCCTTGCGCCGAAATAGATTATGGCAAGTTGAATGGGTGCGGCCGATGTACCCCTACTCCTTCGCTGAGCTTGTGCCACTGTCGACGATGACCCAGGACACTGGACCGATCAGTCCCGAGGGCAGTAGCGGCGAGTTACGGTGATAGCTTCTGATGTTCGTGTGTGTGATTCGCTGCTCCACGCCCGGTTGCAGATCTCCGATGATGCGGTTTGGCCAGAGGTTTGTAACGTCGATGTCCAGGTGATTTGAGCCCGGGTGAAGCCACGGATCGACGCGGATTTCGAACGGATGCGCCCAGACTGTGCCTGCGTCCTTTCCGTTGATCCGGACGTGCGCAATTTCGCGTATATCAGTGAAGCGCAGGAGAACTTGCTCGCCGGGGTGGAAGGCCGGAGCGGGGATGGTTGCGTGATACGTCCCCGTCCCCGAGAAGTAGCGCACACCCGGCTGCGGCCATTCAGTCCAGCTCTTCAGCTCAGTTGTAATGACCGGCTTCGTGGGAGCGCCGCGGCCCGGCTGAAAGCCGATCTGCCATCTTGTCGCAGCGAGCGGAAGAACCTGACGAATATTCCCCTGAGGTAATGCACCGGCTGAGCGATCAGGCGCGAAGACAACAAAGATAGAGCCATACGGCGGAAGCGTCATGTTGAGTCGCGTAAGGCCGTCTCCGAGCTGCGTTGCATGAGCTTGCATGATCTCGCCGGTCACCGCATCCCAGAGTTCCACGTTACGATTCTGCACGCGAAAGACCACGTCGCGTGTGGAGGCGTGTGGCGAACCGTTGCGCAGAAAATAGATGTCGCGGTCTCCGGACCTGCGATGAATGTAGTCGAAGCTGGCATCGGAGTGAGCCACCGTGCCGGCGGCCAGGCCAGGGGATACGTCAACATCGGGCTGCAAGTTCGTATCGAGCAGCGCCTGTCTGGCCGATGCTGTGCAGAAGAGATGCCCGGCGCCGTAGCGCTTCTGGGTACCTTCGGGACAGGAACTGCCCCATATGTCATTCTCCACCTGCTGCCACTTCGCTTGCGTGCCGGATGACACGAGGCCTGAAGGACTGGTGGGAGGAAGGCCGATCACTGTGCCGCCGGCGTTAAGGAAGCGCTGAACGAAGTCAAGTGCCTGCAAAGAGAGCCTTCGCTCTACGGGAAGCATCAGGGCTCGCCAGCGGACGCCAGAGGCGCTTTCGAGCATGCCATCCTTCGTAATTCGCAGATGATTCAAGAGCGCATCTTCGCCCGTGACATCGTAGTCAAAGCCCGGGAGCACCCTGGCGGGATCACTTGCCTTCAATCGAGCAAACGCCGGAACGTTGTCGCCATAGAAGTACAACAGATCATCGACGGGTTTGCCCTGCTGCATCATGAACTGCACGCGGTTCAAATACGCGAAGAATGCAGCGGATTGAGGCCACCATGTGACGTTCGGGTTCAGATGGGTTCCGGCGAAGTACTCCTGTCCGGGCAGACCTTCAGATGCGGGACTCGATGTGAACTCGTGCCACACAAGCCGGTTCAGGCCTTCAGTGACGGCCATATCGAAGGTTTGCTTCAGGTCGCTTGCCGGGCTCTCGGACCATTGCGGTCCGACGGATGTTTCACCTTCGGCGAGTGCGAGCGGTTGGCCGTAGATGTTGGCTGCGCTCGCGGCTTCTTTCACAAAGAATCGTTGCGAGTCGTTCAAGCGATGCCGGTTCACGGCCCAGAACTCGGTCTGCGGCATGGGTGAGCAGCGGAAGGTGTCGAGGGCATCGAGTGGCGCACCGTGCGGCCCTCCGCTCTCCGCCTGCATGCCGAGACCGTGTGCTGCCGCGCGCTGCTGGAACACGCAGTAGTGGTTCTCGGTGATGAGGTCGCCGACGGTGCGGCGCAGATCGGTGAGAAAGCGCGCGCTTGCATCGGGACTGTTGATGATGCGGCCCGCGACCACAGGGAGCCAGGGAAGCGGATCGTAGCCGCGCCGGCTGCTGAACTCTGAAGCGAAGGTATCCGTCCAGTTCGTCCCTCCGAGCTCCCAACTGTCGGTTGCGAGGTACTTCAGGCTGTGAAACGGTTTGGCGGCTTGCAGGAGCGGCTCGACTGTGTGGTCCCAGTATGTGTTGAAGGCATCACGGCTGAGGTAATCGATCGCCAGGCCCTGCCAGGCTCCGCTCGAGGTCGACACGCGCGCATCGGAGTCGGTGTAGCCGATGCGAAGCACTTCCCATTCCCCCGGAGGCGCATTCCACGTGAGCTGGCCGTCAGTCGAAACAGATTGGCTGACATCGCGCACTTCGCTGAGTGCGGCGTCATCGCTTTGCGGAGCGGGTGTGGCGGATGGGATCGCTTGACGGGCATGTTGCTCCAGGTCGTTTGTGGTTGGCTTGTTCAGGCCACCGCCGCGATGCGGATGACCATTGGGCGTCAGCATCCAGTTTGACTCCGGCATGCTGAAGCCGGTCTCAACGGCAGCCGACCGCTCGCGCAAACCTGGAAGCGGCGTCAATCGCGTGCCCTGGTGCAGAGGGTATGCGAGCACGGCGATCTGCCGGTAGAAGCCGTTCTGCATAGGCGGCTGCGGAAGCCGGACGCTCACGGGGGCGCCGCCGTGCACCTGGGTGCGTGTCCAGGTGAGCAGCTTCGAGGCCTGCTCCGGCGTGACGTCGGGCCCACCGAGGTTCCATCCGCTGGTGATGTTCAGCGTGATCTCAATGCCGAGGCGGTCGGCTTCGCGCAGCGCGTGCGTGTACAGATCGATCCATGCGGGGCTGCCGAAGGTAGGCCCGTTGGGGACAGGCGCGTTGCCCTCCTGGCTGGCGCCGTCGGCGTCGACCAGCAGGGCTCCACTGATTCCTTTGGCGGCCATCTCCTCCAGATCGTGCGTGATCGTCGCCTTGTCTGTGTGACCGTTCAGCCACCACCAGTAGCAACGCAGGCGCGCCTGCGGCGGAGGGGACTCAAAACCAGCCTTGAGGGCAGCGATCGAACGCGCATCCGGCGATTTCTGAGCGCAGGCCAGCAACGGCGTGCAGCCCAGCAACATCGCAGATGTGACGACTTGAATCAGACTCACAGACCTGCGACCGTCGATCGCGATACGTTTACAGATATTGCGACCCAATGTTCCCCCACACAGGTCTGTCGAACGTGGCTTTGCTGCAAGGTTGATACGCAGACAAGAGACACTCCGCAGGCGGCCGGTATTCCAAAGAACGCCTTACAACCCAGGCGCTTAAGGCACTTGGAGACAAAAGAGGGGGCCGACGCATACGGCCCCCTGAGGAGAACTAGAAGTTGATACGCGCGGTGAGCTGGCCCGTTCGCGCGTCGTTCACCTGATTCAGGGTTACAACTCCATAGGTGGAGCTGTTGAGTCCGGTTCCGGGGCCGCCGAAGTTAGGACGATTTCCGATGTTGAAGAACTCGCCGCGGATCTCGAAGCTGACACCCTCATGAAGGATGAACTGCTTGAAGAGCGACGCGTCGACGAGCGGGAAGATGCGCTGGCGCTCGTTGATGTAGTAGGGATTGTTGCCGACGGTGTACTGGTACCGCTGACGGTAGGCGGGGTTGGTGGAGGGTGACGCGGCGTCGCACCCCTCGACCGAGACTGCCCCGGAGCTGGTGTAAGAGGTGTTGACGGGATTTCCGTTCACGTCCTCATAGCACGTGTTGAACATGCGCTGAAAGGTGCGCGGCGCCTGGTACAGCGGATCGCCGATCTGATAGACGTTGCCCGGCGCAGCGATCAGACTGCCGTTCTGCGCGCGCATCACGGTATTGAGCTTCCATCCGCCAAGCAGAAGACGCGTGTAGTAGGCGCGCGAGGCGAACGACGGGAGCTCGACCGTGCCGAAGACGTTGGCGATGAGCGACGGGCCGGGGTCGACCTGCTTGACGAGTGGCGAGCCGGCGCCGAAGTTCCGGTCGCTGCCTGTGTTGGCGTAGCCGAAGCCGGTCCAGTCGATCAGCTTGTTCCACGTGAGGCTGCCCTGGAACGAGACATGATGAGCCATGGGATGGCTGACCTGGACCTGCAGCGCATCGTAGCGCTGATGTCCGATGGATTGATAGTCGTCGGTAACGCTGCCGAACTCCGGAAACGGAACGAGCAACAGGCTGCGTGTAATTGTGGCGCCGGTGAGACTGCTGAGCGAGCCCGCGGGAAGTTTGCCGTACATCGGATTCGGGACGGCAGCGTTGAGGAAGTTCTGGTTGGCAAGATTCGTGGCTGGGTCGGTGGAGGTGCTGTAGTACTTCTGCGGAAGAACGTTGATGTTCTGGTTCACTTCGAGCTCTTCGGGGCGGAAGTTGACGTAGCCGATCTGGACCTGAAGATTACCGGGGAAGGCCTGCTGGATATTGACGGCAATCTGCTGGGCCTTGGGCTGGACGTGGTTGGGATCGACGAAGCTGATGTTCGTGCCGACGGCTGTGGCAAGCCCGAGTGAGTTGCCGGTGGGCAGAGCGATGCCGTTCGGGAAGGGATTGCTGAGTGAGGTTGCGGGCTGGAAGCGTGGTGGTTTCGTTGGAGCCGCCGGTGCCATTCGAGGTGTTGCCGGTTGAGTCGCGGAGAAGCCGGTGCCGATGGGCGACTCGATGGTGTTGAAGTAGATGACACCGTAGCCGGCGCGGAGGACGGTTGTGGGCGTCACCTGGAAGGCGCCACCGATCCGAGGCTGAAAGTTGTTGAGGTCACGCGGATACGCGAAGCGGTTACTGGAGCTCGCGTACTGGAGCCCGCCGGTGTAACCCAGAGCGGCGAGCGACGGGAGCGGCTGCGCGCAGGTCGTGCAGAAATTGTTGACGAAGCGGTTGTAGCGATCCGTGAGCGGCGACTCGTAGTCCCAGCGGAAGCCGAGGTTCAGCGTGAGGCGATTGGTGACGCGCCAGTCGTCCTGCACGAAAGGTGCGAGATAGATCTGGTGCAGAGCGTAAGACGGATTGATGTTGTACTGGATCGCGTTAGGATAGCCGAGCAGCAGGGAGGCGAAGGCGTTGCCGGAGCTGGCGTCGCCGGAGGTCGGTGTCTTCTGGGTGAACGTGCGATCGATGGTGAGGCCGGCGAAGCCGCTCTCACCAGGCTGCACGTTGTAATTCAGCATGTTGCCTTCGAAGCCGAAACGCACGGAGTGACGTCCCCAGACCTTGGTGAGAATTTCATCGAGTGAACCGGTGAGGCTGGTGCTGACCTGGCTTGTGTTGGTGGAGCCGCCGGTGACACCCGCGGCGATCGTGGAGCCGTCGGAGTTGCTGGTGATGCCGGGGAAGCTGGTGTAGGGAAGGCCGGAGCTGGAGATGTTGAGCGTGGAGAGATCGAAGTTCTGGTTGTAAGGGTTGGTGAGGCCGAAGGGATGCCACACGACGCCGAGGCGGGAGTCGAGCACAGTGCTGGAGTTGATGGTCTGAACGTCGTCGAGGCTGCCGCCGCGGGTGTTGCGATACACGCGGTAGCCGCCTTCATTGGTGCCGGCGGGACCGATGCCCTTCGGATAGCCTTCAAGCGGCGTGCTCTGCGTCAGACGTGGAGCGGAACAGGATGATGTTCATCTTGTTCTTCTGGCCGAAGGACTGATCGAGGCGCCCGATCATCGAGGGATAGTTGTTTGGAAACGATGTGTCGGTGGAGATGTAGTTCTGCACGGTACTGAAGTTGCTGCCGACGGTGGGGTAGTAGCTCATGAGTGCGACGCCGGCAGGATTGAGGCCGCGCGTAATGCCGGCGTTGTTCGGCCCGGCGATGTTGTTGTAGGGGAAGTACTCGGTGCGAACGCCGTTCACGACCGGCGAGAGGGGATCGTAGATCTGGCGGCCTGAGGTGCAGAACCCGTTCGAGTCGAAGGTGTTGCAGAGCTCGCTGAAATCGCCGGCGCGCTCCTTGGCGTCGGGCATCAGGCCGGTGAAGGCGTTGGAGACGTGCGAGTGGTAGCGCTCATACGAGAACATGAAGAACGTGCGGTCGCGGCCGTTGTAGATTTTCGGGATCCAGACGGGGCCGTCGACGACGAAGCCGGTCTGGCTGAGCTGGTCATTGCCGCGGCGTGTGGGCGTGGTGGTGTTGGTGCAGCCTGAGGCGCCGGGGTAGCAGAGATTCTGGCTGGGAACGTTCTGATAGAGGTTGGCGTTGAGGTAGGTGTTCTGGAAGATGTAGTAGGCCGAGCCGTGGAAGCTGGTTGGCGCCGCTGCGCACGGCGACGTTGGTGACAGTGCCGTCACCGTGACCGATCTGCGCGTCGAAGATGGAGGTGCTGACCTTGGTTTCCTGCACGGCTTCGGGGGAAGGTGTGAAGCCGGCGTAGGTGGCGCCGGAGAGGCGCTCGGGCGGATCGTTGGGGATGCCGTCGAGCGTGAGGCGATTGTGGCCGGCGATGCCGTCGGAGGCGATCTGGACGGCGACGCCGCTGAAGGGATTGGTGAACTGGCTGGAGTGGCCCTGGAAGTATCCGCCGGAGCCGTTGTTGGTGACGCCGACGGCGAGTGTGGCCTGGACGTAGGGATCGCGGCCTTCGTTGGGGAGGTCGACGACCTCCTGCTGGTCGAGCGTGGTGGCGATCTGGGCGGAACCGGTATCGAGCAGACTGTTGGATCCGGTGACCTCGACGGTCTCGGTGGCTTCGCCGAGCGAGAGATTGAAGTTGACCTGCTGCAACTGACCGACAGTAAGCGTGACGTTCGATTGGCTCGCGGTCTTGAAACCCTGGGAGGCGGCGGTCACCGTGTACGTTCCGGGGTTGAGACCGGGGACGGTGTACGCGCCTGCGCCGTTGCTACGGACGGTCGTCTTGAAGTGCGTGGAATTTTCTTCGACGGTGATGACGGCGCCGGCAATCTTCGCATGGGTCGCGTCCTGCACCTCACCGCTGACAGCGCCAAGGTATTGCTGAGCGTAGGACGGCGCTGAGCAGAGAGTGACAGCCAGGACCGTGAGGAGAAGTCTTCCGGTCTTTGCCAGGTGAAACGCCTTCATGCAGCCTCCAAAGATGTGTACGCGTGACTCGTTCGGGGATCGAATTCATGCTGGTTCCTGCGTGTCAGGCGTACAAGTTAATTCACCGGAAGGTAGCGGTAAGGCTTAACGGTTAGGAGATGCTCAAGTGAGCGTGCAATCAACGAGTTCTGGCGCATTGCCACCGCACACGGACAGGAACTCTTTACGCGTCTGGAAATTGTTTCTGAGCGGGTGGTAGACTGCTCCCCGGCAAAGCAGCCCAACCTGGATGAGTCTGGACCTGGAACTCCCGGCGGAAGAGACCGTCCGCCAATCGCCCACGGACGCAGAAAAACTTGCGCTGGTGCAGCGCATTGCCACGAGTTCCCACTTCCGCCGATCCGCGCGATTGCGGGACTTCCTCCTCTACGTATCCCGCCAGGAGATTCGCAATCCGAGCGCCGAGGTGCACGAGCAGGAGGTCGGGGCAAAGGTTTTCGGCCGCTCGCCAGATTACGACCGCAGCCAGGACAACATCGTCCGGGTAAACGCCACCGAACTCCGCAAACGAATCGAGCTGTACTTCGCAACCGAAGGCGCTGACGAGGTGTTGACGTTGGCCATTCCGCGCGGAAGTTATATGCCCGTCTTCTCCTGGCGGACAGCGGCTACGCCATCACCTGCAACTGCCGCGCTGTTGGCAGGCGATCACGTCCACTTTTCGCATTCCGTCACGCCGCCGCCACCAGCGATCCCAGAGAAAGCATCTGTGCAGCGTCTGCCCGCGGTCTGGATATTCTCGACGATCGTGCTCGCCATCGCGTGTGCCGGGCTTGTTATCGCGCTGGTGACCGCCAGAAGGCCTGACGTGCGCAAGCAACCGACAGTCATGGCGTTCTGGACGGACTTCATCCACCGAGGCCAGACCGATCTGGTGCTGCCGGACGAATCCATCAGCATGATGGAGGACATCCTCAAGCGGCCGGTGCTGTTGAGCGAGTATCTGGATCGCAGCTACATCACCGGCCTCATCTCGGCGCCGATAAGTGAGGACCGGAAGGCGGACGTCCGCGAGCTGCTCAACCACAACCTCGTGACACTTGGGTCGATCAACGCCGCACAACAAATTCTGCTTCTGCCGGGACTCGCGCCGAATTTTCGGCTGACGGTCTCCCGCTTTTATCCGGCAGATGATATGCGGCGGAATAATGCTGTGTTCATCGGCGGCAAGAAGTCGAATCCGTGGGTGAACCTTTTCGAAGACAAAATGAACTTCACGGTGGATTACGACAGCGGGCACTCGCAGGCGTTCGTCACGAATCATCATCCTCGTCCAGGCGAGCAGTCAATCTACACGGTCTCCATGAGCCGCAACGCCCTGATCGGCTACAGTGTCGCCGCGTTTCTTCCAAATCAGTCGCGGTCCGGAAGTGTGGTCATCCTCGCGGGAACAGACTCCGAGGCAACCGCCGCTGCGGCAGACTTCATGACATCTGAGGAGCAACTTTCCAGGCTCGAAAGAACATTTCACGTCTCCAAGTTGCCCTACTTCGAGCTGCTGCTGAAGACCTCCAGGCTCAGTGGCACTTCGCTCGGCTCCGAGATCGTGGCCTACCGAACGTACGGTCCGGCACAGTAGTTTGATAGGGCGTCGCCTGCTCAACTGAGTGATGGAGTTCCCCGAGGCCGTTTTGTGTACATGGTTTTCCTGGAGAACCGCCTTCGGTTTCTCCCGGACCTCGTCCCGCGGTTCGGCCCCTTGTAAGAGGTCCGGATGCTTTCCCTCGAAGTCCCGTCCGATGCTTGCAGAGGCAGCGAAGATCACAGGCTAGGGACTGCTAGTGGAACCGTGATCTGCGCAGGTAGGCCATGCTCTCCGCGGCGAACAGTTCCGGTGTGATTCTCTGATCGGTCCACAAATATCCGGGCGCGGACGGTTCATCGCGGTTATACCCGAATCCTTCAACGATCACGCAGCGGTCGTACTGATTTTGGCGGAGAGCATTATTGATCGCTGAAAAATCGATCTGCCCGGTGCCCAGAATCCCGCGATCATTCTCACTGAGATGGACGTGTTTGAGCTTCGGGCCTAACGTATCGATCGCAACAGGGGTGTTCTTCTCTTGGAGCCACGGCAAGGCTGGCCAATCTCGACGTTGTTCCTTTGAAGTAATGGAGCGGCAAGCTCAGCGCGCGGGCCAGGAGACCTCGGATCGGCTCAATTGCCAAACCAGATTGTCCTTTATCAGCCGCGGACATGAACGTCAGGATGCTGCGTTAGCGATAAATCGCCAGTGCGCTCAGCGACGGGAGATTGGTACCGATACTCCGACAATCGGAAGTGCTCGCCCGTTGTGCCGCCTGCCCGCGAGGCTATGTCAGAGGCGAATCAGCGCGGCTGTGGAGCCAGCGGCTGATCGAGATGGATCGACGTTGTGTTGGAAGGAACCTCCACCGGCGCGCTATGTAACAGGTAAGGTGCCAGGACGGTGGTCTCGGTCCAGCGCAGTAGCCAGCCGTCCTCGATGGCGACCACGAGGTATTTGCCAGGAATGACGTCGCGGAACGTAAAGCCTCCGTCCAAATCGCTCTGGTCGCGGCGGAAGAGTTCCGCGCTGGTATCGGCGTCAGCGGGCACAAGCACCACCATCGCGCCTGGTACAGGTTTGCCGTTGCGCTGAACCACTCCGGAGACGCTCACGGGAGCGGCGGAGATCGAGATGGTGAGGGCGAGTTCCTCGCCGCTGTTGAGCTTCACGTGCCGTGTTGGGAGCGCTTGACCGTCCTTGAGGATGGCGGCGATCGCTCTGTTGCGGCCCACTTCAGAGAAAGTGAACCGATATGCGCCCGCCGGCACGTTCAGAAACTCCACCTTGCCGTCATTGTCGATCTTGCCCGCCAAAGCCCGATCCGCTTCGACGGACCACAGAATAAGTTGACTCCGAGAGCTACCCAACGTTCCGCCGATATTACGAACGGTAACGGAGATCTTGCCTAGCGGTGTTTCGGGCGGACTATCGAGCGTGACCGAGTCTGTGCTCAGATCGACGGCGCTGGAGTTAATCGGGAGACCGCCGTTTCCCGTCTGCTGAAGGACGTACTGGCCGGGGGCAAGGCCGGTGATCGTTTCGACGCCATTCATAAATTGAGTCTGTACCGGCAGTTGTTCCGGTGTCCCGAAGACCATGCGGGTGAGCTGCGGGAATTGCAAGCCGCGACCTTGCTGCTGCGGATTGGACAGGCCCTTCAGGCTGATCGAGAGCGCGTGCTCGGGCATCAGCTGGATGTCGCCATTGGCCTCTTCGCCCGCAGACAGCACAAGTGGCGATGCCTCCCCGGACGATAGCGCGTGCGGGTAAAACGTCAGAGGGTACGCCACGTCGAGCGCGGGATCGACATTATCGCGGTACGCCATGGCATTTCCCGGCGGCTCCGGAACCGGATGCACGGCATACCAGGGAGTGGCAGTCACGGAGAGAAAGTAGGTTCCGGGAGGGAGGTCGATGAACTCGTACTCCCCGCTGCTATTTGTGGCTGCGTTCCGGATGCGGCGGACACGTTGGGCCTCCGCGGCCTCCGGGTACTCACGATAGAGGGTGACGCCAGCGTGCTCGACGGGCTCGCCCGCCTCATCGACGATATGACCGGAGATGAAGGCCTCACGGTTCAGCTTCAGCTGCAAGCCCTGGGTGTTGAGGCCGGCGCCAGTAACGATTGCGGTGCCAAAGCCGTCATGGTCGAGATAAGAAGCCGGAAGATAGCCTTTGGCCCGCCCCATCAAACGGTATCGCCCCGCTGGCACCGAGGCAAACCGGAAGCTACCCTGGTCATCGGCGGTGATGGCGGTGAAGACCGTATCGGTTTCAATATCGTACAGAGTGACGACGGCATGGGCGAGCGGCCGTCCGTCCGTGGCGCTGGCGACCGTTCCGGAGACAGTATCGGCCGCCGGCTTTGGGGCAACGGGCCGCTGTGCCGGGGGATCTTGCGGACGGAAATCTTGCGCCACGCTGCTGGCGCTCAGCAGAAGCAGCAGAATCGCGGCGAAGCTTGGCCGCGTCCGGGCCGGGATTGCAGATCTGTTGGCCATCGTCACGGTTCCTTCGGCACGATCTGGTCGAGAAAGGGCGCATCCGCATGGGCGTGTTGGCCGCCGATCAGAGTCACCGCAGAGCCGATGCCGGCATATGCCCGCATGGCGTCGGGATCGCGGTACGGAATATCCTGCGGGACCTGCGGTGTAGCCATCACCAAGTAGGTTCCGGGCGGCACGCTGTCCATTGTGAAGCTGCCATTGAGGGCAATGCCCTGCGTAAACCGTCCCGAAGAATTGGTCGGCAGCAGTAACACAAAGCAAATCCGGGGCGGCACGTCGCCGAATCCTGTGATGGATCCCGTCAGCGTGGCAAAATCGTCGCGCACGGTCACCTCGATGGGATCGGGGCTCGAGCCCGCGTTCACCACCAGCGGCTGCTCCAGCAGGTTCACGTTACCTGAGGTCACCGACGCGACGTAGCCGGAAAAGCTCGGCATGGCCTCGACGAAGTAGCGGCCCGGCATTACATTCTCAATCGTCAACTCGACGGGATCTTCGGGATTTCCACGGGTGCTCCCGACTCCTGTCCCCTGCTCTTCGGTCCGCAGGAAGACGTTCAGGTACTGCTGAATGGTTCCTCGCTGCTGCGTCAGTTCGGGGTGGACGTGCACCGGGATGGATGCCGCTGGGCCAAGCGAAACGGGGCCGGTGCGCAGAGGCCCGCCGGCAACCTGAATGGGAACGACCGCAGAGGAGGTCGGCGGCGGGCCGAAGTGCGTGATCAGAAGGGTATAAGCTCCGTTGGGTAGCGTGCCCTCCACGGCTCCGGTTCGCGCGTTGAAGCCGAGTCGAAACCCGTTGAAGCCACCACTGCCGAGCACGCGCACGTTGATGCCACCCTCGGATCCGGAGAACGATACGGGCACGCTGATGGGGTAGTACGTAGCCGCGCTGAGGTGGAGCTCGGCTTGCAGCGTTTCTCCGTTGTGCAACTCCAGCTTGTGCGCCTCGGCCAGGTTGCTCACGTTTCCCAGAAACAGCGGCGGGTACTGCCGGGTAGGTTCGAAGCGCGGCCGGACCAGCGGCTGGTCGCCGGCCCACTCGGCGCTCATTACCGTGTACTCGCCGGGGCGAAGATCATCGAACCGGAATTGGCCGCGGCTGTCGGTGTTCTGCACGCCGCCGGGCACCCACTGATAACGCCCCTCCTGCACTTGGCGGTGCAGCAGCATAACGTGTACTCCGAAAGGAGCGTCGGATGTGTCCGCGAGCACACTGCCCTGAACAACGCCGGCAGGCATCATCTTCAGCTCTACAGGGTTCGAGGCGAGCGTGGCGTCGAGTGGCAGCACGGTAGGTTGCAGCGGCCGCAAATAGCCAGGCTTGCTTGCAATCAGCAGAAGGCTTTCTCCCGACCCGAAGGCGCTCAAGGGACCAGCGAACGCTGTCCCCCGGACCATTCCGGGCGTCGACAATGCCTGAGGCCGGACAGGAATAGTGATGAGCAAGCTGAAATGTCCCTCGCGATCCGTCATCGTCGCCAGGCGGCGGTCCAGCGACGTCACGAGCGCGCGAGGGAGCGGTTTGCCGGTAAGGGCATCTTCGACGGCACCCTGCAGGCGATAAACTGTGTCGCTCGCCGCGGTCTGGGCGCGAGCGGCGAAAGGCGCGGCGCGGGTTATGACAAGGAGGAGTGCAAGCGAGACCAGAATCATCTTGCTAGCGCCGTACGCAAACCTGCTTAGCATCTCGCCACGATCATCGCGCGTCCCGCGGAATCAGACAACCACAAATGCTCATTCGCTCAAGCGGGGCCGCGGCTTGAAAGACAATCGCCAAGCTACTTACAATCAGTCACCTGACCGACAGAGGTTACGGCACGCAATCGATCCAGGCGGCTGGTTTACCGTCGCCCGGGCATATCGAAGAACAATGTGGAAGAGCCTCGTGTTTAAGCGGCATCCGAGTCCTCTAAGTTGGCGATGAGTGCATTGCCCTGTACGCGACACTCGCAAAATTGGGCAAGAGCGCATCGCATATCTGCGCCCGTCTTTCGCTTTTGCAACTTATCCCCGACGTCGCCCAGGCGTCTGTCGAGGAGCGCATTACCACCAGCGACGCCAACCTGATTGCCCGTTTACGGCAGGAGCATCACGCCGAACGTTTGAGAACTGCTGGCGCAAGGACTGGCAGGATTCGAGCCGCATCTGGTTCCGGTCAAGCGGTGATCGTGGACTATTCCGACACTCCGGTATGCCAAGTGCCTTCATCCGTTCCGCACGATACGCACGCAAAATAGCCGCGCTCTGTTTGCGCTCCGTTTGCTGGACTTTGACGGCTTGCAGGGCTTTTTGGTGTCATCCGCCGTCCTGCATGTTGTTGAAACTACGTTTAGCTGACTATGCGAGTCCTACCTCAGGAGCCATTCTTACAACAAAGATAATTCCTTTCTGTATGGCGGCGCGTCACTCTGAACAGGAGGCGACATGCGGCGGAGATTTCTGGTTAATCTGGTTTGTGCGGGCGGCTTGATGCTGCCGGTGAGTGGAGCGTTTGCGCAGGGTACGGCGCGCCAGACAGCGGAGCCGCTCGAGGGAACGCAGTGGAACCTGCGGTGGGTGGAAGGCGCGACGGTTGAGGGCGGATCGCCGCGGCCGGCGTACATCGAGCTTGATCGGGCCAGTCACAAGCTGAGCGGGTCCGGCGGGTGCAACCGGCTGATGGGTGGGTATGAGCTTGAGGGCGACCATCTGCGGCTGACCGGGACCGCGAGGACCATGATGGCGTGCGCGGGTGGCATGGATGTCGAGGACAAGCTGGTGAAGGCGCTGGAGGATGTGCGCGAGTGGAAGGTCTCGGGCGAGAGGCTGGAGCTGCTCGATGGGAGCGAGAAGGTGGTGGCGAGGTTTTCGGCGGGGAACGGAAGGTAGGGATAAGGGGTAGCTGCTTGAGATTGGGCCGTGCGAGACGGGCGTGGTGTATCTGGGGAGGTTCGGTTAACGCGGAGGTGTGGATGCAGAGACAATGCAGCCGCCGTAGAGTCGAAGCAGGGTGGAATGGTGACGAGAGGTTTGGGCTGGAATTGGAGATGGGCTGCGTGCGTGCTGGCGTGCGCGGCGGCGGCGGTTTCGTTTGGGCAGAGCTCGACGGCGCATAAGAAGAAGCACGCGACGACGGCGAGCAGGAGCACGGCGAAGAGTTCGACGACAAGCAGGAGAACGGCGGGACAGCACGCGGCGGCGAAGCACGGCGTAGCTGCGCGCGGGCGGCACGGGCGGCGGCCGGTTGTTCGGCGAAAGCATATTGAGGTGGCGGCGACGGCGGTGAGTCGAAGGCTGCACACGGCGTTTGTGGCGTCGGCCGAGCTGAGGCCAATGGCGCAGCAACTGGTGGCGACGCGAAGCGCGGTGGCCTATGCAGGCGTGGAGCGGTGGGCGGCAGGGCATCCGGGCGATGGAGCCGCGGCGGCCGAGCTTGCGCTGGGGCATGCGTACATGCTGGACCGCAGGTATGCGGAGGCGGAGCAGGCGTTTGCGCAGGCGAAGCAAAAGGATGCCGTGCTGGGCGATTACGCGACGTTTCTGGAGGCGCAGGCGGCGCTGAATGCGGGGCGGCCGACGGACACGGGCGCGCTGCTGAGTCACTTTGCGGAACAGTATCCGGACAGCCTGTTTGTGCCGAATGCGCCGGTGGTGCTGGCGGAGGCGTATCTGAGCAACCATGATCCGCAGGGTGCGCTGCGAGTGCTTGAGCCGCTGGCGAACACGCCGGCGGGAAATCATGTGGACTTTCGAACGGCGCTGGGGAAGGCGTACCAGGCGAGCGGGAACTTTGCCGAGGCGGGGAAGCTGTATCGCGGAATCTATCTGGACGATCCGCTGAGCAGCGAGGCGGGCGATGCGCGGATGCAGCTTACGGCGATGCAGATTCCGCTGACGGTGGCGGAGCGAAAGCAGCATGCGGATGCGATGTTCAATGCGCATCAGTACACGGAGGCGGCGATTGAGTATCGCGAGCTGAAGAACAATTCGGAGCTGGCGCAGGCGGACAAAGATGCGCTCGAGATCTATGTGGCGGTATGCGATCTGCGGCTGAAGCGGTTGAGCCGGATAGATGTGGAGAAGCTTCCGGTGACGGGCGATGACTCGGCGGCACTGAAGCTTTACATGCAGGCGGAGCTGGCGCGCAATGTGGGCGACGAGAGCGGGCAGGATGCGCTGGTGCAGGAGCTGACACAGAAGTATCCGCAGAGCCGGTGGCTCGAGGAGGCGCTGTACTCGGGCGGCAACATGTACCTGCTGCGGCATGATTCGGGACGCGCGATCGCGGACTACGCGGCGCTGGTGGAGCACTTTCCGAAGAGTGTGTATGCGCCGAGCGCGCACTGGCGCGCGGCGTGGCTGAACTACAGGACGCGCAACTATCCGGAAGCCGCGAAGCTGATGGATGAGCAGATACAGAACTACCCGGGAGGGAATGAGATTCCGGGAGCGCTGTACTGGCGCGCTCGAATGTACGAGGATGTGGAGCACAACTTTGGGCAGGCGCTGAACTACTACAACAAGCTGAACGATGCGTACGTGAACAGCTATTACGCGATGCTGGCGCGGCAGAGGATTGCGGCGATCGGCAAGCGCGATGAGGCAGAACCGGCGGCGGCGCTGGCGGCGGTGCGGGAAGTAGAGGACCCAGAACTCATCGATCAGTTGCCGGAGAATGATCCGCATTTGATCAAAGCGCGGCTGCTGGCGAATGCAGCGCTGAATGAGTACATACGGCCGGAGATTCAGTTGAGTGCGACGTCGAGCGAATGGGGCGCGCTGGCAGAGGCGGACATCTACGAGAGCTTTGGTGAGACGACGCGCGCGTTGCAGGCGATGAAGCGCAGCAAGATTCCGTTCTACTCGCTGGATGTGAGCGATGTGCCGCACGCGTATTGGGAGATTCTGTTTCCGCGGCCGTACTGGGCGACGCTGAAGGCGGATGCAGACGCGAATGGATTGGATCCGTATCTTGTGGCGGCGCTGATCCGGCAGGAGTCGGAGTTTAACGCGGGCGCGGTGAGCCGCGCGAATGCGATTGGGCTGATGCAACTGCTGCCGTCGACGGGCAAGGGGCTGGCGCGCAAGGACCACGTGAAGCACTTCAACGCGAATGAGCTGCTGGACCCGACGGTGAACCTGGAACTGGGAACGACGGACCTGAAGCAGGCGATCAACAAGTATGGCGGGCAGGTGGAGTATGCGTTGGCGAGCTATAACGCGGGCGATGGGCCGGTGCGGCAGTGGATCACGCTGAATGATTACAAGGATGTGCCGGAGTGGGTGGAGTCGATTCCGTATAGCGAAACCAGAGATTATGTGCAGAGCATTCTGAGGAACAGGGAGATGTATCGGGCGATTTATGGCGGCAGACAGTAGACAGTAGAGGGTAGACAGTAGAGAGGGTAGACAGTAGAGAGGGCCGCGATGAATCGGCGAAAGGTGTTGCGGGCGATGGCGGCGGCGGGGGTGGTCGCGTGGGCTGGGCGCGACGGTGAGGCGCAGGCTGCGGCGCAGTGTGGGGCGAAGGCAGTTGCGCTGAGCGTTCATTTGAACCAGGTGGGATTTTTGCCGGGGCGGGTGAAGCGGGCGGCGGTGGTGTTGGCGGAGGTGAACACGGGGCCGGTGGGGTTTCGGGTTGTGGATGCGGCGAGTGGGCTCGAGAGATTTGCGGGGAAGCTGACCGAGGCGCGGCTGGACGCGGCGTCGGGTGATGTGGTGGCGTGGGCGGATTTTTCTGCACTGAAGCGCGCGGGGACGTATCGCGTGGAAGCATGTGGGGCCGGCTCCGGGGCAACCAGGAGCGATGTCTTTGACGTGGGCGAGGATGTGTACCGTCATGCGTTGTGGCTGACGACGCGCGCGTACTACGGGCAGCGGTGCGGGTGCGCGGTGGATCTGGGCGGAGGGTACAGCCATCCCAGGTGTCATCTGAGGGGTGCGTATCATGCGACCTCGGGCCGCGCGGGCGCGCTACCGAACACGGGTGGATGGCACGATGCGGGGGATTATGGGCGTTATGTGGTGAACTCGGGGATTACATGCGGGACGTTGCTGTGGGCGTGGGAGATGTATCCGGAGGCGCTGCGCGGGATGAAGCTCGCAATTCCGGAGTCGGGCGGGAGAGTGCCGGATTTTCTCGCCGAGGTGCGGTGGAATCTGGAGTGGATGCTGTCGCTGCAGGATGCCGATGGCGGGGTGTGGCAGAAACAGACGAGTGAGGTGTTCGCGCCGTTCGTGATGCCGCAGGATGATCTGTCGACGAGTTATGTGATCGGGACGGGAGCGCCTCCGTATAAGAGCACGGCGGCGACGGCGGACCTGGCGAGTGTGGCGGCGATCGCGGCGCGGTGTTATCGCGAGTTCGATGCCGGCTTTGCGGATAAATGCTTAGCTGCGGCGCGCAAGGCGTGGACGTGGGCGATGGCGAATCCGAATGTCACGTTTCGCAATCCGCCGGAGATCAAGACCGGAGAGTACGGAGATCGCGATGTGACGGATGAGCTGCTGTGGTGTTCCGGGGAGTTATTTCGCACAACCGGCGAGGAGCAGTATGGGCGCGCGTTTGTGGCGGGTGTGGCCGGGGCGGGTGATGGGGATTTGAAGATTGGATCGCCAGGCTGGAACAGCGTGGCTCCGATGGCGTACTGGACGTATGTGATGACGAAGAACGCGGATGCGAAGTTGCGGGAGAGGATTGTCGAGGCAACGAGTGAGGCGGCGAAGCTGCGGATTCTACGCGTGCAGGAGAATGGGTACGGCAATACGCTAGCGGTGCGGGATTATCATTGGGGGTCGAACAGCATTGCGGGGAATGATTCGTTGCTGCTGTTGATGGCGCATCGATTTCAGCCGGATGCGGCGGCGGTGGGAGCGGCGCTGGGGAATCTGGATTATCTGGTGGGGTGCAACTGCCATGGCGTGTCGTGGGTGACGCAGTTGGGCGCGAGGCCGTTTATGCATCCGCATCATCGGCCGAGCGCGGCGGATGGGAATGAGGCGCCGTGGCCCGGGATGCTGTCGGGCGGCCCGAATGCTTATGGAGGGGATGTTGTCGCGAATGCGGTGCCGAAGCAGCCGCCGATGAAGATGTGGGTGGATGATCAGCGGGCGTATTCGATGAATGAGATTGCGATTAATTGGAATGCGCCACTGGTGTTTTTGCTGGCGGCGGCGAATGTGTAGCAATATGCTTCCACGGTCGTTGCGTTGGTTCCTGGTGGAAAAGGGTTTGAGGTTCGTTGTGACGCCGTCGTTGTTGGGGTCGTTCGAGTTCGCGCTGCGCGCTTCGCTCAGGATGACAGCGTTGCAGTGAAGTAAGTTTCACTCGTGGCGGAGGGCGTCGACGGGGTCGAGGCGTGAGGCGCGGAAGGCGGGGATGAAGCCGCTGATGATGCCGACCAGAGCGAGGATGACGAAGGACGCGATCATCGTTGTGCCGGAGGCGCGAAGGATGATGTCGCCTTCGTGGTTGGCGGTCTTGTAGATGTCGGAGTAGAGCGGCATGGGTGGGATGAGGTGGCCGACGGCGACGGCGATAATCATGCCGATAGCGCCGGCCATGAAGGTGAGGATGAGGCTTTCGAGCAGGAACTGGCCGAGGATGTCGCGGCGGCGCGCGCCGAGCGCTTTGAGGATGCCGATCTCGCGGGTACGCTCGGTGACCGAGACAAGCATGATGTTCATGACTCCGACGCCGCCGACGGCAAGGGTCATGGCGCCGATGATGCCGAGCAAAACTTCGAGGCCGATAGAGAAGGCCATGATCTGCTTGGAGTCTTCAACGGTGTCCCACATGCTCAGGGCTTTGGTATCGGCAGGGTTGAAGTGGTGGCGCTGCGCGAGGACGGTGCGCACGGCGGCGATGGCGCGGAGATGGAGCTCGGGCGAGCTAGGCTGGAAGACGATGGAGTCGGGGTCGCGCTTCTGCTTGATGGAGCGCATGGTTTCAAACGGAATGAAGATGTTTTCGTTGTCAGGGCCGTTGTTGGAGGAGTCCTGGATCTTGTTGCGCAGGACGCCGATGACCTGGAAGGGCTGACCTTCGATGTCAACTGTTGTGCCCACCGGAGGGTAGCCGGCGAAGAGTTTCTCAGCGGCGTGGGAGCCGAAGATGACGACCTGGCGGTGGTCGGCGAAGTCGGCGAGCTCGAAGTAGCGGCCGTTCTCGACATCAAGACGGCGCATGGAGCCGTAGGGGAGGTCGACGGCCTTGCTCTGGATGGTGACGACTTTGGGGCCATACTTCACGCTGACACCATCGTCGGTCTCGTTGGAAACGGCGCGGAGATAGGGGAGCGCGTTGCGTAGCGCCTGGGCGTCTTCTTCCTTGAGGATGACCTTCTGGCCGGAGCGCTGACCGCCGGCCTGCATCGAGGTCTGGCCGCCCCAGAACATGATGAGGTTGTCGCCCATACCGAGGAACCCCTTGAGGACGTTGTCACCGATGGCTTTGCCGTAGCTGAGAAGCAGAACGACGGTGACGAGGCCCCAGACGATGCCGAGCATGGTGAGGACGGAGCGCACGCGGTTGCGGCGGAGGGACTCGACGGACTGGATGAAGGCTTCGCGAATTTCCATAGGTTCTAGTCGGTGCGGAGGCATTCCATTGGAGTGAGAGCGGCCGCGCGCAGCGCAGGGTACATGCCGGCGCCGACTGTGATGGCTGCGAGGGTGGTGAGTGATGAGATGATGGCGAACGGAGAGACGACAGGACGCGGCAGGAACTCGGGCAGTGGAATGAGACGAAACGCTGCGATGACGGAGAAGGCGCAGAGCAGGCCCAGGCCGCCCGAGACCAGCGTGATGATGGCGGCTTCGGCGAGAAACTGGCGGCGGATGTCACGCGCGGTTGCGCCGAGGGCTTTGCGGACGCCGATCTCGCGTGTGCGCTCCGAAACGGCAACGAGCATGATGTTCATGACGCCGATGCCGCCGAGCGCGAGCGTGAGCAGAGCGACGGCAGCGAAGAAGAGCGTCATCGCGTGGAAGATGCGGTCAGTGAACTTGACGCTGTCGAGCGTGTCCCAGACCCAGAGGGCGTCGAGATCGAGCGGGTCAAAGTGATGGCGCCGGCCTAGAACTTCGCGCACCTGGCGCATGGCGGCTTCGTGCAGATCAGGGCGCACTGGCTGTACAACAATGTTGTTGACATATCCGGGGAAAGAACCTTTGAAGTCCGGCGGGAAGTCGCGGACCATCGCGGAGTAGGGCACGAAGAGCTGCGTGTTGTCCGGACCGGAGCCGTAGCTTCCGTTCTGCTGCTTCTTCTCGAGCACGCCGACGACGGTGTAGGGATAGCCGGAGATCTCGATGCTCTGGCCGATGGCGGGCTTGCCGGGAAAGAGCTGGCGCTCGGAGTCGGAACCGAGGACGACGACGCGCGCGCCGTCCTCCTCATCTTCAGGGGACATGAGGCGGCCTTCAGAGACGATGAGCGAGCGGAAGCTCTGGTACTCGGGCCAGACTCCGCGGACGGGACGGTTGGAGGCGTTCCACTGGCTGACCTCGTTGACCGCCTTGCGAATCTCGGGCGAGACAGTCTTGATGAGGGGAGCGAGCTGCTGGATCGCGATGGCGTCGTCGATGGTCAGCGTGATGTCGCGGCCGGCGGCGTATCCCTGGTAGGCCATCGCGGTTTTGCCGCCGAACATGATAGCGATATCGGTGCCGATAGTGGCGAGCTGCTTGCGCTGCTGAATACTGAAACCGATGCCGAGGCCGACGAGAAGGATGACGGAGGTGATGCCCCACAGGATGCCGAACATGGTGAGGAAGCTGCGGAGCTTCGACTCCCAGAGTGCGGCAAGCGTTTGTTTGAGGATCTCTCGAAAGGGCATGGTGGCGCGTACGCTTTGTCAGCGATGAGAGAGGTACGCACATGTGCGGTGGATGGTTCCCGGCAGCCGAGGCGTGGCCGGTTGGTGGGATAGGATGAAGCAGAACGCGCCCGGCCCGGGTGGTGGAATCGGCAGACACAGCGGACTTAAAATCCGCAGACCCGAAAGGGTCGTGGGGGTTCAAGTCCCCCCTCGGGCACCAGGAGCGATAACTTACAAGAGGTAGATAACGACAGGAAAGCGCTGTGGAACGAGTGCAGCATCGCGTGTCGCCGCCAGAGAATCGGGATAGGTGGGACGAATACCCGGTGAAGTAATCGGCGGCGTCATCGAACCTGTGTGGGTGGCCGAAACTGGGTGCCGCTCGCCCCAATGCAACATTTGCATCTTCCGATGCCGCTTGTTGTATGAACTACTCTATCCTTCGGAACAAAACGCCTGAATGGTACTACCCTTCGCTGCAATAGCCTTGAAAGCGAGAACGTTATGGATCCCCGTATTATCTTTCCGCTCGCGTTCGCTGCGTTTTTGATCCTTCTCTGGATATCCAAGTCGATCAATATTGTGAAGGAGTATGAGCGGGCCGTTGTCTTTCGTCTTGGCCGGGTGCTTACGAACGCCAAAGGGCCGGGTGTCGTTCTTATCCTCTGGCCGATCGACAAGATC
Organism: uncultured Verrucomicrobiae bacterium; assembly: GCA_963716225.1. Taxonomy (GTDB): domain Bacteria; phylum Acidobacteriota; class Terriglobia; order Terriglobales; family Acidobacteriaceae; genus Granulicella. Next base: position 528,452 of record OY970299.1, on the reverse strand, counting down.
ACCAGCGTCTCGTTGCGAATTGTCACCTGGGAGGTACCGCCGCAGGACATCATCACCAAGGACAATGTGTCGCTGCAGGTAAACGCCGTCGTCTACTTTCGCGTCATCGATGCAGTTAAGGCGATCATCGAGGTGGAAAGCTATCGGTTCGCCGTCGAGCAGGCGGCACAGACCGGACTTCGCACCGTGCTCGGCGAGGTGGAGCTCGACGATCTGCTCTCGCAACGCGAGACGCTGAATGAAAAGCTGCAGAGAATTCTCGACGAGCACACCGAGCCCTGGGGCATTAAGCTGACCCAGGTGAATGTGAAGCAAGTGGACCTTCCCCAGGAGATGCAACGCGCGATCGCCGCGCAGGCGGAGGCGGAGCGGGAGCGCCGAGCTAAGATCATCGCCGCAGAGGGAGAGTTTCAGGCATCCTCGAAGCTGTCCGAAGCTGCTGCCGTGTTGAGCCGCGAGCCCATCGCCATCACCCTGCGTTATCTGCAGACCCTGATCGAGATTGGCGTCGAGAAGAACACGACAGTGGTGTTTCCGCTTCCGCTCGACCTCATCGGCGGCCTGAGCCAGCGGTTCGGGAATGTTGTGCCGCAGGCGGCCCCGGATCCGGCAACTCGTCGGGCACGTCCGCCGAATGCCGAGCAGCTACCTTGACGGATTCTTCTCTCGCGATTTTTCGCGGAAGCCTCAGGTAGAGTGCCTTTCATGTCGCTGTGTTTGCCGGGCGGTCGCCCACAGCAATCCAGCCAGATAGCTACAATGTCGCTGTGAAGCTCTCAGCGCTGATCGTTGCGGTATGCCTGCTCGCGCAAACGCCCGCGTTGCCGCGGCCCACCTTCGACGTGGTCGCAATCCACCCATCGGACCCAAATTTAACCTCAGGGCGCATCAAGCCGATTCCCGGCAATCACGGGTATACAGCGGAAAACATCTCGGTCCGCCTAATGATCGCGCTGATGTACAAGATCCCCATCGGGCTGGTTGAAGGTGGGCCGAGCTGGTTGAATACCGATCGCTTTAACGTCGAAGCTCGCGCCGATGCCCCGCACTCGCTTGACGATCTTCACACCATGTACCAGAACCTTTTGGTTGATCGGTTCGGCTTGCGCTTTCACCATGAGGTCCGCGAGGGGAATATTTACGCTCTTACTATCGATCCCTCCGGTCTCAAGCTGAAGCCGAACACATCCCCAGATAACGACAAGATTCCAGTCAATGGCGGACCGGCACATACCAGGGGGATCCGTGTACCGATGATCTATCTGACCTGGTTCCTGTCACAGATCCTCCAGAACGACGGTCGTCCGGTTGTCGATGAGACAGGCTTACGGGGCAACTACGATTTCGTTCTGAGTTATCGGCCTATCCTTCCGCCTGACGCGCCTGCCGATTCTATTCCGCCAGAAGATCGTGATCTTCCAACACTCTTCGATGCCTTGCGTACCCAGCTCGGCCTACGTCTCACCGCAACGCGCGGCCCCGTCGATCACTTCGTGATCGATCAAATCGAAAAGCCGACGGCCAATTAAGTCTGATTTCCAGGCGTCTGCGCTGAGACACACGTTCGCAAGAAAGAGCGGATGCTCAGTGCTGAAGCCGCGATGATCAGTTTTCGCTAGGCTTCTCGATGTGGTCTACCACAAGGTTGGGCACAGCCTCGTGCTCGGATTCGAGCTTCAGCCCAAGCTGCTCCTGCACCGCAGTGAAGATCGACGGCCAGGTGTCGGGATCGTTTGCGGACCATTCGCGGCCGAACTGAAGCGTGTAGTTGTAGGTGCCGAGGAGGCCGGTCTTGTCGACGACTGGCGCTTCCACCATCGAACTCAGGGCGCCGCAGATGGCACGCATGGAGGCATTCGACCCGACGAACTCGAGGCCATGCCGTGATCCATGCGCCTGGACGTCGGCCGGTGGGGGCGTGGCGGGCGCGTCGCCGTCGGGGGGACGAGGCACGGCCTGCATCTTGACGCCTCCTTTAGCCACAATGAGGTCGTAAATGGAGGTATTGCGAGTTTCTAGGTGTGTCTTCAGTCCAAGGCGGTCGGCAAGCAGCACGCGAATCGCGTTTCGCTTTTCGAGTCGGACTTCGTTATCGGTCAGCTTGGCAAGTCTGGCATCAGCGGCTTCGTCTGAGCGAGCCTGGATGTTGTAGTACGTGTTCGCCGCCCAGTCCGGCGCGCCCACCACCGGTGCATCGAAGCCGTAGGCAATCTGGAGGAGGACTTTTATGGGAAGGTTGGTAGCTTCGAAACGGCTGGAGTGCGGCGGGCTCGAAACGGATACGTGGAAACTCGCGTCCGGCGGTGGTGCAAGGCGGATGACTGCAATGTCGAAGGTGAGCGTGGGCTTGTAGTTCGGTTCTTCTACGATCGGTGTTTGCGCGTGCGCGCAGATCGTGGCCGCGAAGATAAGGAGAGCTGTAAGCACACCGAGAAATCTCTGAGCGTTGCGGAGCATGGATCGAACTCCTGATGTAATTAAGTTCTCGGGCGAGGTTAGTTCGGGCTCGGATGATCGGCCCGATCGATGACGATGGCGGAAACAGGTCCTTTACGAGCTTCCAGTTTCAATCCAAGTTGTTCCTGCAGGGCCTGAAAAAGTGGAGGGCTTGGTGCGTCCGCAGACGACGCGGGAACATCCCCACCGAATTGGCTCTCATCGGGCGCCCATTCCAGCGAAAAGTCATATCGTCCCGTCAACCCGGTCATATCCACGACCGGACGGTCAAGTACAGCTCGTTGCAGCAGTGAGGCGAAGTCATTCATCGTGGCGTTGCGGGCTGGCATAACGATCTTCTGGGCGTAGACCGTTCCGGGGCCTACGCTCGATGGATCACTGGGGCTAAGGGATGTGTTGTTAAGCTTAGGTCCGTCCTTCGTGATTTCCAACGCATATATCGAGAATTCCTTCTGTTCACGGTGGAACGAAAGGCTGAACCGGTCCTCCAGCAACTTTCGCAGCATCGCCATCTGCTCATCGTGAGTCGGCCTTGTCTGTCCAGGTGTTAGCGCCAGAATGTCATAGTGATCTGATTCGATCCATGACGGTCCTCCCAAGACGGTGTTAGGACTCATGTTGTAGGCAGCTGCGATCAGCAGTTTGAGGTTGTAGTCGCGGACAACTAAATGATTTGTCCCTTCCAACCTCATGAATCGAGATGTCCTTGGCAGGTTTTCAACGGGCTTGATTGTGGCAACCTCGAATCCCGGCTTGGGTTGGAGATTGCTGTCGCTCACCTGGCCGGGGTGGATGGTTGTCGGCTGACCGAACACGATCGGCACTGCAATGGAACCGAACATCGTAGCGGTCAACAGCACCTTACGACCCAGATTCAGCGGTCGCCCTGTGTGGCCTGTCATCATCCGTCTCACCCGCTCTCAGTACTGGCTTGGTTCACTTCAGTTTTGTCGGTTGATACCGATGCGATCTGAAGTTGTGCAGCGGTAACTCAGCTGAGGCTATGTCGTCTAATGTACAGTTTTCATGTCCAGAACTCATACTGTTGGTGATCGGATCAAGATGACATCATCCCATATGGCTTTGAAGGTTTCGCCCCGCAAGACCGCGATGGCATGCCTGACGTTCGCGCTTTTTGCGATGTTTGCATTTGTGTGTGGGCGGGCTCTCCAGGCCCAGGCGCCTGCGTCCAAGGGAATCGAAGGCACCTGGCAAGGAACGCTGCACGTTCCTCAGAGGGATCTCCGTACCGTACTGAAGGTTTCACGCGGAGCGGATGGCTCGCTGGCCGGAACGATGTACTCGATTGACCAAGGAGGGGAGGCCCTGAAGGCCTCGTCGATCAGTTTCCAGGACGGAACACTGAAGTATGCGATGCAGATGTTGGACCTGACGTATGAGGAAAAGCTGTCGGCCGACGGCAAGTCGATCACCGGCACTGTTACACAGGGAGAGCACCCGTTGCCGCTTGTCTTTGAGCGTGCAACACCCGAGACGGCGTGGGCGATTCCCGAAGCACCAAAGCCGACGCTTCCGATGCCCGCGGACGCGAAGCCGGTCTTTGATGTCCTCACGATTAAGCCGAGCCCGCCGGAACAGCAGGGCAAGCTCTTCTCGGTGCGGCCCGGCGGCCAGTTTGTGACTGTCAACACGACGCTGCTCGACCTGATCAAATTCGCTTATGGGGTGCAGGACAAGCAGGTGCTCAATCTTCCGGATTGGGCCTCAAGCCAGAAATACGATTTCAACGGTAAACCGGATATACCGGGTATGCCGAATGGGGATCAGCTTCGCAACCTGGTGAAGCAGGCGCTCGCCGACCGGTTTCACTTGAAGTTCCATGAGGACAAAAAGGAGATGCCGGCTTACGTCCTCTCGGTTGCGAAGGGCGGCGAGAAGATGCAGAAGTCCCCTGCAGACGCCGGGGCTTTGCCTGGTCTCTTCTTCCGCGGCCTGGGAGTGCTGACCGTGACCAACGCGACGATGGAGGATTTCTGCCACCTGATGCAGGAGGCCGTGCTGGATCGCCCAGTGGTTGACCAGACTGAATTGCAGGGGCGCTACAATTTCTTGCTGAAATGGACGCCGGACGAATCGCAATTTGGCGGTATGGGAATCAAGGTCCCGCCGCCGAGCGATACGCCTGCGGCCGATGCTCCGCCGCCGTTGTACACCGCCATCACCGAACAGATTGGGCTGAGGCTTGAGTCCATGAGCAAGGCGCCCGTGCAGGTGCTGGTCGTCGATCAGGTCGATCATCCGTCGGCCAACTGAAGGTGCTCTTCTGTTTGGAAACAGATATCCGGCCGGCGCCCACTAAAATCTCTGGACGTCCTCGTTGTTGCCCACATGGATCAACCGACCGACAACTGAACGTTAACCCGCACCGTAACGTATAAAAAAGCATGAACGCAGGCATGGGTCTGATCACACGCGGGTGGCGCATCGCAGCCAGGCTCGCTTGCGTCTTTTTGGTCCTTGCAGCGCAGCCGTTTTGGGCGGCGGAGTACCACGGGCTCGTGCGCTACGACGGAGTCCCGGTTCCGGGCGCGACCGTGACCCTGACACAGGGCTCAACGGAGCTATCCACCGTCACAGACTCACAGGGTCTCTACGAATTCCCGAAGATTGCGGAAGGGAACTGGAAGATCGCGATTGAGTTGCGCGGATTCGCTCCCCTTAGCGGCAATGTGACCATCAATCCGGCGAATGATCAGGGTGAGTGGACACTCCAGATGCTCGATCTCAAGGATCTGCTGTCGATGGCGCAGAAGGAACCCGCTACTACGACGCCCTTGATAGCTCGCGAAAAGGAGCAGCCGAAGGAGAGTGCAAAAAACGAGAAGCCGGAAGAGCCTGTGCCGCAAGCGCCTCAGGCGAATGATGACGCGGAGCGTTCAGCCGATGGCCTGTTGATCAATGGCAGCGAGAGTAACGCGGCCACATCGCAATACTCGTTATCTCCTGCGATTGGCAATCACCGGCCAGGAACGAAGGCGCTGTACAACGGAAGCCTCGGCGCGTACGCGGAGAACGCGATCTTTGATGCCAAGCCCTACTCGCTGACCGGTCTTGTGCTGCCGAAAGACAGCTACAACCGAATCACGATGGTGGCGACGTTTGGCGGCCCGATCCGGATTCCGCCGCTCTTCTATCACGGGCCCAACTTCTTCGTTGCGTATCAATGGACGCGCAACGGCAGCGCAAGTACGGGAACCGGTCTGATGCCGACGGCGGCGGAGCGCAGCGGTGATCTGAGCGGCCTGACAGACGCGAATGGGCAGCCGCTCACGATCTACAATCCCGCGACTGGCACGCCGTTCACCGGACCCATACCTGTGAGTCCGCAGGCGCAGGCGCTGCTGGCTCTGTACCCGCTCCCTAACATCGCTGGAAGCACACGGTACAACTATGAGAGGTCGTTGCTGAGCGACACGCATGAGGACGCGCTGCAGTCGCGCCTCGACAAAAGCATCGGCCACCGGGACTCGCTCTATGGTGGGTTTAGCTTCCAGAGCATTCGTTCGAACTATCAAAGCCTGTTTGGCTTCGTCGATACCACCGACACGCTCGGCATGAACGCCAACATCAACTGGCAGCACCGTTTCGAGCGGCAAATCTTTGCCACCGTCGGCTATCAGTTGTCGCGTTATCGTATCCAGCTACTCCCGCAATTCGCGTACGTCAACAACATCTCGGGCAACGCTGGCATTACAGGAAACGATCAAGACCCGCGAGAATGGGGACCTCCCTCGCTCGCGTTCTCGAGCGGTATTGGCGCGCTAACAGACGGAAACAGTGAGTTCAATCGGAATCTCACCGATCACATTTCGCTTCAGATCTCAACCACGCGCGGGCGTCATAACATCCTTGCTGGTGGCGATCTGCGCTGGCAGCAATACAACCAGTTGCAGCAGCAGAACCCGCGAGGAAGCTTCACATTCACAGGGGCCGCGACATCAGGCTCAACATCAACCGGGTCTGACTTCGCCGACTTCCTTCTAGGCACTCCGGATACGAGCACGCTGGCTTACGGGAACGCCGACAAATATCTGAGACAACGCGCCTATGACGTTTATGTCAATGATGACTGGCGCCTGAGACCCGAGCTGACGATCAACGCGGGCGTCCGTTGGGAGTACGGCGCTCCGATGACGGAACTAAAGGGTCGCCTCGTGAATCTGGACCTCACACCAGGTTTCTCTCGCGCGGCTCCAGTTCTGGGAAGTTCGCCCAAGGGCCCGTTGACTGGCGAAAGATATCCCTCCTCTCTCGTTCACGGCGATCTGCTTGGGATTGAGCCGCGCATCGCGCTATCCTGGCGTCCGATTCCGGCGTCAACACTCGTCGTTCGCGCCGGCTATGGCATCTATGACGACACGTCAATCTATCTTGCGGCCGCAGAAAGCATGTCGCAGCAGGCCCCACTCTCAAACAGCCTGAATGTGCAGCGAAGTGCGACTTGTCCACTCACTCTGGCGAACGGGTTTGTGAACTGCGCAGGTACGACGCCCGACAACTTCGCGGTGGATCCCAACCTTCGAGTCGGCTACGCGCAAGTCTGGCAGCTTTCTGCTCAGCGTGATCTGCCCGGCGCCCTCGTGATGACGGCAACGTACCTGGGCACAAAGGGAACCCACGGCACGCAGGAGTTCCTGCCCAATACGTACCCTGTCGGTGCGACGAACCCCTGTCCTCAATGCCCGGTAGGTTTTATCTACCGGACATCCGGAGGCAATCTCGAACGGGAGGCTGCACAGCTGCAACTCCGGCGAAGATTGCGCGCTGGCATCACAGCGACTCTCGACTACACCTTTGCAAAGTCTGTGGACGACGACACGCAAGTAGGCGGCCAGGGCCACGTCGCGGCAGGCTCGGTGACGGCGAGCTCATCCAGCACATCTTCGGCAACTCCCTCAGCGCCTGCGATCGTTGCGCAGAATTGGTTGGATCTCCGAGCAGAACGCAGTGTTTCAAGTTTCGATCAGCGTCACCTTTTGAACTTCATCCTGCAGTACACGACGGGTATGGGAAAGGGCGGCCGAACACTGCTGAGCGGCTGGCGAGGGCGTGCCTTCAAAGAATGGACCGTGCTCGCTCAGATAAACGCTGGATCCGGCCTCCCTGAGACGCCCGTCTATCTGGCATCGGTGCCGGGCACAGGTGTTACAGGCACCATTCGTCCTGACCGAACAAGCGCACCCGTGTACGCCGCGGCGAATGGGTATTTTCTCAACTGGCAGGCTTACACTACGCCGGCGCCGGGACAGTGGGGAAATGCCGGGAGAAACTCTATTCGCGGCCCCATGACGTTCACGATGAATGCCGCGTTCGCTCGCACTCTGCGCGTTCATGGAAACGACAGTATCGACATCAGGATCGAGGCGGACAACCTGCTGAACCATGCGAGCTTCACGGCATGGAACACGATCTGGAACCCCACTACTTTTGGCTTGCCCGCGTCAGTCAATCCGATGAGAAGTGTCCAGTTGGTCGGGAGGTTCCGTTTCTGATGAAACTCCATCGACACACCTCGCTGTTTACACCGGCCGCAATCATGCTCAGTGCATTTCCGTTGTTTGCGCAGCAGATTGGGAGCAACACAACGCCGTCCAGTAACGAAACCTACCAACTAACCGTAACCTCTCAGCTCGTTGTGGAGACCGTGGTCGCGAAAGACAAGCAGGGCCACTTCATCAATGGCCTGACCGCGAAAGACTTCACGATCACGGAAGACGGTGTCCCGCAAAAGATCCGGTTCTGCGAGCACGAAACATTGCCGACCGACGCAGACCCGCTGCCTCCTTTGCAGGATGAAGACGAGCGCATCACGATCTACCATCGCCTGACCCGAACCTCGATCGCTCCAGAAGACACTCAGCGCGATACCGGCAAGAGTCGATACCAGGGTCACAGGCTCATCGCCTTGTACTTCGACATGACGACCATGCGCCCCGAGGATCAGCTGCGTGCCATCACTGCGGCGGAGACCTTTATCCGTAAGCAGATGACAGCGGCGGACCTTATCTCGATCATGCGTTACCAGGGCGGATCTGTAGATGTGCTGCAAGACTTCTCCGCGGATCGCAACCGCCTGCTGAGTATTCTCCAGACCATGCTGGTCGGCGAAGGTCAGGGATCGCAGGACTCTATTGACGACGCCAGCAGCGCGGATACAGGTGCCGCATTCGGCCAGGACGACAGCGAGTTCAACGTATTCAACAATGACCGTCAGCTATCTGCGCTTCAAACCGCGGCGCAGATGATGGCAGGCATGAATGAAAAGAAGTCGCTGATTTACTTTGCCAGCGGGCTGCGGTTGCATGGCATCGATAATCAGGCGCAACTCCACGCAACCGTGGATGCTGCTATCCGTGCAGGTGTGACCTTCTGGCCTGTCGACGCGCGCGGCCTCGTGGCCACTGCACCGCTCGGCGATGCAACACAAGGCTCGCCCGGTGGACAGGCAATGTACACCGGCGCGTCCGCTCAGGCCGTCAATAACAACTTCCAACAATCGCAGGACACGCTCTACTCCCTCGCCGCGGATACGGGTGGCAAGGCGCTGCTCGACAACAACGACCTTACACGCGGCATTACGCAGGCGCAGCGTGCGGTCACGGATTATTACGTGCTCGGCTATTACACGACGAACACAGCCAAAAACGGACACTTTCGGAAGATCAAGTTGAGCCTGAATGGCGACGCGTCTGCTTCACTGGATTACCGCCAGGGTTATTACGCCAACAAAGAGTTCGCGCACTTCGATCAATCCGATAAGGAGCGGCAGCTCGAGGATGCGTTGATGTTAGGCGATCCCATCACCGATCTGACGATTTCCCTGGAGGTCAATTATTTCCAACTGAATCGAGCTGAGTACTACGTCCCGCTGGTCGTAAAGATTCCCGGACGCGAACTCGCACTGGCCAAAAAGATGGGCTCAGAGCACACCGTGATCGATTTCGTCTGCGAGATCAAGGATGACTTTGGCGGCACGACGGTGAGCAATATCCGTGACAGCGTCAACATCAAGCTCAGCGATCAGACAGCGGCACAGTTAGCCCATCAACCCATCGAGTACGACGCGGGTGTGACGCTGCTGCCCGGCCATTACACGATCAAGTTCTTAGCGCGTGACGATGAAACGGGACGTATCGGAACGTTCCAAACCTCGTTCTACATCCCCAACCTGAACAAGGTCGTCAAGCAGATTCCCATCAGCTCGGTTGTACTGAGTAGCCAGCGGCTGAGCACGGGAGACGCTCTCTACAACACCGTACATGGAAAGCAGGCTGGCAAGAACGATGCAGCCGACCCCCTCGTGCAGGATGGTCAGAAGCTTATTCCCAGCGTCACACGTGTATTCAAGGCGGATAAAGACTTGTACGTGTTCCTCCAGGCTTACACAGCGCCCGCTTCGCCGCCTGCGTCAACGACTGCGGCACCGCAGCAAGATACGCTTGTGGGCTATGTCAGCTTTTATTCAGCAGGGCAGCTCGCGTTTACATCGAAGTTGCTCGCGGCCACCCCTGTCGCGAATACCCGGCTGGGAGTGACGCCGTTCATATTTACGCTTCCACTCGGATCGCTGAAACCGGCAAATTACGAATGCCAGGTAACGCTCCTCGACGCCGCTCAACACCGCGTCGCGTTCTGGCAAGGTCCTTTGCGAGTCGTTCAATGAAATCGAGAATCATCCCGACGATTTCGGCTAGGTTGGAATGCGCGTCCAGCAATTGAATCCGTCGCCCGGAAGATAGATGCCAGCAAAGTCCTTACCATCGATCTCTCGAAATGCGCCTCTGCCCGCGCACACAGCGCAACGCTGCAGGCTAATTCGCCGACGGTTTCTGCACGCTCTCAATCACCATCACCTTGGCCGGCGCCTTCATCGCCTCCAGCTTTAGCCCAAGCTGCTCCTGGATCGCCGTAAACAGCGGCGGCGGTGCATCAGCCGCGCTGGTCTCGCTGTTCTGCGGCGGAATCCTTCCTCCATACTGCGACTCATCCGGCGTCCATCTCAGGCTCAGGTCGTAGCGATCGTTCAGGCTTGTCTGATCCAGTACCGGCCGATCCAGAATGCCCTGCATCATCTCCGCGAACTCCAGCATGCTCCCATTGCGCATCATGAATCTGCCCGGCGGCCCACCCATACCCGGTGGAGTATTCGGATCAGCTCCGCTCTTCGTCAACTTCGGTCCCGTCTTCGCCACCGACAATACGTACACCGACAGCTCTTTCGTGTCGTTATGAAACTTCAGCGCGAAGCGGTCCGCCAGCAGCTTCCGCACAATCCCCCTCGCCTGCTCGAGGCTGGGCGCGCCTTCGTGATCCGGAAGCACATCCAGGTCGAAGTGGTCCGTCTTGATCCAATCCGGCCCGCCGACCACCTGTGTGTCGTGCAGGTTATACGCGAGCGTAATCAGGCCTTGGACAGTGAAGTTCCCCCCCACCACATGCCGTCCCTGCAGCGTGAACCCCCCGCGCGCGTGGTCCGGATCGGTAGGCTTGATCGTCGCCACCTCATATCCCGGCTCAAGCTTCGGGTCCATCAAACTCATCGCCGCCGTTGCCTTCGGAATCTCCCACGCGGCATCCGCGCTCACATGCTCCAGCGTCAGCGGAAGCTCTTGCGATCCCTGCTTCCACGTTCCCACCGCCGTCTTGCCGTCCGGAGTCACCTTGCCGTCATAGCTCACATCCATGCCGAGGATGGTGAACTTCAGCGCGCCGCTATCCAGTGAGATCGTGCTTGTGCCCATTCCGCCCGGCCCCTGGTCTATGCTGAAAATCCTTCCCTTGAGTGCGCCATCCGCTTTGCTTACCTGAAGCACCAGGCGAAGATCCTGGCCTGTGTGCAGCGTCCCTTGCCACGTCTGCGGCGAATCCTGTGCCCACGCGCCCACGCCCAGCAGCGCAGCCAATGCGCCGGCCCAAATCACCACTCTCTTCACAGCGACCCTCCGCAGAACGTCTCCCATGGTACTCGCTCAATTTCTGATGCTATACGTTCAATGCGAAACCCCTGGGTACGGTTCGAAACGAGCAGGATGAGAACGAACGCAGTGACCAGGACGTCGATTAGCGAAACTGTCGTTGCCTCCCGCCGACAGGGTTCCGGAGCGCGGAAAAGCCGTGCTGGAAATGACCCAAATTACGTACTGGATTTCCGCCGAAATCTTCGCTTTTCTTTTGCCTCTGTGTCATTTTGCTGCTAGACTCGGCTTACGTCCTCCACCCTGAGTAGTGAGCGTGGCAAAAGGAGAAATAACGTGGCAGATGACCGCACCCGGGCAATAGAAACCGCCCTTTCGCAGCTTGAGAAACAGTTTGGTAAGGGATCGGTGATGCGGCTGGGAGCCAAAGAGGCCATTGGGCCGATTTCGGTCATCTCGACGGGATCGATCTCGTTCGATGCGGCCTTAGGCGTGGGCGGTGTGCCGCGTGGGCGTGTGATCGAGATCTTCGGGCCAGAGAGCTCGGGCAAGACCACGATTACTCTGCAGGTGATTGCCGAAGCCCAGAAGAATGGCGGACTGGCGGCGTTCGTTGATGCGGAGCACGCGCTCGATCCGGCCTATGCGAAGAGGTTGGGTGTGGATACGGACAATCTGCTGGTGAGCCAGCCGGATTACGGTGAGCAGGCGCTGGAGATCGTGGAGGCGCTGGTCCGGTCCGGGGCCATCGATGTGCTGGTGGTCGATTCCGTGGCGGCGCTGGTTCCCAAGGCGGAGCTCGACGGCGAGATGGGCGATTCGCACATGGGCCTGCAGGCGAGGCTGATGTCGCAGGCGCTGCGCAAGCTGACCGGAACAGTATCGAAGTCGCGCACGAGCCTCATCTTTATTAATCAAGTGCGCGAGAAGATCGGCGTGATGTTCGGCAATCCGGAGACGACGACCGGCGGACGCGCGCTGAAGTTTTATTCGTCGGTTCGAATCGACATTCGCCGCATCGGCGCTGTGAAAGAGGGCGAGACGGTTGTCGGTTCGCGAACCAAGGTCAAGATCGTCAAGAACAAGGTGGCGGCGCCGTTCCGCGATGCTGAGTTCGACATCCTGTATGGCGAGGGAATCTCGCGCGAGGGTGATGTGCTGGATCTAGCCGTGCTCCACAATATCGTGGAGAAGAGCGGTGCATGGTACAGCTACAGCGGTGAACGTATCGGGCAGGGGCGCGAGAACGTGCGCAACTTCCTCAAGGAGAATAAGGAAGTCTTCGGCCGCATGGACAGCGAACTGCGCAAGAAGCTTGGCATCAAGGTGTCTGAAGATGTGCAGATTCCCGAAGTGCCGGTGAATGGGACCGCGAAAGCTGCTGAGGCAGTGAAGTCGAGGCGCGCGTAGCGCGCTTCGAGAGCCGCTCCGGCTGAGGTAAAATGGACGCCAGGGCCGGAGAGGTGGCAGAGCCCGGTTGAATGCAGCTGACTCGAAATCAGCCATAGTCGCAAGGCTATCGGGGGTTCGAATCCCTCCCTCTCCGCCATACGATTGAAGCACCCGCCAGCGATGGCGGGTTTTCTCTTTCTAGCCGCACGACTCAATAGTTACAAGCTGGATCGGCTCGCGTCGCGATACCCCCATAATTCCTCTCTACTTGCCCGTTCTGAGCCTCGTCTTTCTTACAAACCGCTTCGCCTTACAAAGCCGCGCCGGTCCGAACTCCACGAGCACGGAAGCTCCAGAAGTGCCTGTTTGCGGTCGCCACCGGAGGTCCCACAAAAAAAGCAGCGTCGCGTGGACGCTGCTTCAGGAGGTTTAGACGATTCAGGATTACAAACTTCCAGTTCGTTGACATCCTCAAATGGATTGAAAGATGGTCAATCGGAAGTTGGAACGGCGCCTACTCTTCCTGCGACGAACTCTCTCACGGCAGCGAATAAGGGATAAAGAAGCGGCCAATCTGGATGTCCCGGCGCTCACCGGGCGGCCAGATACGAAAACTCTCGACGCGCGTTGTGCCGGGGCGCGGACGAGCGATTGCGCTGCCTCGCTCGTTGCCGGTCGCGCTGTCAAAGAAGTGCACCTCGAGGCCTTCTTCTGAGCGGCGCCAGCCCACTACATACGAGCCCGGAGTGAGCGTCAGATGTCCATCGAGCACCAAGGGCGACTGGATCAGAAGAAAGTGCGAGTACTTTCCATCCGCCGCATATCCGGCAGTGATCAGCACGACGGCCGCGATGATCTGACCGCGCGAGTTCATAATGCCATTCGCCGTGCGCATCTCCGTCTCGATGTGCTCCTTCTCGACCGGAGCACGAGCCGGCAATGCGGCCTCGAGTTCCGCGGCCGTTGCGGCCCTCCACCGCTCCCCACCCGACGTCTGTCCCATTGCTGCGAGCGAGAAGGCCAGCAAAAGCAACGTCCACGATACCCGGCGCATAGCGGATCCGTTCATTGCGGCAGATGAACGATCCCACGTTGCAACGCAAGAATTGCAGCTTGGGTTCGATCGGAAGCGCCGAGCTTGCCCAGCAGGCTGTTCACATGGGACTTCACGGTGGCTTCGGTTATATGTAGATCGCTGGCGATGTCTTTGTTGGCCCTGCCTGCTACGATGCGCTCCAGCACCTCAACCTCGCGTGAACTCAGTTCCTCCGTACCCACCCGCTGCGCAAGCTTTTCGGCGATGACGGATGGGATGCGGCCGCGGCCCGCATCTACGGCCCGAATTGCCTCTACCAGCTCCTCCATTTCCATGCCTTTGAGCAGGTAAGCCCTCGCTCCTGCCTGCATGGCCCGATAGATATCTTCGTCGCCATCAAACGTAGTGAGCACGATGAAGCGTGCCGCCGGCACAATCCGCCGAATCTGTTGAATGGCTTCGACTCCACGCATCTCCGGCATTTGAAGATCCATCAGCGTGACGTCAGGCATAAGGGACATGTAGCGGTCCACCGCCTCTTTTCCGTCTTTCGCGAAGCCCACCACCTCAATCTCCGGCGAAGATGACAAGAGGGCGACCAGCCCGCCCCTCACCACCGCGTGGTCCTCAACAACGAAGACGCGAATACTTTCCTTGGCGGTCGTCATCATCTCTCCGCAGGTAGTGGAGCTATAAGTGTAACCGTTGTCCCGTGGCCGACAACACTCTCAACCTTCAGGTGTCCGTCAATCAAAGCCGCACGTTCCTGCAGGCCCTTCAGGCCGAAGTGGTCTGCCATCCCGCGGGCCGACGCGTAATCGAATCCGGATCCGTTATCTCGGACTTCAAGTCGCAGACTGTCGGCTGCATATGAAAGGTCCACGACCATCTCCGTTGCGCCTGAGTGCCGCTCCACGTTGGAGATCGCCTCGGTTGCAATCCGTATCACCTCGTTTTCTGTTGCGGGAGGTCCAGCACGGTACTCGCCCGAGACGCGAAACCGCGCCGACAGGTTGGTGCCGCGGAAGGCCTGCACGCGAGCCGCCAGGCGCACGGGCAAGCTCTGCGTAGACAAGGAGGCGCGCAGATTCCATATACTCTGCCGCGCCGACTCGAGCGCCTGCCGGACGAGCGACCGCGCCTGGGTCAACTGCTCCGTAACCTCCGGCAAACGTCCGGCCTTCGCATGCTGCGCGGCTAGCTCCACTTGCAGGGAAACGCTCACGAGATCCTGTGCCAGGGTGTCGTGCACCTCACGCGCGACGCGGGTGCGCTCCTGCAGAACCACAGCGAAGCGACGCCTCTCAGCTCGCAATCTCAACTGAATCAATCCCAGAACTGCCAATGCAGTCACGCAAACCGCGAGCAAATAGACCCACAGGCTGCGATACCACGGCTTCAGGACACGAAACTGAAAACTTACTTGGTCCCTGCTCCATACTCCATCACCGTTCGCGCAGAGCACCCTGAAGCTGTACCGCCCGGAAGGCAGGTTCGTGTAGTACGCCGTTCTTCGAGCGCCCGCGTCGGTCCATCCACGATCGAAGCCGTCGAGCTTATACCGGCAGCTAATTCCTCCCGGATTGTTTAAGCTCACTCCTGCATACCCGAAGCTGAATTGACGGTGACCGGGCCCTATGTCTGCCATCGCTTGTGCCGGCAGATCCGTCCCATCGACATGAACTTGCGTGATCACGACTCGCGGGGGCTGGCTATTGGTGAACAAGTGCGGCGGATCCGTCATCGCGATTCCGCGCCGCGTTGCAACCCAGAGTTCTCCGCTCGGACCTGCGGCCAGAGGCGGGAAACCTTCACCTGCGATCTCCTCACTGGGCATGCCGTCGCTTCGCCCATAGCTGTCTACCATCACGCCGCCGCAAGCCGATAGCTCCGCTGCACACGCGCGCAACGCACTGAGTTGAACGCGGTACAACCCACGCGCGGACCGAAGCCATAGGTGATCGACATTATCTGCGGCAATTCCGACGATCTCTGCTGGCAGCGTGGAAATGCGCACCGGAAGGATGCTGTCTCCGTTCACCAGGCCGAGTCCGTTGCCATGCAGGGCTACCCATACATCGCCCTCGTGATCGGCAGCGAGTGCGGTGACGATCCTGCCGTTCGTCTGGTAAGGAGACGACATGCAGCGGAAATGATGATTCGACTGTCGACATAGACCAGCCGATGTACCGATCCAAAGACCATTCGCTCCGCTCCGCTCGGAGTTGACCTCAAGCAGCGGGCCAATGGAATCGCTCACCAGGCCATCTGCTCTTGTGAACGTTTGCACCCGGTTACCCTCGATGCCGACCAGACCAAATCTCGTGCCCGCCCATACCGTCTGGTCCGTCGCAACGGCCACGCTGCGCACAAAGTTGTCAGGCAGTCCATCGGCAATAGTGAAATGGCGTACCTCAGCGCCAACGATATGATTCAGCCCGTCGGGAGTTCCTGCCCAGATGTCACCAGCCGGCCCCGCCGCAAGCGAGAGGACAACAGGGCTTGTGAGCTTGTTGGGCGCGACCGGTACAGCAACGTCTTCTGCTCGAAAGATTCCGTCATCCCGCGAGCCGAAGTACATTACACCTCGGCTGCCACGCACGACGGTTGTAACGGCCTCGGAATTCGAGCCCTGCACGGTGGCAAACTTACGCGGTTGGAAGGCATGCAGACCCGAAGCTTCCGTCCCTACCCAAAGGTCGCCTTCTCGATCGACGAAAACCGAAAGGACGGATTCGCTCCCAAGCGCTTGAAACGGGCGCACTCGAAAAGCTGGGGCGGACTCCACCGACACTAACCCGCGATTCGTCCCTATCCACGCTTTTCCTTGTCGATCGACATAGATGGCCTGCACTCGGTTTCCTGGCAGGTCGTCGCCGATCTTCCATATCTTTTTCTGAGATGGTGAGGTGAATTGCACGAAATTTGCGCCAAACGTCCAGACCGCTTGGTTATCGCTGACCGCAGCACCCAGCACCGCTTGGCCGTTTTGCGCGGCTGGCCCGATGGCGACAAGCTGCCCATCGGTCCAGCGGTACACGGTTCCACTTTTCGAGACAAGAATCGCTCCTCGCTCCGTGCCGACTAAGCCGGTTATCACCTCCTTGGTACGGACCGGTTCGAAGTGGTCACGCTGCCATGCTGCCGGCCCGCCGGTGGTCAGCACGATCAGACCGTTCGAGTCTGCGGCCAACCCAACAATCTCATCCGACGGGAGCCCGTCGCGCGTCGAAAAGCGGTGGTACTCCTCACCATGTTTGCGCACCAGACCATCTGCTGTGCCAAACCAGATGTCCGCTGCTTGGTCCTCGGCTAAACAACTCACGTCGTCACTTGTGAATGCCGGCGCTGTGGCATGGTTCAATACGTGAAAGCTCTGGCCGTCAAAACGTGCAGCTCCATCCTCCGTCGCGACCCAAAGGTATCCTTCGTGGCTCTGCATAAGGGCATGAACACTCTCCTGCGGAAGGCCCTCTTCCGTCGACCAAACCTGACGATGAAAATAGCTTGTCCGTTGTTGTGAGTAAGCACTCCCCTGAGTGCTCAAAAATATCGTGCTCACTATGCACGCAAACACAAATCCGAAGGATCGCAGTCGCTCTCCGGGCCCGCAGGAACTTCGCCGAGCGACCTGCTCGCTCCGGCGGGCTACCACGACCTTCCCGAATCTGAGCGCGCGCTACGTTGAATCACCACACCGCAAATATAAATAGCCCGCTGCTCCTTGGCCTCGGAATTCGCAAAGTTGGGGGTGTCTGTTCGGTTAAACATGCGCTCGCCTGGAGTGACACGTCATGCCCGGCATCCCGCTGTGTCCGCGCATTTACGCCCAATCCGTGGGCGCAGCTCCTTAGCTTTTCGTACACCTCGTGAGGGTTACGCGCTGAGGACCCGTCAGCTTTAGCTCGTCTGCAACATTACGCGACGGAGCGTGTCGGCGGCTGATTCTGGCGTGATGTCGCGCTGCGGCGAGCCGAGCAGCTCGAAACCGACCATAAATTTGCGGATCGTGGCTGAACGCAACAGCGGCGGGTAGAAGTGCGCGTGCAACTGCCACTCCGGATGTTCTTTGCCGTCGCTGGGAACGGTATGGAAGCCCATCGAGTAAGGGAACGGAGCATTGAAAACGCGGTTGTAACCTGCCGTGACGGTCTTCAGGATCTGCGCCAATCCCTCGCGCTGCGAAATTTTGAGATCGTTCAATGTACGCGTTGCGCCGCGCGGCAGCAGCAACGTTTCAAACGGCCACACGGCCCAGAAGGGGACCAGCGCGACCCAGGAGTCGTTCTCGGCTACGATTCGCTCCTGCTGTTTCAGCTCCAGCTCCAGATAGTCCATCAGCAGCGACCGACCACGCTCGGCAAGGTACGCGGATTGTGCCGAAAGCTCGGCAGCCGGTGCATTCGGGATGTGTTCCGTTGCCCAGATCTGACAGTGTGGGTGGGGATTGCTCGCCCCCATCATCGCGCCGCGGTTCTCGAAGATCTGCACGTACGCGATGTCTTCGCGCCCGTAGAGCTCGAGCTCCTGCGACGCCCACACGTCTACAACGCGACGGATGGCGGGAGCGTCCATGGTCGCGAGTGTCAAATCATGGCGCGGATCAAAGCAGAGCACGCGACACACTCCGCGCTCTGTTGTCGCGTGCAGGAGTCCGGCATCGTCAAGGTCGAAGTCTGCAGGCGGGACGTCACTCTTCAGCGCCGCAAAATCGTTGTCGAACACAAAGGTCCCGCCGTAGACGGGCGTGCGATGTCCGCCAGCACGCATGTTGCCGGGACAGAGATAGCAATCGGGATCGTATTGGAGCGCAGGCGCAGTCGCCGTCTCTTCCGTCTGGCCTTGCCACGGACGCTGTGTGCGATGCGGCGAGACAATGACCCACTCACGACTTAGAGGATTCCAGCGGCGATGCGGCCCCTCTCTGAAAATATCCAGCATCAACGCCCCTCCGTAGCCACGCCACAGGACGCAGCGTTGCGCGCGATCGCACCATCAACCGCATTGCAGACGTACGCATCCAACTCCAACCCAAACTGCAGCCGATATGCTGTGCGCACAGCGCTGACGAAGCAATCGACATCAACCGTATTCACAAGGTTCACAGTGCATCCTCCGAAGCCTCCGCCTGTCAGGCGCGCGCCGTGGCAGCCTTGCAGTGCGACGGCTGTGTCCACAAGGAAATCAATTTCCGTGATGCTGCACTCAAAGTCGTCGCGTTCGCTTCGATGGGCAGCGGTCATCACGCTGCCTAGCCGCGCCGGATCTCCCGCGAGCATGGCCTCGCGAGCCTCGCGCACGCGGTCGTTCTCCGTGATGATGTGCCGGCAACGGCGAAAGCTTTCAGCGGACATCTCTTGTTCGCACGCAGCAAGTTGTGACATCGTTGCATCGCCGAGATCGCGCAGTTCAGGGAAGCGTTGCCGAAGCGCGGCCTGACCTGCCTCAACCTCACGGCGCCGCAGACCGTAGTCACCGCCGGCAATCGAGTGCTTCACACCCGAATTAGCGACCACAATTGTGGTCTCCGCGAGATTGCCCTGATTCATCGGCAGCAGCTCAAACGTAAGGTCACGCGTATTGAGCAGCAGCGCGTGCTCCGCGATGGCGGCGGTCACGACAAACTGATCCATAATGCCGCACGGCGATCCGACGTAGTTGTTTTCAGCGCTCTGGCAAAGCCGGGCGATCACCTGCGGCGCCAACCTGGCGCGCGTGTGTGCGAGAAGCGCCACTGCAGTGGCGACCTCCACCGAGGCCGACGAAGACAGACCTGATCCCAGCGGGACGTCGCCGCTCAGATGAAGTGCAAAAGGCGGAACCGCAATTCCGCGCTGCTGAAACTCGCGCAAAACACCGACCGCGTAGTCGCTCCAGTCACCCACCGCAGCCGATCGATCATCCCGGCTCATCGACCGCCTGGTTGGAAACAGTTCGCTCGAAAAGCTGTAGCGGCCATCATCGGCCGCGCGAAGCTCTGCGAATGTAGAGAAGGGAATCGCCATCGGCATCACCAGGCCGCCGGTGTAGTCCGTGTGCTCCCCGATCAGGTTAACGCGCGCAGGTGCGCTGAAGCGCTGCGGCGCGCCCTGCGCGGCAGTGGAGACCCGCCCGTCTAGCTGGCTCTTCATGTCGTGCTCTACATCCTCTACTCTATCGATTGCGGCCTCTGAACCCAGCTATTCAGTTGGATGAGGGCAGCGGCTGCCGCAAGGTTCCACGATCTTACAAATGTTCAGCCGGGTGCAAAGAACAAACAAGGCGCGGAGCATCGAAGCAAGCTGCGCATTGAGAAAATTGCGCAGATACTAAGCCAGGCCGCCGCGCGCGATCACGTCGCGATAGAACGATGCGCTCATCTTCGGCATTCGCTTTTGCATCGCATAATCCACGTACACAATGCCGAAACGCTTGGCGTACCCATCAGCCCATTCGAAATTATCCAGCAGGCTCCAAACGAAATAGCCCTTCACCGGCACGCCTTCCGAGATCGCGCGATAAAGCTGGCCAAGGTAGTTGCGCAGGTACATGATGCGATCCGAGTCGATGATCATGCCGTCGGCCAGCGGCACATCCGCTGATGACGCGCCATTCTCCGTGATGTAGAGAACCTTCGGGTCCCAGAGCTGATTCACCAGCCGGGTCGCCCAATAAATCGCCTCCGGCCCAACATATAGCCACGGGCTGTACATGTGCGGGAACGATGCCGGAGGGTTCACCACGGTATAGCCAAGCTCCGTCTGGTCCGCCCGGACATACGTCGGCTGATAGATATTTAGCCCAATGAAATCCAGCGGCGAGGCAATGATCTTCATCTCCTCCGCTGTAAACTTTGGCGCATCGGCGCCAAGCCTGCGCAGATACGCGTCGGTATAACGGCCTTCGCGAATCACCGTCAGATACTGCGCATTCTGTTCACGCATCGCGCGCGCCGCGGCTCTGATGTGCGGCTCAGTTTCAATCAACGGCGTGGTCGCCTGAACATTGTCTGCAATGCCGACCTGTGTGCCCGGACGTGCCGCTGCACGTATCGCACCCACCGCCAGTCCGTGTCCCAGCACGGCGTAGTGATTCAGTTGCGCGACTCTGGCCGCGTTCAGCTTCAGCCCCGGCGCATGCGTGCCCTGCTGGTATCCAAGCTCCACAAACGTGCGGATCTCATTCATCGTCATGAAGCGATGAACGCGGTCCGACAGCTTGCCCGCGACATAGCCGGCGTAATCCGCAAAGGCGTGCGCGGTATCGCGGTTCTCCCATCCACCTTGATCCTGCAGTGCCTGCGGCAGGTCCCAGTGGTAAAGCGTGCAGAACGGCTCGATATTGTTCGCCAGCAGCTCGTCGACGACGCGGCTGTAGAAATCGAGCCCCTTCGGATTCGGCGTTCCGGTTCCTGTCGGGAAGATTCGCGACCACGCGATCGAGAAGCGATAGCTGCGCAGCCCGAGGTCCTTCATCAACGCAATGTCCTGCTTGTAGCGATGGTAGTAGTCGGTCGACACATCCCCCGTGTCGCCGTTCGCGACGGCTCCGGGCTGATGGCTGAAGGTATCCCAGATCGTCGGTCCGCGGCCGTCATCGTGCGCCGCGCCTTCCACCTGGTACGACGCCGTTGCAGAGCCCCAGAGAAAGCCCTCGGGAAAGCGTCTCGCCGAGCCGGAAGTCGCCGGTCGTGCGGCTCGCGGTTGCGCGATGGCCCCCGGCACCGATGCCGAGCCTGCTACCGCCGCCATGAGACGCGCAAAGGTGCGTCTGGAAAATAAGTTCATCAATTCAGCTCCCCCTCGAACAGCGTGACCTTCAAACACGAGTCGATACGAAACATCCTTTCGCAAACTCCGGTCGACCGCAACAACGACCGTGTAGTTCGCCTCGCTGCAGCGGCCCGCGTGCAATGCAGCTCACCGGGCTCGGCTACTGCAGCATGCCTGAATTGAGCACCAGCGCGACCGCGCTCCGCAACCGCGCCGCTCCGCCGTCGTACGCCGGCCGAAGTCGTGCGCCGGAGCTCAGCGCGTGGCTTCGCATCGCTGCTTCAATCAGCGGACCGAAGCGGTACCACGCGGACGTGAAGTCTCCGACGATCACGATCTCCTTCGGCGCAAGCGCGGTTGCAATCATGCGCAGCCCCCGGCCCAGGTTTACGGCCATTTTTTCAAGCGCAGCGATCGCCGCCGGATCGCCTCCGTGAGCCAGCGACAGCAGTGTCCCGAACAATGTCCCCGGCGGTCCGCCGGATTCGACGTACTGCCGCACGGCCGCACGATTGGAAGCCAGCATCTCCCAGCAGCCGTTGTTGCCGCATCCGCATGCGGGGCCATCGGGCTCCAGCTGAACATGGCCGAATTCGCCCGCCATTCCGTTGTCGCCGCGCAGCAGCTTTCCATTGGCCAGGATCCCGGTGCCGATGCCTTCGGAAACATTCACCACAACCAGATCGTGCGCTCCGTCGCTTTCGCCGAACCACACTTCGCTCAGCGCGCACGCGTTCGCCACGTTGTCCATCTCCACCCGAAGTCCGGTGGCTTTTGCGATCCGCTTACGAATATCGCGGAAAGGGAAGTGAAGATTGGGCGCGAAGATCGGGTCCTCAAGCACCGGATCCGTTCGCCCAGGCAGGCACACGCCGATTCCATCGAAGGATTTTTGTTTGTGCTCGCTGATCATCTTCTTGATCGCCGTGACAATCGCCGGAACCGATCGGGTACTCTCCGGAAGGTCGACCAGTTTCTGCGCCAGGATTTTGCCGCCGAGATCGGAGATGGCCAGCGTGATCTG
Organism: uncultured Verrucomicrobiae bacterium; assembly: GCA_963716225.1. Taxonomy (GTDB): domain Bacteria; phylum Acidobacteriota; class Terriglobia; order Terriglobales; family Acidobacteriaceae; genus Granulicella. The sequence continues at coordinate 505,856 of OY970299.1, read as the reverse complement.
GTTCGGGTGAATGTCCAGCGCGAGCACGGCGCGTTGTGAATTCAGTTGCAGGAAGGTTGGCCTGCGGCCTCGCGGCAATCTGCCGGTCGGGCCCTCTACGACCAGGCGGTCCGCTATCAACTCTTCAATGATCAGCGATACCGTGCTGCGCTGTAGCCCGGAAACACGCGCGAGGTCAGCGCGTGAGATCGGCTGCTGCTTCCTGACCAGGTTCAGGATCAGATTGCGATTGATCTGCCGGGGAGTCCGGTTGGACGCGCTCTGTCGTTCTGACGGAAGAAACTGGTGCATTTAGGCGACCTTGTCCGATTCAGTGCATCCGTGCAGGTGGTCTGAAAAACGGACTTAGTCTACAGCATGAGCAAAAAGGAGTTCGGAAATTTCTGCAGAGAACCCGCTCCAACTCATGCCCCCGTGCGCTTGATTCCTTCAACCGCCCCACTCAAATCGACAGTTTGTTCGAAGCGATGAATTTATGCACCATCATTTCGGCTGCGCTTGCGGGACTCGCTTATCGCCGCGCAGGCGCATATAAACCTTCCGCTGGCAGACGCGACATTCCCATGGAAATAGTCCAAGCAACGGCAGGACAGAACGCTCAAACAGCCCTTCGCGAGGAAGCCGGCGATACTCTTGATGATCACAACTTGGGCAGGGCCGCACGAATCAACCTCAAGGCCTGAAGCGCAGGCGAGCTTACACGGAACCAAACGGCAGAATACCGTAATCATGTGGCGTCGCGCGCGGTACCTCCGTGTACCCTGTGCGACGACCCGGCCGTCAGCGCCCCATTCATCGCGCAGCCACACGCGGTTCTACTTGCCTCGCGCAATCTCTTCTCGCGGTAAACTATCCATAAATGGCCGTCCCGCAACACAGCTCTCCTTGGAAGTTCGTCATCTCCGGCGCGCTCGTCGTCGCCGTTATCGTCTGGCTCGCCGTCTCGGCTGGCTCCCAGGCCAAGAGCTACTACGTCACCATCGCCGAGCTCGAGGGCATGGGCACGAAAGCGTTTCACGAAAACCTGCGCGTCGCCGGCAACGTCCAGCCCGGCAGCATCCAGCGCGAAGGCACCAACGCCACCTTCACTCTGGTCGAGCTCGACAAGACTCTCCGCGTCGACTACCACGGCGCCGAGCCCCCACCCGACAGCTTCAAGGACGACGCCCAGGCCCTGGCCATCGGCACTTACGGCCGCGACGGCGTCTTCCACGCCACCCAGCTCCAGGCCAAGTGCGCCTCCAAATACGCCCCGGCCAAACCCGGCACCACCCCTACCGGTAACACCGCCCCGCTGACCACCACCGCCTCGGTTCGATAACACCCTCACGACGCCACTCCCCACAACCCTGTCATCCTGAGCGGAGCACCCGAGGTGCGCAGCCGAAGGACCCCGCGGATGCTCCCCTGGAGGACGCCGCCGGTCCCTTTCTCCCAACGAACCCTGCCCGCCCTGTGAGCACTCTCAAGGGATCTTGCCACCGCGCGCAGCCATCAACCTCACACGTGCGTAGCCCGCTTCATCCGGTCGATGAAGATCAGCCCGCTATACACACGTTCAGGTGCCGCAACTCTGTTGCTCTCGTATTTCGGCAGCCTGATCGACAGTGCCCTGAGGCGCGCATCACCCAGCGTCGCCGCATCAAGGAATACGTATGGGTGACCCAGGCGGTGCAGCTCAAGTTCAAGGCTACCGTCGGGTGCTGCTGGAACCGGCTTCGAGGGCCCTCCCACCGCGAAACCGTCTTCGCCCTCGAACGTCGTCATGCCGAGCGTATAGACGGCATCGCCAAACCAGTTCGCTATAAACGTGCCGGTTGGTTTCATGTCCCCTTGCTCGTACGTCGGATGGACCCCTCGGAAATCTTTGTCGTAGTAAGCATTCATCACGTGGACATCGTGCGCCCACACGATGGCCTTGCGTCCGGCATAGCGCTCTTCCACAAGCCATTGCAGATTGGCGGCATTCACGGAATCGCGCATACTTTCCCGCGCTGCTGTCGTCGCGGGGTCGACGGCAAACTGGCGCCGGAACGCGGCGTCCGCCTGCATGTTCCCGATCGTCCGCTTCGCGAAGCCAACCTCCAGAGCGCCATGAGCCCGCGCGAAAGTGGATGGATTCGTCTCGATCAGTTCAGTAAGCTTCTGCGCCGCATCGGTTAGCGCGTCCAACGCAGACTGGCTCGTGAACTTCGAACTTTCTAAACTGTCGCGTGCTGCAAGGGCCGTATTCGCAATCCCAGTTGCGCGGTCGCGGACACTTCCCTCCGGCAGCGACCCCACGAACGCCTGAAGGTATCTGCGAAACTCGCTCATCGACCCGTCAGCGGTCACCTGCAGGTCGAAACCCGCCATTTCTACCGGAGAGATGGTTTGTTGGCTGCTTTTGATGTACTCAAATAGCGGTTTGACCTCGGCCGCCATAGACCACAGCGTGAAAATGCCGCGCTGCGCCGCTTTCACCCCTTCATCATCGCCGCGCATGCCCGCCTGCGCTAAGGCCAAGTCGTACATGCCCGACTCCCAGATCAGGACATCGAAGCCATGGCGCTGATGCAGGTACCGGACAATCCGCGCCTTGGCCGCAAAACAGGATCCGGCACCATGGCTGGGCTCGCCAAGCTGCACCAGTCTCGCCTCGCCAATTGCTCTTCCTAAAAGCTCCAGGTCGCTGAAATCATCATCCGCAAAATCGATGCTCCGGAGCGGGTGTACCTGGCTCGCCAGCCAGCCGGATGTCGCGCTGCCGGTTTGCGCAAAGGCAGGGGCGCATATAGCCAGCGTGCCATCAACCAGAAAATCCCGCCGGGATACTCGCATCGCCATCCTTCCCCCGCTTTCTGATCAGTCACCCTGCTTGACAAACTGCCTTCTCAAACGAGGGGGTCTGTTCTTCTTGTGAACCCGAACCGCACTCAGAAGTCCACCCGTAAAGTATCTGCTTCGAAGACTTTGCGCAAAAAACAGGGGGTGGGGGGGTACCCCTACTTCGTCAGCGCCTTCATGTACAGATATCGGAACTCGACGCCCTGGAAGAACGCCTCCACCCGAATCCGCTCGTCTCGCCCATGCGCGCGGTCGTCGTTGAAGTCCACACCCATCCCGCTGATCCCGTAACTCGGCAGCCCGGCCGCCGCCGTGAAGATCGAGTCACTCGCCCCGGTCGACATCACCGGAACCACCGGAACCCCCGGCCACATCTCCTCCGTCACCGTCCTGAGCGGCCCAAACACGTCCTCCCGCACCGGGGGCGGCTCCATGCTCTTCTTCGCCGACCCCAGCCCCATCGTCTCGCCGGCATCGCTCACATAGCTCACCGTTAGCTTCGGATCGCCGAAAATCGCAATCAGCTTCTGCCGGATCTCCTCCTGCGAGTGGCCCGGCAAAATCCTGCAGTTCACATTCGCCTTCGCCATCGCAGGCAGAGCGTTCCGCGCGTGTCCCGCATTCACCATCGTGGCTACGCACGTGGTCCGCAGCGTCGCGTTGTCGGTCGGATCCGTCTCGAACTCCGCAATCGCCTTTGCATCGCTGGCCAGCACTCCACGGATGACCGCGCCGCGCTCCGGTGAGGCGATCTTCGCCTTCGCCTCGAGCTCGGCGCGCGTCACGGCGTTCAGCTCGACGGGAAACGGCGAGCTCTCCAGCTTCTCCAGCGCGTGCATCAGCTCGTAGATGGCATTGTCAGGCCGCGGCTGCGAGCTGTGCCCTCCTGGATTCGTGGCTGTCACCTCGAAATCTGCATAGAGCTTCTCCGTGGCCTCCACGTCCAACTCCGTCGGCTTGCCACCGCGCAGCTCCAACCCGCCCGCATCAGGGTTGATGACGAAGTCGGCGCGCATCAACTCCGGGCGGTGCTCCAGAAGCCACGAAACACCGTTCGACGCACCGCCCTCTTCATCAGCAGTAAGCGCGATGACCAGATCGCGATCCGGTACGTACCCCTCGCGCTTCATGCGGATGAAGCTCTCCACCAGCGCCGCGTCCTCTTCCTTGATGTCCTGTGTGCCGCGGCCGTAGAAAAACCCATCTTTCTCCACGAACTGATAGGGGTCCGTCGTCCAGTCCGCGCGGCGAGCCTCGACGACATCGAGGTGACAGATGGTGAGGATCGGCTTGAGCGTTGAGCCGGCTTTACCGCGATAGCGCGCGACCAAATTCTGCTTGCGGTCATTGGGTCCGGCAAGCACGACGTCCTCGGCCGGAAATCCGGCGTCGAGTAATCTCTGGCGCATCTTCGCCGCTGCGGCTGTCACGCTGCCATTCGAATCCTGCGTGTTGGTCTCGATCAGCTCTTTGAAGATGTCGCGTGCGAGCGCACGGTCCTGTCCTGGCAACGCAGGCGCGCTCTGCGCCGGAATCACACTCGCGCATAACAGCAGTGCACTCGCCGCACCCATTGTGAGCACAACCGTCTTCTTGTCTCGCATCTCGCCTCGCATATCTGGCCTTCTGTTATTCGCTGTGGCTCTATACTCGCATAGCAGCGATGCCCGATTTCGAAGACTCACAGCCTGCGGTCGAACTCTCCGGCGTCTCCCGACTCTACGGCAGCTTCGCCGCGCTGCGGAGTGTGTCGATGCGCGTGCATGCCGGGGCCGCCGTGCTGCTTCTCGGCGAGAACGGCGCGGGCAAGTCAACTTTGTTGCGACTCATCGCGGGGTTGATTGCGCCGAGCGAAGGCAAGCTAACAGTTCTCGGTGGAACGCCACGTTCGGAGCGTGATCGCATCGCGTTCATGAGCCACTCGCCGATGCTCTACGACGAGCTCACGGGTGTTGAGAACCTTCGCTACTTCGCCTCGCTGTACGGGATCGATCTCACGACGGCGGAGCACGCGTTGCGGCATGTTGGCCTGGATCCGAATCTTCCGCGGCGTGTCGGCGAGTACTCGCAGGGCATGCGGCAGCGCGCGTCACTGGCACGTGTGCTTATGCTCGAACCGGATCTGCTGCTGCTCGACGAGCCGTTCTCGAACATGGACGCGAGCTCCATTCAGATGATGATCGATCGGCTGCGCGCATTTCTCGCCCGCCCGGGACGGAACGGCGTCACGCGCACGCTGTTCGTCACAACCCACCAGGCGGAACTGGCGCGTCCGCTCGCGACGACAACGCTGGTGCTGATGGCTGGCCAGTTGAGTGCGGAGAATGCACAGGCATGAAGACCAACGCCGCGCGCCTGCTGGACAAACTTGGTATCCGCTACGAGATCCGCACCTACGAGGTCGATCCGGAAGACCTGACCGCAATTTCAGTCGCGCGCAAGATCGGGATGCCCATCGAACAGGTGTTCAAAACGCTGCTGACGCACACCTCCGACGGAGAGCATCTGTTCGCCGTGATTCCCGGCAGCGATGAGCTGGACCTGAAGAAGCTCGCGGCTGCTGCGGGCGCACGCAAGGCGGAGCTTGCCGCGTTGAAAGAGGTTGAACCTCTGACCGGATATGTTCGCGGAGGCGTGACGGTGCTTGCGGCGAAGAAGCCGCTCCGCGCGTTCGTGGATGAAACGATCGAGATGTTCGATCAGATCTCCATCTCGGCAGGACAGCGCGGACAGCAGATCGTGCTGTCGCCGGCCGATTACCTGCACGCAACGGAAGCCACGCTGGCAGATTTGACGAAGGCCGCACCGCAGCCCGATGAGAGGATGCACCGATGAGCTACGCGCGGCACGTGCTCACGCATCTCGCGAAGGACCTCAAGCTCGAGTGGCGTGCGCGCGAGGTGATCAACGGCATGCTGTTCTTCGCGCTGCTGGTGGTCGTCGTGTTTTCGCTGGCGTTCGATCCCGCAGCGTTCCCTACAATCGCGCGTCAGATCAGCGGAGGCCTGCTGTGGGTTGGTTTGCTGTTCGCATCCATTACGGCGCTGAACCAGAGTTGGGCGCGCGAGCTGCACAACTCCGTCCTGGAAGCACAGCGAATGGCGCCCGCACCAGCGTCAGCGCTGTTCGTCGGAAAGGCGCTGGCGAATCTAGTGTTCGTCAGCGTGATCGAGCTGGTGCTTGCTCCGGTATTTGCCGTCTTCTACAACCTGCATCCGCTCGGGAACGCATGGCTGTTGCTGCTGATTCTGCCGCTCGGAACATGGGGACTCACGGTAAATGGGACGTTTTTCGCCGCGCTGAGTCTGCGCACACGCAATCGCGAGCTTCTGTTGCCGTTGGTGCTTTGCCCTATCGCGATGCCCGCGCTGCTCGGCATGATCCAGGCCACGACCAACGTGCTGACGGGGGACTATTCTCCATCGCTCTGGATTAAGTTGCTGCTGGGCTATGACATTGTGTTCACGATAGCCTGCGTTCTCCTGTTCGAAACTGTGCTGAACACGGCAGATTGATCGCGAAAAGCGCGAATTCTGCGCTCGGAACGGTAAAATCAAAAATGCAGTGAACAAGCGCAGCCAAACACAACGTTTCCCGCTTTGGGCGACCCTTTATCTCGCGCTCACGTGCGCAGTCCTTGTGATCGGATTCATCGAGGCGATGACCGCGCCCAAAGAAGCGACAATGGGCAACCTGTATCGCGTCTTCTTCTATCACTTCCCGCACACGATCCTGAGCTTCGTGTTTCCGTACATGAACTGCGTGGCGGCGTTCCTCTTTCTGTTCTGGCGCAGAGGCAAGACGCAGCGCGCGTTAAAGGCGGACGCATTTGCGCTCGCTTCCGCTGAGCTGACGGTGCTCTACGCCTCGGTAGGCCTCGCAACTGGAATGATCTGGGGACGTGCTGCGTGGGGCATCTGGTGGACGTGGGATCCGCGGCTGACGACGTACCTTCTGCTGTGGCTGCTGTATGTGAGTTATCTGCTGCTGCGACGGATGACCACCGGCGACCAGAAGGCGGTGTTCTCAGCGGTGCTCGCGATCTTCGCGGCGATCGATATTCCGATCTGCTTCATGTCCATTCGCTGGTGGCGCACGCAACATCCCGCGCCGGTGTTTGGCGGAGGCGCGGATTCCGGCATCGACAAACATATGTTGCCGGCCGTCTTCTGGAATCTTGCGGCGTGGGCGATGTGGGGAGCGTTTCTGCTGGGACTGCGCTACGCGATCGAGCGGCGGCGGCAACACAATCCGGGAGAAGAGATCGCCCTTGCACCGAGCGGCGCGCCGCAGCCCATCCTGGAGGTTCGATGATTCCTTTCTCTACGCTCTCGGAGCGGCACCTCGTGTACGCGTACTGCGCGGTGTGGATTCTGCAGTTCGGATACGCCGGGTGGCTCGCGCTGCAATGGCGGCGCAGCAAGCTGAGTAGTAACAAAAAAACAACGGAACAGAGCGGGTAGCGCTGTCCCGTTGGTCCGAGGAGTCGCATGTGACGGGCTGCTCAGCTTGGCTGCCTCGTCAAAGTAGTCAACCCAGGATTGCCGGATCAGTTGCGCGTAGATTGTCCTCTGACGTTGCGGCTGTGCGATGGCAACCATAGACTCTGGAAGACGTGTCTCTGATTCATTCCAAACGCCTTCATTTCGCCGCATGCGCCCCCGCTTTGTTTGCGGGCGCGGGTTTGTTGCTGACAGGCTGCGGCCATCGAGGCTTCCCGGAGTATCCCGCGAACTATCACGAGTTTGCGTATGTGAGTGACGGCGGATCGGACACGGTCACGGTGCTCGACCTGGTGTACCTGCGCGAAGACCGCGTGCTGCAGGTGGGCCACGATCCGACAGGGATGGCCGTCAATCCGGTGCGGAACGAGATTTACGTGGTCAATACCGGGAGCAACTCGGTCACCGTGATCGACGCGGCGAGCAACAAGGTTGTGGCAACGATTGGCGTGCGGCAGCGGCCGTACTTCATTGCCGTTTCACCTGATGGAACGCGCGCGTACGTGCCGAACTCGGGCTCGAACACCGTGAGCGTGCTGGATCTTGAGGGGCGCCGGCAGATAGCGGTGGTAGCAGCAGGTGAGGGCCCGGGAGTCGCGCGCGTTGCGCCGGATAATCGCACGTTGGTTGTGACGAACCAGCAGGCGGGCAGCGTGTCGGTGTATTCCATCAATGACTCTGACGGCGCGCCGCTAACCCTGCGCAGCGCATTTCCCGGCTGTCCGGGAGCAACCGACATCGCGATTCTGCCTGACTCGACGAAGGCGTTTGTCGCGTGTTCGGGCGGACACCAGGTGATGGCAATCTGGCTGGCGGCAGCGCCGAACTCGTGGCGCGGAAAGCAGGATGCCGGGTTGCAGCGCGACCAGATGCTGGCGTTGCTCGATGTGGGCAGAACACCCACGCATATTGCGCTGAAGCCGGACGGCGGCGAGGTGTTCACGACGAATTTCGATTCAGATTCGATCTCGGAGATTTCGACATGGACGAATGAAGTGCTGGGTACGTATGTGATCGGCGCGAAGCCTTCGCGCGCTATCATCAGCGGCGACGACTCGACGCTTTGGGCGACGAACTTTGGCGCTGATTCGGCGAGCCTGTACTCGATTGACGATGGCCGAATGGAAGCGGCGGTGAGGACGGGATCGCGGCCTGATGCGCTCGACTTCTCGCAGGATGAGCATCTGCTTCTGGTGGTGGATTCGGGGTCATCGGATGTGGCGGTGTTTCGAACAGAGAGCAGGAATGGACCATCGCTGGTGACGATGTTGCCGGCTGGCGCGAAGCCGAATGATCTCGTCGTGAAGTCGTTCCGGTCGCGACGCTAGCGATTCAGTTCAGCTTCGCGGGTCTCACGCAAGGCTTGTCGGGTTGCGGAGACGTAGGCGCCTCCGAGAAGCAGAAGTCCGGAGATGAAAGCCCAGGTGATGAGGCCGACCGAGACGTAGAACGGTCCGTAGACGGCACGAAGATCCAGGTGCGGGAGTACGAGGATGTAGACGTACTTCGCGGCGGTCCACAGAATGCCCATGACAATGGCCGTCGGGAGGACAGCGCGTGCCGGGATGCGACGATGCGGCAGTCCCCAGTAGATGAGGAAGAAGAGCGCAATGCTGGCGAGGAGCGCGACGATCTGCAGGAAGACTTTACCGATCCACGCGAAGAGCAGGTTGTGCGTGTGGCCGAAGAAGACCCAGTCGAGGACTTCGCGCTGCGCTGAGGAAAGTGCGACCGAGGCCATTGCGAGCAGAGCCACGCCGATCGCGAGCGCAATCGCAACAAGCTGGTTCTGCAGATAGGATCGGTTCTTCTTCACGCCCCAGACGCTGTTGAGCGCGACCTCGAGCGGAAGAAAGACGCCAGTTGCGGTGATGAGCAGCATGACGACGGAGACGACGCGCACCCTGGCATGAGAAAACGCGAGCGCGCGCATGCTGCGAATCACGAAGTCCTGATTGTTTGGCAGGAAGTTGGTCATCATTTCGCCGACGACGTCAGCCATGCGCGGCGAGTGAAGGGCCCGCTGTGAAATTGTGAGCAGCAGAACGATGAACGGAAAGAGTGACAGGATCGCCTGCGCGGCAACCGAGAACGCGTAGGTGTGGACCTCGGTTTTCGTAAGGTAGTGGCCGAGGGCTTTGATCTGTTCCCAGATCTGCCGCCAGGACCCGGTGCCGGCCGCCGGCACAGGAGGCGCGGCTGCAAGTGCAGGCGAAACTGACTCGTCGCCGGCCTTTTCGACTCCGCTCATTCAGCCAGTTTAGCGAGCGCCCAACGTGCGGCGTCGGCGATTGTGACGTCCTCGTTGCCGGCGAGCTCGTGAGCTTTTGGAATAAACCGTGAGTCGCCGCTGTTACCCATCGCGACGGCTACATTGCGGAGGAGCCGCTTGCGGCCGGTGCGCTCGAGCGGCGATCCGCGGAAGGCGCGGTTGAAGGCCGGGCCGTCCATTGAGGCGAGCCAGTCGAGCGCTGGGTTGACGAGCTCGGGTCGTGTGGGCAGCGCGTCTGAGGTCGCGATCGGAGCTTTGCGATTCCAGGGACAAACGTCTTGGCAGATGTCGCAGCCGAAGACGTTGCGCCCCATGAGACTGCGAAGTGGTTCGTCGATCGGTCCTTTCTTCTCGATGGTGAGATACGAGATGCAACGCGTCGCATCCATCTCGCGCGGCGCGATAAGCGCAGTCGTGGGGCATGCATCGATGCAGCGCGTGCACGTACCGCAGCGGTCTGGCGCGGGAATCGCCCATGCTTCCGGCGCGAGCTCAAGCGAGGTAATGATCACGCCGAGCAGAAGCCATGAGCCCAGCTCCTGGTTGAGCACGCACGTGTTTTTGCCAATCCAGCCGACACCGGCGCGCTGCGCATAATCGCGCTCGAGAATCGGGCCTGTATCGACGTAGCAGCGGGTCTCAAGCTCCTGTCTGAAGCGGTCGCGCAGACCGGATTCGACGACGCGCAGCTTCGGAAGGAGGACGTCGTGGTAGTCGCTGGCGCGTGAGGGATTGTCGGCGCTGCGGCTCCAGGCGTAGCGGGCGATCCAGCCGGTGGCGGCCGGCGCCGGGTCCATTGAGCGCGGCGCGTCGGCGTTGTAGTTGATCGCGCAGATGATGACGGAGCGGGCCCACGGAATCGATCGCAGCAGGTCGCCGTGGAGAAGCTCGCCGGCGCGGTCCGTTCGCTTCAGCCACTGCATCTCGCCGGCCCGCCCATCTGCGATCCACTCAGCGAAGCGCCGGCTGGTCTCGTACCTCGCCGGCCCTTCCGGGACCGCCGCAACACCCGCCAGATCGAAGCCCGCATCACGGACCTGCTCCTCGATCCAGTCGCGGTCTGTGGTGCTGATACGCATGATGTGTGGAATTGATCCTCATCGAAAAGTTGCGGCCGGTCGTGACGAATGTCAGCCCGTCGTGGTTTGTGGAAGGTACGTCAGGCTCCGTCGGTTTCCGTATGAGGATACTCGATTGGCGAGGGTCTCCGACGGTGCTGGATTGATTAGAATCGCGCAAGCCAGTCAATGAGCATTGCGATGGCCGGGGTTCGTCAGCGGCGACCGCAGGAGGCGGCGAAGTTTTCGGATTGCTGATTGAGAGCGCTCGGCGAAGGCGTGCCGGTATAGATCACCACGCGATAGCGGAAGGTGACGGTCTCGCCCTGGTCGAGGGTGAAGTCGAGGGGCGCCTGTTTGGGATCAAACATGTGGCGACCGAGGGGGTTCGCGGCGAAGAGGCCATAGCCGCGCGCATGCCAGTAGGTTGGGTAGCCGACGTTGCCGGGGTGATCGAAGATGGCGATGGTGACGGTGTGACCTGAGGCGTCGTGCCCTGTGAGTGCGCACCAGCGAGCGCGCGTGGACCAGACGGCGGTGCCTTTGACGCCTTCGCTGGTGAAGTATTCGCCGGTGGGTGGAGCGACGCCAGGGGTATTGGCTGCGGCAGTCACGGGGGTGGCGACGCCGTTCGAGTCGGTGAAGGTCCCGCCTTTTTCTTCAGGCGACTCGAGCCAGCGAGCGACGCGGATGCCGAGCAGGCCGTCCTTGTCGTCGTGAAAGACGACGTGGTCGAGCGCTTTGAGGGTGACGATCTGATCGATCGCTGCGCGTTGATCCCTCGCGGGCGAAGACGTAGCGTGTGGTGTGGGCGAGGATGGGGTGGTTATTGCCGTCAAACCAGGTTGAACTCGACGACGAGCTCGCCTTTGGTCGGGCCGCTCTTGCTGGAGACGATTTTGTTGAAGACGATGGTGCCCATCTTCGGAGCGCTGCGCGGGCTTGATGGCGTCGGAGTTGTTCCAGAAATCGAAGCCGTTGACGTTGCCGTAGTTGAACCACAGGCCGGCGTGATGCGGATGATCGGCGCGCTCGCCGGGGCGCGGTTCGAGCGGACAGCCGCGTGTGACGGTGACCCCGTCGGCGTCGAGGAGCGGGTAGAGCACCGGCTTCTTCAGCGATGTGGGCCAGATGTAGGAGGTGAATGGCTTGCCGTCGATGGTGATGTCGACGCGGCGCTGCGCTGCGTCAGGCGTGACCTGAACGCCCTTTTGCGCCGCCGCAACCAGTGGAATGGCGCTGACCGTGAGCAGAGCCAAGGTGGAGATGGCGATCTTGGACAGCCGAGGACTTACGCATAGACCTTGCCCCCCGCCATCACCTGCTGCGTCTTGTCGTCGAAGGTGACCTTCTGGCCGGTCTGGATAGCGGCCACGTTCATGCAGAGCGCGATGGAGTGGCTGTAGCCGGCTTCGATGGGCGCGTTGGGCGTCTTGCGGCGAGCGCACGCATTCCATCCAGTTGCGCATGTTGGCGGAGGTTTGCGGGTCGCCTGTGAGTATTGGCGTCGGTCGAGACGGCCTCGGCTTTTTCGACCAGGGAATGCTCGGCAGAAGGTTGGGCTGCATCTGCATTTCAGCAGCATCTTTTGCCCTGAGGCCGCCGGTGGGAGTGACCTTCTGCGTTGTCCATGTCGATCATGCCGCCGTTCGAGTAGTAGAGCTCCTTGACGCCGCCGGCGGAGTTGGTGAAGCGCGACGTGTACTGCACCTGGAAGCCCTTTGTGGGATCGTCGAGCGGACCGTAGTCGAAGACGGCGGTCATGGTGTCCCAGTTTGTTCGGCCGTCCTTCCAGAGATAAATGCCGCCGTTCGCGACGCACGCTGCGCGGATGCGGCAGACCTGTGAACCAGTGCACGGTGTCGATCTGGTGGACGAGCCACTGGTCGGGAATACCCGACGAGTACGGCCAGAACAGCCGGAACTCGAGGTACTTGCGCGCGTCGAACGGCTCGTGCGGGCGGTTGATGCAGGTAGCGCTTCCAGTCGGTGTCCTCCTCTTTGAGAAGAGGAACGACATCCGGGCGGCGCCAGCGGCCGGGCTGGTTCACGTTCCAGGTCATCTCGACCATGACGATGTTCGCCGAACTGGCCGGACTTGATGTATTCGGCCGCCTTCTGATAGCTCGGGCGTGCAGCGGCGCTGCGTGCCCACCTGAACGATCTTGCCGGTCTTCTTGACGGCGGCGAGAAATTCTGCGCGCGTCGTCCATGGTGTGAGCGGTGGGCTTTTCGACGTAGGCATCGCGGCCGGCCTTGACGGCTTCAACGCCGTGGAATGCGTGCTGGAAGTCGGCGGTGGCGATGAGAACGGCGTCGACATCCTTGCGCGCGTAGAGTTCGTCGTTGTTGCGAACGGGGTCGGGACGCTTGCCGCCGCTCAGTTTCTGCGATGTAGGCTGCGCCCTCTTCGCGGCGGCGATTCCAGATGTCGGAGACGGCGACGAACTCGAAGTTCATTTCCTTGCGCTGCTGCAAGGAAGGCGGGAATCAGCGCGCTCTTCATGCGATCGCCGCAACCGACGACGCCGACGCGTACGCGATCGTTGGCGCCGACGATGCGGGCGTAGCTGGCGGCCGGCCACGAGAGTGCGGCTGCGGCGGCACAACTCTTGCTGATGAAATCTCTCCGATTAATTTCGTTGGATGCCATGGGCCGAATTCTCCTTCATGCGATTTGGATCTGGCTGGCGAAGAACGTAATTGTAACGGCAGCTAGTGCTGATGCGCGCTGGTGTGGTCAGCATTCACGAGGGCGATTCCTGATTGGTGAGCTTGCGCACGATGTTGGTGGTGGAGAAGCCTTCGACAGTGGGGATGATTTCGACGCGGCCGCCGGCGGCGAGAACGACTTCGTGGCCGATAACGGTTTCGATGGTGTAGTCGCCGCCTTTGACGAGCACGTCCGGGCGGATCTCGCTGATGAGCTCGAGGGGTGTGTCTTCGGCGAAGAGCACGACGGCATCGACGGCGGCCAGTGCGGCCATGACGCGGGCGCGTTCGTTCTCGCCGACGATGGGGCGCGTGGGGCCTTTGAGGCGGCAGACTGAGGCGTCGGAATTGAGGCCGAGCACGAGCTTCGAGCCGAACTTCCGACAGTCTTCGAGCAACGTGATGTGGCCGACGTGCAGGAGGTCGAAGCAACCGTTGGTAAAGACGATGGTTTCGCCGGAAGCCCGCCAGTCAGAGATGCGCGCGGCGAGATGGGCGCGGTCGAGAATCTTTTCCGCGCCCGAGAGCGGCGTTGACGGCGTGAGCAGCGCGATGAGCTCGTGGTGCGCGATGGGCGCGGTGCCGATTTTGCCGACGACGATGCCGGCGGCAAGGTTGGCGAGGTCGGTGGCGGTCTGGATGTCCAGCTTTGCGGCAAGCGAGGCGGCGAGTGTGGCGATGACGGTGTCGCCGGCGCCGGAGACGTCGAAGACCTCGCGGGCGCGGGCGGGGGAGTGATAGCTGCCCGCGGCGGAGAGGACGCGGATGCCGCGCTCGCTCATGGTGGCGGTGATGTAGTCGAAGCTGTGCTCTACGCGTTGCTGTTCAGCGGCGGCGAGGAGGTCGTCCAGATGGTGAGCGTCGACGCCAGTGGCAAGTGAGAGCTCGTTGAGGTTGGGGCAGACCATCGTCGCGCCGGAGTACTTGGAGAGGTCGGAGCTCTTGGGGTCGACGAGGATGGGGACGCCGGCGCGGCGTGCGGCGCGGATCGTGGCGAGGCAGAGGTCGCGGGTGAGCGCGCCTTTGGCGTAGTCGGAGAGGATGACGGCGTGGACCTTTTCGACCAGGCCGAGGACGCGGGCTTGAAGGTTGTCGAGGTCCTGGCGGGAGGGAGCATCGCGGGATTCGATGTCGAGGCGGAGAAGCTGTTGCGTGCGGCCGACGATGCGTGTCTTGGAGATGGTGGGGAGCGAGCTGGTGACGACGCCGGCGGTGTCGATGGCCGCGGCTTCGAGCGCAGTGCTTAGCTCGCGGCGCTCCGCGTCGTCGCCCCAGAGGCCGGCGAGGAGTGCCTGGCAGCCGAGGCCGGCGAGGTTCATGGCAACATTGGCGGCACCGCCGGGCCGTTGGTAACGGTGCGCGTGGCGGAGGACGGGCACGGGCGCTTCGGGCGAGATGCGGTCGACGTCGCCGACGATGTAGCGATCGAGCATGAGGTCGCCGACTACGAGCACGCGGACGTCGCGGAAGCCGCCTTCAAGGAGGGAGAGGACTTGGTGGAGCTCAGGAAGCATTCGAGGGTTAGGATAACGCGGGCATTGCATGCAGCGGACGCGGTTCGCGCCGAAGCGGGGCGGTTTACTCTGTCGTTATTGCTTCAGGTCAGCCAGGAGTTAATGTGAGTACTGTGAGCCGAAGTCTTCCTGCGGCCTCCGCCCGTTCCGCGAATTCTGCTCTAGCGGCTGCTCTGCGGCTCGCGGCGATCTTTGGATTGGCCAAGCTTCTGATCACCTTTGGGCTGACGCTGTACACGGCACATATCGGGTACAGCTACTTTCGTGATGAGTTTTACTACATCGCCTGCGGCCATCATCTGGCGTGGGGATACGTCGACCACGGACCCGTCGTTGCGCTGCAGGCGCGGCTGGGCGAGATGCTCTTCGGAGACTCCGTCTTCGGTATTCGTGTGCTCTCGGCTTTGGCTGGAGCGATTACGGTTTTTCTGGGCGGCGTTCTCTGCTGGTCCCTGGGCGGCCGACGGCCCGCGCAGGCGCTCGGGATGATCGGGCTGATAGTCACGCCGCAGTACATCGGGGTGGACGGCTTCCTTTCGATGAACTCCTTCGAAGCTATGTTCTGGTCCGCATGTCTATTGGCGGTGATCAGGATTGCGCGCGGGGGCTCGCCGGCGGCGTGGTGGACGTTCTTCGGGATCAGCGCAGGTGTCGGTCTGCTCAACAAGCCGTCGATGGCGTTTTTTCTAATGGCGCTGGGTCTCGGGCTTCTTCTCACGCCGGACAGGCGCCTGCTCTTTACGCGCTGGGCCGGCCTCGGTATCGCGCTCATGATTCTGATCGTGCTGCCGAACATTGTTTGGCAAATTCATAACCACTGGCCCACGCTCGAATTTCTGCATAACGGACGGGTTGCAGGCAAAAACGTCGTGCTGAATCCGTTGCAATTTCTCCTCGCACAATTTGGCAACATGCATCCGCTGAATGCGCTGCTCTGGATGACCGGCGTAGTCGCGCTTCTCCGCGGAAGGTCGATCGCAAACTCGCGCTGGCTCGGCCTCATTTTCGTCATTTTTTTGTGGTCATGTGTGCGGCGCACGCGAAGGACTATTACCTCGAAGGCATCTACCCGGCTTTCTTTGCCGCAGGCGCAATTGCATGGGAGCACCGGCTGGCTGGATCGAAACGTGTCGAGGCGGACCGGATCTTCGCCTTTCCTGTTTACGAGTCCCTGCTCGTCGTGACCGGTCTCATGATTCTTCCGATGAGCAGTCCGGTTTTGCGTCCGGCAACGTGGGTCCCGTACACGACGGCACTCCACCTTCACTCCGCGCCGACTGAGACCAGCCCTACGGGACCGCTTCCGCAGTTCTTCGCGGACAGGTTCGGCTGGAACGAGCAGTACGACATCGTCTCGAAGGCCTTTCATGCGCTGTCAGCTGCCGATCAGCGGCGCGTGTGCATCTTCGGGGCGGACTATGGAAAGGCGGGCAATATCGACTTCCGCAGCCGCCTCAAGCATGACAGGCTGCCGCCTGCGATGAGCGGACAGAACAGCTACTGGAGGTGGGGGACGCACGGCTGCGATCCAAACCTGGTGATCGCGATTATTCCGGACAGACCGGCAGAGGTCGCGACGAAATATGAATCGGTCACGATTCTCGGCCATAACAGTAATCCCTACTCAATGCCGTTCGAGCACCGGAACATCTACCTGCTTCGCGGGCGCAACCCGGGAAGACCGTTTGACTGGGCCGATGAGCGCTTTTACTACTGACGGCACCCCGAGACTCAGGAACGTGGGGCGGCCTTGTCGAGCGCGGAGTGGATGGCGGCGAGGACTTCGTCGACAGTGATGGAGAGGATGCATTTTTTCTGCTGCTCGATGCAGGTTTCCAAGGCGCAGCCGGCGCACTCGACGCGGTGGTAGAGGACGCGGTGATGGGGGCCATAGGGGAACCACTGGCGCGGGATGTTGCGGGCGGCGAAGATGGCGACGCATGGCGTGGAGACGGCGGCGGCGAGGTGCATGGGGCCGGAGTCGTGACCGATGAAGAGCCGGGCGCGGGCGAAGGCGGCGGCTGACTCCCGCGGGGTAAGGCGGCCGCAGAGGTTGGCGACGGGGCCACCGCCTGAGGCGCGCCAGCCGGCGGCGGCGAAGTCCGAGGCTTCGGATTCTTCGGCGCTGCCAGTGAGGAGCAGCGCGCCGTTGGGGTAACCGCGCGCGAGGCGCGTGAGGAGCGCGCGCCAGTTGTCGCGGCCCCAGTCCTTTGCCTGGACCTTGGTGCCCACGCTGACGGCGAGGATCTCGTGCCCTTGATTTCCAGGTCTGAGCGGCTCGGGGCCGATGGCGCGGGCGGCGGCCGCGTGTTCGGCGGGAGTGAGGTGGAGGTCCCAGGAGGCCGGTGAGTCGAGCTGCGCGTCACCCAGTTCGCGGATGTTGCGGGCGAGGCGGGCGGCTTCGGGTTCGAGGTCCGCATCGGGGCTTGCGGCGGATTCGCCACCAAAGAGGTTGAGCTGCGCGGCGGTCGTAACGGGTACGCCGATCTGGCGGCGAATGCCGCAGAGGCGGAAGAATTTGGCATCGCGCTGCGCGGAATGGATGCCGCGGGCCGCACCGATGTAGACGAGGACGTCGGGTTTGTAGCGGCGGATCGCAATGGCGAGTTGGAGGAGCTCGCGGATGTTGCGCGTCCCGGTGGTATAGCGCATGTAGGAGTGGATCAGGCCGGTGTGGTCGAGCACGGAGGCCGCGGGCGGGGCTTTGGCGGCGACGGGCAAATTCGTCAGGAGCCGGCGCTCGGCGTCGGGAAAGGCGCGGGCGATGAGGTGGAAGGCAGGGAAGGCGATCAGCGTGTCGCCTAGGGAACCGAGGCGGTAGACGAGGACGCGGTTCACCGGGCGAGGGGGCATTGGTGTCAGTGTAGAGGGTAGAGGGCAGGGGTAACGCGTAACGGGGACATCGGTGTTGGTTATGCTTAGGTGTTGATGATGGATGCGCGCGAGATCGTGAGGCTGCAGGTGGAGTCGACGCAACTGTGGCACGAAGGGCGGGAGATGCCGGCGGCGCCGCGAGACTTCGACGCGCTGCTGGTGGACCAGCACCGCGCGAACTTCGATCTCTGGCATGAAGAGGACAAGGCTCGCGATCCGGAGCTGGCCGGCGAGGGGATGGTTGAGATCAAGCGGGCGATCGACCGGCTGAATCAGCGCCGGAACGATTTGATGGAGCGGATCGACCGGATGCTGCTGGATGCGGCGGGCGAGCAACGCGCGGAGGCTCCGTTGCACTCGGAGACTCCAGGGATGATGATTGACCGGCTGTCGGTGCTGGAGCTGAAGCGCTACCACACGGCCGAGGAGATTGCGCGTGCCACGGGCAGTGGCGATGAGGAGCATCGTCGGCGCAATCGCGAGCGGCTGGCGGTGGTCGAGGAGCAACAGCGCGATTTGCGCGACGCGCTGGGCGGGTTATGGGCCGAGGTGCTGTCGGGTCAACGCAGGTTCAAACTCTATCGGCAGATGAAGATGTACAACGATCCGGCGCTGAATCCGGTGCTGTATCGCGGGCAGCGATGAGGCGAAATTCAGCAGAGGCAGGGAGGATTTCGGCCCTGAAATTCACGGCGACATTTGACCTGAGACGGTGTTCAACCGTATAACTCCGAAGCAAGCCTACCCACTTAAACTGCAACGAGGCCTCCCCGGGCCCGAGAGTCTCCGAGAACGCTATGGCCACGAAGTCGGCATCCCCCGCCGCGCACAGCTCTTCGAATAGCAAGAACGACGTGAAGTCGAGCAACCTGCGGCGCATGCCGCGCACACTGGCGGGCACGGCGCCGGTGCAGGATGACGCCGCGCGCAAGCAGACGCTGGCTCTGTACGAGAGCGCGTTGAAGCTGATGCAGAACGGTAAATTCGACAAAGCACACCAGGCCTTCACGCAGATGCTGCAGACGGCGCCGCAGGACCTGGGCGACCGGATTCGCATGTACATTGCAGCCTGCGTGTCGCAAATCGAGAAGGGGTCCAACAAGTTCGAGTCGAACGAAGAGCGGTATGACTACGCGATCTCGCTGCTGAACCAGGGGCAGTATGAGGACGCGCGCGAACACTTCCAGCAGATTCTGAAACAGAACGGCGCGGCCGATTATGCGTTCTACGGCCTGGCGCTGCTGGCAGGCATGACCGGCGATACGCAAGATTGCATCGACAAGCTGCGCGAGGCGATTCGGCTGAATGGGCAGAATCGGTTGCAGGCGAGGGCCGATTCGGACTTTGAGGGAATGGCCGAGGATCCGCGGTTTACGGAGTTGTTGTATCCCGAGGCGTGAGGGAGTGAATAGTAAGTAGTGAATAGTGAGTAAGGCTGGGGCGAGTGGGTGAAGCCGGGAATAAGATCCCGGCTTTTCTCGCTTCGGAGAGCTGCGGCTGAACCTGCAGCCGCTTTATTCACTACTCGCTGTTGTGTTTTCGCTGTGGAAGCTTCACGCAGGTGTGCGTCTACACTGGACGAACGCATGTCCGACCGTGTAGTTCCCCAGTTTCGAGTGGTAGCGATCGGCGGCGGCACGGGCCTTTCTACGCTGTTGCTGGGTTTGAAGCGCTACGTTGCCACGCCAGGGTCGCCGACGGGCTTTGACCGGCGCGGGGCGAAGCGCGGCCGCGTGGCTGCGAAAAGTTGCCCGGATGCGCCGTGCCTGATTCGCGAGCTGGCGGCGGTCGTGACGGTGACCGATGACGGCGGGTCATCGGGGCGGCTGCGCGAAGACCTGCAGATGCTTCCGCCGGGCGACATCCGCAACTGCATGGTGGCGCTCAGCGAGGACGAGCACCTGCTCTCGCGCCTCTTTCAGTACAGGTTCGCGCACGGCGATCTTGAGGGGCACAGCTTCGGAAATCTGTTTCTGGCGGCGCTGAACGGGATCTCAGGTGACTTTGCGCAGGCGGTGCAGACCTCGTCGCAGATCCTGGCGACCCGCGGAACGATCTATCCCGCGACTACAGCGAACGCGACGCTGACGGCGCAGATGGACGATGGCTCCGTGGTGCGCGGCGAGACGAATGTGACGGCATCGAAGCGATCGATCGTGGAGCTAATGCTCGATCCCGCGGCGGTGGATCCGTTGCCGGAGACGCTCGAGGCGATCGCTCATGCGGACCTGATCACGCTGGGGCCGGGATCGCTGTACACGTCGCTGATTACGAACCTGCTGGTGCGCGGGATCCCGGAGGCGATTGCGAAATCGAGCGCCGTTCGGGTGTATGTGTGCAACCTGATGACGCAGGCGAACGAGTCGCTTGGGTTGACCGCGTCGCAGCATATCGAGAAGATCCTGAACCACTGCGCCGGAGCCCGTGGGCAGCGCATTTTCGACTACGCGCTGATCAATACGGCGCCCATTCGGCCCCAGACGCGGGCGCAGTACGAGCGCGAGGGGCAGGAGCCGATCGTGGCTGACCTGGACCGGGTACGGGCGCTTGGCGTGGAGCCGATAGCGGGCAGCTTTGTGCACGAGGGCGAGGTGCTGCGGCACGACTATGAGGCGGTGGCGCGCAGGCTGATGGAGCTGGTGGGGAAGGCACGCCCGGCGCGCACAACGGCCTAGAAGAACCGGGCCGCCTGACGGTAGATTTGAGGGCTCCCCCGACAGGGGGATTTGAGTCTGTGGGCGCCTTGGAGCGCGTTACGAAAGTGTCTATCGGTTACTCATGAGTTAAGCGCATTCTGGAGCAGGAATAGGGCCAATTTGTTCGCCCGAATGGCCTATAGGGTTCCGCCCAAGTGTTACTTAGGGTGCATTGACTGGCAAAAAGGGGGAACGTAGCCTCACGGTACTGGCAAGGGTCGAGATAGTTCTCTTGCGGGAACTCCGCGTCCCGGACGGAAGGTCTCCGGGAGTTTGAGGCAGGGATGGACGGGCACAAGCCGGAGGCGGTGGACGAGCAGACGCGCGCGGAGAACCCCGAGGATGTCGCGGTCCTGTACTCGTGGGCGAACCTGCAAGGCGCGCGTTACCGTGATTTTTCGGGAGCGCGGCGGGAAGCCCGGGCGCTGGTGCGGCACCGTGCCGCGCAGGAGGCCAAGGATGCGGAGAGCCGGGCACAGGCCGAGGCTGAAGCCGCAGCTGCGGCTGCGGAACGTGCGGCGCGTGAGGCGGAGGAGATCGCCCGGCTGCACGAAAAGGCTGCGCGCAAGGCGGCCGAGGCGCGACAACGGCGGGATCTGGAGTTAGAAGAAGGTGCACGGGCTTCGGCCATGCACCAGGCGACGGAGCTGAGCCGGAAGGCGGCGGGGGAGCGTGTTCTCGCAGCGAAAAAGGCCGAGGCAGCTGCGGCGGCCGAAGCGGCAACAAGGCGCGAGGCGCGGGAGATTACGGACGCCAGGGCCTCGGCCGATCGGCAGGCACTGCGTTACGCCGAGGCAGAGATGCGTCGGCGGAAGCTGGCCGGGCCGCAGCCGGTTTCGAAACTGCCCGGTGAGTTGACCGATCCTTACGAGCATGCACGCGAGCCTGCGCGGGCAGCGCCGGAGAAGGTTTTTTCGACCCTGATTACTCCCGAACAAGATATGCGGCCATCGCGCTACCCGCACCGGGATGCGCGCTCCGTGCTGCCGCCGACGGTCGTCGCCGACGATGGTCCGGGCGACGAAGATGCGGGAATTCTTGCCGATCCGATCACCGCGGCGTTTGACGCCAGCGAGCCGGAGAAGCGCGGCGAGCGGGCTGCGGAAACCAAGCCTGCTGTGGAGACCCAAGCGGCCAAGGTGGAAGGGCTGGCGAGCGAAGTTCCGGCAGTGCAGGAGTCGCAGGCGAGTGCGCGGCCGGCAGTGGCCGACGACGCGGCGAAGCCTGAGGCGCGGCCTACGACTGCGGGCCGGGCTGTGAGTGCGGTTCCGGCGTGGCTCGAGCAGGCAGCGGAAACCGCCCGCGCAGCCTGCTGAAGATTCGATTGTGGAAGACACCCTGCAGCATCAGCGCGAGCGCGTGGCAACGCGGTGGTTTGCGCTGCGCGAGCTGTTTGAGCACGGGCCGGCGGACCAGATACCGCAGGTGGAGACGTCTGTGAGCGGCGAGGTGCCGGTGCTCGCGATGTTCTCGCTGGCGGGTGGCGTCGGGAAGACGAGCCTGGTAGCGACACTCGGGCGTGCGCTGGCCTCCAGCGGCGAGAAGGTGCTGCTGACGGACACGACCTCGCACGGATTGCTGCCGTATTACTTTGGCGCGAGCGAGCTGAAGCCCGGGGTGGTGCGGACGTTTTCGCCGCCGGTTGGAAGCGCGGACGCGCCGATTCATCTGCTGAGCTTTGATCTGCTCGACAAGGGCGGCGATCTCGAAGCGCAGGAGTGGCTGGCCGAGGAGCTGGCGCGGAACGGGCAGGGAATGCAGCGGATCCTGGTGGATTTGTCACCTACGGTGCCGTGGGTGCTGCGCCGTGTGGCGCGGATGAACTCGATTGTGCTGGTGCCGATGAAGCCGGATATGAGCTCGGTGATCAGCCTGAATGTTGTGGAGCGGTTCTTCGCGGACGTCCTGGACGTGAATGGAAAGCCGGTGCATCCGCGCTATGTGCTGAACGGATTCGACGCATCGCAGCCGTTGCACCTGGATGTGCGCGAGGTTCTGAGGCAGCAGCTGGGAGACAGGCTGCTTCCGTTTGTGATCCGCCGTTCGGCGGCCATGAGTGAGGCGCTCGCAGAGGGCATGACCGTGATGGACTATGCGCCGGAAGCTCCGGTCGCAGGCGATGTGTTGAATCTGGCTTCGTGGTTGCGCACCCAGGCGGCGCCGGCGATTGGATTCCGAAAGGCGCGGTGGAGCGAGCAATGACGCGATCGCCTCTATGGCGGGAGTTCGAGTCCAGTGACGCGTTGCTGCCCATGGCTGCTGCGCTTTTTGATCGTTGCCGGCGGAACAGTGTTTCTGATTGCGGCGGCAGCGGTGCCGTTGCCATGGCCGCAGCAGGCGATGCTTGGGGGCCTGCTTGTGCTTTCGGCGCTATGGCTGCATCGCGGCTCGGGCTCGTACCTGACCACGTTGATGCTGGTGCTGCTGTCGTGTTTTGCGACAGTGCGCTATGGCATCTGGCGTGTGCACAGCGTCGAGCGGTACTTCCGCTTTCGCGATGGGACCTGGAACAAGCTGAATGCGTTTTTCGTGGTGGTGATGCTGGCCGCTGAGGCGTATGCGTTCTTCGCGCTGATGCTGGGCTATTTTCAAACGCTTTGGCCCCTGCGGCGCACGCCGGTGCCGCTGCCGGACGATCCGGAGAAGTGGCCCGAGGTCGACCTGCTGATCACGACCTACAACGAGCCGCTGCAGCTTGTGAAGCACACGGCGCTCGCGGCTTCGAACATCGACTGGCCGGACGGCAAGCTGAATGTGTACCTGCTGGACGACGGGCGGCGCGAGGAGTTTCGCGCGTTCGCCGAGGAGGCCGGCATCGGCTACATGACGCGCGGGGACAACGAGTATGCGAAGGCAGGGAACATCAACCGCGCGCTGGAGCGGCTGAGTGCGCCATTTGTAGCGGTATTCGATGCCGACCATGTGCCGACGCGGAGCTTCCTGCAATTGACGATGGGGTGGTTTGACCGCGACCTGAATCTCGCGCTGTTGCAAACGCCGCAGCACTTCTACTCGCCTGACCCGTTTGAGCGCAATCTCGACCAGTTCCGGCACATTCCGAGCGAGAACGAGCTGTTCTACGGCGTGGTGCAGGACGGGAACGATCTGTGGAATGCGACATCGTTCTGCGGGTCATGCGCGGTGCTGCGGCGGAGGGCGCTGGACGAGATTGGCGGCCTGGCGACCGAGACGGTGACCGAGGACGCGCATACGTCGATCCGCCTGCAGAAGAACGGATGGAGCACGGCGTACATCAACATTCCGCAGGCGGGCGGCCTGGCGACGGAGCGGCTGAGCGGGCACATCCGGCAGCGCGTGCGCTGGGCGCGCGGGATGACGCAGATTCTGCGGGTTGAAAATCCGCTGTTTGGGCGCGGGCTGACGTTTGCGCAACGGCTCTGCTATCTCAACTCCGCTGCGCACTTTCTGTTTGCGCTGCCCCAGGCTGGTCTTCCTGATGGCGCCGCTGATCTATCTGATCTACGGCGGCACGAACCTGCCCGGCTCGTGGCAGCTGATCCTGGCGTATGCAGCGCCGCACCTGGTCATGCTGTACCTGACGCACCTGCGCATTCAGGGACGGCATCGGTACTCGTTCTGGAATGAGATTTACGAGACGGTGCTGGCGCCGTATGTTCTGCTGCCGACGATTGCGGCGTTCCTGTGGCCGCGCCGGCCCCGGTTCAACGTGACGCCGAAGGGCCAGGTGCTGCACTCGAGCTTCTTCGATCGCCGAATCGCGCGGCCGTTTCTGCTGATGCTGTTTGTGAACTTCATCGGGCTGCTTTGTGCGATTCCGCGGCTGCATCTGTTCCCGGCATCGGCTGCGCCGGGTTGGCAAGGATGGTGCATTGACCCTGCCGCACCGGATGTACGACCCGGGGCACGCCGGCACGGTGGTCGTGAACGTAGTCTGGACGCTGTTCAACATGATGCTGCTGAGCGTGGCGACCGCAGTCGCGTGGGAGAACCAGCAGCGGCGGCGCGCAGTGCGCGTGAATGTGGAGGTGCCGTCGGGGGTGATTCTGCCGGACGGCAACGTGGTGCAGGGATTGACGGGCGATCTTTCGAGCACGGGCGTGCGGCTGTGGACGGGATCGCGGCTGACTGTGCGCGCCGGTGATGCAGTGCGGATTGTGCTGCCCGTGCTGGATGGCGACGCGTCCTTGCCAGGAACTGTAGTGCGGGTCGAGGACGAGTCGCTGCGCGTGCAGTTCGATCCGCTCTCTCTGGCTGAGGATGAGGCGCTGACCATGGTGCTGTATTCGCGCGCGGACACGTGGCTGGGATGGGATGACAGCCGGGAGCGCGATCATCCCGGTGCGCAGCCTGGTGCGGATTGCACGGCTGGCGATGCGCGGCCTGGGGCATACGATCATGCCGGGACGGCGGCGTGCGGGGGATGGGCGGCTGGTGACCAGCGTTGTGCCGCTGGTGATTGCGGCGGTGCTGTTTCCAGGATGGGCGCGAGCCGTTGCGCAGGACGTCACCGCTCCGGCAGCCGTCGCTGCGCAGCAGGACGCGCAGGCCACCAAGACCGAAGTTGCAGCGAGTGCGAAACCTGCCGCCGCAAAGACGGATGCTCCTGCGAAGCAGGATTTATCTGCAAAGGTCAAGGAGTCTCCTTCGAAACCAGCGGAGCCCGCGAAGCGAAGCGATTCTGCGGCCAATGGGGACTCGTCCTCGAAACATGCCGACGTAACTGCAAAGCCGAAGGACTCCGCGGCGAAGCCCACGGACGCGGCTGCGAAGGCCAACGACCCGGCCAAGTCTGCTGATCAAGCTGACAAGCAGAAGGAGTCGTCCGCAAAGACCGAGGTTGCCGCGAAGCAGGGCGCGGCTGCCGCGGATCCGGACAAGGCTAAGGCGGACGGCCACGCCGCCGCGACCTCAACGACAGCGCCGGCAGCGAATCCACCGGGCAAGCAGTCGGCCAGCAAGGATGGCGACCAGCCGGGCGCTGCCTCCACGTCTCCGAAGGATGCGAAGACGGCAACCAAGGAGCCGTCCAGCGCAGGGACCGGCAATGCAATCGCGGGGGCCACAACCAAGGCTGCGCCCAAAGCCGACGCTTTGCTGTCAGCAAAAACGACCGGTGACGCAGCCGTCGTCAAGACGGTCGGCTTGGCTCCGGTCGCAGCTGTTCCGGCTCCAGCGGCGCAAACTGCGACACAGGATCCGGCTCCGCTTCCGACTGCTGGTGCAACAGCCGTCACCCAGTCGGCGACGTCGCAGCTTCTGCGCATGTACGACACCCGTGCGCTGCCGGTATGGTGGCGTGCGATTGCGCTCTCTGCGCTGTATCCATGGGCGCTGGTGATCCTGGTGGTACTGCAGACGTTTCTGATTGCGGTGCTGCTGCGTGCCGGCCTCCGCAGACGCGCGCGCGAGCGGCTGCTCGGACAGATCTAACCCGCCTCATCGCTTGAAACGGCCGCCGCTACGGGCCCAGCCTGCACACCTTCAGCGCCCCGTTGTTGTATTGGCACTGGAGTACGGCGGGTGAGTTCGACCGCAGGATGACCCAACTAACGCCGAACGGCGCAAGGCGCGCCCGCAACTGTGTTGCAGATTCTCCGATCAAGATCGAGCTGCGCACGGAAACCCGCGGCCCACTGGTCAGCGAGTTGCGGCGTGATCGCCGCCTCGCCCCCATCCTTCGAGAAATCCGGAACGGCGCTGCGCTGAGCGATGGCGCGAAAGGTTTGCGCGTCCTCGCCGGGCGTGGTGATGTAGTGCGCGTCTAGCGAGAAAACGCGAATCGCGCGGTGTGTTGTCGCGACACCAGAGAAAGGCGCGCACCCATGGGCTGCTGGTGTCCTCAGCGCGCCAGGGAAGCTCGACGTGCGGCGATGCAGGGAATGTGTTCCGTTGGGCGATGAACATCACGAGCGCCGTGATTAAAACGACCGGGCAGAGCGCCAGGTAGCTGAATCGAAGCGGAGGCGACGATTCAGCCAGCCTCTCCAGCATCTGCTGCGTACAGGCGCCGAGCAGCAGAAGCATGACAGCGTAGATCGGCAGAAACGCACGCAACCCCTGCAGACGCGCGATGATGTGAGCGTGATAGCTCTCGTGCGCAAAGATGACGGCGAGAGCGGTAGCGAAGCAGCCGTACAGAATGCATGCGAATGCCAGCCTGCGTCCGCGCTCGCGGAGTCCGGCGGGGTTCCAGCGGAGCAGCGCGACGAACACCAGGAGAGGGCCGTGCCAGGCCTAAGAGCTCATACCAGTGCCATTGTGAGAGGAACCAATAATAGCGGCTCTTTGCAGCCAGCAAAGCAGCGGCGGAATCTACAGGGGCACGCCACTGCAGGATCGCTGCCGCGGCTATCGTGAAAATCGCAAATCCGCTCAGGAGGAGAACCCTGCGCCGGCTTCGCAAAATACGGATAACGAGAATAAGCCCGAGCGCGTACCCAGCCATCAGCGGATGCAGAGCCGCCGCGGCCGCAAGCGTGAGCGCGCAACCGGCGAGTGCACCGGCATTGCCACTCCAATCATCGAGCGCGAACGCTGTGGCGAACAGTGAAAGCGGTGTCGAGAAGCTGCGCGCGGTGACATACGGGTCCATCAACAGCAGCGACGTGCCCGCGACCGGCACAGTCCAGAACGCCGCGATGAATGCAATGCCGGCGAGCTGGGCGCGCTGGTTGATTGTGACGCGGCGCAGCAGCGCGCGACCGGCCACGAGAGTGAGTGCGATGCCCGCCAGATTAAGCAGGAAGAGGACCGTGAGCAGCGGAAGGTGTGTTGCGCGCACCAGCCCGGCGACGCTAGGCGCAAACAGAGAGAACCGGAGGTGCTCGGACACAAACCCGGTGAAGTGCGGGAACAGCGAGCGCTCAAGCGTCCACTGGATCCCGGCAGCGTACAGACCCCCGTCTTCGGCGAGCGGGTGAAATCCGTGGATGAGCAGCGTTGCGACCGTCAGTGCGGTGAGCAGAGCGGCCCAGCGAAGCGAAGTCCAGCGTCGCGCGAGCGTGGGTGCCAGAGTGGAGGTGTTCGCTACCCTCTGATCGAGTTGTGGAAGGGCGGTCGTCACGCGAAGAGTGTTCAGCAATTGCATCTGAGGGATGAGACGGCGTGCTCGGACGTGGGAGGACACGCGCATGCAAACGGTACAATGAAAAGACGCACTGATGCCTTATCTGCCGACCAATTCGCCGGGGAATTCTCGGCCCGCACCCCTGAGGACCTCGCGATGAGTCGTGAGCGGCGACTGAATCTGCTGAAGACGGTCCCCGGGCTGCTGGTGAGCGCCTTCTTTCTGTGGTGGACCTTCCGCGGTTTCGATACCAAGGACCTGCAGGCGGTGCGATTTGTCGCGCCATCGTGGATCGTCGGCATCGTGCTGTTCAGCATCGCGGGGTATACCGTGCGCTGCGTGCGCTGGTGGTGGATGCTGCGCAGCGTGAAGGCGCGCTTCAGCGATTGCGCTCGCATTTTCATTACCTCGCTCGCGGCGAACAACATACTCCCGCTGCGCATTGGGGATGTGATGCGTATCTTCACGTACGCGCCGGATGTCAATGCGACTCCCTCGACAGTGCTGAGTACGGTAATTCTGGAAAAATTGCTGGATGTGTTCAGCCTCGCTGTGCTGTTCGTGATCACGATGCATGGAGGCCGGGTGGCCTCGCCGAAGCTGCGCGGCGGCGCGGAAATCGGGCTGGCGATCTCCGCGGTCGGTCTGCTGGTGCTGGTGTTTGGAGCGCACACGCTGCAGGGACCGCTGCGGCGGGTTACCGAGAAAAGCGAAAACCGGGTTGTGAAAAAGATCGAGCACTGGCTTTTGCTCGCGATGGAATGCATCGAGCACATCGGCGTGGTCGGAACGCTGCTGCTGGTGGTCTTCAGCTTCATCGCGTGGGGGCTGGAGGGAATGATCTATCTCTCGGCCGTGAAGCTGGTCGCGCTGAAGACCGATGTACTTGGCCCATGGCAGGCAGTTTCGCAGGCCAATCTATCGTTTCTGATCCCGAGTTCCCCGGGTGGCATCGGTCCGTTTGAGTGGGCCTGCAAGGACGCGCTCGTGCGGCATGGTGCTCCGCCCACGGCTGCGGGACTTTTCGGGCTCCTAATTCACGCATGGCTGTTTGTCTCGATCACCGGAGTTGGCGGCGCGTTGTTCCTGGCCCACCGCCTGCAACGCAGAAGGCGCAAGCCCCTGACGGAGGAACTCGACACATTGCCCGCGAAGCTGCCGTAAGCCGAACAGACCACAGAAGAGAACATTCTCAGACATGTACAGAATTCTGCAGCAGACGATTCAGGCGCGCATTCAGGAAGTGGTGCACGAGCGCTACGGGGTGGAGCTAACCCAGCTCGCGGTGGAGCTGCCGCCGAAGCTGGAGTTCGGCGAGATGGCGCTGCCGGTGGCATTTGAACTCGCGAAGCGATTGAAGAAGGCTCCGCGTGCGATCGCGCAGGAGTTGCAACAGGAGCTCGCGAAGATTTCCGGAGTCGCGAGCGTAGAGATTGCAGGCGCCGGCTATCTGAATGTGAAGCTCGATCGCGCGGCAACCGCGAAGCGCATCGCTGCAGATGAGCATGCGCGTGTTGGAGGCGATGGATTCCGCCTGGTTGAGCACACGAGCATCAATCCGAACAAGGCCGCGCACGTCGGGCATCTGCGCAACGCGATTCTCGGCGACAGCTTTGCGCGCATGCTGCGGCCGGATGACTATAAGCCAGGCTATGCGACCGGTGTGCAGAATTACATCGACAACACGGGCGTGCAGGTGGCCGACATTGTTGTCGCTGTTACGGCGCTGAAAGGTATGGACCTCGACGCGGTGCACGCGTGGCTGGATGAGCTGCTCGAGACAAATACGCGGCTCGATTATGCCTGCTGGGATTTGTACGCGCAGGTCTCGCAGTGGTACAGCGCGGATCCGGACCAGGCTCCGGCGCGAAAGCAGTTGCGGTTAGACACGCTGCATGCGATCGAAGCAGGCGGGAACGATAACTCGGAGATCGCAGACATCATCGCGACCGGTGTGCTAGGGCGGCATCTTGACACGATGGAGCGGCTCGGAATCGAATATGACTTTCTCCCGCGCGAGAGCGAGATTCTGCACCTGCATTTCTGGCAGGCTGCGCGCGCGCTGATGGTTGAACGCGGTGTGCTCTGTAGGCAGTCGGCGGGTAAGAACGCGGGTTGCTGGGTGATGCGAAGAGCGGGTGCGCCCCCCTTAGCGCCGGGCGAAGTCGATGAGGACGCGAAGATCATCATTCGCTCGAACGGCACGGTCACCTACGTCGGCAAGGACATCGCGTACCACCTCTGGAAGTTCGGTCTGCTTGGACGTGACTTCGGCTATGAACGATTTCGCGAGTACGCGACGCACACCTGCTGGGTTTCCACGATGCAGGGTGAGGATCCACACCCGAGCCTAGGGCACGCCGACGCGATCTACAACGTCATTGATTCCAGGCAGGACGATCCGCAGACGCAGGTGAAAGAGGCATTGCGCGCCCTGGGTTATGAGGCCCAGGCGGAGCGCTTTACGCACCTGAACTACGCGTTTGTCGGGCTGACCGCGCGCACTGCGGAGGAGCTCGGTTATGTGCTGAGCGACGAGGACAAAGATCGCGCGTTCATCGAGGTGAGCGGACGCAAGGGCTTCGGTGTGAAGGCCGATGATTTGATCGATCGCATCATCAGCGCCGCGCGCGCTGAGGTTGACGCGCGACATCCGGAACTGGACGAACCCCCGCGCGCGGAGATTGCGGAGGCGATCGGCGTGGGGGCGCTCCGCTACTTCATGCTGCGCTTCACGAGGAACACGGTAATCGCGTTTGATTTCCGCGACGCGTTGAGCTTCGAAGGTGAGACGGGGCCCTATGCGCAGTATGCCGCAGTGCGCGCCGCAAACATATTTCGCAAAGGCGAGGCTGACGAGGCGACCGTGCTCGCGAAGCTGCAGTTGCTCGATCCGAGTGTGATTGCTGCGCTGCTCGCAGGGGAAGAAGGCACAAGCGTTTGGGAAGTGTGGCTGGCGGCCTCGCGCGTATCGCTCGTACTCGAGCAGGCGATTGCAGCCGCTGAGCCAGCGGTGCTGGCAAAGTTTGCCTTCACTCTCGCGCAGGCATTCAACAACTTCTACCATCGCCATCGTGTGCTGACCGAGAGCGACCCGGCGCGCAAGACGCTGCTGTTTGCGACAGCCGCGGTTGCGCGCCGCGAAATCACGCGCGTGCTCGGCTGGCTCGGAATCAGTGTTCCGGGCGCGATGTAGGCGTTTGGCTCGGCATCAACAGGCGAAGCGCGTTGGGCACGAGCTCCACCTGCATTGGTAGTGTCCCGATCCATTCGCCGTCCGCCTGCACATGCACGCGGTCCTCCGATGAAGCGCTGCACGCGAAACTGCTGACGCGCACGTGCTGCGTGTAAGGATTCCATCGATGCGTTCGCGATCCAGCTTGTTGCAAACCACGCGGGCAAGGTGAGGTGATGCGGCGGTTCCGTCACCGTCAGCTGCAGCGTGTCGTCTTCAGGAGAGGCGCCGCGGATCAGCGGCCTGAAAACGCCGCCCAAGTTGCCGACGCGGATTGCCATCGCACTGACAGCTTCGCGCTCGAATGATGCCAACGTCGGACTGCGCGTCAACGCGAAAGGGAACGAACCGCGATGTGAGGAACAGACGCGCCGCGCGGACGTAGTACATCCAGCGGCCGAGGCGGTGCTTGCTTCGGGCGAGCATGCGGTACACGAGCATGCCATCCGGGCCTGCGCCGGCCATGACGGCGAAGAACCGCGCACGCGGACCGTTTGGAGTTTCGCACGTCACGCGACCGAGCGGGATCGTGCTCGCGGCGAATTTCAGCTGCTGGCGAATGGCTTGCGCGGGATCGAATGCGAGTCCGAGATGTCGCGCAAGAGCATTCGCGCTGCCGAGCGGAACGATGCCGACTGTAACCTCCAGGTTTTGCGCCAGTCCCTGAATCACATCGTGCAGCGTGCCGTCACCGCCGCAGGCGAACACGAGATCGGCGCCGCGCTTGACCGCATCCGCTGCCTGCGCGTCCGCAGTGCCAGGCCCGCAGGTCGCCAGTACCTCGGCATCGATGCCATTGCGGCGCAGGACCTCCGCCGCACGCTGGACCTCAAGCAGGCGAGCTGATCCTGCCGCTTCCAGCCTCGGGTTGAAGAGGAGGGCGGCGCGTACGCATCTCTTTGAGAGTACGTCGCTGCGTGCCGCCGGTCTCGGAGTCGCAGCGTTAATTCGAGGGCGGAGTGCCGGCCGGAGCGGCTGGCCGGGGCGCTCGTGGTGCTCAGGTGCTGAGGAACGAAGACGGCCGGCTTCGGCATGCCACGGTGACAGGTGCCGCACGTCACCGGGTTCTCCGGAGCTTGGATCCGTGAGCTGCGTCAGGTACTCAGCGTCGATGGCGTGCGTCATCTTCATCATCACGCGGGCGCGGTCCTTCATCGGATTGGCGTCTGAGGCAAAGTCCGGCCGGCCGGTCGCCGCATTTCTGGCGTGGCAGTAGCTGCACTCAACGCCGAGATTGCCTTCGAAGCTCCGCATGATCGCGATGACCTGCGGGCCCGGTCGTGTCCTTGGGCAGCACCTTCAGGTTTGTGGGAGCCGGTATCGGGCGACGTTGCGACGGTGGACTCGAGGCTGCTGAGCCGGCGCATTTGGGGGTTCCTGAGCAAATGCCATTGACGCGGCCATGAAGAAGGTTGCGCCGAAGACAAACAGAGAGCGGCTGGTCATACGTTCCTTTCAGTCGCAGCATTCGAGGTAACTTCTTCTGGCAGTCTAGCAGGCAGGGACGCTCGGTGAGCTTACTTTGCGTATCTGCGCACCCACTCCGTGATGCTGCGCACGGCGACGCCGCTGGGCCCCTTGGACTGCCACGGCTTTCTGTTCGTCGATCCAGGCTGTGCCGGCGATGTCGAGATGGATCCACGGTGTTTCGCCGGCAAACTCCTTCAGGAACATCGCGCCCGCGATGGCGCCGCCGTAGCGCGAGCCGCCGGTGTTCATGATGTCGGCGATGGAGCTCTTGATCTGCTCGCGATAGTCGTCGGTGCAGGGCATCTGCCAGAACTTTTCGCCGGACACTGGAAGGACGTCGAAGAACTTGCGCGCGGTCTCGTCATCATTCGTGAACAGCCCGGCGTTGAGCTGGCCAAGCGCGATGCCGATCGCGCCGGTGAGCGTGGCGGCGTTGATGAGGCGTGTAGCGCCGAGTGTCTGCGCGTAGTGCAGGCCGTCGGCGAGCACCAGCCGGCCTTCGGCGTCGGTGTTCAGCACTTCGATCGTCTTGCCGGACATCGCGGTGAGGACGTCGCCGGGCTTATAGGCGCGGCCCGACGGCATGTTCTCGCACGAGCAGATGACGCACACGACGCGCACCGCCGGCTTGAGCAGCGCGATCGCGCGCATCGCGCCGAGCATCGCGGCGGCGCCCGCCATGTCGTACTTCATCTTGTCCATGTTGTCGGCGGGCTTGATGGAGATGCCGCCGGTGTCGAAGGTGATGCCTTTGCCGACGAGGCCGAGCACCGGCGTGTCGCCTTCGGTGGCGCGCGCGGCGGCTCGTAGCGCAGAACGATGAGTGCGGGCGGCTCGGCCGAGCCCTGCGCGACGGCCGAGGAAGGCGCCCATCTTGAGCTCCTTCATCTTGTCGGTCGAGTGGACCTCGCAGGAGAGCCCGATGCTCTTCGGCCATGGCCGCGGCGCGGCGGCCAAGCTCGGTCGGCGTGAGGACGTTGCCGGGCTCGTTGACGAGCGCGCGAGTGAAGTTCTGGCTTTCGCCGACGATGATGCCCTCGTCCCAGCCGCGTTGGGTATCGTTGCGGCTCTCGTCGTCGCCGTCCTGGAAGAGCACGGTAATGGAGTCGATGCTGAGATCCTTGCGGTCGCTGCGGTAGGTGTCGATATCGAAGTCCGCGAGGACGGCGCCTTCCGCAAGCGCGCGCGCGAGCCAGTATAGCAGGGAAGCGCGTCCATGTGCTCGTCAGACAAGCGCGCGGTCCTCCGGGAACGCGATGGCGAGTTCGCGATGTCCGCGCGGACGCGCCAGGCGGATCGCGGCGCCGGCGGCTTTGCGAAGCTCGTTGCTCGTAAGCGATTTCGCCTTGCCGAGGCCGACGATGAGGAGGCGCTCGGCCTTCAGGCCGTCCGGCCGCGCGCAGCAGAATCAGGTCGGCGAGCGCCGCTTTGAACTCGCCCGACGCGAGCCATGGCGCGGCAGCGGCCGCGCAGTGCGTCGGAGGTGGTGAGCAGTGCGGGGGAGGGCGGGTCATCCTTGCCGGTGGCGATGTCGACGGCGAAGACGACGAGCAGAGGTGTAGCGAAGCCCGAGGGGTCCTGGAAGAGAATCTTGGAGGTCATCGGTATCTCAATCGTAACCCGGCAGCGCCCTGACAAGCGATTCCTTGCGTCAATCGGTTAGCGGCGCTGGCTTCGGGCGATGGCCGCGCGGGTTTCCTTGTCGGCCTCGCGCTTGCGCTCCGTCTCACGCTTGTCCCACTGCTGCTTGCCAGTGGCGACGGCGAGCTCGCATTTGACGCGGCCGTTGCGGAAATAGAGCCGCACGGGGATGAGCGTGGTGCCTTTGCCCTGGGTGGCGGCGGTGAGCTTCTCGATCTCGCGCTTATGCAGAAGCAGTTTGCGCGTGCGCAGCGACTCGTGGTTCATGGCGTTGCCGTGCGAGAACGGGCCGATGTGCGCGTTGAGCAGGAAGGCCTCGCCGTCTTTGAGCAGGCCGTAGGCGTCCTTGAGATTGGCCTTGCCCTCGCGAATCGATTTGACCTCGGTGCCGCGCAGGGCGACGCCGCACTCGAAGCGGTCGCCGAGGAAGTAGTTGAAGCTGGCCGAGCGATTGAAGGCGGCGTCGCGCTGGCCGGCGGCGACGGGATCGCGGTCCTTCGCCTTGACGGCTGGCTTGGCCGCCGCGGCGGCGTGGTCGGGTTGGAGAGCGAGCGTGGCATGTCGAACCTTCGATGCTAGCAGAGCCGACAGGATGCGAAGCAGTACGCCGCGCGGAGAGGTTGCTGGCTACCGCCAATGTTGTAGCGCGTCGCGAAACCCTGGACTGCGTGCAGATGACCTCGCGCGCGGCGCTCCGTCCAATGCGACAGGGCAACCCTGAATGTGAAGCGACAAATCTTCATGCCGGACGCGATCTCCGGCTGACGCGGGCAGTTCAGAGCGGCGTTGGACAGGTTCTCCGCAGGGTTCTGGATGCGGTTTTCGTTGGCAGGGAGCGCGTGACGCCGATGGTAGTATGG
This sequence comes from uncultured Verrucomicrobiae bacterium, assembly GCA_963716225.1. Classification (GTDB taxonomy): domain Bacteria; phylum Acidobacteriota; class Terriglobia; order Terriglobales; family Acidobacteriaceae; genus Granulicella. The sequence goes on along the minus strand of OY970299.1, from coordinate 471,148 downwards.
GGCGAGCCCGAACATCCGCTCGAGACCGCAGCAGATTCACCCCGGAAGCGCCCTGAGCGCCGCTCCGGAGGCTTCCTCCGGCGGCGTTCCGAGCCCGAGGTGCGGGAACAACGGGAGCGGCCGACAGGAATGACAGAACGAAAGAGCGGCAGGTTGCACAGAGCGCCGGTCGGCCCGCTGGGCCACGACGGCGGCAGGGCTGTCTCTCCTGTTGCATGTGGGCTTGTGACGAGCTCGGCGCACGCGCAGTCGGCCGGCACATGGAACAAGCGCGGCCAGGCTGCCGAGGCGCGCGAGGACTACGACGCCGCCTTCGAGGCCTATCGCCAGGCGTGGCTGAAGAAGCCGAAGGACCTGCGCTACAAGGAGCGCTACGAGCGGCTCCGCTTTCAGGATGCCAATCAGCATGTCGACCGCGGGCGCGTGCTGCGGCAGTCGGGCGATGTAGGCGGAGCGATCAACGAGTTTGCGCGCGCGCTGCAGATCGATCCCGGCAACCAGGCCGCGGCGCAGGAGCTGGAGATTACGCAGCGGCCGGCGAGTCGGCAGCGACGGGCGCGCGGAGGCCCGCGGCTGGCCGGGTGCGCTGCCGGCATCAACAACAAGGCGCTCTCGAACGCCGGACCGGAGGCGCAGGTGCTGGTTCCGGGCGTGGATGAAGAGACGCCGCACCAGCGCGAGGTGCAGCGCGACATTGACTCCCTGAGCGGGCCGGTGAAGCTGCAGCCGGTCTCGAACGACCCGATCACGCTGCACATGGTCGAAGACACGAAGATCATCTACCAGGCGATCGGCAAGGCTGCGGGGCTGAACGTGATCTTCGACCCCAAGTACCACGTCGCCGCGCATTCCAGTGGACCTGACGAATGTCTCGCTGTATGATGCGCTGCGCATTGTCGGCACGCTGAGCAAGACGTTCTGGAAGCCGGTCACGCCGAACACGATCTATGTCGCCGAGGACAATCCGGACCAACCGCAACGACGTGAGCGAGCAGGCGGTGCAGATCTTTTATCTGACCAACGTCTCGCAGCAGAACGACGCGAACGAGATTCTGATTGCGCTGCGCAACCTGCTGGACACGCGCGTGAAGCTCTACCTGATCACCAGCCAGAACGCGATTGTGCTGCGCGCCTCGCCGGATGAGCTGGTGCTCGCCGAGAAGATCATCAACGACCTCGACCGCACGAAGCCGGAGGTCGTGGTGGATGTGGCGGTGCTCGAAGTCAGCCGGCAGAAGGAGCGCAACCTCGGCATCACGCTGCCGACGAGCTTCGGGCTGACGCCGCAGGCGAGCAACTACAACCAGAGCAGTACCTCGACGACCGGCACCAGCACGAACACACGGCACGACCACCGTCGACACTGCAGAGCACAACCAACGGCCTGACGCTGAATTCGCTGGGCAACATCAATGCGACGAACTTCGCCGTAGCGGTCACGGGCGGGCAGGTGAATGCGCTGCTCTCGGACGCCGACACGCGCATCCTGCAGAACCCGCGCATTCGCGCCACGGACGGGCAGCGCGCGACGCTGAAGATCGGATCGAAGATTCCGGTCGCGACGGGATCGTACAACGCCGGTGTTTCGACCGGCATTGCCAGCCTCGGCGTGCAGACGCAGTTTCAGTACCTCGATGTCGGCGTGAACATCGACATGACGCCGACGGTGCACTACGACCGCGAGGTCTCGCTGAAGCTGAAGGTCGAGGTTTCGAGCCAGAACGGCAGCGTCGACGATCTCAGGCGTGACGGAGCCGATCTTCTCGCAGCGCTCCGCGGAGCAGACGATCCAGCTCAAGGACGGCGAGCCGAGCCTGCTGGCCGGCATTCTGACCAACCAGGACACGAAGAACGTCAACGGAACGCCGGGGCTGGGTGAGCTGCCGATTCTCAAGTACTTCTTCTCCAGCCAGGACAAGATTCAGCAGTCCGATGAGATCGTCTTCCTGATCATTCCGCACATCGTGCGCGACTCGATCCTGACGGACGAGAACACGCGCGCCATCTACACGGGCACGAGCCAGACGGTGGAGCTGATCCGCCACGGCTCGGAGGCGCCGGCGTCGGCGGCCACGGCGGCGGCGCAGCTACACGCCGCGACCGAACTCCGAGCACCACGGCAGCCAACGCCGCGGCGGCGATGCTGCCCGAGATTGCCGCGGCGCCAACCGGCCGGCCGAGCCTCCGGCGCCGCGGCGCCAGCGGGCAATATTCCGTCCGCAACCGCGCATGACGCCGCTGAACCTGACCGTGATCTCGCCGGGCCAGACGCAGGTCGGCTCGACCTTCCAGGTGACGGTGCAGGCTTCGAACGCGCACGACCTGTTCGGCGTTCCGCTGCAGATGCAGTTCGATCCGAAGGTGCTGGCGCTGGTGAACGTGGACGCGGGCGAGCTGCTGGGACGCGACGGGCAGGCTGTCGCGCTGACGCATCGTGACGATGGCCAGGGCGCGGTCTCGATGAATCTCGAGCGGCCGCCGCAGACCAAGGGCGTCGACGGCCAGGGACCGCTTTGCGTGCTGACGTTCAAGGCGATCGCGCCGGGCAACTCGCAGCTTGCGCTGGTGCGTGTTGGCGCGCGCGACAGCCGGCAGCAGAACCTTCCGGCGCTTGGGCAGCCAGGCGAACGTTCGGGTGACGGCCCGGCAGTGCGCCGAACCACTGAGGCAGTGATGACGCGAGCCTGCTATGCGCAGACGAATCGAAGCGCGCAGATCCAATCCAGCCGACGCGCGTCCGCGCCGGTCGAGGCCGGCGTCACGCTGATTGAGCTGATCATCGTCATCGCGATCCTGTCGATCCTCGCCACGGCGGCGCTGCCGGTCGCGCGGTTCGAGGTGAAGCGCCGCAAAGAGCGTGAGCTGCGCCGCGACCTGTGGGAGATGCGCGCGGCGATCGACGCCTACAAGGACGCGGCCGACAAGGGCGGCATCCAGACCAAGGCGGACTCCAACAACTACCCGCCCGACCTGCAGACGCTCGTCGACGGCGTGGACATCCAGAACCACAAGGTGCGGTTCCTGCGCGCGATCCCCGTCGATCCCATGACGAACTCCACCGACTGGGGGCTGCGCTCCAACCAGGACGATCCGGACTCGCGACAGCTTCGGCGGACAGAACGTCTACGATGTCTACACCAAGAGCCAGGGAACGGCGCTGGACGGAACGAAGTACGACACATGGTGAACGCCGCCACATCCCGCAGTCGCTCACGCTGCCGCGCAGCAGAGCAGCGAGCGGGGCTTCACGCTGATCGAGCTGATCATCGTGATGGCGATCATCGGCATTCTCGCGGCCATCGCCGTGCCGAGGTATATCGATCATCGTGCGGCACGCCAAGGAGGCGACGCTGCGCGAAGACCTGTACACGCATGCGGCAGGCGATCGACAGCTACACGGTCGACAAGGAGAAGGCTCCGCAGTCGCTCGACGACCTTGTGCAGTCCGGCTATCTGAAGGCGATCCCGGTGGACCCGATGACCGGCCGCGACGATACCTGGATGCCGGACACCTCCGACACCCTGATGGACGTCGACGAGACCGCCGGCGGAATCAACAATGTGCACTCCGGCGCGCAGGGCCTCGCGACCGACGGATCGAGCTATAACACCGTGGTAATTCAAGTGAATAGTGAATTAAACGACCTTGTGGCAGCAAGTCGCCTGACGTTCGAAAGCGCCTTGCCTTATTCACTATCCGCTACTCACTATTCACTCCCTCCGAAACCCCAGAACCGAAAACCCGTCTACAATGGAACACGAGTGCTGTGCCTGAAAGGCAGGGCCTCCGGCCTCCGGGAGTTTGCCATGCGCGTCCCACTTCTTCTCGCCTTCGCGGGTCTCTCCTCTACCCTTGTCTTCGCACAGCAGCCCACTCCGTCGCAGCCTCCGGCGGGGCGAGCGTTCCGGCTGTGTCGCAGACGCCCGCATCGCCCGGCGGACCTCCCGGCGCGCAGACGCCTACCGGCACGATGCCGACGACTGCGCCCAGCACGACCTCCAGCACGCCGGACGTGACTGCAGACAACGGCACAGAAGCCGAGCGCGAAGCCCTCGAAGGACAAGAAGGGCAACGTCGACGCCGACGACGCCGAAGACGACTCGATTCCGAATCCCGGCGAGGAGCTCGACCCGCACATCAAGAAGGGCAGTGAAGAGGATGTGAACGCCGTTGGCCAGCGCAACATCGGCGGCCGCGGCCTGGGCAACTGGTACTCGACCAACTGGGAGATCGGCACCGGCAAGCAGTACTCGATGGAGATTGAGAAGTCCTCGCACCTCGTCACCGATCCGGTCGTGGTCGAGTACATCAATCGCATCGGCCAGAACCTCGTGAAGAACTCCGACGCGAAGGTGCCGTTCACGATCAAGGTGCTCGATACCGACGAGATCAACGCGATGGCGCTGCCCGGCGGCTTCTTCTACGTGAACTCCGGCCTGATCCTCGCGTGCGACTCCGAGGACGAGCTCGCCGGCGTGATGGCGCACGAGATCTCGCACGTCGCCGCGCACCACGCCGCGCGCGAGATGACCAAGCTGAACTACATGCAGCTCGGCCAGATTCCGCTGATCATCTTCACGCAGGGAACATGGACCGGCTACGGCATCTACGAGGCCTCGCAGCTTGCCGTGCCGCTGACCTTCCTGCAGTTCTCGCGCGAGTACGAAGCGGAAGCCGACTTCCTCGGCATCCAGTACATGTACAAGGCCGGCTACGATCCGCAGGGCATGGTGAGCATCTTTGAGAAGCTTGCCGCGCTCGAGAAGCACAAGCCGGGCGCGCTCTCGAAGGCCTTCAGCGATCACCCGGCCACGCCGGACCGCATCGCCGCTGTCGAGAACGAGATTGCGACGATCCTTCCAGCGCGAGCCGCAGTACATGGTCACGAGCTCGGAGTTCGATCAGGTGAAGGCGCGCCTGGCCCGCATCCAGAACAAGCGCGGGCCGCACGACAAGAAGGACAATTCCAAGCCGACACTGCGCCGCGTCGGCGGAAGCAACAACGACCCGAACGCGCCGAACAATCCAAGCACCTCGACCGACGACCGGCCGACGCTCGGACGCAGAGAGTAGACATTCGCAGGTAGACGTCAGCGCCTGGAAAACCAGGAGGGGGAGCTCAGGCTCCTCCTCCTACTTTTTGTGCGAAGTCTTCGGAACAGGTTGTAAAGACCGCTGACACTAATGGACCCAGGTAAGCGGTAATTGTGGAATTTCAGCAATCGTGACGGCTCTCTATCCTCGGACCGAAGAGATGGGGATAGGAAGCTTTGCCCGGCGCAACATGCAGGAGAACAACTCGCTACGCTGATCTTGCCGCCCTCGCCATAAGCGGAGTCGCAGCAGCGTTCGCGCCCATGCAAGTGTTCCTGTTCTCCTTCGCGGTGCTGGGGCCGCTGCACTATCTCACCGAGATTGCCTGGCTCGAGAAGAAAAAGTTCTACCTGAAGGACAGCGCTGTACCGTCACGCAGCTACATGCTGCTGGCCTTGGTCGCCGTCGTGCTGAGCCTCGCGAGTCACCTGCTAAAGCACGATCTCTGGTTCTGGACAATGGGCGCGATGCTGCTGATTTCGCTCTCCGTCTGGATACGCAATGCTTATGCCATTGCGGCTGTTGCGATGGCCGCGGTAGTGACGTCGCTCTTCCTTCGCACATGGGCCTTCTTTATTGCGGCGATGGTGCCCACGCTCGTGCACGTCTTCTTCTTCACGTGGACGTTCATGGTGAGCGGAGCGCTGCGGGAGCGGCAGAAGACCTTCGTGAAGTGGTTGAATCCGCTGCTGGCCGGCGCGATTCCCGTCATCCTGATGTTCCTGCCGATGCACTATGGGCAGCCCGGCGGATTCTGGCTGAAGGCGGAGTCGATGACCTTTCTCTCGATCCACTCCAAGCTCGCCGGCGACCTGCACCACACCATGGTGCTGAACGGCACGCTGCTCAATGACCCAGTCGTTGCGGGCTTGATGCGGGTGTTTGCGTTTGCGTACCTGTTTCATTATCTCAACTGGTTTGCGAAGACCGAGCTGCTGGAGTGGCACAAGATCTCGCGGCGCGGATGGATGTCGATTGCCGTGATTTATGCCGTCTGCCTGGTCAGCTTCCGCGTGGACCTCCGCTTGGGGTTCCTCGTGTCGTCGTTTCTCAGCCTGCTACATGTTGTGCTGGAGTTCCCACTGAACTGGCACACGCTGCGCTTTGTGGCGGGTGAGCATGGAGCGGCGCCGGCGATGCGCTGGCTTGAAGCGCGACTTCGACCGGCAGCCGACGTCACATGGGCACCGTTGCCCGCGACCCGACAGTAACGCCTGCAGCCCGCCGCCGGCGCCGTCACTTGGGGGCACGCCGTTTGTGCGCTGAGCCGCAAAGCGTTGCCGTCCGCCTTTGAGAAAATAGGAGCATGGCACAGACGAAGTACACCACCGGCTACACCGACGACCACGCCCAAGCGGGCCTGGACACAAGCTTCCCGGCGATCGAGACCTGGCGCAATCAGTTTGCCGCCTACGAGATCCTCATCGACGACCCCGAGTTCACCAGCGTCTGCCCCAAGACCGGTCTGCCCGATTTCGGCACGCTGCTCATCCGCTACATGCCTCGCGAAAAATGCCTTGAGCTCAAATCGCTCAAGGAATATCTGTTCTGCTACCGCAACCTCGGCATCTTTCAAGAGAACATCGTCAACCAGGTTCTCGACGACGTAGTGAAGGCGACTGACCCCGTCTGGGCCGAAGTGAAAGGCGACTTCCGCCCGCGCGGCGGAATCTCTACCATCGTGACCGCGCGCTATCCGCGCACGGAAGAGATGCGGTAAGCCAGCAGTCTACTTCGGGTTCTTCGGATCCACTTCACCGCGCTTGTAGAACACCAGAAAGGTCGCGTTGTCCCACGCGTCATGAATGCCCAGGAACAACAGCAGCAGCGCGACCGCGGCCACCTGAAACAGCGCCGCAGTCGTGCTGCGTCGGACCGTATACGACGAGTCGGCCAGGACGCAGTAGCCGACAATCGGCAGAATGACACGGATAAAAATAATCCTCGAACACCGGCTTATACGCCTTCTGTTTGCTGAAGCGCGCTCCATTGCGCGCGGTGTACAGAATGCCTGCGAGGCCTGCCACAGCCCACACCACCGAGAGCGCCCCGAGCCCTTTCCACGGCATCACGAGCACCGAGGAAAGCATCAGCACAACGCCGAAGTTCACGATGCTCGGCGTAGAAAAAGCCGAGACGCCATCCGACTCTGACTCCATTTTCGGCAGGTCGGCCATCAGCGCCATCACCACAAACTGCAGCCCAGTCAGTGCACCCGCCGCAGAGCCGACGATCACGTAGAAGTTCTGCCACTGATTGAGGAAATTCATCCGTGAAAGGAACTATACGGCAACTGAACCGCAGACCAGGAGACGCGCTCACAATAGCCCGCACAGTCCCGTGGGAAACCGCGATCGATCTGGTTTAACTAAGTGGTGGCCCCGGCAGGAGTCCAACCTGCGACCTTCGCGTTAGGAGTGCGCCGCTCTATGCATCTGAGCTACGGGGCCATTGCATCCAGTGTATCGTGCGGTGGCATCTGTACCTCTTCGACGACTATGCAGCAGCACGATTTGGGCCGCAGCGCAGCCAAGGGCGTATCATCGAATCGTGCCGAAGTACTCCATCGTCGTCCCGTTTCACAACGAGGAAGAGAACGTCACACGGCTCTACGACCGCCTGAAGGACGTGATGGAGCAGGTCGAGTCGAGCTTCGAGCTGGTCTTCGTCGACGACGGCTCGCGCGACCGCACCTACCGCTTGCTCGAGGAGATCGCCGCCGTTGACTCGCGCGTTCTCGTCGTCAAGCTCCGCCGCAATTTCGGACAGACCTCCGCGCTCGCCGCCGGCTTCGACCACGCCTCCGGTGAGTTCATCGTCTCCATGGACGGCGACCTGCAGCACGATCCCAGCGAGATTCCGCGCTTCCTCGCGAAAATCGAAGAAGGCTACGACGTCGTCAGCGGATGGCGTGCCCAGCGCGCTGACAACTTCATGCTGCGCCGCGTTCCCTCGCGCATCGCCAACTGGATCATGGCCCAGCTCTCCGGCGTCGATATCCACGACTTCGGCACCACCTTCAAGGCCTACCGCCGCGAGCTCATCCAGAACATTCCGCTGTACGGCGAGATGCACCGCTTCATCCCCGCACTCGCGAGCTGGTACGGCGCGACCATCTGCGAAGTGCCGATCTCGAACCCACCGCGCGACGCCGGACAGAGCCACTACGGTCTCGGCCGCACCTTCCGCGTCTTCTTCGATCTCCTCACAATTCGTTTCCTGCTCAAGTACATGACGCGCCCGCTGCATTTCTTCGGCGGCCTCGGGTCGGTCGGCGTTCTCTCCGGCGGCGGCATCGCGGTCTGGCTGCTCATTCACAAGCTGCTCTCAGGGCATGACGTCGCGGGAGAGCATGCGCCGTTGTTCATCATCGCCAGCGTGCTCATTGTCGCGGGCATGCAGCTCGTCGGCGTCGGCTTGCTGGGCGAGCTCCAGGTGCGCCACTTTTTCACCCAGTCGCAGCGCTCGCCATATGCCGTCGAGCGCGTGGTGCGCATGAAGTCCTCCGAAGAGAGCCTGCTCCGATAGCGCGGGGAAGCTCTCTGCATCCAAAGGCTATGCGTGGAATCCAGGTAAGCAAAACCGGCGGCCCTGAAGTTCTGGAGCTCGTCGACCTCCCTCGTCCCGAGCCGAAATCCGGCGAGGTCCTCGTTCGCATCGCCGCCTCCGGCGTCAACTTTATCGACACGTATCTGCGCGAAGGCCGCTATCCCGCGCCGTTGCCCTTCATCCCCGGCCAGGAAGCCGCGGGCACAATCGAGCAGCTCGGCCCTGATGTATCTGGCTTCGCCGTCGGCGATCACGTCGCCTGGAACGGCACACGTGGCACCTACGCCGAGTACGCCTGCGCTCCCGCCAAAGACCTGCTGCACGTCCCTGCGAGCATGAGCCTCGACGACGCGGCCGCCGTCCTGCTGCAAGGCCTTACCGCGCACTATCTGGTGCACGACACCTACCGCGTCCAGCGCGGCGACACCATCCTTGTCCACGCCGGCGCCGGCGGCGTTGGACTCGTCATCACCCAAATGCTCAAGATGCTTGGCGCGCGCGTGATCACCACCGTCTCCACTGACGAGAAAGCCGAGCTCTCCCGCACAGCGGGCGCGGATCACGTCATCCTCTACACGCGCGAGAACTTCGCCGACGCCGTGAAGAAGATCGCGCCCGAAGGCCTGCCCGTCGTCTATGACTCCGTGGGCAAGACGACCTTTGAAGACTCGCTCAAGTGCCTGCGCCCGCGCGGCCTCATGGCGCTTTACGGCGGCTCCAGCGGCGCCGTCCCGCCGTTCGATCTCATCCGCCTCTCCACCATGGGCTCGCTCTACGTCACGCGGCCCACGCTCAAGGACTACGTCCAAACCCGCGCGGAACTCGACCGCCGCGCCAACGATGTCTTCAACTGGGTCGCGCAGGGTAAGCTGAACGTCCGCATCGGCCGGCGCTATCCATTCAGCGAGGCGCAGCAGGCACACATTGACTTGCAGGCTCGCAAAACAACCGGCAAAGTTCTCCTCATACCCTGAACTCCGCTCGCAAAAACCGCTACGCCGTCTTCTTCACATTCTCGGGAACCGCGACCGCTTCGAACTCCCGCGCCAGCCTCTCGAGCGTGTCCGCCACGCCCCTCCCGCTCAACGGCTTGCCATGCCCCGGAGCCACCGTCACCGGCTGCAGCGCCGCGAGCTTCCGCACCGAAGCTCCCGCCGCGGCCCAGTCCTGCGTAAAGTAACTCGGCGGCCCATGCAGCTCCGGCGTCTGCGTGATGTTCGCATCGAAGAAGCTCTCCGGCTTAGTCGTGCAGAACGCATCGCCCACCAGCAGCGTCCTGTCAGCTTCACGAAAAAAGCTCACGTGCCCCGGCGTGTGTCCAGGCGTGTCCAGCAGCTTCCAACCCGGCAGCTCCGCGAGCGCAAGCTCCTCACCCTCGCCCGGAAGCGCGCGCAACCTGCTTCCGAGATCCACCGGACCGCGCGGATACATCGGCGACATCAGCGCCTGCAGCCCGCCTCCAGCCGCCCAGTTGGGCGCCGGATACTCCTTCTGGCTCGTGAGGTAAGGGAATTCCAACCGGTGCGCATAAATCGGCACATCCCACTCATCAGCCAGCTCCTTCGCCGCGCTCACGTGATCGAAGTGTCCATGTGTCAGAACAATCGACCGTGGCGCGCGCCCGTATGTCTTCTCTGCCCAGCTCTTAATCCGCGACGCAGAGAAGGGAATCGCCGCATCGATCAGAGTCCACCCGTCCTTTGCCTCCACGCCAAACACATTCACGAACGCGATCTTCAATCCGCTCAGCCCGTGAGCAATCGCGTCAAACGGCACAACCTGATTGTCCGGCACCTCAACCTTATCCATCGCACGATCCTCTCAGACGCGCTTAGATGCAGACCGCATTCCCCGGCAACCAGCACGTCGTGATCCCATGAAATTCAGCGTGTACACTGAGGGCTCAGTCATCCTGCGCGGCGTCATCTCAACCGCGCGCAACCTACATCTGCTACCGCTCGAGAATGTTCGGGAAGCGCGGTGAAACTCCGCCACTGCCCCGCAACTGTGAAGCGCGCGCCATGTTGCTCGTCAATATGGTGAGGCCGTTCCGGCAGCCTCCACTGATGTCATCCGCATCGGGAAGGAGCCGCCAAAGCGAATCGCCTTGAAATTGCGCCAGTCAGGAGACCGGTTCTCGCGCGCTGCCTCTGCCACGCTTCCGAAGGGGAAGCGGAGGAGACCATCATGACGTTCCCGACTCGGCGCCCCCAGGCGTCCGCTTCGCGCTTACATTCCGTCACGCGCGCACTTCTCTTCACGCTCACGCTCTCTCTGCTCATCACTCCCGCACACGCCGTAATTGTGCGCGGCCGCGTCACAGACGCACTCGGCAAAGCCGTTCCCGGCGCGCGCGTGCAACTCATCCAGCAGGGTCAGGTCACCGGCATTGGCTACGCCTCCGCCGACGGCACCTACGAGATCCGCTCCGCCAACGCCGGCCGCTTCACACTGCTCGGCTCCGCTGGCGGCTTTCTTCCCGCCATCAGCCAGGAGTTCTACGGTGGCGTGACCGACGTCCTCAATCGCGACGTCGTTCTCTCCGCCGTCTCCGTCCAGCAGGCCATCAGCGTCACCGCCACTGAAATCCCCACGCCGCTGCCGCAACTCACCACGCCCGTCACGGTTATCCCCGGCAGTGCCCTTGCTACGCACGTGGACATCGTCGATACCCTCCGCCAGTCGCCCGGTGTCTTCATCGCGCAAAGCGGCCAATACGGCGCCGTGTCCTCGCTCTTTCTGCGCGGCGGCAACTCCACCGCAAACCTCGTGCTCGTCGACGGCATTCCCGCTGAAGACGTTGGCGGCGTCCTCGACTACGGCTCCATCAGCTCCACTGCCATCTCGCGGATCGAGATCTACCGCGGCCCCGACTCCGCCATCTACGGCACCGATGCCGGCGCGGGCGTCGTCAGCCTCGAAACTCCGCGCGGCTACACGCTCAAGCCGCTGATCACTTACTCCGGCGACGGCGGCACACTGCACTCCTATCGCAACGAAATCACTCTCGGCGGCACCGCACGTAAGCTCGACTACTTTGGCGCGTTCTCACGATTCGATACCTCCAACGCCCTCGCGAATGACAAGTTCCACGTCGCCACCTCCGCAGCCAACCTCGGCTACGCGTTCAACGGCAACGGCGACCTCCGCTTCACCCTCCGCGACCAGGTCTCCGCGGAAGGCTTGCCCGGCCCGCACGATTTCTACTACCTCCTCAACACCGCCAAAGAAAGCGACCAGGATCTCTTCTCCGGCCTCACCGCCGAGTACCGCACCGAATCCAACTGGCACAACCTCGCCCGCTACGGCATCGCTCGCAAGCGCGAGCAGCAAACGCAGTTCGGCAACGTCGGCAATCCCATGACGTTCGACTTCGGCTTCGGCCCGTTCACCGAATACTTCGGCGACACCGTTCAGATCCGCGGCGCGAACGGCTACACCGCCGTCGGCCAGGCCGCCTTCCTCACCGGCTCCGACGACCAGTCCTCCAACCGTGACCAGCTCTACTATCAATCCGACTGGAGCCCCAGCCACGCCTTCAACGCACTCTTCGGTTTCCGTTACGACAACGAGCGCGGAAGCTATAACGACGCCACATACTTCGAGCACGACATCATCCGCCGCACCAACTTCGAGTACAACCTGCAGTTCCAGGGCGAGTTCAAGGGTCGCTTCAGCTACTCAATCGGCGGCGCGATTGAAAAGAACCACCTCTACGGCATCGCCGCCACGCCTCGCCTTGGCTTCACATTCGTTCCCATCCGCCCATCCCCGAAGCTCCTCCACGGCACGCGCCTTCGCGCCAACTTCGCCACCGGCGTGCAGGAGCCCACACTCGCGCTCGAGTTCAACAGCCTCTACACGCAGCTTCTCGCGCAACCCGGCGGAGCCGCCTACATCACGCAATATCACATCGGCCCGCAAGGCGCCGAGCGCTCCCGCACCTACGATCTCGGCCTCGACCAGAACATCCTCGGCGAGAAGCTCGTCCTGCGCGCCGGCTACTTCCACAACATCTTCGATCACCAGCTCGAAGGCGTCAGCTCGCCCGCACTCGCGCAGTACTTCGGCCTCAACCTGCCGGCAATCTACGAGGCCTACCTGAACTCGCTGGCCTATCGCGCCCAGGGCGCGGAGCTCGAAGCCCAGTGGCAGCCCACCGCACACATCTTCGTGCGCGCCGGCTACACCTATCTCGATACTGCCGTCCTGCAGTCCTTCGCCTCGGACGCCGTTGCCGCCAACCAGGGCACGCCCACCGAAAACCCCAACATCCCCGGCGTGCCCATCGGCGCCGAAAGCCCGCTCCTCGGCGCACGCGTCTTCCGTCGTCCACCTCACACCGCCTTCCTCACCGCCCAGTACACCCAGCCAAAGTACAGCGTCCTGTTCCAGGGCGCCTTCGCCAGCCGGAGTGACGACTCCACCTTCCTCGACGGGCTCGACCCCAACTTCGGCAACTCACTCCTTCTGCCGAATCGAAATCTGGACTTCGGTTATGCCAAGCTCGACCTCGGCGGTACATACGCCCTGCGCAAGAACATCACCGTCTTCGCCGAGGTCAGCAACCTCCTGAATGATCAGCACATCGGTCCCATCGGCTACCCCGGCCTGCCGCTTACCGCCCGTGCCGGATTGAAGCTGCGGCTCGGCGGCGACTGAGTTCCCCCCATCCGGCGGCTTTGATCGCGTCCGCACCTGCAACTTCAATCCTTCTTCCCGTGTCTTCATCTAATAGATAGGAAGAAGGAAGACTTAGGAGATCCATGATGTTCAAAGCAATACCCAGAGCGTTCATACTCGCCACGCTGGCGGCCGGTGTGGCCGTTGCAGCCTCGGCCCAGGAGATTCGTCAGGAGGGCCCGGTCCCAACCACCGCCACCATCAGCCTCGACTCGAAAAATGCCGTTCAACTTGATCCACGTGCCCTGACCCTGCAGGTCAACGGCCATGACACGCCCATCACATCCGTCACACCCGTGTCTCGCGGCAGCCTCGAGATCGCCATCCTCATCGACGACGGTCTGCGTATGACCTTTGGCCAGCAGGTCAGCGAGCTGCAGCAGTTCATCAACTCGCTTCCGCCGAACGCGAAAGTGCTCATCGGCTACATGCAGAACGGGACCATCCGCTCCAACGGGCGCTTCACGTCCGATCGGCAGGAGCTCGGCAATCAGCTCCGCATTCCGCTCGGCGCGGCCGGCACCAGCGCCAGCCCGTACTTCTGTCTGCAGGATTTCGTGAAGCACTGGCCGTCGCAGTCTCCTGCGGCCCGCTTCGTATTGATGATCACCAACGGTGTCGACCCATATAACGGCAGGCCGTCGATGATGAACCAGGACAGCCCATACGTGCAGGGTGCCCAGGACGACGCAATCCGCGCCGGCGTAGCCGTCTACTCCATCTACTTCCCGGACGCCGGTTTCCGCGGCGGCCGCGGCAGCTTCAGCGGGCAAGGCTACCTGCAGCAGGTCGGCGACGCAACCGGCGGAACCCTCTTCAACAACGGTCCCATTTCGCCGGTCTCCATCGGACCGTTTCTCAATCAGTTCGGCCGCGCTCTGGGCGCCAGTTATGAGCTCGGCTTCAATGCCGTCTCTACCGGCAAACGCGACGATCTGGTCCGCCTCAAGGTGAAGTCCAACCAGCCCGGCGTCAAGATTCGCGCGCCTCAGGACGTCCGCCCTGGCGTGAACCTGATCGGATCCGCCGTCGCTTCGCGCTAAGCTATCGCTCTACCAGCAAGAGAGGCTCCGGCACCGGAGCCTCTCTTTTTTTTTCGCTTGCTCGCGCCTACGACGTGACCATGTCCATATCCGGTGCCGCCAGCTCGATCGGCGCGGCCGCTGCGGCCGTCAGCCGGTCACGCACCGCCAGCATCCCTGCCGTCACCAGGATCGCCAGCTCCGGCTCAATCGGCTGACGGTAATCCATCGACGCGTGCGTCAGATAGTAGGGAATCGGAAACACCAACAGCAACGCCGCAAACGGAAGCAGCCGGCTTCGATCCTTCTGCGCCCACGTCACAATCCCGCAAAGCAGGAACAGCGACAGCGCCGTGCAGAACGGAACGTTCGGCACATCCAGTGGCTCATTCTGCAGATACGCCGGCGCGAAGCTCCAGTAGCCGGTCCAGTAGCGCAGAATGCGCCTCGCCGTCGCCTCCACAAACATCCGCTTGTGCTCGCGAATTCCCGCCAGCGCGAGCGCCTGCTTCTCGGCCATGTACGCCGGCTCGCCCATTTGCGCATACAGCGCCAGCTCCGCCGGATTGCTCCCCGGGTGTGCTGCCGGTGAGTTGCTGTTCGCCGGATCGCCGATATTTCCGGCATACAGCTCCAGCCAGAACCCGTCGCGCAGCGGCGTCGTCATGTGCATCACGCGCTGGTTGCGCACCGCCCACGGAAACATCGTCAGCCCGAATGCCGCGAACGCCAGCATCGCGCGCTTGAACGACGCCACGCCGATCTGCCGCCCGCGGTGCACCGCCACCAGCAGAAGGAAGGGGAACAGCGACGCGATCGATGGGTTCGACAGTGCGCCAATCCCGAACACGAAGCCGAACAGAATCCACGCGCCCGCACCCACCGTGCGGTGCAGCCGCATCGCCCACCAGAAGCAGCATGCAAAAACCAGCGCCGTCAGCGCATAGTCCCACACCTGCGCCGACGCGTAGAAAATCGCGAACGGATAGATCGCCCATCCCAGCGCCGCCCACCGCGCCACCCGTTCACCCGAAACCTCACGCGCCGCGCCGTACACCGGTATGCACGTCAGCGCCGACAGCACGCTGTTCAGCGCCAGCGCAACAAACGCCGCCAGCGGCGTATACAGCCCAAACAGCTTGAAGATTCCCGCCAGCAGGTACGGATAAAGCGGCGGCACCAGCGCCGTCGGTCCTGTGATCGGCTGGAACGGCCCGCTGAATCCGTGGCCCAGCGCAATCGATCGCGCCGTCCACCCCATCTCAAACCCGAACTCCGCATGGGCATTGCCGGGGGCCGCCACGCCGCGAAACGCGCAGCAAACCACAATCATCCGGATGATCAGTGCCAGGAGAACCGTGCCGCCCACCCAAACCGCCGCGGGCTGGCTCTGCACGAAGTCGCCAATACGTCGAGAGAGGGAACGCTTCCTCTCGAGTCCCTCCAGGACGATCAAACGGCCTCCAAAGCCCTAAACGGTCGTTCTGCCTTTAAGCATACTCGTAGACGGCGGGGGCTCGCCGCCGGTCTACAGCGTCGCACAAAAAACCTTGAGGGAAACGTAGCAGAGAACCGATCCCCGAAAAAGAGCCCTGCTTGGTTCCACCCAGCCCCATCGGCACGTCCCCAAAAGCAGAGGCCCCGGATCTCTCCAGGGCCTCGCTTGTGCCGTTGCCTTTGCGCGAAGCGCGTCGGGCTCCATGCAGTGGTTTGCGCTGAAGGCGCGTCTCGCCGAGCCCGAAGCTCAGTACATGCCGTCCATGCCGCCGTGGTTGTGGCCGCCGCCCGGAGCTTCCTTCTTCTCCGGAATCTCGGCAATCATCGCCTCGGTGGTCAGCATCAGGCCCGCAATCGACGCCGCATTCTGCAGCGCAGTCCGCGTCACCTTCGTCGGGTCGATTACGCCGGCCTTTACCAGGTCCTCGTAGACGCCCGTTCCGGCGTTGTAGCCGAAGTTCGCTTCCTTCGAGTCGTTGATCTTGCCGATCACAACCGAGCCTTCCTCGCCCGCGTTCTGCACGATCATCCGCAGCGGCTCCTCAAGAGCCCGGCGAATGATCTGAGCGCCGACCTTCTCGTCGCCTTCCAGCGTCTGGACGAGCTTGTCGACCGCCTTGCCCGCGCGGACCAGCGCAACGCCGCCCCCCGGGACAATGCCTTCCTCGACAGCCGCGCGTGTCGCATGCATCGCATCCTCCACGCGCGCCTTCTTCTCCTTCATCTCGGTCTCGGTCGCTGCACCGACCTTGATCACCGCAACCCCGCCGACCAACTTCGCCAGCCGCTCCTGCAGCTTCTCGCGGTCGTAGTCGGAGGTGGTCTTTTCGACCTGCGCGCGAATCTCCTTCACGCGTCCGGAGATCTTATCATCGGTGCCGCCGCCGTCAACGATCGTCGTGTTGTCCTTGTCGATCGTCACGCGCTTCGCCGTGCCAAGGTCCTCGATCTTGACGCCCTCGAGCTTGATGCCGAGATCCTCTGTGATCGCCTTGCCGTTGGTCAGAACCGCAATGTCTTCGAGCATCGCCTTGCGCCGATCGCCGAAACCTGGTGCCTTCACCGCCGCCACATTCAGCGTGCCGCGCAGCTTGTTCACCACCAGCGTCGCCAGCGCCTCACCATCCACATCCTCTGCAATGATGAGCAGCGGCTTCGCCGTCCGCGCAATCTGCTCCAGCAGCGGCAGCAGGTCCTTCATCGTCGAAATCTTCTTCTCGTAAATCAGGATGTACGGATTCTCGAGCACCGCTTCCATCCGCTCCGCATCGGTCACGAAGTACGGCGACAGGTAGCCGCGGTCGAACTGCATGCCCTCGACCACATCCAGCTGCGTCTCCATCGTGCGCGACTCTTCAACCGTGATCACGCCATCCTTGCCAACCTTCTTCATCGCCTCGGCAATAATCGTGCCGATCGTCGAATCCGAGTTCGCCGAAATCGTTCCCACCTGCGCGATCATGTCACCCGACACCGGCTTCGAGAACTCGCTCAGCGAGCCGCCCTCAACATTGCCGTTCTCGTCCCGCTTGCCAATCACAGCCTCAACAGCCTTGTCGATGCCGCGCTTCAGCGCCATCGGGTTCGCGCCCGCCGCAACCGTCTTCACGCCCTCGCGATAAATCGCCTGCGCCAACACAGTCGCCGTGGTCGTGCCGTCGCCGGCAACATCCGAAGTCTTCGACGCGACTTCCTTCACCATCTGCGCGCCCATGTTCTCCAGGCCCTCCGGAAGCTCAACTTCCTTCGCAACCGTCACGCCGTCCTTCGTAATTGTGGGCGAGCCAAACTTCTTCTCAATCACGACGTTCCGTCCCTTCGGACCGAGCGTCACCTTCACCGCGTTCGCGAGGTGGTTCACACCGCGCAGAATCGCCTGCCGCGAATCTTCTCCGTGCAGAATCTGCTTTGCCATATCTCTGTTCTCCGTCTTGAAATCGTTAGCGAGGCGAACCCCGCTCTGACCTGTTAGCGCGTCAGGCAGCAAAGGCGGCGAAGCCGCGTCCCGCCGTCCGCGCAGGACTATTTGAGGATTCCGAGAACCTCTTCCTCACGCATGATGAGGAAGTCCTCGCCGTCCAGCTTGATCTCCGTGCCCGCATACTTGCCGAACAGCACCGTGTCCCCCGCCTTCACATCCAGCGGAAACACCTTGCCCTCGTCATTCGACTTGCCCTTGCCCACCGAGATCGCCTTGCCCTGCTGCGGCTTCTCCTTGGCCGAGTCCGGGATGATAATCCCGCCTCGAACGGTCTCGCCCTCTTCCAGACGCTGCACCAGAATCCGGTCGTGCAACGGCGTGAACTTATTAGCTGCCATGTTTCTCATGTCTCCTTATTTGCGGTTTGCAGAGGCGTCCTCAGAAAGCCAGTGGCCCGGTTCAGGGGGTTGGCACTCTCTGCTTCCGACTGCTAATGTAGCCCCGCGAACCCTCCACAGTCAAGCGCTGAACAGTGAAATATGAGTGAATGTCACGCACATTCCTTGCCGGCCGCATGTGACCCACTCGCGATGCGGTTCTCCCTCAGGATGCCCCATTCACGGCCGCCCCGAACGTCGCGCCCTGGGGTCATACTTCGCCCACCCAACCTGACCCCGGTCCCTCACGATAAAATCCTTCCATGCGCTTCACCCGTCTCATCCTGCCCGGGGCACTGCTCGCCCTCACGCTCCCCGCCACCGCTCAGGAGCATGGCCGCAAGTGGCAGCCGCCCCCACCCACTGCTCCCGTCACCATCACCGTCCTCAAGGGCTTCAACGGCAAGCCGTTCGAAAACGCCGGCGTTGTCTTCCACGCCATCCGCGACGGCAAGTCCGACGGCAACCTCGAGGTGAAAACCGACCCTGACGGAAACGCCCGCATCGACGTCCTCGAGGTCGGCAGCCACGTCCTCGTCCAGGTCATTGCCTCCGGCTTTGCGACCGCCGCCACCGAGTTCGATCTCCCCGCCGGCGGCAAGCAGCTCACCCTCAAGCTCCAGCGCCCCCAGGCCCAGGTGTCCGAGTTCGTGGATAACGACGGAAAGGCCTCGCAGACTATCCCCGGCCTTCAGGAGCGCGTCATCCCCAAGCCCGCGCCGTCCTCATCGCAGCCCACCACACCCCAGCCCAGCAGCCAGCCGAGCACTCCGCAGCCGAAGTGATCAGCGATTGATCTCGATGCGCCGTCGCCTCCGTCAGCAGGAGGGGTTCGGGCGCGTGGCGGTTCCTGCTTCCTGTGTGGGCAACGTCTGCGGGTTGGGAATAGGATACGCCACCGTGCCTGTGAGCGCATCAATGCAGCCGGTGATCAGTGTCGGGTCGGCGGCATTCAGCGTCGGCAGCACGGGCACGGAGGTATCTGGCTTCGAGAAGTTGAAGGCAGAGGTCATATCGCCAACCGCAGACCGACGCCATGCGCTGAGATTCGGCACTTCAGCGCCAAAGCGGGTTTCCAGAAAACGCAGCACCGACGTGTGATCGAATACGTCCGATGAGATGAAGCCGCCCCGGCTGAACGGCGAAATGATCAGCATCGGGACGCGGAAACCCAGCCCGATCGGGCCGCTAATTCCGCCCAGCACTGACGCATCCGGGATTGGAGCCGCCGTGATGTATTCACCGGGCGTGCCCGGTGGTGCAGTGGGCGGCGCAACGTGGTCGAAAAATCCGCCGTTTTCGTCATAGGTGAGGAAGAGCACCGTCTTGGCCCATTCGGCCTGGTTCGCCGTAAGCGCGTTAATGATCGTCGCGACTGTGAGTTCGCCAAGTAGCGATGGCGCTGGCGGATGCTCCGATTCAACAACCGACGGAATGATCCAGGAGACTTGTGGCAGATTTCCGGTCGCAGCATCGGCGATGAAGTCGGTGGGGAACTGTGGGCCGAACGCGTTTTTGTAAAGCTGCGTCGACTGATCCTGAAAGTTCTTGAAATACGGCAGGACGTTGTTGGAACCGATGCCGTTCTGGATGGTCTGGTCCGGTGTGGTGTAGATCTTCCAGGAGATGCCGCTAGCTTGCAGTTGCTCCGGCATTGTCGTGTACGTCAGCTTGCCGTACATCGATGCCCGGTTGCTGACCAGCGTCTGGAGCAGCGGCCCGCCACCCGTGCCATCAGGATCGATCGACGCCGCCATCGTGTAGATGCGGTTCGGATCCGTCGGCCCAATCACCGAGCAGTGATAGTTGTCGCAGAGAGTAAACGCATCCGCGACAGCGTAGTAGTAGGGCAGGTCCGAACGGTTGTAATAGCCCATCGTGAGCACCGCGTCGTTTGCGTTGATCGGGATGTGGGCTGTCACGAAGCCGTCGTTCGCGCCGTTATTCCAGCTCTGGTGCTGCGTGATCCAGCTGTGGTCAATGTCATGCGTGCATGCGGCGTTCCACTTCGAGCTGTCGAGGTGGAACGGATAGAGCAGGCCCGCAGGTGAAGCTGTGTTGTTATCCGGGTCCGCCTGTTTGAAAGCACTGGAAGAGTCCGAAAAGCCGCGTGCGCCCTTGTAGCTTCCGAAGTAGTGATCAAAGGAGCGGTTTTCCTGGATCACGATGACCACGTGCTCGATGTCGGTGAGCTTTCCGCAGCTCGATGTCGAACCGCCGCTGGCTCCGGAGATCGCCTTGTTAATCGAGCTGCAGCCGGGTAGGAATGAGTACGCGCCCGCCGCCGCGGCGAGCTTGAGGAGGTCGCGGCGGCAGAGTTGTCTGTGGCCCATGTTGGTCGTCTGTACTTCCTCTTGTTAGATGCCGGATGCCGGATTGGATATGTCAGCCCTGAGGCAGCAGCGGAACAGCGCCCTGTCTGGGTCGGGAATCACATCGTGCACGATCTTCCCCGGCCAGAGAGGTTTGTGCCACAAGTTATCCTGTCTGAATGAGCTCACTCGAAGGCGCTCTTAAGGGACATCGCGCGCTCGTCACCGGAGCTGCGCGCCGCATCGGCCGTGGCCTCGCTCTCGCCCTCGCCGGTGCCGGCGCCGACGTCGCCATCACCTACCGGGGCTCCGTCCAGGACGCCGAGCAGACCGTCATCGACCTCGCTGCCCTCGGCGTCAAAGCCGTCGCCATCCCCGCCGACGTGCACCACGAGGCCAGCGTCGCCGCCGCCATAGAAGAGGCAACGCGCGCGCTCGGAGGCCTCGACATCCTCGTCAACAACGCCGGTCGCTTCGAGACCGCCCCCCTCGACGAGATCACCGTCGGCCAATGGGACGAGGTCTTCGCCACCAACACCCGCGGCCCATTCCTCATGGCCAAACACGCCTTTCCGCACCTCAAGGCCGCACGCGGACGCATCATCAACATCGGCTCACTCGGCGGCATTCATCCCTGGGCCACGCATGCGCACTACTGCACCTCCAAGGCCGCCCTCCACATGCTCTCCCAGACCATGGCAAAAGCCTGGGCGCCAGACATCAGCGTCAACTGCGTCGCCCCCGGCATGATCGTCACCACCGGCAACGTCGACGCCGGCTACGAACAGTTCGCCGCCAAAACTCCCATGCAGCGCAACGGAACCGTCGCCGATGTCGCTTCCGCCGTCCTCTTCTTCGCCACCTGCCCCAACTTCATCACCGGTCAGCTCCTCGCCGTCGACGGCGGCCTCGGCCTCTAGCGAGCTCATCGCCTCTCAGTCCCACCCCGAATCGATGTCCTTTTTTTGTCCGCTGTATGGCCTCATTGCACCTTTTGCGCGGCATCGGCAGCGCGTACATTCAGGCTGGGGGATATAGATGGACCTTCGCCATCACAGCACGCCGAAGAGCAAGTTCGCGCCTCACCTGACCTCACAGATGTTTGCGGTCAAACGCGAGATTCCGGTCGTGCTTGTGCTTCAGCCACGCACTTCGATTCTCGATGTTGCCGCTGCGGCCGAGGTGCTCCGTCGAGCCAATCTCGAACAGAACGCCATCAACTTTCGCGTTCGGTTCGTAGGTGCCACTCGCACCGTCTCAAGCTCAATCGGAATTGACCTTCAGCGCCTTGAGCCGCTGCCCTCGTCTCTTGCGGACAACGCAATCGTGATCGTTGTGGCTGGTGTTGACCAGGCCTCCGAATGGGGACGTCCGGCGGACTACGAAGCGGACGCCCAGGACCAGACCTCAATCGTTGACTGGCTCCGAGACTCCATTCGCCCATCACACACGGTCATTGCGATCTGCACCGGTGCGTTGCTCCTCGGCCGGGCCGGCCTGCTTGACGGCCGCCGCTGCACGACACATCACCTCGACTGTGCGCTCCTCACGCGCATTGCACCCAAAGCCAAATTGGTCGAAGACCGGCTCTACGTACGCGATGCCAACATCTATACCTGCGCGGGCGTTACTGCAGGTATCGACCTCATGCTGCACTTCGTCAGCACGATCGTTGGTCACGCCTGCACCGTGGCGATCGCGCGCCACCTCGTCGTTTATATGCGCCGCGCCGGCTCAGACTCGCAGGTTTCTCCATGGCTGGACGGGCGCAATCACATTCATCCTGCCGTGCATCGAGTGCAGGATGCCATTGCCGCAAATCCTTCCAAGGCCTGGAACAGGGTGCAGCTCGCCCAGATCGCGGGCGCCAGCATCCGGCATCTCTCGCGGCTCTTCCATAAGCAGGTAGGCATGTCCATCGTCGACTACCGCAATCGGCTCCGTGTAGCTCTCGCCCGTGAGTTCCTGTTGCAAACCCAGCTCGATATGGAGAACATCGCCGAGCGCGCAGGATTCTCTTCTACCCGCCAACTGCGCAGGGCCTGGCAGCGTGTTTACCGCGACAGCCCCAGCGAGGCAAGAGCAGCGGCCGCCCGGCTTTCGTCAGCTTCCGCCGCCTGATCGCTCGCTCTCGAACCGACACGTCGTCTGCGGCAGGTCTTCTCCGCCTTCCTTCCTCGGCAGGTTCAATACGTCGACCACTCCCGCTCGCCCACAGGCGAATGGCCGCAGCCGCACGCCGTCCGTCCACGCTCCAGGCCGCTCTGTCATGGATGGCCTTTTATGTCCGCACATAGTCCGTCCGGATGCTTTCGCCATCGCGTTAGCAAACCTATCGTGGGTCATGACCGGACAGGGTAGGCCTTCCGTCCCGGTGACAGGAGCAGCGAATGTCGCAAATCGCACACAAAGCAACGGCTCACCCATCGCTTACAGATTCTCTCGCCTTAAGGATCACGATGCTGGTCCTCATTCTCTTCCTGCGGCTCGTCAGCGTCGCCGAAGGGACGGCAGACATCGTGCCCTTCAAGTCTCCGCATCGCTCCATGATCGTCGTGGACGTGCGCGTGAATGGCAAAGGGCCCTATCCTTTTCTCCTCGATACCGGCGCCACCTCGTCCGTTGTCGACCCGCAGCTTTCCACGTCCCTCCACCTCCCGGGAGCGCAAGACGTCAAGCTTGCCAGTTGGGAAGGCACAACCGACACCCGCCGCGCTCGCGTCGAGAGCCTCTCGTTGGGTCCCATCAACTCCGGTCCTCTCACCGTGCTCGTTCAGCCCCTGTCCGAGTTCAAGTCTCTCGACCCGAATCTACGCGGAGTCGTCGGCCAGGATGTGCTGCTCTGCTCTAACTTCCTTATTGACAACCGCCACCATCGCATTCAGTTCGACAACGACGCCTCGCTCCTGGCTGAACTCTCCGGCGATCGCATCAGCATCGTGCCGGTTCGCACCCGCGCGGGAGACCTCGAGCCCCGGTTGATTTCAGTTCCGGTGCAGGCGAAGGGAACGACGGAGCCGCTTCACCTGCTTCTGGATAGTGGCGCGGATATGGTCATTCTCCAGCCCGTCTTCGCGCCTCAGCCCACGCTTCCGCGAGGCTCCAAGTGGACGGCTGACGAAAATGGCAAGCTCTCCTCCGCCACTGCGTTCCACACCCGCTTGTCTGTCGGTCCAGAAACGTTCAGTGCCGAGGTCTGGATCGGAAACGCGGGGCTGAAGCAGGTCGCCATTGACGGTCTGCTCCCGACCGGCAGATTCAGCGCCCTCTATATCGCCAATCAGGGCTCGTTCGTTATCTTCGAGCCGCGGCGCATATCTCACAAACCGTCGCAGCGCCTATAGAAATCGGCCAGGACCCTTGGCCGTTGTGCGTGTCCATCGCAAGGAAGTGCACCCGGCGATCCGCCGGCATTCTTTCGGCCAGCTTGCTGGCTGGGTCGACAGGGATATGCTTCTCTGTTTTGGGACACCTGACTTGACAAACCCCGCCCCCAGCCACGGGCCCTCTCCAGGCGGGTCCTGCCTCGCCCGCCCTAAGTCCGCCGGTAAGTCCACCCCTAAGTCACAATTCTGGAAGACTTTGCGCAATAAACAGGGGGGAGGGGGGTACCTGCCTTCTACCGCCGGAAAAGCCTGCGCAGCAGGCCGCGCTTCTCGTGGTCGAACTCCTCCTCCGCCGCTGCCATGTCGAACACCCCTGCAGCAGGATCCTGCGCCCCCAGCGGCCGGTTGTCGAAGACCGCCTGTGGATTTTCAGTGCAAAGCCTCTGGGCGTACGCTTCACCAAACTTGCCCGCAATCTGGTCGCACGCCGCCCGCATCTGTGGCGGCCGCGAGCTCACGTTGTGCGCATCCGTCGAGACGAAGTGTACCCAGCGGTCGGCCAGCAGCCGCTCCGTCATCTTCTGCGCCTTGCGCCCCATCAACCCGGTCACGGAGGCTGCCGTCACCTGCGTCAGCATCCCATCCCGCACCCAGTCCGCCAGCCGCGTCGCATCCTGCTGCAGCGACGGATTGCGCTCCGGGTGCGTCAGGATCGGCGTCATCCCCGCCAGCCGAAGCGTGTAGAACGTCTCCTCCAGCGTGGGCGGAAGCGCATAGTCCGGCAGCTCAATCAGCAGGTAATCCCCGCCGTTCACCGTATACCGGCGCGGGTTCCTCAGCGCATCCTGCACGTTGTCGTAGCTCAGGTGGAAGTCGCACCCGCTCCCCAGCACCAGCCGGATACGCGCGGCGGCCAGCGCCCCACGCAGCTGCTCGCGCGCCGCGTGGATCCGTTCCGGCTCGAACCGGTACCGTGTGCTCGCATGGGGGGTGCACACCACATGCGTGATGCCGTCCTCGGCCGCCATCCGGGCCATCTTGATCGAGGTTGCGAGGTCCGGCGACCCGTCGTCGAGCCCCGGCAATAAATGGTGGTGAAGGTCAACCACGGATTGAGAGTAGCATCGTCTAACTACAGCGGTTAAGTCTCAGTTTAGCGGGACGTTGAACGTCACTAGGCAAGCAGCGTTGCTGTGGAAGTTCGCATCACAGTCGGCTAGGATACTCTGCGTTCCTGGGCGATGCTCCCGTATCATGACGAGAGTGGGTTGTTTTACGGCTGTGTGAGAGAGCCGGCCCACGGAAGGAATCTTTTTTCAGGGACCCACATGCCAGAAAACAATTCAAGCAGTGCAAAGCCTCGCGTCCTGGTAGCTGACGACGAACAGGTAATCGCCAATACACTCGCTATCATCCTGAACCAGGCCGGCTTTGAGGCGCGCGCCGTCTACAGCGGAGAGAAGGCGCTCGAAGCGCTCGACACCTTCAGGCCCGACATGCTCATCTCCGACGTCATCATGACCGGAATGACCGGCATCGAGGCCGCTATCCAGACCCGCGCCAAACTTCCCAACTGCAAGGTACTATTGTTTTCCGGACAGGCCGCGACGGCCGATCTTCTCGAGCGCGCCCGCGCACAGGGACACGAGTTCGAGATCCTCGCCAAGCCGGTCCATCCCACTGATCTGCTCGCCAAATTGCGCGGGTAGAGAGACGAGAGCGGAATACACCCGGGTGGCCCCCGACGCTCGCTGAGCGCCCATCGGCAATGACACCCTCGTATTTCGCTCTCGTCCTTCATTTAAGTCAGTGAATAATGAATTGTCGATGAGACAACGGCACGCAACCAGGATCACTCGCTCACAACTCAAACTGACAACTGAACTCAACTGCAACTCAAAGCACCGCCGCCTCGAAACGGGTCGGGTGCCCTTCTTTGCCGTTGCGTTATTCATTACTCACGATTCAGTCAACCTTCAAATCGGCAGGTTCTCGCGACGGCGCAGAATCTCTCTGCGCTTCACCTCGATCAGGTACTCATAGAAGCTTTGCAGCGTGGCGTACATCACGCCTGCCGCGCCGTCGAGCACGGCTCCGCGCACGAACATCATGTACATCCACTTGAGCAGCGGGCGCGCAGGCATGCGATAAAACATTGCCTTCTGCGCCGCGCGGCGGTCGTGAAAGTCGCGTGCGGAGATGGCGTCCTTGAGTGACGCCTTTTGCACGGCGTCGCCTGTCGCCAACAGCTCAGCCTCAGCGCTCGAGTACTGGTTGTGCTTCGTAACCCAGTGCGCGATGCCCTTGGAAAACGGCATGTGATCGAGGGGCGACGAAAGCTGTCCTGTCTCGCCGTCGACCTCCACAAACTCGTTGATGTCGCGCGTGTAGTGAACCCGGCCCACGCGCAGCAGGCGCACGTAATAAGGCGTGAGCTGCGCGTGCTTCAGCCATGTTCCCCACAGAAAGTCCCGGCGCCGTATGCGAAACGCACCAACGTTGTCGTGAGCTTCGGCCGCCGCGCGCCGCACTTCCGCTCCGAGCTCCGGCGTGGCGCGCTCATCCGCGTCAAGCACCAGCACCCACGGATGCCGGAAGGGAAGCAGCATCGCTGCGTTGCGCTGCCGCGCATAGGTGTCGAACGCGCGCGTAGTGACTGACGCGCCGCGGGCGCGTGCGATCTCGGCGGTGCGATCGGTTGAGTTCGAGTCGAGCACATGGATGTCATCCGACCACCCGACCGAATCCAGGCAGCCGGGAAGGTCCTGCTCCTCGTTCAGCGTCAGGATGACGACCGACACGTTCGTGCTCACAGTGCCGCGCTCTCCGCTTTCAGGGTTGCGGCTTCAGTGCGCTGCCGCTGCCGCACCGGCTGGGCCGGATGGCCTGAGTAAACCGTCCAGGGATCGAGATCGCGCGTTGCAACCGAGCCCAACCCGAGTACCGCGCCCTCACCCACACGAATCCCCGGCGCGACGGAGGCCCGCGCGCAAATCCACACATACGGCTCGATCGTCATCGCATACGCGATCAGCGGAAATGCGGGATCGTTGTAATCGTGTGTCGCGCCGCAAAGATAGCAGCCCTGCGAGAGAATGACGTGCGATCCGAGCTGCATGGGCGACGGGTTGTAGATCTCGACGGCATCGGCGGCGGAGACGTGGTCCGCGCAGTTCAGGTTCCAGGGCGCCCACACGCGCGAGCCTGGATAGAAGTGGCAGTCGGGCCCGAGCTTCGCGCCGAACAGCCGCAGCAGCATGGCGCGCCACCCATGAAACGGCCGCGGCGACGGCCGGTAGAGCAGCAGCCACGTGATGTTCCACACCATCCGCCGAAGGCGGTTCTGGAAGGAAAACGCCGGCCGCGTGTATGGGTCGTCTCCGCCGGTGATGTGTTGATCGGCTCTGTACTCGGGCTGGCGCGGCATCAGCGGGCCTCCGGGAGTGCGCGGGCACGGGCGCGTTGCGCGTTGTTGGTCTGCTCGAAGACCCGCAGGATCGCCTCGGCGTTACGGCGCATATCGTACCGGCGCACGAAGCTTTCATGGGCCCGCGCGGCCATATCGCTCCGCGTAGCGGCGGACAAATCGAGCCAGCCTGTGAGCAGCCGCGTGACGCCCTCCTGCGTGTCCGGCTCAACCAGCGCGCAGCCGTCCGCCGCGAGGTCCTGCGCGATATTGACGGGCTGCGTGAGCAGCACAGGATGGCCCGATGCCAGCGCCTCGACGACGGCGACGCCAAAGTTCTCCTGGTGCGACGGAAGAACGAACGCCTCGCAAGCCGCGAAGGCTCCCCACTTCGCGTCGCCGAGCAGCAGGCCCGGCCAGTGAATGCGGCCGGTGCAGCCGAACTCCGCCGCGATCGCTTCGAGGCGCTCGCGCCAGTGACCCGGGTCCGGGCCGGCCATCACCAGGTGAAGATCAGGATGCCCGGCGCTCACTTCCGCGAAGGCGCGGACGAGCAGGTCGCAGCCTTTCTTCTCGATTAATGCGGCCAAGGAATAGGAGAAACCGGCGTCCAGCAGCATTCGGACAGGCCGCACGGAACGCTTCGAGCAGCGCAGCAGTATCCGGCGGCGGCGCCTCCGACCCGATCGGTACGACCATGGGCCGCCACTTATGCAGCCAGAAGCTCTGTCCCGCGAGATCGCGCTCGGCTGCCGTGGTGAACAGCACGCGACGGGCACGGCGCAGCACCCAATACTCGGCAGGCATCCAGTAGAGCCACTTCTTGCCGTGCTTTGCCGGGTACGCCCGCTTGAAGTACGGGTCGAGCATTCCATGCGTAAACACAACATAACCTGGGAACTTAGCGACGCTCAATAGTGCTGCGAGACCGGTGAATTCCCACAGCCCATGCACAACCACTCCATCGAAGCGTGCACGGTTTTTCCAGAGCCAGCGCAGCAGCGCGGGACGAAACCAGCGGGGCCGGCTGGAGCCCAGCGCGTGCACCGGGAATGGCAGGTCGCGCAGGAACGGAGCGGCAGGGTCGTCCAGCGTGGCGAGTTCGCTGGTGTACCCCGGCGGCGCGTAGCGGATGAGCATCCGGATGACCTCGGTCGGGCCGCCCGCAGCGGGGCTGACGGTGCCGACGATGTGCAGGATTCTCATTCGTCCTCACAGGATAGCAAGCGCGCGCGTCAGGTATGTTGCAGCTTCCGGGTGACATGGACGAGGGCCTGGCGGAGTCCGCGAACGTCAGCTTCAAAGTCCCAGGATGCGATCCGGCGGCGTGCTGCCTCACCCATCCGGCGGGCCTGCTGCGTGGTGGAGAGTACGCGCTCGAGAGCTGTGGCCAGCGCGGCGACGTCGCCGACCGGAAAGACGAACCCCTCGACGCCATCGGTGACCAGGTCGGCGTGCGCGCCTACTTCGTCCGACACAATCACCGGGCAGCCTGCCGCCATCGCCTCGTTGACGATGAGCCCCCAGGGCTCGTGCCGGGAGGGAAGGACGAACACGTCGGCCAACGCGAAGAATGCCGGCAGTTCGGACTGATTACGGAACCCGGCGAAGCGCACGCCGCCGAGGCCGAGCTCGTTTGCGCGCAACTCGAGCGCGGCGCGCTGCTCACCATCGCCGGCGATGACGAGGTGAGGAGGCGGTATCGCCCCGGACGCGCAGAGGCGAGCGTATGCCTCGAGCAAGTCGTCCGCGTGCTTGCGCGGCTGCAGCTTCGAAGCGAAGAGAATGACAGCCCGCCCGGGTGCCAGGTTCAGCTCGCGACCAAGCAGATCGAGGTCAGCGGCCGCCGCGCGCCTGCTGAAATAACTGTTGTCGACGGCGTACGGCATAGCGAACTGCGGCATATCCGCGCCGAAGTAGTGGGCCCAGTACTCGCGGTTGCGCGTGCCGATGGGCAACGTCGCGGCGATCGCCGGGACGCAGGATTTTGAGAGAGAGTCTTTTCGCCCAGAGTGTCGCAAACGTTCGCGGCCGATCCGCCAGCCAGGATTCCGCGCGCAGCAGTACTGGAATGCCGAGTGCATTCGCCGCCGCGATGCCGTGCAAGGCATTGACGCTGGCATAGCCGTGCACCCAGAGCGCGTCAAACGCTGGCGAGCCATCCTGATTTTGGAGCCGGCGCAGAATGCCGCGGCTGATGGGGCTGAGTGCCGACACGGTTCCGGTGTCGCGCAGGCGCGGCAGGAACTCGCTGCGGTAGCCATCGAGCAGAGGCACGTCCCACGCGACCTCGACACCGAAGCCGCGGTCTTTGTAGCCGCGCACGGAGAAGTTTGAACCGTACAGGACTGTGAGGTCGATGTCCGGCTCGCGCGCGATGCGGCGCAGCAGCGGCGCCTGGTACTGGATCGGGTGCGAAACCAGATAGGCCAGGCGCACGGGCTCGCGATGTAACGGGCTGCGGGGAGCGGGCATCGCTCGTACCTCAGTACCGGACGACGGAGATGAGCAGCGAAACGATGCCGAGCAGCGTGCCGAGGCTGCCATTTGCCATCGACGACTTGATGGCGCTGTCGGGCAGGAAGACGATGTCGTTGGCCTGCAGAATCGGGTCCGGGTCCTTGCCGTGCATGATGCGCTGGATGTCGAGCTTGACGACGGTGCGATGGTCGCCGACAGTGCGAACCAGGCGAACGTCATTGAACTTGCCCTGGTAATTGATGCCGCCGGAGATCGCGGTCGCCTGCATCAGCGTGAGCGGCGAGTATTGCGTCAGCGGAATGACTCCGGGAGTCTTGAAGTCGCCGACCATGTACACCACGCCGATCCGGCTGATGATGATCGTGTCGCCGGGGAAGATTGGAATATTGGCCAGGCTGCTGCGCAGCGGATCCGTACCGAGGTCGACCACGATGGGCTCTGCAACGCCGGGACGGCTGATGGTGATGACGTGGCTGGCTGTGGCGGGAAGGCCGCCGGCGAACGCGAGCACGTCCAGCAGCCGGCGCGAGCCGACGACAGGAACGACGGAGTGGACCTCGCCGACCACCGCCGCGACCTGGTTCTGTCCCTCGGTCAGCGTGATCGTCACTTGCGGATTGCGGTACATGCCCGCGTCCTCGAGGCGATGCTCGATGTAGACCTCAGCCTGCGATATCGTGAGGCCGCCCAGCTGGACGTAGCCGATCAGCGGAAGCAGCACGCTGCCCTCGGAGTTGAGACGAACCTCCGGAGCGAACTCCGCCTTCGCCGAAGATGTGCATGCTGATCTGATCGCCGGGCTGCAGCTTCGGGTCTCGGGTCGACGGGAACAGAATCGAGCGATCGGTTGTGACCGTCGCGGTGCTTGGTGTCTCGACCGTCGGCCCCGGCCCGCTGAACTGTCCGACGGACGGAGTTGCCACGAGAGCCGAGAGCGCAAGGAGCAGCGCGCCCGAGAGCGACGCGCAGTCCAGTGCCGCCGCGCATTGAATTCGAAACCGACAGAGTACGCGCGGTCATCTGGACCCTCCTTTTCTGGAGTCGGACTTGTCCTTCGAGCGCGACTCCCATCCCTTGCTATCGACGCCGCCGGATGCGTAGCCCGAATAACCCGAGTAGCCGTAGTATGCGTAGTACTCCGGCGAGTTGAGGTCGACCGCATTCAGCGCGGTGCCGGTCATGCGCGTGCCGGCGCGCATCAGCAGGTCGCGCGCACGGCGCACGGCGTGCTTGTTGGACTTCCCTTGACGCACCACCAGCACAACGGCGTCCGCTTCATGCGCCAGCACCACGCTGTCCGTGATCGAAAGCAGAGGCGGCGAGTCCATCACGATGTGCGTGTAGATCCCGCGGCACTGCGCGATCATCCGCTTCATCGCCTCTGACGCCAGCATCTCGGTGGGGAACGGCGGCACCGGTCCGCTCACCAGAATGTCAAGCTTCGGCACTTCGGCAACCTGCTGAATGGCCTCCTCCAGCGCAACGCTGCCGGTGAGCACCGAGCTCAGGCCAACTTTACCGTTGATGTTGAAGCGGTGATGTACGGTCGGGCGGCGCAGGTCGGCATCGATGAGCAGCACGCGCACATCACGCTGCGCGAGCACGCATGCCAGGTTCATTGCGACCGTCGTCTTGCCTTCGCTGGGCGTGGCGCTGGTCAGCAGAATCACCTGCGGCTCACGTCCGGCAACCGATAGCAGAAGCGAAGTGCGCAGAGCGCGGAACGCTTCCGCGAACTGGGACATAGGCGCACCCAGCACACCGAGATTTCGTTGCACCGGCGACTGAGCTGCGAGCTCGCCCGCCGTGCGGCGGATGCGCGGAATCAGCGCGAGTGACGGCAGGCCGGAGATGGCTTCGATCTGCGCCACCGTGCGGATGCCTGTGTCGAGGCTCTCCAGCACGAAGGCCAGTACGATGCCCAGCGCAAGCATCACGATGCCGTTGACCACGATCATGCTGGAGCGCGACTGCAGCGTCGGCGCGGTCGCCGGAACCGCGCTGTCGATGATGTCGATCTCTGTCGATTCCAGACCAGCCTCAATGCCCGCCGTGCGCAGCCGCTGCGACAAACCCTCATACAGCGTCCGGTTGGATTCGAAATCGCGTTGCCGCAGCGTGTACTCCACCAGCGCATCACGCAGCCTGTAAGCGTCGGCTTTCTCAACTTCGAGCGCGGCCCGCGTCTGCTGCTCATTCACCTCTGCAGCCACGTACGCGTTCTTCGCCTGATCGATCAGCCGTTTCTGCTCGTCCCCGATCTGCTTGTCGATCTCCCTGATTTGCGCCGTCAGCGCCTGCATCTGCGGCAGATTCGGTCCCATCGTGGCCGCCTGATCGGCATAGCGCACCATAAGCTGCTGCTTGGAAGTGCGCAGCGAGCTCAAGCTGCTTGAGAGGCCGCCGGCTGCCTGCGCACCGATGGTTCCGTCCAGCGCGTCGGGGTTCATGCCGGTCAAGGTTTTGTAACGTGCCTGCTGCTGGATCCGCGCGATCTGGGCGGTGCTTACCGCGCGTGTCAGATCATCCAGTGTCGATTGAATCTCGTTGTGCTGCGGATCGAAGCCGAGCACGCCGATCCGCTTCTGCAGATCGATGAGCTGTTCCTGCTGCGTCTCCACCTGCTGCTTCAGGTCGCGAAGCTGCAGCGAAAGAAAGTCCGAAACCCGCTTGGTCGCCTCGTAGCTCGATTGCAGGCTGCGGTTGATGTACTCGCTGATGAGCCGGTTGACGATGTCGGCCGAGAGCTTTGGATCCAACGTCGAGCAACTGATCTGGACCAGGTCCGTCTTGTTCACCACGTTGACACTGATAGCGCCCTTCATGGCGTTCAATGTGCCCTGACGCACGTTCAGATCGTCCAGGCTGAGGTGCCGGTTCGGCCCGTTGTAGCCGGTAAACGCTGCATTATTCGGCAGATCGAGATCGCGCGCCACTGTCAGCAGCACAGTGTCACTCTTGATGATCACGACCTGCGTCTGCAGCGAAGAGCTGGCCGTACCGTACCCGGGCGTGCTGTTCACGCGAAACTGGCTCGAGGACCCCGACCGGATTTCGATTGTTCCAGTCGACTGGTAAAGGCGCGGTTGTATCGTGCCCTTGTAAAACCCGTAGATCACACCGACCAGCGCGATGACCGCAATGATGTACTTGCGCTTCCGGATCGTCAGAAGCGCTTCCGACAAGGTCGCGTCGGCGGGAGTTGTCCCGTCCCCTGCCGCGGGGTTCACATCCGCTGGCAGTGGGGAATCGTCAGGCCTTCCGGAGGTCATTAGGCATTAGTCTACTTGAAAATCGGGTGTGTCCGGCATCTCCCGGAACACCCATGCAACCAAGCGCCAGGCGACCAGGCTCTACAATGCAGGCACAGCTATTTTCCTGAGCAGCAAAGACTAGAGGAGCAGCAGGATGGAACAGCCTTGCCGAATTGCGGTCGTCGGTTCGGGGTATGTCGGACTCGTGGCGGCGATGTGTTTCGCCGAAATCGGCCACCGTGTGATCTGCGTCGACAACGATGAGCGCAAGGTCAAGGCCCTGGAGAGCGGCGACAGCCTGATCCACGAAAAGCACCTGCCGGACCTGCTCGAGCGCTACCGGAATACGCGCGTCACCTTCACCACCGACCTGGCCGAGGCGACCCGTGAGTGCGACGCCATCTTCATCGCCGTTGGAACGCCGCAGGCCGAAAATGGCGACGCCGACCTCTCCTACGTCGAGGCCGTCGCCAGCGAGATCGCGCGGCACATCAGCGGATACAAGGTGATCGTCGAGAAGAGCACCGTCCCGGTCTACACCAACGAGTGGATCCGCCGCGTCATCGAGCGCAACGGCGTCAGCCGCCATGCCTTCGACGTCGTGTCTAACCCCGAGTTCCTGCGCGAAGGAACCGCTGTCGAGGACTTCCTGCATCCGGACCGCATCGTCGTCGGCGCCGACAGCCAGCGCGCCTCCGCGCTGCTGAAACAGATTTATGCTCCACTGGTAACCGGCGCTTACTACGAGAAGGCCGGCGCGATCGAAGGCGAGTGCTCCACACAATCGCCGCCGCCGCTGCTGATGACGTCCACCAAGAGCGCCGAGATCATCAAGCACGCATCGAACGCCTTCCTCGCGATGAAAATCTCGTTCATCAACGCCGTCTCCAATCTCTGCGAAGCCGCCGATGCCAATGTTGAACAGGTGGCGCGCGGCATCGGTCTCGACTCACGCATCGGCCCGCGATTCCTCCGGCCCGGCATCGGTTACGGCGGCTCCTGCTTCCCAAAGGACGTCGCCGCGTTCCGCTCGGTGGCCAGCCAGATGGGCCTCGACTTCAACCTGCTGAGCGAAGTCGAAAGGATCAACGCGCAGCAGAAGCACCGCTTCCTGAGCAAGGTACGCTCCGCCCTGTGGACGCTGCGCGGCAAACGGATCGCCGTGCTCGGGCTGTCGTTTAAAGGCGAAACAGACGACATCCGGGAATCACCAGCCATCGATCTCGTCGAGATGCTGCTGTGCGAAGGATGCTGCGTCGTGGCCTACGATCCCGCCGCAATGGAGCGCGCCCGACTGGAGCTTCCGCCCTCGCAGTACATGAGCTATGCCGCCGACGCCTACGAAGCGGCCAAAGACGCGGACGCGCTGCTGATCCTCACCGACTGGAAAGAATTCGCCTCGCTCGATCTGCGCAAATTGCACGGCGCGCTCCGCTACCCCATCGTCGTCGACGGACGCAATCTCTTCGACCCCGCCGTCATGCAGGAGCATGGGTTTACCTACATGAGCATTGGCCGGCCCGCCGCGACCCCCGTCCGCGAGAACGTCCCGGCCGCAATCGGCTGAGTAGAGAACGGCGCGCACCCACCGTGCAGCGTCAAGCCAATACGCCAGCTCATCGCCGAACGAGCGCGTGAGGAGTGCGAATGCCTTCAAAACGAATTGTGGTTACCGGCGCAGCGGGCTTCCTCGGATCGCACCTTTGCGACGCGTTGCTGGTCGAGGGCAACGAGGTCGTCGGCGTCGACAATCTCGCGACAGGCAATCTTGCCAACGTCGCGCATCTCCGGCGCGAGCCGCGCTTCAGCTTTGAGCAGCTAGATATCTGCGAGCCCTTTGACCTCGGCCGCGCGGACTTTGTCTTCAACTTCGCCTCGCCCGCGAGCCCGGTTGATTACATGCGCCTCGGCCTTGAGACCCTGCGCGTCGGCTCCGCCGGAACGCTCAACACACTCGAGCTCGCAAAGCGCTACGCCGCAGGCTTTCTGCATGCCTCAACCTCCGAGTGCTACGGCGACCCGGAGGTTCATCCGCAGGTAGAAACCTACTGGGGCCGCGTCAATCCAATCGGCCCGCGCTCGGTCTACGACGAGTCGAAGCGCTTCTCCGAGGCCGCAGTCTCGGCCTATCGCCGCTATCACGGCGTCAACACCCACATGGTGCGCATCTTCAACACCTACGGCCCGCGTCTCCAGGCCAACGATGGCCGCGTGATCTCGAACCTCATGATGCAGGCCTTGCGCGGCGACCCGCTCACCGTCTACGGCGACGGATCCCAGACGCGCAGCTTCTGCTACGTCTCCGACCTCGTCGACGGCATCGTCCGGCTCTCAAAATCCGACGTGCACGATCCGGTGAACATCGGCAACCCGACCGAGTGGACCATTCTCGAATGCGCGCGCGAAATCCAGGCGCTCATCGGCTCGCAGTGCGAGATCGTCTTTCGCCCATTGCCGAAGGATGATCCGAAGCAGCGCCGCCCCGACATCACCCGCGCTCGGACGCTGCTTGGATGGGAGCC
The DNA here is from genome assembly GCA_963716225.1 of uncultured Verrucomicrobiae bacterium. GTDB lineage: Bacteria > Acidobacteriota > Terriglobia > Terriglobales > Acidobacteriaceae > Granulicella. Next base: position 435,643 of record OY970299.1, on the reverse strand, counting down.
GAAGGTCCAGCTCCGCGAAGGCCTCACTCGCTCGCTCGATTACTTCCGCGCCGCCGTCGACGCGGAGAAGGCGCAGCCACGCTCTCGCGAGACCGCAGCCCAGCAGGACGAGCAGTACTTCCGCCTCGCCTCGGGCGGCTAGCTCTCCAGCCCGCTAACCGCGCCCTTTCACCACCAGTGCTGTGCGCTCGACGGCTCCGGATCCGTATGCAGTTTCGGGTAGAACTTGATCTGCGCGGCTACAACGACATCGCTTTGCGGGCCCGTCTTGTACAGCGGAGCCTTCCAGTGCTCGTACTGCATCCATGCGTTGAGCTGAATGTCCTTGCGCAGGTTCTTCACAACATCGACCGTGAACTGGTTCTGCGTGGTCCCCATCGGGATAAAGTCCTTGGGGCCCCTTCTTGTTCATGTATGCGAGCTGCACCCACTCGTCGCCCGAGAGGTGATACGTGAGCCACGCGTTTCCGCCCTTCGCCTCGCGTCCAATCCAGTCGCCGAAGATGTAGCCCTTGTTCGTGTATCCCTGCTTCTGAATCGTCTCAAAGTAATTGAACTGTCCGCCCTGGCTGCGCAGCGTGGACGTATCGGTGCTGGCTGCCTCGGCGCGGAAGTCCAGCTTCCGAAGATGCGGGAACTGCGAGATGTAGATTCCTGGCCGGTATGCCGCGCGCCGCGGAGCGCTGATCGGCGTCACGTCGTCATGCGAAATCGAGTCCGCGTACAGCGTCACGTACTTGCGCAGGAACGGCAGCCGATAGGAGAACGTGAACGCGCTGTATCGCGCACCCGGATCGTCCCGCGAGAACTTCTGCGCCGTCGTCGTGTCGCTCAGCGAGAAGAAGCTTTTGAAGAAGGTGTGCAACGTAATCGGCTCGTTGCACGGATTGACACTGCCGTCAGGATTCAGGCAGCCGTGTCCCTTCCCGCCCCAGATCACCGTCCGCTGGAAGCTGAAATCGAAGTTCTTCGTCGGCTTGAACGAGAACTCCTCCGCGTGAACCCACGGGTCATTCGGCGCCGAGTGCCCTTTCAGCGATCCGACCATGAAGTCGTACCGCAGCGGGCCGAGAAGTTTGCTCAACAGAGGAATGTACAAAGGGTCCACCATGTTGATCCGGAACGAATAAATATCCTGGGCGTTGTTGCTGTACGCCATCGCTCCGCCCATCCCCGGTCCAAGCCACTCGTCCGATTTTCCGATAGAAATCTCGTGGTGCCATGCGTGTGCTGAGAGGTTGGCTTCCTGCAGGGCAAAGGTAGTCACAGATGCCGTATTGCCATACGGAATCGTCGCCTGCGGATCGTTGGGCGGCGCAAACGTGAAGATCTGGTCGATGGATGAGAGCTGACTCGCCAGCGCCAGGCTGTAGGCGTCGTACGATGGCGCGCGCTGCAACTCGCCGCGCACATAAAGCGAGAACGGCCCATACTCATTCACGCTCGAAAATCCAGTGACGTTGTTGAACCCGGACGCGTAGGGTCGGCCGTAGTCGTTGTACACCGTCTGGCCCAGGTGATAGCTGTCGCGCAACACCGGTCCGCCAATGCCCATCACCCGCGTGTACACAGACTGCAAGCCATACACGGCGCCCCGCTTCATGTTGTTGCCCGGCGTCTCGTCGGCCAGATACGCCTGAAGCTTGGCCAGAATCCCCTCCGCCTCCGGATCGCCGTCGGATGTGATGTCGTCCGCGCTCTGCTGCAGGATGTGCAGCAGACTGCGCCGCGTCCACGGACGCATCGCGATGAACGCCGAATCGAGATAGCCCATCGAGTACAGCCGCAGCGCCATCGGATACACAATGCTGTCCACCGGAATGTACGTCGAGCCCAGCGGATCGGACTCCATCTCCCCCGGCACAGGCCCATACGCCGGAACGCTCGGCACCGACGCCACCGGCACAGCCTGCGGCATGTAGACCGTCGCAGGTGCGGGGGGATTCTGAGTATTCTGCTGCTTCTGCTGTTGAGGAACTCGGATCGGCTGCTCAAGCTGATCGGGCGCCGATGTCGGCGTCGTGTTCGGGTTCGCCGTGCCCGTCGGCGTCTGCGAACCGGACGGCTGCCTGTTCTGCTGGCCTGCACCGGGCTGCGTCGTCTCGGGAGCGAGCGGCGTCACCTGATACGGATTCGTCATCGGCGCCGGCGTCGCAGGCTGTGTCTGCGGCTGCGCCGTCTGTTGCTGCGTCTGCTGCTGGTCAGTCGTGCTCTGCGCGCCTGCAGGCGTCGGAGCCGGTACGGACGGCAGACTGCTTGCCGGCGCAGGCGTAGCCGGCGGAACGGCGCCTGGCGTCTGCGCCAGCGCAGGGGCAGCGATCAGGGAAGCGAACAACAGTGCGCACAAAGGCCAGGGGCGGGGGAGCCGCGCAGAAAACATGCTGTCAGTGTACTGGTTTGTAAAGTGCAAAGTTGTCCCGGCTTCATCTCACGCACGCGCTTTTACAGGCGAATACCGCGCGCCGACATGTACTGCTCCAGGCGTTTCAGCGGTTGCTGCCGCGGCGTGACGCGCCCGGCCGTCAACATCGCCCAGATCACCGAAGGACCTCCACCGGAACGCGCGCGCGCCGAGGTCTCCTGCACCACGCGATACACCGCCACCGCGTCCTCACCGTCAACAGGGAAGTGCGGCAGATGCATCCCACGCCCGAGCTTCGTCAGCTCCGGCCACACAAGCATGGGCGCGCTGCGTGAATTCGCCCCCGCTCTTCTGTGTGCCGTCCGCGCGCCGTCGTCGGCCACGATCACCAGCAGCGGAAGCTCGTCTCGATGCGCCCACTTCAGCGCATCCGCCCATCCGGGCTCCGCCGCGCCGGCCGCGACGAAGCACGCCGCAATCCGGTCCGTTCCCGCTGTCTTCATACCGCGCGCCGCGCCCGCGCACAACGGCAAACGCAGGTTCGCTGGAAGCTCGTGCGCCTCATGGGCCGCCGCAGACTTCGGCGCGACAGCCTGCAGGGTGGCGTCACTCGCGCCGCCGGATACCAGATCGCCCGCCGAGAGATGAATCATCGTCGCGGCGATCAGCGCCTCGCGAGCTCCGAAATTGCGGCGTCGGTCCAAAGCACGCACACGTCCCATCAGCGCGTGCAGCTCGCGAAGGCGATCCTGAGGCAACAAGGGATTATCGGCCAAGCGGTCGTTCTCTCCTCAAAGGCATTTTTGTCGTTCGATCGTACAGGTGAGTAGAGATTTTAGATTCTTGATATTAGAGGTTAAAGATCAACAACAGCGCGGAGCGGGCACATCGTCTCTAACATCTGCCATCTAAAATCTGCTTCTCTCAGTCAGGCAGTTGCGGCGTCGCGCGCCTCCGGATCGAGCCCCAACTCCGCAAATGCCTGCGTCGCCACCTTGGCCTTGATGGCCCCATCCCGCGCCAGCTTCGATAGCGCAGCCGCCGCGATGGATTCCGCATCCACCTCGAAATGCCGCCGCAGGTGCTCGCGGTTATCCGAGCGCCCGAATCCATCCGTGCCCATCGAAACCAGCCGCGGTCCCAGCCACGGCGCCAGGGCATCCGGCAGCGATTTCATATAGTCGCTCGCTGCCACAATCGGCCCCTTTGCATTCGCGAGCGCCGTCACCACGTAGGGCACCCGCTCCTTCTCGCCCGGATGCAGACGGTTCCACCGCTCCATCGCAATCGCATCGCGCCGCAGCTCCGTGTAGCTCGTCACCGACCACACATCCGACGCGATGTTGTACTTCTCGGCGAGGATTTGCTGCGCGCGCAGCGTTTCGTTGAGGATCGGTCCCGCGCCTAACAACTGCAGCTTCGCCTCACCTTTCTCCGCGGCTTTGAACTTGTAAATCCCGCGCAGAATCCCATCGCGCACGGCCTCAAGATTCTCCGGCGCCGAGGGTTGCGTGTAGTCCTCGTTGTACATCGTCAGGTAGTAGAAGCCGTTCTCACCTTCCACATACATGCGGCGAATGCCGTCCTGAATGATCACCGCCATCTCGTACACGAACGCGGGGTCATACGTCTTGCACGTCGGAATCGTCGACGCAAGAATGTGCGAGTGTCCATCCTGGTGCTGCAGCCCTTCGCCCAGCATCGTCGTCCGGCCGGCAGTCCCGCCCATCATGAAGCCCTTGCCGCGCGAATCCGCAAATGCCCACGCCATGTCGCCAATGCGCTGAAATCCAAAGATCGAGTAGTACAGATAAAACGGCACCGTCGGCACACGGTAGTTCGTGTACGCCGTACCCGCCGCCGTGAAGCTCGCCATCGAGCCCGCTTCGGTGATCCCCTCCTCGAGAATCTGTCCATTCTTCCGCTCGTTGTAGGCGAGCAGCATGTCCGCGTCGTGCGGTACATACTTCTGCCCCTCCGGCGCGTAGATTCCAACCTGCTTCATCGTCGACTCGAAGCCGAACGTGCGTCCTTCATCCGGAATAATCGGCACAATCAGCTTGCCGAAATCCGGGCTCTTCAACAGGCCGTTCAGCATGTTCACAAAGCCCATCGTGGTCGAGATCGCCCGGCCGCCCGACCCCGCAAGCCACGTCTTGAAGAACTCAATCGGCGGAGCCTTGAAGTCCAGCTTCGGCACCTTGCGCTCCGGCAGAAACCCACCCAGCGCCTCACGCCGCGCGAACATGTACGCCATCGCCGGATCTGTCTTGTCGGGCCTGTAGAACTCAACGTTCTTCGCCGTATCCTCAGGAAGCGCGCAATCGAAGCGCTTCACGAACGCCGCCAAGCCCTCATCCGTCAGCTTCTTCTCCGAGTGCGTCGGGTTCCGTGACTGCGCCGCCGCAATTCCATATCCCTTCACCGTCATCGCGAGGATCACCGTCGGTCGGCCCTTGTGCTCCAGCGCGCGCTTGTACGCGTTATAAATCTTCACCGGGTCATGCCCGCCGCGGTGCAGGTTCGCCAGCTGCTCGTCCGTCTTGTCCTCAACAATTTTCAGAAGCTCCGGATACTTCCCGAAAAACTCCTTCCGGATATACGCGCCGTCCTTCGCCTTGAAGCGCTGCAGGTCGCCGTCGACGCACTCTTCCATCCGCTTCAGCAACAACCCCTGGTGGTCGCGCGCAAACAGCTCATCCCAGTCCGATCCCCAGATGACCTTCAGCACATTCCATCCCGCACCACGGAACGCCGACTCCAACTCATCGATGATGCGCGCATTGCCGCGCACCGGACCGTCCAGCCGCTGCAGATTGCAGTTCACCACAAAGATCAAATTGTCGAGCTTCTCGCGCGTGCCCAGCGAGATCGCGCCCAGCGTGTCAACCTCATCCGTCTCGCCGTCGCCCACAAACGCCCACACCTTCCGCTCGGTGTGTGGAATCAGCCCGCGGTTCTCCAGGTACTTCATGAACCGCGCCTGGTAAATCGCATTCAGCGGCCCGATACCCATTGACACGGTAGGGAACTGCCAGAAATCCTTCATCAACCACGGGTGCGGATAGGAGCTCAGCCCGGGCTTCTCGCGCAGCTCATGCCGGAAGTTCTTCAGTTGCTCGGCCTCGAACCGGCCCTCAAGAAACGCGCGCCCATAAACGCCCGGCGATGCATGCCCCTGGAAGTAAACGAAATCTCCCGGCTGCTCGCCCTTGTCACTCGCATACGCCGCGTGGAAGAAGTGATTGAACCCAACCTCCAGCAGCGTCGCCTGCGACGCATACGTCGAAATGTGGCCGCCGATGCCCGCGTCGTACTTGTTCTGCTTGTGGACCATCGCCATCGCGTTCCAGCGAATCAGCGCCTCGATGCGGCGCTCCAGCGTGCGGTCGCCCGGGTAGGGAACTTCGTCGTGCTTCGGAATGGTGTTCTGGAACGGCGTGACTGTATCGCCGGTAGCCGGCACGCCGGCCTCGCGTGCCCGCGTCCGCAGCGCTGCCAGCAGCGCGGCACCCTGCTCCCAGTCCTTCGCGACAACCTCGTCAAACGCCTCAATCCACTCGGCGACCTCCGCGGTCATGTCCTGCTTGACGGCGTTCTCATGATTTGTCGCCAGATTCGTCGCCATCCCACCCCTCCATTACGGACGCTTATAGCTCTATAGCCACTCTCTACGATAATTCGCCGCGCCCGATTCTGCACAGCCGTTCGGTTACCGATGAGCCATTCGCCGGCTACGTCGAGTAATCCGCATTAATCGAAACATACTCGTGCGTCAGATCGCAGGTCACAAATCGCGCCCGCCCATGCCCACGTCCGCCCTCACCACCCAGGTCGATCGCGATCGTGTACTCCCGCGCCTGCATCGCCGCATGCAGTGCGGCCTCGTCATAGCGCGGATGCCGCACGCCCTCGGCAAACACCGGCAGACCCCCGATCGTGACCGTCACACGCGCCGGATCAAACCTCACGCCCGCACGCCCTGCCGCCGCCAGCAGCCGTCCCCAGTTCGGGTCCGCACTCGACCACGCCGTCTTGCACAGCGGTGAGTTCGCAATGGTCCGCGCAATCTGCCGCGCATCCGAATCTCCCTCAGCGCCCGTAATCTCCAGCGTCACAACATGCGTCACACCCTCGCCGTCATCCACAATCTGGTACGCCAGCGAATCGCACACCCGCTGCAACGCGGACTCAAACAACGCGACAGCCCCGCCCTCCGCCGCAACCTCGCTCTTGCCACTCGCCACCAGCAGCACAGTGTCGTTCGTGGACATGTCGCCATCCACCGAAATGCAGTTGAAGCTCGCATCGGCCGCCTTCGACAGCATCGCCTGCAAATGCTCCGGGCACGCCGCAATATCCGTGAACAGATAAACCAGCATCGTCGCGTGCGGCACAACCTGCGGCCCGATCATCCCCGCACCCTTGCAACACCCGAAGATCGACACCGTTCGCTCTCCCACCGCGAAGCTCGCACGCGCAATCTTCACCTTCGTGTCCGTCGTCAGAATCGCATTCGCAAACTGCTGCGCATGTTCGTCCGTATCGCCCAGCGCAGCCTTCGCGGCCGGCACCGCTGCTACGAGCTTCTCCACCGGCAGCGGCACTCCGATGATTCCTGTCGACGAAGGCAACACCTCATCGAACACACAGCTGAACTGTTCCGCCACCGCAACGCAGCTCTGCTTACACGCATCCACACCGGGCTGCCCCGTCGCGCAGTTCGCATTGCCTGCATTCACCAGCACCGCGCTCACGCGCCCACCGCTCGCAATCAAATGCCTGCGCGCCACAATCACCGGCGCCGCCACTACCTGATTGCTCGTAAACATCGCCGCAACATTCGCGCCGCCCTCGCACACAGCAAGCGCAACGTCAGGCTTACCCGAAGCCTTTATGCCGGCGGTCACCGCAGACCAGCGAAAACCCAGGGGGAGAACATGCGGAAAAGAATTTTCAGGAGAACTGTTGCTCACGAACAGATTGTACTGTCGCTGATGAGCTAGTCCGTCAACACTCCCCGACGCCGTCCTGGCGGCCTTCTCGTATTTCGTTCGCGCCCTTTGCGTTGAGACCTTTTCGGCAATGCGCTCCGGGACTATGAGCCTGCGCACGCGGCGTATACTCACCCAATATCCGCGGCGGTGGGCCGCCCTTCAGGAGTTCAGGCCAATGACCACAAACCAAAATGGGCATGCGAGCAACGGCCACGCAGCCGTGACCAACGACTACACCGTCCCCACCCCGCGCGCCGACTGGATCATCAAGCGCCGCGAAGACGCCGCGCGCACCGGCGACACCAACATGAGCCAGATGCACTTCGCGCGCAAAGGCCTCATCACCGAAGAGATGGCCTTCGTCGCGCACCGCGAAAAGATCGCCCCTGAATTCGTCCGCGACGAGATCGCCCGCGGCACCATGATCATCCCCGCCAACATCAATCACCCTGAGCTCGAGCCGATGTGCATCGGCGTCAACTCGCTCTGCAAGATCAACGCCAACATCGGCAACTCCGCCATCGTCTCCAACGTCGACGAAGAGCTCCGCAAGCTCCACACCGCCGTCCACTTCGGCGCCGACACGGTCATGGACCTCTCTACAGGCGGCGACATCCCGATGATCCGCGAGGCAATTCTGCGCCACTCGCCCGTGCCCATCGGCACCGTGCCGCTTTATGAAGCGCTCAGCCGCGTCAAGCGCGTGGAAGATCTCTCCATCGATCTCTACCTCGAAGTCATCGACGAGCAGGCCCAGCAGGGCGTCGACTACTTCACCATCCACGCCGGCGTTCTCATCCAGTACGTCCCGATGGTCTCCAAGCGCATCACCGGCATCGTCTCGCGCGGCGGCGCCATCATGGCCCAGTGGATGACCGCGCACCACAAGCAGAACTTCCTCTACGAGAACTTCGACCGCATCACCAAGCTCCTCGCGAAGTACGACGTCAGCTACAGCCTCGGCGACGGTCTGCGCCCCGGCTGCGTCGCCGACGCTTCCGACGAAGCCCAGTTCGCCGAACTCAAAACCCTCGGGGAACTCACCCGCCAGGCCTGGAAAGACGACGTCCAGGTCATGATCGAAGGCCCCGGTCACGTTCCAATGGACAAGATCAAGGAGCAGGTGGATAAAGAAGTCGCCCTCTGCGACGGCGCGCCCTTCTATGTCCTCGGCCCGCTTGTCACCGACATCGCGCCCGGCTACGACCACATCACCTCGGCGATCGGCGCCGCGATGATCGGCTGGCACGGCGCCGCCATGCTCTGCTACGTCACGCCGAAAGAGCACCTCGGCCTGCCCAACGAGAAGGATGTCAAGGACGGCATCATCGCTTACAAGATCGCCGCCCACGCCGCCGACATCGCGCGTCACCGTCCCGGCGCACGCGATCGCGACGACGCCATCTCGCACGCCCGGTACACCTTTGATTGGGAGAAGCAGTTCGCGCTCTCGCTCGATCCCGACACCGCGCGCGGCATGCACGACGAGACGCTCCCCGATGACTACTACAAGGAAGCTGCGTTCTGTTCAATGTGCGGCCCGAAGTTCTGCTCCATGAACTGGTCCAGCAAGGTCGACAAATTCAACGAGGAAGTCCACGGCCTTAAAAAGCCGGACCTCACCCAGATCGTCACCGAGCAGATGGCGCTGCGGAACTAATCGCGCACCACGCGCCCAGGAAGCTCGATCCTAAGCCAACGCGCTATGCGGGTTTTCTGCCTGCGCCCGAGCAGCCTCGCGCTTTTGCGCGAGGCGCTCCGCAAGGTTCAACCCTGCGTTGATCGCAAGGGGCGACAAAACAACCACGAAGAAAGCCGACGCCAAAACCATGTCGTACACCTGAGACCCTCCAGCAAAGCTCACGTCTAGTGACATGCTGGCAGCGCCTCTCTTGTCCCGCCATTCAACGGCGCGGGTACGGGAGCGCTTGTTTTTGCCAGTTCTGCTTCAGAATGCAACAGAACGGCCCTGCTGAGGGATGTCTGGCAGAGTATGCGAACCATTACTTCTTGGCAACAAAAATCTGTGCTAAACGCGGCAGTCCGCGGTAACCAACGGCGACTCCAAGGTAATCAGCGCCGCTAAATCACTCACCTTCGTCGAGCAGAAACAAGTCCGCGCGGGACTCCGCTATCGCCCCGCGCCCTCCAGCACCGCCGCCGACCGGTTCAGTGCGTCCGTCAGCGCCGCAAGCTGCGTCGTCGTCCGCTCCGCATCGTTCGCGTCGATGCCCTCATTCACGCCGGGAATCACCACCGCCGCATATCCCGTGTACTCGCCCGGAGCATAGATCAGGTGCCGGTACCACGGCCGATGCGGAAGTCCCGCCTCACTCAGCATCGCCTCCTCGGCACTACGCAGCGCCTCGTCCAGCCTCGCCCGCCCCGCCGCATCCAGCGATCCCGGAGCAGCCTGCACCGCCGCCACCCGCACACCCGCCGCCGCAAACCGCGCCGCCGCCGCATCCGCTGGCGCAAAGTCCACATGCAGATGTGCCTCCGATGCCCGTTGCTGCGCAGCCTTCAAATATCCCACCACCTCGGTGCCGTACGTCTTGTAGTCATATGGCAGCACATCCGCGTCCGCCATGTGCAGAATCTCCAGCCCAAACACGCGCGCCTGCTGCTGCTCATACACAAACGTCGGGTCAGCATTCTTGACGAACCAGGTGTAGTCATCGAACGTCGAGTGATACACGCCGTACGGCCCGTCCGACCCAATGTCCGTCGACGGCACACCCAGGTGCTGGATGAACGGCGTGTAGTCCGACCCCGAGCCCAGATCCCCCACACGCACACCCTGCGTATTCACCGTCGAGTTGGAAGGCGCATTGAACGGATTCGCCGGCGCCCCAGCTGCCGAACCAGCGCCACGCCTGCGCGGATTTTCCGCCTGCGTCTTCTGCCACTGCTCATAGACCGTGCCGCCCTTCGGGCTCTCTACCTCGCGCGTCACATCCCGCACAAACTCCTTCAGCGACGGCACCGCCGACGCATTGAAGTCCGGACCCGACACCCCCACATCCGTATTGAAGTACGCCACCGCATGCGCCAGGTGGTCCGCATGTCCCTCGGCCCACTCTGTCGAGCCGATCAGACCTTCTTCCTCCGCATCCCACGAGCACACCACGATCCGCCGCTTCGGCCGCCATCCCTGCTTCAGCAACTCGCCCAGCCCGTGAACCGTTTCCAGCATCGCCGCCGTTCCGCTGTTCGGGTCGACCGCGCCATAAACCCACGCATCGCGATGATTGCCCGCCACCACCCATGCGTTCTTGTTTTCCTGGCTCGCCGGGTCCGGGTCAATCGTCCCAATCACATCCCAGATCGTCCGAAACTGATAATCCTGCTCAACGAGCATGTGCACCTTCACCGCGCCCGTCCCGCCCAGGTGATACGTGAAGGGAAGTCCGCCCTGCCACTCACGCGGTGTGGCCGGCCCATCCAGCGCCTCCAGAATCGGCGCGGCGTCCTTATAGCTCAGCGGATTTGACGGGATCGAAGGCTGATTCATCTTCGCCGGATCCATCGTTCGCTTCGAGTCCGGCAGATCCGGGGTCGCCGAGATCCCCGGCGTCGACGGATCGCCCGCATAGATCGGTAGAAACTGCACTGACCCGCGCTGCACCGCGGAATCCGGCCGCATCGGCCCGCGCGGATACTTGTCGCCGCGATCATATCCATCATCCGCCGGGTCGGAATAAATGATCACACCCGCCGCTCCCCTCTGCTGCGCGATGTACACCTTCACGCCGCGGAAGTTCTGCCCATAGCGCACGATCACGATCTTGCCCTTCACATCCACGCCCAGTTGCTTCAGCCGGTCGAAGTCCGCCAGCGTCCCGTAGTTCGCATACACCACGTCCGCCGTCACATCGCCCGACGCCGACGACCCGTTGAACGCCGGCAGAATCCGCGGATCATTCTGAAACGGATCACCGCCATACGCCTTCGGATCGACATGCTCCGGCGTTGGCCCGCTCATCAACTGCTTCCCGTTCGCCCCGAACGCCGTGATCTCGATCTTCTTCGGCTTATTCATCCAGACGCGAAACTCCTCGATGCGCGTTTCCAGTCCCGCCGCCTTGAACTTCGCCGCCACGTAATCGGCCGTCTTCTTGTCCTCCGGCGAGCTCGCCCAGTGCGGCTCCGCCGTCAAAATCCGCAGGTGCTCCCCCGCGAGCTTCGCATCCGGCACCGCCATGAACGTCTGGTCCCACTTCGCCTGTTGGCTGAAGTCCGCATAGCCAAAAACATTCGCAGCAGCCGTCGCGTTCTGGGCCACGCACGCAACAGGCAAGCAGGCCAGGCAAGCGCTGGCAAGCAACATACGAGAATGAGTCACCGGGTCTCCTCGAAAACCAAATCGCAATTAGAAAAATCTTCTACTGAATACTGCTACACCGGCTGCGTGCAGAATTTGCAGCGAGTCGCCGCCGCCGGAACGTCGCTGAGGCACTGCGGGCAAGCCTTCATCGGTGGCGGCGCTGCCTCCTGCGGCTTGAACTTCGCCAGCAGATACTGCGTCGGCAGCACCAGCAGGAAGTACACCACCAACGCCAGGATCAGGAAGTTGATCACTGCTGTAATGAAGTTGCCATACATGACCTTGCCGCCGTGCACATACGTCACCAGATAGCCGAAATCCGGCTTGCCGATGATCGCGCCGAGCAGCGGCTTGATAATGCTTTCGGTCAGCGCCGTAACAATGGCCGTAAAGGCTGCGCCGATAATCACGGCGACCGCTAGGTCCATCACATTGCCGCGTAGAACGAAGTCGCGAAATCCCTTGAACACTTGAACCTCCGTCTCTTTCAGCTTCTTTGCGTCCCAACGTCCGAATTTTCAGCCGAGTATATCGCGGGCACTCGCGGGCAGTCTTCGACCGCCTTATGGAGGACGGCGCTTCGTCACGGCACGGTTTCAATCGTGCCGAAAGCCTGCCCTCCAGAATCCGGGGGCTTTTGCCCTCGATGTCAGGGAACCCGCGCTGCCGTATCCTATCTCGCATGAGGATCCGCCTGCTCTCCTTCGGCCCACTCAAAGCCGCGCTTCCCCCCGAAGGCGCCTGGCTTGAGTTCACCGATCGGCCGGGCACGCACCGCGTCTGTGACCTCGTCCGCGCCCTCATCGACCGCGGCACCTTCACCCCCGCCGCTCTACGCTCCGCCGCCATCGCCGTCAATCACGAGTACGCCTCACCGGACCACTCACTCACCGACGGCGATGAGGTCGCCATACTTCCTCCCGTCAGCGGCGGCGCTTCTACTCCCACCGATACCCCCGCTGTAAGCGCCAACCCCGACGCCCTCGTCCAACTCGTCACGGAGCCCATCGACGCCGACATGATCGTCAGCGCAATCAAGGCCGGCAGCGACGGCGCAGTCTGCGTCTTCGATGGTATCGTCCGCGACAACACCCGCGGCCGCGCCACGCTCTATCTCGACTACGAAGCCTACGAAGGGATGGCCCTCAAACAAATGCGCGCGCTCCGCGAAGACGCGCTCGCCCGCTTCGCCATTCGTGAAGTCGCAATCATTCATCGACTCGGCCGCCTCTTCGTCGGCGAAACCTCCGTGCTCATCGCCGTCGCTTCCGCGCACCGCGCCGCTGCCTTCGACGCCTGCCGCTTCCTCATCGATACCCTCAAGAAAACCGTCCCCATCTGGAAGCGCGAGCACTTCGCCGACGGCGCCGTCTGGGCCGACGGCGATCCATTCCCCGAGAACATTCCACCCGCCGGAGCCGCCGGATGACCTCTCGGGCACGGTTGCGTTGTGGGGCCACGCTCCTTTCTGTTCTCCTGTTCGCGCCATCGGCGCCCGGCCACGCGCAGCAGCAGCCACCCGCCCCTATCGAACGACCGCAAACCCGCCGCGATAATCCAACCATCCAGGCGCCCACGCTTCACGTCGAAACCCGCCTCGTCTCCATCGCGCTCAACGCGGTCGACGAAAACGGCTCGCCCGTCGGTGGCCTCACCCAGGACGACTTCCAGATCTACGAAGACGGCAAGCCCCAAAAAATCGCCGTCTTCGAAAAAGAGGCCACCACTCCCCTCGAAATCGTCCTCGCCATCGACGCCTCCGGCAGCACCCTCGGCGATGAGCCCCTCGAAGTGAAAGCCGCAAAGTCCTTCATCCGCTCCATCCTTCGCCCGCAGGACGCCATCGACGTTCTCGAATTTTCCGACGACGTCACCGAGCTCGTCCCCTTCACCAACGACCAGCACCGCCTCGACTCCGGCCTCGGCCGCATCCAGCACGGCGACGCCACCGCGCTCTACGACGCCATCTTCCTCGCCAGCCAGCGTCTCGCCGAAACCCCCTCCAACGCCGGCCAGCGCCGCGTCGTCGTCCTCATCACCGACGGCGAAAACACCACCCGCCATGGCGGCTACGACACCGCGCTCGAGCAGGCCCAGCGCGCCGGCGCCATGGTCTACTCGCTCATCATCGTTCCCATCGCCGCCGACGCCGGCCGCAATACCGGCGGTGAGCACGCCCTCATCCAGCTCGCCCGCGACACCGGCGGCAAGTACTACTACGTCGCAGACCGCCGCGACCTCGCGCCCGCCTTCGCCCACGTCTCCGACGACCTCCGCACCCAATACACCCTCGGCTACTACGCCCCTCAAAAATCCGCCGACCCCACCGGCCTCCGCCACATAGAAATCCGCCTCAAAGACCCCACCCTCGCCGCCAAATACAAACTCCGCTACCGCACCGCCTACTACGGCAACCGCTAGCTCGCCGCCTTCAACTCCGCCGCCATCTGCACACCATCCATCACCGCCGCCGCCCCGCCATGCGCGGCCTCTCCCGTCACACCTTCCATCACGACCCCACCACACTCATGCATCTCCACCGCCGCGCCATAGTAGTCGGGCCGCCGAACTCCCCACTCCACCCGCACATCGCTCAGCGTCAACCCGCTCACATCCTGCGCAAACACCCCGGCGATCGCCCGCTTATCCAGCCCGCTCGCCCCCGGCGTATCATCCGGCCGCACATCATAAAATCCGCCTGAAATATCAGTCGTCTTCTCAATCAACAAATCCACTCCGCGCAAACTCACATCCCGCAACGGCACCTCTCGCGTTCCGCGCAGATAAATCCCGCTCTCCCCTCGACACTCCAGGTTTTCAAACCGAATCCCGCGAAACGTCCCCACCGGCGCTCCCATCACGCGCGGTCCTGCCGAAACAAACACCGGCTCACCCGATCCCCACCACATCATCGACCGCATCCGCGTCTCGATCGTCATATCCGTGAAGATCAAATCCTCCACCACCTCACCATCACGGTTGGTCAGCGATATCCCCCGGTTCGTCCGCACAATCGTGCAATTCGAAATCACCGCCGACCGCAGCGGATACGCCCCCTCATTCCCAATCTTGATCCCCGCCGACGACGACTCCAGCGTGCAGTTCGTAATCGTGATCCCCTCGCAGGGCCCATACTCGCCAAAGTTCCGCGACGCCTTCAGCACCAGGCAATCATCGCCCGCCACAATGTTGCAGCCCTCAATCCGCACATTCCTGCAGTGGTCGATATCAATTCCATCGCAGTTCGGAATCTCCAGGTTATTCAGAATCGAAATCCCGCTCACATGCAGCCCATCGCACCCAATCGGATGAACCGTCCACGTCGGGCTCTCCCGAATCGTGAAGTCTGCAAGCTGTGTATTGCGGCAATTCACCAGCAGAATCATCCGCGGCCTTCCATCCTTCGGATTCAGCGCGCTGGCCGGATACAGCGGGTCATACGGTCCCAGAAACGGCGAGGGAATCGCATATCCGGTCGGCCCCTTCGGCGGAAAGAACGCCGCGAAGTTCCCGTCGATCATTCCCCTCCCGCTCACCCTCACATTGCGCGCATCCTTCGCAAACAGCAGCGCGCCCAGCTTCCGAAAATCATCACGCTCCCCACTCGCGCGCAACACTGCACTCGCCGCCAGATGAAGCTCCACATTGCTCTTGAGCTCCAGCGTCCCGCTCACAAACGTATGCCGAGCCGGCAGCACCACCGTCCCTCCGCCCGCCCGCGCACACGCATCCAGCGTTCTCTGTAACCCCACCGTATCGTTCGCCACGCCGTTACCGCGCGCACCAAACGCCAGCGGCGTCCACACACCAAACTCACCGCGCCCCACACGCGCCACCTGTCCCGCCGCGCTCGAATCCCACATCGCCACAGCAGCCGCACCCGCAAGCCGTGCAACCACATCACGCCGATTCAACTCAGGACCCTCCACACGCATCGCCGCGATTGTACGTTCCCCTCACGCTGCCCGCAGCATCACAAACAACTACAGCCGTACAATCACCCCATGCCGACCAAGCGACGCAAAGGCGCGCCCTCCAACGAGACCGGACAGGAGGCCCTTTACCTCAAATCCCTCTCGGATCGCCAGGTCAACGTCGCCATCAAGCTCCGCGACGGCGAAGTCGTCTCCGGATGGATCGAGTACTTCGACGACATGATGCTCCGCCTCACCCGCGAAGGCCGCCCCAACCTCTTCATCTACAAATCGCAGATCCGCACCATCACCGAGAACTCTGCCGCGCGCCGTCCCCACCGCTCCGACGGCTCCGAAGCTCAATAACCAGCTCGCTGGACCCTGAGCCCTACACCCGCAACCTGGACGCTCAGCCACAAGGATTCCATGCCCGATTTCGCATCCACCGCAGAAGCCATCGCGCGCGAGGCCGGCGCTCTCCTTCGCGACTTCTTCCATCGCGGCGTCCACACCGAGTACAAAGGCGACGTCGACCTCGTCACCGAAGCCGACCGCGCCTCCGAGCGACTCATCACCGAGCGCCTCCGCGCCGCCTTTCCCACCCACGGCATCTTCGGCGAAGAGGGAACTCGCACCGCTCTCGACAGCGAATTCCGCTGGTACGTCGACCCACTCGACGGCACCACCAACTTCGCACACAGCTTCCCCATCTTCTGCGTCGTCTTAGGCTGTGAACACCGCCCGCCCAACCTGCCCGCGAACGAAGACGGCCAAATGATCGCCGGCGTCATCTACGACCCCACTCGCGACGAGCTCTTCTCCGCCGAACGCGGCTCGGGCACACACCTCAACGGCCACCCCATCCACGTCTCCCGCACCCGCACCCTCGAAGAATCCCTCGTCGCCACTGGCTTTCCCAGTCACAAGCGCCACCGCAATCCGAACATCCACTTCTACCAGCAGTTCACTCTGCGCTCTCACGGCGTACGCCGCGCCGGCTCCGCCGCACTCGACCTCGCCTACGTCGCCGCCGGCCGCCTCGACGCCTACTGGGAGTTCAACCTCAACCCCTGGGACACCTCCGCCGGCTTCCTGCTCGTCGAAGAAGCCGGCGGCCGCGTCACCCACTTCGACGGCTCAAAATTCACCCTCGACTCCCGCGAAGTCTTCGCCACCAACTCGCTCGTCCACGACGAAATGGCCGCACTCTTCGCCGACATGTTCGCCGGCCGCAACCTTTCGCCCATCCCCACGCCCGCCCAGTTTGCGGCCGAGCGTGCCGCCCGCAGCCTCGCATCTGAATCCCGCACCTGAGCCGTCACAATCCTCCGCCGCGCCGTCATGTATCTTCGTCCCTGAAGTCGCCCCGCTGACCCGGAGACCCGGTGATCGATCGCCCGCCACGTCGCGCCTGGCTCATCCTTCTCTGCCTTCTCTCAGCGCCCGCCTGCCTCCACGCGCAAGGCCCGCCCTTCCAGACCGACGATCCCGTTCCCGTCGACTTCCAGCACTACGAGTTCTATATCTTCGGCGCCGCCGACGGCACACCTGTCGAGATCGACTCCACCGGCCCCGCCTTCGAATTCAACTGGGGCGCGCTTCCGCGGCTTCAACTGCACGCCATCCTTCCCTTGGGCGCCATCAACCCGGCGAACAACGCCATCTACGCCCCCGCCGGCGCCGGCCCCTCCGCCTTCGGCCAGATCGACATCGAGCTTGGCGCCAAAATCGCCTTCATCAAAGAGTCCCCGCACTTCCCACAGATCGGCACCTTCCCCATGTTCGAAATCCCCTCCGGCAGCTACGCCCGCGGCCTCGGCGTCGGGAAGGTCTACTACAAAATCCCGCTCTGGCTGCAGAAGAACAAAGGCAAGTGGCTCTTCGACGGCGGCGTCGGCTACGAAGTAGTTCCGCAAACTGACTACCGCAACTTCGTCTACACCGGCTGGCTGGTGAAGCGCGAGCTCACCAAGCGGCTCGAACTCGGCGCCGAGGTCTTCGCCCACGGCAAGGAAGGCGTCGCCACACCGCAGACCGAAGCCTCCACCCTCATCGACCTCGGCGGCTACTACCACTTCAAGAAACATCCCGGAGAGCAGTTCCTCTTCTGCTACGGCCACTCCATCGCCGGCCAAACCGAAAACTACGCTTACCTCGGCATGTACTGGACCTGGGGCAAGACCGACGCCTCACCGCCCGCGGCGCCCACCCAGTTCGCCATCGGCCACATCGCCGCGCAAACCCGATAACCGCTGCGCGTGAATCACAACGACGTCGACCCCTCCGGCTTGCATCAATTCAGTAGCGTCGCATCCTTCAGCTCCAGCGTCACCCGATTCGCTCCCGGCTTCAGCACCACCGCCTGCCCCCACGCATACGGCTGGTTGTTGTAGCGCGTCGAGATCATCAGGTAGTACGTTCCCGGCGGAACTCCCGGAAACGTTCCACTCCCATTTCCATCCGCCCGCACCGCCGACGCCGCACTCGACTTCACCGCCGCGTTGATCTTCCCGCAGTCCGGCGCATTCGTCGCGCACGCCTGCCCTCCATATCGATACGCCGAAACTCCCGGCGGCACATTTGCCACCGAGTTTGTGACCAAATTCACGTAACTCTCGCGCAGCAGAATATACGGCCGCCCCGCCAGCGGATTCGCCGCTCCAGCCTGCGCCGGCAGCCCTGAAACCACCAGCAGCGTCGCATTCCCCAGCGGTGCCTGCGGCGTAGCCAACCCCATAGCCGCCCCCGTAGGCGGCCCCGCTGCCGGCGCCCCACCATTCGCCCCGCCCGCACTCGACGCGACCCCCATCGCCGCGCCTTCCGTTCCTCCACTCGCCGGAATCTCCTTGCTCGCACTCAACACACCCAGAGCGCAACTGCGCTCCATCGGCCCAAACGTGAAATCGCCATCGTCGTTCTGCCCCGCGATGAACCGCCCATGAACCTCATACATCCCCGTGCCCGCATCGAGAGTGTTGGCTGAACTGACGACGAGATTCAGCGGATGGTCGGCGGCCGCGATCTTCACCACCGCATGCGAGCCTTCCGCCAGCACAGTGTAGGGATAAGCGCGCGCCGCGTCCGGGCCGCAACCAAGCACGGCCGACTCGGGGAAGAACTGCACGCTGAAGCCGGTGGAGCTAGCGTAGATTCCGTGCATCCGGATGCCCGACGGCGTCGGCGGTCCCTTGTCTCCGCCCAGCATGCTCTTGAGCAGATCGGTCTGCATCGTCTGGATGCCGGCCGTCCCGGTCGAATGCAGGTCGAGAGCGGGACAGGTCGCCCGTCGCGGGACGAAGTTGGTGTAGCCGGGAGTAGAGGTGCCCGGCACGTAGTTGTTACTCGTGTGGGTGGTGGTGACGTCATAGGCGCCGCCGCCTGCGTAGGTGTTGGTGCTATTGCCCGAGGCCGGCTGGACCTGGTTGGCGCTCATGCGCTCCGTTGTGGTGTAAGTCGAGCTCTCGTTGTGTCCCGCGGTGGAGCTCCCGGCCGTGTAGCCGCCGGGTACAACTCCTTCGATGGTCACCGGTCCAGGGCCAACGATGGCTCCGTCGGCCCGCAGCGTGAGAACGAGTGGCCGCGGCCGCGTGCGGATGGTCAGGATAGGCCGCGCTCCGTTCAGGTTAAGCGTGTAGGCCTCCTGATTCGGAGAAAGGCCGGAGCAGTTGACCAGAACCCCGCCATCGATGAAGTCCAGTCGCCAGCCCCCGGCCCCTGCGAACACGCCGGCCATCGTGGGTCCCGCCTGCGCCTCCGTTTCGCCGCCGGAGGGAAGAACGGCGGAGAGCATCTGGCCAAAGGCTCCAAGAAGCGCGTTGCCGGTGCACGAGGAGGGCAGCCGCCCCGCCGTAATGCAGCGATTCATCGCCCTCGTCTGCGGGTCCTTCGAGGGCGGCGGCGGTCCGGCCGCCACCGGCTGCGTCGCCGGCCGCAACTGCTCCTCCGCGCGCTGCGCATTCGCGTTGTAGATGTCCTGCTGCTTCTTCTGCATGGCCTGCGCCGCCGCAACCTGCTTCGCGGAGGGCTGCGTGCACGTCGGGAACAGCTTCTTCAGCGCTCCTCGACTCATCGTCGTGTACTGCATCAGGCCGTTTGCCCCCACATGGTCCGGATGTCCCACCATGCAGTTCGCACTGTCAGACGTGTCGCGGATGTTGCAGTTCTCCACGAACATCCGCTCGCCGTTGCACACGTACGTCACGCCCGGCGTTAGGTCGCTCTGCTGCGCAAAGCTTGCTGTGCTTACCAGGACTCCAAAGAGGGCAAACCAGGACGCACGCGGGCTGTAGCCGGCGCGCAATAAAGAGGGCATCGTGAACCTCCATTCGGCGACAACGATTCGCGCCGATGTGGCCCGTCACTGCTCGACCTTAAAAACCAGAAATTACAACTCAGCGATCTGCCCGGGGGTAGGCATCGATCCTACGCTCTCTTCCCGCACTTCGTTTTCCCCTTACGCCTCGCCCCTTACACCTACCCGCTCTCTTCTTGCTAAAATCTTCTTGACGACCTAACAGAGCTTAGGCAGCCGCTCGAAATTTCTACAGAGACCAGGAGATTTGAAGTTATGCCGTACGTGATTGCAGAACCGTGCATTGGAACCAAGGACCGGGCCTGTGTGGATGCCTGCCCCGTCGACTGCATTCACCCCAAGGCCGATGAAGCTAACTCCGACACCGTCGACCAGCTCTTCATCGATCCCGTCGAGTGCATCGACTGCGGCGCCTGCGTCCCCGTCTGCCCCGTCTCCGCTATCTACGCCGGCGATGACCTTCCCGAAAAATGGGAGACCTTCCGCGAAAAGAACGCCGGCCACTACGGCCGCTAACCCCGCGTACGGCCGCTAACCCCAGACCAGCCCAGTCGCTCTTCCTCCCAGTAATCTCGTCATCTCGACCGCAGCGCGAAGCGCGCAGCGGAGAGACCCCTGTATTTGTCTTTGCTCTTGCGGCTGGCTTTGCTTCGGCCTTTGGCTTTCTTTCCGTCATCCCCGAAGGGATCTGCATTTGCCTTTGCCTCTAGGTACCCCGACCCTTTAGGGTCGGGTCTGTCAGCCCCGCTTTGAAAAAGGGGCTTTAGCCCCTGGGGTATGCTTTTCCTCGCCGCCGACGCGAACCTCCGACCATCCAAACGAACTGGCCCGACTTGACAAAACCCGCGCTTGGCAAGCGTGTCCTTTCGATCCCTCACCTTCCCATGCACACTGAAGTCCACCCACAAAGTCCCTCAATCGAAGACTTTGCGCAAAAACAGGGGGGAGGGGGGACCCAAACGGTATCCTACATTTCGTGCCCGAAGGTCGCCTGATCCCGCACCACGACGAAGCCATCGTCCTGCGCACCTGGCCGTTCCACGAAGCCGACCTCCTGGTCAGCCTCTTCACCCGCGAGCGCGGCAAGGTCAAAGGCGTTGCCCGCCACGCCATGCGCTCCCGCCGCCGCTTCGGCGGCGCCCTCGAGCCCTCCACCCAGGTCTTCGCCCACTACACCGAACGCCCCCACTCTTCGGTTGAAGCAGACCTCGTCCGCTTGGACTCCTTCGAGATCGTCTGGTCCCCCCTCACCGCCCCCGTCGACACCCTCCGCGCCGCCGGCCTCCAACTCGTCGTCGAAATCCTCGAAGAGGCCATGCCCGACCTCGCCTCCGAAGACAACGTCTTCCGCCTCACCGTGGCCGCGCTGCGCGGCATGGAATCCGCAGCCTCCGTCCACCTCGCCGTCACCTACTTCTCCGTCTGGATGGCTCGCCTCATGGGCTGGTGGCCCGAGCTCGCCCACTGCGCCGCCTGCGGCCTCGACCTCCGTGGGCAGGATGTGTGGTGGTCTCCGGTGGCGGACGGGGTCACGTGTGCAGATGATCGCAGACCGCACAGCCGCAGGCTGAGCTCCGACGGCGCTTCCGAGAGCTATCGCCTCGCCCGCACGCCACTCGAGCAGCTCCTCAGCGAAATTGAGCACGGCCCCGAGCTCTACCGCGACCTCGGCGTCTTCGCCGTCGCCGTGCTCGAGCGCCACCTCGAGCGGCGGCTCCGCAGCGCCGCTTCGATCACCTGATCCATATTTCATCAGCTGTTTTGTCGCTACACTGGATGAAATGAGTCGAGCGAGTGAGAACAAGGCCCTGACATTTCAGGAGCTCGTGTTTGTTCTGGAGGACTTCTGGGCCCGCCACGGCTGCGTGCTGACCCAGCCATATGACCTCGAGGTCGGCGCCGGCACCATGTCGCCCGACACCTTCCTGCGCGTGCTCGGTCCCCGGCCCATCTGGATCGCCTACGCGCAACCCTCCCGCCGTCCCGCCGACGGCCGCTACGGCGAAAACCCCAACCGCCTCTTCAAGCACACACAGTTACAGGTCATCCTTAAACCACCACCTGAGAACGTGCAGGAGCTCTACCTTGAGTCACTGCGCGCGATCGGCATTGACCTTCGCGAGCACGACATCAAGTTTGAGGAAGACAACTGGGAGTGGCCGGTTGGCGGCGCGTGGGGCGTCGGCTGGCAGGTGATGCTCGACGGCCAGGAGATTACGCAGTTCACTTATTTCCAGCAGTGCGGTGGAATGGACCTCGACCCTATCTCTGGAGAGATCACCTACGGCATGGAGCGCATCGCGCAGTTCCTGCAGGACAAGGACTCGATCTACGACATCATATGGTCGCGCGATCCAGTGAGCGGCGCCGAGCGCACCTACGGCGAGGTTCGCCTGCATGAAGAGCAGCAGTTCTCGGCCTTCTCCTTCGACTACGCCGACGTGCCCTCGTTATGGAAGCATCTGGAGCTCTACGAAGCGGAGTGTCTCGCGCTACTTGAGAGGTGGACTCGAATCAAGGAAGATTGGCCAACTGCAGGTGTAGCTGATTTCAATGCTGGTCCAGACCCGCTTCTAGGTTTCGGCTCTCGCCACCGAGACCGTGCAGACTTAGATGTGCTGCGCTTTCCGACGCTGGGAACGTATGAGCTGGCGTTGAAGTGCTCGCACACATTCAATCTTCTCGATGCGCGTGGAGCGATCAGCGTGACAGAGCGAGTAGGAGTGATGGCGCGGATCAGGAACCTGATCGTCGGCGTGGCGAGGATCTATGCGGAGCAGGAGCGGTTGAAGGCGCTCGGGCAAAAACCTGAAGCGGTGGTGGGATGAGTGGCGGATTTTCTGTTTGAGATTGGATTGGAAGAGGTTCCTGCGCGAATGATTGCGGGAGCCGAGGCGGAGCTCTCGCGACGAACGGTTGCGCTGCTGGGCAGAGAAGGTTTGCTCGAGGAAGGCGTGACGCTCGACAGCGATGCGGTGGAGAGCTTCTCGACACCACGGCGACTTGCGGTGCTGGTGCGTGGGGTGAAAGCGGAGCAGGCGGATGTGACCGACGAAGTTATTGGCCCGGCTGTCAAGATTGCGTTCAAGGACGGAAAACCTGGACCTGCAGCAGAGGCGTTCGCACGCAAAAACGGTATCGGTGTCGATGCGCTGAAGACGATCGATACACCGAAGGGCGAGTACGTCGCAGCGAGTGTCACAAAGAAGGGACGCAGCGCGTCCGAGGTGATCCGCGCGGAGCTGCCGAAGGAGATCAGCGCGATCTACTGGGCAAAGAACATGTACTGGCGCGCCGGCAAACCGGAGCGGTTTGTGCGCCCGGTGCTGTGGATGGTTTGTTTGCTGGACGGCGAAGTTGTGCCGGTGGAGTTCGCGGGGAAGACGGCTGGTCGCGAGACGTTTGGGCATCGCGTGTTGAGTGACGGCAATGCAGTTCTGATTGCGAAGCCGGGCGACTACGCAGAAGAGCTCGAGGACGCGTTTGTCATCGCGGACGTAAAGCGGCGCAGACACAAGATTCGTAAGGCACTTGATCGAGTGACGCGGACGGTTGACGCAGCGCGCTGGCGTGAGGACGAGCCGCTGGTTGACACCTTGACGCACCTGACCGAGTGGCCGTCGGTATTGCTCGGCGGATTCGAGCGCACGTACCTCGAGCTTCCTGAAGAGGTGCTCGTAACGGTGATGCGCGACCACCAAAAATACGTTGCTGTTGAGGATGTAAATGGCAAGCTCGCGCCGCACTTTCTCGCGGTGCTCAACACTGAGTTGAACGCGGACAATGAAGCCATCATCCGCCAAGGCAACCAGCGCGTGCTGCGGGCGCGGTTCAACGATGCGCGGTTCTTCTGGGAGTTCGATCAGCGCGTGCCGTTGATGAAGCGCCTGCCGCTGCTCGAAAAGGTGACGTTCCAGAAAGAGCTCGGCAGCTACGCGGCCAAGACCGAGCGGGTCCATGAGCTGACGGTGAGGTTAACGCAACTGCTGGCGCTGCGCGGAACGATGCTGGATGCGGAAGCAGTGCAAGGCGCGGCGCTGCTGGCGAAGACCGACCTGACCACCGAACTGGTGAAGGAGTTCACCGAGCTGCAAGGTGTGATCGGCGGGCTGTACGCACGCGCGCAGGGACTTCGATCCGTGGTCGCCGATGCAATCTACGACCAGTACAAACCTGCGAGCGCGACGGACAGTCTGCCGCGATCGCTTGAAGGTGCGCTGCTTGGAATCGCCGACCGTGTCGATACGTTGACCGGCATGTTCTCACTGGGCATGGAGCCGACAGGATCGAAGGATCCGTTTGCGCTGCGGCGTGCCGCGAACGCTGTGGTGCGGCTGCTGGCGGAGACAGACCTTCCGCTCGGGCTGGAAGAGGTGCTGCAAACGGCGGGGCGCCACTCGGACGAGCTGATGGCACGCCTGCGGCTGTTCTTTGCCGAGCGCACCGACTTCTACCTGCGCGAGGTGCGCGGCCTGGCATACGACGTCGCGAAAGCTGTCATGGTTTCGGGCCAGGATGACCTGCGTGATCTTGTCGCACGAGCCGAGGCTGTGAGTGCCGTGCGGAGCGGCGAGAACGCAGCCACGTTTCTGGCGGTTGCGGCGGCATTCAAGCGCATGCGCAACATCCTGGAGCAGGCGACGGATCGCGATGAGCCGGTTGCGCCGAGCGTTGATACGGCTTTGCTGAAGGATGAGGCGGAGCGCGCTCTGAATGAGACCGGCAAGATGGCCGCGTCCGAGGTCGAGTCGCTCGCTGCGCGGCGCGAGTATGGACCAGCGCTGGTCGCCATTGCAGGTCTGCGTCCTGTGGTGGATGCGTTCTTTGATCGCGTTATGGTGATGGCACCCGAACCGGAGCTCAGGGCGAACCGGCTGGCGCTGGTGGGCAGGACGGTGAAGGACTTCTCGCGGATCGCGGACTTCTCCGAGATTGTGGTGGGTTGAGAGATTCTGCCAATCTAAACATCGAAAAACACCGCCGTTCGTCTCCTTTTTGGCGGGCTGGGCTCAATTTTCAGTGGCGAGTTTTCCATTGATCCGTTTGGGTGGCGCGCGCGTGGAGTGGAAACGCAGACGCGCTTGGCGTTGAATGGATGCAGATGGACCGAGGAGGTGCGATGAGCCCGAAGGAGCGCCCGGCTGTGGTGCCGGATGTGGCGCGAGAGAAGAGCAGTGACGGGCGCGGTGTGCATCCGCCGATTCTGTTTGAGCGTACGCAGCAGGTTTTGCAACGGCTGGAGGCAGAGCTCGGCGAGCCGATGCTGACGTACTGGAACTCAAACAAGGGGTCGATCTGCCAGAACGACGTCGCCGGCCTGTATGGGCTGTTGCAGCGTGTTGGCAAGGTGGAGCGGCTGTCGATGTTCATCAAGTCTGACGGCGGCTCGGGGCAGGCATCGCTGCGCATGGTCAACCTGCTGCGTCAGTACACGCGACATTTGACGGTCTTAGTCCCGTTTGAGTGTCAGAGTGCGGCGACGATGCTGGCACTGGGCGCAGATCGCATTTTGATGGGACCGATTGCGCACTTATCGGCGGTGGATACGTCGCTGACGCATGATCTGTCGCCGATTGACCGCGACAACGACCGTGTGAGCGTTAGCCAGGATGAGCTACAGCGCGTGGTCGGCTTATGGCAGCGGCAGGCGACGACGGAGAAGGTAAATCCGTATGAGTCGCTGTTCCGGCACGTGCATCCGCTGGTGATTGGCGCGGTGGATCGCTCGAGTGCGCTTTCGACGAAGCTGTGCCTGGAGATTCTTTCGTATCACATGGATGATGTGGAGAAGGCGCAGGCGATCAGCGAGGTGCTGAACTCAGGGTATCCCTCGCACAGCTATCCGATTACGCTGCGCGAGGCGCAGAGGATCGGCCTGCACACGGAGCCGATGGCCGACACTATCAGCCATCTGCTGTTTGAGCTGAATGAGATTTACGCGGAGATGGGACAGAACGCGTATGTGGATTTTGACGAGCGGAACTCACACGACAACAGCATCTCGAACGTGATGGAGGCGAACGGCTTCCAGGTGTTCTTCCAGTTGAATAAGGATTGGCACTACAGGACGGAAGAGCGACGCTGGGTTGGGCTGAACGATCGGAGTGGATGGAAGCGCGCACAGGTGACCGATGGAGCGGTGTCGGTGACATCGTTTCACGTGCGGTAGCGTGGAATATTCCGTTTTGTGCAACTAAGAAATGTTGAAAACGCATTTTCCTGTGGATTCACCATGGGCGCGTTTCGATACTGGCGTCCGCCTGGTTAAGGCGCTGTGTGGCGGCCGCGAGTGTGGCCCTGCGCGTATGCGCAAGTGGGTTGCAGCGGGCAGGCTGGGCACTTTGGGTGAGTGCGCTTGCAGAGCGTTTCGCCGTGCCGCTTCAAGAGAAGGAAGGCGCGCGTGCGGGGATCGAAGTGCGGTTTCGTCTCTGACTCGATGAGTGACTGGGCTTCGCGATAAGTGGTCGCGTAGCTCTCGTGTTCGGCGCCGAGCCGGATGCGGACCGCGACCTGCGGCGCGTTGGATGGAACGGCGGCGATAGGCGCGAGGACGGCGAAGAGAAGGATGCGGTCGGCGCCTGGGTCGGCGATGTTGGGGAAGGATTTCAGAAGGCTGCGCGCGTCCTTGAGTGCAGACGTGCTGAGCGCGCGGCGCAGATCGCTGCTGCATTCATTCAGGACGCGGTGAGCGATCTCGTGCAGGCGGCGAGCGCGGAGTTCGGGAACCATGCCGCCGGGGCGCAGCAGCGTAGCAAGTTGCGCTTCGGAAGTGTGAAGGAGCGTTTCGGGGTCGATGCGGACTGCAGCAGTGAGGGACTGCCAGCCGCGGTTGCAGGCTGCGTCGGACGCGGGATACCCGCAGTGCCACCAGACAAGGAATTCGTAGGGGTCGGTGGGAAAGCCTGGTTGCTGCGGGCCGTAATGCTGCTCGAGCACGTGGAGCGTTTCGGCGAGCGTAGGCATGACGCAGGAAGTGTATAGCGGATTGTGCGATTTAGTTGAGGCGCTGCAGACGGGCGATGAGCTTTTCGGCGAGTGGTTCGCCGGACTCGGTCCAGAGCAGGCGGCTGGAGATGCCACAGTGCTTCTCGACCGAGAGCGTGAAGGCGAGGAGTTTTTCGATGTTCTGCTGAATGCGTTTGGCTGTGTCGGGATCGAGGCCCTCTTCTTCGGATCCTTCGAAGGTCCACGGTGTGTCGAGGCCGAAGTCAACGCGGATGTGGCCGTTCTGTTCGTAGCTGCCGAGGTCGAAGTTGGGGCCGAAGCCGACGACGCGTACGCGAGTGGGTTCGAGGAGCCAGCGCGTGTCGAACCCGACTGCGTTGGTCTCCGGCACCCACAGGCGCCAATGCATTTCGAACTCGTAGGCAGTGTCGTCGTGGAGCTGCTCGGTGGCTTCGGCGACGGCGGTTTCGGGGAGTGAGACGTCGACATCGGAGGCTTCGCTGCGCTCGTCGTTGACGAAAATGCGCTGGTAAATGGGCGATTCGGTCCAGTCGATGGGATAGGCGCTTGCCGCGGCGACGCGGGCGAGCTCGGAGTGCGCTCCGCCTTCGCGCGAGACGCTGATGAACTGCCGAAGAACGCATAGCAGGGCGTCCGGCAGGGACTGCAACCGGAAGTTCGGGAACCAGAGGCTCAGATAAAGCTGGTCGGCCATTACGGCGATTGTAGTGCGCGAACGGAAGTGCCGCGGAATGAGAAGATGAGGAGAGGCGTGCCGTTCGCACGAAGATCAACAACGATGCGGTTGTCAGTAGAGAGGATACGCTGGGGTCTGCTGCTGGGCGCGCTGCTGCTGATCGCCGTGCTCGCCGCACTGCTGAGCTATGGGCGATATCGCGCGGTGAAGCAGTGGAAGCAGATTCTGGCGCGGTCAGGCGCGACGATCACACACGAGACGGATGGGGTCACATACTCGCAGGCGGTTGGCGGCAAGACGATCTTCACGCTGCACGCGCAGCACGCTGTGCCCCATGGCGACGGCAAGTACACGCTTGAAAACGGCATACTGCTGCTGTACGGCGCCAACGGCCAGCCCGCGGACCGGATCTCCGGAGCACAGTTCGACTACGACGAGAAGGAAGGTGTAGCGCACGCGGCCGGCGAGGTCGATATCGAGGTGTCGCCCCCTGCCGGGCTCGCAGCAAAGCGGGCCAACTCGCAGGGAAGCCGGGATAATTCGACCGGCAAGGCAGACGCGAATGCGCAGCCGATTCATGTGCGGACCAGCGGGCTTACGTATGTGAAGAAGCTCGGAGTCGCGGCGACCGACCAGGAGGTAGAGATCGAATACGCAGGCATGCACGGGTGGGCGCGCGGTGCGGAGTTCGATTCGGGTGAGAGCGTCGTGCATCTGTTGGCGGATGTACGAGCCGAAGGCGCGCTGCGGGGAACGCCGGCTACGCTGACTGCCACCAAGGCAGACCTGAACCGGGACGCAAACCTGATCGTGCTCACGGCGCCCGAAGTACGATCTGGGGGACGCACGGTGCGTGCGGCCGGGGCGGTGCTGCACATCCGGAAGGATGGCTCGCTCGAAACGCTGGAAGCGAGCGGTGGCGTCGCGCTGAAGGAAGCAACGCGCACGATAACGGCGGCCGCCCTGAACGCGGTGATGAATGATCAGTCGCAGATGCAACACGCGGCGCTGTCGGGCGGCGTCCGAATGGAGGACACCAGCGCGGAGCGGCCGATGCATGGCTCTGCCAAGAGCGCGACAGTGGTGTGCGACAGTGCAGGACAACCGACGAGTGCGGTGATGGACGGTGGGGTTTCGCTGGTCGTCGAGGATCGAAAGACGCCGGGCTCCTCGCTCACGCGGCAGGTGGGGGCGGAGCGTGTGACGCTCGGCCTGCTGCATAGCAGGCAAGGGACGAAGGTGTCTGGCGTGCACGCGGAAGGCGCGGCCTGGGCGAAAGGCGATGCTCTGGTGTATGCGAGCAGTTCGAACCAGATCGGCGGCATCAAGACGACGAGTGTTGCGGGCGATGATCTTCGGCTCACACTGACCCCCGATGCGGCCGGCAAGGAGCAGCCGGTGAGGATGACCGGCACGGGACACACGCGCATCGAGCAGCGGATGCTGGATGGCGCGCTGCAGACGAGCACGGGCGACACGCTGGATGCGCGATTCGGGGAGGCTGCGGGGCGCGGACTGGAGATTGCCTCGGCGGTGCAGAGCGGGCATGTGGCGATGCGTAGTGTGCCGTTAAAACCGGACGAGCAACCCAGCGAAGCAGTGGCCGAGCGCGCACAGTTCGACGGAGCAAGCGACGTGCTCACGCTGACGACACCCCAACGAGCGAGCTCGTCGGGGAGCCGGGTGGGACGGGCGAGGTTGACGCGCGGCGATACGACAGTCGAGGCCGAGACGGTCCGGATGATGCAGCAGACCGGCGATGCGCTCGCGACGGGAGATGTTGCGGGTTCGTTTGTGAGCGCGAATGCGAAGCCGGGCACCGAGGTGACGCATGCCTTGGCCGCCGACGCGGTGCTGCATCGGGCAGCTCAGACGATCGAGCTACATGGAACTGACGCCGCGCCGGCGAGGATGTGGCAGGGAGCGTCGCAGGTGGAAGCCGCGAACCTGTTGCTGGACCGGGCGCATGATTCGATGGAGGCGTGGCCCGCAGGTCCACAGGGCAAGGTGCTGGCGGTATTCGCGAACGAAAAGCAGACCGGGACGAATGGCTCCGGGACGGGCGGCCCGGCCCGGGGGAAATCCGGCCTCAGCAACGGCGCAACTGCAGAGCGCGCAGTGCGGGTGACGAGCGCACGCATGGACTACTCGGGAATTTCACATGAGGCGGTCTTTACCGGCGGTGTGCTCGCCCAGGGAGAGGAAGGCACCGTGCAAGCCCAGCGGGGTATTGCCTTTCTGGTGCCGAAACGGGCCGCAGGAACTTCGGGAGGACAGGGCGCGTCGCGTCAGCACGGCAGCGCCGGGCAGCCCGATCCTGTAGCAGCGTCGCTCGACAAGATCGTGATGGCGGGAAGCGTCAAACTCGAGCAGCCTGGGCGAACGGCGACCGGCGAGCAGTTGCTGTACACAGCAGCGACTGGAGAGTTCGTCCTGACCGGAACGCCGGGTCACCCGCCGCACGTGACCGATGCTCAGCAGGGCAGCATCACTGGCGCGACCCTGTTGTTCCGTTCACCGGATAGTACGATTGTGGTGGCAGGTGCCACGGCCGGCGAACCGGGAACTCACCGTGTGCATACTGAAACGACGGTGAAGAAGTGAAATTCCGTCCGGACCGATGGATAGTTCCTGGGGGAAATTCGAAGTGATACACGTCCAGGAAAGCAGCAGCACCGAGCGCGTCGCGAGTCCCCTGATGAGAACGCTCATAACCGAGCACATTACAAAAGCTTACGGCGGCCGCGCGGTGGTGCGCGGTGTCGATCTGGAGATTCGTCAGGGCGAAGTGGTCGGGTTGCTGGGGCCGAACGGTGCGGGCAAGACGACGAGCTTCTACATGATCGTCGGGCTGGTGCGTCCCGACGCGGGGCGGGTTCTGACCGACGGAATCGACATTACCCGCACGCCCATGTACCTGCGGGCGCGCGAGCACGGCATCAGCTATCTCCCGCAGGAGCCGTCTGTCTTCCGAAGGCTCAGCGTAGAGGAGAACATCCTCGCCGTGCTGGAGACGCTTCACATCACCTGGGAGGCGCGGCGCAAGCGCACCGAGAACCTGCTGGCTCAGCTCAACCTCGGGCACGTGCGCAAGACCAAGGGCTATGCGCTTTCAGGCGGCGAGCGCCGCAGGGTGGAGATTGCCCGCTGCCTAGCTATCGAGCCGGCGTTCATCCTGCTGGATGAACCGTTTTCGGGCATCGACCCGATTGCGGTGCTGGACCTGCAGCAGATCATCTTCGACCTCAAAGGGTCGGGCATCGGTGTGCTGATTACGGACCATAACGTTCGGGAGACCCTGAACGTGACCGACCGGGCTTACATCATCAATCAAGGGTTGATCCTGGCAGCCGGCACGCCCGGGGAGCTGGGAAGAAACCCTGACGTGAGACGGATTTACCTCGGAGAAAACTTCTCGCTGGATTAGGTGTCTGTTGAGAGATATGGCGCGGTAAGGTCAGCGTCGTGTCCGGACAGTTCTGCTCGCTGCCACATTCTGGTGAGAACGGATTTTTGCGGCTCCGCGATAAACTGGCCCTGAACTTGCTTACGAGGTAGAGAATGCCTCGTGCGGGTTCGGCTAGGCGCCGGACGGTGCCGCAGTGAGGTCCCTGTTGTTACAGCCCCGCCTGAACATCAAGCTCTCCCAGCGCCAGGTGCTCACCCCAGGCCTGGTGCAGATGGTCAGCGTTCTTGCGCTCAACAAACTTGAGCTCAAGAGCATGATCGACGGGGAGTTAGTGGAAAATCCTGTGCTGGAGGAGGTCGACGAATCCAGCGAGACACTGGACGAGCGGGCAGCCAGGGAGGGCGAGCGGGAGCGCAGCGCCGAGGAGGTCAACACGGAGCGGGAGGAGAAGGACCCGTTCGACGAGGTGGACTTCGGCAGCTATTTTCAGGAGTATCTCGACCCCGGGTATAGGACCGGCGGCAGCCTGGATGAGGATCCCGACCGGCCGTCATTTGAGAATTTCCTCTCCCAACCAAGCACCCTGACCGATCACCTGCGCTGGCAGATTGGGGCGCTGGCCCTGTCGCCCAAGCTGCGGGCCTCCGCCGAGTTGATGATCGGGAACCTGAACGAAGATGGGTACCTGACCGCGAGCGACGCCGAGCTGATGGAAGGCCTGGCAGGGCATCGGACGCAAAATGAAGAGGTTCTGGCGCTGGTGGAGCAGGGCCGTAGCATTATGCGTCAGCTTGACCCCCCGGGTGTGGGCGCGCGCGATCTCCGCGAGTGCCTGCTGTGGCAGATTGAGGCACAGCGCCGAGAAGCCGAGATTCTGGCGCACCGCCCGGGCAACGGGCACGGGCTGAACGGAAACGGCGAAGTCGTAAAGGTGTTCGATATTGCGACGACGATCGTCGACACCTATCTGCCGCTGTTGCAAAAGAAAGACCTTCGAGAGATTGCGCGGCTGACGCATCGCCCGCCGGAGCTCGTGCAGGAAGCGGTGGAGTTCATCCGCCGGCTTGACCCAAGGCCAGGGCAGCGCTACAACCAGACCGCGACGAGGCTGATCGAGCCGGATGTTGCCTTCGTGAAGCGCGACGACGAGTACGTCGTAGTGATGAACGACGAGAATATGCCGTCGCTTCGGCTGAACAATGGCTATCGCCGCATGCTGCGAGAGAAGGGGACGGAGCGCGAAGTGCGCGAGTACGTGAAAGAGCGCTATCGCTCGGCCATCCAGCTTCTCCGAAATATCGAGCAGCGCAAAAACACGATCGTGCGTACCTGCGACGCTATCGTACGGCGTCAGCAGGAGTTCCTCGAGAAAGGCGTCGAGGGTTTGCGGCCGATGATGATCAAGGAGGTCGCCGAGGAGATCGGTGTGCATCCTTCGACGGTGAGCCGCGCCGTTGCAAATAAGTACGTGCACACCCCGCAGGGAGTTTATGAGCTGCGCTTCTTCTTCTCAGAAGGCGTGAACGGCCCCGAGGGCGGAGAGCTGCCGCTGGTTCTGCTGAAGCGTCGTGTGAAGAAGCTGATTGAAGACGAGGACGCGCGCAAGCCGCTGACGGATGAGCAGCTTGCAGCGGAGCTGCAGCGGCAGGGGATTCAGGTGACGCGGCGCACAGTCGCGAAGTATCGCGAAGATATGCAGATTCCTTCCACACACCAACGGCGCGTACGATAGCGGGCATCCAACTCCGATAGGAGGATGTCGATGATCGTTGAGTACACGGGCCGCAGAACCGCAGTTACGCACAAGCTGAAGCAAGTCGCAGAGGAAGGTCTCGCGAGGATTGAACGTGTGACCAACCGCTGCACGAGCGCCCACATCATCCTCACGGAAGAGAAATACAGACACATCGCAGAGATCACGGTGCAGTGCCGGAACGAGAGCCTCGTTGCAAATTGCGAGGCCGCCGACATGGACCAGGCTCTTCGTGAGGCTCTGACGGCCATCGAGAAGCAGGCAGTCAAATCCAAGGAGCGATTCACAACCGCGCGCAGCCGTTCGAAGCCGGTGCAGGCGATCTCTGCCTAGAGGCTTCGTAGCCACGCCATAGACGAGGCAATCTACGCGCTGGTTTACGCGCCCACGCAAACTTGCGTGCTTTGTGCCATGGTGCGTGTTTGCCGCAGACGAGCCAGCGCGTTCGCGGTGCTACGATGGCGCGTATGGCGAAGCAGCGCGCGGATAAGCACCCCAAGGTGAAGAAGAAGCGCGAACCTCGAAACGGATGCGAGCCGCGAGCTCGTCGTGCTGACCGGGATGTCGGGGTCCGGCAAGCTCTCGGCGCTGAAGGCGTTTGAGGACCTCGGATACTACTCGGTCGACAATCTGCCGCTGGAGCTGATCCCGCGGTTCGCCGATCTCGTGCAGAAGTCAGCCGAGATCACGCACGCCGCGCTGGTGATCGATGTTCGCGAGGGCAGCCGGCTGGACAGGTTTCCCGCAATCTTGAAGCAGGTCCGCAAGGTACTACCCACGCGCGTCGTGTTTCTCGAGGCCAGCGAAGACGCCATCGTGCATCGGTTTTCCGAGACGCGCCGTCCGCATCCGCTGGGCCGTGACGAGACCGTGATCTCGCAGATCCGCGCGGAGCGTAAGCGGCTTGACCCGGTGCGCAACGTTGCAGACATCCTGATCGATACCACGAAGTTCACCGTGCATGATCTGCGCGCACATATCAATGCGCAGTTTCAGCGTGAAGGAAGCGGCGACAAGAACCTCACCATCTCGGTGACGAGCTTCGGGTTCAAGAACGGCGTGCCGACCGATGCAGATGTAGTGTTCGATGTCAGGTTTCTGCCCAATCCACACTTTGTGCCGGAGTTCCGGAAGCTCACGGGGAAACATCCAAAGGTCGCAAAGTATGTGCGCAGCTTCCCGCAGACGCAGGAGTTCCTGGATAAGGCGACAGACATGCTCGCCTTTCTGCTGCCACACTACATCACAGAAGGCAAGAGCTACCTGACGGTTGGGATCGGGTGCACGGGTGGGCAGCACAGGTCGGTGATGATTGCCGAGGAGTTGAAGAAACGGCTGAGTGAGGCGGGATATCGCGTGAAGTCACAGCATAGAGATATCCCACGCTAAGCGCAGCTTCGCGGTCGTAAACTGGAGTCGGATGAACCTGGGACGAACTCCGCAGCAACGAGGCGCACGATGAGGCGCATCGGGCGGCTGTTGCATTACATGCGGCCCTATTCGGTGCATGTGGTCGTGTCGGTGCTGCTGATGGCGCTGGTGGGCGCGCTGGCGGCGTTTCGGGTTCTGCTGATCAAGCCGATTCTGGACAACGTGCTGAGCCCAAAATCGTCACCGGATCGGGTGCTCGTGTTTCCCGTCGCTGGCACCAGGCACAGCATCAATCTGCAAGCGTGGCTTCCGCGCTACATTCACTTCCACGATGCGTGGACCGTAGTGGCGGTCGCACTGGTGGGATCGGCGATTGTGAAATCGATCTGTGATTACCTGGGCACGCTGCTGACGAACAAGGGTGGGTTCGGGATGATTACGGACCTGCGCAATGATCTGTATGACTCACTGCTGAAGAGGTCGGCGGCGTTCTTTCAGCGGCACTCGACGGGCATGCTGGTGTCGACGCTGATTAACGACATTGAGCGTGTGCAGACGGCGATGTCGACGGTGCTGAGCGATTTCCTGCAGCAGGTGTTCACGCTGCTATTCATGATTGTCGCGGTAGTGATGGTGGGTGGAAGGATGGCATGGGTGCTGCTGCTGTTTGTGCCCGTGATCATCAGCTCGGCGCGGCGGATAGGCCGCAGCGTCCGGACGACGACTCGCCGAGGGCAGGACAAGCTGGCGGAGATCCAGACGATCGTTCACGAGACAGTGACTGGCAACAGCATCGTGAAAGCGTTTGGGATGGAGCGGTGGGAGATGGGGCGCTTTCGCCGCGCCGCCGACCGTCTGCTGCATGCGAACATGCGCTCGGTCGCGGTGCAATCGATTTCATCGCCGCTGATGGACGCCCTGGGAGCGGTGGCGATTGCGCTTCTGCTGCTTGTGGGCCGCAACAGCATCGTGCATGGAGCGTGGACCAGCGGCAGGTTCATCGCGTTTCTGGCGGCGGTGATCATGCTCTATGACCCGGTGCGAAAGATGCCGGTGTACTACAACAGCTTTCAGCAGGCGGTGGGTGCGAGCGAGGAGATCTTCAGGTTTCTCGATGCACAGGACGAGGTGGTCGAACGCAAGGGCGCGGTGAAGCTGAAGGGCTTCAGGGATTCGATTGAGTTCCGGGATGTTTACTTCAGCTATGAGGTTGAAGGGGAGCCGCTCGCCGGAGTGAAGAAGGAAGCGTTGCGTGGCGTGTCGCTGACAGTGAGGCGCGGTGAGCTGGTGGCCCTGGTGGGGCCGAGCGGGGCGGGGAAGTCGACCCTGATGAACCTGCTGCCGCGGTTCTATGACGTGAGCGCGGGCGCGATTTCGATCGACGGGCATGATGTTCGCGAGCTGACGATTTCGTCGCTGCGCAAGCAGATCGGGAAGGTGACGCAGGAGACAGTGTTGTTCAACGACACGGTGCGGAACAACATTGCGTATGGCCAGCCGGATGTACCGATGGAGCGGATTGAAGCGGCGGCGCGCGCCGCCCGGGCGGACGAGTTCATCATGCGGCTGCCAGAGGGGTACGACACTTACATCGGCGAGCGGGGCGCGAGGCTCTCCGGCGGCGAGCGGCAGCGCCTGGCGATTGCGCGTGCGCTGGTGAAGGATGCGCCGATCCTCGTACTCGATGAGGCGACCTCGGCGCTCGACACGGAGAATGAGTCGATGGTGCAGGCGGCACTCGCGACGTTGATGCAGGACAGAACGGTGCTTGTAATCGCGCATCGCCTTTCAACCGTGCGGCGAGCGGACAGGATTGCCGTGCTGGAGCATGGCCGGATTACGGAGCTCGGCAGCCACGAGGAGCTGTTGGCGAACGGCGGAACCTACAGCAGGCTCTATCAGCTTCAGTTTGGCGAAGATGAGGCGCCGATGGCAGCGGCCGAACTCGAAGCCGCGACCGTTGAGGGTACCGCGTAGAAAGCGGCAGCCCAGGCATTTTTCTGAGGGAAACGCGGACCTAATTCGAAGGACGCATGGTGCGGGGGATGGACACCGCGATAAACTAACGGAAATACTCGATCCAGACGAATGGCCGGAATTCTATTCATCATCTCGGCACCCAGCGGCTCAGGCAAATCTACGCTCGTAGCGGAGGTGAGGCGGCTGGTCGAAGGTCTGGACTTCTCCATCTCCTACACGACACGAAAACCGCGCGGATCCGAAGAGGATGGGCGCGAGTACCACTTCACCAGTGTTGAGCATTTCCTTGAGATGGTTCAGCGAGGCGAGTTCCTGGAGTGGGCGGAGGTATTCGGCAACTACTACGGCACCGCTTGCGATGCGCTGGAGCATGCGAGGCGAGCGGGCAAGGACCTGCTGCTCGACATCGATGTGCAGGGCGCTGTGCAGGTGATCCACAAGATGGCGGAATCGATTTCGATCTTCATTGTGCCGCCCAGTCCTGAGGTGCTCGAACGGCGGTTGCGCAACCGAAGTCAGGCCGAGGGTGTTACGGATGAGGCAATTATTCAGCGCCGGCTCGCGCAGGCAAAGCAGGAGCTGCTGACGCTGAACAAGTACAAGTATGTGTTGATCAACGACGTACTGGATGAGGCAGTGATCGAGTTGCGCGCGATCGTGCAGTATGAGCGTGGCGAGGGCGGAGAGCCGGCCGCGCTCGCAGCCCAGCAGTGCAGAACGACAGTGCATTCGCCGCGGCTGGAAGCCGTACTGAACAGCTTCGAAGTCTCTGTCGCAGGTGTCTGAGGTTTGGCGCCGGCGGATGTTTCGCATTGCGCAGCAGGATGGAACGGTAGCATGATGTATCAGCTTGGGAGGCTAGAGGCATGTCACAGGATTTTCCGGTGGTTAATAACAAATACAGTCTGGTAAAGGGTGCGGCCCGCCGCGCACGTCAACTGCAGTCGGGCGCTCCGCCGTTGGGTGTATCCAACTCCATGAAAGCCTGCAAAGTCGCGCAGGATGAAATCAAGGTGGGCAAGGTCACGTACAGCGTTGTGGACGAGAAGCCAACGCCCCCTCCTGCTGTATCGTTTGATTGATGAGCCTCACGCCGGAGCAGCAACTTCGCGCCTACGTGGAGTACTTCCGCGATCTCGGCATGCATGAGCTGTACCGGCACGGGTCGCCGCACGTGCAGATGCCAGAGCGGTGGCGTGAACTGCTCACGCAAGCCAAGCCATCCGCTGCGCAAACGGCTGTCCCGGCGCGCTCAAATCCTGCGCCGGTGAGCCGTGCGGCCGCTGTGCCGGTTCCGCAACCGGGTCCGGCGGGCGGACCGTTGCAGCCGGCAATTCCGCAGGTGCGAATCGAGCCTCAGCGGGGCGAAACGTATCCAAACGCGGCGCTGCCGGAGGACTTGCAGGCACCGATGCCGAAACCAGTTTCGTTCGACGCGCTGGCGCCGCTGCCGGCGGAGATTGTTCCTGCGGCGCAACGCCTCGTCGCACTTGAAGCAGTGAAGGCGGAGATTGGCGATTGCACGCGGTGCCCGCTGGCGTACGCGGGGCGGCACCGGATCGTGTTCGCCGACGGGGACGCGAATGCCACGCTGATGTTTGTCGGGGAAGGGCCGGGAGCGGATGAGGATGCGCAGGGGCTGCCGTTCGTCGGCAAAGCGGGGCAGTTGCTGAACAACATGATCGCCGCGATGGGAGTGAAGCGCGAAGAAGTGTATATCGCGAATATTGTGAAGTGCCGGCCACCGGGGAACCGCACGCCGGAGTTTGTGGAGGCCAGCACGTGCTCGCAGTTCCTGGTGAAGCAGATCGACATTGTGCGGCCGAGAGTGATTGTGGCGCTGGGGGCGACGGCTGCGACTTATCTGCTGGGGGTGAGGCAGTCGCTGAGTTCGTTGCGGGGGCGGTGGCATGCTACGCGGGGTGCGAAGGTTGCGGTGACCTATCATCCGGCGTTTCTGCTGCGCGATCCGCGACAGAAGGCTGAGGCGTGGAAGGACCTGCAGATGGTAATGGCGGAGCTGGGGCTGAAGGCCGCGAAGAAGATCAGTTAACGGCGAACGGCCGGTACCCTCCCCCCCCGAATGGCGCAAAATATTGATCAGGCGGGGCTTACCTGCTAGCGTCTTGCTAAAATATCTGGAATGTGCACCTTACAGGCAAAATATTCAAAGCAGGCCAGTTAACAGGTGGGGGGTCACTTTTTCTGCACGCGCGCGACGGTGGTTAGAACCGTCGCGCCTCCTCCGCCGTCGTCGATCTTTGAGCCGGAGTTGTCGAAGCTGGGGTGATCGAAGCCGCTGTTGTCGACGAAGTCGGGCCAGTCCTCGCCGGCGATGTCGTTGCTGAAGGATGTCCGAATCGCAGAAGGTAACGCTCGGGGTCGAGCTCTTTGGCCTGCGTCGGAGTGTTGCGAATGCGTTCGATCAGGACTTCGATCATCTGTTGCTCTTGCAGTGTCAGGTGCGCCCGATTCGTGTGGCTGCGGATGGATGGGTTCGACGCGAACCAAGGTTCTGAGGGAAGCGTGTTTCCGCCCCATCAGCAAGCTGGCCGGGGACCCCCGGGGTTTTGAGGGCGCGGAGGACTGCTGTTAGACTGAGGGGGTTGCAGATCGCGCGGCGTGTAAGCACGAGCGCTAGATGTGCAAGGTGTGGGGCTGTAGCTCAGCTGGGAGAGCGCCTCGTTCGCAACGAGGAGGTCAGCGGTTCGATCCCGCTCAGCTCCACCAAATTGAACTGGTGGATCCCAACAAAAGATAGACCCTGATCTTCGTCACCCGTGCGTTGTCGTCGGCCGGGGGAGCAGCGCGGCATATTGGTGAACTGAAAGAGATTTACGTCTGCCGTGGCATGCAGGCAACTCTCGTAATAATGAGAGCGTCAGGTGAGGTACAAAGCTTTCCCGCAGCGTACGGTGCCTGCGGTCGTCCTACTGTTTTTCTGCGGGAGGTTCGACCGGTTTTGAGTTCTTCCACGATAGAACGTCGGCTCACGACCCTATGGGAGACGCCGAAGACTCTCTACGGCTGGTTCGCGACGGTCGATCACAAAGAGCTCGGGATCCGGTACCTGGTTACGGCGTTCGCATTTCTGGTGATTGGTGGGGTGGAGGCGCTGATCATGCGCCTGCAGCTTGCGACGTCCGATCTCGCGATGCTCTCGCCTGAGGCTTACAACCAGATCTTCACGATGCATGGCGTGACCATGATCTTCTGGTACGCCTCGCCGATTCTGTCGGGATTTGCCGTGTATCTTGTGCCGCTGATGATCGGCGCGCGTGACATGGCGTTTCCGCGGCTGAACGCATTCACGTACTGGACGTATCTTTTTTCCGGAATCTTTCTGTACATCTCGCCGATTATTGGGCAGGCGCCGCATGCGGGCTGGTTTGCGTATGTGCCTTACACGCTGCCGACGTATTCGCCGAGCCTGGGGATGGATGTGTATGCGCTGTCGCTGATCTTTCTGACGATCTCGACGACGGGCGGCGCGATTAATTTTATTGTGACGATTTTGCGGCTGCGCGCGCCGGGGATGGCGATCAGCCGGATGCCGTTGTTTTTGTACAGCACGCTGACGGTTTCGTGCGTGATTTTGTTTGCGCTGCCGGCGCTGACGGCGGCGTGCATTTTTCTGGAGCTTGATCGCCGCTGGGGAACGCACTTTTACGGTATTGCGCAGGGCGGCGATACATTTTTGTGGCAGCAGTTGTTCTGGTTCTTCGGGCACCCGTGGGTATACGTGATTTTTCTTCCCGCGACGGGGATGCTATCGCTGATTATTCCGAACTTTTCGCGGCGCGCGATTGTGGGGTATCCGTATGTGGCGATCGCGACGATTCTGACGGGTGTGGTGGGGTTCGGCGTGTGGCTGCACCACATGTTTACGGTGGGGATGTCGGACATTGCGATGAGCTTCTTCTCTGCGGGCTCGATGACGGTGTCAGTGTTTACGACGATCCAGGTGTTTGCGTGGCTGGCGACGATATGGCGGGGGCGGCCGGTGCCGACGGCCTCGATGTATTACGCGGTGGGGTCGATTGTGCTGCTGGTGATTGGCGGGCTGAGCGGCGTGTTCACGGGGCTTATTCCGGCGGACTGGCAGGTGCATAACACGTACTTCGTGGTTGGCCATCTTCATTACGTGCTGATTGGGGCGAATGTGTTCCCAGTGTTTGCGGGGTTCTACTACTGGATTCCGAAGATGAGCGGACGGATGATGAACGAGCGGATGGGCAAGCTCAGCTTCTGGGTGATGTTCATCGGCTTCAATCTTGGGTTTTTCCCGATGCACAACCTTGGGCTGCTGGGGATGCCGCGCAGAGTTTTTACGTATGCGCAGGGGCTCGGGTTCGATGGGTTGAATATGACGGTGACGATCGGCGCGTTCATTTTTGGGATTGGGATTCTCCTGAGCATTCTGAATTTATTTGCGAGCCTG
The DNA here is from genome assembly GCA_963716225.1 of uncultured Verrucomicrobiae bacterium. Classification (GTDB taxonomy): domain Bacteria; phylum Acidobacteriota; class Terriglobia; order Terriglobales; family Acidobacteriaceae; genus Granulicella. The sequence goes on along the minus strand of OY970299.1, from coordinate 395,135 downwards.
CGAGTGGGAGAGAAGGCGGGGAAGAATCCGTGGAACGCGGATGGGCTGGAGTGGGACACGGATTCGCCGCCGAAGCCGTATGGCTCGGTGCACATTCCGCTGGTGGCGTCGCGGCATCCGCTGTGGGACGACTTTGATGAAGAGGAAGATCCGGAGAATGATCGCGTGCTGGACCGCGGGCGGCTGACGCCGAGCACGACCACGCTGGATGCGATACCGATTGCGATCTCGACGATCCCGGAGGATTCGCTGGCTCCTGTGGTGATGAGTGTGGCGATGTTTGCGTTCTTCTGCGCGGCCCTGGTGCAGATGGTGTGGACGGCACTGGCGCTGCTCTTCGTGATGTTCTTTATCGGCTGCTTCTGGATGTGGCCGCGCACGGAAAAGGAGGTGTTGTGAGTTCTGCGGTGCAGATTCCGCCTCCGCGCGTGCAGCTTGCGACGCTGCCGATCGATCAGCGGAGGAGCGTGTGGGGGATGTGGTGCGTGATTGCGACGGAGGCGATGCTGTTCGTCTGCATGTTCGGCGCGTACTACTACCTGGGGTCGAACAAGGACAGGTGGGCGACGGAGAATCCGTCACCGCTGCATTATCCGCTGATTTTGCTCGCGATTCTGCTGTCGTCGAGCGTGGTGCTGGCGTGGGGAGAGAAGCAGGTGAAGCTGGAGCGCTATGGGCCGGGCGCGCTGGCGCTGTGGATCACGGTTGCGCTGGGTTTCATTTTTCTAGGCGTGCAGGGATTTGAGTATCGGTCGCACTGGGCGGAGTTGGCGCCGTACAGCAACTCGTATGGATCGATCTTTTACACCATCACGAGTCTGCATGCGGCGCACGTGATTGTGGGGCTGCTGATGCTGATGTATGTGGGCGTGCTGCCGCGGTTTGCGAAGGCTTTGCGCACTCCACACCAGGCATTCAAGACGGTGGCGATGTACTGGCATTTTGTCGATGTGGTTTGGATTTTTATTGTTGCGCTGTTGTACGTGATGCCGCATTTTCAGGTGCACCATCATGGTCGATAGATCCGTAGAGCGGGTTGAGCACGAGGAGCACAGGCCGGTGCACCCTGCTGTGCCGGCGCGCAGCTTGTGGTTTGGATTTGTGGGCTCGGCATTTGCGTGGGTGCTGCTGGGCTGCTTTGACCTTACGGTGACGTGGCGGGCGTGCATTATGCAGGAGGAGTGGGGGATTCCGAAGGGACACCCGACCGCGACCGCGCTGTATCTGAGTGGAGCGCTGGTGCTGCTGGCGATCACTGTTTATGCGGGTTTTACGTCGTACCGGAACTGGCGCTACTACGCCAGCATGCGCGACATTATCGAGACGAAGGCCGTGGGACGCGGTGAGTTCATGGCGGTGGGCGGCGTGCTTGTGGCGCTGACGATGGGGATGGGAATCGTGTGGCTGGCACTGCCTCCACTGTTTCTGGATCTCTGCTGGAGGGCGAAATGATTAGGCCACTGGTGATCGTCGGGTGCTGCGCTGCTCTGGCGGCTGCCGGATGCAATGCGGGTCGAGCGACGCGGCCGTATGTGGTCCAGAGCGGAGGGAATCCTGTGCATGGGAAGCAACTGATTCATGACTACGGATGCGGTGCATGCCATATTGTTCCGGGTGTGCACGGGGCGCGCGGACTGGTTGGGCCGCCGCTGTATTACCTGGGGCAGCGCACGATGATTGCGGGCGAGCTGCCGAACACGGCGGACAATCTCGCGCATTGGATCGCGCACCCGAAGAGTGTGAATCCGAGCACGGCGATGCCGGACCTTGGGCTGACGGACGATCAGGCGTACGACATCGCAGCGTATCTGTATTCGCTGGAAGGACCGGAGCAGTATCAATGGAGCAATTAATCGCAATTTCGAAGCGAATTGCCGGTGCGCTGGTTGTGTTGTTTGTGGCGACGCCGATTGTTGCGCAGCAGGCGGCGCAGGGGACGACGACGAATATTCCGGGCGCGCTGCCGGGAATTCATATTGTCTCGCCTGTGCCCGATGGGCAGTGGACGATGCCGGCCGGCGATTACGGCAACACGCGGTATAGCCCGCTAAACCAGATCAACAGCACGAACGTGCAGAACCTGAAGGTGGTGAGCACATATTCGACGGGGATTCCGCATGGTCATGAGGGCGGGCCGCTGGTGGTTGGATCGACGATGTACATTGTGACGCCGTATCCGAATAAGCTGATCGCGCTGGATTTGACGAAGCCGGGGTTTCCGCAGAAGTGGGCGTTGGATCCGCACCCGAATATTCAGTCGGAGGGTGTGGCGTGCTGTGATGTTGTGAATCGCGGGGCGAGTTATGCAGACGGGAAGATTATCTACAACACGCTGGATGCGAACACGATCGCGGTGGATGCGAACACGGGCAAGATCGTGTGGAAGACGCAGGTGGGGGACATCCACTATGGCGAGACGGTCACGATGGCAGCGGTGGTGGTGCATGACACGGTGCTTGTAGGGAACAGCGGAGGTGAGCTTGGGGTTCGCGGCAAGCTGACGGGACTTGATCTGAAGACGGGGAAGGTCAAGTGGGTTGCGTACTCGACGGGGCCGGATACGGATGTGCGGATCGGCACGGATTTTCATCCGTTTTATACGAAAGACCGCGGGAAAGACTTGGGTTTGAAGACCTGGACGCCGGGACAGTGGAAGCTCGGCGGAGGAACGGTCTGGGGATGGATTTCGTACGACCCTGAGCTCAATTTGATCTATTACGGCACCGGGAATCCGGGTGTGTGGAATCCGGATATGCGGCCGGGGGACAACAAGTGGTCGTGCACGATATGGGCGCGCGATCCGGATACGGGAATGGCGAAGTGGGCGTACCAGATTGCGCCGCACGACGGCTATGACTACGACGAGATCATGGAGAACATTCTTGTCGATATGCCGTGGCATGGGCAGATGCGGAAGCTGCTGCTGCATCCGGGACGCACGGGATTCATGTTTGTGATGGATCGGCAGACGGGGCAGGTGCTGTCGGCGGAGAAGTATGAGCCGATCAACTGGGCGGATTACGTGGATCTGAACACGGGCGCGCCGCATGAAGACATGACGAAGCGGCCGCACTTTGGGAAAGAAGCGACGGATATCTGTCCGTCGTCGACGGGGGCGAAGGATTTCATCCCGTCATCCTTCGATCCGCAGACAGGATTGCTGTACATTCCGGCGCACAACACGTGCATGGACTTTGAAGCGACGGCGGTGAACTACATCGCGGGCACACCGTACCTGGGCGCGGAGGTGAGGATGTATCCGGGGCAGGGGGGGTATCAGGGAGAGCTTGTCGCGTGGGATGTAGCGAACGCGAAGAAGGTGTGGGGGATTCAGGAGAAGGACTTTCCGGTTTATTCCGGAGTGTTGAGCACGGGCGGCAATCTGGTGTTCTACGGCACGATGGACGGCTGGTTCCGCGCGCTGGATGCGAAGACGGGGAAGGTGCTGTGGCAGTTCAAGACGGCTTCGGGAATTATCGGCAACCCGATGACCTTTGTTGGGCCGGATGGCAAGCAGTATGTTGCGATCTATTCGGGAATCGGCGGATGGATGGGGGCGGTTGCACTGCCGAGTGTTTCGACGGATGACCCGTATGCCGCTCTTGGCGTTGTCGGAGCCATGAAGAAGATCAAGTCGGTTACGCAGCCAGGAGGAGCGGTGTATGTTTTCAGCTTCTAGGCTGGCGCTGCTGGCAGTGGGGCTCGCGTTCGGCGCGTGCGCGAGCGCACAGCAGGAGCTACGCGTCTGTGCTGACCCCAACAATCTGCCGTACTCGAATGAGCAGCGGCAGGGCTTCGAAAACAAGATTGCCGAGCTGATTGGCCATGACCTGAACCGGCCGGTGACTTACTTCTGGTTTCCGCAGCGGGAGAAGTTCTTCAAGAGCACCCTGAACCGCGGCGTGTGCGATGTGGTTATGGGTGTGCCGGTGGGGTTCGACGAAGCGGAGACGACGACACCTTATTACCGTTCAGCTTATGTGTTCATCACCCGACGGGATCGTGGGCTGCACATCAGCAGCTTCGATGATCCGCGGTTGCGGACGCTGAAGATCGGAGTTCATGTGCTCGGGGAGCAGGACGACAGCGTTCCTCCGGTGCATGCATTCACATCGCGCGGCATTGTGCAGAACCTTGTGGGCTATAGCATCTTCGGCAATTTGAATGAAGAGAATCCGCCGGCTGATCTCATCAAGGCCGTGGCGAACCGCGCGGTAGATGTAGCGGTCGCGTGGGGACCGATGGCCGGTTATTTTGCCGAGCACTCGTCCGTGCCGCTCGAGTTGACGCCGGTCGCGAGTGACAGCCGCAATCCTTCGCTACCGTTTCACTTCGATATTGCGATCGGTGTGCGGCAAGGCGACACGAAGCTCAGGGAGCAGCTGGATGCGGAGCTGATTCGGCGGCACAGCGAAATTGAATCCATCCTTCGCACCTATGGTGTGCCGCAGCTTCCGCTCGCTGCGTCGCAGAGTGCGTCGTCGAACGCCGGCAGTTCAGGATTTGCGCGGAAAGGAGATTGACCATGCGTGCACCGATCACGATTGCGCTACTTGGTTTGGCGGTGTTCGCCTGCGGTTGTCGTCGCACGCAGACGACCAGCATCGCGGCGGGCGGGCCGGCGATTGTCTCCGATCCGGTGGGGCCGGTGCCTGGCGCGCCGACAAACGTGGTGTATCGCAACAATCCGTATTCGAACGATCCGGTCGCGTTGCAGGATGGCCGGCGGCTTTTTAATTGGTACAACTGCTCGGGCTGTCACGGCGGCCACGCCGGCGGCGGCATGGGACCGAGCCTACGCGATCCCGACTGGTTGTACGGCGATCGTGATGATCAGATCTTCGACTCGATTGCGCACGGGCGGTCGCAAGGGATGCCAGCGTGGGGAACGAAGATTCCTGATGCGCAGATCTGGGAGCTCGTGGCTTACATCAAGTCGATGGGGACAGCACAGGAGCCCGATCCGCCGGTTGAACCGGTCAACGAGCAGATTCCAAATCCTGCGAACAACACACCGCTCGGCGTGGGGACGCAGACGCGCATCGCGGGGAGACGGTAGATGCTTCGTCGCGACGTAAGCCGGGTGTGCACGGCGGCCGCGCTCGCGGCTTGCGCGCTGCTGTCCGGCTGCCGCTCTGCGCAGAATCCGTTTGACGCGCATGGTCCAGCGGCGCGAAGTATCAGCCACTTGATGACGTCCATGAACGTCCTCTTCATCGTTATCACGACGGTGATGTGGCTGCTTTTTGCGTGGGCATTTTATAGGCGCCGGGGCACACTGGCGATGCATGAGCCGATCGAAGAGACCGGGGGTGAAGCGTGGATTGTAATCGGCGGCATCGCAATTCCGCTGATTGTGCTGACCGTGCTGTTCGTTGTGGGTTTGGGCCTGCTGCGCGATTTTCCAATTCACGGCATGCATGGCGGAGCGATGCACGCGCAGATGGTCGAGAGCATGAAGCCGGAGATCGAGATCATCGGGCACCAGTGGTGGTGGGAGATCAAATACTTGAGCGACGATCCGAGCCAGGAGTTCACGACGGCGAATGAGCTTCATATACCGGTCGGGCGGCCGGTGAACATCGAGGTCGTCACCCGGGACGTGATGCACTCATTCTGGATTCCGCAACTGCACGGCAAGGTCGATCTGATTCCAGGGATGACGAATTACATAAGAATTGAGGCGACTGATCCGGGCAACTACAAGGGTGCGTGTGCGGAGTACTGCGGCGAAGAGCACGCGCGGATGCGGCTGTATGCAGTGGCTGAGGATGAAGACTCATACCAGGCGTGGAAGAAGCATCAGCTCGAAGACGGCGCTATGCCGACACTCGACGACCCGAATGCAGTCCAGGGTGAGCAGGTGTTTCTGAACGGTCCCTGCTCGATGTGCCACACGGTGCGCGGCACACAGGCTGGCGGCACGGTGGCGCCTGATCTTACGCATATCGGCAGCCGTTCATACATCGCGGGCAACAGCTATATGAACAATGACGCGTATCTCGAGGCCTGGGTGACGCATGCGCAATCGCTGAAGCCGGGCGCGCAGATGCCGAATCTTACACAGTTCACAGGCGAGCAGCTTCATGAGCTTGTCGCGTATTTGCGCCAACTTCAGTAAGCGAAAGGAGCACACTACTATGCGGCTCTCACGCATCATGGCTTCGATTACTTCAGGGATTACATGGTCGATGGTTTTCGGAATGCTGGCGCCAATTGCGGCAAGCGCACAGGCCAAGCCGAATTGTGCAGACCTGCCTGACGCGGGACGACTGCGACAGGTGCTGCAGGGTGTTGTGCGGCAGGGATCGTCAAAGAATGGCGGCATGGGGAACCAGGAGTGGGCCACGGTGGTGAACCGCGATGGGATTGTGTGTGCGATTGTCTTCAGCGGGACAACACGGAGCGATGAGTGGCCGGGAAGCCGCGTGATTGCTGCGGAAAAGGCAAACACGGCGAATGGGCTGAGCAGCAGGGATTATGCGCTCTCGACAGCGAATGTTTATGCGGCATCGCAGCCGGGACAAAGCTTGTATTCGCTGGCGACGAGTGCGCCGCCGAATCCGCAGGCGGTGTTTGGGCCCGACCCAGCGGCGCTCGGCACGCCGAACGATCCGATGATTGGGAAGGCGATTGGCGGAATTATTGTGTTCGGCGGCGGGCTGCCGCTGTATGCAGCGGATGGGCGAATCGTTGGCGGCCTGGGGTTGAGCGGAGATACTTCGTGTACGGACCACGTGATCGCGTGGAAGATCCGTCACGAGCTGCATCTGGATGCGGTGCCGATGGGGCCATCGCAGGACCACAACGACAATATGATTCTGGACTTCCACAATGGAGTGAGCGCGAGCGGGTTCGGACACCCGTCATGCAAGGGAGGGACGGCGGCGGACAGCATTATCCAGAATTTGCCGCATGATTTCCCGACGGGGCCGCGGCGGAAGTAGATCAGGCGGCGAGAAGGTCTACTGGACGAAGATCAGCGGAGTTTGTAGGCGGCGTCGCTCCAGACCAGTTCGCGACGGAGCTGGTGGAGGCGGGTTTCGGCGTCGATGCGGACGAGTTCGATGCCGGCGATTTCGGCGAAGTCTTCGAGGTGCTCCATGGTGATGGCCTGCGAGAAGCCGGTGTGGTGGGCACCGCCGGTGTAGATCCAGGCTGCGGCTGCGATCTTCAGGCCTGGTTTCGGCAGCCACACAGCGCGCGCGACCGGCAGTTTGGGCAACGGCTGTGGCGGGGCGACGACATCGATTTCGTTGACGATCATGCGGAAGCGATTGCCTATGTCGACGATCGATGCCACTACGGCCGGGCCGGCGGGCGTGGTGAAGACCAGGCGGACGGGATCGGCTTTGCCGCCAATGCCGAGCGGATGCACTTCGAGTGACGGTTTCGCGTCGGCGATCGACGGGCAGATCTCGAGCATGTGCGAGCCGAGGACCTTGGGCGTGCCGGCGAAGTCGTAGGTGTAGTCCTCCATGAAGGACGTGCCGCCGGGCATGCCTTGCGCCATGACCTTCATGATGCGGACGAGCGCGGCGGTCTTCCAGTCGCCTTCGCCGGCGAAACCGAAGCCGTCGGCCATGAGGCGCTGCACGGCGATGCCGGGGAGCTGGTCGATGCCGTGGAGATCTTCGAAGGTGTCGGTGAATGCGCCGAAGCCGCCTTCGGTGAGAAAGGCGCGCAGGCCGAGCTCGATGCGGGCGGCGGTTGCGAGCGAGTCTGGCCGGTTATGTGAGGAGGCGATCGTGTATGTCTCGCGGTACTCCTGGACGAGCCGCTTGACGTCGGCGTCAGAGAACTGCGCCATGCGATCGGCGAGATCACCGATTCCGTAGCCGGAGACGGTGTAGCCGAAGACTTTCTGGGCTTCGACCTTGTCGCCTTCGGTGACGGCGACGTGACGCATGTTGTCACCGAAACGGGCGACTTTGAGATGCTGTGATTCGGCCCAGCCGAGGGCGGCGCGGCTCCACGCAGCGATCTCTGCGATAGTGTCGGGGTCCTGCCAGAAGCCAACGACGACTTTGCGGGCGAGGCGCAGACGTGCGGTGACGAATCCGAACTCGCGGTCGCCGTGCGCGGCCTGGTTCAGGTTCATGAAATCCATGTCGATGGTGGAGTAGGGAAGCTCGCGATTGAACTGCGTGTGCAGTTGGAGGAACGGCTTGCGCAGATGCGTGAGGCCGGCGATCCACATCTTCGCGGGAGAGAAGGTGTGCATCCAGAAGACGAGGCCGATGCACTGCTGGCCGCTGTTTGCTTCCTGGCAGACGCGGAGGATTTCGTCGGGCGTAGTCACGACGGGCTTCCAGACGACGCGCACAGGAATTGCTGAGTCGGAGTCCAATCCTGTGACCATCTGGCGCGAGTTGTCGGCGACCTTGGAGAGGGCTTCCGGACCGTACAAGTGCTGGCTTCCGGTGACGAACCAGAGCTCCTGGGTTGAGCTGCTCATACTTTTTCTCCCGTGGCCCGAGACGGTGCAAGGTTGCAAATTTCCGCATTGAAAGCGGTTTCGGTGGCAAGAATACCACGGCAATATTTCAGCGGTAATTTTGTTGATGAAGGCCAAAGCTGCGGACGTTGGGCTACAATTTCCGCGTACCAACGCACAGGCAAGATCAGGCAAAACGCACTGGTGAAACCGGTTTCGCGGCGAGCGCGTGGCATGAGCGGGTGGCATGGAGGATTTCCGCATGAGTGGATGGATGAAGCGTCCGTTGTGGGCAGGCGTGGTGCTGGCGATGGCGGCCGGCGTAGCTGGAGCACAGGGCGGCATCACGACGCCCGCGCAGTTGACGATCGATCCCAACACGTCGGTGCACGCCGTGAGTCCGATGCTCTACGGGATGATGACTGAAGAGATCAACCATGCGTTCGACGGCGGCCTGTATGCGGAATTGCTGATGAACCGAACTTTCCGGGGGAGCTGGCAGGGCGTCGAGCATTGGGACCTGGTTCGGCGTGGCGATGCGAGTGCGTCCTATGAAGTTGATCGCACAAGTGGGCCGAGCAAGGCGCTGGCATACAGCGTGAAGCTGACGGTGACCGACGCGGGCCGCGGAGCGGGGCTGGCGAACTCGGGATTCTGGGGCATCCCGGCGAAGCCGCACACGACGTACCAGGGATCGTTCTACGCGAAGGCGGAAGATGTGGCGGTGGGGGCAGTGCACGCGCGTTTGATCGCTGATGCGACGGGCGCAGTGCTGGCGGAGGCGACTGTTCCTCTGCACGCGGGCGATTGGTCGCAGTATCGGTACACGCTGACGACCGCCGCGAACGTTGCGCCTTCAGAGAAGAATCACCTGGAGCTGACCGTCGACCACCCGGGCACTGTGTGGCTGCAACTGGCGTCGCTGATGCGACCCACGTACAAGAACACGCCGAACGGCAACCGAGTCGATCTGATGGAGAAGATGGCCGGGCTGCATCCGACGTTCCTGCGGTTGCCGGGTGGTAATTATCTCGAGGGCGATCATCTTCGCGATTGGTACAACTGGAAGGAGACGATTGGACCGATCGTGGACCGGCCCGGGCACATGGCTCCGTGGACCTATTGGTCGACCGACGGGCTGGGGTTGCTGGAGTTTCTGGAGTGGTGCGAGGACCTGAAGATTGAGCCGGTGCTGGCGGTGTACGCGGGGTATTCCCTGCAGCATGAGCATGTGAATCCGGGCAAGGACCTGGAGCCGTACGTGCAATCGGCGATCGACGAAGTGGAGTATGTAACGGGTGACACGAGCACGAAGTGGGGCGCTGAGCGAGCGAAGGACGGACACCCGGCTCCGTTCCCGCTGCACTATATCGAGATCGGCAACGAGGACTGGTTCGACCGGTCGGGCAGCTATGACGCGCGATTCGCGCAGTTCGCGAAGGCGCTGCACCAGACGTATCCGCAGTACAAGCTGATTGCGACGGCGCCAGTGAAGGAGACGGAGGCGGAGGCGCAGCCTGATGTGCAGGACGATCACTACTACAAGCCGTCCGGCGAGATGCTGGATTTCACGACGCATTATGACAACGCGCCGCGAACGGGGCCGAAGATATTCGTGGGTGAGTGGGCCACGCTTTCCGGTATGCCGACGCCGAACTGGGGTGGAGCGCTGGCGGATGCGGCCTGGATGACGTCGATGGAGCGCAACAGCGACTTGATCATCATGGCGTCTTATGCGCCGCTGCTGGTGAATATCAATCCGGGCGCGTCGCAGTGGGGCACCAACATGATCGGATATGATGCGCTGAATTCGTACGGATCGCCCAGCTACTACGCGCAGGCGCTGTTCGGGGGGCATATCGGCGATACGTGGCCGAAGTCGTCGCTGGAAGGCGCGCACGCGCGGTTCTATTACTCGGCGACGATGGATTCGAAGACGAACGTGCTGCACCTGAAACTGGTCAATGCGAGCGATGAGCCGCAGCGGATGGACGTCAGCCTGAATGGCGTGAGCGGAGCGCGCACGGCGCACGTGAGCACGTTGCATGGAGCGACGTTCGAAGCCACGAACACGTTGCAGCAGCCGAACCTGATCAGGCCGGTGGAGTCGACCGTGAAGGTGAGCGGCGCTACATGGACCGCATACCGTCCCGGGGCTGACGATCGAGGTGATCGACGTTCCGTTGCGGTAACGGGGTGCGAGAACGATGCGAGCTCGCGGAGGATTGGTGGCGAGAGTAACAACTTTGCGCGGACTGATTGCGTGCGCCGTGATGCTGTTCGCGGCGGTTGCGACACAGGCGCAGAAGGCTTACACCCTTCAGGGCGATTATGCGTTTACACACGATCCGTCGATTGCGAAGGATGGCGCAACGTACTTCGTGTTTGCGACGGGCAAAGCGCTGGAGGGTGGGCAGTTTCCGATTCGGTGCTCGGAAGATCTTGTGCACTGGAGGCACTGCGGGCATGTGTTCGATGCGATTCCGCCGTGGATCCAGAAGCGCAGCCCCGGAACGAAGGAGTTGTGGGCGCCGGATATCTCGCACGAACACGGAGAGTATCGGCTGTACTACGCCTACTCGCTGTTCGGGAAGAATACTTCGGGGATTGCGCTGGCGGTGAACAAGACGCTGGATCCCAAGAGTCCAGAGTATCGCTGGGTTGACAAGGGGCTGGTGCTGGAATCGAAACAGTCGGACGACTTCAATGCGATCGACCCAAACTATGTAGAGGATGCGCAGCATCATGCGTGGCTGTCGTTCGGGAGCTTCTGGGGCGGGATCAAGATGCGTGAGCTGGACCCGGCGACGGGGATGCTGTCGGCGGCGGACACGAAGCTTTATTCGCTCGCCGCGCGTGTGAAGCCGGCGAATCCACCGCCACAGAAGTTTGACCCGGCGCATCCGACGCTGCCGCCGGACTGGCAGGCGATTGAGGCGCCGTTCATCGTTCCACACGGAGGGTACTACTACCTGTTCGTTTCGTTTGACCTTTGCTGCCGCGGGACAAAGAGTACGTACCGGACGATGGTTGGGCGGTCGCGGTCGGTCACCGGGCCTTATGTGGATGAGGAAGGCAAGCCGATGATGCAGGGTGGAGGAACGCTGCTGCTGGGGCCGAACGCGAAGTGGTTGGGTCCGGGCGGCGAGTCAGTGCTGTATGGGCAGGGCGGACCGGACGTTATCGTGTTTCACGCGTATGACGCGGTGACTGGAAGACCCGCACTGCAGATTTCGACGCTTGCGTGGAAGGATGGATGGCCGAAGGCGGAGCTCGGCAGCGAGTAAATTCTGTTGCAGGCGGGCATCGATGCAGGATGATAGAGGGACATGAACATTTCGGCAGTTGCCAAGCGGGCGGGTGTCTCCAAGGCGACCGTGTCGCGCGTGATTAATGGAACCGCGCATGTGGTTCCGGAAACCGCGAAACGGGTGCGGGAAGCCATTGAGGAGTTGGACTTCTACCCGGACGTCAACGCCCGAACGCTGGGTTCCGGGCGCAGCCGCCTGTATGGCCTCATCATTTCGGACATCACAAACCCTTACTTTCCGGAGCTGGTGAAGGCATTTGAAGACATTGCCTTGGAACACGGACAGGACGTGCTGATCTCGAACACGGATTATGATCCGGCGCGGATGGAGAGCTGTGTGATTCGCATGCTGCAGCGCAAGGTGGATGGCGTGGCGGTAATGACGTCAGAGATGGAAGAGCGGCTTCTGCGTACGTTGAGCAAGCGGCAGATTCCAACGATCTTTATGGACACCGCAGTTGGCGTGCGCGGAGCGGCCGTGGTCAGCGTAGATTATACCGAAGGCGTAACCCAGGCAATGGAGCATCTGTTTGCGCTGGGGCACCGCAAGATTGCGTTTATCAGTGGGCCGCTTTCCCTGGCCTCGGCAAATGTGCGTGCGAAAGCGTTTTTTCGGCAGCTGCACTTGAAGGGACTGACCTCCGAACCGCATTGGACGCAGGAAAGCGATCACCGCGTGGAAGGCGGACATCGTGCGATGCAGCGGATCCTGAGTGGCGGAGCGCGCCCGACCGCGGTGCTTTGCTCGAATGATCTGACGGCGATCGGAGCGATGGGCGCGATTCATGAAAGCGGGCTGGAGATTCCCGGAGACATTTCGATTGTGGGATTTGATGACATTCAGTTGAGCGCGTACACGCAACCGGCGTTGACGACTGTGCAGGTGCCGCGACGCGAACTCGCGGCGACGGCGTTCCGCAGCCTCTATCAGGACCAGGCGCATGGGAAGAAAAATCAGAAGCGCGAGTTTGTCATCCAACCGCGGCTGCTGGTGCGACAGAGCACGGGACGTGTGCGCGGCTCTTCACGTAAGCGGAAGAACAGTTAGCTGCGTCGAGCAGTAAGAGAGCAGGGAGATTATTTGGCAGGCAGAAGCGGAAACGGTTTCGGCAAGGTGGCTTCGCTCGGGGTAATCGCCGCGTCGATTGGGCTGACCGCGATGGGACAGACTGCGCCCGCCAAGCCAGCACCACTTCCCGGCAAGTTCGTGGATGTTACGAAGCAGAGAGGGAATCCAGTTCACGGCGGTGGCTTCTCACACGAGCCGCAAGTATCTGCTGGAGACGATGGGCTCGGGCGTGGCGATGTTTGACTACGACAATGACGGGCTGCTGGATATTTTCTTCGTGAACGGAGCGCCGCTGGAGGACCCGACGCCAAAGGGAACGATTCCGCAGAAGAAGAGCAGTGCGGACTGGAATCGGCTTTATCACCAGCGCAAGGATGGGACGTTCGAAGATGTCACGGAAAAGGCGGGGCTGAAGGGCACGGGGTACGACATGGGCGTGGCGGTCGGCGACTATGACAACGATGGTTACGAAGATCTTTATGTCACCGGGTACGGCGGCAATCACCTGTATCACAACAACGGGAACGGAACGTTCACGGATGTGACGGTGAAGTCCGGTACGGGCGGCGACCCCACGCCGCCGAATGCGTGGTATACGAGCGCGGCCTGGGTCGATCTAGACAACGATGGCCTGCTTGATCTCGTGGTGCTGCGTTATGTGAAGTGGGATTTCGAGGATGTGTACTGCGGCCAGCGGAGAGAAGGGTATCGCTCGTACTGTCATCCGGACCTGTTTCCACCGATCGCGCCGCTGGTGTACCACAACAATGGTGACGGCACATTTGCGGAAGTCTCGCAGAAGATCGGGTTGGGCATTCCGGGCAAGGGACTGGGGCTGGCGATCGCAGACTATGACCGCGATGGAAAGATCGACATTGCAGTCGCGAACGACTCCATGCCGGAGTTCCTGTTTCACAACAAGGGCGACGGCACGTTTGAGGAGACAGGGCTGACCGCGGAGATTGCCGTCGACGGAGACGGACGCACGTATGCCGGGATGGGAATTGTATTTCAGGATTTCGATAACGACGGCTGGCCCGATCTGCTGATGACAAACCTCGCGAATCAGAAGTACGCGCTCTACAAGAACAATGGCGATGGTTCGTTTACCTACGACACATATGCGGCGGGGCTGGCGCAGATGACGCTGCTGCATTCCGGCTGGGGAATCGACTTTCTGGATTATGACAACGACGGCTTCAAGGACCTGCTGATCGCGCAGGGACACGATTTGGATACGGTCGAGCTGAATTACCCGCAGGTCCACTACAAGGAGCCGATGCTTCTGGCGAAGAATATGGGCAACGGCTCGTTTGTGGATGTGTCCAAGGAGTCGGGGGCAATTTTTTCCGAGCGCTGGGTGGGGCGGGGAATGGCTGTCGGTGACTTCGATAATGACGGGCGTCTGGATGCAGTCGTGACAACCAACGGCGGCCCTGCCTATCTACTGCATAACGAGACGCCGACAACGAACCACTGGCTGACGCTGCTGCTGATAGGGCACAAGAGCAACAGGGATGCGATCGGCGCATGGATCAAACTGACGACGGCGCACGGATCGCAGTACTGGACCGTGTCGACGACCGGAAGCTATCTTTCCGCGCGTGACAAGCGTGCGCACTTCGGGTTGGGAAGTGATTCGACTGCGCAATCAGTTGAGATTCACTGGCCCAGCGGCATTGTTCAGACGTTGAAGAACGTTGCGGGGGACCGCATCCAGGTGGTGGATGAGCCTGCAGGCGTTGCGGCCTCGGGCAAGGCGACGCAAACTCGATGAAACGATCGGTGTGTGGGCGCCTGTCGGTGTGCGTCGCTGGCCTGGTGTGTTTCGGTGGAACCCAGCCGGCGTGCGTTGGGCAACAACCCACGCTGTCTGAGCCGGGCGCAGCGCCTGTGGTGAAACCAGAGCCGTTGCGTGCAGCACGAGATCTCGAGCAGGCAAATCGCTTCGTCGACGCTGAACAGATGCTCCGCCTTTATCTGCGGCAGGACGATGCGTCGGGTGAAGCCCACGAACTGCTGGCGTATGCGCTGATGCGTGAGGACAAGCCGAAGGACGCGCTGGCGGAGTACACGCGCGCGGCTGAGCTCGAGAAGCCTTCACCGGAGATGCTGGTGCATGTGGGCCAGGCGTATGTTCTGCTGGGCGACAATGCGGAGGCAGACCACTGGACGCTGCGCGCGGTCGAGATGGATGCGAAGAACGCGGATGCGTGGTATGGGCTGGGGCGGATCCGGTATACAGAACAGCGGTTCTCCGACGCGCTGTCGTGCTTCCAGCGGGTGCTGGCGCTCGTGCCGAAGTCAGTGAAAGCCGAGAACAATCTTGGCCTGACCTATGAGGCGCTGAACCATCCGGATGCGGCCATAGTCGCATACCGACAGGCGATTGCGTGGCAGAACGCGGATCCTGCGGCCGAACGCAGCGATGAGCCGCTGCTGAATCTGGGGACGATGCTGGTCCACCAAGGGGATGTTGCAGAGGCAGAGCCACTGCTGGTCGAGGCGGGCAGGATTGCTCCCGCGAATCCGCAGATTCATGAGCAGCTCGGGCAACTGTTTCTGAAGAAGGGCGACTATGGGGCGGCACAGCGAGAGTTCGCGCGAGCGTGCGAGCTGGATCCCGGGAAGTCGTCGCTGCATTTTTTGTTGGGGCAGGCGTATAAACGGCTGGGGCGGACGCAGGAGGCGCAAACGGAGTTTGCAACATCGGCGCGTCTGGCCCGCCAGCAGGCAACCCCGACTTTGCACTGAGCGTCAGAGCCGTGGTCTACAAGCTGTGATTTTGATGACGTGTGATTTTCTGGTTGACATCACAGACGTCAAGTATGTAGCGTGACTGCGCTAAGTAAAGAGTTCTGCACGGCGTCGTGAAACCGGTTTCAAAAGGGCCATAAAACAATCGGGCGCCGTTTTCATCTGCTTGACTTCTGGAGGAATAGCTATGGTGCGCAGGTCTTTGGCTGGATGGTTGGCCTCAGCATGGATGCTGTTGCTGATGTTGGCAGGAGCACAGCTCGTCGCTCAATCGGTGCGCGGCGCTATCGCCGGTAACATCACGGACGCAAGCGGGGCCTCGATCCCGAACGCTACGGTTACAGCGGTCGACCAGGACACCGGGAGCAAGAGCGTCGCGAAGTCGACATCGGCTGGCGTGTACCGTTTCCCGGACCTGCCGATCGGCCGCTATGCGGTGACCGTTTCCGCGCAGGGCTTCCAGACAAAAGTGAATCAGGGTGTTCTGGTGCAGGTGAATACGACCTCTGCGCTGGACATTCAAATGGCGGCCGGCGCGGTGAGTGAGACGGTAACGGTCGACGCGAGCGCGCCGCGCATTGAGACCGAATCGTCGGAGATCGGCGGAACGGTTTCGACCAAACAGATTGAAGATCTGCCGCTCTCGCTGGCGCTCGGCGTAAATGGTATGCGGTCGCCGGAGAGTTTCGAATTTCTGATTCCGGGCACGACAGGGCCGGGCACAGCGACGCAGGGAAACGCGCCCAATGGAGTGTTCTTCGCGCGTATCAGCGGCGGCCAGGCGTACGGTAACGAGACATTGCTGGACGGTGCCAGCGTGCAACGCAGTGAGAACGGCTCCTCGTTTGACGAGACCTCGCCGTCGATCGAGGCATTGCAAGAGTTCAAGGTGACGACCTCGACTCCCTCGGCAGAGTTCGGCCGCACCACGTCAGGCATCACGAGCTTCTCGACGAAGTCGGGCACAAATGACTTTCACGGAATTGGATTCGCGATCGTGAAGAATCGCGTCTTTGACGCGAACAACTGGTTCAACAACGGATATAAGGCGCAGGACTGCGTCGGGGTGTCCGAAATTCAGTGCCAGTACACGCGACCAGAGGACAGCCGCTACGACTACGGCGGCATCTTCGACGGTCCCGTTTGGATTCCGCACATCTACAACGGCAAGGACCGCACGTTCTTTATGTTCGCGTGGGAGAACTACAAGTTCAGCCAGGGCGGCGTCGCGACCTCAACGGTGCCGACCGCGGCGGAACGTACAGGCGACTTCAGCGACGTGCTCGGTCCGCCGGTGCCTGGCGGCAGTCCGTATCCGGGCGTCTCTTATAACGTTCTGCTTAATCCGTGCACCGGTATGCCGGTCTTGTACAACCAGATATTCAATCCGGCGACCAGCACCCAGATCGCTCCCGGTCTGTTCTGCCGGCAGCCGTTCCCCGGCAACAAGATCAACGTCGCGCTGAGCCCGACGGCAACGAAGCTGCTCGCCGGACTGCCGCAGCCGAATCGCACGCCAGTGACAACCGATCTGTTCGGGTACAACGGCAACTACGCCGTGAAGAGCATCCGCCCGTTCACGAACACGACCTACACGATTCGTATCGATCAAAACCTGGGCACGAGAAACAAGATCTTCGCGATGTATGACACGCGGCAGAACTTCTCTCTGAATGGTTTGCCGAATCTGCCGGGTAACTTCAACAGTGGGAGCTATCCTCAGACCTTCACGACTCACTATAGTCGTGCCGGTTGGGACTTCACGATCACCCCCACTTTGCTGAATCATCTGAACCTCGGATACAACCGGACGAATAGCGTGAACCTGGGCGCGACGCTCGGAACGTCGTCCACGCTAAGCTCGCTGGGTGTCGCGAACGATTACTCAACGTTCTACCCGCTGCTCGTTTTCCCGAGCCCTGACCAGCCGACCACATGGGGACAGCAGCAGAACGGCGACAACATCGATAACGGAACACGCATTGAAGATAGCGTGAGCTGGATAAAGGGACGCCAAAGCATCAAGGCGGGCGTGGACTTCCGCTACCAGCAGTATTCGGTGATCCAGTACAACCAGGACACGCTGAACTTCTACCGCGACCAGACTGCGGGCGTAAGCAACGCATGCTGCGGTTCCGGTGACCCGATCGCCAGCTTCCTGCTCGGCGAAGTGGGTAACGGTTTCCAAGCGGTCTACAACGATCATCCTCGCTGGAACTCGCATTATTGGGCGGTGTTCTTCGAGGACGACATGAAGCTTTCGAACAATCTGACCGTCAATCTCGGGCTGCGCTATAGCGTAGACGCACCGCGGCATGAGGCATTGAACCGCACCTCGGAGTTGAGTCTTACCGCGCCAGATTCTGCCGCCGGTGGACTTCCAGGCGCGCTGGTGTTCGGTACAACGTGCAATTGCAACACCGCATGGGCGAATACCTGGTACAAGGACATCGCGCCTCGCATCGGCTTCGCGTACGTGCTTCCTGGTACGAGGAACAAGGCTGTTCTTCGCGGCGGTGGCGCCATCCTTTATGGACCTCTGCAGTACAGCGATTTTGGAAGCTCAATGGCGCTTGGCTACAACCAGAACCGCTCGTTCTTCCGGGGCCAGACGGCTACGACTGGCGGTGCATTTACGCCGGCGTTCCGGCTCGACTCCACGTCACCGGCAGATCCAACGAATCCGCAGATCGGCTTTCCGAGCGTGAGCTTTGCGCCGAATCTTGATCCGACGCAGTTGACCGCGCCGAACGGTTCCGGCAGCTTCGATGCAGTCGGTGGGGAAGTCATTCTGCCCCAGAATGGCCGGCCGTCGATGACGGACAACTGGAGCCTGCAACTGCAGGATGAGCTTGCCCAGGATCTGATCCTGACCATCGGCTACATTGGCCAGGAGGCACAGGATCTGCACTCTGGCTTCCTGTCGAACATCAATAACATTCCGGAGTCGGATTTCAGCCTTGGCGACCGGCTCACGATCCCGGGGTACTTTATTCCGGTGGGCGGCTCGAACAACGGGTACAAGGCGCCGTACTCGACATTCCAAGGCAACCTCGGCCAGGCGTTGCGGCCGTTCCCCCAATACGACTACATCGCCGGCGACTGCTGCCTGGAGAATCTTGGCCACTCGTCTTACCACGCTATGGTCGTTTCGCTGGCGCGGCGTTTCCGCAACGGACTTAACCTGCAGGCTTCTTATACGTGGTCGAAGACGCTGACCGACGCGGACGCGACGATTCCGTTCAGCTACGTGACTAATAATGGCGGTGCCGGTCTTCGCCAGGCTGAAGGTTCTTCGAACCTGAAGGTGGATAAAGCCGTCAGCATGCAAAACACGCCACACCAGTTCTCGCTGAGCTATCTCTACCAGTTGCCGTTTGGCAAAGGGCGGAAGTGGCTCAACAGCGGTCATGGCGGTCTTGATGCGCTTGTGGGTGGCTGGCAGGTCGGTGCGATTCAGCGCTACCAGAGCGGAATGCCGATCAGCTTCGGCTGCGCAAGCGGCATCCCGTACTACCAGAACTGTATTACGTATACGGCAGGGCCGGCTTCTTTCAATGGAACCAGCTTTGCCAGCCCGCAGTTCCAAGGCAACAAGAACGGCCCGAGCTACTTCAACCAGGAATCGTGGTTCAAGCCAGCGTACAGGCCAGCGGGGTTTGCCGGGCCAACCGATCCGGGAGTTCCTCTGTCCCAGGCTGCCTTCATTGACCAGAACAATCCCAACGGGCCCATCCGGCATTACACGCCGGCTTGTGCGGCTTTCAATGCTGGCCAACCTTGCTCGTTCGATCCGTTCTCGCTCGGCAACATCACGCGCGTGACGGAGGCGATCACGGGACCGCTGTACCTGTCAGAAGATGTGAGCGTGATGAAGGACTTCCACCTCTACGAGCGGCTTACGTTCCAGCTAAAAGGTGAGGCCTTCGATGTCTTCAACCGGCACCGCATGGCGGTTCCGGATACATCGCCGGGTGACTTCTGCACTGGCCAGGGATGCACTGGGTTCGGCATTCCGACGGCAGTCGACTATGGTCCGCGCACGATGCAGGTGAGCGGAAGGATTACGTTCTAAAGAAGCGGCTGTTTCCAACATTCACAAAGCGCATGACGAGAGGAAGCTTCGCCAACTGGCGAGGCTTCTTTTCGTGTGTAAGCGGCGGTATCATCAGCATGCCAATGCCTCGGACCTTTGCCTGTGCCGTGTTTGCGAGCGCTACGATCGTCGCGCTGCTGCCAGGCTGCGCAACTTCGCAGAGCCCTGACCAGAGCACCGTGATCGAGTGGCTGCGCGCGGGCAGTGAAGCGGTTCGGCACGGCGACCTGAAGGCCGGGGAAGCAGATTTCCGGAAAGTCGTAAATGCGGCGCCGCAGCTTTCGGATGGATACCTGGGGCTTGGCCTGGTGCAGTTGCGAGAGGGAAAGGTGGATGATGCCATCGCAACTTTGCGCCGCGCGACAGAGTTGAATCCGCGGCTCAAAGGCGCGCACCTGTTCCTCGGAATGGCCCTGTATCAAGCCGGTGACCTGGGCGCGGCCACGTCTTCTTTGCAGGCCGAGCTTGCGCTGCAACCGGACGATGTAGAGACACTTACGTGGCTCGCGATCACGGAACTGGGGCAGGAGAAGCCCGAGGAGGCGACTGGCCCACTCGATCATGCTGCAGCTCTCGCACCGAAGAATGCGCAGGTGCTGTATTACCGCGCGCGGGCGCACAACCTGGTTGCCGAGCAGAGCTATACCGAATTGCGCCAGTTGGATCCGGACTCGGTGTTTGTACACCGCGCGCTTGGTGAGACACTCGCCGCCTCCGGGCAGCCGGAGAAGGCGATTGCAGAGTACGAGGCGGCAATCCGGAAGGAACCGGACAACGCCGATCTGTATGAGGAGCTGGGAGAGCAGCAGCAGCGGCTAGCGCGGTTTGACGCGGCGCAGGCTACGTATCAACAGGAGCTGAAGCTGAACCCGAACAGCGCGATTGCACTGTATAACCTGGGCAAGATCGACGTGGAACATGGACGTGCCGCGCAGGGCGTGCCGCTGCTGCGCGAGGCGCAGAAGGCGCATGCGTTGCCGGCGCCGACGGACTTCTATCTCGGTTACGGGCTGGCAGAAACCGGCAACCCGGAAGAGGCGGCGCATTGGCTGGAAGAGGCGGTTCGCAGCGGGCCTTCACCCTTCATTGCGCAGAGCGCCTACTATCAACTGACGCGGGTGTACCAGCGGCTCAACCGCAAAGAGGATGCGGAGCGCGCGCTGGAGCAGTTGAAGCGGCTCAAAGCGGAGTCCGCGAAGAGCATCTCGGGAGCCGACGCGCCCGCGGCGCCGAGCGCTCCTGACGGAACGGCGCACTGAAACGGGCAGGGTCATGGACTTGGCAGGAGAGAAATCCAGCTTGCGCCACGTGACTCGCGCTCTGCTCGTTGTCGCGGCCTGTGTGCTTCTTACGTTTGGGCTGGCGCAAGCACAACAGCCTTCGGACACTTCATCGCTCTTGCGACATGCTGCGAAGCTGCGAAGCGAACATCAGCTTGAGTCCGCGGCGCAGTTGCTCGAGAACTTCCTTCGGACGCATGCCGACGACGCGGACGTGGTGGTTGCTCTGGCGGAGATACGCGCGGACCAAAGTGACCCCGTTGCCGAAAAGGAGCTACTGTTGCGCGCGCTCCGCACCAGTCCAAACTCACCGCATGCAAACATAATCCTTGGCGACATGCTGCTGCAGGAGCATCGGGACCCGGAAGCGATGGACCGGTTTGAGACGGTGCTTGCGATCGACCTGCGCAGCTCAGAAGCCCGGCGTGGTGAGGTCCACGCAGTCACGGAGCTGGCTGAAGCTGTGCGGCAGCAAGGGCATCCGGAGCTGGCGCTCAAGGCGCTGGAACATGCACGGACGCAATTACCCGATGATGCGCAACTGCTGCTGGAACTCGGCATTCAGCAAACGGAGCTGGGCGCCACAGACCAGGCGATCGACACATTGCAGGCGGCGCGCAAGTTGCGGCCTGATGATCCTACGATCCTGTACGCACTCGCGCATGCGCAGTTCGATGCGCAGAGGATGCAGGACGCGGAGTCGTCGTTTCGTGCGTACTTGAAGCTGCGTCCTCGGGACGCGTCGGCACATTTTGGATTGGGTCGTATTCTCGAGGTCACTCAGCGGCCCGACGATGCGCGGGCGGAGTTTCAGCGCTCCATCGATTTGCAGCCGGTGCAGACTGAGTCCTTCTACGAGCTCGGCGATATGGAGTTGAAGGCGGGGCACGACGCGGCTGCGGAGGCGCTGCTCGGCAAGACTCTCTCACGCGATCAGCATCATGGCGGTGCACTGACCGATATGGGCGAGATTTGCTTTCGGCGGAAGGATTACGATGCAGCCGAGAATTGGCTGGAGCAGGCTGTGACTGCGGCTCCCGAGTACGCGCAGGCACACTACTATCTCGGCCTTGTGCTCGCGAAGCTCGGCAGAAAAGATGAGTCCGACCGCGAGTTGCGCACAGCAACGGAACTCGATCGCAAGCAGCAGGGGCCGCCGGCCGGCGCGACGGACGCGGGTCCCTCATAGCCGGTGATTACTGAGCAGCAGGCAGCGATCGCAAGCTGAACTTTACGAAGCGCGCGTGGGTGCCGGCAGGACCTTCTGCTACGAGGCTTATCCGCAGTCCGTGGTCCCACGCCAGCATCGCGCCTGGCTGCAGGTTTTGGTGGAGCGGTGTCCAGTGCCGATCGTCCGTACTGTAGCTGAAGCTGGCATCGTGGTTGGCTCGGCAAGAGAGACGCAACCACACGGTACCGCTCGCCGGCACGGTAACGGTCGTGAGCACCTCGTGCGTCTGGCCATCATCGCGCCGCAGGTAGACGGAACTCGCCTTTCGGAACAGCGTCAGCGCTCGCGTTGTCTCGCCGACCAGCCCCAGGCCGGCGGCAGCTTCAACTCCTTGTGGAATGGCGACCGTAGCTTCGTAGTCCAGCGATGGCGCCGAGTGCGCGACGTACATCGGCTGCGATTCACCGGCTGCTGCAATCGTCAATGCGCCATCACCGGAGTGCAACATTGGACGATGGCCGATAGGCCACTTCCATTCAGGGTCCAGTTTCGCGCTGCGGAAGTTCTCCTCATCAACGGCGGGCAGGTTGGTTTCAGCATTGCCAGATGGCCCATGCCCGTTGTCCACGACGGGCCATCCATCGGCCGACCAGTCGATCGCATCCAGCACAGATTCTCGCCCCAAGTAGACCGAAGCAGCCGCGGGATATGCGTGGTAAAGGAAGTAGTCCTTGCCCGCCGGCGTCGTCACCGCCGTGCCATGACCAGGGCAGTGCCATGCATCGTTCGGCCGAATGATGGGATTGGCAGGATCTTTCATCCAAGGGCCCGTGAGGCGCCGAGCGCGCGCAACGCCTTCCGCGTAGTCGCAAGCGACTCCGCAGCAGGCGTTGCCGGCGTAGAACAGATAGAACCACCCGTTGTGGCGCAGGATGTAAGGTCCTTCCACCACGCCACCTTCCCAAGTGTTCGGATCGTTGCGGATCAACTCGAACTTGCTGCCGGTGAGGTGGAGCAGGTTTGCGGAGAGCGGCTGTGCCCAGATGATCGTCGGTTGGTGGATGGAATTGCCGTCCTCCTTCCAGACCAGGAACGGACGTCCATCGTTATCGCGCACCACCGAGGGATCGATCGAGCCGTCATCCTGACACACCAGAGGGCCATGATCGGTGTAAGGGCCGTCGGCCTTCGGTGCGTCCGCGACGGCGACGCACAGGGGCCCGTGCTTCTTCCTGGCAGCGTAAAAGACGTAGACGCCGTTGGGGCCGGTGGTGAGCTCGGGCGCCCAGAAGTCGCCTTGCGCCCATGCTGGCGGCTGCGAAAAAACGGCACCGGCTGGAGTCCAGCGATGGAGGTCAGCGGACCGAAAGAGTGAGAACGAGGGCACCCAGTCGCCGGAGGTGCTGGTCATCCAGTAGGTATCGCCGAGCCGCACAATGCTGGGGTCTGGGTGATCGCCGGGAACAACGGGGTTATCGGCTGGCTCAAGTCGGGGCGTCCCCTGCTGGGCGAGCGTGGTGACTGGAGTGGTCCCGAGCAGCAAAACGGGAAA
Organism: uncultured Verrucomicrobiae bacterium; assembly: GCA_963716225.1. Classification (GTDB taxonomy): domain Bacteria; phylum Acidobacteriota; class Terriglobia; order Terriglobales; family Acidobacteriaceae; genus Granulicella. Next base: position 371,463 of record OY970299.1, on the reverse strand, counting down.
CAGAAGCAGAATCGCACCGAGTCGCAAGAATCTTCCCTCCTGCTGAATGGAAACGCGGGCAACGCGACTTTCGGCCGCTTACTTCGAGGCGTACCGCGCGAACAACGACGTCCTCCTAGGATATTCTTCCGGTCACCAGAGTGGCCGAGGAGTATTGCTGCGCAATGTGTTTGCCAAACAGAACCAGGCTCGAAGTGAAGGGGTGGACGCCCGACGTATCCTCCAGCTAAAGTCGAAGACGCCCGCTATTTGAAACCGATTTCATTGCCGGGAGCCGCCGCACGGTAATCAGATGTATTTTGGAGGAATGATGAAGAAGGAAAATGTTTTGGGGTTGGCGCTCCTGATGAGCTTCGCTGGAGCGATGGTGGCGCAGACGACGGTGAGCGAAAAGCCGTGGGGCAACCTTGATGGCAAGGAGGTCGCGCTCTACACCCTGGCCGATAAGGACCTCACGGTGGACATCACGACCTACGGTGCGCGCGTGGTGAGCCTGGACGCGCCAGACCGCAAAGGCGTGAAGGCGGACGTGATTCTGGGCTACAACAATGTGAACCAGTTCGCAGCCGACAAATCGACGTACTTCGGGTCGATCGTCGGGCGCTACGGAAACCGTATTGCAAAAGGCACGTTCAAGATCGACGGGAACACCTACCACGCTCCGATGAATGACCACAGCATCAATATGCTTCACGGTGGGACGGTCGGCTTCGATAAGAAAATCTGGACCGCCGCGAAGGTTCCCAACGGTGTCGAGATGACGCTCGTGAGCCCGGACGGCGACATGGGCTTTCCCGGACAACTCACCGCGCATGTGAAGTATTTGCTCGAAGGCAAGACGGTGCGCATCGAGTACACAGCCACTACCACGAAGCCTACTGTAGTGAACCTTACAAACCACTCGTACTTCAACCTGGGCGGTGAGGGAAGCGGCACGATTCTCAACGATCAACTGACCATTCCGGCCGACAACATCACGCCCGTAGATGCAGGTCTTATTCCCACTGGCAAGATGATGCCTGTGGGGGGAACCCCATTCGACTTTCGTAAGCCGACCGCGATCGGCGCGCGAATCGGCACGGCTAACGAACAGCTCAAGCTTGCCGGCGGGTACGACCACAATTTCGTGCTGAACGGCGCGGCTGGGACTCTCAAGCTGGCTGCAGTGGTCGTCGATCCTGCGAGCGGGCGCACGCTGACCATTCGCACGACGGAGCCCGGTGTGCAGTTCTACACCGGAAACTTCCTTGATGGAACACTCACGGGCGCCAGCGGAGTTAAGTACGTCAAGCACGCTGGACTAGCGCTTGAGACTCAGCACTTCCCGGATTCACCGAACGAGCCATCGTTCCCATCAACGGTGCTCCGGCCGGGACAGACGCTGCACTCGACGACCACCTGGACGTTTGGCGTGCAGTAGGGAACTTCGCGCTGTCGTTCCGGACCGTACATCCGGCACGCATTGCCAAGCCCCATCCGTCTTGAGATACTTTGCTTAGCTGCTCGCAGAGATTGCTTCTACATTGGGCGGGAGTAGTTCAGTGGCAGAACGTCAGCTTCCCAAGCTGAATGTCGCCGGTTCGATCCCGGTCTCCCGCTCCAAGTCTTCCGGTCCGCTAAGGTTCGCGGTCGTCCATCGGATTCCCAATCGCGAGCGGTAGTTTCAGGATCATTGTCGTGCCCTTTCCGAGACCTTCACTCAGCGCACGCACGTCTCCGCCGTGTTGGCGCGCGATCGTCCTTACAAGGAACAACCCCAGCCCTGTCCCCTTGATCTTCACGCGGTCGTTCGATGATGCGCGATAAAAGCGCTTGAAGATCCGGCGCAGATCGCGCGCATGTATTCCGAGTCCCGTGTCGGTTATGTTGAGCACAGCCCAGGTGTAGCGCTCGATCGTCAACCGGCAACGAACGTGAACCCCTTGAGGCGAATACTTCACGGCGTTATCCAGCAGATTGAGAATCGCGGTGCGCAGGTCTTCAGGGTTCGCCATCACAAATAAGCGAACGTTTCCCGGAACATCGTCGAGCTGAATGGCATCTGCAGGCAGGTGATGGCGACTCAACGCCATCGCAACGCAGTCAGACACAACCGCCGTTAGTTCAATCCGGCTGCGTTGTTGAACCCGCTCACGTTGACCGAGTTCGCCGGCCTTGAGCACCTGCTCGACGGTCGCGAGAAGACGGTCCGTGTCCGAACGCATGGTCGCGTAGAAACGCTGGCGCTGCGCCTCATCCACAGGACGCCGCTCAAGGGTGTCGAGGTACAGCCGAATGCTGGCGATTGGAGTCTTGAGCTCATGTGTGACGGCATTCAGGAACGAGTCCTGTTGCTCGTTGCGGCGGATCTCGCGCACAAGGAAAACGGTGTTCAGCACGACGCCGGCGATCAATATTGCAAAGAGAAACACGCCCAGCACGTCGAGCGCGATGCGCCTGCCGTTGATGTGCACCCACGTGACATTCAATACAACTGCGAGCACCGTGAGGCAGACGCCAAGGGTGATGAAGAAGGCGATTGCACCGCGTCGACGCGTCAGATTCATGCTTGCTCAGGAGTATACGTTCAAACAGCAAAGCCGCCCCGCAGGGCGGCTCTGTTTGATGACATTACAGCTCAGCTTCCAGCCGGGCGCGGGCTGTGGCGATCGAAATGGGCGACCGTGACCTTCTTGGCGAGACCGACTTTCTTCATCAGCCAAATGCCGTAGTAGTTCACGTCGAGCTCATACCATGCCAGGCCGTGGCGCGCGCTGACGGGATGCGCGTGATGGTTGTTGTGCCATCCCTCGCCACCCGTGAGAAGAGCGACCCACCAGCTGTTGCGGGAGTCGTCACGGGTTTCAAAGCGGCGCGATCCGAACATGTGCGTCGCGGAGTTAACCAGCCATGTTGCGTGGAGGCCGATGGTTGTGCGCAGGAATGTGCCCCACAGCAGCATGCCGAGCGCGCCGACGAGGCGATGTCCAGGCGAAACCGCAGCCCCAAGCGCCACCTGCAGGAATGCCGCGATCGTCAGCGGAAGCCAGTGGTACTTCGAAAGCCATACCTGCACAGGGTCGCGTGTGAGGTCCGGAGCATAGCGGCCGAGCAGCGCCGTCTCAGAGTGCAGAGCACGGCCCGAAAGAATCCATCCAGCGTGCGCCCACCATGTCCCTTCATTGGGAGTATGCGGATCGCCCTCGTGGTCCGAGTTCTGATGATGTACACGATGAGTTGCCACCCAGAAGATGGGTCCGCCTTCGAGCGCCATCGTTCCGCACGCGGTCAGGAAGTACTCGAGCCACCTCGGTACCTTATACCCGCGATGCGTCAGGAGACGGTGATACGCCATCCCGATGCCGACGTTGATGGCAAAGAAATACATCACGGCAGCGACGGCAAGGTTCTTCCATGAGAAGAAGAACAGCGCCGCGATCGCGCCAACGTGGAAGGCGCCCATGAAAAGGCTGGTGATCCAATTGATGCGCCCTTGCTGATACTCGCGGCCCATCCGCAGATCCTGCTTCAGCCGCCGATTGCTCTCTTGAATCGAGCCAGACCGATCCGTGGGAGCGGAGATGGCGGGGAAATCGATGGCGGAGCTGGAGGAAACTTTCGCGTCGTGCTCTTCTGTTGCAATGTTGATCAATGATTTAGCCCTTCGGAAACACTTCTCAATTAAGAATAGAGAAGCCCGAGGACCGTTTGTGTAAGACTTTTGTAATGCCATCGTTCAGAGGTACCACTCTCGTTGCAGGCTCCTCATATGCGTGGGTAATGAGCTGGTTAACGCTTTCGATCGCCGTGTCCGTTTCGGCTCAACAGAGCACCCCGCACACGATCGACCTGCCAACGAGTAAGCAACTCCTGGCGCCCGCACCTGGAGATCCAAGACGCGTGAACAGCCTGCCGATGTCGCTCGCCGTTTCTCCCGATGGACACTGGGTCGTGTCTCTGAATGCGGGCTACGGCACAGCCGAGACCAACTATATGCAGTCGCTCTCGATTCTGAACACCAGAACAGGAGCTGTCGAGGAGGTCCCGGATAGTCGCACATCCCTCAACGCGCCGCAAACTTTTTACTCCGGCTTGGCGTTCAGTACAGATGGTACGCACGTGTACGCAAGCATCGCTTCGACGACCGATCCCGAGGGCGACGGTGCACATGCAACAGGAAACGGCGTTGCAGTCTTCGGATTCCGCGACGGGGCGTTGAAGCCAGAGCGCGTGTTGAAGCTGCCGCTGATGGAGCTTGCTCCTGGCAGATCAACTGCGCTGCGCACGGCAGACGGCGGTCACAAAGGAGTGCCGTTTCCCGCTGCGATTGCGGTGATCCCGGGTACGCAGCCGCGATTGCTGGTTGCAGAGAACCTTTCCGATAGCGCCGTCATCCTTAACGCAGCAACAGGCCGGGTGGAACGCACATTTGATATCAGCGCCATGCCCGACGTCCCATCAACCTATCCCATTGCAGTGGCGGTCAGCAGCGATGGAGCGCGAGGATTTGTTGCCCTGTGGAATGCGAGCGAAGTCGTCGAGCTAGATCTTGAGCATGGCACTGTGGATCGCCGGCTTGAGCTCATGAAGCCGCATTCGCCAACAGCGGCCGGCTCGCATCCATGCGCTCTGCTGCTGGACGAGCGTGCAGGTGTGCTCTACGTCGCGCTCGCAAATCGCGATGCTGTAGCGGAAGTGCGAGTGAGTGGACGGCATCATGAACCCGAGCTCTCGCTCGCCGGCTACTTCGACGCGCGGCTTCCCGGCCAAAGCTACTTCGGCGCTGAGCCCGACGCGCTGGCAGAAAACAGCGCGGGAACGAGGCTCTACGCCGCGAACCTCGGCTCCGATGCGATAGCAGTGATCAATCCGCGACGTCTTAAGCCGATCGATGACGCACGAGGGATGACGGAGCCGATCGGATTTGTTCCCACAGAGCTTATGCCGACGGCGCTGGCTTTCTCCGGTGACACACTCTACGTTGCAACAGACAAGGGCAAGGGGACCGGCCCCAACGGCACGCCGCAGGCACGGCCACAAGGCGAGCACGTCTGGTCGCTGCAGCAAAGGTTTACTTACGCGCCAACGCTGATCCACGGCTCGATCGCATCACTGCGGGAAGCGCAAATCGAATCCAACCTGAAGGCATCCAGTCAAACGGTGCTCGAGAGCAATCGCATGCGCGCCGCGCAAGAGACGATTCAATTTGCGCGCGGAAGCAATCCGATTAAGCACGTCATCTACATCATCAAAGAGAACCGAAGCTACGATCAAATCTTCGGCGATCTCGCGAGAGATGGCCGGCCGGTCGGCAATGGCGATTCGAAGCTGACGATGTACGGTGCATCAATCACGCCCAATGAGCACAAACTCGCGCTGCAGTTCGGTGTGCTCGACAATTTCTTCGACTCTGGCGAGGTCTCCGGCGACGGGCACGTGTGGTCGACTGCGGCCATCGGCACTGACTATCTTGAAAAAACCTGGCAGGTAAATTATCGCGGCCGGCAGCGCACCTATGACTTCGAGGGCATGGTCGCCGATGGCTTTCCGATCCTGCAGCACATACCAGATGTCAATCAGCCGGCGAGCAACTACATCTGGAGCGATCTCACTTCGCACGGAAAGTCCATCTACCACTTCGGGGAATATGTATCGTCGACCTTCTGCGGCGATCCACACGCAGTGCAGCTCGCGCATCAGGCGCAGGCCGCTGACCCGAGGCAGGGCGCAATGTCAGGAGGGGAGGCAATCTGTCCCGCATCCGATATCAAGCCCGGCGAGCCGCTTCCTCCTGAGTGGGGCGGAGGGAAGAACCTGTGGCCGTGGGCAATTCCGCGGCTGGCTGCAAATATCGCGACGAAGCCTGAACTCGTTGGGCACTTCGCGCCAGAGTCCCCGGATTTCAACCTGCGAATTCCCGATCAGGTTCGGGTCAGCATCTTCCTCCGGCATCTCGAACAATGGAAGCGCTACCGCGCTGCCGGGCACGACACGATGCCCGACTACATTCTGCTGCGCCTTCCTAACGACCACACCGCCGGTACCGTCCCGGGCGGCCCCACTCCAGGTTCTTCGGTCGCGGACAATGATCTTGCCGTCGGACGCGCGGTCGAAGCGATCTCGCATTCAGCCTATTGGGACGACACTGCATTCTTCATCCTCGAGGATGACGCGCAAAATGGAGGCGACCACGTCGATGCGCATCGCTCCATCGCTCTCGTAGTCAGCAAGTATGCACCTCACCCGGTGCCCGGTCGGGCAGCGTTCGTGGACAGCCGCTTTTACTCGACCGTGAGCGTACTGCGAACAATGGAGGCACTGATGGGCGTACCGCCGATGAACAACAATGACGCGTTCGCCTCGCTCATCTCCACTTTGTTCACCGGACCGGGAGATCAGCCGCCCTACGATGCCGTCTACTCAAACCGCGACAACGGCCTGATCTACACCGCGAACAAGTCCAATGCTATCGGCGCGGCCGCCTCGATGAAGATGGACTTCACCCACGCAGACCGTGCGCCCGCGGACAAACTGAACCTGATCCTGTGGCAGGACTCTCGCGGCGTCGAGCCGCCGCCCCCCATGCTGCTTCAAAAGCACCCGAAGCACAAGGACGATGACGACGATTAGCGCAGAAACACACTTAACTCTGCTGCTGCCGCGCGCAGGTGCGGCAGGAACCGCGTCTGCATCTCCAGCATCGGCATACGTGGTGCATGGCCGCTGAGATTTACGCATGCCACGACACGACCGTTGGGCGCCTGCACCGGAACAGCGAGCGACCGCAGTCCGATCTCATACTCCTGATCGCACAGCGCGTAGCCGTTACGGCGAACATTGCGTAGCGCCAGGCGCAGCTTGTCCACAGACGTAATCGTCTTCGGCGTGTACTGCACCATGTGCACGCGCGCCAGATACTGCTCGAGTTGATCCTGTGGCAGATATGCCAGCAGCACACGGCCCATGCTTGTGCAGAACGCGGGAAGCCTTGAGCCGATGTGAAGGTCGACGGACATCACACGCGTCACAGTCGTGCGCGCTATGTAAACGATGTCATCACCATCCAGCGTAGCCACCGAAAAGCTCTCGCCGAGCTGCGCCGACATACGCTCCAGAATTGGCTGCGCTGCATTCGCCAGAGTGCTTGAGGCCGTATAGGTGTTCGCCAGCGTCAGCATCTTGGGCCGAAGCGAATAACGCTGAGCCTCGTCCGCACCCGCGAACCCAAGCTTGCACAACGTGTAGAGACACCGCCGCACCGCCGCCCGCGACAGTCCCGTCCGCAAGCTCAACTGCGAAATCGTCATCTGCGGCATCTGCGGCGTGAAGGCCTGGATCACGACCAGCCCGCGCGCAAGCGAAGCCATAAAGTTTGGATCGCCCGCATACACTTCCAGCGCAACGGCCGGGCTCAATTTGGCCTTGGTTATCGCAGGCGCGGGCGTGGTAAGCGAAGCATTGGAGAGCGTGGCAGAATTCATAGGCAATTAATGACGGCGCGATAGCCGCTCTCCTTCTACGATAAACGCACAAGGGCAATTGCCGCAACACAACAGGGCGCGGATGCGCCACCCCGCCCCTTTCCTTGAAAAGCGTTCTACTTACTCGACCGATACCGCCTGATCAGATTGTTCGTCGAGCTGTCGTGCGCCAGTTTCGGTTCGTCGGTTGATTCAAGCTCGCCAATAATGCGTTGCGCCAGCACCTTGCCGAGCTCCACACCCCATTGGTCGAACGAATCGACGTTCCAGATCACGCCCTGCGTGAAGACCGAGTGCTCGTAAAGCGCCACAAGCCTGCCCAGAACCTCGGGCGTCAAAGCATCGGCAAGGATCGTGTTTGACGGTCGATTTCCCTCAAACACCTTGTGCGGCACGAGCCAGTCGGGCGTGCCTTCAGCCTTCGCCTGTTCTGCGGTTTTTCCGAACGCAAGAGCTTCTCCCTGCGCGAAGACGTTGGCCATCAACATGTCATGGTGCCGTCCAAGCGGATTCAACGTGCGCGCGAATCCGATGAAATCGCACGGGATCAAACGCGTTCCCTGATGAATGAGTTGATAAAAGCTGTGCTGTCCGTTGGTACCCGGTTCGCCCCAGTAAATTGGGCCTGTCTCGTAGTTCACCTGTTTGCTGTTCAGCGTGACATGCTTGCCGTTCGACTCCATCGTGAGCTGCTGCAAATAGGCAGGGAAGCGCTTTAGATATTGCTCATAAGGCAGAATTGCAACCGTGTCGGCCCCGAAAAAGTCCGTATACCAGACGGTCAGCAGGCCGAGCAGCGCCGGCAGGTTCTGCGCAAACGGCGCAGTCCGGAAGTGCACATCCATCTGATGGAACCCGTTCAGCATCGCCCGAAAGTTCTCTGGCCCGATTGCGATCATCGTGCTCAGGCCAATCGCCGAATCCATCGAATAACGTCCGCCAACCCAGTCCCAGAAACCGAACATGTTCTGCGGATCGATCCCAAACTTCTTTACTTCTTTCTCATTCGTGGAGATCGCGACAAAGTGCTTTGCAATCGCACTCTCGTCGCCTCCCAATCCCTTCAGTGCCCACTCGCGCGCGGATCGTGCATTGGTCATTGTCTCCAGCGTTGTGAAGGTCTTCGACGCAACCAGAAATAGAGTCTCGTCCGCATGCAGATCATGGACCGCTTCAACGAAGTCTGTCCCGTCGATGTTGGAGACAAAACGGAAGTTCAGGTCGCGATCGGAGTAGTGCCTCAGCGCCTCGTATGCCATCACCGGTCCCAGGTCAGACCCGCCAATGCCGATGTTCACGACCGTTTTCACTCGCTTGCCTGTGTGACCACGCCATTGCCCTGACCGCACCTGATGCGCAAACGACGACATCTTGTACAGCACCTTGTGCACCTCAGGAACGACGTCTTCCCCATCGACAAAGATCTGTTCCGACTTCGGCGCCCGCAGAGCGACGTGGAGCACCGCGCGATCTTCGGTGACGTTGATCTTCTGGCCGGTGAACATGGCTTCGGTGCGCTGCCGCAGCCCGCATTCCTCCGCCAGCCCGACCAACAGCTTTATCGTCTCGTCCGTAATCCGGTTCTTGGAGTAGTCGAGAAACAGCCCGCACGCGTCCGTCGTCAGGCGTGTCCCGCGCTCCGGATCCTCAGCGAAGAGTTGCTTGATCGTCGTGCCGCCCATCGTCGTGGCGTGACGCTGCAGTTCCTTCCATGCTGCGCGGTCGGTTAAAGAAATGGAATCATCGCTCATCTTCTCTCCTCTTCAAGTGGTGGGAGTTTTTGTTATTCGCGGCCGCGCTGGGCGGCGCTGCCTCTTCGATTAGAACACTGCACGATGTACCGCATGAACACTACGGCGGAGGAATCCGAACCGTTCGCGCGCGGCATGAACGGATCGCAGCGCACCGGATGGGATGAAGCTGCTTATCGAGGCAGACCTCCACCGCAGTCAGATAATTGTTCCCGCAGCTCAGTGCCATGCTCTGCTCGGGAATTGCAGGATTGCTCTGCTGTACAAGAGATAAAATCTGCTCCGGCGGAAGCGATGGCTGGCTCTGAAGCTGCGCCAGCATCGGCGGCACCTTCACGGATCGGAATGCCGCACGCGCCGTCCGAAAGAAGCCATCGGCCGACAGCCCGGAACACGTGCCATGCGTGTGCCATTCATGTTCGAGCAGCCCCTGGTCCGGATAGATGTCGCTGTACTGTGACGGATCTGCCGGCCCGGGCGCATCGCTGCAGTCGTGCGGATAGGTTCCGTCGGAGTTCTGCGGCCATAAGCCATGCAGAACAAACGTGGCATGCCGCGCGCACTCGGCGGCACCTGGATGCGAGTAGCAGAACTCCGGCGACCACGAAAGATTCAGCAAGTAGTAGTCAAAGCTTTGCGGCTGTGCGCTCTGTGGCAGGGCAGTGTTGCTGTGCCGCAAAGCTTCATCCTGGCTGGGCGACCCCGAGCGGCAGCCCAGCAACGTCACGACGGCGAACAGCACAACGGGCGCTATTTTCATGATTCAAGAACGGCCACGCCGGCTCAATCCCACGCCCGCGAGCGCACACCTATGTAGATGCTTGATTTTATGCAGTGCAACCGGAAAGCCTTCGGGCAGCCGTGCACGCGAAACAGCCATCCAAGGGCAGCATGCGGGCACAGCAGTTCGGCACGTCGGGACGGGTACGCGGCGCTAAAGCTCGGGTGGATGCGCTAACCGAACCGCCTGACCCGAAGGAGTCGGCACAGGCAGCCGGCCTGCGGTACGTTAGCGACGCCAAGCCCGGAATCCGCCGAGTGCGCTGCGGCAAAGGCTTCCGGTACACCGCGCCCGGCGGGTCCACCATCCACGACCAGGAGACTCTCCGCCGCATCAAGTCGCTCGTCATTCCGCCGGCATGGACCGGCGTGTGGATCTGCACAATCCCGAACGGCCACCTGCAGGCCACCGGCCGCGACGCTCGCGGACGCAAACAGAGTCGCTATCACCCACGCTGGCGCGAAGTACGCGACGAAACCAAGTACGAGCGCATGGTGCAGTTCGCGCAAGCTCTGCCGGTCATCCGCGAACGTGTGAAGAAAGACCTTGCGCTTTCCGGCCTTCCACGCGAGAAGGTTCTCGCAACCATCGTCAGCCTCATGGAGCAGACGCACATCCGCGTCGGCAATCAGGAGTACGCGAAGGAGAACGGAAGCTACGGCCTCACCACGCTTCGTACCAAACACGTCGAAGTGCATGGCTCGCGGGTCATTTTCGATTTTCACGGCAAGAGCAAGGTCCACCACACCGTCAGCCTTGAAGATCGCCGTCTCGCGCGCATCATCAAGCAGTGCGAGGACCTGCCCGGTTACGAGCTCTTCCAATACATCGACGGCGACGGTGAGCGCCACACGATCGACTCCTCTGACGTGAACGAATATCTACGCGAGATCACCGGACAGCATTTCACCGCGAAGGACTTCCGCACGTGGGCTGGTTCCGTGCTTGCCTGCGATCTGCTCCGCGGCATGGGGGCCTTTGAAAACGCGACGCAGGCAAAGAAGAATGTTGTGGCCGCGATTAAGTCTGTCGCTGCGAAGCTCGGCAACACGCCCTCCGTCTGCCGCAAGTGCTACGTTCACCCGGTAGTTCTCGAGGCCTATCTCGGCGGAATCAGCGTCGAAGAGGCGAAAGCCGAAATCGAAGAGGAGATCGGTGACGACGCCCACGCCTTGCGCAAGGAAGAACGCGACCTGCTTCGCCTGCTGGAGCAGAGAAGCATCCTCGACAAAGCGGCCTGATCAGATCGCAGCCAGCAGGTCAGCCGGATCCGGCCGCACACGATGATCCGCATGCGCCTCGGCGAATGCAATTGTCGCCACGCCCTCTGCATTGGTCTTGATTACGAATGTCGCAGGTAAGGGAAGCCGCCATGTTGCCTCGCCCTGATTTCCATGCACAAACGGAATATTGATCATGATCGAGCGAAGGTGCTGACGCAATTTCTCCGGCACAGTGTAGGCAATCCCGAACGACTCTGCGACTCGGCAACCGGCGTCTGACAACACCGGGAACGTCAACGAATGCTGCTGCACTGTGAAATCGTTCTGACGCGGCAGTTGCGGTGATATCGCTACCAGCAACGCGCCGCGTCCGCGCACCTGCGGAGACGCAGCCTGCCACGCCTCCAGCTCCGTCACGCAATACGGACACCAGCGCCCGCGAAAAAAGCTCACAATCAGCGGCCCAAGCGCGAGCAGATCGGTCGAGCGCACCGGCTTTCCAGTCAGCGCGTCGGGCAACACGAATGACGCCGCCGGTGTTCCGGCGACGAGCACCCGCGACTCAACTCCGCTCGAGAGCAGGTCGTGAATAGCCTGGTCGGTGACGGCAAGGCGTTCGGGCTGCACCAGAGCGCGCGTCTGCGCGGTGATGGCGTCGAGTCGCGATTGAAGTGGTTGCGGCACTCCTTAAAGTGTAGGCGACGCCTCCGCGAAACGAACTTTGTTTGCAGTTAAGACAAATCGCACCGCCCGATGATACGATTTCGCGCATGAACAATCCGATCGAACGTCGTAGCTTTCTCGCCTTCAGCGCCATGGCGCTCTCAGCCGCAGCAGTTCGTGGGGCCTACGGGCAATCTGCCCAGCAGGACGCGAAGCCGGCAGCGCAACTTCCCGTGCGCCTCGGTATGTGCAGCTACACTTTTCGCAACTTCGATCGCGCCCAGCTCATCGGCTTCCTCAAGCAGCTTGAGATCACGACCATCAACCTGAAAGACGCGAAGGACCATCTGCCCTCCACCTCAGCGGACGATGAACAGAAGGCGCTCGACGACTATCATGCCGCCGGCATCACACCCACCGCCGTTGGCACCGTCTACTTCCGCAAAGACGAAGACGCCGATATCCGCGAAAAGTTCGAATACGCCAAGCGCGCCGGTGTGAAGGTCATCGTTGCCGGCGACCCGGAGCCGCAGGTTCTTCCGCGCCTCGAGCGCTTCGTCAAGGAGTATGACATCGCCATCGGCGTGCACAACCACGGTCCCGAGGACAAAATCTGGAAGTCGCCTCTCGACGTTCTGAAAGCCGTTCACGGTATGGATGTGCGCATGGGATGCTGCATCGACGTCGGTCACACCATGCGCACCGGCACAGATCCTGTCGAGGCGATCCGCGCCGCCGGCCCGCGCCTGCATGATGTCCACATGAAAGACCTCGCGCAACCGGACGTGAAGGAATCGCAGGTCGCCGTCGGTCGCGGCGTCATGCCTGTTCGCGAGATCTTCGCGGAGCTCGCAAAAATGCGCTATCCGGGTTACGTTGATCTCGAATACGAAATTCACGGCGACGATCCCATGCCGGGCGTTATCGAGAGCATGGCCTATATGCGCGGCGTGATGGCAGGCATGGGGTGGAAGAGCTAGACCGCTCGCGCGCAGACGACTTCGCCGCAAGGCGCACGCTGCTCCGCGATATCTTTCACGAAACCCTCGAAGCAGTTGATGTGCGCCGAATCTTCTCGAAAGCGGTAAGCATCGAGAACGGCTCCTTGCGGATCACCGATCTTCGCTACGATCTATCCGGCTTTCGACGCGTGCTGGTCATCGCAATCGGAAAAGCGGCAGTCCCATCCGCCGACTTGGTGTTCGGCCAGCTCGCGCGTGCGAACGCATCTGCGCAGGCTATCGTTGTGGGCCCAGGCGAGATCGCGAAGAACACCTGCCCGATCAAGTACTGGTCGGGCAGTCATCCGCTTCCGGACGCGACCGCGCGCGAAGCCGCGCATGAAATCATCAACCGCCTGCAACAGACAGATCATCGCGACCTCGTGCTCTTCCTCATCAGCGGCGGCGCATCGGCAATGGTCGAGCTGCCGCTTGATCCTTCCATCACGGTCGAGGAGACAGCCGAGTTCTACCAGGCGCTAGTACACTCCGGCCTGAACATCACGCAGATGAATACGCTCCGAAAGCATGTCTCAGCAGTGAAGGGCGGCCGTCTCGCTCAGCTCGCACCCGACGCGGCGAAATGCACACTGTTGATCTCCGACGTGCCAGACGCAAGCATCGATGTAGTCGGCTCCGGTCCTACGCTTCCGGATTCATCAACTCGCGAGCATTGCTGGGCCTTGCTGCGGAATCCGCAATTTCACTTCCAACTGCCCTCACGGACGCGCGCGCTGCTCGAAAGCGCGGACCTCCCTGAGACACCGAAGCACGATGCTGCCTGCTTTCGTCACGCAGAGGCGCGCGTCCTGCTCTCCACGGAGACGATGCTCGCCGCTGCCGCAGACTCTTGCCGTCGCCTCGGATTCCATGTCCACATCGACAACACCTGCGACGACTGGGAATATCGCGCGGCAGCGGAGTATCTGCTTGCAAAATTGCGCAGCCTCGCGCCGCAGCATCCGCGCGTCGCTCTGCTGTCCGGCGGCGAGGTGCTCGTAAAGCTCGGCGACCAAGCGGGCAGCGGTGGACGGAATCAGCAGTTTGCGCTTTATTGCGCAACACAGCTGGACTCCATTGAGGCTGACGTTTCTGTGCTGAGCGTGGGAACGGACGGTATCGACGGCAATAGTCCTGCGGCGGGCGCGGTCATCGATCGCACCACGCAAGAGCGAGCAAGGCAGGCGGGGTTCCACGTCAACGGCGCTCTGCATGAATTCAATGCGTACCCGCTGTTCGCCGCAATCGGCGATGCCATCGTGACGGGCGCAACCGGGAACAATATCCGCGATCTGCGAATCCTCACCGCAGAACGGTCTGGCTGAAGAGCTACGACTTCGAAGGCACAGGCGCGCGGAAGATCGGCATCTCCGGGCCGTCTCCGCGCTTTTGCGCGATGGCGGATTGAAACGTCTCCGCGATCCGCTGCGACTTGAACATCACCAGGTCTGCGTGTTGCGGGGGCATCACCTCGCGCGCCGTCTCTCCAAACAATGCCAGCCAGCGGGCGAAGTGCGGAGGATCGAGCGAAAGCTCCAGGTGCTTCGCCAGCGCGTTCCCCTTGTACAGACGCTCCGGTAACAGTACGGTCGACCAGAAATCTTTGAGCAGGGCCACGTGGGCCGGCCAGTCATCGATTGCGGCATTGAAGATGGGGCCAATCTCCGGATCGACACGCACTTTCCCATAGAACTTGTCGACCAGCTCGCTGATCTCTTCACGGCTGACGGGGTTGTCATGCTCCATATCCGTAGTCCTTTGGCCTGATGAAAGGATACTCCGGTGGGGGAGGGGTCAGGAGAGGGTGACGGGTGCGTCGGTGCGCTGGATGACGTCTGATGGAGCATGAGGTGAGTGATGCCAATCCATTCTCTGAGAGCGCTGCTGACGGCCGTTGCCGTGATTCCGTTGGTGTGGATCGGGATTGTGCTGGTGGATAAATTGCATGGGGGTGGGGGGTTGGTGCCGGCGATGGTGGTGTGGGGGGTGGTGCTGGTGGGGGATCTGGGGGTGTGTGTGTGGAGTTTGGCGCGGTCGCGGAGGCATAGGTTGGAGCGGCGGCCGGAGCCTACGGCGGGGAAGAAGTAACCCACCCCCCTCCCTCCCCTGTTTTTGCGCAAAGTCTTCCAACGATTCGGGTTAGGGGCGGACTTAGGCGTGTGGGGAGCAGCCATTTGCTGCGGCCGAATTCGGTGGGGTGGGGTGTCTGGCGGGTGGTTTTGTCAAACCGGGGCGGGTCAGGACTGGGAGAGTGAAGCGCCGACGAGCTTCATTCCGTAGCGGCGGAAGACAGAGGCAGCCTGGCGGGGGCCGACGGCGACGGTGTCGCGGAAGAACTGCTCCATCTGGCCTGCGGGGGAGAAGGTGATGAGCATGTGCGCGGGGGTGGGGCCGACGGCGGACGCGAGGAAGGTACGGCGCTTCATGAAGTCTCCGATTGATTTGGGTTGTGTGTGCGCAGCCCGGTTGGAGCGGGAGATTACGGTTTGGGTGGTGCAGGCGCCGGCGGAGCGGATGGCTCGGCCTTGGCGCGCTTGAGGGTGAGCGACATCTCGGGGAAGCTGTTATCGCTGGATTTGCTGGTCAGCTTGATCTGATCGCCGCTGACGGTGCCGTCATGGGTGATGGTGGTGCCGTTGAAGCTGACGGTGAAGGAGATTTTGTCGCCGTCGATTTTGCCGTTGGTGATGGCGAGGGGGTCGCCCTGCGGGCCGGTGACGGTGCCGGTGAGGGCGGAGCCGTCCTGCTTGAAGGTGAATGTCAGGTCGAAGCTCCCGTTGCCGTCGGGGGCTTGCATGGAGGTGTTCCAGGTGCCGGTGACGTCGGTGGCGGCATGGGCGCGGAGGGTGCCGAAGGTGAGGGCGAATATGGCGGCGATGCAGATGGCCAGGAGCTTGCGCATGGGTATTCCTCGCGGGACGGACGCCGATGTGGCGCCGGAGTGAAATTGTTGATGCCTGGATCGCTGACATGTTAGCGCATGGCGGTGTTGTCTGTGCCGGGCTCCCGGAGTGGTGGAGAGGAGAGTACCCCCGTCCCGCCTGATGTTGCGCAAAATCTTCAGACGATCGGCTGTAACACGGGGCGGCCCAGAGTGATGTGGGGGTGGCGCGTGACTGGTCGCGGCTCTGCGGGGGGTGGGGCGAGTAGGATTGTGGAAGAGGCGTGAGCCATGGGCTATCAGAAGATCAACGTCGAATTGGTGGTCTTTTCCGAGGAAGCGGACGCGGTGGTCGCGGATCTGAATGCGGCGATCGACCTGCTGGATGAGACGCACACGATCTTCGGCGGCCATATTGAGGCGGCCCCGGTGGAGCATAGCGGCAGGCGGCGGAAATCGGCGCTTCGGCACACGGTGGACGCCGGAAATACGGCGACGTCTGCGCTGAGATTGGCGGCACACAAGGTCGCCGATGCTTATAAAAAGGTGATCTGACATCAGTCGCGCTACTGGCCTGGGCTGAGCGGGAGAGTCTTTCTCGGCGCGGCGGAGGCCGGGTTACCCGCGACTGACGGTTTCTTGCGCAAAGTCTTCAGCGAAGAGACTTTAGCTTTGGACTTTGATAGTGTCCTAATTTGGTTTGCGCTGTTAGTAGGCCTTGTTCAATCCCATGTTTGTAAACTCTCCGGTAATGGCTCCTGTTGGAGCGAACGAGAAATCTCCGTTCGATGCCCTGAACTCGTAAATAAAGCTCGTTCCATGGGTATTGCCGGAATCGTCGGAATACGCGATGCAGTCTATCCAGTAAACAAATACTCGATCTGCAATCGGGATGTCGGACCTTTTGATGCTCAGAGTTCCTGCGGGGTAGGGCTCAGAATCTCCGGGCAGCAAGAACATCCCAATTGGGATGCTCCCAAGGAAGCGGTTGGGGGTGCAAGCGAATCTTGGATTACTCACGAGATTGTTGATAAACGTCGCTCCCCGTGCGTCCTGAACAAGCAATTCTCCACTGCCCAGCATGGTTTTGGATGCCGGAGAACTGCCTCCGTTTTGAACTGTGAAGCTCACGTCAGCATGAGCGCCTTGCAAATCAAAAATCAGCGGACTTACTGTTTTCAGCCCCTTCATCTCCACCCACGGCCGATGCGCGACGGAGAATTGCCTGTCAGATTGGTCAAGCTGTTGTTGCATTTTTCCGAGCTGACCGTTTGTAACGTTGAACTGATATATAGCGGCGACGGCCAGGACAAAAGTGAATATGGCGATGAACCAATCCGTAACCGAACTCCCTTTGAAAAATTCGCTAAGACTCATCAGGTCTTCCTCTGTTTTTGCCCTATCGGAGTTGCCGTGCTTGGTAGACTGCCCCTCTTTCTTAGCTTCTACGGATTTTTTCACGGCAAGACTAGGCTCGGTTCCGTCCTGCTCCGCGCGTTGTTGTTTGCGCTGTCGTTTATGGTTGTATTTGCCCTTGCCCATGCTAGCTATGGGGAAAATGTATCACAAAAACCCTTGAACTCCGCGGTGTTCTTGTAATACATTTATTACATGGCGAACGTCCTCAATCTCGATAAGCAAATCACCATCATCGGTGCTCTGGCTGAGGGTTCCAGCATCCGCTCGATAGGGCGCATTACCGGCGTGCATCGCGACACCATCATGCGGTTAGGGGTTCGCGTAGGACATGGCTGCACCGCAATGGTGGACGAGCAGATGCGGAACCTCTCCTGCAATCGCCTTGAAGTGGATGAGATTTGGGGATTCGTCGGCAAGAAAGAGCGTAACGTCACGAAGAAGGATAAGCAGGTGGGCAGCGTACGGACGTGGTGCGCGATTGATGGCGACACAAAGCTGGTTCCTACGTTCATCTGTGGCGACCGCAGCCTGCGTACCGCACGCGTCTTTTTGAACGATCTGCCGGGGCGCAATGCGCAAGCCTAAGCGAGTGGGACGCCCGAAGCTGCCCAAGGCTCACGCGAAGTCGAGCATCATTCCTGTGCGCTTCAATGCGGAAGATCGCAAGCGGGTTGAGGCGGCAGCCAAAGCCGAGAAAGTCAGTGTGTCCGAATGGGTTCGTTCAACGCTGCTCAAGGCGGCTACCGAATGAAGGGCAAACCAAATTAGGACACTGCCTGGACTTCGGAGTCTATCCAGTGGTGGCTTGAAAGAAGAAGTGGCGTGCCGAAGGGGTGTCTTGTCAAGCTGCGCGGCTTTCCGGCGTGCGTGGGCCACGCGCGGCGACGATCACGAAGGTAGGTCGCGGCCGAGGAGACGACCGTGGAAGGCGAACTCCTGGGTACGGAGGGCGTCGGCGTAGGCGGGCAGGGCTTCTCCGGCGAGGGTGCCTCCGTGCATAGCGTGAATCCAATTGAGCGGCAGTTTGGAGACGCGCTCGACGACGCGGCGGACGGGATCTTCGTGGGCGAAGATGCCGACGGTGCGGTAGAGCTCGCACATAGGCTGAGAGAGATTTTCGGTGACGACGGGCGGCTGATCGCCGGGCTGGATGAAGAGGTCGGCGGGGAAGAGGCTGCCGGTGGTTTCTTCGACGACCATCATTGAATCCCAGTGGTGGACGTGCGGGGTTTCGAGGAAGCGGAGCTTGTGGCGGCCGAGGTCGAGGGTGTCGCCATCCTGCACGCCGTGGCAGCGGCCGGTGACGCCGAAGCCGCGGGCGTTGAGGTTGATGGAGAGCATGGAGCCGACGAGCTGGGAGTTGGGCGCGTCCTTCATGAGGCGGTCCATGCCGCCGTTCTCGTCGCCTTCCCAATGGAGGAGCGCGATGTTGGCGAGACGGTTGGGGTCGAGGACCTTGGAGATGGCGGCGCGGATGTTGTCGTAGAAGGCGTACTCGCCGGTGTGGATGAGGGTGGGGGCGTCGTCGTCGATGAGGAACTGGTTGAAGGTGATGCGGAAGTCAGGCACCCAGGTGGCGATGCGGTAGATGCCGCCTGCGATGTGGTCGATGCGGGTGTCCATAGAGCTCCGTCGTGCGTGGAGTTGAGGTGAGGGGAGCCATTGTGCCTGAAGGAGCGGCTGGAGGGAAGGTGGTGCTTTTGTGTAATCCCAAACTGTCAAGAGAGTTGGAAAAATGGATGGATGAGCATGATGTCGCGCACGCCTGTCCTTTCGTTGTTGCTGCTCTTTGTTTTGCCGTTCGGGGCTAAGGCTCAGGGCGTGACGCGTGGATCGATCGATCTGTCGGCCAACGGTGGCATTACAAATCTGAACGGGGTCGATAACAAGAAGGGCCATGGCTCTTTTGGTTTTGCCGCGGGGTATAACCTGGCGAGCCATGTGGCGCTGATCGGTGAATACAACTACATCATGCTGGGTTCGCTGTCGCAAGAGGTTTTCGAGGCTGGGTTTCCTGCAGGGACGCTTACGGAGAAAGAGGATGTCCAGCTTTATGGAGCGGCGGTGAGGTTTTCGCTGATCAATACGAGGTTCGTTGTTCCGTATGTGCTGGTGGGCGGAGGAGGCAACCGCGTGCAGGCGACTGCGACGTTCCAGGGTCAGACGATCAGCGCCAGCGATTCGGGCGGTTATGTTGCATTGGGCGGAGGGGCCAGCTTTTATCTTTTTCATGGCTTCGGCGTCCGACCTGAGTTCCGCTATGAGCGGCTACAGTTTCCTGCTACGACGATCCAAGGCGTCACCGTCTCTGGTGGCGGCGACAATGATCTTCGCGCCACAGGAGCGCTGTTTTATCGGTTCGGGGGACGAGGAACGAGATAGGACGGTCGGCGCGCGGCGGAGGCGGAATCGTTCGGCGGCGGGGGCATTGAGCCGTCGTGCCAGGATGACTCGCCATGCCACACAAGCTAGCTTTTATGACCTTGGGAATTCTGCGTAAGCCGTTTGGGCACGCGGATGTGCAGGGGTTTGTGGATCGCGTGCCGGGCGTATATGGCGCGGCGGATGCGAGTGAGGGGTTTCATGCGCGGTCGATCCGCGACTTGAATACGTATCTGCATTCGTGGGGAGACACGTCGCTGCCTGGGTGGTTCCCGGGTGCGGAGGAGGCGGATCACGACCAGGTGGCAGTGACGTTGAGCCTGTGGGCCGACCTGGAGTCGGTAGCGGCATTTTCATACCACGGCGCGCACGCGGAGGCGCTGACGCAGCGCAGTGAGTGGTTCGGCCGGGGTTCTGTGCCTGGTTATGTTGCATGGTGGGTGGACGCGGGTGACGAGATCACGTTCGCGGAGGGGTATGAGCGGATCGAGTCGTTGCACCGGAATGGATCGATGCCATTTGGGTTTGATTTGCGAAGCCGTTCGATGCAGAGGGGAAGGCGTGTGTGTTGGACCGCGCGGCGGTGAAGGCCAAGGCAGAGGTGAACGCGCAGGCGTAGGCGGCGGTGGATGCTGACCCTGGGTTTGAGTGATTGTGGCAGGGCCGAAGCTTTGTGGCCGGCGCCGGTAGATTGCGTCAACACGCAAGACCTTGCGTCCAACTGGGAACCGGATGTCCGTATTGCGCGGCGCAGGTCATTGCTTTGTAACGGGTGGGGCAAGAGAGATGAAGGCGAGTCAGCCGGTTCGACTTCGCTCAGGGCTTCGGCTGCGCCTTCACGACCGCGTTACCACCCTGACGAGCAAAGAACGCTCGACAGGGGCCCGGTTCTACCACCCCAGCGAGCAAGCTCGCCGGGGGCCCGGTTCTACCACCCCAGCGAGCAAGCTCGTCGGGGGCCCGGTTCTACCACCCAGCGAGCAAGCTCGCCGGGGGCCCGGTTCTTCGGCAGAGCGGAAGGGTTTTTTACGGGCGCGGCGGAAGCGGCATCCCGGGCTAAAGCCCGGGACTACCAAGCCGTGCCCTGACGATGCGTGGTGAAGGTGGAGGTGATTCTGCGCGGTTGATTATTCGCCGTATGCGGGATCGGCGCGGTTGAGGATGCGATGAACCGGGCCGGGGGGCAGCGGGCTTTGCTTCAGGAAGTCCTGCATGGTGGTCTGGTCGGGAGCGATATAGAAGGAGAAGACCTTGTCCGCGGTGAGAAAGCTCTCGACCCACTGGACGTTGCCGTGGGTTGATTTGACGGCGGCGCGGGATTTGTCGACGATGTCGTTGAGTTTGTCCTGCGGCCAGGTGCCGACACCTGGCACGTCACGTTCAATGATGAATCTGGGCATACGAAACCTCTGTCCTGAGAAAGTGGATGCAAACTGGCCCGGGATGTTCTGAGGAGCGGTCGCCAATTATAGGGTGTTGGAGAGTTGGTGGGGAATTTTTCCGGGTTCGTGGCTTCCGAAAGGAAGCGTGGTGAGGGTGGAGGTAGTCTTCAGGTTGCCAGAGGCTTGCGGGCTCCGTGACGGATGTGTGTGACGATTACACGATCTGGGCGGGCGTGGATGCGGTAGAGAATCCGATAAATGTGCGGTTTATTGCCGTAAAGCAGGAATCGCAGATTCGGGTCGTAATCAGTTGTGGTGCCGCGTTCGGGGAGGGTGTTGAGGCTTTCGATCGTATCCTCGAGGCCGTCGAACCAGCGTGCCGCCGTAGCGGAGTCGGTAGCGTTGATGAATTGGAAGATTTGCTCGAGGTCGCGTTCGGCACGCGCGGTGAGCTCAACGCGCCAGGCCATGCTTCTTCCGCATGTCTGTGAACACCTGGCGAGCGGGGCGGGTGCGGCCGGCGGCTGCATCGTCGTCGCCCTGGCGCACGCCTTCTCGCTCATCGGCGAGCGCGGCGATATCGAGGAGGCGCTGGTAAGCGTCGGCGGATTGGACGACGGCTTCGGACTTGCCGTTGACCGTGAGGACGATGGGGCGGCCGGTCTTGTGAAGCTGCTTGAGCATCTTGACGGAGTTGTTGCGGAAGGTGGTCAGGGGTTGGATGTCGTCTTTGAGGTTGAGCATGGTTACCTCTGCAGGTATTTTATCGTACCTTTTGAGGTATGGGGCGGCGGAGAGGAAGGCAATTCAGTCGCTACGCCCTGCGGGCTTCGCGACGGCCTTCGGCAGAGCGGAAGGGTTTTAGGGGCGGCGGAAGCGGCACGGCTTAAGCCGTGCCCTGACGATGCGTGGTGAGGGTGGTGTCAGCTAGCTTCTACTTCGCGGTATTTAATTCCCGCTGCCGCGTAGCGGTCCCATCCGTCCAGATGTTTATGCGAACTTAACGCGCGATGTTCCTCTTCAGTGATGGTGCAGCCAACGGCCGAGTCCAATATAGAGGCAATATCAGACGGAGCGGCGCTCAGCAGCCTGTCGATCATCAATGCGCGCTGAAAGACGTGATCGTGCCTCAAATCTTGGCTCGGGTTTGAAAACGCCGCTTCTGAACAGAAGCGCGTGCGGTATTTCTTGGAGGCTTCAGCCTCCGTCAGCTTCCAGAGAGCAATGCTGAGCAGTTCGCGTCTATGGATGGGCAAAATCTCCGGATCAGGCCGCAGCAGTACCTCAATCAGGCGGTGGGCGCTGCGCAGGCGGGCGCTCGCGTTCTCGTGTTTTCGGAACGCATAGTTTGTAGGTGATTTTGGCATGGCGGGATTCTAATCCCGAGCGGGGTTCGTGGCGGGATGAAGGAAGGCAATTCAGTCGTTTCGGCTTCGCCTTCACGACGGCCTTCGGCAGAGCGGAAGGGTTTCACGGCGCGGCGGAAGCGGCACGGCTGAAGCCGTGCCCTGACGATGCGTGGTGAGGGTGGAGGCGGTCCGGACGCCCTCGTTCCCACCCGTTCGCTGCGCGTACGGATGGCGCCGGAGCATTTTCCTTTCGCTTGGAAATGGAAAGGCGTTAGGGTGGGCCGCTCCCGGAATCGGTGGTCGGCGCAGGTTGTCTAAGCATCCTCGATCATTGAGAGCGCCTTTGCCGTCAAAGTGAGGTACCGGTCTGCCTCTTCCTTCGTCAATCGCAGCTCGGGCACGGTCGCGTCCTTGTGGGCTGCTGCTTGATCACGAAGATTTCGTAGCTGGCGGATGAGTTCGCTGCTCTCCGGTGGCAGTTTGCCCTCTCGAATGAGGGTCTCCACGTAGAGGGGAGCGTTGATCAAAGGGGTTATGCCGCCCTGAATGAAACCTGCGCGTCCGGCGGCTTCCTCCAGTCGGATCCAAGCTTCCAAAATAGCTGCACGTGGCGAGAGGTCAGCCAACCTTCTCAGTCTTTCCAGTTCAGGGTCGACTGCGACTGGTGTTGTGTGCAGGGCGGGAAGCTTGCGTTCGATTTCGATGATGCGGGCCTCGGCTTTACCTAGACCCAGCGTGAATTCGAAGTCTCTGTACTTCAGGTGGGATACGCGTCCGATGATCGCCTTGATATCTCGTCTGAACAGAGCAGCAAGAATTTAAGACCGTGACTGGCCAAGCAGCGACTTTGAAGAGTTCCAAGAACACAGGCATGCGGGTGTAACCTTGCCTCTATTTATCTTCCGAACGGCCGTTGGGTAACACCCGTCGAGCGTAGCCTCTACTTGTCTGGGTTGGCCTCAGAAACCGTCGAGTCCCGCTCGACGGAATGATCGGAAGCTGAAAAACCCTGTGACGATTCTGAGCGCGCCATATTGCCGATTGTCTGGTGAGCGCGTTCATTCCGAACCAGCGTCAGTAATTTGTCTCTGAGCATCACGCGGTTTGAGAAGCTTCGCATAGAACCCTTTGGTACGCTGAAGCGGTTCATCGCGACAAACTCCAGCATCTTTCTGGGGGTTCTCGGGTCTTCTATCCGCGCCTCGAGCTCCTCGAGGGACATCTGCATTACAGAGTTGAGGTTGGCGTAGTCGGAGTCTTTTGGCGGCGCGGCCTTTCCCGCGAGGTCTTGCGGCTCGAATCGTGCCTTTGAGGAACGAAGGAAGCGGAGCAGGTCCGAATAATCCCGTAATAGGGGTTCGGGGCTTTGAGCTTCCACAAGAACCTTGTAGTTAGCGGCCAACACCCTATATAAGGCATCGGAATGCAAGTTGGTTTTCACACGTCTATCCGCGTCTTCATCTCAGTGCAAATGGATGTCATCATGTCCTGGACCGCTTGTGTAACGTTCGGCGCATCCACACGCCAGACTGGAAGGCCCATGTTGGTTGCTTCCGGGACGCCGGTCATGTTTTTTCCTACGGTCTTGATGACGTCGTCTTTCCAGTGCCTGCGAAGGGACGCAATCTGTTCCGTGTGGATATTTGTTAGACCTGACGCGGCGTTCCCAGAATATTTCGCGAGATATGGCACAATTGCGGCTAAATGTGTTTTTGGAACGAAGTTCTTCGGAACATCGGCATCCTGAACGTGAGCGCCTTCTTTCAGGTACGCCAACTTACCGTCAATCTTGGATTCAACTAGATTCTTGAAATGCGTGACACCGCGGCTAGAAAGCTCGTCGGGGATGACGGGGATGACGTATGAATCGCTCGCGGCCAAGGCATTTTGGCTTACGATTTTCGTCGCCGGTGGGCAGTCAAAAAGAATGTAGTCGTACTTGTCGTGTGCTCCGACCGAATCCAGCCAGCTCGCTAGTAGAGTTCTCTTATCCCAATCGGACAAATTTGCATTGCCATAGCTCGTCGAAGCTAAGTCAATTTCGGTGTCGTCTAGTTCAAACTGAGCGCTGACGAAATCGAGATTGGGGTACCAATGGTCGAAGTGTGGGTTGCGTAAGCCTATCGGGTTTGTGAGGATGATTTCCGATCCCGGCATTGAAATTTTTCGGTTGCAAAAGGATTCGAACACGCGATTGATAGTCTTTCGCTCCTTAACGGCTTGTGACCACAGGGCATCCCCAAGCAGCACGATCGACAGACTTGACTGATGATCGACGTCGATCACGAGTACTTTTGAATTGTTCGCCAGAAAACAAGCGAAATGAACGGAGAGTGTAGTCTTGCCCACGCCCCCCTTAAAATTAATCACCGATGCTCTCTTCATTTCGCAGCGCTCTCCGCTCCACTGACGGGCTTTGGGTACTATCTTCCGAATCGTTGCTTGCCTTGCATCTGGGATAGTAACCGTTGTTGGGCTTTCATGCCTCCGCCTCCGGCCATGCTGCCCATGCCTTTGAAGAGTTTGGACATTTGGGTGTGCTGGCGGAGGAGGTTGTTGACCTCCTGGACGGAGGTGCCGGAGCCGGCGGCGATGCGCTTGCGGCGGCTGCCGTTGATGATGGCGGAGTTGTGGCGCTCCTTGGAGGTCATGGAGTTGATGATGGCCTCGATGCGGGTGAACTGGGACTCGTCGACGTTTTGGGCGGCCTGCTGCATGCCGGCGAAGGGGCCGACGGAGGGCAGCATTTTCAAGATGGATTGCATGCTGCCGAGCTTTTTGATCTGACGGAGCTGGTCGCGGAAGTCTTCGAGGGAGAAGCCGTCGCCCGTGAGAGCTTTTTTGGCGAAGGCCTCGGCCTTGGAGCGGTCGAGTTTTTCTTCGGCGCGCTCGAGGAGGGTGGCGATGTCGCCCATGCCGAGGATGCGGCCGACGATGCGGTCGGGGTGGAAGGGCTCGAAGGCGTCGGGCTTTTCGCCGGTGCCGAGGAACTTGATGGGGGCGCCGGTGATCTGGCGGATGGAGAGGGCGGCGCCGCCGCGGGAGTCGCCGTCCATTTTGGTGAGGATGGCGCCGGTGATGGAGAGGCGGTCGTTGAAGGCCTTGGCGGAGTTGACGGCATCCTGGCCGGTCATGGAATCCGCGACGAAGAGGATTTCGGAGGGGTTGAGGAGGGATTTGAGCTGGGACATTTCGTCCATGAGCTGCTCGTCGATGCCGAGGCGGCCGGCGGTGTCGACGATGAGGATGTCGCAGGCGTAGTTGCGGGCTTCGCGGAGGGCTTCGCGGGCGAGGCGGAGGACAGCTTGCGTATCAGCCGCGGCGCTGGTGCCGTGCGTGTCGGGGTCCAGTTTGCCTTCATAGATCTGGGCGTTGATGGATTGGGCGACGAGTTTTAGCTGCTCGCGGGCGGCTGGGCGGTAGACGTCGACGGAGACGAGCAGGGGGCGGTGGCCGCCTTTTTTGAGCCAGGCGGCGAGCTTGCCGGCGGTGGTGGTTTTGCCGGAGCCCTGGAGGCCGGCCATGAGGATGACGGAGGGGGGCTGGGGCGCGAATTTGAAGCGCGCGGTGTCGTGGCCGAGGGTGGCGAGGAGCTCGTCGCGGACGATTTTAACGATTTGCTCGGAGGGGTTGAGGGCGGTGGTGACCTCGGTGCCGAGGGCTTTGGCGCGGATGTCCTCGATGATTTTGCGGGTGACGTCGAGGTTGACGTCGGATTCGAGGAGGGCGACGCGGATCTCGCGAAGGGCGTCGTTGATGTTCTCGTCGGTGAGGGTGCCCTGGCCGCGCAGGGTTTTGAAGCTGCGCTGGAGTTTTTCGGAGAGGTTCTCAAACATGGCTGAGATTAAGTTTAGCGGATTGTGATTCGTGCCGAGGTGGGTACGGGGGGCTGGCGGGGGGAGGCGCGGCGGGGAAGAATCGGGAGTATGGCTTCGGTGAAGGTGGGTGTGGCGGGTGCGGGTGCGGGTGCGGGTGCTTCGGGCGAGGTGGGGGATGTCGGGCTGCTGCGGGAGTATGTGACGCATCTGCGGGTGGAGAAAGGGCTGCGGCCGCTGAGTATCGAGGCGTACCACAGGGATCTCGAGAGCTATGCGGAGTTTTTGGAGGTTTCGGATAAGAGGCTTGTGACGGCGGCGCAGGAGGATGTGTCGGGGTTCATGCGGCATTTGCGGGAGCATGGGGTGGAGTCGCGGAGTGTGGCAAGGAAGCTGAGCTGTCTGCGGGGGTTCTACCGGTGGATGCTGAAGGATAAGAAGATTGCGCATGATCCGACGGTGAATATTGAAAGTCCGTCGAGCTGGAAGGTGCTGCCGAAGAGTTTGGCTGAGGTTGATGTGCGCGAGATGCTGGAGCGGACTGGAGCGGCGGCTCGGATGGATGGCGCGGATGGGGGGGGGCGTTCGGGTGTAGCCCTGAGGGATCACGCGATTTTGGAGCTGCTGTATGCGGGTGGGCTGCGGGTCGGTGAGATTGTGACGCTGCGCGTGGAGGATTTGCGGCTGGAGTCTGCGAGCGTGCAGGTGCGGGGCAAGGGCGACAAGGAGCGGATTGTGCCGCTGCATGCGAAGGCGGTTGCGGCGCTGGAGCAGTATGTGAAGCGCGGGCGCGGCGAGTTGTTGCGCGGTGCGCATGTGCAGAGGGCGCTGTTTGTTTCGGTGCGCGGCAAGGCGCTGACGGCGCAGAGTGTGTGGCGGCTGGTGAAGGGGTTGAACTCGCAGGCGAGCCCGCACAAGCTGAGGCATAGCTGCGCGACTCATATGGTGGAGCATGGCGCGGATTTGAGGACAGTGCAGACGCTACTGGGGCATGCGGATATTGCGACCACGCAGGTGTATACGCATCTGGCGATTGATCGGTTGAAGGTGGTGCACAGGATGCATCATCCGCGGGCGAAGATGCGGGCGGGAGCTGAGGCGTGAAGAAGCTTGGATTTGTGGAGCTCGCGGAGAAATTCCTCGCGATGCTGCGCGAGGAGCGCGGGGCGAGTGAGCATACGCTGCGCGCGTATGGGCGGGAGGTGCGCGGGTTTGCGGAGTATCTGGCGGAGACGTTTGGTGAGAGCGGCGATGTGCGGAAGGTGGAGCACACGCATATTCGGGCGTACCTGGGTGTGCTGTTCGATCGTGGGCTGACGAAGGCGAGTGTGGCGCGGGCGCTGGCAGCGGTGCGGAGTTGGTTCAAGTGGCTGGCGCGGAGTGGGTATGTGGAGTCGAATCCGGCAACGCTGGTGAGTACGCCGAAGCTGCCGAAGCATCTGCCGAGGGTGCCGGGGATTGAGGAGTTGAACCGGGTGTTGAATTCGCTGGGAGTCGAGCATGCATCCGCTACCCACCCATCGCGCAAAGAACGCGCGATGAATGGGGCACCCAGCAAGGGTCCAGGGCCCGGGGTCCAGGGCCCAGAAGGCGAAGAGAGTGCACCAGCGTGGCCGGCGCGGGACAGGGTGATCTTTGAGTTGTTGTATGGGGCGGGGATTCGAAACTCGGAGTTGTGTGGATTGGATCTGGGGAGCATCTTGTGGGGTGATGATGCGATTCGGGTGTTTGGAAAAGGGCGCAAGGAGAGACTGGTGCCGCTAGGGGACGAGGCAGCGGCGGCGATTCGGGCGTATCTGCCGGAGCGGGGTGAAAGGTTAGAGGCAGCGGGGAAGGGAAAGATGGTGCATGATGGCCCGGTCTTGATTAATCTGCGGGCACGCGGTGGATGCAGACTGACGACGCGGAGCGTGGGAAGAATCGTGAAGCAGATTGCGCTGAGCCGCGGGCTGGCGGCGGATGTGCATCCGCATACGCTGCGGCATGCGTTTGGAACGCACATGCTGGAGGAGGGTGCGGATCTGCGCGCGATTCAGGAGATGCTGGGGCACGAGCGGCTTTCGACGACTCAGCGGTACACGCAATTGACGGTGGGGCGGGTGCAGCGCGTGTATGAGGAGACGCATCCGCGGGCGCGGTGAGGGAATAGGGTCCACGATTCAGAGCCGAGGGTCCAGAAGGCAAGGGTCATCAGTAGCGGGGAATGGTTGGGTCGATGGCGCTGGACCAGAGGTCGATGCCGCCGGCGACGGATTGAGCTTTAGCAAAGCCTTGCTGCCGGAGCCAGTTGGCGACCGAGAGGGAGCGCGCGCCGTGGTGGCAGAGGACGGCGATGGGCTGGTCTTCATCGAGTTCGTTGAAGGCGCGTGCGGGGATCTCGTTCATGGGGATGAGTGTGGAGTTGGGAATATGCGCGGTGGCGTACTCCCAGGGCTCGCGGACGTCGAGCAGGAGTGGCGGGTGTTTGGAGGCGAGTTGTTGCTTGAGCTGGTCGACGGTGATCTCGAGGTCCATGTTCAGACAGTAGAGGGTAGACAGTAGGGAGTAAAGATCGTGAGCCGCGAAGTTGTTGTTGCAAGGAGACAAGTCTTCGGGCGATGTTGAATTTCGGCAGATGCAATTGACTATGCAGGTGGAGCGGCGCAGAATCGTGGGCCTGGTTCGCCTCTGAAAATTGTTTTGCGGGCGCATGCGTTCGCCTGCCTGGGCTCAGGGCCTGAGAGCGAACTCCACTTCACAAACCTGCGAGGACGATATGAGCACAGCGGCTGCTCCTGCATTGGACATGGATAAGTTGAACGCGTTTGTGGGTCAGTTCGTGAGCGATCTCGGCGCGGCGGTGCATACCGGGATGGTGGTGATCGGCGAGAGGCTGGGGCTGTACAAGGCGCTGGCGGAAGGGCCGATGACGTCAGTGGAACTGGCGAAGAAGACGAAGACGGATGAGCGGTATCTGCGCGAGTGGCTGGCGAGCCAGGCGGCGGGCGGATATGTGACGTACGACGCGAAGATGAACAAGTTCAGCCTGACGCCGGAGCAGGCGTTCACGATGGCTGACGAGGAAAGCCCGGCGTATCTGCCGGGAGCGTTCGAACTGGCGGTGGGATCGCTGTGTGCGGTGCCGCGGATTGCGGAGTCGTTCCGCACGGGCGCGGGCATGGGATGGGGCGAGCATGATGCAGGCGTGATCCACGGATGCGAGAAGTTTTTCAAAGCGGGGTATGTGGCGAACCTGCTGAGCGCGTGGATTCCGTCGCTGGATGGTGTGAAGGAGAAGCTGGAGAAGGGCATCAAGGTGGCGGATGTGGGCTGCGGGAAGGGAGCGTCGACGCTGCTGATGGCGAAGGCGTTTCCGAAGTCGCAGTTCTTCGGGTTTGACTATCACGATGGGTCGATTGAAGGAGCGAGAGCGAGCGCGCAGAAGCAGGGCGTGAGCGGGAATGTGACGTTCAGTACGGCGTCGGCGAAGGGATTTCCGGGAAAGGACTACGACCTGGTGACGGTGTTCGATTGCCTGCACGATATGGGCGATCCGGTGGGCGCGGCGAAGCATGTTCGCGAGAGCCTGAAGCCGGATGGAACGTGGATGATCGTGGAGCCGTTTGCGAACGATGAGATGAAGGACAACATGAATCCTGTGGGGCGAATGTTCTATTCGTTCTCGACGCTGCTGTGCACGCCGTGCTCGCGCTCGCAGGAGGTTGGGATGTGCCTGGGCGCGCAGGCAGGTGAGGCCAGGATTCGCGATGTGGTGACGGCGGCGGGGTTCACGCGGTTCCGGAGAGCGACGGAGACGCCGTTCAATATTGTGTATGAGGCGCGGCCGTAGGCGAGGGGTTAGTCGCCAGTGGAAGGCGGCTGTGAGCCGATGGAGTAGGTGAGGGAGAGGATGCCGCTCTTGTAGACCTTATGCTCGGTGAGCGTGAGGTTCGTGCGGTGTGCGCCGGCAAGCAGAGGTATGCCGGCGCCGAGAAGAATGGGGATGATGACGAGTTCGATCTCGTCGACGAGGTGGGCGGCGAGGAAGGTGCGGAAGAGTTCGCCACCGCC
Organism: uncultured Verrucomicrobiae bacterium; assembly: GCA_963716225.1. Lineage (GTDB taxonomy): Bacteria > Acidobacteriota > Terriglobia > Terriglobales > Acidobacteriaceae > Granulicella. Next base: position 341,306 of record OY970299.1, on the reverse strand, counting down.
GAAGAGCCAGATGTCTTTGCCGTTTTCCGGCTGATTGCGGAGTGCGGCGACTGTTTGCTCGGGTGTGGTGGAGAGGATGGACGATTTGGGGATGTCGGCGCGGGGGAGTGTGCGGGAGAAGATGTAGTTCTTCTTGCCGGGGAAGGTTGGCTGGCCGTGAGCGCGCATGATATCGAAGGTGCGGCGGCCGATGAGCAGGGTGTCGTAGCGGGAGAAGTCCTGGGCGGAGTCGACTTCGGGGTCGGAGGGGATCCAGTCGAACTCGCCGTTAGGGCCGGCGATGAATCCGTCGAGGGAGCAGGCTACGGCGTAGCGTACGCGGCGCATGCGAAAGTGTATCGCGCAGTCTATCGCAGATGCGAACCCCACCCTTGACGACGGTAAAGATGTCGTCATGAGTGGGGCACCGGGTTTCTGGTGAGGTTATGCGTTGGCGCCGTGGCATTTTTTGTATTTCTTGCCGGAGCCGCAGTAGCAGGGATCGTTGCGGCCGATGTTGGCGCCGGCGCGTTTGGGAGCGGAGCCGTTGCCGTTGGCGGTTGAGCCGCCGGCCTGGCGGGCAGCGGCGAGTTCGCGTTCCTTGTTGCGGGCGAACTCGCGCTCGAGCTGCGTCGATGGTGGTCTGCGGCGCGCGCGTGGGCACGGTGGGCGGCGGCGCGGCAGCCGGTCGCTGTTGCGCGGGCTGCTGCGGCTGGTTCGATTGCCAGTGCGTCGGCGAAGGCGCGGGCATCTGCGCGGGTGGCGGCATCTGCGGAGGAGCCTGCTGGAAGCGTGCCTGCAGTGTGGCGAGCTGCTCCATGGTCTCGATGGGCGTGCCATCGGGAGCGAGGATCTGCATGCGGAAGAGATGGCGGCAGGTGTCCTCCTGGAAGCGCATCATCATGTCCTCGAACATGGTGAAGGATTCCTTCTTGTACTCGACGAGCGGATCGACCTGCGCGTAGCCGCGGAGACCGATGCCCTCCTTGAGGTGATCCATGTTGAGGAGGTGATCTTTCCAGAGGCCGTCGAGCACGGAGAGCATGACGACGCGCTCGTGATAGCGCATGTTGGGCGGGCCGAGGATCTGCTCCTTGACGTCGTAGCGCTCGCTGGAGCTTGTGGAAGATGGCTTCGCCGAGGTCGTGGCGGGAGAGCTCTTCGGCGTTGATCGCTTCGGAGTCGGAGGCGCCGGTTTCCTTCGAGAGCTTGGCGCCGAAGATGTCGGCGATGGCGTTGAAGAGGCCGGTGAGGTTCCACTGCTCGACGTGCGCCTTCTCGGGGATGAACTCGTCGATGAGGTTGGAGAGGATGGTGGAGACGTAGTCCTCGGTGATGAGCTGCTTTCTGCTCGACGCCTTCCATGAGCTGGCGGCGAAGGCCGTAGACGGCTTCGCGCTGCTTGTTCATGACGTCGTCGTACTCGAGGACGTGTTTGCGGGACTCGAAGTTCTGGGCTTCGACGGCCTTCTGGGCGCCTTCGATGCGCTTGGAGATCATGCGCGACTCGATGGGCACGCCCTCTTCCATGCCGAGACGCTTGCAGCAGTGTGCCGACCCACTCGCGCGCGAAGATGCGCATGAGGTCGTCTTCGAGGGAGAGGAAGAAGCGCGAGGCGCCGGGGTCGCCCTGACGGCCGGCGCGGCCGCGGAGCTGGTTGTCGACGCGGCGTGATTCGTGGCGCTCGGTGCCGAGGATGAAGAGACCGCCGACTTCGACGACGTTGTCGTGCTCGGCTTTTGTGGCGGACTCGTGGGCGGCGATGATCTCGTCCCACTGCTGCTGCGTAGTTTCGAACTCCTGGCCCTGGTAGTAGAAGCGGGTGAAGCCGGCAGCGGCGTTGGGATGGATGGCGCCTTCGGCGGGGGAGACGGCGCGCGCGAGGTCGCGCTTGACGAGGTCCTGGCGCGCCATGAACTCGGGGTTGCCGCCGAGCAGGATGTCGGTGCCGCGGCCGGCCATGTTGGTGGCGATGGTGACCATGCCGAGGCGGCCGGCCTGCGCGACGATCTCGGCTTCCTTCTCGTGGAACTTGGCGTTGAGGACGACGTGGCGGACGGCCTTGCGCTTGAGGATGTCGGAGAGGAGCTCGGATTTTTCGATGGAGGTGGTGCCGACGAGGACGGGCTGCTTGGAGGCGTGGAGACGCTCGATCTCGTCGGCGACGGCGAAGTATTTTTCCTTCACGGTGCGGTAGACGACGTCGGGATTCTCGATGCGCTGCATCGGGCGGTTGGTGGGGATGACGACGATGTCGAGCTTGTAGATGGACTCGAACTCGGCGGCCTCGGTCTCGGCGGTGCCGGTCATGCCGGCGAGCTTCTTGTAGAGGCGGAAGTAGTTCTGGAAGGTGATGGTGGCGAGCGTCTGATCTTCCTTGCGGATATCGACGCCTTCCTTGGCTTCGATGGCCTGGTGGAGGCCGTCGGACCAGCGGCGGCCGGGCATGAGGCGGCCGGTGAACTCGTCGACGATGATGATCTCGCCGTCTTTGACCACGTACTCGACGTCGCGCTTGTAGAGCGCATGCGCTTTGGTGGCGACCTCGATGTGGTGCTTCATGTCCCAGTTTTCGGGGTCGGCGATGTTGCCGATGCCGAGAAGCTTTTCGACCTTCTCCCAGCCCTCGTCGGTGATGGTGATGGCGCGGGCCTTTTCGTCGACGACGAAGTCGCCGGTCCAGGTCTTGGACTGGCTCTCGAAGTTCTCGATCATCTCGCCCTCTTCGAGCTGCGGGATGATGGTGTTGGCGATGGCGTACTTGTCGGTGGTCTTGTCGGTGGGGCCGGAGATGATGAGCGGCGTGCGGGCTTCGTCGATGAGGATGGAGTCGACCTCGTCGACGATGCAGTAGAAGTGACCGCGCTGGACGGTGTCCTTGAGGTCGAACTTCATGTTGTCGCGCAGGTAGTCGAAGCCGAACTCGTTGTTGGTGCCGTAGGTGATATCGGAGCCGTAGGCTTCGCGGCGCTGCTCGTCGGAGAGGTCGTGGACGATGACGCCGACGGAGAGGCCGAGGAAGCCGTAGATCTTGCCCATCCACTCGGCGTCGCGCTTGGCGAGATAGTCGTTGACGGTGACGACGTGGACGCCGTGGCCGGCGAGCGCGTTGAGATAGCAGGGAAGTGTGGCGACGAGCGTTTTGCCTTCGCCGGTCTTCATCTCGGAGATCTTGCCCTGGTGGAGGACGATGCCGCCGATCATCTGAACGTCGTAGTGGCGCATGCCGACGACGCGGACGGCGGCCTCGCGGACGACAGCGAAGGCTTCGGGGAGGAGATCGTCGAGCGCGGCTTTCTCGGCGGCGATGATCTCGTCGGGGTCGGTGATGCCTTCGATCGCGGAGGCGATGCGGGCGCGGAATTCGGCGGTCTTGGCGGTGAGTTGCTCGTCGGAGAGCTGCTTGAACTCGGGCTCAGCGCGTGCGATCTGCGCGACGGTGGGGAGCATGCGCTTGACGGCGCGCTCATTGGAGGTGCCGAAGACTTTGGCAGAAGGTTGTTTACGGAGTCCTTTCTACGTGAAGTTGTCCTTTGTGTGCGGCGCGCGGACGATGCGGCACAGGCGCGAGCCAGCAGATTTCGAGCGGAGAGGAACAGGCCGAGTACAGGCCCGCAGAGAAGAGCGCTAGAGTGCGGCTGGTGCGAGCGAAGCTGGTGGCGGCAAAGACGGCAGGCGGAGTGGGCCGCGGGCGGGCGCATCGTCCACGTGGAGTGGAACGCGGCGCGGCGAGGGCGCCGGGATGAGGAGGGTTTCGGGATCAGCGGCCGGGCTGGCGAGATGTTCTGCGCGAGGTGCTCGGCGCGCGAATCGACGGCGTGGCGGTAGAGCAGCGCGCTGATGTGGTGGCCGTAGAAGCCGGCTGCGCGCGGGAGACGCGTTCGCCTGCGAGGCTCCGAGCGTGGAGATCAGCAGGAAGAGGCAGGCGAGATGGCGAGTGCGCAGGGCCACAGATATCTATAGTTTAGACGATTCGGCGACACCTTTCGACTGATCTTTTGAGGAACGGCGACGAGGTACTGCTTGAGCGAGGACTGCGAGGCGGCGAGCGCCTCACGGACGCAGTCGGCGACGAGGTTTGCGCCTTCGGGGCTGGTGTGGGTGTGGTCCTTGGGGAAGAGCGGCGCGGTCTTTTCGGGGCCGAGGGCTTCGAGGCGGTCGGCTTCGACGTTGCCGAGCTCGAGGACGGGGATCTGCTCCTGCGCGGCGACCTGGCGGATCCAGTTGTTGTAACCCAGGTCACGCTCGATGTGGGGTTTGCCGTCGGGGCCGGTGGTCCACATGTTGCGGACGGTGGTGGTGAGGAGGATGGGGTGGACGCCTTTGGCTTTGGCGTCGTCGATCATCTTGCGGAGATACCAGCCGAAGGTGTGGATGGTCTCGACCTTGCCGGCGTAGGGGCCGGTGGTCTGGGCGACCTCGGCGGTTTCGTTGCCGATGCCTTTGAGGTCGCCGCGGGGTTTGGGGCCGCCGAGGTCGCCGGCATCGTTGTGGCCCATCTGGAGGAGGAGATAGTCGCCGGGCTTCATCTCGGCGAGGACGGCGGCCCAGTGGCCTTCGTCGATGTAGGAGCGCGCGGAGCGGCCGGCGATGGCGCGATTGGCGACGTTGATGCGGGAGGTATCGAAGAACTGCGCGAAGTGGTCGCCCCAGCCGAGGTCGGCGCTGTTGCGCGCGGTGGAGTCGCCGACGATGAAGACGGTGGGGAGCGCGGGGTTGAGCGGAGCTTCGTGAGGCAGGTTCGCCTGCGGCGGTGTGGGTGGCGGAGCTTGCTGATCGGCTGCGGGAATTGAGGGCGCAAACAATGTGGCAAGTGCGAAGATGACGGGCCACGACATAGAGCTAACGTAGCACTCACGCTGTGCCTAACGAACAAAAGAGTAGGCCGGGTGAGTGAAGCGGCGTAAGCTTGGCGCACTCGAAAGCACGCTGAAGAGGTGGAGCGATGGACGCAGGTGCGGGCGGGTCTCCGTTACAACGTGCGCTTCGCAAGGCGAGCTGGCGGCTGTTGCCGCTGCTGGCGTTCGGATACCTGATGGCGTACACGGATCGAAGCAACATCAGCTTCGCGGCCGAGACGATGAACGGCGACCTGCACTTTTCGTCCGCGGTGTATGGGCTGGGCGCGGGGCTGTTCTTTGTGAGCTACGCGCTTTGTGAGATTCCGTCGAACGGGATGCTGTTGAGGTTCGGCGCGAGGCGATGGCTGTCGCGGATCATGGTGACCTGGGGATTGCTCGCGATCGCAATGATCTTTGTGCGCGGGCGCACGACCTTCTACGGTACGCGACTGCTGCTAGGCGCGGCGGAGGCGGGGTATTTCCCGGGCGTGATTTATTACCTCTCGCTATGGTTTCCCGGGCGGAAGCGCGCTCAATCGATCAGCTGGTTTTATATTTCGCTTCCTTTGAGCAGCGTTGTCATGGGTGTGGCGGCGGGGCCGCTGCTCCGGCTGAATGGAGTTGCCGGGCTGCACGGATGGCAGTGGCTCTTTCTGATCGAGGGATTGCCGGCGATTGTGATCGGGGTGGTGTTCTGGTTTGCGCTGCCGGACAGGCCGGCGACTGCGGGATGGCTCAGCAAAACGGAGCGCGAAGGACTGGATGCGGAGCTTGCGGAAGAGCGCGGAGGTGCGCCGGATCGAGAGGGGTGGGACCTGCTGTGGAGCGCGTTGCGAGAGCCGCGGGTGTGGGGAATGGGGTTGTTCAACTTCTGCTTGCTGGTAGTGAACTATGCCGTCGTCTTTTTTCTTCCGACGATGCTGCATCAGCTGACAGGATGGGGCGCTGCCGGTGTGGGGTCTTTGATTGCGGGGAGCGGAGTGCTGGGCGCGGTGGCGATGCTGGTGAACGCATGGCACTCGGATAAGACGATGGAGCGAAGGTGGCATGTGATTGGACCGACCCTGCTGATGGGCGGCATTGTGCTGTCTGCCGGCATTCATCTGCGCGGAGTGGTGATCGGGCTGATGTTGACGATGCTGGTGGTGCTCCTTTCTTCGATATTGGGGCCAATGAATGCGGTGGCGACGGAGGTGTGCAGGGGCAAGTCGGTCGCGCTTGCAGTGGCCACGTACAACATGTGCGGGATTCTGGGCGGCTTTGTGGGGCCGTACTGGATGGGATGGACGCGCGAGCTGACCGGAGGATTTGCAGTGGGGATGGGCGCGCTCTGCGTCATGATGCTGATCGCTGCAGGGGCGATGGCGTGGGTAACAAAGCCGCAGGCGCGAAATGTGACCAATGCAGAGCAAAGATTTATGAACGCAGCGCCTGAGCCGGCAGAGGGGGGTTAAGATATGTGCTGCTTGGCGGCCTGCAATTTGCTGTTCAGAGGGGAAAACCGATGGCAAATCCGTTTGTGCATCTGGAGCTGAATACGTCGGATCCAGCGAAGGCGAAGCAGTTCTACAGCGAGATGTTTGGCTGGCAGTTCAACGACATGGACATGGGACCGCACGGCGTCTACAGCACGTTCAAGCCGGACACTGGACCTGGCGGCGGAATGTTTTCGATGCAGGGCGGCGCGCCGGGATGGCTGGCCTATGTGGGAGTGGACGATATCAAGGCGGCGACCGAGAAGGCGAAGTCTCTGGGCGCGCAGGTGCATGTCGATTCGCAGGAGATTCCGAACGTCGGCTGGTTTTCGGTCCTGAGCGATCCGACGGGCTGCAGCATTGCGATCTTCCAGCCCAAGTCCGGGACGATGTAGCTGGCGAATTAAGTTCCGTAGCCGCGGTGCTTCATGGCGGCGAGATCTTCTGCGTTCGGGCCAGGAGATGGTGAGGAGGAAGGCGGAGTCGTCGAGCGCTTCGACGTCGTGGCGGATGGATGCGCCGAGCGTGAAGAGATTGCCGGTGGCGAGCTCGTATGGCTTGCCGCCGACGTTGACGCGCACATGGCCGGAGAGGACCTGGATGGAGATTGTGCCGTCGGCATGATGCTCTTTCATGTGCGCGCCGGGTTGCATGGAGATGAGCAGGACGCGGAGGTCGTGCTTCTTGAAAAGCATCTTCGCGTATTGGCCTGACGGCCAGGGCTTTTTCTGTGCGGCTTCGGCGATCTCCTGGTTGAGATCGAATTGTGCGATCTTGTCGACCATGGTGCCGTCTGCGAGCGAGGTTGTCATGAATCGGTCCTCTGAGGTGAGAGTGTACGCCCCTACGGACATTGAGATGCAAGGCCGGGCGATGCGGTGCGATACTGCGGGGCAGCGAGGGGAGTGGACCAGCGGATGAGCGAAAAGGCGATAGAGTATGCGGGCAAGAACGGTGCGCGGTTTGTGGAGGAGCTGAAGGATCTGCTGCGGATTCCGTCGGTTTCGACGGCGCCCGAGCATGCGGTTGACGTGCGCAAGGCGGCGGAGTTGGTGGCGGAGAAGCTGCGCGCCGCGGGCATGGAGAATGTCCGGCTGATCGAGACAGCGAGCGAGAAGCACAAGAATGGACACCCGCTGGTGTATGCAGACTGGATGCATGCGGGTGGGGCGCAGCCGACGGTGCTTTGCTATGCGCACTACGACGTGCAGCCGCCTGATCCGCTGGACGAATGGAAGTCGCCGCCGTTCGAGCCGGCGGAGCGCAACGGCAACATCTATGCGCGCGGGGCGGTGGATGACAAGGGGCAGTTGATGATTCACCTGAAGGCGATTGAGTCGCTGATGAAGAGTGACGGCAAGCTGCCGGTGAATGTGCGGGTGATCTGCGAGGGTGAAGAAGAGGTTGGAGGGGAGGGAATTGCGGCGTATGTGCGCGAGCATGGAGAGGCGCTGAAGGCCGATGTTGCGCTGGTGAGCGACTCGGAGATGTTTGCGCCGGAGCTGCCGACGTTGTGCGTCGGGCTGCGCGGGATGATCTATACGGAGCTGGAGGTGCGCGGCGCGGCGCAGGACCTGCACTCGGGCATGTACGGCGGCGTGGCGCCGAATCCGTTTGTGGCGCTGGCGCAGATCATCGCGCGGCTGAAGCGGGAGGACGGGCACATTGCGATTCCGGGGTTTTATGACGGGATCGAGGACCCAACGAAGGACGAGCTGGAGAGCTGGCGCGCTCTGCCGTTTGACGAGGACGAGTATTTGAAGCATGAGGTGGGATCGACGGCGTTGACGGGCGAGGAGATGTTCTCGGTGCTCGAACGCACTTGGTCGCGGCCGACGATGGACGTGCATGGGATGCCGGGCGGCTTTACGGGAGCGGGCGCGAAGACGGTAATTCCGGCAAAGGCGCTGGCGAAGATCAGCTTCCGGCTGGTGCCCGGCATGACGCCGGCGGACGCGTTCGCGAAGTACAAGGAGTTCGTAGAGGACATTGCACCGAATGGCGTGACGGTGGACGTGCGGATGATTCACTCGGGCGACCCGATCGTGGTGAGCTCGGACAACGATTTCATTCGGGCGGCGAAGCAGGCGATGGCGCAGGTGTTCAATAAGGACACGGTGTTCATTCGCAGCGGAGGCTCGATTCCGATTGTGGGCGACTTCGTGCGTGAGCTGGGGATTCCGACTGTGCTGATGGGATTCGGTCTGCCGGACGATAATCTGCACGCGCCGAACGAGAAGTTCAATCTGTCGAACTTCCATCGCGGGATTGAGTCGGTGATTCGCTTCTTCGGGATCGTGGGCGCGGAGCGTGGCTGAGAAGCTGCCGGTGCATGGGTTTGTGCTGGCGGGCGGGAAGAGCTCGCGGATGGGAGCGGACAAGGCGCTGCTGAAGGTGGGTGGCGTGGCGATGGTGGAGATCGCGCTGGGGAAGCTGCGGAGTTTTTGTGCGGAGGTTTCGATTGCGGGAAACCGTGACGACTTATGTGGATTCGCGGAGGTCGTGCATGAGACGAGGACGGAGATCGGGCCGGCGGCGGGGATGGAGGCCGGGTTGCGAGCGGCCCGGCAACCGTGGGTGCTGTTCGTTCCGGTGGATGTTCCGCTGGTGCCGGCGGAGCTGCTGTGGCGGTGGGCGGCGGAGGTGTTGCGCACGGAACGTAGCGGCCTGACGGTCAGCCACCTGGCGGCGGCCGGAGACCAGGCGACGTTTTGCATGATTCGCTCCGATTGTGCGGAGAGGATTTACGGAGGTGTTGGAGCGTGGAGAGCGGCGGCTCACGAGGATCTTTGATCTCCTGCCGGGGGCGGAGGAGTTCTGCCGGGTCCACGATGTTGACGAGCTGGGCGGCTATCCCAAAGCAGCCGTGCTGGAGCGGTGGTTCATGAACGTGAATACGCCGGAGGATCTGGCCGAGGCGGAGCGGTATGTGGACGTGATGGATACCTGAGGATGTCCGCGGGCCGGGAATCAGGCATTCTTAGTAGATAGAGCCGCTGATGAAAGAGCCGGACAACCAAGCCGAAGGAGAGATTCAAGCAAGCGACGGCACCGAGCCGTTGACGGCGGACGTGTCGGCTGACGTCGCGCCCGCGGTTGAGGAGTTCATGGCCGAGGCCGCGAGGCTAACGAGGCGGAGGTAGTCGTCGGCGGAGGAGGAGCTTGCGTTCTCGGGCACGGCCGGGTCTGGCGGCGGCGGAATTCGCCTCGGCTGGGACTGGGCCATACATCGCATTTGAGGGAGTTTGTAAGTCGTTTGGCGATTTTGTCGTGCTCAAGGATGTCAGCTTCTATGTAAATCCCGGGGAAACGCTGTGCATATTGGGGCGAAGCGGTGTGGGAAAGTCCGTTTCGCTGCAGATCCTGATGGGGTTCCTGAAGCCGGATGCGGGCCGCGTGCTGGTGGCGGGGCAGGACATTACGGGGTTCAAAGAGCCGCAGATGCAGGAGGTTCGCCGCAAGGTGACGATGGTGTTCCAGAGCGGCGCGCTCTTTGATTCGATTACTGTTGGGGAGAACGTGGCTTTTCCGCTGCGCGAGCGCGAGCACATCAGCGCGAGCACATCCAGGAAGACCAGATTCAACAGTTGGTGAAGGGCTTGCTGGAGATGGTGGGGGTGGCGGGGATGGAAGGCCTTCTGCCCAGCGATCTTTCCACGGGGATGAAGCGGTCGGTGGCGATTGCGCGGGCGTTGGCGGCGCAGCCGGCGGCGATCCTGTATGACGAGCCGACGACGATGGTCGACCCGCTGATGGGCCATCTGCTGGGGGATCTTATCCAACGCCTCAAAATGCAGTTGCATCTCACGAGTATTGTCGTAACTCATGACACGCGGTTCGCCGAAAAGCTCGCAGACCGTGTCGTGTTTCTCCACGAGGGCAGGGCACGCTTTTTCGGGACCATGGAGGAGATGAGAAAGAGCGAAGACCCGGTACTTCAGGAGTTCCTTTCCCTGGACGAACTGGTTTTGCCTGGCACCGGCACCGCTTGCAGGTGCCCGAGCCGGCTAATTGTCCATGTGGCCCTGATGGGTGACCCAAAAGCGCCAACTGTTGCAAAACTTTACATCACGGAACGTGTTAGCGTGAGAGTAACGTACCAGAATCGAAAGGCCTCTAACGCGGTAAGGGTGGACCTCTGCGGGTCTGCGGATAGCTAGCTCGCACGATGGAACACCAATCCTGCTGCTAAGAAGGTTTGTATTCGGAATGGCAACACCGGACTACATCGAGCAGGTAGTAATCTCGCGACGCACGCAGCGGCGGTCGACGACCGATCGCGCGCGAGGGATCGACCGTCTCGCGGCCCTCGGTCGTGAGCCTGGTGTGGGTTGTGCTGGATTGCCTGAGCGTTCTGATCGCAGGACTGATCGCGTTCCGGATCCGGCTGCCTCAGGCGCACTACGGCCGAGGGCATCGCTGATCCAGCACATCGCCGGGACCGGCGCCCGAAGTGCTGTTCCTGTATCTGCTGCTCTTCTGCTTTTACCTGGTGGTGTTTGCGCGGATCTATGGGCTGTATCGCTCGACCGATTCGCGCAGCGGCATGCACGAACAGCGGATGACGGTGCAGGCGACGCTCACGGCGGGCCTGCTGCTGTGCGGAACGCTGTATCTGCTGCGCGCGTATGCGGTGTCCCGGGTGGTCATGATCAGCACCGTGCTGCTGACGATGGTGATGCTGATGGCTGCGGCGCGCGCTGTGGCGGCGGCTGCGCCAGAAGCGGTTCATCGAAGGCCTTGAGGTTCGCAACGTGCTGATCGTCGGCGATGGCCGCGTGGGACATGCGCTGCGCAACCATCTGGAGTCGCTTCCGCACATGGGCTTCCGGTTCAAGGGCTTCATCACGATGGACGGCCGCAGCGAGGGTGCGCCGGATCGCAGGTGGTGGGCAACATCCGCAACTGCGTGGCGCTGGCGCGCTCGCTGTTTGTGGATGAGATTTACTTCTCGACGCCGGCGGACAAACAGACGGTCATCTCGGTCGTGGAAGACGCGCGCGCGCTGGGCATTGAGGTGCGTGTGGTGCCTGATCTCTACGACGGTCTGGCGTGGAATGCGCCGGTGGAGTACATCGGCCAGTTCCCGACGATTCCGCTGCACCGGCAGGATTTTCCGCGCGATGCGTTCCTGCTGAAGCGGGTGATGGACATCGTGCTGGCGTCGGCGCGCTTGATGATCGCCGCGCCGTTCATGGCGTTGATTGCGCTGCTGATTCGCTGGGATTCGCATGGGCCGGTGGTGTATACGGCGGACCGGCTGGGCCGCAAAGGCCGGGTGTTCAAGTGCTACAAGTTCCGCACGATGGTGAAGGACGCGGACCAGCGCCGCGCCGACCTGCAGCACATGAACGAGCGCGACGGCGTGCTGTTCAAGATCAAGGAAGACCCGCGGCTGACGCGCGTGGGCCGCTGGCTGCGGAAGTACTCGCTGGATGAGCTGCCGCAGTTCTGGAATGTGCTGAAGGGCGAGATGAGCATGGTGGGACCGCGGCCGCCGCTGGCGTCCGAGGTGGAGAAGTACGATCTGCCGCATCTGCGCCGGCTGGATGTTCTGCCGGGCATCACCGGGTTGTGGCAGGTTGAGGCGCGGCAGGACCCGTCGTTCGACAGCTACATCTCGCTGGATACGGCGTATGTCGAGAACTGGAGCCTGATGCTGGACCTGCGGATCCTGGCGCGCACGATCGGCGTTGTCTTCGCCGGGCACCGGAGCGTAGCCAGGCTCGCGAGCGCACGACCGAGGTGAGCTGCGCGGTAGACTTAAGGCGTGCGCATTGCTCTGGCCCAGATCAACCCCACTGTGGGTGACTTTTCGGGGAATCTTCAGCTCATCACAAGCTTCTTCGAGCAGGCCGCCGGACAGGGCGCCGAGCTCGTAATTTTTCCTGAGCTTGCGACGGCCGGATATCCGCCTGCCGACCTGCTGGAGAAGGAAAGCTTCGTCCGCACGGCGGAGGAGTCGCTGCAGAAGCTGGCGGAGCTTGACGCGCGGCGAGGACCGGCCGGCGATTCTGGTGGGCTCGCCGATGCGCTGCCAGCAGGAGGGCGGCAAGCGCGTGCGCAATGTGGCGGCGGTGCTCGAGGCCGGCGAGATCCGCTTCACGCAGACCAAGCGCCTGCTGCCGTTCTATGACGTCTTCGATGAGCAGCGGTATTTCGAGCCGGCCACGCGGCAGGGATTGACGAAGATCAAGGGCCAAGCGGTCGCGATCACGGTCTGCGAGGACGCGTGGAACGACAAGATGTTCTGGCCGCAGCGGTTCTATCCGAACGATCCGGTTGAAGAGCTGATGAAGCAGTGGGCGATGCTTCCGCAGCCGCTCAGCGGACACCGGCTGATCCTGAACATCTCGGCTTCGCCGTACTGGCATGGCAAGACCGGCGGTTCGGCGGCGAATGATCAAGCGCGCTTGCGGAGCGGCATGGCGCGACGGTGGTGATGGTGAACCAGGTGGGCGCGAACGACAGCCTGATCTTCGACGGCGACTCGTTTGCGATGAATCCGCGCGGCGAGGTGATCGCGCAGTGCAGACGAGTTCGAGCAGGACCTCGTGATGGTGGACACGCTGAACGCGCAGCCGGTGACGATCTCTCAGCGGAATGATGATGATCGCCGAGAGCGCGCGCATGCCGGGCGGCGAGGCCGAGTGCGAGCGGACGTGGAAGGCGCTGGTGCTGGGAACGCGCGACTATCTGCGCAAGTGCGGCTTCCGGAAGGCGCTGCTGGGGCTGAGCGGCGGCATCGACTCCGCGCTGGTTGCGGCGATTGCGGTGGAGGCGCTGGGCGCGGAGAATGTGCGCGGGATCGGCATGCCGAGCGAGTTCTCGTCGGAGGGCTCGGTCAGCGATGCGGAGCGGCTGGCGAAGAATCTTGGGATTGAGTTCGATGTCGTTCCGGTGCGTGCGATCTACGAGCAGTTCTCGCGTGGCGCTCGAGCCGTTCTTTCAAGGGCACAGCCTTCGGGCTGGCGGAAGAGAACCTGCAGCCGCGCATTCGCGGCAGCCTGCTGATGGCGCTCTCGAACAAGCAGGGCGGCCTGGTGCTCACCACCGGCAACAAGAGCGAGATGGCGACGGGATACTGCACGCTATACGGCGACATGGTGGGCGCGCTGGCGGTGATTGGCGATCTGTACAAGACCGAGGTTTACGCGCTGAGCCGCTACGTGAATCGCGAGCGCGAGATCATTCCGCACGAGACGATCGACAAGGAGCCCTCGGCGGAGCTGCGGCCGGGGCAGAAGGACACGGACTCGCTTCCGCCGTATGAGGTGCTCGACCCGATTCTGCGCGCGTATGTCGAGGATTACCGCTCGGCGGACGAGATTGCGAAGATGCGCGAACGTCGATCCGGAGCTGGTGCGGAGGATCATCCGGCTGGTGGAGCTCGCGGAGTACAAGCGGCAGCAGGCCGCACCGGTGTTGAAGGTTTCGAAGAAGGCATTTGGCATGGGCAGGCGCTTTCCCATTGCGGCGAGGCGTGAGGTTTAACCGCAGCGCACCGCGTTGCAGCAATCACGAAGGAGACTCTGATTTTGGCAGAAGATGAAATACATACCTCGGCTTGGCGTGCGCGCTTGCAGCTGAGCGCTACCGTATCGGCGCAGACGAGCGAATTCCAGGCTCCGCTCGACGAGCCCGCCGCGCCGGCGCCGCAGCCGCCAGCGCAGCAGCAGGCCAATCCGTTTCCTGCGGTGAACCCGAAGAACTTTACGGCAGCGATCGCCGACGCTCGACGAGGTGAACAGCTTTCTGAAGGCGCTGTGGGGCTACGATCAGAACCGCCTGTGGCAGGTGGTGGGAATTGTGAAGACGCCGGCGCCCGGCGTGGCGAAGGTTGTGGTGCTGGTTGCCGACAAGCGCGTGCCCGGCAAGACCTCACCGCTGGTGTTCTTCACGACGCCGGACGGGAAGCACGCGATCGCCGACAACGTGATGGACTTCGGCGCGAAGCCGTTTGCCGATGCGCGGAAGACGCTGGAGGACCGCGCCGACGGGCCGGCCAGAGGGAGCGAAGAACAAGGACCTGCTGTTTGTCGAGTTTGCGGACCTGCAATGCGAGCGCTGCCAGGAGGCGCAGGACAAGATGGACAGCTTGCAGCAGGACTTCCCGCAGGCGCGCATCGTCTTCGAGGACGCTCCGGAGCCCGACCATCCGTACTGCGGAGCGGGCGGCGCTCGACGGCGTGTGCGTGCGCAAGGCGAAGGGCGACGATGCATTCTTCAGCTATGCGCGCGCGGTGTACGCCAAGCAGGCCGGCCTGACGGCGCAGTCCGCAGAGGAGACGCTGAACGCGGCGATCAAGGCGGCGGGCGCGTGATCCGGCGGCGGTCGCGGCTTGTGCGGCGCTTCCGGAGACGAAGGCAGCGGTCGATGCCGCGTCGAAGCTTGCGAGGATCTGGGCATCGGGCAGGTGCCGTGCTCGCGGTGAACGGCCACTTTCTGGCGATCGCGTCGATCCCGTACGAGACGCTGAAGCAGATGATTGCGTTCCAGGCAGGGCAGGATGGCATCACGGTGCACCTGCAGCCCACGCTGACGACGCTGAAGTAGAGGCAGCGGCTGATCGGAATGCAAAACGAGGAGGCAGCAGCCTCCTCGTTTCGCTTGGTGGTGCCGAGCGTTACTGCGACGGCGGTCCGGGTTCGAGCGCTCGCCTCCGCCCGTTCCGCCGCCGCCGGTGCCGCCGAGTCCCGGAGCCGCCGCCGCAGAGATAGCCGCCGGGAAGGAAGCCGACGGTGGTTATGTCGAAGTACTCGCCGTCCGCAATGCCCTTTCTTGTTGTCGGCGGAGTAGGTGAACTGGGCGGCGACAGGAGTGAACGGGTTCGCGCGAGAATCCGGACCGCAGTTTTCTCGGCCGCGCAATCCTTGAGAAGCGATCTGGCGCTCGGCGCAATCCGGCACTCGCATGTCGAAGCTGAGGAACTCGAAGGTCATGAGCGTGAACTGGAGGTCGGTGACGGTTTTTCCGGTGTCATTTACGATGACGACCTCACTGGGCAGAAGCGGGAAGATCGGAATCTGCAGCGCGCCGCTCTCGATTTCGCTGAGGCTGTAGGCCTGGTGGTCGTTGCAGAAGACGAACCCGCGCCCGCACTCGTTGAGTTTGTCATGCGAGATAGAAACAGACGGCGGCGCTGGATTTGGGGGGCTCAGAAACGCAGCGCAAGCAAGAACGATGAGCGATAGTCGGCCGAATAGACGCATCCGGTGAACCTCCTGATTGCCTTCGGGGGTGGGGCAATGTGCCGATTCTAAGGCGGAGCTGAGCGGGCTCAGCATCACGCGGGTAACGGAGAATCTGGTACAGAAGGCTGTCGACTTCGTGATTCCACAGGCAGGAAATTGCAACGAAGGTTCAATCAGGACGCCTTGAGTTGCAGAAAGATCGAGGCGAACTCACGCTGTCAGCGAATGCGCGCGAGCATTCGAAGCTTGCGCTTATGTGGTGAGGTGACGAGCTTTGAGAAGGAGGAAATTGGAGGCGCGGGTCGGGATCGAACCGACGCATAAAGGTTTTGCAGACCTCTCCCTTACCACTTGGGTACCGCGCCTTGCAGCCACACACCGCTCACCTTGGCGTGCAGGACACACAAATTGACTTGTGGAGTGTACCGCAGAAGAGGGTGTTTTGGAGCGGGAGACCGGGGTCGAACCGGCGACATCTTCCTTGGCAAGGAAGCACTCTACCACTGAGCTACTCCCGCCCTGCCAGGACTGAGTATAGCGAGAACTCGCCTCGCTTTGCAATGTATCCGCGGAGTCCAAACTGCCAGCCCGCTACTACGGTGGAGGAGCGTTGGACGGCTGCTGGGTGTTGGCGGCTGGTGGCGTCGATGCTCCGCGGCGGAGCGGCAGATTGCTGCGGTGCGTTCCCGCGGAGGCGGAGTCTGCGGGGCCGGTTGCGGCGGCGGTGGCGGAGCCATCTGCTCTTCGACGAAGCTCTGCGTGCTGGGATGCGGGTTGAACGGCATCAGCAGCGGGCGGCTCGCGATGCGCACACCACCCTAACGCACGACGTGCGGCGTGATCATGATCAGCAGTTCACCGGTGCTGATCTGCTTGTTTTCGTTGGTTGTGCTCTGAAAACCCGGCAACTCACTCAGCCCGGGAATACCCTGGACGGCCCTAGTCTCGGAGCTCGTGACCTGGCTGGCAAGCAGCGCGCTCTTCCGGCAGGAATCGTGACCATGGATGTCAATTGACGGCTGTTCAGCACCGGGATGTTGTTGATCGATCCCGCCCCGAGCGACTCGATCTTCAGGTCCAGCTTCAACTGCACGGTGCCGGAGCGCAGAACGACCGGCGTGGCCTTGAGGGTCACTCCAAGGTCCTCATATTGAACCTGCGGGACGGTAACCGACGATGTGCCGAGGTACTGCTGCAGCAGGGAACCGACGGGTGTGCCGTTGATATTGAGCCCCGAGACGGCAGACGCAAGCGAGCTGCTGATGCCGCTTGTGTAGGTTGATGTGACGATGGGATAGCGTGTGCCGGCGCGGAACGTTGCGTCCTGGTTTGTGGCGGAGCGAAGCTGCACGGCATCGAGCGTGCGGATGTCGCTCGAGTTCAGCAGCAGGTTGAAGGTGGTGCCCGAGCCCACGTACAAGCCGGCGAGCGACAGACCATTGCCGAAGATTCCGAGCAGGTTGCTGTACTGCGCCACGTTGACGGTGCCGCTGGCGATGAGGAAGCCAACTTCGGTGATCAGGTCGGTGATGCTGTTGCCGGTCAGCTTGATGATGCCGGACGCAATGGCCTGGTTGATGATTGTCTGGTTGGCGCTGACGAGTTGCTCCGCTTCGGCCGTGATGGAGAAGATTCCAACAGAGGACGGGAGCTGCAGCCCGATATTTCGTGTGTTGGTGCGGTCGATCTCGTAGAGCTTGATATCGAGCAGAACGTCGGAGCTGCCGGTGAGCATGCCGTCGTAGGTTGCGTTCAACACCTTCAGATTGTCCGGATCGCCTTTCAGCACGATGGTGTCCGTCGTGGGGCTGGCGGTTACGAAGCGAAGATCGAACACCGTGCGCGCAAGGTTCGCCATCTCCTGCATCTGGTTCTCCTGCAGGCCCGGCATGTAGAGCGTCTCCTGTACCTGCGGCTGCAGGCGGTCGCGGTTGTCCTGGGTGTCGGAAGCAATCACGGCTTCGCGCGGCTGGAGCGGAACCGCGAAGGTTTGGGTCATCTCAGCGGCGATGCGTGCGGCCTGCTCGAAGGTCACGCGGTCCAGATCGAGCCTGACGGGAACGTATGTATTCGCGGATCCGTCGAAACGACACCGTAATTCCGAACTGCGCGTAAAGCGAGCGAAGAACATCGCGTGGAGCGCCGCGAAGGTGCACATCCTGCGCGCCGGGTTTCGGCGCCAGCTGGACCGCGTTGCCGAGCGAAGCAGCCGGATCGGTGGGCTTAAGGATCGAAAGGTCGGGAGGAGAAGCGCTCGCCAAAGTGCTGCGCGATGACGGCATTGTCGGGATCGATCTTGCGGGCCTGCTCAAGCAGGGCGTCGGCACGCGCGTTGTCTCCGTTCAGCCGCGCCTTCGCCGCTTGCTGCACCAGCTCGCTCAGCTCGTGCTCGCGGGTGACGATCAACGCGAGTGCGTAGTCACGATTCCCGGGATTGAGTTGGACCGCGCGCGCGAAGCTCTTCTCGGCGCCGGCGAGGTCCTTGCGCTCGATCTGCCTGGCTCCCTCGAGGTAGGCATCCTCAGCCTCGCGCGCCTGCTTTGCGGGAACAGATGGGAGAAGCGCCACTGCGGTGCTGTGGCTTTGGGGCGGAGGGCTCGTCTGCACCGGCCGGAACGCTTGCCGGGGCGTTCGCCGGCGACTGCGCGGCAGCCGGGGTGCGGCCAAAAGCCAGCAGGGCCAATACACCGCATAGAGGCAGCAGGGTACGGCCGTAGCTTCGGCGCAAACGGATACAGAGGCATGATCCTATAGATTGGACGAAGCGGGCGGCCAAGCGGCGTTATCGGCCGCCTACAACCTGCAGGCCGGGCCGAGCCAGCGGGCGCACAGAACGTGGGGGCGGCGGATTCCCTTGCGGATCTGTCGCGGAATCGAGGTCCAGCTCCGCGAGCGTGCGGCTAAGCGTGTTCCGGTGCATACCGAGCTCCTCGGCCGCCTTGCATTGGTTGCCGCGATGACGAATCAGCACTTCCAGCAGAAACCGCTTCTTGAATTCACGCACCGCGTCGGTGTAGCTGATCCCCGAGGCGTGCATCTGGAGGACGAGATTGTCGAGTTCGCGCTTCACTCGCTCGGTTTCCTTTGATTGGCTTAACTGACAGTGTGCGACGAAGAGCCGTAGTTGATCCAGCCGGGAGTTGTGTGCTTGATTCGGTCCAGACCCTCCACCAATTGACTCTTCAGGTGTCGCGGCATGACGAAGGATACAGCATGAGCGGCGCGAAGCAAATAGGGAGAAAATTTTGATGCCTGAATCCAGGGGGCTGTAGGCAGAAAAGCCGTCACGGCCAGCAACATCGCCGCGTCGAGCACGACCCCGCGGGCTGCACCGAAGGCGGCACCGCCCAGGCGGTCCAGCACGCTGAGGCCCACAGCGCTGGCGGTACGGTGGATCAGCGCGCCGGCGAGCGCCGCGATGACCATTACCGCTGAGAGGATCAGGAGAAAAGCGCAGAACTCCGCGAGCGGCGGGGAGTTCACGAGACCACGAAGATACACCGCGACTGGCGTGTAGTACCAGCAGGCCAGGATGAAGCCGATGATCAGGCCTCCCAGCGCGAACATCTCGCGCACCAGCCCGCGCATCGCCGCTCGCACGGTCGAGTACAGAACGAACAGCGCGAGCAGCCAGTCCAGCGGATTCATCGACTGTCCTTTGTCAACGCGCTGAGTGGCGCGCTAGGCGGCGGTGCGCTCTTTGCCCCGTGCTTCCTTGCCGACGCTGCGGCCGCCGAGCGAGACGCTCACAATCTTCGAGACGCCCGGCTCCTGCATCGTGACGCCGTACATGACGTCCGCCTGCTCCATTGTGCGCTTGGAATGCGTGATGACAACGAACTGCGTGTTCTCGCTCATCTCCGCGATGAGACGCGCGAACCGCGCGACATTGGTCTCGTCCAGCGGCGCGTCCACCTCGTCCAGCACGCAGAACGGCGCCGGTTGGAACTGGAAGATGCCGACCAGCAGGGACAGGGCCGTGAGCGCCTTTTCTCCTCCGGAGAGCAGGAGCACATTCTGCAGCTTCTTGCCGGGAGGCGAGGCGATGATGTCGATGCCGCTCTGGTCGCTCTTCTCGGCCTCGGGATCCGTCAGGCGCATGAACGCCTGGCCGCCGCCGAAGAGCTTCGCGAACGTCTGCGAGAAGTTCTCGTTGATCACTTTGAAAGCTTCATCGAACTTCACGCGCGAGACCTCGTCGATCTCCTTGATCGAGGCCTGCGTGTTCTCGATCGCCTCGATGAGGTCCTTGCGCTGCGATTCGAGGAAGCCGTGGCGTTCGGCGGTCTCCTTGTACTCCTCGAGCGCCATCATGTTCACGGGGCCCATGGCCTCGAGGCGCTGCTTCAGGCCGCGCGCGGCTTGGTCTTCCGCGATGAGCGCCTCGCCGTCAAGGTGCGCGATGGACGCATCCGCGCGCAGGGCCGAAGCCTCGAGCGAGAGGTCCGCGATGCACGTCGTTTCAAGGTGCTCGATGTCGGAGCTCAGCTTGGCCGCGCGCGCGGAAAGCCCGGCGCGCTGCTCGCGCAGCGCCTCGGTCTCATGGCGCAGCGTGCGAACCCTGTTATCCAGCTCCGCCATCGCGGAGCGCAGCGCGGCGGCCTCCGAAGACAGCGTCTCGCCCTCGGCGATCGCCTGCGCCCGCATCTCGGCAAGCTCGGTCTGCTGCTGCGCGAGTGTGGCGTTCTCTTCCTCGCGGCGCTGTTTCTCGCCGGCTGCATTGGCAATCTGCTGGGCTAGTTGGTCAATGCGAGCTTGCTGGCTCGCGTACAGCCGTGACGTCTGCTCGAAGTTCGCGTTGGCGTTGCGTCGCCGCTCTTCGAGACCCGCGAGCGCAGCGTTTGCAGCGGAGGCCTCTGCCTGCAGCTCCTCCCGGCTGGCACGCATGCTGGCGATCCGCTCGGTCAGTTCCGACACCTGCCGGTCGATGTTGGCCCGCTCCGCCTCGAAGCGCTCGGCTTCGTCACGCTTACGTCCGATGAGGTCCTGCCGGATCTGGCGCTGATCACCGTTGCGGCCCATCGCGAGCTGCCACTCCTGCAGCCGGCGCTCGATCCGCGCGGCTTCCGATTCCATCTGCCGCAGCGCGGCGCCGGAGTTCGCACTCTCACGCTCGGCATCGCGACGCTCATTGTTCTTCGCGTCCAGAATTGCGGTCAGCTCGGCAATCTCTCGCGCGAGGGAAGCGGTAGCGAGCTCGTTCTGCACGAGCTCTGATTGGATGCCGGAAAGCTTCGTCTGCACGTCGGCAAGGTCGCGCTTCAGCGCCAGCGGTCCCTGCTCACGCGCTCGCCCGCCAGTTACCGTCACGTTGTGGAACGTCTCGCCGGAAGGTGAAAGGAAAAACGACTGCGGGTTGGAGAGCGCGAGCGAGCGCGCGGTCTCGGAGTCAGGCGCGACGAAACCCTCGCGCAGCCTGGGCAGGATGACCTCGAGCGACTTGCCGAAGCCGTCCAGCACCCGGATGCACTCCTTCAGCGGGACAATTCCGTTGGTGGTGTGGGTAGCGCTCTGCATGCCCTCCGCAAACGGGAAGGCAGCCTGCGCATCATTGGGATGCACAAGGAACGTGGCGCGGCCGGCCACATCGGAGTGCAGCATGCGCATGCCCTCGTCCGCCGCGTCCCAGCTCTTTACCACAATGTAGTTCAGCTCATCGCGCAGGAACTCGTCGACGACGCTCTCGTACTGACCTTCGACCTCAAGGAAGTCCGCGAGGGTTCCCACCGGAGCAATACCGCCGGCTTGCTGACGCTGCGCATTCGCGCGGAACAGATTGCGAACGGTGTCGGTCGAGTAGCTGTGCTCACGAATCAGCGCCTCGAGCGAGCTGCGACGGCCCATCAGCGTTGCCATCTCTGCGCGCAGTTCGTCGCCGCGCCGCCGCGACTGCACCTCAGCGTGGCGCTTCTCTTCGAGCGTGCGCCGCACATCAACGATCTCCGCCTCGAGGCGCTTAAGCCGCTCGGTTACGCTCTCAAAATTCAGCGCAACCTGTCCCCTCTGAGCGCCAAGCGATTCGAGCTCACCACGCGCGGTCTCTGATTCCGCGGCGAGCCGTTCGTTCTCGTGTTCGAGCCCCTGCAGGGCTGCTTCCGCCTGCGCAATCTCGTTGTTTGCCTGCGCAGCGCGCTGCATGGACTGCATGGCCGCTCGGCGCTGGTTCTCCGCTGTAGCCTCTGCAGCGAGCACGTTGCGCGTCGCCTCATGCGCCTGCGACTGCTTGGCTTGGGCGGCCGCACGTGACGCATCCGACTCCGTCGTCGCGTTCTCCAGGAAGCTGCGGTGCTGCTCAAGCTCAAACGCCAGCGTCTCCAGCTGGCCGCGCGAATTGGCGAGGTCGTCGTCGGCTGTCGTCATGCGCTGCTCGAGATCTGCGATCCGCTCGTTGTTCGAACCCTGCCGCGCTGTAATGCGCTCCAGCTCCACTGCGCTCGAATTCGCGCGCGCTCCGGCCTCGCGGATCTGTCCGTCAAGTTCATACCCGCGTGCGACTCCACCGGAATGCTCCGCGTCCATGGTCTCGAGCTCGCCAGATTGCGTGTCGATCAATCCGGCAAGCCGGCGGATCTCTGCTGCGGTCGCGGTCTGCTCCGCATCCATCTGGGTCAGGCGGCTGGCGATGACGACGCGCAGCTTGCCGCGCAGCTCGTCGCGCAGCGCGCCGTAGCGCTCGGCCTTGGCGGCCTGCCGCTTCAGAGAGCCCATCTGGCGCGTGACCTCTTCGAAGATATCGTTCACGCGCGCCAGGTTCTGTCTCGCGGATTCCAGCCGCAGTTCCGCCAGGCGCTTCTTCGTCTTGAAGCGCGTGATGCCCGCGGCCTCTTCAATGATGGCGCGGCGATCGAGCGGCTTCGAGCTGAGCAGTTGCCCGATGCGCTCCTGGCCGATGATGGCGTAGGTCTCGCCGCCGAGACCTGTGCCCATGAAGATGTCCTGGATGTCGCGCAGCCGGCAGATCTTTCCGTTGAGCAGGTACTCGCTCTCGCCGGAGCGGAACAGCCGGCGCGTGATCGTGAGCTCACCCGCACGCACGGGAGCGCGGCCGAACTTGCGGCGTCGTACCTTCAGGACAACATTGCTGCTCGGCTCCGCATTCTGCGCTTCAGTTTCTGCTGTGGCGTCGCTCTTCTCTTGCTTGACTTCTGACTCGTAGGTCTGGCCCGGCTGTGCGTCGAGCACGGCCTCTTCAGTCTCTTCCGCCGCCTGCGCGCGCAGAGCGGCCTCATCCCAATCGCCGTCCGCGCGAACCGAGACGCCGGCGCCGCGGCGCTGGGAATCGATGCTTGTCTCTCCATCGAGGAGGAGATCGGGCTCTGCGTTCTCCTCAAACGCGGCGAGTGTCTGTCCGTCGTACACGTCCGGGTCGACAAGTGTCAGCGATACCTCGGCCATGCCGGTCGGCTTGCGGTCGCGCGTGCCGGCGAAGATGACGTCCTCCATCTTGATGCCGCGCAGGCTCTTGGCCGACTGCTCGCCCAGCACCCAGCTGATCGCGTCCGAGATATTGGACTTTCCGCAGCCGTTGGGGCCTACAATCGCGGCGATGCCTTCGCCGGCCAGTTGGACCTCCGTGCGGTCGCAGAAGGACTTGAAGCCGAGGATCTGTACTTTTTTGAGCTTGAGCAAGGGGAGTTACCTCGTACAGTTTTAAGGGGACGCCTCGCGGGGCCCACTGGCTAGCTGAATCCTATGGGCAGGAACCACCCAAGGCAACACAGCAGATGCGACATGTTGTGGATAAGCCGTACCAATGTCTACATCTTGTGATTGGGCCCTCATAAACCACTAGCGCACGCTGTTCGGGTCTACACGTGACAACGAACAATGTTCAAGGTCCAATGATTCTGTGCTGGGCGGCAGGGCAGGACGAATAGCGGCATGCGACGTTACGTGAGGCAAACACGGGCCTTGGTTGCGCATGGAGCAACACGGTTCATATAATCCGCATCATCGAGCGTAGGTCGAGAGCTGAGGCGCGATGAAGGCGTCAGGCTGGCGGTGCGCTGTCCCAGGCAGAAACTTTTGATTTTCGAGGAGCTCTCTTTATGAAGAAGGTCGTACTGGCTTCGCTGCTCTCAGCGGCCGCACTGATTCCTTTTGCTGCTAAACCGTCCTTTGGGCAAGCCGCCCAGGGTAACGTCCAGATGTCGCAGGAGGAGTACGCGAAATACCAGGCTGCTGTGAATGCAACGACGCCGGCGGCCAAGGCGCAGGCGTTCGAGGACTACCTGAAGGCGTACCCCAACTCAGCGGTCAAAACCGACGTGTTGAACCAGCTCCTCTACGCCTACAGCCAGACGGGCGATGAGACCAAGACACTGGATGCGGCTGACCGGCTGCTCGCCGTCGACCCCAACAATATCCGTGCTCTGACGCTGGAGGTTTACTACCGCCGGGCTGACGCGGACAAGCTTACCGACCCAGCAGCCAAGCAGGCTGCCCTGGACAAGGCTGCGACCTACGCGCAGACCGGCTTGAATGCCACGAAGCCAAAGGATGTCTCGGATGCGGACTGGAAGACCGTACAGGCGTCGGCGGATCCGGTCTTCTCGAGCGCAATAGCCGACGATGATATGGCCAAGAAGGACACGGCCGGTGCGATCAAGGTGATCAAGGCAGAGATTGCGGCCGATCCAGCTGACACGCAGAAGCCCAGCCCAGTGTTGCAGGACGTTTACATCCTTGCGCAGGCGTACTACACGTCGACTCCGCCGGATTACCTGAACTGCGCGTGGTATGCGACGCGCGCGGCCGCTTTCGCTCCAGCCGGGCCGAAGGCGCAGATCGAGCAGTTGGCCACCTACTGCTACACGAAGTACCACGGCAACAAGGACGGCTATGACGCGATGCAGACATCGGCGCAGACGAATGTCGATCCTCCAGCGGGGTTCCTGGAGGCGATCAAGCCGGCACCGAAGCCTGAGGACATCGTGGCGCAGACGATCGCCTCGACGCCCGACCTGGCAACGCTGGCTCTGAGCGACAAGGAGTTCATTCTGACGTACGGGCAGCCTGCGGATGCGGACAAGGTGTTCGACACGATCAAGGGCAAGTCGGTCGAGATCCCCGGAGCGGTCGTGGTTGCCGCGACGGCGGATCAGCTTCAGGTTGCTGTTTCCGACGACGCGAAGCAGAGCAAGACGGCTGACTTCACGTTCAACATGAAGGCACCCCTGAAGACGGTTCCGAATGTGGGCGACACGGTCACTCTGGACGGAACCTATGCGTCGTACACGCAGAAGCCGCTGATGATCACGATGAGCGACGCATCGATTGTGCAGCCGAAGAAGGCTGCGCCGGCGCGGCCTGTGCATCGCGCGCCTGCTCGCCGGGCAACGCACTAACTCGAGAGCTGACGCTGAACAGATGGCCTCCTTCGGGAGGCCATTTTGTTTTGGGGGTGGGGTGCCCCCTCCCCCTGTTTTTTGCGCAAAGTCTTCAGGCGGTGGAGCTT
This sequence comes from uncultured Verrucomicrobiae bacterium, assembly GCA_963716225.1. Taxonomy (GTDB): domain Bacteria; phylum Acidobacteriota; class Terriglobia; order Terriglobales; family Acidobacteriaceae; genus Granulicella. The sequence continues at coordinate 316,358 of OY970299.1, read as the reverse complement.
AGGGGTGGACTTCAGGTTTGTGGAGAGGTGATTTTGTGCAAAGTCCTGAGGGGAAAAGGGTAATCCTCGCAGGCGGGATGCGGTCGCGATTCGTAAGTGGCTATGGATTCAGCAGGTTGACGAAGAGCCGGAAGGCGCCGGGGACAGCTTCGGGGAGTTGGCGGTAGAGGGCGAAGGCGCAGTACGTCCAGCGGCCGCGACCGAGCTGGACCGTCACGAGGCCTCCACGCTGCGGAGCCTGGGGCTCGATGTGCTCGGCGGGGGCGCCGGGGTCATGAGTCTCGGTCAGGGCCGTGTAGTGCGGGTCCCAGGTGTCGAGGAAGCCGTGGCCGCGCTCTTCGATCCAATTGTTGAAGTCGGCGGGAGTGATTTTGTTGGGCAGGTTGAGCAGGGCATACGCAGAAGACCCAGGGCTAAAGCCCTGGGCTACCAGCGCTTTTTCTTTTGAACCGGCTATGAGACCCGACCCTGAAGGGTCGGGGTAGCCAGAAGCGGCGGGTTCGAGCAAGGTGACTGGGGCAGTTTCGTCGATGACGCGCTCGTTGTGGGTGGTGAGCGGATACGGCGCGTCGGCGGCGGTGAACTCGGGGGTCTGGTACTGGACGACGACGTTGCCGCCGTTGCGGGCGAACTCGAGCAGGGCCTGGGTGGGCGCGCCGTGAAGGTCGGGGTGGGCGTTGTAGGTGCGGACGCCGAGGATGACGGTGTCGAATTTGGAGAGGGTGGCTGGTGTGAGGTCGGAGACGTGGAGGATGGTGGGGGCGAGGCCGATGGAGGCGAGGGCGGCGGGGACGTCGTCGCCGGTGCCGGGGAGGTAGGCGATGCGGCGCTTGTTTGGCGGTGGGAGCTTGAGGTCGACGGGGACGATGCGGAGGGTTGCGGGTGTGTAGAAGTTGGTGCGGGGGAGTGTGCCGTAGCCGACGGGGCGGAAGCCTTCGCTGTAGGTCGTGCCGGAGACGATAGCCTCGGCCTTCAGTGTAGAGGTCTGTAGAGGTGCCGGGAGCGAGGCGAAGAAGGTTTCAGTTCCTGCGTGTAGTGGACGCTGTGGTGAACTTATGCTCCAGTTCGGCGATGCGTAGAGTTCAAGTTCGCCTTTAGGGTGGTCTTCGGTTTCCGTGTGGACGTCGATGGTGAGGGAGTGGGTACCGTCAGGGAGGGCCTGTGCGTTGCGGTCAAGGGTGAGGCTGACGGGCGGGATTATCTGGACGGGTTGCGGGCCGGAGTGAACGATTCTGGAGAAGCCAACCTCGACATCCTTGTACAGAATCCCGGTCGAAACGACTAATGCCGGTGGCGAGGCGGGCGCATTCCGGAGCTGTGGTTCAAGAAGGTCATAGACAGGCTGCTCCGCATCGTGACGCGTGAAGTATGGGCGAGTGATGTGCTGGAGTTCCTCTGGGTGAGTCTCGATTGTGCGGTCTTTGATTCCGCTTGCAGGGAGCGGGAATGCGAAGTTTTCGACGGTTGTTATGCTTCGCTTTCCGGGCTGTTGAAGGGGAATTTCTTTGTTGATCGGCTCTCTCTGATTGTTGCGCGCGAGGATCGGGAATATGCGAAGTCCCAGCTTGGGATCTGTGGAGACGGTTACGTGAACCGGAAGATCGGAATTGGTCAGCACGTTTCCGTTCTGTGATGGTGCTGTTGCGTCGAGGCGTACTCCGAGAGCAAGCGCTAACGCGTCGTTGACCTGGACCTGCTTTGCACGGAGCTCGTGAAGAATGTTTTCGCGTTGACCGGGGGACCATGTTCGCAAGTTGAGATTATTCGCGACTTGCATGGTGGGATCACTATGGCCGACTTCATTGATCAGCTGAAGGAGTGCAGCGTCTGCCTCGGCGAGAGGAGGAGCAGAGGCTAATGAATTGTGAGGATCATAGAGACGCTGCGCTTCGTTGATCTTTTGCGCAATCTCGTGCAGCTCGGCAGCTAGAGCTGGTGTCCCGTCGGGCGCCATTGTGGCAATTCCTTCGAGGCTGGTATCGATGCCGTCGAAGAAGGAGGGTTGGTTGGCGAGGGCGGCGTCATAGGGCGCGCCTTCAGCGCTTGGTTCGTGTGCGGCCGGGGTACCCAGGGCGTTGCCCTCGGCTGTTATGGAGCGCGCCGTTGGCGCTTTGCTGACGGAGTCTGCTTTGGCGGATTCTGCTGAGCCAGGCAGGCAGAGATTCGGCGTGGGGTTGGGGAGGTTGGGGGCGCAGACGCGGGAGCCGTAGAGGTGGTACCCGACGTCGACGCGGCCGGCGCGTGAGATGCGATCGCTGCCGCCGATCTGCGTGCGTTGCAGGCCGAGGCCGATGCGGGCGAATTGAACGTAGCTGAGCGGTGTGCAGTTTTTGTCGGAGGTGGAAGGAGACGCAGATCCCGCTTCGCGGGATGACAACAAAGAAAAGCTCTTGGGCAGGTCGGCGGGATTGGCGGCGCAGGTGGAGAGGAGTGGGTCGGTGGCGCCTTCGTTGATGGTGACGTCGGCGGTGGGAGCAGTGGTGAATTTCTGGCCGGTGACGTAGTTGGTGAACTCGGCGGGAACGGTCTGGCCGGTGGCGTAGTCGTAGAGGCCCTGCGGGGTGACGCGGGAGAAGGGGACGCGGGCGTAGACGTTGAGCGGCTGCCAGGGAAGGATGCCTTCGCGGGTGAGTTCGGGGAAGACGTTGGGGTCGCCGGCGGCTTTGAAGACCTCCTGCGCGATTTGGCCGGAGACCTGGTGCTGGCCGTGGCCGTCGGTGACGGCGCCGGAGAAGACGGCGGCGATGACGAGCGGGCGGAAGATGCGGACGGCGCGGACGGCGTCGTAGAGAACGCGCTCGTGGTTCCACTTTTGGAAGGCTTCGGCCTTGGTTTTGGTGAAGCCGAAGTCGACTTCGGTGCCGAACATCTGGGTGTCGACGCCCATGTAGCGGTCGGCGGAGAGGAGCTCCTGGGTGCGGAGGAGGCCGAGCGCGTCTTCGAAATCGCCGGTCATCTGGTTCTGTCCGCCTTCGCCGCGGGTGAGGGTGAGGACGGCCACGCGCGCGCCGAGGCCGCGTGAATAGTAGGCGAGCATGCCGCCGTCTTCGTCGTCAGGGTGGGCGACGATGAGCATGAGCGAGGCGCGTGTATTCAGCTTGCGCAGCATCTGCGCGAGGCCGAGGGCGTTGTCGGGCTTGCCGTCAGGACCGAGGCCGCCGTCGATGGGGAGCTCGCGGCCGTTACGCGGACGGACGCGTTCGCCGGCAAGGTTGGCGGGATCGGTGAAGTGGCCGGTCGCCGACGGGACGGTGAATCGCGTCGGAGCTTGTGCGCGGAGGAGTGCCGGGGCGGTTGCGGCAAGCAGGGTCGCAAGAGCGACGGGCGCGAATCGGTGCATGACGTTTAGATTCGCATATCGGGGCCGAAGCTTCAGGTCTGTCAGTGGCCAACCTCGCGATGATTCGAGGTAGAGGCCGCGACCGATGCCGTCCGGTGAAATGTCGAGGGGAATCCGCGCGGTGCGTAGACTGGCTGGAATGAACGGTGGGGAAGCGAAGCTCGAACGGACGCTGACGCTGCGCGGAGCAGTAACGCTGAACCTGCTCGACATGATTGGCGTGGGTCCATTCATCACACTGCCGTTGCTGATTGGCGCGATGGGCGGACCGCAGGCGATGGTCGGCTGGGTGTTGGGCGCGCTGCTGGCCGCGTGCGATGGCATGGTCTGGGCGGAACTGGGCGCGGCGATGCCCGAGGCGGGCGGAACGTATGCGTATCTCGAGCAGATGTACCCGGGGCGCGTGGGCCGCTGGCTGAGCTTTCTGTTTGCGCTGCAGTTGATGCTGTCGGCACCGCTGAGCGTGGCGAGCGGATGCATTGGCGTCGCGATGTATGCGGGTGTAGTTGTGCCGGGAGTGCAGGCGCATGCGGCGTGGATTGCGGTCGCGAGCGTGGTGATTGCGGTGGCGCTGCAGTATCGCCGCCTGACCGGTGTGAAGCGCGTCGCGCAGGCGCTGCTGTTCGTCGTGATGGCGACGATCGCGTGGACGGTTGTGACAGGAGTGCTGCATGGCCAATGGGCGCGTGTCATCGCCGTGCCGCACGGAGCGTTTCATCCGAATGGCGCTTTCTTTGCGGGCCTGGCGAGCGCGATGCTGCTTGCGACCTACGACTACTGGGGCTACTACAACGTGACGTTCCTGGGCGCCGAGGCACGGGATCCCGGCAGGACGATTCCGCGCGCGGTGCTGCTGTCGATTGCCATTGTGGCGGTGCTGTATCTCGCGCTGAACGCCAGTGTGCTGGCCGTGATGGGAGCTCCGGAGCTGATGCGTGCGCAGAGTACAGGCGCGCGGCAGGCAATGCTCGCGACGTTCATGCAGATGGCGTACGGCTCGAGTGTGGGCGCGCACGCGGCGGCGCTGCTGGGCAAAGTTGCGGCCGTGCTGGTGATGATTACCGCGTTCGGAAGCGTGTTCTCGCTACTGCTGGGGTACTCGCGCATACCGTATGCGGCGGCACGCGATGGAAATTTCCCAGAGGTGTTTGCGAAGCTGCATCCGAAGGGGCGCTTCCCGTATGTGTCGTTGCTGGTGTTGGCTGGGATCGCGTGCGTGTTCTGCTTCTTTTCGCTGGGCGAGGTGATTGCCGCGCTGGTGGTTTTGCGGATCGTGCTGCAGTTTTCGCTGCAGCATGTGGGTGTAATGATGCTGCGCAGACGCCGGCCGGAAATGAAGCGGCCGTTTCGGATGTGGATCTATCCGGCGCCTCCGATTCTGGCGCTGGTCGGGTTCGGATACATCGTGTTTGTGAGGCGGGGATCGGCGGCGGAGCTGATGCTGGCCGGGGCCGTCGTGCTGCTCGGCACGATAGTGTTTCTGATCAGAGGTAAATCTGAAGCGCAGCGTGCCAGCGTATCGTAAGAGAGGGCGCGAGGAGTGCCGCGTATGTTGATCAGGACCAAGAGTGAGATTCCGTCGTCAGAGATTACGCCGAAGGAGACGTGGCGCGCGTTTCAGATGAATCGGCGGCAGTTGCTCGCTGGATTAGGCGCGGTGGGCGCGGCCGCGGTGCTGCCCGAGGCGGCCTGGGGAATGGACAAGCTGAAGACGGTGCCGTCGAACTATGACGTGACGGACCGCGCGGTGACGCCCGAGGCGAAGGCGCAGAGCTACAACAACTTTTATGAGTTCGGCGAAGACAAGGGCGACCCGGCGCGGAGTGCGGGGAAGATGAAGATCCGGCCATGGACGGTGAAGATCGAAGGCCTGGTGAAGAAGCCGCAGACGGTGAATATTGACGACATTCTGAACTATCGGCCGATTGAGAATCGGGTGTACAGGTTCCGCTGCGTTGAGGCGTGGTCGATGGTGATTCCATGGGACGGGTATTCGCTGAGCGAGTTCATCAAGTTTGCGGATCCGCTGCCGAGCGCGAAGTATGTGCAGTTCATCTCGTCGGACAACGGGAAGGGAATGAGTCTTCCCGGTGGGTTCGACTGGCCGTACTCTGAGGGCTTGCGGATGGATGAGGCGATGCATCCGCTCGCGCTGCTGACGTTCGGCAGTTATGGGGAGGTGTTGTCGAATCAGCAGGGCGCGCCGATCCGGGTGATTGTGCCGTGGAAGTATGGGTTCAAGTCGGCGAAGTCGATTGTGAAGATACGGTTTGTGGACAAGGAGCCGCACACTTTGTGGAATGAATCGGCGCCGCAGGAGTATGGGTTTTATTCCAATGTGAATCCGCAGGTGGATCATCCGCGCTGGTCGCAGGCGCATGAACGGCTGCTGAACTCCAACAGCATTCTGCCGCACGTTGTACCGACGCTGATGTTCAACGGCTACGACGAAGTTGCGCCGCTGTACGCGGGAATGGATCTGAGGAAGAACTACTGAAGGCGAGTGGTTAGTAGTTAGTCGTTAGTGCAGGTCAGTTGGCTATATCCAGCATGCCCAATCGTGCGATTCCATATTTGAAGGTAGTGGTGCACGTGTTGTGCCTGCTGCCGCTTTTTTATCTGCTGCATGCATACGGTGATGGGCGGCTTGCCGCGTACGCCGACCCGGTGAATTACATCACTCACTTCACCGGAAACTGGGCGCTGTGGCTGCTGCTGGTAACGCTGGCGGTGACGCCGGTGCGAAGGCTGCATCGGTCGCTGGGGTGGCTGGTTCGGTTGCGCAGGATGCTGGGGCTGTATTGCTTCTTCTACGCCACGCTGCATCTCGCGACGTACATCTTCCTCTTCTCCGGCTATGACACGGCGGGCGCGATCGCGGGCTTGCGTGCGGGCCATCTGGGGGAACCCTTCCGTCAGTTCGCCATCATCTGGCCCAGCATGCTCGACGACGCGGAGAAGCGCCGCTTCATCCAGGTCGGCTTGCTCGCGTGGGCGATTCTTCTGGCGCTGGCGGTCACAAGTCCCCAGCGCGTGCTGCGTGCGATGGGTGGCAAGGCCTGGAACAGGCTGCATCGGTTGATCTATCTCGCGGGGTTCGCCGCAGTCGTTCACTACTGGTGGCTGGTGAAGACGGGCGTACGCACGCCATGGAAGGTGACAGCGGTGCTGTTCGTCTTGTTGCTGTGGCGGGTGGGAATTTCCATTACGAAACGCCGACGCCAACCCCGCAGTGACCGAGCGTCGCAACATCGGGCAGGCGCCGTCAGCTGAGCCTCACGGACGGAATCTCAGGCGCGCCGCAGAGCAGACCAGATCGTCTGAACACTGGAGAGCCCAACGGCTACGAGGAGAACGCCGGCGATCACAAACGGGGGTCGCTGCTCGCGCGGCAGAGCGCCCGCGTGCTTCAGCGCCACAGCACCTGCGGCGAACAGCAGCGGTGCAACGGTGATCCTGGCGCGTGACGAGATGGAGCTGACCCGCGCGGATGCGACGGCCGCCGCCGAGAGGAAGAGCGCGACGAGAGGGAACCGAAGCAAAATTTCTGACGCGGACTCGAGGATATTCTGGACGAGGAAGCTAGTTGGATCGTTCATGCCGCTGGCCGCAAACGACTGCTGCAATGGCAGCTCTGCGCGCGTCGAGAGGGCGAGATGCAGGCAGGCGGCGACGCAAAGGAAGAGCGGCACTGCAAGGAGCACGCAACAAACGCCTGCCAAGATCGCCGGCATAGTGGAACGTGTGTCGACCCAGGTAGCGGATCCGGCCGCCGCGAGAATCGCCATGCTCAGGAAGACGGGAGCAATGATCAGCGGGAAGGGCCGATCTCGGACGAAGAGCTCGACCAGATCATTGGCCACGAGGACGGCGACGAGCAACAATGCCAGCCTCGCGGCGATTTGATAGGCGCGCTTCCACGCCGCGCCGCTCTGACGGGAGAGCCAAAGCGCGGCCAGAGCATAACCCGTGAGGAGTGCGAAGTTGAGCCACAGCAGGCGGGTGCGGAGGCCGCTCAGGCTCAACGGATGCGCTATCACCGCGCCAACCAGGAGAGCGGCCAGCAACAGCAAGCAAGGAAGCACGAGCCTGGCGAAGGCGTGGCGGCCCGCTGCCTCGGACTGGAAGGGTGCGCGCATGCGGCGATTCTAGGCCTGCAAGGATGAGACCGAAAGATTTCAGCGCACTCTGTGGCGTTATTGCCGCTCGTCGGCGACGCCTTCGAACAGGTCCGTGCTCTGGCGCGCGGGTTGGGCTGCCATGGCCGCCGCCAACGTGTAGTGCTCCTCCTTGGCGTGCTTGTCGAATAGCGGAATCGCAAGGTTCATCAGCGGGGCCTGCGATTTGTGCTGCGCAAACGCTTCCTTCTTCTTGTCAAAGACAGAGCTGATGTCGAGGGTGTGGGTCCAGGGCGAGGGCAGCGGAGCGCGCCGGTCTGGAAGGAAGAAGCTCGCAGTCACGTGATACAGCCGTTGCGGCTGCCACAGATCGCCGCTGGTGACATACCGCTTCGGTGAGCCCGACCAGTGGAACGCTGCACTCGTCGCGACCGACACGGCCGTGTGATCGGCGTGGGTGTTGAGGCCGCCATCAGAGCCGAAGGTGATGACGACGTGCGGGCGGAGGCGGCGGATGTGGCCGACGAGAACGCCGGCGAGAGCTTCGAGAGTTTCGAATTCGAGCTTGGCGTCGTGGTAGTCGAGGACTTCGTAGTGGGTTGCGCCGAGGACTTTGCAGGAGGCTTCGAATTCTGAGCGGCGAGTTGCGCCGAGTTCTTTGCCGGAGGAGGCGTCGCCGCGATTGGTTGCGGCCTGGCCGTCGGTGAGGCAGAGGACTGATACTTCAACGCCGCGTGAGGCGTAGAGCGCGAGCGCGCCGCCGAAGGCGAAGCATTCGTCGTCAGGATGTGCGCAGATGCAGAGGAGGCGGAGGGGCATAGAGCGATTATTGCGGAACTGGAATACATGACCAACCGATTAGGGCTGATCGATAACTGCAGACCGGTTCAGGGTAAAGAGGGACCGGAAAGCGAGATGGCTCTCGTCAGGTCCATTTTGCCATTCGTACGAAAGAGTGTCCTTTGTGAGCTCGAAAACGACTCTGAAGATGCGATCTTGCTCGGAGGCGCTCGCGTTCTCCATGGAACCCGCAAACTTGCCGAAACCGGATTTTGCGAATTCATCGAGACCTGTGGCTTTGTAGATCTCCTTCGAGTCTCGTTTCCACTGAAGATCGAATTCTGCCTTAGCTGGGTCCAGTTTGAGAAACCTTGTTCCGCGGGAAAAATCCGGGGTTCCCTTTTCACCGTAGACGTAATCGAACCGCAATCGATCCTTCTTCTTGGTTTCGGTGATTACGATCTTCACGCCGGTCTGGCGGCTTACTCCGTCTTTCATATACGCATCTGTACCGACCCATGTGCCGATGAAATGCCCGTAAATGTCCGGTGGTGCGGGAGTCTGCGCGTGGGCTACGGAGCAGGTCGAAAAGGCGAGAGCCAATGAATAGACTGCAGATCGAATTGCACGATGATGCATGACCGCATGCTACAGCGCGCCGCAATTAGATCGAGCACATTTCGCTAAGCTTGATTGCTAAGCGATTGGAACTGTAAGTTTCGCCTCGTCACTTACCATCGCGAGTTCGTCGGGCGCGAACTCTTCGGGCGGAAGCTCGTCGAAGATGTCATCGAGATCGAGCTGCGCGTCGAGGGCGGAGTTGGGGTCTGCAGCGTAGACCGGAGCAAAGCTGCGCCGGTGCAGCGGACAGGGCCCGTGTTCCTTCAGCGCCTTGCGGTGCTCCGGCGTGGCATAGCCCTTGTGGCTGGCGAGGCCGTACTGCGGGAACTGCTTGTCGAGTTCGCGGCAGAGCGCGTCGCGGTAGACCTTGGCAACCACCGAAGCAGCGGCGATCGAGAGTGAGAGCGCGTCGCCGTAGTAGAGCTTGGTCTGCGCGAGCGCCGAATCAATCTGGATGGCGTCGATCAGCAGGTGGTCGGGCGTCACGGTGAGCTGTTCGACCGCGAGGCGCATGGCGAGGCGCGAAGCCTGGTAGATGTTGATGCGGTCGATGGTCTCGGCATCGACGGCGACGACCGCTATCGCAAGCGCCAGCTTCCGAATCTTGCGGTCAAGCTTCTCGCGCTGCTTGCGGTCAAGTTGTTTCGAATCCGTGAGGCCCATCCGCGAAAGACTGCCGACCTTCTCGGGCAGAACGACAGCGGCGGCGACGACGGGACCAAACAGCGCGCCGCGGCCCACCTCGTCCACGCCGGCGATGGTCCGGAAGCCGTGGTAGCGAAGCGCCTGCTCCGGTGCGTTCGTGCAGACCAGCTGCTTGAGCATCTGTTGCTTGGCGGTGGCCTTGGTGACGCCTTGGACGGCGGGAATGCGGAAGAGCGTCGGCATCTTGCTTGGGGTCGGTCTCGGCTTCAAGTCTATTGGATTTGCGGAGGGCACGTTACCTCGGGGGATAACCGAAGCGGAACAGCTTTCCACAGGACATGCCACCACTGGGTAGGCGTGACTCCCCTAAATGCGCCAACTCGACACCGGCAGTTCTGCCGTAGGCTGGCTGGGGATGACTCTAGATTGAAGAGTCCAAAGGACCTGGAGGGGCACGATGGCGGTGCGGAAACTGCTTGTTTTGACAGGCGTGATCGTCGTTGCGGGATGGCAGGCGAACGCGCAGACCACGGCCGTCGCCGAGAACGCGGCGCCCCAGCAGGCCGTCGCAGCGCCGGTCAGCGGACCGTATGGCACCATTCCCGTTGCGGCGGATGTGCCACCCGCGCCGAAGTCCGCTCACAACACCGCGGACAAATCGAAAAAGAGCAAGAAGGACGTCTATACCGGCCCGACCACCATCGTCGAACTGCCGGCCACGCCCATGCTCGACGAGCAGGGGATGCAGCGGCTGGATCCGGATGGCAAGCCCATGTGGAATGCGCCGGTGAAGCAGCAGCGCGACAAGAAAGGCCATCCGCTCTTTGATGAAAACGGGAAGGCGGTCTTTCAGACCAAGAGCGAGCTCGGCTACGACGAGCACGGCAAGAAGATCAAGGTGAAGAAGGAGAAGGAGCCGAGGAAGATTCCGATGTCGGTCGCGCGCGGAACCATGACGGTTGATGGCATGACCGGCAAAGCCGCGCTCAACTACGACATCGCCGACCTGAAGTACATCTACCTCTACGCGCCGGGCATCGGCGTTGCAGTGGTCTCCAATGAGCCGTTCCCGGGAGCAGTGGAACAGAAGAACGGGTTTGCCGGCAACACCCTGACCGTGACCATCGCAGAGCATACCCTGCAACTGGCATCCGAGAAAAATCTCCTGGGCAAGAAGCCTGAATCGGCCTATGTGCTGATGGACCGGACGTTCACGCTGCCGTCGCGCTTCCCGGTAATGGGATATGGGACGCTGCGCAAGGCGCCGTACCAGTGGCCTGGAGCCAAACCGAACGGTCACGAGGCAGATGTAGCGGAGTTCGCGCCGCCGCCGCCCGCTGATCTGCTGCCGAAGCAGTTGCTGAGTCCGTGCCCCGCAGGGCAAATGCGAAGGCCGGCTCCGCAGGCGCTTCCCGGTCAGGTGCCGGTTCCGCAGCCGTGCGTTGCCATCAAGGCCGTAACGTCTGCAGCGGCTTCGAGCTCTACCACCGTCGCGAAGGACGCGACAAAGCCGAGCGATCCCGCCAAGAACTGAGCTCTCAGACATTTCAAAGAGGAAAAAGCCCTTCCGCCTGTGTGGAAGGGCTTTTCACCGTCACGTTACGTGTGGAAGAGCCGGAAGTAACGGAGAATCGGTCGCATCCGGAGTTTGCCGATCACGTGCAAAACGGGCTTTTAGCTGAACTTTCGGCTTTTCCACGTGATGCGCAGATTCTTGTCAGGTTTCGGTGTGAGTTGGCAGCCATCTTGCTTCCTGCTGTATGCAGGAGTCCACATCGCATGAAGCTGCCGCTGCCGCATCTGGTCCGCTTAGAACGCGTCTCGCCGGAGTCGCCGAGCTCCTCCACGGAAGTGGCGGGCGCACGCGTAAGGCATTCTTACCTGCTGCACGCAAAAGGAGCCGCCATTCGATGGCGGCTGCTCGTGTTCACGATTCTGATGAGGATGGGGTAGGGAATCCCGTAAACCTCTACGCTTTGCGCTCGACCTCGCGCAGGCGGGCAGCCTTGCCGCGCAGACCGCGGAGATAGAAGAGCTTGGAGCGGCGCACCTGGTAGGAGCGGATCTTCTCGACCTTGTCGACAACCTTGGAGTTGTAGGGGAAGATGCGCTCGACACCCTGGCCGAAGCTCATCTTGCGGACCGTGAACGTGCCCTGCGGTCCCTTGCGGCAGGCAATCACCATGCCCTCGAACGCCTGCAGACGCTCTTTGTCGCCTTCTTTGATTCTTACCTGCACGCGAACCTGGTCGCCGGGGCCGAAGTCAGGGAGGTCGGTCCGCTGGAGCTTGTCGGCCAGCTTCTGCATAATCGGATGGATTGCCATGGATGCTTTCCTTGCTTGAAGTCGCAGGATTCAGTGTAGCACGCGACGAGCGTTGATTCAGAGCGAGCCTGCACCGTTTACAGTGCAGCATAACGTTCGGGAAGGCGAGCGCTGCTCGCGCTACGGCGCACTCGCGCGCAGTTGGAAACCGACACTGGCCGCGCGATTCGCTTGCACCGGTTGCCGGCGCATCAAGCTCGGCGACCGCTATCTGGCGGGCTGGGAGCCCTCGATGACGGTGAGCGTTGTGCGAGTGGCGAGATAGTTCTGGATCTGCTCGGGCGGCTGGCGTTATTGAAGATCAAGGTGATGCTGTCGAGAACACAGCTCGGCTGGAAACGACTGCCGCTGGCGGACTGTTCGTAAGGCGGTGCGGCTGGTAGTCACGCGAACCCGCGAGGCATGATGTGATGCCGCCTGGCGGGTTCCCGGGAAGATCTGCGGTCTAACGGTGTCCGTCACCGCCCTGGCGGCCGCCGCTGTAATGTCCACCACCCGCGCCCGCGCGTCCACCGCCGGAGTAGCCGGGAGAACGCTCATTGCTCGGTGAATGCTGGGCATTGCCCACATGGCCCTGTCCGTCGCGAGCTTCGTTTGGCTGGAAGTGGCTGAAAGGCTGGGCTCCGCGCTGCGGCATCGGTCCGTGATATCCGTTGCGGGGATCGTAGCGATTGTCGACGTGGCCGTAGAAGCCGCGACGCCCGTGGAACCAGGGGCCGGCACCGATAAATACTCCGTCGGTGAACCAGTCTGGGCCGTAATAGCCATAAGGGGCGCAGTCGTAGGGTGCGTAGTCGAAGTAGCCGTAAGGGCAAACGGGCGCTTCACCAATGTTCACGCCGACGGAGATCTGCGCGTGCATCAAGGTGGAGCAGCCGAAAAGAAGAGCTGCGGAAAAAGCGGGGAACAACAATCGTTTGAGTTGGATCATGCCGCCTCCTGAACTGTCTGATGCACAATGCAGCGCTCAAAACGAATCAGGTCCCGGTGCACAGGAGGGCTCACGAGTGCGGATCGGCGCCCAATTGAGTGAGAAACGTGCGGTCGTCGTCGGAGAGATCGGCTTGTTCTAGCAGGTCGGGCCGGTTAGTGAGAGTCTTCGCGAGTGCCGCGTGGTGCCGCCACCGGCGTATGGCTGCATGGTCGCCGGAGGAAAGCACGTCGGGGATGGGGAGGCCGCGGAAGTCGGCGGGGCGGGTGTAGTGGGGGTAGTCGAGCAGGCCGCCGGAGCCGTGGGTGCTGCGCGGAACGCCGTGGGAGTCAGGTTCCGCGGTGAGGGAATCGGGTTCGCCGAAGCTCTCGTAGACGGAAGAGTCCTGGTGGCCGAGCACTCCGGGAAGGAGGCGGACGGTGGCGTCGATGATGAGTGTGGCGGCGAGCTCACCGCCGGAGAGGACGAAGTCACCGATCGAGAGCTCGTCGTCGCAAAGGAGCTGGGAGACGCGCTCGTCGACGCCTTCATAGCGTCCGCAGATGAGCACGACGCGGTCGAGTGTGGCGAGATGGCGCGCGGTGGCCTGGGTAAAGCGCTTGCCTGCGGCGGAGAGCAGGATGACGGATTCGCGGCGGGTCGCGCGCTCTGCGGATCGATCCGCTTTTGCTGTTACGTTGAGGGATTCGACGCACTCGAAGATGGGCTGAGGTTTGAGGACCATGCCCTCCCCGCCGCCGAAGGGGCGGTCGTCGACTGTGCGGTGGCGGTCGTGGGTGAAGTTGCGGAGGTCGTGGGCGTGGACGGAGGCCAGTCCGCATCGGAGCGCGCGCTGGAGGATGCCGTAGCGGAGCGGGCTCTCGAAGAAGCCGGGGAAGAGGGTGACGATATCGAAGCGCATGACCGGACTATGAGTTTAGTTGAGGGGATCAGGGGTGGGTGCCCCCTCCCCCCCTGAAATTGCCCAAAATATTCAAATCAGGTGGTTTACGGGGCTGTCTCGCCAAAATCTCTGGATTCAGTAGGTTACAGTCAAAATCTTGGATTCAGGGGAGTTAACAGGTGGGGGGTCACTTTTCCGTTGAGCGCCGGCCGTCAGCGGGTTCAACCAGGCCGGGAGGGAGGTGCATGGTGACGCGGCGGCGGGTGAGGTCGACGGAGTCGAGCCAGGCTTTGATGAAGGGGATGAGAGCGGGTTCGGGGGCAGGCGGGCCTGAGGGCGCCGGATTACTTCGGGGATTGGGGAGGGGCGTTACTTCCAGGAGCGGAGCGGCGTCCGAAAGTCGGGTGTGGCCGTCGGGTGACATGGGGTACTCGAGGCCGGTGATCTCGCCGATGAGGGTGGTGTTGTCGAAGAGCTGGCAACCGAGGAGGTCGCGAACGAACCAGGTGTCGGGCTCGAGCGCGGGGAGGTCGGAGGAGGGGATGAGGAGGTCGCGGCCGGCGAGGAGCTCGGCGGCGGAGATGGTGTCGACGCCGGCGAGTTTGAGGACGACTCGGCCGGCATTGCGGCCGGTGGGGGACCAGCAGGATTCGATGGTGGTTTCGATGGCGGGGGCTGTGGGAGTGACGGGCAGCGAGGCGCGGCGGCCGCGGGTGAATATGCCGGGCAGGTCGGTAAGGGGATCGGCGAGCAGCTCACCGCGGCGGCCCTGGGGACGGAGCAGGCGCGCCGCAGGTGTCCATCCAGTTTGCGGCGGGGTAGCGGGCGAGGGCACGATCTCTGGCAAAAAGGAAACCTTCGCGGAAGTCAATCGCAGGCGGATGCTTCCTGCTGAGAGGGCAGAGGTTGGGTTGGTCTATTCCACCTGGTCGCTGTCATCGTCCGGGCGATCGTCGGCCTCGATGATGTCGAGCGCAAAGCGGCGCCTGTGCTTCATGCTGGCGGCCCCGAGAATGGTCCGCAGCGAACGGGCGGTGCGGCCTTGCTTGCCGATGATCTTGCCGACGTCTGCGGGCGCGACCTCAAGCCGGAGGACGGCGGTGTCCTGATCCATGATGGCTTCGACGTGGACGGAGCCCGGGTCATCGACAAGGGCCTGAGCGATCTCGGTGACGAGCGCGCGGATTTCGGAGACCGGGTCGGAAGCTTGAATCGATTCTGTCACTACTCCACCTCAAAAGCTCGCACAGTCGTCTTCGTCGCAGACCCGTAAAAATGGGCTGCGAATGGGACGAACTATGGCCAGGCAGCAGGAAAATGTGTACATCAGGGCCCGGTCGTGCCAGCGTCCGCTCCTCGTGCGAGGGAGCGACTGCGAGGAGTCTACTTTTAATGACGAGGGTCTCGCCCGAAGTCTTTGGGTCGTACTTCGGTAACGTACCGGCTTACGTTGGATTGGTCGTGTGGATTACTTTAGGCCGCAGGAGCCTCGGCCGGCGCGGCGGGCTGGTGGCGGGTGAGGAGCTTACCGACCCGGTCTGAGAGCTGGGCGCCCTTGGAGGTCCAGTAGTCGATGCGGTCGCGCTTCAGGTCGATGCTGGCGGGGTTGGTACGCGGGTTGTAGGTACCCACGACCTCGACGGAGCGGCCGTTGCGGGCGCGGTCCTTTTCGATAACAACGACGCGGTAGTGCGGCTGCTTGCGGGCGCCAACGCGCGCCAGACGGATCATCAACACTGGAAGCTTCCTCTCAAAAACAACTTCTTGAAGTTTGGTTCAGGAGCCGCGCTTCTGGCCGTGGATGTGTGGTCGACACGGCGCTCGGGCGCAAAGGGACCGAACAACTAAGTATCGCGAATTTTAGGGGATTGCGCAAATGCAGGGGAACAGGGATCAGGGATCAGGGATCAGGGAACGGAGGCTCGGCATCCTATCGTGTTTGCGTGGCGAGATTGGGCCGGTGCGGATGGGAGTTCGAGGCGCGTGAGGAATACAGGGACAAGAGCCCAACAAATTGCGAGATGGGTGTTGGGTGGGATGCTGGTGGTGGCGGGGATATCGCACCTGACGTTCGCGCGGGGGACGTTTCGGGCGCAGGTGCCGAGCTGGCTGCCGATGAATCCGGATGACGTGGTCGTGTATTCCGGCGTTGCGGAGATTGCGCTGGGGAGCGCGGTGATTCTGCTGAAGAAGCGGCGGAGGATTGTGGGCGTGGTGGCGGCTGGGTTCTTTATCGCAGTGTTTCCGGGAAATGTTGCGCAGTGGATGCATCACCGCGACGCGTTTGGGTTGGATGCGGATGCGAAGAGGTTTGCGCGATTGTGGTTTCAGCCGGTGCTGGTGGCGTGGGCGTTGTGGGCCACGGGTGCGGTGGGGCGGGTGAAGCGCGTCGGGAAGTAAGTCGTCCGGCTGGGTTCGTGGTTGAAGAAGGGGTCGAGGTTCCGTCGCGGTGCAGAGGGTCGCGGCGTCCTTCGACTGCGGGCTACGCCCTCCGCTCAGGATGGCAGTCGCTGTTATCGGCTCAGGATGACGGATTTGTGGGGTGCTCTGAGGCGTGCTGCGACGGAAAGAAGAGCAACCGCAACGGCACTCGCGCGCTACCGCGCGCGATACCCCACCCTGTTGCGCACGCGTGCCGAGGGTGGGGCACCCGGTCGCGTGGGTGACCACCGGGATCAGGAAGTTGGGAAGAGGAAGCGGAGGACCTGGTCGAAGCGGGCGGCCCAGGCAGTTTCGCTGTGGAGGCCGTTGGGGACGCGGAGGTAGCGCAGGGCCGGATGGGCGGAGGTGGGGTCGTCGGGAGAGGAGGGGTGGTCGCGCCAGCCGCGGTCGGTGAGGCGGCGGTGGAGGAGGTCGGTGTCGCGGAGGTGGCGGAGGCCTTCGGCGGTACCCATGTCGAGCCAGATGCGGAGGTCGGGGCGGGTGCGACCGGTGGAGACGGTGCGGAGGATGGAGCGGTTGTCCCACCAGATGCTGGGCGAGAGTGCGGCGACTTTGGAGAAGACTTCGGGGTAGGTGAAGGCGAGATAGAGAGAGATGAGGCCGCCGAGGGAAGAGCCGCCGATGGCGGTGTGGGGAGCGCCGGTGAGGGTGCGGAAGGTTTGGTCGACGAGGGGCTTGAGCTCTTCGACGAGGAGACGGCCGTAGAGATCGCCGTCGCCGCCGCGGAGGCGCGGGTCGCGCGAGGGTGTGTATTCGGCCATGCGGTGGACACCGGTGTTGTTGATGCCGACGAGGATGAGGGGCTCGATGAGACCTTCGCGGGTGAGGCGGTCGGCGGCGGTGTGGGCGCGCCAGGTGCAGTCTGGCAGGTAGGAGGTGCGGCCGTCGAAGAGGTTCTGACCGTCCTGGAGATAGAAGACGGGGAAGCGGCGCGCGGGTTCGCTCAAGTAGGCTTGGGGCAGGTAGACTGCGATGTCTCGATCGTCGGACAGGAAGCGCGAGTGGAACTGCTTGAGGATGAGGAACCGCGGGTTTGAGTCGAGCTCGTGCGAGGGAGAGGTGTCGTTGTCAGGACGCGGTGCGGGAGCGAGTGGCGCGAAGGGTGCGCTCTCGAGTGAGTCGGAGGAGGGAGTGGTGGGCACGGCGGCGGAGAGATCGAGACTCAAATCTGGCGGGCGGTCCTGGCGTAGGGATGCGAACGGTGACGGTTCAGGGTATCAAAAGCGGTGTGGGCGCTCACGCGATGGGAGGGCGGCGCGATGAGGCGTGAGTATCACAAGTGGTACTCGCCGGAACTGGGCCGCGAGATGGAGTTGCTGGCGTTTGGGCACGGCGGGCTGCCGGCGATTGTTTTCCCAACATCGCAATCGCGGTTCTACGAGTTTGAAGACCGCGGGATGGTGGCGGCGGTGGGGGGGAAGATTGATAACGGCGAGCTGCAGTTAGTTTGCGTGGATTCGCTGGACGGGGAGAGTTGGTACAACCGCAACGTAGGGCCGCGGTGGCGCATCGCGCGACAAGTCCAGTACGACAAGTACATCGTCGATGAGGTGGTGCCGTTTGTGCGGCATCAGAACAGGCAGCCGCACCTGGTGACGATGGGATGCAGTTTTGGGGGCTATCACGCGGTGAATTGCGCGCTGCGGCATCCGGATGTGTTTACGGGATTTTTGTCGATGAGCGGGGCGTTCGACCTGAAGAACCTTGGGTTCATGCAGGGTTATTACGACGAGGATGTGTACTTGAACCAGCCGCTGGACTATTTGCCGAATCTGAATGATGGATGGTTTCTGGACCAGATGAGGAGACGGACGTACGTGCTGGCGACAGGTGTGCACGACCAGTGCTGGAACGATAATGAGCGGATGGCGGCGGCGATGAAAGCGAAAGCAATTCCGGTGCGGCTGGATGTGTGGGGAGATAACACGGGGCATGACTGGCCCTGGTGGCAGCGGATGATGCAGGTGTATCTGTGAAAGACAGACAGTAGACAGTAGAGAGTAGAGGAGGCGGGAACGGTGAAGAGGATTGGCGTGTTGTTTGGGATGGAGAATACGTTTCCGGGAGCGCTGGTGGAGCGGATTAACTCGATGGAGGTTGAGGGGATTCGTGCGGAGTTTGTGCAGGTGGGCGGCGTGAAGGAGGCGGACCCGAGTGGGTATTCGGTGATCGTTGACCGGATCTCGCATGACATGCCGTTCTATCGTGCGTATCTGAAGAATGCGGCGCTGACCGGGACGGCGATTATTAATAATCCGTTCTGGTGGAGTGCGGACGATAAGTTCTTTAATTATTCGCTGGCGAAGATGCTGGGCGTAGCGGTGCCGAGGACCGTGCTGCTGCCGCATAAGCTGTTTCCGGCGGAGATCAACGTGCAGTCGGTGCGGAATTTGGAGTTTCCGCTGAACTGGGATGCGATCTTCGACTACATCAAGTTTCCGGCGTTTCTGAAGCCGCATGACGGCGGCGGCTGGCGCGATGTGCATCATGTGCATAATCCGGATGAGTTCTTCAGGGCGTATGACTCGACGCGGGATTTGTGCATGACGCTGCAGGCGGCGGTGAATTTCAACGAGTACTTCCGCTGCTATGTGGTGGGGCAGAAGGATGTGCGGATCATGTCGTACGATCCGCGACGTCCGCATCATGAGCGCTATGCGCTCGATCCACCGGACTATGCGAAGGGATTGCTGGAGCGCGTCGAGAAGGATTCGCTGACGCTATGTCGCGCGCTGGGATATGACCTGAATACGGTGGAGTTTGCGGTTGAGGATGGCGTGCCGTATGCGATCGACTTCATGAATCCGGCGCCGGATGCGGATGTGCATTCGGTGGGAAAGGATAACTTTGAGTGGATTGTGGACAAGGTCGCGAAGCTCGCCGTGCAGAAGGCGAAGCTTGCGGGCGAGCCGATGGGGGAGATGAAGTGGTCGAGCTTTCTAGGGCATGAGGCTAGTGGGAAGGTCGCGGCGAAGAGTGCGGCGAAGAAGTCGTCGGGATCTTCGACGCGTGCGGCGATTGAGAGAAATGCGGCGGAGAAGCGTGAGGTGAGGGCGGCGGGGAAGAAGCGGGCGAGTAAGAAGAGCGAGGCTTAGACAAATGAAGGCGCTCCTCATTCTGTTTCTGCTAATGGTCGCGACAGCCGGACAGGCGACCGAGATTGTGGTTGAACCTACACGGTATGCAAGCCAAATCTCGGGTACGGTGATGGATCCGACAGGTGCTCCGATATCAGGCGTTTCGGTCGAACTTGTACCGTGTGGCATTAGTCAGTTCACGGGACATTTCCTGGCCCAAGAGAAGGAGGTGGCCCGTACTGGCAAGGATGGTAGATTCATCGTCCGCGATTGGCGGCACGATCTTCGCACGTGCCTCTCGTTCTCACGAGAAGGCTTCAACTATCACCAGTTCGAACTGAAGTACAAACCAGGTGCCGGTTCTTTAGTTGTGAAGCTGTCGATAGCAGCTTAGTACGGGAGGCAGTCTTCGATGCGGCCGACTTTTTCGCTGGGAATTGAGGAGGAGTACCAGACGGTTGATCCGGAGACGCGGGATCTCAGGTCGCACGTGAAGACCGAGATGCTGGCGCACGGGAAGCTGCGGCTGGAGGAGCGGGTCAAGGCTGAGATGCATCAGTCGGTGATTGAGGTGGGAACGCGCGTGTGCCGGAACATCGAAGATGCGCGTGAGGACCTGTACGATTTGCGGCGGAACATGATCCGGTTAGCGGAGGAAAACGGGCTGATGCTGGTGGCCGGAGCGACGCATCCGTTCGCGGACTGGAGGACGCAGGAAATTTATCCGGACCCGCGGTACGACAAGGTGGTGGAAGATTTGCAGCTTGTGGCGCGGGCGAATCTGATCTTTGGGCTGCATGTGCATGTGGGGATCGAGGACCGCGAGGCGGCAATCCGGATTATGAACTCGCTGCGGTATTTTCTCCCGCACATTCTCGCGCTGAGCACGAATTCGCCGTTCTGGCTGGGTATGGAGACGGGGTACAAGAGCTATCGCGCGAAGGTGTTTGAGAATTTTCCGCGGACGAATCTGCCGGACCATTTCGGGAGCTACTCGGAGTTTGAGAATTATGTGAATCTGCTGATCAAGACCAACTGCATCGATAACGCGAAGAAGCTGTGGTGGGATGTGCGGCCGCATCCGTTCTTCGATACGGTCGAGGTGCGGATCTGCGATATTCCGATGCGGGCGGAGGAGACGGTTGCGATTGCGGCGCTGATCCAGGCGACGGCGGCGAAGCTGTGGAGGCTGCATGAGTGCAACCAGGATTACCGGCAGTACTCGCGCGCGCTCTTGATGGAGAACAAGTTTCGCGCGGTGCGGTATGGGCTGGAAGGAAAGCTGATTGATTTTGGAAAAGAGGAAGAGGTCCCGGAGTGCGATCTGATTCTGGAGTATCTGTATTTTGTGGATGAGGTGGTGGATGAGCTGGAATGCCGCGGCGCGATTGAACATATTCGCGCGATGATCCGGGATGGATCGGGCGCCGACAGGCAGTTGCGCGTCTACAGAGAGACGGGCGATTTGAAGAAGGTTGTGGACTACATGGCCGAAGAGACGCGCGCGGGGCTGTAAGAGCAGATGTTAGATGTCAGATTGTAGATTTTAGAGGTGATGTAACCGAATGGCATTGAAGGAAGACGTGGCGGGAACGAATTTGAGGGCGGTGAAGTTTCCGGAGGAGTTTCGTGCGGGTGCGCGCAATGCGGTGACGACTTGTTTGCAGATTCAGCCGGGTGAGAAGGTGACGCTGATCACGGATGAGGCGACCGAAGAGATTGCGGCGGCGATTGCGGCGGAGCTGGTGGGCATCGGGTGCAGGTGGAATGCGTTTGTGCTGGAGGAGCTTGCGGAGCGGCCGCTCAAAGAGATGCCGAAAGCTGTGCTCGAAGATATGGAGAGCTCCGAGGTATCGATCTTTGCGGTCGAGGTGCAGCCGAATGAGCTGCGCAGCCGCATGCAGATGACGGACGTGGTGAACCGCAGGAAGATGCGGCACGCGCACATGGTGAACATCACGCCGGAGGTGATGGTGGAGGGCATGCGCGCGGACTTCAATGCGGTGGATAGGTTGAGTCAGAAGGTGCTGGATAAGGTGAGGGCGGCGAAGTATGTGCGCGCGACGAGCGGAGCGGGGACGAACATCTTTGCGGAGATGGAGCCGAGCTACAAGTGGTTCAAGACCTCGGGGATTATCAGCCCGGAGAAGTGGGGCAATCTGCCGGGTGGGGAATGCTTTACGGCGCCGGGCGAGGTGAATGGCGTTTTCGTCGTGGATGGTGTGGTGGGTGATTTTCTGTGCGCGCGGTTTGGGATTCTGCGCGCGACGCCGCTGACGATTCACGTGGGGCGTAATCGCATAACGAGCGTGGAGTGTGCGAACAAGGAACTGAAGCAGGCGTTCTGGGAGTACACGCACACGGATGAGAACTCGGACCGCGTGGGCGAGTTTGCGATTGGGACAAATATCGGTGTCTCGCGGGTGATAGGAAACATTCTGCAGGACGAGAAGTTTCCCGGCATTCATATTGCGTTTGGCGATCCCTATGGAGCGCATACGGGAGCGCCGTGGAAGTCGACAACGCATATTGATGTGGTGGGGCTGGAGTTCAATATCTGGCTGGGGAATGGGGAGCGCGAAGAGCAGATTATGAGTGAGGGGAAGTTTTTGATCGAGGCGTAGCAGTTAGCAAGTCAGCGAGTTAGGGAAAGCGGATGCTGGAGCCGTACAGGAGTGCGTTCAATGAGCGGTTCACGCTGGGTAAGTATGCCGAGCTGTTGCGGCTTATTGAGGAGCGGATGCGGACCAAGGTTGAATTTCGGGTGGCGGAGACGCCGTGTTTCTTTCCGCCGGAGCTGATGGAGCGGCTGGTGCGGACGGGCGAGGAGCTGACCGCGCAGTTGCTTTCAAATGAGCGGTACATGCGGGAGTCGGATGCGGCGATTCCGGCGGAGTATCGCGTGCCGGGTGAGGATGAGCATCCACACTTCATGACGGTCGATTTTGGGCTGGTGCGCGACGTGAATGGGGAACTTGCGCCGAAGCTGGTGGAGATGCAGGCGTTTCCGTCGGTCTTTGGATACCAGGCGGTGCTGGCTGAGGCGTACAAGCAGGTGTATGAGCTCGATGAGGGGCTGGAGTGGGCGTTCGGCGGACGAGATGAGGGGGCTTATTGGAATGTGCTGCGCGAGGTGATTGTCGGCGCACATGATCCCCAGAATGTGGTGCTGTTGGAGATTGAGCCGGAGCAGCAGAAGACGCTGCCGGATTTTCGCGTGCATGAGGAGCGGCTGGGAATTCGGGCGGTTGATATAGCCAAGGTGGTGAAGCACGGGAAGCGATTGTTCTATGAGCGAGGCGGCAAGCTGGTGCCGATTGAGCGGATTTACAACCGCGCGATTGTGGATGAGCTGGTGCGGAAGGAGATCGAGCTGCCGTTTGATTATCGCGATGAGCTGGAGGTGGAGTGGGCAGGACATCCGAACTGGTACTTCCGGGTCAGCAAGTTTTCGATTCCGTATCTGGAGCATCCTGCGGTGCCGGCGGCGGTGTTTCTGGATGACTGGTTTGCATTACCCCAGCGAGCAAAGCTCGCCGGTGACCCCGCGGGCAAAGGCCGGGAGCGTTTGCCGGAGGACAGGAGCCGGTGGGTGTTTAAGCCGCTGTACTCATTTGCGGGCAAGGGGATTCAGTTTGCGCCGAGCGATGAGGAACTGGCGGCCATTGCTGCCGGAGAGCGGCACAATTATCTGCTGCAGGAGCGAGTGAAGTTTGAGCCGGTGATTCGGACGCCGGAGGGGATGACGCAGGCGGAGATTCGGATTCTGTATGCGTGGCCGGACAGCGGGAAGATGACGCCGCTGACCAGCCTGGTGCGGATGGGCCGGGGATTGATGATGGGAGTGGACCATAATCGTGACCGGACCTGGGTGGGAGCGTCGGCAGGCTTCATGCCAAACGGTCACTTCAGTTGCAAACCTTAGTAATGGCACGATGCGGGTACAATCGTGCGACAATCGGTGCTGCTGAAAGGCTTACCGGAAGAAGGAATCCCTAAAATGGCGTTGAGTCCCCCTACCAGCGACCCGGTACGAGCAGCGGTCCGGTTTCCGCTGCGGCTGGATCTGACGCTTACGTCCGATGACCGCGAGTATCACGCGGTGACTGAGGATGTCTCTTCCGCGGGGCTGCTGTTTGAGAGCGACGAGGTGCCGCCAGTGGACAGTACGGTGCGTTTTCAGATCAAGATGCCGGCTGCCATTATGGGTGGAACAGAGGATGTGCTGTTGGATTGTGTGGGACGGATTGTGCGGCACGACTTTACCGCGGGCCGGAGCCGGGCCGCGGCTGTGATCGATAAGTACTCCCTAAGGGCTGACCGCCATGAATAATGATGGGCAAAAGAACACAGCAGCCAAAAATCCGGAGGAGGTATCGAGCAACGGGCCGGGAATTCGAGTCATCCTGGCAGATTCGCAGGCGATCTACCGTGTCGGCATGCGCAAGGTGTTTGCGCTGGAAGATGACATCAGGGTAGTGGCGCAGGCGGAGACGCTGAAGAACCTGTATGCCGCGTTGCAGCGGTTTCCGACGGATGTGGTGCTGCTTGAAGGGCAGTTGATCGCGGGCACGGTGGACGCGATTCCGCAGTTTGTGCGCAGAGCGCCGGGCGCAAAGCTGATTGTGCAGGTTTCCGAAGCCGACGAGAACAACACAGTCGAGCTGTACCGGCGCGGTGTGCGCGGGGTGGTGCCGCGGTCGATCTCACCGGACCTGCTGGTGAAGTGCGTGCGCAAGATTGCGGCGGGAGAGACGTGGATTGATAACCAGTCGATCTCGTGGGTGATCGATGCGTATCGGGCGCAGGCGGCGTCGCTCACGAACCCGAGGACGCAGCCGCGGCTCTCGGATAAGGAGCTGGCGATTATTGCGTGCATCACGCGCGGGATGCGGAACAAGGAGATTGCTTACCAGATCGGCACCACGGAGCAGGTAGTGAAGAACTATCTGCGCAAGGTGTACGACAAGCTGGGCGTGAGCGATCGGCTGGAGCTGGCGCTGTACTGCCTGCATCACCAGATTTTGAAGCAGGAGACGGCGGCGGCGGAGATGGCGTACGTGGACCCGGGTGTGCCGCTGCGGGCCAAGCTCTAGACTGCTAGATTGAGTTTCGAGTCTGGGAGCGGGCGCCGGGAATGTTCAAGCACCTTCGATCGTTGACGTCTGCGCAGCGGCGCGTGTTTACGGCGTGCTTTCTAGGCTGGTCGCTGGATGCGTTCGACTTTTTTCTCCTGACATTTTGCCTGGACTCGATTGCGTCGACATACCACGTGAGCCTGGCGGCGGCGGCGGACAGCATTACGTGGACGCTGTGCATGCGGCCGGTGGGCGCGATTCTGTTTGGGTTGCTGGCGGAGCGGATTGGGCGGCGGCCGACGCTGATGCTGAACGTGTTGACGTTCTCGGCGTTCGAGGTGGCGTCGGCGTTTGCGCCGGGATTTGGAAGCTTCCTGGTGATGCGGGCGCTGTTCGGCGTAGCGATGGGCGGAGAGTGGGGAGTGGGCGCGGCGCTGGCGCTGGAGTCGCTGCCGGTGGAGGGGCGCGGGTTCTTTTCGGGGCTGCTGCAGCAGGGATACATGGTCGGGAACCTGCTGGCCGCGGTGGCGTACGGGTCCATCTATCCGCACCTGCATGCGCATGGATTTGTGACGCCGTGGCGGCAGTTGTTCTTGCTGGGCGCGGTACCGGCGCTGCTGGCGGGATTTATTGCGATGGGTGTGGAGGAGTCGCCGGCGTGGGTTGCGGGGCGTGGCGCGGGCAAGAAGCGAGACCCTGGGGTGGGGCTGCGGGCGGTGCTGAAGGTGTTGCCGCTCTTCGGTTTCCTTGTGTTGTTGATGGTGGGGTTTAACTCTTTCAGTCACGGGACGCAGGATCTTTATCCGACATTTCTGAAGCACGATAAGGGATTTGGCGCGCAGATGACGTCGCTGGTGGCGGCCGCGGGGGCCGTTGGCGCGTTTGTCGGTGGGATCTGGGGTGGAGCGCTGTCGCAGAGGTGGGGGCGACGGCGGACGATTGTGGCGGCGGCGCTGTTGTCGATCCCGATGATTCCGCTTTGGTTGTGGAGTCACACGGCGGTGATGCTGGCGGTGGGCGGGCTGCTGATGCAGTTCATGGTGCAGGGGGCGTGGGGGATTATCCCAGTGCATTTGAATGAGCTGGCGCCGGGAGGACTGCGCGCGGTGCTGCCGGGGCTCGTCTATCAGCTAGGCAATGTGCTGGCGTCCAGGAATGGGCACTTTCAGGCGCTGGCGGCGCAGCGGTACTTTGGTGGGAGGCTGGGGCCGGTCCTGGGCTGGACTGTCGTAGTTGTGGCCCTGTATATCGCTGTAGTGGCGCCGTTAGGCCGGGAGGCCAAGGGAGCGACGATGGGGCTGGAGAGCCCAAGGTTCACGGCCCAGGGTCCAGAAGGGCAGAACTTCTGAAGGAACGGAGATCAGGATGGGCGCTGTTGAGAATGAGGTTGGGCTGGAGCAGGCGAAGCCGTATCTGATTGAGCAGGATTGGGCGGCGTACACGCCGGAGCAGCATGCGATATGGAGCGAGCTGGTGGGGCGGCGGATGCCGCAGCTCGAACAGCATGCGTGCGAGGAGTACATGGATGGATTTTCGGGCATTGGTTTGCAGCAGGACCGGTTGCCGAACTTGTCGGAGGTGACGAAGAGATTGCGGCCGCGGACCGGGTGGAGTTCGACGGCGGTGAGTGGATTTCTGCCGGCGGGCGCGTTCTTCGAGATGCTGGCAGCGCGGATGTTTCCGACGACGACGTGGATTCGCGGACGGGAATCGCTGGAGTACACGCCGGAGCCGGATATTTTTCATGATGTATTTGGGCACGTGCCCATGCATGCGCATCCGGTGTTTGCGGATTTTCTGCAGCACTATGGGAAGGTTTGCGCGGGGCTGACGGATAAGAACGACCTGGAGCGGATGGGCCGGCTGTTCTGGTTCACCGTGGAGTTTGGGGTAATCCGGCAGAAGGGCGAGGTGAAGGTGTACGGCAGCGGACTGATTTCATCGCATGGGGAGTGCACGCATGTGGTCCAACGCCAGCAGGGCGGCGGGCCGGAGATTCGCGACTTCAACCTGGAGCAGGTGCTGGATACGGTTGTGGATGTGGCGAAGATGCAGCCGGTGCTGTACGCGATTGAGAGCTTCCAGCAGATTTACGAGGCGACGAAAGAGGCGGAGTCGCGGCTGGGGTGAGGTAGGTCCCCCCTCCCCCGTTTTTTGCGCAAAGTCTTCGATTCAGAGACTTTGAGGGCGGACTTCGACCGGCCGAGTGTTCGCAAATGCGCAAAGTCTTGAGATCGAAGAGGTAGAGCGTACAGGTGGGTGCGCTCGGGAATGGTGGCGCAACGGCTGGATGATATTGCAAGCAATGGAGATACTGGCGCGAGAAGAGGTGTGAGATGAAGCGGATGGTCGGGTTGCTGGGAGTGCTTTCGGTGTGCGGAATTCTGATGGCGCAGGCGCCAGTCGTGGCGGCCAGGCAGGACGCGCGGCCAACGCCGCCAACGCGTGATCCGCACACGCCGGGATTTGTGAAGGCGACGGAACTCCCGGATGGGGAGGTCCCACCGCCGGATAAGGACGGGAACTTCATCATTGGGCCGACGCACACGCCGGCGCCTGGAATGCAGGTGTCCGACCCGAGGGGTGAGCTGAGGGGACAGGTGGTCGAGTTCACGATGAGCTCGGCGGACAGCAGGTACTACCCGGGGATTGCGCGGGACAAGGGCACGTTTGGAACACCGGACCCGAACGATCCGGCGAAGCTGATTGTGACGACGAGCCATCCGGCGCCGTGGACGCGGAAGGTGACGGTGTATGTGCCGAGGGAGTATGTGCCGGGGACGATCGCACCATTTATTGTGGGCGCGGATGGGCCGGACTGGATGCTCTTTACGGCGATCGACGCGCTGATTGCCGAGCACAAGATTCCGGTGATGATTGCGGTGTCGATCCAGAACGGCGGAGGCGATGCGCAGGGGAGTGAACGGGGCCTGGAATATGACACGATGTCAGGCAAGTATGCGGAGTGGGTGGAGAACGAGGTGCTGCCGCGGGTGGAGCGGGAGGCGCATGTAAGGCTGACGAAGGATCCGGACGGGCGGGCGACGACGGGTGGGAGCTCGGGCGGGTCCGCGGCGCTGGAGATGGCGTGGTATCACCCGGAGTGGTATCACCGGGTGCTGACGTACTCGGGGACATTTGTGAATCAGCAGTGGCCCCCGAGTGCGGAGACACCGGGCGGAGCGTGGGAGTTTCATGAGCGGCTGATTGCGGAGTCGGCGAAGAAGCCGATCCGGATTTGGATGGAGGTTGGTGACCGGGACCTGCTGAATCCGAATGCGATGCGCGACAACATGCACGACTGGGTGCTCGCGAACGAGCGGATGGCGAAGGTGCTGGCTGCGAAGGGATACCACTACCAGTTTGTGTTTGCGGAGAATGCGGGGCATGTGGACCGCGCGGTGAAGGCGCAGACGTTGCCGGAGGCGTTGGAGTATGTGTGGTGGGGGTATCGGGGGAAGTAGGTGGCCGCGACAGCCATGGGCCAGCCTGGGACTAGAAAGTATGACACAACACAACTCACTTATACCCGCTAAAGTGACTAGACTTATCAGCCCAACAACTAGTTATCAGCTTCTGCTCCCACATGACATCGAACGTCAGCAGGACGGCCGCGTCTCAAGTTTTTGGTTGGACGGCAAGTCGTTGTTGCTTCAAATATCAAGCTACGTCCGCGCGGAGGGTGAGCAAATATCGGCACGGCAAAGACTTCTAGAGCAGCTCGCGAAAACTGCTGCAACCTCGACCGATATACATAGCAAGGTAAACGCTCATGCTCCAGACCAAGCGGCAGCTGAAGTTGTTGACGCAAATGGGGTGCCTTGGTTCCACGTGTATCTAGTCTGGCCACATCTTGCAATCTACGCATCGATCACAGGTCCGCTAGATGAAGTTCGTAGCCAAGAGTCCTGGGCGCGGTCTGCGCTAGAGAGTTTGGCTCTTCGTGTGCAATAGGTGGGATGGAATGCCGATTACGTCGTCCGTCCTCATGGGACAATCGGGTGCAGAAGATACTCGTTTGCTACCGCAAACGATACCCCACCCTGTCGCGCGAGCGCGCCGAGGATGGGGCACCCGTGTGGTCAGTCGCTTCGCGGAGAAGGTGGGCGCCCGGCGTGGTCAGTCAGTTTGCGGCGAGGATGGGCACCCGCTCGATTTACGAGTCACCATTCCGGGAGGGTTACTGTGACCGGGCCGCTGGTGGGGCCGGCGTAGTCGCGGAAGCTGCTCCATCTCCAATCTTCTGGTTTGTCGACTAATTGCCGGCGGACTGGGTTCCGGTGAATGTAGCGGAGTTTTTCGATGCGCTTCTTTTCTGTGCGGATATGGAAGTCGTAGTAGCGGGATTCCCAGACGTGGAGCTCATCGCGTGTTTTTGAGAATCGCTGTTTGAGTATCTGAATGGCGATCGAGAGTGGTTTTGCTTCGGGCTCTGTGAGGAGCAGATGCACGTGCTCGGGCATGATGACGTAACCGAGGATGTGGAAGATGTAGAGTTCGCGGGTACGTTCGAGGAGCTCGCAGAAGGTGTCGCGGGTGCCTTCTGTGCCGAGGATGGGGCGATGACGGACGCAGCTGAAGGTGATGAAGTGAGGACGGCCAGTGTGGTGATAGCGGTTGAGGCCCGTTGACACAGATGCGAGTGTAGGTGTCGTAGAGATCGGGGAAAATCCTTCTTTGGTGGAGGGGAAAGCGGTCGTTTGCTATCGCAAACGATACCCCACCCTGTCGCGGTGAAGCCGCGCCGAGGGTGGGGCACCCGGGTTCCTCGCCCAGTACAGACGCTCGTGCTGATAGGCTGTGGCAAAGCTGGTTTCACATTCCTATGCTTGCTGCACTTCTGGCGTTACAGGTTTTTCATGTCGCGTTTCTGGCGCTGCACGACTGGATACCGCTCGCCCGTTTGAACGACGTGCGGGCCGTGCGTGAGGAGAATCCGGGCGGCAAGCTGCTGATTGCGACGGTCATCAGCACGGTGCTGTTTGTGCCGCCGCTGGTGGAGGGGCTGCTGCATGTTCAAGGGCCGTGGCCGGGATGGGTGTGGATGTGGTTGTGGGTCGGTTACGGGTGGCTGTTTGTTGGTGAGTTGCAGGCGTGGTGGTGGCCGCATTTCATGGGAACGAGTGAGAAGACCGTCGAGCGGTATCGCGCTATGTTCGGGAAAACGCATGCGTTTCTTCCGGCGCGCAATGGGATTCGGATCAACACGCTGCATTGTGTGCTGCATACGCTCACACTCGCAACGCTTGTTGTGCTGGCAATCCACCGGTTGTAGTAAACTCTTTACATGAAGCGTATGTGCATGTCCGCGTGTTGTCTTGGCCTCAGGGCTGAGGCGGCGGCGTGCGCGACGACACTGTAAGCGCAAAGAGCTGAGACTTCACCCTGAGACCCACGAGCAGACCTCGTGGGCTTTTCGTTTTAACCGGGAGATTTTGTGAGCCAGACGACGTTAGAGACCCCTGTGGCGACAGCGCCAGTGAAAGAGACAAAAGCGCAGAAGGCGGAGCGGCTGAAGCGCGAGAAGAATCCGTGGGATGCGTGGGATGAGGTGCGCGAGTTTGCGCGCCTCGGGCGGGAGAGTGTAACCGCGGAGTGGAACATGTACTTCCGGTGGTGGGGGATCTATACGCAGGGTGATGGCAATGGCGTGACCGGCGGCGTGGGCGGCGAGGGCAAAGCCACGGAATTTTTCATGATGCGGATTGCGCTGCCGAACGGGTTGCTGACGGCGCGTCAGTTGCGCGGGATTGCGGAGATCACGAAGAATCATGCGCGCGGGATTGCTGATCTGACGACGCGGCAGAATATTCAACTGCACTGGCTGACGATTCAGTCGCTGCCGGAGGTTGTGGACCGGCTGAAGGAGATTGGGTTGTCGTCGAAGGGAGCGTGCGGCGATGTGGTGCGCAATGTGACAGGGTGCCCGCTGGCGGGACTGGATGGCCATGAGCTGATCGACTCGTCTGCGTTGGCGATTGAGTGCGCGAAGAAGCTGACGGGCAATCCGGAGTTTTACAACCTGCCGCGCAAGTTCAAGATCAGCGTGACGGGATGCCCGATCTGGTGCTCGTACCCGGAGATTAATGATGTGGCGCTGACGGCGCTGAAGCGCGTGAAAGATGGCCGCGAGGAAGTCGGCTACAGCATTCGCGTTGGTGGAGGGCTGTCGAACCAGCCGCACATTGCGGTGCGGCTGCCGATCTTTGTGCCGCAGGAGAAGGCGTTCGATGCGGTGCGCGCGGTGTGCGAGACGTTTCGCGATGCGGAGATTCTGCGCGAGAGCAGGACGAGCGCGCGGATCAAGTACCTGTTCATGAAATTTGGATGGACGGCGGAGACGATGCTCGCGGCGATTGAAGAGCGGCTTGGATACAGCTTCGACCGGCAGGAGGAAGGGCCGATTGCGGATGATGTGTATCGCGATCATGTGGGTGTGCACAGGCAAAAGCAGCCGGGGCTTAGTTATGTAGGTGCGACGGTGTTGAACGGGCGGATAAGTCCGGAACAGATGCACGCGCTGGCGGAGTTGAGTGAGCGGTTTGGCGATGGGCATCTGCGGACGACGATTGGGCAGAACATCATCATTGTGAATGTGCCGAACGAGAAGACCCAGGAGCTGGTGCGGGAGATTGTGGCGCTGGGGCTGGAGGTTCAGCCGACGGTGTTCTTCCGCGGCGCGATTGCATGCACGGGGACGGAGTTCTGCAAGCTTGCGATCGCGGAGACGAAGCAGTTCAACCGCTGGCTGGTGAGTGAACTCGAGGAGCGCGTGCCGGAGTTTGATCAACAGATTCGGCTGCATGTGACTGGGTGCACGAACTCGTGCGGACAGGCGTGGATTGCGGACATCGGGCTCGAGGGCAAGAAGATGAAGAAGGATGGGCGGCTGGTGGACGCGTTCTACTTTTGCGTTGGCGGGTCAGTGGGCGAGTATGCGGGAGTGGCGCGGCAGATTGGATATCGTGCGGCGGCGGAGGATTGCCCGCAGGCGATTGAGCGGCTGCTGAGAGGATATCTGCGCAAGCGGGATGAGGGCGAGAGTTTGCGGGCGTACTTCCGGCGGTCGACGGATCAGGAGCTGCGAGAGGATTTGGCTGGCGAGGTGTTTGCGCCGGTGGAGCGCGATGCTGCGCCGGGACGCGTGCCGGCGAGCGTTAATTAGCTGCGGCGAGAGGTGATGCGATGAGCCTGTTCCCGATGTTCCTGAAGCTGACGGCGCGGCCATGCGTTGTGGTCGGGGCGGGAGCGATTGCGGAAGGGAAGATCGAGAGTCTGCTGACGGCGGAGGCGAAGGTGCGGGTGATTGCGCCGGAGGCTTTGCCCAGGGTGCGCGCGTGGGCTGACGGTGGAGATGTCGAGTGGGAGCCGCGCGAGTATGCGGCAGGGGATCTTGAGGGCGCGTTTCTGGTGGTTGCGGCGACGGCGACTGCGGAGGTGAATCGCGCGGTGTTTGCGGAGGCGAGCGAGCGCGGTGTGTTGTGCAATGCGGTGGATGATCCGCCGTTCTGCGACTTTTATTTTCCGAGTGTGGTGCGGCGTGGCGAGCTGCAGATTGCGATCTCGACGTCGGGTGAGAGTCCGGCGCTGGCGCAGCGGCTGCGGAAGGAGATCAATGCGGCGCTGCCGCTGGATGCCGGCGAGTGGCTCGAGGAGCTGGGGCGATTGCGGCGTGAGGTGACGGCGGCGGAGCCGATCGGCGAGCCGAGGAAGTTGTTGCTGCATGAGCTGGCGAGCAGAGAGGTGTGTGGGTTTGCGGAGTGTCCGGCGAGGGTGAGGGCAAGAGAGCATGCGCGGGAGTTTTACCCCACCCGCGACGACGCGGTTCCGGAGGTGATTCGATGACGAAGGCCGAAGCGGGGAAGGTTTATCTGGTGGGCGCGGGGCCGGGAGATCCGGAGCTGCTGACGGTGCGCGCGGTAAGACTGCTGGAGTCGGCGGACGTGGTGTTCCACGACGACCTGGTGCCCGCGGAGGTGCTGGTGCTGGCTGGACGGCATGCGCTGGTGACGAGTGTAGGCAAGCGCTGCGGACGGCCGAAGATTACGCAGGAGGGGATTCACGCGTTGATGATTGAAGCGGCGCGCGCGGGGCAGAGCGTGGTGCGATTGAAGTCGGGGGATCCGCTGGTGTTTGGGCGCGCGGGTGAGGAGATTAGAGCGCTGCGCGCGGCGGGTGTGGACTTTGAGGTGGTGCCGGGTGTGACGGCGGCGTTTGCAGCGGGTGCAGCGCTGGGCTTGCCGCTGACGGACAGGAGATATGCGTCGAAGCTGATCTTCTGCACGGGACATCATGCGGATGGTAAGGATGCGGCGCCGATCTCCACCCCGGTGTGGAACGGATGGCTGCCGGATGACGCGACGCTGGTGATCTATATGCCGGGGCGGGATACGGCGAGGCTGGCAAGGGAGCTGGCGGAGTCTGGCGTTGCGGCGGATGTGCCGTGCGCGGCAGTGTCGCACGCGGCGACTTCGCGGCAGAGCTATGATGTTGCGCGGCTTGATGGATTTGGCGAGATGGCGTGTGGGCCGGCTCCGCTGCTGGTGCTGGTGGGCAGGGCGATGGAGCCGCTGCTGGAGCAGCGCGAATTGCTTGTGCGCGTAGTTGACGAGGCGAGGGCGGCGGCGGGAGCGACTGCTTAGCGGCGGATGTAGATGTCGATGTTGGCGGTGGGGTCGTCGGCGAGGGCGCGGTAATCAGGTGCGGGTGGGGATGGCAGTTGCTGGTATTCGCGACTCATGCGATCGAGCAGGGCGGCGGGCATGTGGGAGCGGTCGTCGCGCAGGAAGATGAGAAGCTGCGGACGGTCGGCTTCGAAGGCGCTGAGGATTTCAGGCACGGCGCTAACTGGGTAAGAGCTGCCGGGGTGCCACCAGAGCGGAAGGCCGCGCGGTGAGGCGATATGCTCGCGCGCGTAGAGGAACTCCATGCGCGGGCCGAAGAAAACGGAGCGCGGCTTGAATGCGTGGATGGCGGCGTCGGTCTGTTCGAGTACGGAGGCGAGATTGCGGCAGGTGGTGAAGGAGCCGAAGAACGGGTCGTCGATGCGGGCTTCGGCGTTACAGGTTTCTGCTTCGGCCCAGACGCCGATCTCCTGCATGCGGGCGCGTGAGACGGCGTAGAAGACGGCGAGCGCGAACAGCGCGTAGGTTGCTGCGGCGGTGAAAGCACGGGCGGCGATGTGGGGTGCGGGCAGGAACGTGGTGAGGAGAGCGGCGCCGAGCAGAAGAACGGGCGCATCGACGAGGGCAAACTCGACGTTGGTGCCAATGCCGAGCCAGGCGGCGATGAGGCCGGTGAGTGCGAGCGCGCGCAGCCACAGCGGAGCGGACGGCCGAAAGGTCTGGAAGAGAATCCAGAGCGCGGCGGGAAGGATGATCGCGTAGACGGTCCAGCGCTGGAATCCGACGGAGAGGTCCTTGTCGTAGAGAATGCCGGCGAGGAAGTGGCCGGGACGGAAGCGGGAGGTCAGTTGAGAGTAGACGCGGTAGGTGGTGAGGAGGTTGGTGTGCGCGAAGGCGAGTGCCAGTGACGAGAGGATTGTGGCGCTGACGAGTCCGACGATTGCGGACTGGAAGCGGCGCGCGAAGAGAAGGGTCAGCGTGCAGCCGAGCAGGATGGGAAGGGCAACGTTGGGTTTTGCGAGGATGAGCAGGGTTTCGGCGAGTGCGAGGTGGGTGAGCAGTTCGATGCGAACGGCGCGGCGTGGAGGATTCAACCCGCAAAGCGCGAACGTCGCGAGGAGCGCGTAGAGCGAAGCGGCTTCGGTCCAGAAGGAGTGCCAGGGAAAGCCGATCGCGAGGAGCGGCGTCATCTGGAGTGCGGCGTAAAAAACTGCGAGCCAGCGGAGGCGGCGTTCAGAAATTTGCGTGCGAAGCAGATGGAGAATGCGGAAGCCGGCGATCGTAAACAGGAGTGGAACTACAGCGCCGGTGATGGTGATGGCGAGCCAGCGCACTCCGAAGATGCGGAAGGCAAGTGGGACGGCGAGATAGAGGATCGCCGGGAAGGTGCAGATGAAGTCGCGGTTGGGCGCCTGACCGAGGAAGATGCGCCAGCCGGAGTCGATGAGCGGGCTGAGGTCATAGCCGCCGAAGCGGTACTGGAGGAGCTTGAGGTTCGCGAGGGCGAGGCAGACGCAGGCGAATGTGCAGAGCGCGAGGAAGCGGGGGAAGGTGAGGCTCCGCATAGAGGGATGAATGCGCGCGAAGCTCATGAGGTTGCGTGATCAGTGCTGCGGTTCGGATTCGGCGAGGAGCTTGACGAGGTAGTCCTTCCAGATGGCGGCTTGCGTGTGGGTACCGTGGCCGTGGGTCTTGTCGGAGATGGGGATCAGGACGAACTGCGCGTGCGGCATGCGCGTGGTGAGCCTTTCGGCGATGCCGAGCTCGGGCGGGTTGATGAAGTCGTCGGCGGAGTTGATGTACATGACCGGGACGGTGATGCGGTCGAGGTGGGGCTCGGGGTTGTAGTTGCGCGAAGAGTCAACGTAGTAGATGAAGTTGTTGGCGTCGGTGTGGGCGTCCGTGCGGTTGAGCACGTTGTCGACATATTTCTCAGCGGCGGCGCGGGTGGGCGCGGTCTTTTGCAGGACGAGCGGCGCTGAGCCCATGACGAAGAGCATTTCGTTTGCGGTGCGGATGCCTTCAGCGGGCTCAGTGGTGTAGTTGCCGTTGTTCCAGGCGGGATCCCGCTTGATGTTCTCGATTGCCATGTAGCGCATCATGCGATTGCGGCCGGCGATTTCGGTAGGAAGGCAGGCGAGCGGCATGAGCGCGTCGGAGAAGCCGGGGTAGGTTTCGCCCCAGACGAAGCTTTGCATACAGCCCATGGAGGTGCCGAGGATCAGGCGGAGATGGTCGACGCGCAGACCGTCGAGGAGCATCTGGTGCTGCGAGCGAACCATGTCGTCGTAGTCATAGTGCGGGAAGTTCATCTTGAGGCCGTCGGAGGGCTTCGACGAGTCGCCCTGGCCGATGTCGTCAGGGAGGATGATGAAGAACTTCGCGATGTCGAGCGGCTGGCCGGGGCCGAAGAGGACATCCGAGAAGAGTGGATTGAGCAGTGTGAAGCGATTGCCGCCGGTGCCGTGCAGGAGAAGGACGGCGTTGTCGATGTGGCCGGCGGAGTTGCGGTGCGGGCTGCCGAGGGTGAGATAGCGCAGCTTGAGTTCGGCGAGAGATTCGCCGCTGCCGAACTTGAAGTCATGCGCGATGTAGAGCTCGTCCTTGACGGGCCAATGGGATTGCGGGCGCGGCTGCACGGGTGCGGAAGACATGGTCTGCGCGGCGGCGGCGGTGATTGCGAAAGTGGCTGCTAAGGCCATGAGAATTGTGCGCATCGGAATGTCTCCTGACGGAAAGACAGAGCAAAAACTTTAAACGCAAAGGGCGCCACGGCGGCGTTGGTGCGTGGCGCCCTAAGTGTAGAACGGGTTATTCGGATTGAGAGTGCGTGTGGGTGGCGGCTTGTTCGCGGGCTTTTTTTGCTTCGTCGGTCAGAGGTGTGGTGATCTCGTCGAGATAGTCCTTCTGGCTGTCCTCGCGAACGAGCACGGGGTAGCGCTGGCCGTCGTGATAGTCGATGTCGACGGGGCGAATGTAGTCCTCGGTTTGCATCAGGAGGTGGATGGGCTCCTTGCTGTTTTTGGCATCGTCGATGGCATCGCGCAGGTGGTCGGCCGAGAAGGTGCGGCCGTTGATGGCAATGAGTTTTTCGCCGGGTGCGAGCTTGGCCTGATCGGCAGGGCCGCCCCAGCGAACGTCAGAGACCGTGCCTTCGGCGCTGACGCGGAAGCCGAGCGAGTACCAGACATTCGGACCGGCCATCCGGCGGCCGCCGCCGGCCATCTTCTCGGTGTCGGAGGGGTGGTCCTGATAGACAAGCTTGTAACCGCCGCGTGTGATGCCGTCAAGATCGGCGTGCGGGTTGATGAGGTCGATGCGATCGTGGAGGAACTTTGCCCAGTCGTACTTTACGACCTGGTTGAGGTCGTCGATGAGCTCCTGGCGGTTGTAGGTGACGATGAGCGGCCCGGTGTTGCCACCTTTGGCGAGGAAGATATGCAGGAAGTCGGTGAGGGACTTCTGGTCGTTGGTGAGCTGGCGGATGAGCGTGTCGGCGTCGAGCCAGAGCAACTCGCCTTCCTGGTAGTAGTCCTGGCCGCGACGCCAGTTGGACCAGGCGGGGGCGTTGCTGCGGAGGATGCTGGCGGCGATCGCGGTGTCATCGGTTGTGCGCCAATCGCGGCCGGGGCGGTAGTCGAGAGACGCGGCGGAGGCGGCGAGGATGTCGCGGTACTGCGCGGCGGATTTTAGACCGGCGCGCGCGGCGAGCACGTTGCCGAGGTACTGCGTCATGCCTTCGTAGACCCAGAGGAGCTCGCCCTGCTGCATCTTGTGGAAGTCGGGCTGGTAGAGGTTGAACGGGCGGCGGTACTTGCCATTCCAGGAGTGGGTGAATTCGTGCGAGAGAAGGTCAGCGTTATAGACCTGGTGGCGCGCGTCAGCGAAGCCGAGCTCTTCAACACCGTTATCGGAGGACTGGCCGTGCTCGAGGCCCTCGCCACCAGCGACGTCAGAGAGCGTGAGGAGGAAGTGGTAGACGTTGTAGTGATGCGAGGCGTAGGCGCTGCTGGCTTCGCGGACCAGGTTCGCGACTTCGGCGAGGACTTCGGGGCGGAGGTTCGAATCCTTGGGCTCGTCGGAGACGACATCGATGTAGTGCCTGGGCGAGATCTCGGGAGCGAGGGCGAACTCGTGGAAGTATTCACCGGCGATTACAGGTGAGTCTTCGAGCTGCTCGACGGTTGTGGGCTGGAAGTCGGTGGTGCCGCCGATTTTTGCATTCGGATCGTAGTTGCCGACGGGCTGGAGCGCGGTGCCGATGCCCCAGCCTTTCGGAACGGTGACGCTGGGCTGAATGGGAATGTTGCGGACGGGCGTGTTCGCCGGATAGAGCATCAGCTTCTCCCACTCGAGCACCGCGATCTTGTCGGAGGCGCGAGAGAGAACGATGCAGTCGAGATGGACGTGCAGCGTTGTGACGCCTGGCGGCACGTCGACGTGGAACTGATAGAGGTCGGTCTCATCGCGACGCCAGGGGATTGTCTTGCCGTTTGCGGTGAAGACGACGCCGGTGATGTCTTCCGCGGGACCCGTGGGCCGGTGGTTGCCGGGGATCCACTCCGGCGTGGTGAAGGCTGCGGGCCCGGGCTTCACGGGAAGATCGATCTCGGCGTGGTAGAGCTTGCGCGGCGCATC
Source organism: uncultured Verrucomicrobiae bacterium (assembly GCA_963716225.1). Taxonomy (GTDB): domain Bacteria; phylum Acidobacteriota; class Terriglobia; order Terriglobales; family Acidobacteriaceae; genus Granulicella. Next base: position 278,855 of record OY970299.1, on the reverse strand, counting down.
TGTGAGGTCAGCGGTGATGTGAATGGGCGTTCCACCCGAGCGAGCGGGCTCGCCGGGGACCCCGCGCGTCTGACTGAGTGACGGAAGGGAGAACAGCGACGCGGCGGCAAGCAGCACAGACGTGCGAAGCATGGTTAGAAGGACTCCTGGAGTGAGAACGGTTGACTGTTGAAGGATACGCACGACGAGGCAGGAAGGACGCGCAGAAGCAGGGAACTCAGGCGTCCTGAAGCGCTTGCTCGATGGCGGCGATGAGGCGAGAGTCTTCGGGCGTGACGTCTGAGGCGAAGCGGGCGAGGACGGAGCCATCGCGGCCGATGAGAAATTTTTCGAAGTTCCACAGCAGCTCGGGCGGATTGTTGGGGCCGGGCAAGCCCTGGCTCTTCAGATAGCCGGCGAGATTATCGCGGAGGGCGTTGCCGTCCTCAGTGCGCTCCGGGTGCGTGCGGATAAGCTCCGCGAAGAGTGGATGCTTGTCAGGGCCGGTGACGACGATTTTGCTGAAGAGCGGAAAGGTGACGGGATAGTCGACAGAGCAGAACTTGGCGATCTCCTGATTTGAGCCGGGCTCCTGGGCGGCGAAGTCGTTGGCGGGGAATCCGAGGACGACGAGGCCGCGTTCGCGGAAGCGCTGATAGAGGGATTCGAGGCCTGTGTACTGCGGGGTGAAGCCGCACTTCGATGCGACGTTGACGAGAAGAAGGACTTTGCCGCGATAGGCGTTGAGGGAAGTGCTGTCGCCGGAAAGCGTTGCCAGAGGAATGTCGTAGATCGAAGCCATAGCGGAATTATCGCAAGGGAGGTGCGAGATCGTTCGCCGAGTGCGGGCAGATTCAGGCTAAAGAGCTTAGCTGTACAGATTGACAAATAGGGTAGGATATCTAACGGTGCGCCTGCGGGCGCCCGAGGATTTTGCGCGTCGATGAGCTTTTTTGACCTTTTGTTTGGCAAGCCGCTTGCCACCAGTGCGGAGAAAGATGAGCACATTGGTGTGGCGGCCGGCGTTCCGATCTTCGGCCTGGACGGTCTGACCAGCGCGGCGTATGGCCCGGAAGCGGCCATGGTGCTGCTGATCCCGCTGGGGATGGCGGGTGTGCAGCAGCATCTGCTGCCGATCTTCGGATTAATTCTGACGCTGTTGGTGATCCTGTACTTCAGTTACCGGCAGACGATCGATGCCTATCCCACGGGCGGCGGTTCTTTTACAGTCGCAAGCGAAAATCTGGGCAATGGCGCCGGGCTGCTGGCGGCTGCGGCGCTGATGATCGACTACATCCTGACCGCCGCAGTGGGTGTTTCGGCCGGCGTCACGGCCCTGGTCAGTGCAATTCCTTCCTTGCATCCGCATCAACTTGGGCTCTGCCTGGTTGTCCTTGCGCTTATCGTGGTCGTGAATCTACGCGGCGTGAAAGAGACGGGCCTGGTGTTCATGATGCCGACGTTTCTGTTCGTCGGTTCGCTGCTGGCTACCATCGCTATAGGCGTGTCTCGATCGATTGCAGCGGGTGGCCATCCGGCGGCAATCGCGCCGCCTCCGCCGCCGTTACCCGCGTTCGGGACGCTTACCAAGTTCGCGTTGATCTGGCTGCTGCTCAAGGCGTTCTCGAACGGATGCGCGGCGATGACCGGCGTGGAGGCGGTTTCGAATGGCGTAACAGCCTTCAAAGAGCCGCGATCCAGGAGAGCGAATCAGACCCTGACGGTCATTATCTTCATCCTGGTTATCCTGCTGTTCGGGTTGTCGTACGTGGCGCGCGCCTATGGCGTCACCGCGATGGACCCCGATGCTTCGAACTATCAGAGCGTTCTGTCGATCGAGGTGGCCGCTGTATTCGGGCGTGGCTGGTTCTATTTCGTCACGATGGGCAGTGTGCTCGCTGCGCTTTCCTTCAGCGCCAATACAGCATTTGCTGATTTCCCCCGCATGGCGCGGGCGATCGCGCAGAAGGATTACCTGCCGCATGTTTTTCTGCTGCGTGGCCGCAGGCTGCTGTTCTCCCATGGCATCTACGCACTGACGGGCTTCACGGCGCTGATTCTGATTTTGTTCGATGGCGTTACCGACAGGCTGATTCCGCTCTATGCCATCGGTGCATTTCTGGCGTTCACGCTGAGCCAGGCGGGTATGGTTCGGCACTGGATGAAGGAGAAGGACGCGCGGCACCGGCGCATCAAGATGTTCCTGAACGGGCTCGGCGCTACGGCTACGGGTATCACTCTCCTCGTCCTGTTGATGACAAAATTCATGTACGGCGCCTGGATTGTCGTGATCCTGGTGCCGATGATCATTGCGCTGATGGCGGGGGTGAAGCGGCACTATAAGCGCGTGAAGCTGGAGACCGCAGACCCAACGCCGCTGCGATTGAGCGGATTAGAACCGCCGATCGTAGTGATCCCGATGGCGCGATGGGACAAGATCGGTGAGAAGGCGATGCGTTTTGGGATGCTGATGAGCCCGGTGGTGAAGGTCGTGCACGTTTCTTCGAGCGAGGAGTTCGATTCCGTAGAGAAGGTGTGGACCGAGCTGGTGTTGAAGCCGGTGCGCGAGCGCGGGTGTGCGGAGCCGGAGCTGGTGACGGTGCAGAGCACGTATCGAACGATTCTCACACCGCTGATGGACTACATCCTCAAGCTTGAGGATGAGAACCCGGGGCGCAAGATTGCCGTGCTGTTGCCGGAGCTGGTGGTGCGGCACTGGTGGGAGAATTTGCTGCACAATCAGCGCGTGCAATTGCTGAAGCTGCTTTTGCTGTTGAAGGGCAATCAGCGGATCGTGGTCGTGAATATTCCGTGGTATCTGTAGGCGGCTGGCGTGAGCGCTTCAGCGGAGCTGGCGGAGGCGTTCGACGGCAGATGGAATAATCTCCAGGGCGCGATCAATTTCGCTGTCTGTGGTGAGCCGCGACAGTGAAAGTCTCAGGCTGGCGCGAGCTTCCGTTGGCGTGAGGCCCATCGCGAGCAGGACGTGTGATGGTTCCGTCGCTCCCGACATGCAGGCAGCGCCGAAACTTGCGGCGATGCCTTGAAGGTCGAGGGCGATCAGCAGCGCCTCGGCATCGATGCCGTTGATCTGGATGTTCACGGTGTTGGGAACGCGTGGCGCGGCAGCGGAGTTGATCGTCGATCCGGGAATGCGCGCGAGGCCTTCTTCGAGGCGGTCGCGAAGAGCGGCGAGCTGTTGCGGGGCTGAGCTGTTCAGCCATTCCTGCGCGAGTTCCGCCGCGCGGCCGAGGCCGACGATGCCGGGAACGTTCTCAGTGCCGGCACGGCGTTGCCGCTCATGGGGCCCGCCGTGGAACAGCGGCGCGAGTTCAACTCCTTTGCGGACGAACAGCGCGCCGGTGCCCTGCGGAGCGTACATCTTGTGGCCGGAGATGGAGAGCAGGTCAACGTTCTTAAACTCGCCTGAGAGATCGAGCGGCAGTTTGGCGGCAGCTTGAACGGCGTCGGTGTGAACGAGCGCACCGTGAGCCTTGGCGATGCGTGCGAGCTTGCCGAGCGGCTGGATCGCGCCCGTCTCGTTGTTCGCGAGCATGATGCTGACGAGTTTCGTCTGCGGCCGCAAGGCGGCTTCGAGATCGCCTGGGTCGACGACGCCGTTGCGGTCGGGAGCAAGATAGGTGGCTTCAATTCCGCGCCGCTCGAGCGACTCGGCGGCGAAGAGCACGGCGTGATGCTCAATCTGCGTCGTGATGAGATGCGCGGGCTCGCGCGTGGCTTGATTCCCGGAGGCTCTGCGGTCTAACCATGGCTGCAGCACGCCTGAGAGTGCGAGGTTGTCGCTCTCGGTGCCGCCGGAGGTGAAGACGATCTCCTTTGGGGTGCAGTGGAGCAGCGCGGCGACGGCGGTGCGTGCGTGCTCAACGGCGGCCCGGGTGCGCTGGCCCGCCTGGTGCGCGGAACTCGGATTGCCGTGCCGCTCGATCCAGAAGGGCTGCATCGCTTCCACGATTTCGGGGAGGAGCGGTGTCGTTGCGTTGGCGTCGAGGTCGATGCGCATCTGTGACGAGAGTATAGGTTTGGGTGACAAGTTGCGATGCGGGCTCTGCTAGGCTGTTTGGCGTCATACCCGAGCGAATAAGTTCGTACGGAACTCAATCGGAATTTTGCCTATGAGGTGATCTATGCGTCTTCGATATTGTTTTGCCGTTCTGATTTTGAGTGGATGTACGCTGACAGGCTTCGCGCAGATGGGTTCGAGCGCGAAGGTCGCTGCGGGTACGGAGATGTCTCCTGTGCAGGGCGAGGATGAGCTGCTGAACCTGTTTGAGGCAGAGTTCATGGGCGTTGCGAAGGCGATGCCGGCCGACAAGTACAGCTTTGCGCCGGCCTCCGCGAATGGCGCGAAGTATGAGGGCGTGCGCACGTTTGCGCAGGAGGTTTCGCATGTAGCGACGGCGAACTACTACTTCGCGTCGAAGATTCTGGGCGAGAAAATGCCGATCGATCCGAAGAATCTTGCGGGCATGACGAGCAAGGACGATCTGCTGAAGGCGGCCGCGGATTCATTCGCGTACGCGCACAAGGCGATTGCGTCCATCACGCCGCAGAATGCCTTTGTGGCGATTGACGGTGTGGACGGGCTGCATACGCGAGCCGTGATCGCGTCGTTCATCTCCGCGCACGGATACGACCATTATGGACAGATGGTCGAGTACCTGCGCATGAACGGCGTCGTGCCGCCGGGGTCGAAGTAGCTAGCTGCGCTTCTCGATGGGCGTGTAGGGCGCGGGGTATGCCGGTCCGGTGTACTCCGCGCGCGGCCTGATGAGGCGGTTGTCGTCGTGCTGCTCGATGACGTGCGCGCACCAGCCGGCGATGCGGCTGATCGCGAAGATCGGCGTGAAGAGATCGATGTCGATTCCGAGGGTCGTGTACGTCGAAGCTGAGTAAAAGTCGACGTTCGCGTTCAGCTTCTTCTGGTCTTTCACGAACAGCTCGATCTTGCGCGACATCTCGAACCACTTTGGATTGGCGTCGCGTCCGAGCTCCTCGGACATGCGGCGGAGGTGCGTGGCGCGGGGGTCTTCGGTGGTGTAGACGCGATGCCCGAAGCCGGAGATCTTTTCTTTCCGCTGCAGCATGCCGCGAACGTGGTCGACGGGGTCGGCGCCGTTCTTGTCAATCGCGTAGAGGATGCGCATGACGGCCTCGTTGGCTCCGCCGTGCAGCGGTCCTTTCAGGGCGCCGATCGCGCCGGTGATAGCGGAATGCATGTCAGAGAGCGTCGCCGCGATGACGCGTGCGGCGAAGGTGCTGGCATTCAGCTCGTGGTCGGCGTGGAGAATGAGTGCGACATCGAGCGCGCGAGTTGCCGTCTCGGAGGGCTTTTCTCCGTTCAGGAGCCAGAGGAAGTTGGCCGCGTGTGAGAGCGACGGATCCGGCTCGAACGATGCTCTTGCCTTTGCGAATGCGATCGAAGCAGGCGACGATGATTGCGATCTGCGCGGTCAGGTGGAAGCTCTTGCGCAGATTCGCTTCATGAGTCGTGGAGCTTGCGTCGGTGTCGTAGATCGAGAGCAGGGAAACGGCGGTCCGCAGGACCTCCATCGGCGAGGCGGTTTTCGGGAGAGTGCGGAGGAAATCGAGAACCTGGGGCGGCAGCGTGCGTGCGGCCGCGAGTTGCTCGTGGAACTGCTTCAGCTCGGAGGTTGTTGGCAGCTTGCCGTTCCACAGCAGGCAGGTGGTCTCTTCAAAGTTGGAGCGCTCGGCGAGCTCGTGGATGTCGATTCCGCGATAGGAGAGAATGCCGCGGGCGCCGTCGATGAAACAGATTGAGGACTCATTCGCCACGACGTCCTGCAGGCCCTTTGGTGCGGTGGTGGACATGAGAAAGTGCTCCAAACAGAGAGTTACAAACAGCCTTTTTGACCCGCTACTGATTATCCGAGAGCCGGAAAACGGTTGTCACGATGAAGTGGCCGAATATCGGATGTGGCGCGCGAATAGGTTACACAAGCCGCGCGGGGTCGAACGGCTCGATGTCGACGGCGGGAGATTTGCCGGCGAGCATGGCTGCCACGGCAACGGCCGTGGCGGGCGCGAGCAGGATGCCATTGCGGTAATGACCGCCGGCCAGCCACTGGCGCGCGGTTCCGGGCACGCGGCCCATGGCGGGAAGGCCGTCTGTGGTCGCCGGACGCAACCCCGCCCAGGCCTCGACCTGGGGTGCGTCGATGGGCGAAGCGAGCGCGGGTAGCAGGATCGCAGCGCGTGCGCGCAGCGCGTCGAGCGCTGGTTGTGAGACGCGCAGGTCGAAGCCGGCGAGTTCGTCGGTTGCACCGATCAGCGCTGTGCCTGCCTGTGGCCCCTGCGTGCGTGGAACAACGTAGATGGATGAGCTGCGGTGGACGTCCCGGAGGTCGAGGCTCGCCGGAATTCGCACGCGCAACATCTGACCCTTGCGCGGCGTGATCCTGGGCGTTCCGCTGAACCATGCGCCAGAGGTGTGGACCACGCGCGCCGCAGACACCGCGGGGCCGTGTTCCGGCTGAATCACGATACCGCTGGTCTGCTCGGAGATGGCTATCCTGCCGCATTGTTCAAGCAGCGGAATGCCGGTGTGCTTCACGGCCTGGAGTGCGCTGGCCGCGAGCTGTCGGGAGTCGATGGACTTTTCTGCGAGCGCCACATTGGTTCCGTCATCGAGGTACTGGACTGCCGTGGTGGTCTGGTAAGGAACGGCGATTCCCGAGAGCGCTTCCAGCCGGGCAAGGAAACGGTCGTACAGAGATACGCTCCAGCCGGATATCGCTTGCAGTTGCGGTGGATTGTGCGGGTCATCGGCGGCCAGCATGCCAGCGGCGGCGGTCGACCCGCCCCCAGTGGCCGCGGCGCTGTCCAGGATCACGACAGACCCGCCTTGCAAGCGCAGTTCCAAAGCGAGGCTGAGGCCGATAATTCCGGCGCCGGCGATAACAATATCGGCAGTCAGGACAGGTTCCATGTCCGTCTATAGTCTAGAGCGCTAAGGGCGTGAGAACATTTCTCTTAGGCACTCACCTTTTTCAGGGCGGGCGCGTCCAATTCGAAAGCCAAGCTGCGCTAGTTATATCCAGTGATCGTGCGTAGAGGCGCTTTGGACATTCAAGGAGGATCAGGGCATGAGCGATTTGGAGCGCGAGTATGTGGTGCAATCCAAAGCCCCAGGATGGTTGATCGGGATCTCTGTGGTGAGTATGTTGCTGGCGCTCGGTGCGCTCGGCTGGAGTCTCGGTTTGCAGAATCACCTGACGGCGGCGGAGAACCAGTTGACGGCGGCGACGCAGCAGAACACGCAGCTCAGCGAGAAGCTTGAGGACACGAATGAGAGGCTGCGGGCTCAGGGCGAGGCATTGGGCCAAAGCGTCGGTTTGACGCAGAAGCAGCTCGAGGACAAGTCGAACCAGTTGGTCGCTGCGCAGAAGCAGGCGGTAGCGGCGACGGCCAGGCTACGCAAGGAAGAGGTCTGAGACCCAGCAACAGGTCGGCGCCGTGAAGCAGGACGTGTCCGCCGTGAAGACCGATGTGGCGAGCACCAAGACCGACGTCGCGACCACCCAGGCTGATCTGGCGCAGACGAAGACGCAGCTGACGCGCGTGGTCGGAGACCAGGGCGTGATGAGCGGCCTGATTGCGACGAACCATGATGAGCTGATGGAGCTGAAGCGCCGCGGCGAGCGGAACTACTACGAGTTCACGCTGCAGAAGGGCGGCCCCGCTCAGAACGTCGGGACGGTGAAGCTGCAGCTCAAGAAGGTGAACCCGAAGCACTCGAAGTACACGCTGAATGTTGATTCCGACGACAAGGTGATCGAGAAGAAGGACAAGAACCTTGACGAGCCGGTGCAGTTCTACTCAGGCAAGACGCCGGCGCTGTACGAAATCGTAGTCAACAATATCGGCAAGAATTCGGTGACGGGATATCTGAGCACGCCGAAGAACGCACCGGCGCCGATCTCGGTTCCGTAATGTTTCTCGCAGATTCGGGTGAATGCAAGGAGGGCTGCATCGCAGGATGCAGCCCTTCTGCTTTGCTCATCACGACCGCGTTGTCAGGGCAGCTTGACTGTTTGAGACACATGATCGCGAAGCTCGATGCTGAGCACCGCGGAGCCCTTCTTGTTCCACTTGTCTTCCGTGGTATTCGGAAACATCAGAACAATCGAACCGGTGTGGGGGACCCCGGGATCGAGCTCGTCGCCATCGCCGATGGGATCGGTCGCGAGCTGTGCGATCTGCGGGAAAGATCTTTTCCAGACGCGGGAGCTCTGACTTTGCGACATAGAGTCGAATCCATAGTGGACCCGTCCGCGAACGTCGCTGTCGCAGACCAGCCGGTGATGAACACCTTTTGGGTCAGCTTGTCTGTGATATTCACGTGCGCCACGACGTAGAGATCGTCCTCGGACTGGCCGGGCTCGCCGACAACCTGGACTGAGTCTCCCTGGGACGCTTTGAACTCGGTGTGCGGAGCGAAGACATCGACCTTGGATATCGACAGAGAGGTGACTTTGTGCGGGATCACCAGATATACCGTTACGGCAACCGTCACCATGATGATGAAGGCGAGAACGACTGCAGTCAGCGGACTCCGATCAGAGGGCGTGGCCATGCTCGAAAGGATAACGCGGCTCAGGGCATACGTCGCAAGCTGGAGAGAAATTCATCCACCGGCAAGGTGTTGAGCACGTCCGCTGCACTCAGCCAGGCGCGCCGAAGCTGCACGATGCCGAAGTCGAACAGATCGAGCTCATCGATTGAATGCGCGTCTGTATTGACGGAGATCTTACATCCGAGCTCTTTTGCGCGACGCAGATTCAGGTCGGAAAGGTCGGAACGTGCGGGCGCGGAGTTGTGTTCGACGGCCACTCCAAGACGCGTCGCGGCGACGAGTAGCGCCTCCACGTCAACCTTGTAGGGCTCGCGTTTCAGAACCTTGCGCCCAGTGGGGTGGCCAAGGATGTCAACGTGCGGATTCTCCGCCGCACGCAGCACGCGCGCGGTGACCTCTTCGGCGGTCTGATTGAAACCGGAGTGCACGCTTGCGACGACAACATCGAGCTGCGCGAGCGTGTCATCCTCGAGATCGAGAGCACCGTCGAGCAGGATGTCGACCTCGACGCCGGCCAAGATGCGGAAGGGAACTTCCGGCTTTCGCGCGAGCGATTCATCTTCGCGGAGCTGAGCTTCATAACGCGCCCACTGCGGTCCGCGCCCAGCGGTGAATTCTTCGGCCAACTGCGCGGAGGCTTCGCGGATTCTCTTCGCGTGGGCGGCGGTACGCACATCGTCCATGCCGTTGGTCATGGCCAGGTTCTTGGAGTGGTCCGTGATGGCGATGTACTCCAGGCCGCGTGCGATTGCGCCCTCGGCCATCTCGCGAATTGAGTTCGACCCATCGGACTCGAAGGTGTGCATGTGCACATCGCCGCGGATGTCTGCGCGAGTGATCAGCCGCGGGAGCTCGTGCTTGGCGGCGGCGTCGATCTCACCGCAGTTTTCACGCAGCTCGGGCGGGATGTAGTCGAGCTCGAGCGCGTTGTAGATCTCGGCTTCTGTTGCGGCTGCGACGATCGCGTTGTCCTCCAGGCGCAGCAGAGCGTACTCGGACAACGTGAGGCCGCGCTTGATTGCGCGCTGGCGAAGCGCCACGTTGTGGTGCTTGGATCCGGTGAAGTACTGGAGCGCGGCGCCATAGCAGGCACGCGGCAGCAGGCGCACGTCGACCTGCAGGTTGTTGCGCAGGGTGAAGCTGACCTTGTTCTGTCCCTTCGCAAGCAGCTTGTCGATGAGCGGAAGCGCAGCAACGTGCTCGACCGCAGCGGCAACAACATCCGGCTCGCACGCCGGCCCTGTGACGAGAAGATCGAGATCCCCGACGGACTCGCGTCCGCGCCGCAAACTGCCCGCCGGCGTGATCGTCTCGATCCCGGGAAACTGGCGGATGAGAGCGCCAATGCGCTCGGCGTGTTCGCGCGCGACGTCGATGCGAAAGCGTGAGGTGTTTTTGCGATGGTCCTCGATGCCTTTCAGCAGCTTGTCCGTGAAGCGCTGGCCCATGCGTGGCAGCGTCAGCAAATCGCCGCGCTTGGCTGCTTCCTCGAGTGCGTCGATGTCGGCGATGCCCAGCGCGGAGTAGAGCATCGCCACTGTCTTTGGGCCCATCCCGGGCAGCCGCAGCAACTCGAGCATGCTGGCCTTGTAGCGTGTCAGCAGATTTTCGCGGAGCGGCATTGTCCCAGTGGCGACCAGGTCGCAGATGTTCGCCGCCATCGTCTTGCCAATGCCGGGAATCGCGAGCAGTGCCTTCGGGTCGGACTCAGCGAGGGTAGCGAGGTTGGTTGTTTGCTGCTCGATCGCCTCTGCGGCGCGCCGGTAGGAGCGCACGCGAAACGGATCCGCGGCATCGATCTCGAGCAGTGCCGCGGTCTCATCCAGAAGGCGGGCGAGTGTGATGTTGTCCATGAGCGGGCGTTCGTCCGCCCTCGATTGTAGATGTGCGGCGATGTAAGCTGCCGGTCAGGCAGACTTTACGACGACAACCTGGTCGGCCTGCGGTCCTTTGACGCCCTGCACCACGTCAAACTCGATCTCGTCGCCTTCGCGAAGGCTCTTGTAGCCGTCGTGCTGGATGGAGCTGTAGTGCACGAAAAGATCGGGCGCATCCTGCCGTCCGACGAAGCCGTAGCCTTTGGCATTGTTGAACCACTTGATTGTGCCCTTGTACTGACCCATGGATCCGCTTTCCCCTAAGTTAGAGGTACTTAGCAAGAAAGAGTCGCAGGAGAGCCGCGTGGCAGTTTGTCCGCCATTGAACATTGCAAGGAACGAAGTTTTGCATAATCGAAAGCAGAGGCCGCTGATTTCGATCAAAGCGTAAGGCTGTGCCGCATGGCATAAAAAAGGACGCCGATCAGTGACTTCCCGTCGTGCAGCTTGCCGGTGAGCGCCAGTCGAACGGCTTCGGATAGAGGAGCTCGGGTGCACTTCGATCCGTTCATCCTCGTCCGGCGTGCCCTCGCCTGGAGCGGCAACCAGGTCCTCGGCAAGCAGGATGTCCATGGACTCAGCGACGAACCCCGGGCTGGCGTAGTACTGGACCAACCGCGTCCACCGCTTGGCGCGAAAGCCGGTTTCCTCCAGCAGTTCACGCTTCGCAGCGGGGAGCAGCTTTTCTCCGGGCTCGATGCGGCCGGCGGGCAGCTCCAGCAGGAACTGCCCGGCGGCGTGGCGATATTGCCGGATGAGGAGGACGTCGGGGTCATGCGCATTCTTTGCGCGCATCGATCGCGAGAATCACGACAGAGCCGTTATGCCGCACCACGTCGCGGCGGGCCTTGATCCCGCCCGGTTCGAGCACCTCATCGCTTGTCACCCAGAAAACCTTGCCGGTATAGACCGTTTTGGACGAGAGCGTGCGCGCCGTGCCCGTGAGCTTCTTCGGGGCGCTTGCTGACTTTGTCGAGGTGTTCTTCTGGGACGAATTTCGCGGAATAGACGGGCTCTTTTTCGCGGCCATGAAGGTACAGTACACGAGGGGAGAGACAAACTTTCTGTTGCATCGGGCGGCTGAGCGGCGCATCCAACAGGCTCAAGGCTCGAATCAGGCGGAGACGAGGCGCATGGACGTTCAGTGTTATCCCATTGCGACGATGCCGGGAACGACCGCGCTGTCTGCGCGACTTCCTGGACCGGCCGAGCGCCGCTGATCCAGCGTCTCTGCGCCGCTGGTATCCGGCCGAGCCATTCGGTTTCGCCTGGGCTGAACACACTCCGGAGCTGGCGGTTGAGCACCGCGCGCGACTTGCCGATCTGCTGCTCAACGAGGCCGCAAAGTTCAACTCCGGGCCGGCAGCACGGGAGAACATCGAACGTCTCCGAAACGGCGCGGCCGCGGTCGTGACCGGGCAGCAGGTCGCGTTGTTGGGTGGCCCGCTGCTGACGCTTCTGAAAGCCGCAACTGCAATCCGCAAGGCTCAGGATGCGACCGCGCGCACCGGCCGCGCACACGTTCCGGTCTTCTGGCTCGCGAGCGAGGATCACGACCTGGCTGAGGTCGACCAGCTCGCGCTGCCCACAAAGACCGACATCGAGACGCTGAAGCTTGGGCTGCACTCTGCACGGCCGCTGCCGGTCGGCGGTCTGCGGGTCGATTCCGGCACAGAAGCCGGCCGGACTGCGCTACAAGCCACTCTGGATCGCGCGGGCGAGCTGATGGCGTGGGGTCCTGTCGCAGATCTGCTGCGCGATTGCTTTGCAGCAGAGCAGGGGACGACGCTTGCGACAGCATTCGGCAGGCTACTGACCACGATCTTTGCAGAGTTTGGGCTGGTTGTAATGGATCCCGCTTCGCGAGGCTTCCATCAGCTCGGTGCGCGCGTGCTGCGCGGTGCGATCGAGAAGGCGGACCGGCTCGAAGCAGGCATTGCTTGAGCGCTCGGCCGAGCTCACGAGCCAGGGTTATCACGCGCAGGTGCTGGTCTCGGCCGATCACTCGCTGCTGTTCTTGATCGACGCGGAAACCGGTGCACGGCTTCCGCTTCGGCGCACGGAAGACGGCCACTGGAAGGCCGGTGCACGGACGTACTCAGTCGCGGAGCTGTTGGCTATTCTTGACACGGACCCGGAGCGGCTGAGCCCCAACGCTCTGCTGCGTCCCGTGTTCCAGGATGCGATTCTGCCGACCGCGGCATACGTTGCCGGACCCGCTGAAATTGCCTACTTCGCGCAATCGGCAGTTGTGTACGAGGAGTTGCTTGGCCGTGTGACTCCCGTTCTGCCGCGACTGTCGGCGACGCTCGTCGACCCCGCCTTCGCCGAGGTGATGGCCGCACATGAGATACAAATTCCCCAGCTCTGGGAGGCCAGAACGCCCGACGCTCTGGCGCAGCGACTGGGCGCACGTGCCATGCCGATCGAGCTCAAACGCAAGCTCGCGGGCGCCGGTAATTCTCTCGATGCCGAGCTCGATGCGCTGACGAAATACATGAGCGCGATGAGCCCGGAGCTTGGCCGCGCGGCGGGTGTTTCCGCCAGCAAGATGCGTTACCAGATGAACCGTCTGCGCCGCATGGCCGCCAGCTTCGAAGTGCAGCGCGAGGCCTCGCTGCGCAAGCACGCGGATGCGCTCATGCTCAATTTGTTCCCGGACGCCCACCTGCAGGAGCGCGTGATTGGCGGTGTGTATTTCATGGCGCGCTATGGCGAGGGACTGCCAGAGTTGCTGGTCGAGAATGCAGCCCAGGAGTGCCCCGGGCATCGCGTAATATTCCTCTACGGAACCACCGGGCTGTCTGTTCACGTAGACCATTCTGCTGGAGGTCTGCTGTGCACTTTCTGTTCTTTCCGTTCTTCCTCCCGCTCCTGGCGCTGCATTTTCTGCCGGCGATTATCGCTGGCATTCGCCACGCGCGAAACTTCGGCTGGATTCTCGTGATCAACCTGCTGCTGAGCTGGACCGTGATCGGCTGGATCATCGCGCTGATCTGGGCGATCTGCGACACGCCGCGCTATTGGGTCGCCTATGTGCCTCCGCCGCCTCCGCCTTACAATGTCAGGTGAGGCAAGGCGCGATGGGATTGAGCGATCAGCCGTTTGAAGTGATGTGTCCGGACTGCGGCGCAATGCTGAAGATTGACCCGGTGACACGGCAGATCATCGCCCATACGTCCGCGCCGCGGAAGAAGACGTTTGAGGATCTTGGAGCCGCTGCGCGCGCGCTGAAAGATGCGGACGCGCGTCGCGAAAGCATCTTCGCGCAGTCGGTCGAGGCGCAGAAGAATAAGGACGATCGTGCTCGCAAAGAAGTTCGCCGAGGCCGTCAAGAAGGCGAAGGAATCGCCCACCACAGACAAGCCGCTGCGCGAGTTCGATCTCGATTAGCGATTTATCAGGGAAATGGTGGACGCGGAAGGAATCGAACCTTCAACCTGTCGATTAAGAGTCGAATGCTCTGCCAGTTGAGCTACGCGTCCAGGCCTGAATCCGCTCGGGCGAGCGGAGCGAACGGTAGTGAAGTTCGCAAGGAAAATGCGCAGCGAAGAACGTGCGCACAAACAGAAGTGTATCACGGTGTAATCGCTCGCTTTCGCCCTTGCGGCGAAGTCTATCCGACGAAATCCACGTTGGCGCGCTGCGGAATGATGCCGCGATCGTAGCCCATGTCGAGCAGCTTGCGAATCGCCTCGCGTCCATCGTCGCCGTAGTTGATCGTGCGCTCGTTCACGTACATTCCGACGAAGCGGTTGGCGAGCGCAGGATCGAGGTCGCGCGCGAACTGCATCGCATACTCGAGCGCCGCCTCGCGGTGGTCGAGCGCATGCTGAATGCTCTCGCGCAGCGCGTTCGTCGTGATGATCTGAACGTCGCCGCCCAGCGAGCGGCGGATTGCATTGCCGCCGAGCGGCAGGGGAAGCCCGGTCTGCTCGAACCACCACACGCCGAGGTCGAGAATCTTGCTCAGGCCGTCGCGGCTGTACGTCAGCTGCCCTTCGTGAATGATGAGGCCGGCGTCGTACTTGCCGGCGAGCACCTCCGGGATGATCTTGTCGAACGGAACCGTGACCGTCTCGATCTCAGGAGCGAAGAGCTTGAGGGTGAGGTACGCCGTCGTAAGCGTGCCCGGAACGGCGATGCGAAGCTTCTTGACCTCATCGAGCGTGTACTGGCGCGGCGCCACGATCATCGGCCCGTACTTCTCACCGACGGAGCCGCCGCACGCCATCAGCGTGTAGTGCTCCTGAATGTAGGGGTAGGCGTGGAAGCTGATCGCCGTCACGTCGTAGAACTGCTCGTTCATCGCCTTGCGGTTGAGCGTCTCGATGTCCGTCAAGGTGTGGACGAACCGATAGCCCGGCACGCGTACCTTGTTCGTGGCCAGGCCATAGAACATGAACGCGTCGTCAGAGTCGGGACTATGGGCGATAGAAATTTCACGTACGGCGGATGCAGCGGGGGTCATCAGGTCCTTCAGATGCGTTAAGCGGAAGCTTTGTTGCGGGAGGAGCGGCGGAGGGCGCTATAAATTCCGGCTGCGGCAAGAACCTTGATGGCCTCACCCGGCAGGAACGGGGCGACGGTGTCAATCCAGACAGCGCGCAGGGGCAGGTGCGTGAAGGACAGGAACCAAGCCGGCGCCAGCGAGAAGAGAACGGCAACCGCCACCGCGCAGCCGATCGCGGCAGAGACGAACGCCGCAGCCCGGCGCGCCAGCACGCGCGTGAGGCCGCCGGCGATAGCGGCGACGAGCGGATACGCAAGCAGGTAGCCGCTGGTTGGCCCGAAGAACAGCTGCGCCATGCCTCCCGGACCGGCCGGGCTGAACACCGGCAGACCGCAAGCGCCCTCGGCAAGGTACGCAAGCAAAGTAAGGAATCCGCCCACCGGCCCAAATGCCAGGCCGACGCCGAGCACGGCGAGTGGCTGCAGAGTTAGCGGCACTGGCGTGAATGGCAGCGGAAACGAAATATGCGCTGCCAGCGCGATGACGGCTGTCGCGGCGAGCCCGAGCGTCAGCGCGGCCAGGGATCGTCAAACCGAAGGCGCGGGCGCCAGCGAGACCGAAGCGGTTTGTGAGTGCAGTCTGCATAATGTCTGCGTCTGAAATCAGGATGCCTTGCGATGGGCCGCATCTTCCGGCGTACTGCGAATTGGAAGAGGGCAGAGGAGGAACTGGCCGCGAGCGGCTTGTGACGCGCCGAGCGTGTCCGCTTGTCTGCCGGCGCGAGCGGTAGATGTGCTGTGCAATCGAGACCGAAGCCCAAAGCAACGCTGCCAGCGCAACCAGCGAAATGGCAAAAAGGATTCGCATCGGTCCGCAGCACAGAATACCAAACTCCCCGGCGCAAAAAATTGCGGCTGCACATCGATGACGAATCTGGTTCAGCCCCGTTGTATCTGCCGCAATTTCCTGCACTCGATGCGCGATACTGAATTTGATTCCACCCGAAGGCTGGGCCGTTGCGAAACAGGCAGCCGAACTCGAAAAAGCCGCGACTCGTTGCAGCCGCATCGGCAGTCCGCTTGCGGATGTACGAATCGCGTCGCAAGGCCGCTACAGTGGGCGCCGGTCTGCTCGCCGTGGTGATGGGATATGGCGTGGTGTTCGGGCATAACGGCGCTCACGGCGTTTGCTGCACAAGCGGCAGGAGGCACAGCGAGCTGCAGACCCAAACGCAGCAGCTGCAGCTTGAGAACAGCCGGCTGAAAGATCACGTGGACCAGCTTCAGAATGATCCCGCTGCGATTGAGCACCAGGCGCGTGAAGAGCTGCACTACACGCGTGCGGGTGAAGTCATCTACACGCTGCCTGCACCGCCGGCGAACAGCTCTGCAACATCGGCCTCGCACTGAGCGCGCAACATTCCCGCGGCTGATAGTTCTTGCATTCGAGCGCATCAAACGCTTCGTCAGGCGGAGGACGCATGCGAATTGGAGTCGACCTCGGCGGCACCAAGACAGAGGCGCTCGCGCTGGATGATGCAGGCCAGGAACTCCGCCGGGTTCGCGTGCCAACGCCGCAGGGGGATTACGCCGGGACCGTTCGTAACATTGCTTCGCTCGTCCACGAACTCGAGAACGAGCTAGGGCAGCAGGGAACTGTCGGCGTGGGAATCCCCGGCACGATCGTAGCGGCAACGGGCCTGGTCAAGAATGCGAACTCGACATGGCTCAATGGTCAGCCGCTCCGGCGCGATCTGAGCGATGCGCTTGCGCGCGAGGTGCGCTGCGCGAACGATGCGAACTGCTTCGCGATCAGCGAAGCGACTGATGGCGCAGCCGTCGGTGCTGAGGTCGTCTTCGGCGTGATTCTTGGGACCGGATGCGGCGGCGGGCTTGTTGTGAAGGGCTCGCTGCTCACGGGGCCGAATGGTCTCGCGGGGGAATGGGGACACACGCCGCTGCCGTGGCCCAGCGCCGATGAGTGGCCGGGAGCGCAATGCTACTGCGGACGCCGCGGCTGCCTTGAAACGTGGATCTCCGGCACCGGCTTTGAGCGCGATTTCGAACGCGCCAGCGGACGCTCGCTCCGCGGTCGCGAGATCGTAGCCGCTGCTGCGTGCGGTGACGCCGAAGCCGAAGCAGCGTTTCAGCGTCTCGAAGATCGAATTGCGCGCGGGCTCTCGACAGTCGTCGACATCGTCGACCCTGACGTGATCGTGCTTGGCGGCGGTCTCTCGCGCATGGATCGTCTCTACAACGGCGGTATCGCAACGCGCTTGCGCGATTACGGTTTCGGCGGCGGTGTCACGACGTCGATCCGCCGCAACCTGCACGGCAATTCCAGCGGTGTGCGCGGCGCAGCATGGCTGTGGCCGGCTGCTGTTGCTCTGCAGCAGGCACACAGATGATCCCGCAACCGCAACATCTTTGGAGGTAAACGATGGCACCTAACCGAACCAGATCCGATGCGAGCCTGGGCGGCGAACTGCGCCGTCAATTGAAATCGCTCCTCGACGGCGGCCAGGCGCACGCCACATTCGATCAGGCCGTCAAGGACATGCCCGCGAAGCTGCGTGGCGTCGTGCCGGATCGTCTGCCGTACTCTGCCTGGCAATTGCTCGAGCACATCCGCATCGGCCAGCGCGACATCCTCGACTTCAGCCGCAACGACGACGGCAACTATCGCGAGCTCAAGTGGCCTGGCGACTACTGGCCGCAGGACGCCACGCCGCCAGACGACGCCGCGTGGCAGACGAGCATCGATCAGATTCACGCGGACCGGAACGAATTTGAACGTCTCATCGAATCTGTCGACGACAACAATCTGACAAAGCCGTTTCCGTGGGGCAAGAACGGCCAGAGCCTTCTTCGCGAGGCGTTTCTGATCGCCGACCACGAGGCCTATCACGTCGGCGAACTCATCCTGCTGCGCCGGCTGTTGGGCGCATGGAAGAGCTAGCAGCACAACGCCAACGGCTACAACCCCAGGGTCGCGGGCCACTCCGACGCATGCTCCACAATCCAGTCCGGCGGCGCGGCGTGCAGCGAGTGGGGCGCCAGTCCGAACATGCAGCCGACTGCTCTCGCGCCCACACGCCGCGCCGTGAGCACATCGACATCCGAGTCGCCGATCATCACGACATCCTCCGCCGCAAGCGGGGCCGCACCCTGATCATTGCGGCGGAGCAACTCATTAGCTTCGCCGATGATCGTCAGCAGCCCCTCAGGATCGGGCTTCTTCGTTGTGAATGAATTGCCGCCGTAGTTCTGAAAGAAGAACGGCGCCAGGCCGAGGGCATCGCAGATCTGCTGCGCCGGATTCACCGGCTTGTTCGTCAACACCGCCATGGGAAGCTGCGGATTCCGCTCGCGTATCGCGCGCAACGAATCCAGCACGCCATCGTAACAGCGGGTGTTGTCCAGCTTGTGCTGGCGATAAAACTCCAGGAACAGATCGAATGCATGATGAAACAGCGCATCTCCCTGCGCCGCATTCGCCGCATCCAGATCGCCCGGATCGCCCAGCGCGCGCCGCACCAACATCGCTGCTCCATCGCCGATGTAGCTGGCAATAATCGCGTTCGGCAGCGTGCCCTTGCCCACGCCCGTCATCGCGGCATTCACCGCATTGCACAGGTCCAACGACGAATCAATGAGCGTCCCATCAAGATCGAACACCAGGAGCCGAGGCCGTCGCATCCAGACAGTTTAGCCGCAGAGGCATCGCCCCTGCGGCTGGCTGCAAACCACTCGAACGCGCTTACCGTGGAGAGAGTTCGATGTCGCCCGAGCCCGTGCGAATCTGCAGTGCCGGTCCGCCGCCGTTGATCTCCGTCGTCACGTGGTGCCGGGAAGTGTCGCTGTTCGTGGCCACCACACCGGGCATGTGCACGCGAATGTCGCCCGAGCCCGTTTCCGCCTCAAGCGTAAACCGCGAGTCAGGCGTGAGGTGCAGCTTCACGTCGCCCGAGCCCGCTGCGATGCTTCCGCCACCCTGCAAATGGCCCTCGGCGCCGATGTTGCCGGAGCCAGTTCGCGCTGTAAGCATCCCACTCCAACCGCGAATATTGATGTTGCCCGAGCCCGTCTTCGCCTTCACGTCGCCGGCACCGGCGTCCTCCAGCTCCAAATCGCCTGAGCCGGATTCGAGGTCCGCCGGCCCGTGCACACCGTGAGCCCGCACATTGCCAGACCCGCTGCTGGCCGATAGAAATCTTCCCACCTGGTTCACTTCGACGTCGCCCGATCCACTATGCAGGTTCAGCGCGACATCCGCAGGAACATTGATGTCGTAGTCGATTGAGATGTTGTTGAACAGGCTATGGTCGTTCACCTCACCGATCCGAACACTGTTTCCGCTCTGTGTAATCGGTGGGTTCTCGACGATGCGCTGCACCCGCGCGTTCACGTCTCCGAAGGCGCTCCATCCAGCGTGTACGTGCCCGATGATGTGAATCTGTCCGCCGTTGCCCGGGACGATGTGGATGTTCCCGGAACCCGTCGAGACGTACAGGTCAGGCTGCGCCGAAACATTCACCGTGCGGTCGAAGGTGTTGTCGGCCAGCGCGACCGACGCAACGCTGAGAACTGCCGTAAGAATCAAAGGTCGAATCATCATCGAGTGCTCCATTACTCCAATACTTGTTGTGCCACGCGGCTCGCACGCGGCACGTTCAGAAACCCTATGAGGTCTGCTGCAGAATTACCGTGTCTCCCGAGTTCAGCCCGGACGTAATCTCTATACGGCTGCCGTTCGACAGCCCGGTCTTCACATTCACGATGCGGTGCCCGTCTTTGCCGTGCGGATCCGGTACCCACACGGTCGCATTGCGGTCCTTGTCGTAGATCACCGCCTGCTCCGGCACCGTGAGCACGTGCTTATGCTCTTCCAGCACCACCTCGGCATTGGCAGTCATGTTCGCCTTCAACTCGCCGCCCGGATTGTCGATCGAGATCTGTACTTCGAACGTGGTCACGTTGTCCTTCTCGACGCCGAGCGGCGCAATCTTCGTCACCTTGCCGTAGAAGGTGCGGTCCGGGAAGCTCTGCACCTTGATGCGTGCCGGCTGTCCAAGATACACCTTGCCAATGTCCGACTCGTCCACCTTGCCCTTGACGTAAACCTCGTGCGTGTCGCCCAGCGTCATCACCAGCGTCGCCGTCGAGCCCAGCACCAGGATCGAGCTCACCGCGTCGCCCACCTGCACATCGCGCGAAAGCACCACGCCGTTGATCGGCGATGTGATCGTCGTGTACGAGAGCTGCTCTTCAAGCTGCTTCAGCGAGGCCTCGGCCTGCGCTACCTGCGATGCCGCCTGACGCTGCTTCGCCGCGTCGACCGTGATCTGGGCGACAGCCCGATCGCGTGTGTTCACCGCGGACAAGTACTGCTGCTGCGCCTGGTCGGCAGTCTGCTTTGAAAGCACACCGGACTTTTCCATCTCGGCTGCGCGGTGCCAGTTGCGTTCCCAGTCGGGCAGGTCCGGCGCCTCCGCCGCAACCCGGTCATAGCTCACCGCCGCCTGCGCGGATTTCAGATTCGCTTCGGCTGCATCGAGCTGTGCCTTCTGCGCCGCGACCTCGTCCAGGATCTCCTCCTGGTCGAGCTGTGCCAGCACCTCACCCACATGCACCGTGTGATTGATGTCGGTGTTCAGTCTCGTGACGATGCCGCTGGCCTTCGATTTCACCTCGACCTGCTGGATCGGCCAGATCTTTCCGGTTGCAACCACCGAACGCGCGACATCTCCGACCTGAGCTTTGCCGAGCTGCGACGGGTCCAGTTTGTCAGGAGTGGAAAGCGCCCGCGCGACAAAGATCACGCTTGCGATCAGCACAACGGCCACAGAGCCGAGGATGATCCAAAGCCGCTTCCGGGACTTACGGGATGAATTCAATGCGCGCCTCCAGCTTCGCAATCAGGTCGAAGGTGGATACGCAATCAGGTTTACGTTGGTTCCCGGGCTGTCTGTCAGGAGGCGATAGTGGGGCGGCCCGGAGCGGATCCACGCCAGCGTTCCAGACCCTCAGATTCAGGCAAAGATTCCGGAGCTAGGCGTACTTCCGCAGCACTCCGAGCACCTTGCCCTGGATCGCCACGTTGGAGGCCGGTGCATAGATCGGCGCCATCTCGGTATTCGAGGGCTGCAGCCGAATCAGGCTGCCCTCGCGGTAAAACCGCTTCAGGGTCGCATCCGACCCATCTATCAGCGCGACAACAATCTCTCCCTCGCGCGCTGTGCGGGTTCGCTCCACCAGCACGTAGTCGCCGGAAACAATGTGCTCGTCACGCATGGAGTCGCCGCGGACCTCCAGCGCAAACACCTCGCGGCCGCCGATGATGTCTCCCAGTGAGATCGATTCCGCAGTCTCAATCGCCTCGACCGGCCGGCCCGCCGCAATGCGGCCCAGCAACGGCAGGCGATCGAAGCTCTTCTTCTGCGAGCGCTGCGGAAGCACATCGATCGACCGGCTGCGGTTGTGCGCGCGCTGCAACAGTCCCTTGTTCTGCAGATTGGTCACATGCTTGTGCACGGTCGCCAACGAACTCAGCCCCAGTCCGGAGGCCATTTCCTCATAGGAAGGCGAGTAGCCATGACGTGCCGTGAAGCTGGACAGGAAGTCGAGAACCTCTTTTTGCCGACGGGTGATCGCCATGCGGTCATTGTAGCGAATAAAAAGCGAACTGCAAGCAAGAAGTTGTCGCGAATCTGAACAGTTAAATCAGCAACGCCCTCCCGCCGCCTCAGAATTCCCGAAACGGAACGGCACGTTACTTTTGTTAGTCAACACCTAGTTGCTTTTTGTCGCGACACCCCTCATCTTTGGAAAGCGCGGTAGGCGAAACTTCCGCGAAGAAAAATAGAACAATTGGCTAAGACGCTTTAGCCAATCCTGAATCACTTCCTTCTCCCAGAATCTGTGAAACATTCTCGGCTGACGCCCCGGCGGACTGGCCCCTTTTACCGATTCGAGGAGTAGCGATGCGGGTTCTGGTAGTGGAAGACGATCGTGCCCTGGGGATGTTTCTCCAGAAGGGCCTGGCCTTTGAAGGCCACGAGGTGGAGTGGGTTGGAGACGGCGAAGCAGCCGTCGAGCGGGCACGGACCTCGACGCCCGATCTGATCGTGCTGGATCTCGGCCTGCCGCACCGCGACGGCCGCGAGGTGCTCGCAATCCTCGCCCAGGAGGCATCCCGCTCTTCCGTGCTGGTGCTCACCGGCCGCGCCGACGTCGAGGAGCGCGTGCGCTGCCTCAACCTCGGCGCCGACGACTTCCTCCCCAAGCCCTTCAGCTTCCAGGAGCTCACCGCCCGCTGCCGCGCCATCCTCCGCCGCCGCGAGCGCGTCGCCGACTCCATCCTGCGCTGGCACGACATCGAGCTCGACCGCCTGCGCCGCACGGTGGAGCGCGCCGGCACTGTCGTCGAACTCACCGGAAAAGAGTTCGCCCTGCTCGAGTGCCTCATGCTTCGCGCTGGTCAAACCTGCACCCGCGGCGAGCTCCTCGAACAGGTCTGGCAGATGGCGCCCGAGAGTGCGACGAACGTGCTCGATGTCTACGTGAATTACCTTCGCCGCAAGCTCGGCGCTGCTTCCGAATTACCCGGCGCTCTCATCGAAACCGTTCGTGGGGCCGGCTACCGGATGGCCGCCGCCACCGCCATCGTGGCGCCCGTGCACCTCGCCGCCGGCCGTCCTCTCTCGCAGGCGGTACGCGCATGAACGCGACCCACGCTGAGAAGCGCGATCGGACCATTCGCCAGGACTTGCATGACATGAGCCAGCCGCTTACTCGTCTGCAATGGCGCCTTGAACTCGGCCGCCGGTCCGAGAACCCCGACGATCTGCGCGAAACCATCGAGGGCGCGATCGGCGACTCAGTCGAGCTGATCGCCTGGATAACCCGTCTCCGCGCCACCCTCGAAAAACAGACGCAGCCGACCGAATGGAGAGCAGCATGACCGCCCCGCACACCGCCACCAGCAGCGCCAACAGCACCGCCGCCAGCACCACATTGACCGCCTCAACCAGAACCACGGAAAGAGACGTCGTGCTCGCCAGCGGCGACGCTGCCCTCCGCGAGCGGCTGCGCGCCAGCCTCACCGGCCTGCGCTGGCGCGTTCACGAGGCCACCGGCGGCGCCGAGGCCCTCACGCTCCTTGAGCAGCAGCGCTCCGGCGCGCTACTCATGGACGGCTGGCTCCCAGACCTCGAAGCCTCCGAGCTCGTCGGCCACATCGTCCTCATGTACCCATCCGTAGACGTGCTCAGCGTCGACGGCGGCGCACTGACCAACACCCGCAGCGCGCACCGGCACGAACTGCTGCACGCCCTGCGCGAAGCCCAGAGCGCGCTTGCTGCCGCCGCGTACCAGGCGCCATCCAGAACCCAATCGAAGACCGACACCGCAGCCTGGAACACCGCGCCGTCGTCCCTGCTGGCCGCCATGAACGCCCGCACAGCAGGAAACTGGCCGCCCGTCGCTCTGCCCGTCCCCGCTGATGTCCTCATCAACCACGTCCCGTCCTTCTCCGCGATCGCGGCCGCCAGCCTGCAACGCAACACACAGGGCCCTCAGCAGCCGCGCACGCTGCCCATACCCGGCCTCATCGGTGACAGCGCGCCCATGCGCGAGCTCGCGCAACTCATCCGCCTCGTTGCCCCGCGCAACTCCACCGTCCTGATCGAAGGCGAAACCGGTACCGGCAAGGAAGTTGTCGCCTCGGCCATTCACCGCCTCAGCAGCCGCTCCACCAAGCCGCTGGTCGTCCTCAACTGCGCCGCCATTCCCGAGACCCTGCTCGAGGCCGAGCTCTTCGGCCACGCCCGCGGCGCTTTCACCGGGGCCGTCACCGGGCGCACCGGCCGCATCGAGGCTGCCCATGGTGGAACCCTCTTCCTCGACGAAATCGGCGAGCTCCCCCTGGCCGCCCAGGCCAAACTCCTTCGCTTCCTGGAGTGCGGCGAGATCCAGCGCGTCGGCGACAACGAGGTCACCCGCCTCGACGTCCGCATCATCGCCGCCACTCATCGCGACCTCGAGCAGCGCGTCGTCGACGGTGCATTCCGTCTCGACCTCTATCACCGCCTGGCGGTCTTTCCCATCGAGGTCCCCGCCCTGCGCGAGCGCCTCGAAGACCTGCCCGCCCTGGCCGAGCACCTGCTCGTCCGCCTCGGTTCCGACGCGCCCCGCAAGTGGCTGTCGGCCGCCGCGCTCGACGCCCTGACTGGCTTCAACTGGCCCGGCAATGTGCGTGAACTGGCCCACGTGCTCGAGCGCGCGGTCATCCTCGCCGGAGACGCGCCCGAAATCCCGGCAGATCATATCCGCTGCCGGCGTCGGCCCCGCGCCTGACAGTTCGCCCTCCGACGCAGAAAAATTTTTCTGCCAGACAACACTCCGAAACACCACCCGCATCCGTCTACCTAACGACGAAGAAACCGACTTCAACGCAGCCCCTGGAAACAGGGGCTCATTTTTTTGCGCCTGCGCGAGAGCGCATCTCCGGCTCAGCGGGCTTTCTGTGTTTCTTCTTATCTTCGCCTCAGAGATCCCTTAGAAGACGCTCTCGTCTTCGGCATGCGTTTTGCTCCTTCTGTCCTGTGTTGACGCATAGATGATGCGCCACCCAAGACGTCCGAAGGAGCCCGAAAATGCCCGCCGTCCACCCCATCCTGCTCAACATCCATCCGCCCGCCGCCGAGTTCAGCCATGACCCTTTGCTCGCCGCTCCGCAGCCCGATGCCGCAGCTCGTGAGCGGCTCATGCTGGAGCACGTTGCCTCGGTGCGCTACATCGCACGCAAGCTCCACCAGACGCTGCCCCGGCACGTTGAGCTCGACGACCTGGTGTCGGCCGGCATGGTCGGTCTGCTCGAGGCGTGCAATCGCTTCGACGCCCAGCGCCATGTCCAGTTCAAGAGCTACGCACAGTTTCGTATCCGCGGCGCCATCCTCGACTGGCTGCGCACGCTCGACTGGGGTCCGCGCGAGCTCCGCCGCAAAGCGCGCGCGATTGCAGAAACCACACGCGTTCTCGCCCAGCAGCTCGGCCGCGCCCCCAACCACCAGGAGATCGCCCAGGCCATGGGCATCGAGCTCGAGGAACTCCAGCAACTCACCGGCGAGCTCAAGTCGCTCGAGCTCGGCAGCCTGAACGCCGAGCACACCCGCGATGAAGACGACGAAGAGCTCGAATTTGTCCCCGCGTCGCCCGACGAAGACCCGCTGCAAATCTTCCTCGCCACCGAGTCCCGCCAGCGTCTCATCGACGCCATCGAGGAACTGCCTGAGAAAGAGAGGCTCGTCCTCACCCTCTACTACTACGAGGAGCTCACCATGCGCGAGATCGGCAAGACCCTCGGCGTCGTTGAGTCACGCGTCTCGCAGATACACTCCGGCGCCGTTCGCCGCCTGCGCGCCACCCTCACCGCGGAATCCGCCACTCCGCCGAGCGCGGTTCGCGCCGACGCCGCACCGTCCATCCGCAGACACTCTCGCAGCACCGCCGCCTGATCTCAGCAAAATCTTAACAACGCACTAAAGTCGTCACACAATCCGCCGATAAGAGCCCATGAGGAGATTCTTATGGAGCACGTTGTGACATCGGCGGCAGCAACAGCAGCAACCAGCATCGCGGAGGTTGTAGGCGAGCCGCCTGCACCCACCCCGGAGCGCACCCCAACCCGGGAACAGGACCGGCAGCAGCGCCGGCGCCGGCTGATTGAACTCCGCGAGGCCATCCAGCGCGGCGAATATCGCGTCTCGGCATCGCATGTCGCGGATGCTCTGATTCGCGCGGCTCGCCGCGCCAACTAAACCCGGCTGACGAAACAGCCGCGTCCGCCTGTCCTGCCGGATCATGTCCTGCCGGATCAACAAACGACTTGGCATTTGCATCCTCTGATACTTCCGGCCAGTACAATCTCTTCGGCGCACCTCACTTGAACGCGCTAAGGAGACGAGATGGCTGATTGGGTAAAGGTCAGGGCCGCGGACGGCCATGAGCTCTCGGCGTATGTCGCGCGCCCGAACGGGCAGGAGCTGGGCCGCATCGTCATCGTGCAGGAGATCTTCGGCGTCAATAAATCGATTCGCGCGGTCGCGGACTCCTACGCGCAGGACGGCTTCGTCGTCATCGCTCCGGCGGTGATGGATCGAATCGAGCCGAACCTCGATCTCGGCTACAGCGAGGCTGATCTGAAGAAGGCCTTTTCGCTCTATCCCAGGCTCAACCCGGATGACTCCGTCAAGGACATTGCCGCCGCGTTCAAGTTCATCAGCGGCCCCGGCAAAGCCACAGGCGTGCTCGGCTTCTGCTACGGCGGCCTTGTCAGTTGGCTCACTGCCACGCGCGGAAACAAAGAGGCAATCGAACCCGCCTGCGCCGTCTGCTACTACCCGGGCGGCATCGGCAAAGTCGCGACCGAAGATCCTGCCTGCCCGGTGATGATCCACTTCGGCGGCGCCGACGACCACATCGGCAGAGATCAGATCGACGCTGTTCGCAATGCGCACGGCAAACATCCAGGCGAGGTCCAGATCTTCGTCTACGACGGCGTCGGACATGCGTTCGCAAACCCCGATCGTCCCTCCTGGAACGGCGACGCCGCAAAGCTCGCGCGGCAACGCTCGCTCGAATTCCTCAAGACCCACATCGCCTGATTTTTCCTGTCTGAAACCTGCTCAGAAACCCGCCGCCGGAGCGCCGAAAATCGCCCTCCGGCGTGCTACTCTTTAACAGAGACACTGAGAGAAGTGGACTGAGCTAAGAAACACGAGACAGAGCCAGGAAAAAACTGAGAGGTAACAACCAGCCGTGTTGGCCCCCGCACAGAAGACCGAAATCATTACCAAGTTCCGCACCCACGACTCCGATACGGGGAGTCCTGAGGTGCAGATTGCCATTCTCAGCGAGCGTATCGGCGAGCTGACCGAGCACTTCAAGATGCACAAGAAGGACCATGGCTCCCGCCGTGGCCTCCTCATGCTGGTTTCCAAGCGCCGCCGCCTTCTGGATTACCTGAAGAAGACGGATTCGGACCGCTACCGCGACGTGATCGGCAAGCTGGGAATTCGCAAGTAAACCCACCCCACCGCAGGTGCCGTTCGCGGGTCAGCCAGCCGGCTCCCGCACCTCACGCGGGACGGCCCCCGACGGAGAGCAAAGACGACAGCGAGGAAGACATTGACCGCCCCAGGCGCACCTCATCGCGCAGGAACTCCCACCGGAGCCTCCTGCGCTTCGTCGCGCCTGCGCCGTGCCAACCTACGCCCTGCCAACCTTCGGGTGGGCGGTGCGCCCCATAGCCATTCAGCCCCGTCCGAGACATCTCCGGCGGGGCTTTCGCTTTAGGCGAACACAAATTTCGAACCAAAGAGAAGAAGAAAAAGAGGAACATCATGAAGCAGGACGTAACCATCGAGCTTGCCGGTGGCAAGCAAATCAAATTTGAGACAGGCAGGTTGGCCAAGCAGGCCTCCGGTGCCGCCTTCACGACCAGCGGCGACAACGCCGTTCTGGCCACCGCCGTGGCCGCGCCGGAGCCCAAGGAAGGCCTTGACTTCTTCCCGCTGACGGTTGAATACCGAGAGTTCACCTACGCCGGTGGACGCATCCCCGGCGGCTTCATCAAGCGCGAAGGCCGCCCCTCCGAAAAAGAAGTGCTCACCTCCCGCCAGATCGACCGGCCCATCCGCCCGCTCTTCGCGGAGGGCTTCCGCAACGAAACCCAGGTCGTCGCCTTCGTCTACTCCGCCGACAAGGAGAATGACCCCGACGTCCTCGGCATCAACGGCGCATCCTGCGCCCTCGCGCTCTCCGACATCCCCTTCCACGGCCCGGTCGGCGCCGTCCGCATCGGAGTCGTGAACAATGAGTTCATCGTCAACCCGACCTACTCCGAGCGCCTCGAATCAACCTTGAACATCATGGTCGTCGGCACCCGCGAGGGCATCACCATGATCGAGTCCGGCGCTCGCGAAATCACCGAAGAGCGCGTCGTCGATGCCATCGAATTCGCCCATGAGCAGATCAAGAAGATCGTCGCCGGCATCGAGGAGCTAGTCTCGAAATCCGGCAAACCGAAGCGCCAGGTGACCGCACCCGAGCTCGACGAAGCCTACGCAAAGCAGCTCGAAAAGAAGATCGGAGATCGTTTAAAAGACGCTTTAAACACGCAAAAACACCCCAAATTTGAATCGTACGCAAAGGTCAAAGAGCTCAAGGACGAGTTGAAGAAGGAGCTCCCAGCCGATGATCCTGAAGCTGGTAAGAGGCTCAGCAAGTACTTCGAGCTCCTCCGCGAAAAAATCTTCCGCGAGCAGGTTTTGAACGACCGTATCCGCCCTGATCACCGTGCTTTCGACGAGATCCGTAAAGTAACCATTGAAACCGGCGTTCTCCCCCGCGTCCACGGCTCCGCCCTCTTCACCCGCGGCGAAACCCAGGCGCTTGTTTCGGCCACGCTGGGCACTACCGATGACGCGCAGCGCATGGAGAGCTACGAGGGCGAGCAGAAACGCAAGTTCATGCTGCACTATAACTTCCCGCCGTTCTCGGTTGGCGAAGTTGGACGTATGACAGGCGTCGGCCGCCGCGAAATCGGCCACGGCGCACTCGCCTGGCGCGCCATCGAGGCCGTCCTTCCCGGCGAAGAAGAGTCGCCCTACACGCTCCGGGTCGTCTCCGACATCCTCGAATCGAACGGTTCCAGTTCCATGGCCACCGTCTGCGGCGCCTCGCTTGCACTCATGCAGGCCGGCATCCCGCTCAAAGGCTCGGTCGCGGGCGTCGCGATGGGCCTCGTGAAGGAGGGCGACAACTACGCCATCCTCACCGACATCGCCGGCGCGGAAGACCACTACGGCGACATGGACTTCAAGGTCGCCGGCACGCGCAAGGGCATTACCGCGCTGCAGATGGACATCAAGATCATGGGCATCACCGCGCAGATCATGCGTGAGGCGCTCGCGCAGGCACAGGTCGGCCGCTTCTTCCTGCTCGACGCGATGGATGCGGTGATCCCCGCGCCCAGCCAGGAGAAGTCCAAGTACGCTCCGCGCATCCACACCCTGCAGATCCCGACCGACAAGATTCGCGACCTCATCGGTCCGGGCGGCAAGGTCATCCGCGGCATCATCGAGGCAACCGGCGTCAAGATCGACGTCGACGACACGGGCCGCGTGAATGTCGCCTCCTCCGATGCCGAGGGCCTCGCCAAAGCCATCCAGATGATCAGCGATCTCACCGCCGTGCCCGAGCCCGGAAAGACCTACCTCGGCAAGGTCGTGCGCCTCGCTGAGTTCGGCGCCTTCGTCGAGATCTTCCCGGGCACGGACGGCCTCCTGCACGTTTCCGAGATCGCGGAGCATCGCGTCAAGGACGTCAAGGACGAGCTCCGCGAGGGCGACCAGGTCCTCGTCAAGGTCCTGGCTATCGAAGGCAACCGCATCAAGCTCTCCCGCAAAGCTGTGCTGCGCGAGCAGCGC
Source organism: uncultured Verrucomicrobiae bacterium (assembly GCA_963716225.1). Classification (GTDB taxonomy): domain Bacteria; phylum Acidobacteriota; class Terriglobia; order Terriglobales; family Acidobacteriaceae; genus Granulicella. The sequence continues at coordinate 249,441 of OY970299.1, read as the reverse complement.
GCCAAGCTCGGCCTGCCTGAGGTTCCCGAGGGCGCGAGCAACAGCGGCCGCGGCGAGCGGCCAGAACGTGGAGAACGCAGCGAGCGTGGAGAACGTGGCGAGCGTCACGACCGCAGTGAACGCCCCGAGCGTGGTGAACGCAGTCAGGAACGTCCCGAGCGCGCACCTCGCCCGGAGCGCACCGAACGTGCTGAGACTCCCACGCCCGAGAACACCATTACCCTTGAGGGCGGAGCCGACTTCGACGACGATGAAGAAGACGATCTCGAGCTCGAGGACGAGGTCGATACCGAAGAGACCGAAGGGGAAGCCGTTCCCGCAGCCGCTGGTGCCGGCGCGCCGCAGGGCGGCAACCGTCCCGCCGGCGCACAGGGCCAGCGTCGTCGCCGCCGTCGCGGTGGGCGCCGCGGTGGCACTGGTGGTGCCGCACCGCAGGGCGGCGGCGGAAACCACTAACCATCTAAACTGAATCCGAAAGGGCCGCGCATCCGCGCGGCCCTTTCTATTCCAGCCTCCCCGTCGTCTTCCACACGCACGATCCCGTCCAACGCGGCAGTGAACACCGCGACACATTCAAGCTCCGGCTGGCGTCTCTGGTGGCCGTTTGTCGCCTTGTGTCTCATAGGCGGCAGCCGCTGGATGCTATCGGAGTCGCTCCCCGGCTCAAGCACAACGCTTGCATCCGCATCGCTCGGATGCGGCTCCGCAGCCGCGCTTTACCTGCTGATTCTCCGTCCGAAAAACAGCACGCAACAGCCTCGACGGCAACACACACGCGCCGCTCTCGCGGGCGCCATGATGATTGCCGGGCCGCTGCTCGCGCTCGTGCCTCGCCACGCACTTTCCGCTTCGAGCATCACCATCGCGCTCGTGCTCACGCCAGTTGTGATCGCGGTCGCCGAAGCCGCTACACGACACAACAGCGACGGCCTGGCCGGGCGTCTCTGGCCTGGACTGGCGGCCGTCGCAGGCCTGCTGCTCGTACTCGCCCCGCCCTCGCTCTCCAGCCCCGGTCAGGACGTCGTGCTGTTGCTTGCGCCGCTGCTTACCGGTTTCGGCGCTGTGCTCTTCTGCGCGGCGCGCGAGAGCATGTGGCGCATTCCTGCCGCGCTGCTTGGCGCATGTATAGCGCTCGGCGTTGCAGCCGCGGCTAACGTCCTGATGCATATCGGCGGACTCTCAGATATGTCCGGCCTCGCCGCCGGTTTCGACGCGCTTCAGGCGCTGCTCTCGCTGCTGGCGGTCGGCAGAATCTCCGCAATCCGATGGTCCGCACAGTTCGCGATCGTTCCGTTACTGGTACTCGCGGAAGCGCTGATTTTCATGCCCTCGAGTGTGGCGGCTCGCATGATTATCGGCCTTCTCCTGCTGGGCTTTGCGGCAGTGGCAATGCTCATTCCACCATCGGTGGATCCAGGCCTCAAACTGGAAGGGTCAGTGGCACATTCGTCGCAGACGGATTGACGTCCATACCACAGCCCTCCCGGTTACACTGACGGCAATGGCAGCGTCGATGTACATCGTGGTCGAAGGTGAAGACCCCGGCTATAACATCTTCGTTAATGGCCGGGCGCTCGCTCGTTACGAGAGTGCAGTAGAGCGCCTGGCGCTCGAACTCGGGGTGCGGCCGCTGCTTGAGTTCTTCTCGGCGGACGAGAGCTCGATGGCGCTGCTGATCGAAGAGGGCGCCGGCAATCCTGAACTGCTGAAAAAACTTCCGCCGCCACAGTGGTACCGAGCCGAAGATGGCCTGCGCACGGTCGAGGTCCTGATCGAGTCCTTGACCAACGATCCGCACCAGCTTGGCAGCGAAGGCACTGAAGTGCTCGCCGAACTGCTCGAGTATGAAGCGGTGCTGCGTAATACTGCAGAGCACGGGCTGCGCTGGCATCTCGCGGTGAGCTGGCGATAAGCGAGCTGCTACTTCCTACTAGGTTCTAGCTGAGTAGCTAGCAAATGCACTCAGTGCACCGACAGATGCGCATCCACATCTACGGCGAGATTCGGTCCCGTCACCTGCATTGAATGGATCTTCAGATCGTCCAGCTTGATGTCATAGCCTGTTGTCTCTGTCGATTTCGAGACCAACTGGCGTAGAAGATCGGCGGCGTTCACCTTCATCTGTTGCGGCAGCTTGCGGGAGAGGAATGGCTCGAGAAAAAAGTTCAGCTCGCGCGATTCGCTCAGATGCTCCACACGCGAATCGCGAAAGCCGATCGTCTCGCCTTGTCCGTCGGGAAGCACGGACACATCGCCTTCCGTATTCAGCGCCACACCCAGGCAAGCGCCGTGCACGCTTGTGCCGAGCTTTGCGTGCGCCTTCACGTGAACGACAACGCGGTCACCGTTGAAGCTCACCTTCGGATCTTCGGCGTAGGCGTAGCAGGCGGAGCCTGGCTTGCCTTTGAAGTAATATCGCCCATCCTGGGTAAACAGCTGCTTGTTCAGCGTACGCTCGAGCGCCTGCGAAGAGACGTTGATCTCGATCGCGCACGCAGGAGGAACGAAAAGCGCCAATCCGGCAAACATCATGATCGTCCGAAGCTGCATGACGTCAGGATACGTTTCGCGCCGAGACCTGGTTCGCAGCAGAGTTTGGACGTGCTCGCGCGTCTGCGATATACAAGAGGAGTTCCTGTCAGACAGGTTCCGGAGCCCGTGTGAGTTCGCTTTTTCGTTCGTTCATCTTTTCAGCCGCAGCAATTGCGGCGCTTTCGTTGTCAGCCGGCGCACAAGACACGCGCACCGTAACCGAGCCGAAGATTCCGACCGCGTGTGCGACGCTGCGCGCTGAGCTCACCGGGCCGATTCAGCCGCAGGACGAGGCGAAGCTCGACACCACGCGTTTGCAACAGGCGATCGATCGCTGTACGCCCGGGCACGCGCTGAAGCTTGCGGCAGACGGTGAGCACAATGCGTTCCTGTCCGGCCCGGTCGAGTTACGCAAAGGCATCACGCTGCTGGTCGACAAAGGTGTAACGCTCTACGGCTCGCGCAATCCGGCAGACTACGCTGTGCGGCCGGGGAGCTGCGGGATCGTAACTCAGGAGCACGTCGCCGGTTGCCGCCCTCTGATCCACGCCGACCATGCTGACGGCGTGGGCATCATGGGCGAGGGGATGGGCGGTGGAGTCGGCGGAGTTATAGACGGCCGCGGTGGAGCGAAGCTGCTCGTCGGCGGAAAGCCGGGGCCGGAGAGCTGGTGGGACCTCGCGGAAGATGCGCGCAAGGGCGGGTATCAGCAGGTTCCGCGGCTGATTGTCTTCGACGCAAGCAATGATGTGACGATCTACCGGATCACGCTGAAGAACTCGGGGTTCTTTCACGTGACGTTCAACCGCGCGAATGGGTTCACGGTGTGGGGGCTGCGCATCGACACACCGAAAAATGCGCGCAACACCGACGGCGTCGACCCAGGCAACGGCTCGCGCAACGTAACCGTCACTCACTCCTTCATTCGTGATGGGGATGACAATATTGCGATCAAGGGTGGGGCGGGGGGGCTGACCAACATGACGGTGAGCCACAGCCACTTCTACTACGGGCATGGGATGTCGATCGGGTCGGAGACGTATGGCGGGGTGAGCAAGGTGCAGGTGACCGACCTGACCCTGGACGGGGACGACAACGCCCTGAGGATCAAGTCCAATCCGACGCGGGGAGGGCTGGTGGAGGACGTGACCTATGAGGATGTGTGCATTCGGGACTCGAAGAACCCGATCCTGCTGGATACGGCGTACAGCTATCCGGGGAACGGCAAGGACCTGTTCCCGGAGTACAAGGACATAACCCTCAGGAACGTCAGGGTTTCGGGTGGAGGGAAGGTGCAGTTTGGGGGGTTGGATCAGGTGCATCGGGTGGAGGTGAGGCTGGATGGTGTGGAGCTGACGGATGGGGCGGCGAAGTACCGGATTACGGCGGCGCACGCGGATGTGGAGCTCGGTCCGGGGCCTGTGAATTTCTCTGTGAGTGGAGACGATGTAAAGGTCTCGGGGAAGGCTGGGAAGGGGACGCTGAAGTCCTGCGCAGGGAGGTTTGTTGGGTTTCCCGAGTAGGACCCCTCCCCCCGTCATTTATTGCGCAAAGTCTTCGGCCGATGTCGCTTAGCTTTGGACTTAGGCGGCAGGTCGAGCCACTTAAGCAGCGCGCCCGGCGTTTAGCCGGGCGGAAGCTTTCCTGTCTTAATTGTATCGGGCGGGTCAAGACCCCGGCTGTGGATTACTGCGGGAAGCCGGAGGTTGAGGCGGAGGCGGTCTGCTGGGGGCCCAAGCCGAGCTTGATTAGGGCGCGGGCGTCGGGCGTGATCCTGGTCTGCCAGCCGTTGTCGCCCTGGAACTTCTGCATGGCGGAAGCGGATTGCGAGTCCCAGACGCCGGTGGGTTCGCCGGAGAGGTAGCCCTTGTTGATGAGGGCCTGCTGGATCTCGGAAGCGCGCTCGGAGTCCATGGCCTCATGCCGGATGGTCGAGTGAGCGGACCGATGCGAATGGCTCATGGCGTGGCGGATGTTGGCAACGGCACGCAGGGTGTGGCGCGGCGTGGCGGCGGCGGGAAGGGTCACGCAGATTAGAGCGGCGGTCGAAAGAATGGAGAGGATCCGCATCCGGCTTTTCGCCTCCGAAAGAAGATTGCTTGCGAGTGGACCTTCGCCAGCGTTGTTTTAAGGCTAACGAATCGTTTTGATGAGGGCAAGTCACCGTGTGCATAGCTGGGTACATAATTCGTATCGTGACGTAAGTATTACAACGAGTGGCGACTTTCGGGTGGTGGAGGGGATAGGAAACCCTGTTGGCGCGGAAAAAGCGAAACCCCAAGGGATAAGCCTTGGGGTTTCGGTTTGGGCTTTCAGTCCGGTTATTGGGGGAGGGTTCCTCCGATGAGGGTGTCGCCGGGGTTCTGGCCCTGGGGGTCGCGGATGGCGAAGACTACGTCGTCACCGGGCTTGAGGGAGGAGACCACGGAGCGGTAGCTCTGCTCGTCGGTGACCGGGTGGCGGTTGATGGCGACGATCACGACGTTCGACGTGAGGTTGACCTCGTCGGCGAAGGAGCCGGGACGGACGCTGGTGACTGTGACGCCGCCTTTGATGCCGAGTTTATTGGCGACGGCCGGGGTGGTGGGCTGGACGGTAATGCCCAGCTTGTTCTGGCCGACGTCGGTGGCATCGGGGCCGGCAGGTGACTCGCCGCCGTTGTTGAGTCCGGCGAACAGTTTGTCGCGATCGGCAATGCCAACGTCGAGCGTGAGGGGCTTGCCGTTGCGCACGATGCCGAGGTGGACGGTGGAGCCGGGCTGCTTGTCAGAGATGATGCTGACCAGCTCATCGCCGTTCTTGATCGGCTTGCCGTCGACGGAGGTGATGACGTCCTGAGCCTGGACGCCGGCCTTGGAGGCGGGACCGTTGGGGGTAACCGTGGAGACGATGACGCCACCGTTGGAAAAGCCGTAGACGCGGGTGACGGCGGAGGACAGCGCGGACTGGAACTGGATTCCGATGGAGCCGCGGGTGACCTTGTGGCCGGGAGCAATGAGCTCGTTGTAGACGTGGATGAGGGTGTTGGACGGCATGGCGAAGCCGACACCTTCAGACCCAGCGGACTGGGTGTAGATGGCGGTATTCATGCCGATGACCTGGCCGGCCATATCGACGAGCGGGCCGCCGGAGTTGCCGGGATTGATGGCAGCGTCGGTCTGGATGAAGCGCTGGAACTGGCTGCGGTCGATGTTGCCTTCGCCGACGTCAGGGACTTCGCGGTTGCGGGCCGAGACGATGCCGGCGGAGACGGTCTGGGAGAGGCCGAAGGGGCTGCCGATGGCGAGCACCCAGTCGCCGACCTGGGCGCCTTCGGAGTTGCCCATTTTGATGACGGGGAGGTTGAGGCCCCTGGCATCGATTTTGATGACGGCGATGTCAGTGGCGGGGTCAACGCCGACGACGGTGGCGGGACGCCCCTGGTCGGCTGGATCGTCGGGGTCGCTGGCGAGCTTGACGAAGATGTGATCGGCTTTGTCGACGACGTGATTGTTGGTGATGATGTAACCGCGCGGGTCGACGATGAAGCCGGAGCCGAGGGCTTCGCGCTTACCCATCTCGGGCGTCTGGCCGCCGTTCCCACCACCGCCGAAGAAGCGGTTGAGGAAGTCCTGCATGTCATTGTTCTGATCGTCGCCGCCACCGTCGTCGGGCGCGTTGGGATTGGGCAGGGCGCGCCGGTTGCGACGGTTGTTCTGCTTGGGAATGTAGTCGGTGTTGATGTTGACGACGGCGGGCGAGACCTGCTTGACGATGGCGGAGAAGCCGTTGGAGAGATTGACGGGGTTGGGAATGGAGAGCGGGCGCGCGTCGTTGGAGTCGATGCGCTGCGATTCCTTTCCGCTGACCTTTCCTGTGGCGATGGAGCCGAGAAGGATGCCGATGGAGAGGACGGCGAGAAGGGCAAAGGTTGAAGAGAGACTACCGCTGCGCAGACGGGCCACAACGCTGTGGAGTCCGCGCTGAAACGGTTTGGGTGTGTCCATGACTTTTGTATTCCTCACGCAAGATGTCGCGCGCTGGCGCTGGCGACGGGGAGATCGCTCGCAGTCCTGAGGGACAACGGGGCTGCGGCTGCCATGTCTGATTAGACGCCTGAAGTGAGTAAATGTCTTCCACGTGGCGGTGGGGCGGGTTGAAGTGGGAGTGGAAGTGTGTGGAGGGAACAGGGATCAGGGAACAGGGATCAGGGATCAGAAGACGAGGGTCCAGGGCCCAGAGCCCAGGGTTCAGAAGACACAGTTCGAGAATGGCGATTCGACTGCGCGGCGAACTTGTTCTTGCGCTCTACCACTCTGTCGCATGTGCCACCGCTTTCCGGCCCCCCGGCCCTTGGTCCTGAGCCCTGGACCGTGTCAGGCGGGGACGGGGGAGGAGCTGCGGAGTTCGGCGAGGAGGATGCCGGCGAGGATCAGGCCGGCGCCGAGGAGCTCGCGGCGGCCGAAGCGCTCGTGGAAGAAGAGGAAGGAGGTGAGGGCGGCGAAGACGGGCTCGAGCGTGAGGATGAGTGCGGTGTGGGTAGGTGGAAGGATTTGTTGCGCCCAGCTCTGGATGGTGAACGCGGCGGCGGTGGCGAAGAGTGCGGTGATGGCGAGCGCGACGATGCTGGTAGTGGTGAGGTGCAGTGTGGGGCGGCCGCCGAGTGGAAGCGTGATGAGCATGAAGACGGCGGCGAAGGCGATTTGAAATGTGCCCAGGCGGCGTGCGGAGACTTGTGGAGCGGCGTGCGCGAGGGTGAGCAGGTGCGCGGAGAAGGCGACGGCGCAGGCGAGGGTGAGCCATTCGCCGAGATGCATGCCGGAGAGGATGGCGGTGCCGGTCCCGGGAGTGCTGGTGAGGAGGATGAGGCCGAGGAAGGCGAGGATGGCTCCGACAAAGACGAGTGTGTTGGGGCGCGGGGATGTGGGCGGGGAGACGCCGGGGAGCAGGCTGAGGATAGGGACGAGGACGACGACGAGCCCGGTGAGGAAGGCGGATTTGGAGGGCGTGGTGTGGGCGAGGCCGGAGGTCTGGAAGCTGTAGCCGGCGGCGAGGAAAAAACCGGCGGTGGCGGTGAGGCGGAGCTCGGACTGCGTGGGCCTCGTGCGGTTGTGGGCGAGGAGGAGGGTGAGCATGACGATGGCGGCGATCGACATGCGGAGGAGGTTGAAGAGGAGTGGGGAGATGTCGTTGAGCGCGGCTTTGACGAGTGGGAAGGTGCAGCCCCAGACGAGGACGACGGCGATGAGGAGGATGTGGGCGAGGATTGCTCGCTGCCGACGTGGAGCGCTCATTCCGGGGTATCGGGTGGGTGAGAGACGCCAGTGCGGGCGTCCGGCTTTGCGGTGGGTGCGGGCATTTTCGGTGGCGCCGCGAGCGGCAGCGGCGCCGGTTTGGGCGCGATCACGTGGGCACCCGCGCCAAAGGTCCCGATGCCTCCGTCAGCAGTGTTGAACCGGGTCATGCCGCCGACGACGGTGCGGAGGACGCGGGCGTGGAGGATTTGTTGGGGGGTTGAGGTGGTGAGGTCGCGGTCGAGGACGATGAGGTCGGCCAGGAAGCCGGGAGCGAGCTGGCCTTTGATGGCCTCGCGCCACTCGGCGAAGGCGGAGCCCTGGGTGTAGGCGAAGAGGGCTTCGTTGATGGTGAGGCGCTGGTGCGCGGCGGTGGAGGGGTCGAAGGTTTCGGTGCCAGCTTCGTTCATGCGGGTGATTGCGGCGTAGAGGCCGCGCATGGGGTTGATGGACTCGACGGGGTAGTCGGTGCCGAAGGCGAGCGGGACGCGGTGGTCGAGGAAGGAGTGCCAGGCGTAGGCGCGGTGGATGCGCTCGGGGCCGAGGCGCGCGGGGGCCCAGGCCATGTCGGTGAGGAGATGTGAGGGTTGCATGGAGGCGATGACGCCAAGGTCGTGGAAGCGCTGGAAGGCGCCGGGGGAGACGACTTGCGCGTGCTCGATGCGGAGGCGGAAGTCGGCAGGGGCGTAGGGGCCGGAGCTGCAGGGCGGCGGGGCGGTGACGATGGCGTCGGGCGGGAGTTTGCGCTCGGCGGCTTGTTCGCGGGCGTGGCAGAGGAAGTCGGGTGCGGGGATGCCGGCTTGTTCGGCGGCGGCGAAGGCGTTGAGGGCCATGTCGTTGGCGCGATCACCGATGGCGTGGAAGCCGAGCTGGAAGCCGGCGGCGGTGCGCTCGGCGGCCATGTCGTTGAGGCGTTCCTGGTCGTAGCGCGGGATGCCGGAGTTGGTGGGGTCGCCCACCCCAGCCAGCGAGCTGGCTGGGGGCCCGGGGTCGTCGGTGTAGGGGGCGTTCATGGCGGCGGTGCGGGAGCCGAGGGAGCCGTCCATGAAGCCTTTGAGGAAGGTGAGGTGGAGGAGCGGGTCGTCGGGGTCGTGGGAGGCGCGGCGGGTGTTGAGGACGGCGACGGGCAGGTTGAAGTCGATCCACTCGGCGACGCGGAGGGGGAGCTTGTTTTCGTGCTCCCTGCCTTCGAGGATGAGCCAGTCGTCCCAGGTGGAGAAGTCCTGGATGGAGGTGACGCCGTGGGCGAGGGCGTCGGAGATGGAGAGCTGGAGGGCTTTGTGGCGAGTGTCGAAGTCGGGCGGGGGGATGTGCGCCTGGACGAGCGAGGTGGCGGGGGTTTCGCGGATGATGCCGGTGGGGTGGCCGGCGGGGTCGCGGTCGATGTGGCCGCCGGCGGGGTCGGGCGTGGAGGCGTCGATGTTGGCGGCTTTGAGAGCGGCGGTGTTGGCGACAGCGATGTGGCCGTCGACGCGGAAGAGGAAGGCTGGGTGGCCGGCGGTGACGGCGTCGAGGTCATGCGCAGTGGGGAGAGTTTTGCTGGGCCACCGGGTGTGGTCCCAGCCGCCGCCGAGGATCCAGATGTGGGGGTCGTCCGGGGGGAGGGTTTTGACGTAGGCGGCGATGTGGGACTGCATGTCGGCGAGTGAGGTGGTGCCGTTGAGGTTGGCGGAAAGGCGATCGAGGCCGGCTTCGGCGATGTGGGTGTGGGCGTCGTTGAAGCCGGGCATGGCGAAGGCGCCGTGGAGATCGATCTTCTCAGCGTTGGGAGTGGCGCAGGTGAGGACGACGGCGTTGGTGCCGGTGAGGACGACGCGGCCGGCGGCGATACCGAGCGCCTGGACGCGCTGCGGGATGGTGTGATGGTCGTCGAGGGCGCGGAGGCCGACACCGGTGAGGATGTTGCCGTTGTAGAAGATGGTGGTGCAGTGGGCTGGCTGGGGAGTCGGCTGCGAGTGGGCCGCGAGGGGAGCGAGCAGAAGTGAGAGGGCGAGCGTGGTGAGCTTCACGTTGATGAGTTTAGCGGGGAGACGGTTGTTAGTCGGCGGCCTGGGGGAGTTTGGCCGCTGGGTGTGCGTGGAGCGTGCAGGTGTCGAGGAGGAGGAGGAGGATGCGGCGGAGGGCGAGTTCGCGGTGGTCGGGGGAGTACCACTCGTCGAGGGTGTGGATGCCGCCCCCGGTGCCGCCGGCGCCGATGGCGAGCGCGGGGATGCCGAGCGAGAGTGGGAGGTTGGCGTCGGTTGAGCCGACGCGGGATTCGGTGCGGATGCGGAGGTGGCGGTCGACGGCGCCGAGGCTGAGGCTGAGTGGGGAGCCGGGCGGGAGGGCGCCGGCGGTGCGGTCGCCGATCCGGTGGACTGTAACGCGGAGGGCTTCGCGAATCTGCAGCGCGTCACGGGCGCGGCCGCGACGGGCTTCGGCTTTGACGGATTTTGAGAGCGTGGAGAGGACGAGCGATTCGAGCCTGTCGAGCTCTTCGGCGGAGGTGGAGCGGAGGTCGAGGTCGGCGGTGGCGGAGGCGGGGATGGCGTTGACGGAGGTGCCGCCGGAGATGGTGCCGCAGCTCAGGGTGGTGCGCGGGTTGGAGGGCAGGGCGATCTGGGTGAGAGCGGTGAGGGCGGAGGCGAGCGCGATGATGGGGCTGGGGCGGCCGGCGTCGGCCCAGGAGTGGCCGCCGGGGCCGGTGATTTCGACGCGAAGACGGCGCGAGCCGAGGGCCCGGTCGACGACCGTCGCTGAGCCGGCGCCTTCGAGGGCGATGGCGGAGCGGATGCGCGGCGCGTAGGGCGAGTCACTGAAGAGGTGGCGCATGCCGCGGAGGTCGCCTTCACCTTCTTCACCGACGTTGGCGGCGAAGAGGATGGTGGCGGCGGGTGTGATGTCCGCGTATTTGAGTGCGGCCGCGATCGCGAGCAGCGCGGCGAGACCGGCCCCGTTGTCGGTGGCTCCGGGGCAGAAGAGTTTCGAGTCGTGTTCGCGGGGGGTGCAGGGTGTGATGGCGGGGAAGATGGTGTCGAGGTGCGCGGAGAGGAGTACGACAGAGGGGCCAGGGCCCAGGGCCGAGGGTTCAGAAGGCAGCTCGGCGAGGGCGTTGCCTTCGGTGTCGAGGTGGGGATTGGTGAGGCCCAGGTCGGCGAAGCGGGCGATGAACCATTCGGCGCGGGCGCGTTCGCCGAAGGGTGGGGCGGGGATGGCGACGAGCTCGCGGTGCCAGCGCGCGATCTGGGATTCGTAGAGGTGCAGCCAGTGGAAGGCTCGGTGAATGGTGCGCTCGGCGGCGAGAGTGGTGATGCGGGTGTTCGCGGAGGCAGTCATGCTCACCAATTCATCTTTTCGCGCAGTGTAGGCTGACGAGCGTAGAAGGTGAGCTCGCCCGGCCGCTGCGGTGCTGTTACGGCTTTGTTGCAGGCATTCGATGAAGCTTTGCCGCTCGTGAGAATTATTTCAGTCGTGAAGGTTTCGACTTGCGGCGCACAGCGCACCATGAAGTCAGGCCAGACCTGGAAAAGACGAAACCTGTTGGTTTCAACCGTGAAATTCACCACGCCCTCAGCGTTCGTCGTCAGATCCATGCGTAGCTGGTGATTTCCGACCCCATCGGGGGTTGCGCCTCCGAAGAGCAGTAGGCGCTGATGGGCTAAGGGCTTGCCGGTGCTCCCGTTGAGGACACGAATACTGAGCGGCGCATCTTGGCCCCAGAGAGCGCCCGAACAGCCGATCAGGATACAGAGAGTCGTTGTTCTATATCGCATTCAGTTTGTCCTTCCCTTCGATTGTCGTAGGCGACTTCGACGAGGTAGAGGCCGCGGGCGGGTGCGGTGGGGCCGGCGGCGGTGCGGTCGCGGGCTTCGAGGATGCGGGTGAGGACGGAGGGTTCGAGCGAGCCGCGGCCGATTTCGACGAGCGTGCCGACGATGTTGCGCACCATGTGGTGGAGGAAGCCGTTGCCGGAGATGCGGAAGGTGAGACAGGGATCAGGGATCAGGGAACTGTGATCAGGTGTGGTTGATTTGAGCGTTGAAGTGTAGGACCAGGAGGCGTGGGTGATCGTCTTGATGGGGTTGATTCTTGTGGGGTGAGGCGAGGGTGAGTCTTCGTCAGATTCCCGTTGGAAGCGGTCGGGGTCGGCGGCGGCCATGGAGGTGAAGTCGTGTGTGCCGAGGAGGAGTTGCGCCGCTTCTTGCATGGCGTCGAGCGAGAGAGGCCAGCGACAGTCCCAGGCGAAGGGCGCGAGGAAGGGCGAGCAGATGCGCTCTACAGCCGCAACGCCCGGGGAGGGGCGGACGCGGCGCTCTGGTCTACGCTCAAAGATGCGGTACACGTAGGTTTTGCCGCGGGCGCTGTGGCGTGCGTGGAAGGTGTGCGGCACCACCTCGGCAGAGAGCACGCGGATGGCGGGCGGGAGAATGCGGTTGAGTGCCCGCTGGAGATTCGCCGCCGGGACTGGAGCGGCGAGGCGGAAGCTGCAGACTTGCGCGAGCGCGTGCACGCCGGCGTCGGTACGGCCGGAGCCTTGCGGGAGGACGGTTTCGCCGGTGAGGCGGAGGAGGCAGTCGGCGAGTGTGCCCTGGATGGTGGCGAGGCCGGAGCCACCCCTGCGAACGAGTTCGCCGGGGACCCCGGTGGAATGGGCGGCTTGAATTTGCCAGCCGTGGAAGCCGGAGCCGTCATAGGCGAGCGTCAGCTTCCAGTTGGTGTTCTGGTTGGGAGGCGCGGCCATTAGGCGACAGTAACAGGGATCAGGGATCAGGGAAGAGGGAACAGCAAGCATCGATTTGGCTGATCGAGCGATGGCGCGGCGGCGGCACAATACGCACACCCGGCTCGAAGTCATTCGAACGCACCGCAATGTCCCTGGTGCCTTATCCCTATTCCCTGATCGCTCTGACGATATACTGTAGCGACTCTTTGCCATCTGTGGGTTGCGGTGGAACTTCGGGTCCGGTTTGGCCGTACTGCAATGCATCGGTAACACATCTTTGAGCGCAAAGGTCCTGAACCAGAGCCTGGAGAAACGAACGTGAGATTGAGGGATTTGCAGGCTGCGGCGTGCGTCGCCCTGATGTTGACGAGCGCGGTGGCACAGACGCCGACTGCGCCTGCGAACGACCAGACGACGCCGGCACAGCAGCAACAGCCGTCCGGCCAACCGGCAAGCCAGACTGGCGCAGGCGAGACTCCGCAGGCGCAGCAGCCGGAAGGCACGGTGAATCCGACTGCGCCGGCCGGGCCTGCGCAGGTGCAGAATGACACGACGGGAACGCCTGGGCTGCCGCAGGCCCCGGCGCCGAAGCTGACCGAGCCGCTGTATCTGCGGCCGACGGCGAAGAACTACAGCGACCCGATTCCGTTCCTGCCGAATCCGTTCAAGGACTACACGGCGACGAACTATCCGGCGCCGCGGCTTTCGAATACGCCGGACCTGCGCGATCTGCTGCGCGACGGCAAGATTTATCTTGGGCTCGACGACGCGGTGACGCTGGCGCTCGAGAACAACTACGACATCGCGATTGCGCGGATCAACCTGGACATTGCGGACACGGACATTCTGCGGGCGAAGGCGGGGTCGTCTTTGCGTGGTGTCTCGACCGGAATTGTGGCGAACACGCTGGGTGGGTCGACTTCTACGATTACGGGCGGCGGCGGGCCGGGTGGAACGACGAGCGCGGCGGGTGGTGGAGGCGCGGGCGCGTCGGGCCTGGTGCTGAGCACGAATGGTGGCGGGCCGCAGCCGGAGCAGTTGGATCCGCTGCTGACGGGAACGCTGCAGTATGAGTCGGCGAACACGCAGGAGTCGACCACGCTGCTGACGGGGACAAACACGCTGGCGCAGAACACCGCTACCTACGATTTCGGATACCAGGAAGGATTCCTGACGGGCACGGGGCTGACGGCGACGTTTAATAATTCGCGCTCGACCACGAACAGCCAACGCACGAGCTACAGCCCGATTCTGCAGAGCAGCCTGCGTGTGCAGGCGACGCAGCACCTGCTGCAGGGCTGCTGCCTGTGGGTGAATGGGCGGTTCATTATCCAGGCAAAGAATAATCGCCGGATTACGGATTCGGCGTTCCGGCAGCAGTTGATCTATACGGTTGGGCAGGTGGAGAGCATCTACTGGGCGCTGGTGAGCGCGTATGAGGACGAGCAGGCGAAGGAACGCGCGCTGCAGCAGTCGACGCAACTGGCGGCGGACAACCGCAAGCAGTTGCAGATTGGAACGCTGGCGCCGCTGGATGTGGTGAACTCCGATGCGGCGGTGGCGAGCGACAAGCAGGCGCTGATTACGTCGCAGTCGAACCTCGAGTATCAGCAGTTGCTGATCAAGCAGGCGATCGCGCGCAACCTGAATGATCCGCAACTGGCGAATGCGCCGGTAGTTCCGACGGACCGGGTGAGCCTGTCGCGGCTGCCGGAAGAGGACATGCAGACCGAGGACCTGATCCGCGAGGCGTATGCGAACAATCCGCAGATCGAGCAGGCGACGTTGAACATGAAGAACAATCAGATCACGATTCGCGCGGAGAAGAATGGGCTGCTGCCGGTGCTGGACGCATATGCGTTTTATGGCGGCAGCGGCGTGGGCGGAACGCAGAACCCGAACCTGAACTGCGGTGGGTTGACGGGAACGTCGCAACCTTGCCAGTCAGGACTCTATCCGAGCTCGGGATATGGATCGGTGTTGGGGAACACGCTGAATAACACATCGCCGGATTATGGTGTGGGTGTGACTCTGTCGATTCCGATTCGCAACCGCACGGCGCAGGCGGACCAGGTGCGGTCGCAGATGGAGTACAGGCAGTCGCAGATGCGGCTGCAGCAGCTTTATACGCAGATCCGGATCCAGGTGATCAATGTGGTGTACGCGATCACGAATGACCGGGCGGCGGTGCAGTCGGCGCAGTCGGCGCGCGACTATGCGGCGCAGGCGCTGGAGGCGGAGCAGAAGAAGTACAGGCTGGGAGCGTCGACGACGGCGAACGTGTTGCAGATGGAGCGCAACCTGGCGACGGCGGAGGACAACATGATCTCGGCGACGGCGGCGTATGCCCGCGACCGGTCGTCGATGCAGCAGATTGTGGCGAACACGCTGGACAAGTACGGCATCAGCATTGAGCAGGCGGCGGATGGCAATATCACGCAGAAACCGCATATTCCGGGCTTGACGCCGCCGACGCCGCCAGCTCCGCCGAAGCCGCTGACGGAGATGCCGCCGCCTCCGGCGTCCGAGTAGTGGCAGACAGTAGAGGGTAGACAGTAGACAGTAGAAGGTCGTGGCGAAAGCTGCGGCCTTTTTGCTTGCGCGCAATCGGGGTGTGTGGTGGGTCGGCGATGATCGCGCTGGTGCGATAGGCTGAGAGTTTGGAGTGAATGGGATGAGTGAAGCAATCGAGAATGGGCTCGCGCGGGAGAATGGGCTGGGAAGGTCGGCGTCGGCGTATCTGCGGTCGGCGCGGCATCAGCCGGTGGAGTGGAACGAGTGGGGCGCGGAGGCGTTTGAGAAGGCCAAGCGCGAGAACAAGCCGGTGTTGCTGGATATCGGCGCGGTGTGGTGCCACTGGTGCCATGTGATGGACCGCGAGAGTTATGAAGATGCGGAGACGGCGAAGGTGCTCAACGAGCATTTTGTCGCGGTGAAGGTGGACCGCGACGAGCGGCCGGATGTGGACTCGCGATACCAGGCGGCGGTGGCGGCGATCAGCGGGCAAGGTGGATGGCCGTTGACGGCGTTTCTCACGGGAGAGGGCAAGCCCTTTTTTGGCGGGACATATTTCCCGGCGGATGAGCGCTACGGGCGGCCGAGCTTTCGACGCGTGCTGCTGTCGATGGCGAAGGCTTATCAGGAGCGCAGGGAAGAAGTTGAGGAGTCGGCCGGCAGCGTGCTGACGATGATCGAGCACAACGAGAGCTTTTCGGGGCGCAGCGGAGAGCTTGCGGAGTCGCTGCTGAGGAAGATTGTTGAGCCAATCCTGGCGATGTTTGACGCGCGGAATGGAGGGTTTGGGTCGCAGCCGAAGTTTCCGCATACAGGCGCGATCGACCTGCTGATTGATGCAGCGACGCGTGGCGGGGAGAATGCCGAGGCGGCGCGGAATGCGGCGATTGTGACGCTCAAGAACATGGCGGCGGGAGGGATTCACGATCAGCTTGCGGGTGGGTTTCATCGCTACTCGGTGGACGAGCAGTGGATTGTGCCGCACTTCGAAAAGATGGCGTATGACAACAGCGAGCTGCTGAAGAATTATGCGCACGCGTTCCAGAGCTTTGCGGACCCGGAGTTCGCCCAGGTGGCGAATGGGATTCTGCGCTGGATAGATGAGTGGCTGAGCGATCGTGAGCGCGGCGGATTTTATGCGTCGCAGGATGCGGACGATTCGCTGGATGATGATGGCGACTACTTTACGTGGACGCGCGATGAGGCTCAGGCGGTGCTTTCACCCGGCGAGTTTCGCGTGGCGGAGGCGTACTTCAATCTGCGCCCGGTGGGCGATATGCATCACAATCCGGCGAAGAATGTGCTGCATACGCCGCGGCCGATTGCGGAGGTTGCAAAGGCGCTGCGGATGGATGAAGCCAATGCGCGCGAGTTGTTGAAGGCGGCAAAGGAGAAGATGTACGCGGCACGGTTGAAGCGGCGCACGCCGTATGTCGACAAGACGGTCTACACGAACTGGAATGGGATGTGTGTGTCCGCGTATATCGCCGCCGGGCGCGCGTTGGGTTTGTCTGGGCCCGTCGAGTTTGCGGTGAAGTCGCTGGACCGCGTGCTGCGGGAAGCGTGGAGCGAACCGGAGCTGGCGCATGTGGTGGCGTATGGCGAGGGTGTGGCGCCGGAGCGGGCTGTGCCCGGTGTGCTGGAGGATTACGCGTTTCTGGCGAATGCGGCGCTGGACGCGTGGGAAGCGGCGGGCGAAATGCGCTACTTCGAAGCGGCGCGGCGGATTGCGGATGCGATGCTGGAGAAGTTCTATGACGCGACGGGCTGCGGGTTCTTCGACACGGAGCCGGATGCAGGCGAGAAGATTGGGGCGCTGGCGGCGAGGCGCAAGCCTGTGCAGGATTCGCCGACGCCGTCAGGAAATGCAATTGCGGCGACGGTGCTGCTGCGTCTGGCTGCGCTGACGAACGACGCGAAATACGAGACGCGCGCGCGGGAGACGCTCGAGACGTTTGCGGGCATCGTGGAGCACTTCGGTTTGCACGCGGCGAGTTATGCACTGGCGTTGCGGCGAATGATTGAACCGCCGGTGCAGGTGTGCGTTGTGGGGGAAGACCGCACGTCGAAGGAGTTGCTGGTGGGCGCGATGGCGCGGTTTGCGGTGAACAAGAGTGTGATTCAGCTGACGCGCGAGCAGATGAAAACGCTGCCGGAGGCGCTGGCGGAGACGCTGCCGAATGTGGCGCAAGAGGGCAGCTTTGCGCTGGTGTGTCGCGGGAATCGTTGTTTGCCGCCGATCACGGATGCGGAGGAGCTGTTCGGGGTGATTGCAAGCTGACCTGAGGGGCTAAAGCTCTTTCGCGGCGGCTGCGGTTGCAGCTTGTGCGGAGTCGACCGAGCCGGGTGGGTTGCCGGGCGCGGGCGGGGAGAAGGTCGTGTCGGGGCGCTCCAGCACGAGCGTGCTGGAAGAGGTTCCGAACGTGATCTTCTCCTTCTCGAAGGCGAGCAGGATGCGGCGGCGGATTTCGCGGAGCACGCCGTCGCGCTGATTCACCTGCACGCGCACGTTGATGGGGTAGATGACCTCGTGGCCGCTGATCTTGTCGACGCCCGGGATGTCGGGATCGGCGATGACGACGTCCTTGAAGGCTTCGGCGGCGCGGACTTCAGCGGCGACTTTGCGCAGGACCTCGACGACGTGGTCGGGATCGGCGGTGGTGCTGACGCTGACCGAGAGGGAAGCAACGGAGAAGTCGCGCGAGAGGTTGGAGACGGTTGTGATCTGGCTGTTGGGCACGATATAGAGCGTGCCATCGCCGTCGCGCAAGGTGGTGACGCGGAGGGTGAGGTTTTCGACGGCGCCGGTGAGGCCGGCGATTTTGATGGTATCGCCGATGGCGTACTGGTCTTCAAGGAGGATGAAGAGGCCGGTGAGCATGTCCTTGAAGAGCGACTGCGCGCCGAAGCTGATGCCGAGGCCGATGACTCCGGCGGCCGCGATGAACGAGCCGAGCGGAACGCCGAGCGCGCCGATGACCTGGATGAAGAGATAGGCGCAGATGAGCGCGTAACCGGTGGCGCGGATGATGCCGGCGAGGGTGCGGAGCTGCGCGGCGCGATGTGAGTTGCCGACCATCGCGGCGGCGCGCTTGCGCATGCGTTTGACGAAGAACGCCAGGATCTGCTGCGCGATGAGCGCGAGCACGAGAGCGATGAGAATCCTGGGAATGCCGTGCTGAACGAAGCCAATGAGGTCGAGATGCCAGCCGCGCTCGAGCGTGACCAGAGAGCGTTCCTCTTGTGGAAGGGTGGGGGTCGGGGTAATCATCAATAGAAATCCGGTGTACTGCGGCAGGATACGAGATGGTTCAAAGGGAATTGACCAAGGGTAAGACGAGTGGTCGGGGGCGGCAGGTAGCTTTGGCGAGGGAGGGTGCGATGCAGCGGACAAGAATGAGGCAGATTGTGCGCATGACGGGGCTGAGTGCGGCGGTGTTTCTGATGCTGTCCGGGACAGGTGTTGCGGGCCGCAGTGGTGTTATCGCGGCGCAGCGGAGCCCGGCAATGAACTCGGGCCAGCCCATCGATCCGCGAGCGACGGAATCGTCGCCGCTGGGGCAAACGCCTCCGCGGACTGTCTTGAATGAGGGAGTGAGCCCGCAGGAAGAGCAGGAGCGCGAGAGGCAGATGGACCGGAACCGCCGCAAGCACGCCGCGGCGGATGCGGACAAGCTCGTGGCACTGTCCAACGAGTTGAAGGCGGATATGGATAAGTCGACGCAAGATGAGCTTTCACTGGACGTCATCGAGAAGGCGCGGGAGATCGAGAAGCTGGCTCACGATCTCCAGGGCAGGATGAAGCAGTAGGTCGCTGAAGGCGTCCAAACAGTTGGGCGAGGAAGACGAGTGGTCCGGGGCGGCAGGTAGCTTTGGCGAAGGAGGATGCATGGGGCGGAGCAAATTCAGACAGGTTGCGCAAGTGACGGTGGTGAGCGTGGCGGCGCTTCTGATCGTGTCAGGAACTGAATTGCGACAGAGTGTTGTTTTGCCGGGCGTTGTTCTAGCGGCGCAGCGCGGCGGACAAGGAAGCGGCAGCGGAGGGACAAATCAGCCGATTACGCCGCCCAATACGGGCAGCCCGACGGCATTGCCGCCGCTCGATTCACCGAATGTGCCTGACGGCGGGATGCGTGCGCGGATGGAAGGGGAGCGGGTGAAGGCGCTGAATGACGATCGGCATAAGCGGCTGGCGGCGGATGTGGATCGGCTTGTCGAGCTGACGAACGAGCTGAAGACGGATGTCGACAAGACGACCAAGGACGAGCTGTCTGTGGATGTGATTAAGAAGGCGCAGGAGATCGAGAAGCTGGCGCACGACGTGCAGAGCCGGATGAAGAACTAGAGGGTAGAGGCTAGCAGTAAGTAGTTAGTGGTTAGTGGTTGGCTAGTACTTAGAAGGTTTCGAGCGCCGCGGGGAGATTCAGTTCGGGCTCCAGCATCGTGGAGCTCGCGGTTGCTGAGGAGCGGAGCGCGGCAACGATCTGGGATGCGGTGAGGTCGGGGCGAGCGGCGCGGAGGAGCGCGGCCGCTCCGGCGGCGAGTGCAGCCGAGGCGCTGGTGCCCATGGCTTGAACGTACGGGGTGTGCCCGAGGTTGAAGCAGCCCAAGCTCGCGCCGGTCGAGGGAAGGCCGTCGGCGGTGTTGGCGATGCCGGTGGAGCAGGCGCCTGTGATCCAGCCGGTGGGATCGGCGGTGGTTGTGCCGGTTGAAGAGAGGCTCACGCCTACGGGGTAGCTGCCGCCGGGAGCAGCGATGGCATTCAGGGCGGCGTTGTAGTTGGAGTAGTAGGGACGTGTGACCGTACCGGGCGCGCAGGTGCTGCCGGCGGTCAGGTTCTCGGCACAGTTCGGGTTGGTGGACGCGGTGATCGGGAGGACACCGCGGGATTGCGCGGGGAGCTCGACGAAGGTGGTTGTGGCGAGATTGAGGCCGTCGTTTCCGAGTGCGGCGATGACGACGGAGCCGGCTTCCGTAGCGGCCCAGGTGGCCTGATCGAAGGCGGACTTAAGGCCTGCGCCTTCGCCGGTGGAGGTGTCGACGAGTGTGCCGAGCGAGAGCGCGATGACGCCGGCGTGGTTGGCGACGGCGTCGTCGATGCCCTGGAGCACCCAGGAGAGGAGACCGCCGGGCTGACCGGCTGCGCAGGCTGCAGTTGGGTCCGAGATGCCGCTGGCGGGCATGCGCTGGAGCACTTTGATGTTGAGGATGGTCGCCTGCGGAGCGACGCCGATGACCTGGCCTGTGCCTGCGCCGAGTGCGCCGGCGGCGAGTGAGGCGGTCCAGGTGCCGTGGCCGGACTGGTCCTGCGGCGAGCCGTCGTCGCAGCGGCTGGGGAGCACGGCCTGGTTGACCTCGGAGAGATTGAGCGCGAGGTTGGGCGCGATGTCAGGATGGTTTTCATCGACGCCGCTGTCGAGGATGGCGATGCGGACGCCCGCGCCCATGGTGATGTTCCAGGGACCGCTCGCTGGGCCACCGGGGACGCTGTCGCCGAAGCCGCCGGCAGCGCGGACGGCCCAACCCTGCGGCGAGCTGTACAGGGCGTCGGTGGGAGCGGGTGCGGATGCGGTGGAGTCTGGGGTGGAGGGCGTGGATATTGATGCGTTCGATGGAACCGCGCCGGCGCCGACGCCGACGTTCGGCTTGAGCGGCGTCCGGATGATGGAGCGTCGCGAAGACGTCGTTGCGGGCGTGGAGCTGATGTCGGTGGGACTGCCATCATCGAGGGCGACGGCGAGTTGGACGCGGTTGAAGAGCAGGGAGTGCGCGGTGACGTAGCGGTCGTGCAGGACGAGCGCGACCTGGGGGTTGGCGGCGAGCTGGGACAACGCGCTGGACTCATTGGCGGGATCAACCGAGAGCGCTGAGATGCCGAGGTGGCTGAAGTGGTGGATGGTGCGCGCACCCGCGCGGCGCGCGAGGAGATCGGCATTGGCCGGCACGATGGGCCGGCGGTAGACGACGATGAGACGACCGGGGATGGGCGGCGCAACGGGCAGGGGGCCGGACATTTCGATGCCGGACTGTCCGTGGCAGGGCTGAATCGCGAGGGCGAGAGCGGCGAGGAGAAAGATGGGGCGGAGCACGGGTGGCAGGTCCTGGCCGCGGTTGCGGCTGGGTACTGTATCGGTTTGGCGCAGGGGCAGGAGCGGTCGTGTCGCAGAGTGGGACAGGGCTCAAGGTGGCGAGTAGAATCATCGAGGTTGCGGAGGGTGCGGGGTTGGCGGACAAGCGATCGGCAGCAAGGCTGGCTGAGCGGGGTGGCGGGCGCGTGGCGGAGCAGGTGGGAGAGCAGGCGCAGGGCCGGCACGTGGCAGCAGGGCTAACGGGCGCGGAGCTCATCGAGTTCTACCGGCTGATGTATCTGTCGCGGCGGACCGATGACCGCGAAATCCTGCTGAAGCGACAGCAGAAGATCTTCTTCCAGGTCTCATGCGCGGGACACGAAGCGCTGCTGGTTGCGGCGGGGCTGGCGATGAAGCCGGGATACGACTGGTTCTTTCCGTACTATCGCGATCGCGCGATCTGCCTGGCGCTGGGGATGACGGTGGAGGACCAGTTGCTGCAGGCGGTCGGGGCGGCGACGGATCCGTCCAGCGGCGGACGGCAGATGCCGAGCCACTGGACGAGCGAGCGGCTGAATATCGTGTCGCCGAGTTCGTCGACGGCAACGCAGTGCCTGCAGGCGGTGGGATGCGCGGAGGCGGGGAGGTACTACAGGAACCATCCGAACGCGACGGCGCGGCCGAATGATGGCGCGGATTACCGCAGCTTCAAGGATGTGCGGTTCGAGTCCGATGAGGTGGTGTATGTGTCGATCGGCGAGGGGTCGACAAGCCAGGGCGAGTTCTGGGAGTCGCTGAACACGGCCGCGAACGAAAAGCTGCCGGTGCTGTATTGCATCGAGGACAACGGATATGCGATCTCGACGCCGGTGGAGGTGAACACGCCGGGCGGAAATATCTCGAAGCTGATTGCGAATTTTCCGAACTTCCGATTCTGGGAGGTGGATGGAACGGACGCGATTGAGAGCTACGAGGCGATGCGCGAGGCGGTGGAGTATTGCCGCAGCGGGGTGGGGCCGGCGGTGGTGCATGGGCATGTGACGCGGCCGTATTCGCACTCGCTGAGCGATGACGAGCGGCTGTACCGCAGCGCGGAAGAGATTGAGGCCGATGCGATGCGCGATCCGATTGCGCGGATGCAGATGTGGCTGCTGCGTGAGGGCGTGCTGGATGCGCAGGGGATTAATGAACTGGAGCGCAAGGTCGATGAAGAGGTGCAGAGTGCGGCGGACCGCGCGCTGGCGGCGGTGCTGCCGACGCCGGACACGATCCTGAAGCATGTGTACTCCGAGGACCTGAAGCCTACGGATAAAAGGTTTGCCGCGAAAGCTGCGGTAACGGCGGACGACACCGAGCGGACAATGGCCGACCTGATCAACGCGACGCTGAAGGACGAGATGCGGCGCGATGAACGGATTGTCGTCTTCGGCGAGGACGTGGCGGATGCGACGCGCGATGAAGCGCTGCGCAAGGGCAAGATCAAGGGCAAGGGCGGTGTGTTCAAGCTCACGTCGGGGTTGCAGAAGGAGTTCGGCAACGATCGCGTATGGAACTCGCCGCTGGCGGAGGCGAACATCACGGGCCGGGCGATTGGCATGGCCGTGCGCGGTTTGAAGCCGATTGTCGAGATTCAGTTCTTCGACTACATCTGGCCGGCCGTGCACCAGATGCGCAATGAGCTGAGCGTGATGCGGTGGCGCTCGAATGGGCAGTTCTCGTGCCCGCTGGTGATGCGGGTGCCGATTGGCGGCTACCTGACCGGCGGCTCGATCTATCACTCGCAGTCGGGCGAGAGCATCTTTACGCATACGCCGGGTGTGCGGGTAGTGATGCCGTCCAATGCGCTGGATGCGGCGGGGCTGCTGCGAACGGCGATCCGGTGCGACGATCCTGTGCTGTTTCTGGAGCACAAGCGGTTGTATCGCGAGACTTTCGGACGCGCGGCGTATCCCGGGCCGGAGTACGCAATTCCGTTCGGCAAGGCGAAGGTGGTGCGGGAGGGCAAGGACCTGACCGTGATCACCTACGGAGCGGTGGTTCCGCGTGCGCTGCAGGCGGCGCAGCGCATGGCTCGCGAATTGAAGGTAGAGGTTGAAGTGCTGGACCTCAGGTCGCTGAGCCCATATGACTGGGAGGCGATCGCTGCGTCTGTAAAGAAGACCAGCAAGGTGATTGTCGCGCATGAGGATATGCTGAGCTGGGGGTATGGCGCGGAGATCGCCGCGCGGATTGGCGATGAGCTGTTTCACGACCTGGATGGGCCGGTGCGGCGGGTGGGTGCGATGGACACCTTTGTGGCATATCAGCCGCTCCTCGAGGATGTGATCCTGCCGCAGCCGGAGAGAATCTTCCAGGCGATGAAAGAATTGGCGGAATTTTAGGCACCTGCGGTGCGGCGGACGCGCTTCGCGCCGAGAGGACGAAGCCCTCAAGCGGAGTCTTAGGTTCAGCAGCTTATCCTTTGGTTCGCAACTTTCGCGGGTGAATCGGGGTTTTATCGAGCAAGCCGATGGCACGCTTGAGGAGACATGGCGCATGAGCTGGGCGCAACGAAAGTGGATGCGTGAGGCAGCACGGACGGCGCTGACCGGCGTGCTGTGCGGTTTGATGGCCGTTCCGCAGGCGGCTTTTGGGGCGACCGCCCAAGCGGCGGCGAAGGCGAGTGTACCGAAGCGGCAAGAGCGGATGGCTCCGCTGACGCAGCAGGAACGCGTGCTGCATGCGCTGAACCGGTTTACGTTTGGCCCGCGGCCGGGAGAGATTGAGGCCGTCGAGAAGATGGGCCTGTCGGCCTGGTTTATGCAGCAGTTGCAGCCGGAGAAGATCGACGACTCGGCGTTCGAGCAGAGGATGAATCAGTTTCCGGCGATGCGGATGGCACAGGCAGACCTGTTGCAGCGCTTCCCGTCGCAGGCGATGGTGCGGATGGCGGACCGTCGCGACATCCAGGTCCCGATTGCGCATGACCGAGCGGTGCATGCGATCTTCGCCGATGCGAAGTACGAATATGACATGCGGCAGAAGGCGCAGGCAGCGAACGTCGCGGCTGCTGCGGCTGCCAAGCCGGCACAGCCATCGACGACGATCGCGCAGAGTGAGGCGGCGCCCGCAGCGCCCGAGGCGGCGGCCAATGCGAAGGCTCGGAGGAAGGCGCTGATGGGCATGGCGGCGCTGGATGAGGCGTCGAAGTCGCAACCGGCGCCGGAGGTCGGCGGGCAGCCGAGCGCTCCTGCAACGGGCGACATGGCCGCAGGTGTGATGGAAACGTTAACCGGTGGCGCCGCGAATCCGGCGCAGGGATCGCAGATGCTCTCGAACGGAGAGATGGGGCCCGCGGTGGAGCTGAACAAGAAGGGCAAGCCGAAGGTGAAGGAGCTTGCAGAGCGGGTACCGGAAGAGGTCCAGGCGATGCTATCGACGCCGCCCGAAGAGCGTGTGCAGCGGCTTGTGTCGATGCGGCCGGAAGAGATGTTTGCGTTCAAGAGCACGCTGAAGCCGCAGCAGAAGATAATGCTGCTCGAAGGAATGACGCCTGAAGACCAGGAGATTGCGGAGTCGTTTCTGACGACGCCGGAGCGCGTGGTGGGCGCGGAGGTGCTGGAGCAACGGCTGGAGCGGGACGTGTTCAGCGAGCGTCAGCTTCAAGCAGTGATGACGGACTTCTGGTTGAACCACTTCAGCGTGTATCTGCGCAAGAACGAGAACGAGCCGTACTATCTGCCGGCGTATGAGCGCGACACGATTCTGCCGAACGCGCTGGGCAAGTTTGAGAATCTGCTGGTAGCCGTGGCGCAGAGCCCGGCGATGCTGATGTATCTCGACAACTGGGAGAGTGTTGGCCCGCACTCGGATCAGGCGCAGCGAGCGGAGCGCGCGCAGATGTTCCGGCCGGCGAACAAGCAGCGGCCAGCGGGGATCAACGAGAACTACGGGCGCGAGCTGATGGAGCTGCACACGCTTGGCGTAAACGGCGGGTACACCCAGCAGGACGTGATCGAAGTTTCGAAGTGCTTTACCGGATGGACGATCGATAAGCCGTACGGCGGCGGCTTCGGCCAGGCGATGTTCGACGAGGCCAGGCACGAGCCGGGCACGAAGATTGTGCTGGGGCACAAGATCAAGGAGAACGGCCAGAAGGAAGGGCTGGAGGTGCTGCACATTCTGGCGACGAGCCCCGCGACCGCGCATTTTGTGAGTGAGAAGCTGGCGGTGCGGTTTGTGAGCGATGATCCTCCGGCATCACTGGTGAACCGCATGGCGGCGACATTTTTGAAGACGGACGGAAACATCCGCGCTGTGTTGCTGACGATGTTCCGTTCGCCGGAGTTCTGGAGCCCGCAGGTTTATCGCGCGAAGGTGAAGACGCCGATCGAGTTTATGGCGAGCGCGCTGCGGGCGAGCGGAGCGGATGTGAAGACGCCGCTGCCGCTGGTGCAGGCGATGGACCGGCTGGGGATGCCGATCTTCGGGATGCAGACGCCGCAGGGTTACTCGTGGAAGAGCGAGGACTGGGTGAGCTCGAATGCGCTGATCTCGCGGATGAATTTTGCGCTGGTGCTGAGCAGTAATCGTATGCCGGGAGTAAGGACGGACTGGACAGGGTTGCTGGGCCAGGGCAGTGGGACGGACGCGGCGACGCCGATGCCTGATGTCCAGACGGAGAACAAGCTGGAAGTCGCGCTGCTCGGCGAGCCGGCGTCGGACAGAACGCGCTCGACCGTGTTGGAGCAGTCTGGGGATCCGACGGCGCAGCAGAGCGCGGAGGAAGCGTTCCGCGCGAAGCCGGCGCAGGATGAGACTGCGATGGTTCCGACGGCGGGATTGATGCGGGCAAAGGCGGCGCGCGGGCCACGGCCCGGGCCGGGATCGCCGCTGGATACGATGGCCGGCTTGCTGTTGGGCTCGCCGGAGTTTCAGCGGAGATAAGGGTTACAGGTTAAGGAGTAGATCATGGCGAAGAAGATGCGGTTTACGGATGCGAGCGGCTGGGGATGCGATATGTGCGGGCGCGATATGGCGCGGCGCAATGGCGTGACACGGCGCGGATTTCTGCGCGGCGGTGCCCTCGCGCTGGTCGGGACATCCGTTGTGCCGGCGTTTTTGACCCGCGCGATTTATGCAGAGGTGGACCGTGCGGCAGCGCAGCGAAAGAAGCTCGTTGTGATCTTCCAGCGCGGAGCGTGCGACGGGCTCAACGTCGTTGTGCCGCACGCGGAGAAGAACTACTACCGGATGCGCCCGACGATTGCGATTCAGCAGAAAGAGGTGCTCGATCTGGACGGATTCTTCGGGCTCCATCCTGCAATGAGCGCGATGAAGCCGCTGTATGACCAGGGGCATCTCGCGATTGTGCATGCGGCTGGGTCGCCGGACCCGACGCGTTCGCACTTCGACGCGCAGGACTTTATGGAGTCGGGAACGCCGGGCGTGAAGAGCACGCCGGATGGATGGCTGAATCGCGCGCTGCAGGCGGATGCGCCGGAGAGCCGGAGCTCGTCGCCGTTTCGCGCGGTCGCTTTGAATGCGGAGGTTCCGCGCACGCTCGAAGGCAAGGTGCCGGCGATTGCGGTGGCCAACCTGCAGGATTTTTCTGTCGGAGGGCGCGGGCAGCAGAGTTCGGCTGTGTCGAATGCTTTTGAGGCGATGTACGACGAGAGCACGGATGCAGTGCTGCAGGGCACGGGCGAGGAGACGTTTGAGGCAGTGAAGATGCTGAAGGCGTCGAACCCGGCGCAGTACAAGCCTGCCGCCGGTGTGGTTTATCCGAATGGCGCGTTTGGCAACAGCATGAAGCAGATTGCGCAGTTGCTGAAGGCGAACCTTGGTGTCGAGGCGGCGTTCGCGGACATCGGAGGATGGGACACGCATCAGAACCAGGGCGCGGCGAGCGGGCAGTTGGCGAATCGGCTGCACGAGTTCTCAGACACGATCGCGGCTTTCTGGCGCGACATGGGCGATGAAGCCGAGAACGTCACGCTGGTGACGATGTCGGAGTTTGGAAGGACGGCTCGGCAGAACGGCACCGGCGGAACCGACCACGGGCACGCGAATGTGATGTTCGTGCTGGGCGGCGCGGTGAAGGGCGGCAAGGTGTATGGCAAATGGCCGGGCGTGAACGACGAGCAGTTGAACGAAGGACGCGACCTGAAGGTGACGACAGACTTCAGGAACGTGCTCGGCGAAGCGGCGTACAAGACGCTCGGCGCGCGCAAGCTGGACATCGTCTTTCCGGACGCGCAGTTGGATTCGGAGCGTTTTTTGAACTTTGTATAGACAGCTTGCGTACAGAACAATGAGGCATCCGGTACAAAAGGTTGCGCGATGATGTGTCATTGTTTTGCAATTTCAGTGTGTTTCAACGAATGCACTCACGGTGTGACATGCGTCAAAAGCCCGCTCAAGATGCGGCTTCGCGCACGTGTGTTGCCTTGAGTTTGCACAATGGGTTCGGGCAGGAAATTTCACGCGCGGAGCAAAACCTTTTGTGCAATGCTTCGTCTGAACAGATGTAACAACCGCTGGAGCGCAAGTCCCCACGGCTTCGGCTTCCCCTAGCTGCACCACCCTCCCCACCTGTTACCAAGGCTGCCTGAACATCGGCGGCCTTCTCGCCTTTAAGATTCGAGATTCGAGATCCGAACAGTGATCCGAGAACAGAGAACACAAATGAGAGATGAGATCAGTGCGTGTGGACGTACTCGTCGAGGAAACGCTGGATGGCCGGAACCAGCATAGGGTCGCGGGATGAGGGAAGCTCCAGCATCACTTTCGGATCTGCCGCGTTGGCGAGAGCGGCGGGCGCAGAGTGACCGTAGCTGATGAGCAGCTTCGGTGTGGTGAGTGTGTGGAGCGGAGCAGAGACCGGGAAGGTCTGGTTGAAGAGCAGGTGTGCGGGAACGAGGCGCGAGCGTGCGTCGTGTGCGGCGCGGTCGAGGAGATCGCCGTCGGGCGCGTCGAGGATGAGGGCGCCAATCTCGTGGTGCTGCGCAGCGAGTTGTGTGGCCGGCGATGCGCCTATGCCGTGGCCATACAGGACGACTTGTTGGGGCGCGACGTGTTGCGTGTTGATCAGGAAGTTGAGCGCGGCGGAGGCGTCACTCAGCATGGAGTCTTGCGTGGGATGCTGACCGATGCTCTTGCCGTAGCCGCGGTAGTCGAAGAGAAGCACGTTGAGGCCTGCGCTGTGCAGCGTGGCGGCGCTGCCCAGCGCGTCGGCGATCGAGCCATCTGCTCCGTGGAGCATGAGTGCGGAGATCGTGGATGCTGAGGGATTCGCGGCGGGAATCCACCAGCCGGAGAGTTGCGGAACGCCGGTGGCGTCGACCGCGAAGTGAAGCTCGGTGAACTGCAGGTTCAGGGATGCCGGTGTGGTCGAGACCGCGCGCGACGGATGCAGAACGAGCTGCCACTGTCCCTGGTAATAAAGCAGGCACAGCGCGCCATAAGAGAGCAGCAGCGCGACGGCGAATACGAGGCCGAGCGCTTTGAAGAGCCAGCGCGGGTCGACTAATTCTGGAGCAGATGCGGATGAGTGCGAGGAGCTTGCGACGCGTGGAGCGGGCCGCGTTTTCGATTGCGCGGGCGGCGGCTTACGCCCTGATCGGTTGCGTTTGCGTGATGCGGGCATGAGTCTTATCTGCAGAGTTCAGCATCTCATGCGCGGGCTGATGCGCGTGGACGCGGCTGAATGGAGAGCGTTGTGAGCGAGTGGGTGCGGTTGTGTTCGATCGCGGAGGCTCCCAAGCCGGGCGAGGTGACGGAGGGCGAGGCGCAGGGTGTGCCCGTCTGCCTGGCGAATGTGGAGGGTCGGCTATGCGCTCTGAACAATATCTGTCCGCACCGCGGCGGGCCGCTTGGCCAAGGCTGGCTGGAGGATGAGGCGGTGGTGTGTCCGTGGCATTCGTGGGCGTTCGATACGCACACGGGCGAGGCGCTTCCTCCAGAGAAGGGCAAGGTCGGCGTGCTTGCTGTCAAAATCGACGGCGACGACGTACTGATCGACCTCGATTGAGGCCGCCGCTTCAACCCGCCGGGTTTTTTGCGTGCGTGAAGCAGCGTGCAGCGGCAATTGTGCATTCTTACGGAGTGTGTCCGGGAGCGAAAGCCCGGAACGCAAGGAGATCGACTATGAAGCGCATTTTGCTGGGGGCTCTGAGTTTGT
The DNA here is from genome assembly GCA_963716225.1 of uncultured Verrucomicrobiae bacterium. Lineage (GTDB taxonomy): Bacteria > Acidobacteriota > Terriglobia > Terriglobales > Acidobacteriaceae > Granulicella. The sequence continues at coordinate 220,191 of OY970299.1, read as the reverse complement.
CCATGTTGCTGGGCGTGGCGACCACATCGCAGGCGCAGCACCGGCACCGGCACTGCTGGTGGCAGCATCATCATCGCGTTTGCCGTTATCGCTAGCTGCAATCTGTTCAGGTGAGCGGGAGCCCGGCCGAGCGCCGGGCTCGCTGCTGTGTGGCCACCCCGACAGAGAGGAGCGCGAGCCTGTTAGGATAGATGGAGTCCACTCCCCAGGGGAGATTCCATGCAGGCAATTCTGGCGCTCGAAGACGGGCGCATCTTTCGCGGCCGAGGATTCGGCGCGCCGGTGGAGCGCGTCGGCGAGGTTGTTTTCAATACGTCGCTGACCGGATACCAGGAGATCTTCACCGATCCGTCGTACGCGGGACAGATTGTCGTCCTGACCAATCCCCACATTGGGAACTATGGAACGACGCCAAGCGATGCGGAGTCGGCGCGTCCCTACATCGAGGGGCTGGCGGTCCGCGAGTTTTCCCCGGTCGCGTCGAACTGGCGCTCGACGGAGGTCGCGGATGAGTATCTCGAGCGCAGCGGCGTTCCGGTTATAGCCGAGATCGACACGCGCGCGGTGGTGCGACATCTGCGGGCGAACGGATGCCTGCGCGGCGTGATCTCGACCGCGGTTGAGGATGTCGATGCGCTGGTTGCGAAGGCGCGCGCGCACCGCCGGATGGATGGGACGGACCTGGCCAGCGTCGTCACCACGGAGAAGCCGTACGAGTGGAGCGCGGACGAGCCGAAGAATGAGACCGGCGACGACCTGCTGCCGGCCCAGGACGCCGCGGCGAAGGACCAGATGCATGTGGTCGCGTATGACTTCGGCATCAAGCAGAACATTTTGCGCATGCTGACGCGGGAGAACTGCCGGGTAACGGTGGTGCCGGCGAAGACGACAGCGGCTGAGGTTCTGGCAATGAATCCGGATGGCGTGTTCTTCTCGAACGGCCCGGGCGATCCTGAGCCGCTTGACTATGCCGTGGAGAACATCCGCGAACTGAAGGGCAAGAAGCCGATGTTTGGAATCTGCCTCGGACATCAGTTGTTTGGGCTCGCGCTCGGCGGCAGAACCTACAAACTGAAGTTTGGGCACCACGGCGGCAATCATCCGATCAAGAATCTCGATACCGGCAAGGTGGAGATCACGTCGCAGAACCACAACTTCAATGTGGATCCGGCGAGTTTGCCCAGCGATGTTGTGCAGACGCACGTGAACCTGAACGACAACACGCTCGCGGGGCTGAAGCACAAAAGCGATCCGATGTTCAGCGTGCAGTATCACCCGGAGGCGAGCCCGGGACCGCACGATTCGCATTACTTGTTCCGCGACTTCAGAAAGATGATGGAGCAGTGGAAGAAGTGACGCGTGCGATCGAGGCAGGAGCTATCCCGGCGAAGCGCTCTGCCGGGAGATCACACATTCCTGCTCTCGATGGATTCAGAGGGCTGGCGGTGTTACTGGTGTTTTTCTATCACGCCGGGCTGGTCTCTTTTGAATCGCGCGGGCGTGCGATCGAACTGCTGGGCAAGGTGACGCGTGGCGGATGGATCGGCGTGGACCTGTTCTTTGTGCTGTCAGGATTTTTGATTACGGGGATTCTGCTGTCGGCACTGGAGGCACCCTCGTACTTCCGGAACTTCTACGCGCGGCGGACGCTGCGAATCTTTCCGCTGTACTACGGCGTGTTGCTGGTGCTGCTGGTAGCGACGCCGATCATGCACTTCGACTGGCAGGGGTCGTTCAAGTATTACCTGCTATACGTTCAGAACTTCCATTCGCGCGGCACGGGAATGGTGCTTCTGTCTCACCTCGCGAATGTTCGTTTGGATCATCTCTGGTCGCTTGCGATCGAGGAGCAGTTCTACCTGGTGTGGCCGCTGCTGGTGTATCTCGCGAACCGTCGAAGCTGGCTGCTGGCGCTGCCGATCGTGCCGATTGTGCTGTGTCCACTGGCGCGGTTTGTTGCGCTGAGGATGGGGATCGACCCGGGTCATCTGTACTTCTGGACGCCGTTCCGGATAGACAGTCTGGCGTGGGGCGCGCTTGGAGCAGTCGTCGTCGAGCGGCATGGGATGAGAGCGCAAGGTGTGCTGCGTGTTGCATGCCTGGTCGGCGGCGCAGCGCTCTGCCTCGTCACCCTGGTGAAAGTTCGCGGCGAGCTGTACGTGTTTGCGCCGGCGGTGCAGAAGTTGTTCTATACGGGGATCGATATGTTGAGTTTGGGCATGATCCTCGAGAGTGTGAGGCATGGGAGCTGGCTGGCGTCAGCTTTCAAAATGGCGTGGCTGCGCTGGTTTGGCCGGTACAGCTACGGCATTTATGTGTTCCATGTGATGCTCATCGGTGTAGGCGAAGCACTGCGCGGTGTTGTGAACAGGGCTACGGGAAACCGGTCGCTCGGTGCGATTGCCTTCGTACTTGGAATGCTGGGTGCGACCGTCGGGCTTGCGTACCTGAGCTTTCACTTGTACGAGAGACGTTTCCTTCGGTTGAAACACAGGTTTTATGGCAGGCCGTCGATTGCGGCCCAAGTGCCGAGTCCGGCTTGAAGCAATGGATGCGACAGCAGCGGGAGAGACGAGGATAAGTGCCGCGCAGGAATGATATTTCGAAGATTCTGGTGATCGGCTCCGGGCCGATTGTGATTGGGCAGTCCGCGGAGTTTGATTACTCGGGCACGCAGGCGTGCAAGGCGCTCAAGGCCGAGGGGTATGAGGTCGTGCTGGTGAACTCGAATCCGGCGTCGATCATGACCGACCCGGAGGTCGCGGATCGCACGTACATTGAGCCGCTGACGCCGGCGTATGTCGAAGAGATTCTGCGCGTCGAGGCGGAGATGCTTGATGGGTCCGGGGGCAAGTTCGCCGTGCTGCCGACGGTCGGTGGGCAGACAGCGCTGAACCTTGCCGTCGATCTCGCTGACAAAGGCGTGCTCGATCGCTACGGCATTGAGTTGATCGGCGCGAAGCTCGAGGCGATCAAGAAGGCCGAGGACCGGCTGCTGTTCAAGGATGCGATGAATCGCATTGGGCTCGACATGCCGAAGTCGAAGCTCGTAAACAATATCCGCGATGGCCTGGAGTTTTCCGGAGTGCTGGGGTTTCCGGTGGTCATCCGGCCGAGCTTCACGCTGGGTGGATCGGGCGGCGGCATCGCCTACAACCGCGAAGAGCTGATGGAGATTCTGTCGCGCGGGCTGGACCTTTCGCCGGTGCATGAGTGTTTGCTCGAAGAGAGCGTGCTGGGGTGGAAGGAGTTTGAGCTCGAGGTTGTTCGTGATCTGAACGACAACGTCGTGATCATCTGCTCGATTGAGAACTTTGATCCGATGGGCGTGCATACGGGCGATTCGGTGACGGTGGCGCCAGCCCAGACGCTGACCGACCGCGAGTATCAGCGGATGCGCGATGCCGCGATTGCGGTGATTCGCGAGATCGGCGTGGAGACCGGCGGAAGCAATGTGCAGTTCGCGGTGGATCCGCAAAACGGGCGGATGACGGTGATCGAGATGAATCCGCGGGTGTCGCGGAGCTCGGCGCTGGCATCAAAGGCGACCGGGTTTCCGATTGCGAAGATTGCGGCGCGGCTTGCGGTCGGCTACACGCTGGATGAGTTGCAGAACGACATCACCAAGGCGACGCCCGCATGTTTCGAGCCGACGATCGACTACGTTGTCGTGAAAATTCCGAAGTGGCAGTTTGAGAAGTTTCCTGGTGCGGACGAAACGCTCGGGCCGCAGATGAAATCTGTCGGCGAAGTGATGGCGATTGGACGCACGTTCAAAGAGGCGCTGATGAAGGCCGTGCGCTCGCTGGAGACGGGGAAGAAGTCGGGCGCGGATTCGATTGATCCGCGGCGGTTGCGGCAGAGATTGGTGACGCCATCGCCGGAACGGCTGGCCTATCTGCGCTACGCGTTTGAGACGGGCATGAGCGTGCGCGAGGCGTCCAGGCTGACGGGAATGGACCCGTGGTTCCTGCACCAGATGAAGATGATTGCTGACGAGTTGCAGCGCGTCGAGTTCGCGGGGATCGATGGGCTGGAGGCACACGACCTGCGCATGGCCAAGCGCATGGGATTGAGTGACGAGCGGCTGGCCGCTACGTTTGGTAAGGACGGACGCGACGGTGCGGCGCAAGTGCGTGCGTTGCGCGAGCGACTTGGCGTGAAGCCGGTGTTCAAGCTTGTGGACACGTGCGCGGCGGAGTTCGAGAGCTTCACGCCGTATCTCTACTCCTGCTACGACGAGGAGGATGAGGCGCAACCGACAGACAAGAAAAAGATCATCATTCTTGGATCGGGGCCTAACCGCATCGGGCAGGGAATTGAGTTCGACTACTGCTGCTGCCATGCGGCGTTTGCGCTGCGCGAGGACGGCTACGAAACGATCATGATCAATTGCAATCCGGAGACCGTGTCGACCGATTACGACACGAGCGACCGGTTGTACTTTGAGCCGCTGACGTTTGAGGACGTGATGGCGGTGTATGAGCACGAGGCATCAGGTGGAGCGGAGATCGGGTTGATTGTGCAGTTCGGCGGGCAGACGCCGCTGAATCTCGCGCTTCCTCTGAAGGCAGCGGGTGTACCGATCATCGGGACGAGTCCGGAGTCGATTGATCTTGCGGAGGATAGAAAACGTTTTGGAAAGTTGATTACGGAGCTTGGCATTCCGCAGCCGCCGGGCGCAATGGCGACGAGCGTGGAAGAGGCTCTGGCGGGTGCGCGGAAAGTGGAGTATCCGGTGCTGGTGCGGCCGAGCTACGTGCTCGGCGGCCGCGCGATGGTGATTGCGTATGACGATGCCGAGGTGGTGCGGTATATGTCGACCGCGATCGAGTACTCGCAGGAACGGCCGGTGCTGATTGATCACTTCCTCGAAGACGCGCAGGAGGTCGACGTCGACGCGCTGTGCGACGGCAAGGATGTGGTGATCGCCGGGATCATGCAGCACATCGAAGAGGCGGGCGTGCACTCGGGCGATTCGTCGTGTGTGTTGCCTGCGGTGGATCTCTCGGCCGAGGTGATGCAGACCCTGCGCACGTATGCGCGCAAGCTGGCGTTGGCCCTGAACGTGATCGGGCTGGTGAATTTGCAGTTTGCGGTGCAGCGCGGCAAGGTGTTTGTGATCGAGGTGAATCCCAGGGCTTCAAGAACAGTTCCGTATGTGTCAAAGGCAACGGGCGTGCAGTTGGCGAAAGTCGCTTCGCGGCTGATGACGGGCAAGACGCTGCGCGAGCTGCTGCCGGAGCAGGTTGCGAGCGGCGAAGACCTCGGCACAGGCGAGCACTTTTTTGTGAAGTCGCCGGTGTTTCCGTGGGGCAAGTTCCCGGGTGTCGACCCGGTGCTGGGGCCGGAGATGCGGTCGACCGGCGAGGTGATGGGCATCGCGACCACGTTTGGAGAGGCGTTTGCCAAAGCCCAAACGGCGGCGGGGCTGCACTTACCGACCGTCGGGACAGTGTTCTTCAGCGTCAACGATCATGACAAGCGCGGCGTGGCGGCGCTGGCGCGGCGTTTCGTCGACATGGGATTCAAGCTAGTCGCGACGTATGGCACGGCGGCGGTGATTGAGGGCGCGGGACTGCAGGCGGATCGCGTGTACGCGGTGAAGGAAGGACGGCCGAACGTGGTCGACCTGATCAAGGGCGAGAACATTCAGCTCATTGTGAATACGCCGCAAGGCCGCGATCGCGTGTTCGACGAGCAGGCGATTCGGCGCGCGGCCGTTGCGGCACGCGTGCCGACGATCACGACAATGGCTGCGGCCAAGGCGGCGGCGGATGGCATTGAGGCGCTGCAGCGGGGTGAGTACCACGTGAGCTCGTTGCAGGAGCTGCATGCGGCGCGGGAAGCGGTGACGGCCTGATGTTGCTTGAAGGTTTGTTCATTCCCGTGACCACGCCGTTCTATGCGGACGGCGCGTGCTACTGGCGGAAGCTGGAGCACAATGTGGTGCGGTACTCGCGGACACCGGCGGTGGGGTTGGTGGTTTCGGGGCCGTGGAGCGAGGCGAGCGGGCTGAGCGATGAGGAGCGGCGCGAGTCGCTGCGTGTCGCCGGGGATGCTGCGGCGAAGGAGAAGGTGCTCGTTGGCGGTGTGCGTGCGGAGAGTGTTGCGGGTGCGGTGAAGCAGGCGGAGTGGGCGGCGGAGGCGCGGTTTGATGCCGTGCTGGTGAGCGCGCCGCTGGGATGGCAGCGGCTGTCGCCGGCGGGTTCAGCGGCGCAGGTGGAGTTGTTCTTCCGGGCTGTGGCCGACCGGACCGCGTTGCCGGTGGTGCTGTGGAGTGAGGCGCGCGATGGCGGCTTCGAGCTACCCGTGGAGATGGTTGGGGCGCTCGCTGGACATCCGAACGTGATTGGGATGATGGATGCTGGTTTGACGGTCGAGAGACTTCGCGCAGTGCGTGCGCAGACCGAGGCAGTGAAGCGCGAGGTGATGGTCACGACGGCGTTTGCGGCGGTGACAGCGCGGATGCTCGAGCCAGAGCGTGAGGGTGCGGCGACGTTTGTGGCTGCGGAAGCGCTGACGAGTGGCGGCGCGTCGGTGGCTGTGGCTCCGCCCAAGCCGGCGGTGAAGACCAGGGCAAAGACCGTTGGGTTTCAAATGATTGCTGGCGGGGGCGGCGAGTGGGGGTGTTGATCTGCTCGAGGCGGGGGTGCACGGGGTTATGCCGGAGGTAGCGGGGTGTGCGCCGCAGGGGTGCCATGAGGTGTGGGCGGCGTTCAAGGATGGGGACCCGGCGCTGGCGAGGCTGAAGGCCGCGCGGCTCAGCGAGGCGGAGGCGGTGGTTTCACAGCTCGGGGTGGCTGCCGTGAAGTTTGGGTGCGATCTGAATGGGTACTACGGTGGGGTTCCGCGGCTGCCGCGGGTAGGGCTGACGGCAGAGGAGAAGCAGCGGGTGGAGCGGGCGTTGCGCGAGGTTCGGAACTAGGGGAAATACCCCCTCCCCCCGGCAAAATTGCGCAAAGTCTTCGAACCAGAGAATTTATGGGTGGACTTCGTGGCCAAGCTGCCACATGGGTGTGGTGAATTATGCGCAGCGGGCCTTCGTACAGGCGGAAACCGGCCTGGCCGCGACAACAAGGCAATTCAGTCGTTCCGTCCTCCCCACCCCCGCGAGCAAGCTCGCCGGGGACCCCGGCTTAGGACTCCACGACGGCCTTCGGCAGAGTGGAAGCGCGCTTCGCGCCGGACGTAAGAGACCCGAGGCTAAAACCTCGGGGTACCTAGAAGCCAAGGCAAAACCGAGGCCTTGGGCGAGCGGCGGTGAGTTAGCGGCGGGCGGCGAGGGAGATTTTGGCGCGGGCCTGGGCGGCTTCAGGGGAGTTGGGGAAGCGCTGGATGAGGGCGCGGTACTCGCGGATGCCGGCTTCGGTCTGGTGCATGGCAACGAGGGCGTCGCCTTTGTGGAGGTGGGCGGCGGGGATCTTGGAGTTGTCGGGGTAGTGCTCGAGGACGTGGTCGTAGTCTTTGATGGCCAAGCCGGGCTTGTTGGCGCGGAGGTCCATCTCGCCGATGTAGTAGAAGGCGTTGCCGGCGAGGTTGTCGTCCGGGTAGGCCTTGATGAGGTCCTGGAATTCGCTGGCGGCGAGCGGGTTTTTGCCGGACATGTAGTCCGAATAGGCGGTGCGGTACATATCGCCAGCGGGAGGATTTCCTGCAGAAGCGGGCGCGGCGGCGGACGGCGGGGGCGCGGAGCCGTTTGCGAGGGAGCTAAGCGGGGTGCCGGGACCGGGGTTGGCGGTGGCTGGGCCTGCGGCTGTCGTGCCGGCGGGAGGAATGTTGCCGGGCAGGTTGCCGAGCAGGGCGTTGGTGGACTGCTGGGAGGCCTGGACGCTGCCGAGGGCCTTTTCGATGCGGTCGAGGCGGGCCTTGAGCTCGTCGAGGGAGTCGTTGAGGGACTGGACCTGGCCGGAGAGCTGGTCGTTCTTCTGGCCAGCGGCGTCCTGGAGGTTCTGCATGCGGTTCTGCAGGCCGGTAACGACGGTGGACATCTTGTTGACGGAGTCGGCGGTCTGCTGGACGAGGTCTTTGAGGACACCCATGCGCTCGTCGTTGGACTCCTGGAGGCGGGCGACGGCGTCCTGGAGCTGCTGCACCTGGGTCTGGAGCTGGATCATGTCCTTGCTGACGGCGTGGGCTTTCGGTGTCAGGCCGAGGAGGAGGACGGCAGCGAGAGCGGCGGGAATCAGGCGGGTGCGGGGCATGGTGGTTGGACTCCTAGGATGGCTTCCTCGATTTTCGGATCGGGTCCGAATGCGAGGACCGGAAAGCATACCTCAGGGGCTAAAGCCCCTTTTCTACTGCAGCCTATGAGACCCGAGCCTAAAGGCTCGGGGTACCTAGAGGCAACGGCAAAGGCAACGGCAAAGGCAACCACAAAGGCAACGACAACGGCAACGGCAACGGCAACGACAAAGGCAGAGGCAACGGCAACGACAAAGGCGAAGGCAACGACAAAAGCGAAAGGCAAATACAGGGGTCCTTCGACTACGCCCCGTTCGACTCGCCTCCGGCTCGCTCAGGGGCTCCGCTCAGGATGACGACGGTTGGAAGAGTTCTGGCTGAGGGGCGGTTTGAGGCGTTGTCGGTAAGCGGACACGGTCGTGGTGAAGGAGGTCGCGCGCTACCACGCGCGACGACCCACGTCTCAAAATCGAGACGTGGGGCACCCGGCGTCCTGGCGAGCAATACCCCACCCATGCGCTTCGCGCATGAATGGGGCACCCGGTGCGTAGGTTTACGTTCACTTCGGTTGCGTTAGCGGTCAACGTTGAATTGGGCGCGGCGGTTTTGTTGCCAGCAGGCCTCGTTCTCTTCGGTGCAGAACTGGCGCTCCTTGCCGTAGCTGACGACGCGGATGCGGGTGGTGTTGACGCCGGCGGCGACGAGAGCCTGCTTGGCGGCGTTGGCGCGGTTTTCGCCGAGGGTGATGTTGTACTCGGCGGAGCCGCGGTCGTCGCAGTAGCCGGCGATGAGTACCTTGATGTCCGGATGGGCATTCAGGTAGGTGGCGGCGGCGGTGATGCTGCCTTCGTCGGTCTGGCGGATGTCGTAGCTGTCGTAGTCGAAGAAGACGTCTTTGACGGCGGCGTGGAAGGCGGCGTCAGCGCCGGCGTCCGACTCCGCGATGGCGCCGGTTTCGGGAACGGTGGGGACGCGGACGGTGACGCGGACGTTGGCCTCGGTGGTGCCGCCGTCGCCCTTGGCGACGAGGTGGAAGTTTGTCGAGCTGGCGGGCGTGACGGTCTGGGTGCCGTTGGTGGCGACGTTGCCGATGCCGTCAATGGAGACGGAGCTTGCGCCGGAGGTGCGCCAGTTGAGGACTACGGACTGGCCCTGGTCGATGGCCATGGGATCGGCGGTGATGGAGGCAGTGGGGGCGGAGACGCCGGACTCAGGAGGGAGAGCGCTGGGCGGGGGGAGGGTGTGGGCTTTCTTGTGGCAGCCGGTCGCGGTGAGCAGAACGAGCGAAGCGCTGAAGAGAATGTTGCTCAGGGTTCGCGATGGGAGGGATTGTCGAGAGATCATCTTGTCCTCTGTTTGGGGGATCCGCGTTTGAGCTCGCAGCCGAGCCAGGTATTTCGTCGAAAACGTTTCCGAACCTTACTTGACGAAAACGTTTCCGAAATCTACTTAACCAAACTTTCCGAAATCTACTTGACTGAGATTCCGAGATCTACTTAACTGAACGACTTTTAGTTTAGGGCCCGATGAAGCGTGTGGGTGCGCGAAGGGAACATGGGGAGGTACAGCCAGCTCCAGTTGGGCATGGCTTCACATCCCAGTTTCCTGCGTTCTTTTTCATCGCCAGCTCCAGTTGGGCATGTCGGTGCCGGAGCCGGTGAGTGCGCGCTTTTGTGTACCGTCGGCGAGCATGGTCATGATGCGTGTGTGGTCGGCACGGCCGTCGGGCGAGTTGGCGTAGACGAGGTGTCGGCCGTCGGGGGACCAGGCGGGAAAGTCGCAACGGCCTGTGTCGTGGGTGAGCTGAATCCAGCGCTTGGAAGCGATCTCCATCACGTAGATGTCCTGTCCGCCAGGGGCGCCGGGGCCGTACTTGCGGTCCCAAGCGAAGGCGAGGAACTGTCCGTTAGGAGACCAGGACGGAGAGCTGGCGTAGCCGCCGTCAGTGAGCCGCTGCACGCCGGAGCCGTCGGCTTCCATGATGTAGATCTGGGGAAGGCCGGTGCGGCCGGAGACCCAGGCGATCTGTGCGCCGGTCTTGGGATTCCAGGTGGGCGAGACGTCCGGGCCGCGGAAGTCGGTGATGCGGTGGGCGGAGGTGCCGGCAGCGTCGGAGACCCAGATCTCGGGGTCACCGGTGCGGGAGGAGGAGAAGGCGAGCTGCTGGCCGTTGGGCGCCCAGGCGGGCGAGACGTTGGTGCCGCCGACGTTGGCGAAGCTGACGGTGCGGTTCAGCAGCAGCGAGAACATGCCGATCTGGAAGCCGCTGGAGCGGCCGAGCTGCGAGAAGGCGACGCGGGAGTTGTCGGGAGAGACGCGCGGCGAGATGGCGTAGCCGACGTGGGTGATCTGGTGCTGATTGGCGCCGTCGTAGTCCATCTGCCAGATCTCTTTGTTCTGGCCGGTCTGCCTGACGTAGAAGATTTTGGTTTCGGCGATGCCGGTGGTGCCGCCGCCGAGGCGGGCGATGATCTCGTCCGCAAAGCGGTGAGCGATGGCGCGGGCGCTGTTATCGCTGGCGGTTTCGGCGTACTGGCGGGCGAAGACCTGGGGATACTGTGGGTTCTTGGCGTCGTCGAGGAAGCCGTTGACGACGAGGCGGCCGCCGGAGACGGAGAGGTTGCCGAAGGCGACCATAGCGGCGTTGGCGGGCGCGTTGGACCACTGGGCGAGCTGGATCTCGGACTGGCTGCCGGGGGTGGACTGCGGTGCCATGTCTTTGGAGACGAGGTCGAAGATGCCGGCGTTGGAGAGGTCGTTGAAGAGGGTCTGGTCGAAGACAGTTTTTTGCGAATGCGTATTGGGGTCCGCGTTCGCGGGCTTAAAGCTGGCGACGGCGAGGCGGAGCTTGCCGGCGCCGGTGGAGGTCTCGAGATGGAACCAGTCCTGCGCGTGAGCCAGCGACGGAAGGGCGAGCAGAAGGGCGAGTGCGGTGAGGAGGGCGAGGGGAGTGTTGATCACCCCAGCGAGCCGGGAACGCTCGCCTGGGACACCAGATGTGTGGGGTCCACTGCGTGGGCCAGGTTGCATCGTGTTCAGACCTTCTTCCTGAAGTGTAGAGGAAAACTTTCGCGACCGCTGTGCCCCAGCGAGCAAAAAACGCTCACCAGAGGGCCGGCCTGTGGATTTTATGGCTGTTTGTAGTCAAAAGCGTATTCCACTGTTATGTGATCACCGGCGGGCAGGGGGCCGAAGTTATCGACGCGCTGGACGGCGTGGAGGCCCGAGGCGTCGAGCGAAGGAGATCCGCTCTTGGTTTCGATGCGGATGTTCTGCGGGACGCCGTCGCGGTTGATGTCGAAGACGACGGTGACGCGCTTGCCGACGGAGCTGGTGGGGTCGGCCTCCTGGGTGTACCACTGCTGGGCGACCATCTGGCTGACGATGCGGAGATAGTAGGCGTAGCGGACGCCGAAGGTGCGGTCCTGAACGGTGGCCATGGCGGTGCCGTTCTTGAGCTGCGTGAGGGCTTGAGGAAGCTGGGTGGCGGCGTCGCCGGTGGCGGCCTTGGGGGTGGGCGGCGTGGGCTGCGGATGCTTGGGCGGCGCAGGCTGGGCGAGCGGCGCGACCTTTGGGGGCGTCTTCTCGGGGGCTTTGACGAGGACGTCGGTGGGTTTGGGTGGAGGCTGGGTGGCTTCCTTGGGCGGAGGCTTGGGTGTGGCCGTGACGTTCTCACTGGTGAGGACGGATTTTTCGACGGGCGGAACGGTGGTGGGCAGGGGAATGGACGAGACCATGGAGGCCTGGATGGCGCCAACGGAGCTGGCGTTTTCTCCCCAGTGCTGCACGTGGCCGGGCATGTAGAGGGCGAGCGCGGCGAGGGCGAGGCCGACGAGGATGTGGAGGCCGATGGCGCGGGCGAATCCGCTGCCGAATCGATCGGGGTTGTTGTCGTCGAAGCTGGCGAAGACGCTCATGGTTCAGAGAACAACTACAGGGGTCCTTGGACTTCGCCTCTGCGGGGCTTCGCTCAGGATGACGGCGTATGGGAGAGCAGGGATCATGGCTCTTACGGGGTGTTGCCCTCGATGGGCCTGGTGACGATGGAGATGTTGGTGATGCCGGCCTGCTTGACGGCGTCCATGACGGAGGCGAAGGCGCCGAAAGGAACTTTCTGGTCGGCGCGGACGAAGACGACGCGCTTGGAATTTTTCGCGGTGTTGGAGGAGAGCATGCGCGGGAGGTCGTGGATGTTGACGGGCTTGTCCTGGAGGAAGACGTTCTGGTTCTTGTCGATGGTGACGACGAGGTGTTCTTCGGAGATCTGGTTGACGGTGCGGGTCTGGGGGACGGCGACTTCGATGCCGGACTGCAGGACGGGCGCGGTGACCATGAAGATGAGCAGGAGGACGAGGACGACGTCGACCAGAGGGGTGATGTTGATGTCAGACAGCGCGGAGTGGGTGCGGCCGTTGGCGGTGAAGGCCATGGGTCAGGACCTCCGCCGCGGGGCGGTCTCTTCGTAAGCCGGGGGATGAGGCTGCGAGGAGGTGGCAAACGCGGCGTTCTCGATAGCGTTGAGGAGCTCGCGGCCGAAGTCGTCCATGCGCGCGGCGAACTCTTTGAGGCGCTGGGTGAGCTGGTTGTAGCCGATGACGGCGGGGACGGCGACGACCAGGCCGGCGGCGGTGGTGATGAGGGCTTCGGAGATGCCGGGAGCGACGGCGCGGAGGGTAGCGGCGCCGGCGGTGCCAAGGCCGTGGAAGGCGTCGATGATGCCCATGACGGTGCCGAACAGGCCGACGAAGGGAGCGCACTGGGCGGTGGTCGCGAGCCACGTCATGCGGCGTTCCATGATGGTGAGGGACTCGGAGGCGGCGGTCTGGGCGGCGCGCTCGAGTGCCTGCGGGTTGGGTGGTGTGCCGCGTCCGCCGGCCTGGCGCTGGTACTCGTCGTGGATTTCGTGGAAGACGGCGACGAGAGGCGAGGGCTTGAACTGATCGGCGATGGCGGCGATTTCAGAGAGGCGGCCGGACTTGCGGAAGGCGCGCAGGAAGCGCTTGCCCTGCACGTCAGCGTTATTGAACGCTCGCCACTTGGTGATGATGATGGCCCAGGAGACGATCGACGCGATGAGCAGGATGCCGAGGACGGTGAGCGCGGTCGGACCGCTGGCGTGGACCATGTCGACGAGCGCGTTGGAGTGAGGGCCAGCGAGTGGACCGGAGGGGGTTGCGGCGTCTTGCTGAAGGAAGAGAGCGAGGGGGAAGACGGTCATGGCTCGCTTTCAGTGTAAATGCGCCGGTGGGTGCGCTGTAGTACCGAGGAATAGACGTAGATGCGGGCTTTGACGCATGCGGCGGCGTTGCAGCGGTGGATGGAAGGGCTGCTATGCTCTCCGTGACGAGACCCCCTGAAGATGCTGCTGGAACTGCGCGCGGAAAACTATGCGGTGATCGACCATGCGGTGGCGGAGTTTGGCCCGGGGCTGAACCTGCTGACGGGTGAGACGGGCGCGGGCAAGTCGATTCTGATCGATGCGCTGGTGCTGTTGCTGGGTGGGAAGGCGTCGAGCGATGTGGTGCGGTTTGGCGCGGAGAAGGCGGTGGTGGGCTGCGTGTTTGAGTCGACGCCGGGCGCGGAGCAGATTCTCGAAGACAACGGGATTGATGCGGAGGGCGACGAGATTCTGCTGCGGCGCGAGATTGGGGCGAGCGGCAAGGGCCGCGTGTTTGTGAACAATCAGCCGGCGACGGTAAATGTGCTGCGGCAGCTGGCGCCGGAGCTGGCGCTGGTGCACGCGCAGAGTGAGACGCTGGTGGCCTTCGACGCGGCGCAGCAGAGGATTTTGCTGGACCGGTTTGGGGATGTGAGTACGGATGAGGTGGGCGCGGCGTTCGTAAAGTGGCGCGAGGTGAGAGCGCGGATTGAAGAGCTGAGGGCTGCGGAGGCCGATCGGTTGCGGCTGCTGGATCTGTGGAGCTTTCAGTCGCGGGAGATTGAGGCCGCCGGCATTGTGGATGCCGAAGAGGATGCGCGGCTGGAGACAGAGAAGCGGGTGCTGGCGAATGCGGAGCGGCTGTTTACGGGAGCGAATGCGGCGCTGGATTTGTTGTACGAGGCGGAGGTCTCGGCGGAGTCGTTGCTGGGCGGAGCGCTGAAGCATGTAGAGGACCTGGCGCGGTTCGAGGAGCGGTTTCGCGATACGGTGAGTGCGCTCGGTGCGGCGAAGGCGAGTGTGGAGGATGCGGCGGCGGCGCTGCGCGATTTTGCCGGCAATGTGACGGCGTCGCCGGAGCGGCTGGGTGAGATTGAAGACCGGCTGGCGGCGCTGGAGAGATTGAAGCGGAAGTATGGTGCGGGAACCGGAGCTGCAAGCGCAGGGACGGCGGGACTGGCGCAGGTGATTGCGTTTGGGGAAGAGGTGAGCGGGAAGATGGACGAGCTGGAGAATCGCGAGGCGCGACTGAAGGAGCTGGACGCGGAGCTGGCGGTTGTGGCGAAGGGCTATCGGGAGGCGGCGCGAAGGTTGAGCGAGCAGCGCGCGGCGGCGGCGAAGAAGCTGGCCAAGCTGGCGGAGAAGCAGATCAACGAGCTGGCGATGAATGCGCGGTTCGGCGTTGACGTTACGGCGGAGGAGCAGGAGCAGAGCTGGACGGCGAGCGGGTGGGACCGCGTGGAGGCGAGGATTGCGACCAATCCGGGCGAGCCGCTGAAGCCGCTGGAGGAGATTGCGTCGGGCGGTGAGATGAGCCGCGTGATGCTGGCGCTGAAGGTGGCGGTGGAGGAGGGAGCGGCGGGGAGCAAGAAGCGCAAAACGCCGTTGCCCAGAACACTGGTGTTTGACGAGATTGATATCGGGATTGGCGGGCGCGCGGCGGAGGCGGTGGGGCAGAAGCTGAAGTCCCTGGCGCGTGGGCAGCAGGTGATCTGCATTACGCATCTGCCGCAGATTGCGGTGTTCGCGGACCAGCACTTCCTGATCGAGAAGACGGAGCGGCGCGGGCGGACGCAGACGGGTGTGCGGCGGATGGAGCAGGACGAGCGGGTGGAGGAGATCGCGCGGATGCTGTCGGGCGCGAGTTTGACGGAGACGTCGCGGCGCCATGCGGAGCAGATGATCGCGCAGAGCCGGTAGCGATCCTGCGAACCCACGTCTCAAAGGCGAGACGTGGGGCGCCCAGCTGCCGGGGTTACGGCACGGCTGAAGCCGTGCCCTTAACGAGACCGATGGTCGGGAGAGGAAGCAACCCGGAGGGGTAAGTGCCTGTCTGAAGACAGGAGGTTTGGAGGGACTCTATGGCAGAAGCCAAGAAGTGTGCCCACACGGTATGCAGTTGCGTGTGCACCGATGGAAAGAAGTACTGCTCGCAACACTGTGAGGATTCGGCGGGGAAGACGTCGCTGGCCTGTCACTGCCCGCACGACGGCTGCTCAGGCAAGGTATAGACCACCCCACAAGACCACCCCAGGGAGCCGAAAACGCTCGCCGGGGACCGCGGATGGGAGGCCGCAGGCGACATGGCTGCTCCTGAAGCGGAGCAGAACGTGAGGGCGACCCGGGCGAGCGCGCTTGCCGGGGAGCAGGGTGAGCCTTACATTCAGGCGCTGGCGATGGCTGAGGGACAGCGGGGTTGCACCGTTTCTGGTTCACCCGGAGGGGTGCTTCGGGCGGCCAACAAGGGTATACTGGATGATGTGTCCAGCCCTGTAGCCACGCCCCTAGATTCAGAGCTTTCAACCTGCAGTCCAGCCGCTAAGCGCATTTTGCTGCTGAAGCCTCGCGGCTTCTGCGCGGGGGTGGTTCGGGCGATCGATATCGTGCGGATTGCTCTGGAGACGTTTGGCGCGCCGATCTACGTGCGCAAGGAGATCGTTCATAACAGCTATGTTGTGAACGATTTGGCCCAGAAGGGCGCGATTTTTGTCAATGAACTCGATGAGGTGCCTGAGGGCGCGCGGGTGATTTACTCGGCGCACGGCGTCTCGCCGGCGGTGCGTGCGCGGGCGAAAGAGCGCGGTCTGAAGGTGATTGACGCGACCTGCCCGCTGGTGACGAAGGTGCACGTGGAGGCGATCAAGTTTGCCAAGCAGGGCTACTCGCTGATTCTGGTGGGACACAGGGACCACGAAGAGGTTGAGGGAACGCAGGGCGAGGCGCCGAATGTGACGCAGGTGGTTTCGACGGCGGAAGAGGTTGAGTTGCTGGTGGTGCCGGACCCGAACAGGGTGGCGTACCTGACGCAGACGACGCTGTCGCTGGATGAAGCGGGAACGATGATTGCAGCGCTGAAGAAGCGCTTTCCGAACATCGCCGGGCCGCACGCGCAGGACATCTGTTATGCGACGGAGAACCGCCAGACGGCGGTGAAGAACGTGGCGCATGGAGCGGATGTGGTGCTGGTTGTGGGCTCGCGGAACAGCTCGAACTCGAACCGGCTGGTGGAGGTTTCGCGCAACCTGGGAACGAGCTCGTACCTGATCGACAAGGCGGACGACATTCGGGCTGAGTGGCTGGAGGGCGCGGCTTCGGTCGCGATTACTGCGGGTGCGTCGGCGCCGGAGATCCTGGTGCAGGATGTGGTGAGTTTCCTGCAGGGCAAGGGCTATGGCTCGGTCGAAGAGGTTGAGGTGATGCCGGAGAATGTTCGGTTTGGACTTCCTCCGGAGATTGTGCAGGCGATTGCCGCGGCGCCTAAGACGCAAGCCAGCGTGTAAGCAGATCGAGAGCTGCGGCCGTCCGATGCAATGCGGCACGCACAACGAAGCGCAGTAGGAACCTGCTGTGGCGGTTTTCGGGCAAATTAAACAGCGAATGAGTACATCTCCCAGAGAGACGAACAGGCCGGCACAGCCGAGATTCGGCCGGCTCGACCTCGCGATGGATCGCGTGCGCGATGGTGTGCGGCGGTCGGTGGACTGGTTGCTGGGGCAACAGCACGAGGACGGCTATTGGTGCGGCGAACTCGAGGCGGACTCGATGCTCGAGTCGGATTACATCTTTATGCACACGCTGCTGGGGACGGGAGATCCGGGCAGGATGCGGCGCGCGGTGAATGAGATTCTGCGCCACCAGAATGAGGACGGCGGATGGAGTTTGTATCCGGGCGGGCCGTCGAATGTGAACTACGGGGTGAAGTGCTATCTGGCCCTGAAGCTGATGGGCTGGAAGGCCGATGACCCGGTGATGGTGCGGGCGCGCGAGAAGGTGCTGGAGCAAGGCGGCGTGGTGAACTGCAACACGTTCACGAAGATCTATCTGTGCGCGCTCGGCCAGTACGACTATGACGCGGTGCCGGCGGTTCCACCGGAGATTGTGCTTTTTCCGAACTGGTTTTACTTCAACATTTACCAGATCAGCGCGTGGTCGCGCGCGATCCTGGTGCCGCTGTCGATCATCTACGCGACGAAGCCGTTCAAGAAGCTGCCGGATGAGCAGGGGATTGATGAGTTGTTTGTCGGCGGGAGGCAGAATTCGAATCTGCATTTGCGCTGGGACAAGAAGCACTGGATCTCGTGGCGGAATTTCTTTTTGTTGCTGGACCGGATGACGCACTGGTTTGAGCGGGTACATGTGCGGCCGCTGCGCAAGGTGGCGATCAAGCGCGCGGAGCGGTGGATGCTCGACCACTTTGAGCGGTCGGATGGTTTGGGAGCGATCTATCCGGCCATGCTGAATGCGATTGTGGCGCTGCGGTGCCTGGGGTACAGCTTCGACGATCCGCAGATGATTCGCGCGATGGATGAGTTTGAGAAGCTGGGAATTGATTGCCCGGATGGAGAGCCGGGATATCCGACGCCGACGTTCCGGATGCAGCCGTGCTTCTCGCCGGTGTGGGATACGGCGCAGGTGTTGTCGACGCTGGGATCGTGCGAGATTGCGAAGGATGATCCGCGGCTGGTCAAGGCGGCTGACTGGCTGCTGTCCAAGGAGATTCGATACAAGGGCGACTGGGCGCACAACGTGAAGATTGCGGACGCGAGTTGCTGGTGCTTCTTCTTCAACAACGATCATCAGCCCGATGTCGACGATACGGGTGAGGTGCTGCTGGGGCTGAAGGCGGTCGACAATCCGCGCGAGCGGTACCAGTACGAGGTGACGCAGCGCGCGATTGACTGGGTGTTTGCGATGCAGTCGAAGAGTGGCGGGTGGGCGTCGTTCGACAAAGACAACACGAAGAAGATTTTTGAGTCGATTCCGTTCGCCGATCACAACGCGATGATCGATCCGCCGACGGTGGACATCACGGGGCGGCTGCTGGAGATGCTGGCGAGCTACGGCTACACGCGGCGGGACAAGCGAGTCGAGAAAGCGATTCAATTCATCCTGCGCAACCAGGAGCCGGATGGGAGTTGGTTCGGACGCTGGGGCGTGAATTATCTGTACGGCACGTTCCTTGTGCTGCGCGGGCTCGAGGCGATGGAGTTCGGGTACAACGAGCCGGCAGTGCAGCAGGCGGCGGAGTGGATTCGCATGGTGCAGAATCCGGACGGCGGATGGGGCGAGACTTGCGGAACGTATGACGATTCGTCGCAGCGCGGTGTGGGGCCGTCGACGCCTTCGCAGACCGCATGGGCGCTGCTTGGGTTGTTGGCGGCGAATGACACGCGCTCGGATTCTCTGGCGAAGGGAATTCGGTGGCTGGTCGAACGGCAGCGTGAGGATGGAAGCTGGGATGAGTTGATGCCCGGACGCAATGGCGAGAGCTACTACACGGGCACGGGATTTCCGAGGGTGTTTTATCTCGGGTACCACCTGTACAAGCAGTATTTCCCGCTGCTGGCGTTGACGACGTATGAGAAGGCGATCGCGCGGGAGCAGGCGGAGGAAGCTGCGTAAGAAGAAGTGAATAGTGAGTAGTGAATAAGGCAAAGGCAGAAGCAAGAGCACGAACGAGATTTGGCAGCACGAATTAAGGAGCGTAATCAGCATGGCAGTACCGGTATCGCAGGCGTGGACAGTGGCGACGTACGTCCTGAAGCAGAAGCTGGCGGGGCGCAAGCGGTATCCGTTGGTGCTGATGCTGGAGCCGCTGTTTCGCTGCAACCTGGCGTGCGCGGGGTGCGGCAAGATTCAGTATCCGCCGCACATCCTGAAGGCGCAGTTGACGCCGGAGCAGTGCTTCAAGGCTGTCGAAGAGTGCGGCGCGCCGATGGTGTCGATCCCGGGCGGCGAGCCGCTGCTGCATCCGCAGATGCCGGAGATTGTGGCCGGTCTGGTCGCGCGTAAGAAGTACGTTTACATGTGCACGAACGCGCTGCTTCTGAAAGAGAAGCTTCATCTCTTTACGCCGTCGAAGTACCTTAGCTTTTCGGTGCACCTTGATGGCGAGAAGGAGCACCACGATTTTGCGGTGTGCCGCGAGGGCGGGTGGGACATCGCGATGGAGGGGATCAAGGCGGCGGTGGCTGCGGGCTTTCGCGTGACAACGAACACGACGCTGTTTGATGGAGCGGATCCGAACTCAGTGCGCAGGCACTTCGATCAGCTGATGGAAGCCGGCGTTGAGTCGATGATGGTGTCGCCGGGCTACACGTACGACAAGGCGCCGGACCAGAGCCACTTCCTCGGCAAGGCGCGGTCGCGCAAATTGTTCCGGATGATTTTGTCGAACCGGAAGAAGAGCTGGGAGTTCAATACGCATCCGCTGTTCAGCGAATACCTGATGGGCAAGCGTGACTTTGAGTGCACGCCGTGGGGTATGCCTGCGTATTCAATCTTCGGATGGCAGAAGCCGTGCTACCTGCTGCAGGACGGCTATGCGGACACCTACCAGGAGTTGCTGGACGCGACCGAGTGGGCGAACTACGGGGCGAAGAGCGGCAATCCGCAGTGCGCGAATTGTATGGTGCACTCCGGCCATGAGGCGAGCGCGGTGGATTACAACTTCGGATCGATCAAGGGATTCCTGACGACTGCGAAGAAGTACATGACTAAACCGATGTATGAGGACGAGGGCGCGCTGAAGATGCTGAATGAGTGGAAGGCCGCGGGGCATGGACCGCTGGTGCAGATCGCGGACGCGGAGACGCCGGTGGTGGTGACGACGTCAGTGAATGAGCGCATGATCAGCGTGGCGGGAGACTAGCGATGTCGACAGCACAACAGGAGCACGGCAAGATTGAGCAGTTGCAGCACGCGAGCGCGGATGAACTCGAGGTGATGGCCGGGCGTGAGCGCGAGAACCTGGAGGGATGGGTCCCGCAGCTTGCCGGCGAGCAGGAGATTCGCGAGGCACTGGAGAAGGCGTTCGACTATCGCGGGGATATCACGATCACGCGGCGTGACGGCTCGGTTGTTGAAGGGTATTTGTACGATCGGCGCAATGGAGCGACGCTCGCGGATTCTGTCGTGCGGCTTATCCCGGTAACGAAAGATGGCGCGGCGGCGGAGCGCGTAATGATCGCGTACAGCGATGTGGCGGGACTGAAGTTTTCCGGGCGAGATACAGCAGCGGGGAAGAGCTTCGATGCCTGGGTGAAGAAGTACTGGGAGAAGAAGGCCGCCGGCGAGAAGAATATTGGGATTGAGGCGGAGAAGCTCGACTAGAGCATGAAGCTCTTCATCACTGGTGCGACCGGGTTCGTCGGCTCGCACGTGGCAAGGTTGGCGGCGGAGCAGGGTGCGGAGCTTCGGCTGCTGACGCGTAAGACTTCGGTGACACAAAATTTGCCGACGAATGCGGAGCTGGTGCAGGGAGATTTGCGCGAGCCCGCGAAGTTTGCGGCGGCGCTCGGTGGATGTGATGCGCTGATTCATGTGGCAGCGGATTACAGGTTGTGGGTGCCTGATGCGGGGGAGATGTACCGGGCCAACGTTGACGGCACGCGCGAGTTGTTGCGGTTGGCGCGTGAGGCTGGGGTGCGGCGGGTGGTGTACACGTCCAGCGTGGCGACGATGGGGTTTCGCAAGAATGCGTCTGTCGTGGATGAAGAGACGCCGGTGAGCGAGCGAGACATGATCGGGCACTACAAGCGATCGAAGTGGATGGCCGAGCAGGAGGCGATTGCGGCGGCGCGTGCGGACCAGGAGGTTGTGATTCTGAATCCGACGACACCGGTGGGTTCGAAGGATGCAAAGCCGACGCCGACAGGACGGATCATCGTCGATTTTTTGAATCGCAAATTTCCGGCGTATGTGGAGACGGGTTTGAACCTTGTCGATGTGGACGAGATTGCGCGGATGCATGTTGCGGCGCTGGAGCGCGGCCGGTTTGGGGAGCGGTACATTCTCGGAGGAGAGAATCTGACGCTGAAGCAGATTCTGGATCGACTGGGAGCGATGACGGATCTGCCGTCGCCGACGATGAAGGTGCCGCACGCGGTGGCGATGGCATTCGCGTTTTTCGATGAGACGGTGACGGGCAAGCTGCGCGGCAAGGAGCCGCGTGCGACGGTCGAAGCCGTGCAGATGGGCAAGAAGATGATGTGGGCGAGCTCGGCGAAGGCAGAGCGCGAGCTGGGCTGGCGCGTGCTGCCGGTCGATGACGCGCTACGCAGCGCGGTGGGATGGTTCGTTGCGAATGGATACGCGCCGAAGCCTCCGAAGATCGCGTAGTGAGTGGCGCTTAGCGCGTCCTGGCGCAATCCGGCGGCTGGTTTCCGTGATGCCGATAGATGGGGTGGCAGTGATGCGCGCGGACGACGTAGTGTCCGATCATCCAGCCGGCGACTCCGCCGAGAAGAACGTCGGTAGGGAAGTGCTTTTCGGCGAGTACGCGATTGAGCGAGGTGGCGGTGGCTCCGGCGTAGATGCCGGCCTGCTTCCAGGGTGATGGATACTCGGCGGCGATAACGGCGGCCTCGGACCAGGTCATGATGGAGTGGCCGGAGATGAAGGATGAGTTGGCGCCGGCGGATGTCTGGTAGAAGTTGCCGGCGTACTGATCGGCGGGGGTGGGGCGCTCGCGAAAGCTGGCAAGCTTGACGATGCTGTCAAAGATGTAGGCATCGATCATGGCCTGGCCGGAGAGGATGCCAGTTTCGTGCAGATGATCGTTGTGGGAGACGAGGCCCGCTCCGTACATGGCAGCGCCGCCGGCGATGTAGCTGTAGAGCAGGTCGTTGGAGACCGCGTTGGCGGAGTTGTTGAAACCGGTGTCGTGGCTGACGACGTCGCGCGCGACGTGCGTGTCCTGCGAGAAGGAGACGCCGGCGGCAGCGGCGACGGGAAGCAGCCAGAACGCGTCGCGTCCGCGAATGTAGATGGGTGAAGTGACCATGCGGTAGGTGTCGCCGAGGATGTTCAGCGGAGCATGTATGAGATCGACGGGGGGATGAGGGATGTCTTCGAGCGGGACCTTGCCCTGGCCGTGCGGCTTGGCGGTGATGATGGACGAGGGCGCGTTGGGCAGGTTGGCCTGCGTTGCCGGGTTGGTCTGCGGCTGCGGCGTTTCCTGTTTAGGCGGAGTGTTCTGGTCCGCTTGAGCGGATGGGTTCGATGGCGCCGGTGGATTGGCGGGGACGTCCTGCGCGAAGACAGAGAACGGGAGGAGGAGGAAAAGGGCCGACGTTGCGAGCCGAGCGAAGCCTTGCATATTGCGTGGGATGCAGCCTGCGGGTGAATGTGCGGGATGATGAACGAAAGTTCATCATCCCGTAATAAAGCGGGTTACGTGATGAAAAGAGAGCTACTGGTTGGCGAACTGTTCGGCGGCTTTAGACATCTTGGCGGTGCGCTCGAGCTTGTCCCAGTTGAAGGGCTTGCCGTCGATGGCGCGCTTGACGGTTTTGAGCAGGACCCAGGAGAAGAGCTGGCGGTAGGTGAAGCGCTGGATCCAGATGTGGACGAGCAGCCAGGCGTCGCCTTTGGAGGCGGGATGTTTGCGCTCGAGCAAGAAGGCGAGGGCGGAGGCGGCGAAGTCGATGACGAGAAATGCGCCGAAGAAGACGAGCAGCTTGACGAGGTCGGCGGAGCTGGTGGTTTCGGGGTGGAAGTGTTTGTCGATGAAGTAGTGAATGACGCCGGCGATGAACATGAGGTCGATGAGCGGTGAGACGAGGGGAAGGAGTATCTGGAAGATGAGGATGTTGGGCAGCGCGAAGAGGCCCATGGCGCGGCGGTTGCGAATGGCTGCCTTGTGCTTGTAGAGGGCCTGGAGGATGCCGAACGACCAGCGGAAGCGCTGCCGGGCGAGGCCGTCGGCGTCGGCGGGGGCTTCGGTGAAGGCGAGGGCCTGATCTTCGTAGATGACGGCATAGCCCTGCTCGAGCAGGTTCATGGTGAGGTCGGCGTCCTCGGCGACGGTGTCGGGGTGATAGCCGCCGCCGGACCGGACCGCTGCGGTACGCCAGGCACCGATGGCGCCGGGAACGACGGTGACGACGTCGAAGAGATCCAGCGCGCGGCGTTCGAAATTTTGCGAGGTGATGTATTCGAGCGCCTGCCAGCGGGTCCAGAGATTGATGCGATTGCCGACCTTGGCATTGCCGGCGACGGCGCCGATACGCGGGTTTGCGAAGTGGCAAACGAGGCGCGAGATGGCGTCGTGCGCGATGACACCGTCGGCGTCGATGCCGATGTAGACCTCTTCGTCGGTTTGCTGCAGGGCGAAGTTGAGCGCCTCGGCTTTGCCGCCGTTGGGCTTGGTGAGGACGGTGACGCGGCCCTGCTCGATCTCGCGTGCGTAGGTTTCTGTGGCGATGCGATAGGTGTCGTCGCGTGAGCCGTCGTCGATGACAATCACGCGGAGATTTTTGTAGTTGGACATCAGCACGGAGCGGACGGTGCGGGCGATCACCTTCTCTTCGTTGTAGGCGGGGATGAGGACGGCGACCCGTGGACCGTAGGTGCCGGTGGGATCGTCATGACGGCGGCGGAAGCGATCGATGAGCGCGCAGATGCCGATGACGATGAGGCGGAGGCTCATTAGGAAGTCGCCGACGAAGAAGACGTCAATCACGAAGTGGTTGAAGAAGGAGATGAAGAAAAAGGCGACTGAGTCGACCATCGCCTGATATTTCTGGCGGCCAACGAGAGGAGGCATGACCTCGGCGCGTGTTTTGCCGACAAGTTGCGAGACGGGCACGATGGTGTAGCCGCGGGCGCGGAGAGCTTCGATCAGCTTCGGCAGCGCGTCGATGGTGGGCTGACGGTTGCCGCCGCCATCATGCATGAGGATGATGGAGCCGCGCATCCAGGTCTTCGTGTTCGCCATATCGATCTGCTTGAAGACGGAGTCGATGATCTCCTGCGGAGTTTTGCGTGGGGTCTCGCTCCAGTCGTCGGTGTCGATCTTGTCGCCGACGATGGTGTAGCCGAGCTGCTGGATGCGCGCGATGGGCGCGGCCTGGTCGTTGGTATCGGGCTCCTGGTCAATGGAGTAGGGCGGCCGGAAATAGACGGGCTGCACACCGAGCTTGGCGGCGAAGAGGCGCTCGGTGAGGTTGAGTTGCAGGTCGACGGAGCGCTCGGAGATTTCTGAGATGTCGGGGTGGGTGAAAGTGTGGTTGCCGATTTCGTGGCCTTCGCGGTAGACGCGGCGCATCAGGCTGACGTTGTCTTCGGCTTCTTCGCCGATCATGAAGAAGGTGCCGACGACGTGGTACTGCTTCAGGATGTCGAGGATTTTTGGTGTCCAGGTTGGGTCGGGGCCGTCGTCGAAGGAGATTGCGACTTCCTTGGGGCGGTACCCGTACTGCGAGACCGTGTAGGGCAGGGGGTACTTGTCCATCGATTCGGAGACGACGGAGAGAAACTGCTGCGGAATGGTCGGGTCGTCGTCGATCGTAAGGGTGCGATGACCGTTTTGCGGCGAGCTGGTGACGCGAAGGATGTCGCCATCGCCTTCGGTGTCCACATCCCATCCGGGCGCGATATCGGAGAGCGCCTTTCCGGGGTCGATTTTGAGCGGGTTGTCCCAGACGTTCCAGATGGAGGCGTCTTCAGAGCCGAGACGCCAGAGCGCGAAGGTCTGAAGGCCTAGTGCGCGAGCGACGCGCATCTCGTTGACTGCGGTGACCGCGTCAAGGAGCCAGACCTGGTGGCGGACGTGCGCGTCTTCGTCGACGTAGGCGAAGTGGGGGTTGAGCGAAGGGTCATCGAGCTCGATCTTGGCGTCGGAATCGGAAGCGGCCTGCCAGGCCTCCTGAGTGCTCATGTAGACCGCGTCGAGATCGGTCTGTTCCGCGGGAGGCGCCGGAGCTTTGACGCGACGCGTCATGTGGGCACGCGTCTTCTTACCTTCGTTCGGTGCTGGCGCGGGGCCGGGTAAGGGCGTCGTCCAGTCGTAGGCGTAGTTGCCGATGGAGCAGATGATCTTCTGACGGGGAACGGCGGCGAGCGCGGTGCGCAGATTGTTCTCAAACCAGTCCTGACCGGCGATGGGACCGGGTTGCGTGCCGGTCTGGTGCTGGTCGTAATCCATCAGAACGATTCCGTCGGCGTTTGCGGCAATGGCCGTGAGTTGCGCGGCTGGAGTGCTGACGGGCACGTTGACGTAGAGGCGCAGATTGCGCGGGTGGAAGTCGGCATAGAGCGCGGCGATGAGTTGGTCGTAGTTGACCTGATCGGCGGGGGAGAGCGCCTGGAAGTCGAGCGTCAGGCCGCGGTAGAAGGTGTTGGCGGCGAGGAACTGGTCGACTTGACGGACGAAGTTGGCGCGCGCTGCGGGGTCGCCAAGAAACTGCGCGACGTTGTCCTCGAAGA
Organism: uncultured Verrucomicrobiae bacterium; assembly: GCA_963716225.1. Taxonomy (GTDB): domain Bacteria; phylum Acidobacteriota; class Terriglobia; order Terriglobales; family Acidobacteriaceae; genus Granulicella. The sequence continues at coordinate 194,420 of OY970299.1, read as the reverse complement.
CGCCGTCCCTGGGGTTGTAGTTGTTGACCATCGGAAAGATTTCGGTGTCTTCCTTAGCCGCGGTGATGACGTGGGCGATTTTGTTTTCGCGATCAACGCCGTGCACACCACTGTTATCGATGACGGCGAACGGCGTGTTGTCCGCGGAGAAGGCGGTGAGGTGGCCGTCGGGAGTAATGACGTGCAGCCACTCGGGGAAGAGCAGGTCGATCTCTTTAATGTGCTGCTTGAGTGAGGCGTAGCTGGCGGGGTCGACGTCAGTGTAGAAGGCTGCACGGAGACCTTCATTGGTGTTGAAGACAACGTCGGATGGCTTGAGATCGCTCTTGCGATGAGCGGATTGGTGAAGCTTCTCGCGCGGGGTGAGTTCGGGCGCGGGTGGGTTGGACAGCGCACGGTAGCGCTTGGTGGCGGACTGGAGGTCCAGGCCGCGCATGGGCCGCATGTGCAGAAGGCCGACGATAAACAATATGCCGGTGACCACGCTGAAGAGCGCAAGCAGATCAAACACCCGGCGTAGCCGTTTCCAGCGCTTTCGTTGGGGGTCGTAGAAGATCTGTTTGGGTGTCAAGGGTGTCGGCTCTTTAGGCTCATGCTAGTGAGCAGGTTACGTGCAGTCAACGTGTTGCGACAGACGGAAGTAGCGGGAAGTGTGCACGAAGGTATGATGCGGGAGAGATGCGGAGGTTAGCGTCGGGCAGAGTCGCGGTGATGGTTGCGTTCGCAGTGGGATTTGCGCTGCGGGCGCTGTTTGTGTGGCGGCATCCGCCGTTCAACGGCGATGCGCTGGTGTATGGCGAGTTGGCCCATCACCTGATCAAAGAGCATGTTTACGGTCTGCTGGATGCCGGCGTGCTGAAGCCGACGCTGATCCGGCTGCCCGGATATCCACTGTTTGTGGCTGCGTGCTTTGTTGTATTCGGCGACGGCCATTACACGCCGGTGCTCCGGGTGCAGGTGCTGGTCGACCTGGCGACCTGTGGGTTCATTGCGGCGCTGGTGCGCAGGATCGCAGGCCCGCGCGCCGGCTGGTGCGCATTGTGGTTGGCTGTGCTGTGCCCGTTTACGGCGAACTACACGGCGGTGGTGGTGGCGGAGTGCTGCAGCCTGTTTTGCGTGGCGCTGGCGTTCTATGCGCTGGAGCGCTGGGTGGAGGCGCCGGGCGCGGGCACGGACCGGGTGCGCTGGGCGCTGATTGTCGGACTCGCGCTGATGGTTGCTGTGCTGCTGCGGCCCGACCAGGGATTGCTGGCGGCGGCGATCGTGGCAGCGATGCTGTGGGCTGGGTGGCGGTCGGGAGATCGGCTGGGAGATCGAGTGAGGGCACTGTCGCCGGCAGTGGTGGCGTGCGTGATTGTCGCGCTTCCGCTGGCCGTTTGGGCGGTGCGGAACTGGCGCGTGTTCCATGTTGTCCAGCCGATCTCGCCCAAGTATGCAAACGATCCTGGCGAAGAGGTGCCGTATGGATTCATGCGGTGGTATCGCACGTGGGCGATCGGATTTCCGGCGACGGTGAGGGTGTACTGGCAGTACGACGGTGATGTGATCTCGATGCGCGACTTGCCGGCGCGGGCTTTTGATTCCGCGGCACAGCGCGAAGAGACGGCGCGGGTGATTGCGCAGTATGACGAGGAGTCCGCATCGACGCCGGAGATCGACGCGGAGTTTGCGCGGCTGGCGGAGGAGCGCGTGCGTGCGCATCCGTTCAGGTATTACGTGGAGCTTCCAGTGGCGCGGGTCGCGGATATGTGGTTCCGGCCGCGAATTGAGTACATGAAGATTCCGCTGGATTGGTGGCGATTGCGGCCGCATCCATGGGCGAGTGTGCGCGCGTACGCAATGGGCGCGCTGAATATTTTTTATCTGGTACTTGCTGGCGTAGGGCTGTGGCGCTGGCGGCGCGGGGGCATTGTGGTGTGGTCGATGGTGGCGTTTGTGCTGTTACGGTGCGCGCTGTTGTTGACGATCGACAACTCGGAGCCGCGATACACGATGGAGTGCTATCCGGTCGTGATTGCGTTCGCGGCGCTGGCGTTGGGGCGGCGAGAGAAAAGCGACGTCAGTGCGTGATCACGGAAGCACTCTTGGGGATGTTGTAGGGCTTCTTGTTGACGTTGGAGTTCAAGCGAATGTTGGTGTAGTCGGCTGTGCGGCTGTCGCCGTTTGGAGCATAGAAGACCTGCTTGAGCGAGACGCCGCGCGCGGGATCGATCCAGACGGTGATGTGCGTGAACATGTTCTTCACGCTGGGATCCTTGCTGACCAGGTCGAGCTTTTCGGTTTTGAGGCCGCCGACGGTGTCGGTGCCTTGGTCGGTGATATCCCATGCGCGTTGAAGGTCTTTGCCGCTGCCGCCGAAACCGAGCGTGAGGAAGCTGTCGTAGCGCGCCTGATTGGCGCCGGCCTTGAAGAGATCGACCTGATTGGTGCCAACGGTGAAGATGCGCAAGATTGAGCCGTCGAAGTTGACGATGCGCGCGGGGGTCGAGCCGGGTTTGTTTTCCGTGCCCGTGTTGTAGAAGACAGCACCCATCTGCTCCGTGGAACCGCTGCGCTGGACGAAGATGGAGCCGGTTTCGATGTCGTGGTCGTTCACGACGCGCGTGTAGTTGTCATAACGGACGTCGGCCTGTGCGTTGTGGAAACGGGCGCTGGCGGCATCCATTTGCGACAGCACTGTATTGAGCTGTGATTGGGCAGCGATGGTGAGCGGCGCGATTGTGAAAGCAGCGGCAACTGAGAGCAGGCGAAGGTTCATGGGCATCCTCTGAGCCAGCGTTTTGTTTCCAGAGTGTTAGATGGCGATTCGCAGAAATTGTTGTGGCGCGGCGAAGTTAGCGGTGAACGGTGACGTCATACGCGACCGTTTGACCGGTTGAATCCTGGACCGGAGAGATGCGATCGACCGTGACGGGTCCCGAGATGGGCTGGATGATCTTCATGGCTGCGTCTTGAAGCGCGGGACCGGTGGCGCCGCGGAGATCGGCAGCGCGCACGGTGTAGACGAGGCGCTCGGACCCGGCGTTGTAGCCGGCATGGCGAACGAGCACCTGCGTGGGCTGGAGGCCGACGTCAGGCACCGGGTGATCTTTGAAGTCAATAAACCGCGGGGCCAGGAAGAGAAACAGAAGGATGACGGTGACCATCACGTCGTAGTGCAGACTGCCGCGCTCGTAGGTCCAGAAGATGTAACCGCGAAGGAGGCGTGCGAATCGACTCATGCTCTGCCTCTCATGCTATGCCCCGGATGTGCTGTGGCTTGATGACACTTTCACCGTTCGTGTAGGGCTGGAGAGCGGTGGGGATGCGAACCGAGCCATCGGCCTGCTGGAAGTTTTCGAGGATGGCGAGATAGGTGCGGCCGACGGCCAGACCGGAGCCGTTCAGCGTGTGAACGAACTCAGCCTTCGGTTGTTTCCCGTCGGTTGCGGCGGGTTTGTACTTGATGTTGGCTCGACGGGCCTGGAACGCCTCGCAGTTTGAGCAGGAGCTGATCTCCCGATACGTCTGCTGGCCCGGAACCCAGACTTCGATGTCGTACGTTTTCGCTGAGCCGAATCCCATGTCGCCGGTGCAAAGGAGCATGCGGCGATAGGGCAGATCGAGCAGCTCAAGAACGCGCTCGGCGTCGCGGGTGAGGCGCTCGTGCTCGGCATAAGAGTCTTCGGGCCGCGCAAATTTCACCAGCTCGACCTTCTGGAACTGGTGCTGGCGGATCATGCCACGCGTGTCTTTGCCGTGCGAGCCGGCTTCGGAGCGGAAGCAGGGCGTGTAGGCGGTGAAGCTGATGGTGCCGTGGGTGAGGTCAATGACTTCGTCGCGAAAAATATTCGCGAGCGGGACTTCCGCGGTCGGAATGAGCCAGTGGTCGGAGTCCTGGAGCTCGCCCGTAAACGCGCCGCGATCGTCGCAGTGAAACAGGTCCTGTGCGAACTTGGGCAACTGGCCGGTGCCGAAGAGTGATTTGGAATTCACCATATACGGCGGCAGGACTTCGGTGTAGCCGTGCTCGCGGGTGTGCAGGTCGAGCATGAAGTTGGCGAGCGCGCGCTCCAGCCGTGCGCCGGCGCCGTAATGCAGGACGAAACGCGCGCCGGAGATTTTTGCTGCGCGAGCGAAGTCCAGAATGCCGAGTTGTTCGCCGATCTCCCAATGTGGCTTTGCGGTGAAATCAAACTTAGTGGGCTCACCCCAGGTCTTTTCGAGTTTGTTGTCGTGCTCGGAAGAGCCGACCGGAACGGACTCGTGCGGCAGGTTGGGGATCTGCTCGAGCACCGTCTGCATTTCGAGGTCGGCATCGGCGGCACGAGTCTCGAGAGCGGCGATTCGCTCTTTGAGACTGGTCGTGCCGAGCGTGATCACGGCGGCGTCCTTGCCTTCGCGCTTGAGGCGGCCGATCTCCTGAGAGAGAGCATTGCGCTGCGCCTGCAGGTTCCCCAGCTCCGTCATCGCAGACCGGCGCTCGCGATCCTGTGTCGCAAAGTTTGCGAGCAGGGAAGTATCGGCACCGCGCTGGCGCAGCTTTTCTTCGACCAACGGAAGATTGGCCCGGACGAAAGCGAGATCAAGCATATCCGCCTTATTTTAGCGTGCATGCGGCGGAAGTATTCGCTCCCATGTTGCGGGCGCGTTCGCTTCACGAACCTGTGAGGTGGCGCGGGTATACTCGGGCGCATGCGAAAGCTGAATGTAGGGTGTGCGACGGCTGCATTGGCCGCGCTGAGCATTTTCGTGGCGCAGGCGCGGGCGAGTGCCTATGACGGGCGGCCGAAGCTGGTGGTGATCCTGGTGATCGACCAGTTTCGCGGCGACTATCTGGACCGCTACCGCGCGGACTTCAAGGCGGAGGATGGGTTCAATCTGTTCCTGAGCAAGGGAGCGTATTTCCCGGAGTGCTACTTCGGGTACGGGAATACGATGACGGCTCCGGGGCACTCGACGATTGGGACCGGAGCCTATAGCGACGGGCACAACATCGGCGTGAACGACTGGTGGGACCTGAGCCGCTCGACGACGCACATGGTTTCGTCGGTGGAGGATGCGGCGTATCCGCTGGTGGGGGCGAGCTCGGACGCGCAGCTTGGGGCGTCGCCGCGCAACGAATTGGCGTCGACGCTGGGCGACGAGGTAGTGCTGTCGACCGGCGGAAAGGCGAAATTGTTCGGTATTTCGCTGAAAGACAGGGCAGCGATCCTGACCTCAGGACATGCATCGCAGGCGGCGTACTGGATCGATCATGCGACTGGCGATTGGGAGAGTTCGACCTACTGGATGAAGGATTTGCCCGAATGGGTGAAGGCTTTCAACTCGGGCAGCGCTGCGCAGCGTGCGCGCAAGGAGGCGGGAGTCGCGAGTGGAGACTTCTACGAGAAGGTGGGCGCAACACCCGCGGCCGTCCAGTATGAATTGAACTTCGCTGAGGCCCTGGTGGATGCGGAGAAGCTGGGCCGGCATGATGTGACGGACGTGCTGACGGTGAGCATTTCATCGACGGACATCCTGGGCCACGCCGTTGGTCCGGATTCGCCGGAGCAGCGGAGGATGATCGACGCGATGGACGGGCAGCTCGATGGCTTCTTCAGGTTTCTGGGTGCGCATGTGGACGGCGGCTTGGGCAATGTGTGGGTGGCGCTCACCGGCGATCACGGCGTGGCGACCTCGCCCGTGATCGCAGCGAAGGAAGGCATGCCCGCGGCGGCGTTTCCGTACGGAGCATTGACTGCCGAGCTTAATAAGGAGCTGGACGCGAAGCTGACGTTCGGAAAGCAGACGAAGTTTGTGCTCGGTGGCGACCTTCCGTTCCTGCAACTGGATGAGAGCGCATTTGAAGCGTTGAGGCTGGATGAACGCGCAGCGGAGCGGATGGTGGCGGAGATGCTTCCGGATGCGCTGGCGACCGCTCAGCAGGGGCAGACTGCGAACGACAGTCATGCGCTCCAGCCGGCCACAATCCGGCATGTATATACGAAGCTGCAGATGGGGACCGGCGATGTTCCGGATACCGAGGAAGGCCGGCTGATTCTGCACAGCTACACGTCGAACGGGGGGTGGTGGGTTTATGTGACGCCCGGAGTCGAGAACGTTCCGGGCGGCCATGGCAGCACCGGCACAAGCCACTTTTCGACGTACAGCTATGACAGGCACGTTCCGCTGGCGTTCTTCGGTGGGCCGTTTGTGCCGGGCACCTACCTGGAGCACACGGAGCCGGTGGATATAGCGGCTACGTTTGCGGCTCTGCTGCGGGTGAACCGGCCCAGCGCATGCGTCGGCCGGACAGTTACAGAGGCGATTCGGGTTGAGGATGGCGGATCGAACACTCGCAATCCGCGGTGATGCGGCCGGGCGAGTTCGGTGGACCGCGATCACGCGGATAGAATCAGACATGAAATGAGTGATCTTAAGGTTGTGCGGCGTGCCCTGTTGTCCGTGACGGACAAGGCCGGGCTGGTGGAGTTTGCGAAGACCCTGAGTGAGTTGCAGGTGGAGTTGGTGTCGACGGGCGGCACCGCGAAGGCGCTGCGGGATGCGGGGCTCGCGGTAAAGGACATCAGCGAGTTGACCGGATTTCCGGAGATGCTCGGCGGCCGCGTAAAGACGCTGCATCCGTTTGTTCACGGAGGGATTTTGCATCGGCGCGGCGACCCTGAGCATGTTGCTGCAGTTGAAGAGCATGGGATTCCGTCGATCGATATGGCGGTCGTGAACCTGTATGCGTTCGAGAAGACTGCCGCCAAGCCTGGCGTGAAGTTCGAGGAGATTATCGAGAATATCGATATCGGTGGGCCGTCGATGCTGCGATCCGCCGCCAAGAATTTTGAGGATGTCGCGGTCGTGTCGCGCGTCGAAGACTATCCGGCGGTTGCGGACGAGCTGCGTGCCAATCGCGGTGCACTCAGTCACGCGACTCGATGGCGTCTGGCGCGCGCGGCGTTCGCGACCACGGCGGCGTACGACGCGGGGATTGCGTCGACGCTGGAGTCGTTACCCGAGCAGCCCGGAAGGGTGGAGCGCAGCGCCGAGTTCCCAGGCAAGCTCCGCGTGGAAGCCGAGCGCAAGACGGTGCTGCGGTATGGAGAGAATCCGCATCAGCGGGCGGCGGTGTATGTCGATGGATCCGGCGAGGGAATTGCGGGCGCAGAGCAGCTCGGCGGCAAGGAGCTCAGCTTCAACAATCTGGTCGACCTGGATGCATGCTGGGCACTCGCAGGTGAGTTCGATCAGACCGCGGTCGCAATCATCAAGCACACGAATCCTTGCGGTGTAGGGCAGGGAACGACAGTACTCGAGGCATATCAGCGGGCGCTCGAGGCTGATCCGGTGTCTGCGTTCGGCGGCGTGATCGGGATCAATCGCACGGTGGATGGCGAAGCTGCAGCGGAGATTGCGAAGCTGTTCGTGGAGGCCATCGTCGCGCCGGAGTTTACGCCAGAGGCATTGCAGGCATTTTCTGCCAAGAAAAATCTGCGTCTCTTGCGCATCAAGCCGGGAAAGGTCGGGCGCGCGCTGAAGCAGATCTCCGGAGGGTACCTGCTGCAGGATGAGGATGCTGCGGTGACCACGGCGGAGACGCTGAAGGTTGCGACAGAACGGAAGCCCACAAAACAAGAGATGGACGCGCTGTTGTTCGCCTGGAAGGTGTGCAAGCACGTGAAGTCGAACGCGATTGTGTACGCGCGGCTGGAAGGCGGCTTTGGCCAGACGGTGGGTGTGGGCGCGGGACAGATGAGCCGCGTGGACGCTGCGCGCTTTGGAGCGATGAAAGCCGTGCTTCCTCTGGAGAGAAGCGTCGCCGCCTCGGACGCCTTTTTCCCGTTTCCCGATGGCGTGGAAGTGATTGCAAAAGCTGGCTCGACGGCGATCATTCAACCGGGCGGTTCGGTGCGGGATGCGGAGGTCGTCGAGGCGGCGAATAAGCTGAGTATCGCCATGGTAATGACGGGTTTGCGTCACTTCCGTCACGGGTAGGTCACCGCCGGCCGGGAAATCGGTGATACCGCATCCAAATTCTGTAGACTACAGTCTAACGATGCAGCGGGTGAACTCGAACAAGGCGGCCCAGAACTTGCGCATAACGAAGACGATCTTCCACGCAACTCTCTTCCTGGGCTGCGCCCTCATGCTGCCGGTGGGAACCGCAACCGCCCAGAGCAGTTCTGCACCAGCGCCTGCGCCGGCGACTCAGCCCGACCACGCCGCCTCTTATTACCACTATGGCCTGGCGAAGATTTATGAGGACCAGGCGGTCGCGAACGGCCGCCAGGACCTGGCCACGCAGGCGATTGAACAATACAAGCTGGCGCTCGAAGCCGACCCCGATTCAGAGGTGCTCGAAGACGGGCTGGCGAATCTGTACTTCAGGCTTGGGCGCATTCGCGAAGCGGTATCCGCGGCGCAGGAGCAGATCAATCGCCACCCGGACGATGTGGATGCGCACGTTCTGCTTGGGCACGTCTATCTGCGTTCGCTCGGCGACGGCCAGAACCCGCAATCCGGCGAGATGCTGCAGGCGGCGATCAAAGAGTACGAGACTATCGCAAAGCTGAAGCCGAAGGACATTGAGACGCACCTGCTGCTTGGCCAGCTTTACGGATTTGCGCACGAGTCTGCAAAGGCGGAGGCGGAGTTCAAGACAGCACAGAGGATCGATCCCGGCTCGGAGGAGGTCGTGCTGAGCATGGCGCGGCTTTATTCGGAACGCGGCGATCTGGCGCAAGCTGCGAAGGCGATTGAAAGCGTGCCTGCGGATGATCGAAGTGGGCGCCTGGATTTCGCGCTGGGCGGAATTTTCGATCAGTTGAAGCAGCCGAAGAATGCGGCGAAGGCGTACCAGGCTGCTGTGAATGACGATCCGGACAACACCGATGCGAAGCGAGGACTTGCTTCTGCGCTGACCGCGGCCGGCGAGATGGATGCGGCGGCAAAGATCTACGCGCAAATTCTCGGTAGTGACCCACAGGATGCCCAGGCCCTGATTCGCGAGGCAGATATTCAGCGTCAGCAGGGGCACTACGAGCAGGCGCTCGCCACACTGAAAAAGGCGCAGGGCCTCGTCTCCGACAACGTGGAGCTGAGCTACAACCTGGCACTCGTTTACGATGCGCTCGGTCGCTTCGAAGATTCGATTCACGCACTCAAGCAGTTGCTCACCGCGACGCTTCCTGCGGACGGCAAGTACACGGAGGCTGACCGCAGCAATCGTGCGCTGTTCCTGGATCGCCTGGGAATCGTGGATCGCGAGGCCAATCACACGGATGATGCCGTAGCCGCGTACAAGGAGATAGAACAGTTCGGCGGTGATTACCAGGCGCGCGGAGCCGGCGACATAGTCGATGCGTATCGCGATGCGCACAACTGGAAGGCAGCGCTGGAGGCAGCCGCCGCAGCCGCCAAGGCGATGCCGTCCAATCATGATGTTCAACTGATCTACGCGCGGCAGCTCGCCGATACGGGCAAGGTCGATGAGGCATTGAAGCTCGCCAACGCGCAGCTTGCAGGAACTCCGGAAGACCGCGATGTGTACTTCACGATCGCCGACATCGACGTCCGCGACAAGCGATGGAAGGATGCGTCGGAGGTGCTCGACAAGGCCGATGCGCTCTCTACCAAGCCGGAGGAGAAGGCTTTTGTCGCGTACTACCGCGGCACAGTGGCCGAGCGTCAGAAGCTCTTCGATCAAGCAGAGATTGAGTTCCGGCGCGGGCTGCAGTTTGTGCCTGACTTCATCTACATCGAGAACTATCTCGGGTACATGTTGGCGGAGCGCGGCCAGAAACTCGACGAAGCTGTCGCCATGCTGAAGAAGGCCGTGAACTTCGATCCGCAGAACGGCGCTTATCTGGATTCGCTCGCGTGGGCCTACTACAAGCAGGGACAGTATGCGCTCGCCGAAGATTTCGAGCGCAAGGCGGCGCTGCGCATGCCGAACGATCCGACCGTGCTCGATCATCTCGGTGAAATCGACGCCAAATCCGGGAAGCTCTCGCAGGCAATCGACGAGTGGCAGCACTCACTTGCTCAGTACGCTACCTCTCTGCCGCCTGAAGCTGACCCGGCTGACGTGGCCAAGGTGCAGCATAAGCTCGAGAACGCGCGCGTGAAGCTGGCGCACGTGAACACGCCGAAGTAACAACAGACCAGCGGCTAAGCGACTAAACTCAATTCAGTGGACACGGAACTTCAGGGCGGCGTTGCCCATCTTCACGGCTGCGGCGTCTTCGGCGCGGAGGAGCGTCGGCTTGCAGTGCGCGCCTATCCGGCCCCCGCCGGCGACGGTCGCTCCCCTTTCGAGCGTGATCGCAATCGGGTGGTGCAATCACGCGCCTTCCGCCGGCTGGCGGGCAAGACGCAGGTGTTTACCACACGCGCGTCCGACCACTTTCGCAGCCGCCTCACGCATACCATCGAGGTCGCACAGGTCGCGCGCCAGGTTGCGACGGCTCTCGGCCTGAATGTGGACCTCGCCGAAACGCTGGCGCTCGCGCATGACATCGGTCATCCGCCGTTCGGGCACGCGGGAGAGCGTGCGCTCGATCGATGCCTGCAGCGGTATGACTTGCGCTTCGACCACAACCTTCATGCGCTCCGCATTGTGGAACACTTCGAGCAGCGTTACGCCGGACATCCCGGGCTGAACTTAACGCTCGGGACTCGGGAGGGCATCATCAAACACTCTCGCGACTATCAGGAAGCGGAACACCCGGAGCTCGCGGAGTACTTCCTCAACCAGCAGCCGCCGCTCGAGGCGCAGATCATCGATCTCGCCGACGAAATTGCTTATCTAACCGCGGACCTGGACGACGGCGTGGAATCTGGCTTGCTCGACATGCAGCACATCGTTGAGCACGTCGGCATCTTGCGCCAAAGCTACGAGAACGTGCGCCGCGCTCATCCGGGCGCTGCAGAGAAGTACGTCTTCCATGACGCGCTGCAGTCGATGCAGAAGAGGCTTGTGCTCGACCTGATCCGACAGACAGGCGAGAATGTGATCGCGAGCGGAGCGAAGACGCTTGAGGACATTCGCAAACTGCCGAAGCGCATCGCAGAGCTTTCGTTGCAGGCAGAAGCCGAGCGCGCAGAAGGGAAGCGCTACCTGTACGAGACGCTGTATACCTGTGTCGCGCTCGAGCAGGAACACCTCAACGCGGAGAATGTCGTCACCGAGCTGTTCGACCTTTGGGTGCGTGACCCGGGCGAATTACCCGAATCGTATCTCGAGGAGGTCGAGACCGCGGGAGCTCCGCGCGTGGCCGCGGATTACATTGCCGGGATGACGGACAACTTCATCCTCCAGCAGTACGCCGACTCACGGTCGTCGCTGCGGTCCGCCACCGGTGCACATCGCGTCCGTGGATGAGAAGAACAGTACGCAAGTTCAGCTCTCGGGCGCAGTTGACGTAGAATTGAATGAGCCGCGCAGCGCTGCGTCCCCGTCGTCCAGTGGCCTAGGACATCGCCCTTTCACGGCGGTAACACGGGTTCGAATCCCGTCGGGGACGCCAAAGACTTAAAGAACTCATGCCAACAATGAGGCCCTCTGGATGTACCAGAAGGCCTTTCTGGTTTGTGGGCACGCTGTGTTCGTCGGTGATGCGCGGCGCGGCATGACGAAGAATCTCCTGGACCATCTTCGTCTTTCCGCTGGACTGACGTGATAGCGCGCTACCGAATTCACGAGTGCAGAAGCCGCTTGAGGATCTCTAGACATTCACAGGAAGTGTCGCGAAAGACAGATCCGTGCCTTACCTAGCCGGTCACAGCGTTGGCAGCTTGGACTTTGCCAGACTAAGCATCCCGCTCGCGCCCGGCGTTCGACCGGCAAGGGCGGACCACCTAGACCTCCCGGACATTTTATTGATCCGGTATTGATCCGGAGGTTCCAGCAACTGCGGTACGTCCGATAACACATATTCTGTATCGTGACCGTACCATCGACGCTTTGGACGTTCTTGCCCCTTGGCCCCGATAGCCTGCAGAGCTCAACTAAACTCAGGCGCTTCTTCAATGACCTCCGCTAACTCGAGGGCACATTGGCACTTGCATTGTCGTTCTCCCGGAAAAACCTGCGGCTACCCGGCTTTGGAATGTTCGCCTGACGCGTTTAGCGGACTCAGCGCCGCGCAGTCTGCCGCTCCACCGCCTGCTCCAGCATCCACCGCGTCAACTGCTGCCCCGCCGCAAAGTTCTGCTCACCCAGCGGATTCTTTCGCCCGTCCGTGTACTCGTTGTAGACCCACGGATCCACATTCGCGAACACCAGCCCGCGCCCCACGTGAGCGACCGCCATCATCGCATCGCCGTCTGCATCCGTGCCGCGCGCCCGCAAAATCACCTCCGCCGGTTTCGAGGCCGTAATGGTGCAGATCTGCTTCATCAGCCCTTTGAAGTCTTCCGTGAATATCCCACCGGTTCCTGCCGGCACCGGCACAATCGTGTTCACGTAGCTGTTGTTCAGCTCATCCTGCTTCATCACCGCGTTGAAGTGAATCCCAAACCGATCGCTCAGCAGATCGAAGTGCTCCTGGTCCGCACGCTCCACATCGTTCTCCATAATCACCAGCACGCCACCCGTCTTCACCCAATCCACAATCGCGTCCGCGCTCTCCGCATCCATAAAATGCGCGTTCGGATTCAGCTTCAGATTGTCGGGCGCGGCCATCACATACACGCCCACATCCTTCAGATCCACCGCCCGGGGTGCATGCTCCAGCATCTCCGTCCGCACTCCGTACTGCCTGAACATTCCAGCCCACGCCGAGTACCCGCTGTTCGCCTCATCCGTCCACTTGTAGTGAAATAGCTGCTCATTGCCAGCCGGCGTCTTCCGCCTCTGCGAGTTGAACCAGGCATCCAGCATCACGGCCCTGCCACGCGTCTTCGCAAACAGCGCGCCAGCGCGCTCATGCTGCAGCATCTCGCTCTCGGCCAGCAGATACGCTCCAACTCCCTTTGCATCGTTATCAGCCGTAGGCTCGCCAACGTAGTACGCGTACGTTCCGCTGCGATACGGCGTGCCTCCCAGCCCCGCAACCTTCACCGTTCCAGTGAGTGTTCCATCCGGCTTCACAAATCGCTCATGAATTCCCTTCCATCCACGCTCCGCCGCACCTTCATCGCTCAGCGGCAGCACACCCATCCGTACCGCCTTCGCAATCGCGTACACAAACATGCAGCTCGCCGAAGACTCGAGGTAGTTCCCTTTCCGCGCGCCTTTATCCATCACCTGCCACCACAGTCCGGATGCAGGATCCTGATACCGAATTACCGCGGTCAGTGTCTTTCGCAAATCCTCCTCAAGGGGCGCACGCGCGTCATCAACTCGCGGCATCTCGTCCAGCACGTCCACCATCGCCATCGCGTACCACCCCATCGCGCGCGCCCACACCTCCGGGCTCAGGCCGGTCTGCTTGTCCGCCCATCCCATCTGCTTCGACTCGTCCCACCCATGCCGCAACAGGCCCGTTTTCGAGTCACGCATGTGATCGCTCATCATCAGCAACTGCTGCGCCGCGGCATCCACGCCTCCATCCGCACCAAACTCGCGCGCATACCCGGCCATGAACGGCTCGGCCATGTACGCCCCATCCAGCCACATCTGGTTCGGGTAGATCTGCTTGTGCCAGTACCCTCCGCTCGCCGTCTTCGGCTGCTCGGCCATCTGCTCGTGCAGAAACGCCGCCGCCTTGTAGTACCGCGGCTGCTGCAGCACGCGATAGACCGCCAGCACACTGCGCCCCATCTCGATGTTGTCCAGCGAGTGCGCCTGGCTCGGATACGACTTCCCTTCCGCCATGTGAATCGCGCCATTCGCATCCACCGGCCGGTCCACCGCCGCCTTCACATACCAGAACAGCCGGCCATCGCCCGTGACGCGCCACATCGCCGTGATGCCGTCCAGCAGCACGCCCTCCTCATAAGCCCACTCGCCGGGATCCTTCATCGTGTCGATGCGCCCTTCCGGCCACTCGCGCAGCACGCGATCCAGCACCGGATCATTGGCCGGCAACCCACTCTTGTCCGCTATGCCGTCATGCGGCGTCGCCTGCGCTTTCACGTGCGAAACTCCCACACCCATTCCGATCCCCACCAACGCAACGCAAGCGCACAGGCCACAACGCATCTCATCTCCTCCTCACATCCATCCAGGTGAACGAGAATATCAAGCGCGAACTAAATTCGGCTTCACGGACCGCCTTGCTAGACTCACTCCAGCGGCGCCGCCACAGTTCGCAAACCTCATGCAGATCGTCCAGACCGTCTTCGGCGTCTTCCATCACTTCGAACTCGCACGCGAACTTGAGTCGCGCGGCCATCTCCGCCGCGTCTACTCCACCTGGCCCTGGGCCCGGCTCAAGCGCGAAGGGCTGGCACGTAACAAGGTCGAAACCTTCCCCTGGCTGCACGTGCCCGAGTACTTCGCTTCGCGCGCGCCCGTCGACCTCACCTGGCTGCGCGACCCGCTCGGCTACGCCAACGCCGTGGCCTTCGACCGCTGGACCGAACGCCACCTCCTCCGCGAACTCCGCCGCCAAGGCGAAGGCGCCGCCAGCCGATCGAAAATCGACGCACTCATCGGCATCTCCGGCTCCAGCCTGCGCGCCGGCGCCCTCATCCAGAGCGCCGGCGGGGTCTTTATCTGCGACCGCGGCTCAACCCATCAGCGCTATCAGGAGCAGCTCCTGGCCGACGAGTTCCGCCGATGGGGGTTCCATACTCCGCCGTCCGACCCGCGCGACACGCGCCGCGAAGAGGCCATCTACGCCGCCTGCGACGCCATCACCGTCCCCTCCACCATGGCCGCACGCTCCTTCGCGGAGATGGGCGTTCCGCCGGAGAAAGTCCACGTCATCCCGTATGGTGTACGCCTTGAAAGCTTCCGCCCCACGGCGGAGCCCGACGCCAACACCTTCGACGTGCTCTTTGCCGGCTCCGTCGGTCTGCGCAAGGGAGTTCCCTACCTGCTCGAAGCCTTCGCCCAGGTCCGGCATCCACGCAAACGTCTCCGCCTCGCCGGTCATGTGCAGGATGACATCCGCGCTATCCTGCCGCGGCTCCCGACGGACAACGTTGAGTTCCTCGGCGCCGTCGCACAGCCGGAGCTCGCCGCGCTGATGAGCCGGAGCCATTTGCTCGCGCTCCCTTCCATCGAAGAGGGCCTTGCGCTGGTGCAGGCGCAGGCGCTGGCCTGCGGCTGCCCTGTGGTTTGCTCAACCAATACAGGAGGCGAAGACCTGTTTCGCGATGCAATTGAGGGATTTATCGTTCCAATTCGTGATCCAGCCGCGCTCGCCGACCGTCTGCAACGGCTCGCCGACTCGCCTGCCCTGCAGCGCTCCATGCGCGAAGCCGGACTAGGGCGGGTGCGCTCGATTGGGGGGTGGAAAGAGTATGGAGACCGATGGGAAAAGTTGCTGGAGGAGCTGGTACACCCCCTCCCCCGGCAAACCGTGTCAAAGTCTTCAAAGCAGATACTTTAGCTTTGGACCTCGATTTGTAAGGTCTTGATCCCAAACAATCTTGGACGTTACAGGGGGTGTGCTCGGGTTTCGGCGCCGAAAGGCCTAAACTCCGCCTCCGCCGACGAAGTGGACGATCTCGATCTTGTCCTGTTGCGCGACGGTGAGATCGGCCCATCGGTTCCGTGGAGCGATGTCGCCATTCAGCTCGACGGCAATTCGATCCGGCCGGAGCTCCAGCCGTTCCAGCACGGACGTGAGGGGCGCGGGAGCGTCGAGGCCGTCCAGTGTGCGCGGTTTTCCGTTGACGATCAACTGAAGTCCCGATTGCATATCCTCAGCCTAGCAGCCATCACCTTTACCAGACCGCAGGGGCCAGAGCAGGTCCAGCGGCCCGCGGCCATGTCCGATTGCGGGCGCCCTCCTGAGCGCCTCCGTCACATAGGCCTTGGCGTTGGCGACGGCGTCTCCCGGCGAGTCCCCACAGATCAGCTTTGAGAGCAGGGCCGAGGAGAAGGCGCAGCCGGTTCCGTGCGTGGAGGACGTTTCTATGTGCTCGCCGTGGAAGGACTGGATTGCCCCGCCCGGCATCCGGAGCAGATCGACGGGCTGTTTCTCGTCGCCGCCGGTGACCACGAGGTGAAGCGCGGGGTGGAGCTGCCCGAGCGCGTCGGCGGCGCGATGGGCCTGCTCGAGCGAACGGACCTTGAGGCCCGTGAGGGCAGCCAACTCGGCCCAGTTTGGCGTGGCCCAGGTGACGATCGGCAGCAGCTCATCATGCAGGCGCTTGATCGCCTTTGGATCGAGGAGCTCCCTTCCTGAGCTCGACTGCAGAACGGGGTCGAGGACGATGGGGACCCTGGACGGGGCGAGCCGGAGAAAGCCGACGACGGTGCGGACGATCTGGTCGGTGCCCAGCATCCCGATCTTGACGCCCGCGGCCGGCAGGTCGGCCGAGACGTGCCGGGCGGTCTCGAGCAACCAGGCCGGGTCAACCGGCTCGACGGCCGCGACGCCGAGCGTGGACTGGATGGTGAGCGCGGTGATGGCGGCGGTTCCGTAGAGCCCATGGGCCGCAAACACGGCGAGATCCGCAGTGACACCGGCGCCGCCTGAGGGGTCAAACCCTGCGATGGACAGCGCGACCGCCCGCGGTCCCGCTGCAGGGCGATTTTGAGGCTTAGGTCTGAAGGAGGAACGCAATCAATACCTCGAGTGAATGGCCTCGAATTTCCAACCGTTTTGGCTAGCATACAAGCCTCTTGAGTGCAAGGTACGAAAGTAATGAAAGTAGCTTTAGGATGTTTGACTTAGGTGGCATAACCCGAGACAATGTATGTATGAACGATACCTCGAGAAGTTCCAGGCGAGGGATTCGGTCGAAGTGGATGCGTCGGCCTCTTTATGCCGGCCTCCTGGCCGCTACCCTCGGCGTGACGGCAAGCATCATAGCCGCTCCCGCCAAAGAAAAGGCGCCAGTGCCGACCAACATGGTCAAGCAGCATCACTGGTATCAAGTTGGCGAAGCTTCGTGGTATGGGCGCCAGTTTCAGGGCCGTACGACGGCAGATGGTGAGAAGTTCGATATGAACGCTTTCACCTGCGCCCACCGCACCCTTCCCCTTGGGACGTGGCTGCGTGTGACGAATCTCCGCAATCACCGATCGATTTTTGTCCGCGTCAACGACCGCGGTCCGGTCCCAACCAGTCGCATTCTGGATCTTTCGTATGCGGCTGCCCACAAGCTCGGCGTCGGCGGTCTGGCCGAGGTCAAGATCGAGCGGGTCACCGCGAACGATCCTGCCCTTACCGATCAGCTCGTCGCCGAACTGGATGAGCCGGCTAGCCCGATAGAGCATCAGGCAAGTCGATAAAGGCAATCAGACAATAGAGTCCAGACAGTAGACAGTGGAGCAGGCAGGTTGCTGCGTCGATGCGGTTTTCCACGTGCTACTGGCTGACAAAAAATAGGCCCCGCTCTTCGTTAGAAGAGCGGGGCTTCCCTCTTTGGAAAAACCCTTAGATTTTTGGAGCCGCGCTCAGACGACCCGAGCCGGCCGGATGACCCCGTGGGTGACGGGCAGATCGCTCAGGCGGAGGGCCAGGGCGCCGGCACCGCCGCCGCCCTTGATGAACTCACTGAGTTCAAGCTGGACGACGTCAAAGTTGAGGTCGAACAGCCTGGTGGCAAGCTCGCGGCTGACTTCGCCGGTGAAGATGGTGCGGCCGATGTTGAGCGCGCAGCAGGCCATCCGGGTGGCGTCGGCTTCTGAGACGGCGATCCTGCGCTCAGCCGGGTAGACCTTTTCAATCTCAGCCCGTGACGGCGCGTCGAACGCCTCCGGGTAGAAGAGCAGGAACCCGCCGTGGAGCGGAGCAAAGCACGTATCCAGGTGATAGAAGCGGGGATCGACCAGGTGCAGCGAGCGCACCGGAACGTGCCAGGCGTCGGCTACATGCGCGTGCGCGGCCCGGCAGGTGCGAACGCCATGGGCCGCCCAGAGGATGTTTCCCTCGGCGTCAAAAGCACTGTCGCCCTGCCCTTCATAGGCTGTCTCGCGCGGTGTCTCCCAGAGCAGAAATCCCTCACCGGTGAGCCACTGCTTGAGGAATGCCGTCTCCGCACGGCGCTGGGTGGGGCTGAAGCTTGCCATGGCGGCGACGCCGTGGTGGAGGAGCGCGCCATGGGCGAGGAAGACCATGTCCGGGCAGCCGGGCTCGGGATGGAGCAGACGCACGTCGGCGACGCTGTGAAGAATGTTGTAGAGGCTCTTCCACTGTGCGAATGCGAGGTCGCGCGAGGACCGGTTCACATTGCCGGCCATCCATGGGTTTAGAACGTAGTCGACCCCATACCATTCGGGCGGGCACATAAGAAAGGTCGGCCGGGTGTAGTGAGGGGTTGACTCGGTGCTTTCGTGCTGCGGTGCAAGGTGCTGCTTGTGGCCATAGTTCCTGATTCCCTACTTTCCGTCAGGGAGTCTGCCTAGGCGCGACAACCTTCGTCAAGTGGGTCCTGCATGAAGTTGATGCCTCTTTTGGGGACACCCCTCCCACTTTGGATGCAAACAGCACAAAAGGCCCAGCCTTAGCGGCGGGCCTTTTCTGTGAAAATTGATTGGAAGTTCAGGGAAAATTTACAGCTTCTTGTAGATTTCAGAGACGGTAACTTACAACTTCTCGTAGAAATCGCAGGCCGAGCAGGAGATGTAGACCCCTCCCGGGACGCCGCGTTCGCGGTCTTTCACGCGCTTCACGATGCGGGTCGGCTTCGAGCACTTCGGGCAGTCGGTGCTCTTCTGGGTGTCCATGACCTTCTTGCGGTCACCGGTCTTGGCAATCTTCGCCATGGCAAATCTCCTGGATGAAAAATGTGGCGTACCCGGAACGAGTGGCGTTCACACGCACTCATTGAAACGGCTTGCTGCAACTTCTCGCTGCGGGCTGGATGTTGTTGCCGAACAGGAGGGATGGATGGCAGGCGCGGGGTACTGCTCCATCCTTAGGATACACGAGATGTCACGCCGGTGAATGAGTCGCAGGGACGCCGGCGGGACTCAGAATGTCCGGAACTAGCGCGCCGGCGCACTCGCGATAAGTTGCTGCGAAGAATTTCCGCCGGTGCTCGCGGCAGGTTGCAGGTGCGGGGTCGACTGCGGAGGCGTAGCGGGCGTTTGTTGCGGGGGCGATTGCTGAGCGGGATCTTGAGCCGGACTCTGCTGAGCAGGAGCCTGTTGATTGGGAACCTGTTGCGGCGGCAACTTCACCTTGCCCATTCCGGGCACGTTTCCGGGGCCGTCCAGAACCTCACCGGGACGACGCAGCGACGGCGCCGCAACCTGGCTCTGATCGCCATCCTCTGAGGGCTGAACATCCCCGTTGAGGATCGTTCTGGCCTGAAGTGTCGGCTCAGGTTCGCCTCCGATTTCGTTCTTATCGTGGATCTCCAGCGGCTTGCCTAGGGCGGCGATCTCGAGCCGCACGACGCGGCCGTCTTTGAAGCGCACAAATTGAGTGGGTTTAGGCGGATCGCCGTAGATCCACTCCTCGTACATGGGGCCGTCCTCGCCGGTGGCGCCGTTGCCGGAGACTGCCGCGTGTTCGCGCTCTTTGGTCTTGGGCTCGCCCATGGAGGCGAGAACCATCCGGCGGCTCATCCCGACCAGGATCTCGTGGGCTTCGACGGCTTCGCGCACCTTGGGCGCGAGGGTGTCGGCGTAGGCCTCGGCGCTGGACTTGGCGCGGAAGTCCACCACGGGGTCGAGCAGCGCCTTGACCTCGGCCGCGGTTACCTCCGGAATCCCGCCTTCGAAGATGAGCGTGACGCGGCAGCCGGTCGCGAGTGGGCCCTCCTGGGCGAGCGGCATGTCATTGATGGAGATGTGGCTGAGGAAGCGGTGTTTCGCGTAGGGTCCGCCGTTGAAGTCGATGACGATGCGGTCGGGCCGAAACTGGAGCGCGGTGATCTCGACGCGATCGCCGGCCGCGGCGGACTGCCCCTTCTGATAGAGCATTTGGCGGTAGGCCTGATCGCCCGGCGTCATGGTTCCGTTGGCCATCAGGGTGAGGCCGGCGCCGAGGGGAAGCTCGCGGTGCGCGAATCCCTGTTCGGACTCGAGGTCGCGGATGAGCTCCTGGCGGCCGCGCTCGTCGAGCGGCTGGTCGGGAAGCTCTACACGTGTGGGATGGAAGTCGGTGTTGACGTCGGCGGTGGCGGTCTTCATCCCAACCGTGAAGACCTGCGCGCGGAGGCTGGGCGCCCAAAGCAGCAGCCCGCACAGGAGGGTCCCGGCGAGTGAGAAGAGCATCTGCGGCGGGCAAAGTTCGCGTCTGGTTTCGCTTGGGCCCATGCAGTCACCTGCGTGTACCCCTGATTGTGCGCCTAGAATTTTCCGCGCGCAAGCGGCTGTTTTGCGCGGCGGAAAACTGAATCAGCGCTGGTGCGCCGCTTCAGAATCCGCCGGCTGCGCGCCGTTCGTGCCAGGCGGGGCGGGGGCAATCTGCACGAGTGTGGGCTGGCTCTGGGCCGCGGCCTGCTCCATCGCGGTGTGCGCTGCGGGAGGCGGCACGTCCATGGGATAGCCGGCGGGAACGATGGCCGGATGCGTGTAGTTCCACGCGTAGTTGCGCGTCGCGCGATACACGACGGCCATCATGATGAAGAAGACGACTGCGGTGAAGAGCGCGGCCTCGAGCCCGTACGCACCGCCGGTCAGCCACTCGGGCCCGCTCACGTCGGTTTGCACGATGCCCGCGTAGGTTGCGTCTCCGCCGACGGGCAGACCGAAGACCAGAGCGACGGCTGCCAGCCAGGCGAAGTGCATTCCCCAGCCGAGCCATAGCGCGTGCGTGCGCAGATACGCAATCGAGAACAGCACGCCGCCGATGAGCATCACGATGAAGCTCAAGCCGGTGGCGTTGGGCCGCAGGCCACCGAGGACGGCGTAGATTGTGGAGAGCAGCAGAGCGGCGGGCGTGGGACCGATGGTGTCGATGAGCCTGCGCAACAGAAATCCGCGGAAGGCGACCTCGATAGCGAGCGCTGCGACGGCGATCGACAGCAGGGAGATGAATGTTGTTTCAACTGCGTGCGCGTTGCCGAAGAACTGCGGATGCAGCGCGCCGGCGACGACTGCGGGAATGACCGCGAGCAGCGCGGCGGTCCAGCCGATCACAACGCCGCGGGACCACTCCTCACGCGATGTGGCGCGGCGTGGAAGCGCGTTCGCCGCACGCACTCCGCCCTGGCGTGTGCCGATCCAGTTGAGCGCCGTGAAGCCGAGCAGAAGAAGAAAGAGCAGGAAGAGACTGGTGAGGAACTCCTGCCCGACGGCGTTCCACGCGAGGCGCCCGGCGATGCCCTCGGCGGCACGCAGCGCCGTCGCCTGCGCAGCGAGCAGCCACAGGAAGCCCGTGATAAAGAGCGCCAGGTGAAGGAACCGCGGCATGGCGGTTGGCGTACGGAAAGACGGCGGCGTTTCGATCGGGGGCGACGTGTTCGGGAACGGCTTGATGGGGAACGACAAGGGTGCTCAAACTCCTTCTGGCCGGCCGCAAGCGCCGGCCAGCCGTTCGCGCTCAGGCCGTCGTATAAAACTGTGCGATGTTGCGGAACTTCGCGTAGCGGGTCTCCAGCATTTGTTCGAGCGGCATGGAGCGCAGCTCGCGGAGATGCTGCTGCAGGCGTTCGTCCACCAGTTGCATGGCCCGCTCCGGATCATTGTGGGTTCCGCCTTCGGGCTCTTCGATGACGTCGTCGACACAGCCTAGCTGTTTGACGTCCCCGGCGGTATATCGGAGAGCGCCGGCGGCTTGCTGCTTCTTGCCCGCATCCTTCCACATGATCGACGCGCATCCTTCGGGCGAGATGACGGAATAGATCGCGTTTTCGAGCATCAGCACGCGGTCGGCGACCGCCAGCGCCAAGGCACCTCCAGAGCCGCCTTCGCCGGTGATGGTGGCGATCGTAGGCACACGAAGGCGCGACATCTCGAGCAGGTTGCGGGCGATGGCTTCGCCCTGGCCGCGCTCTTCGGCGCCGAGCCCGGGGTTTGCTCCGGCAAGATCAATGAAGGTGAAGACGGGCCGGCTGAACTTCTCGGCGACCTTCATCGCACGCAGCGCCTTGCGGTACCCCTCGGGGTCGGGCGAGCCGAACTTGCGGATGACGCGTTCCTTGAGGCTGCGGCCCTTGAGGTTGCCGATGACCAGGACGGGCTCGCCGTGAAACCGCGCCATTCCAGCAGCCATCGCAGCGTCGTCTGCGAACTGACGGTCGCCGTGAATCTCGCTGAAGTCCGTGAAGAGCGTCTGAATGTAATCCATTGGGTACGGACGCTGGGGGTGACGCGCTAACTCTGTTTTGCGCCACGCCTCGGGAACGGCTGCTGCTGGGTCGGGGGCGGCTGCTTGGGCTGCGTGTTCTCGGCCATCTTGGATACCGTACCGATTGTATGCGAACCCGCCGCTCAGCCGCGTTTCAAGAGCCCGGGCCAGCTTACATCGAGCGGCGCGCGGCCGTAGAGCAGGATCGCCAGCACCAGGCCATACATCAGTTGCTGACCCGCGACACTCCACTCCTGCTTCATCGTTACGCCGAACATCAGCACCATCATCAGCAGCATCGCGACGATCAGCGCATACCGTGTGCCAAGGCCGAGCAGCAGCATCACGCCGATCAACAACTCCACGCACGGCACCACATAGCCGGTCGCCAGCACCAGCGACTGCGGCAGCGGAGCCTTCCCCATATCACCCACCATCCAGTGCGCAAACCCGCCCAGATGCGTGCCGGTAAAGATCCGCGCGAACCCGTGCCCGAAGAAATCGAGACCGGTAAGCAGACGAAGCAACAGGTAAGCGATGCGGTGGTCAGGTGTGCGGAGCGCGAACGACGGCTGCATCTCAGCTTCGATGCTCTGGCGGCCAACTAGATCACCTGCACGGCACCACGGCCCACCAGCGCCTCCACGCGCTCGATGAACTGAACATCGGCCGCGACTGAGAAGCCCTGCGGCTCGAGCACTGCGCAGAACGCGCCGGGCTCCTCGAGGTTCAGCAACAGCTTCCCGTCTCCCGGTGCATCGCGGAAGATCGTTCCCAGCTTCTCGAGCAGCGTCTGGTCGGGGCTGTGCAGCGGCACGCGAATGCGCAGCGCATCCGGCAGCTTCACCTTTACATCCTCCAGCGCGGTGATCTGTGAGACGGAGAGCTTCGGCGCCGCGTCCTCTTCGCCTCGCAAAGATCCGCGCACCAGCACCGGGACATCGATCTTTACTTTTTCCGCGAGCTTCTCGTAGTTCTGCGGAAAGACGATCAGATCAATCTTGCCGAACTGATCTTCGAGACACGCCTGCGCATACATCTCACCCGAGCGCTTCGACTTCGCGACCTTCAGCGCCGTAATCACACCCGCAATCTGAATCTCGTTCTGCGGCTCCATCTTACCGCGCGCAAACACCACGGGCTCCGGCTTCATCTCGCAAGCCGTTGCTGTGTCCACCACCTTCAGGTTGCGCAGCTTCTCGCGGTAGCGATCCATCGGATGCCCGGAGACGAAGAACCCGAGCACCTCTTTCTCATTCGCGAGCCGCGTATGCTCATCCCACTCCGGGGCCGGCGGCAACGCGTCTTCCTTTGCCGACGCATGCACATGCGGCTCATCGGCGAACATGCCGAAGAGGCCATGCTGGCCCGCGGCGGCATCGCGCTGCGTCTTCTGCGCGCGGTCGATCGCCTTATCGAGCGCGGCCATCACCTGGGAGCGATTGCCAAAGGAATCCAGAGCGCCCGCTTTGCACAGCGACTCCAGCACACGCTTGTTCATCAGCCGGAGATCGACCTTCTCGCAGAACTCCCACAGCGAGGTGAAGCCGGGATTCCCTTGCTCCTTCAGCGCTTCCCTTGCCTGCACGATCGATTCGATGGCGTTGTGCCCGACGTTCTTGATCGCTTCCAGCCCGAACCGGATCGCATCGCCGGCGGGCGTGAAGGTTGCGGCCGAGATCTGCACATCCGGCGGCAGCACCGTTATGTTAATCTCCCGGCACTCGCCGATGTACTTGACGACATTTTCCGGCTTCGAAGTTTCTGATGTCAGCAGCGCGGCCATGAACTCCACCGGATAGTGGGTTTTCAGCCACGCGGTGTGGTACGCCAGCAATGAGTACGCCGCCGAGTGCGACTTGTTGAAGCCGTACCCGGCAAATTTCTCCATCAGGTCGAACAACTCGCCCGCACGGTCCTTGGGAAACTTCTTCGCCGCGGCCCCGGCCATGAAGATGTCGCGCTGCTTGGCCATCTCCGCGGGGTCCTTCTTGCCCATCGCCCGCCGCAGCAGGTCCGCGCCACCGAGTGAATATCCCCCGATGACGTTCGAGATCTGCATCACCTGCTCCTGGTAGACGATGACGCCAAGCGTCTCCTTCAGCAGCGGTTCGAGCTCAGGCAGCAGGTACTCCACCTCGCGCCGGCCCCACCTGCGCTCGATGAAGTCGTCGATCATGCCCATCGGTCCCGGGCGATAGAGCGCGTTCAGCGCGGTAAGATGTTCAATCGAGTTTGGCTTGTAGCGGCGCAGCACATCGCGCATGCCGCCGGATTCGAACTGGAACACGCCACTGGTCAGCGCCTTGTGAAACACCTGCTCGAATGTACGTTGATCGTCGAGCGGGATCGTCGCCATGTCGACATCCTCGCCGCGATTCAACTTGATCAGCTTCAGACAATCGTCGATCACCGTTAGCGTCGTCAGGCCGAGGAAATCCATCTTCAGCAGGCCCATCTTCTCGACGGCCTTCATGTCATAGCTGGTGACGATGGCCTCATCCTTGGTGCGCGTCACGGGCACCAGCTCCGTCAGCGGCTCCGGCGCAATCACCACGCCCGCGGCGTGAACGCCGGCGCCACGCACCAGGCCTTCGAGGCGCTGCGCGGTGTCGATCAGTTCCTTGATCTTGGCGTCGGAGCCGTACGCCTGCGCCAGCGGCGGCGAGTCTTTGAGCGCCTGCTCAATCGTGATTCCGATGGTTGCCGGAATCAGCTTGGCGATGCGGTCGACCTCGCCGTACGGCATGTCCATCGCGCGGCCGACGTCCTTGATCGCCGCCTTGGCCGCCATCGTGTTGAACGTGATGATCTGTGCGACCTGGTCGTTGCCGTACTTTTGCCGCACGTACTCAATCACCTCGCCGCGGCGGTTCATGCAGAAGTCAATGTCGATATCGGGCATCGACACGCGCTCCGGGTTCAGGAAGCGCTCAAACAGCAGCTCGTTCTGCAGCGGATCGATGTCGGTGATCTCCATCACGTAGGCGACGAGCGATCCTGCCGCAGAGCCGCGGCCGGGGCCCACGGGAATGTTGTGCTCCTTGGCGTAGCGGATAAAGTCCCAGACAATCATGAAATAGCCGGGAAACTTCATCTGCTTGATGCAATCGATCTCGCGCTCCAGCCGCGCCTCGTACTCGGCAATTGACTTGCGCAGAATGCCGCGCGACTCCAGGTGCGCGACTGCCGTCTCGCGCCGCTTCCGCCATCCGGCGCGGCACACCTGCTCGAAGTAGCTGTCGATCGTTTCCCCTTCGGGCACATCGAAGCGCGGAAACGGATTTTTCACCTTCGTGAGCTCGAGGGAGCAGCGCTCGGCGAACTGCATGGTGCGGGTGCAGACCTCCGGCGAGTCCTTGAACAGCCGGTGCATCTCGTCCGCGCTCTTGATGTAAAACTCCTGCGTGTCGAACTTGAACCGCTTCGGATTATTCATCGAGTCCGCGGTCTGCACGCACAGCAGAACCTCGTGCGAGCGCGCGTCCTGATCTTCGATGTAATGCGAATCATTGGTGGCGACGAGCGGAATGTTGAGGTCTTTCTCGAGCCGGAACATCGCTTCGACGACCTTCTTGTCCGGCTCGAGGCCATGGTCCTGCACTTCCAGAAAGAAGTTCCCTCGCCCGAACAGCTCCTCGTAAAATCCAGCGCTCTTTTTGGCTGCTTCGTAATTCCCGGCCATGATGTGCTGCGAGACCTCACCGGCAAGGCAGCCCGAGAATCCAATCAAGCCTTCTGCATGCTCGGCCAGAAACTTCTTCGAGACCCGCGGTTTGCGATAGAAGC
The DNA here is from genome assembly GCA_963716225.1 of uncultured Verrucomicrobiae bacterium. Lineage (GTDB taxonomy): Bacteria > Acidobacteriota > Terriglobia > Terriglobales > Acidobacteriaceae > Granulicella. The sequence continues at coordinate 168,354 of OY970299.1, read as the reverse complement.
CATGCAGCGCCGCCTCGCTGGTGAGGCGAACGAGATTCTTATAGCCGGCCTCGTTCTCGGCGAGCACAAGCATGTGGTTGTACTTCGAGTCCGGATCAGGCTTGCCGCGATGATCCTCTTCCTTGCAGACGTACAGCTCGCACCCGAGAATCGGCTTCAGGTCATGCTTCTTCATCGCATCGAAGAAGTGCACCGCGCCGAAGATGTTGCCGTGGTCGGTGATGGCCGCAGACTTCTGCCCGATCTTCTCCAGATGCTTCGCCAGCTTGTCGACGTCACAAGCCCCATCCAGCAGCGAATAATCGGTATGCAGATGAAGGTGGGTGAACTCGGGAGCCATACCTCAAGTTTACTTCCGCTCCGGCGGGCCCATTCGCGTGGGAAACGCGGTACGGAACCCCGGCATATCCACCGGCGCTACGGGTTTTCGAGAGGACTGGGTGAACCCTTGCGGAAATCGTCTAGCGGCGAACCGGACTCTCAGCCGATACGGTATGACGACTCCGTCATACCTTCCGGCGCAACTCTCTGTATCATTAGGCAAACCGTCGCGTTGACGATCCGCCGTCGCCGCAAGCGAGCTACTGCTCAAACTGTCTGGAGAACGGCACGTTGCACGTTCCGGACTTCACTGAACCGGAAAGCTACGGGCTCTATGGCTGTTCATCTCATTAATCCCAGTGACAACTCGTTCGGCACCGCCGTGATCACGCCGCGGTGGCTATTCGTTCTTGCAGCCGCCACGCCGCGCACGATGGGCGACCCAACGCTGGTTGATGAGTCACTTGAGCAGCTCGATCCGGCGACCATCCAGCCGGGGGACGTCGTTGGCATCAGCGTCCACACGGGCAATGCGCTGCGCGGATATCAGGTTGGCCAAATTGCACATGAGCGCGGCGCGACCGTCATCTATGGTGGCATTCACGCGACACTGTTCCCGGAAGAGCCCTTCGAGCGCGGGCACGCCGACGCCGTCGTGAAGGGCGATGGAGACATCGCCTGGGGCCGCGCGCTCGAAGATCACATGGCCGGTCGTCTGCAGCGCGTCTACGAAGGCGGCCGCATCGAGGGCGACGACTTTCTGGCTGCACGCTGGGATCTCATGCAGAGCGACAAGTACATGTGGGCATCCGTGCAGACGATTCGCGGCTGCCCCAAGCATTGCTCCTTCTGCTCGGTGTGGCGGACCGACGGGCAGAAACCGCGTCAGCGATCCTTCGAGAGCGTCATCAACGAGATCATCGAACTTCGTCGCAAGGGTTTCCGCTTTATCGCCCTCGCTGACGACAACTTCTATCCGGTGACGCTTACGGATCTCCGCCTCGCTCGCGAGCAGAACAACATGGAGAGGCTCGAGTTTCTTGAACAGGTGCGTGCGGAACGGTTCTCTCTGATGGAGGAGCTCGCGAAGCTCCCCCACGACATGGTGTTCTTCACGCAGATCACGATGGAGTCGGCGGAGGACCCCGAATACCTCGACGCGATGCGTCGCGCCAATATCAAGGGAGCCCTCGTCGGTGTTGAAGCAGTCACTCCCGAAGGCCTCAAAGCCGTGTACAAGGACTTCAACTACTCCGGCGACCGGCTCATCCAGCAACTGCAGACCTTCCGCAAGCACGGCGTTCACGTGCTTGGATCCTTCATCTTCGGCTTGCCCACCGACAAACCCAGCACCTTCGACGCGACGGTTGCGCTCGCCCTCAAGGCCGACATCACCTTCGCGCAGTTCGTCATGATGACGCCTTTTCCCGGGACGGTTGACTTCGGCCGCTGGGAAAAGGAGCAAGCCGCCCACCCTACGCTTGTTGACGGCATCCCCATCACGCGCTACTGGCTTATACCCATCGCGGTGCGGCCCAAGATGTTCACGCCCCACCCCTCCATGTCCTCGGACGAGATTCGAGATCGCACGCAGGGCGTGTGGGATCGCTTCTATGACTTCAGGGCGATCTGGAAACGGTCCGCCTGCACCCCTACCCTGCGGGCACGCGTCGCGTTTGTGCTGCTGTCCAAGCTCTATCGCCAGATGTACGCCGGTACGGGAATCTCAACCGATAGTGCGCGCCGCAAAAAGGCCCGAACCTCCGCTCGCTGGATCGCCCGCCAGACTCGCAAGGTCTTCCGCGCGAAACCGATGCCCGATCTTGCTTACCCTGCATGGCAGCCGCGCAGGAAGCTCCGTCCGCAACTCATCTCGATCGACAACTCGCCCGGCGCGCAGTCCGTTTAATCCACACGCTTCCGCGAGGCGTGCCCAGGATCATGCGCCGCAGCTCTAGCTGCTGAGTAGACGCCGGCCGAGCTGCACATACAGCTCCACCGCTTCCAGAATCTCGGCCTTGCGAATCCGCTCATCGGGCGTGTGGGCGACGTGAATACTGCCCGGCCCCAGCAGAAACGGCTCACCCCAGTTCGTCAGGCTCGGCACATCGGTCGTGAACTTGGCGACCATCGTCTCGAATCCATCGAGCGCCCTCATCTGCACAAACGGCAGCTCCAGCGAGAACACAACCTCGCAGCGTCCCGCGACGGCGTCCACAATGGCGTTGCGAATTCCCTCAGCGGGACCTACAAGCCGCACCAGAATATGAGCCTCGGCCTTATCGGCAATCACGTTCGGCGCGCGTCCGCCGGAGATCAGCCCCACATTCATCGTGGTCTCGCCGATCCCATTTACCGCCGGCAGCTTCAGCCGCTGCACATCCTGCAGCGCAGCCAGCAATTTATCGATTGCGCTCTCGCCCAGCTCCGGATAGGCCGAGTGCGCCATCTTTCCACGCGCATACAGCTCGACGCGGAGGCAGCCTTTCGACGCCAGCGCCAGGCGGTTCTCCGTCGGCTCACCATTGATCAGAAACTTCGGGCCGGATTGTGCGCCGGGCGGATTCTCATTGGCGACCTTCGCACCGGCTGAGTCGCGCTCCTCGCCCACCACGAACAGCATTCCCACGCGCGCGCCATCATCGCGCAGACGCTGCGCCGCCGCAATCTGCGCCGCTATAATTCCCTTCGCATCGCAAACGCCGCGTCCGTAGAGAAAGTCCGCATCCTCCCGGCATGGCCCCAGAAACGGCGGCACGGTGTCGATGTGAGTCGAGAGCACCAGGTCCGGCGTCTCGCCACTTACACGGGCATACACATTGAACCGCGGCCCATCTCCCACTCCCGGCGCGCGCTCCGGCTGCTCCACGTTCTGCCGCTCGACCGCCCATCCTTCGCGCATCAGAAACTCGGCCAGGAACTCCCCGCACGCGCCCTCGTGATACGTCGTAGAGTCAATGTCGACGAGCCGCCGGGTGAGCTCAATGGGATTCACTGCCATCAACTTCCAGCATACCCGTTGTGCCTTTCGCCGCCCGGCCCAAGCATCTCAATCCAAGCATCTCAATCTCTGTGCGACACCATTCGCGTATCCAGTTTGCTGAAGCCGCACCCCTGAAGCCGCACACACGAGGCGCCCTTGACTCAATGCACTGAATTCGAATCCCCGCACGACGAACCACCCACACCGCAAAACGACCTCGAACTCACTCGCCGCCAGTTCCTCGCTGCATCCAGCGTCTTCTCCGCTGGCCTGGCCATCGGCATTTCACCGGCCGCAGCAGCGCAGCAGACCGGCAACTCCGACGCGCAGGCAATCATGGTCCCCATAACCATTTCCATCAACAAGCAGCAGCGCACCCTCACCCTCGACACGCGCACATCGCTTCTCGATCTTCTCCGCGAGCACCTGGATCTCACCGGGACCAAGAAAGGCTGCGACCACGGCCAGTGCGGCGCCTGCACCGTGCTGATGGATGGGCGCCGCATCAACTCCTGCCTCACCCTGGCCGTCGCCGCGCAAGGAGCCGAGATCACGACGATCGAAGGCCTCGGCACGCCGGAGAACCTCAGCCCCGCACAGACCGCATTTCTCGAACACGATGGCTTCCAGTGCGGCTACTGCACGCCGGGCCAGATCTGCTCGGCGACAGCCCTAGCGCAAGAGGTAACTCGCGGCGATCTGTCCATGGTCTCCTTCGAAACCGGCCACGCGCACCCGCATCCCGAGCTCACCGGCGACGAGATCCGCGAGCGGATGTCGGGCAACATCTGCCGGTGTGGCGCCTACCCCAACATCGTCGCGGCGGTTCGTCAACTCACCCGCGCGCAATCCGGAGGCGCCGCGTGAATCCCTTCACCTACACTCGCGCCAACGCGCCCGACGCGGCCGTCCACACGCTCACGTCCAACGGAACCAAGTGCCTCGGCGGCGGTACCAATCTCATCGACCTTATGAAGGATGGGGTCGAGCACCCCACACACCTCGTCGACGTGAATCACATCGGCTTGGACAAGGTTGAGGCTTCCGCACAAGGCGCGCGCATCGGCGCCTCGGTGCGCAACTCCGATCTCGCGAATGATCCCGGCATCGTTCAGAATTACCCGCTGCTCTCGTTCGCTCTGCTCTCGGGCGCGAGTCCCCAGCTTCGCAATCTCGCTACGACGGCGGGCAATCTCATGCAGCGTACCCGCTGCTACTACTTCATGGACACGAACTTCCCCGCGTGCAACAAGCGTGCTCCTGGCAGCGGCTGCGGCGCGCTCGCCGGCATCAATCGTTATCACGCCATCCTCGGCCAGACCGACGACGGCCCGCGCTCGCCGCACTCCTGCATTGCGACCAATCCCTCTGACATGAACGTGGCGCTTTACGCACTCGATGCGCAGGTTGAAGTCATGGGCCCGCACGGCAAGCGGGCTATTCCCGTGATCGACTTTCACCGCCTTCCCGGCGACGATCCCGCACGCGACACCGAGCTCCGCGCCGACGAGCTCATCACCGGCGTCACACTGCCGGCTGCGAAATTTGCGAAGAACTCCTGGTATCTGAAAGCGCGCGATCGGCAGAGCTACGCCTTCGCGCTGGTCTCCGTTGCCGCCGGCCTCGAGCTCGATGGCGACCACATCCGCTCTGCCGGGCTGGCACTTGGCGGCGTTGCGCACAAGCCCTGGCGCTCCAACGAAGCAGAAGCGGCGCTCAGCGGTCAACCGGCGAAAACAGAGACCTTTCGCCACGCGGCCGAGATCGCGCTCCGCGGCGCGCACGGCTACAAGTACAACGCGTTCAAAATCGAGCTCGCCAAACAATGCATCGTCCGCGCCCTGACGCAAGCGGCGCATGGCAGTCAAGAAGGAGCTCAACAGGCATGATCGACATCGCCCCTCTCGATCCCCCGCAGGAAGCGCAGCAGCAGCAGCAGCAGCCGAAGCCGCTCCCGCAGCCACCGCACCGCTACGATGGCGTCGCCAAAGTCACCGGCACTGCGAAATACGCGGCCGAGTTCCGCGAGCCCTTCACGCGCAAAGATCTCGTCTACGCCTTCATCGTGCAATCCACGATTCCCAGCGGCGCGGTTAAAAGTCATCGACACCCGCGCGGCGGAGCGCGCCTCCGGTGTGCTCCACATCGTCACGCCGTTCAATGCACCCAAGCTGCAGATCGGGCCGCCGAAGCCTCCCGGAAAGCGCAGCCTCTCTGTGCTCGAGGACAATCAGGTCCACTACAACGGCCAGCCCATCGGCCTCGTGATCGCAGCTACACACGTCGAAGCCATGCAAGCGGCGCGCCTGCTCAAAATCACCTACGACGAGCAGCCCGCTAAGCTCGACTTCCTCGGCCGCCTCGATCAAGCGCGTCCACCCAGACAACCGGGCAAAGAGCCCCCGCAACAATCCGCCGCGCACCCTGAGCCCGCGTCGCCGTCTGTCACCATCGAGAACACGTACATCACGCCCATCCAGGTGCACAACCCGATGGAGCCCCACGCGACCATCGCGTGGTGGGAGGGCGAAAAACTATCGGTCTATGACGCCACGCAGTACATCTCCGGCGTGCGCATGACGCTCGCGAATGTCTTCAGCCTTCCGCTTGAAAATGTACACACCATGGACCCGTTCGTCGGCGGAGGCTTCGGTTGCAAAGGATCCAGTTGGTCGCACGTTCCGCTCTGCGCGATGGCCGCGAAAATCGTTCAGAAGCCGGTCCAGCTCGCGCTCGAGCGCCCGCAGATGTTCGGCCCCGTCGGCCATCGGCCATCGACCGTCAATCGCATTAAGCTCTCGGCGGACTCCAGCGGCAAACTGCTGCTCCTCCAGCAGGACGTCAAAATGACTACCTCCGTTATGGAGGATTTCGTCGAGCATTCTGAATCGCCCGCGCGCAAGCTCTATCACTCCGCCGAGATCCACACCTCCACCGCCATGGTCGATATGAACATCGGCGTCGGCACCTTCATGCGTGCGCCGGGTGAGTCCTCCGGCACCGCCGTGCTCGAGATCGCGATGGACGAGCTCGCCGAAAAACTGAACATTGATCCGATGCAGCTACGCCTCATCAACTACGCTGAGCGCGATCCCACGGAAGACAAGCCCTGGAGCTCCAAGCATCTTCGCGAGTGCTACACGCAAGCCGCCGAACGGTTCGACTGGAGCAAACGAATTGCGAAGCCTGGCGAGATGGTCGACGGCAACAACCTCATCGGCTACGGCATGGCGACCGCGACCTATCCGGCCAACCGCTCCGCCGCGCAGGCCGTCTGCCGCTTCCTTCCGAACGGCCGCGTCTTCGTCGGCTCCGGCACGCAGGACCTCGGCACCGGGACCTACACCATCATGGCCCAAACGGCCGCACAGGAACTCGGCATTGACCTCGCCTCCATCGATGTCAAGCTGGGCGACTCTGCGCTTCCCAAAGCACCCGTGTCCGGCGGGTCACAGACTGCGGCCTCGGTCTGTCCGGCCGTGCAGGACGCCTGCAAACAGGCCAGGCTCGCCGCCGGCGCGCTCGCTGTCGGCGATCCGCAATCTCCCGTTCACGGTGTCCTCGCCGCTGATGTCGACGTCCACGCCGGCCGCGTCTTCCTCAAGAAAGATCCTTCACGCGGCGAGGAAATCACTGCCCTCATCGCGCGCAACGCGAACAAACCCATCGAAGCGCACGGCTCGGCCGAGCCCGGCGAAGACAAATCCTCCATGACCGAGCAGTCCTTCGGCGCTGTCTTCGCCGAGGTTGCCGTGGATCGCGACACGCACATGCCGCACGTCCGGCGCGTCGTCGCAACCTACGACATCGGCACGCTCATGAACCACCAGACCGGCATCAATCAACTGCAGGGCGGCATCGTGTGGGGCGTCGGCTTCGCGCTTCACGAGGAAGCTATGCTCGACCCGGTCACCGGCCGCACCGTCAACGAAAACCTCGCCGACTACCACGTCCCCGTCAACCGCGACATCGGCACGCTGGACGTCACTGTTCTCAACATCCCTGACACAAAATTCAACCCGCTGGGCGCGCGCGGTATTGGCGAGATCGGAATCACCGGCGCCATGGCGGCAATCGCGAACGCCATCTACAACGCCACCGGCGTCCGCGTCCGCGACTACCCCATTACCCCCGACAAACTCATGCGCGCCTAAAGCCACCTACTTGACAAAAATGGAGCCGCGAGACCCCCTCACGCATTCAGGCATCAGATCCTGAGTTCTTAAGGTCCACCCCTAAAGTCTCTGATTCGAAGACTTTGCGCAAAAAACAGGGGGATGGGGGTACTCCCGTACATTCACCGATTCCTGCCCAGTTTTGCAAGGGCGGCAACATGCGACCATAGCCGAAGCTCATGCCCGCATCCGGCCCCAGCATCACCGAGTCTCTCCCCGAGCTCCTGCAGCATATCTTCGGTCACCGCGACTTCCGCGCTCACCAGCGCGAGGTCTGCGAAGCCGCCGCGTCCGGCCGCGATGTCCTGCTCGTCATGCCGACGGGAGCCGGCAAGAGCCTCTGCTACCAGCTTCCCGCGCTCGCGCGGCGTAGCGCCGGGCAAAACGCGACGGCACTCGTCATCTCTCCGCTCATCGCCCTCATGGACGACCAGGCCGCGAAGCTCGCTGCCCTTAACCTCCGCGTTGCGCGCATCCACTCCGGGCTCGATCGCGAAACCGCCCGCGCCGCCTGCCGCGACTACCTCTCCGGCGAGCTGGACTTCCTCTTCATCGCGCCCGAACGCCTGCGTGTTCCCGGATTCCCGGAGATGCTCGCCCGCCGCAAGCCATCCCTGATCGCGGTCGACGAAGCCCACTGCATCTCGCAATGGGGTCATGACTTCCGGCCCGACTACCGCACGCTCGGCCAGCATCTCGCCGCACTCCGCCCCAGCCCCATCATCGCGCTCACCGCAACCGCGACACCCGCCGTGCAGCGCGACATCGTCCGCCAACTTGCATTCCACGAGCCCGCCATCTTCATCACTGGATTCCGTCGCTCCAACCTCGCGGTCGAGGTCCTCGAGCTCTCGAAACCTCAACGCCCGGAGTTCACCGAGAAGCTGCTCGCCGACGCATCCACACGCCCCGCAATCGTTTACGCTCCCTCGCGCAAATCCGCCGAAGAGCTTGCCGAGCGCCTCAACACAAAGTTCCGCAGCGCGGCTTACCACGCCGGGCTCGATCCGATGACCCGGGAACGTGTGCAGCGCAACTTCCTCGCCGGCAAACTCGATGTCATCGTCGCCACGATCGCGTTCGGTATGGGTGTCGACAAGCCCGACGTCCGCACCGTCGTCCACATCGCGCTTCCCGGTTCCGTCGAAGCCTTCTATCAGGAGATCGGCCGCGCCGGGCGCGACGGCAACCCCTCGCGGTCCATCCTGCTCTACAGCTTCGCCGACCGAAAAACCCAGGAGTTCCTCCTCGAGCGCAACTATCCGCCCGCAAGCGACCTGCAGCGCATCCTGCGCGCACTGACCACCGAATTCGTCTCGCCCGACTACCTTCAACGCAAGCTCAAGCTCGACCAGGAAACGCTCGATCGCTCGCTCAAGAAGCTCATCACGCACGGCGCCGCCACGTCAGACTTCAACGGCAGCGTGCGACTCGCCGACGAAGATCCGCACAGCACCCAGCCCGCCTGGCAGGATGGCTATGATGCGCAGGTCACCGCGCGCCGCCGCCAGATCGACGCCATGATGGCCTTCGCCGAAGGCGCAACCTGCCGCATGACCGCACTGGTGGAGCACTTCGGCGACCGCAGCGATGCACTCCGCTCCTGTGGCCAGTGCGACATCTGCGAACCGTCCGCGGCCACCGGCTCCGCGATGCGCCAACCCACCGCAGGCGAACGCGACGATCTCCGCGCCATCCTCTTGGCGATCGCCTCCCGCGGCACGTCCACCGGCAAGCTCTTCACCGACCTTGCTCTCACTAAAGACCGGAAGCAATTCGATGCGCTGGTTGACGGTCTCGCACGCGCTGCTCTCATCACCGTCACGAACGACACCTTCCGCACCAGCGACGGCCGCGACGTCACTTATCGCAAGGTCGCCATCACGCACGAAGGCCGCACGCCTGACGAGGGGACGCTCTCCACGGTCTGGCTGCGCGACTCATCCTCGACCGCACCTGCAAAGCGCAAGCCGAAGTCGAAACAACGCGCCACGAAGCACCGCACGACTGCGCAACCAGCACGCACGCCGGAGACTTCGCAGCTCTCTTTGACACGACGGGAAGCGATCGCATCCACACCACTCCGCAAACCAGAACCGATGTCCAAGCCTGCTCCACAACCCGCAGAACTCAGCGCAACGCAGACGGCGCTCGACGAACGTCTCCGCTCCTGGCGCAAAGAGCAGGCGCATGCGATCGGCCTTCCCTCCTTCTTCATCTTCAGCGACAGCGTTCTGCGCGACATCGTGCTCGCCGTACCCGCATCGCTCCACGAGCTCCGCAGCATTCGTGGTCTGGGCCCGGACAAGCTCGATCGCTTCGGGCCGGCGGTCCTGGAGCTGTGTCGGGAATAGATAACAGAGATCAGAAAACAGAGATCAAACAGGCGAAGGAACGATCTCTGATATCTGATCTGATCTCCGATCTCTCCTCGAGTGATCTGTGATATCTGATCTCTGTTCTCTGCCCATGAGAGGATTAACCGCGTATGGAAGACACCTCCTTCGGCGTTGTGATCATGGCCGCCGGCAAAGGCACACGCCTCAAGTCGCGCCGGCCCAAGGTGCTGCACGAGATCGGCGGCCGCGCTCTTCTCGTTCACGTCATCGATGCTGCGAAAACCATCGTCCCCGCTGACCACATCTACTGTGTCATCGGCCATGAAGCCGAGCGCGTCCGCACCGCGGTCGAGCACACCGGAATCGGCTTTGTCCTCCAGGCTGAGCAGCGCGGCACCGGCCATGCGCTGCAGATGGTCAAAGCCGAGTTCGCGCTGAGCAACACGCAGGCGCCCGCCAACCTGCTCGTGCTCTCCGGCGACGTGCCGCTGATCCGTCCCGAGACGATCCGCGGGCTCATGGAATTTCATCTGAGCGAGCGAGCAGCGATGACGATCCTCACGGCGATTCCGCCGGACCCGACGGGTTACGGCCGCATTCTGCGCAGGGACACGCTCTCAACGGAAGTCCGCGCTATCGTCGAGCAGAAGGACTTGAAACCGGAAGAAGAAGTTTCCTTTGAAATTAACTCTGGCATTTACTGCTTTCAGACCGCGACTCTCTTTGAAAATCTCGACCTCCTGACGAATCAAAATGCGAGCGGAGAGTTTTATCTCACAGACATCGCTGGCCTCCTGTTCAAACAGAACAGTCGCGTAGTTGGTATACGAGCAGAGGATGCAAACGAGGTGCTCGGCGCCAATACCATCGCCGAGATGATGCACCTCGATGCGGCGATGCGCTCGGCCAGCGCGCGGCGACTCATGGCCGCAGGCGTCACCATCTTCCGCCCAGAGACCTGCGTGATCGACGCAGCGGTTGAGGTCGCGCCCGATACGGTGATCGAGCCATTCGTTCAGCTTCTCGGAGCGACGCGCATTGGCCCTGACTGCCGCATCCGCTCCTACTCGGTCATCCAGAACTCGGCTATCGGCTCAGGTGTCCTGATCCGTAATGGCTGCATTCTCGACGAGGCGGTCGTCGCCGACGGCGCTCTGCTCGGTCCCTACGCGCACCTCCGTCCGGGGAGCGAGATCGGCCCTGACGCCCACATCGGCAACTTCGTCGAGACGAAGAAGACCCGGATGGGCCGAGGGTCCAAGGCGAACCATCTCACCTACCTTGGTGACGCGATCATCGGCGCGGGCGTGAATATCGGTGCGGGCGCCATCACCTGCAACTACGACGGCGTTCACAAGCACACCACCATGATCGGCAACAACGTTTTCGTGGGATCGGATTCAACGCTCGTCGCGCCGCTCACACTTGGCGACGGAGCCTATGTGGCCGCGGGCTCCTGCATCACAGAAGATGTGCCGCCTGACGCGCTGGCGCTTGGCCGCAGCCGACAGGTGACAAAAGAAGGCTGGGTGGCCGCGCGCAGGCCGCGCAAGAATCCCGTCTAAGTACCCAAGGGGTAGCACGAAGGAGGCCCCGCATGAACAAACTTACTGACGCCGAGGTCCGGCAATCTCTCCAGCAGCTCCCCGGCTGGCAGTTGGAACAGGGTGCGATTGTGCAGCAGCGCACGTTCAAGGATTTTGTGGCCGCGATGGCCTTCGTGAACGATGTTGCCCAGCTCGCCGAGGGCGCGGGACACCACCCTGACATCGACATCCGCTACAACCGGGTCCGGCTCGAGCTGGTGACCCACGATGCCGGAGGGATCACCTCCAATGACACGGATCTTGCACAGAAAATCAACAACTTAGGGCACTAATGTAAATTCATAGCCATTTACAAAATGTCAGCTTGAGTCCTTGCCCGACACTGTGCTACGCTATGGCTCTGCCGTGAGCTAAGCCTCCGGCAAACGTTTTCCCTGAGGATTTTCCTCTCAGGCACAAGTTGCGTCACTGGCCTCCCGGCACGAATCAAAACACCGTTCGTGCCGCCTTTTTTTTGTAAAATCCGGCCAAAACGCCACTCTGAAGCCTCGACCGAATCACCGCATCTATAATGTAGACAGTTCTTTGAGTGCCACAACGCAATGTTGGGCCAGCTCCACATGGGGGCGTCACGGCTTCGACGGGATTGCTTGCGGCAGAGAGGCATGCCGGGGTGTGTGCACCCGTAATCGCTCACAAAATCATAAGTGCCAACAACAATCTGGCTCTTGCTGCTTAATTAACTAAGTAGCCGATCGCTCCCGCTTCGCCTATGGGCGGGTACCGATCGTCGCACAGTAGGCTGGTCCGCGGGGTTCCGCCTGTACGCCAAGGACGAGATCAACCAGGCTGGTGGCCAGCGCATCTTCGCCCGTTCTAAGCGCCGGCTACGAGACAAAGCAGAACTGGGAAAAGCATGAATGCTCTCTGTTGTCAGCTTTTTCGGACGCGGGTTCGACTCCCGCCGCCTCCACCAATTCCAACTAACATACAGTCAACCTGATATGGAGTGACGAGACAGACCCACGGGTCAGGGTCTTGTTCACTCTGCGTCGTTCACGCTCGCCGCAAATGGGGAGACCATTGATCCTTCGCGCGTTTACTCGCCTTACGCTCCTGCTTGCGTTGTTCGCTGCTCTTGGGACTGCATGCACAGCGCAACAACCCTCTGTGGCGCACAGCTTCAAAGTTGTCGGGAGCCACTTTGAGCTGGACGGCAAGCCATTCCAGGTTCTCTCCGGCGAGATCCACTACGCGCGCGTTCCCCGCGCTTATTGGCGCGACCGCATCCGCATGGCGCGCGCTATGGGACTGAACACGATCGCGACCTACGTATTCTGGAATGTCCATGAGCCGAGGCCCGGAACCTATGACTTCACTGGCCAGAACGATCTCGCCGCCTTTATCAAAATCGCGCAGGAGGAGCACATGTATGTGCTGCTCCGCGCCGGTCCGTACTCCTGCGCGGAGTGGGAGTTCGGAGGTTTTCCCGCGTGGCTGTTAGCGGATCCGCGCATGCAGACTGCTCTGCGCACGGATGATCCGGCCTACATGGTTCCCGTTGAGCGCTGGATGAAGCGGCTGGCCCAGGAGGTCGCGCCGCTGCAGATTGGCCTCGGAGGCCCGATCATAGCCGTGCAGATCGAGAATGAGTACGGGAACTTCGGCGGCGACCAGGCCTACATGAATCATCTGCATCAAATCTTTGTCGACGACGGTTTCACGCACTCGTTGCTCTACACGGTTGATCCTTCGAAGGCGCTCACGCGTGGACAGATCGACGGCGTGTACTCGGGAGTGAACTTCGGCACCGGCCGAGCCGGCGCTGCGCTGGATATCCTTGCGCAGGTCCGGCCGGGGCAGCCGCTGTTCGCGACCGAATACTGGCCTGGATGGTTTGACCTCTGGGGCCACCCGCACCAGACGCGGCCGATCGCTCCGCAGATCGCCGACCTGGACACGATCCTCAGCCGCGGCGCATCGCTTAACCTCTACATGGCGCACGGAGGCACGAGCTTCGGCTTCATGGCCGGCGCCAGCGAGTCCACGGGAGCATACCGCGGCAACGTCACCAGCTATGACTACGACGCTCCTATCGACGAAGCCGGCCACCCCACTCCGAAGTTCTTCGCGTATCGCGACGTGATCGTGAAGTACACGCACGAGAAGCCTCTGCCCGTTCCTCCTGTGCCTCCGGTGATTACTGTGCCCCCATTCACACTCACTCGCACAGAGGCTTTGTGGGACAGGCTGCCGACGCCAATCGCGAGCGACGCGCCGAAGACGATGGAGCAGATCGGCCAGGCCTATGGGCTCATCCTCTATCGCACGCATCTCAAGCAAGCGGCACAAAACGAAACGCTCACGCTCGAACACATGCAGGATTTCGCCGTTGTGTATATCAACGGAAGACAGATCGGCACATTAGACCGCCATTACCACCAGAATCAGCTCGCGATCACCGCTCCTGCCGGAGCGCAGCTCGACATTTTGGTCGAGAACATGGGCAGGCTGAACTCCACGAAACGCATGCGCGACGAAACCAAGGGCATTCACGATGCGCTTCTCGCTGGCCAACCGTTGCGCGGATGGCAGATATATTCGCTGCCGATGGATCCTGTTCCTCAGGTCCGGTCCGGCGCGAACACCTCCGTTGCCGGCCCTGACTTCGCGGAGGGAACGTTTACGCTCCACAAGGTCGGCGACACTTTTCTCGATACGCGCGCTCTCGGAATGGGAGCGATGTGGGTCAACGGTCACGCGCTCGGAAGGTTCTGGAACATCGGCCCGCAGGCCACGCTGTACGTTCCCGGCGTGTGGTTGCGGAAGGGCAGAAACGATTTGGTGATCTTCGAGCTGCTCAAGAACGATCCGCATCCAACGCTCGCGGGATTGGCGCAGCCCATCCTCGACGCGCCCACGTCGGATTATGCAAATGATCCGGAACACCAGCGCAAGCCGAAACCCACCGACGAGTTCGCTCCCGGGCCAAACGAGAGGCCTGCTGCAAAGACGTCTTCTCCCACACACCCGTGACATCGCGGCGAGAGCCACATCATCCGGAGGGCCGGCATTTAGTCTCGACGTATGATGGGCTCGCTTTGTATGACTCGGCTCCGCATCCTGCTTGTTGTCTTTTGCGCGCTCTCGCTTACTGCCGGCGCACAGCGCGTCCGCTACAACTTCAATCGCGGCTGGCTGTTGAGTGTGGGCGATCCCGCCGGTGCTTCCGATCCCTCGTTCGACGACTCCGGCTGGAAGCGCGTTACGCTTCCGCACGCATGGAATGAGGACTTCGCCTACCGCGTTTCCATCCATGACCAGCCGACCGGCATCGCCTGGTACCGCAAGCACTTTACTGTCACGCCCGCACACGGGGACCGCGTCATCGTTGAATTCGAAGGCGTTCGCCAGGCCGCCGAGATATTCCTCAATGGCCACCGACTCGGGCTGAGTGAAAACGGCGTAATGGCGTTCGGCTTCGATCTCACGCCCTGGCTTCATGCCGGAGACAACGTCCTTGCAGTTCGTACCGACAACCGGTGGAACTACCGCGAGCAGGCGACGAACACGACGATTCAGTGGAACAACAACAACTTCTACTCAAACTTCGGAGGCATCAACAAGAACGTTTGGCTGCATGTGATGCCGGTTGTCCACCAGACCCTTCCGCTCTATTCTTCGCTCGGCACAACGGGACAGTACATTTGGGCCGACGCGTTCGATCTGGCCGCCCACGCGGCCACGATCCATATCGAGTCCCAGGTCCGCAACGACAGCGATACTGCGCAGACGATCCGCTTGCGCGCGCAGATATTCGATCAGCAAGGCAGTCTTATGGTGTCTGCGATCTCTACTCCGGTCGCTCTCGCGCGTCACTCCACACAAACACTCGCGACGCAAACGCGCGCGCATAATCTACACTTCTGGAGTTGGGGCTATGGCTTCCTCTACCAGGTCAACACCTCACTCCTGCTCAACGGCAAAGCCACGGACACTCTCACGACGCGCACAGGCTTCCGCGAGACCGCATTCCACAATGGCATGATCTTCCTGAACGGCCGCGTCCTCCAGGTCCATGGGTACGCCGCGCGGTCGACCAACGAATGGCCTGCGCTCGGGACAGATGTGCCGCCGTGGATCTCCGATTATTCGAACGGTCTCCTCGTCAAAGACAACGGCAATCTCGTTCGCTGGATGCACGTCACGCCGTCCAAGCAGGACATCGAATCCTGCGATCGCGTCGGGCTCATTGAATCCATGCCCGCCGGCGACGCTGAAGGCGATCCTCGCGGCCGCCAGTGGCAGGCGCGCGTCGAGCTCATGCGGGATGCGATCGTCTACAACCGCAACAACCCTTCCATCCTCTTCTATGAGTCCGGCAACAAGGGCATCAGTGAAGAGCACATGCGCGACATGCTCGCGGTGCGCAACGAGTTCGATCCACACGGCGGCCGCGCAATGGGAGCGCGCGAGATGCTCGCGTCCCACATCGCCGAGTATGGCGGCGAGATGCTGTACATCGACAAGTCCGCAACCAAGCCTCTCTGGGCGCATGAGTACAACCGCGATGAAGGCGCGCGCAAATTTTGGGACAACCAGACGCCGCCGTTCCACCAGGACTCGCCACCTTACAACCGCAATCAGGACAGTTTCACGCTCGAAGACGTTCTGCGCTGGGACGACTACTTCCGCGCACGCCCCGGAACAGGACGGCGCGTCTCCGCCGGCGGAGCCAACATCAGTTGGATCGACGAAAACTCACACTTCCGGGGCGACAACAACTACCGCCGCTCCGGGGAAGTCGACGCGATGCGCATTCCCAAAGACGCTTTCTTCGCTCACCAGGTTATGTGGGACGGCTGGGTTGACCCCGAGCATCCGCGCATCCACATCAACGGGCACTGGAACTACACCGCGGGCACAAAGCGCACCGTCTACGTCGAAGCCACCACTGCATTCGTGGAATTGAAACTCAACGGCCGTTCCCTGGGCAGCGTGCGTCCGACACACGACTTCCTCTTCAGCTTCCCTGACGTCGTCTTCCAGCCCGGCACACTCACCGCGATCGGCTACGACGCCAAGCATCATCCTCTCGTGACGACCACGCTGACGACCGCCGGCGAACCCGCTGCCATCCGCCTCACCTTGCACACGGGTCCCGGTGGCCTGCACGCCGACGGCTCCGATCTCGCACTCGTCGACGTCGAAATCATCGACAAAGCTGGACGCCGCGTTCCTACCGCGCTCAACATGGTTCATTTCGCGCTCTCCGGCCCTGCGGAATGGCGTGGCGGCATCGCCCAGGGCACCGCGAAGCCTGAGCCTCTCAACACCGCATCGGGAGACAGCCACGGCCTCGTTGCGCCCTTCTTGCACTACGACAACTACATCCTCTCGCCCGACCTTCCCGTTGAAGGCGGCATCAACCGCGTGTCGATCCGTTCCACGGAACATGCCGGCCGCATCACGTTGACGGCCACTGCTGACGGCCTGCCGCCTGCGCACCTCATGCTTGACACACACCCTGTGTCCCAGCGCGACGGCCTCTCGACATTCAACCCAGCGGCTGCTCTTCCCGTCCACCTGGATCGCGGCCCCACACCATCCACGCCGTCCTTCCATCGCACGCGCGACCCCATCGCGATCGTCTCCGCAACCGCGGGAGCGAACGCGGATCAAGCATTCAAGTCATACGACGACAATGAGACCACCGCCTGGACCAACGCCTCCGCGCGCCGCAGCGACATTGATACCGACGGCCTTCCCATCCGCCACGCCGCGGCCGACACAACTCCCGTACACGCCGCACTCGATACCGCCTGGATCGAGTACACGCTCGCCGAGCCCTGCGTTCCCACCGAGCTCGACCTGAAGCTCACCTCGTTTCGCGTACGCCGCTATCCAATTCTTGTGACGCTGAACGGCGAGATCCTATATCGAGGAAGCACGCCTACCAGCCTCGGCTACATCACTCTTCCGCTCGCAGCCAGCCGTCCCGGAACGCACCTGCGCATACAGCTCACCGGCTCGCCCGTCGACGTCGGCGAAGGTCACGAACTGGTCGAGCTGAACGGCCGCGTCGACCAGGCAGAACCTCTTGGCAAAACTGAGCCGCCCATTCTCAGCATCGTGGAAATCGAGGTATACCGCCCCGTCCCCGGCCGCTAAACCCCGCCCAACCCGAGCCGACCCGGCCGAGATAACAAATTGAAAACACGCGCCCCAACCGGCGCACATTGAATCCATGAACATAATCTGCAGCCCGAAATTATTCCTGTATTGACACATCGTGCTTAGACACTCTTTAATAGCTCCGCTACGAAAAAACTCAAAAAGAACTTGCCAGTACAGCACGTAGTGATTGCGTTTCTTAGTTTCGGAGGTCACATGCTGAGTCATCTCATCAACTTTTCCGCCATCGAACGCCTGCGCCGATCGATGGTCATCCTGCTTGCGGCGGCCCTGCTCTCCCTCACGATTCCTCACGCAATCGCGCAAACCGGCGGTGAAGGCGCCATCGAAGGAACGGTCACCGATCCAACCGGTGCGGCTATCCCCCGCGCGACCGTGACCGCCACCAACCAGGCCAGCAAGGTAAGCACCACGCGGAATTCGACGTCCGCCGGCCTGTTCAGCATCACGCCGCTGATCCCCGGCGTGTACACCGTTACGGTCAAGGCAGCCGGCTTCAGCACGCTCACGCAGCAGAACATCGAGGTTAATGGCCTGAACGTGACCGGCTTGAATCCCAAGCTTTCGCCCGGCGCGGTCGACCAATCTGTGACGGTCACCGAAGCGCCTCCGCAGCTTGAAACCTCCAGCGCGACGGTGGGCGACGTCATCACGAATGATGTGTACGAATCACTACCGGTCATCATGAACGGCCAGCAGCGCGATCCCTCTTCCCTTTCCACGCTTGCTGTTGGCGCTCAGGGCGGCACGCGCGCTCCCATCTTTTCGGGTACCGGCGACTATCTCGCCGAGGTCTACCTCAACGGCATCCCGACCACGACCTCGAATCAGCAGGGCGACAATCGCATCATTGCGAACACCGTTCCGATCGAGAGCGTCGATCAGATGCAGATCATCTCCTCAGGCCCGTCGGCCGAGTATCAGGGCGCGGGCGCCATCGGCTTCACCATCAAGAGCGGTGGCAGCCAATTCCATGGCGAGCTCGTCGACGTGATCCGCAACACCGCGTTCGATACCTGGGGCTTCGCTGGAAATCAGCTCACCAAGTACTCGATCGTGAACGGAGTCGCGACACAGGTCCCCGCAGGCAAGCCGGCCGAACACCAGAACGAGCTCTCCGCCTCACTCGGCGGTCCGGTGCCGTTCATGCACCACAAGCTATTCTTCTTTACCAACTACGACCGGTTCCATAACACGTCGACCGGCAATGCCGCGCTATTCACCGTGCCGACCGTGCTGATGAAGCAGGGCGACTTCACCGAACTGAACTGCGGCGCGAGTTGCGTTGGTACTGGACTCACGGGTACCGGCAGCAACAACCCCGCCATCATCTACAACCCGCTGACGAACTCATGTACGGGTAACACCTGTACCCGGCAAGCTTTCCAAAGCGTGAAGAATGGCGTGCTCACCAACAACGTCATTCCCGCCAGCTATATCTCGCCCATCTCGCAGTTCGAGCAGAAGTTTTTGCCTAACCCTAACCTGCCCGGCCTGACTGACAATTACCTGACCAGCGGCTACAGCGGATACGACAACTGGGAGATCGTCGCCAAGGTTGATTACGACCTGACGCCGAAACAGCGCATCTCGGTTGCATACACGCGTGGTCTGCGCAAGTCTATCGGGTACGGTTCAGTGATGCCGTTGCCGTACGCTACTGCGATCTCCAGCATCCTCCATCCAACAATGGCGACGGTTGAGCACGCCTGGACGTTGACGCCCCACATGGTCAACCAGTTCAACTACGGCTTCACTCGCTTCGGCGGCGTCTCGCTGAACGCGTCCCAGGGCTTCCCAGGCACGAACGCCGTAGAGGCCGGAATCACCGGCCTGCCCGTCGGCCAGGCCACGACTGAATTCCCCGGCAGCACCTTCAACGCCAGCCCTGTAGCGTCGAGCGTGACCGATACGGCCTGGGGCGCGACCGGCGGTTCCCAGCGAAGCTCCAGCACCGTTCCCACCGCTTTCACCATCGTCGATAACTTGCAGTGGAGCGTCGGCCGCCACAACATTACCTTCGGCGTGCAAACCCAGTGGCTTGACGACAACGTCATCAGCCCGCTCGGCACCTCCGACGTGTACATCCAGAAATGGTCGCCGAATGACACCGCGGCTTTCAGCGGGACCGGGCTCGTCGCCACGAACAGCGGCTACAGCTACGCGAGCTTCCTGCTCGGCGCGGTCAACTCCGCTTCCGCCGGCGTGCCGCTCTATAGCGACATCGGGGGCCGCTTCCACCCGGTCTCGCCGTACTTCCAGGACGACTGGAAGATCCGTCCGAATCTCACTCTGAATCTCGGCCTTCGCTGGGACTACCTGCCGCCGTATCACGAAGTAGCGGACCGCTGGAGCTTCTTCAATCCCAACGCGACGAACTCGATCACCGGTTCGCCGGGTGAACTCGAATACGCCGGCAATCGCGGCGCCGACATCAGTTGCCAGTGCCGCACGCCGGTGCAGACGTCCTGGAAGAACTGGGGACCTCGCCTGGGTATGGAGTACTCGCCCGATCCAAAAACTGTCTTCCGTGCGGGCTTTGCCGTTGCCTACTCGCGCGCCGGCGGCGTCGGCGGTCGCGCCGGTGACGGCACAGGAACGGGGCAAACCGGCTTCGGTTCGAGCATCATACTGCCTCCGGCGCTCACCAGCGGCGCCGCTGCCGGTCCGTCCTTCTATCTCAACAACAGCACGGCATTCCAGGCTGCCGGGGTAGCGAATACGAATTTCGGTGGCCCGGGATTCACCATCCCTGCACCGACCGGCGCCTCCGCCTCGCAGCTCACGGTCGGCACCGGCAACTACGAGAATTCCAGCGGCAAATACGTATCGCCCGGCGGCGCTCCAGCCTATGCGGATCCCTACCTGTCAGGACGCGCACCGGAGTTCATCTTCTACAACTTCGGCATGCAGAAGGCGCTGACCAACGCCATGACCCTGACACTCAACTACTCCGGCAGCCAGTCGCACTTCGTCGCCGGAGCGCCCGAGCCAGGATTCTGGAGCGGCGGCATGGATCCCGCGTACCTGGTCAGCCTCGGCTCCGTCGTCGGCTCTGACGGCAAAACGAACGTCATGAACCTCGCCGCCACGCCGGCAAACTTGGCGATCGCGCACGCCGCCGACTCCAGCATCAACGCTCCCTATACCGGCTACGTTGCTTCCAATGCAACTGCAACCATCGGGCGCATGCTGCGGCCGTTCCCGCAATACTCCTCACCCCCGGGCGTGGAGTGGGACAACATCTCCAACCTCGCCTACAACGCCTTCGACCTCATTCTGAAGATGCGCGAGTACAAGGGCGTCAACTTCACCGTCAACTACACCTTTTCGAAGAACCTCGGTGACGACGGCACCGTTCGCGCTTACTACCCCGTGCCTGCAGCGGCTTCCTCCACCGGCGTAGCCATGCCGGGCAACAACCGCATGGATCGCTCCATCACCGCCCAGGACATCCCGGAGAACCTCAACGTGTTCGGCTACGGTAAGCTGCCCTTCGGCCGCGGTCACATCGGCGGCGAGAACTGGGCTGTCCGGACCTTTGCCGGCGGCTGGGAGTTCTCCGGCATCTTCAGGTACACCTCCGGCAAGCCGCTGCTTGTCACCGGTACGGGCTGCACTGCGCCCGCTCAGGGCACTTGCATGCCGGACCTCGCGCCAGGCCGCGACCTCGGCTCAGCGCGCATCAACGGCGGATACGGCCACGGAGCCACCTTCGCCGACTACACCCAGAAGAACTACCTGGATCCCGGTGCATTCTCTGCGCTGAATGTCTTCCCGCTCGCGGGCAAGGGCGGTACCCTGGCAACGTGTCCGACGTGCATCAGCAAGATCGGCACAGCTCCCCGCAGTTCCAGCTACCTGCGGTCATCGGGCAGCTACGGACTCGACGCCTCGCTGCAGCGCAGCTTCAACCTCACCCCGGAGCGAGTGAAGTTCATCTTCCGTGCCGACTGTTTCAACGTCCCCAACAACGTGTCGTTCTCAATGTCGCAAACCCAGAGCGTCTCCGTCGTCAATCCTTCGACCACCACTGCGTTCGGCCGCCTGACAGGCTATAGCAGTTCTCGGAAATTTCAATTCGAAGGCCGCGTCACGTTCTAGCTCCGGATGGCGCAGACTATTTGCTTTGACAACCGGCAGCCCCTCTCATTCACGCGAGGGGCTCCGCCTTTTTGAGAGAAGCCACCCGTTGTTCCGGGCCGCTTCAGATAGCTTCTGCCGGCACCTCGCCGAAGCACGGCACACCCAGGATGCCACTTGCCTGACGGACCTCGTGGATGTCGTCATCAAGATAATTCAGAACCAGCGCTAGGACGACGCCTAGCACGAGCCCCACACCCGCCGCCACATACATCAGCAGCATCTTGCGCGGAGCTGCGGGTTCCGGATCGGTCCACGGAGGACCGATCACACTCACGTTAGAGATTCGATTGCTGTCGAGCGCACCGGAAAGGTTCGCGTCCTCGGTCCGTTTAGCCACAGAAACATATTGCGACTCCAGAAGTTCCCGATTCCGCTCCAGGTCGCGCAGGTGCTCACTGGCAGAATCGAAGTGCTTCAGCTGGTTTTGTAATTGTGCAAGCTGCGTGCGCTGTGTCTGCTCGCGGCCGGCCAGTCCGGCAAGTGCGATCTGCGCCTCATGTAATTGCCTTTCCAGGTTCTCGCGTTCAGGATTCATGCTGGTCGTCACGGCGGCCGTCTGCGTGCTCTGTTCGTTTCGCAGCACTGCCGATAACCTTGCGATCTCTTCATCCTTAATCGCAACCACGCTGCTTGACTCCTTGTATCGCGTCAGCAGTTCTGCACGCTCCGCCTGCAGTGTCGCGAGTCGCTGGCGCAAGCTCTCCATCACGGGGCTGGGAACATCCTGCTGCGACTGGCGCACAGTAGCAGGCGTCTTGTCCAGTAGTTCCGTCAGCCGGTCGCGCTGCCGGCGAGCGGTTTCCAGGTCCCGAATAGTTTGATCGTGCTCGGCCGAGAGGTCCCGGATTCTATCCAAGTAAATCGGCATCTCGTCCTTAACCGAGTTCACACGTTCTTGCGCCTTCCACGCATTTTCATCCTGCTCCGCATGCGCCAGGTTTGCTTTGAGGGTCCTGGTCTCGGTTTGCATGAACTCCTCTGCACCCGCTTCTTTGCGAACTTCAATGCGGCGCACCATGTAGTCGTGCAGCAACTGATCCAATACCCTCTGGCCCAGCGCGGGATCGGGCATGCGCAGCACTATTTCAAAAACATCCGTCTCCTTCTCCCATGTAACGGAGAGGTCTTCGGAGAGCTCACGGATCGCCGCTTCGCGATCATCCAGCCTGCGCTGTAACCCCAGCATGTAGAGCACGTTCTTGTACTGAGTCTTGCCCCAGCGCAGACCGGCCTTGATATAGAACTTGGCTTTCGCGATCAGGCCCGAAGGAACAACCCGTCGGGTCTTGAACGCTTCCGGACCGAGCTCTTGCACCACCTGTTCCAGCAAGGCAGGAGACTTCACAAGCTCCATCTCCGACATGACATCTTCGTGCCGCACACCCGTGCTGAACACGTTGTTCCGCGCATCCGTCGGCGGATCGAGATTCTCCCGTCCCAACCTGACCAGGATGGAAGCCTTCGTGTCGTACCTTTCCGTGAGGAAGCTGAGAGTCAGGTAGGTGCCGCACACGCAGCAAACAAACACCAGCCCAATCGTGACCCGGTATCTCCGCAGAAATTCGACGACATCCTGCATGGAGAGCATCGAGCTCTCCGACAGCGCACCGGACGCTGTGTTGGCCGGGGTCCAGGATCGAATGTCTCTCACGCGCGCCTCCATTATGGATAGGTGACGGTGTTGCCGAACAAGTACGTGAAGCCTCCAGTAAGCAGCACCGGCGATAGTTGCTTCACATATTGGTCCACCACACGGTCCAGCCTGCTGATCCTCGTCTCACTTACGATGAGCACATCGAGCGGCTGCATCTCAAATTTGGCCGCTTCGGATATCTCTCCTTTTTTTGCCTGCAGAAGCAACGTGTGAACTTCGGGCTTCCCGTCGGTTCCTCTGCGCAACAGGATGACGTTGCCGCGCACAGCAGTTTGCTTCAGTCCACCAGCCTCGATGATTCCCTGCAGAGCGGTGACGCCAGCGCCGCGAAGCGGGAGAACTCCGGGTCGACTCACTTCGCCGCCAACGAAATACACCTGATTCGGGAGAGAACGAACCTGAACATTCAGGCTGATGCGCTTCAACTCCGAGGCGTACGCCTTCTCCAATTCATGAGTAAGCTCAGCAATCGTACGTCCCTGGACCTCCACTTCACCGATCAGCGGCATCGAGATGCGCCCATCGGGACGGATGGGGGCGTGCTGGTTCAGCTCCGGGTTGTAGGGAAACGTGATCTCCAGATCGTCGCCGTCCTGCAGCGCGTACCCCGCGGAGGGCTGCGTGACCGGCGAGATCGCAGGCGCTTGCGCGTGCCCCGCCAACACGCCAAACGACGATGCAAGCAGCGTCGCCCGCAAGATTTAATGCCGAAACCGAACTCTCGTGAAGGATCAAAAGATACCTCCTGAGAAGCTTCATGCGAAGTATGGCTGGTTTGCCGTGGCAGTCTTATAGCATAATTCCGCTACAAGTCCAACCAGATTCGTGCCGGTCATCTCGCTCCCCTCGGACGTGGATCTTGACCCTTCGTCTTCTGCTGAAACAAGAGATCGTTCTGGTCGTCGTCTCGAAGGCGACCAACGGCACGGCCACACTTGCCCTCAATCTGTACGCAGCGCGCTTCCTCCCTCCCGCCGAATTCGGCGCATTGACGCTGTGCACCACCATGCTCATGCTGTTTGACGGCATGCTGGGGGCAGCCATCGACCTGTCCGTCGTGAGACTTAGGCCGCTTGAGCGCCTGACCGCCAGCGGATCGCCGGTCGAACAAGCCGCACTCTCCCTGAAGGCGCTCGGATGCCTGTTCTGTTCCGCCATCCTCACCGTCGCCGCTCCGGAGCTCGGCCGGCTGCTGCTCCGTCAATCAAACGAGCGCCCCCTGTTCGTCCTCTTGTCGGTCGCTGCAACGGCCGTCCTTCTCCTGCGCTCCACCCAGTTAGGGCTGCAGATTCGCGAGCGGTATCGCTCCTTCGCCGCGATCGAGTTCCTCAACACGATCGCGCGGGTCGTCTGTGTCGTTTGGGTGCTGCATCACGGCCACGCCTCGACTTTCGCCATCATCAGCTCGTTTGCGGCGGGTAGTTCGCTGGCCCTGGTAGCTAGCTTTACAACACTGATGCGCGTAAGCCGGTTCCCATTCAGGTTGCGCTTGCGTGATGCCGGTCTGGTACTCAGAAACGCGCAAAACGCGTTGTTCACTTATGGCCTCAGCGCCTTTGTGGCGCGTCTTGACATCCTCATGGTGGCCCTGCTGATGTCACCCGCCCAACTGGGTCTGTATGGATCGGCGATGACGCTGGCCTGCCTGCCTGAAATCGCCGCGACCTACCTCGCGCCCGCGTTTCTGCCTCGCATCGTGCCGTACTGTCAGCAACAGATCTTCGTAACTTTCTTCCGGAAATTTAACCGCGCTGTTTATGCGGGGACAGTGATTTGTTACGGTGCGTTGCTCTGGGGCTTCGCTCGCTTCGGACAGCACATCCTGCCGCCTAGATACTCGCCTGCTATTCCTGTCACGCTTTTCCTTCTCCCCGGCACGCTCGCAACCACAACTCTTTTCCCACTCAGTCTCAACCTTCTGATGCTGCGCGGCAGCAGAGTCTTTATCTACTTTGATTTGCTCACGGCGCCATTGCTCGTGATCGGCTACATTATTGCTGCGTCACAGGGAATCGTGGCGGTCGCTATTGTCACGTCACTCTTCAGAGTCAGCAAGACCGTCATCGTACAGATGGCAGCGGCGCGAGCAGCCATCGTAGCTCAGACAGAAGCTGCAACATCAGTCGCGTGACGACTGCAAAAAGCTGCGAGTAAGTCAGAAATTTCCTTCCGGAAAATCATCCGTGTGAGCCCCGATTTTTCATTGACACGCGATATCGTTCGTCGTACGCTCGCCTAACGTTAATCGGGTTAGATGAGCAATCACCGTTCCGTGAGGTGGCTCGTATGAAGCTCCTTCGTCTGGCGTGTCTCTTCGCCTACACTGCCGTCAGCACCGCTTCCTTTGCCAGTTCCATCACCTACAGCATTTCGTCTTATGGCTCGGGTTCTCTAGATGGAACTGCTTTCACAAATCAGCTGGTCACCGTTAGCTTCCTCGGCGACACAGCCGGACTTACCCCGATTTCAGGCGCCATCCTGGAGCCGTTTGGAGTCGCGGCCGTTACCGTGCAGGGCCTTGGTTCCGACAGCTTGACGGATAGCACTTTCTTCTTTGTAAGTCCCTCCATCAACGCCGTTGGGATCGATGATCCAGGCACGGGCTCCTTCGACCTGTTCAATAGTGCGTTCGCGTCTTATGGCGGCGATACCTCTCTTGGACCCTTGGTGGGCAGTTACTTCGCTTCCACCGGAGTCTCTTTCGCAACGGCCGGCGGCACATTCACACTGACGAGCGATTACAGCACGGGAGCGTTTCAGGCCGTAGCAACTGCGACGCCGGAGCCAACCTCCTTGATGTTGCTGGGAAGCGGTAGTTTTGGGTTCATGGGACTTCTGCGATTGAAAAGTCGTCGGGCTCGTTCCTAGCCAGACCAAAAAATCTGAACTCGAAGAAACGTCTCGATTCACCGGTTGACGTGCTCTCTTCGTCTTTGCTCGCACCGCCGTGTTCAAGGTGGCGCAAGCTCCTGATTGTGGATCAAGCACGCGTCAGTGCCCTGTATCTGTAGAGACTAGCCGGGCCCCGTCGACCGTCTCGGCGCGCGTTTCAGCCAGTCATGCTGCTGCTCGCCAGGAACCTTCATCGGAGCCGCCTATGAAGACCGCACCTCGGCCCGCCATCGCAGCTCATAAACCGGACTTGATGGCAAGCACTTGCAACTCCAAACGCGTGCTTGTTTGGGGCGCACTCGGGTTTATTGGATATCACCTCACGCAGGCGTTGCTGGACGCCGGCTTTCCTGTCTCTGTTCTTTGCCGCTCGCGCGGTGCGTACAGCGCGCCTCCGTGGGCTTCCCGCGTGCAATGGCACGAACTGGATTCCGGATGCACGGATACCGTACTGGATGCGGCCGTTTCGTCGGCCTCCATCATTGTGGATCTGGCGGGATCCTCCGGCGCAGTCGCCAGCAACATGAATCCCATCGAAAGCCTCGATCACAACTGCAGGTCGCAGCTGGATTTTCTGCGCGCGTGTCAGCGCGCACGTCACCGGCCGCATGTGGTTTTCGCGAGCTCACGCCTCGTGTATGGCCAGACGGATCGCTGCTTCATCTCAGAAGATCATCCCGTCTCGCCCAGAAGCGTGTATGCGGCGCACAAGCTTTGTATCGAGCATTACATGGAGGTATACGCCTGCCTCGATGCGATCACTTATACCGTCTGCCGCATTTCGAACGCGTACGGACCCGACCCCGGGCGCGCCGGGCAAGGCTACAAAATTTTGAATCTGTTCATTCTCAAGAGCCTCGCTGGGCTGCCAATCACGCTCTTCGGCGACGGAGAACAGATTCGCGACTTTATCTACATCCATGACCTGACAGCTATGCTGATCCGCTGCTGCGTAATGCCGGAGGCGATCAACGAGACGTTCAACATCGGCAACGGACGCGGCTGCCGGCTCGTCGATGCGGCCACCCTTATTCGAGATCTGACTCATGGACCGCCGCTTCTATTTCAGCCATGGCCGGAAGACTACCTCACCGTGGAATCCGGCGACTACGTCAGCGACATTAGCAAGACTTCACAGATGCTCCAGTTCACGCCCGTCTACAGCGTGGAGATGGGGATCGTCAGCACGCTCAAGGAATATCGTTGCGAGCGCGACGCGGCACTGGCAGATACAGGCTCTCCGGGCTCAGTGCACTCTCCGGCGACAGCAGTCGCCGTTTAGCAAGGAGAACCCAATGATGGATGCGCCTTCCGAGCAGATCATCAGCGGACTTTCCGCGAATCTCGCGTCATCCTTGGCGGAATTGCGCGCGCCGTCCGCAACCGAGGTGCGCTGGCCTTCTCCGTTCGATACGCCCGTCGCCGTGGAAGATCGCAATCGTGACACGGCCGCAAGTTGGGCCGCTGTCCAGCGCAAGATCGAAGCAATTCCGTTTCGAGAAAGACGCACTGTCGGACGAGACGTCCTGGAGAGACTGATCGCTTTCGGCTGCCTGCTCGCGCTGGCGCCGGTCATGCTCGCAGTAGCGATCTACATTGTTTGCGATTCTCCGGGGAATCCGATCTTTTGCCACTATCGCGTCGGCAGGAGAGGCCGCCTGTTCCGGTTCTACAAGTTCCGCACGCTCTACGCAGATGCGAAGCAAAGGTTTCCCGAACGGTACGCGTATCGCTACACCGAAGCCCAACTCAACAGATTGCGCTTCAAAGTGGAAGATGATCCGCGCGTCACCCGGGCCGGGCGTTTGCTGAGGCGGAGCACTCTCGATGAACTCCCAAACTTCTGGAACGTAGTCAAGGGCGATATGGCGCTCGTCGGCCCGCGCCCTGAGATTCCGGAAATGTTGCAGTACTATCGCCCGGAGTGCCTGGTGAAGTTCTGCGTCAGGCCCGGCATCACTGGAATCGCGCAGATCTCCGGCCGTGGACGGCTGCTATTCCGCGACACCGAAGCAATTGACGCTGCCTCCGTAATGGATCGAGGCTTCGTAAACGATTGCAAAGTCATGCTGCGCACGGTGTACCTCATCTTCAAAATGGACGGAGCATTCTGATGCAGTCTGAAAGGATCGCCGTCGTTGGCGGTACCGGATTCCTGGGAAGTCACTTGTCCGAATACCTGCTCGCCCAAGGTCACGAGGTGCTGGTGGTCGCACGCGGAGTGCGTGGAACCTCTGCGCTTCCAGACCACGAAAGGCTTCGCTTCGAGGCAGCGAATGTGGTGGAACGATCTGCCGTCAGTGCAATTTTTCGCAGCTTCCGTCCAGATGTCGTCTACCACCTCGCCTGCCACTCGGACAGCGGAGAGTCCGTGGATCAGATGCAGAATTGCCTTCAAGTCAACGCTCTCGGCACGCTGAACACCCTGCAGGCCGCGATCTCTGCCGGTGCCGGGTTGTTCGTCTTTGCCGACTCGTCCAAGGTCTATGGAAACGGGGCGGTGCCCTTCCGATGCGAGCAGCCGGAACAGCCAATCTGCTCTTACGCAATCTCCAAAGCGGCAGGCTGGCGGCTTTGCACTCTGCTGGCCTCGCAAACTCCGATCAAACTCGTAGGCTTGCGTCCAACTTTCATTTACGGTCCTCGACAGAACTTCAATCTGCTGGTCTACCTTGAGCAGGCGGTACGCAAAGGACAACCGGTCCGCGTTCAGGGCGGCCGCCAAACACGCGACCTCCTGTTTGTTGACGATGCCGTCCGCTGCTTCGCGTCTGTGATGCATGCGCACGAGAGTTGGGGTCGCTCGCTTCCCATCGGCGGCGGGGTGGAGATCAATATCGCTGACCTCTGCCACGAGATACTGCACGCGCTCGGAAGTGACCTCGACATTTTCGAGGATCCTGAGAACGTCCGTCCTACCGAAATATGGAGAAGCTTCTGCGACAACGCCGAGATCAGACGTGTTTGCGGCTGGTCGCCCCAAATCAACCTGCGCGAAGGTCTGCGCCGCACATTCGCTGCTTCGATGCCCACATCCACTTCAATTTCGGCTCTGGAGGCCATCGCTTGATATCGTTGGCACTCGACCGCAAGGACGTACCCATGGAATCTTTCCCGATTTCGGCCCCGGTTTCTACGCACTTCCTCAAAGTTGCAACTCAGGTCAGAGCATTAGGGTTGGCCGGCGACCGGGTCATCCTGTTTGCCGCAGTCGGCTCCGTGCCGCGCGCGGAGGGACTGGTTCAGAAGGTGGCGGATGCTCTGTATACCCTGGATCGCGCTCCGGTCCTTCTCGTAAATCTTAGGACGATGGTCGGCGATTGGCGTGGTCTGTCTTCGAGTGTCCAAGACGACCCAGCCGCCGCACCCACTGCTGCGCCAGACGGCGCGCTCACGCAACTGGATCACAAGCTGGAGCGTTCTGTCTCTCACGTCGACGCGGATCCGAATGCGGCAACTTTTCACGCGATTATCGAGAGAGCACGCACTCAGGTGCGATACATTCTGGTGAATGCGCCCGCCGTGATGAGCTCGGCCGCCACCTACCTTGCGGCACGCCATGTGGACGCCGTAGTCCTGCTCGTACAGAAGGACGCGTCATCCCGACGTGAGACGGCCGATACCCGCAAGCAGTTCGAGAGCCTGCAGGCACCCGTCGCAGGCTTCGTTTTCTTAGGCTGAAATTGTGAACGTCTCCCTGTGGCTGCAAAATAATCGGCACGCCGAGGGCGGCGCGAACCAACTCGTAAACGAATGATCGGCATGAACTCAACACTCGAGCAAAATGAAATCGCGGTACCACCAGCGGATCGGGCAACATCCGATCTGCGACGCCCGCGCATTTCTGTCGCTCATCTGCTGCATACAGTAGCTTACGGCGGCCCCGAGACGATCCTGATCAACTGGATCAAAGCGCAGGACCGCAGCGCGTTCGATGTCCACTTGCTCTGCTTCGCCGACAGCAACGGCAGTGAAGAACCATTTGTAACTGCGGCTCGAAACGCCGGGCTTACGGTGCACTTCATACCCTGGAACCGCCGGAAACCCGTGCTCCGGAGCGCAACCCAGTTGGCAAACTTTATTCGCTCTCGAGACGTAGACATCCTGCACTGCTACAATAGCTACGCCGAACTGGTCGGAGTAGCCGCGAAGCGCATGACAGGCGTTCGGCTGATCACCACCAAATGGATGTGGGGGAAACTTGATTGGAAACGCGCGATCCTGCAGCAGGTGGAGCGCCTGATCCTGCCCCAGTTTGATGTCGTCACTGCGCAGAGTGAGTTCGCCGCCCGCCTCACCAGCGTTCGCGGAAAGCGCAATCGCGAGGTCAAGGTTCTACTCAGTGGAATCGATCAACCGGTTCACGCCTACACCAACGCGGAACGTGAGTTGGCCCGTGCCGCGCTTGGCGCCGCACCGGACCACATCGTCTTACTCCATGTCGCGCGCTTCTACCCGGAAAAGGCTCACGATGTGCTCATTCACAGCTTCCTTGAGATTGCGGCCACGGAACCGCGTGCGCGGCTGTGGCTGACCGGCGTCGGTCCCCTATTAGGTCCAACAAAGACAATGGTTCGCGATCTTGGCTTGGAAAGCCATGTACGCTTTCTGGGCTTTCGCTCCGACCTGGATCGCCTTCTTCCTTTGGCCGATCTGCAGATTCATTCCAGCAATATCGAAGGCATACCGCTGGCACTCTGTTCAGGTCTCTTCGCTGGAATTCCTGTGGTCGCTACAGCAGTAGGTGGCGTTCCAGAGATCGTGCATGACGGCATCACCGGACTCCTCGTGCCGCCCAATGACCCGTCGCAGCTCGCCGATGCCGCGCTGCGAGTTATGCGCGATGCCAGCCTCCGCGCCACACTGTCAGAAGGTGCCCGGTCCTTCATGCGCAACAACTATTCGATCCAGGCCGCGGTACGCCGTCTGGAACTCCTCTACGAGGGGATGGTGTACCCGTGAGAATCGGAATTTTTGTCGTCACCGCGGGACGCCAGGGCGGCGGACCGGAGACCTACGAGGTGCAGTTGATCCGTGCGTTGGCCCGAATCGACCGCACCAGCGAATACTTCATCTATTGCACCACCGAGAAGGGCCCTCCTGCGATCGGCGTTACGCAAGCAAACTTCTCTTACCGCGTCCTTCGACCTTCCAGCCGGTGGATCAGTATTCCGTTCGTTCTTCCCCTATGGATGATTTGGGACAGAATTGACTTCTATCACGCGACGATGGTCCCACCCCCGTGGTCACCCAAACCCTTCCTGATGACCATTCTTTGTTCCAGTAACTGGTTTCATCCGGAGTTCTATCCCAAGCGCGTAGCCTGGCGTCTGAATAGATTAATTGGAACCAGCCTGCCCAAAGCAACTTCCCTGCTCTGCATCTCTGAGGATCTCCTCGAGGATGTGCATCAGCTCTGGCACGTGCCGCTTAACCGGCTGACCGTAACCTACATGGGCGTCGCGGAAGAGTTCTTTCCTTCCGACGTGTCTTCGGCACGCACTCTTCTTGCCGAGCGCTACGCAATAACGTCCCGGTATCTGTTGTTCATCGGCCAGCAGCAGGAACGCAAGAATGTCTTTCGAGTCCTGGAAGCGTATGCACTTTTTCGCATGCGCTTCGAAAAGGCAGAGCAGGCCGGCCTGCCGCGCCTCCTCCTCGTTGGTCGAGAGGTTGACGACACCGATGACATTGCCAATGCCATCCGTCAACACGCTATCGCGGATTCGGTCGATCGCAGGCGCTATGTCTCTTTCCAGGATCTCCCATCGTTGTACCGTGCAGCAGATGCATTAGTATTTCCATCGCTCTGGGAAGGCTTCGGCTTGCCCGTCGTAGAAAGTATGGCGTGCGGCACGCCGGTCATCACTTCAACCGCAACCTGCCTCCCAGAGATCGCCGACGATGCCGCGTTGATCGTCGATCCACAATCATCAGCCCAAATCGCCGATGCGATCTACCGCATTCAGACCGAGCCTGACCTGCGCGAGGCGCTCGTCCGCCGTGGCTTTCAGCGCGCCAAGCGTTTCACCTGGGACAACTGTGCACGCCGGACGCTGGAGGTCTATCGCGCCATGCTGCAACATTCAGCCCGGAGGCGCTCCGCGGCGTCTTCGGAGATTCCAGCCTGAAGGGCGGAGCCGCGCATGTGCCAAACCTCTCCCTCGCACGAGCCCGCAAACCGCTCGATCGGCGTTGCGCACCTGATCCACACAGTCGCTTATGGGGGCGTGGAAACGGCAGTGCTCAACTGGTTGGAGACGATCGACAAGGACCACTTTGCGATTACCTTGATCTGTTTCAAGAACACAGGTGACACTCAGCAGCCCTTTGTTGACGCCGCACGCGCGCGGGGCTTCGTCGTCAAAACAATTCCCTGGAGCCGCCGCAAACCAGTTGTTCGTGCCGCTCGCCGTCTCGCGCAAATCCTGCGCGACAACTGCGTCGATGTCGTGCACTGCCACAATACCTACGCCAACATGGTGGGCCTGCTGGCCGCCTGGATGGTGCCCGTGAAGACGGTCACCACGCTTTACGTGTGGGGCAACTTCGGTTTTGTGCGCAATGCCCTGCAATGGATCGACCGCGCCCTCCTTCCCTTCTTCGATCAGGTCACCGCACATTGCCAGCAGACATTCCAGGGCACGCTCGACCGCGGATATCCGGAGTCCAAACTCCGCCTCCTTCCGTGCGGCTATCAAGCGAACCCAGTCTCACTCGCTACACAGCAGCGAGCAGTGATGCGTGCCCGATTGGGCGCTTGTCCAGAGCAATGCGTATTCATCACCGTCGCACGCTTCTGGCCCGAGAAGGCGCACGACGTCCTCCTCGAAGCGTTTTCTGACGTACTGGCTCAAGGCAAAGAGGCGAAACTCTGGCTGCTCGGAGTAGGTCCGTTACAGCCCCGGATAGAGGCTTTGGTCAGGTCCATAGGCTTGCAAGAGCGTGTCGTCTTTCTCGGCTTCCGTGACGACCTCGCCACCGTCCTTGCACTGGCAGACGTGCAGGTCCATCCCAGCCACATGGAGGGCGTTCCACTCGCCGTCTGCCAGGGAATGGCGCAAGGCTTGCCGGTCGTAGCGACGCGCGTTGGAGGATTGACGGAGATCGTCAAAGACGGCGTGTCCGGTCTGTTGGTTGAGAGTCGCAGCCCAAAGCAACTTGCAAACGCGCTCCTCTCTCTGATCGAGGACACCGCGCTTCGAACCAGGCTGGGGGAAGAGGCCCAGCGTTTCATCGCCGAAGAGTACTCATTGCAGGCCGCCACCCGCCGCGTACAACAGCTTTATATCGACATGCTCACGCGCGCGCCCATCGGCAACAGCCAACAGGAGGCGCGTATATGAGGATTGGCCTTCTCCTGCTCGCGGCGGGTCGCAAGGCGGGCGGGCCGGAGACCTATGAAGTCCAGCTCGTGCACGCTCTTGCGCGGCTGGCGCCCGAGACCGACTTCTTCATCTACGTCACGAATGAGGAGGCGAGGGCCGCTATCGGCATCGAGCAGTCGAACCTGCACTATCGCCTCTTGCGCCCCGAAAACCGCTGGATAGCACTGAGCTGGGGCATCCGCAGGCGCATGCAGCAGGACGCCATTCAACTGCTGCATTGCACGTACGCTCCGCCTCTGTTTGGTGCCAGGTACATCTTCACAATGCATTGCGTCAGCAATCTGGTACATCCCGGTTTCTACGGGCGCTACAAATCGGCCAGGCTTAATTTTCTGCAGCTTCGGGGCCTGCGGCGTGCGCAGGAAATCCTTTGCGTTTCCGGGTTCGTGCGTCAGCAGCTGTCGGCGCGCTTCGGGGTCTCTGCCGCCAGGAGTTCCGTCGTGCACAATGGCATCGACCCCGCGTTTTCGCCCAGTCCGGACCTCGGCGCAAGGCTCCGCCTGCGCGATCGCTACGGAATCAGAAAGCCTTATCTGCTCTACGTCGGCAAGCTCCAACGCCGCAAGAACATCGCCAGACTCGTTGAAGCCTACACATCCTTTCGCAACCGCGAAGGCGTTGATATGCATCTTGTCATGGCCGGACGTCCTACCGAAACCGACCAGGCTGCAAACATCGCCATCCAGCGTTCCGGGTTCGCTGACGATATCCTTCAGATCGGCTACGTGCCTCCGCCCACTGCTGATAGCGCATCTCTGCTGCCAGATCTTTACCGTTGCGCGCACATGTTTGTCTTACCCTCGCTCTTTGAAGGCTTCGGGCTTCCTGTGGTCGAGTCGATGGCGTGCGGCACGCCGGTCCTTTGTTCTAATGACACTTCCCTGCCCGAAATCGCAGCCGATGCCGCACTCCTCGTCAATCCACTATCCGTCCAGGAGATATCTGCAGGCATGTCGCAGCTCCACCACTCGGCGGAGCTGCGCGCATTGCTCGTCCGACGCGGGCTCGAGCGTGCGCGCTGCTTCACGTGGGACCAATGCGCGCGGCAGACCCTCGCTTCCTATCGCAGAGCTCTGGGCGCGCAGGATGCGGCCCTTGTTACTCCTTGCGTGCCAAAGCGGGCGCCTGCTGCTGAAAGACGAACCACACCTTCTTAGGTGTGCCGTCCTGGTGAAACCATCCAAGACTGGCGAGAAACTCGCGAAAATTAGCACTGTTACCCAGCCCGTAGTAGCGCGTCAGGTCATTCACCTTGCCGCCCGGAAGGTCGCCGCGCCAGTTAAAATTTGCCGCTTGAACGCGCCCGCTGTTCGCGGCCAGCACTTGAAGCACATCCTCGAGGAATTGCGCCTGCTTGTCTTCCGAACTGCCAAGCTTCGTCGATGACGGATACCCGATCTCCTGAAATATCAGCGGCCGCCCTGCAGTAGAGGTGATTACATCCTGAAGCTCTCGCGCACTCTGTGCCGGATCGCGAAAGGTAAAGTCCGCGTTGATCGGGTAGAAGTTGAGCGAAACAATGTCTGTCTCCGCGTAGATGCTTTTGAAAGCGTCGCGCAGCTGGTGGACCGCGCTCGCCGTAAAGTTCACCGCCACTGGTCGGCCCGGAAAGTCGCGGCTGATCGACGGCCGAAGTGCGCTGAGCATGCGTCCATATGCGCCTATTTCGCCATGGTGCGCCCCAAAGTATCCGTCAACCTCGTTGCCCAGCGTTACCCACCGCGCACGTCCCTTCAGGTGAGCCGCCAGCGCTGCCAGTCCATCTGCAACCTTCCCCACCATGCGTTGGTCGTCCCAGCTCCAGCCCGCGTATGCGGCGGGTACAGCTCTCTGATTGGTATCGATCAGACGAAGATTCAGCAGCACCACACTGCCGGTCTCCTCCGCCAACCGCACACGATCGTCGACGTCGCGAAAATCGTAGTGACCGGGTGAGGTCTCAAAGTCGCTCCACTTCGGCCCTACGAAAACCAGCCGGCTTCCCGCACGCGCGGACATCTGCTCGCTTTGTTCCTTTGCCTGAAACGAATATCCCTGCGCCGGCGTAGGATTGGATTCCACGCCAAGATAGATATGCCCGCCCGGAGAAGCGGGATCTGGGTCATTCACGTGATCATTCGAAACCGCGTGATCTGAAGCGGCCGACTGCGTAACATCTCCCTTGCCATACTTCGTCAGCAGGAACGCCGAAGGTCCTTCGCCAAACTGCACGAATCCTATGCCGGGTGCAAACGTCCAGAAGGTCTTGCCTCCGTGACTATCGGTCGCGCTGATCTCAATACACGATGCGAACGTGCCCGCCGCAGTCTTCACCGTCAGCCTGGTCGACACCACAACAAAATGACCCACTGCATTCGACCATTGCGAGCCCGCTTTCTTTCCGAAATCGAAGTAAACGGTTCCTGGCGGCATCGCGGCCATCCCATTGCCAAGATCGACCCCACGCAGCAACACTTGTTGGCCGCTCTCCTCAAAAGCGAATTCGGCATTGGTCCATGGGTTCTGCCACTTCACCTGAAACACCGGACCGTTAACGCGGCCCACCGTGAACAGCATCGGCTGACTCAATGCTGTCGCGTGCAGTTCCCAGCGCGAATTGGCTTCAAGTGGGAGATACGTCGGCTGCTGGGCGCCGCAAACCGAAGCTCCAATTAAAACTGGCAGCATACCTGCCAGGAATCGACTGGAGGTCTTCCTCATGACGCGCTCGCCTTTGTTCCCATCACCACCAGCCATGGATTTACGGCAGAGTTGCGCAGCCGCTCCTGACGCGGGCGGGAGACGAGCTTGAAGATCGTGTCCACCGGCAGGATCGAAAGCCTGCCCTTCCAGCTCTGCTTCCGGCGCACATATCCCCAGTACTCGTTCACCGGCAACAGCTTGAATTCGGTGCAATCCGCTGGCTCGAACAGATTTTTGTAATCCGAGAACGACAATAGAAAAGGATCCGACCGTGGACTTAACCGCGGCAGACGGTGTTCACTGGAGCGCCCGTGAAATAGATCGACCGGGAACAAACGATTGGGGCTGCTTACCACCACATATCCGCCCGGACGCAGCACTCGTCCCATCTCACCAGCGAGTTGCGCGCGTTCCTCTGCATAAGACGGCCTCACCTTGTGCGAATCGCCTACCGTGCCCACATGCGGAAACACGCAGCCGCAGTACACCGCGTCAAAGCTTCCGCTCTCAAACGGCAGATACTTGCCATTGGCCAGCAGCAGCCGCTCTTTGCGTCGCCGGTTCGACCACGCCGTCGACCGCGCGCCACAATCAATTCCCGTCATAGCGAAGCCCGCTTCGCTCAGCGTGTCGATGTCGGCACCGGTCCCGCACCCCAGCGAAAGGATTCGCGGCGTGCGCCGGCTGGAACTGAATAGCTTTCGAAACAGCGGAAGAAAATAGTGCTCGGCCGTGTATCGATTGCACTCTTCCTCATAGACAGTCAGCTCCGGGTTAAGCTCGTCTTCAAATCGGTCGCCTAGCACGAGGTCCGGGAATTCATTGTTAAAGCGGAACGTTTTGCCGCAACTCTCGCACACAATGGATTCGGCGCTCCAGCTTAGTTGTCCGTGACACGCCGGACACACCGCTACAGGATGCGGCATCCTCTCCTCTTCCGCGAGCATGCAGCAGTTGCTGCTCATAATGCAGATCCACCTTCCGGTCTCGTCTCTGCCGTGCATCCGGGCTCTCGCTTCGTCAAGCTGCGCATGTACTCCGCCGCCAGCGCCGCTGCCGCGCGCACCGCCAGCGCGCATGCAATCAGCAGGCGCACCGGGTTGCCCTGCCGTATCTCATGATGTTGCGTGTACCACCGGTACGCTCCCTGGTGAAATGCGATCGCATGCTTGCGCCGCACGCGAAGCGTCCGCTCTCCACTCCCTGCGCCTTCATAATGCATAATGCGCGACTGAGGGTGCAGATAGCTCGGCCATCCCGTCCTCTCCATTCGGCGCGCAAACACGAGTTCGTGAAAATAATAGAAGTCATCGGCCAGATGACCCGCGTCCTCGTAAGCTTCGCGACGCACCATCAGCGCGGCTGCGGAAAGCCAGTCGACTTTGTACGGCTCGCTGTCGTCAATTCGGTCCGAGATGAGGTACCGTCGCGCCCATCGTGAGCGAGGAAACCACGCGGTCAAGAGCGACTTGCGTCCAAACAGCGCGTTCATCGGCGTCGGCCACGTCCGCCCGGACGAGTGTTGATCGGTCCCATCGACGTTCAAAAGACGGCTTCCGATCGCACCCGCCTTCGGGTGCGCATCCATCCACTCGACCAGCTTGGCCACCGCGTCCTGGTACACCACAATGTCGTCATTCAGAAACAAAATGTACCGCCCCCGCGACGAAATTGCGGCCAGGTTGCTCGCCCGGCAGAAGCCAAGATTTCTTCCGTGCGCAAGCACCTCTACTGACAGATAGAGCTCCCGCAGCATCTCCAGCGTGCCATCCGTCGATCCGTTGTCCGTCACCATGATCTCGTAATCCACTTCTCGCCATTCACCCGCGAGGATCGACTCCAGGCAGCCGCGCAAGTACTCCCGCGAGTTCAGGCTGATGATGATCAGCGAAACATCCACGCGCTTCACGCCCATGCGGGGAGTCCCTCCGGTCCGCCCGTCGCGCTCGGCGTGGGCTCTGCCGCCACGGCTGCAGCTAACCCCGGACGCATGTCATAAACCCCTACCATCAATCCCATCAGCAGCCACCAGCCCTTCAGCGTGAAGTGGAAGACGTCACACTGCAGACCATAGGCAAGCACTACGACGAACGCGATGATCGTTGCCACGCCAAACAAATAGAGCTCTCCATCATGCGCCACTCGCGCTCTGCGCGTCACACGCATACACCTGCGGAACAGCACAACCATGAACCCCACAATCACCGGATAGCCCACAATGCCAGTCTCCAGCAGGCTCTCAATAAACTCGTTGTGAATACTTGTATTCGGCGGCATGCGCATATTCGACAGCCGCCGTGGCAGCTCCGCCTGGTTGCCGCTGCCAACCCCCAGCAGCCAGTGGTCTCGAAACATATCTACCCCGGCCTTCCAGTACTCCAGCCGTATCTGGATCGCGGCCGATCGCTTCGCAGAGTAGTTACCGACCGACAGAACCCGCTTATACATCGCGGTCGGAAGGAACGGCGCACAGGTCCCGCAAAGAATCAGCCCGGCGATTAGGATTGCAATCTTGTGCCTCACCAGCGGCGACATCCAGATCAGAAGCAGCGTGAACGCGAGTGCGACTATGCCCGCTCGCGTGTTCGTCAGCAGGATGTTGTACACCCCCACTCCCAAACCTGCGAGGCAGAACATCCGCATCCACCACGATCGGGTCGTGGCCCACAGAAAAACATAAAACGGCAGCGTGAGAATAATGTTGATTGCATACACTGCAGGGTGCGACGTCGATCCCAGCACTCGTTTCACAGGCCCAATCGAATCAAATTCCGAGTAGTCGATGATCACAGTCGAGAAACGATCGTCGGTAGTGCGATACCCTGAGTTTTGGAAACGATCGTCCTGGATAACCGCCTTCCCCGAGTGCCACTGATACATCGTGAATCCGCCGATCACTAGCGTCGTCGCGAGCCACAGCACGATCGGCCACCGTATCTGCCGCGACGACCGGATCGCGTTCGCGATGAAAAACAGAAACAGCAGATTGCCGACCATCGTCGAACACCATTTGAAGCCCCGGATGAAATCCGACGTGTAGGTCAGCGTCAACAGGCAGATGCCGATATAAACGGCGTACAGCACAACCGGAGTTGCTATGCGAAGACGGCGCTTTCCGAGCAGCGCATGCAGCAGCAAAGCCGCCAAGCCCAGCAGGCCCAACACACGCATAATCGAAAATGTAACGGCGGAGTTGTCGTTCGTAAAACGACCGACCCGCTCCAGCGGAATCACCGCAGCCGCGAGCACAACCGAAAGGAATGGCCAGCACATCGCGGCCCCCGCCACCACCAGACCCAGCACCACCGCAAACGCCATTAGCGGCGAAGAGCCCGCCAGCGCCGGCAACAGCGAGCCCGCCACGGCGCCCGTTGATACGGCCATGACGTTTCGCTTGCCCGCGAACTGAAACAACGACGGCGTTCCCTCCATCGCATCTCTCCGCAACGTGCGAGGCCGCAACCGCAATTTTCTTTACTGCTGTCCGGGAATCTGTATTATCCTACACGCCCTAACCGAACACGCAACTGAATATTCACGAAAGGTCGGGTGGACGCATGGCTCGAAGATTACCTTTCGGCCCCGTCCTTATTTCCGCTGCCTTGCTCGGTTGCGCGATCGCCTCAGCTCAGGTCGGCGTGTGGGCTCCCGTCGGTCCTACCAACGCAACCGTCATGAGCCTTCAGCAGGATCCCTTCACATCCACCACCTTGTACGCCGGCCTCTACTTCGGCGGAATATTCAGGAGTTTGGACTCCGGCCACACATGGACGCCGCTTGCCTCGCCCTTCACCAGCGACGTCGTCTTCACCCTCGCCTGTGATCCATCCGATCAGGGAACCTTCTACGCCGGAACCTTTCAGCATGGCCTCTACAAAACGACCAACGGCGGCGTGACTTGGATCAGTATCAACGGATCCATCCCCAGCATGGACGACGAGGCGTTCGGCATCGATCCCAACAACACCAATGTGCTCATCCTCGGCTCCGGCGCCAAGGGCTATCGCAGCACAGACGGTGGCGCTACCTGGACCACAATGTCGCAGAATGTTCGATCTGTCCTCTTCGATTCCGCTCAACTCAACGTCGTATACATCGACGATTACGCCAACGGACTGATGAAGAGCACCGATGACGGCGTCACGTTTGCATCATTCAACACCGGCATTGGAACAAACACAGTTCTCTCACTGCATCAGAGTCAGGACGGCAACTCGCTCTTTGCCGCTGCTCTGCAGGGCATCTTCGAATTGGACACCGGCCAGAGTGCATGGACCAACATCACCGGCTCGCTTGCATGGGACGCCGTCGGAGACATCCTCTCCTTGCCTGGCGCTCCCAATACACTTGTCGCCGCCACAGACCAGGGAGTATTCACTGAAAACAAGAGCGCTCCTTCCCCATCCTGGGTGAACGTATCCACCATCGGCACGCGCTTCCTCTATGCCCATTCCGGTGGAGAGCTCTGGGTCGCCTCCTCCTACTCCGGCCTCTATTCCTCCAGCAGCGCCACCGGGCCGTTCACGCTTTCCGAGAACGGCATTCAGAACTACTTCGTAGAAGCGCTCGCAGCCGTTCCCCTCACCGCCGGAACGCAGCTGTTCGCCGGTACTGACCGCGGCGCGTACACCTTGCCGTCCGGCGGCGCATGGAACTCACCACCCGGCTTGCCTGGCCAGACCATCTTCTCGCTCGTGCCTCACCCGACCACTCCCTCCACCGTCTACGCCGGCACGCAAACGGCCGGCGTCTGGTCTACCACCGACGCCGGCGCCCACTGGTCTTCCTTAGCCAATGGCATGGTTCCACGCCAGGTGACGGCCATCACACAATTCGTGGATGTGAAACAAGTCATCCTCGCCGCTACCACCAACGGCATCTTCCAAAGCCTGGACAACGGCGTCACGTGGAACGAAACCCTTCTGCAGGCCGGCGTCCTGAGCCTCGCAACCGATCCTTCCGTCCAGGCAAGCGCGTACGCCGGCTCTTCATCAGGACAGGTCCTGCACACCAAAGACTACGGCGCCACCTTTCAGACCATCCAGGCCTCAGGCCTCCCTGCATCCAACGTCGTCGGGCTCACCGCGATTCCCTACGACAAGGTCTACGCAATTCTGGCGAACGGGCAAAGTTACGCTCTGTACGAGAACGGCAGCAGTTGGATCCAGATCAATGCAGGCATCCCTTATCCCATCACCTGCGTCGCCGGCGACCCCTCTGACATCACCACCGCCTACATGGGAACCAGCGGGGGTGGCATCTACAAATCCACCGACTTCGGTCAGACCTGGACCCAGTTCAACACCAACCTCGGCGGGATGTACGTTTACGGAATCGTCGTTGACCCATCCAACAGCAACAGCGTCTTCGCCGCTACAAATACCGGCGTCTACCATTCCGCGAACAAGGCATCTGCCTGGAATCCCCCCGGGACCGGTCTGCCCAACGCACCTGTCCTCAGCCTACTTATCAATCCCAAAGGTTCAATGAACCTGGCCGCCAGCGTGCTGAATCAGGGCGTCTATCGCTCCACCGACGGCGGTGCCACATGGCGGCCTGCAACCGTCGGTCCTCCGCCCCAGGGCGCTCTCGCTTTGGGATTGAATCCCTTGTTCCCCGCGACCCTCTACGCCGGCTCCGCCAACCAGGGCCTCTATATAAGCACTGACAGCGGCGACCATTGGACAGCAAGCAACAGCGGCCTCTCCGTCTTCGTCCGCGCCATTATCGTCGATCCCACCAGCCCTTCTCGCATGTTCGCTGCTTCTCTCAGCGACGGCCTCTTCGCCAGCACCAACGCGGGCGCAAGCTGGACCAACATCGCGCTCAACGATCGCAACCTGTTTGGCTTAACCTTCGACCCCACCAATACACA
The DNA here is from genome assembly GCA_963716225.1 of uncultured Verrucomicrobiae bacterium. Classification (GTDB taxonomy): domain Bacteria; phylum Acidobacteriota; class Terriglobia; order Terriglobales; family Acidobacteriaceae; genus Granulicella. The sequence goes on along the minus strand of OY970299.1, from coordinate 126,157 downwards.
AACCTTGTATGCCGGCAGCAGCATCGGCGTTACCAAAAGCACCGACGGCGGCTCCACCTGGCATGACCTCGGCCAGCACAATCCCTACCTGTTTTCGATGGTCGTAGATCCCACCAATACCCAGACCATCTACACCAGCAGCACCCAAGGCAAGGTCTACGCCAGCAGAGACGGCGGCAACACCTGGAGCGAAGCCGCCAATGGCCTCGCGCTCGGCAACGTGATCGCCATGGCCATCGACCCTTCCTCTGACATTCTTTACGCCGCAGTCGACCTCAACGCCGTCTTCCGCAGCACCAATGATGGAACCACCTGGAGCGCCTGCGGAATCCTTCCCGCAATGACCACGTCTTCCACCACCGGGCTAAGCGTCGACAGCACCAACGGAACCATCTATCTCTCCGGCAACTCGGTCGGTGTCTTCCGCTCCACAGACGGCTGCCAGAATTGGCAGTCATCCAATGCCGGGGTCTACAGCGCAAATATCGCTTCCCTGCTCGCCTCGCGCCGTCAAAGCTCGCTGCTGTTCGCCGGCACCAACGGCGCAGGCCTCTATCGTTCGCTCGACGGTGCCAGTACTTGGAGCCTCATTACAAAAGGCCCTGGCGGCACAGTCATGATCTCGTTGGCCGAAGATCCAATCACCGCAGGGACCTTCTATGCCGGCACAGACACTGGCGTCTATCGTTCCACTGACAACGGCGTCACGTGGACCGCCCTCGGCTCCGGGCTCCCCGCTGGCGTAGGTGTCTCGGCCTTGCTCCCGGCAGGCGGAACCGGAAATCTATACGCTGTTGCCGGCCAGTCCGGCCTTTACGCTCTGACCGCCGGCGCAGGCACATGGAAACCAGTTACGACCAACGCAGGCGCATCTCTCATACGCAACCTTGCGTTCGGCAGCTCGTCGCAAGTTCTATACGCGGCCACGCTCGGTTCCGGCTTCCTGCTTTCCTCGAATGCCGGGTCCACGTGGACTCCCGCGATCTCGTTGAGCAATGTACAAACCGTGACAGACGTCGTTCTCGTCGACCCCACAACTCCGCAGACCGTCTACTCCGCCACCGGCGGCACCGGCGTACAGAAGAGCACCGACGGCGGCGCAACCTGGCAGGCCGCTGACACCGGCCTCACACAGCTCTACGTCGTTGCAATGGTGATGGACCCAACCAACTCATCCGTGGTCATCGTAGGAACCGCCCAGGGAGGCGTATTCATCACGCGCAATGGAGCCCAAAGCTGGACCCCCGTGCTCACCGGGCTCTACGACCGGAACGTCGTTTCGCTCGCGCTCGATCCGAATAACCACAACATCCTGTACGCCGGAACCGAAGGCGCCGGAGTGTTCCGAATCCAACTGCAGTAATAACTCCACCGGCCACGACGCATTCACTCACCATTCCTTCGCGGCCTGCATCCCGTGCCGCTATTGGCGCGAGCGGACAAACACCGCCGTGTTCTTATTCTCCGCCGTCGTATACGTCACGCGAACGCTGTATCCCTTGTGCGGATCATATCCTCGTCCGCTCTCCACATTCATCCCGGTGTCCACCACAAGGTGATCGCTCAGCGTGAACTGCTCCGTCTTGCCGCCATCATCCTTCACCGTCAATGTGCGCGTGTGTTTGTCAAAGTTCGTGACCGTGCCATCGATCTTCTGAAAGGGTCCGGTGCCAAGATCCTTCACACCCACTGCTGTCTGGTTGCTGTCGTAACCGTAGAAGTACACCACAGCGAAATCCCCAACATGGTCGAACTTGCTCGGCTCCGTCGCGTCTGACCGCAGCGCGCTGTCGAAATCCAGCGCCACCTTCCCATTCGTCGCCATGTTGAACTCACTCGTCGAGCCGTTCTCGACCGTCACGTCGATCGTCTTCGCCTGCGGATTGATCGCCTTCACCACTCCGGTCACAGCATGGACCACCATCTGCGCACCTGCAGTCGCGCAGCATGTCATCAGCGCAACCGTCAACATCCATCCAGAGTTCGTTTGCATGAGAAAACCTCCTCCTTCACCAGAGGTTCGCGAAGCCTTGCTGCACTTGTTTCGCCGCAGCCTGGGCTCCGTTTATATCGGCGCCCGACATGCTACATCCTTCCTCATTCAACGCGCAACAGAGAACCCATCTCTCAGCGCGCGACCTTCACAACCTCAGCATCTGCCGCGCTCCACGCCGCCGCGCCCGTATGCGTCAGCTTCCCGCTCGCATCATCCCAGCGCAGGTGCGTGATCTCGCTCTTGCCCTGCTCGTACGCGTACGTCTGGCCATCGTCGCTATACAGCGTGAACTCACCATCGGCGCCCGGATACACCCTGACCTCAGCAATCGCCTGCTTCTCATTCGTGCTCAGCACCGGTGCACCCAGCGGCAGAATCGACCCCGCGCGCACAAAAATCGGAATCCTGTCGATCGGCGCATCGACGCGCAGCCTCTGCCCGCCATGCACACGCTCGTTCGTCCAGAAGTTGTACCAGTCCGTTCCCGCCGGCAGATACACCTCACGGCTCGTCATTCCCTGTTCTGTCACCGGAGCAATCAGCAGCGCCGGCCCGAACATGTACTCATCGCCAATCTCCGCCACGTTCGGATCGCTCCCGAAGTCCATGAACAGCCCACGCATGAACGGCGCGCCTGTCTCGTGCGAGTACCACCCCAGCGAGTAAATGTACGGCATCAACTGATACCGCAGCTTTAAATACTTCTCCAAAATCGGCTCCGCCTGCTTCCCGTAGCTCCAGACCTCGTTGAACCTCCGGCTGCCGTGCGTGCGCATGTTCGGCTGAAACGTCCCATACTCGAACCACCGCACATACAGCTCGGGATAGTCGTCATAGTGCCCGACCTCTTCGCCCGCATCGCTCGGATCAATTAACACCGGCCGCTCCGGCTTGTGCGTGTACGGCAGATACTGCCATCCGCCAATGTCCGTGCTCCAGTACGGCATGCCCGACGCCACAAATCCAATCCCCGTCGGCACCTCGCGCTTCAACGTATCCCACGTCGGATAAATGTCAGACGACCAGAAGATCGTCCCGTTATGCTGCGCGCCGAGATACGCATCGCGCGACAGAATCAGCGCGCGCCTGTCCTTCAGGTCCGCGCGAAATCCGTTGTAAATCGCCTTGGTGTGAAAGTACGGATACACATTGAAGTACTCCGTCCCGGGCCCCACGTGCAGATAGCTTCCATTCGGCGGCAGGTCCGGCTCCGTCTCATCCGCCCAGAAGCTGTCGAACCCCAGCGACACAAAGTTCTCATTGATCCGGTCCCAGAACCACTTCGCCGCATCCGGATTCGTCGTGTCGATGTCCGACCCAGCCTTGTCATACGGCAACCCATTCGTCGGCGTTCCATCCGCCAGATGCTCGAACCACCCATTCTTCAAGATCGTCGCGTAATACCTGTCCTCCGGCACATAGCGCGGCCACACGCTGATCATCGAATGAAATCCCATTCGATGCAGCTCGTCATTCATTGCCTTCGGGTCAGGCCAATAGCGCGGGTCCATATCCATCTGGCCCATCTTGGTGAAATAAAACCAGTCCACCACCATCACATCCGCCGGCAGATTGCGCTCGCGATACCCGCGCGCCACATCGAGAATCTCCTTCTCGGACGCATACCTCTGCTTGCACTGGATGTATCCATACGCCGACTTCGGCAGCATCGGGACATCGCCCGTCAGCAGACGATATCCCTCGTACAGCTTGTCGTACGTATCGCCCACAATCACAAAGAACGACACCCGCTGCCCCACCTGCGAGGTCCACTTCGTCCGCTCGTTGAATGCAAAATCCACTCGCGTCTTCGACGGGTTGTCCCACACAATCGCGTATCCCTTGCTCGTCACCACGAACGGCACGCACACACTCGGCCCCGCCGCCGCGTCGTAATCGTGGGCGCACTCAATCGACCGCCCGCGCAGATCCAGCCCGCCCTGCTGATTCTGTCCTAGACCGTAGTAGTGCTCATCGCTCGGCGCCGCGAACGTCGCCCCCACGCGAAAGTACGGATCATCACCCGGCCGGCGGTCTTCCAGGATCTGCGCGTCGCCGTCCTTATGATTCGGCACCGACATCTCCCACCCGTCCATGCGCAGCACCGAGCTTCCATCCGGACGCGTTATCCCAAACCCAAACCCCGGCGTTGACCCGATAAAGTACTTCGCCGTCTCTGGCAATGAACCCGTCGGCGCATGCCACGCCCCGACCTTCACCACCATCTCAGGCGAGCGATACTCATCGCCCGCATCGCTCGTCGTATGAGTCCATCCGCTAGCCGCCGGCTGCCCCACAATCCCCACACCCGGACCCTTTTGCGCCGCGGCCGCATCCAGGCTCATGCTCACGCGCACAATCCCCGGCGCATATCCCTCCAGCACCACGGTTGCGTTGTCACGCTGCAACACAACACGCTGCGCCAGCGCATTCCACCCACACCCTACAAGCAGAATCAGTCCCGTAACAAGTCGCAAAGAAGCCACCTCCACCGGCATACCCCAACCTACACCAGCGGAGTCCTCAGCCTCGCATCACCCAACATCATCTCGGATCCTCGCAATGGTTTTGGCGCCGAAAGCGCGTCCGCTCCATGCAATCGTTTGGCGCCGAAGGCGCGTCCTCTCCATGCAATGGCCATGCAATGGTTACTCCACCGGCAGCTTCGCTCGATACCCGTCCCGCGAAATCACCGAGTACTTCACCGCCTTGCCCTTCTCATCCTGCATCTTCAGCGGCTTGCCTTCATTGTCCACCAGGTACACCTTCACCTTTCGGTAGGTGCCATCGTTCTTCTCATTGCTCGGCTTATACGTCAGGACGTACTGGTTGCGGATGGATTCGTTGATCTGCGAAAACACATCCGGCAGCGCGCCCTGAAATATCGGGTTGAACCACATCCCCCCGGTCATCTCCGCAAACGTGCGCATCTCGTTATCGGCCTGCAGATAGTCCATGTGCCGCGCCGCGCCGCCCATGCCCATCCCCATACCGCCCGCGCCCGCCATCTCGCGCAGCATCCCGCCCGTGCTGATCGTGAAGATCGTCACATTCGGCGTCTCTTTGATCTTCTGCAGCATCTTGTCCAGCGTAATGCGCGACATCGTATCGCGTCCGCTCGAGATCAGGATGATGTACTTGCGTCCATCCACGCGGCTCAGCCGGTCCAGCATCTCGTAGAGCGCGTCAAACTCGTTGGTCTCGCTGAAACCCGGAATCATCAGGCTCTGCAGCGACTCCGCAATCGTCGACTTGTTGTTCGTGAAGTCACAAAGAATGTGCGTACGCATGTCATACGTCGCCACTGCGATGTAATCATCCGGCTGCAGCGTACGGAAGAACGCCGACGACGCATTCAGCATGTCGTTGATGAACCAGTACGAATTCGACGCGAACTCCAGCAGCATCACCGCCGTGATTGGCGTCTTCGTAAGACGAAGTGACGTCACCTTCTGCTCCACGCCGTCTTCCGTCACCAGGAAGTTGTCCGCCTTCAGCCCCGGTACAAACTGGTGCGTCTTGTCCAGCAGGACATTTACGTCCAGGTTCACCAGCGGCACATCCACCCGCATCGAGAAGGTCTCGTTGTTCGGGTTTCTGATCTTCTCTTCCGCCGGCGCAGGCGGCAGCGTGTCCTCATCCTTCTTCTTCGGCAGCACAATCCCGTCGCTGCCCGTCACCGGGCCACTGTCGTCCGCCGACGGCGGTTGTGTCGGCTTTCCTGCCGGCTGCTGTGTCGGCTTCCCTGCCGGTTCTTGTGTCGGCTTGGCGGTCGGCTGCTGCGCCGGCGTCTGCTGCTGCGTCGTATCACTCGCGGGCGCACTTTGCGCGCACATCGGCGCACCCGCGCCTGCTGCCAGGCTTGCCATCACACCGACCGCACACATCCAGACCCTTCTCATACCTGCAGCTCCAACACCCTTCCGGGACCCCAAGATTCTTTACTTCAGTTCTACGCCTTATCTGCTTTGTTAGACGAGGCCCTCCCACCCGCGTTTCGGCCTCGGATCTGCTCTTCGCATCTCGCATCTCGTATCTCGCATCTGCCTTCCGTCGAAACGCACGAAGGGCCGCCGGGGGGTGCCGGCGGCCCATTCGCGTACGTCTAGCGCCTCCTATCAAGGGAAACGATCGGTGGGGGATCGTCCCGACCAGAGGCGCATTTTCATTATCGCACATCCCTCCTCTCCGCCAAAACTCCCCTCCACTGGCCGCTGATATAAGCTCGAATCATTGGGCTCACAGTTGTCCGTCGGGCCATCCTTGGAGACGCACCGCCATGTCGGACATTCAGGCCTTCGCGGCCCACGCCGCTGGAGCCCAGCTCCTTCCCTTCCGCTACTCTCCCGGCGAGCTGCGCCCTTACGACGTCGAAGTCCGCGTCTCCCACTGCGGCGTCTGCCACTCCGACGTCCATCTCATCGACAACGACTGGGGCATCTCCCGCTACCCGCTCGTCCCCGGCCACGAGATCGTCGGCACCGTCACCGCGCTCGGCGCCGCCGTCCACGGTCACACCGGAACCCTTCCCGGTGCACTCACCCTGGGCCAACGCGTCGGCATCGGCTGGCAGGCCGACTCCTGCCACATCTGCGAGTTCTGCCGCGCCGGCGAAGAGCACCTCTGCGCCAAAGCCGTCCCCACCTGCGTCGGCCGCCACGGTGGCTTCGCAGAATCCGTCCGCGTCAACTCCCGCTTCGTCATCCCCATCCCCGACGCGCTCGACAGCGTCTCCGCCGCCCCGCTGCTCTGCGGCGGCGTCACCGTCTACTCCCCGCTGCGCACTCACGGCGCCCGCCCCGCCTCGCGCGTCGGCGTCATCGGCATCGGCGGCCTCGGCCATCTGGCGCTCCAGTTCGCCCGCGCCTTCGGCAGCGAGGTCACCGCCTTCTCATCTTCCGCTGACAAGCAATCCGAAGCCCTCTCCCTCGGCGCGCACGCCTTCGTCAACACCCGCGAAACCGCCTCCGTCAAAAAACTCGCCCGCTCCTTCGACCTCATCCTCTCCACCGTCTCCGCCGACCAGGACCTCCACAACTTCATCGACGCGCTCCGCCCCAAAGGCACCCTCGTCATCCTCGGCGCCGGTCCATCTCCACTCCAGATCTCCGGCGCCTCGCTCATCGGCGGCCAGCGCGCCGTCGCCGGCTCCAACATTGGCAGCCCCCGCGACATCCGCGAGATGCTCGACGTCGCCGCCCGCCACAAAATCAAAGCCGTCACCGAGCGCTTCGCCATGAAGGACGCCAACACCGCCGTCGCCCGCGTCAAGAAAAACCAGGTCCGCTACCGCGCCGTCCTCACCCCCTAACGGCTCGGTTTTTCTTTCTGTCATTCCCGAAGGGAATCTGCTGTCGCTTCTAGGTAGCCCGAGCCTTCAGCCTCGGGTCTCTCAGCGCGGCAAAACTGAAGCGGGCTTTAGCCCCTGGGGTATCCTTCCACGCATGCGTTCGGCCATCCTTGCTCTGCTCCTCGCAACACCCATCCTCGCACTCTCCCAAACCACCCCACACCCCGAAGACCTCGGCACCGTCACCGGCCACATCACCTGCGCCGACACCCAGCGCCCCGCGCGTCTCGCTGAAGTCCGCCTCGTCCCCGCCAACATCAGCCCTGCCAAGACCGCCAAGCCAGACCCCAACGACGTCTTCGACGGCGGCAACCTCCCCGCCACCCAGACCGACCTCTCCGGCGGCTACACCATTCGCAACGTCCACCCCGGTCAGTACTACCTCCGCGTCGACCTCCCGGGCTACGTCACCCCGCTCCTCAGCTTCACCCGCGACCAGCTCGCGAAGCCCACCCCCGAGCTCCAGCAGCGCATTCAGAACGAGCTCCAGCGCCTCACCGTCGCCGGCCGCGCCACCCTCACCGCAGACGCCACTCTCCGCCGCGGCGCGTCCATCTCCGGCACTATCCTCTTCGACGACGGCAGTCCCTCCATCGGCATCGGCGTCCGCGTGCTCCAGCGCGACCCCAAAGGTGACTTCAAGCAACCCGTACAGGCCAACGCGCTGCGCTGGTCCCTGACCACTGACGACCACGGCCGCTACCGCTTCGACGCGCTCCCCGCCGGCGAGTACGCCGTCCAGGCCAACCTCACCCTCAGCACCCAGGACACCACCCGCATGCCCATGCCCAACGGCAACATGGTCGAGATGATCATGACCCACTACTTGTTCTCCCTTCCCATCTACTCCGGGTCCGTCATCCGCCGCCACGACGCCACGCCCATCAAGCTCTCCGCCGGCGAAGAAGCCTCCGACATCGACATCACCATCCCCATCTCGCAGCTCCACGACATCTCCGGCTCCCTTCTCGCCAAAGACGGCCATACCGTCAACGGCGGCAAGGTCGCCCTCCTCTTCGCCGACGACCACTCCCAGTTCGCCGAAGTCGACATCAACCCCGACGACGCAACCTTCCACTTCCCCTACGTCCCCGAAGGCAACTACATCCTCTCCGTAACCGAAGCCAAAGACGTCGGCCACGTCGAAGTCCCGAACGCTCCGGGCGCCACGCCCCGCACCCACACCGAGCACCCCACCCTCCGCACCTACGGCACCACCCAGCAGCCGCTCTCCGTCCAGACCGATCTGCAGTCGCTCAACGTCACGGTCCCCGATGCCGGCGCCTCAGCCAAACCTTCCACCAGCTCGTCCGAGTAACAACAACTCACCCGCAAAAAAGCTCACGCCCGGCAATCGAACCGGGCGTGAGCGGTTTCATTCGTTCAGCCTGCGGTTAATACACCGCGCCCGTCTCCACAGCCACGAAGCCGCCGACCAGGTTGGTCACGTTCGGAGTTCCAATCCCCGTCGCCAAATCGTACCCGGTCCCCGCATCGAACGCCGGCTGATACGACGTGTTGGAGGTTGACAACACGCCATACGTTCCCGACGGCAGATAGCAGTTATGCAGCACACCGCCCAGTGGACGGCACACGCCATCGTTGTCGCCCAGCGTCACGTCGTAAAAAATGCAGCTCGGCGACACGCCGTTACCCAGCGTCGAGTTGCACGCCGCACTCCCCGACGTGCCATACTCCGTCGCCGCCAGGTAGTAGTAAAGCGAGCTCGGGTTCCCTTGCGGCGACCCCGTCGCCTGGTTGATCAGCGCCTCGATACCCGCCCAGATCGGCGCCGCGAACGACGTTCCGCCCGCACCCGACCAGTTCACCGGCGCTCCCGTGCATGGGAATCCGCCCAGATTTTTTCCTGGGTTGCTGTAGCAGAACGAATAGTAGTGGCCCCAGATCCCGTTCGCCGCAAACAGCGACACATCCGGAAGGTCACGAACTCCATCCGCCGGATTTCCCGCCACCCACGACTGCCAGTACGGTTTCGGGTAGCCCGCGCAGGTTCCGCTCACCACGCCCGGAATCGACGGCGTACCGGACGCGCATCCGCTCGGGCCGCTGCTCGCGCCGGCGATGTTGATCAGACCGGCGCTGCTCGCCGTCGCGCTGTTGCAGAATCCACTCGCTCCGTACGTCGTGGCATAGCCAAGGTAATGCGCAATCAACTGGCTCGCGCACGAGTCGTTCCACGGAATCTCCGGAATGTACGACTTCGCGGAGTTGTAATACAGTCCGTTCGTCGTGTTCCAGTAGCTTCCATTCACGCCCATAACCGAATCGCCGAAGTCCGTTCCGCCCACGGCAACGTTATACGGTGTCGAAGCCAGCGCATTCACGTTAATCCCGTGCGTCGCAAAAGCGTGGCCCTGGTCCGTCACGTCCGCATCCGCGTCTCCGGTCGAGACAAATAGCGACACGCCCTCAAACGCCGCCACCTCGTACAGCGCGTTGATATAGGCATTTCCGCTCGTTCCGTTCTCTGACTCCGGGCTGCCGTAGCTGAGGCTCATAATCGCGGGCGGTCCGGACGCAGACAGCTCCAGGTTCTCAAGCGCGATAAACGCGCCGAAGCTCGTCGACGAGTCCTGGCACGAAGCCAGCTCCACCGTCGCGCTCGGCGCCGATGCGCTCGCCCACTCCACATCCAGCGTCGCTTCGCCGTCGTCGCCCGCTACGTCGCCGGGATCCGCACATGCTTCCGTGCCGAAGACCACGCCCCCGACGTTGACCGCAAGACCCGAAGGCTGCGGATGCACCGTCACGAACTTGCCCTTCGGGAAGCTCTTCGTCAACCCGAACACCTTGCGGAACGTGCTCCAGTCGCCCATCGCATACAGGTCCGTGCGCTCCAGCAGAACCACCGTCTGGCCCTGGCCGGAAATGCCCGCGCTGTACGTCGGGTTGTAGTTGTAAATCGTGGCCAGATCGCCCGGCACCACCAGCTGGTACGAGGCGCTCACCGTGTACTCCGCCTTCACGCTCGGCACAATCTTCTTCGTCTGCATCACAGGCTTGAAGTCGTGCAGCGCCACCGGCGCCAGCACAACCTTCGCCAGTGCCGCCGGGATCATCGGTTCCGTCACGTTGGCAAAGTGCTTCTCACCCCGTGCATTCAGATAATGCAGTTCGGTGCGGAAGGCCTTGCTCACTTCGCCTGCAGTTCCTGAAAAATCGATCGTCATGCTGGGCGTGACGAAGTTCACCGTCAGCCCCTTCGACGTCATCCAGTCCTCAATGTCTCTCAGGTCTGACGGGTCCGGGCCAAACTCCGAAAGAAACTGCTGTATCGTTCCGAACTTGTGGAAGTTCGCCGACTTCGGGTTGTGCAGGTCATCCAGATAGGACCGCAACGCCGCTTCATCTTCGGGAGACCGCAGAAGCTGCAGCCGCAGGTGGTCCAGCGGCGTGCTGTCCGGCATCTTGCCCAGGTCTGTCGCTTCTTGTACCGCCGGGTGCACATTGCCCGCCCGCGTCACAAGATCGTTGTCATCAATTGTTTTGGTGATCAGCCTGCGCGAGTGCAGGCCCGTCTGTGCTCCAGCGGCCGGCGCTATGACGATCGCCAGCGCCGCGAGCAACGTAATACACGCTGAACCAAATAACTTCTGTTTCATGGTTCCTCCATCGTTAGGTCGCATTGAATCTCGGGGACAGATCGCGTCCTCTTGAGAGGTGAGCTGCCGGAATGGCCCACAGCAGACGCGCCACGGCAAACGCCGCTTGCTTTCGCGTCCAGGCCGTCGTTATCTCGTTCTGAATCTCCTGCGCATGTAGCCCGCCGCTCCCAGCATTCCCGTCGCCAGCAGCGCCAGGCTGGAAGGCTCTGGAGTCGGTGCCGCTCCAACCGCCGCCACCGAGATCGAGTCCAGGTAAAACCCGGCGTCGTCATCCGTGGAGCTGAACTTCAACGTGTAATCGTTCGCGCTCGCGGTATAGGATGTGTCGACCATATAGGTAAATGCCATATACCCGGGCATCAGGCCCATGTTGTCCTGGTTGATCAGTGTCTGCCCGTTGAAAGACGCGTCGAAGTGATTGTGAAAATCGCCGCACCCAGGGTTATCGGAGACCGAGCACCCCGTGTTGTACAGGTAAAACGTCACATCGTACGCCTCGCCTGCAAGTCCCGTCAGCTTCTGACTGATCGTCGCCAAAGGACCGTACTTGTTCCCCGATCCGGTCTGAGCAAACGTGCTCTGCGCCCCCAGGTAAGCGGCATAATTCCCGCTGTTCGGGTCGCCGTTGTCCACGTAAACGAACGGACTCGCCGTCGCCGTCGCGTTCAGTTTCCAGTCGGTGAAATCGCCCGTCTCGAACCCGCAGTTCTTCACAAGGTTTCCGCTGACGCCGCTACACACGTCCGTAGCCGCCCTCGCCGTGCCGCCAAGACACAACACACATGCCACCGCCCAGAAATATCCCAGGACTCTCCTCATTGGATCGCTCCCACTACAATGTTTGTAGAACTCACCGCCTACGCGCACGTTGGGGGCCATACTTTTTATTGCGATTCGCTCCGCAAAATCAACGATCCACCCGCCGCAGAAAGGTGCCTGTCGCAACTACTTGCACACCAAAACGGTAAACCCTTGCTCCAGCCCACCTGCTCCACTACCTGCATGAAACGCCCGCTGCGCTTGACACGACTGGTATGGTTGAAAGGTAGAGAGCTTCTCCCGCCCGGCCTCAACCGCCGGGCCTCAGTTCTTCATGGAGCTGCCTAAGTCCACCCCTAAGTTCTCTCTTCCGAAGACTTTGCACACTTTTAGGGGGGAGGGGCGGTCTAACCCCCCAGCATGCCGAAATTCACCCTCAGCGTTGCCGCCTGTGCGCTTCTCGCCACCGCTTCCGCCGCACTTCCGGCTATAGCCCAGAACCTTCCCGCTGGAACCCGCGAAGCCGACTCGCCCTCCCCGCGCGACGCCGCCAACGCCCAGCTCAACGCCGCTGAATCGGCACTGGAGCGCGCCGACTACGCCGCTGCCATCGCCGCCCTCCAGCCCCTCGCCGCCAGCCAGCCCAGGAACCCCCACATCCTCTACGACCTCGGCTTCGCCCTGGAGCATGATCCAGCCCACAAGGGCGACGACACCGCCGCGGCCTCCGCCTACCGCGCCGCCATCGCCGCCGACCCCTCCATGGCCCAAGCCCAGCTCGCACTCGGCCTCCTCGACGCCCGCAACGGCCGCCTCGACGCTGCCCACCGCGAGCTCCAGGCCGCCGCCAACCTCGCCGACGCCATCCCCGACCTCCGCGCCCGCGCCCTCCGCTCCCTCGCCGTGCTCGACGAGCACACCGACCCTGACGCCGCCCGCGACGAGCTCCTCGCCGCCGTCAAGCTCTCCCCCGAAACCCCCGGCGACATCCTCCTCAGCGCCCGCCTCGCCGAGCACGCCAACGCCTTCCCCGACGCCGAAGCCGCCTTCCGGCGTTACCTCGCTCTCACACCGAACGACCCCGAAGCGCTGGCCGCACTCGCCCACGTGCTCACCGCGCAGGGTAAGACAGCCGAAGCCGAGTCGCTCCTCCTCGCCGCCGTCAAAACCACCCCCGCCGACCCCCGCCTCCTGTCCCAACTCGCCGCCGTGTACGGCGCCGAGGGCAAGACCGAAGAGGCTGTTCCGCTGATCGAAAAGCTCCGTGCGTCAGACACGGCGGCGGCCGGCAACCCGGCGATCACGCGCCTTCTGGCTCACCTTTATTCGCTGAGCGGCGACAGCGATAAGGCTGAGCCGCTCCTGCGCTCGCTCGTCGCGCAGAATCCAAACGACCCGATGCTGCTCGACGACCTCGCCAGCACTCTGGTCGAGCAGCAGAAGTTCCCCGAAGCCCAGTCATTGCTGATAAAAGCGGTCGCTCTGCGATCAAGCTTCCCGTCCGACGCGGAGTGGGGCCAAGCCTGCGGGCACCTGGCTTTTGCAGCTTCGCGGAACCACGATCCACACATGTCATTGCAGGCGCTCGCTGCGCGTGCTACAGTTCTGCCCAACTCCGCAGCGTCCCTGTTTCTGGAGGCAACGGCGCACGACACCCTGCATCAGAACAAGGACGCGGAACGAGCGTACCGTGCATTCCTGGCTTTGGCCGGTGGTAAGTACCCCGACCAGGAGTTTCAGGCCCGCCACCGTCTGGTTGCATTGGAAGGCGAGAGATGATGCACGAGAGTTAGAGCATCGCAGCACTCTGAAAGGGGGTGCGCTATGGTCACTCAGTCCGGGTCCCTGAATCTGGCTCGTAGCGAGCAGGATCCCAAGCCAGCTTGCTGGGTTGGGCTCAAGTCGGGTCTCATTCTCGTCACCCTCGTCTTTCTCTTTCCCTTTGCATCTTCAGCCCGTGCATCCGGCCCGGATGAAGTTCCGCTCGATGCACCGACACTTCTCCAGATGGAGCAGCGCGCCGACGCCGCACAGCCTCGCGATCAGTGCTACATGTTCGCCGAGGTCCTGCACGGGCTCACCGAGCTCGCCGGACGAGAGATAGCCGCCGGCGACGATCAGGATGCGAATACAACACTGACCCACATCGACTCCGTTGCCGCGAAGATGCAGAAGGCTTCTGGTACGAATGCGAAGCGGCTGAAGAATGCCGAGATGCTGCTCGAGCACATCACCCGCCGTTTGACGGACATGGTGCATGTAGCCTCGGCCGAGCAGCGCAGCGTAACCCAGGCCACCCTCGCGCGTGTGAATCAACTGCACACCCAGGTGCTCGATGTGATCTTCTCGAAATGACGCTGCGCTCTCGAGTTCGAACCCTTGCGTTAGCGGTGTGCGCGGTCATCCTGCTCACCCCTGCAGCGCGCCTGTCCGCCCAGGACGATGACAGCTCGATGAGCCAGAAGGAGATTGAATCCCTCCGCGACGCGGCCTACATCCCCAACGATCGCATCATCGCGTTCATCAAGATCCTGAACACGCGCGAGCAGGAGATTCAGGAGCTTTTGTCCAAGCCGCGCCGGCCCGGCTTCGACCAGGACATGCACGACCTGCTCGATCAGTTTGCTGCAATCGCCGACGAGTTCAACGACAACATGGACGAGTACCACTCCAATCACCGCGACATCCGCAAGTCGCTCCCGAAGCTCGTAAGCTCGATTGAGCGCTGGTCGACCACGCTGCGCGCCGCTGGCGATGATCATGCATACGACGTGGTCCGCAAGCTGGCTATCGATTCCCTGAAGGACATGCATGAGGCGGCAACCTCCATGCAGACAGAGCAGGCCGCGTACTTCAAGGACCACCCCGACGCCGCCAAGGTAGAGAAGGAACGCGCCGACCCGGAGCACTCGCCGGTAAACGACACGCCCCGCTGAGCGCGCAAGGCCGCGCCAATCTGACCCGCACGCATCCGTGTAATCTGATTTCAGCGTGTCCCGTTCTGTTCTGCCCCCCGCATCCAGTGAACTGATCTCAATCTTTGAGATCGAGTACCGCGCGATTCGCCCGCGCGCTCCCATGCCTTCGCTGGAGATCAGGTTCCGCCGCTTCACGAGCCTGAACACGACCATCCGGCTGCGCGAAGGCCGCCTCATCGTTCGCCTGTCAGACCTGCTGGAACACGCGCCCGAACAAGTTCATCAGGCGATTGCGCACATCCTGCTCGCCAAGCTCTACCGCAAGCCGATCGTGCCGCACTTCGCCGACCGCTACCGCCGCTACACGCAGTCAGAAGCTGTGCTCCGCCATGCCGAGCGCATCCGCCAGGAGCGCGGACGCAAGCGCATCAGTTCGTCCAAAGGACATCACTACGATCTCGAGGAAGTCTTCGAATCACTCAACGCCCGCTTCTTCCACGGGCTGCTGGGGCGGCCGACCCTGACCTGGAGCGCGCACTACGCCAAGCGCATGCTGGGCCACTACGACGCCGCGCACAACACGATCGTCGTCAGCCGCGTCTTCGATCGTGCGAACACGCCGCGATATGCGGTCGAGTACCTGCTCTACCACGAGATGCTGCACCTGAAGCATCCGGTGCGGGTACGAGCCGGGCGCAGATGCGTGCACTCTCGCGAGTTTCAGGCGGAGGAGCGGCTGTTTCCTGAACTGGATCTGGCCCGCGCGTATCTGAAGAAGCTGTAGCAGCCGGGCTGAGCTGCGGGGCTACGCCGCGGCGGGTTTTCGCGCACGGCCGGCGTCCGGCAGCGGCTGCGGCACAACCGCCCGATTGCTGCGCGTCGCAACCATGATCAGCGCCCCGGCAACTACGCTCAGCAGAGCCGCAATCTGCGCATTCGACATGGTGTGGTTGAAGTAGAGCTTCGGGTTGATCCGCACAAACTCGACCAGGAAGCGGCCAATTCCGCTGAGCACCAGGTACTCGCCGGTGAGAAATCCGAGCGGCCGCGGCTTGCTTCCGCGCTTCCACAGCCACCACGCCAGCGCGATCGCAAACAGCAGCTCATATATCGGCGTGGGCTGCACCAGCGCAGTTGGCGGGTTCGGCGGAACGAGCGCGTTCCTGGCCATATGCACGCCCCACGGCAGCGTCGTGTTGATGCCGTAATCGCCGTCACCTGAAAGCAGGCAGCCGATCCGTCCGACTCCATATCCGATCGCCGCTGCGGGCGCGGCAAGATCCAGCATTCGCATCGCCGCCCAATGGCCGCGCAGCCCGTTCGGTTTCGACGCGACGCCCTGCCACATCAGCACTGCGATGGCCGCGACCAACCCGCCGAACCACGCGAATCCGGATTGAAACCAGGTGAAGAATTCCTTGAGAACGTCCCACGAATGCGCGACTCCCGGCAGCAGAATCTGCCGCCAAGCCGCGGCGAGCTCATGCGGATTCTGCAGCTCATGCCAGAGCTTCGCGCCGATGATTCCCCCAACCACCGCCAGCGCGACGACGTTCAGCGCGTCGGCATCCACACCGTTGCGCCTGAAGTTGTAATGCAACAGCACCGTCGCACACACCGCCGCAAACCACAGCAGGAGACCAAAGGTCCCGATGTGCCATGCGCCGAGGTTGATATAGGGATACATTCAGTTCAGTATATCGGCCGTTACAGCCCATCCTGGGCGCCGCGTGGCGGACGCGTTTTCCTCACACAGCAATCCGCTACCCTACCGATAACCATGTCCGTGCCCGACTATATTCCGCCCGAGAAGATGGAAGTTCTGTATTCGCGCGAGCAACTCGCCGAACGCGTTCACGCGCTCGGCCAACGGATCTCGGCTGAATACGCCGGACAGGCGATCGTGCTGATCGGTGTCCTCAAAGGCGCGGCGATCTTCCTCTCCGACCTCGCGCGGTCGATCACCGTAGACAACACCTTCGACTTCGTTTCGGTCTCGAGCTACGGGCGGGCGCGCGTTTCGTCCGGCCAGGTGAAGATGATCAAGGACATCGACAATCCGATCGAGGACAAGCACGTGATCATCGTCGAAGACATCCTGGACACCGGCCTGACGCTCAGCTACCTGCGCCAACTGATGCTGCAGCACAAGCCGGCATCGCTCAAAATCGCTACCTGCCTGGACAAACCGGAGCGCCGCCTCGTGCCCATCGAAGCCGACTACGTCTGCTTCAAGATTCCGAACCGGTTTGTCGTCGGCTATGGAATGGATTTTGCCGAGCGCTATCGTGGCGTGGCGGACATCCGGCTGTATCCCGAGACGCCGGCCGGACACTGATACACCTGTGACACTCGAGAAACTGTCATAAGCGCGGCCAAAAGCGCCCGAATACGGACGCACACTCGGACGCATGAAAACACTGGCGAGTCTCCTCTGCTTAATTCTCATCGTGGTTCCGGTCGGCGCTCAGCAGATCGCGCAACGGCCGGCACCCAACTTCTACGTTCCCTATGCCGTTGGCCTGTCTCGGCCTGCAGCGATGGCCGGCGAGTCATCGTCCGCTGATCCGGGCGCGCTGGAACTGGGGTACATTCCGAGCGCTCCGCCGGCGCAGCGCTATCCGATGCGTCGCCCCTACCGCCGCTTCGGTCCGCGATACATGGGCTATCTTTCGCCTCCCGGCCCGCCTATCTCGACCCGGGCAGCGTTAATCATTGCTGGCGTGGTGGCAGGGATTATCGTTGCCGGCGTTGTGAAAGCCCACCAATAACGCGGCGGAGAAAACCTGTCTGGACAAGAGCGCTATCTGAACTGTTGAGACGATGGCCACACGACAGGAATTTCCGACTGCAGCACCGTTCGTTCCGGCGGAGCACAAGCTGCCGGTGCTCGTCGCGGCGATGCCGGGCTGCAAGGGATGCGATCTCTACAAGCACGCCACGCAGGTCGTGCCGGGCGCGGGCACGAGCCGCGCCCACCTGATGCTGGTTGGCGAGCAGCCTGGCAATGAAGAGGACAAGCAGGGCGAGCCGTTCGTCGGGCCTGCGGGCGGCGTGTTGCGCCGCGCGATGGATGAACTGCACATCAAGTCGGCCGAAGTTTATGTGACGAACGCGGTAAAGCATTTCAAGTTCGTCGAGCGTGGCAAGCGGCGGCTGCACCAGAATCCGCGGATGAGCGAGATCAACGCGTGCCGGCCGTGGCTGCAGGCGGAGCTCGATGCGGTCAAGCCGCGGGTTGTTCTCTGCCTCGGCGCGAGCGCGGCGAAATCGCTGCTGGGAAGCACGTTCTCGGTCATGAAAGACCGCGGAAAGATCCGCGAGACGCCATTCGCAAAGCAGGTCATCGCCACAATTCATCCTTCCGCCATCCTGCGCAATCGCGACGAGCAGGACCATGAGCGGCTGTATCACTATCTTGTCGATGATCTGGCACTCGCGTATTCGACGGCCATGGGGAAACGCTAGCGATTCGCGTGACGGCGAAGTGCAACGGTTCGCGGCAACCGTAGAATAGTTGCAATGCCCTCCGCGACCCACGCCAACTCCGTTACACGTGTCGTCTCTCCGGCGCGCAGCCTGCGCGGCTCGCTCATGCTGCCCGGTGACAAATCGATCTCGCATCGCTACGCCATGCTGGCCGGTTTTGCGAAAGGCACATCGCACCTGGAGAACTTCTCGACCGGCGCCGATCCACAGAGCTCGGTCGCCTGCATGCAGGATCTCGGTGCGACGACAGCACGCGTCGGCCGCACGATCGAGGTCACGGGAACGGGCGGCCGTTTTCAGCAGCCCGCGCGCGATCTGGACTGCGGCAACTCCGGCTCGACGATGCGCATGCTCGCCGGACTCGCCGCCGCGCAGCCCGGAACCTATCGCTTCGTGGGAGACGAGTCGCTCTCCAAGCGCCCGATGGAACGCATCCGCAAGCCACTGGAGCAGATGGGCGCGCGCGTCACGCTGACCGACAGCCACGCGCCGATGACAATCCACGGCAGCGACTTGAAAGCCATCGATTTTGAAGCGCCGATCGCGAGCGCGCAGGTCAAAACTGCTGTACTCTTCGCTGGTCTGCAGGCCAAGGGAACGACCTCCTTCGCCGAAACCATTCGCACGCGCGACCACACGGAACAGGCCCTGAAGGCGTTCGGCGCAGAGCTCATTCGACGCGAGGACCGCGTGTACATCGCGGGTGGCCAGCAGCTGCAGGCCATCAACGCGACGGTCCCGGGCGATATCTCCTCGGCCGCATTTTTCCTCTGCGCTGCGCTGCTGTTTGAAGACTCGAACCTGGTTCTCGACTCGCTTGGTCTGAACCCGACACGTGCCGGACTGCTCGACGTCATCACGAGCCTCGGCGGTCATATCAAGGTGCTGGAGGTCCACGAAGAGCACGGTGAGATGATCGGCACAATCCAGGTCAACCGCAATCGCGCCCTGGAGGGCATCACGATCTCCGGCTCGCTCTCCGCACAGCTCATCGATGAGCTTCCGGTCATCGCGGCTATCGCACCCTACACAACCGAAGGCATCCGCATTCGCGACGCACGCGAGCTGCGCGTCAAGGAATCGGACCGGATCGCGCTGGTCGTGAAAAACCTGCGCGCAATGGGCGCCGACGTCACCGAGCACGAGGACGGCCTCGATGTCCCTGGAAACCAGCAGATGCACGGCGCGGAAATCGACTCCGGCTCCGACCACCGCATCGCCATGGCGTTCTCCATCGCCGCTCTGCGCGCCACCGGCGACACCGCGATCCACGGCGCAGAGGCGGCGAGCATCAGCTTCCCTGAATTTTTTGACTGGCTCGACGAGCTCGCGATTCGCTAAGCTCAAGCGGACCCATGCCATCTCCGCCGCCCAACTCGCGCGCCATCGTCCTCACTGAAATCGAGGCGATGGGCGGCGCCGAGCGCAGCGTCCTTGCACTCGCGCGCTGGCTCGAGCAACACGAGCTACCCTGCCACGTTGTCACCTACATCGATCACATCGGGCTGGCGAAGCAGCCCGACTTCGAACTGAAAGTGGTCGAACTCAAGCCGGTGATGCGAGCCACCCGCAAAATTGCCGCATTGCGCCGCTACTTCCGCACACAGCGCACTGCACCCAAGCCGCTGATGTCCGGCTACCAGCCCGCACTGCACGCCACACTGGCCGGCGTGCGCGGATTTCACTGCCTGATGCACGACACGCCGAGCCTGTTTGAGGACGCCACGCAGCTCAATCTCAAACGCCGTTTCGCGCGACGCGTCTTCGACACCGTCACCGGCTATGGTCTCCGCAGCGGAGGCCGCACCCTCGTGACGAGCGAATACCTTCGCGGCGAATGCAGCCGCGAGTTCAACGTGCGCGCCGAGATCGCACGCATGGGCGGGCTCACCCATTCCAACATCTTCCGCCTGCGGCCCATCACCACAGAGCTGCGCATGATGAGCGTTTCGCGCATCGAGTCGAACAAGCGCATCGATTGGATACTCCGCGCACTCGCTGCACTCGAGCACGAGCCGCCTCCGCTCTCCACCCGCATCGAGTGGCGGCTCGACATCGTCGGCAAAGGGTCCGCTCTGGAGGCGATGCGACAGCTCGCCGCAAGTCTCGGCATCGAGCGCCGCGTACGCTTTCATGGCTTTGTCAGCGACGATGAGCTGGCACGCCTCTACGACACCGCACACGTCTTCCTCATGCCCGCCCTGCAGGGCTACGGCATCCCCGCAATTGAAGCGCTCAGCCGCGGTATTCCCGTTGTGCTGCACGCGCAATCAGGTGTGAGCGACATCCTTCGCCGCACGCCATGGGCCTTCGTCATCGACGGCGACGAGCAGTCCATGCTGCCTGCCATGCGTCGCGCAATTGACGACGCCATCTCAGGCGCGCACCTCAGCATTCCGCTCCCACATCTGCCTACAGAAGAGGAGTGGGCGGCACGCGTCGCGCGGCTTTGTAACTGGGTTTAGTTGTTGGTAAGTTTGGCGTGAGACGAGCCGCGAGCTACATCGTGTAGCTTGCCCGGCGCTTACATCTTATATCTGCCCATTTCGTCGTCGTTCAGACCTTCGAGCCAGCGCCGCAGGTCCTCGGCCGTCGGGTTCAGCGCTCCACTCGCCGCAAGCTTCGCCTGTTCGAGCACTTGGCGGCTGACAAAAATGGGACAGTCGGCACGCAGCGCCAGCGCAATCGCATCCGACGGCCGCGCATCCAGCGCCACCATCTCGCCTGCCTGATCCATCCAGATCGTTGCGTGAAATGTCTCCTCACGCAGTGAGCCCACGACTACACGCGTCACGCGCCCATTTAATCCTTGAATCGCATTGCGGAGCAGGTCATGCGTCATCGGCCGCGGCATCGTTGCCTTTTCAATCTCAAGCGCGATCGCGTTCGCCTCAAACAGCCCCACCCAGATGGGCAGCACGACCTGGCCGGCAAGATCGTTTAAGACCACGATCGGCTGGTGCGTCGACGGGTCCATCATCAGCCCGCGAATCCGCACCTCAATTTCAGTGTCCGCCGACCGTTGCGCCTCGGGGTCCGGCTTGAATCCGGGAAGATTCATCGCGCCTCCAGTGTACGCCTACGCCGGAACGCGGGCGTTCAGCGCCTGGTGCGCCAGCAACGCAGGCGACGGCGCCACCGGAACCGAGATCGCCTCACCCACAAGCGAGTTCGGAAAGATCTTCGTCACGCGAACATCCACATAACTGCCGATCGCCGGAAGGTGATCGCACGTAAAGTTCACCGTCTTGTTCTGCGACGACCGCCCGACCACCTGCCCACGCGCCGTGTTGTGACCCTCCACCATCACCTCGAGAGTCTGATCGAGATGGCGCTGATAATTCGCGCGCTGAATCTCGCGCTGGCGGTCATTCAAAATCGCGAGCCGCTGCGCCTTCACCTCATCGGCGATGGAATCGTGCATGTGAATCGCCGGCGTGTTCGGCCGCGGCGAGTACTTGAATCCATACACGCCGTCATACCCAACTGCATCGAGCAGCGCAATCGTCTGCTCGAAGTCGCGATCCGTCTCTCCCGGAAATCCAACAATGATGTCCGTTGTGAGCGAAATGTCGCGGCTCGCGTCCGTGGTCCACTGAATGCGCTCGAGATACCACTCGCGTGTGTACTCGCGCTGCATCGCGCGCAGCACATCGGTCGACCCGGACTGCACCGGCAGATGAATGTGATTGCACAGCTTCGGATGCGACTCGACCGCATCCACAATGTCCTTCGTAAAGTCGCGAGGATGCGACGTCGTAAACCGCACGCGCTTGATCCCGCTTACTTCGCTCACTGCTACGAGCAGTTCCGCGAAGCTGCGCCGGCGGCTAGGGTCGCGATAGCTGTTCACGTTCTGCCCGAGGAGCTGAATCTCCGTATATCCGAGCGCCGCAATGCGCTGGGCTTCAGCCAGAACGCTCGCCGACGTCCGCGAGCGTTCCTTGCCGCGCGTATACGGCACCACGCAATAGGCGCAGAACTTGTCGCATCCCTCGATGATGGTGATGTACCCGCGATGCGGATTCGAGCGCGCGGTGAACTCCGTATCAAACGTCTCGTCCGTCTGCCGGTCATCGAGCCCCGTGACCCGCCGCTCGCCGGCTTCCAGCCGCTGCAGCATCTCGGGCAGGTTCCGATAACTCGCCGAGCCGGCCACCAGGGAAACGTACGGCGCGCGTTCGAAGATCCGCTGGCCCTCCTGCTGCGCCACGCAGCCGAGCACGCCGAACCGCTTCCCCTGGGCCTGCAGCTTCTTGTAATCGTTCAGCCGATGAAACACCTTCTGCTCGGCCTTATCCCGGATGGAGCAGGTGTTGTACAGAATCAGGTCCGCCGCCGTCTCCTCGGCCACCTGCGTATAACCCTCGCGCTCCAGCGTCCCGACCACCTTCTCGGAGTCGTGGGCATTCATCTGGCAGCCGAAGGTCTCTAGATAAAACGTCTTTGCCATCGCTTCGCTCAATCAAAGTATATCGGCTGGAGCTAAGCGCTTGCGGAAATAAGACATACGGCTGCCTGCAAGAACTTCGGTTGTGACGCACCGTAAGAAGAGCGGCCCTGTTAACGAGGCGGCTCTTTTGCTGCCTATTGCGAGAGCGTTGCCGTAGCATGCCACGGCATGTAGCTCCCTGCTGAAACCGACCCCGCTCGCAACCGGAAGATCCAGAACACAAGCACGCCAACCCAGATCGCAATGTTCCCGTAGCTCCACGCGAGGAAGAGCCCGGGCTGGTGTTGCACGGCGGCTGCGCTTCTGCCGTACTGGGCCAGAATGTTCGCTGCGCTTACAACGCAGAAGCCGACGAGAACACAAGCCTCAGGCGCGCTTGCACTCCTGTTTCGGACGAAGACGAGGAGCAGGAGAAAGACGAACCCGCTCAATAGAACTCCGCGGTCCAGCGGAACGGGCGAGTGCATGGGAAACGCGGTAACGAGTCCCAGCGTGAGAGCCGCGGCCAGGAACACTGCCGAGGCGAATTGCGCCAACGCCGAGTTCAAAATGCCGCCGCCCGCTTCCCCTTCGGCGCCCGGCCGAACGCGACTGAAGTTACGAGCGAGTGAGTAGGCCAGCGCGAGCTGCAGCCCGAAATCGAGCAGCGACAGCGCGGAGGCGACCTGCATGTAGGTTGATCGATCGAACAGCCTCAAGCCAATCATGAGAACTGCAGATCTCAGCACATAAAGCAGAAGCAGAACAAAGAACAGACGTAAGCGCCTGATGAGCCCGCGC
Source organism: uncultured Verrucomicrobiae bacterium (assembly GCA_963716225.1). GTDB lineage: Bacteria > Acidobacteriota > Terriglobia > Terriglobales > Acidobacteriaceae > Granulicella. The sequence continues at coordinate 102,786 of OY970299.1, read as the reverse complement.
TGCTGCATGATTACCAGCAGCGCGATCGAAGCGACGAATGTGACCGACAGCAGAAGGCTGTTGATGAAATGCATTTGCGTCTCCGGGTTCAGATCTCTTGGCTAGTCGTCATCCGGAGGCGAGAGGTCCTTCTTGCCGACATAGTAAGAGGGACCATTTTTGACCGGAACAGCGGTGTAAGCTTGCGGCGTCTGCGTGTAATCAAAGCAATCGATGAAGTCATCGGCTTTCGCGTCGCGCATCCCCAGGTTCGGCAGATTGAACGTCTCCTCCATGTACGTGAGGAAGCCGCTGAACTCATGCGGCTTTTCGGAGATATAACCACGCTTGGCATAGGGCGAGACGATGATGAGCGGAACGCGCGCTCCTAAGCCCATGTTGTCGACCTGCGGTGGCACGACATGGTCGTACCATCCGCCCCAATCGTCCCAAGCGATGAAGATCGCTGTCGATTTCCAGTAAGAACTCGCGCCAACTGCGTTGACGAGGTCGGCCACCCAGTCTGGCCCGTCGGCCGTCGCCCCTGGTCCTGCATGGTCCGAGTAGCTGTATGCAGGCATGATCCAGGTCACCTGGGCCAGCTTGCCGCTCTGAAGGTCCGTGAAAAATTGTGTCGGCGGCGTAATAACGTTGTTTGTCCAGTCCGGGCCGTAACGGATGTGATGAATCGCCTGAAATGCCGACCAGATGTCTCCCTTGTCAGGGAGCGGCTCTCCAACCGGGCCGAGCGGCACCGTGTAGTACTTCCACGTCACTCCCTTTGCGTCGAGCAGGTCCGCGATCGTTTGATAGTCAAAGCACGGGAACGGACCGGGGAGCTCAGTTCCGTTCGGGCCGATGAGAGCCACTGTGGTTCCGGTGGGCGCATCGCAGCCCCATGGCGCTGCACTGGGGTTTTCGACGGCTTCTCCAGACTGTCCGGCAATCATGTACTGGTGGGCCACAAAGCTCGCGCCGGTGTTGGATTGAAACATCCGGTCGCCGAACGTGTAGGCCTTAGCCAGCGTGAACAATGGCACGGTCTCTGACTGCGGCACGTAAGCGTACGGGAAGTTCGGCGCGGGATACGCCTGATCCGACCGGGCAAAGTTGTCCATCAGCCCGTTGTCATAGGACTTCACCCAACCGATGTGGCTGTGGTCCACATCCCAGCCTTCTTCTAACGGGACCGGCTGCAGGGTTACGGTCTGGCCCTTTTGTGTGGCCGTCTGGACAGTATCGGCCCCTGGGAAACCGTTGAACAGGTTATCCGTGGTCCGATTCTCCTGCATGATCACGATGATGTGCTGGATCGTCGTCGCGTTCGTCGCCGGAGTCGGCGATGGTGACGGTCCTCCGTTCGAACCACATCCTTGAACCAGAAAGAAACCGAACGCAGTCGCTACAACCAAGCGGCTTCGGAACATGGGGCCCTCCTCGAGGCGTGAGTATCTCGGGGGAAAACGAATCATATCCCACCCCGATCCCGGAAGGAACAGAAATCGGACAGGCCGAAGCCTGCCCGATTTCCATGCCTTTGAGGCGAAGGTCACTTTCCCTTTTGATCGCTCCGTGCTTACATCGCGACGCGAACGAACTCGAGTGAAATTCGACCGGTTGGTTACCACTGAACTCCGGGATACATGCTGGGAATTCGGAACGCACGATACGAGTTGTTACCAGTCATGTGCATCTGCCACACGGTGGTCGGGTTCGAGCTGTCCGGTGTGACTTCGAAGATGTCTGAGCCGCTGCTCTCGCCGCACAGGTCGTATTCGATGTCGTTGTTCGTAAGCGGCTCCGCATTTCCTCCCCACGCGTTGTAGTTAGCCGTCGGCACAACCTGGTGGAACGTCAGCGTCGCCGTCATCGCAGTCTCGTTGATCTGGAAGATCGGCACCGTGGAGTAGCAGGCCGGTTCGGAGCCGGTCCCGCACAGTCCTCCATCCGGGAACATGCGGTCGTCACCGTTGTCCATCATTACGAGCGAGAAGATGCCCGCGCTGGTGGGCCCAACGATCGCCGGTGCGTGCTGCGCATACTGCCAGTCAGTCGGATCCGTTCCTCCCACGAGCGTGAAGTCACCACCCTGTCCAAGTCTCCACAGAATGTTGCCCGATCCAGCTCCGTCCTGGTAGTCGACCTTGACCACCCAGTTCTGATGGCGGATCGAAACCAGAATGTTGTGATCATCCGGCGTGTAGACAATCGCGTTGGTGTGCGTCCAGTCCGGGAACTGCATGGGATGACGATTCACATCCAGGTGATCGAACTCATTCCAGACCCAGGCCGGGTGCAGGTTCTGATCCAGGTCGATGATCACGTCACCCAGGACATTCGTCGTTCCCGGATAGCCTGTCACGTTCGTGAAGGTCTTCGCCGTGTTTGAGAGCACGAGCCAGTGGCCATTCGGCAGCGGCGTAACCTCGTGATGGAACTGCGACAGAGTGATGTTGTAGCCGGCTGCCTTCAACTCGTTGGTAAGGTCGCCTACAGTGATCTCCTTCACGAGGTTCCCTGCAAGATCAACCTCGCGGATTGCGACGATGTCACTCGCCGGAGTCGTGCCGCCGAAGAACGTCGTCGCGCTGCCTTCACCGATGCTCATGAGGAAATCGCCGTTAGGCAGCTGTTTGAAACCCTCGATGTGGTTGGTCGTCGATGCACCCGCAAGCTGGTACGACCAGACAACATTTCCCTGCAGATCAGTGACGGCAATTCCGCCGCCCGCACCGAGGTACGGCGTCAGCACTTCCAGTCCCGGCTGCGGTGTCATGCCGGGCGTGGTAGTCACGGTCACATTCGGCGAGAGGATCGGCGTTCCCGAAGTGAACGTATGATCGCTGTCAGTCGAGGTCACGCCGTTGTTCAGTTGAACCGAAGCCTGCATGTGGTACGTCGTATTCGCGAGCATGCCGGCGACATAGATGCTGACCGTGCCACCCGCCTGCGTGGTTGACTGTGTCCAGGTCTGCTTGCCGTAGCTCGTATCCGTGCCAAAGTTGACAGTCATCGACCCAGGGAACGGCAGCGTCATCGTGTACAGCGCAACTTGCGGGTTGATCGTCGAGCTCACCGTACCCGCAGCCAGTACAGCCGAGACGCCCGTCAGAGCGACGGTCTGCGCCGTGCCCGCCGGAACATTTCCCAGCCCCAGGTTCAGTGTGGCCGTCTGTGCCGTGCTGCCCGAAGCCGTCGTCGGGGCATAGCTGACCGACTCCGTGCATGTGGCGCCGGCAGACAGGTTCGCACCGCAGGAGCTTGCCGCGATCGAGTAGCTCGCATCACCCGACAATGTCGGATTCAGAGTGATCGCCGCCGTGCCGGTATTCGTTACCGTCACAACCGATCTCGTAAGCGTCTGGCCCACGAGGTCGTCGCCGAAATCGAAACTTGAGGAGCTGATCGCCGCGTTCGAGATGATCGGAGCCGCCGCCGTAACCGCCAGTGCTGCGGCGGCTGTATGCGAAAGTGAGTCGGCTGCGCCAGTAACAGTAATCGATGCGGTTGAGGTCGTTGCGGCCGAACTGGAAGCGGTCAGCTTGAATTGACCAAGCTGTCCCGGCGTGACCGACAGCGTCGCGGGGGTTGCAGTCACTCCCGCCGGCAGGCCGGTGAGCGAGACGGAGACCGGGTCAGAGAAGCCATTCACCGGATTCACCGTCACCGTGAGCGTGCGCGGCGTGCCCCCGCTCTGCAGCGAGACCGAGGTCGGCGAAGCAATCACGGAGAAGTCCGCCACCGTCGCCGCGGTGACCGCGAGTGCTGCAGCCGCTGTATGCGAAAGCGAGTCGGCTGAGCCGGTAACAGTAATCGATGCGGTTGAGGTCGTTGCGGCCGAACTCGATGCGCTCAATTTGAACTGTCCAAGCTGTCCCGGCGTGACCGAGAGCGTCGCGGGCGTTGCAGTCACTCCTGCCGGCAGGCCGGTAAGCGAGACGGAGACTGGGTCAGAGAAGCCATTCACCGGATTCACCGTCACCGTGAGCGTGCGCGGCGTGCCTCCGCTCTGAAGCGAGACCGAGGTCGGCGAAGCGACGACGGAGAAGTCCGGCACCGTTGCCGGGGTGACGGCGAGTGCGGCTACTGTCGTGCGCGAGAGCGAGTCGGCAGCGCCCGTCACAGTGATCGCTGCGGCGGACGTTGTGGCTGCCGAGCTCGATGCGCTCAACTTGAACTGAGCAAGCTGGCCGGGCGCGACAGAGACCGTCGCGGGAGTCGCAGTGACGCCCGGCGGCAGACCGGTGAAAGAAACCGTGACCGGATCGGAGAAGCCGTTGACCGGCTCGACTGTGACCGTCAGCGAACGGGGCGTGCCTCCGCTCTGCAGCGTCACAGACGCCGGCGACGCTACCACCGAGAAGTCCGGAGCGTTCGCCGCGGTGATGGCAAGGGTAGTCGTCGCCGCATGCGAGAGCGAGTCCGCTGCACCGGTAACAGTAATGGCTGCCGATGAAGTCACGGCGGCCGAGCTGGACGCGCTCAGTTTGAACTGAGCGAGCTGGCCGGGAGTTACAGACACTGTCGCGGGCGTCGCGGTTACGCCACTGGGCAGACCGCTAAGTGTAACCGTGACTGCGTCGGTAAAGCCGTTGACTGGGTTCACTGCGACGGTGAGCGACCGCGGCGTGCCTCCGCTCTGCAGCGACACGGAGATTGGCGCGGCCACAACTGCAAAATCCGGGTTCGACGCCGGCGTGACTGTTAGAGAGGATGTTCCTGGGTGGCTTAGGGAGCTGCTGCATCCGCAAGCCACGAGAGACAAAACCAAAAGAAAACGCGCGTTCCTGAACATCGGTGACTCCAGACCGGGAGAAGTGTCCTAGTCAGAATCGTGCCAAGATCATCCCGGCGAAATATCACCAAAGCAGGACAGCACCGAACACACGTGCGATACGGTACTTACCTAACTCGGCCACTTCCTCTCCGCGAGCGGCAGCCCTCTCACGTTCAGCGAGTGATCTTTCCAGTGCAAACGCATGCGTGAAATGGGTTGCGCATGAAGCGCCGTGCATGCCCGCTTGCTCGATCCAACTCGTCCGCTAAGATGAATCGATTCAGCGCCGAAGCTCGACTGCAGGAGCAGTCAGCAAACGCCAAAGCCGGCCCTCACGGCTGCTCTTGTTGCGCTCTCAACAGAAATTTTGAGGGTGTGTGCCTTGAATTTTGGTAGCGATATCGGGGCTCGAACCCGAGCTCTTCGCCTTGAGAGGGCGTTTGATTAGCAACTTCGTGAGCACCTGAACGAGATCACCGTCGGCTCGCAGACCGGGACGCGAAAGGGCAACCAGTACGCCCTTGAGTGGCCCGATGTTGATTTCAGGCTGCGCCTCATTACATTGCCCGATACGAAAAACGGAAACCCACATACGGTCGCCCATGACGGACGCGATGTCTTCAATGCGCTGAAGCTTAGGGTCTTTGAGCAGAGCGCCTTGAACAAAGAATGCGCACACGATTATCTGAGTGGTATAAAAATCGCGACGCTTTTCTTCAAAGAGGTGAAGCAGGGTTTGCCGCACTTGCGTTGTTCGGTTATTGACGAAAGTCGACCTGCCGTTATTTATGAAGTGCGTGCGGAATCTTCACTGTTTGAAATAAGCGATTAGATCGGAACGCTCTTGGGCTTTGGGGACGTGGAAGTCCATGGAGGTGTCGGGCACAACGAGGTCCGGATCGCTCAGCCACTTTTCCAACGTAGCTTCGTTCCACGTAATCCCCGAGTTCTTGAGCCCCGCAGAGTAGGTGAACCCGGGCACGCTGCCGGCCTTTCTGCCAAAGACTCCCCCGAGCCGTGGGCCTTCGCGATCTTCGGTCATGGAATGACAGCCGGTGCAGCGCTTCTCAAAGACGAGCTTGCCGCGTGCAGCATCGCCCGGCGGGGTCTGAGCTGCATCCGGCGCGGATGGCTGTTGCATGCTGGAGAGCGTAACGATGTCGACAGCGGTCAGCTTCGCGCCCCAGTGCAACGCACGATATTGCAGGGGCGGCATGTCACCGCTCTTTGCCTCATGAATGATCTTCCCGATCAGGACCTCCTGCGTGTCGGCGGGCATCTGGTCCCAATCGGAGAGATTCATCTGTCTCCGCGCCTCTATGATGTCGCGCTCGATAAGCCACGATCCTGGAGGGACGCGCGCGTAGGGCGGCCAGCGGGTTTCGTTCGAGTGGCAGTCCGCGCATTTTGAGATGAGAACCTTCATCGCATCGGAAGACATATTGGCACCACGCAGCAGCGTGCCGAGCCCCTTGGGAGGCCCGATACGCGGATCGCCAAAAGGGTGAATCAGGGCAAGCCCCATCGCGGCCACAGCAGACAATACGATCACAGCACCTACGTTCTTCACGCCTTCGCCGCCAACGAGTGATCGACAACCGCAAGGTGATTGTGCCCGCGAACGACTGTGACATTCGTGATCCCGAGCACGCTCTGTAACTTGCCGGCCGGAACCATCATCGGGCCGGGGTTCGGCGCGGCCCCCGGTGCCGGCTGCGGAAACGCGGTCGCCGCAGCGGTGTGGAACGCGACATTGCCTTCCACCTTCTGGACGATCTGGTGGATGTGACCGTTCAACACCGTGACGGAACCAAAGCGCTTGAGCAGAGCGAGCGCCTGCGCGCCATCCGCCGTGCCCCAGCCCCACTTTTCATAGACCATCCAGAGCGGGATGTGGGCGAACACCACGATCGGCGTGGACGCACTCAGCCCGGCGAGATCGGACTTGAGCCAGGCGAGCTGCTCGCCGCCGAGGTTGCCCATTGCGTCGACTTCGACACAGTTGTTCAGGCCGATGAAGTGAACGCCCTTGTGGTTGTAGCTGTACCATCCGTTTCCGGCCGTTCCCTTCCCAAAGCGCTCCTTGTACAGCGCGCCGTCATCCAGCGAGAAGTCATGCTCGCCGGGAACGTAGAAGACCTGGCCGACCTTGGCGCTCTTGATCACCTGCACGGCGGTGTCGAATTCGGCGGGCTTGGAGTTCTGCGTGATGTCGCCCGTATGGATCATGAAGTCGGGTGCCTTCATCCCGGCAGGGACCACATCGATTTTGTCGATGGCCTGCTGCAGTGTTTTGGTCACGTCGGGATTGGCGCCCTTGTTGAATCCGATATGGCTATCGCTGATCTGCACGAAGGAGAAGTCCTCGACTCTTTCCGCCTTCGCAGTGCCATTGACGGCCTGGGCGAGCAGCCTCGATGTGGGCACGCCGGCGGCCATGGTCCACAACACCCCAGTGCCTGCCCACGCCATGCACCCGAGAAAGTTGCGCCGGTCGATGCCGTCGCCGGCAGGTTTTGCCTGGGTCTCCGGCGCTATCTTGTCTTTCGTGAAGCGATTCATTCGAACTCCATGTCGTGTTGATTGCCTGCACAATAGAGAACTGCGGAGACGCTTTTTTATTCCCGGTCAGGCGCAGAAGAAAAGAAGGAATAAATCGGCGGAAATCTGGTTAAGGAGCGGTATGGTGCCGTATTTAAGCCACTCTCAAGAGTCCGCCGCTTTTGGCACCCTGAACCGCTGTCCAGCTCGAGGCACTCCGCACGATGTCATCCGCCGCGACCAGCGCGTCGTTCGAACAACTCACGCTGCCCGTATTGCCGTCGCTGTACAGCCACGCGTTCTGGCTTTGTCGGAATCATGCAGACGCGGAAGACCTGGTGCAGGAGACCATCGTGAAGGCCCTCCGCGCGTTCGATTCGTTTCACGCGGGCACGAACTTCAAGGCATGGGTCTTTCGCATTCTGCGCAACACGTTTCTAACTTCGCGTACGGCAATTGCGTCATCACGCACCGTTTTTCTCGACGACCATGCCGATCTGCTGGATATGGCGGATGCGGGCGCTACCCCGGAGGACATGCTGATTCGGCTCGACGACCAGGCCGCGGTCAACGAAGCGCTCGACCAGTTGAAACCCGCGCTGCGTGAGGTGCTGCTGCTCTGCGACGTGGAGGAACTGAAATACAAGGACATTGCCCTTGTGCTCGATGTCCCGATCGGAACAGTTATGTCGCGCATCTCTCGCGCGCGCCGAACGCTTTATCAACTGCTGCAGCCGCAAGCCGGGGAATTGCAATGAGCGAAACAACCCAACTCACAGGACATCTCGACCCGGACCAACTCACAGCCTTTGTCGATGGCGAGTTATCGGCAACCGAAGTAAAGGAAGTTCAACAACATCTGGCTGGCTGCCATGCATGCGCACTGCGCGTACTTTCTACCACTCGGCTCAAGGCGGCCACTGCCCGCGCGAGCGCCCGTTTCGCCGCCCCGCCCGAAACACTCGCCCGCCTGACTGCTCAGCTTCGTTCTCCGCAACGCAAAACGACCGCACCCATCTTCACCTTCCGCACGATCGCGTGGACCGCGTTGGCTGCCGGCGTTCTGCTTGCCGTGTCTCTCATCGGTTGGCAGCAAACACGCCGAGCGAACGCCCTTTCAGCCGAATTGCTCGATCAGCACCTCGCTACGTTATCCAGCGGAGCTTCACCTGAAGTGTTGTCGACAGATCGTCACACGGTGAAGCCCTGGTTCCAGGGCAAGTTGCCCTTCAGCTTTAATCTACCGGTCACTCTTCCTGCCGACACAACTCTCAAGGGAGCCGACCTTACTTACCTGAACGGACAGCCCACCGCCCTGTTACTCTTCACGATTCACAAGCACGAAGTTTCAATATTCGTGACGCAGCGCTCTGGTAACGCAATTCCTGTAACTCCCTCCGGCATTCGCTCAGGATTCGACATCCGCTACGCGACGACGCCTGAGCTGCGCATTATTGCCGTTAGCGATGTCAATCCAGCCGATCTTCAACTCCTTCTATCGGCGTTCCTTCAGGCGCAAGGGTCCGGCTAACGCAGATGTCTGAAGCTTGTGAGTGAGTCACCCGTTAGGTCCGGTGACCGCCCTTCTGATAATCGAGAGTGACAGGCTGGCGATAAGCCGACTTCTCGGTATGGTGGCGCCGGGGTGTGGGAGCGTATGCCGTACAGTTGGCATCGCATGCCGGGGTCACCGTGATTGCCACGGCGAGCGGCGACGATGAGTCACACCTCAAGTCGATCGGCGCCGGCCAGGTTATCCACTATGAAAAGGCGCAGTTCGAGACGGTTCTGCAAGAGAAGGTTGATTTGGTCTTCGGCTTGGTCGGTGGCGATACACAGCAGCGGTCGTTCCTCGTCTTGAAAGAAGGCGGCCATCTCGTCTCTGCCACCCCGCCTGTGTTGCAGGAAGACGCCGCGATGAACCGCAGCGCGTGCTTGCCGCGACATCGAGGACCGGAGAGCAGGTTGTGATCACCCGCAACAGCCCCGATGCCTCCACAGTCACTGGATTGTGATCGAAAGGTCGCGAATATTCGCCGGGAGTGTCACGGTCGTCGCTTCGCTGGTGCGGGCTAAAGGCAGCCAGGCCGTGCTCCCCGCCAAGCTGACGCTGTTGGTGTGGGGCTGCCAGCCGTAGATCTCGAGGCGGATGTTGTTCCACCACGGCTTGTAGGTGCCCTGGCCACGGAGGTGGACCGTGAGCGCGTCCGGCGTGACCTCGCAGGTAAAGTTCATGCGCAGAAAGTCGCCATGCGTATAGGCGAAGGTGTGTCCGTCGTCGAGGTAGAGCGAGCCGCGGCAGTCCGGGCCGGCGTAGAGGCGCAGCGTGAGTGGGCCTTGTGGGGTTTCGGCGGTGCTTTGCGTGAGCGGCGCGATCGGGAGGATGGCTCCTCCGCGCACGAAGACGGGCAAGGTCGCGAGGTCCGGGTGGACGGTCAGGGTGAGTGGCACGAGGTCAGCACCGGAAGCTGGAATGCCTGTGATGATGGGTATGCTGGGTGGCCTTGGCGGCAGCCGGCGGCCCGTCCAGTAGTCGTACCAGGTCGTGGTCGGAAATTCTACGGTGTAGGCGTCAGGCTCCTCGGGATATGGCGAGGGCGCAATGAGGAGGTCGTGGCCGAGGAGAAATTCGCCGCCGGTGGACGGGTCGACGTCGATGGGGTGGCCGTCTGCAGCCGCGCGAGCATAGTCGAGGAAGATGGCGCGCATCATGGGCAGCCCGGTGCGCGAGGTCTCGTCGGCGAGTGTGTAGAGGTACGGCATGAGCCGGTAGCGCTCTTCGATGAAGCGGCGGCGGATGGCGAGCTGGTCGGGGCCCGTCGAGCCCGCTGGTGGAAGATCGGCCCAGGGCTCCTGGTCGGCCGTGCCGGATTCTGTGTGGTCGCGGTCGATCGGCTGGAATGCGGCGATCTCAAGCCACCGCGTCAGGAGATCAGGCGACGGGCTGCCGGCGAACCCGCCAACGTCGGCGCCCGCGAAGCTGAAGCCGCTGAGGCCAAGGTTTTTGAGCATGGGCGCAGTCATGCGCAAGTGATTCCACGTGCTGGAGTCGTCGCCGGTCCAGGTGGTGGCGTAGCGTTGGCCGCCGGCGTAGGTTGCGCGGGTGAGAACGAACGGGCGCTCCTGCGGCGAGAGCTTGCGCAGACCGTCGTAGGTGGCGCGGGAGTTTTCCATGCCATAGACGTTGTGAATTTCGGCGTGCGTCGCGGTGCGCGGAGCGAAGTTGTCGGAGTCGATGCGATGCACGACATCGAGCGGCATCGTTTTATTCCGCGTGTTGAAGACGGACGGCTCGTTCATGTCGTTCCAGAAGCCCGCAACGCCGTCGCGCACGAAGCCGCTGTAGAGTGAGCCCCACCAGTCACGTGTCGCGGCGCGCGTAAAGTCGGGAAACACTGCGGGACCCGGCCAGACGATGCCGGTGAAAACTGAGCCATCAGGGTTATGGACGAATTGGTTCTGCGCGATGCCGCTGTCGTACGGTGCGTAGTTGGAGTTGGGCAGGTTCGCGATGTGCAGGTCAGTAATCACGACGAGCTTGAGGTTGATCTGCTTCAATAGCGCGACCAACCCGGGAAAATCAGGGAACGAGACGGGATCGATCGTGAACGGCCGGTTTTTTTCCTGAAAGCCGATGTCGAGGTAGACGGCGTCTGCAGGAATGTGCTCGGCGCGAAGCCGCGTGGCGACGTCCATCAACCGTTGCTCCGGGGCATATGTGTAGCGCGACTGCTGGTAGCCGAGCATCCACATGGGTGGAAGCGGCGGGCGGCCGGTGAGCCAGGTGTACTGCTCGACGACGTCGCGCGGTGTTGGCCCGGCGAAGATGTAGTAATCGAGTGGGCCGTCGACGGCGCCGAAGGTGTAGACGTCCGGCGTGACTTTGCCGAAGTCGAAGCTGCTGTGCCAGGTGTTGTCGAGGAACACGCCGGCCGCGGAGCCCGCGCGGAAGCTCATGAAGAACGGAATCGCCTTGTAGATGGGATCGGTGGATTCCTGGAAACGATAGGCGTCCGTATTCCAGAGCTCGAAGGCCTGGCCACGTCGATCGAGGGTTCCCGTCTTATCGCCGAGTGCGAAATAGTGCTCGTCGCTCGGCATTGTTTCGGAGATGCCGAAGGAGTGACCGATGAAGCAGGCAGGTCGCGCGTCGTGCAGGATTGTGCGGCCGGTGGTGTCCTGGACGGTGAGAATGAGGTCGGCACGCGAGAGCTCTGCGGTGATCGCGGCTGTGTGCAGGGTTATGTTCTTGCCAGTGTTGTCGGTCGTAGCGGGTGCGGTGGACTTATGCGCCTCGGGCACCACGGCCCAGGAAGCGTCTTCAGGCAGTCGTGAGTTCGCCGAGATGCGGACACGAAGGACGTCAGGGCGAAGCGCGGTGATTTCTTCGACGCCGTGCGACGCGCGGATGCGGAAGCCGTTGGGAAGTTTGTACAGATGTTTGACTCGTCCGAGTCCGCAAACCGCGGATTGAGCCGAAAGGGTTGAGGCGCAGACGGCGATGGCGAGAATGAGTGCTGGAAAAAGAGGCGAGCGCTGACGGAACATGCGTCCTTCCAGAAATAGCTGAAGAGCGGCCGCGGCGACAAAGCCTGAGCCCTGTGATGACTGGATGCAACAGCTCGCGCGCTGTGTGGCGGGCGAGCCTGTCGCATGATTAGAAGTCAAACTTCAGCGAAACCTCCGAGAGGCGGCGGCCAAGCTTCAGCGGGGCCTGACCGAAACCGGTCGCGGGGTTAAAGGTTGCGGTCTGCGGCGTGGCGTTGGCGGAGGTGTCGCTCAGTTGCAGCGTGGTCTGCGAGGCGTAGCCGGTGCCGAAGCTGTTGAGCGGATGATTAAGGAAGTTGAACGCAGCGTAGCGGAAGCGGAGATGTCGCTCGCCGCCGATGGAGAAGCCTTTTTCGAGGGTGAGGTCGGAGTTGAAGAAGGCCGGGCCGTGCGCGTAGGGCTCGATGGCCGGGCCGTTGGTGCCGAGCGCGGGCAGGGCGAAGCAGGTGCCATTCAGGTACTGGTGCGCGCCGAGCCCGGACTTCGGATTGCACTTGAGCACGGGCTGAAGGTTGACGTCGGGCGTGCCGAGGATGGTCGTGTTGGAGACGCCGTACTGGTTGGCTCCGCTGCCGATAACGCCCTGGACGTAGTAACCGGGCGAGGCGCTGACGCCGGTTTGCATGTTGGGGCCGCTGGACACATTGGTGATGCCGGAGATCAGCCAGTTGTTCACGAAGCCGCCGAGCATGCGCTCATGCGTGAACCTGCCGGTTTGATACGAGTAGCTGAGGTTCAGGATTTGGGTGCGGTCGAAGTTCATTGGACCGTAGTTGTTGTAGAGGTTGAAGGGATCAATGCCGGCGGTCCAGTTGAAGTCGGCGGAGGAGCCGAGGATGCCGAGGGCCTTCGAGAAGGTGTAGTTCGCGTTGAAGTTGAGACGGCCGATCTGCTTGATGGCTTCAACCTGCAGCGCGTTGTAGTTGGCGTACGTATTGTGGTGCGGAACGAGGATCTGGCTGTAGTTGGAATAGGGGCGCGCGGACTGGTAGCTCTTGTCGCCGGGGTAGTTGAAGAGCGAATCGAGACTGGCAGCCTGTTGTGGCGTGCATCCCTTGGGATTGCAGGCCTGGTAACCGGACTGATTGTTGATCGCGGTTGCGGCGGCGGCCGTGAAGAGATAGCCGACCGGGATGGCGTTGATGTTGTCGAGCACGACGGTCTGGCTGGTGCCGTTGTCCATCAGCGAGTTGGAGTTGTTGCCAACGTAGGAGACCTGCAGTATCCAGTTCTTCGGAATCTGCTGCGCGAAGGAGAGCGAGTAGTTGTTGGTGACGGGCTCTTTGTTGTCGGTGGGATCGAGGCCGTAGACGGTGGTCAGGGGGATGGAGGTCTCCGTGCCGCCGGCGTTACCGTAGGTGTTGGGGTTGAGGTGGAGGCTGTTGACGCCTTCGAGGGTGTTGTCGCCGAAGCCCTGGAGGTCGGTGTAGCGGACGTTTTCGGCCTGCGCGAACATGCTGGTGACGTCGACGACGGAGTCGTGGAACCGGTAGACACCGGCGCCCCCGCGGACGACGGTCTTGCCGTTGGAGAACATGTCAAAGGCGAAGCCGAAGCGGGGCTCCCAGAACAGTGGCGTGTTGCCGACGCCCGAGTTGGGAATGGATTTGTTGAGACCGTGCCAGGTGAAGCCGGGGAGTGGGTTGGTGGTGGGGTTCTTCGTGGTCGTATAGAGCGCGGGATTCCAGATGGAGGCGCCGATGCCGTGGGCGTCCTGCCATGCGCCTTCGTGCGAGATGCGGAAGCCGTAGGTGGCGACGAAGTTGTGGGCGATGCGCCAGGTGTCCTGACCGTAGAAGTCGGTGTTCCAGAAGTAGAGATTCGTATACGGGTTGAAGTTCTGCTGGTGCCAGTCCTGAATCTGACCTTCGAAGAAATTTGCCAGCGCGTTTCCGCTGTTGAAGTGCGGGTTGCCGTACTTGGGCGAGCCGTCAGGGTAGGTTCCGTTGTAGTCGGCGAAGTAGCTGCCCGCCGCGCCGTAGTAGTAGTCCTGGATGATGCCGTTGGTGGAAGGATTGGTCGCGGTCTGATTGTTGATCGTTTTCTGGGTGAAGATGCCGAACTTCACGGTGTGCTTGCCCCAGACCTTCGTCAGGTTGTCGCCGATGTTGGGCTGAAGTTTTTTGAGTTCGAGCGGATTATTGGAGTAGTCCGGCCAGAGGCCGAGCGGAAGGCCCCCGTAGGTTGTGTAGGTGCCGAGCTGCGGATACTGCGTGTCACCGTTGTCGAACGCCCCGTTGTACGGATAGCCGATTGCGGACTTCTGCAGCGCGGCAATCTGGCGCGCGTCAAAGGCTTCCACGAACGATGTGACCGTCAGGTAGAGCTCGTTGGTGAGCGTTGGCGTGAAGACGGTGACGTAGTTGGCGGCGCCGCTGTGGACGAAAATGTCGTTGTTCACACCGTAGCCAGGCGTGTTGACCTCGCCCATGACGCTGGTGGGCTCATAGTAAGGAACGAGCGGCTGGCCGTTGCGGCTCTTCTCAAAGCTGTAGCGCGCAAAAAAGAGATTGCGGGGCGAGATGGCGTAATCGACGCGGCCAGCGTACTGGTTGACGTTGTTGTTTACGAGGTCGAGCTGATCGTAGTTGTAGCCATCCGTCCCGGTCTGCTGGCGCGTCGGCAGCGGAAGCGTGCCGTTGACGAGGGCCATCGCGCCGGGGTTGAGGAACGCGGCGATGTTGCCGTTGGTGAGAGCGGAGCCATCATCGCCGACAGTCGGCGCGAGATTGAAGGTGCCGTAGTTGTTGATGGGCGCGGCGCCGAAGTAGTTGTTGAGCGAGGCCTGGCTGAAGTCGCCCTTGCGCATGGCGGCGGTGGGAACGAGCGCGTGGATGATGGCGCTGCCCGCGCTGTTGTAGGCGAAGACGTTGCGCTGGGCGTCGACCTCGGCGCCGGCGAAGAAGGTGAGTTTTCTGGAGTGCGGGATGGGACCGCTGATAGTGCCGCCGGGGTAGACGAATCGGTCGTCGGGACGGGCGATGCCATTGTACTTGGCGAGCCAGTCGTTGGAGTTGAGTTGCGCTGTGCGGGCGTAAGTATAGAGCGAGCCGTGATAGGACGAGGTTCCGGATTTGGTGGCTCCCTGGATGACGACGGGGCCGTTGGACTGGTCGGCGCCAAAGTTGGAGGTCTGGACCTGGACCTCACTGACGAAGGCGTCGTTGATGTTCTGGAGGTTGGCACCGAAGTTGCCGGCGTCGGTAAGATTGGCGCCGTCGAGCTTGAGTGTAATGCCGGCGACCGGCGCGCCATTGGAGGCGTAGGGCGTCGGCTGGCCGACGGTGACCTGCGAGAAGTCAGGCGCCTGGTTCTGAGGACCGAGGCTGCGGATCGCGAAGCCGGGGAGGATCTTCTGGAGCTCGGTAGCATCACGGCCGACGACGGAGAGGCGCTCCAGATCGTTCGCCGTGATAGTGGAGCTGAGCTGGCCGTTGTCGAGCGGGATGCCAGCGACTGTCTCGGTGACAGTTACGGTCTGCGACTCAGCGCCGACGGGCAGATTGATGTCCGTGAGCGACTTGTTGTCGCCGGGATCGAGGTGGATGCCGGTCCGTGTGTAGGACTGGAATCCGGAGTGCGTGACGGTCAGGCTGTAATCGCCGTTGGGCACCGACGAGAAGGTGAACGAACCGGCACCGTTGGAGCGAACGGTGCGCTGCTGCGACGTGTGGGTGTTTTGTAGGCTGACGGTTGCGCCCGGAACGACCGCGCCGGTGGGGTCCTGGACCAGGCCGCCGAGGGTTGCGGTGCCGACCTGGGCGAAGCTCGGGAAGGCGAACGCGCAGAGCATCGCGACCAGGAGGGAGAGGATGCGGCGCGTTTTTGTGTTTGGGTGGGCTGCGCTGGCTGGGAAAATCTGGTGGGTCAAGATAGCCTCCGGTCCCCGCTCGAATGTTCGCTCGCAAGGGATTCTGGAACGGAGAGCTTTATACGCCGTGTATCAATAGAAGTGGAAAGGTCCTTGCAGCAAAGCCATCCGCCCTTAACAGTAAAGCCCCTTTTGTTTTCAAACGATTACACACCGGTGCCGTATCGATGACCGGCCGCGCTAGTCCGAGAGCTCGGCGCTATAATGATGCGGACACAAACGCGACAATGCTGCTGGAAGACAAGAGACACGCGGCTACATTCACTGACGAGGAGAAGCTCGCGGCGACGGAGCAGTTGGAGCGCCTGCTCGTCAATCCGCATTTCAGTCACAGCCGCCGCTTCCCTTCCTTTCTGCGGTTCATCGTCGGCGAGACGCTCTCCGGCCGCACCGACATGCTGAAGGAACGCACGCTGGGCGTGGAAGTCTTCGGGAAGCACCCGGACTATGACACGGCGAACGATCCCATTGTGCGCGTGACCGCGGCAGAGATCCGGAAACGGATCGCGCAGTATTACCAGGACCCTGCGCATGAGCACGAGCTGCGGGTATCGCTTCCGCCCGGATCGTATGTGCCGAAATTCGATCCGCCGCATATCCGGCCGGAGGAATCGCGGTCGATCTTGCCGGACGGGGCGGCGGAAGTAGCATCGGCCTCGGACCGCATGGAGTCGGCGGATCTTCAAGAGCACGCAACGACGCGCCGTGCATGGGTGGCTCCGGCTCTGAGCGCGGTTGTCCTGCTGCTGATCGGGCTGGGTGGATGGATTTGGTGGCAGGGCTCGCGTCCGTCCGCGGTGACGGAGTTCTGGGCGCCCGTGACGAACTCACCGGACCCGGTGCTGTTCTGCATTGCGGACCAGACGGAGTACACGGCAATTGCGCTGCGAGATGCCCAGGACCCGACGAAGCAACAGGTGTTGCATGACAACCTTACGGCCGTCGTGATCGACGATCTCTATGCGGTAGTCAAGGTTGCCACGTACATGGAGCAAAAACAAAAGAGGTTCACGTTGCGGGGCGAAGGTTCGACTACCTTGATGGATCTCCGCAACGGGCCGACCGTGTTCATCGGCGCCTACGACAACGAGTGGACGCTACGATTGCTGAAGCCACTCCGGTTCCATTTCGTCAATGATCCCTCGATGACGCACTTCGGGATTGTGGATTCAACTTCGAAGACACCGACAACCTGGGTCGTGGACCGCACCCAGCAGATTGCGACGAACAATTATCGGGATTATGCAATCGTCGCGCGGTTTACGGACAGCACAACGGGCAAGCTGGCCGTGGTGGTTGCAGGCGTGGGACGTGGTGGCACGATCGCGGCGGGAGAGTTGCTGACTGACCCGGTACTGTTGGCGCCGGTGCTGCGCGCGTCGGGAGACAAGCGCAACATCGAACTGGTGCTCAGCACTCCGATTATCGGCGGCGAGCCCGGGCCTCCACGCGTCGAAGCCTCGTACGCCTGGTAGGCCGCGCTTACAATCCAGCCTTGAGCTGCGGATGAGAATGAATCGACATCATTGGTGCGCAACAGCGGCTGCACTGTTTTTGCTGTGCTGCGCGAACATGACGGCCGAGCGCATGGTGTTCGCGCATTACATGCTGACCAACCAGGACTATCAGGCCGACAACGATCCCACGCAGGAAGCCAAGATCGCCGCCTACCAGCGCGAGATCCAGCAGGCCCGCGCTCTCGGCATCGACGGCTTTGCGCTGAACGCAGGCGGCTGGCTGCAGCAGCCGTATTATGTGCGCTACGCCGCGCAGATGTTTGAGGCGGCAGCACGGCTGAACAACGGATTCAAGCTGATGTTCTCCGCTGATTTCTGCTGCGGGAATGGAGCGGACGATGCCGAAGACATGATGCGGCGCTTCGCGAATGATCCGCGATATACGCGTGTGTACTTCAAACAGGATGGACGCTTCGTGTTGACGACGTTTGCAGGCGACAAGCTCGGAGTTGCAGGTTGGCGGCGAATTCGCGAAGATCTGGCGAGTGGCGCGAATCCGTCCACGGCGACGTTTCCAGGTGCGCTCCCTAATGTGAGTGGAGCGCCCAGCAACAAGCCTCTACAGATTTTTCTGGTGCCGGCATTCTTCTGGGGCGGTGAGACGCCGGAGCGCAGCGCGATTGAGAAAAAATTGAATGATTGGGCAGATGTGATCGACGGTTTTTTCTACTGGGGCATCGCAGGAGTGCCCGGATCCGGTGGCACACTCGATCCCGTGCAGAGCAGTGACGCCTATGCCGCCGCGCTGCACGCGCGCCACAAGGTCTATATAGCGCCTGTCGCGGTGCAGTTCTGGGGAGCGAACGCAAATCGCTATTACGAGTATTCGGGTGGTGCCGGCATGCGCGCCATGTGGATGGATGCGATTACGCGAGCTATGAACGAGGCCGGGCCCAACTGGGTCGAGATCATCACCTGGAACGACTTCATCGAGGGCACTTACGTCAGCCCCATCGTTGATCCGAATCGTTATCCGGGCGCGAACTTCCTGAACAGCAGCGGTGTGCCGGTGGGCAACGCGCGGATACTTTCACTGCCATGCGGCGGCCGGCGAGCTGATGAGCTACTTCATACGCTGGTACAAGAGCGGAGCGCAGCCTCCGATCGCGAGCGACACAATCTTCTGGTTCTACAGAACGCAACCGGCGGCGGTAGATGCCGGTACTCCAGCCGTGAAAAACAAGTACGGTCCCGTCGCGGATCTCATCTATGTCACGGCGAATCTAACCGCACCGGCGACGCTGCGCGTTGAGTCCGGGCGGGCGTGTCAGCACGATCGCGTTGGCTGCAGGAACCAGTGATGTAGGGGTGCCCTTTATGTCCGGCGGCCCACCGGAGTTCACACTGCAACGCGGCGCTCGTGTGCTGCTCCGCGCGCGCGGCGCGGACCCCATTGAGGCCCACCCGAAGTACAACAACTTCTACTACTCGACAGGTGAAGCGGCCGCTCAGCCGGGACCACATCCATGAGGAGCGATGAAAACGGTGGATTCTCTGGTCCGAGTCTCTTGAAAGAGAGGGGACAGATTCTGTGAGACACGGAATCAGACGGACAGAAAAGGGACTCGCTCTCGGTCTGATCCAGGCGGCGACGACGCCAGGCCCGATCCAAGTGTGACGCGCCGTAACGCCAACTATGGCGGCAACAGATCGGTAGAGGACCTGGAGTAAAATCAGTCCACGATGCGGCCCTCGTCGCCGAATTTCCTGCGATCCTCGCCGCTCAATTCAGGTATTGAAATCACCTCGAGCGTTTCGCGGCATCAGAGCAAACGCATTAGGTCCCGCTATGTCACAGCGTGATCACTAACTTCTGGGCAGCGAAAGCTCAAATGGCGAGAACAGGCCAACTCACTCATTGACTCGCTCACCTTGAACTTTCACAGAGGGTCAAGAAACGCGCTTATGTTTAGTTGGACCCCGGTGAACAAACTGACGTTCACCTTCTGTTCCCTGACAGCGCGCTGCCAAGTCAACAGCTTCGGACCGATCGGCTCGCTCTCGACTCCGAAGAAGCCGAAAACGTCCTCTTGTGCTCCTCTCAGCGACTCCTCACGAACGCGGCGCTTCAGCAGTTCCAGCCGAGAGCGAACTCCCTATCGAGCCATCGCCAGACACTTGCATACTCGGCAGCAGATCGCACCCCCTGCCGCGAAAAGGGCCACCAACGGCCACCACATGAAAGAAGGCAAACACAGCCCACTCTGCCGGCTGGATCTAAGCTCTTTATGAAGGAGGTTTTGGTAGCGATATCGGGGCTCGAACCCGAACTCTTCGCCTTGAGAGGGCGACGTGTTAACCAGTTACACCATATCGCCACGGGAGCAGCCCAAAAAGCCGCTTGCGACTGCATCAGTATAGCAGAATTGAGAGATCAGAAATCAGAGCTCAGCTCACCCAAACCACTTCTAATCTCTACTCTCTAATCTCAAATTCCCGCCCTACAACCCCAGCTTCTTGACCTCGTCGTTGTAGTACTTGCGATACAGGATGTCCCACTCCTGCGACCCCTCCGGAATAATCCGCCGCTGCGATGCAATCTTCTGCCGCGCCGCCGCGTCGATCTTCGTCTCCTGGGTCAGCAGTGTCTCCAGCGCCTTGCGCGCCTCCTGGCGGATCGTGTTGCGGTCCTCCATAAACTCCACTTCATCAATCTCCGCCAGCGTGTCCGCCACGGTATGGGCCAGCTTGTTCAACTTGTCGCGGCTGATCCTCATAGCACCGCCTTATACTTGCGCGCCAGCTCCATCTTGACCTTCTTGAACATCTCCGGATAGCTCGCGCCGGTCTTATGCATGTCGTCCTGGAACGCCTCCAGAATGACGCGGACCTCTTCGTTAATCCGGTCTTCGAGCGCAAGCTCTTCGGTCAGCGCGGCAGTCACGCGCTCATTCATCACCTGCGGTTTGTCAGTCTTAATCATCTTCGCGGCGATCAGATGCTTCGTCGTCTGCCGCGCAAGATAGCCTATATAGTCCTTCGAAAAAATCATGGGCAGCCATAGGTTAGCACGTGAAAATTCGCGTCGTCAGCCGATCCGCGTACTCTCCCGATCGCGCAGCACCACGCCGCACAATCTGCGAAAAAGCGCCGCGGCCGATGTTCTGCGAAAATAGACTGTCTATGCTTCTCGATGATCTCGCAGCAGTAAAAGATGACATGATCGCGTTCATCGCCGGCCACGGCATGCGGCGCATGAACGCCTACGTCTCTGAAGACGTCCCCACCGTCATCTTCGAAAACGACAACTCCGATAGCTGGAAGGATTTCGTCGAGCACGCCAAGGCTGCCAACGCGCCGTTCATCAGCATGAGCGAGGTCGTCCTCGAACCCGAGGACGTCGCCACACTCATGGAGCAGATCCGCAGCCACAACTACCCCGACCACGACACGCCCGAGCTCCACGAAGCCCAGGAGCTCACCGAGCACGTCGGCAAAACCGGCTACCTCCAGCTCGGCTTCTCCCACGGCGGCGTCATGTACCTCTTCGAAACCGCGACCGAGTGGTACGACACCTTCCAGAACCTCATGGAGACCCTCTCCGAGCTCGGCCAGATCATCGTCGACGACGCCGACGACGATTGACTGAGCTAATTCCGGCCTCCTTATCCACCACACATCCCCCGCACCACCACCTCATCGCGTGGACAATACTCTCAGCACACCGCCTGCGGATATGGCCACGGCTCCCATCGAACTCGCTTCCACTCCGGGCGCGCCTGCACCCTCGGCATCCACCGCCTGGACCGCCGCCGCCCCTCCATCCCCCGCTTCCGAATCCCTCGCCCGCGAACTCCATCTCCCTGAGCCGATCGCTCGCCTCCTCATCGCGCGCGGTTACGTCGACCTCGCCTCCGCCACAAAGTTCCTCCGCCCCGACCTCGCCCACCTGCACGACCCCTACGCGATGCACGGCATGTCCGCCGCCGTCACCCGCATCCGCGCTGCGCTCCTCGGTCACGAACCCATCCTCATCTACGGCGACTACGACGTCGACGGCACCGTCGCCACCGTTCTGCTTAAGACCGCCATCGAGCGCACTGCTGCCGCGCTCGCCGTCACGCCCGACATCCGCTACCACATCCCGCATCGCATCCGCGAAGGCTACGGCATGCGCGAGTCCCGCATCGCCGCCGCCGCCGCCGAAGGCGTTCGCCTCGTCATCTCCGTCGACACCGGAATCCGCGCACACGCCGCCGCCGAAGAAGCCGCGCGCCTCTCGCTCGACCTCATCGTCACCGACCACCATCTCCCCGACGAGCTCTCCGGCTCCCCGCGCGCGCTTGCCGTCCTTAACCCGAACCAGCCCTGCTGCAACTACCCCTGCAAGGACCTCTGCGGCGCCGCCGTCGCATTCAAGCTCGCCCAAGCACTCCTCGAAGGCGCTGCCCGCGACGACTCCGAGCGGGAACGCCTCCGCGCCAAAACCCTGCCCTCCTTCCTCAAGCTCCTCGCCGTCGCCACCATCGCCGACTCCGTCCCGCTCACCGGCGAAAACCGCACCATCGCGCACATCGGCCTCCGCGAGCTCCGCAGCCCCGCACAACCCGGCCTCCGTGCTCTCATGGATCTCGCCGGCTTCGACACCGCGCGCCCCATCTCCGCCACCGACGTCGGCTTCCGCCTCGCACCGCGCCTCAACGCCGCCGGCCGCATGGAAGTCGCCTCCGACGTCGTCGAGCTCTTCCTCTCGCGCGATCCCGCCGCAGCGCGCTCCCTCGCCGAAAAACTTCATCGCCTCAACGACGACCGCCGCGCCACCGAAGCCGCCGCACTCCGCGACATCGAAGCCCAGATCGAAGCCCTGCTCGCCTCTCCCGGCGGCCTTCCTGCCTGCCTCGTCCTCGATGACAGCAACACGACCAGCACCGGCTGGCACCGCGGCGTCGTCGGCATCCTCGCCTCGCGCGTCGTCGAGCGCACCGGCCGCCCCGCACTCGTCATTTCGCACGAAAAAGAGGCTGCAGATCCATCTGAAATTCAGCTGGCCCACGGCTCCGGCCGCTCCATCCCCGGCTTCCATCTCCTCGACGCCCTCACCTCTGCCCACGAGCAATCCGCCGCCACCCTCTTCTCGCGCTTCGGCGGTCACGCCCACGCCGTCGGGTTCGCGCTTCCCTCCGCCAACGTCCCGCAGCTCCGCGCCTCGCTAGCTCGCATCGCCGCCGGCCAACTCCACCTCACCGCCGAACAACCCTTTACCTTCGATCTCGAGCTTCGCTTCGCCGACATCACCCCCGACCTCCTCGCCACCGTCGAGCAGCTCGCGCCCTTCGGCCTCGGCAATCCCGACCCCATCTTCGTCACCCGCGGCGCCCGCCTGCTCGCTCCTCCGCGCATCCTCGCCGAGCGTCACCTTCGCCTCTCGCTCGAAGACCACGACGGCGCCGCGCGCTTCAGCGGAGTCGCCTGGTCCCGCCGCATCCCATTCGCCGCACACGCCCGCAACGAAAACTGGACCGCCGGCAACTGCTTCGATCTCGCCTATCACCTCCGCCGCAACTGGCACCCGGAGTTTGGCGGATGGGAGCTCGAAATCCTCGCACTCGAAAAGCGGACAGTAGAGCCCGGAAAGTAACCAGCAGATCCAATGTGCGCCGCCGCTCTGCCCTGCTGTCTACCCTCTACTCCTCTACTGTCTGGCTTCAGGTAATCCCTTTGTCATAAAAGTTTTGGACCTCCAGGCCATCGTGCGTCGTCCTATATACTGACCCTTTGCGTATGGCCCGGAACGGAACAACCCAATCACGCGCGTGGCTCTGGATTCTGCTCGTTGTAGTCGTCGTGGTCGTGGTTTTTTTCCTTATGCGCCGCAAGCCGGTCGTGCAGGTGCACGCCGCTCGGGTCAGTCGCCAGGACCTCACCAGCACCATTCCCACCAACGGCAAAGTTGAGCCGACCGTCGACTTCCAGGCCCACGCTCCCAACCCCGGCGTCGTCGCACAGGTTTACGTTCATCTCGATGAGCAGGTCCACAAAGGCGAACAGCTCCTTCGCATGGACTCCTCCGACGCCTCCAGCCGTGTTGTCGGTGCGCAGGCCTCGCTTGATACCGCCGAAGCTGCCCTGATGAACATGCAGCACGGTGGCACACAGGACGAGCGGCTCAGCGAGCAGGCCGATCTCACCGCCGCGCATAGCCAGCTCTCCCAGGCACAGGCCACGCTCGCCACCGACAAGAAACTTCTCGCGCAGGGCGCCGCCTCACCCAACGAGGTCGCCCTCGCGCAGCAGCAGGTCACCACCGCGCAAATCCGTCTCGCGCAGGTTCAGAAGCGGATGCACGACCGCTACGGCGCCATCGATCTCTCCGCGCAGCGCGCCCAGGTGGCCCAGGCCCGCGCCAATCTCTCGGCCGCGCAAAGCGGCTTCGCCGACGTTGATGTCCGCGCGCCCTTCGCCGGCACCGTCTACTTCCTGCCCGTCTCTCGATACGATTTCGTGCAGCCCGGCCAGATCCTCATCAACGTTGCGGATCTGACTAAGGTTCGGATTCGCGCCTACTTCGACGAGCCCGAAATCGGCAAGCTCTCCGCCGGCCAGCCCGTCATCATCACCTGGGAGGCCAAACCCAACATGGTCTGGTATGGTCACGTCGAGCAGGCTCCCACCACCGTCATCACCTACGGGACCCGCAACGTCGGCGAATGCCTCATCACTGTCGACGACGCCCGCGGCGATCTCCTGCCCAACACCAACGTCACCGTCAGGGTCACTACCGCGGAACACAAGAACGTGCTCAGCGTCCCGCGCGAGGCGCTGCACACCGAGGGCTCCACAAACTTCGTCTACAAAATCGTTAACAACAAGCTCGTTCGCACGCCCATCGAAATCGCTCCGAACGCCGTCGTCAATCTCACCCGCGCCGAAATCTCGGCCGGCCTCAAGGAAGGCGATCTGATCGCGCTCGGCGCCACCACCGAAGTCGACCTCTCCGACGGCATGACCGTCAAGGCTGTCCAATAAGCCCCATGCGCCTTCTGCCTCAGTCGCTGAACTCACCCGCATTGAAATCCACTCTCTTCAAATCCTGCACGATCTTGAGCGCCACGACCGCGGCGCGCTAACCTGCCCAGGGGCCACACGGAGACATACGAAAACGACGATGCACCCGCATCACCAACTCGTCGCTCGCAACACGCCGCTGCTGATCCTCCTCGCAGCTCTCGCGCTCGCGCCTGCTTTCACCTCCGCACGCGCGCAGGTCTCGCTGGTGTCCGCCGTCGACCTCGCCCTCAAGAACAGCCCGCGTGTCCGCGCCGCCCAGGCCGACATCGACAAGTCCACCGCCGTCCTCAAAGAGAGCAAGGACGTCTACATCCCCGCCATCACCGTCGGCTCCGGCCTCGGCTACTCCTACGGCTATCCGCTCGGCCAGCCCTCGGTCGTCAACGCCACCCTTCAGGGCGTTATCCTCAGTTGGGCGCAGCGCGACTACATCCGTGCCGCCCGCCTCGGCCTTCAGGCCGCCGTGCTCAATCTCAACGACGCGCGCGCACAGGTCGAGGAAGACACCGTCACCACTTATCTGTCGCTCGACCGCGACCTCGCCCGGGAAGAAGCACTGAACGCCCAGCTCTCCCACGCCGACGAGCTCGTTACCATCTCGACCGACCGCCTCAACGCCGGCGTCGACTCCCAGATGGACCTCACCCGGTCCAGGCTCACGTCCGCGCAGATCCGCCTCAACTTCCTCAACGCGCAGGATCAGACCGCGATCGACCAGCTTCGCCTCGCCAATCTCATGGGCCTTCCAGCCGCGAACCTCACCACCGTCCACGACAGCATTCCACGCCTCGGCTCGCCCACCACCGACGACGCGCCATCCGCCCTTCCGTCCAGCCCCAGCGTCACCGCCGCTTACGACAACGCCGAGGCCAAGCAGCGCATCGCTTGGGGCGACAGCAAAAAACTCTACCGCCCGCAGATCTTCCTCGCCAGCCAGTACAGCCTCTTCGCCAAGTTCAACAACTACCAGACCTATTTCCCTGCCGGCACCTTCCGCTACAACAACGCGGGCATCGGCGTTCAGGTGCAATGGCCCATTTTTGACCGCGCCCTGAAGGCCCACGCCGAAGAATCCGCCG
This sequence comes from uncultured Verrucomicrobiae bacterium, assembly GCA_963716225.1. Classification (GTDB taxonomy): domain Bacteria; phylum Acidobacteriota; class Terriglobia; order Terriglobales; family Acidobacteriaceae; genus Granulicella. Next base: position 77,466 of record OY970299.1, on the reverse strand, counting down.
CCGACGCCGCCCACGCCTTCGCCGAATACGACACTGCCCGCCAGAGGGACCTCGAGGGCCACGCCACCCTCGCCCGCAGCACCCGCACCCTCGCCGCTAAAGCCGAGGTCGCCGACCTCCAGCAGCAGCTCGCCGCCCAGCAGCTCGCCGCCATCCGCACCCAACTCCAGCCCTCCGCAGCCAACCTGCAGGGCCCCCAGCGCACCCCCAAAGACCAGGCCAACGCCGAAGTCGACGAACGCGGTCGCTATCTCGACTTCGTGAACGCCCGCTTCGACCTCCAGCAGGCCCAGATCCAGCTCATGCGCGCCCAGGGCACCCTCGACACCTGGCTCCGCACCGCCGCCGCCTCAACGCCCTAAAAGCTCGCGACCGTCAGCACTGAGACAAACCCCGTCATTGGATCGCTCAGCAAAACTCTGTCATTCGTAGCCACAACAAACCCGGTCATTCTGGGCGAAGCGCGTCATCGCGAAGTCGAAGAACCCCGAAGGTCTCAGGCCCGCCACTGCCGGCCGCCCCCTTTTCAACCACAAACCCCGCCGCCGCATTCAGCTCGGCACCCGCTCCGATACCCCAAACACAACCCCTTCCAGCCGTAACGAACTGGTAAAATAGGACCATCGTATGCCTCTCAAGACCCTGCTCCTGAATCCGCCTTCCTTCGAGAACTTCGACGGCGGCGCCAGCTCCCGCTGGCCCGCTACCCGCGAGATCGAGTCCTACTGGTACCCCGTGTGGCTCACCTATCCCGCCGGCATGCTCGAGGGCTCGCGGCTCATCGACGCCCCGCCCCACCACATCTCGGCCAACGAGGTCATTGAGATCGCCAAGAGCTACGAGTTCCTGGTCCTCTTCACCTCCACCGTCGGCTGGTCCGGCGACCACGGCCTCGCCCGCGCCATCAAAGCCGCGAACCCTTCCATCAAGATCGCCTTCGTCGGCCCCCCCGTCACCACCGATCCCGACCGCGCCCTCAACGAGTGCGAAGCCATCGACTTCGTCTGCCGCCGCGAGTTCGACTTCTCCGTCGTCGAGTTCGCCAACGGCCGCCCCTACAACGAAATCCTCGGCATCTCCTACCGCGACCCTTCAGGAAAAATCGAGCACAATCCCGACCGGCCCCAGGTCACCCCCGAGCAGCTCGACGAGATGCCCTGGGCCACCAAGATCTACAAGCGCGACATGGATGTCACCAGGTACAACGTCCCGTTCCTGCTCCATCCCTATATCGCCCTCTACTCCACCCGCGGCTGCCCCGCGCAGTGCACCTTCTGCCTCTGGCCCCAGACGCTCTCCGGCCATGCCTGGCGCAAGCGGTCTACAGATGATGTGGCGGCCGAGCTCAAGTGGGCCAAGGAAAACTTCCCGCACGTTAAAGAATTCTTCTTCGACGACGACACCTTCAACATCCAGAAGGACCGCACCATCGAGCTCTGCGCCAAGCTCAAGCCGCTCAACATCACCTGGTCCTGCACCTCGCGCACGACGACCCACCGCGACACCCTCAGGGCCATGAAGGAAGCCGGCTGCCGCCTCCTCATCGTCGGCTTCGAGTCCGGTGACCCGCAAATCCTCAAGAACATCAAGAAGGGCGCCACCGTCGAGCGCGCACGCGAGTTCGTCAAGGATTGCCACGACCTCGGCCTCGTCATCCACGCCGACTTCATCCTCGGCCTCCCCGGCGAAACCAAGGAGTCCATCCGCAACACCATCAACTTCGCCAAGTCGCTCGACTGCGAGACCATCCAGGTCTCCGTCGCCCACGCCTACCCCGGCACCGAGTTCTACGACTTCGCCGCACGCAACAACTTCATCACCAACGAGAACATGCAGGACGGCGGCGGCCACCAGATGGCCCACATCGAGTACCCCGGCCTGCCCACCGAGTACGTCATGGAGCAGGTCCACCGCTTCTACGACGAGTACTACTTCCGCCCCAAGGCCGCGTTCCGCGTGGTCTGGAAGGCCGTCGTCAACCGCGACGTTCCCCGCCTCTACACCGAAGCCAAATCCTTCATGAAGCTCCGCTCGCAGCGCAACAAAGCCGCCCGCGCCAAGGCCGAAGAAAAGTCCCTCAAGGCCCAGGAGTCCGTCAGCCTCAACGCATAGCAGCTTCCATACCCATCGAACAGCGGTCGGCGAAAGCCGGCCGCTCTTCATTTGCTCCCATGTGCCTCCGTCACATCTTTGTTGCATCGCAATAGATGTATATGCATCAATCAATGCATGCGCGATGCGCCCCTTCCCGTTCTTCCCTGCATGTGCGGCAGCCTTCGACGCGCCGCCCGTGCTCTTACCCAGATGTACGAGCAGGAGCTGCGCCCCTTCGGCCTCCGCTCAAGTCAGCTCACCATCCTCCAGGTCATCTCGCGCACTGGAGAGCTCAATCAACGAAAGCTCGGCCACATTCTCGCGATGGATTCCACCAGCCTCACCCGCACCCTCGCCGTCATGCTCCGGGAAGGCTGGCTCACCGAGCGCCGCGGCGAAGACCGTCGCGAGCGTTGGATCGGTATCTCCCGCGCCGGAGAAAAGAAGCTCGCCGCCGCCCTTCCCACTTGGGAAAACGTACAACTCCGCCTCCGTAAAAAAATGGGTCGTCAGTCATGGGACGACCTCCTCAAACTCACCAACCACGCCACACACCTGGCCGCAATCGAAGGAGACTCCCTGTGAAAGCCTATCGGTACTGGATATCCGCACTCGTTCTCGGTTGGTTCATCCTTGCGCTCACCGTGTCAGCCCTCGGCGGATTCGGCGGCAGCCGCCTCGGCATCGCCATCGCGATCGCCGCGACGCTGCCGCTCGTTGTCTTCTTCACCTGGTTCTCTCTCTCCACGCGCTTCCGCCAGTTCACGGAATCTCTCAACCCCGTTCTGCTCACAGCAGCACAGTCCTTCCGCCTCGTCGGTTTCACCTTTGTCCTTCTCGAAGCGCACCAGCTCCTTCCCGCCGTCTTCGCTCTGCCGGCCGGATACGGCGACATGTTCATTGGTGCGACCGCCACGCTGGCCGCATGGAAGCTGGCCCGCCCTGGCCGCAGCCGCGCGTACATCGGGTGGCAATTGCTTGGCATTACAGATCTCGTCACAGCCGTCGCGCTCGGCACAACCGCTCCTCTGCTCGACCCGCACGGAGTTTCAACCCGGCTCATGACCGTGCTTCCGCTCAGTCTAGTTCCGACCTTCTTCGTGCCCCTGTTCCTCATCTTCCACTTCATCTGCATCAAGCAGGCGAGAAGCTTCGCCTCGCATCGAGCGCACTCCGATCACCGCCTCACGCCCGCACAGCCCGCAATTATTTAGCTGGCTGCATTCGAAACCCAAAGCTGCCCGGCTTCAGTTATCTAATTCGCCTCAGGCTGAGACACCGCGTCAATCACCATCACATCCACCATCGTCTTCTTCGCCTCAATCCTCAACCCGAGCTGCTTGCGCGCGGCGGTATAGATATCGTCGCGCGCCTCCGAGCCCTCATCCGCAGGTACGCTGAGCCCCTGCATCGGGCCGTACTGCACCTCATCCGGATGCCAGCGCAGATCGAACGTGTAACGTCCCTTCAGCCCCGTCCCATCGACCACCGGCCGATCGAACACGGTGCGCTGCATCACCCGCGCCACGCCCGCAAAGCTCATATTCTTCACCCCCAGCCTGCCTCGCGACACTCCCCACGTCTCCGCGGCATACGGCTGCCCCACCGTCTCCTGAATCTTCAACCCTCCCTTATCCACCTCCAGCACATACGCGGTCAGCATCTTCTGCGCGGCATGAAACCTCAATCCAAATCGTTCCGCCAGCGTCTTCTCCAACATCGCGTGATACTCCTCGCGCGTCGGAAGTATCTGCGTATCCGGCACTCCTTCTACATCGAATCGCTCTGTCCCAAACCACTCCGGCGCACGATCGATCTGCTGAGCATTCATTCCATACGCATACCCCAGCAGGTCATCCATGCTCACGTGAGTCGCAACAAATCGATGTCCCCGAATCTGCGTGCCCCAATCATCGGCCTCGCTCTCAGGGCTGAGCTTCACGGTCACCACCGCAAACGTCGGATTCGACTCGAACGCCGGATCCTTCTTGTCATTCATCGCCGCCGTCTGCGCAAAACAGCTTCCACTGATGAGCACAACCAATGCGATGCGGATCCACTGCAATCGCCAACCCGCAAAGCTCCAACGAATCATCTCGATATCAAACCACACTTTGCTGATGACCTGGCGGTCAACGCGGGTGCCCCAGCCCGCGCTGAGCGCAGCCGAATGGGTCTCGATTTTGAGACGTGGGTTCTCAGCTCCCGTCAGCCGGGTGGCCCATCCTTTCACGGTCTCATTGTGAAAGGGTGGGGTATCGCGCGTTAAGACGCGCGAGTGCCTTGCTTTTGCCGTTGCTCTTCCTTCTGTCATCCCCGAAGGAAATCTGCTTCATATACGCTGTTCCGCATGCGCGCTCTGCTCCTCTTCGCAATCCTGCTCACCGCCGCTATCGCCAGCGCTCAGAGCCAGCCGAAATGCGACTTCGGCGGAGACGCTAACTTCGACCACACCGTCAAGCTCCTCGAAACCGCTCCGAGTTGCAAGCAAGCCAACACCATCCTCCACGCCTGCGCCTGGGGCTCGAGCGCCGACACGACCTTCGCTCCCATTGCCGTCGAAAAATGCGAGAAAGTCTTCCTCAAAAAACTCCCTCTACCTGCTGAGGAGCGCTACATGGAAGAAATGCAGCTCTGCCCATACGGCGAATCCCGTCAGGACGGCACAATGGCCATGTCTGCAGCCGCAATCTGTCAGGCCGACGTCGCCGAGGACTTCGCGGACCATCCGGCAAAATGGCAATCCAAACCGCTACGCGCCAGCTTCGATTGCGCACTCGTCAAAACGCCGCTCGAAACAGCGATATGCGACAACATCTCCCTCGGTCACGCTGACATCGTCCTCTCGCGCAACTACATTGGCTCCCTCAAGAACGCCGACCCATCGCAACGCCCGGCCCTTGTCGCAAACCAACGCGCGTGGCTTAATTCGCTTCCTGGTAAGTGTGCGCTCACGACAGCTCCGGCCACAGAGAAGGCCGTCAACTGTCTTCGAAATGAATTCGAAATTCGCTTCACCCTGCTCGATGCTTGTGATGGCCCGATGGAAGACTGCATCAATAGCGTGCCGCATCCTGACCCTGCAGACGCCGACAGCTCGGCACCTTCCGACGCTCCGCGCGCCAGCTTCGATTGCGAAAAGCCTACCAGCCCACTCGAGCTCACCGTCTGCGCCTACGCCAATCTCGGCGAAGCAGATAACAAACTCGCTGCCATCATCGAGGACGCCAAAAAAATCATCCCTCCTCCACAACAGAAAGCGCTTGATCATAGCCAGGCGAAATGGATCCAGTTCGTAAACTCGACCTGCCCCTGGGGCTCCGTCGGCGGCGTGCCCTCAGTCTTCGCGCGCGGTTGCGTCGAGATACTCTATGAAAAACGCACCGCACAGGTCCAACACTGCTCCCGCGAATCCGTTGCCAACCAGGTAGCCTGCTTCTCCAAACTGGAAGGCATCACCTTGACACCTCCGTGACGCCGTCGCGCTATATTCATCCGTACAGTTGCGTCTTCCCATGCCCCCTCTCCCCCACACCCTCCGCCTCCCCGCCATCCTCACCCTCTCCACGCTCCTCATCTCCTGCGGCGGCACCTCCACTCCCAAGCCCACGCCCGACTTCTCCCTCGCCGCCTCACCAACATCCCTCTCCGTCAACGCCGGCACTACCAGCACCGCCATTACCCTGACCTCCTCCGCACAAAACTCCTTCACCGGCTCCATCGCCATCGCCATCTCCGGCCTTCCCTCCGGCGTCACTGCAAATCCATCCACCCTCACCCTTACGCCCGCGCAATCCTCCGCGACCACCACCATCACCGCACCCATCACCACAACCTCGTCAACATCCACCATCACCTTCACCGGAACCACCGGCACTCTCTCCCACACCGCGACGCTAGCGCTCACCATCCAGGCCGCCACCACCACCACCGCGCCCGACGTCACCACCTGGCACTACGACCTCGCGCGCACCGGCCTCAACGCGCAGGAGACCATCCTCACTCCCGCCAACGTCAACTCCTCCACCTTCGGCAAAATCGGCTTCTTCACCGTCGACGGCCACGTCGACGCGCAGCCGCTCTTCCTCGCCAACGTCGTCCTCAACAACGCGCTCCACAACATCCTCTACGTCGCCACCGAGCACGCCAGCGTCTACGCCTTCGACGCCGACACCGGCACGCAGCTCTGGCACACCTCCGTCCTCGGCTCCGGCGAAACCACCAGCGACGACCACGGCTGCAACCAGATCACGCCCGAGATCGGCATCACCTCCACCCCCGCCATCGATCGCCACGCTGGCCCCAACGGCACACTCTTCACCGTCGCGATGAGCAAAGACTCCACCGGCGCCTATCACCAGCGCCTTCACGCGCTTGATCTCACCACCGGCGCCGAACTCTCCGGCAGCCCCACCGAAATCTCCGCCACCTATCCCGGCACCGGCGAAAACTCGCACGGCGGGAACGTCGTCTTCGATCCCGCCCAGTACGCCGAGCGCGCCGCCATCCTCCTCACCAACGGCACGCTCTTCCTCACCTGGACCTCGCACTGTGACACCGGCCTCTACACCGGCTGGGTCATGGCCTACTCCGAATCCTCTCTCCAGCAAACCGCCGTGCTCAATCTCACCCCCAATGGCCAGGAAGGCTCCGTCTGGATGGCCGGCGCCGGCATCGCGGTCGACTCCAGCGGCTTCCTCTATCTGCTCGATGCCAACGGCACCTTCGACACCTCGCTCAACTCCAGCGGCTTCCCTTCCAGCGCCGACTTCGGCAACGCCATGCTGAAGCTCTCCACCTCGGGCGGCAAGCTCACGGTCGTCGACTACTTCCAGGCCTCGAACGGCGTCTCCAACTCAGCCGCAGACCTCGACCTCGGCTCCGGCGGCGCGCTTCTCCTGCCCGACCAGACCGACTCCGGCGGCACCGTCCATCACCTCATCGCGGGCGCCGGCAAAGACAAAACCATCTACGTCGCCGATCGCGACAACCTCGGCAAGTTCAACGCCTCTTCAACCTCGAATATCTACCAGCAGATCTCCGGCGCTCTCAACGGCCTCGTCTACTCCAGCCCCGCGTTCTTCAACGGCGTCCTCTACTACGCCGCCGACGGCGACTCACTCAAAGCCTTCCCCATCACCAACGCGCGCCTCGCCACCTCGGCCTCCAGCCAAACCGGGATCCACTTCCCGCATCCCGGCCCGACGCCCACCGTCTCGGCCAGCGGCACATCGAGCGGCATCGTCTGGGCCCTCGAATCCAGCACCTCCTCCGCCGCCGTCCTCCATGCGTATGACCCCACCAATCTCGCCCACGAGTTCTACAACTCCAACCAGGCGCCTTCCGGCCGCGACACCTTCGGCAACGGCAACAAGTTCATCGTCCCGCTGGTCGTCAACGGCAAAGTCTACGTCGGCACCCCAACCGGCGTCGCCGTCTTCGGCCTGCTCTCCCATTAGCGGTCGTAGGCTGCTTGACAAAATCGACCCCGAAAACACCCCCCCCGATTCACTAAGGCCTCTTTCGCGGACGCCTGAGGTCCAACCATAAGCCTTATCACTTGAAGACTTTGCGCAAAAACAGGGGGAGGGGGGTCCCCACTCCCACAGCCGCTTTTGCTATCGTGGTTACCTACGAGAAAATTCACTCCTCGCTTCACCCAAACGAAAGGGACCACACAGCAATGCGGATTGGAATGCTTACCGGAGGCGGCGACTGCCCCGGCCTCAACGCCGTCATTCGCGCCGCCGTGCGCAAAGGCATCAACCACTACGGCGACGAGTTCGTCGGCTTCCTCGAAGGCTGGCGCGGCGTGATCGAAGACAAGACCATGCCGCTCGACCTCCAGACCACCAACGGCATCCTCCACCGCGGCGGCACCATCCTTCGCTCCTCCCGCACCAACGTAAAGAAGGTGGAGGGCGGATTCGAGAAGTGCCTGGCCAACATCAAGAAGCACAAGCTCGACGCCCTTATCGCGCTCGGCGGTGACGATACCCAGTCCATCTCCGTCGAGCTGATCGCCCGCGGCGTTCCCTGCGTCGGCGTCCCCAAGACCATCGACAACGACCTCTCCGGCACCGACGTCTGCTTCGGCTTCGACACCGCCGTGACCATCGCCACCGAGGCCGTCGACCGCCTCCACTCCACCACCGAAGCCCACTCCCGCGTCCAGGTCGTCGAGGTCATGGGCCGCGACGCCGGCTGGATTGCCATCACCGTCGGCATCGCCGGCGGCGCCGACGTCGTCCTCACCCCCGAGCGCCCCATCGACATCGAGCGCGTCGTCGCTCTGCTCAAGAAGCGCTGGGAATCCGGCAAGCGCTTCGCCATCGTCGTCGTCGCCGAAGGCGCGCAGCTTCCCGCCGGCGGGCAGGCCACGCAAGGCGCCAAACTGGATTCCTTCGGTCACGCCCGTCTCTCCGGCATCGGCCAGATGCTCGCCGAGGAGATCGAGAAGCGCACCGGCTACGAGACCCGCGCTGTCAACCTCGGCCACACCCAGCGCGGCGGCACCCCTACCGCCTACGACCGCATGCTCGCATCCCGCTACGGCGTCGCCGCCATCGACCTCGTCCACCAGGGCAGGTTCGGCCGGCTCGTCGTCCTCAAGGGCACGCAGATCTCCGACATCCCCCTCCAGGACGCCATCGCCAAGACCCGCACCGTTGGCGCTGACCTCTTCGCCGTCCAGGAGTCGCTCGAACCCAAGCTCTAACTGCTGTCACAGTTACACGCGCAAAAAGTCGACATTAAACAAATACGGGACCCCTGGGGGAGTCCCGTTTCACCAGGCCTATACGGTTGATTGCTCAACCGCGGAGGAATCTTTTTTCGCACTCGCAACAGGACGCCCGCTCCGGCAATATCCGCCCATCAAGCGTCCTCGCGCCACATGGGCGCGATACACGAACGCTATGGCCGGTTCCCGGTCAGACTGCCTCTGCTGATTGCTGTTAAACCAAAAGTACCAGAGGGTCACGGTACTCAAGTGGGCGCATTGGTAACCAAAACAACAATCTTTGGAGCCCATTCCGGAACAGTTTTCCTCAGTACTCCGGTAAGCCTCCATATTCCTGCGTCCCGCGAACCGTGCGCTCCGTATACTTCTGTGGCGTCGTTCTAACCGGCTTCGCTTCAGCGCCTTCCGCCGGCAGGAAACCCCGCACGGAGGCTCTATGAGCTTCGCTCGCTGCACTCTCTCCGCCGCTCTTGTCCTCAATCTTCTCGCCGCAGCCCCTGTCCTCGCACAAGATCAGGCATCAACACCGCCCGATACAGCACCGGCATCGCACGACACTCTCCCCCAGATCGTCCGCCTCAGCTTTGCCGAAGGCGATGTGCGCCTCGCGCTCGGCAAGCGTGACGCCAAGCTCACCGGCACCGTATGGGAGCAAGCCGCCGCCAACGTCCCTCTCGCCTCCGGCTACTCCGTCGCCACCGGCGCCGGCGGGCGCGCCGAGATCGAGTTCGAAGACGCGTCCACCATCTACATCGCGCCCAACTCCGCCGTCACCTTCGCCGACCTCACGACCAAAGACAACGTGCCCTACACCCGGATGGCGCTGCTCTCCGGCACCGTCGCGCTCCACCTTCAGCCCACCGTCCCGGGCGAGCACTTCCTCCTCCAGACCCCCACCAACACCATCGGCGTCAGCTACGGAGAGAAGAACTACTCGCGCGTGACCAGCTATCTCGACGGAATCCACATGACTCCGTTCGAAGGCACGCAACTCACCTACAACGGCACGCCGCATGCGCTTCCTCACGGGGCCACCTACATCTTCTACGGCCAGACCATGTACCCCAGGAACATCGCGCCGACGCCTGAACTCGCCGCCTTCGACTTATGGGTCGCCGACCGCGTCCGCACACGCGGTTCCGCCATGCAGTCCGTCATGCAGCAGGCCGGCCTCAACACTCCGCTTGCCGGCCTCGCCGATCTCGCCGGCCAGGGTACCTTCACCTCCTGCGCACCTTACGGCACCTGCTGGCAACCGACCCACGGCTGGGGCCAGCAATCCGATCCTTCCGCCGACGCAGAGGCTCCCATCAGACCGCTTCCTGAGGCTCAGGCCTCCTATGACGACTCACAAACAGCCGCGTCGGCTGCTGCCGTCGTTCCCGCCGGCTTCGTCGACGATCTCGACAATTTTCCCTGCGACCCCTACAGGCTCTGGTATCTCCGTTCGCAGATGCTCTTTTAATCCCAACGGCTATAACCGAACGGTGTACCGCTACCAATGGGCCGTTTGCCACGCGGGCTCCTGGATCTATGGCCTCCGCGGCTATCAGTGGGTCGCCGGCACGCGCAAGCACCATCATTGCCCCGTCCGCTGGGTGAAGTACAAGGGCAAGCTTGGCTTCGTTCCGTTGCATCCCCGCGACCAGCGCGGAAAGCCTCCCGTCAATCTCCGCCACGGCCTCTTCACTCTGACCGGAAGACCGGACCGTCCGATCGAACGCACTGCCCTCGCGGCCGGCTCTCACCCCAAGCTTCTCGATGCCACGCCGAAGGACTTCCGTTCCCCGGCGCCGCCGATGCTCACGCGCGTCGATGCGCCGCGGCTGGCCGTGCACATGATGCATGAACCGCCCGCCACATTTGCCACGGACCACAAAACGATCCGGTCCGCTCCGGCCTCCACGCTCACCTTCAACAACCGCTCGCAGCGTTTCGTCCTCGCCACCCGCGTCACCGACAACGCCGGCCGCAGCCATACCTTCAGCGCACCCATCACCACCCGCGGTGGTGCCATCGCGTCGAGCGGGGGCAGATCAAACGGCTTCGGCGGCGGCGGCGCCCGCTCCGGATTCAGCGGTGGCGCATCGCGCTCGGGAGGCTACAGCGGCGGTGGCGGATCTCCCTCCGGCGGCGGCTCCAGTAGCGGCGGATCTCACTCCGGCGGCTCCAGCGGCGGTGGCGGATCTCACTCCGGCGGCGGCTCCAGCGGCGGATCATCCAGCTCCTCAGCAGGAGCTTCGAGCGGCGGCGCTCACCGCTAAGCTACCTGTGCGCCACCGGCCCGGGCCTCGGCCCCGGCCTGATCGGCAGCCTTCCGGTCAGCACATGCACGTGCTCGCGCGTCACGCGGATTCTGCACCCCAGCGGGTCCACCACGCCTCCGCAGGTGTGCTGCCGCAGCAGCAGCCACTCCTGCTGGTCCGGACCGATCATCCACGCAGTCGCATTCGTCTTGTAGTGCACCTGGTCCAGGTAATACGCTGCGACCTCATCCGCATCCGCCGCGTCGGCCTCCATCTGCTCGCACGGCTCGCCCTCGGGCACCATGTTCAGCCCGGCGCCGGAGCAGAAATCCTCATCATGCTCCAGCAGCACGCGAAGATTGCTGCCGGTCAGAAAGTACGTGGTCGTCAGCGCGGGCACGCCCGACCCTCCTGCCCATTGCACGAAATCCCTCGCAAACTCCGGCGGAAGGTCGCTCATCCCCAGCACCTTCTCCTTCACCTGCCGCGAGAACACCGCCACCGTGGGCGTCGGTTCGCCATTCGTTGGATGGAAATAGAACGCGCCCAGCCCCACTCCCTCTTTCATGTCGATCCATATCACCGCTCGACCGCCGAGGTACGGTCCGCGCGAGCCCGCAATGCTGAAGTAGCGTCCGTCGCGGATCTCGGCCGGCGCCATCGAGCCGTCCATCGTCATGCGCAGCGCCTCGTCGAGTCCCATATCGCGTCCGTAATGAAACTCGCAGTTCGGCACAAACAACTTCATCAGGTGCTTGAACTCTTTGTCGCGCATCACGTCACTCGAGCTCACGCCGTTGAGCCCCGCAAGAAAAGCCATCTGATCAGCCGGAATGCGGCTCTCGAAGACCGCAAGCCCGTTTCCCTGCGCGACAACACCCGGCACCGCGCCCGCACTCTGCGCCTGCGCCGCACCCGCGGCCTGCTGTGCATCGGCCGACGCATCCGGCCGCTCAACCGGCGCCGCTGGTTGCGCAACCGGCACGCTCCTGTCCGGCTGCGGCGGCGCATCCGGCGACGGGCTGTCCTGCGCCCGCGCGCTCACAGCACACAACACCAACACCGCCGCGACTGCCGTCCAAAAGCCGGCAACCCACACCCGCCGAAACAAACACACAGAGCCTCGCACTGTCTTCATCAGAACGCCATCCTCTCTATGCTGCGACAGCGGCTACATCAGATTCGCCCGAATTCTATCGCGACACAGCCGAGCGCCACCGCAAATTTGGCGCACCCACTTGTTATCCTTGAATCTGCCCCGCGCATGACTCATCGCCTCAAGCCCTCGCAGTACGCCATCCTGATCTGCATCATGCTCACCGCCTCGGTCGGCGACACGCTGCTTTCGCGCGGCATGGCGCAGCTCGGCCCCGTCGACCTGCATCACCTCAGCCTGCTCTGGCACGCGCTCTTCAACCCCTTCATCGACCTCGGCATCGTCCTGCTCATCGGCTTTTTCGCCTGCTACATGACCGCGCTCTCCTGGGCCGACCTCACCTTCGTCATGCCCGCGACCGCCTTCGGCTACGTCGTTATCGCACTGCTCAGCCGCTTCTGGCTGCACGAGCACCTCTCCCTCTACCGCTGGATCGGCATCCTCCTCATCACCTCCGCCGTCGGCTTCGTCGCCAACTCGCCCTCGCGCACCGAACACCCCACCCTCGACGTCATGGACTCCGATACCGGCCGTTAATACTGGGAGCTAATAAAGCTGTGACTGCGTTCTTTCTTGTCTTCCTATCTGTTATCGGTAGCGGCGTTCTGTTTGTGGCCCATGGAACCTACGCAAAGAATCGGTGGGGTATTAATTTTGCTCCAATCCGCTGCCCGACGTGCGGCTCTGTAGCACCTCGGATTAGAAAACCAACTTCGCAACGGCAGGCGTTGTGGGGCGGATGGACCTGCGCGGTCTGCGGAACTGAAATGGACAAGTGGGGCCGACCGATAGCACCCTTACTCAATCCTCAGGGGGGTCGTTGACCATCGAATCCTCATCCTGGATCCGCTCCTGGACCTGCATCCTGGTTGTTGCCGCACTCGCCATCTCCGGAGAGTGCCTCATCGCCGCCGCCATGCGGCGCCTCGGCGACCTCGACGCGCTGCGCACCGGCAGCGGCCTCGGCAGCTACCTCGGCCCTGTCCGCGCCGTTCTCTCGTCGCCCATCTTTCTCGTCGGTGCGCTCTGCATGGCGCTCAACTTCTTCGCCATGCTGTTCACGCTCTCGCTTGTGGATCTCTCGCTCGCCGCGCCCGCCATCGGCTCACTCACGTACGTCGGCAACGCCATCGCCGCGAAGCTCTTCCTGCATGAAAACGTCGACCGCCGCCGCTGGCTCGCCACCAGCTTCCTCGCCGTCGGTGTCGTCCTCGTCTCGCGATGAACAGGTAACTGCCGGTTGGTAATTAGTCGCGAGTTGAAGGCTCCCTCTAACCATTAACTACTCACTACTCACTACTCGCGTCACTGCACATCCACATTCCGATCATCCTCATGATGGAGGATGTGGTAGTACGCCTCCCATCCCCAGTCCATCGCCGGCGGCACAGGAGTCATCGGATCATTGATGTACTTCGCGAAGATCTGCGCCGTCTGCTGCGTCCGCTCCACGCCGCTCAGCCAGTCGCCGCGATACCAGTTCTTCCACTTGCCATACTCCGCCGACTTGCGCGTCGTCAGCAGATGATCCATCGCCGCAACCGCCTGCTGCGCTTCGCCCTCGGCCTTCGGCTTGTGCCCCGCGTTCAGATCCTCCACCGCGCGCGAGACCTCAAACAGCATCCGATTGCTGTCGCGATTCGTCGCCGCCATCGTCAGCACAGCCATCTTGTAGAAATTGCGCCGCGCGGGAGGAATCAGCACCTCATCCGCGACCGCCTTCTGCCACACCGCATCCCAGCGCGGCTGCGCTTCCCCACACGCAGCAATCTCGCGCTTCGCCGTGGCGTCCGCCCAGGCGGCGCCCCCAAACCGCGTGTTGTACCGCGGGGCCTCCCACTTCGGCGCCTGGCTCGGCACACTCACAATAGGCGTCTGCAGAATCGTGTTCAGCATCAGCGCGCGTCCCTCGGAGTGATACAGCTGATCGCCATACCAGCGCACGAACTGCATCTGCCCCTCGCGCTGCGGTTGCGGTCCGAAAGGATTCAGCGCCGGCGCCGCAAAGTACGCCTTGTAAAACTCCGTCAGCGCAGGCACTGCCTTTGCGCCAAACTCCTCCGTGACCCACTGCTTGTAAAACTGATCCGGCGTCTTCTTGTCCGCGCCTTCCCACACGGCGTCCATTACCGCGCGCGTCGTCATCACCACCGGCCGAATGTCGCTCGTATTCACGAGAAAATACGCCGTGGCTCCGGCCTTCTGATACCGCCCTAGCTGCTCATAAATCCGCTCCACCGGAACCATCTCCGTGAGCTGGTTCGCACGCCCGTTCATCATCGCGACATGGAAGTAAATTCCCTGCCCGGCCTTCACCAGTCCCGTTGTCCTGCGGATCGCCGTAACCCGTGTCAGCCCACACCAGCGTCACCTCCGGCGGGAGTCTTCAGATATCCCTCCTGCTCCAGCCGCGCGCCTTCCTGCCACAGGTCGGTGACGAACTGCGCGTTCGGAAATCGCGCGCGCACAATCTTCATCTGCTCGGCAATCGCCTTGCTGATCAGCTCGCCCAGCCGCGGATCGTTGTTCACCACCGACGGGTCCATCGACGCGTAGCTCACATCCGACAGCCCGCGCAGCCCCACCGACCACAGCACCTCCTGTTCCTCAGGAATCGCCGCCACGGCGTTCTTCCACGCTCGTTCCAGAATCTCCGGATGCGTCGAATAGTTATACGGCACATCCTTCGGCCATCGCGCGACATTCACACCCAGCGGCATCGCATGATGCTGCGTCAGGATCAGCCCGCGCTCGCCCGCAATCCGCATCTCCTGCTCATCCGGAAAATTCCACGTGCCCGGCACAACGATGTTGCCCTTCAGCCGCAAAATCGTCTCGTCGATCTTCTCCCACACCGCCGGCGCAATCCCCGTCTTCTCGTCCGGCGCCCATCCCGTCAGCAGGTCCTCATCATTCGGAAACCATCCGCGATATTTGAACACCGGCGCCGGAAATTGCTTATCGCAGCTCCGCCGGGAGCACCACCGAACTCCGCCGCGCCGGCTCGTTGTCCGTCCAGTAGTACATCGGATCAACACCGAGGAACTCCTGCGAGAACTCGTAAATCGCGTAGATCGTTCCGCGCATGTCCGCGCCTTCGAGCCGCACAATCTTCTTGCCCGGATCATCCGTCGCGACAGTGATCGAAAACGACTCCGCCGGCTTCGCGCTATCCTCCGCTTCGCGACTCACAATCTCTGATCGCCCTCCCGCTCGCACCCGTCACCCTCGCTTGACGGCAACGATCGCGCGCGCTTCGATTTCCGAGTCACCTTGATGTCCGGCACATCGACACAATCCTCGGTCGCACCGAAGACCGTCTGCATCCCGAAGCCAGGTCCTGGAGCAAGCCGCCAGGCACCTTTCGCATCGCTCTCCAGCACCAGCGAGTGCGTGCATCGACGACGACTCCCCGCGCCGCAGATGCGGCCCGCGATTGCCCGATTGCTGCGAGGCCCCGAAAGAAATTAGACGCGCCCGCCAGACCGAAGCCGCCACACATAGCGAACCCGCAAACCATCGAACCGCCAAACCCTGGTCGTCATGCCATCAATCATCCCGTGCAGAGGTGTCCGGCTCACGTGAAGACGCCACCGCGCCGGCAGCACGAAATCATACGCTTCGCGTCAGCTGTGTGTCAGCGTGTTCCGCGTTCGGAATGCAACCGACACTCAGACAGCTTATCGCGCGATAAGGCGCATCAGACCCCGGGCCGGGAGCTCAGGAATCAGAAACCGCCCGGTCTGAATCCGCAGCCCTCGCCACCGCCTCCGCTGCCATCCGCCCGCTTCGCACCGCGCTTTCCATCGTGCTCGGCCAGTCCGTGCGCGTCCAGTCCCCGGCCAGATAAAGTCCATCCCCACAAACTATCTGCCTCGGGACGAAACCTCTCCAGCCCAGGCGTCACCGAAAACGTCGCCCGCGCCTCCTTCAGCACACCCGCATGCACAACACTGCGCCTGCACGCGCGGCCGGAAAAAACGCTCTTGAACTCCTCAATCGCAGAAGACAGAATCTCCTCGCGCGTCTTCTTCAGCTCCGCATGCGACGCGCTGATCACCAGCTCGTAATAGTGCTCCTCCGCCTCACTCCGCCGAATCCGCGACTTGTTGAACATCCACTGAATCCGCGTATCCAGCAAGCGCCGCCTGCTCAATCTCCGTCACCTCACGATCCAGCCACAGATGAATCGTCGTAATCGGCGCATGCACAAACTGTCAGAAGCTCTGCCATCACATCCCGCTCGCGCCTCACTCGGCTTCGCAATCGTCCCCAGCAGCTTCTGCGTCTGCTCAAACGGCAGCGCGAGCACCACCGCTTCGCCGCAACCACCGCTCCATCGCTCATCATCGCAGCGCCACGCACCATCCACACGCTCGATCCGCTCCACGCTGCACCGCAGCCGCACGTCAGTTCCCTGCCGCTCCGCCAGCTCGCGCCACCGCCGCATAGAACTCCGACAGCGGCTCCGCCGGCACGCCCAGCCTTCCACCCTCCGCCGACTTCAGCAGCGACTCATAAATCACCTTGGCCGCATACCGCGTCGACGTCCGCTCGAACGTATCGTTCAGCGTGCTCACGATGATCGGCTCCCAGAAGTGCCGCACCGCGCGCCGCGTCTGCCCCGTCCTCCGCACCCACTCCGAAAACGCCTCATCATCGCTCGCCGGAATGCCACGCATGAACTCCATCAGCCCGCGCGCAATTCCCACCTTGTCGCGCACGCCCAGCATCGGCGCGCCCAAGAAAGCTCACCATCGAGTGCGCCGGCGCCGGCAGATCGCCCGGACCGAATCTCGCTCCTCCGCGCCTCGCCTCCATCGCCGCCCGGCTCCAGAAACGGAATCGCGTCATACCAGCGAATCTTCCGCTCGCGTTCCGGCAAGCCTGCACAGATCGATCAAATTCGTGCAGCACCCCAGCAGCACGTGCTGCGAGTCGATCACCTGCCAATCGCCGGATGCAGATACGAGTACGCGCGCCCGCCTACATACGGCTTCCGCTCCAGCAACACCACCCGCGCTCCCGCTCCGCTCAGCGCCACCGCAGCCGCCAGGCCCGCCAGCCCCGCGCCCGACCACCACCACATCAGCCGCGTCGTTCACGTGCGTCTCCGCAGGCGCCACGCCTCAAACATCCCACGCCCCAGGATCGCCAGCTTCGTCACAGTCGGCACAGACACGCGCCTGTGAAATACCGCGGCAGGATTCGCCGAAATCTTGTCCAGCAGACCCTCATAGATCGACACCAGCACACGCATCGCCGGCCGCGAATCCGCATCCAGCAGCGGAATCAGACTCCGCCGCATCGCGATAAAACACGCCGGCGCGCTTCACCTCGCGCTTCACCAGCTCCACCATCTCTTCGGTGATCACCACGCCCCGCGTCGCCAGCAGCAGATCCTCAAGCTCCACGTGCTCATGCTGCAGCTCCGCCAGCGGCAGATAAACCCGCCCGCGCTCCGCATCCTCTTTCACGTCGCGCAGAATGTTCGTCAGCTGAAACGCAATGCCCACATGCTCCGCATAGCTGCTCCGCGCTTCATCCGTGTAGCCGAAGATGCGAATGCACACCAGCCCAACGACCGACGCAACCAGGTAACAGTAGCGATACAGATCCTCAAACGTTCTGTACACCTGGAAGCTGTTGGTCGTGTGGTCCGCCCTCGGTGATCCGAATCGACCGCACCGTCTCCACGCCCGGCTGTCCTCCCGGAGATCGAGCGTCGTTCCTTCCACCAGCTTTTCCAGCAACTCATCGCTGATCCCGAACCGCTGCTGCGTATCGTTCAACGCCAGAAACACCGGATCGTGCGTCGCTTCCGCACCTGCCTCGCGACGCACGCCACTCCTCCGTCCACTCCGCCATCGCAGCACGCCGCTCACTCAAGCGTCAGCCGCTCATCATCGGCAAGATCATCCGCCTTGCGCATGAACGCATACACCGCACACATCGCATCCGACTTGTGCTGCGGCAGCACGCGAAACGCCCAGTAAAAATTCTTCGCCTCGCGCTTGCGCGATCTCACGGCACGCCGCGTACGCCAGCTCCAGCTCCGAAAGCGGCCTTTCCTGCTTGCGCGCCGCCTTCATGCACCCTGTCCCTGCCTGCCGAGCGCCTTCTTCGGCAGCACCGCCGCACTCACGCGTCCCACCACCGCACCGCGCCAGCAGCCGAAACTTCACCGCCTTCGTCACCACCGGCCGCGACTTCAGCGTGTTGTAATCCTGCGCCGCAATCGCATCCAGAATCGCGCATCCACCCTTCACAAACAGCTCCAGCGTCGCCGCCAGATCGCGCTCCACCAGCGTCGTGATCTTCGCTCCGCGCTCCAGCCGCGCGCGCGCATCCGCCACCAGAAACTCCATCATCGCGCGAAAGTTCGCATCGAACCGCCGCGCCGCAATCTGCTCATCCGTCACGCCAAACCGCCGCATCGCATCCGCCGGCAGATACCTCCGCCCGCGATCCACCCAGTCCGTCACCACATCCTGATAAAAATTCGCCAGCTGCAGCCCCGTGCAGATCTCATCCGACAGCCGCATCAGCTTCTTCGTCGCTATACCCGCTCAGCAGCAACACCAGCCTGTCCCACCGGATTCGCCGAATAGCGCGAATACTCCTCCAGCGTCTCCAGCGACTCATGCTTCGTGTACACCTGGTCCTGCTCAAACGCCGTAATCAGATCGTCGAACGGCTGCATCGGCAGACCCGCACGCGCGAATCGTCGGCTGCAGCGCCACATACACCGGATGCCGCGAACGCTCCGGCCGCTCGAAACATTCGTGCAGCATCGCGCGCCACTCGCCAAGCAGCCGCGTCGCCGTCGCCGTATCCCCAACCTCATCGCCGAGATCATCCGACGTCCTGCAAACGCATACACGCTGTAAAAATGCGGCCGCAGCCTCTTCGGCAGAAAGAACGTCGTCACATGAAAGTTCTCGTAATGCGTCGTCGCCAGCTGCTTGCACCACAGCATCGCCTGCTCCTCGCCGGCCGCTCCGCCGGAGTCAAATACACCTCCGGCGCGCCTCGAGCTCACCGAACGCATGCGCCACGGCCGGCGCCTGCGCGCTCATCGCCGCTCTCCCACCAGCTCGCGCCGCGCCGCACGCTTCACGTCGCCGCATCACGCCGCTGCGGATAGATCACCGTCTTGATCTCCGGCGCCGTTCCCTCCGCTGGTCGCGTCAGCATGCGCTCAAACACCTTCGGCACATCGTCCAGCGCCGCCGTCCCGGTCAGAAACGCATCCGCGTTGAACCTTCCCGACTGAATCATCGCAAACGCACGCCGCACCGTCGCCGGCGTGTGATGAAAGCTCGCCTTCAGCGTCAGGTCCGAGTAGTGAATCAGGTTCGTATCCAGCTTCACTTCCGTGCCCGCCGGCGGCCCCCCAAACCAGTTCACCACGCCGCCCTTGCGAACCATCTGCACCGCCCACTGCCACGCCTCGGGCGTCGCCACCGCCTCGAACACAAGATCCGCTCCGCGTCCTTCAGGCGTCAGCGCCCGCGCCGCCGCTCACCGGATCCTCCACATCGCCAATGCGCACCACCTGCTCCGCGCCGAACAACTTCGCCGTCTCCACCTGGTCCGTTCGCTTCACCACCGCGATCACGTGCAGCCCTTCAATCGCCGCCGCATGAATAAACAGCAACCCGATCGGCCCCGCGCCCAGCACAATCGCCGTCTGCCCCGCCTTCGCGTTCGACTCCTCGAGCCCGCGCACCACGCAGGCCAGCGGCTCCGTCAGCGCCGCATGCTCCGCGCGCATGCCCTCCGGAATCCGCAGCGTGTTCTTCTCCACGATCCGCGCCGGCACCCGAATGTACTCCGCATACGCTCCGTTATTGAACAGCAGATCGTCGCAAAGATTCTGCTGCCCCTGCTCGCAGTAAAAGCACGCATCACATGGCGCAGAGTTCAGCGGCACCACGCGGTCGCCCACGCGAAACTCCGTCACGCCCTCCCCCACCTCGACCACCGTACCCGCCACCTCATGCCCGAACAGCCGATCCTTCGTCAGCATCTTCGCGTGGTATCCGCGCCGGAACACCTTCAGGTCCGTGCCGCAGGTCAGCGCCGCATCCACCCGCAGCACCAGCTCGCCCGCGCCTGCGCTTCGGCACAGGCACCTGCTCGATCCGCAGGTCCTCTTTGCCCCGCAGCACCGCAGCCCTCATGGTGGCGTACATGAACTCCTATTCTCGCACTTCCGTCGCCGGAGTCGCCGCTTGTCTCGCTCTGTTACTCTTAGCCACAGCGGACCGAATGAAACTTCCCTCCCCAGAGGCATTCGCCAAACGCATCGTCGCCTCGGTGCAGGAGTACTCCCTGCTCACCTGGCACGCCGTCACCGCCATCTTCTCTCCGCCCCGCTACGTCGCCGACACCTTCACCCAGATGGACTACGTCGGCTTCGGCTCGCTGCCCATCGTCATCCTCACCGGCTTCTTCACCGGCTGCGTACTCACGCTCCAGTCCGCCACCTCGCTCAAGCAGTTCGGCGCCGTCAACATGACCGGCCGTCTCGTCGCGCTCTCCATGGTCAAGGAGCTCGGCCCCGTCCTCACCGGCCTCATGGTCTCCGGCCGCAACGCCTCCGGCATGGCCTCCGAGCTCGGCTCCATGAAGGTCTCCGAGCAGATCGACGCCATGCGCGCTCTCGGCACCGACCCCGTGCGCAAGCTCGTCACGCCCCGCCTCATCGCCACCATCTGCATGCTCTTCTTCCTCACCACCATCTCCGACGCCTGCGGCATCGCCGGCGGCGCGCTCGTCGCCGTCGGCCTGCTCGGCCTCAACGGCAGCGCCTTCTTCCACACCGCGTTCCGCTCGCTCGTCCTTCGGCGACGTCGTCGAAGGCCTCACCAAGCCGCTCTTCTCCGGCTTCATCATCGCCACCATCGGCTGCTTCTACGGTCTGCGCACCACCGGCGGCACGCGCGGCGTCGGCCGCTCCACCACCCAGGCCGTCGTCGTCAGCTCCGTGCTCATCATCCTCTGCGACTTCCTCGTCACCAAGATGATGATCGGCGTCTTCGGAAGATAATCAAAGACCGACTCTCTGAGAACATCCTCGCACTCGCGATGGCCACCCCTGCAGCCGCGCCCGTCCGTCCCATACTTGAGCCCGGCACGCCCGTCGTCGAGTTCTCGCACGTCTCCATCGCCTTCGAGCGCCACACCGTTCTCCACGACATCTCCTTCACCGTCACGCACGGCGAAATGCGCATCCTCCTCGGCCCCGCCGGCGTCGGCAAAAGCGTCCTGATGAAGCTCGCCAACGGTCTGCTCACGCCCGACTCCGGCGAGATCCGCATCTTCGGCCGCCCGCTCGCCTCGCTCACCCCGCGCGAGATGTACGAGATGCGCGCCCACATCGGCATGGTCTTCCAGGAGAGCGCGCTCTTCGACTCCCTCGACGTCGAGGACAACGTCGCCTACCGCCTCGAAGAAGAGCACTGCGACCCGGCCCGAGACTCCACGACGCGCGTCGTCGAAGCCCTCCGCTTCGTCGAACTCGAAAACGCCATCGCACAAGTTTCCCTCCGAGCTCTCCGGCGGCATGCGCCGCCGCGTCTCCATCGCCCGCGCCATCATCTCCAAACCCGACCTCATCCTTTACGACTCGCCCACCGGCGGCCTCGACCCCATCACCTCGACCACCATCATCGAACTCATCGTCAAGCAGCGCGACGTCTCCCAAACCACCTCCCTGCTCATCACCCACCGCATTCAGGACGCCTTCACGCTCGCCACCCACCGCTTCAACGCCGCAAAGAACAAAATGCAGCTCATCCCTGACGGCGGCATCGACCCCAGCACAAAATTCCTCGTCCTCAACGAAGGCCGCATCGTCTTCGACGGCACAACCACACGAACTCACCAGCAGCACCGACCCCTGGCTCCGCAGCTTCATCGCCTGACGCCCCCAAACAAGCTGTCATCCTGAGCGGAGCCGCAGCGCAGCGCAGGCGAAGTCGAAGGACTCCGAGGATGTCCGTCGCACCGAACGCGGCCGAACCCTCTTCAACCACAAACTGAAAACTGAAAACCGCCAACCGAAGGCCTCTCCGCACTCGAGCTTCCGCCTCAGCCTTACGCCCCCACCGCCATCGTCCTGTGAAACAAATCCAGCGCCAGCCCAAACATCGCCCGCGCCAGCTCCGGATCATACCGCACGCCCTCATCGCGCAGAAACGCATGCGCTCCGTTCACCTCGTGCCAGTTCAACTTCACGCCCGCCTTGTTCAGCGCCTCCAGGATCAGCATCCGCCCTTCCGTCGGAATATGCGGATCCTGCCTGCCCCACACCATCAGCAGTTCGCCCTTGATCTCGCCCGCGCGCGCCAGCGAATCATCGTGCCGCCCCTGCCCCAGACTCCCCTTGTGAATGTCCGTCGCGTAAAAGCACACCGCTCCCAGCACCTGCGGATTCATCGCCGCACGAAACGCCAGGTGCCCGCCGATGCAAATGCCCATCGTGCCCAGCCGCCCCGTGCAGTCCTCGCGCGCCGCCAGATGCTCCAGCACCGCGCGCGCATCCTCGTCAAACCCGCTCACCGGCTTCGTCGTCTTCAGCGCATTGCCGCGGTCTGATCCCGCCTGGTCATACCCCAGCACCGTTCCCGCCGGCTCATACTCGTGATAAATCTCCGGCGCGGCGACCACATACCCGTGCCCCGCAAGCTGCACCGCCAGCCGTCTCACCGGCTCCGTCATCTGAAAGATCTCCGAGTAAAACACCACGCCCGGATAGCGCCCCTCAGCCGCAGGCCGCAGAATATGCGTGCGCATCAGTCCCGCTCGGCGTGTCCAGATCGACAAACTCCTGCACCACAACCATCGCAAACATGCTCCTTACCCAGTCTGCATCAGCCCGCCGCCGCTCAGCTGTGAGAATCCTCGCAACCTCAAGCTGCCCATCTGCTTCTTACCACCATGCTCCTTCGGAGCATCCGCACCACACTGCCAGGAGTCCTCCGTGCCCGATCGACCCACCTACACCGCCGACCAGGTCGCCCGCGCCGCCCGCGAGCTCCGCGACGCTGCCGGCGCTCCCCAAGAGCGCTTCACCTCCGCCCAGGTCGTCTCCATGCTCAGCGACGAGGTCCGCCTCCTGCGCGAGCGCGGCTTCTCTGACCAGCGCATCGCCGACCTCTTCACCGGCTTCGACATCGCCGTCACACCCGACGAAATCGCCCGCGCCTGAACACTAAGCCACCATTCATGCGCGCAGCATATCGACGGGGATACAAGCTCGGCCCACTCAACCCTGACCAACCGCCGCTCCAAACCGCATCACCACGCAAGTCACGTTGTCCGTCCCACCGCGCGCATTCGCCATCGCAATCAATCGCTCGCACACCTCCGCCGGAGAGATCGTCGCCTCCGACACAATCTTCCCAATCTCCTCATCCTCGCGTGCCGCACCAATCCATCCGAGCACAGCAGCAGCTGCATCGCCCGCCCCCACCGTCTCTGGAAAAAGTCCGGCGTCACATCGTCCTCGATCCCAATCGCGCGTGTGATCGCCGACTGCAGCGGCGACCGCGCCGCCTCACTCGCCGTCATCAGCCCCATCCGCATCTGCTCGGCCACATAGGAGTGATCGCGCGTTATCTGCCGCACCGCCCCGCCCCGCACCATGTACGCCCGGCTGTCGCCCACGTTCACCACCGTCAACTCGCTGCCGTCCAGCCTCGCCGCCACCAGCGTCGTTCCCATTCCGCGAAAGCGCGTGTCGTAGCTCGCCCGCGCCCGCACGGCGCGATTTGCCGCCGCTGCCGCCCGGCACAAAGCGCGCCGCGTCCGGTCATGGTCCCCGCCGGCGGCTCCCTTCAATTCCCGCCGCACCACTTCCATAAACGCTTCGATCGCCACGCTGCTCGCCACCTCGCCGCCCGCGACTCCGCCCATCCCATCGCAGATCACCGCCAGCCCGAGCGCCTCCACAATTCCGAACGTGTCCTGGTTCGTGCGCCGGACCATCCCCACATCCGTCCGCCCCGCAACCTCGAACGCCACCGAGTTCCTCTGCTCCTCCACCGATCCCATCAACCGGCTCTCCTCGAAACCTGTGCCGTCCCGCGGCGACAGCCCCATCAGCCGCGACAGCCTACCAAGTATAGTCAGCCGGTCAAAAGACAGTAGACAGCTAGAAAAGCAGACACTAGACAGTAGAGCTTCGCTCGCGCCGGAAGTTCGTCTCTCGCTCTTTACTGTCTACTGTCTGCACTCTACTGTCTCAATACTCCCAACCTTCGCTTCCCATGCCGCCCAAACCATGGTTAACTCAACATGATGCCAACGGCAGAGATCACCGTCTCCAAAGAGGACTACCTCAAGGCCATCATCGAGGCCGAGAGCGAAGGCCACACCGTCATCCCTGCCTTCCTCGCCCAGTGGCTCGGCGTCTCTGCGCCTGCCGTCACCAAAGCCCTGCGCCGCCTCCGCGAAGACGGCTACGTCAACACCGCCTCCGACGGCCCGCTCAAGCTCACCACCCGCGGCCGCCAAGCCGCCCACCGCACCGCCCTCCGCCACCATCTCGTAGAACGCATGCTCTCCGAGATCTTCGGCATGGAGTGGCACCAGATCCACGCCGAAGCCGAGCGCCTCGAGCACGTCATCTCCCCCGCCTTCGAGGCCAAGCTTCTCGAGCGCCTCGGCGAATCAGGCGACTGTCCGCACGGCAACCACGTGCTTCCCGAAACACCCGCACAGCTCAAGCGCCGCGGCCTGCTCCGCCTCTCCGACGCACCCGCCGGCTCGCCCTTCGTCGTCTCCTGCCTGTACGAGCGCGACGCCCGCCTGCTCGAGTTCTTCCACAAGCTCGGCATCGGCCCCGGCGTCACCCTCACGCCCATCGCCCGCAACTACGACGACACCCTCCGCGTCCGCGTCGCCACCCGCGAGCTCACCCTCGGCCTGTTCGCCGCCGACCGCATCTGGGTCCGCCCACCCTCCCGCACCAAACCGGCCACAAAGGCGGCCACACAACCAAGGAACACCAAATCAAGGTAACCGCGGTTAACATCCTGTGGCATACTGCATCTAAGCCCTGAAGGTGCGGCTGCCCACAATGGTCCCTGTCACAGACGCCGAGCGCCCGCCCCACCCCGCATTCAGCCCGCCCCATCCCGCATCCGCCCCGTCCCTTCCCGGCGCCTTCGCCTCCATCCACCTCACCCGCTCCGGCTCCTTCTGGCGCCGCATGCTGGGCTTCCTCGGCCCCGGCTTCCTCATCGCCGTCGGCTACATGGACCCCGGCAACTGGGCCACCGACCTCGCCGGCGGCTCGCGCTACGGCTACACACTCCTGTTCGTCATCATGCTCTCCAACCTGATGGCGATCCTCCTCCAGTGCTCTCGCTCAAGCTCGGCATCGCCTCCGAACGCGACCTCGCGCAGGCCTGCCGCGAAACCTACTCCCGCCGCACTTCCATCGCCCTCTGGATCTTCGCCGAAATCGCCATCGCCGCCTGCGACCTCGCCGAAGTCATCGGCTCCGCCATCGCCCTGCAACTCCTCTTCGGCATCCCGCTCCTCCTCGGCGTCATCATCACCGGCGCCGACGTCCTCCTCATCCTCCTTCTCCAAAACCGCGGCTTCCGCTACCTCGAAGCCCTCGTCATCACCCTCATCGGCACCATCAGCGTCCTCTTCGCCATCGAAGTCCTCCGCTCCCACCCAGACTGGCTGCCCATCGCCGTCAACCTCGTCGTCCCATCGCGCGCCACCTTCACCAACCCCGACATGCTCTACATCGCCATCGGCATCCTCGGCGCCACCGTCATGCCGCACAACCTTTACCTGCACTCCTCCATCGTCCAAACGCGCGACTACCCGCGCACCCCCGCCGGCAAGCGCGACGCCATCCGCCTCGCCAACATCGACTCCGCCACCGCGCTCATGCTCGCGCTCTTCGTCAACGCCGCCATCCTCGTGCTCGCCGCCGCCGTCTTCCACCGCAGCGGCCACTTCGAGGTCGCCGAGATCAACGACGCCTACAAACTCCTCACGCCTATGCTCGGCTTCACCGGAGCCAGCACCATGTTCGCGCTCGCCCTGCTCGCCTCCGGCCAGAACTCCACCATCACCGGCACTCTCGCCGGCCAGATCGTCATGGAAGGCTTTCTCAACCTTCGCCTCAAGCCCTGGCTGCGCCGCCTCATCACCCGCTCCCTCGCCATCATCCCCACCATCTTTGTCACGTTCTTCTACGGCGAACACGGCACCGCCAAGCTGCTCATCCTCTCGCAGGTCATCCTCTCCATGCAGCTCAGCTTTGCCGTCTTCCCGCTCGTCCAGTTCACCAGCGACCGCACCCGCATGGCCGAGTTCACCAACTCCCGCACCCTCAAACTCGCCGGCTACACCGTCGCCGTCCTCATCGCCGCCCTCAACGCCTGGCTGCTCATCGAGACCTTCCACCACTGAAGAGCCGGGTGCCCCACGTCTCGATCCTGAGACGTGGGTTCCCAATTCACTCTGGTCGCAATCCAGCGCTTCAGAAAATCGGCGACACCGGCGTATTCACATCAATCCGCGTCCCCGTCACCGTACCCGAGATCGTGTCCTGCCACGTAATCGTCGGCGCGCTCGAATTCGGCGGATCCGTCTCCTTGTAATCCGTGATCGTGAACGTTCCCGTGAACGTCTTCCCATCCGGCGACACCGTCACCTCTTCCGTAATCGACGTCGGGCCCACCAGCATGTTCGACGGCCCCTCGCCCGCGCTCGCCGGCGGCCCCTGCGCATACGAGATTGCAAAGTGGTTCAGCCTGTACGTCCGCGACCCCACCTGCTCCCACACGCCCATGCAGAAGTTCGAGTTCGCCGCCGGGCGTCCCGAATTCAACATCTCCGTCCCATCGTTATGCCACTGCTGGAACCCCGCGTCGATCTCTACTCCCGACGGCGGAACCCCCACTCCCGCCGCGCCTGAAACCGTCCCTGATATCAGGTGCACGTGCCACATCCCCACAATCGACTTCTGTCCGTCATCGTGGTCGTCGGCGTCGGCCCGATACGCCGCGCGCATCAGTCGCGCCCCTGCGGCAACCCGCTGGCTCAGCACCGGCCGCACAACCACCGCGCTCTTCCATCCCGCTGCCGACAAGCACTGCGCTCCCGCGCCCGCGCTTACCATCGCCATCGCCAGCACTCCGGCGACTCCCGTCAATCTCGCACCCATCGTCTTCATCGCTTCTCTCCTTCGGCCGGCATTCCGGCCGCGTCACCCAGAGAACCCCATCTCGCCACTCACCGCAAGGAACGCGCGGTGAACTGCGGGTGAACTTTGGGTGAACTCACAACCGCCCCCGCGTCTGACACTTACCATCCCGGCGCGCTGCCCGCGTATACTTTCCCCGCCACTCTCCAACCTCTTATGCCGGCCGCAACCTTTGAGTTCGGCGAATTTGAACTGGATTGCGAGCGCTTCGAACTGCGCCGCAACCGGCATCCCGTGCGTCTGGAACGCAAGCCGCTCGAGCTTCTCATCCTGCTCGCCTCCTCCGGCGGACGCCTCGTCAGCCGTGAAGAAATCGCGCGCTGCCTCTGGCCCTCCGAGGTCTTCGTCGATACCGAGCACGGCATCAACACCGCCATCCGCAAAATCCGCCACGCCCTCCGCGAGGATTCCGACCACCCGCGCTTCCTCCAGACCGTCACCGGAAAGGGCTACCGCTTCGTCGGCGCGACCGCCCGCCCCGAACTCGAACCGGCTGCCCCAGCCCGCCCTGAGCCGGGTGCCCCACTCATGACGACAGCCTCTCCGTCGTCATGGGTGGGTCAGCCAGGTCCGTCTGTAGCTCGTCATCCTGCCCCATCCGTACGCGCACCGGACGGGTGGGTTGCGGCCGAACCTCGTCCTCACCGCACCGTATGGTTCACCGGCTCCGTCGCGGCCCTGCTCATCGCAGCCGTCGCCGTCCTCACCTTCGGCGCGCGTCGCGTCCGCGGCCACACCGTCGTTCGACCCATCGACCCCGCGGCCCGCGACGCTTACCTTCGCGGCCATTACCTCTGGCTCTCCAACCAGGAGCTCGCCTCCGGCGACTATTTCCTCAAAGCCACGCAGCTCGCCCCCACCTACGCTCCCGCCTGGGCCGGCCTCGCCAACTACTATGGCGCCGGCATGGTCGATGGTGAGCTCGATCCCCGCCAGAGCCTTCCCCTCGAGGACGCCGCCGCCCACCGCGCCACCCAGCTCGACGACGCCCTCCCCGAGGCCCACCTCGCACTCGCCGCGTCCGGCTGGATCGTCGATTGGAACTTCGACGCCGCCCTCCACGAGCTCGATCGCGCCATCCAGCTCGACCCCAGGTTCTCCGAAGCCCACCACCTCCGCGGCAAGCTCCTCGCCCAGCTCAATCGTCACGACCAGGCCCTCGCCGAGCAGCGCACTGCCATGGAGCTCAACCCGCTCGAGCGTCCCTGGTCCCTCGCCTACTTCCTCCTCATGTCGCGCCGTTTCGACGCCGCCATCGCCGAAGCCCAGCAACGCCTCGAAGGCCATCCCAACAACTTCACCTGGGCAGTCCTCTCGGAAGCCTATCGCGCCAAAGGCATGGACAAACAATCCCAGCACGCCCTCGAGCAGTCGTTCATTCTCGACGGACATCCTGAAACCGCCGCCGCGATTCACCGCGCCTACCTGCACGGCGGCTCCGCCGAAGTCCTCCGCTGCCGTCTTGCCGATCTCACATCCCACGCGCAAACCCGCTACATCTCGCCCTTCAGCTTCGCCAGGCTCTACGCTCGCCTCGGCGACACTCAGCAAGCCCTTGCCCTGCTCGACGAAGCCGTCCGCCAGCATTCGCCCATGCTCTTCGACCTCCAGAACGACACCGCCTTCGACAGCCTTCACTCTGACCCGCGCTACCGCGCCATCATCCAGAAGATCGGTCTCCCTCCCGCTTGGTAGCCATCACGCGCTTTCATTTCTCTGAGTAAAATGGCCCCACTGAGGTTCGTGTGGCCTTTCACTCCAGGCGTCGCCGCCGTTCGCGCTCGCAAATGCCCGCCGGATGGGTGCGCGCCGGCCGCTTGCTGCTCATCATCAACGCCATCGTCCTCGTCGCCTCCTCCTTCACCGAGCACCTCTGGACCTGGGACCGCTTCCTCCGTGGAGGACAGGATTTCGAGCTCAGCCTGCTCGCCCTCATCGCTTTCTTTTGCCTGGTCCTCGTTCTCGCCGTACACTTCCGCCGTTCCATGCGCGACCGCCTCGCTCATGGCAGCGCTCATCCCCGCGCGCGCGAGCTCAGTCCCGTTGCCCTGCCCGCCACACCATCGCTCTTTGGCTCTTCATGCGAGCGGCCGCCCGGCTTCCATCCGTCTGTTGTTCTCTCCTCCGTCGTTTTGCGCATCTGACTCTGCGGCACTACAGTCGATTGGCCGCAGCACACACCTGTGCCCGGTCGTAAGCTCCGCACAAATCCAGCCCGGAGAGGACCAAATGCCAGGAACGTACGCAACTGACCAGCCGACGGCACACACCGCCGAGCAGCGGAGAATCTGCCCCAGCGAAAAAGCGCTCCGCCGCCAGCTCGCGCGCTTCAGCCGCACCATCGCACGCCTCGGCTTCGCTCCAGGCACCGCCGGCAATCTCTCCGCCCGGCTTGGCCGCGACCGCCTTCTCGTCACACCCACTGGCCTCAGCAAGCGCTTCGTCCGGCCCGAAGACATCGTCATCGTTGATCTTGAAGGCCGCCTCCTCAGCGGTACGCGCAACGCGACCAGCGAGCTAAGCATGCACCTCGCTATCTACCATCTGCGCCCCGACGTCAACGCCGTCATCCACGCTCACCCGCCCATTGCCACCGCCTTCGCCTGCTCCGGTCGCGGCCTCGACGACCAGCTCTGCCAGGAAGCCATCATGACCATCGGCTCCGTGCCGCTCGCCCGCTACGCCACCACCGGCACCGACGAAGTGGCCGCCTCGCTCGCGCCCTTCATCCCCTCCCATGACGCCATCCTCATGGAGAACCACGGCTCGGTCACCTCCGGCGCCACGCTCCTCGACGCCTTCCTCCGCACCGAGACCCTCGAGCATCTCGCCCAGGTCGCCCTCGCCTGCCACCAGCTCGGCACACCGCGCCCCCTCGGCCCCACCCAGATCGAGCAGCTCCGCCGCGCCCGCCACAAGTACGTCACAAACACCGCATCCACCGAAAACCTTCTCGACCCCACCGCAGCCGGAGTACCCGACTAACTAACGAGCGCCTCCCGGACGCGCGCCCTCTTGACACCACCTTTACAATTAAAGATAGGAGTACCTGAACCCGGCACACGCCGGGTTTCGCATTTTCCGCCTCTTTGAAACCTTGCGTTCTGAATAGTTTGCATCCTTCGACCCACACAAAACTGGACTTTTCACCTTTGCGCCACTGAAGGTCCACCCATAAAGTCTCTCAATCGAAGACTTTGCACAAGAACAGGGGGGGACCGGGTACCCAGCTCTACTGTCTACTGTCTGCCTTTCAGCACTATCTTCATCGAGTCCGGCTGAGGATTCGAAGCCAGCTTCACCGCCTCCGCAGCCTCCTCCAAAGAAAACCTGTGGGAAATCAGCCTGGTCAGATCCAGCTTCCCCGAGCGGTACCCCTCGAACACTAGCTCAATCCCCTCCTGCTGGATCGCCACCGACGCCGAGTACGATCCCATCAGGGTCTTCTCGTCCATGCACACCGCCGCCGGATCGAACGGTGCCTGTCCATGCTGCGTGGAGGCGAACAGCATTACCCTTCCGCCCGGCCGGATCGCCTGCATCGCCACCCCGATCAGCGCATCCGCACCCACCGCAACCAGCGCCACGTCCGCCCCGCGCCCGCCGGTAGCCGCCTTGCACGCCCCCACCACATCACCGCGCGCATCCAGCGGATGCTTCAACCCATACTGTGCCGCAATCCGGTGCCGCTCCGGGTACAGGTCGCTGGTCAGCACCGTCGCCCCGCTCTGGGCCGCCAGCGCCGCCAGCAGTATCCCTATGCTCCCCTGCCCGATCACCAGCACCGTCTCATCGGGTTGCAGGCGCAGCAGCTTCACCGCCTTGAAGCAGGTGTTCACCGGCTCGATCCACGCCGCTTGCTCAAACGGGATGTCATCCGGAACCCTGATCAGCCCCGCGGTCTTCACCCCGTCACCCACGATCCAGTCCATCACCCGGATGTACTCCGCGAACCCACCCCCCGCAGGCTCCCCGAACCCCGCCGTCGTCCCAACTTTTTTGTAGCGGTCGCATTGCGCGAAGGTCTGCTTGCGGCAGTAGAAGCACTCGCCGCAGGGAATGTGATGGAAGGCCATCACGCGATCGCCTATGGCGAATCCCCGAACGCCTTCACCAATCGCTGCAATCGTTCCGGCCATCTCATGTCCGAAGACGCGCGGCGCCGAGTGCGATCCGGTGTGGATCTTCTTCAGGTCCGTGCCGCAGATGCCGCACGTATCGATGCGCACCAGCACCTCGCCGCGGCCAATCTCCGGAACCGGAATGGTCTCCGTTCTCACGTCATCGAGCCCGCGATAGACAGCAGCCCGCATCATCTTCGGCAGCACTTCGGACATATAGCAACCAGTTTAACGGACACTCTCTTCCGCTATCACCTGCCGCAGCTTCTGGGTCAGGCCGCCGAGTGCAACATTGCTTCCCTGCCCCAGCTCCATTGCCCTCTTCCACGTGGACGGCCGCAGTGCCGTGTGCAGCGCAAAGCGCGCGGTCAGAAACTCACCATGATTACCAGTAAACCGACTCAGCCCCTCGAGCTCGAACTCCGGCCCATCGGAGATTCCTTTGATTGCGCGGAAGCGCAACCCGCGCGCACGCGCCAAGCGCGCCACTGCCGCCGCTTCCATATCGACCATCGCCGCGCCATAGGTTTCGCGCAGGCGCGCCTTCTCGCGCACACTTGCAATCGCGTCGCCGGTCGCGAGCACAATACCTTCCGGCACCTCCCTGCGCGACCCATACCGCGGATCGACCACAACGCCCTCGCGCGCCTCCGTCCCGTACCGCTCACCCGTACGCGCGTCGACCACCTGCGTCGCCTCCACAACCAGGCGCGCACGCAGCTGCCGATCGCACGAACCCGCCAGCCCCGCGGACACCAGCATCGTCGGCTCCGCTGCCTCGAGCGCAGCTTCAACGGCCAGGGTCACGCGATCCGGCCCCATTCCGGCAGTGACAACCACCGCGTCCGGGAGAAGAAACCTCGAGATACCGCGTCGCTTCAGTGACGGATCAGGCTTGACGCCCCACACCAGCGTCAGCACCTCGCGCGGCAGCGCCGCAATGATCGCGACCTTCCGCTCGTCCACTACGACCTCGTCCGCTTGGGTGGAGGACACGTCGAGTCGCGCACCACAAGCTCCGGATCGACGACGATCTGCTTGGCCGGCGGATGCTCGCCGGGCTCCGTTATCCGGCGGATGACGGCCTCCGCGGCCAACATGCCCATGGTGCGCAGCGGCTGACGGACGGTGGTCAGCCCTGGATTCTGGAAGGCTGCGGATTGCACGTCGTCGAAGCCAACAACCGACACGTCCTGGGGAACGCGCAGAGCCGCCTCGCGCAGCGCGCGGATTGCCCCGATGGCGGAGACGTCGTTGAAGGCGAAGAGGGCGGTAAATTTTGTGTTGGACGCGAGCAGCCGCTGGGTTGCGAAGTAGCCAGGCTCATGGCCGGGCGTAGCCCCTTCGAGCTGCGCAACGAGCTTAGGGTCGAGCGGCAGCTTGGCGCGCGCCGCGGCATAGCGGATCGCCTGCCAGCGCGGCTCGGTGTCGGAACTGAAACTCTGGCCCTTGATGAAAGCCACTTCGCGATGCCCAAGGCCGGCAAGGTGGTCCAGCGCGAGCTCCGCTGCGCGCCGATGGTTCAGCACGATGTTGGTAATTCCCTCGTGCTCGTCGGGGCAGGAAACGGTAATCATCGGCAGGTGCGGATGCTGGAGCAGCGGCGTGTCCACAGCAATCATTCCGTCCACTGAACGGTCGACCATCATGGTCTGCGAGAGCTCAATGAGGTCCGCGCGGTGGTGATGACTGATCAGGAAGTAGAAGTACTCGCCCTGCAGCAGGCCTTGTTCGATGCCGGAGAGCACGGCGGTCGCGTAGCCTTCCGAAACCTCGGGCACCAGCACGCCGACGATCATCGAGCGTCCGCGGCGCAGCGAGCGGGCGAGGACGTTGGGCCGGTAGTTGAGCTCCTCCGCGGCGGCGAAGATGCGGTCCTGGGTGATCTTGGGGATGGACTTGGCCGCGGGCGCGCCGTTCAGCACGCGAGAGATGGCGGCAACCGAGAGGCCGACGTGCTCCGCAATCATCTTCAGGCTGGCGGGGCGACGCCGGTCGTGCTCTTTACCAGGCAGGGTCACTCCTCGAAGTTTGCCATAACCCAGGCCACTCTCTGACATCCCGTTCAGAGCTCTTGACATCCAAGGTCGCAAGCGCGTAGAACTCAGATCGCTTAGGCAAAGGTTTGCCTAAGCATATTCAACGATCCGGCTCTATCGCCGGACGACGCTGTAATGCTTTGGAGGCAATATGAGATTTTCTGTGCGCACGGCTTGCGGTCTCCTGCTCGCTGCCATGCTTACCTTCGCCGGGGCGGCGGCCCATGCACAGTTCAACGCCAGCCTTTCAGGCAGTGTGCTTGATCCTACCCAGGCGGCAATTCCCGGCGCCACCGTCACCCTCACCAACAACGCGACCCAGGTGAAGAAGACCATCCAGTCGAGCGCTGAGGGCACCTTTTCGTTCAGCGCGCTTCCACCGGGCAATTATTCGCTGACTGTGAACGCGGCGGGCTTCCAGAGGAACGACATGACGAACATCGCGGTCGTCGCAGAGACGCCGCGCACGCTGAACGTAACGCTGCAGACCGGACAGGAGACTCAGACAGTCAACGTAAACGCCGAGTCTGTCCCGGTACTCCAGACGGGCACCGCAAACATTCAGGGGACAATCGACGGCGCCGAGATTGAGCGGCTTCCCGCCTTCGGCGCCGATCCGTACGAGCTGCTCCGCACCGCTCCGGGCGTTGTGGGCGATGCCGCGCGTGGCGGCAACGGCAACTCTGTCCTGCTGCCGAACAACGCCGGCCCTGGAGGTTCGAACTCCGGTATCTATCAGACCGAAAACCAGGTGCAGATCATCGCCTCGGGGCAGCGGGTTACGGACAATGACTTCATGATCGACGGCGTCAGCGTGAACTCTCTGACGCACGGCGGCGCGGCGGTGGTCACGCCCAACGAAGAGGCGGTCGGGCAGATCACTACCGTGGCCACGTCCTACGACGCCAGCCTGGGCCGCAATACGGGCGCGCAGATTGAGGTTGTAACCAAGAGCGGAACGAACAACCTGCACGGCTCGCTGTTCTTCCTGTATGACGAGCCCGGCCTGAACAGCTTCAACAAGTATGGCGGCCCTGCGCCGGGAACTCCCACCGTGCGCAACGACAACCAGCAGCGCACATGGGCGGCATCGCTCGGCGGTCCGATCGCGAAGAACAAGTTGTTCTTCTTCCTGTCGTATCAGGAGTTCAAGCAGAACAGCCCAAGCTATGCGAACGTCTACACGGTGACTCCGCAGTACATCGCGGCACTGAAGGCGCAGCGCGGCGGCGGCGTCTCTGAGACGATTGCGACGGATCCGGCTGCACAGCCGCAGATCGTTGCGGTGCTCACGCCGACGTGCACAGGGTTTGCAACCTACCAGCCGCCAACGCCGACGGGCGGGACGAAGCCGCCCGCCATGCCCACATGCCAGGTCGTCAGCGGCGGGCTTGATCTTGGATCGCTGACTCCAGGCGGCGCGTCGCAGCTCGGCGTTTTCCCGTCGTCTAATGGAACAGCAACCTCGCCGTCGCAGCAGCAGATTGGCGGAGGATTCGACGGCATTCCCGACGTCGAATATGTGCAGATCAGGGTGCCGCAGCAGAGCCGCGGCAACCAGTACAACGGGCGCCTTGACTGGAACGCAAGTCAGAAGGACCTGATCGCCGGCTCTGTGTATTTCACAAAGCTCGACAACCTCGGCACCAGCGGAACGAGCCCCGCGGCGCCGCAGAATTACGTTCCGTTCAAGCCGCTGAACTCGGCCGAGACGCTGATCTGGATCCATACGTTCTCGCCAACCTGGCTGAATGAGGCTCGCGCGAACGCGACCCGGTTTGCGGACAACGAGATCAACGACGCCGGAAACACCGTCAACTTCGGTATTCCATACGTCAACATTCAGAACTATCCGACTGCTCTGCAGTACGGCGTTGCTGCGTCGACGACCACGCCGGCGAAGTTTGCGGAAAACACGTACGAGGTGCGGGATACTGTTACCCACACCTTTGGAGCGCATACGCTGCGTGTCGGCTATGAGGCGCGCTTTGAGCAGGACAACGACAACCTGTACGGATTCGAGCGTCCTACGTACGCGTTCAACGGTCTGTGGGCCTTCGCAAACGATGCCTCTGTGTATGAGGCGATCTACGCGAACACCAACACCGGAGGGCCCGCGAACACGCAGCGCTACTTCCGCTCGGAGAACTACGCCGCGTTTGTGCAGCACGACTGGAAGGTAACGCCGAACCTGACGTTCAACGCCGGTCTGCGGTGGGAGGAGTTCACGCCGATCAACAACAAAGGTACGACGATGAACTATCCGGTGCTCGGACCTGCGGGCTCTGAGCTGGCTGGGATGACGCTGATTCCGCACAATCATCTGTGGAACTTCCAGCACAATAACTGGGGACCAAAGGTGGGCTTTGCATGGACACCGCCTGCGTTCAAGGACAAGATGGTGATCCATGCCGGCTACGCTCTGGCGTATAACCACCTCGATTTCGGCCTGTTCAATGCGGCGGTGGAAGATGGTCCGGGCGTGGCGAACTTCGGCCTGTGCTGCGGAGGTCCGGGCAATACGGCCAACATCGTTTATGAGCTGGGAACCAGCCATTCGCCCGCCAGCTTTCCGGCGAATCCCAATCTGGTTACCGGAGTCAACGCGAACGGCTTCCCGAAGGGCGTAGGAGAGATCGAGGTCTATGGAGCGCCTTATGGGCTGAAGTATCCGTCCAGCGATCTCTACTCGATGGATATTCAGCGCGACCTCGGTTGGAGCACATCCATGACGATCGGCTACAACGGGAGCTCGGGCCGTCATTATCCGCGGCTTGTAGATCAGAACTTCCTCTACAACAATGCGAATACGCCGGTGTACGCGGCCTATTTCGCGCAAACGGATTCGGTGCAGAACTACAACTCGCTGAACCTGTGGCTGCGCCGGCCGCTGAAGCACAACATTGCGTACAGCTTCAACTACACCTACGGCAAGTCGCTCGACCAGGTTTCAAACGGCGACTACGGCGATTCCCTGGCCAATCAGACGAATCCCGGCAACAATGCAAGCGAGTACGGGCCGTCGGATTATGACGTGCGTCACAACATCATTGCGACCGCGCTGTATCAGACGCCGGTGATTCACTCCTCTGCAATCATGAATGCGCTGCTTGGCGGATTCCAGGTGAACGCTACGTTTACGTGGCACACGGGATTCCCGTGGACGCCGGTTACGGGCACTCTGAACACGGTGCCGATCGTCAACGGCGCGGCGGTGCAGAACATTGTTCGTCCGCTCGCGTATTACGGCGGTGCCGGATCGAACTGCTCGACGAGCGCGTGGACGAGTGGATCGAACTTCTCGAATCGCAGCGGGGCGGGCGGTGGAACGAACTACTTCGCGACAACGCTTCCTCCGCTCGGGGTCTACAAGCCGGGCATCGGACGCAACAGCTTCCGTGGACCTTGCTACAAGGACGTGGACCTCAGCCTGGCCAAGGAGTTCGCGCACGAGTTCGGGGCCCACAACACGCTCCTGCGGCTGCAGGCAAACATGTACAACGCCTTCAACATGGAGCAGCTCCAGCCCATCAGCTTCAACAGCAGCGCGTCGAACATTCTCAACCCGTACTTCGGCTACGCTACCGGAGCGGACTCGGGCAGGGTGATCGAGCTCCTGGCGCGAATACAGTTCTGACCTGCTTAAACTTTGCATGCGAAAGAGGGTGCTCCTCAGGCGCACCCTCTTTCTTTCACCTTCTAAGATCGAGCTGGTTCACGGCCTGAGGTCTGCAGTTGCGCAATTGCCAAAGCGTGCACGTCCACCGGATTAGTTGACGAATCGCAGGAGTCAAACTTGATGCTCAAAGCGCGCGCGCTGACGACGCTGGTAGCTGCCGTACTCATGGTCTGGTCTGCGGCAGCCGCGCAAAGCAACTCCTCTCTCGCTGCCGTTCCTGTTTCTCTCGCGATTGATGCGGCGGCGCCGACGACGCCATTTCCTCACTTCTGGGAACAGACGTTTGGATCCGGCCGCGCGATCCTGTCGCTGCGGGACAGCTACCGGCAGGATTTGACCACGGTAAAAGAAGCTACGGATTTTGACTCCATCCGCTTTCACGCGATCTTCCAGGACGAAGTCGGCCTGTACGATCCGGACCGCAGGTCCATCGAGTTCGCACAGACAGCAGGCAAAACGGGTAGCTCACTCGGCGACACGTCGGTTTACAACTTCTCGTACATAGATCAGATCTACGACGGCCTGCTGACGCGGCACGTGCGCCCGTACGTGGAGCTGAGCTTCATGCCGCGCAGGATGGCGGCGGATCCCAACATGCTCCACCCATTCTGGTATCACCCTGTCGTGTCGCCGCCGAAGGATTATGCGGTGTGGGATGCAATGATTCGCGCCTTCGCGCAACACCTTGTCTATCGCTACGGAATCGATGAGGTCTCGCACTGGAAATTCGAAGTATGGAACGAGCCAAACCTGGACTTCTGGGGTGGCGAGCCAAAGCAACCGACGTACTTCGAGCTGTACGACCACACAGCGCGCGCCATCAAATCCGTTTCACCGCGGCTGCAGATTGGCGGACCGGCAACCGCGCAGGCGGCATGGGTAACGCCATTCCTGCAGCACGTAAAAGAGGTGAACAGCCCCATCGACTTTGTCTCGACTCACGTGTACGCGAACGACCGCGCGCAGGATGTGTTCGGCACAAACGAGCAGATTCCACGCGACCAGATGGTGTACCGGTCTGTGAAGAAGGTACACGACCAGATCGCCAGCTCGCCGTTTCCCAATCTGCCGCTCATCTTCTCCGAATACAACGCCAGTTATGCGAATGAGCCCAACGTGACGGACACCGACTATATCGGGCCGTGGCTCGCAAACACGATTCGGCAGTGTGATGGCCTGGTGAGCAACATGGCCTACTGGGCGTTTTCGGACGTGTTCGAGGAGCAAGGCGTCATTCGTACACCGTTCTACGGCGGCTTTGGACTGATCGCTGCCGACGATATTCCGAAGCCTTCGCTGAATGTGTTCCGCGCGCTGCATAAGCTGGGAACGCAGAGAATCGCGGCCAACTCTGATTCTGTGCTCGCGACCACCGGGGCCGATCGGCGCCTCAAGCTTGCACTTTGGGATTACGCACCGCCGGATGGGACCGGCGCACACTACACCAAGCCCACGGGGCCCGCGGGCCCGGCGAAGGTTTTTACTCTGACTTTGCAGCACGTTCCGCAGAACGCCGCCGTTGAAATATGGCGAGTCGACGATGATCACGGAAATGTGATCAAAGCCTTTGATGCTATGGGACGGCCGCCGGGGGACCTGACGGCCCAGCAGATCGCGCATCTGCGAGCCGCAGGTGCGATGGCTCCAGCCGAGCATACGCATCTTCGACGAGGACAACTTGAACTCGCCGTGCCCCCGCACGGGCTCGCCGTCGTCCTGATTGAACGCTGATCCGTCATACAAACGAGATGAACCGGCGAGACGCTTTGAAGGCTTTGGCAGCGAGCGCAGCAGCGGCTGCGCTGCCGCGGCCCGTCGCTCGCGGGCAGCAACCCGCCTATACGCTTACGCCGGCTGACGTCGCGTTTCTCGACGATCTCCAGCGGCGCGGCTGCATGTACTTCCTCGATCAAGCGAGCCCGACCAGCGGGCAGGTGCTGGACAGAGCGAAGGCGTTCGACGCGCCGGGCGTCCGCGACAAGCGCCGCATGGCCTCGATCGCCGCAACCGGCTTTGGTCTCACTGCGCTCTGCATCGCGGACAGCCGGCACTATATTCCGCGTGCTGCGGTGCTCACGCGCGTGCGCAACACGCTGCGCTTCCATCACGACAAGATGGAGACGAACCACGGATTCTTCACACACTTCAACGACATCGAATCCGGATACGCCTATCAAGGCAGCGAGGTCTCGCCGATAGATACCTCGCTGCTGCTGTGCGGTGTGCTTACGGCACGTGAGCACTTTGGCACCGATCGCGAGATATACCAGCTGGCGACTGATCTGTACCACAACGTCGACTGGACCTGGATGCTGAACGGCGGCGACATGTTCGCGATGGGCTGGCGCAACGGCAATTTTCTGAGCGGCCGATGGAACCACTATTGCGAGCTGATGATGATGTACCTGCTCGCGCTCGGGTCACCGACTCATCCTATCGAGGCGGCCTCCTGGAATGCGTGGGCCCGTCCCATCATGCACTTTCAGGATTTCACTTACATCTCTGCCGCGGATCCGCTGTTTGTTCACCAGTACAGCCACGCGTGGTTTGATTTCCGTCACAAGCGCGATAACTTCGCGAACTATTTTGAGAACTCCATCACGGCGACTCGCGCTCACGAAGCGTTCTGCATTTCGCTTGGACCGCCGTACTCGCCGGATTACTGGGGTATTTCGGCCTCGGACACGCCGCACGGATATCGTGCGTGGGGAGGGCCGCCGGCGCATGGACCGATCGATGGCTCCGTCGTTCCATGCGCTCCAGGCGGCTCGCTCGCGTTTGTTCCGGCCGATTGCCTGCGCGTGCTCCGTGCTTTGAAACAGAACTACGGCGACAAGGCCTGGGGACGTTACGGATTCTGCGACGCGTTCCACCCGCAGGCGGACTGGTACGACGCCGATTGCCTCGGCATTGACCTCGGTATCACTGTTCTGATGGCGGAAAATCTGCGCAGCGGATTCGTGTGGAGCACATTCGCACGCAACCCTGAAGTAGCAGTCGCATTTCAACGTGCAGGGTTCCGTGCGGACTAGCAAAGACGGCGACGGTCAGGTGG
Organism: uncultured Verrucomicrobiae bacterium; assembly: GCA_963716225.1. GTDB lineage: Bacteria > Acidobacteriota > Terriglobia > Terriglobales > Acidobacteriaceae > Granulicella. Next base: position 37,090 of record OY970299.1, on the reverse strand, counting down.
AAAAGTGGCGGAGAGACAGGGATTCGAACCCTGGATACCTTGCGGTATACACGCTTTCCAAGCGTGCGCCTTAAGCCACTCGGCCATCTCTCCGGTCGGTGACCATCCTCTTGAATCTACCATAGAAGCGGAAGGACACCTGGCCGGCTTCGTCGCTGAGCTCGGTCGATAGAATCGCTCATGAAAGCCACGCCACACTCTTCAGCAGTCGAGCACAGCAAGAAGCTATCGCGCCGGCAGCGGCCACAAACTCTCCTGCTGGACGCCGATGACACGCTGTGGGAGAACAACATCTACTTCGAGCGGGCCATCGCCGCGTTCATCTCTTTTCTCGATCATCGTGTGCATACACGAGAGGAGATCCGCGAACACCTGAATGCGTGTGAGCGAAAGACAATCGCGCAGCACGGCTATGGTCTCAAGAGCTTTCGACGCTCGCTGATCGATTGCTTCGAGCAAATCTCAGACGGACCCGTTACGCCCGAGAAGCACGCCAGCATCGTCTCCTTTACGAATGCAATCGCCACACACGAGATCGAGCTGCTGGCCGGCGTGGAAAAAACGCTCCGGGAGCTGGCGCAGCGGCATCGGCTGATCCTGGTCACGAAAGGCAACCATGAGGAACAGAACGATAAGATCGAGCGCTCCGGGTTGCGCGATCTGTTCAAAGCGGTTGAGGTGCCGCATGAAAAGACGCCGGAGATGTATCGCAATTTGGCCGGGCGGCACGCGTGTGAGGCGGACGAAACGTGGATGATCGGCAACTCGCCTCGATCCGATATCAATCCGGCCCTTGCAGCCGGGCTGAACGCCGTGTTCATTCCACACGACCATACATGGGTGCTGGAGCATGAAGTGCTTGAGCGTCCATCAGAAGCCGGGCGGCTGCTCGAGCTCGAAGCGCATCGAAGATTTGCTGCTGTACTTCTAGTGCGGCGTGTACACTCTCGGCCATGCGCTCGACTAGGCTCGTCTTCCTGTCGCTGTTTCTCGGGTTGGCTATTTCAATTGCGCGTCCGAATCTCGCAGAGTCACAGGAGTCCGCGACCACTGCGGCGGCGACAAGTTCCACCCTGACGCCGGAGCAGCGCGCGCTCTTTGACGAGGCAGGCAAGGAATTTAACTCCGGGCAGTTCGCGGATGCGCTCCCTAAGTTGCGGCAGCTCCACGATCAGGTGCCGGCGAACAACACCATCACGAAGTTCACGGCCGAAGCAGCGGTAAACACGGGCGATTTTGCACTCGCCTCTTCCCTGCTCGGCTCGATCCTCGCGTCAGATCCTGACGATCCGCAGGCGCTCGGGATTCAAGCGCATCTCTACGGCCAGCAGCATGAGGTTGAGAAGCGTGATGCCGTGCTCGATCATCTGCAGAAACTGCACGACGCGCACCAGCCCGTGCCGCCAACTGTAATCGTCGAAAAAGATCCGATCGCCGGCGGCGGATTCGTGCGCATCTGCGATTACCTTGAGCCGTGGAGCCGTTTCCACATCGTGCTCCTGGCGGAGTTCTATGACAGCGCGGGCCAGCGAACCCACCGCGTCGCGCTCGAGAGCGACGATATCGATCAGGTGAACTTTGCGCGCGAGCACCCCGATCAAGCGGCGACAGGCGTTCGCATCTACTCGATGGACAGCTACGCCGAAACCAGAAATGCAGACGGCAAGGTCGTGGGGCAGGTGCATGGGACGCTATGCCCAGCTCCCGGCTGTTTCATGACCGGACGGCCTACGTACGAGTTCTTCCGCGAGGCCGTGCTCAATCCGAAGGCCCCGAAGCCGATCAGCACGACAACAATTCCGGTGAAGCCGCCCAACTGATCGCAACGTAGCGTCAGGGCTCGTCCTTGTAAATGCCGAGTTGGATCTCGCCGCCTTCGACCAACCGCGCGCGAAACATGCCCGGAGTGTTGAAGCTCCATGCAATCTGGCCGTCAGGCGTCATCGCGATGATGCCGCCGTCACCGTGCATCGCGGTGAGCTGGCGCTGTATCACGTCGTCGGCCGCTTCCTGCAGGCGCATCCCTTTGTACTGGACGAGCGCGCAGATCGTTCTTGCGACCGTGAGCCGAATGAAGTACTCGCCCGTGCCGGTCGCGGAGACGCCGCACGATTGATTCGACGCATAGGTCCCCGCGCCAATGATCGGTGAATCACCAACGCGTCCCCACCGCTTGCCTTGCACACCGCCCGTCGTTGTGCCCGCTGCAATGTTTCCTTGTCGATCGCGCACGACGATGCCGGTAGTTCCCCACTTGTGCGCGTCCGGCGTTTCCATCTGCGCGATGGGTTTCGTCGGCTCCGGCGGAGCGCCCGCCGGCCGCGGAGGAATCGGCCGTCCTTCCCGCTTCAGTTGCCGAACCAATCCCTGCCAGCGTTCCTCTGTGAAGAAGTAGCTGGGGTCTACCTGCTGCAGACCGACACTCGCTGCGAACTGGTCCGCGCCTGGGCCGACCAGCATCACGTGCGGACTCTTCTGCATGACGGCCTTGGCCAGCGAGATCGGGTTCTTCGTTCGCGTAACGTCTGCAACAGCGCCGGCCTCCATCGTCTTTCCATCCATGATCGCCGCGTCCAGCTCATTCTTGCCGTCGGCCGTGAACACCGCACCCTTTCCGGCATTGAAGTGCGGATTGTCTTCGAGCTTGTTCAGCGCGGCCTCAGCCGCGTCTACCGCCGGGCCGTTCGCGTCCAGCACCGCTGCCGCAGCCCGCACCGCCTCTTCGAGCCCGGCGCGATACTCCTTGTCGCGCTCGGGTGTCATCGAGCTCCGCTGAATCACGCCCGCGCCACCATGCAGCACAATCGCCCACTTGCCTGGAGGCGCCTGCGTCACCAGTGCAGCGCGGCTGCCAGCCGATTGCGCGAGGCAGGTCAGCGACCCTGAAAGGATCATTGCGCTGGCTGCAACGAGAATCCACGAGGTTTTGCGCATCTCTACTCCTGGTTGAAAGAGCACGTTAGAATCTCACCGATGGCGGCTCGGCTCAAATACTATCTTGGTTCGCCGTTGTGTGTCTGATCGCGAGTGGCGCCTTGGGCCAGCGAAAGGAGCTTGCGGACGTTCCGTGGGCACCGCCCGCGGATTTGGATCCGGCGAAAGACGTCGCTCCGAAACCGACTGTCCCTCAACCGATGATCACCGCCCTCCGGCTCGGCGAAATGTCGATCCGACCGGAGAGAACAGAGCTCGCTGCGGTTCGCGAACAGTTCGGCGGCGAGGAGGGTTCGCGCGGCGATGCCAGCTCCGCGCTGCGGTGGTTGTGCTATGCAGGGGAGGATGCGGGAGGCAGGTGGGCGTTGTGGCTGACGTCGAGCGAAATCGACGGACCCAGCATCGGCAGCTTTGAGTGGAGACGCGTTGCCGAAAACGCCCATTTCGATCCGCGCTGTGCTCAGCTTTCCAAGGGAACGATGATTGACCTCTCGTTCATTCCGCTGCGGCTCGGGATGAGCCAACGCGAGGTTTTCAGCTTGCTTGGACGGCCGTCCGCTCGGCGAGGCAACATCCTGGATTACGAGCACGACCACCAGAAGAGCGTGAGCCGCGACACGTACGATTTTTGGAACAGTGTTGTGTTGCGGCTTCCCGACGGAACGATCGATTCCATAAGAGCTACAGAAATCGATTCAGACTAGCCCAGCCACATTCGGGTGCTATACTGACTTACGGAATATCCGTCACCCCTGCCGCACCCGCGTGTGTCAGGCCCATGCGGAGGTGGCGAAATTGGCAGACGCACTAGCTTGAGGTGCTAGCGCCGCAAGGCATAGGGGTTCAAGTCCCCTCCTCCGCACCAAGGATTCCAGGAAGGCTTTGATTTACTTCCCGCCCGGGAACGACCCAGCATGATTATCCTTCTCGTCATCATCCACGTGATCGTCTGCCTGTTTCTTATCGGCGTCATTCTGATGCAGCAAAGCAAAGGTGCCGACCTCTCCGGAGCCTTCGGCGGGCAGGGATCGCAGACTGCGTTCGGCCCGCGCGGCGCTGCCAACCTGCTTACCAAGCTGACCACATGGGCGGCAATCATCTTCATGTTTACGTCGATCGGCCTCACGATCGCAATGTCGCACACCAGCACCAGCCGCTCTGTTCTCTCAGGGGGCACCACGCAGTCTCAGCACAAGTAAGCTTCTGCACAACTCGACAGCGCAGGCCTTTCCGCCTGCGCTTTTTCGTTGCCGAATAAACTGGAGCCTGAATGATTCGCGAGACCTTCCCCGTCGGCGTTCTGCAGTGCAACTGCACTGTGCTCGGCGATGAAGCCTCTCGCGAGGCGATCGTCGTCGACCCGGGCTATGAGATTCCCCGCATCCTCGCAGTCCTGGCGCAGCACCAGCTCACCGTCAAGCAGATCGTCGTCACGCACGCACACATCGATCACATCGCCAGCGCACTCGAGCTCAAGCAGATTACCGCCGCGCCAATCCTCTACAACGCCGCTGACCTGCCGCTCGCAGCCATGATGGACGCGCAAGCGGGGTGGATCGGCGTTGAGCCACCGACGGTAAAGCCGCCCGATCACTCTCCCGCAGACAACGAACGAATCAGCGTACGCGGCATCGACGCGCACGTGCTCCACACACCCGGCCACACCGAAGGCAGCCTATGCCTGCGCGTTCCGGCACACTCCCTGCTGCTCGCCGGCGATACCCTCTTCGCGGGCTCGATCGGTCGCACCGACCTGCCCGGCGGCAACTATGGAAAGCTGATCCAAAGCATCCGCGAGCGCCTGCTTCCGCTGCCGGACGAGACCCTCGTGATTCCCGGCCATGGTACAGCAACGACTATCGGCGACGAGCGTGTTTCGAATCCGTTTCTCATCTGAGCTCAATCGATCGGCAGCAGCGCCAATCCTCGCTTCCAGATCTCTGGCAGACTGAGCAGACTCACAACCGCACGGCCCGCAGGCAAACCGTAGAACTCTCCCGGCTGCACGAGCACACCGCGATCCAGCGCCGCCTCGGCGAACGGTCGGCCATCGATCGCACGCGGAACGCGCAGCACCGCCGTCCATCCGCCCTCCAGTGCCAACCGATCTGCGTGGGATCCGCGCAGCCGCTCGTCTAAGCTTGCGAGGTTCTGCCGCAGACGCGCCCGAATCTGCTGCTGCAAATGCTGCCGCTGTTCCAACCAGACCGGCAGCGCAGCCTGGGTTGGCGCGTTCACCGAAAGAAACGTGTCGGCAACCACCTCAAGCCTTGCGAGGGCGTTGCGCACAATGATCTCAGGCCCGCGCGCCACGATCCATGAGAGCTTCATCTGCGGCAAGGCGCAAATCTTGCTGATGCCACTCAGCACAAAGCACAACGCCCGACCTCCTCCGGTCGCGAAGGTTTGGGCTTTGGTGTCTGAATCGATTCGATAATCAAGAAATACTTCGTCAACGATCAACGCGAACCCGTGCTCTGCGCACAAAGTTTCCAGCTCCTCACGTTCCGCCGCAGAGGCATAGTTGCCGGTCGGATTGTTCGGGTACACGACGACGATTGCACGCGTGCGCTCCGTGATGCGCTCACGCAGCGCGTGGAAGTCAATCGACCATGCGTGCGCGGACGCGGCCGACGCTCCGGGGTCGTACCGCAGCGGATACTCGCGCAGCACCACCGAGTCCAGCCGCGCGATGAAATCGAACAGCGGGTAACTCGGACGTGCGATCAGGACCTCGTCGCCTGGATCGCACAACAGCCGAAATAGATAGCTGTACGCCTCGCTCGTGCTCGTCGTCAGACAAATCCGCTCGATCTGCACATTTGCATCGTGCTCGCGATAGTAGTTGGCGACAGCTTCGCGTGCGCTCGCCAACCCAAACGGCTGCGGATCATATTCGAGCGCTGCAGGCAGAGCCAGTGGCGCCAGCAACGTCTCTGGCTCATACACAAATCCGCAGGCCGTGGGATTGGAGGCGGTGAGGTCGAGCACCTCCCCGCCCCGCGCGCAGCGCTCGCGCACTCGCTCTGTCAGCTCATTCTCGTCAAGCTCCCAGGCCGTTCTTTCAGAAAACCTCATCGCCCTCGAGCATACCTTTACATGCGCGCACGCGCGTCTCCTACAATTCTTATGAATGCCTTTCATTCGCGCTGTTCTCTTCGACTACGGTCTTGTCCTCACCGGGCCTCCTGATCCGCTTGCATGGCAAGGCATGCAGGCGACCCTCCATACATCCGATCGCGATTTTCACGATGCGTACTGGCGCCACCGCCACAACTACGATCTCGGCGTACTGAACGGCATCGGCTTCTGGCATGTGGTTGCGTCGGACCTGAAGCGATCGTTGAGCCGCAGCCAGCTCGATGCGCTTCTCGATGCGGACATCGATCTATGGACGCAGCCCAATCAAGCGATGATCAATTGGGCCGCCGCTCTCCAGAACGCCGGAATTCCTACGGGCATCCTCTCCAATATCGGCGACGCGATGGAGACTGGCATCCTCGCGCGATGCCCGTGGCTGGCCAACTTCCCGCACCACACCTTTTCGCATCGCCTGGGCATTGCCAAGCCTGACGAGCGCATCTACCGGCACACTCTTGCTGCCGTGTCTGTGGCGGCCGAAGAGACCCTGTTCATCGACGATCGCGTCGAGAACGTCGATGCAGCGCGCGCGGTGGGAATCCACGCGATTCAGTACACGAACCACGACGCGTTTGGGCGTGAGTTGGAGGGTCGTCACTTTTCCGGCATTCTACCGCCGCAATCCTCAATCACGCCGAGCCGATCCTGATTCCTGACCCAAAGTGGAACAGCCACGGACGAATGTGTAACGTAGTCTCAAATCAGGACAACACAACTTACTTGGTTTGCTTTGGTATCGAGACAGCCTCTGTCCGTGCGGAAGCGACCGTCGACCATGATAAAGATTGTTCGGGCCACTTTCCTCCTTTTTCTTGCGGTCGCCGATCTGCTTTGCGCGCCGGCGCACGCGCAGTTCGCTCCACAACAGGTCAAGACCGAAGGCCTGCTTGTCCAGAATCATCGTGGCAGCTTCACTGGCGCTGCATTCGCTGCCGACGGCAGTCTCTATCTGCTCCTCGACGAAGCCGAAGGCATACGTGTCCTCAAGACCGACAGCTCCGCCGCTATGCTCGCCGCCGAGATACATCTAGGCGCCGCCGGTGATTCACCGGTTGCGCTCGCGCTGGATCCCGCCGGCAACGTCTACATCACCGGCACGAGCTCGAGCGGCGCTCTCGCCGGAACAGCAGGCGTTCTCTTCCCCGCGCCGGCGGACAGCTCCGCAAATTCGTTTGTCGCGAAATTCGATTCGCACCTCAACCTGCTGTTTCTCACCTTCGTCGGTTCAGGCCACACCGCCGCAAGCTCAATCGCTGCGAGCTCCAACGGTGTTTTCGTCACCGGATCGATCTTCACCAGCACGCTTCCCGTCACGTCGTCCGCAGCGCTGCAATCGCCGGCGAGCGGCTCAAGCAGCAATGGCTTCGTCGAGAGCTTTTCGGCGGACGGCACCACGCTCCGCTATGCCACCTACCTCACCGGCGTAAACGGGGACACCGAGCCTCAAGCGATCGCGCTGGACTCCGCCGGTCACGCCATCATTGCCGGCGTGACCTCCTCGGCCGGCTATCCAACACTCGCCGCGCTTCAACCCTCCATCGCCGGATCGACGTCAGGCTTCCTCACCGAACTCACGCCTGCCGGCGACGGCCTTGTGTACTCGACCTTCATCGCCGGTTCCGGCATCACCGGACTGGCGCTCGACACCGCTGCCAATTCCCTGCTGCTCACCGGCAGCATCGCTCTCGGGCAGTTCCCGGTTGCGAATACGAACGCGCCGCTCACCTCTGCCGCGTATCAATCGCTGCTGCAGTTCTCGACGGATGGCCAGTCGCTCATCAACAGCGTCGTCCTCGCGCCGGGAAGCAACAGCTCAGTCGCTGCGGCGCCCGACGGCTCGGCTTGGATCACGATGCCGCTCTCGACGCCGCTGCTGCCCTCGACGATGGCTGCGTCTTCGCAAACCGGCGACAGCCTCTTGCTCCACGTTCTCTCGACCGGGAGCTTCGCGCAGAGTCTGCGTCTCGGCGGCGCAGCCATCGGCAATGCCAGCTACGCCTCACTCTCGACCACGCCTGCCGTTCCCGCCATTTCTGCGGACGGCGCAAGCGTCGCATTCCCCGCGATCGCGACGATCAACATCAGCTCCTTGCTGCTTGCGGCCGAGCGCTTCGATCTCGCCACCACCGCACCTGCAACACTGCTGCCCAACTCCGTTCAGGACATCGTGCCGGACGCAACCTCCTGCGGCAGCGCAAGTGAATGCACCGGGACCGGCGCTTTGCTTGCAATCGTGGATCCCACCCACTCTGCGCCGAGCCTCACGTTTTCGACCGGCGATCTTCCCGGCCTGACGCTGACGAACTCAGGTTCCAGCGCGGCTTCGTCGCTGAGCATCAACGCGACAGGCTTCACGTCCTCCACCAACTGCGGAGCATCGCTTGCTCCCGGAGCACAGTGCGGTATCGACCTCAGCGGCAGCGGCCCCGGCACTCTGACCGTTTCAGCCTCCGGTTCGTCGTCCACGAACTTCCCTCTCGCGTCAACAAGCTCCGCGCCGGATCCGTTGACGCTCAGCGCATCCGAACTCGACTTCGGCATCGTGACCTCCGGCGCTTCCGCTGCACGCAACGTGGCGATCACCAATCTCAGCAACAGCGCCCAAACTTTCACAGCCGCGCAGGATGCCGGCCCGTCAGCCGCGCCCTACGCTCTCGCGGTATCGAGCAACACCTTGCACACCGGCCGGCACAAACCAGTACAGCATCGCGGCGAACAGCTCCTGCAATCTCACCTTCAGCCTCACGGCCGCAAGCTCAAGTAGCAGCGACGGCCCGGTGCGCTCCGTCTGGAAGATCGGATCACATGACCTGACGTTGACCGGCTTCTCACAAGCTGCGGCCCTCAGCCTCTCCGCAACCGAGATCGACTTCGGCCAGCAGTCGCCGCTCTCGAGCGCGCCGCATCTACCACGCTATTTGTTCCTCTCCAACAACTCGCAGACAGCGATCGCGCACACGCCGGTCGCGCTGCCGGTCGGCTCACCTTTCAGCGTTACCGACGAATGCGCCTCAACGCTGCAACCGCAGAGCGTCTGCCGGCTGACGATCACGTACAGCTCGCCCACATCGCCGTCGCTCGACTCCGCAACGCTGACGCTCGACGATGGTGCGGCGGTTCTGCTCACCGGACAAACTCTTTCGCTCCAGAGCGTCTCCGGCAGCACGGCCGATCCGAACGTGCTGGTGTCGCCTGCATCGATCACGTTCCCCGCAACCGTCACTGTCACCGGGCTCTCCTCTTCCGCGCAGACCGTCGAGATCACCAACACCGGTCCAACTGCAGTTGCCGTGACGCAGAGCATCACCGGCGACTTCACTCTCCAGAGTCAATGTAATGCGATCGTTCCCGCGGCCTCCTCATGCGATCTGCTGATCAGCTTCGCTCCCTCGCAGCCTGGCCTGCGTGAAGGCCTGCTCAGCATCTCTGCGGGCAGCGGCTTCTCCCCGGCAACCATCACGCTCAGCGGCACCGCAACCGCAATTCTGCCGGCAAACAACGGAACGCTCGCGCTCGGCAGCACAAACGTCGGCGAACCGATCGTTCAGTGGTATCCAGTGACGGCAGCACTGCCGTCGCTCACTGTTGCGAGCAGCAACCCAGCGTTCACTGTTGCGATCGTCGCGAACACCGGATCGAATCAGCAACCGTCGCTTCCTTCCTCCTCATTCACTTCCACCGCAACCGGACCATGCTCCAACTGCTGGCTGGGCGTGCAGTTCGTTTCACCCAGCGCAGGCAGCCAGACCGCATCGCTTTCGCTCTCGACGATCTCCGGCGGCAATGCTGAACAGATCACACTCTCCGCGTCAGCAACCTCGTCCGCCGGCCTCCTGCTCACGCCGGCCAGCACGAGCTTCGGGTCCGTGCCGGTCCACAGCAGCACCGCTGCAGTGACCTTCACCCTCAGCAACCTGCTCTCACCGTTGGTGACGACGAGCCTCCAGTCGATCACCGCGTCAGGAGACTTCTCGGTTATCCCCGCGGTAACCGGCGACTGCACGCAATCGCTCGCCCCAAGTGCCGCATGCACAATCGAGGTCATCTTCGCGCCGACAGCGCAGGGCGCTCGCACAGGCACGCTGACGGTTGCAACCGCCAGCGGCATCGTCACGTCCGCGCTCAGCGGCACGGGCACGCGCGATGCCGGCCTCGCGCTGCAACCGACTTCGCTCGTCTTCAACAACCAGGCCGGAGCAGCAGCGACGCAGCAGACCATCACCGTTACAAACACCAGCGCTTCGGCGATCACGATCGGCGCTCCGACCGTAGCCAGCACAAACTTCACTGCCAGCAGCGCGTGCGGCGCACTGGCCGCGGGTGCGCAGTGCACCATTGCGGTGACTTTCACGCCCGGGAACACACTTCCGCAGAGCACCTTGGCGCTGCCAGTCTCGACCGGCTCCGGCGCGCAACTCACAACGACGACGTACAGTATTCCGCTCTCGGGCGCGTACAGCAGCAGCTCCGCCGGCCTGGTGGTCACGCCTGGGCTGTCCAATCTTGGCTCCGCGCCGACAGGCTCGGTTGGATCCGGGCGCGTGTTCACCGTGTCGAACATCACAGCGCAACTGCTTGCGATCGCGATCACACCGCCTCGACAGTTCCCCGTCACCGCAACGAACTGCGCCACACTTCAGCCGAACGCCACCTGCACGTTCAGCATCGCGCTGGCGCCTGCGACGAACGGCGCGTTGACCGGCACAGTGCAAGTCAGCGGCTCGGCGTCCAGCGCCACACCATCCAGCGCCACAGCCATCGCATCGCTCGCTTATCTGCTCGGCTACGGCGCGGGCACAGGTGCGCTTAGCATCAGCGGAGCCACGACGCCGATCAACTTCGGCGACATCACGTCGGGTCAGTCGACAGAGCAAAGCCTTACCCTCACGAATTCCGGCACCGGCCCGCTGACGATTCATCGCATCAGCAGCCAGCAGCCGTTCACCGCGAGCAGCAACTGCGGCGCGACGCTCGCGCCCACGGCGAGTTGCAGCGTCACGATCAGCTATGCGCCGGTGTACGAGCTCGCGGCGGCAAGCACGGCGGCGTCTGTGCGGCAAGACAGCGGCACGCTGACGATCGAGAGCGATGCGGCGTCGAGCCCGGACCTGGTTCAGCTCAGCGGCACGGTTACGGGCATCACGGCAGCACAACCGGCGGGCTCCCCGGTCATCGCGAGCTACGCGTTGTCCTCAGGCGCACTCACGTTCGCGACAACGCAGGTTGGGAACGCATCCCCTGCGCAGACCGTCACGCTGACGAACACTGGAACGACAACGCTGCACATCGGCTCGGTTCTCGCACCAGCCGACTTCACCGCAAGCTCGGCGTGCGCGACTCTGCTTGCTGCGGCGACCTGTTCCATCGCGGTTCAGTTCACGCCTGCCGGCCAGAGTACGCAATCGCTCCGCACCGGCACGCTTGAGATCCGCTCGGACGCGTCCGACGCGCTGGAATTCATGACGCTGCTCGGCAGTTCCACGCCCGCACCGCTTGCACTCAGTCCGACGTTGCTGGACTTCGGAACGGTTGATACCGGCGCGAGCGCGCAGCTCAGTGTCACTGCGACCAACACGAGCAGCTCGCCGATCACGCTCGGGACACTCTCCGCGACCGGGCCATACTCGGCGGGCTACGGCACGTGTCCGGGGTCGGGCGGCACGCTCGCGGCTGGTGCGCGGTGCACGCTGACGGTCACGTTCTCTCCGCCAACGGGCGGCACACAATCCGGCACGCTGTGGCTGGCCAGCAGCGCGACCGAGCTTCCGCTCACGGTTGCGCTCAGCGGTGATGGCTCTGCCGGCACGACGCAGACGCCATCGTTCAACCTGACGGTGAACGGCGGAACGACCGCTTCGCTCACCGTCAGCAGCGGACAGCCGGCGGCGTTCACGCTTACGGCGACGCCGCTCAACGGTTTCACTGGACCGATCGCGCTTACGTGCACGCCGCTGAGTGGGGCGCAGTACGCGAGCTGCTCGCTGCTCGCATCGACGCTCACGCTCGGGGCCGGCACGCAGAGCTCGTCGGCGACGATTAACACGCTCACCTCGACGCCGCAGGCATCGGTGCGGCTGGGATGCATTCTTGTTTTGCCGCTCTTCGGGTTTGTCGGAGTTGCACTCGGTCGCAGCCGCCGCAAACTCGCCGGGGCCGCGCTCATGATTTTGATCGGCATTGGCGCAACCAGCCTGAGCGGATGCGGGAGCGGAGCCGTTCCGGCGAAGACGCCGCCGAACCTGCTCTACACGCCTGCGGGAACGTATCAGTGGACGGTAACGGCAAGCTCAACCAGTGGAGCGGCGGTCAGCTCGTCGGTGGTTCTGACGGTGACCGTGCAATAGAGCGCAGATGCAACCGAGCAACGAATGGAGCGATGTTCAGCGGGTGCGTTCGTCCACTCGAACACCCGGTATCGGCACCTGGCCGACGATCTCGATCCCGAAGCCCTGCAGCGCAGGCACGTGCGTCGGATGATTGCTCAGCAGCAGGATGCGGCGAAGGCCGAGGTCCGAGAGAATCTGGCCGCCGAGGCCGACCTGGCGCAGAACGCGCTGATGGCCGTCCTCACTGCGCTCGCCCGTGGATGCGCCGCTGCGATGAAACGCAAGCCGGGCCGGCTGCACGCTGCGATCGACGCCGAGCCCGCGCTGCGTGTGATGCAGGTAAACGACCGCGCCGCAGCCCGCTTCGGCGATGGCGTGCATGGAGCCATCGAGCGTCGCCTGGCAATTGCACAGCTCTGACCGGAAGAGATTTCCGGCAAGGCAATGGTTGTGCACGCGCACGAGCACCGGCTCGCCACTCGCCTGCGCGCGTTCGAGGTCGCCGTAGACCAGCGCAACGTGTGACTCACTGCCCGACTCGCCGGCGCCGCGGTACGGCTCGCCGATGCCGGCTTCGCTCTCGTAGGCAATCATCCGGAACTCGCCGTTTTGCGTGGGGAGTTGCGCTTCAGCGACGCGATGCACGTAGCGCTCGTTCTGCAAACGGTAGCGGATGAGCTCTGCAACGGTCAGCATCTTCAGGCCGTGAACTTTGCAGAACTCACGCAGGTCGGGAACGCGCGCCATGGTTCCGTCGTCATTCATGATTTCGCAGATGACGCCGGCGGGGATCAGGCCGGCCATGCGGGCGAGGTCGACGGCGGCTTCGGTCTGGCCGGCGCGAACCAGCACGCCACCCTTGCGCGCGCGGAGCGGGAAGACGTGGCCCGGACGCGCGAGGTCGTTGGGTGTCGTGCCGGGAGCGATGGCGACGGCGATGGTGTGGGCGCGGTCGGCGGCGGAGATGCCGGTGGTGACGCCTTCGCGCGCCTCGATGGACTCGGTGAAGGCGGTGCCGAAGCGCGACGTATTGTCGTGTGTCATGGGCGGGAGGCGCAGCCCGTCGGCGCGCTCCTCGGTGAGGGCGAGGCAGATGAGGCCGCGACCGTAGCGGGCCATGAAATTGATCGTCTCGGGCGTGCAGAACTCGGCGGCGACAGTGAGGTCGCCCTCGTTCTCGCGGTCCTCGTCGTCGACGACGACGATCATGCGGCCGGCCTGCAGCTCGGCGATCGCCTCCGGCACATCGACGAATCCAACCGGCAAGTCAGCCACGCGAGGCTCCTCGGTTCCTTACCCTACACAATTGGCCGCGCAATGGCGGCCAATCGTCGGTCTGGATGAATCTAGTGATGCACTCGGGCTTACGCCGATGCAGTTACAGCGTCGACTCAATTTCGAATCCCCAGGCCTCGAGCAAGGCTTCAGGGATGTACTTGGAGTTCTTGTTGCGGCGCGCCCACTCCCGCAGGCGGGTCGACCGGACGTACTGGTCCGGCGTCAGCTTGTACTCCTTCACAATCTGTTCAAACGAGGTGACCGTCGGGACGACCGGCCCGATCGGCTCAGGCTTACCCCAGTTTGGATTTCCACGGCGTTTTGCCATCCTGCGACTGCTCCCTTTCTTGGCGGCGCGAGACGCCGCAAACATCTTAGTTTACCACGATTTTGGCTGAAATTTTACGCGTTTCGCTTCAACTCGCAGCCTGCGCGCCCGGCTCGCTGCGCAGGGCTGGCGCCGCTTGGCGCCGGTCCATTGGCTCGGCAAAAGCCGTGGCTACCGTATAGATGCTTTGCGACTCTCCGACTCTGCGAGGCCCACTCGCAGTGAAGGGCTAGTGCGCGCCCTCGCCGTACCAGCGCTCGAGGTCATCGTGCATTTCTTTGAGGGCGTCGACGTTGAGGTAGACCATGTGACCGGCGGGGTAATAGCCGAACTGCACGTTGCCGCGGCTGGCCTCAGGAAGCATGAGCTGGCCGAGGTCGTGCTCGGTGCCGAAGAACGGCGTGGCGAGGTCGTACCATCCGTTGGCGGAGAAGACGCGCAGGTGCGGGTTCTTGCGCATCGCGTCAGAGAGGTCGAGAACGGTGTCGGGCTCGGGCATCTCGCCCCGGGCGCCGCCGCCGCCGAAGCCTTGCGTGCCGGATGGGCGGTGGTGCCAGTCCCAGTTCTGGTTGATGCCAGGGCCCTGCAGGTAGTAGGGCTCGGAGCTCATGTAGTGGAGCTCGCTCTGCAGGTAGTCGTGGAAGGCGCCGACGAAGACGCCGGAGATGCCGGTGTCGGAGGGATCGTAGCCGGGGTTCTCGCCGGCGGCATCGATGTCGTCACCCTGGAAGCGGGCGTCGTAGCGGCCGAGGATCTTCTCGTCGCCGCGGAGAAGCTCCTTGCGGAACCGTGTGGGTGCGATGCGGAGATTGGCGTTCTTCACGTACTCGACTGAAAGGCCGGTGAAGGCGGCGATCTTCTGGGCGACGTCGTCGAACTCGGCCTTGGGAAGCATGTCGCCTTTGTGAAGTGCGGTTGCGTACTCACCGCCGCCAAACTCGCGGGCCTTCTGGACGAAGTCCTTCATGGTCCCGTTCTGCGGAACTTTCTTGTAGTACCACGCGATGGCGGCGTAGCTGGGCAGGTACCGCGCGGTATCCAGATCGTAGCCGGGCGAGTTCACGAAGTAGTTCAGGACAGACGAGAGCAGGACGACGCCGTTGAACTCGATGCCATCGTTGTTGAGCGCGGCGACGAGGGCGGCGGAGCGCGGCGTGCCGTAGCTTTCGCCGAAGAGATACTTGGGCGAGTTCCAGCGCTGGTTGACGGTGATGTAGCGGGTGATGAATTTCTCGAAGGCCTTGACGTCCTGGTCGACGCCGGCGAAGTCCTTCGCGGTTCCCTTGCCTACGGCGCGGGAGAAGCCGCAGAGCGGAGCGTCGATGAAGACGAGGTCAGTTTTGTCGAGCAGGCTGTACTGGTTTTCGACCCACTTGAAGGGGGCGGGGCCGGTGGCCTGGGGGCTGGCGGTGACGACGCGCACGGGGCCGACGGAGCCCATGTGCAGCCAGATGGTGGCGGACCCGGGGCCGCCGTTGTAGAGGAACGTGATTGGGCGGTTGTGGTGGTCGACGCCGTCCTCGGTGTAGGCGACGTAGAAGATGCTTCCGTTGGGCTTGTCCTCGTCGTCGCGGATGAGGAGGTTGCCGGCGGTGGCGGTGTAGTGGACGGAGCGTCCGCCGGCCGTCCAGGTGTGCTGCGTCTCGGACTTCGTCTCGGCGGGGATGGGGAGCGCGTTCTTGTCGTTCTGCTCGGGCTCGGTTGTGGTGCGGGCGGTGGCGGCGGGCTCGTCTGTGCGAGGGCGTGGGCGCTGCGGCTGATCCTGTCCTAGAGCTGCGGGCGAGAACGCGGGAGTGGCGAGAGATGCGGCGAGAGCGGCGAGAAGCAATGGGCGGAGCAAGTCGAGACGCCTCCTGGGACGAATCTTCACTGAGGTTGCTTTGTGAATGAGACGACTATACAGAAGGCCGGGACGCAGGGATCAGGGATCAGGGAGTAGAGGGGCGAAGGTAGACTCTGGGGTGTGGCTGGGTTTCGATCGCACGTACAGACGATTGAGGATTTGCGGGGGCCGGCGGGGCGGCTGGAAGCGCTTGTGAATACGGGCGCGGAGGATGCGCTGTACGCGGCCCTGGTGGCGCATCCGCATCCTCTGGGCGGCGGGACGATGCACAACAAGGTGGTGTACCACGCGGCGAAGGCGTTCTCGTACTTTGGGCTGCCGGTGCTACGGTTCAACTTCCGGGGAACGGGGCTGAGCGAGGGAGCGCACGACGACGGGCGCGGCGAGGTGGACGACGTTCGCGCGGCGCTGGACTGGATGGGGGCGCGGTTCAATCTGCCGATCCTGTTTGCGGGGTTCTCGTTTGGATCGAATGTGGGGCTGCGGGCGTGCTGCGGCGATGCGCGGGTGAAGGGGCTGGTGGGGCTGGGGCTGCCGGTGCGCGCTGCAGGCCGAGATTACAGGTATGACTTTCTGCCGGCGTGTGGAAGCGTTCCCAAGCTGTTCATCTCGGGCGACCATGACGAGTTCTCGCCGCGCGGAACGCTGGAGGGATATTTGGTCTCCGCTGCTCCGCCGCGGGAGATCGTGTTCGTCGAGGGAGCGGACCACTTCTTCGCTGGTGTGCCCGGGTCGCCCGAGCCCAAGCTGGAGCGGATGGCCGGGGCGTTGCGGGACTGGATTTCGAAGGAGTTTGGGCTGACGCCGGCGGGGTGACCCCCTCCCCCGCCACTTTTTGCGCAAAGTCTTCCACTGAGACGAGTTGCGGGTGGACTTCGGTGTGCACAGAGAGTGGGTTATGTCTCTGTGGGTTGCACAAGAAATGGGGCAGCCACTTTTTCTGAATGGTTTTGTTCGCGTGAGATCAGGAAGGCGCGGATGAGGGTGGCGCAGGCGTCGGGGCGTTCGAGGTTGGGGAGATGGCCGGCGCCGGGGATGATGGCTTGCCGGGCGGTGGTGAGGTGGCGGGTGAGGGCGGCGGCGGTTGCGGCAGGGACGATGGGGTCGCGGTCACCCCAGAGGAGCAGGGTGGGCACGGTGATCGGGCGGCGTTCGAGGGCTTCGGCGAGGGTGCGCATGTCCTGCTTCCAGGTCTTGAGGAGGCGGAGGATGTGGGCGACGGTGCCGGGATAGTGGAGGGACTGGAGGTACGTTTCGATCTGCTCGTAGGTGGCGTCGGCGGGTGTGCCGGGCATGCGACGGAAGCCTTCGAGCAGGACGCGGCGCGGGAGATGCGGAAGCAGGTGCGCGAAGAGCCGGCCGGGCCAGGAGAGATAGAAGCGGATGAGCAGGTTTTCGCGACCGGAGAAAGGATGGGCGGGAGCGATGAGGATCATGGCAGCGAGCAGATCCGGACAGGTGGCGGCGAGTTGGAGGGCAATGGCGCCGCCGTAGGAGTGGCCGAGGAGGATGGGGCGGTCCATGCCGAGAGCGCGGATGGCGCCGGCGACGAGCTGGGCGATGGCCTCGAACGTGATGTCAGCGGTGGGAAGCCGATCGGAATAGCCGCCGCCGGGGAGGTCGAGGGAGACGACGCGGAGGTTTGCCGGGAGCTCGTTGGCGAGCATGCGGAAGCAGTCACCGCCGGCGACGAGGCCGTGAAGCATGAGGATGGACGGCGCGCCGGGGATGGGCGTTCGGCTTTGGCGGCGAACGGTTTCGCGCTCGATGCAGGAGAGACGGACGCCGCGGACGGTGAGCTCGGCGCGGGCCCATTTACTAGAGCCGTGGGTGGTGGACGGGCCAGCGTCGGACGGAACGGCACCGGGGCGAATGTTGGGGCCCGAGTTTGGGGGTGCGGCGGTGCTCACAACTTGTTTAGAGCGCGATTGCCGCGTGAACGGGTTCGGCGACTTCCGAATCGTTCGCGTGGAGCAGCGTGCGATGGAGGAAGTCGAGGACCTGATCGACGTGCTGGCGCTCGAGCAGGAAGGGCGGGAGGAAGCGGAGGATGTTGCCCTGGACGACGTTGAGCATGAAGCCGGCGGCGAGGGCGTGTTCGGCGATGGGGCGGGCGGGAATGTGGAGGTCGAGGCCGAGGAGGAGGCCGCGGCCGCGAGCCTCTATACCCGAAGTGCGGCCCGAATTGCGGGCAAGGGTGGTGGCGAGGTCCTGGAGGGCGGCGAGGAGGTAGTCGCCGGTATCGTGGACGCGCGAGAGGAGGGCTTCGTCTTCAACGATGGAGAGGAACTCGAGACCGAGGCGACAGGCGAAGGGGCTGCCGCCGAGGGTGCTGCCGTGCTTGGCGACACCGAAGGAGTCGAAGAGGGTTTCGTTGACGAGGATGGCGGAGAGTGGGAGGCCGCCGCCGAGGGGCTTGCCGAGGATGAGGATGTCGGGCGTGACGCCGGTGCGGGTGTAGGCGAACCAGTCGCCGGTGCGGCCGAGGCCGGTCTGGATCTCGTCGAGGATGAGGAGCGCGTTGTGCTGGGTGGCGAGGCGGCGGGCTTCGGCGAGGAACTCGGCGGAGAGGACGTGGACGCCGCCTTCGCCGAGGATGGGCTCGAGGAGGATGGCGGCGGTGGAGCCGGTGACGGCGGTGCGGAGCTGCGCAATGTTTTCGCGCTCGACGAAGTTGACGTGCGGGAGTCCCGGGCCGAAGTCGAGGCGGTACTTGTCCTGCCCGGTGACGGAAAGTGAGCCGTAGGTACGGCCGTGGTAGGAGCCTTTGAGGGCGACGATGCCGTGCTTGGGGTGGTGGAAGTTCTGGCGGGCGTGGGTGCGGGCGAGTTTGAGTGCGCCTTCGACGGCTTCCGAGCCGCCGGTGGAGTAGAAGACGCCTTTAAGGCCGGACAGGTCGCAGAGACGCTCGGCGAGCTCGCAGGGGTAGCGGTTCGCATATTGCGGCGAGAGGTGGACGAGGGTCGCGGCCTGATCGGCCATGGCGGCGACCATGCGGGGGTGGGCGTGGCCGAGCGCGTTGACGCCGAGACCGGCCATGAGGTCGAGGTAGCGGTTGCCGGAGGTGTCCCAGAGGTGAACGCCCTGGCCGCGCTCCATGACGACGGGGTAGCGGGCGTAAACGGGGAGCAGATGTTCTGTGTCCCGCTCGAGGATGGAGCGGGCTTCGGCGTCCTGCCGGAGATCAACCATGATTCTTTTAGTTCACAGGAGTTCGTTTATAGGGTCAAGCGCACGAAAGGTGTGGAGGCGGGTTCGTGGGGGGTTGAGGATGAAAACGGGGGAGACCCGAGGCTAAAGCCTCGGGGTACCTGGTTGTTGCATCGCGGATCGGGAAGTGGTGCGAGCTGAATACGGAGGTCCTTCGCCTTCGGCTCAGGATGACGTGATTTAGGCGGAGTGGCGAGTTCTGAATCTCATAGGCGTCTATGGATTTATGCAGAGGGTGGAGCGGAATCTTTCGGGTCAAGGGCTTATCGGGGCTTATTCTAATTTTGGCCGTTGAGTTGCTCTAGGGTAAGAAAAGCGGTCCACAGCTTTTAGACAAGTCTATCCGTGAAATCCGGTTCCCAAACCCGTCTGCTGGCCATCCTGCTTGCCGTGGTGACGCTGGGGGCGGTGGGGCTTGCGGTTGCGAACCTGGTCCAGGAGAACAACTATCCGGCGCCGACGGACGGTGCGCGGTGGATTGAGACGGCGGGTGGGCTGAAGGCCTATGTTGTGCCGGCGGACTCGGCGGCGGACAAGGCGGGGATCCGGCAGGGCGACGTTCTGACGGCGATCAACGGGACGACGACGCCGATGGTGGCGACGGCAGTGCATGAGATGTACCTGACGGGTGTGTGGGGACACGCGACGTACTCGGTGGTGCGGCAGACGTCGGACTGGGCGCACCCGATTGCTCTGGATGTTTCGGTTTACCTGGTGCCGACGGACCGGACGGATTACCAGTTGCAGCGGCTGATTGGGCTGGTGTACCTGGCGATCGGCTTGTATGTGCTGTTTCGACGGTGGACGGCGCCGAAGTCGACCCACTTTTATGTTTTCTGCCTGATGTCGTTCGTGTGGTACGCGTTCCATTACACGGGCGTGCTGGATGGGCTGGACCTGGCGATCTTGTGGGCGAATGTGCAGGCGGCGGCGTTGCAGCCGGCGCTGTTCCTGCATTTTGCGCTGAGCTTTGGGGAGCGGCCGAAGAGAGACCGGTCGAGCCTGATATATGCGCCGCTGTATGTGCCGGCGGCGGTGCTGGTGTTGCTGAGATACCTGTCGCTGGAGCGCTGGAGCCCGACGGAGCTGATGCAGCACCGGCTGGACCAGGTGGGCTTCGCCTACATGGCTGGCGTACTACATCATCGCGGCGTCGGTGTTCTGGTACAGGTACCGGCGCGAGCAGCAGCCGCTGCAGCGGCAGCAGTTGAAGTGGCTGTCGCGCGGAACGATTCTGACGGTGGTTCCGTTCACGCTGTTTTACGTGATTCCGTTCCTGGCCGATGCGAATACGCCGGGCGCGCTGGTGAAGCTGGCGATTCTGTCGCTGGTGCTGCTGCCACTGACGTTCAGCTGGGCGATTGTGCGCTACCGGCTGATGGATGTGGACCTGATCTTCAAGCGCGGTGTGACGTACACGCTGGTGACGGGCGCGCTGGTGGGGCTGTACTTCGTGGTGATCGCGCTGTCGGCGGAGGTGGTGCACACGCGCTTCTCGGCGCTGGGCGTGTGGGGATTGATTGCGGCGATCATCGTGACGGGGCTGGTGTTCGATCCGCTGAAGCGGTGGATCCAGTCGTGGGTGGACCGGATGTTTGATCCGAAGCGGCTGGATTATCGCGGGACGCTGATCCGGTTTGGGCGCGATTTGAATGCGCAGACGGACCTGCGCGCGCTGGTGGATTCGATTGTGGAGAATCTGCCGAAGATGCTGCTGGTGACGCGGGTAGCGGTGTTTTTGCCGCGCGATGGATCGGAGGTGGAGACGGCAGGGCAGCCGTTCGGCCTGGTGGCCTCGCATGGATTGTCAGCGGCGGCGCAGGGTGAGGGGCTGAATCTGGGGTTCCTGGATTTCGATGGACCGGAGGCCGGCAATCATCTGTTCTTCGACTCGCCGAATGCGCTGCTGCGTCTGCCGGAGCCGCAGCGGCAGACGGCGTCGCTGCTGGATTTGAGCTACTACATTCCATGCAAGGCGGCGCGGCATGAGGGCACGGGATCGGCGACGGTGGCGGTGCTGGGGCTGGGGCGCACGGCGGACGGGGATTTTCTGTCCAGCGAGGACATGGTGCTGCTGGAGTCCCTGGCCGGGTATATCGGGATCGCGATCCAGAATGCGCAGTTGTACCGGCGGCTGTCGCGCAAGGTGCTGGAGTATGAGCGGCTGCACGACTTCAACGAGAACATCGTGGAGTCGATCAACGTGGGTGTGTTTGCGCTGGATTTGAACGACTGCATTGAGAGCTGGAACGCGCAGATGGAAGTGATGCTGGCGACGCCGCGGGCGGAGGCGATTGGGCGTGGACTGAGCGAGGTCTTCCCTGCCGAGTTCATCGCGGAGTTTGATCGCGTGCGCGCGGAGCAGGGCGCGTCGACGCTGTACAAGTTCAGGCTGCCGACGCCGACGGCGGAGCTGCGGACGGCGAACATCACGATTGCGCCGCTGGTGAATCGCGAGTTCCAGGCGGTGGGGCGGATCGTGATTGTGGACGACATTACGGACCGCGTGAATATGGAGACGCAGTTGACGCAGTCGGAGAAGCTGTCGTCGATTGGATTGCTGGCGGCGGGTGTGGCGCACGAGGTGAATACGCCGCTGGCGGTGATTTCGAGTTACGCGCAGATGCTGAGCAAGCAGATGGGCAAGCAATTCACAGATGAGGCGACGCATGCGCGGCTGCAGCCGGTGCTGGACAAGATTACGCAGCAGACGTTCCGGGCGTCGGAGATTGTGAATGGGCTGCTGAATTTTTCGCGGATGGGATCGAGCGAATTTTCGCGCGTGGATTTGAATGCTGTGGTGCGCGATACGGCGCTGCTGCTGGAGCACCAGCTGCGCTCGGCGAATGTCGAGGTGGCAACGTCGCTTGAGGAGCATCTGCCGGAGATCTCGGGCAATCGCGGGAAGCTGCAGCAGGTGCTGGTGAACTTTCTGCTGAACGCGAAGGACGCGCTGCAGGGGCGCGAGGGCGCGCGGATCCGGATCGCGACGCAGCACACGGATTCGGTGGTGCGGCTGCGCATAGAGGACAATGGGATTGGGATGACGGAGGCGGTGCTGCGGCGGATTTACGATCCGTTCTTCACGACGAAGAGCAATCCGGCGCAGGGGCAGCGCAAGGGCACGGGCCTGGGCCTGGCAGTGACGTATGGGATTGTGCAGGAGCACGCCGGCACGATTGATGTTTCAAGCACGGTGGGTGAGGGCACGTTGTTTGAGGTGGCGTTCCCTGCGCTGCCGCTTGGGGCGGCGGAGGCGGAGCGCACACCTTCGGCTGTGTCGCCCGTCGAAGAAGGAAAGGTTATTCATGTCTAGTAGAAGTGGTCTCACGCATACACGTCCGGCTTCAGCCGGCTCCCTGGAATCCGCTTCGATGGCGGATCCCATAGGAGGCTTCGTTACGCTTCTATGATTTCTGAGACCACTTCTAGTTTCGCTGTGGGAGCACAGCAACCCTCAGTGGAAGCTCCGTTGATTCAGACCACGACCCATGGGCGCATTTTGATTGTGGACGACGAGTCGGGGATCCGCGACTCGCTGGAGACGTTGCTGACGCTGGAAGGATTTGCGGTGGACCTGGCGCCGGATGGATCGGCGGGGATGGACCTGCTGACGCGGCACAGCTACGATCTGCTGCTGCTGGATCTGGCGCTGCCGGGGGAGAGCGGGCTGGATCTGCTGCCGCGGATCAAGAGCCTGGCGCCGGAGCTGCCGATCATCATGATCACGGCGTACGGCACGGTGGGCAATGTGGTGGATGCGATCCGCGCGGGCGCATCCAATTTTATCCAGAAGCCGTGGGACAACGAGAAGCTGCTGGCGGACATTCGCGCGGCGATTGGGAAGCAGAAGGCCGAGAGCGAAGTTGTGCAGCTCAAGCGCACGCTGAAGCAGCGCTACTCGTTCAAGAACATTGTGGGCAAGAGCGATGTGATGCTGAAGCTGTTCGATCTTGTGTCGCAGGTGGCGCCGAGCCGGTCGACGGTGCTGATTCAGGGCGAGAGCGGGACGGGCAAGGAGCTGATCGCGAAGGCGATTCATGCGAACTCGCCGCGGCGGGATAAGCCGTTTATTCCGGTGAATACGGGCGCGGTGCCGTCGGACCTGCTGGAGTCGACGCTGTTTGGGCATGAGCGCGGAGCGTTCACGTCGGCAGTGGCGGCGAAGAAGGGACTGTTCGAGGTCGCGGACCAGGGGACGCTGTTCCTGGATGAGATTGGAACGATGGGCACGGATATGCAGGCGAAGATCCTGCGGGTGCTGCAAGACCGGAGGTTCATGCGGCTGGGAGGGACGCAGGAGATCCAGGTGGATGTGCGGATCGTTGCAGCGACGAATGTGAATCTGCAGCAGGCGGTGAAGGAAGGGCGCTTCCGCGAGGACCTGTTCTATCGGCTGAATGTGATCTCGCTGGAGTTGCCGCCGCTGCGCAGCCGCAAGGAAGATGTTCCGCTGTTGGCGCAGCACTACCTGAAGTTTTATGCGGACGAGAACGGATTTCAGACGCCGGACCTGACCCCGGATGCGATGCGCATGCTGATGGAGTATGAGTGGCCGGGCAATGTGCGCGAGCTGGAGAACGTGATTGAGCGCTGTGTGGTGCTTTCGACGGGGCCGAACGGAGTGAATGTGGCGCAGATTGGGCCGGACCTGTTTCCGGGGCAGTTGCGCGGCAATACCTACTCGACGGCTTTGCTGGAGCAGCGGCCGGATGCTTCGCTGTTCGATGTGATGGAAGAGATTGAGCGGCGGATTATTGCGGACCGGCTGGAGCGCTGCAACTGGAACCAGACGGATGCGGCAGAGTACTTCAGGATTCCGCTGTCGACGCTGAACCAGAAGATCAAGCGGCTGAATATTGAGGTGAAGAAGAGAAACAGGGATTAGAAAGCAGGGATCAGGGATTAGGGATCAGGGATCAGGGATCAGGGATCAGGGAATGCGACTGGGTGAGAGTCGCGGACGTGGTTAGCGGCGGGACTTTTTTGCGGATTTTCTGGAAGGCTTCTTTTGCGGGGCCTTCTTCGCGGAGGGCTTCTTCGCGAGGCCCTTTGAGGCAGATTTCTTTGCCGCGGGTTTGGAGGCTTTGGCGGATTTTGCCGAGGGCTTCTTTGCTGAAGTCTTTTTCGGCGGGGCGGATTTTTTTGCGGTTTTTGCCGGAGATTTTTTGGTGGCGGATTTGTTGGCTGCAGGCTTGGAGGCTTTGGCGGCTTTCTTCGCGGACTTTGCGGGCGCGGCTTTGGTGGGCGCCTTCGCGGCGGGCTTTGAAACGGACTTCGCAGGAGCGGAGGATTTCCTGGCGGGCGCGGCAGCTTGTTTCGAAGCGGGCTGTTTGGCGGGGGCTTTGACGCCGGGCCTGGCGCCACCGGGTGCGGCGTAGTCGGCGGCGGTGCTGACGGTCTTGATTGATGTGCTGAGGGCTCTTGATGTGCTGAGGGCTCTTGTGCCTTTGGCGGCCTTGGCAGCTTTGGCGGGCGCGGCGGAGGCGGCGATGGTCTCGCCCTGGGCGGGGTTGCCGTTCTGTACCGCAGCGGGCGTTTTGGCGGCCTTTTTGGAGGCGCGGCCTTCGCGCTTGGCGGGGCGGCGGCGGAGGTTGGGCGGCGGTGGGGGCGCAGGTGGAGAGAAGGGCTCGAGGAAGGCGCGGGTGGCCTCGGGGGTTTCGAGCTGCGCGTCCATGATGGCGAAGAAGAGCTTTTCGCACGAGCTCGTTGTAGACGGGGAGCTCGGAGGTGATGCGCATCTCCTGCATGAGGGTGTAGGGGATGCGGTTGCGGGCCTGGGGCCACTCGTTGAAGAACCGGGCAAAACGCTCGCGAATGGACGCGTTCTTGGTGGTGAAG
This sequence comes from uncultured Verrucomicrobiae bacterium, assembly GCA_963716225.1. Taxonomy (GTDB): domain Bacteria; phylum Acidobacteriota; class Terriglobia; order Terriglobales; family Acidobacteriaceae; genus Granulicella. Next base: position 12,189 of record OY970299.1, on the reverse strand, counting down.
GCGAGGGAGAGGACGGCCTGCGGGTCGGCGGAGTAGAGAAGCTTCCAGGCGGCGGAGGGCGCGGCGTTCTCTTTGGCGGTGAACTGGGTCGCGAGGGCCTTGGTGCGGGCTTCGAGAGACTGCGATCTGGTCGACGAAGCCGGGGCGGGCGAAGGCCTTTTTGAGCGCGGCGGTTTCCTTGGCGCCGAGTTTGGCGGTGAGGAGCGGGAAGAAGGCGGCGGAGGGGTCGGGGAAGATGCCGGAGACATTGAGGCTGGCCGACCTCGTCGCGGAGGCTTTCGACATCGGCCTCGTTGGCCTTGGCGGGGGTCCACTGGGGGAAGAGAACCTTGAGCCAGCCTTCGGATTCGAGGCGGCGGGCGATGCGGAGCGGGTCTTCTTCGTGGAAGATCTCTTCGAGCTCGTAGCCGCGCTCCCAGGAGCCGAGGGCGTCGATGTAGTTCTCGGATTTGCCGGTATCGTAGCGCTGCTGGGTGCGCTCTTCGAGGATCCAGCCGAGGCGGGCGGAGAGGCGGGCGGCGCGGATCATGCGCGAGGGCTCTTCGATGAAGCCGTAGTTGGAGACCAGGCGGAGCTCGCGGTTTTCGATGTCGGCGACGCCGTTGAGGGGGTCCATGAGGAGGCCGAAGGAGCCCTCGTTGAGGGAGATGGCCATGGCGTTGGCGGTGAAGTCGCGGCCGCGGAGGTCGTCGAGGATGCCGGCGGGGCGGATGACGGGCTTGCCGGGCTTGGGGTAATTGACGGCGATGGTGGTGCCGACTTCGAGGCGGACGCCGCCGGGATAGGTGAGGTAGAGGCTCTGGTAGATGTCCGAGGAGCCGACGGTAACGAAGCCGGCTTTCTCGAATTCTTTCTTGAGCTTGAGGGCGTTTCCCTGAACGGCTACATCGAGGTCGCGGACGGCCACGCCGGAGGTGAGATCGCGGACGGCGCCGCCGACGAGGAAGACGGTGACGCCATGGGCGCGGGCGACTTCGCGGACGCGGGAGAGAGCCTCCCGCTGGGCTGGTGTGAGCCGCGTCTCCAGGAGGTAAATGTAATCGGCCATCTGCTTTGGTTAGACTCCGGGGCGTGCTTTTAGGGAGCGAGCTAAGTCTCGGCTGCTCAGATGTTTAGAAGGCTGTCAGCGGGCCGCTGCAACTGTCGATTGTACAACAAATTGGGCAATTCGGGGAATTATCTGCAGATCGAGATGCAGATGCGAGATACGAGATGCGAAGTCCGATGCTGTAGTAGCTGGAGGATAGAGGCGAAAGGCTCGCGAGCTGTTTTGCGTGCGACAATCCGGGGGAGCGCGGGGTTGCGATGGCTTCAGGGCAGAAGAAGGTGATCATTCGGCGGTTTGATGACCAGCTCCACTGGGGGTATCTGTCGCAGGAGATTGTGCTGCTGCATGGGTATGTGGAGCTGATGGATCCGTCGGCGCGGGTGACGCCGGTGCTGTTGAGCGAGATCAAGTGGATTGCGTACGTCCGGGATTTCAACCTGAGTGACAAGCATGTTCCGGAACGGCTGGACAGGAAGCGGTTTGCGGCTCGGCCAAGGAGTGAAGGATTGTGGGTGCGGATGCGCTTCACGGATGGCGATGTGGTCGAGGGGCTGGTGCAGGTGAACCGGGGGTTGCTGGATGTGCTGGCGGATTCGGCCGGGATGTTTGTGACGCCGCCGGATACGCGCGGGAATACGCAGCGGCTGTTTGTGCCGCGGACGGCGGTAGAGACGGTGGAGGCGGTGGGGCTGATTCAGCCGACGGCGAAGACGAAGGTGAAGGAGGAGCCGCAGCCGACGTTGTTTGGGGAGTGAGGGGCGCCAGCTTCGAAGTGCGCAGCCCGACGAGGGTCGTACCCCAGGGGCTAAAGCCCTTTTTCTCTGATTCGTGTGAGAGGCCCGAGCCTAAAGGCTCGGGTTACCTGAGAAGCTCAAGCAAGAGACCCGAGACTGAGGCCTCGGGGTACCTGGTGTTTGCGGTCCGGGCGAAAGACAAACAGGGGGGTGCTTCCCGTTCGCTCTGCTCAGGGTCAGGATGAGGAGTGGATGTGGTTCCGGGGGTTGAGCGGGGCACGGAGGGAGTGGGGTTCGCTACAATCAGCGCCATGAAACTGGCAGTGTTGGCGGAGAGGCTGGGGGCGGAGCTGACCCCGGCGGCGGGTGGGGACGCGCGGGCGAGGCGGGAGCTTGAGGAGATGGAGATCACCGGAGTGGCGGGGCTCGAAAAAGCCGGGCCGCAGGAGGTGAGCTTTCTGACCAATTTGAAGTACAGCGCGGCGGCGAAGACGACCCGGGCGGCGGCGCTGCTGGTGGAACCAGGCGCGCCGGAGTTTCCGGTGGCGACGCTGCGGGTGGCGAATCCTTACCTGGCGTTTGCGCGGGCGCTGGAGATGTTTCATGCGGGGCGGCGGTGGGCTGCCGGCGTGCACCAGACAGCGGTGGTCAGTGCGAGCGCGAAGATTGGCAGGGGGGGCACGTGGGCGCGTATGTGGTGGTGGGGGATGACGCGGTGATTGGGGAAGATGCGGTGCTGCTGCCGCATGTGGTGATCTATCCGGGAGCGCGGATTGGGGCGAGATTCTTTGCGCACTCGCATGCAGTGGTGCGTGAGGGATGTGTGGTGGGCGACGATGTGACGCTGCAGAACGGAGCGGTGATTGGGGCGGATGGATTTGGGTTTGCGAAGAATGCGGATGGAAGCTGGACGAAGATTCTGCAGACCGGGCCGGCGGTGCTGGAGGACCAGGTAGAGGTGCAGGCGAACGCGTGCGTGGACCGGGCGAGCGTGGGCGAGACGCGGATTCGGAAGGGCGCGAAGATCGACAACCTGGTGCAGGTGGGGCATGGGTCGGAGGTGGGTGAGAATTCCCTGCTGTGCGCGCAGGTGGGGCTGGCGGGGTCGACGCGGGTGGGGAGGAATGTGATTCTTGCCGGGCAGGTGGGAGTGGCGGGGCATTTGACGATTGGGGATGGAGCGGTGGCGACGGCGCAGACAGGGATACCGAGCGATGTGGCGCCGGGGGCGGTCGTGAGCGGGTATCCGGCGATGGACAACAGGATGTGGCTGCGGACGGTGGCGGCGGTGAACAGGCTGCCGGAACTGATTCGGAAGATGCGAGCGTCAGACAAGTCAGGAGAGAAGTGATGCGGAGGCTTGGAGTGCTGGCGCTGGCGGCGATTGCGTGCGTGGGGTGCAGGTCGCCGTATGTGAATACGAAGGTGATGAATGAGACGGGCGGGCCGGTGACGCTGGTGGAGGTGGATTATCCGAGCGCGAGCTTTGGGCGGGATGCGCTGGCGGCGGGAACGGCGTATCCGTACAGGTTCCAGATCATTGGCAGCGGGGCGACGAAGGTGTCGTGGACGGACGCGGCGCGGAAGGGCCACAGCTCGGTGGGCCCCGTGCTGCACGAAGGACAGCATGGCAGCCTGATGATCACCCTGACGAATGCTGGTGCGCTGTGGACGCCGGATCTGAGCCAGTGACCCGGTGATGTGGTTTAGGTTCCGGGAGGTGTGGCGCGGGGGCGGCGGGTCTGCTGGTTGTTGACGGCGTCGACGCCACTCTGGCCGGCACGTTTGCGCTGATTGGCGCCGTAGGCGACGAGGAACCACGCGATGCCGATGACGGCGAAGACGGCGAGGAGAATGAAGGTGATCATCTGGAACTCCTGTCCGACCAGACGGGAATGGAGCGGGCTGGCCCGGGTTCTTTGTGAGGCTTGCGGCTGGACCGGTTTCCGGACGGCGAAGCCTCTTTTCAATCCATAAGATGCGGGTGGCGCGGGAGCGGTCGACTCGCGCGGGCGTGAAGTAGACTCAAGGCGTGAAGCGGGGATTTTTCATCACGTTCGAGGGGTTGGACGGCGCGGGAAAGACGACGCAGTTGAAGCGGCTGGCCGCGGCGCTGGAGGCTGAGGGGCAGCGCGTCGTGACGCTGCGGCAGCCGGGAGCGACGAGGCTGGGCGACCGGATTCGGGGCGTGCTGCTGGACTCGAAGAGCGAGGCGGAGCTGGGAGAGATTGCGCCGGCGGCGGAGATGGCGCTGATGTTTGCGGACCGGGCGCAGTCGCTGAAGGAGATTATTTTGCCGGCGCTGGAGCGTGGCGAGATTGTGTTGTGCGACCGGTATACGGACTCGTCGGAGGCATACCAGGGCGCGGGGCGTGGGCTGGGTACGGAGCGGGTGCTGGCGATGCATCGCGCGGCGTGCGATGGAGTGCAGCCGGATTTGACGGTGCTGCTGCTGCCTGCGCTGGAGCAATCGCTGACGCGGGCCCGGCGACGGAACGACTGGCAGACGAAGAAGAGCGGCACGGACGAGAACCGGTTTGAGCGCGAGGGCGATGAGTTTTATCGCAGGGTGTATCAGAAGTATCGCGAGATTGCGGCGCGCGAGCCCGGGAGGGTGGTGATGCTCGAGGACCCCGGGACGATGGAGCGGATTGGGGAGGAGATCCTGCGGGTGGTGCGGGAGCGGATGGGTGAGGGAGCTGCGAAAGGCGCGGAGACTTCTTTAGAAGCGGGTCGGTGAGGTGAAGCCGAGTTGTCGGGAGCGATCGGGCATCGGTGAGCGGGTTGGCGATTTGGCGCTCACCGAGAACCACCACGACTTCAGGATCGATTTCTGAACCGAAGCCTGTTTCGCGATACGCTCGGTATTCCTCCCACGACGGAGGTTGTTGGGGACGTCGAAAGATCACCGAGGCTCACCAGCCTCAAAGCCACAACCAACAGATCAACCTGCTGTTCAATCGCGTGCGGATTCAAGCTCAAGCGACGCCGATGTGGCGAAGAAGATCCTGAAAACGAGGATCCGAATGCAGGCTATCCAGCAGGAAGTCAGACCGGATCGAACCAGCGCCGAGCGACTTCTCCAAGCAGGCCTTCTTGAGCAACTCGAGCGCCCGATCGTTCTCGCCGAGACCGGCGTAAATCGTAGCCATTGTGTACGGAGAAGCCATTGCCTTCGCGTTCTGCTCCAGGTTGCGAAGCATGTTCTCCGCTTTGCGCTTCTCTCCCGCCGCCGCCCAGGCGTGGGCCAGCGCTACCGCCAGACGCGGATCGTCCGATGTCTTCATGGCTTTCTGGTATTCCGCGATTGCCTCCTGGGGCTTGCCTGTGCCCTCGTAACCGGCACCGAGAAAGTAGTGCTGAGTCGAATCGTTCGGATCAAGGATCAGACCCCTCTTACCGGTCTCAATGAGGTGGGCATAATCCCGCAGCGCAAAATACGCATACGATTCGGACTGCACCGAACTGAAACCGGTGTCCAACTGGTCGATCTTTGCAATCTCGGCGAGCGCATCGCTGCGCCGGCCAAGAGAAGCTAGAAATATGGCGCGATCTTCATGCGCGCAACTGTAACTGGGGGCGAGAGCGATGGCGCGGCTGAACGCCCGATCGGCGGCATCCCAGTTCCAGTTGAAATTCCACTCCAGCGCGCCCTCGGTGTCCCAGGCTTCGCCGATGCTGTCATCCAGCTCGAGCGCTTTGGCGACGAGCTTCTTCGCGGCCGTGTATGCCTGGCCCTGGGGCATGGCTCCGTCGTACGCCAGATAGACATACGTGTCTGCCAGCCCGGCATAGGCAAGCGCGAAACCTGGATCCTGTCGGATCGCCTGTTCAAAGAGCTGCTGAGCCTTGCGGAGCGATGCGGGCTTGGTGTATTCGGTCGTGAAATAAAGGCGTCCCTGAATATAGGCGTCGTAGGCGGCTGGGTCGACCGCGGGCGCCCGGCTCATCTGCTGGTGCTGTTCTGGAGTGATTTGCGCGCGAACCTCCTGGGCAATCGCGCCTGCCACTTCCGCCTGCAGCTTCAGAACATCGCCACGATCGCCGTCGTAGGTCTCGGCCCAGATGTGCCGGTCGGTGCGCGCTTCCAGCAGTTGCGCTGTGACGCGCACTCGCTGACCGGAACGAATCACCGACCCTTCGACGATGGCATCCACGTTCAGTTCGCGGGCGATTTCCGGCAAGCTCTTCCGGGTGCCCTTGTACTGCGTCGTCGATGTCCGCGAGATGACGCGCAGCGAACCCACCTTGGCGAGATTGGTGATGAGCTGGTCGGTCATGCCGTCGGAGAAGAACTCCTCGGACGGGTCGCCGGAGAGGTTAGCGAGGGGGAGGACGGCGAGGGAATGGATCGCGATGGCCGCGGTAGCGGCGGGTTTTGCAGCAGGCGCACGCCGGAGCGTCCAGGTAATGAGTGCCAGCGCAACAAGAGCGCAAAGAATACCGGCACGAAGAAACACGGACGTGCGGCTCTCCGGCTTTGCAGCTTCAGCGACGCTCAGCAGGTTGCTCTGTTGCGTCGAGCGCGGAATGTCACGCTCGCCGGCCGCTTCGACGGACGCCGGCGGCGCCGGTGCATCCTCCACCGGGCCGATGTACCGGTATCCCCGGCGAGGCAGCGTCTCGATATAGCGTGGGTTCTCCGCGGAATCATCCAGCACTTCGCGAAGCCGCGCAATGGCGTTGTGCAGACTGTGATCAAAATCGACGAATGTGTCGGCGAGCCAGATTCGGCTCTGTAGTTCCTCGCGCGTCACGACCTCGCCGGCATTTTCCAAGAGGATTCCGAGGACTTGCAGCGGCTGGCCGCGGAGGCGAACCCGCACGCCGCGCTTGCGCAGCTCTCCGGCGCGAATATCCAGTTCGAAATCTTCGAAGCGCAGCCTGGTGGAAGCGAGCGGCTGGGTAGCCATAGGTGGCCTCGGCGGGAAGCCAGACTACTATAGTCCTCCACGCGTCATCTGCCGCACCGGAAATGCGCTTGGATTCAGCAACTTAGTGCTGGAGAAAACTTTGGGGACAAATGGAGGGCGCGTGGATTGCACGCCGCGAAGGAACTGAGGAGAGTGTGGATTGTTGCTGCGGGGACTCATCCCTCTCCAGCCACTCCCAGTACGCGGCTGGTGAGCGATTCGCCGCGATCTATCAAGGAGAATCCGAATATGAAAAAGCTATTGCAACCGACGATGCTGTTCGTCGCCTTTCTGGCACTGACCGGCTATTGCTCGGCGCAGCAACAACAGCAGCCAGATGGGCAAGCAGACCAGGACAAGCTGGTCCAGATTGTGCGCAACGCCACACAGCAGTATCAAAACGCCGCGCCCGCCGGATATGGTCCTGTCCTGGGCTGCGTGAGCGGCTCCGACCATGGAGCCATGGGCGTTCACTACGTCAATGGAAACCTAGTGAATGGACAGACTCTTCTAGGCAATGGACAGCTCGACCCCACCAAGCCGCAAGCCTTGATCTATGAGCCGCAACCGAATGGTTCTACGAAGCTGGTTGCGGTCGAGTTCATCATCCTTGCGAGTGCCCTCCCGCCAAACGCTGCCCCGGAGGTGGAGGGTCACTTGATGCTCTACATCGACGGTCCTTCTGCTGCAAGGCCAGACGCTCCTCAAAACCGTTATGGCCTGCCGGCGTTTTTCGAATTGCACGTTTGGGCGTGGAAAGACAACCCTCAGGGGCCTTTTGTGGACTGGAACAACCACGTGAGCTGCGCACATCCGTAGTTGTGCGGAGGGAGTGTTGTACGCTCTCTGGCTTGGGAGCGATACGGGGGCTCGTCGCGGTGCTCTGGAGAGGGCCCGCGGCGATCACGCCGTCCCGGCGTGCGCCAGCAGAAAAGGAAGAGCGAAGAACATGCCCAGACGCGTCATTGAACGCGACATTTCAGGGGCAGGGCGCTTGACCGCAGTCTGAACCGTCAACTGTTGGCAACAGGGCAATGCACTCATCGAGCAAGGATTTGAGTCAGTCGGGAGATTCGTCCTCATAAAACGCTCTTGTCGGAAGTTCTCGCCAGTGACCGCAAAAGGGTGTGAGACGAATTTGCGCCGGGGAACAAGACGTAGACTTGATACGTGGGCTTCCCTTCCGAGTTTTCTGAGTTTCTGGGTAATCAGGCGGTAGTGGAGAACCTGCGCGCGGCGGTGGCGGCGGGAAGGCTGCCGCATTCGCTGGTGATCGCGGGAGCGCGTGGGAGTGGGAAGTACACGCTGGCGCTGATGCTGGCGATGGCGCTCGAGTGCGAGGTGCAGCCGCGGGAGATGGCGGCGCCGGCGAGTGACGGAGCCAATGAATTCGCAGGCCGAGAGCTGGCGGGCTTTTGTGGGCGGTGCAGGAATTGCGCGCGGATTGCGGAGTCGGCGGATTTAGAGGCGAGGGTTGAAGAGGCAGTGGCTGTGCGCGAGGAGATGCGGGACACGGACAAGCGCGAGACGCGGGTGCTGGTGCAGACGCATCCGGATGTGCTGGTGGTGCCGCCGGACCCGCCGCAGTTGATGATCAAGCTGGGGCAGATCAGGACGGTGATTCAGCGCGCGCAGTATCTGCCGAGTGAAGCGCGGGCGAAGGTGTTTGTGATTACGGCGTCGAATTTTATGAAGGAAGCGGCGAACTCGCTGCTGAAGCTGCTGGAGGAGCCGCCGGCGTATGTGCACCTGATGTTGCTGACGGAGAATCCGGGTGAGCTGTTGCCGACGATTCGATCGCGGTGCGCGTTTGCGCGGTTGGGGGCGCTGCCGCCGGAGGAGATTGCGGGGCTGCTGGCGAGTCGAAGGACGGAGTGGGCGAAGAGCGATCGTGAGCTGATTGGAAGATTGTGCGAGGGAGCGGCGGGGCGGGCGCTGGGGTTTGATCTCGCGGGGTATGCCGCGGCGCGAGCGGATGCGTTCACGATGCTGGCGGGGGTGGAGCGCGCTAATGACCACACGCCGTTATTCAAGGTGACGGAGACGTATCGTGCGGGAGCGGATGGGCAGGCGAAGATGGCGGCGCTGCTGCGCGCGCTGGCCAGTCTGCTGGAGGATGTGCTGTTGATCCAGGCGGGCGCGCCGGAGCGGATGCGGAACATCGACCGGCGAAAAGATTTGGAGCGGATGGCGCAGACGGTGACGTTTGAGTGGGTGGAAGCGGCGATGCGCGCGGTGGATGCGGCGCACGGCGGGATGCGGCGGAACCTGTTGCGGGGGCTGTCGCTGGATGCGCTGGCGCTTGAGCTCGAAAGCAGCCGGGCGTAGGGATTCGTCGCGATTTCGTTGATGGATGAAACAATCAGGCGCGGGGATGCGTCTTTGCATCCAAATACGTGAATCCTGAACGAATGTTTAGTTCCCTGCTCCTGCGCGCATTGATGCGTGGGTGTCGAGGAGTCACGAAGGCCGATGCCGACAAGGAAAGTTCGCTTGATAGATGGAACCGAATCCGCGCGTCGAGACGACGCTAACAGTTTAACGGGACGCGCAAGCTGGTGCGGCCGCAGCTTCCGGCGCGGGAGCGGCGGCATGATCCGCTGTATGGTGAAGATCCGCTGTCGCACGCGATGCAGGACACAACGCAGAGCGTGGAGGCCACGCACGCGGAGGCGTTTTATTTTCAGAAGCAGATTCAGCAGCAGACGGACATGACGGTGGTGCTCGAAGACGGCGACCAGATACATGGAATGCTGGAGTGGTATGACAAGTGCGTGATCAAGATGCGGGTGGGACGGCAGCGGGTGCTGATCTATAAAGCAGGGATTAAGTATTTGTTAAGACGAGTGAAGTGCATGCGGGCGTGACGATCATGAAGTAAGTGCGAGATACGAGAAGCGAGATACGAGATACGAGGGAGGCTTAGCTTACGGCTGGGCCTCTTTTTCTTTTGAGCGTATGAGAGCCGAGGTTGAAGCGTCCGGGTACCTGGTTGCGTCCGGGGACACCAGCAGATTCCCTTCGGGAATGAAAAAAAGAAAAGCAAAGGCGAGTGGAAATACAGGGGTCCTTCGACTGCGCCCCTGCGGGGCTCCGCTCAGGATGACGGCTGTTTTCTGCCTTCGGCTCGCTCAGGGATAACGGCTGTTTACTGCCTTCGGCTCGCTCAGCGCCCAGGATCACGGCAATCTCCCCGTCGCAGAGCTATTTTTCGCGGGCGGCTTTCATGAGGCGGTCGCGGATGGCGTCGTTGAGGCCGCCGGGCGGGGGGGCTGGGCAGACGATGTGGTCGACGCCGAGGGCGTCGAGGGCGCGGAGGCCGCCGAAGAGTGTGGCGGCGAGGCGGGCGGGCTCGTGCCAGACGGCCCAGGGCTGGACGATGGCATGCTGGGGCGCGCGCCAGGCGATCGGGAGAAGAACGCCGGGTGGGTGGGTGATGTCCTGGGTGAGTTCGGCGGCGGCGCGGATGAGGGCTTCGGGGTTGCCTTCGGTGAGCAGGAGGCGGGCGCGCGGGGCGTAGTGGCGGATGCCGACGCCCGGTGATGGAAGGGACTCGGGTTCGTGGACGCCGGCGGGGGCGTTGGCGGTGTGGACTTCGACGGGAGTGCCGCAGGCGGATTCGATGTCTGCGGGAGTGATGGTGCCGGGGCGGTATTGAATGATGGGCGTGTGGGTGACGTCGATGACAGTGGACTCGATGCCGACTGGCGTGGGGCCGTCGTCGAGGACGGCGTCGATGCGGCCGGCGAGATCGGCGAGGACGTGGTCGGCGGTGGTGGGGCTGGTGTGGCCGAAGCGGTTGGCACTGGGCGCGGCGATGGGAACGTCGGCAGCGCGGAGCAGCGCGAGCGCGGTGGGGTGGGCGGGGATGCGGACGCCGACGAGCGGGCGACAGGCGGTGACGGCGTCGGGAACGGCGGGGGCTTTGGGCAGGAGCATGGTGAGGGGGCCGGGCCAGAAGGTGTTGGCGAGGTGCTCGACGCAGCCGCGGAGATCCGGGCCGATGACGGCGACGCGGGGAAGGTCTTCAAGGCTGGCGATGTGGACGATGACGGGGTCCCAGGAGGGGCGCTGTTTGGCGGCGAAGATGTTGGCGACGGCCACGGCCGAGAGGGCGTTGGCGCCGAGGCCGTAGACAGTCTCGGTAGGAAAGGCGACGAGCCGGCCGGCGCGGAGGAGCTCTGCGGCGCGGGCGAGGTCGGCTGGGTCGGCGGCGCGTAACCGTAAGGTCTCGGGCATGTCGTTCTATTTATCGTACGGGCCGGAGGCGGCGATGGGCGCGGGGCGGCGCGTCTGCTCGTATACTCGATGCGCATGCATGCGCCGGAGATAGAGCTGAAGTTTGCGGTTGAGGATATTGATCGTTTTCGCGGGAGGGTGGAGTCGCTGGGAGTGAAGCTGGTGACGCCGCGCACGTTTGAGGCGAACACGCTGTATGACACGCCGGAGCGCGATCTGCGGGTGAGACGGCAGGTGCTGCGGCTGCGGGATTATGCGGGGCGGTCGGTGGTGACGCATAAGCGCGTGGCGTCCAATGACGCGGACGCGCGCTATAAGGTGCGGATCGAGACGGAGAGCGAGGTGGAAGACTCGGCGGCGCTGGCTGAGATTTTTACGCAGCTTGGATATAAGCCGGTGTTCCGGTATGAGAAGTACAGGACAGAGTGGGACGGCGGAGGCGGGACATATTTTTCTGGACGAGACGCCGATTGGGGTTTATGCGGAGCTGGAAGGACCGCCGGAGTGGATCGAGGAGATGCGCGAACGGCTGGGGGTGAAGCCGGAGCAGTGCACGATCGAGAGCTACGGGATGCTGTTCCTCGGGTGGAAGGCGAGGACGCAGTAGCCCGGCGGAGAACCTGACGTTTGAGGAGATTCGGAGGCAGGTAGCAGGAGGTAGTTGGCAGACAGTAGAGAGGAGACAGTAGCGGTGATAGAGAGAAGTAAGGCGCTCCGTGGGAGCGCCTTGCTGTTTGCCAGGACCAGCTCTACTGGCTACGGTCTATCTGCGTCAGCTTTTAGAAGATCTGGAAGTTGACTTCGACGTTGAGGTCGACTTGGACGGGCTTGCCGTTCTGCATGGCGGGTCTGAACTTGTACTGCTGGACGGCTTCGACGGCTTTTTCGTCGAGGCCCATGCCGACGCCGCGGATAACTTGGACGTGCTGGGATTGCCGTTGGCGTCGACCCTGAGGTAGACCACGACGTTGCCGGCGAACTTGGCCTTGCGGGCCTCTTCAGAGAACTCGGGATCGACCGAGTAGACGAGGATCGGCGGCACGGACGGAGCCGCCGATTGTATGGACGCCGCCGCCGATGTTGCCGCCGGAGCCCGGGCCGATGCCCGCGCCGTCGCCCGAGCCGATGCCGGTGCCGTTGCCGTTGCCCAGGAGATGGCCGTGAGGTTGGAGTTGGGCAGGCCGAGGTCAGGCATGTTGTTGTCGGCTAGCTTCAGGAGCAATACGAGACTCGGAACCAGTAGGCTTGGAGAAGA